>JAIXQO010000001.1 GCA_027485695.1 Pseudomonadota bacterium
GAAGAGTTCCTAAAGCCGATGGGCGTGACCCAGAAGCATTTGGCAGACCACCTCAAGTGCGATGTCAAAGTGATCAATCGCATTGTGAATGGCCGCACTTCGGTCACGGCTGAAATGGCAATCAAGCTCGCTGCTGCCCTCAAAACTTCTCCAGAATTCTGGATGAATGCCCAGCTTGCTGTCGATGTCTACTTAGCGGGCAAATCACTTGGAAAGAAACTACCAAAACCCTTGGTTAATAACGAAGCTGCCTAGATGCAGTAGGAGTTATAACCTCTACTAACATCGTAAAAAAACATTCCAAAACATGACTGAATAAACTGTCTACAGACCGTGGGTTTTACTCCTCGGTCGTTCGAGAATGCAAATCCTCAGCTAATATATCAACATATTGAATTCAGATTGCACTCTTCACCAAGAACCTTTGAATTATAAAAATGATCACCCACTTCGATCACATCAATTCTTTCCTTCGCTCGAATCGACTCCAAGAAACAATCGATCGCTTCAAGCGGGCCGGTTTCTTAGATCGTGGCTACACAGTTCGACATCCGGCTGGGCACCTAAATGGCTTTGTTCAGCTGACATTCGGGGATCTTGAATTCATTTCAATCGTCGACGAAGACGAATTTGAACGAGAGGCATCCGTCGAGGACAAATACTTCAGAAAGGTGGGGCATCCCACTTCCATCGGAGCCGTTTTTCATCAACCAGATCAAACATATATTGAGTTAAAAAAGTTCATTCCAGATTTAAGTCCGCCCTACAGCCGTGGGAGAAAAGACGCAGAGGATCCTTCTGCGGTTGTTTGGACTTTTCTCCTCCTGCCGCACACAGCGTTTCCTGGAGCTGAAATCTTCTGTGTGAAGTACCACAAATTCGTCGGCCCAGCCCCGGTACTTAGAATGGGGTCAAACTCCATCTATGGAATAACGGGATATGTGTTTTGCTCAGACTGTATCGAATCCGACATTTCGAGATGGCTAGACTTACTCCGCCCGATATCTCAAGAAGTGAGACGGGTGAAAAACACCATCGAAATGCCCATTCAAAGACTAAAATGGATCACTCCACAGGAATACGAGAGCATTTACGGTAAACCTTGGGTCAAGCACCCCTATCTATGTGGTACTATCGCGGCAGTGATTTTGGGAGCCGACGATTTGAAGCAAGCTCGATCCATGCTTTCCAAAGAGAACTTCAGTATTGCTTTAGAGTCTGATGAATTTATTCAGCTTCAAACAGACGAGGAAACGCGATTTACGCTTTGGATAGAATCTGGAAGCTCGACAGAATTCTTAGAAAAGCTCACTAAAATAACCCAAGCTGCGACTATCAACGGGAGCTAGAAGCCCTCAAGAAACCTCCCAAGATCCCCAGAAACGCATTTCCTAAAAGACGCGTTCGTAGGACAAAAGGGCTCGTACGTGCCTGAAATTTAAGGATGAGTAACAATCCAACCGCCACGATCAAAATGTGCAAAGCCCTGATGATTCAGGTCATCGGGGCTTTTGTGTTTTTGAAGTTGAGATCGGATTCGAAGCCGATAAGTCGTTTTGCGATGGATCTACCCGTGGCCGAATCCCAGGCCAAGATATCTAAAAAAAGCCCCGGCAATTTGCATTACCGAGGCTTTTTGATCCGTAATACTAGTGCAAATACTGAAATAGTAACTACTTCTTAAAGGTCAATTTTTTGTAGAACTCGCAGGTAAAACCGTCAGATGTATAATTTTTTACCCCAGAAACTAGCGTTGCTGGATAATTGAAACTATCAACACCTTCTGTGTAGCCACCTACAGTAGTAACTCTCACATCTTCGTGAGCAACAAAAATTTCTCCACTCATCGCTTTATCTAAAGTCGCGAACTGATATTTTTTCTTAGTGATATTGTAAGTAACTAAGCAAGGCTTCTTGTAGAAACTCTCAATACCTGATTTACCCCATGCATGCCAATCGTACGTGTGAACATCACACACCATTGAGCCATCCTTGGAGCCATTGATGAGGACACCAAACTGCAATCCTTGACTTACAAACTTCTGACAGTAAATCACCCACGATTTTTCATTTGCGCTAGCACTGCATGCAATCATCATCGCTAAGACTGGAAATAGCTTTTTCATAGGTATCCTTGAATTTTTTCTATTATCGCAACCCGATTCCGAGACTAAAATCTCTACTAACTAGTCTTAGATCTGACTGCGACGGAATTAGACATACTTAGGATATTTAATTAGTTTCCACATATGAGAATTTTTGAGATTCGACTATTCCACCGGAATGAATCGACCATAAGTGTTTCAACCGTGTTGAGGAATTTGAATATTTTAAGCAACTAAGTTCGACAGATCGATATTGAATGCAAATCAAACTCAAATACCATTCTACTGAGATTCCACGTTGTATCGGCGCTGACTACGTTGACACTCCATCTTGGTAATCAGTCCATCGGACGAGCGTGAGATTTAAAAGCGCTGTGAACCATTGACCGCCCGTCTAGCGCCGATTTTAATTGCTGAGTTTGTACCATTTGAGTGCTTCCAGCGTTCGAGAATTGAGAGTATCGCGGAAGCCCTGATAGCAGACAGATTGCCTACGAGCATAAAACAACTGCCTACTTTGTGAACACACACACTGTATAAATCTCTAATAGTTTCATTGCCTCCCGGTGGCACCCCTCCTGCAAATGGAGGAGACAATGAAACATTCACTTCTCGGTTTAGTGCTGCTTTCAATGGTCTTCTCGATATCCTGGGCAGAAGCCTCGAGCGATGAACATTGTTGGTTAAAGCCCGCTAGTTCTGTTTTAGAGGGAGATAAGGTACTTGAGTCTCGCGGCTTCGAATTTTTGCCTTCGGTATACCCCGAAGATTTCGAGGATAAAAGCGCTGAACTCGAAGTAAGATACCGAAGTGGTAAGAGTCGAAACTACAAAGTACCTTCTCTAACAAAATTGCTAGCTGCAGGAACTACCTGCAAACAATTCATCGAAAAAATAAAACGAGCGGAAGCGAAATTCGCGCTGTTAGTTCAGAAAGTAATACTGGAGTCTCAGTTAGAAATTCTCGAGATTCAGCGAGAAGAGTTACTGCATGAACTCGTCCGGGAACAGCTGGATCGTTCTTACAGGAAACGATCTGCCAAGATTAATTCTGAAATGAAAAAAAAGTTGGTAGAAACTGTGGACGCCAAGAGCGTAACGTCTCCTGATTCAACGTCAAAATCAGGAACCTTTGATACTCAAAAACAATAAGGGCGTTTTTCCAATTCACGATCCCGCCTGAAGTGATTCAGTCGAAAGATCAATATCGCTGTAAAGTCCCTCTCCTTGCATTCCGCAAGTCCCGCAGTGACTATCTCTTCAGGAGTAAAAGCTGCTTCAGATCCGACACGTGACTTCGTTTCATCTGTTCTTCGCCCAACTCGTAATTACGGAATATTCTCCGATTTTTTTCTGCCCTCTACCTCCCTCGTTTTTGGAGTTCGAGAGTGCCATGTGTCTTTTTACACCCTTAATATTTACCAAACCAAATGGTTTCCCAACGAGCCCTGAATGGGTTCTGGCGACAATATAAACATAAGTTAATACTCAATTTCGACAATTGTCAGACTAGGAGAATCAAGTGCTCGACTTGCTGATTATCGACGACGAAAAAGATATCTGCGATGTGCTGGAATCACTCTTCACGGAGGCCGGATACACTGTGAAGACCGCCAATGATGCGAATGCGGCCACTAAAATTATTGCTTCCGAAACACCTGCACTACTTATTTGCGATATCACGATGCCCGGTCGTAGCGGCATTCAGTTGTTGGAGGCACAACGAGAGACTCTGCATCCCTTTGCCGTCGTCATGCTTACCGCCCATGCCGAGAGCGAAATGATTATCAGCGCGCTTCGCCTAGGGGCACTCGACTACATCGTTAAACCCTTCGATTCAGATTCACTCCTCAAAAGAGTTCCAGCATGGCTAGAGGTCGGAAAACGTATCAAAGCATTGCGGGATAGCAGCAGTAGTTCTCCAGCGCTCGCTGAACAACAAATGAAGATGATCGAGTTGTTTCGCCTGAAGAACTACAAGGAGACCAAGGCTTCTGCATGAGTCCATTGAGAAAGCTGTCGGATACAGACGACAGCAAAGAGATCCGCTTCAGTTTAAATTTCCTCGATCAGATCTTCAGTGCACTGCCTGACCCGGTGTTCGTGAAAGACCATAATCATCGATGGATCTTTGGAAACGAAGCATTTTCTAAGGTAATCGGACGCCCCTTAAAGGACTACCTCTATAAATCCGACTACGACATATTCCCCAAAGAAATCGCGGATGTTTTTTGGAAAAAAGACGACGAGATATTCAACTTGGGCATCGCTAACGAAAACGAAGAACTCATCCAAATCAATGGAGAGATCCGGACTATTTTAACGAAAAAAGTCCCGATTCGTACAGATCACGGGATGATTCTCGTGGGAATCATCCGAGATGTTACCGACCGAAAAAATCTCGAGGTCAAGAACAACGAACTAAACGCTCGGCTGACCCAAGCGATGCAATCGCTGAACTTCGGAGTATGGGAATGGAATTGCCTAACTCAGAATGTAAAATGGGATTCAATCGTAGCTGGACTACTGAATCTATCAACAGATGCTTCTGAGGGTTCTATGGAGCAGATGCTCAGTCAACTCGATATCAACGAGCAGACTCGTCTTAACCGCCGACTAGAAGAAGCGCTGACTCACGGTGGAGCATTTCAAGAAGATTTCAAATTAAATAAAGGACCAAATCAAATCATCTTACGAACAAACGCAAAGGTCCTGCTAGAGAAAGAAAATGATCGTGAGTATACGAAGGTTGTCGGCACCATATGGAACGTTACTCACGAGTACGAGCAAAGAAAACAACTCGTCAATGCTGCTCAAATTTCAACGTTTTCTGAAATGGCTGCAGGGATTGCCCACGACATCAATAACCCGATCGCCATACTAAAAGGAAGAATTCAGCAGCTTCAAAAGATTCATGAAAAATCGGGTATACAGGACGACTCTACAAACAAGATCATCAAGTCCATGCTGGACTCCTGCGATCGAGCAACAAAAGTTGTTGCCGACCTGAGAAAACTTTCAAGTTCAAATGTACATTCAAACGTCATAGTTTTCGACGCTCGTGATCTATTCGAAGAAATTTCCGCGCTTTTCAAATCGCGTTTCAGCGGGATGGGCATCGACTTTCAGGTAGTGTTCACAGACGGCCCATGCAAAATATTTGCGGTAGAAAACCAAATTAGACAAGCGCTCATCACCTTGACAAACTACTCATTCAACTCTGTCTATTCGTGCGAGAATCGCAAGATCTGGTGGAAGATTGACGGATCCGTTGAGGGTCAGGTCACGATCACTTTAGGAGACAGTGGGACTGCACCTTCAAACATTCACGATCGAACTCCACAAAACGGTTTCGCATCGAATGCAATGAATCCTTCTTTTGGGCTAGGAGTCACACTGTCTCGGAACATCATCGAGTCGAACGGTGGAAAATGGATCGAATTTCAGGCTAATTCCGATAATCGATTTGTTTTTCAATTTCTTTCTAGCGAACAAATCAAATGACGTATGTCTCGTTAACCAAATTCTTGACGATCGTTCTTTGACTACTGGGAGCGCTCCCCAATCACCTAAAGATTGCACCATTTAAGGCCGAATTGTTCTAGAGGGAGTTCGGCAATTCATGAGGGATATACTGGTAGTCGAGGACTCTCCAGAGCATCAAAAATTGGTCGCGCGGGTGCTCGGATCATTTCATCTATCATTTGTAGAGTCAGCCGAAGAGGCATGGGTGAAACTCTCCGCTCGAGACTACGATCTGATCTTGTTGGATATTTCGCTTCCCAATAAAGACGGCTACACGCTATTAGCGGAGATACAGAGCCTCAGACATCTTCAAGAGACACCCATCATTTGTTTGACTGGGAAGTCAGGAATTACAGACAAGATTACGGCCTTCACCCTCGGCGCCGACGACTACGTCGTGAAACCATTTGATCCGCTTGAACTCAAGGCAAGAGTCGAAGGAAAAATCAGCAAACGCCACAGGATCAAAACCTCCTCTCTTTTTATCGAGTTTAACGCTCTCAGAATAGATTTGACGACTCAACGTGTATTTCAGGGTGAAAATAGAGAACCACTCGAACTGACACCCATTGAATTTCGTCTTTTATCAAAATTGACATCTTGGCCAGAGCGAGTTTTCACACGCGATCAACTGCTCATCGCTGGATGGGGCGAGAATGCCAGCGTCCTCGATCGTGCTGTGGACGTCCACATTTGCGGATTGAGAAAAAAACTGGGTTCCATCGGTTCATGCATCGAAGCTATTTCTGGAACCGGATATCGAATATCAGAGATTAAGTTTAAAAAATTGGCTGCTTAGTAATCGTCTTCAGGTAGGTCTTCCTCACGCCAAGAGGTACATCTAGCGACTCTAGTGTGAGATAGAGCGTGACGAGCATCACTCCTAAAAACGTCAGCTCCGGATGAAATTTTGATTTCTCGGTTTTTGCTGCTTCGAAGATTGCGTGAAAACTTTCTTTGAAATGGGAAATAGAGAAACGAACGGAATCTTGGTCGCCTTGGCCAAAATGTTTCTTCAATAATTGATCCATTTTTTCTAACAGCCGTGGATTACCCGTGTTCTTCCAAGCATAGAGTTGAACACCTTGGGCGGTCGCAGCGGGGTCATCGAAATAGAATCCACGATAGAGCGCTTGAACAGATTCCCGAAACAAAGTCGAAGGGTGGTGAACCAGCCCCCCCGCCTTGACTTTGAGAACTCGTGTTTCCCTCGTCCACTCGAGTTGATCAGGCCTGATATCAAGAAAGAGGGGTCCATCTAGTTGTTGGCTCAAAAAGTAGAACTCCAAGAGCTTTTCTCCGACTTCGGTCCTTTCTTCGAGCGACAAAAGGTCAACTTTAAGACCTTGAACCGATCCAAAAACGACCTCGATTCCTGCTCCACGCATGCGTTCAAGCCAATGTGCCGGAAGCTCGCTTGAGGAAACTCCGCCTTGTACCGAGCGTTTAGCGATCTTCAACGCAAGCTCCAAGACCTCTGTCGGAAAGATCACCTGAAGCGAGCTAGGCGAGGCATAGGGGATGAAACCCTTAAAAGATTCAGGGGTTACACTCATCGCCCATTTTTGCATCATCGATAGCATCATATTGGAGAGTACGAATCACACGGAGAAAAGTTACTCGTGCTTTCGGCAAATAGAGACCTTGATCGCGATTCTACCGATAATTCGTCATCGAAACCGTACCCACCGGGAGTGGTCCGGGAGTGACGAAACTACCCGTCACAAAGAACGACTTGGCGCCCGCGAATACCCGTGCCCAAGCCATCAGGTTACTCGGCTCATTCTCAAAGAGCGCCACCACCTGGTGCCCTCCCGACTCGGCTATCACTCGGATGCGCTCAGCTGATTCACGCTTGAATGTTACGGAGTCTTGGCCGACTTGACGCAAAATCACGAATGGAGTTTCACTCGCCATGAGCACACCCAGGCGAATGAGTTGTTCGAAGGTAGCGGCACCAACTTCGGCCTCCCCGCGGGATGACACGAAATAGATATCGGCACCTGCAAGTTTGACCGCTCGAATAAATGCGCTCGCCCCCGGCATCAGCGTATCTGAATGGAAGAACTCGGGTCCGCCTTCATACCTGCGACGAAGATCAAATAAGTTCCGAACAAGTGTCGCATCGGTGATGCCGAGTTTCGTCATGAGTTCGGGTTGTGAATAACCGTTTGTTGAACCGTAGATATCGTGAAGCGCAAGCCCCAGAGCTTTTTCGCAATCTGAAGACATAGGTGATGTGATGGTGGCAGCCGCCGTGCCACAGAGTTCTTCGGAGGCTTTGCGATAAGCGAGGTATTTTCTCAGATGGGAGTCGACGACGGTTTCGTCAAGATCCATGACGAGGATGCTCTTTTTTCCAGACGCCTTATTTCCACGAACCTGCGCGATCACAGCGTCGAGGTCCGGTGCGAATGCATGCACGTTTCCCGAGCATGCGAACAACAGAGTCGAAATCACCCATCGCAAACGGAGGTCGATCTTCATGGCGTGAGGCTAGCATGGCGGCAAAAGAGGATTCAACTTTTAGATAATAAATGCCGCAGCGAGTTTATCGCCACGGCATGGAAATTTCCAAGTTTTCGTTCAAAACTACGGCTTTACCGCCCCATTCCTTTGCGGTCGGAGGCGTCGACAGATTTTGGAGGAATCGTCAGACCCGGACTGGTTGAGCTACCAACTGTGTAACGATCCATATCCGACGTTGCTTTGATAGGTTGATATTTGTATCCCGCTTCAAGTTTGCGAACGGCATAGACGTGAATAGCGAGCGCCACAGCCGCGATCGAAAAAATCCAGCCTCGTGAATCTTCGTAGGTCAACAAGATCAAACCATGGACAAATGGAATAGCGACCCCGAACGCCTGGGTACGATAGCGCGGAAATTGATCCGACCAGACCGTGGAGGCGCTAGCCAAGAGGATCGGCACCAAAATGAGTCCGGCCCAATTGTATCCGATCGGGAGCGTACCCCAGGTGAATCCAGAGAAATCGTGAATAGCCTCATAGAGCGCAAGTCCAACCCAGACAACCGTCATAATGACTTTTAATGTTTTCAACATAATTACTCTTCCTTGTGTTGATGAATGCGTTTCAGTGCACTGTAGAAAATCTCTACATTTTCCCTAGCGCTGGTTTCGAAGTTTAAGGTGAGCAAGTGGCGAGCCAAGAAAATTGGCCGTGAAGGGAACAAAAGCACGACACCTCAAAATCCAAATATTGAGGTAATGAGGCAGTCGACCGCGTCTACTTCACCGACATCAACCACTTGAACGGGGCTTCCCATTTGGAATGCCGCTCAGGAACCATCAAGTAGTCTTCATGACCTTGATCATCAACGATGTAGAATCGTTTCCTGAATGATCCGACGTAATGAAAACTCGTATCAAACGTTGGCACCGGTTCTGCCATCGGATCGACGCCATACGTGACCTGTACGAGCGGAACTCGGATATTCTTCAAACCATCTCGATACAGCTCGCCGTTCGAATCCGGTAGATTTCCCAAAACTCGAATATTTTGATTTCTTACACCGTCTGCGAACTGAAGAACGATTTGTGCGTAGCTTGCCTCGAGCGTCCGTTCGTAGAGAGCTCTTCTTTGTTTCGCGGTCGTATTTTTGCGGTGATAAAGAAACTCAAAAAAACCAGCATGAGCGAATGGTCTGAGGATCGGAGTATTCACGAGATGATCCACCGAAATATAGTCCATCGCTGAGTTGATGGGCCTGCTCAGGATTTTTCCTAAGTTGCCCAAAAGGGGCAGCCGATTGCCGGCCTCTCGCGTAGCCATCGATACGCTTCCTGCCGATATCGCCAGAGCCTGGATCATGGACTGTCTTTTCTCGGCGACCAGCGAATCAAAACAATTCCGGGCTCCACAACGAGTAAGACCGCTCACTGAGGCTTGGAGCACAATGCCGCCTTGTGAGTGTCCGAGAACATAAATGGGGGACTTCTCACGGTCGCTGACCCATTGGATGGCGGTCGGAATGTCATCAATCACAAAATCATCGATATTGAGTTTCTTCCCGCGCGACGAGTACCCAACTCCCCTCACATTCAGGAGATAGACTTTGAGGCCGAAAGTTCGGCTGACCCACCGACCGAACGAAACCTGGGCTTCAGGGAGGAGATCGAACGTCCAAGCATTTTGAAAGAAGCCCGGGATCATCAAGATTGAGCCCGTGGTAGCAGCAGCTGATGGTAACTCGATCACTTCGATGTGCGCTTTGTCCTGAAAGCGACCGGGACGACTGTCGACCAGCGCGATGGAGTGAGTTTTCCAATCAGAGGGTCGAGGATAAGACTCTGCCCACGAAGAAGATCCGAAAACACTAAAAGCAAATAGAAGCGCCCCGATAGATAACCGTTGGAATGGGTACATCGGGACCGTCTAATGCACCCAGCGATCGAACGGAAGTGATTTTTTCAATAGAAAGAGTAAATGGATGGAAACCAAGCGTTTCGCATCACCATGCCGTCGAATTGGGCTCGATGCCTGACAAAACAAGTCTTAGTCTTGAAGGTAAGCGCGCGCACTCAGGTTGTAGGACTTGCACGAAGCATCGCTGCAAGGAGCGGCTTTGAGCGCGACGCCCTTACGAGGCATTTCCAGGACCTTGAGGTAGTACACGGTACCGCGTTTTATAGGGGTATTTTTCTCATCCCGTCCATTATTGAACCGATGCACGGAGTAGATATTACCGCTTAAAATCGTTTGCGTGATGATGCAGGAATCTTCGTCCACCTTGATTCGAGAGGTTTTAGTCACACTTGTGGAACCGCTCACGCTCCCCGAAGAGAGACTATCGCTCATGGTGAGCTTGTCGCCTTGGTAGAAAATTTTTGTGCTGTAGGAAACTGGTCCTTCTTGTCCGGAAGTCTCTCCCACCATTTCAGCCGCAGGACATTTCACTGGGACTTCGGTAGCAGAGACAACATTCAAAAGAGACGAGATCAGTACCAGCTTAAACATAGAAACTCCGTAATATTGAGTTTTTATATTTAAACTATTGAAATACACCAGTAAACCCCATTTGGCTGTTTCGCTCAAAAAAGGTCATTAATCCGAGTAAGTGTAAAACTTTTCGACAAATCGCAGGAGGTCTTCAACCGATTGGAACTCTTTGGTCGCAATTTTAGTCATTATGATCTCAATTAAGGGATCATCTCCTGATAACATGGGCCCCTCTGAGGTGAGTCTCCATGGCGTCTTTTCTAGAAGGTTTCTTACTCCAAGCGAGTCTCATCATGGCTCTGGGTTCTCAAAACCTATTCGTCATCGAGATGGGCATCAAGCGCCAATACCACGCCCTGATCGCGGCAATCTGTGCATTCTGCGACGTTTGCCTGATCATGCTCGGTGTGTTCGGGGTTTCGACGTTCCTTGTACAAGCAAGCGGTTTTAAGGTCGTACTCGGGTGGACGGGAGTCGCATTCTTATTTTACTACTCGTTTTCGAAACTTCGGGAAGCCTTCAGCGGTCCCTCGGCATCAACGGGTTCTCGCACCGGTATCATCTCTCGCAATCGAGCAATCATTATGGCCCTGAGTTTTACGCTCCTGAATCCGCACGTATACTTAGATACTTTCGTGCTGATTGGCGGGTATTCGTCTAAATTTGACGAGCCCTTACAGAAATACCTATTCGGTGGGGGAGCCGGAACATTTTCAATCATCTGGTTTTTCTTCATCTCGACGTTCTCAGCGAAATTTTCCAGTTTACTCAAAACACCGAGAATCCTCCGCGGGCTGGCTCTATTTTCTGGGGTGATTCTCGGCTACTTGGCGATCAAGCTTGGACTGGAGTCCATAGCGGAACTTCGGGAATGGCTCCGATAGAACGAACTAAGAACGTATTCGTTTCCTCGACGTCGAAGCATGGCTTAGTCTTGAACAAAGAATAGACGAATCGATTCCACTCATGAGCAAAAATCCATTTCTTGCCCCTTTGATCGACCCATCAGAATTGCATACCCACCTCAACGATCCAAATCTCATTCTGCTTGAGGCGAAAATCGGATCAGTCCATTCATCTGCGAAATCTCCTCAGCTCAAACATCTGCCGAACGCCCGGATTTTTGATCTCGAACAGGTCAAAGATCACTCAACGTCGCTACCCCACATGATGCCCGATCCGTCCTACTTCGAGAAATGCGCTCGAGAACTGGGAATCGATTCAGATTCGAAAATAGTCGTCTACGATCCCGAAGGGATCTATGCTGGCCCACGTATACGCTGGATGTTCAAGGCCATGGGCCACGAATTGATCACCGTGCTAAATGGCGGTCTCACACTCTGGGAGCGGGATGGATATCCGATTTCAGCCGAGATCGGACAACCTCCGAATGCAGAAGGAAGTTTTAGCGCCCGTATGATCCCGAAGCTATTCTGTGATGCCTCGGATGTCGAACAAGCCATAAAAACAGGAAGGCACTGCCTCATTGATGCGAGGAATTCAGAACGTTATCAAGGCGCTGTTTCTGAACCCCGCCCCGGTCTCCGGCAAGGCCATATCCCAACTGCCGTGAATATACCGTTTGAATCTGTTCTCGATTCTTCGGGTGCGCTGAAGACCGTTCCCGAACTCAGAGCGATTTTCCATGAGATTTCACGAGATCATTCCCCAATTATTTTTTACTGCGGATCCGGTGTCACAGCATGCATCACTGCGATTGCTGCCGAATCGATCGGACTCAAGCCGATTCAAATTTATGATGGGTCTTGGAGTGAATGGGGAATACCATCCGATCGGCCCATTGAGACTTGATTTGAACAGCTCGAATTAAACTGCGAGATCAGAATCGATGTAACCCAAATGACGTTCGTGGTTTTTACGCGCAACACGCTTTAGCCATTCATCTTTGAGAAAACGCGCTCGCGATTCTTGCCGTCGAAACGCACGAAGTACCTTGGCTGAAACCGATCGATATTCTCCCGTCGACTCGAGTCGAATGAGAAGCGAATAATTTTTCCCGCTATCGGGTGCAGCGAATTGCGCTTCTCCCAACCCGAACGGCGTATTCAGAAAAATAGTGGGCTCCAATCGAATCAACATGTGTAGGCCAGCTCCCTGAAGTCATTGCTTCGGTCGTACGGGCATTTTACCAGGATCGACGATTAATCCATGTCAATGCAACGACGGTACCAGGCAAAAGATCGCATTCCGCGACTAGGGAGTTCTGCTATGGCGTGCAATTTGAAGAATGGTTCTATGCAGCAGAAAACTGCATTTTAAAAAACGATTGCGAGGAGAAAAACGATGGCTGAAAAAAAGCAACAGATGCAATCCGGAAGCAAAAAACCCCAAAACAACTCGAATACGAACCATCCCACCCCAAAAAAGGGGCAGCAGACGAGCACCGCTAAGGACGCGGCATCGCACTCGAACTCGGGACAAGTTCGCAAATCCTAGTCTCTCATCCTCATCCGCCCGGATAGCCTATCAACAGGCTGTCCGGGTCAAGTTTTCAGAATCTCGACTAATCGTCGTGCAAGATGGGCTGTGGCCCTGCGTAGAGACCCTCGAGGTCTGGATCGATGCCGTCGGCAAGCAGACGTTCACGATCTTTCTTCAGATCTTTTCGTACGAGTCGCTTCTCGACTTTTTCTTGTTTTCGTTCTGTCCGCGCGCGTTCGCGATTTCTTTTTGCCTGCGTAGTAGGTCCAGGTTTACTCATGGCGTACCGCCTTTGGGTTTAACTGATTCTAAGAGGCATACGGGACAAAGAAAAATCTGTTGTCCGTCCCTCTGAATCCATTTGCCGTCTCTCGTAGTCAGTGATCGTCGGCAGCCGAAGCATTTCACTTGGCCTTTTGATTTTGTATCCAGTCGCTTGATGGTGAGCATGATCAAATTCCTCCTTGAAGATCTTGAAAAAAACAAAAGCCGACGACTCCAAAACTGGAGACTTCGGCTTTATTGAACTACTGACTGATCCTAGAAACGGGAGCGTCCGCCGCGCGGAGGTCCGCGATTATCACGCGGGGCCATCGGCTTAGCTTCGTTCACCGTCATGGCGCGACCGTCATAATCGGCGCCGTTGAACTTTTCGATCGCTTGAGTAGCTTCCGTGTCCGTCGACATTTCGACGAATCCGAAGCCTTTGCTACGGCCGCTGTCGCGGTCTATGATGATCGTCGCAGATTCGACTTTTCCGCACTGGGAAAACGCATCGGACAATTCTTGTTCGGTTGCGGAAAACGGCAAGTTGCCGACGTATAATTTCTTACCCATAAATACCTCCTCAGGCTGGGAAGCCACTACGGAGGATATGGGCACTATGCCCGCAGACTCGATAGAAGCGAAACAGAACTAACAGATTGAGTGTAGCAGCGTGGACCCGAAATAGATATATTATTCGCCCTTTTTGGCTCTCGCACGAGAGTCTATCGTGGTTTTTGTCATCAATACTCTACACTTAGAGCGAATAAATTTTCCATAGAGTCCGGGCCTATCTAGCCGGCTCTTTGGACCACCCGAATTCGCCAGAACCCACCAAATACAGTGATGGTACCGCTCCACAAATCGCCGATCGATTGGGTCCTCCAGACAACGTCGCTGCGCTACTGGCTCCTGAAAAGTGGTCCGCCGCTAGCGGTCTTGACGAGACACTTGGATATCAATCGACTTCAGTTTCCGAAGAGAACGGTGATTGATGATTTCGGTTTCCCGGGCAATAAACTGCACGGTTTTTGAGTCCTCTTCGAAACGGATCAAGCGGACGCTCGGCATCTGGCGAATCATCGCAATGACATCTTCGGTGTGAGCACTTGATCCACCCTTATTGATTTTTGCGTTCCACCAGGATTCGCCGATGCCGAGGGTTTCTTGGGCCAAATGAGCGGAAGTCTCCGTATGGTCGGAATTCATAAAATCATCATGAAATGGACAACCCATCGCCTGCCCCGTTTCAAGGAGAAGCCCTAGAAACAAGAGGGCAACCGTTTTCATTCTGCAACGATTTCGCATCTACGATTGATTAGCCGCAATCGCCTCAAATGAAAAGAGGCGCCGTTCAGTGTAAAGTTGGTCCATTTCTCCGCACTGCTAGACCATAACTCCTCGGCATGCGCATTGCTTTGTCTATCCTAAAATCCGAATAGGAAACAAAGCGATGATCACCGACCTCAAAAGAAAATCCGGGACCATTTCTGAACACGCCACAATTGGGGTAGGAAGAATCCTATTAAAACTTGCGATTGCACTGATCATTCTACTTTGCATGGCTCGGAGTGCTCATTCGGATTTCAGTCTCGAACTTGATCCAGCCACCGCATCACGAGTCAAACAATCCTTTTTTGACCCGACTACTCAAATGCTCGCTGCGGATTGGAAAATCCTCCGCAGCGAATGGACCACGACTGATGAGCGACGGTACTCGGATTTTATTACTACAATCGGCCGATCGAACTGCTCGACCACCGAAGTTTGCCTCAAGGGTACGACCAACCCTTATCGTTTCACCGATCCACCCGGTATTCGGTTCTATTCTGATTGCGCTGATCTTCCTTATATTTTACGTGCCTATTTCGCTTGGAAGAATGGATTACCTTTTGGTTACGTTTCTCAACTGGGATTGATGCCAGGCACCGTTTTACCGACGGATCCCACTCTTCCACCCGTCGACCTTCGTTACTCGCCGATCGGAAATCGTGCTCAAGCTCGTCGCATGCTCATCACCCGACTCGTACCGCAAACGGGTCAGATGAGGCGAAACTCCGGTCCAGCGGTTCTACGCGATCTGATGAACTCCGTTTCTTCGGCGATTTTTCGAATCGGTCCCACGAACGAACGCTCAAATCTATCGAGCGATTTTTATTCTCCTCAGATTGATCGAAATTCCATCCGTCCAGGGACTGTGATCTACGACCCAGCCGGTCATGTCGCCATCATCTACTCCGTCGAACCCGATGGACGGTTACTCTACCTAGACGCTCACCCGGACAATAGCATCACGAGAGGCTCATTTGGCCGTAAGTTTGTGCGCTCACGACCGGGTCAGGGCGCGGGATTCAAGAATTGGCGCCCGCTTCAGTTGGTCGACGCTACTCAGGCGCCCGACGGAGAATGGATCGGTGGACAAATCGTTCCAAAATCAGACGCGCGCATCAGTGATTTTTCGACTACTCAATTCTACGGGACGAATCCTGGACCGGGCGGTGACTGGAAACGTGCTCGATTCACTTGGCAGGGAACCGATTACAATTTCTATGACTACCTCAGGCACGCGCTATCGACTGCAACTCTACGATACGATCCATTGAATGAACTCGCCCTCATGATTCGCGGCTTATGCACGGATCTGAATGATCGCGCTGTTTCGGTTGTGCTCGCGATCAACCAGGGGATTCATCGAAAAATGCACCCGATGCGCCTGCCGCTGAATATCTATGGTTCGCAGGGAGAATGGGAGAACTATTCAACACCCTCGCGAGACGCTCGTTTGAAAACGTCGTACCGCGAGACGTTCGAACGCGTCCAAGAGTTCGTTCGACTATTCGATGCGCGCGACCCGAGTCTCGACTATTCTGGATCGAATCTGCGCCAAGATTTAGCGCAAGTCTGGGAACGGGAATCGTCGGCATGCCAGATCTCTTATCACAATTCACTCGGTGTAAACGTTTCTCTCAATGTTCAAACGATCATTCAACGACTCTACAACCTATCGTTTGATCCTTACGACTGCATCGAACGACGCTGGGGCGCTACTGAACCAAGCGAACTAGTGGGTTGCGGGAATGACGCTGAAAAAGAAGCCTGGTACCGCGCTCTCCGAAAACTGAGGAATCAATCTGAACGTACGTACGACTTGCGTATGGACTATACTCGCGCCGAGTTGGAGTCGCCGACCAATCCATTGGGTCTGGAATCGGGCGCCGATGTCGACGTGCTTGGCTTCCTCATGAACTGAGTAGAATCTGATCGGCAAAAACTGCCGCTCCCGCCGCCCCAATAGGAGACGTTATTATAAGAGTTCGGCAATCTTGCCGAATTCGAGGAGATCAACTGAAGCATGGGGAGCTGGAATCAAATTCGTCGCTTGTTCCCCTTTGCGATGGTTCTCCTGTCAGCTCTATTTCCTCATTCCGGAAGCGCCACGCCGTCGCGATCTGCTTGCATTGACTCGATTCAAAAGAAGACGCTTCGCGAGACGGTCGAACATTCTTGGTATGACTACCCACCGGCAAAGGAGCGGCTAAGAGAGCTCAAAGCGATTCCGGAAAGTGTACCATTTACTCCAGAATTTGCTAACAAACTGATCCGCGAGGTAACACCCGCTCACCTCGCAAAATGGGTCGACTATGATCCCATTCAATTTGATGCATTCTATAAAAAACTGATCCAATCCGTAGATGCTGATTTAGTCTCAAAATCCCTTCAGAAACCCGAAGACTATTTCATGTTTTCGATATTCGAGTCCGATGACCATTGGCTGAGGTTCATATCGCCTGAAACAGTCGATCAAATGATCCGGCTACTTTCGGTCATTACAAAAAAAACTCAGTCTACTGAGCCGGTGCTGGCGCTCCGGCATCATTTCGAGCGAATCTTGCAGAGCTCACTCAAAACCGAGCTGATCACCCTATTCACACCTCTAGTCGCCAAGTCGAGGTTTTTGAAAAACATGCGGTATTTCGAGGAATTTCCGCCCGCCATTCAGGATCTCATCACCAAAACATGGGGCTACTCGATTCAATCAAAACAAGACGACTTCGTCGCGAATATTCAACTGTTCGATGTGGCAAACGAAAACAATAGCGCTATTCACGGTTGCGGGATTTGCGAAGTGATGCCGACTACATTTGACGCCACGATTCGAGCTAAATTCCTCGACCCGAGTTCCTCGGCCGGTGTGATCTTACGCGTGGGCTGGACACCCATTGGCATCATCAAGAACGACGGAGATCGATCATTCCTTGCGCTGAGAAACGTGAGGAATACTCGAGGTGAGCTCGTGCTCGTCAAAGGGGGCGTCTACGATACCGACAAACGAATCTCTCCCAATCGCTATCCGACCCTCATCAATCTGAATGACCTGCCTGCGTCTGTTCGGTTTTTTTATCCTCTAACGTTCATGCGAAAAGGCCTCTCAGAGATGGGCACCGAAAAATTCAAGCAGTTCGTTTCCACTCTCGACGCGCTGAATACGCAGCTATCTCCTCGACCACGCGCACCTCGTCCAGAGATCCCCCAATACATGAGTGACTGGAAGGCGGCGCGAGACAAAACGGCCCATCTCCATTCGATCAATGATCGCTACCTCATTCTCATCCTAGAAAATGATTGGATAAACGTGCCGAACCCCGAGAGCTATTTCTCCCGACTCACGCCTCAGCAGCTAGTTTCCATGCTTCAGGAGAAATGGACGATGATTCGGAATCCCGAACAGTACTTGGAGTTACTTGCATACGATGATTTCGTACGATTGCTGCAGAATCGATGGCCCGATATCAAAAACGCGGAGGGCTACCTCGATCGACTAGCCGACTACGATCTCGGCAAGGTGCTCGCAAATCGATGGGGCCAAATCAAGAACCCCGAAGAGATCCTCGCGAGGATTCAAGACCCCTGGCTCAGAGACCTGATCATACGCACTAAAACTGCCAAAGGATTCTAGGCCGCGAACTTAGAGTCCGAATCGGTATCCAATGAGTGCGAGGACGTCTTTTTCGTTGCCCTTTTTTAACCCATAGTTGAAACGAACTTCGAAAAATGGCCCAACTAGCGGAGGACTCACACGCAGGCTCGCGGAGGGACCATAGTCACTGAAATCACCGAAATCGTAAAATCCGCCTAATCCGAGGGAAATAAATCCGGCTGAAATCCGGTAGAGCAACGGCACAGTAATCGCGTTGTTACTTGCGGTACTCGAGGCACGACCAGTGACGGTCGTCTTGTAGGTGCGATGAAAGTATAGGACTCCGGTCTCCAAGGAAACGAGCTCCAATAGCGCTCCACCGCCATAGCCAAGGCCGCCTTTGACCTCGGCGGTTTGGCCCGAGACTGTTTTTGATGCTGAATTTAGGCCGCCGTAGTTGATTCCACCTGTGAGAGAAAGTGAGGCTAGCGCGAATGCGCTCGTAGAGGCAAAAGACATCAACAGTGGAAGCAGAATCAAGGATGGTCTCATTTTCTAATCCTATTATTAAATAGTTACTAATTAATGATTAAACCGAATGATCGATTAGTAAAGAGAGAACCCATTTATTCCATAGGCGCTGAAAATCAGTCATTTCCGACGAGATTTCGACGCCCAGA
Organism: Pseudomonadota bacterium; assembly: GCA_027485695.1. Taxonomy (GTDB): domain Bacteria; phylum Bdellovibrionota; class UBA1018; order UBA1018; family UBA1018; genus JAIXQO01. The sequence goes on from JAIXQO010000001.1 coordinate 18,893, forward strand.
AAAGCCCTCCCCTCGCAAATGATCCACGAATGCTCTGAGTTTAGGCATCATCTGAGAACGTTTCGGATAATAGAGGTAGAGCCCGTTACTGATTGAGGCGTAAGGCTCCAGAATGGCTTCGAGTTTGCCCGACTCTAGTTGGTCGCGAATCAGTTCTTCTACGAAATAGCTGATACCCAAGCCATCGCAGACGGCGTTCATCAAATGGCCCGTATCATTGAGGATGAGGGAACCGTCGACCTTGACCTCGAACTCTTTGCCTCGGTGCTCGAATTCCCACCGATCGTAGAGCTCGGATTCGCCGATCCTGATGCGAATGCAATTGTGAGCGAGTAGATCTTTGGGATGCTTGGGTCGACCCATGCGATTCAGGTACTTGGGAGAAGCCGCCGTCACAAACCGAAATGGAGCCGTGAGTTTAAACGCGACCATGTCCTTGTCCATGAGCTCGGACAGCCGTATCCCGGCATCGAATCCGCGCTCCACGACATCCGCGATATCGTCATCAAAAAACAGTTCGATAGAGACCTCCGGATACATCCGCGTAAATCGTGCCACTGACGGTGCAATGACCGAATAGAACGAACGCGGCATATTGATCCGAAGCAAACCCGACGGTTTGTCGGCATAACTCCCGAGTCCTTGCATAGCGGTCAAAAGCTGATCCAGTGCCGGACCGGCGTCGGTCATGAACCGTATTCCCGCCTCCGTAAGATTCGTATTTCTAGTCGTCCGCGAGAGCAAGGTCACTCCCAAGCGTTTCTCCAGCTGTTTGATCGTCTGACTGATGGCCGAAGCGGTGATGCCCAAAGTTTCGGCGGCGGCGGTGAAATTGCGTTTTTCGGCGACCGCCTTGAGCGCGATGAGGCCGTTGAGATGATCATTTTTCATTATTAAGTATTCCTAAACGTAACATCAACAAAACACGTATTTATCTTAATAGTGGAAAAAGGTACGTTACGTCTATCTCAAGTTTTCTTCCTGAACCTCTCTCCAAAGGAGCCCTCCCATGATTTCAGCCAAAGGCTACGCCGCAAAATCTCCCACCACTCCACTCGTCCCTTTTTCTTTTGAACGCCGTGACCCACGCGACCACGATGTCGTGATCGACATCAAATTCTCGGGCATCTGCCATTCGGATATCCATCAGGCTCGCGACGAATGGGGCGGTTCGATTTTTCCAATGGTTCCGGGTCACGAAATTGCGGGCGTCGTCCGTGCGGTCGGTCCCAAAGTCACGAAGTACAAGGTTGGTGATCACGTGGGAATCGGTTGTTTCGTCGACTCGTGCCGCACCTGTGATCACTGCGAACGCGATTTGGATCAATACTGCCTCGAAGGCTCCACGCTGACCTATAACGGTTACGAGCGCGACGGCAAAACACCGACCCAAGGCGGATACTCGAACGTCATCGTAGCGGACGAAAACTACGTGCTACGCATCCCAAATTCTCTCCCGCTCGACAAAGCCGCTCCCCTCCTCTGCGCCGGCATCACACTTTACTCACCACTCATGCACTGGAAAGCCGGCCCCGGCAAAAAAGTCGCGATCCTGGGTCTTGGTGGTCTCGGGCACATGGGTGTGAAGATCGCAGCCGCGCTCGGCGCCGAAGTCACCGTCCTGAGTCACTCCGAGAAGAAACGCGAAGACGCCAAGCGCATGGGCGCGACTCACTTTATCAATACCTCCGAGAAAGGTGTTTTCGAAAAGTACAAGAATACCTTTGATCTCATCATCAATACGGTCTCAGCCGAGATCGATATGGGCTCGTATTTCGGACTACTGAAACTCGACGCGACTCTCGTCGTCGTCGGAGTTCCCGACAAACCGCTCTCGATCCACCCATTCCCTCTCATCATCATGCGCCGGAGTTACTCAGGTTCGGTCATTGGATCGATCAAAGAAACTCAGGAAATGCTCGATTTTTGCGCTAAACATGACATTACGCCGGAAATCGAAACCATCGACCCGAAACAGATCAACGACGCCTATGAACGCGTCTACAAGAGCGATGTTCGTTATCGTTTCGTGATCGATATGGCTAAGCTCGAGGCATAAACGACCTCTGATCACGTGAGCCGCGTTCTCCCTGTCATTTGAGGAAGAACGCGGCTGTGATCAGTCTATAAAATACAGATGGTTGCTCAGGACTCTCAGCTAGTGTCCGGCTCTCGCCTGTCCGTGCAGTTTGTGTTCGAAAATCGAAAACAAGATCGGAAGTACGAACAACGTCAACACCGTCGAGGAGATCACACCGCCGATCACGACTGATGCGAGTGGTTTTTGGACTTCGGCTCCCACACCTTGCGACAACATCATGGGTAGGAATCCGAAAACCGCAACCAGAGCCGTCATGACGACTGGCCTGAGTCGCAAGATCGTGCCTTGAGCAACGAGTTCAAATCCGGTTTTTCCTTCCGCTTTGAGCTGATTGAAGAAGTTCACTAGCACTACCCCGTTTAGTACGGCAATCCCCGAGAGCGCGATGAATCCTACTGCCGCGGAGATACTGAACGGTAATCCATTCGCGTACAAGCTCAGTACCCCGCCAAACCAGGAGAGCGGGACACAGGAGAAAATGAGCAACGTCTCACCGACGCTTCTAAATGCTGCGTAAATCATGGCTAGTACCAGCAGAAGAGCGATCGGAACCAATACACTCAAACGCTGCTTTGCGCTCTCCAGATTCTTAAAGTTCCCTCCCCATTCGACATAGTATCCGGCGGGAAGTTTCACTTTTTCCGAAACAAGTTTTTGTCCTTCGCTCACGAAACTTGCGGTGTCTCGTCCACGGAGGTTGATCATCACAGCGGCTCGTCTCTGTCCGTTCTCCCGAGGTATTGAGGCGAACTTCTGAACGAAACTTAAATTTGCAATTGATGAGAGCGATGTCGTCGAGTTCGAACTCAGTCCGACCGGCAGAGATCGTAGAGCGTTGATATCGGATCTGAGCTGATCATTCAGACGAATGACAATTGGATAGCGGCGGTCATTTTCGAATACCAGGCCCGCCTCCTGTCCACCGATGGCGACTGAGATCGTCTCCAAGACGTCCGTCCGATTACCTCCCGCGGCAGAGAGCCGTTTTTCATCCGCTTTGACCTGCAGGATCGGCATTTTTCCCGAGATATCGATTTCGACGTCTCCGGCACCTCGAACCTCCTCGAGCAGATCCCGAACCTGGTCGGCGATTTCGACAATCTTGTCCACGTCTTCGCCGAACACCTTGACCGTCACATCCGCCCGAGTGCCCTCGAGGAGTTCGTTGAAACGCATTTGGATCGGCTGCGATGCTAGGTAAGTCTGGCCCGGTACATGTTTATTCAGTCGTTCGATCAATGCCTGCACGAGAGATTCGTACGTATGAACCTGTCCGTTCTGAGCGGGCCATTGGTCCCTGGGCTTCAACATGATGTAAGTGTCAGAAACGTTCACCCCCATCGGATCCGTCGCCACTTCGCTCGTTCCAATTCGACTGAATACATGATTCACCTCGGGGAACGTTTTAACGACCTCGTCGGCTTTCTTTTGAAACTCAATCGACTGCTCAAGCCCGATCTGAACCGGGCGGATCATATGAAACGCGTAAGAGCCCTCGCCCAGTTGCGGTAAGAACTCCGAACCCCGGATCGCCAGCATATACAGCCCTGCGATCACAGACAAAAACGACAAGCTCAAGACCGTTCTCTTGTGGTGAAAAACCCATGCGAACGCCTTCTCATGAATCCCGCGGAGTATCGCCATGAGCTTGGGTTCTTGGTCCTCGGACGAACCGCTCAAAATCAGAGCGGCCAATGCCGGAGCCGTAGTAAACGACAGCACCAGCGCGCAGAACACCGCAATCGCGAAGGTCGCAGCCATCGGAATGAACATTTTGCCTTCGATGCCCCCCAAGGCGAAGATCGGCAAGAATACAATCACGATGATGAGCTCGCCGAATCCGGCGGCCATGCGAATCTCCACCGCAGCGTCGTAAACGGCGTTTTTGACCTCGGGACGAGAGAGCGAACGACCCGCTTTTTTTCGCAGATCTTGGATCTTGCGGACACAGTGATCCAGCACGATCACGGTTCCATCCACAATGATTCCGAAATCAAGCGCCCCTAAGCTCATCAGATTTCCAGAGAGTCCGAGCGGTTTCATAAAAAGAAACGTTCCGAGTAGCGCGAGTGGAATCGTCAGTGCGGTGATGATCGCGGCGCGCACATTCCCGAGCAGAATCAAAAGCACGATAATGACCAGTACCGCTCCCATCACGAGGTTGTGTTCAACCGTTCCCAGCGTCGCATTGACAAGATCTGATCGATTATACACGACATCAAGTTTCATCCCAGGTGGGATATAGGGCGTGATTTCTTTGACCTTGGCTGCGACTTTCAGAGAAATGGTGCGACTATTTTCTCCCAAGAGCATCATGACGGTTCCCAAGAGCGCCTCTTGACCGCTATAGGTAGCCGCCCCGGTTCTCAGTTCGCGACCGAGAGTCACGGATGCGATATCTTTGACTCGAATGACTCGAAAATTCTCGAGTTTCCTGACGGTAACATTTTCGATGTCTTCGATACTCGAGAGCTGACCGATGCCTTGAACCAAGAATTGTTCCGCCGTCTGTTCGACGTATCCACCGCCGACGTTATGGTTGATTTTCTCAATGGCTTCTTGGATCTCTCCAAAATGAATACCGTAGCTCGACATTCGTTTCGGATCGGGTTGCACATGGAATTGTTTTTCAAATCCGCCCGTCGTATTGACCTCCGCTACGCCCTCTACGGTAAGCAGACGTGGTTTCACGATCCAATCTTGAACGGCTCTGAGCTCAGTGAGTTGCTTGAAACGCTCGATGGAGTCGGTGGCCGGTTTTTCGAAATCGAGAACATACTGAAAAATCTCACCCAGACCACTCGATACCGGGCCTAATTTTGATTCGACTCCGCGGGGGAGATCATTCGTCACCCCTTGAAGACGCTCCGATACCAGCTGTCTTGCCCGGTAGATATCGACACTGTCCTTAAAGACGACCGTGACTTGAGACAGGCCAAATCTCGTGAGTGATCTCACTTGCTCAACACCCGGGAGCCCCCTCATCGAAGATTCCACCGGGAACGTGATCTGTCTTTCGATCTCCTCGGGGCTTAGGCCCTCGACCGACGAGTTCACCTGGACTTGATTGTTCGTAATGTCTGGAACGGCATCGATCGGAAGACTCTGAAACGCGAAGAGTCCGCCGATGACGAGCATGAGGGTCAGAAACAGGACCGTATAGGCCTGATCAACGGAAAATCGAATGATTCGATTAATCATGGTGAGCGTCTCCTTCGGATCCGTGCGCATCGTGCGCATCGTGCTCATCCCCAGCTTCAGCCGTACCCAGCTGAGCGGCGATGATTCTCAAAAATCCGACGCCACTGACGACGACCGCATCTCCGCTTTTGAGTTCCGGAGACTGAATCGACACCTTCTGTTCACCATGAGACGCGGCACTAAAAGGGATCGCTTTTATGTAGCCATCGCGGAGTCTGAATACTTGAGACTCTTGAAGCGTGCTGACGAGAGCACTGCGAGGTACAATCACCGCCTTCGACGCAAATGGAAGCGATTCAACACCGAGAGTTCTCGTCGCCTCTGGGGAGAGTTTGAACGATTTATCGTGAGTGACTTCGATCACCCCTTTGGTGGGTCCGACTTCGATGACGGCTTCGCCGCCACCGTGGCCGAATGCTCCCAGCGATGTGAGTGCGGATATCGAGAGAAGAAAAATACGGGTTTTCATGGAGAGTTACCTTGTTGCGCTAGCGCTTGAATTTTTAGGGAGTCTTCGAGGAATTTCCGTTCGAGACTGTGTTTTGTTTGAAAATAGTCAACCAATGAACGGTGAGCCTCGATCACGAGTGCGCCTCCTACTAGGCCGCGCTGGAAATAGGACTCCGTTTGGTGATGTTTGCGTTGGATCTCGGCCTCGCTCTGGGACTCACGAAGCAACTTCGAAATCTTCTCGAGCTGGGTGAGCAAGGCCGCATACTGCGACCGAATGTCCTGAGCGTCCCAACGAATCCCGGCCTGAACACGTTTCTCGGTCGTTACCCTAGACATGCGCAAGGCGCTATTCCAGGTCAGTAGAGGAATCGGAAACGAAACGGCAATTCCAGTCATCGAATACGAGAAGGAGCCATTGGTGATTCTTCGAAACGCGGGACCTATCTTGAGGTCCGGCCACATGTCGGCGCGAGCTACGGCTAAGTTGCCTTCGACCGTACGTTGTTCCGACCGCAGTCGCATCATTTCAGGCGTATTCTCCAACCACTCATTCATGGATTCGGTCGCACGGCCTACATCCAGCGAAAGCTTCTTGAGATCGAGCGGTAGCCCGGTCGCCTGTTTTCCAAAGAGTCGCGCCGTCCTTGCCTGGATCCGAATCAACTCCGCTTCGTTCTCGAGTAACCGTTTCTCATAGTCGAGCGTAATGAGTTCAAAAGCATTGAGTCCGACCTGTTGTTCTGGTGGCAGTTGACCACGAGACCGATAGAGACGAATCACACCGCGAAATGTATCCAAAGACTCCTGGAGGACTTCTTTTTCGCGGTTGAGTTGGTTCAATCTTAAAACCGCGCCGCCCAAGTCAGTCAATGCACGCATCCGTTGCTCAAAGGCATCTGCACGTAAAACGAGCCCCTCGGCGCTAAATACCTGTTCGCGAGCGGAACGCTTGCCACCCAGCTCAAACATGAACATGAGCGATACGTTCATTTCTTTTTGAGCTGAACCGAAACTACTTCCACTCAAGTAGTCGAGACTTAGCTCAGGATTGATCAAACGGTAAGCAGAACTTTTTAGTTCTTCGGCCTCTTTTTCATCGGAGACTGCGTCTCGATAGGCCGGCTCGTTTGTTCGAACGCACCCGAGTGCATCGATGAGATTTGAAACCTTGGCACAAGGTGCTGGTTCATCGGCATACAGGTTGGGAGAGAGGATCGTAGTCCATACGACTACTAAATGAGAAATCATCATAAGACCGTGCTTTCTTGAATCACGATTCATTCCTTTTCAGAGCGTGGGTAAACCGCGCTCCGTTTGATAAAATTTAATGTCTATTCTGGTCTGGATTGATTTTTAACGCCCGATCGGATGATGGGACACTAAGCAATTGCAGGAGGGCGGATTGTTTCCGAACGAAACCCCGGTTGAGGAAGCGCGGTGAACGATTGAATCGAATCTCCGGCTTGCGGAATCCGAGAACCAATGCGGGCAGGGTGGAATAAGGTGAATGCGCAGTGACCGAAATGGCAGTCATGCAGTTCAAACCCTCGTTCAGTAGACGGAGCTTTTTGAAACGATTCAGTCGTTGAATTTACACCACCCTGATCCAAGTCAATGGACCGGGTATAAGCGGTCTCCGAACAACGACTATTGGACGACGCATGCACTTCTTCTCCCAGAAAAGAGAAAGCAAAAATCATGAGTGCTGTCAAAAGCGATATGATTTTCTGCATGCTAGAAACCTCGATTACACCGCGTCTCGGAACGTGTCAAACAGCGATCGTTCAATTTTAGACTGAAACTGAACCGAATTCCAAGAATAACCCCTGAATGAATTCGTATTCATCTTATGCGGTTTTCTTGCGGAAATTCGGATTATTTCCGCTCTCCGGCCCGATCCATCGATTCAACATCTTGACCAGATTCTCTCTCTTAAGCGGCTTGGAGAGGTAGTCATCCATTCCTACACTCAAGCAACGTTTCTGATCACCCACCATCGCGTTCGCGGTGAGGGCAACGATCGTCGCTTCGATTTGCAAGCACAAGCCCCCGAGCACTTTGGGCTCGGCCATGACTGGGCCTTGATGAAGAATGATGGTAAACGCCAACTTTCTGACGAATCTCTAGCGCATGAGCTAAAAACTACCTGGAATTATAGGTGATAGACTGCTTGAAAAGCCGAGGCGCAGCGCCGGTGAACGCGCTCGCATCTCGAATAAAATCTTCGCGCGACTGAACCAGAGAGGCGTTCGTTATCAGCTGATGCGCCCAAGTGGATGACCGCCCTAGATCGTCATGTCCCGGCAAAACGAGTTGATCTGGCCGCAATTTCTCGCGTAGTTTCTCTATCGTCTGGAAGTGTTCCAGAACATTTCCCGTGGGGAGATCATTTCGGCCCGTATCACTGTAGAGTATCGTATCCCCCGTGAACACGAGCGGCCCCCAAATAATGACTATCCCGTCAGTCGTATGGCCGGGAGCAGTGATGAATTCCAGAGGTCCCGCCACCGTCGAGAGTGATGTATCAGAACAAACTCGCAGTGAAACTCCGCTTGCAGGCGCTCTCTGATGCATGATCAATGGAACGCCTAAGTGACAGGCGAGCTGCCCAGCGCAACTCAGATGGTCAGCGTGGGTGTGCGTGTCGATCACCGCGAGGGTTCGGCAATGAGCAGTTTCTTGGGCCTGCCGAATCAAAAGATCCCAATCTTCGAGAACTGGATCTACCCAAAGCAGTTCACGTGTTTCCAGATGGATCGCACGATAACAGAGGTTGTCTTCGTTCTGATAGATCGTCAGGTCCCATGGTTCCGGAAGGGAGGCCGAGGCCTGTGCAATGTCCGGATATTTTTTAATCAAAGTTCCCGCGCGAACCATATGCAGAGCATATTTAACACATTCCGTATTTAAATGAATAAATACAGAATATTCCCTAGTTTGGACCCGTAGAGAGTGTCCCCAGGGACATTTTAACGCTCTAACCCTCATCTGATTGATCAAATAGTCATGAAAAAACTCCCATCTTTGGTATGACGTCCCCATGCCGCACTCCGAACAACCGTCTCCATCCGCCGCCCTGGAACTTCTCGAAGAAGGCAATCGACGATTCATCACGGGTGTTCGATCTGTCGAGCCGCTCTTAAGTCATCTGAAAATGCAGGAACTCGCGGAAATCGGCCAACGCCCTTTTGCCGTCGTGCTGACCTGCTCCGATTCTCGGAGTCCGGCTGAGCTTATTTTTGACCAAGGTCTTGGAGATCTGTTCGTTGTTCGTGTTGCGGGAAACGTGGTCGCACCGAGCCTTCTTGCAAGCATTGAATTTGCGACCTCCAATTTCGGCTCTCCGATTGTCCTCGTCTTGGGACACACCAAGTGCGGCGCGGTCTCCGCGACGATCGAACACAAAAAAGAACCTCACGTCTTACTTCCGTCTATACATCTCGAAGAGTTGATCGGGCGAATCATGCCGGCTATCGAAGCCACCCAGCGCAAATGCGCAATGGACACTCCTGGATTCACGGACAAGGCGGTCATCGAAAACATTCGTCGCAGCTGCCGAATCATCGTTGAACAAAGCATGATCGTGCGCGACCTAGTAGCCACAGGAAAACTCTCCGTTCAAGGTGCGATCTTGGATATCAATACGGGTATTGTGCGTTTCTTGAAGGACGAATCTTTTAAATCTTCATCTGATAAGGCGTGATTTCATAAACAACATTGACGTGGTCATCCATCGGTTCTCGCTGTAGGAAGATCGCACCGATTTTCTCGAGAGCTCGACGAGAGCGCAGATTGTTCTCGCCCGCCTCAAAATAGACTCGACTGACGAACTGAAACGCGTGATCCAGCATCAGACGCTTAAGTTCACGGTTAGTGCTCCCACCCCAGTAGATCCTTTTCAAAAACGTAAAACCGACAAATACGCTATCAGACTCCAATCGATAGTAAGCAGAGTTTCCGATGACCTCTCCGGTCGAACGATCCAAAATGGCGAGAGTTCCACCTGATTCCAAAATCTTCTGAAAAAAAGAGTCATAGACATCTCTTTGGTAGCGATTCCATTTCGGGTGTTGTTTCCAAACCTCCGGATCAGCAGCTACGGAAAAAAGTGCCTCTCGATCCGTACTGCTCAGCGGACGAAGCACCAACGTTTCTCCCAGTAGATGGGGTTGCAGTTCGAATTTAGGATTCATGGATGAGTGCATGATCTTTTCTCTCGATTCAAGTTCAGCAGAGTGTAACCTTTCAAACAAGGACCATTTATGCCGTATCTGATTGCACCACCGATTTCAAAAGAACTCCCAGGTCTATGGGCCGAAGGCTCTCCGTATCAGGCCGACGTCATTTACGACATCTGCTCAACGGACCCAAAAATGCCGCCGGTTCACTACGAGCAACACGTGATCAAGCCTCATAGTGTTTGTCATTTCGATGCTCCCGGGCACATCATTCCAAACGGCAAGACAATCGATGTATTGATCAAAGAAAACCCGGAAATTTTTCACGGACCGGTCGTGGTGATTCGTATTCCGAAACCAGATTTTCAACCCCATGCCAATCTTCCTCAAGTCAGTCACCATGAGATACCGCTCAGCTCCCTACTCACAGCCCTAAACCGAATCGGCATGCAAGGAGTTCCAGACAAACTCTTCATTTGTTTCGAAGGCGCGAGCTCGGATTTCTACCGCGATCCCATGCATGCGCTTACGCTGTCTCTGGAATCGGCGCAGTGGCTAACCGCGAGTCCGAAATTCAATCTGTTTGGAACGATTTGGAAATCGACTGATTTTCAGCCAGGCTCCCGGGGGCGCCCCATTCACACCGAATTCTTTAGTCATGATGCTGGAATTCTCGAGTGTTTGAACCTCACCGCCGTTCCGGAAGGTGAATACTACCTCAGCGCATTCCCGATACCCCTCGTCGGCGCGACTGAATCCCCCGTTTTGCCCGTTCTCTATTCTCGGAGCGAGCTCACTTGGAATACTTCCGGTCGTTGAATACGTGCTTTAAGTCCGACTCCTGATACTGAGTCCGAAATCCGACGCGATAATTGCCTGAATTTCGCGTAGTTGGCGTTCGGGCTGGCCTACGCAGTGCATTGATGGCGATCAGGAGCCGTCATGCAAACCTCATCGTCCTTGTTCAAAGATCAAAGCCTCACCGAAATCGAAGTATTCGGCCTCAAAAGCTCGACCAACTTCGCCGACGGACACAGCTATCTAGATACAGAACTATTTTTTCCCGGCTGGACCAAAAGCCTACCTGAGATCTGGAACACCGCAAGCCGCTTGCGCGTTCAAGAAATGGAGCTTCGGTTTCGGGATACGTTCGCGGACTTTTACGGACTCGAAGGACTCAAAAGAAATGACCGTTTTTCGATCTGTCCAACCGCTTCGAACAGCATCGATGTAGTCGGCGCGTTCCTTCGGGCGAAAAATATGCGCGTCGGGCTGATGGAACCGACTTTCGACAATCTTGCGCTCTTGCTCAAGCGCCGCGAAGTTTCGCTTTTCAGCATCGAAGAATTCGGTTTTCACGATCACGCGTTTCTCGACAAACGGGTAAAAGCGGATCGCTTGGATGCGCTCATGATTGTGAACCCAAACAATCCAAGCGGAAAAGTGATCGGCGCCTCGGATTTCAAGCGCCTGGCAAATTTCTGTGCTGAGCGAGGAATTACTCTGATCATCGACGCATCTTTTCGCTTCTGCCATCTCCGTCCCTACGATGATTATAAAATTCTAAGTGAGACCGGCGTTTCTCACATTATCTTCGAAGATACAGGCAAATGTTGGCCGACGCTCGACACCAAAGCGAGCATCCTCGTGGCAAGTCCCGATCACGCGCCACTCATTCGTACGATCTATGAAGAGATCTACCTCTGTTGTTCTAACTTCTCGCTCGCGCTGATCGAAGCGATGATTCGTAAAACGCAGGACGCGGGAGGACTCCCATTCGTTCATTCGATTCTAGCCGAACGAAACGAGTATCTCAGAGAAGTTCTAAAAAACACCGCGCTCAATTTTCCGATTCGCCTAGAACCATCAAGTATGTCGGTGGCTTGGATCGACCATTCCGAAACTGGGCTCACCGATCTTCAGCTCGTTGAAAAACTCGCTCCGTTCGGAATCGCCGTCTTACCCGGGCGCTATTTCTACTGGAATTCGCACGATACTCGCGGGCACGACCACATTCGAATCGCACTCATGAAACCGGAGCGCGTGTTTTACGAAGGTGCTCAACATCTGAAAAACGCCATCGGCATCATCTCGCCCCGAGTCTCTCGAGTGGATGAGGTATCGGGATGAAACTCAGAATTGGTATCCTCAAAGACGAAACCCACACCCTCATCGAAAATATTCGGTCTTCGGTCAGGGACATGGGCCACGACTGCGAATTCATCGAATGGAGTGATCTCACCATTCAACTAAGGAATGGGAGCCTACACTCTAGTCTCAATTCCTATGACGTGATCTATCTGGACCGGATGGGCGAGAAAACTCCGTCGTATACGACGCAGCTCGACCTACTTGATCGTCTATCTCATCACGTTCGCATCTTGAACGCCCCTCGCGCGTATACGACCGCGCGAAATAAGGCACTCACGGCGCTCGCTTTTCAACACTACGGTATTCCCCACCCTCGCAGCTCGATTTGTCTTTCTCAATCTTCGCTCATGGGCGTGATCGAAGATGCACAAAGACGTGAGGTCAAAAACTTAATCGTGAAAACCGCTTTTGGATACTCGGCTAATGGCGTCCTCGCATTTCCATCTTCTCAGCCGCCTTGGGATTACCTGGAGAAATGGATGATCGAAGATCACCTGCTGCTAGTCCAAGATTTCATCCCAAATCCAAATGCGTTCATTTGGAGAATAGATGTCGTCGACGGACGAATCGTCGTAGCGAATCAGCGCTACCAATTCAATCAAGACCTCGAACGTCCAATCTGCAATGGGACTCATGGCGGATCCATTAAATTCCATGCTCCAGATCAGGTCCCATCTCCCGTTCGAGATCTCGCGCTAAGTGCCGTAAAAAAACTCGGGCTTGATGTCGCTGGAGTGGACCTCATGATGGATCCCCAAGGCGAGCCGCTGGTCATCGAGGTCAATCCGGAACCGGACTACACCCGCGATCGAAATGAATTTCCCAATGCGATCGCACAATTTCTAATCCATTCCGCATCCAACCTAAGTACCGAGGTCCATTCATCATGATCACGATTCAGAATCTTTCGAAAACTTATCAGCTCAAAGACTCCAAAGTTCAGAGCCTCAGCGACATATCGCTGAACATTCGGCCAGGTACCTGCTTCGGGATCTTGGGTACGAATGGTTCCGGAAAATCCACGCTCATCAAGATTCTCTGCGGACTTATGGCACCAACAAGCGGTACTGCACGCGTTCTGGGAGAGGACCCTTCAGCGCGTAAGCGCGGATTCCTCAAAAAGATCGGCGCCGTATTCGGACACAAATCCAGCCTCTGGTGGGACCTTCCGCTCATCGAGAGTTTTCAATCCCAAAAAGTGATCTACGGAGTCTCCGACCAAGACTACGAACGCCGACTAAACGAAATCACCGAAGCACTCGGACTAAAAGAAGTCCTGGATCGTCCGGTCAAATTCATGAGTCTCGGTGAGCGAGTCAAATCAGAAATCGCGGCAACGCTGCTCTACTCTCCGCAAGTGCTTTTTCTAGACGAGCCGACTGTTGGTCTAGATTTGATTTCTAAATTCCAACTCCGCAAATATATCCGGTCGTGGACCCGCGAGACGGGAGGAATCGTCGTATTGACCTCGCACGACATGGTGGACGTCGAGGAATGCTGCGATCAACTCCTGCTACTCGACAAAGGCGTCATCGAATACCAGGGCGCCTATGCAGAGATGGAGAAATCGATGTTCCACTATCGGGTACTCACTGCACGCGCCGTCGACCAACTCTTGACTGAAACCACTCGTAAACGCTTCCAGTGCAAACTTTATGATCGCTATCCACACGCCACCATTTCATCAGACACTGAGGAAGAGGTATCCGCGCAAGTTCCGAGTGCCTTCCACTTTCGTGAGATCGAAGCGCTTTTTGATATCGGCGACGGAATCGACGTGCAACTCCGCAAGCCGACCCTAGAAGAAGCGCTCCGTTCTTACTACCAGTCGACGGACCGAGGTCGTCATGTTTAGGTCCCTGATCCCTTCGGCACTCGTGATTTTTGCGAGAAACGGAATGCGACTCGTTCTCCTCGATCGTACCTTGCTCGGCATTGATTATTTTTTCGCGACGAGCCTGCCGCTTCTCATGCAGATCATCATCTGGTGGTCCATGCCGTCGTCAATCTCCGGGCCAAGTATGATTTTCTACTTCGCATACGCCATTGCTCTCAACCGGACGAACAATGGATACAGTACGATTGAAGACGTGTCTTATTCGATCGTGTCCGGTCGGATCGAAACCGCGCTGATGAAACCGGTGAACTACCCTCTGCAGAAACTTGCGGAATTCATGGGAGGAAGCATCGTTTACCTACCGCTCGTGATCGCGCCAGCAATCGCTGATTTCGCATTCAACCCGGAGTTGTCGTTCTCTCGGTTCCCGGTTTTCCTGGGGATGTACCTACTCCTCATCACGCTCGGGCAACTGGTTTGTTTCCTGATCTCGTTCCTGATCTCGCTCCTGACCTTTCGAACGGGGAGGACTGATTTAGTGCTGACGATCTACCTGAGCTGCGCCGCTTTTTTCGGGGGGATATTATTACCACCCGACCTCTGGCCCGAAGGGGCCCGAGTCATCATGGAGTGGAATCCATTTGCGTTCACTGTCGCATCAATCTCTCAATTCGCGATCACCAAAGACTTCTCGCAGTTCTGGTTCGCTCTCCGAGGAGGCGCATTCTACACCGTTTTGCTCTCTCTCGTCTGTATCCCGATCTGGAACCGAGTCAGCCGTCAGTACACGGCGATTGGAGGATAAAATGAACTACATACGCTACCTAATCGCAAAAAACATTCGACTGGCATTCGCTTATCGACTCGAGTTCATCGGAATGCTCCTGGTCTTGGCGGTATCTTACGGATTTCGTGTCACCTATTTGAACCGTCTATTCGCTTTTACTGACAACGTGGGTGGGTGGAGTCGAGTTGAATTGATTTTCATCGCCTATACCCTGATCGTCGTCAGCCTGATCACGGACGCGTTTGATACCTCGATTCACGCGTTTTTTAGAAAAGTCTATCAAGGTGAGTCTGAGCCCTATTTCATTCGTCCGGTTCACATTTTTCACTATCTGTTCCTGGGCTGGATGAAGGTCTCTAGTCTAGTCATCGGCGGCGTCCTCGGCGCCTTGAGTCCACTATTCTTCCCGGAGATTTGGGCGAATGCCGAACCATTTCGAATCATTTGCTATATCGCACTCGTATTCGTGGGCGTTGCGGTAAATCTGCTCCTCATCACGATCCTCAGTTCACTCACCTTCGTATTCAAGAGGAGAGTGCCTTCTGATTTCATTTTCGGAGAGATGACTCGAATCATGGTGTTGCCTGAGTCACTTTACGGCAAAAACGTCGGTCGCGGTCTCTTACTGATGGTGCCATCCATTTTTTGCTCGGCGATTCCCTCAGCAGTCCTGGTTCAAGGAAAATACGACCTTGGAATTTGGATGTTGGCAGGATTGGGCGTTACGGCGCTCCTGTTTAAGCTCATCTATCAAGCCACATTCCGACACTACGAAGGGCTCGGAGGCTAAGGTGAAAAAACAAAAGATTCTCATCACTGGAAATTTTGATCTCAGCGACGCCTGGAGTCAGGTGAGCGACCGTTTTGAAATCATTCATCGCCGCGAATTCTCTCGCGTTGAAACGCTCTTCTCGGATCTCTCTGAATCCTGGGCATACATACTGGGTGGCCCTGAATACGCAGATGAATCACTACTCAAGCAGGCCCCGATTCTCCGGCACCTGGTCGTCATGGGAACTGGTACGTCGAGCTTCGTAGACGAACGCGCAGCCTGTGCACAAGGTGTGCAGGTGCACAATACTCCCCACTTGAATGCGGATGCGGTGGCAGAATTTGCTCTGGGTACAATGATCCTCTCACTCGCGCGCTACTGTGAGAGCGTCGATGGAGTGCATCGTGGGGATGCGTGGTTGCAAACGCCTCGGCTTTCGCTTCGAGACGCCCAAATCGGTATCATTGGAATGGGTGCCATTGGGACCTGCCTCACGAAAAAACTTAGATCGCTGGGTGCAGAAAATATCTCGTACTACTCGCCCCATCGACGTCCTGAGCAGGAGCGAACACTCGGAATCGCCTACCGATCACTCCCCGAACTCCTGGCAACAAGTGATGTCGCGAGTCTTCACCTCCGATCAACGGAGGAGAATAGAGGACTCATCGGGCGTCAGGTCGAGGTGATCAACCCTAAACTCGCGCTCCTCAATTTTTCAAATCCAAGACTCATCGATTCTCGGTGGCTGAGAAACGCACTCTTAAACGGTCAGATCCGTTTCTGTTCCGTCGATGGTTACTACCGTGAATGGGTCGAAAATCAGGGCACGAGTATAGACGCGGAACAATTACTCGAACTCGGTCCAAATCTTTTCGTGGCTTCGTCTCACATCGCCGCTCAAGAGCAATCTTGCATTCGCGATATTCAGTTGCGCGCCTTGGGCATTCTGGAGAGCCAACGATGATTTCAAATCTGATTCAACGAGCGGAACTTCTCCGAATTCACAGCATATCGAATAGTCAAGGCACCATTCGTATTGCGACGATTCTCACCCTAACTGGCATCCTGATGATTGGAATTTTTTCCATATCTGGATACTGGCAAGTCGGTATCCTCCAGCTGATGCTCGGTTTTGTGATCGCAAGTTTCTTTAGCATCATTCACTACGCGGCTCATGCTTCGCTTTTTAAGTCAAAAATGGCGAACCGATGGGTCGGCAGATTCTTCGGCCTCATTTTGCTTTCGAACTTCTCGCTGTACCGAGTTTTTCACATGCAACATCATCGATATACGACCGTAGCCGGGGACTCCGAACCGGTGGGTGAAATTCAGAGTGTCGCTCACTATTTATTCTGTGCGCTGAACTGGGACTATTGGTTCGCGTTTTTCCGCCTGTCAGTCTTGAGCGTGTTTGATTACTTCCCTGAGTTTATTCAGAAGAATCAGGACCAAGACGCCGTTCAGCTCAATTCGGTTCTCGTTTTAATAGCGATTTTTGTAGCGCTCATCCTAACCTTGCTTTTCCCCATGACTCTGCTGACAGTCTATTGGATTCCGCTTCAACTAGCCTATACATTCAATTTTTGGCTCGTCATTGGAGAACACGGTGTGGGCGAATCGACGAGCGACTCGTTCAGAAACACACGTAGTTTCTCGGGCACGACACCTTTGTTCCAGTTCGTGCATTTTAATAGTCATCTTCATGCTGAGCACCACCTCTATCCGAGCGTTCCACCCTGGAACCTAGACACCTTGGAAGACCGCCTAGGATTTCGATTCGATTATCATGATCAGAGCTACTGGCAGTTCAATCGCGATTTGATCCTCGATCTGATTCGGAGAAATCGCTGGTACGGTCGACTCAATCCGCCTCCCTTAATCGAAGGTCGTTTCTCACACTTCTTCTATCCAGTCACCAGGAGGGCCGCATGAACGTTCATTACGCCGAAGACTTGAAACGCTACAGCTACGAACTGCCAGAGATTGAAAAACACACTCTGACTTGGGCATTTCGCAAGCCCGAACAACGTAGTCATCAGGTTCGCATTCAAGCACTCATGAACTTGTTGATGCCATCGATTCACGATCGCTACGAATGGAACGAAGAGAAGCTCGATGCCTGGAAACTACGCCAACTCCAGACGCTCGTAGATTGGGCGTTTGAAACGTGCCCGTTCTATCAAGATCTCTACCGTCGGGCGGGCTATGAGACTGGAGCGATTCGGTCATACTCTGATTTCGCGAATCTCCCAACGACTACACGAGACGACCTAGTTCGCGGTTTTCCAAATCAAGTCGTGTCCCGGGAATTCGACAAGGACAACTGCCGCTGGTTTTTTTCTAGTGGATCCTCAGGAACGCCGGTTCAACTGGTCACACCTCAAGAGCGAACCGAGTGGGATACACTCCATCGGCTGCGAATGTTTGAACGTATGGCCGGAAAACGTTTTCCCAGAGATCGCTGGATCTATAACGTAAACCACGCTCATTGGTGGCACACCTCTTTTAACGGAGAGTTGCCGGTTTTCTCGATCTCACAACAGTGCTCCGTCGAGTCAGTGGTCGAACACCTCAAAAAATTGCGGCCAGTCTTCATCTCCACGATTACCGGGTTCGCACAAAAATTAGCCGACCAAGGGGTCAACCTTTCAGAGTTTGGTGTGACGGGGCTGTCGACCAACTCTGAAACATCGACTCCTGCCTGGAGGAAGAAAATTTCAGGTATTCTTGGAGTCCCGGTCTGTGACGAATATAGCAGCGAGGAAGCCGGACTCATGGCTCATGAATGTGAACACGGAACGTACCACCTCATGGAAGACGACACTCACCTTGAAACTGTTCGTGAGGATACAAGCGGACTCGGTGAGATCGTTGCGACCGATCTCTGGAATTTCGCTATGCCAGTCATACGGTACGAACAAGGCGACCTTGGGCGCATCTCGACCGAACGCCGTCGTTGCGGTTGCGGAAGCATATTTCGCGAACTCAAGGGCGTCGAGGGACGGCGGGACGAGGCATTCATCCGAGAAGATGGTTCTCGAATCGCTCCCGGTGAGATGCTCGAGATCTCGGAGTCGCTCCTCAGTATGTCCGGTATGCACGAGTATCGAGTCATACAGAAATCTACTCGGGAAATAGAAGTGATCTTCACATTGGTCGAGGATTCCGTTGTGGGTCCCCTACTCGACCAGTTCTGTCATCGTATGAGCGAGCGGTTCGGCTATCCCATCACCGTTCGATACGAGCAAATGAAGACGCTCCCTCTACTCAAACGTCATAAACGCAAAGTATTCATCCAAGCCATTTCTAACATCTAAAATACAGGAGTATCCTCATGAAAGTCCTCGTCGTCTCTAGCTATTCAGAAATCAAATCGATGATCGCCGACTACGTTCAGCAAAGTCAGATTCCTTCGAACATCGAATTCACCTACTTCATCGAGTACTGGAGAGTGGATTTGCCCGAAAACCTGGCTCCAGGTGAAATCACCTGTCGCGACTTTGGTGATGCAGAAGAACTTGCACGCGCGATGAACGCGCTCAAAGGCAAAACATTTGATGCCGTGATCACTGACGACGAATACTCGATCTACATCGCTGCTCGCATCCGAGAAAGCCTCGGGCTACCGGGTGTGCATGGTGCTCATGCGATTCGTCTCCGAGACAAGCTTCAGATGAAAAGAGCCCTCGATTCGACGCAGGTTCGAACACCCCGAGTGCTGTCGATCGAACACCTCAAGCGAGGCGACTACCCGTTGCCATTGATCGCGAAACCCCGCGCGTTTGGCGGATCTAACGGTGTACGTATCTTAAAAACACATGAAGACGTCCAAGAATTCATAGAAAAATGGGGATCGCACATGCGCCCCGTCGATTCACCTTATCGAGAACTGGACGCAGATGACCTCCAGGTGGAGGAGTTCATCACCGGCAAAGTGATGCACCTGGATGGCATCAGTGAATCTCGCAAATGCAGTTTTCTCTCGATCGGCGAATACGTGGGCAACTGCGTGGATTTTGAAAAGAACGGTCAACCTCTGGGATCATTCATGCCACCGAGCGAAGAAGCCCGTCGATTTTGGATGCCGTTCGTACACGGAGTGCTCGAAGGACTGGAGTTTCCAGACGGGGCGTTTCACTTGGAGGTATTCCAAACCCATGAAGGAGAGCAGATATTCATGGAGATTGCCGCTCGACCCGGCGGCGCACTCATTATTCCCGCAATACGCGAAGCTTATGGTGTCGATCTCCGGATAGCTCATTTACGTCTACAGCTCGGATTGGGATTCACTCCTCCCGCTCGACAACTAGGGTCTGCAGGCTGGATCATTTTTCCAAAGCGGTTTCACTCAAAGGATTCAGAAAAAGTCGTCGCGGCTAAACTTGAGAACGAACAAGCTTTGAGTTCGCTAGTAGAAAAGAAAATCCCCACTGTCGGAACCGATGCACGCGGCTCGTTTTCATATATGCACAACAATGGGCAATTTCTGTTTTTTAGCCAAGATTGGGCCCGTATCGGCACAGACATTGGCTTGACCCGAAAAAATTATCACCTGGAAGTACGGGCGTTAGACCGTCCAATTTCGGATAAAACTCTCGATTTCCTCGAAACGTCCTGAATGAGCGACGGTGAGCATTTCAAATCGATCTAGGCGAGGATGTGCGAGTACCTTTTTGATCTGGGTCTCTCCATATCTTCGCACCCATCTCGATGGGTGTTCGCCGCTTGCTCTTAAGTAGCGTGCTTGGATCTCTTTCTTTATCACGAAAGGATCACTCTCCTCTTCAGCGTGGAGAATTCGGTCCCAAGGAAACGAACGCTCCGATTCCTGCCAAGCCTCCAAGGCGGAATCCGTCATCAAAAGCGGCCGTCTGGGAAATCGAAGAACCAATTGAATCCCTTGTTTTCGAAGTTTCGACAGATGTCGCCACTCTTTTGTCCCGAGATCAATTGCGGCAGCCAATGAGATCTCGAGACCATCCGGAATCAGACTCAACCGTGGCATGAGTTCCAAAAATCGATCGAGATCACTCGATTTAAGGATCGCAAGCAGGGTGTTCCTTTGCCGTTTCATCAGGCTATTTTGTGCTCTTTGCCCAAGAATCCACAAGGGACAAACAGGAGAATCCGAACCGAAATCAGAGACTATCGCTCTGTGCTTATAGACGTGATCCGAAAATAAATTTTGGTCTGAATCGTAGGATCAGTGCGACGAATACAGTCAAAGCTGAAACCGCACTGACGATCATTGCAAGTGCAATCAGGAACCCCATCCAAATGTGCACCATGAACCCCCAAGACGACATCAGTAGCCCGAATCCACCGGCAACCGCCGAGCTCACGAATAGTGTCGCTTTGCCAGCTGAACGATAGGCTCGAAGGATGGCATCAGATTCCGCGACTCCCGGTTTTTTCAGCTCCTCGCGGATCCGGTAGCTCAGGTAAATTCCGTAGTCCGCACCGATACCAACCGCCATTGCTGAAACGAGCGCCGTTGCGATTTGCAGCGGGATACCCAGCCAGCCCATCAATCCGAAATTGGCAAGTAACGCCGCAAATAAAGGGATCAGTATGAGTACACCTGCCGTGATTGAGCGAAAGACCAGAGAAGAGACGATGAAAACGGCGCCCATAATCTGGACGATATTCAGTACTTTTTCTCGAATCATGACCTCATTCAAGGCCACACCTCCGGTGGTACCGCCACCTACTTTGATATCGATGTCCGACGGAAACACCTCTCGAGCGGTGGTCCGAATTTTACCCGCTAAATCATCGACGAACTGAGTATTGTCTCGTTTCAAGAATATCTGCAGAAGTGCCTGGGACCCGTCAGCGCTCAGACCGGGAATCTGTTCACTTCGAGCACCCAATGCTTGAATATAGGTATTGAGTTCATTCGAATCGTTCGGCAATCGGTAGTCTCCGGAATGACCTCCATGGCTGATCCAATGAATACTGCGCGCCAGATCAGCGGGTGAAACGGATTTACCCACGTCCGCGTCTTGAGCGACCATGGTTTGAATACGATCGAGTCCCTGGATAACCTCTGAACTGAGAACCGGCCCAGATCCGATTTTAGTTAAAAGAAGGTAAAGCGTGTTTGTTCCGGCCATCTCCTGATTGAGACGATCGTCGTCCATACGCTCGGCAATTTTTCCGTAGAAATAGCTCTTCTGAGAGTTATCAATCTTAAGGCGAAACGCACCTATTCCGAAAAATACGATCAGAATGGCGACTACGATTGAAAGCCCTGCTCGGCGTCGAGTTGCGATTCCATAGAACCCATCCACGATGCGATCCCAAATCGTTCGGGCACTCTCTCGCTCAAACTCACGTTTTCCCGGTGGAGGTAACATTGCCCGGAGTGCTGGAATAAAACTGAGCTCAAGCACTAAGGTACTCAAGACTCCGACTCCAGTAAAAACACCGAAGACTCGAATGGATTTGATCTCGAAAACGACGAGCGAGAAAAATCCGATCGCCGCAACGATGCCCGCAACCACCATCACGGGACCCACCGAGGCAAGTGAATTCACCACGGCATTTCGGTTCATCTCCCGCAAATCGCTGGAATCGGAGCGCTCCCGTAGTTTGGCGAACTCCTCATAGTAGCGTTTTAAGATCTGTACGGCGTGCCCTGCCGCGACTGCGAGAATGAGGATGGGGGTCGAGGCATTGAAGACGTCCACGGGTTGTCCTGAAACTCCTAAAACCCCGAGCGACCAGATGACCGCTAACAATGCCGTAACCAGCGGCAATATCAGCGCCTGAATCGTTCGAAATGCTTCGTAATGAATCAATCCAATGACCAATACTGCTAGCGGGAATAGGAACGCCATCCGCTGGGAGTATCGCTCCAGGAGCGACAAGAACGTCGGGACACCTCCCACCCAAATTTCCGTGTTACTGTCTTTTTCCGAGTCAACGGCCGCGTGAAGCTCTGCCTGCACTTTTCCGAAGCCTTCCGGAATTTTTTTGAATTCGGCTACGATCTGAGCGGTTCTACGATCGCTTGAGATCAGCAAACCTTCGTAAACCGGAGCGGATTTCAAATTGGTCTCAATCGTCTCCCGAGTTGTGGACGCTCCATCAACGATGGGTCGAGAAACGGGTCCAGCTGGACTCATGACCAGAGTCTTCACTTCAGGAGAGGTCAAACTGACGATCGACTTTTCGACGACACCGGGTACCTTTTTCAAACGCTCGGTGATTCTTCGAATTTTAGCGATATTTGCCTCATCCAAAACGCTGCCTTGGAGAATATGGACACCGATCACTGTGGTCAGCTTGTTACCGAAGACTCGTTCAACCTCATTGTTCGCCACAATGTACGGGTGAGTTTGAGGGAGCGCTTCGTCAGGGTCGATCACCACCTGGAGCGATCGAAGGGGCAACATCAACAACAGAGTGAGGACAAACGTGAGAGTGAGAACCACTTTGCGGTGGCGAACCACCCATTCAATCCATGAACGCATCTTTTTTACTCCTGAGGGAGTTCGACTTGGAACTCAATCTTAAACTCATCTTTGACGGACGCGACCAAGATACTCGGGTCCGGGATACCAGCATCAGACAGTTTGAATGAACTCACTCCGTGAATCCTTCTTCCATCAATGGAATCCACTATAACCAATATAGGAATAGTTTTTCCACGTACCGTCATGGCAGCTGGAATCTCCTGCGGACCTGCAGTTCTGTTGAGGGCTTTTTCGAGTTGAACGTCGATCGATGGGAACTCCGAAACAGAAAGGCATTTCACTTTCATTTTTTCATTTCTAGATTCATTGTCCGTATCCAAAGAGTCTACCTCAATGGATAGTTTGACGGATTCGAGAGTTGTGCCTTTCTGTTCGTACGAAAGACGCAGTTTTTTTGCGTAACCAGAGAATGAGGTCCCGATGATGCCCAGCTTCGATGACCGTCCGATAAACTTGAAATAGGTCGGGTTCTTCTCGGCGACATCGTAGCTAGGTGACTGAATAGAGACGTCTTGAGCATTCGCCACGCCAAACGCCAGGAAGAACAAGAAGATGAACGGGACCAAACGTTTCTTTTTCATATATTTCTCCGAGATATCCGGGAGTCCACAAATGGCTCGCTCCTCAATACGAATGCGGTTAGATAAGAAGATTGCATTCAGCACACTAAACACCGCAGCAGTGTAGAAGGCGCTCCCTAAAGCCGGCACCAAAGCAATCTCAAGGATCACGACTAAATAATTCGGGTGGCGAATCCAAGAGTAGACGCCACCGGTGACTAGTTTCTGGTCGTGAAACACGACCGGCATGGCAACCCACGACTCTCCTAATTCAGCGATCGTTCGATATCGAACGTATTGGCAAATACCCAACAAAAACATACCAGCCGCAAATAACCCAGGACCTGGCAAGTGACCTCGCTGGCTGTATTCAATTGCCGTCGAACCGAACCACGCGACATGAATGACGATCATTGCCAGTCGCTCGTAGATCGGGAGTGGTGAGGCCAATCGATTTTGGATTCTCTCCAAATTTGAACGTGAGATCGACATTTCATGAACTCTCTGCAGCGCTAGAATCATGAGAAGCAGGTAGAATATCATACTGCAACCTCCCAGAGCGAAACCTCAGAGTTGAACGCCGGACCCATTGCGAGAGCTAGTGTGGGACCTGGTTTGAGGGTTTTCTGTTCGATACTTCGTTGGAGCACGTTCAGTACCGATACGGAGGAAAGGTTCCCATGGTCGCGCAAACTATCCCAACTGTGCTTAAACGCTTCATTCGGTTGTTGCAGCGATTCCGAGAGCGCCTGGAGAACTTTTGGTCCTCCAGGGTGAGAAACGATGTTTTTGATTTCAGCCAGCTCCAGTGACTGTTGATGCAAGAACGTCGCAACATCATCTCCCACATACTTTTTGACTATATCCGGTACGCTTCCACTGAGGACAATCTTGAATCCGCTATCTACCATGTCCCATCCCATGACTCGCTCGCTGTCCGGATAGAAAGACGATGCTCCTGCCTGAATCTGAATTCCCGCACCGCGGGCAAGTGGGTGATCTTCGCCAGCCAAAAGTACCGCGGCCGCTCCATCACCGAATAGGCTAGTGGCTACGAAATTTGCCATGGATGAATCATTTAATTGAAACGTGAGCGAGCAAGCCTCAGAAGCGAGCACGAGCGCTAGCCTATCCGGATATGCTTCCAAGAAATCATTCGCACGATTCAATGAAGCGACACCACCCATGCAACCCAGTCCAAACAGCGGGATGCGAACCAAGTCCCTCCCTAACGGGAGTCGATTCATCAGGCGTGCATCCAAAGAGGGTACGGCGATTCCCGTGATCGTCGTGGAGATGATTCCGCGAACATCCTTCCAATCAAACCCGGTCTTGGACTGGAGGCCACGGATCGCTTTCTCCAAGAGTTCCATCATTGCCTCGAGGTAGATCGCATTGCGCTCCCCAAATCCGCCGAGTTTTGGATATCTATCTAATGGTTGTACGAAACTCCGATGCTCCACCGAAGAAGTACCGACCAGGCGATCAAACACGGCGGCATGTTCTGGCCACTGTGCCTGGATCACATCCATGATTTCTCTTTGGGAATACCGATTCCGAGGGAAAACGCTCTCAACTCCGACGATTCTTGCCATAACTGACGTCCTTTTCTAGAGATACGAATGCGAATTTCGACATCGCCTGCAAAGGCGTGTAAACATTTCCAATCACACCGATGAAAACGGTCCGTGTTCTCTCAGACCATTCGAAGATGCGTGCTAATAGTTCGCAGAACCAAGGGACGTGGATGACCTTTTGTAAGATCCGGTTCATCGTCTCTTTCTGGAGATAATCCGAAGTCCGCGCTCCCGCATAAGCGCGGAGCGCATTCTCAAGCCGGGGATGTGTGGAGAGTTTCTCGGCCAGAAGAGCAGCGGTCTTAATCGCGGTCGTGATTCCCTCTCCGGTCAATGGATCGATGAATCCCGATGCGTCGCCAATCAAAACGACCTGACGGGAGGCGATCTCTCGTGCGATCCGCGTGATCGGAAATGTCACCTGTACCGTATCCGTATCGAGAGGATGAAACTGCTGATCGAGACTCGGCGATTTTTTGAGTAGATCGTTGATCAGCCGTTTGAAATCCCGATTTCCACGAACTTGTTCCGCATCCGTGACGATTGAGAAATTTACTTCATCGTCGTTGATCGGATTAATGCCCAAATAGGATCCATCCGCAGCAATATGCATTTGTCCGAAACGAGAGAGCGGCTGTTTTGGTCGTAGATAGGCGTGGATCGCTACACGCGATTGATCCGGACGCTCTTCTTTGAGACCAGTCAGTTTGGCTACGGTAGATCGACGTCCATCCGCACCGACCAGGAGTTCACAGCTGGTAGAATAGCCCCCAGAAAACTCCAGATCATATCCGTGATCCGTCTCAAGTGCCTTTTCGAGACGTGTACTCATTCGGACTACACCCTGAATGGATCGAAATTCGGCTAAAAGCCGAGATTGAAAGATCTCCCGATTGAGCGATACTCCGAATCGTTTTTCCGGGAAACGTGCTGTAACGTTTCTACCAGCAGGGGAAACGAGGGTCATTCCCCATATCTTTTCGAACCCTTCGAGAGTCGATGCCAAATTCAGCGTCGTCAAATACTCGACACCTTGAGGACTCAGGTACTCGCCGCAAACGGGGCGACGGATATCTTCGGATGCTTCAACGACCAAGACCGAGTGTCCTAAACGACGGAGCAGAATGCCGGCGATTAAACCTGCAGGTCCTGCCCCAACGATGACAACCTCGAACTTGCTCCGTGAACCAACGTCATTCATGATTTAAGTATCGCCATTATGAGCGCAGAGAACATCGAACGGAGGACGCATCCCAGTCCGCCAGGGTCGGTTTAAAGGGACGTATGACATTTGTTCGAGGAAATGAACGTATCTGGGTAGTTCTAGGACTCGCTATAATCTCGCTCACCATTGGCGTCGATATTGCCCTGGATATTCGCGAAGGACTCCCGCTCGAGCACTTGATCCATGAGTTCACGATCCTGATTTTCTGCTTTCTTCTCGTGTCACTTCAGACCTGGGTCATTATCCGTAAAAATCGCGAAATCAAGAGGGGCGCCTTAGAGCTCGCTTCGATTCGTGAGCAACGTGAAGATTTTAAGCGGAAGGCACAACGGTTCAGCTCCCAATTCCACGAAGCGGTCTATGAGCAATTTCGGGCTTGGGAATTGACCGAAAGTGAACAGGAAATCGCGATTCTCCTCGTCAAGGGATTGTCGATGAAAGAGATCGCGTTGGACCGCGCTTCTAAGGAGGCGACGGTTCGTCAACAGGCGATGGCCATCTATAAGAAGTCGAGGCTCGAAGGCCGAAACCAGCTCACGGCGTTTTTCTTAGAAGATCTTTTCTCGACTCAGAAAAATTCCGAAGTCTGATCTCCATCATGTTTCAGTGAGGCTCCATCGGTGATCCTGAACTCAGGAGACGATCACCATGAAAATACCCAACGCCGCTGAAACGATGACCCGAAAAATTCAAACCGTTAAAATGGATGACTCCATTCGCACGGCCTTTCAAGTGATGCAAGACTATCGCATTCGTCATCTGCCCGTGCGAGACCCTCAAGGGAAAATTGTCGGGATTCTCAGCGATCGAGATGTAACGAAAGCTGCACAAATATCCCAAGTTGGCATCGACACCGAAATCCATTTCAACAATGATGACCGGGTCAAAGACTTTATGAGTTGGCCAGTAGAAACCGTGACGGTGAGAGAAAACGTTATCCGAATCGCTGAGAGAATGATCGAAGAGAAAAAATCCTGTTTTCTCGTTTCCGGCGACATTGGTCACGAACCTCAAGGCATCATCACGTCTGAAGACCTTTTGAAAACCTTGGTTGATCTCTGCAAGAAAGAGCCGAGCTACATGAAAATGAGTCTCGGGGATCTCTGGAGCGAGAGCGTGCTCGTCTAGTGGATCGTATTCATTCACTCCGCCTATTCATAAGTGAGCGACTCGACCACTTTGAGACGAGAAGCTCGATAGGCGGGGTATAGGCCCGCGATCAAAGACACGCCTAAACCGCAGGCAAGAGTGACCAAGAACGTTGATATCGGCAGATAGAAATTGACCTGCCATCCAAGCGACGGCGCGAGCGCATGTAAGATGTACACGTAACCGATCAACGCGCCAATCGCAGCCGCTACCAGCGCGCCAAAACCGCCTTGAATGAGGGATTCAACCAGAATCATCCGAGCGATTTGAACTCGAGTGGATCCGATCGCACGAAGAACACCAATCTCTCGCGTGCGTTCCATCACGCTAATGAGCAGCGTATTCAAGAGACCCATGAGTGCCACGAGTAGTGCTGCAATCTCGACCGCTCGAGTATAGGCAAACGACTGATCGAGTGCATTTTTCATCATTGCTCGCATCTCGGCGTTTGATACCGTGACGAGTCCATATTTTTCGCCGACTTTTCGGTCCACCGCTCGCCTCACATCTTCGAGCTTTGCCCCCTCCGCGATCGATAGTCCGAAACTCGTGACCATGGAATCATTCCAATATCGCTTAAAAACCTCTCGATTCATGAAGAAAACGCCCTCTGGCGAGGCGTAGTCGATCATTCGTGCAATGATTTTGAAGGGAACCCTTCCGTTCGGAGTATCCAGCTCTAGCGTGTCACCAGTTTTTAGATTCGGATGTTTGTTGAAGTAGTTCTCAGAAACCATCACACGCGGTTCGGTCGACTCAAAAATCTCGCGGGCCGCCTCGATCCGATCTCGATCCGTCACCTGCAATGCCCTGAATTCGGTATACTCGGGCGGATAATCGAGTGCCCGGATTGCAAATTTTTTGCCGTCCGAAGTGAATTGAAGGAGCCTCTGTCGAACCCCCCGACCCTCACCGAACGGTCGAATTCCCGGTAGATCTTGAAGTTCGCTTTGAATCGCTTCGTCAAACGGTTGAACTTCGGCGGTGATGACCCGACCACTGGAGGTCACGATGAGGTCCGCTCTTAATACATCAGATAGCCAGTTCATCAAGGTGTTGTGGAAACTCGCGCGTACGGTCGCAACCAACATCACGAAAAACAGGCCCACCATGAGCGCCATGATATTAGAACTGGTGCGCTTGCGTGACCGCAATAAGTTCTCCTGCGCGATTTGAACCATGGGACTGGTTTTTACTCGCAGTGCTCTTCTCAATAAACGAATCAGCCAGAACACCAGAAATGGTCCGAAAAACGCTGCGCCCAGTACGCTAGCACCTTGGCTCATCGATTCGAATGGTCGCCAAAACTTGGGCAAATGTAAGATCATTGCCGTCATTGAAAAAATGAGACAGCCGAGTCCAAATAAGATCCCAATGAGTGAGATTCGGCGATCGCGACTAAACGTGATCCCTTTGGGTTTCAGGGCTTCGATCGGCGAGATTCGTGATGCCTGGAGCGCAGGTATGATCGCCGAAAGTAACGATGTCCCGAGTCCCAAGATCAAAGTAAACGCGATTTGCTGGGTCGATAAGCGGAGCGCATTGACGCCAACTGGCATCGCATATTGAGCAGCCATACCGGTAGTCACTTGATTGACCAGACCAGAGGCGAGCACTCGACCAAGACCAAGACCCATCGTAGTACCGAGCAAACCCATCACTCCGGCTTCGGCTACGAAGAGAAACAGAATCTGACGACGCGTTCCCCCGAGCGAACGAAGCACACCGATCTCTCTACGACGTTCGGTGACGCTGACAGAGGTTGAATTGTAGATCAGGAAAAGCCCAACCAGAAGCGCAAGTGAACTGAAGAACGTGAGCATCATCTGATACGATGAAATCATTTTCTGAAGTTCGTTGCCGGTCGTCTCCGGCTCTTCTACGAGGAATCCCCCCCCGAGGTTTGATTTTAAGCGTTCGCGAAGTTCCGTCACCACTGTACCTTCGGTCGGGACGATATCGACGCGGTCAATTTTCCCTTGGCGCTTGAACATGTATCGGGCGCCGTCAATGTCCATAATGGCGAGCGATCCGCCATAGGCTCGCGCGGCGCCTTCGGGTTTAAGAATGCCGCGAATAGTAAAAAGCTGAGGACCGAGTGCAGTCTGGAGCTTGAGTTGCGAGTCGATTTTAAAACCGTTTCTCTTCGCGAATTCCTCGGTAACAACGATGCTATCCGGTTGGTTCAAAAAGATGAGCGGATCATCGATCACTTGTGAGTCGGTGGTCTGGTAGGTTCTGACGGATTGTTCCTGCAAAAGATCCACGCCGAGAATCGACAAGCTCTCTCGGGATTCAATCGTCCCGGAGAAGAATCCTCGAGCTTCGATGATCGCAACTGCGTTCTTGACGCCCGCAGTGGTACGAATTTTCTCGAATTTGTCCTCGGCGAAACCGGTGGGTCCAGCCGTGATCGTTAGTTTTGATTTTCCAGAGATCGCCTCGACATTTTCACGAAACGTATCACGCGTGCTCTCGTTGATGATCGAGA
Source organism: Pseudomonadota bacterium (assembly GCA_027485695.1). GTDB lineage: Bacteria > Bdellovibrionota > UBA1018 > UBA1018 > UBA1018 > JAIXQO01. Next base: position 48,856 of record JAIXQO010000001.1, read on the forward strand.
TGGCCACATAGAGCGCGATCCCGAACGCGACTCCCAGCGTAGTCAGAATCCACCGCACTGGCCTGAGCCGTGCGTTCCGGATCCCTACATATCGAATCAACTGAATCATACTTTGGTCCGTTCATCCGTATCGAGGAGTCCGTCTTTGAGGCGGATCAATCGCGTTCCGAACTGGGCGGCTTTGGGATCATGAGTGACCATCATGATGGTGTGATTCTTTTCCTCCACCAGTCGCTTCAGATATTCCAGGACTTGCTCGCCCGTTTTGCTATCTAAGTTTCCCGTTGGCTCATCAGCAAGAATGACTGCGGGCTCGGTGACCAGCGCGCGCGCGATCGCCACTCTCTGCATCTCTCCGCCGGAAAGTTGATCCGGTCGATGATGCGAACGTTTACCCAGTCCCATGAACTCGAGCAGTCCACGAGCTCTCGACTCAACTTGTTCGAACGACTCTCCATCCAAGAGCCTCGGTAGGGCAACATTCTCAATCGCAGAAAGCGTCGGGAGAAGGTTAAAAAACTGGAAGATGAACCCCAGACGTTTGCGTCGAAACCGGCTCAGCTCGTCGTCCGAGAGTTTCGTCAGGACTTTGCCTTCGATCTCGACCTCGCCAGCGGTCGGTACGTCCAACCCGCCAATGAGGTGCAAGAGCGTGCTCTTGCCGGAACCGCTCGGTCCCATCAGTGAGACGAACTCACCTAATTTCACTTGGAAAGAAACGCCCTTCAGTGCCTTGAGGCGCAGTTCACCGGAATCGTACTCTTTTTCTAGATTCTTCACGTTCAAGATCATCGTTTCGATCTTAAGCGCGTGCGTGAAAAGCAGATAGCTGTTTTCGTACGGATAAAGGATTTATCTAGCTTCTTTGGGGCCTAACCCGAACTTTCGAAGAACCTGTCTGCAGACCGAGGGACGTGTGAGCTCGTTGACCTCGTCATTCAGCGTCTGCATGCCTTTTTGCAGGTCGACAATCTTCCGGCGTCTGAGTTGGCCTCCGGAGAGAATCGGAAGCGTCGTTGCGATCCGATCTATTCTTCTTCGCTCACGACCCAAAAATTCATCGATGACGTTGAATAGCGCGTTCGTGCAATTTCGATTGAATAAGTGGTAAAGTTCGGTGAATTCCGGATCGTGCAGGCGCTCGATCAAAAGCGCCCAGAATCGATCGAGATCCTCTCCATCCAGCTTAAGCGGGTACTGTTTCACCAGATTGCGCTCGTCTCTGACTACCGTGGCCACTTTGTCATTCAAAGATACGATGCTTTTGCTCAACGCAAAATAGTCCTGCATCGCCGGAAGTAGGTCGAAATCCGGCCCGTCCACTGTCTGCACTGCGGCGACTGTCACAATAAAATTTTTGATCGACGTTTTTACTCCCGGTCGGGTTTGGGAATAAAGCGTGATTCTTTCATTCAGGTTAAATCGGAGTTCTGTATGGGCAATCAACCACTCAGCGGGAGGAAAGTGCTCCACCTGAAAACTGACTGATTCAAAAATGTCTTTTTTAGGAATCGAAGCGACCCAAAAGTCTCCATCGTGAGCAATATTCGCAATGAATGTCTTACCTTCGGCCGCGTATGCTTTCGCATCCGCCACGGGCATCACTTTTATCGCATCGACTGAGTTGATGATTCGGTAGTTCCGCCGAAAATTAATCTTGAGGCAATCCCCTTTGAACCGTCCCGATGGCATTAAACCGGTCGGGGCGAACGGATCGCCTTCTACGCATCCTGCCCATACAGATACGCTGGTCAGCGAAACAGAGAGCGGCAATAGCAAACGTGTGAATAAGAGTTGGACTAGTTTCACAGTAAGCTTATCGACGGCACGGGTGAGGAAACTAAGTGATCGGATCGTTTTTATTTAACAAGTTCAGCCTATTGAGGCGGAATCGTGCGTCTAAAAATTGACGATCTTACGGACGAAGTAAAAATTGACGTAGTCGTTCCTGCGTCTCTGGAACCAAGTGGATCGCGATGTGGGTAAACTCGCGCTGATAGAGCGTTTCAAAGCTCGTGATTGGAACATCAATGTTTTCGTCCGCGCCGATGACTCGGCTGCCACGAGCCCCCAGTTTCAGCCAAGGGCTATCATAGACCGATTTCTCGTCAAACTTCTGAAAGACGTTGGTCCACAGCGCGACGTTAGAAGTGCGCTCAAAAATTTTATTGTCTTCGCTGCAGAAAACTCCACTGATCCAATTAAATTTCTGACCGACGGCATCCAAAGTAAATACTTGCTCGATCGGACGTTGGTCGCGCTCTAGCTCTTGCGCGACTTGCAGTGCGGCGTATCCGCCCATGCTGTATCCGAAGATGCGGATTTTTTGACCGTTATCTTGAGACTTGATGCAACGAATCGCATCTTCATAGCCATTCTTCGAGTAGTAGTGAAACCGAACCCGCTTCGAAAGATTTTTGCGCTCATTATACTGAAACTGTTCGATGTTCCTCGCGGTGTTACACAAACGAGAGTTGAATTCGCGACTCAGTAAGCTCCGGATTTCTCGGATGTACTCGATGTTTTCGACAGTTTCGCGGGTTTCAGCGAAATGCGTGGCTCGTGTTTTTTTCGCATGATCCACGTCTAAATTCATATAAGCGTACCGAGGGCAGTAACCGCCGGCGCCTTCGAAAAGAAAAACCTGCACTCGTGCATCGTCGTGAAAATTCGCGCACTCCGGTTCTTGCTGGATACTGCGCGAACCCAGTTCACCAATGATCGCTTGCATCTCCGTGATCGAAAGATCAGCCGACGCAGACCCGGACAAAAGAGCCCAGGCACAGAGAGGTAACGCACGAATGAGCGTCGACATTTTCATACTCCCTAAATTTCTGACAAAACCTAGGGTTCGTCCACCGTTTTGAGGCGACCGTCTGAGAAACTACCTTACGCCGCGCTGTAGAATGGAACCTTCAGATTTAATACAGTGTTCCATAGTTCTACTTTAACGACGCTCGTGCTGAAATCGTTTGCAGAAATCGACGACAAATCCCGCGCCCCAACTAAACGGGATTTCGGCGCGAAACCACTGCGATTCCCAGAGTGGTAATTCCGGCATATCGCGAAAAACTTCGCCTACTGCGCCATCGCGGCGAACGATTTTTTCTAACGCACGAAGAACCCGTTCGGCCTCAACGTCGTCGCCTTGTGAAATCGCTACTTTGCCCGCAAGGCCCATGAGCCAAGACCAATACAGATCTTCATGATAGTTGTGCAGGCTCACCACTCGAACGGCGATGCTCTTCCAAGAATCCGGATACGCCGGCAGCGTCACGCGGCCAGGCACATCGCCGTTACCCCGCCAAAGCGGATGATTCTTCAGCCGCTGATAGTGTGCCTGTTCTTCTTCACGACTTGAGAAATATCCCAAATCGATCGCTAGCAAATTCCCATCCGAAGAAATCTGCGGATAACCCGCAACCGTTCTAAAAAGCCCAGTGTTCTCGTCACGAAAAGTCGTCTCTATTTTCTGACGAGTTTTTTCAAGCTCGGTTTCCGAAGCGGACCAATCGCTGTAGGTGCGTATCTTTTTTGAAACCAAGTAATAGAGCAAGTTCACATAGAAGGTATGACCTTCGCGTTTTACGCTGTCTTGCCAGTCAGAAAACTTCGCCTGCCAAATCAGTCCATCTCTGAGTTTATTGGCATAGAATCCATAGATTCCACGAAACGCTTCTTCGTTTTCTCGCCACCATGCTTGATCACCCGTGTGTTCGACGTACTCGAGGGCAGCCTTGAGTACGAGCAGATTTGAATCGACCGCTTCGGAGCCATGTTCATCTCGATACTCCGGCTTGAGCGGATCATGAATCGGTAAATCTCCACGAAGGAATCCGATACTCTCGGGGATCATTCGAATCCAAAACTGCCTCATCACCCTCCAACGAGGGGCGATCGAATCCATCACCCGAGGTACGAGGGAATCCGACGTACGTCGATTGCGAATCAGCGTCGTTAGGTGATGTTTCACAACATCTGATCGATTCATTAGGAGCAGCCCACGGACCGCTAGAGCGAAGTCACGCGTCCAAAGCGTCTTAAATTGGTTACGTCCAGCCGTTAAATAGGAACCGCTCGGCAATTGGATAATATTCGCTGAGAGCGTCGCTTCAGCGCGCTCCAACAAAAAGGCAACCGAATCTCGTGGGATCATGCCTTAAGGGTTAACACGTACCAAGCGACGGAGGAAATACATGAATTCAAGCGTCGACTGGCGCCAGGTGTGCTCTTCGGCAAACGCGCGTACGCCGATTCGATCCAATTTGATCGCTTCTTTCCAAGCGGTCTCCAGGCGTTTCACGTTCGCATTTGAATTCTTGGGTTCGTACTGGACCAAGCGCCCCACGGTCGGAGAGGTAATCACATCGATTGGGCCCTGAACGGAATAAGCGACCACGGGAGTACCCGATGCAGCGGCTTCGAGCTGCACGAGTCCGAAAGTGTCCGTTAGACTTGGAAACACGAACATATCGGCGGAAGCGTAGTAAACGGGGAGATCTTTGTAGTTTTTACGGCCCATGAAAACTGCTTTTGGATAGGCCTTGCGGAGCGCTTCCAATTCTGGACCATCACCGATGATGACCTTGGTGCCCGGGATGTCCATTTTTAGGAAATCAGTGATATTCTTTTCGACTGCGACGCGGCCGATGTACATGGAGATCGGTGGCTCGAGACCGGCGAAAACAGAGGCATCTTTTTTAGAAGGATGAAATAGCTCTTCATCCACGCCGTGGGACCAGTAACGAATACCGTCCGGATTGTATCCACCTTCGATCAGTGCACGAGCCATCGTGTCGGTCGGTACTAAGATGCCGGACGAGGTTCTGTGAAAATTTCTTAGGTCGGCGTTCACAATCCGTCGGGTGATCTCAGCTCCGAGCGGGAAGTATTTTTTTACGAAGTCCCGTGCGTACTCGGGAAACATCGTGTGATAGGCGGTCGTGTATGGAATCTTCAGCTTATTCAAAACCGATTGCGCCTGACGGCCGGTGGTACCTTCGACCATGACGTGAACCGCTTGGGGATTCGTATCAGCGAGGATTTTTTTAAACTCATTAGCACTCATGTAAGAGACGATCAAATCTTGGTAAGGCACGTTCATTGCCGGCTTGAACTGATCCGGCATGATGTACTTGATCGTTACTTTTCCACCCGTGAGTTTCTCGACTTGTTCTTTTAAAACCTGCATGACGGTGACGACGCCGCTCTTCTGGCCGTAGTGCGCATCCGTAACGACGAGAATCGGACGAGCATCCTGAGCGAATTCTCGAACCAGCGCCTCTTGAGCCTCGCCAGAAAAATATCCTGGCTTCGAGCTCTTACGTGCCCTATTTGAGTCTGCACTCCGGAATCTGACCAGATCCGCACTGTCTGAACCTCGCGTGAAAGCTCTCTGGACTGTGTGTAGACAGTTTTCAAACCAGGTAGCTTCCGGTGCAGCATGCGCATTTACCGGAGCAACCAGCAATGAAGCCGCGAGCACTCCCAGCGGAAACAGGCGATCACGAACGTTCTGTACGGTTGAAGGACGAGCAGATTCGAAGATTTTCACTTTATTATTATCGGATCGACTGGCTGGGACTTCAACAAAGACGCCCATTTCGATGGATGATTCATTCTAGACAACTCGTTTTCGAAAATTATTTGACGCTCTTTTCTTGAATCCTCGGAGTTTCCGTCGGTACATTGACTGTAGTGAGCCTAAAAAAAGCCGTAGCCTTGATCGAAAAAAGCGGTGCCCTCCTGATCTTCCCCATTAACAATCGCGTGGAGCCGCCATCGCTCTGGTTTGAACTCCATCCCGGCGAAAAGATGCTTTGGGAATGGGACGAAAATGGAGACTCCCGAGTCTCCGATCTGTGGCATTTGAAAACGAAACTCTCCGCCTCGGGCAAGATCGTCTACTCGAAGTGGTATCAAGGACGTGCAACCGCATTTTCGTTTCCAGTATTCAAATGCCTACTTGCGCTCACAGGTGCTACCCGTGAGGAACCTGAACTCGTTCAGAAAAACGCACGAATCATCCTCGACATCTTGAACTCCGACTCTCCGCTATCGACCAAACAACTTCGCGAAGCTTGCGGCCTCAAAGGCAAAGAGAATGCGGCCGCCTACGAGCGCGCGCTCAAAGAACTCTGGAAGAAATTCTTGATCGTGGGTTTCGGAGAAGTCGACGACGGCGCGTTTCCTTCGCTTGCCGTAGGATCTACCCGCGTAATTTTCGAGGAACTCTGGCGCGATGCTCAGAAGCTGGATCCGCGCGAGGCGAAGTCGATTTTGGAGAAGACACTTACGCCGGATTCACATTTTATGAAGGCCATTCTAAAAGACATGAAGTCTTTAAAAGAATTAAAACCCGGGAAAGAGCGAGAGCGATTGGACCGGAAGCCGAGCGTAGTTTCCTTCGACGAGCTCAGTCGCCGAAAACGCTTCTAGTTTGAGCTTCTTCAGGTGCCGGACCAGTGCGCCATTAGATCGATGTTGGACAAAAACGCGCTTGGCCCGAGTTGCGAGAATCGTGTTTACGAGATCATTCCAATCGGCGTGATCTGACATCACAAAACCACGGTCGTAACGACGCGTGTGTCCGTAGTTCGTCCCTTGCATCCAGCCTGAAGCGAAGGCAGTTTCGAAATTTCCCAAACGACTGAGCCAATCTGTTTTTAAGATCGACGGCGGAGCAAGGATCAGCTCTCCACGGATCTCCTGATCATAACGAATGCGCTCGATATCCATCGTCGCAGCCAGGCGAATTTTTTCCGCACGATAAGCTTGGTTCATTTCCTCGATCGCAGGATGAACGAGCACCGGATGACAAGCGTAAGGAGCGAGTTCGGCAAGAATTCTCTGCGCCTTACCTAGCGAGTAGCCAAACAAAAGGCTATTTCGCCCAGACTCTCGATTTTTCATCCACCATTCGTAGATATCATTTCCGTGATCACGGTTTTTCTCCCACACAAAATGAGGCGTACCAAACGTCGCTTCGGTGATGAACGTATCGCAGTGAACGACTTCGAACGGTGCGCAGCTCGGATCGTGATCACGCTTGTAATCACCCGACGCGACCCAAACCTCTCCGTCGCATTCAATTCTCACTTGGGCGGAGCCCAAAATGTGACCGGCGGAATGAAAACTCACCCAGGCTCGGCCCAGCTGGAACTTTTCTCCGTAAGCAATGCCTCTCGCGGCGATTTTTTCACCGAGCCTGATCTTGAGCAGGCCTACTCCGGATTTTTCACAGTAATAGAGGCGACTGCCTCGCCTCGCGTGATCACTGTGCGCGTGGGTCACTACCGCTGTATCAACCGCGCGATGTGGGTCAATGTAGAAATCACCGGCTGCGCAATAGAGCCCGCGATCAGTCCACTGCACGAGGGGTGCTGAACTTGATGGCGACAAACGGGTTTGTGAAAATAGATCCGACATTTTCGCTCTCCATCCTCCACTTGCAGGTGCGTCCGGTAAACAGCAAAAAAGCCGCAATTCCACGCCATGGAACGAATTTAAACGAAGGTAGGATCAGATTTTTTATTGAATCACCCTCATTGCGATGTTAATGGCGCAACGCGTTAACAACCCCCCCGAGGACACTTTCATGAAACGAAATACTTTCATTCGCTCTTGCCGCAAGCCAATTGCGAATCTTTTGATGACGACCCTTCTTGCTGGCGTCGTCTCCCCTCTTGCTCATGCAGCACCAGACCCACGTGGCGAAATCTGGGAGTACGATCCAGGCGCTCCAAAAGATTCCCGCTGGCCGGATTTCATCGCTGAAACTCCCAACTACCGCGCGTTCGGATCTGCCGTCTATGACATGACCGCGCGCCGTTACAATCTTCGCCAAGAACCAGGCGATAAGTTCCGTTGGAAAGTCGGCCCAATGTGGGGACGCGGACGTTTCACGCCGAACAGCGTGAAAGTTTTCATCGTCGGTCAAGAAGGCGCGCAAGACGAAAACACGTCGAACCGCACGTTCACGGGATCAACCGGGACGAAGATGCAAAACTTCATCAACTACCTCGGGATTAACCGTAGCTACCTGTTCATGAACACGTTCTCCTACACGATTACGGGTCAATACTCGTACTTCCCGAAGCCCGAAGATTCGGCCGCGACCAAGCGTTCGGCTGAGATCTTCACCAAGGCGATTCAGTGGATGGCCCAGTCTCCACAAAGCGTGATTGTCCAACATCGTCATGCGATGTTCGACTACATGGTCAGCCAAAACCGCGGAACCCTCGCCCTCATCATCGGTGTCGGCGCTGCCGGTAAGGACAGCGTTCACACCTGGATTCGATCCAAAGGTGGCAACTGCTCCAAAGCTGACCTCTCCCGCACATTCTGCCGCGCTGACAACATTGCTCCCGGCGTGATCGCAATCGCAGTCCCACATCCGGGCGCAGCGAGCGGTCGTAACGGTGGCGAAGGCGCTGCGAACTCGCTTCGCGAAGTTTTCCCTCGTCGCGCTCAAGTGATCGCCGACTACATCCAACGTAATCCGAACTGGCTTCCAGCCGATGCGGGCGCTTTCCGCAACTTCGCTCGCCCGATGTTCTACAAGGACGCTCCGATTCCTTATCGCGACTTCGCGTTCGGAACGAACCCACGCATGGGTCGTGACGGCACGACGACGAATCGCCGCGGTGCGGACGGAATCCAGATCTATGGCGAAGAAGGTTGTTACAACAACAAGATCCGCACACCAGACGGCCGCTGCCCTCAAGATACGGCTGCTCCGTCTCACTACCTGAAGTACAACGAGCCACGCGACGAGCGCAGCCGTTTCACGATGGCTCCCGAAGATCTTCCTTGGGAAAGCCCAAAAAGCGTCGCTGGTCGTCGCGCGTATGACGAAGGCCCGGGCAAATTCGCTCGCGTCCTCATGGGTAACGGCGGTCAATGGCCGAACTTCCAAGCACTGGGCGTGACTTCTTCGCCTTCGTTCGGATACGGAGCCATCTATCGCGGTAACCTCTACAATGCGAAAATGCTCGTGCTCGCAGATCAAGAGTCGAACGACGACTTGTTCTCGGGTCGCGCTTTGACCGGCACCGGTGGACAACGATTCCAAACGTGGCTTGACAGTGTGGGCGCTCGCCCAGGAAATTACGCGATCGTTCGCACGCTTCCCGTCGACACGCTCGATCTCCCAGAAGCTCGCGTTCGTGAGATCGCCACCAACCCTCAGGTCGTCGCCGTTCGCCGCGAGATCCTGAATGCGATTCTTGCCGAAGGAAAAACTCGTCTGATCGTTACGGTGGGACCAGCCGCCGCAGCCGCAGTTGCCCAGTATCGTCCAAACGTTCCTGTGATTGACCTGGTCGCTCCGAACGACGTATCCCACGTCGCTCAGTGGGTTCAGGGTGCTCAGCGCGTCTTGGCCACCTCGAACGAGTTCCGTGGACAATTCGCCTATACGGGTGAGTTGACCGCGATTCCTCGCGAAGATCTGCCCGCTTACACTCGCTGGTGGATGGGAACGAGCGGAACGCGTTCGGCTCGTGCATTCACCGGAAGCAACGCCAACCCTTCTTGGAGACCTGAATACTACCAATTCAATGCTCCAGATTGGGTCAACGGCCGCAACTTCCCAGCCGATCCAAATACGATGGGCCCAAGAGAGCGCAACTCCCTCGACGCGTTCACACGAGTGAACTTCGAAGGACCTGCAGTGGCAGAAGACGCTGTGGATCCTCTCGATGTCGGTGGAGAAGAAGACGCACCAAGAAACTAGTCTCGGGCCAGAAAACACACTCAAACCCGCTGAAGCCGTGCTCCGGTTTCAGCGGGTTTTTTTTGCTTCGAGATCGTCTATTCTATCCGTTGATTTTATTTGAGTGCACGATATGCTCGATCCGTGGTGATCCCAAGCATCCTCATCTTGTTCAATGTCGCCATCATCGCGACGACGGCCGTGGTGCTGGTTCGATCTTTTCAACACTGGAAACTGCCCGCGGTACGGCTCCTCATCTTCGTGAATCTCTGCTTCTGCTGGATCGCTTTCTGCACGTTGAGCGTATTTACGATCAATGATTTCGAACTCAAGGTACTCTTCTCGAGATTACGGTACTTGGGCCTAGCTCCGATCGCCCCTTGCTGGCTGTATTTCATCGGCGTGGTCTATGAGAAATGGTCACCGCTACGAAACAGAGCAGTTTTACTCGCGCTATTCGTACCCTGCATGATCACCTGGGCCGTCGTACTCGTACCTAGCCTAAATTCCTATATCGTCACGCACGTCGAACCCATCACCCTGTACGGAATGTCCGTGGTCAAATTCACCACCGGATCTTGGTTTCCGTATCACCTGATGTTTTCTTCGGGACTCATCACCCTTTCCCTCCTTTTGGGTATCAAGGTTTTCGCCACTGAATCTGGCGTCAAGCGCAAGCAAGTCATGGTCCTCGTCGCCGGTTGCGTAGCGGCGGCCGCCGTCCACAACTACTGCGTGATCACCAACTCGCCGTTTCGTTGGTTGATGGCCCCGAGCGCTACTTTTCTGTTCAATCAAATCGCGGTCGTCTACGCCGTCTCTCGCCACCACCTCCTGAATTTGGCCAACTTCGCTCACGAAAAAATCTTCCAAGACCTACCGGACCCCGTGCTCGTCGAAGACCACCAGGGGAGAATCCGCGCATTCAACCAGGCCGCCGGAAAACTGCTGAAGCTCCAGGCAAGCGACATTGGGGAACCTGCCGCATCCCGCTTGCCACACAATCAGTCGAGCCCAACAGAAATACGCATCACTGACCAGGGAGTGGAACGATATTTCGCTCTCGAACTCAGGGACCTGACCATCGAAAATGACGAAAGAACTGGAAAAATCGTGTTTTTTCGTGAAATCACTGTACAAAAAACAATTGAGAACCGCCTGAGTGAGAGACTTGAATTCAAAGCGCGATTGCTTTCGCTCATCGCCCACGATCTCTCCGGAAACATCAAAAACCAGGTCATGCTCTCGACGGTCCTTGAAGAACGAACTTCACCTGAAAACAGAGAACTCATCGATCTCTTCGTCGAAAGCTCCTCTGCCTCCCAAGACTTGATGTCTAACATTTTGTCTTGGTCTAAAACTCAGCAAGGTCGATTTCAGCCAATCAAACGGCCGTTCGAGATACACGCCCTCATTCGAGACTGTCTGGAGGCGCTCGAAGTATCCATTCGCATCAAAGACATCCGTATTAATCATCAAGATTTGAATGGACCAATCGTGATTGATGGCGACTCCGAGATGATCGCTTCTGTGCTGAGGAACCTACTTTCGAACGCCATTCGATTCTCACTTGCGGGCAAAACGATTCAAATCCGTACCAGCCAAAACTCAGATTTCATCCGCGTAGAGGTCGTCGATGAAGGAACAGGAATCGAGCCTGAACAACTTCGGCATCTGATGAGCCAATCCCCTAGCTCCACTCCTTCTGCTATTCGTTTTCATAGAAGGAGTGGTTATGGAATCGGACTTTCGATTGCACGTCGGTTCATTGGACTTCATGGCGGTGATTTCGGCATTCATTCCACGGTCGGGATCGGCACTACGGTCTACTTCACACTGCCCACCATCCGCGCATCAGCGCATCCGTCCACTTTTATGGACTTACACGTATAATTCTTGATTGTTGACCTGCCATTCGCTTTGTCGATTCGGCGGTATTTTATCATGTTTTCTAGTATATTTACTGCATGATGAGGAGAATCCTTTGGATACGCTAGATATCCTCGAAGCCGAATCCGTACACGTCCTTCGTGAAGTGGCAGCGCAATTCAAGCGCCCCGTCTTGTTGTTTTCCGGCGGCAAGGATTCCCTCGTTCTATTGAGACTCTCTGAAAAAGCATTTCGTCCCGGAAAATTTCCGTATCCCGTTCTCCATATCGACACCGGACACAATTTCGAAGAGACCCTCTCGTTTCGCGATCAAACGATCGAACGGCTCAGCGAGCAGATGATCGTTAGACGAGTCGAGGACTCTATTCAAGCAGGGCGCGCTCAAGATGAGACCGGCCCGTATCCTAGTCGCAATCGTCAACAGAGCGTGACACTCCTCGATGCGATTCGAGAATTTGGATTCGACGCCGCGATCGGTGGTGCGAGACGCGACGAAGAAAAAGCGCGGGCTAAAGAACGATTCTTCTCCTATCGGAATGCGCAAGGCGGCTGGGAACCGCATCAGCAACGCCCAGAACTCTGGAATCTATACAACGGCCGGATTCATCTGGGCGAACAAATGCGCGTTTTTCCTCTCAACAACTGGACCGAGTTCGATGTTTGGTCCTACATTAAGCGAGAGAGACTCGAAATTCCCTCACTCTATTTCAGTCACCAACGTACCTGCGTGCGCAGGGCTGACGGCTCGTGGCTTCCGATGTCCAAGCATGTAACACCACCACCGGGCGACCTCGTTGAAACTCGCACGGTTCGATTCCGTACGGTCGGTGACATGACCTGCACATCCCCGGTCTTCTCGCAGGCCTCTAGCCTGGATGAGATCATCGAAGAGATTCGAACGGCCGAGTTCAGCGAACGCGGATCAAGAGCGGACGATCAGAGATCGGAAACTGCGATGGAAGACCGTAAGCGCGAAGGGTATTTCTAATGGACCAACTCCGATTTATGACCGCTGGTCACGTGGATGATGGCAAGAGCACGCTGATTGGACGACTCTTCCTTGATCACGGGAAAATCCTGAAGGACCAACTGCAAACAATCGAGCGCGCGAGCCGCAATCAGGGCAAGAGCGAAACCAATCTTGCGCTTTTTACGGATGGTCTAAAAGCCGAACGTGAAAAAGGCATCACCATCGATGTTGCCTACCGCTACTTCTCGACGCAGCAACGGAAATTCATCATTGCCGACGCTCCCGGACATTACGAATACACACGCAATATGGTAACCGCGGCTTCGCAGGTCGATGCCGCCGTCATTCTTGTAGATGCCACTCGCGGAATGGCTGAGCAGACTCGGCGTCACGCCTGGCTCATTCACTGGTTAGGCGTCAGAAACATCGTTTTCGCCTTAAATAAGATGGATCTCCTCGACTACAGCGAAAAAGTATTCCGAGAGCGTGAAAAGGAAATCATCGATTGGATCAAACCGATCGCTCACGGTCTTGATTTTACCTTGATGCCGATAGCGGCGCTGAAGGGCGATAATATTCTCCGTCCGTCCCCAGACCTCAACTGGTACACCGGAAAAACGCTCGATCAATGGCTGCATGAGACCCCCGCGCGTTCGTTTCCCGCGGCCAAATATCCGACACGACTCTCTATTCAAGGTGCCGTAAGCACAATTGGCGATTCTGAAAACTATACGGGAACACTCGCGTCGGGTGTCCTGACGATCGGTGATGAACTGCATGTCGCCCAAGACGACCGGATCATCCAAGTTCAAGGAATCTGGAAAAGCGGTCAAAAAACCGATCAGGTTCAAGCGGGGGAAGCGATTCAAATTTCCCTATCAAATGGGGAAAAACTCAGTCGCGGCCAACTTCTAGAGGAGCCTGAGTACCCCACTAAAAAATCCAATCGCTGGCTCGTCGAGTTCTGCGCAATGACAGACGACTCAATGCCGATGGATACGGCATTTTTCGCACGCCACTTTACTTCGGAGACGCCAGCATCGTTCGAATGCATCGATGAGACTCTGGACCTTCGTACTTTGCAGTGGGCTCCGACCGAGCATGCCACCCTTACGTCCCCTCAAATTGGTCGTGGCGTCCTCAGTTTTGCTTCGCCCATCACGGCCGATGCATTCGGCTCCATTCCAGGAGCCGGTCGGATGATTCTGATACGTGAAAGCGATCATGCGACCGCTGTCGCTGTACTTCTCAAAGAAGCTCTGCCCGATACGATTAGTTGACCTTAAGCGCGTGAAGTTGGGGATAGCGAATCTTCAGCGCCGAAACGAGGCGAACGTAGGTCTCGGTTTCACTTTCATCTACGGTATCGATAACCAGGTCCGGGTGCGCGGGTTCCTCAAAAGGATCGGAGATTCCCGTAAAATTTTGGATCTCTCCGGATCGCGCTTTTTTATAGAGGCCCTTGGTGTCCCGAGATTCGCAAACCGCAAGCGACGTCTTGACGTAAACTTCGGCGTAGTTTGCAAATGTTTCCCGGTTATCACGACGGGTTTCCTCATAAGGCGTGATGAACGATGCGACGACGAAAGCGCCCTTAGACTCGAGCTTCGCGGCAATAAAACTCATGCTTTTCAAATGACGAAGTCGTTCCTCTTTCGAGAATCCACGATCCTGAAAGAAGTTACGAATCACGTCGCCGTCTAGGAACTCGACCGAGTAACCGTTCGCCTGAAGGTCCCCAAAAAGACGACGAGCTAAAGTCGTTTTCCCCGCCCCGCTGAGTCCCGTAAACCAGATCACCGCTGGAGTGATATCTCGCTTGCCCCAGCCGACACGGTTCCAGATACGTTCGTGGAAGTAAAACAGCGCGATCTTAGATCCCGCGTCGAGCAGGCCAGCGCTCAGGCTCATTTTCAATTCATGGGTGATGACGTAGACCACCGCCATAGTCGCCAGTGTCCCGAGAACTCGGTAAGAGACTGCCTTAGTGAGTGATCGAAAAGGATGATCTTCAAAGCGCATATACGGTACCGCCGCATATCATAAGGCAAATAAGCCAAAAGACCAGCCGGGAAATCCGTAACCGCTTGATTCCAAGCTGCCACTAAGAGAAAAATATCTAATGGCTATGGACTTGATCGCTCGACGTCAGGAAGCACTCCGCTTGGGATTCGATGGATCAAAGATCCGTGAGAAATTCCCAGGTCAAATCATTCGTTTCGTTATCTTAATGGTATTGTCCTTACTCGGGACCCGGTTCATCCTCGTTTCCGATTCCGTATTTCTATCTGTACTCATGAGCCTAGGTTTGGGTCTCGTGTACGCGTCTCTTGGGATGTTCACGCACGACTTCCTGCATGGGACGATTTGGGAGCCCAGAAGCGTCCTTGGTAAAGCGATTTCAAAAGCCATGTCTTTCTTCGGCATGTTTATTCTCGGGCTTTCGCCGGAGCTTTGGAAAGTTTGGCACAATCGCGTGCATCACTACCGCACCAACGAACCAGGTGCCGATCCCGATTCTTTTGGACTCTGGTCCGAGTTTCAAAAATTACCGATGAACGAACTGATCCTCAAACGTGCCCCGGGAAATCCACATTGGCTTGCCTGGATTTACCTGCCGCTCAACTTCTCGAACCAAGCCATGACCGTGACTTGGTACTTTCTTTTTTCGAGTAAGGATCCCGCGTTCAAGAAAGCGAACCGATCTTGGATCTTGGGAGAGACTTTTCTCATCTACGCTATTTGGATCGCGACGTTCTTGTACTTCGGTTTTGCAGTAGGATTTTTGGTTTTGATGCTGCCTTCGATGATTGCCAACCTGATCTTAAGCGCCTACATCCTCACTCAGCATACGATTTGTCCGCTGACGGATTCAAACGATCCATTGGAAAATACACTTGGGGTATCCACTCACCCGGTGATCGAAGCGATTCATTTTAATTTCAGCCATCATGTCGAACACCATTATTTTCCGGAGATGAACGCCCATCACTATCCGGAACTCCGTGCATTGCTCATGAAAAACTTCCCGAACGATTACCGAATTCTTCCGCTTTGGAAAGCGGTCCATCTCTTGCTCACCACCCCTCGCGTTTATTTGGATCACCACACGCTCTATGATCCGAAAACGGGTCTTAAGAAAAACGTCGTTCAAACCGGAAGAACTCAGCCCCAATCATGAATCTTTTCAGAAAATTTAATCTCGCGATTTACCGCTTCTACTCAAAAACCATTCGGAGGACGGATCGCAACCCTAGACTCTACCTATCAGTTTTCATCGGTTTAACCCTGCTTTTCGCGCTCTTCATGCCCAAGATGAGATTCCTACTATCTACGGATGATCTCATCGGAGACGGCATTCCGAGCGCCGATACACTCAAAGTTCTCAAAGAAGAGTTTCCCGAGGGCCCGTCTACTCTTCTCACGCTCACCCCGCCGGCCGAATCGCCCGCCTTCGGTGCTCGAGAGTTCTGCCTGATCCAAAGATGGCTTGCAGACCAAAAAATGATGAACTCGGATCTCATCGATACGAGATCACCGCTCGATATCCGCCATCCGACGCCGCCCTCGATGGTAGGGAAACTCTACTACCCTCGACTCATCGACCTCGAATGTTTTGACCCCTCCGCTAACCCTGATCCAATCACCGAAGAGCAGAAGGCACGAACGGGATGGGATGCCGTGCGAGCTTCTCCTTGGGGCTTCTTGATGACGGACCGTGAAGGGCGCGACTTCACCGTACAATTCACGTTTCAAGAATCTCCCGGATTCAAATTTGGAAATTTTGACCCATCGGCCGTTGATCGTCTGCGCTCGAGTTTCGAGCACACGCTTCTTCCAAAACTTCAGGCGCTTCACTCTGAAAAACCTATTACAGTTACCTGGCTCGGAACTGCCGATCACCAGTTCTTCACTCAAAAAGGGCTGAAAGCAGCAAGCGTGCTTAATTTTGCGATGCTGCTATTCCTACTCATTGCGCTTCGATTCACTTACGGCACTTGGAAAGCAGGCTTGCTCTATAATTTTACGCTCATCATTAGCGGCATTTGGATCTATGGCGCCAAGGGTATGATGGGATCACCGTTTGACGTGCTATCGAATTCGATTTTCCTCATGATCGGTATCAGTACGCTCGAGGATTTCATCTTCGTCACCGGAGAGCAGCTCCGGCTCGGTGAGCGGGCGAACTGGCGGAGATCCATCAAGAAGCTCATCATTCCATCCTTCTACACCTCCCTCACCACGGTGATCGGATTTGCGTCGCTTTGCATTACGGATCTCGGCATCATTCGCCGCCTCGGATTTTGGTCTGCCTGGGGCGCGGCATTGGAATGGATTCTGATCTTTATTGTGATTCCCGCTTTTCTCCCGCTCTTCTGGAAAGGCAAGACCTGGGTCGATCCGTCTCGCGCGAAATTCGCCCAGTATGCTTCGACCCTATCGCTTCGAAAATTTCCGAAGATGCTCAGTTGGATAAGCATGCTCGTCTATCCGGTGGGAATCTGGGCATCATTCAACTTGAACGTAAACGATTCCTCTCACCTGCTATTCCCGAAGGAGCACCCGTTTAGGGAATCCGTTCGACACTTCGAGAAGACTCGAGGATGGTTCGGATCTGTGCATTTGCTGTTTGATCCAAGCGTAGATACGGAGACTCAGGAGCGAATCTTCAAGGCCTACATGCGGGAGCCTCTCGTCAAAGAGCAAGTCATCGCCTACGAGTCAGCTAGTGAGGAACTCTCAGCATTTTCCGAAGGCCATACTCCCGATTTCAAACGCTTAATCGAATCTGATTTCAAGACCTCTGAGGCCTACCGACGAATGGTCGCGAAATCTGGATTCTCACGCATCATCCTCTATCCGAAAACCATTGATGTCGACACGCTCATGGGAATGCAGGACCTGCTCGCCAATTACTGCAAACACGGGGAGTGTCAGCTGACCGGAAGCCTCATGGCTTACGCAGAGTTCTCAAGGACTATTCCTAACGTTCTCTTGGAGAGCATGATCTCAAGCTTGCTGCTCGTGATCGCGATCATCGCTTGGATCGCTTACTCGATGAGACAGCTTAGATCCGTACCGGCGCTCGTCCTCTCCTCATTCTGGGGACCGGCCGTGATGTTCGCACTCATCGGAGTGTTCCAACTCAAGGTGAACTTCTTGACGTGTATCTTCGCAAGCGTATTAGTTGGACTCACCGGCGATAACGGGATTCAGTATTTAATGGGTTCCGGTAAGAAGGGATTAGACCGAGGGGTCGAAGAGCGTGGCGGGTCATCGGTGGTCACGGTCGTACTGATGTCATCAGCAGCGGTGATTTTCTTTGGATCGTATTTCGATCCCCCCAAAACGTTCGGAGCCCTCCTTGCGGGAGGGCTCCTAGCCGCACTTGTCGGCGATCTTTGGATTTTGAACGGCCTTCGAGGCGAAGACCGTTCCTAATCGATTAACTTAGCGAACAAACGGCATCAGCAAGTTTGCGGCAACTCGGCCACCGCGAGACTCGGTGAGGATGTCCATTTTATGAGAGATATCGGCGCCATTCGTTCCCGGAAAAATCTGAGAATAAGCGGTAGGATTCCACGCAGTCGCGCGACCCAAGAAGTAATTGCGATAGGAGCAATTACGGCAAAAGGACTTGTCTGAAAGCTCCTTAGGTCCTTGCTCGAACTTCGTTGGCATCATATCGACCAGGTTTTTTGGAGGATTCAAGAAATACGCCTTCAGATTCACCTGAACGACTTCGCCCGAAAGTGCACTCTTGACTCCACGCTGACCTTTGTCGTTTGCGTTGTTCTTGTAGTCTCCGGCCTCGGTCAACGCGACCAGACTGTCGACCGCAACATCATTGAGCTCGTCCCGCTGCACGAAAACAGCCGGGTCTAGCAACCAATCGCTGTTCTCATACTTTTCGTCACGTTTCTCGAGAGCTTCGTTCGCAATTTTCAGGAACTGGGCACTTTGATAGAGGTTGTTATAGGCCAATCTCATCAGCTGTTCACCGCTGAAATAAGGCTTGCCGTTTGTGAACTTACCCCATTTTCCGGCTGCGACGATTTTTCCGAAATTCGCGTATTCACTTTTCTTAGTGACCGATCTCATGATTGCGACTCGACCTTGGCGGGTCAGGTCGCCAATCTCTGGCTTACCGGCAAAAAGGTCCATGAGCGGAGCATTCGCGATCGCCATCCCTTGTTGATAGCTGATCTGATCGCGCAGGTAGAGGTACCCACGGAAATCATAGGCAACGAACGTTTGGATACCGGCCAAGCGTCGGTGCAATCGAGCGAGTACAGAAGCGAGTTCGGCTCCGCCGATCAAACGGTATTGTTTTTCATTCTTGTCCGGGAACGAAGCTTCACCGAAACGGAGGCGGCTATCGTACACGATCGGTTGCTTAGCAACCAGGTCCATCAGGCTCTTGATCGACGAGATCGATTTCTGGAGCTCGGGGCTGATCTCTTTGACGAAAAACGTCTGAATGTCGTTCTCGTTATTGAAACGCGTGAGCTTCCCTTTTTGAGGTTCCGTCAAATATCGGAAGAGCGCTTCGTGGTGCGTACCTGGAGAGTGAATCATCACTTGCTCAGCCATCGACCGAAGAACACCGACGAGAATTTCCTGCGATGCGCGAATCTTCTCGACCGCAGGAACCATGCGCCATGCGATTCCGCCCATTTGGCGGGTCGGTGCTACGCGAGCGTAGAAATAACGGAAGTCCGCGTTCGCAACGTCATTGAAGGCCGCTTTATTGTCGGCGAATGCCTTATAATCGGTTTCAAGATTCTCAAAAAGCTCAGCCATGTCTTCGCCAGTTTTTGCAGCAAGCAAACGCTCACGAAACTTCACCATATAAGGCGAGATTTTGGCTGGATCTGCCTGAACGGATTTCTTCTTATTCGTAGAAAGAAAACGTCCGTTCTCTTTTTCAACGCTGCTTTGGAGCGCTTTGAACTGGTCTTTGGTCCAGCTGGATTCTTCGGCGTTCGAGAAGACGTCCTGAAGTTCCAAATTTTTATTATCGAAACCAATGATTGCAGATTCTTGGGCAGGCGCGGACGCTGGTTGCTTGTCTTCGGAATACGAAGAGGCGACCAACCCGAGGCCGGCCACGACGGCACAAGCGAGTTTGGTAAATTTCATGAGAAATGATCTCCTTAGGACCAAGTTTTAGGCTCACTCAAGAATATAGGAGAAAACCATAGGTCCTCAATCGTGAATTTCATCAGTTTAACGATAATTGCTGATTATTGGTTCACGACCGGGATCGAATTGGCGAGATCCAGAGCCGTCATGGACTCGTACTGATCTTGGACGCTGCGATCCATGCACTGCATGCCAATTTCGAAACGCTTATTGAACGATTTATCGTCAAAATTCACGCTGCCGATGAGCGTCGCGACCCGGTCAAAATTCCAATGCTTGAGGTGATAGAAGTTGAAATAGGTCCAAGCTCGGATCCCCGGCGTTTTGATGAAATCAAACATGCGAAGGTAGCTTTTCTTAGCGTCCGCCTCGGCGACTGCTTCGTCTAGGTAACGGAAAACGTCTTCTTGAAAGCCTTTGTCCTCATCACGAGCTTTTTGGATCCTACGTTTCAAATCCATATTGAGCTCACCGTTACCACCGTCCACGCCGTTCCCGATCATGTCGACGCGAACCCCATCAACGAATGCTTTGCGTTTGAGCTCACGAATGATGTTGTCCGATGGGGACTCCGGGTCAAATTGATCCACGTTGTAGAGAAACTTGGTCGTCGAGAATCGAATCTGATTTTTCGATAAGCGAGCCGAAGCTTTGATCAAATCTGCGTAGGCGGTCTTTTTACCTTTTGGATGTTGCGCGAATACGCGGCAAATACCGGTATTCGGGAGAACGGAGGGTTGCGCGCCAAACCACTCGTTATATTTTTTTTGGCCACGTTTCCCCGCTTGAACCTCTTGCGAATATCGCGATTTGATGGTCGGGAGATAACTGGTCATCGACGGCGCATCTTCGCTACGGATTTCACCCCAGAGACTCACATATTCGCGAAGAATATCTGTAACCGCTGGGCCCTCGACGTGCACGTCGGTGTCGCGGCTCAGGAAATTGAATCCATCTGCCTGAACAAAATCACGCATCATACTCTGGGTTCCAATAATCGCCTGCTCTCCGTCGACCACCCAGATTGTTCCGTGAACGATATCTTTTGCGAATTTCACACCCGCAAGCTTGAGTCGTTTTTCGCATTTCTTGGCAAGTAGTCCGAAATACTTGTCGACAGCGATTCGAACATCTACGCCCTGGCGCGCCTTATTTTCCAGCGCCACGATCATATTCTCTGTTGAAACGTCGCAATCGACCATGATCGCCGCGATCAAGATGCTACGGGTGGCGTTCTTGACCATCTCGAGCGCCTTGACGCTTGCATTGCTGTTGTGGAGAAACGTCACCCGGTTTCCAATCGTCAATTCGGATTGGGAAACGCTATCCAGGCTTTTTTGGACCGACGCACTCAAAAACGGAGAATAGATTTTTCCCGTTTGTTTCTTGAAGTCTCTTGTTACGAGTTCGAGCGGACCCTGGAGTTTTCTGACTGGTGGGTGAAAGAGCGATCCCCACCCATAGAGGTACGGATACGGACGAGAGTAGTCTTGGCTTGCACTTTGAAATTTCTGTTTTCCGTAATACTCGATCTTAGCTTCGAGTAGGTCTTGTGCACCCGTTCTCGTGATATATCTTGGGTAGTTGAATCCGAAGGCCGCTTGATGAACGCCGGTGTCGTCGTTCCCTACGAGCCGATAGATCGGACGCTGTGAAGTACGCTCGTCTAGATGAAAAACAGGGGTTATTCCGTTTCTAGTGACCAACGCATCTCCCAATTCCCTCTCGAATACAGAAGAAATCTGGGAATAAGACATCTCTTTTGGAGTTCCCTCCGCAAGCGCGAAAGGAGCCAAAAACGACAAGGCAAGCGTGGTGGCGGCCGAACGAACAATCATAGGATTACCTCAACTGTCCCACCGATATACGTGAACACAGTCTCAGGGGCAATTATTTAATACATAGTTTTTATATATCTTACGGCACTTTTAATTGACTCGAGCGGCCATTACACCCTAAACTGTCCCTCGTTTCAAATCGATAGAGGTTGTATATATGCGAATTTTAAGCGTAATTGGACTTGTATTCGGACTCACTGGCTCGGCGTACGCGCACTCCACAGGATCGACCTTTGCTTATGACCTCTCGATGAAGGGCAGTACTTACAACCTCAAAATGGCGATGATTTTCGACGCTAAAATCGTGGATTTTCGGACGGTTACCGAAGCACTGAACGACGCCAATCTCATGAACTTGGTGAGTAAAACGATCGTCGAAGGTTGGATCGACGAAGTTCAAGGCACCTCTCACGATGCTCGGTTCCAGTGGAACCTCCGCCTCAATAATTTCGGCCTCAAGTCACACCTCATTACGAAGTGCCATGCCATTTATAACCAGGACATGACCGACTGGCGCCGTCGATGTGATCTGGATACCAAAAACGCAGATGGTAACAAGTCGATGGTATGGAAGTTCGACATCATTCATTGCCGCGACGGAAAAGATACGATTCGCTGCGATTTCGACATCCAGGGCCAACCAAAGGATATGAAACTCGCAGGTTTTAGGATCGTTCGAGGTGCTAAGATCGCATTCGAAGGCAAACGCCAAGCGATCGAAAACTTCTCCAAGATTTTTTTCTACCTAGTCGAGATGAGCACATCGGTGGTTGAGTCGATCCGCAATTATGAAGCATCCAACTTGGCTAAGCGCCTGAATGCCGATATCGACGACGGGCTTAAGAAATACAAAGAAGGCGACTGGAGCGAATCCCTGAAATTCAGAGCGGCAGTCAAGTACGGTCCGAAGTTCTAACCTGTATCCTCGTCTAGTAACCGTAACGCTTCATCGTCTCCCCGGCGATGCGTTCAACCTCATCGTATCCGCTGTACTGGTTCACATGGCGGGTTTTTCCGATGCGATCGAACTCTTCGCGGAACGGCGGGAAATCATCTCCCGGCCATTTCATCTCCATGAATTCGAAAAGTTCTCGGAGACGATTCTCAGGATCTTTGAGAAGGTCTTCGTATCGAATTTCTGAGAAATGCTTGAGTTCTGATTTCACGGCCTCGACTTCGTGAATCGCGTCTTCCCACACGTGTGCAGTGGTACGGATGTCATCTGCACCGAATCTAGCGACATACTCCGGCAGCTTCTGAAGACGCGGGTAAGGTACGAGGTTCTGAACCGTCGGGTGATTGATCTTCTTGGCTTGCTCGTTACAAAGACGATGGAGTTTCAAAAGGGAATTTGCCGTGGTTCTCGCGTCACGAACGATGTGCACGAACTTAGCGTCCGGAAACAGGTCTTGGAGTAAACGAAGCTCCGTCGGAAACATTACGTACTTACAAATGAATCGCGGAGTGCGCCCTTGTCCGGCACCGAAGCAGCTCAGCACTTTTTTGATATCGTTTTGAATCTCCTCGACCTTGCTCGGTTCCAAGTCACTTCCCCGAACTCTAGGCCAGCTCAGTTGAGCGATCGGTCGATCGAACCACTTACCCCAGAGCATAATCGGCTCGCTCGGGCTCGTGAAATCCGAATCGATCGAATCACCGAAAAACCGTTCACCGCGTACATTGAAGTTGAACGTGCTTCGAACTTTCTCGAATGCTCGCATCGCATTCGGGAATGAGTTCATACCATTTGTGATGTATGCGGAGTCCGGATGTGCGCAAAGCAGGTTGTAAATCAGCGTTGTTCCTGAACGTGGAAGTCCAACCAAGAAAACCGGCCGATCAATTTTAATCGAGGATACGTCTGCCGGGAAAAACCACTTTTCGATCGCGGAAAAAGCCGCATCCACCGCGTAGGGCTGAGGTAATGGAACAACGAATTGCTGTTCAAACGCCTTCTTGAAAAGAATTTTCGACCAAAAATTTGCGTATTGAATATCGTTATTCATTTGAGCGATAAGATATCGAATGAACATTGAACTCGACAACTTAAAACCTTGGGCGATGATCTAGTCATGTCGTTTCTCCCTCGTGATTTCCCGAAATCACTCGAAAAAGAAGCCGAAATGGTCCACGCTTGGGCACGCAAGTTCGCCGAAGACGTTCTCATTCCGCGCGCGAGTCAGATCGATCAAGAAGTTTGGGACAGTTCAACCAAGATTCCGTCGGATTGGATTGAAAAAGCGAACGATGAAGGTTTGTTCGATGCTTGGATTCCACGCGCGTTCGGTGGACGGGGTTATTCTCCCTGGAGCTACATGATTGCTAGCCAGGTCTGGAGCGAAGCCTGTCTGGGGTTCACGAACATCATGGGGGCACATTACTTCGCGATCACGTTGCTCTCGTGCGGGATGGAGATTCCACTTCTAGAAAAAGCCTGCCGCCGGGTCGTCGAAGGAAGAAAAAATCGCCGCCCTTACTTATTGGCCGGTGCGATTACCGAACCCGATGCCGGATCCGACTTGGAGGACACTGATCTTATTCGAGTCGCGAAGATTCGTACCAAGATCACCATTCAAGGCGATACGGCCATTATTCAAGGCGGCAAAATATTCATCTCAAATGCCACCTGGGCATCTGCGTTCGCGGTGGCGTCCTATGAAGACCTGAAACGTCCCCATCAAACCGCGACGATCGCTTGGGTCGAAGCGAATCAGCCGGGACTGTCCGTTGGAAAGATCGAAGAAAAACTTGGACAATCAGCCTGTCCGGCATCTGAGGTCCGATTCGATTCTGTTGAAATACCTATTGATCAACTCGCGCTCTACTCCGGACATTTCTCAATCCCAAAAGACTACCAAGACTACTGTGAGCTTCTTCTTGACGAAGTTCTCGGCAACTCACGTCTCGGAGTCGCCATCATGGCTGCCGGAGTTTCTCGTGCGATTCGCAGGGCCCTGACTCCTTACGCGAACCAGTGGAAAGACGAATGGAAATTTGCTCGGTTCGGAGAAATCCTTAAAAACGACGAGATCCTGAACATACTCGCCGTTGAGGCCAATCGACGTCAGTGGAAGAACGGACCTCAAGCTGAAACACAACGGGGTGCGGGACTCTGGTTGGTGCAGAATCTTCCAACCTCACTACTCAAAAAACTCTTCAGCCAACTTCCTCCCCGAAAACTTCGCGATAAGAAACTCAAGCAGTGGCGACAAGAGAAGCCTCTTGAGAAAACCATGTATTGGGGTTCACTTCTCAAAGCAGGTATGAGCGACCTCTTGATGAATAGCTTGGACAACGCGCGGGTTCTTGCAGGAGCGGAAGTCTGGAACGATCATTCGCTACCACTCGAGAAGTGGACCCGCGATGCCAAACTTCTTCAAATCTACGAAGGCACCAATGCGCTCAACGTCATTCACGTCGCCAAAGCGAGCGGCGCATTGGGTTCGAGGAAACTTTATGAACTGGAATGAAGTTCAAGTAGAGGTACGCAACGCTGCTCTATCTTGGTTGAACCGTAGCTCGCCTCGCATTTCGGAAGCTCGAGACTTCATTGTGCCTGAATTCAAAAACGCCAGCTTCTCAGTATTTATCGAAGAAGTGGCTCGTCGGGATGCGGCTCTCGCCTTCGACGTCGGGCATTTACTTCTACGCGACGAACCGAGCTCTCAGACCGATCGTGAACCTTGGTTGATTCATTTTCCGTCGGAACGACGACTGAGTTTCACCTCTCGTCGCATTCATTCGCTGAATGACGCCACTTCAGGTCGGCCGGTTCCTGGATTTCCCAACCACCGAATCCATTTCGGAGAAAAAACGGGCGATTCAAGCGTTCCGGAACTCTCCGTATTTCTGTTTTGGGCTTCTTGGCTATCGGGAATTCTCGCGCAAATCGCAGCCGAGACTTCTGCATACGCTGAACAGCGATATCAAGGTGGACGCCTCATCCAGGACTGGTCTGAACATCGACTGAAATTGGATCACCTCTGCTCCGAGATCCTCGGTCACTTGCTTGCGCTCGACCAGATCCGCTCGGCACCGGAAATAATGTCGGAACCGCTCCAAGCCTTGACGTTCCGTCTCGCTCATCGAGCAGAAGCGCTTGCATCCGACGCTCTGTCTCTCTTTGGTGGCGCTGGTTACATGCGCGAATATCCAATCGCCGAGCGGTTCGCCTGTCTCACTTGTTTTGTTCCGACATTGAGGAGCGATCCGTTGCTTTCAAAAATTCCAGAATCTGCTTACCGACGCATGAATCGTCGTTCGACTTAGAGGATCTCGACCGTTCCTTGGCTTCCGTCGATGCGGACGCGCATTCCATTTTTGTAAGTCGTGCATGCGCCAATGCAATGAGCGACTGCGGGAAAACGCTGTTCACGTGCGGCAACGAATCCGTGCGCGAGTATTCCCCCGGTTTCGCAGATCATTCCACCCAAAATCGGGAACAATGGAGACCAGGATGGGTTCGGTCCAGAGGTCACTAGGATTTTGCCTTGAAGCTGCGACGGATTCACCGGGGGCGATTCCAGTACGATGACTTCTCCTTCGACCACTCCAGGACTCGCGCCAAATGAGTTCAAATCTTTACGACTGATCTCCTGCGTGGGAGGAATTTGTGAATAGGGAGCAGATTTTGCGTAGAGCGCCCATACTCTTCGCCGTTCACGTACACGATCCCGGTAGTCTTCCCGACTAATGGAGCCACTACGCAGCTCTTGCACTTCTAGGAAAAAAACGTCGTTTTGGGAATCGAGTCGCCCCTCTTCGACGAAACGATTTCCCAAATTTAGCGCGATTTCACGAGATGGAACTAAGGCTTTCCCGGTGAGAAAGTGGAGTTCCTCATCGATCTCAAGAATCTGATGAAGTGACTCAGCAGATTGTTTTAGTTTCTTGGCATCAAATATATGGCCAGGAAACAACTGATCCCACTGAACCGGGGATGCCGAGGAGGGCACTTGAGCGGGCGATCCCGCTTGCGAGAACGAACGATTCTCTCCTATGGAAGGGGCCGCAATATCCCAACTAAAGCGAATGTGTCCGTAATCAGACCAAAACTGATCGGCTTCGATCTCTCCACGCGCTAGGCGCGCATAGTCTTCGGAGAAGACGCGAGTACGGTTTCCTGCGTACTGACTGACCCATTTGAGCCAGTCGTCCCGACTCACGCCGATTGAATCGATGTATGCACTTAAGCTTTTGAAAAGAATCTCCCGGCTCAAAAAGATAGCAACATCCGGCTCAAAAAAATCTTCGCTCATCGCGCGAAGCTTCTTAAAGGAAATCGATTCGGATTCGTTTTCCGGATTCAAATCGGAGAGTGCTCGATCAAACCGGGATTTCCTCTCACCCCATTCTCCTCGAATTTTTCTAATGACCCGCTCGGTGAATGCGGAGCCGATCCGAAACTTGAGCCAGGCACGAAAACGACTCGTACGAAAAAAGGCGATCGGAGATTGAAAAAAAATCGCCAGAAGTTCAGTCCAAGGAAATAGACTCGAGAACAAATGACTCGCCAGTAACTTCACGCCGTTTGGATAAGCAAACGCGTTTTTACGGTGGTAAATCCAGCCCGCGAACGAAATTGCAAACCGATCCGTACGCAGCGGGCGAATGCCGTAATATCGAGTGAGGGCCGCGAGATTCGGTCCGAGCTGCTCGGCAATCGCAGTCCATCCCAGCGGAGACATTGCCTCAGGAAATCGCTCAATCGCTTCGTCACGCACATAGGCTTCATCAGACTCGATTCGGGAAACCCATTCTGCTTCATAAGTCGCAATCGGCCTACACTGAACGATAACGAGTTGAGATCCGGTCCAAATCCACTCGACATCCACGGGTCGACCAAAATGCTGTTCTAGCTGCTCCAAGCAACGAGCGAGCGGAATCCCAAACTCGGGGCGCTGTCGAACGATCTCTGAGAGTGTCGCTGAATCGGGTGTGATCTCGCCATGAACCAGAGCCGCTAGGTGCCCATTCACCCACTCCACTCTCCCTGCTTTGCTCCAAAGATTTTTCGGATCGCGAGAGAATGCGACGCCGCTTTGTTGAGCTTCAATGTACGGCTGAATGATGAAATGAATGCGTAGATCGGTCCGATTTTTGAGTGCATCGGGCCTCGTACTAATCACTCGGCGAATAGACGAAGATAGATTGGATAATGAATCGACTCGGACGCTTTCAAAGAAACCGGCATAAGATTGCGATGAACTATCCTCCAGATTCGCGCTCGATCGAACAATCCATGGCATCAAGGGCAGTGAACTGGTGTCAACACCCTCTCCACTAGATTCCCAAAGTTCGAGTTCATTTGGATCCGCTGTCCAGGTTTCTGGAACCACGATATCAAGGCCAGCCAGGCGTGCGAGCTGCGTCGCTTTGCCGCCGTATCTGCGTGCGTACTCTTGCTCAGAACTATCGGCGAGCGCCGGTATGCGAAAGAGGGATAAGTGAGCCAAGAGTGATACCTACGCGTTCCGCGAGTTGAATGATTTCTTGAACCTTGTTTTTAGACAATGGTCCGAGACTGAACGGTTCCATTCTTCCATTAAGCCCGAGTGTGATCGTTTCCGCCAGACATGCGTAGAGTTGACCCGGCGGCAATGGCAGAATCGCCGTATGAATTCGGGTCGCCTCGGGTAGCTTGGCCAGTCCACCTTGAATACAACGAACGTCCGGTCGCTCGACGAACACGCGAGGATCAACGTTCGATGGAACCGACAGATCCACGACCGTGGCACCCTGGGCCAGCACTTCGGGAGTGATGATTTGCTTAGCCGTATTGGTGCCGATCAAGACAGCGCTACACTCTTTCAAATCTTCGAGATTCGATGAGAATGTTACGTTCTCAGATCGCATCGAGGAGTTCGCAAAAATTTGCCCCGCCGCCGCTCTCATACGTACCAGCGAGTCTGGATCATCGCGCGTAATGAGGGTGAGCGCTTTTGCTTCATCGCCTAGCAATTGCGCGACGACGTTGCAAATATTTCCGGCCGCGCCGACGACCCCGACTCGAATATCACGCAGAGACACTCCTTTTTGAAAGAGTGCTTTTTTCAGCGCGAGGAATGCGAGACCCGCCGTTAGGCTGTTGCCCGTAGTGCAAGGAACGCCCATATCTTCTACGCCGTATCCGTTTTCGCTTACGATACTCGTGTACTGTCCAAGTCCGACGAGCTTTGAATCGAAATCACGACTGAAATCTACCATGTCACGTACGAACCGAATCGCTTTGAAATCGCCGCTTCGCAGGCTGTTTTCAAAGAACTCAGTCGTCTTCATCGTCCCGATCAAATACAACTTCACGCCGGCTCGCTTGCCGTCTTGACCCTCTTGGCCCCAGACGATTTGCTCATGATATACGACTGGCTGTTCGGATTCGGTGTATTTTCGGAGGAATCGCTTACGCTCTTCTACCGGAATGAAACCAAACATCGGGTCAATCAAAACCAGGTGATCTAAATCGATGGTATGAGATGAGAACGAGATCGTCGGTAGCCCTGCAGCTTCTTCCTCATCGATACGACGACAAACCGGAGACTGAAACTCCAAGTCGGCTTCGGTGAGCGGTTGTTTCCAAAGATGGCTCGTCATCCGCAGCATCTTGCGGTCTCGGATCCACCGGCAGACTTCGGATAGGGCATGGATGAACTGATCCGTATCGGCGTCTGAGATCCAAGCACTCGGCTCAATCCGAATCACTTCAGGTCGACTCAGCGTAACTGCAACTCGAACGTCGAATCTGTTTAAAAGCGCGCTCATCACGAGATAGCTCGCGTACCCGGCATCATGAATCATGCGTAGGAGATTGGCAGTGGGCGTCTTCTTGCCAGTAAAATCGAATTCGATTCCTAGCAGAAATCCCTCGCCCCGAACTTCACGAATGAGCCCCGGGCATTCGCGCTGTATTTTTGCTACGCCTTCGGAAATTCGTTTCGAGAAGCGTTGTGCTTTTTCAAGGACTTCTCCTCGAGTGAGGATATTTAAGGTACGAATCGCCAAGCGCGAGGCAACTTCATCTTCAGCAAAGGTCGAACTGTGAATAACGCTGAAATCTTCTTGGTAGTTCGGCTGCGAAACACACAACGCGCTGATTTTACCGAATCCGCCACCCAGGCTCTTGCCGAGTAGAAAATACTCCGGGGAAAAATCGAATTTGGAACCGGCTAAAAACGCGCCCGTACGAAAAGTACCCGTTTGAATTTCGTCCGAAATTCTCGGGATGCGTTTCTCGCCCACCGAGTTTCGAAGCCAGCTCACAAACGGTTTTGGCAAAGGCTCAACGCCCCCTTCGCCTTGGATCGGTTCGTAGATCACCGCCGCAATTCGGTTCCAACGACCCAGTTCGGCTGCCGGAGCTTTCAATTCGAAACGTTCCAAAATGTTCGCGTAAGATGGTTCGCTCCACGGATCGACGAACTCGACTGCGATCGCGGATTGGCTGTACATTTTCCGAAACGCCGGATTGCCTGTGACCTGAAGTGAGGCCGCAGTTTTCCCGTGATACGCGCCTCGAAGAGCGATCACGACCGGCTCGCTGTTTTTCACCTGCTCGATATAGGCCGCAATGACGGGTAGTTCAGGTGCGGTTGCGTTCCGAGCGCGGATTTTCCCATGCAAGGAGCCGAGCGTGAAAACATAGGACTCACGTCGATTATGATACTCAAATAGCGCGTGTTTGATCGCGGCTTCAACAGCCTCGGTCCCGGTACTACAGAGGTGTGTGTAGTAGTGTGGTGCCGAAGGCTGCTCCAGGCGGACCAATTCGTTGATCTTCTTGCCCAATATCCCGGAGTAGACACGAACGGAGGCTTGCGCATGCACCGGACACTTCTCATCTAAGAACTGCCTGAGTTCAGCAACGATCTCTGGGTGATGGTGGCCGAGTAGAGTTGAACCGTAGCCACCCAGGAGGTCGATAACGGAACGCTCGACTCCGCCATTGTCGACGTCGTTATAAAAGAGTCGATCACCCTCAGCGCGACTGTAGATTTTATCGATTTTCAAAGTCTTGAGCAGGCGCGTGAGCTTGGGTTTCGCGTAGTCGCCGTATTCATCAACGAGTCGTTCGATGTTCGCATCCAACATGGATTTATTTTCCTTGCTCTCATGGCGGCCTGAGTTCAGGATCCGGGGTAAGGCGCATGCAAAATATACAATTTTTAGGTGAAAATGACTTAAAAATCGAACAAGCCGGAAACAAAGCCGCGCGGCTGCACGAGCTTACCCGCGCACTCGCCGACGGTAAAACCCGTGTTCCGCCAGGATTCGTGATTCCACACTCGGGAATGGTCCTCGATGTTTCATTTAAGAGCGCACTCCAAGACGCCATCACTCACATCGGTGGATTCCCGGTGGCGGTTCGTTCCAGTTCCCGATTCGAAGACCTCGAGGGTGCGAGCTACGCCGGGCAATACGAGAGTTATCTGGAGGTAGCCTCGATAGAAGATGCGCTTGAGAAGATCAAACTCTGTTTCGATTCTGCACACAGTGCTCGTGTGCGAGCCTACGAGGCTTCTCGATCGACGGAAACCGACGGGTCCGAGGCGCTTTCGGTACTGGTGCAAAAGATGGTACCCGCAAAAAACGCGGGCGTACTTTTCACCATTCATCCGACGACCGGCCGAGAGGATCACTTTCTCATCGAGTGCGTTCAAGGGCTAGGCGAACGATTAGTGTCCGGGCATGCCACTCCCACGTCTTACGTTTACGACTGGGCAAACGACGACATCGTTGAGCATACCTACACCCGCGACGGCGGGAAGCTTGAGCCACATGATTTAGCGACGCTTGCTCGTCTCGCGCTTGAAATCGAAGCACACTACGGACGCCCTCAAGATATTGAATGGGCTCAAGACCAAAACGGTGAGATCCGTATTCTCCAAGCTCGGCCGATCACTCGAATCTTCTGGCGCAAAGACGTTGATGAATTCACGAACGCCGACTTCAAAGACGGTGGCGTCTCCGCAAGAGTATGCACGCCAATCATGTATTCTCTCTATCGGCGATCGATTCAAAGCTCCATGCAAACGTATTTTCGCAAGATTCGTTTGCTACCAAAAAACTCTGAGCAAAAAACGTGGATTGATTTCTTCTACGGACGTCCCTATTGGAATGCTTCCGAAGTAAAACGACGGTTATCCAAAGTTCCAGGGTTCGATGAAAAAGCATTCGACGAAGATTTAGGCATCCAAAAAGACTATTCACCGAACGGTCCAACGAGAATTCCGGAGAATCTCAAGACGATTCTCCCGGTGATCCCGACCGCCCTTGCGCTGTCGCGCGAGTATGATCGACAATTGGAACTCACCCAAAATTACCGCGAGCCCTTCTTAAAAACCGAAGCATCGTTGAGAATTCGCCTTCGAGAACCTTTGCATTCGTTCGATGACGAGTTTCGCCTCATGAATGAAATCATTGAATTTCAGGCACAAACGGAGTTCGATTACTTCACCACGATCTACAACAACTCCAATTTTCAGTCCGACTTCAAAAAATTACTTGGGTCAATTGAATCTCAGATCGGAAAGAAGCCCAACCTCGGAAAACTCGTTTCTGGACTTTCCGATATCAGCCACCTGAAGTCGCAAGAAGGTCTACTGACGCTGGTGCATGCACTCGGCACGGCGGACTATCAAAAATTTCGGGATCAATTCCTGAAGGAGTCCGGTTTTCACGCCGACGAAGAACTCAATCTCCTTTGTCCACGTTGGGAAGAAGTCGGCGAGCAGATCGATCAAAGGGTCGTCGAACTATCAAAATCTGTTTCCTCACTTCGCGATCCCAAAGTAACCGCCCAAGTACAGCACGAGTCTTACCAGATAGAACGTCGATCAATCGTTGAACTCTTGAACAAGACGACGTTCCATCGATATGTGACGCGTCCTCGATTCGAAAAAGCGCTCGATCGCTCTCGGCTCTATATGCGCCAACGTGAGGTGATGCGCGAGTACTCAACTCGCGCTTATGCGTTGGTTCGATTTGCGCTGATACGCTTATCAGAAGTGCTGGTATCGTCCCGTATCATACGGGACGCCGGCGACATTTTTTTTCTGTATGCGGAAGAGCTCCAGAATCGTATTTGGGAAAATGAAACGTCCCCAGAATTCGAGAGGCGACTTTATTTACGGAAGATTCGCTATCAAGGTTTGAGGAACCTCGTTCCACCCAATGAGTTGGGCGGCAAAGTACGCCAGCGTTCAAATGTTACGCGGGCCGAAGGTGGGCAGTCCATTCGCGGACTCGGCTGTAGCCCTGGAAAAATTCGAGCACGCGCTCGAGTCGTGATGTCACTCGAAGAGGCCTACACCCTGAACTCAGACGAGATCTTAGTGACCCAGTTTACGGATCCAGGATGGACGCCCATTTTTGGAAAAATCGCGGGCGTGATCACCGAGGTCGGGGGAATGCTCTCTCACGCCGCCGTGATTGGCCGTGAGTTTGGGATACCCGCGATCTTGAACCTTCCCGGAGCGAGAGAACTTCTTAAGACCGGGCAAATGATTGAGATGGACGGGGAAACCGGAGAAATTACGATTCTCAGTTAGACACCGACAGACGAGTGCGAACTTCGTTCACGATCGATTCCGATGAACGGCCATCAATTGGTACCTCGATCACTCGAGTACCTTGAGCCAACCCTAACATTCCTGAGATCTGTCGAATACCTGCCTGAAGTTTGAGTAACGTTTCGATGCCCTCGTGCGCCTCGGTCACGCCAGACTTATCTTGATTCTTGAGTCGCATGCGTTCTCGGATCGTGATCTCGCTACCGACAAGCAGCAGTATATCTGTGGACGCACGACACCCATAGATTTGATAGAGTTTCCCCGCGAGTTCGACCGGAGGCTTGGAGAAAATCTCGACCATGTATTTGCCAAGACTTTCCAGATTGCACCCAAGGTGTTCGCAACGCTCACTTAGTACGGGCAAGTACCGTTCGGGAACATGCTCTGCGCTCCATCCGGTCGATAGAAGTTTTAAATAGAACCCTGAATAGACCACGCTATCGACGATCGGATCGCGTTCTCGAATGAGGGTCTGCGTTTTTCTTCCAAGATCTGACTCCAACAATTCGCTCTCGGCTGATCCAGCAAGGGTCATCGCGAGAAATAGTGCAACCGCCTTGGTTTTCACGTCACCGACTCGGTCGGCATGGTTGCCGAGGTCCTCTAATGCACGTGAAGCCTGAGCGCACGCGAAACCCGGCCCTGATTCGAAGTACTGCGGAGATCTGAGCGTAGGAAAATCTCCCAGGCTACTGAGTAGCGTAGTTTTTCCCGTGCCGTCCACCCCACAGATTGAAATCACTCTCATGACAAACTTCCTGAAGGAATCTCACCTCGAAAAAGGCCTAAACACGTATGATATGCGGTTTTTCCGCATTCTTCCCAGCGATCTGGAGAAATCCCCAGACAAAGGAGTCGTTCACGAAGTTTGCGATTGTGAAACGCCCAGGGTTTCTGAGTCAAATCGATTCGAGCGATCAGGAGCGCGGCTCGTGTCAAGTAAAGGTCACGAAAATCGACTTTGCGTACATTCTCCTGATAGATACCGAAGATCGTTTCGATTCCAGCTAAATGTCGGCGCTCATCTTTTTCGATGATTTCCACGAGTTTTACGAGCCTGGTGAGTCCATCTCGCTCGGCTAGTATTTTGAGCTCTCCATATACGTATTTAGAGAACACCTCATAGAAATAGATCATCGCGAGCGCCGTCAGTGGATAGCGCTTGCCCGTTAACTCTGACGCTTGCGGGAGAAGCGCATCGTAGAATAGTCGAGACGCGAGTGAGCGACTCTTGCGTTCATAACCAAACGTTTGTTTCACGTAACCGCGCAAGAGGCGATGGTGACGATTCTCATCTTCTTGGTGAACTTTCAGGTAGTCGAATACTACGGCTTGACTCTCCAGTGCGCGAACCACTGGGGACATGAATAACTCCTCCGAGGCTTCTGTTGAGGCAATGGAAGACAGGAGCTGTTTCCAAGCATCGACCCGCTCGGGCGAAACCTGGAGAATCTCGTCGCGAAATGCATCCACCGGCTGGCATTCCAGCGCGGCTTTGGTTCCGTACTCCGTTAAGAGCTTTAGTTTTCTTTCGACTTCCATTTAAACATTCTCCGTCGTTTCTACTCGAGTTCCATGAGGGCGCCTTGAACCGCAAGTTTCTCGCCTGTAGGTTTCAGCCAGCCGATTTTTAGTCTTAACCCAATGGAGATCGCCTGAATTGCATTGATGAGGGTTACCAGAGCGATCAGCAATGCTCCATGATCCTTACCGAGCGCACGGATGCATTTCCACGGGAATATCCAACGAGAAAATGTGCTCGGTTTTCCTTTTCCAAGATAAATCTGGGCGCGAACGGCGCCGATATCCTCATCCTTAGCCCGCCATGCGGTGATGTAGGAGGCTTTCCAAAAATGAAATCGATCTGCCGGATCGGGACAAAGGCGAGAAAGCGCATAACACTTCTCTATTCTCGACAGAACCAATGTCCGAAGCCAAATAATCGCCTCACCGTAGGCGATGCGAGCTTGAGATTTCGCAGAGATCGCTTCGCTTGATTCGGACTCAAGCGCCGAAATGAGCGATTGAATATCCTGACGCTGCTTGAGTACCGGAAATGCGGCTAGAACATAACCCAATGAGTTTCTGAATTTTTCGATCGCGTTCCATTCACGAATTCTTGCCATCAAATCGTCGACATTGATCGCCGGAAGTGCTTTTTGGAGGACCAAGAAAACATCACCGAGCTCCCGAGCTCCGATCTTGGCATCAGAAAGGTGGGCCGCGAGGTGGATCAGGAAATCGTCCCATCCCAATCTAAACGCGTCGACGTCTCCATAACGAAAAACGGACTTATTGGCCCAAACCCTCTCGAGAGGAGAACGTTCAGAGCGGTGAGGCGAAAGTAAATCCCAATGGAGCCCCAAAACACAGGCACCATCCGGCAGATAGAATGGCGGCGAATGGTGTTTCTTGAAATCTACGTCCGCGGATTTTCCAAAAATCGCCCGGGAACTTTGATAGCCGAGAGATTCGATGACTTGAACCGTTTTAAGCGCGTCCGACTTCTTGACCAAAAAATCGAAGTCGTTCATCCGTTTATAGCCTGGAAAACTCAAAAGTTCGTGCCCGATCACGCTCCCCTTGAGCACGATGCAGTCAATTTTTGCGATCGTCAGAGCTTGCACAAGAGCGGCAGCATGTAGTTCTCGATTTGCTTCGCGCTCCAACTCGCGTTTAGCGGCACGGGCGATCGGCGAAGGAACATCGTGTTCGCGATTCGCTTTTTTGAATGCGTGCGAGGCATTGACACGAAGTGAATTTCGTTCCACCAAATCCCAGAAGAAGAACCTCTCCACATCGCTCAAGTGATCGAAGTCTCTTAGGTGAAACTCCCGTGGATCCACGAGCGATAGCGCAAGTCTCGACACCTTTTGGATTTGTTCAAGTGTCTCGGGCTTGCGACGAATCATTGCGGCACCTGAAACGCTCTCCAAACGTTCTCGAACACTGTTTCCGGACTGTCCATCGCGGAAACTTTTGACCAGGACCAGCGATCTGCCCAATCCGACAGAATTGCTCCCGTCTTCTCATTAAGCTCCTCGAATTTTGATCGCGCGTTACTTTCTGATGCGAAGTCTGATTCATAGCCGCTGAGTTTGGTCTTTCGGGATTGAGCTGCCTTGGCATCCACCTCAAGTAGGACCGTTCGATCGGGAATCGCTAATGCCAATGCCGCTTGAAGCCTCGGGTCGTTTTCAGACTCGGGCTCTCGCGCGAGTTCGGACGCGATGTACTTGTACCAATAAGAATCAAAAAGCACGATCTCGGCGTTTGAATCACGAGCACGCAAAAAGGATTCACTCAAACAATGAAGCAGAAAATAAGATCGAGACGACGAACTGAGGCATGCCAGATAGCTGTCGATCTGTTCTGGTTTCAAAGGAAAATTCTTGGATTCTAGGCGAATGAGATCCCAGATACTAGCCACCCGAACCTGACGGCCCTGTGCGCGCCATCGCTCGGAGAGCGAGGATATGACGGTGGATTTTCCAGCGCCATCCGCGCCGGTTACGCAAAAGAACATCGCGTCCCTCTCCTCTTTGAACGATTTCGTCTTCACGAACTGGGGTGATTTTATCGTTCGTTTCCCTTTTGTTTTAAACTAATATTAAATCAAATAGAACCCTGGAATATAGACTGATGCGCGCGCCAAAGGTCCTCCTGATAGACCTCGACAATACTCTGCTTGGATCACATAAGCGCCAGCTGCACTGGTCGTTCATACGGGCGTTCATCAGTGAGGCTCGGAATCGGGGTCTGGGATTTTGGTCTGCCTTGTCCTTGCTTCATATTCTCAAGAAAGAAACGACCCGTATCGGCTCTAGCCAGACCAATGTTGAGCGAGCTCTGCTGGCCATTCGCAGTCGCTATCCTGCGCAGTTTTTGGACGACCTATCCGTTCATACATTGATTCAAACAGTATTCACACGATGTCGCCCCCAGTTTTTCACGCTCCCACAAGCTCGACCGTTCCTCGACTGGGCTAAAAAAAGAGGCGATTTCCGAATGGTCCTGGCGACCAATCCTATTTGGCCACTCGCGGTGGTCGAACTTCGACTCGCCTGGGGTGGGATATCAGGCGACGAATTCGAGTGGATCACCCATGGCGAGGTGATGCGTTCCGCTAAACCCTCGCTTGATTACTATCGGCAAACGATCACTCATCTCGGGGTGGATGCGAAAGACTGCCTCCTCATCGGAGATAGCGTCACCAAGGATTTGCCCGCCCATGAATTAGGCATTCCGGTATTTTTACTCGATACAAGAATACAAGAGGACCATCAAAAAGAAATTTACGTAGGTGACCTGCAGTCCCTGATCACTCGACTCGATCGGGCAAAAAAAACATGAACACTTATGTGATTCTGAACCAAGTCGCTCAGGCCGGAAAATCAGCCGAGACTTTCGATCGACTCAAATCAAATCTACCTAAACATGAGCTTTTTGTGATTCGCTCCGCCGATGAGTGGAAAACTCTGCCTGCCTGGATTGAATCCAAAATGAGCGAACCGGCTCGATGGATCGTGGCCGGCGGAGATGGATCGGTCCACTCTGTTTTGAACCTACTTTATGCGAACGCAGAACAAAAAAAAATTCCCAGCGAACAGTGGCCGATTGGTCTCATCGCACTTGGCTCCTCGAACGACTATCATAAACGTCATTCGCACCGGATCTCAAACCTATTGAGAATCGATTTCGATCGAACGAGCCAACAAGAGTTACTTGAAGTCGAAATCACGAGCGGCAGCCAGATTCAAAAGCGCTACTCGTTCTTGAACGTGGGGGTAGGCATCACAGCCCAAGGTAACTGGATATTTAGTCATTCTCCGCTCATTCGCCAGATTAAATCGTGGTCCGTTCAATCGGCGATCCAGCTGGCTGCGCTGAGAGCATTCTTCTCCAAACCACACACTGAGGCGACCATTTCACTCGACGAACTGCCTCCGCGTGCAATCTCGATCGCGAACTTGTCCGTATTTATGAATCCGCATTTTTCGGGTTCGTTTCGTTATCCCATTGCGCAGCCTCTAAACTCGGGCAAATTCGGTGTGGCCTGGGTCGAAGAAGCACCTCTCCATCGACTCACGCCGGTTTTTCTTGGCCTCATGCGAGGTCAGTTCACTCAATCAAACACCCGACATCTGGGTCTGCACCGAGAAATTCAAATTGCATTCTCGGCCTCTACGCCCGTTGAAATCGACGGAGAGCTCTGGGACGCGAACTCCATTCGAATTCGAATCGCTCCTCGAAAGGTCCTCGTATGCCTGTAAAAAATTCGCCCAAAGAAATTCGTGACATGCTCCAGTGGTTGGGCTCGCCCATGCGCTCCAAGAAGCAGGTGAACGGTGTGAACGAATCAGACGCCGAAATCCTCAAGATCAGTCCCTCCCGATGGATGGCGTTCAATGTAGACGGTATTTCTGAGGAAATCGAATACGGGCTCTACCGCGATCCCTATACGATGGGCTGGATCACCGTGCATGCGACGCTTTCGGACATCGCCGCATGCGGGTTCAAGCCAATCGGGTTTTTGTCGAGCGTGTTATTCAGTCGAAAGTTCACTTTGGAATCAAAAAAGCGCTTCCAAGCTGGGTTAAATGCCGCACTCAAACAGACGAAAACGCCGCTGCTGGGCGGCGATCACGGCGAATCTGCGCACGGAGTTTTTCATGGATTCGCAATCGCTGAGAGTAGCCAGAAACCGCTCCAACGGATCGGAATCAAACCGGGAGACTTGATCGGTACCGTTGGGACTCTTGGAGTGGGACCAGCTCTCGGTTTCCGTTTTCTCACACAATCCCCTGAATCCTACTTTCCAGAATCGAACTTCAGGCCAATCGCCAAACTGACCGAAGGAATGCGACTGATCAAGCACGCTCACGCCGCAATGGATACCAGCGACGGTCTGGCCTCGGCTCTGCACACTTTATCGATCTTAAACGACCTCAGATTCGAACTGAATTTTGACCAGCTCCCTTATGACAAAAAAGCCCTGGAGTTTTGTTCCAAAATTCAGATCCCACGTGAGACCCTTATTTTCGGTGAACACGGGGACTACCAGCTCGTTTTTACCGCTAGTGTGGTGGAATTTGCGAAGATCCGAAAACTCGTCCCAGGCGTAACCTGCATCGGGAGAGTCCTCAAACGATCCGAAAAACAGCACCTGTTCCACACTGGGGACCAAAAAAAACCCTGGAACCCGGGCCACGTTGTGGAACTCAACAAAGATAATATGGAAAATATAAAAGCAGCATTCACGGATGTGGTAGAGTGGGCGCGAAGGATCTAGCCAGGCATGACGAACCCTAGCGGAAATTCTGAAAACTTCACTCTCCATGATTTTTATAAGATCAGTGGATCCACGCTCGAGGAGCGAGTCGCCCCGTTTTCAGACGTCATTCGTGATTACAACGCCAAAGGCTACACCATGTATTCTCGGGAGGTCATCGGATCTCCTGGACCGCGTGTTAGTGTCCGCGACCCTCTTACTGGCACTATCCGCGAAATGATCATGATGGGATCCAACGACTATCTCGGGCTTTCCCATCACCCTTTGGTGAAGAATCGCGTGATCGAAACCGTTCAGAACAATGGTGTCGGCATGGGCGGTCCTCCGCTTTTGAACGGGATGAGTGAAACTCACCGAAAGCTCGAGCGCGCACTTGCTCGCCTCAAGTCCCAAGAAGACTCGTTGATTTTT
This sequence comes from Pseudomonadota bacterium, assembly GCA_027485695.1. Lineage (GTDB taxonomy): Bacteria > Bdellovibrionota > UBA1018 > UBA1018 > UBA1018 > JAIXQO01. The sequence continues at coordinate 88,682 of JAIXQO010000001.1, forward strand.
GCAAGCGGGTTTCAAGCGAACTTAGGTTGGACGAACGCACTCCTTCGAAGTGGCGACGTCGTGATTTTTGACGAACTCAATCACGCCAGCTTTTTTGATGGGCTGGCTGCCACTCGGGCTACCAGAAAAATTCGCGCTCACTCCTTCGCTCACAACGACTTGAGCGACCTCGAAGAAATGTTGAGACGCGCTCAAGAAAAACGCGGCGCTGACGGTCAAATCTTCGTCATGGTCGAAGGCGTCTATTCGATGGATGGCGATCTCTGCCCACTTGCTCAGGTTTGCGACCTTTGCGAAAAATACGGCGCTACTCTCGTTGTCGATGATGCTCACGGCACCGGCGTGATCGGAGAACATGGCGGCGGCGCGTCCGACTATTACGGCGTCAGCGAACGCGTTGGCCTCTCGGTCGGTACTTTTAGCAAGACGTTTGGAGTGACGGGTGGATTCATCTCCGCAAGCTCCAAGGTTGTCGACTATCTACGGTTCTTCTCGCGATCCTATATTTTCTCTGCTCACTTGCCGCAGTCGATCGCGGCAGCCGTACTCACGGGCTGTGAGATCATCCACGAGCAACCCGAACTCCGCCAAAAACTTCGAAACAACGTCGAGTACTTCGTGGAGGGACTACGCCGATTAGGGCTCGAAGTGAATTCAACCTCGGCGATCGTTCCAATCCGCACGCCACAGCCGATTGATCTACGCCTCCTCAATCGCGCGCTCCACGAGCGTGGTCTGTTCGTGAACCCGATCGAGTACCCTGCGGTCTCGTTATCAGAACAGCGAATTCGTGTGAGCCTCATGGCAACTCATACTCAGGCGGATCTCGACGAAGCGATTGGAATCATCCGCGACTGCGGACGAGAACACGGATTGATCGCCCGATAAAGGCGACATCAGATTATTTCACTTTTCCTTGAAGGTAGGCTGCCATCATCTCCGCCGTATTGCGGACATTGATTTTCGCCATGATGTTCGACCGATGGCTTTTGACGGTTTCGGATGAACACTTCAGAATATTTGCGATCTCCCGACTTGTGTGACCTTTGGCGATCCACTCAAGTACCTCGTACTCTCTCGGTGTCAGAGAAGGACGAGTCGAGACTTGACTCAGTAATTTTTCGACGGCCGGATCCACATAAGGAATTCCGGTGTTATCGTGCGCAGCTTTGAAAATCGATCTTAGGTTCTCTACAGAGTGTGTTTTTTGCAGCAGTGCTTGCACTCGGTACTGAAGTACTTGTCTTAAGATCGCAGGATTATCACAATTCGTCAGCACGATGATCTTCAGTGCCGGCGCGATTTCCCGAATCATGCGAATGATTTCTATGCCTGAAAAATCGGGAAGTCCCAGATCCAACACCAAAACATCCGGCATCCGTTTCTTGATCTCATCGAGCGCCTCATTCCCACTCCCAGTCTTTCTGAGATTGAATGGCTCTGGATGAGAGCTTCGTAGAACATATTCGACGCCCATTTGACAAATCGGATGGTCGTCGCACAGGAGAATATCTTTGATGGGTTGTGACATTTCTTTTCATATTGTAGTCACAACTCTCAACGAGATTCCATGACGAGAAAAAATTTCATCGTCACCCAAAGTGGGGATCCTACCTAGACATTACTTAGATTTTTTTTGATTCGTCAAAATTTCCTCACGGATTCTTTGAAGATCAATATTCTCTATATAATATACAGGATTTTTTGAACGCATTTGACCCTCCGTCTTGATCTCCACTAACATGGAAATCATGTTCAAAAAATTTCTCGTGATCGCTCTGCTCGCTGGATCGTTTTCTCTATCGGCTCAATCCGCGGATCCAGGCACCATTTTTTCATCTGATTTTTCAGTCGGGGCAAGCCTCAAACATAAAAATCTACCTTCTTGCGATTGGGAAAAGCCTTTTTCAATGCGAACCAAGAGACTCTGCGCGGATGCGGGTGCCGGGACAGGGCTATATATCTCCAACAACGTTTCTTCTCTAAAACAGTTTCCCGCTTATTCACTCGCTAATCCCTCGATACACCATACCTATCTTTGGGTGGACTCCAATTCGATCATCCAAGGCGTGCAGATTTGGACAGAGAGTTCTGGCCACAACTACATGCTCAGTTATTTGATAAAAAATTATGGAGAGCCTGAACGATCCAAAGAGGTGATCGGATCTTTTTTAGGCTCAGAATTCGACAAAACCGGAAAACCCGTTTCCTCTGAATACAAGTGGAACAAGGGTGACTACCGCTTGATCTATCGCCCCTATCAATCGAGTCGTGACTACCGGATGGGAACCGTCATTCTTGAAAACGATATCGGAAAAAAACTGCGAGAAGAATTCGCGCCCGATTCCCGCGAGAAGCAAGCAGAGCGCGCCGCTCAGCAGAAACCGCAGTCCAAGAAGATCTGCTTGGATGGTATCTGTATCGGAGATTCACCGGACTCTCTTCCGGCGGGCTTAAAGTGGGAGTTTGCGCGTCCGGAAGACTATCGCGACCTCTTGGTCCCATTAAAAGAAGCAAAAGCTGAATGGGAAAAGTCAGCTGCCCAAGCCAAGAAAGAGGGATGGGAACGTCCGGATGATTTTATGGTCCGCAATGCGCAAGGCGATATCGACAACGCCGTCAAAGAGCTCAAACGCATTTACCCGAGTGGGGACACTTCCGCGATCCAAGAGCTTGCCCGCCGCTTCTCTTCGAGTAGTGGCGAGTTCGAGGGAAATTACTTAAAGCTCAGCGACATTCCACTGCTCAAGAAATTGAAATTTGCTTGTGATGAAAAGGTTTGGGCGTTTCGTTATGTGACGAAAAGCGGCTATCCAACCGAGGTTTTGGTTGGATACGGAGTCGAGGATGAGAAAAATGGCTCACAAAAGCTGCGAGTCGACGCCATTATTCGAAAATATCCCGAAATTCGAAGCGAAACGGAGCTCTTCAATCACGTGACGGCGCTTGAGAAAGCGGTGGGGGCGGAGATATCTTTTGGAAACAAACAAACGCTCGCTGAGTATCCCGTACAACTGTCCTATTCGTTCGACCGACTACAGATCAATTCTAGAAACTACATCCGCTATTTCCAAAGAGACCATTTGGCAAAACATCCGGGTTGCTCTAAACGCGTATCGGTTGAATAGAACGGTGGTAGTCGAATGAAGCATGCGAGCACCGCTGTTTGGTTGGGATTCTTTCTACTCTTTGTCGGGGTAGGATTCGCATCAACACGTATTCGAGGTAAAAAGATGAGCCCAACTAAGCGATCAGACTACGTACTCGCGACCACTCAAGTTCCGGCTCAATACGCGGTACCTTTTGGTCAGCGGAGTGAGCCAGGACAATCGTTTCAGTTCCCGGATTTCATTCTCGCCCATCGTTACTGGCGCGACCTAAATGCAGAAGAGCAGCGGCAAAAAGATCAATCGAACGCCGAAGGCATCGACGGAGGCGCTTCCATGACGGCGCCGTTCAATGGGTTTGAAGTCAGAAGCCTAGACGGAAAATCGCTCGATACCCTCGAGCTCTCGATTTTGCCCTATGCATCGGAACACCTCACCGTGAATGGTAAAAAATTCATGCTGCGCAATGACCAAGATACCGACAAACAGTGGGTCGTTCGTCAGTACTAATCCTACCTCTACCAAAAAACAAAAAGGGGAACTGCCGCAAGGCAGGTTCCCCTTTTTGTTTTTTGGTGGCGGAGAGAGAGAGACGCGAGGGCGGCGAAACGATCCGGTGGATCGTTTTGAAGACACGCGTGCCCGAGAGATCGCGAAGCGAGCCTCACAGGGATTCGAATCGAAATCCTCCCCTACTGAAAAACAAAAAGGGAACCGCCGTGAGGCAGGTTCCCTTTTTGTTTTTCGGTGGCGGAGAGAGAGAGATTCGAACTCTCGAACGATGTTACTCGTTGCACCCTTAGCAAGGGTGTGGTTTCGGCCACTCACCCATCTCTCCGCAGGTCTCTTCCGATAGACCTTTACCCTACCAAAACGGACCTATACGGGCAAAGGGAAAGTCGGCCAAAACTGCCGACCTTTGGCCGAAAACTCCGTTCAAACGCCGATTTAACTCCGTTTACACGCCCTTTTCCCCCATTTCACCCGGCAATTCTGACCGATTGCGACAACCATTATGAAAAAGCGAAAATTCTCTAATGAGGTCCAAGCGTTCTGCCAGATCTCACACCGATCAAGGGGGTTTATGCTGACGACGCAACTTGAACAGTTTTTAAAATCCGCGCAGGAGCTCGAGAATCAACTCCAAGATGAGCGCAGAAAAAATCAGCGCATCGCGCGTGACTACCTACAGACACGCCACACCCTGGAGTCGGCGGTCAAACAACTTCAAGAACGGCTACGTTCACGCGAAACCTTGCTTCAAACCGTTCAACAGTCGTCGCAAGGCTATCAGCAAAAAGAAAAACAGTACGAACAGATGATCGCCAATCTGCGCGCGCGCGACGAGCAGATGCAGAAATCAATCGACGAGCTCCGCAGACTGAATCACGAAAAAGGTCTCGCTCTCCAGACCCAAGGCTCCAAGTCGGTCGCAATCGAAGAGGAACTCTCCCACTATAAGTCCGCGTGGCCACAAGTGATGGAGCGAGACACCGAAGCGCGTAAGATTCTCGCCGAACGTGAAAAATGGCTAGAACAGGCCAACTCACACCGAGTGAAAAACGAGGAGCTGAGGAAAATAGCCCAAGCCCAGGCTGAGAGAATCGCCCTTCAGGAACGGCACCTCGCTGACTATCAAAAAGAACTTCAGAGCGCGCTGATTCGTCTTCAAAGTTCGGAGACGAAATTCAGTCAGATTCAAAAAGAGTATCAGCTCGCGCAACAGAACAAGAAATCGTTGGATGCCGAGATTCAGCAGGTCCGTACTCACCTAGAAGAGAAGTTCAAATGGGAAGTCGCAACCGAGCGCGAAAAGATCAAAGCGGAACTTGAAAAAGACGCTGCGCTCGATCGCGAACGTTTCCGGGAACTCAGCCGCAAGGCGATTCAAGGTGAGATCGACCGCCTGATGAATCATGAACGAGCCCGCCACCGCGCACTATCAGAAGAGCTCGAAGAATCCCAACGCTCCCTCCATGCGCTGAGGTCCCAGACCGCGGCTCTTGAGCAAGAGCTTCGAACCTCCCAGGATCGCCTAAGAAAATCGATCGAAGAAACAGCCCAGGCCGATGAGAATCGTCGTCGCGAACACGCGAGTGAAATTCGCCGCAAAGACGAGTGGGCTGAGAATCTCGAACAAGAGAATCAGTCGCTCCATGAAGCTCAGCGAAACGCTGTGCTAAAAATCGAATCGCTCGAGAATCGTCTCAATGAAATCGAATCGCAGAACCATGTATCGGATGAGCAGTCGACTCGACTCATTTCGCAACTCGATGAAACGAAAAAACAAGCCTCACGTGCGCTGGTCCTAGAGCGCCTGAAACACGATCAATCCATTGCTGCACTTCAGGCGAGAATCGATCGATTGGAGCGAGAAGCCCACCAAATCACTCGAATCGAAGATATGGATTCCGAAGAGGAATCCGCCGAGATCTGGACCGCAATGCCGGTCCTGATTGAACATTAAGCGAATTATCCCGCCCTTTTAACGAGACACATCTCAGCAACCTGAGCTTCTGGGCGGATTTCGGACAAGATTCTCCAGAATTCTTCGAGAGTACGAGCTTCGATCTTTTCGCCGGAGTCCAAGATGATATCAACCCGAGGATTATCAATTTCGCCGATGATCACGCGATTCAGGTAGCGATCCGATTCGATAAACTGCCGTTTGAGTTCATCGATCACTTTCGGGAACTTTTTCCCGCGAAGTACTCGTGGGCGAGCTTTTTCATCGAGGTATTCAAGTTGATCGAAGGTTCCGAAACGGGCCGGACCAAAGACTTCTGCAATCACCGCAGCTAAATTCCCTGAGATACGACTATTGAAGAACAGATCGTTGGATATTTTGCGCAATCCACCGTTCAATTGACCGTTGCGACCACGAAAAATCCCCCCCTGGTCAATTCGGTCCAAATAACAATGGATCAACCCTTCGAGGCCATGAATGTTCGGGTAGCGTCGCTTGAGTTCAGATTCGTAGTGCGTTTTCCACCAACTCCCCGGAATAGACGGTCCGTCATGACCGACAATCGACCCAAGGATTCGGCGCCAGCGAACGCTGGAGACATCACGTTTTTTTCGAAGATCGTTCCCGTAGATCATACTGATGCGAGCATGGTCGAGGAATGCTTTGAATCGATCGTTTCCGTATCTGCCAATATAGCGATCTTGAACGTGTTTTTCTTTGCCTAAGTCCGAAAGATAGATCGCCGCCACGAGAACATCCGGGTCGCAGCCGCAAGTCACCAGGTTCTCGCGGTGACCACGGAGCGTCTTCACCATCCGGAGAACGTGTTTGAGGTTCTCATTTCTTCGGGTCGGACCCGTTTTTCGGTATTCCAATAGGATGTCCATGACGAACATCCGCATCGTCGGATCTAAAACCAGTTTCGCAGGGCGGGTACGGGCGTTTTCCATCTCTAAAGAAATCGGCAATTCATGAGGATAGGTTTAGTGAGTTTGCCGTCATAATCCGCTGTAATGGGCGATTAGTTTTTGACGTCGCTCTAGTGCGACGAATGCCAAAAAAAAAGTGGTGCCGGACTCCTTTCGGAAGTCAGGCACCACCGTCTTCATTGCACGAGCTTGATCTAGGGTTTGGAGGAAACCTGGATGGGGCCTGCACCTTTGGAATTGAGGATCCAGTCCGTCAAGATATTGACACCTTCGGAAACCAGCGGAGCTTGGGTTTCCTTGATCTTGGCTTTTCGGGACTTCTCTTTGCCTTTGTCGTCTTTCTTCTTGGACTCTTCTTCTGCAGCCTTCTTACGAAGGTCTGCGAGCTTCACGACGCCTTTGTTCTTCTGAGATTCCTCGATCGACTTGGAGATCTCAGTGAACTTCTCGTCCTTGGAGACGCGTTCAGAGGACTTCTTCTTGAGTGTCGCAACGAGTTCGCCGGTGACGGGTTCCCAGGCTTTTCCCGTATCCGAGGCGTTGGCATCGGTACCGAGGAAACTCGTGATCTTCTGTGGAGGAAGCGAGTAGTCCATGGACTTCTCGCCGATGTCCTCATGAGTGAAGACCGACGGCAACTCAATATCGCTGTTCACGCCTTTGTGCTGAGTCGATTCGCCCGCAGGAATAAAGAACATTCCCGTCGAGACCTTCATTGCACCCAAGCCCTGTGGCAAGTCGGAGACGACCTGCACAGTACCTTTGCCGAAAGTATGGTCGCCGCCCACGATCAGCGCGCGCTTATAGTCCTTGAGTGCGCCCGCTAGAATCTCAGACGCGGAGGCGCTGAGACGGCTCGTCAATACGACCACTGGTCCGTTGTAAACGACGTCATCGTCACGGTCGGAGAGGACTTCGACTTTTTCGTCGAACCCTTTGGTCGCTACCACGGCGCCTTTGCGAATGAAGAGGCCCGCAATACGAACCGCGTCCTCGAGTAGTCCGCCGCCGTTTCTAGATAGATCGAGCACGATTCCTTCGACTTTGTTCTTCTTGGCCTCGAGGAGCAGCGTTTTCATGTCGTTGTAACTCGAACGACCTTCCTTACCACCACCGCCGTAGAATGACGGCAAGTCGATCACGCCGACTTTGAGTTCTTTGTCGCCCACCTTGCGGGTTTCATAGGTGATCTTGGCGGCCGATTCTTTGATATCGATCTTGTCACGAACGATGCTCACCTGAAGCGTCTTGTTACCATCTCCTTGGCGAAGGATGGTCAGCGTGACTTTGCTTCCTTTTTTGCCGCGGATCATTTTCACGACGTCTTTGAGATCCATGTCGATGACGGAAACCGATGGTTTGCCGTCTTGGGCAACGGCCATGATCTTATCCTTGGTCTGGATCGTCTTGGCTCGATCAGCTGCACCACCCGGGATGACTTCTTCGACAACCGTGAATCCGTCCTGTGAGGACAGCGACGCTCCGATTCCCTCGAGCGAAAGTTGCATCTGGATCCGGAACTCTTCTAACGTGTCGGCTGACATGTAGCTCGAGTGCGGGTCTAGCGCGAGCGCAAAACTCTCCGCGAAATCCACGTAGCGATCCTGGGATTTCTTCTCTTTCATCCGCTTGAGAACGAGTTCGTAACTATGAACAACGTTCTTCTTGGCTTCGGGAAGCTTGGTCTTAGAGAGCAAGTAGTTTGAGATTTGGAAATTGATCATTGCCGCTAAGGTTTTCTTCTTCTCGGCTAGGTCTTTTGGGTATTTGCGTTTCTCGGGGTCGGTCACGAGTTCCACGTTCTCGTCGAGCGCATATTTTTCACCGAGAAGTTCCTTGGCATAGGCTTCGTTCTCAGTCGCGCGCGTGACCATCAGATCCTGGACTTCATCAAGCTTCGAGCAGTCTCCCGCCTCTGCAGACTTGAAGGTCGCCACGAGATCTTTTTTCAGTTTCGTGACATCCGCATCCAGGAGCAACGTCTTGGAAGGATCAAGTCCCTTGATGAACTGATCGACCGTATGCGATCGAATATCATTGGTGAGTTCCTTGTTCACGTAGTGAAATCTGAGGAACAGTTGGAAGAGCTGTGGCATTACCGCGCAGCTGAGTTGAGCAGCGCTCGCAGGCAAAACCGGGAACGCGAACAATAGAGCCAAAGTCAGAATCCAGCGTTTCATCAAAAAGGATCTCCTAAGCGAGACGGGCCATCCGTCCCAAGTAAAAGGCAGACCTCTATTGTCTGCCCACTGCTCGTCGAAATAAAGAGAGAATCTCCGTGTTTTCGCGACACTTTAGTGACGTGTACGATCGTTCCGGTGAAATAATGGCGTGATTTCATTTTTCACGCCGTCGAATGAGAAAGCCTTAATCCTATTCCGAGGAAACGATTTTGATCGGGACATCTGATTGGGACAGAAGAAGTGCCCTTCATACCCAGATAAATCTAAGATTCGTCTCATAGTTTCTATTTTACCTACGCATCTCCGGCGCTAGACTAAGAGTCATGGATCAACAAACCAGTTTCATGCGCTCCCTTTGCCTTGGGTATATCGAAGAAGACCTGATCGTTCCGTTTCCGGAACAATCCGAGGACGAAAAAGAACTCCTTCGCGGCGTCATCCAAAGTTTGGAACAGACGTTCAAAGGGCGCGACGACGAATACCGGAAATGGGATCGCGCCGGCGACCTCCCCCCCGAAGTGGTCCAGCAAATGAAAGAGCTCGGACTCTTTAGCTTGATCATCCCAGAGGAATTCGGCGGCCTCGGAATGAACGCCAGTTCGTACTCCCGCTCCCTCCAGGAATTGGCGAAATACGACGGAAGCGTGGCCATCACTGCCGGCGCTCATAGCTCCATCGGGATGCGCGCACTGATTCTGTTCGGAACCCCGGAACAACGGGCGAAATACTTACCAAAACTCGCTACTGGCGAGATGATCGCCGCTTTTGCGCTCACCGAGCCAGGCGCTGGTTCGGACGCAGCCGCGATTAAGACCAAGGCTGTTCGCGACGGCAATGACTGGGTCATCAACGGTAACAAGCTCTGGATCACGAACGGTGGCATCGCTGATTTCTTCACGGTTTTTGCGCGCACTGAAGGTCCTGAGGGGCATTCGACCGCGTTCATCGTCACCCGCGATATGGTCGGAGTGACCACCGGTCCTCACGAAGACAAAATGGGCCTCCGTGCAAGCTCCACGACGACCGTCATGCTCGACAACGTCCGCGTTCCTCATGAAAACGTGATTGGCGAAGTCGGCAAAGGTTTCAAAGTCGCCATGAACGTCCTGAACTCCGGAAGAACCGGTCTCGGCGGCGGTTGCATCGGCGCCATGAAACACTTGATTGAACTCACCACCAAGCAGTGCAAAGAGCGCGAACAATTCGGTAAGCCGATCGCAGAGTTCGGCCTCATGAAACAAAAAATTGGTCACATGGTCGTTGAGTGCTACGTCACCGAAGCGCTCGTGTCGCTTGTTGCTGGTCTCATCGACAAAGGCTACAAGGACTACGCCGTCGAAGCCGCGATCAGCAAGGTTTTCGCAACCGAGTGCCTCTGGCGTTCCGCTGACGAAGCTCTCCAGGCTGCCGGCGGGAATGGTTACATGTGCGAATTCCCTTATGAGCGCATCCTACGTGATTGCCGAATCAACCGAATTTTTGAAGGAACGAACGACATCCTGCGACTTTTCATCGCACTGACTGCGATGAACGACGTCGGTAAGGAGCTCTCTTCTCTCGGTAAGTCTCTCGAAGGTATTTTCAACGACCCGATCAAAGGTTTCGGCGTTATCTCCGAATATGCGCTCCGTCGCGTTTCCCAAACGACGGGTGTCGGCAAGGTTCGAGGTAATTTCTCGAAACTGAATCCGGCCATCCAGCCTCAAGCTGAGATATTCGAAGACGGCGTGCGTGACTTAGCCGCGGCAACCGACCGAATCCTGCGTAAACATGGCAAAAGCATCATCGGTAAGCAGTTCGCAACCAAGCGTCTGGCCGACATCATGATCGACCTTTTTGCACTTGCAGCGACACTCAGCCGCGTGAACTCGTCGATCAACAAAAACGGTCCTCAAGCCGCCTATAAAGAACTTGAGATCCTCCAAGTATTCGCTGGCCAAGTTCGCCGTCGAACAAAGTCGAACTTCAACAAGATCGACAATAACGACGACGAATTGATCAAGAGCCTTGCAGATCACGCGCTCGAAAACGAACGCTATATCTGGGATACAGTGTAGACCATTGGTTAACTGCAAAGGTTCTCGGTAAGCGATTCCTTAGCGGAGGGTTCTCCGTTAGTATCGTCGCGATCGAAGGATTCGCACCATGGCAGTTCACCAGTCCAGCTCATTTTCCCCGTCGTTTTATCGGCTAATTTTTGCGCGTTTTTCCATCGGATTCTCGACCCAAGCCCAGGCGATCTTGCTCGGCTGGCAGATGTACGAGATGACGAACGATCCACTGCAGTTGGGCCTAGTCGGACTTTGCGAAGCGATTCCGGCTCTCTCGCTCGCGCTATTTGCTGGTTACCTAGTGGATCTGTTCTCACCCAAGCGGATTTACCAAATCGTTCAAGTGCTGAGCCTGGTTTCGCTCTTGATCGCCTGGAACGCGCACTCGCGCGAACAACTGCTGCTTGCGGCCGTCGTCACCGGACTTGTCCGGGGGTTCGCAAGCCCCGCAATCCAAGCCATGATCCCCAGACTGGTTCCGCTCACAAATATCTCACGAGCCGTCGCTTGGAACGCGTCCGTCAATAAACTCTCCACTGTCGGAGGACCTGCTATCGCAGGCGTACTCCTCGGAGCATGGGGACTGCATCTTCCCTACGCCGTGGCTTGCATATTACTGGGCGTGTCCGTCGTGGCTACTCACCTCATTCAACTCGATCCAATTCAAAAGGTCGTTCGTGTTCAGAAATCATTTATCAACGAACTCTTCGAAGGCGTTCGTTTCGTCATTCGCGAACCTCGTCTGCTCAGCGCGCTCACTTTGGATATGTTCGCGGTGCTTTTTGGCGGGGTGATGGCTATCCTGCCGGTCTTCGTCAAAGACATCCTCCATGCGGGTCCCGAAACGCTCGGAGTTCTCCGAGCGGCTCCTGCAGTGGGAGCTGTACTCATGGGGTTTTATCTCATTCGAAATCCCCTGGAACGAAACGTGGGACGGCTGTTGTTCGCAGTCGTATTTGGGTTCGGGCTCTGTATTTTAGGGTTTGCCGCATCTGAGACTCTCCTGCCCGCGGCCATTTTTTTGGCCGTGAGTGGAGCGCTCGACTCCGTCAGTATGGTGATCCGAGGAGCAATCGTACAGCTCCTGTCTCCGGATGAAATGCGAGGACGTATTGCTTCGGTGAACTCCATCTTCATCGGCTCATCCAATGAACTCGGCGCGTTCGAATCAGGGCTTGCGGCAAAACTCCTCGGCACGATTCCTTCAATCTATTTTGGCGGCTGCATGACGCTTTTTTCTGTTTTGTTCATATATGCAGTCCATCCACGACTTTGGAAATTAGATCTGCGAGAACTCGTTCCACTCAGCAAAAAATGACCATTTGTGGGCGAGACCCAAACTGATTAAATGAATGGATACTTTATGGGATTCTTGAGCAATCTGAAAAACCGATTGATCCATGGTGGTCTGACCGAAGAAGAGCACGAGCGCGTTTCGCGCGCGATGACTCAACTCAATTCGGCTGGCTTCGATCCGTGGGGAGTGAGCCCGGAAACACTCAAAGCATCGCTCGCGAGCTCGATCTGGTTGTATCGCAAATATTTTCGTGTCGAGACCAAGGGACTCGAGAACGTTCCCGAAGGTCGCCTCCTCATCGTGGGAAATCACAGCGGACAGGTGCCGATCGATGGAATGCTGATCGCCACCTCGATGCTTCTGGAAGCCAATCCGCCCAGGCTCGCTCGTGGGATGGTGGAGCGCTGGGCTCCCGCCCTCCCATTTATCAGTACCTGGTTCGCTCGATGCGGTCAGATCACGGGCGACTATCACAACTGCAAAGAACTCCTTGAGCGAGATGAGTGCGTGATGGTTTTCCCCGAGGGCGTAAGCGGTTCCGGGAAAACGATTTTTCACCGATATGAACTCCAAAGATTCGGAACCGGTTTCATGCGACTTGCGCTCGAAACTAAAACTCCAATCCTACCCGTCGCCGCAATCGGTTTTGAGGAGGCACTCCCGAGCATCTCGAAACTCTCAAAACTCTCTAAGCGCGTCGGAGCTCCCTACTTGCCCCTCATTCCGACTGGCTATTTGCCACTACCGACCAAAGTCACACTGCGGTTCGGTCAACCGCTGCGATTCGATGCCCCAGCCGATGCCTCTGATTCTGCGATCGAGCAACTGGTCGATCAGGTGAAATTCTCCATTCAAAAGGAACTCGACGAGGGCCTCCGCATCCGCGGCGAGCGGATCTTCACCGGAGTTGCGAAATGAGCGAGAAACGGAGGATTCTTTTTACCGGTGCCAGTGGCGGACTTGCGAGAATCATCGCCGACCGGATCAAAGATGATTTCGAAATCTACGGAATCGACGTGAGACCCCTTCGTGTGGGAGCTCGATTCCCGGGAGAGTTTCTTCAGCTCGACTATCAGAGCCGAAAAGTTTCCGAACTATTTCGTTCGATGAAGTTTCAAGCCATGGTTCATCTCGGGCGTCTACCGATGGAAGCGCAATACCGGAAATTCTCGCGTTTTCACACGAACGTCCTCGGAACCCGTAATCTCCTCGATCTCTGCCTGAAGCATCAGGTGAAAACCGCGATCGTCATGAGCACATTTCACGTCTACGGTGCGCACCAGCACAATCACCTCTATATAACCGAGGATGACGCCTTGCTCGCCAGCCACACATTTCCGGAGATCACGGATGCGGTCGAACTAGATAATATTTCGGTCGCGTTCTCGCTGAAAAATCGAGAGATTCGCACGCTGATTCTGAGACCTGTGAACGTCATCGGCAATCGCATCCATAACCAAATTTCGATGTTCCTCAGAACCGGCGCTTGCCCAGTTTTGATGGGCTACGATCCCATGCAGCAGTTCATTCACGAATCAGACATGGCCGAAGCGGTGTTACTTGCTTTAAATGGCGACAAGTCCGGGATTTACAACGTCGCTGGCGAAGGCGTAATTCCATTCACGAAAGCTGTCGAAATGGCAGGATCCAAAGCGGTGCCAGTGCCTGAATTCCTCAAGGGACCGAGCATTCAATTCATGAAATGGGTGGGATTTGATTTTCCGAAACACTTGGTTGAGTACTTCAAGTACCCCGTGATCGTGTCGGATAAAGCGTTTCGTCGTGACTTCGGTTATCAACCCAAAGTCACGACGAGAGATGCATTAGAGAGTTTGATCACCGGTCTCCCGGGATCACTCGGATAGATCGATTAGAGTCCGACGACCGCGAGCGAATCGTTGACCTGGCCGCAAGTGCTTGGATCATAGATTCGGGAGCAAGCGGTTTTCAGTGCGACGGCTGCGCCTCTGAAGTCAGTTCTCTCGTTCATGAATTGAGTCAGAGCGAGGTAGATGACTTTTTCTGCTCGTTCTTCGCCGATGCGTTTAACCATCTGGAAGAAAGCGTGCCCTGGGATCGTCGCATTGCCGTGAACGTAGCAGCGATCGTTTGCAGCCGTACAGGCAGCGGCACCCATCGCCCCGCCGCCAAAGGCGAGGAGTTTTTCACGAACGTGTTTTGGCATTGGAACTTCGATACGTGCACCGTTTGGATCAATAAAACGGTGTTTAACCGAATTCGGGAACTCATGATCGCGAAGAGCGCGGGCAGGATCTCTCAAGAAAATGCCTTGGCCGACTTTCCAGCTACGCTTGCCTTCGATCATTTTTCCGAAGAAGTCGGAAATCGCCTCGTTCAATGCGCCGGTTTCATCTATTGAGATGAATCCAGCCGTTTTGCTCACCACTCCGTGGGTCATCTCGTGACCAGCGATATCGACGTATCGGGAGAAGTCTCCCATTTCGATTCCATCGCCCGTTCCGTAGACCATGTGGTTTTCTTCGGTGTTCCAGTAAGCGTTGTCAAACTGGCTACCGACTTGAACAGTAGCAACCAATTCTCCTCCGCGACCGTCGAAGCTGTCGCGATTGTGGCGAGAGAGGTAGTAGTTCAAGACTTTCTTGGCATTTTCGAATGCATTTGTTCCGGAAATATCTGGACCAGGCGAAACCCAGCGACCACCGTTCACGATCGGCTTACAGCCTTTCGGGAAAACGACCATCGGCGAGCCGTCCGTCATCGAGATGAGCTGGCAGCCTTTGGTTGGGTTCATGTTTTGCGCTAAGAACGCATCGCACTTACTGAGTTCCAACTGACCTTTGCGGCTGCCGGCAATATCCACCAGCTCGCATGCCACCGTACGAGGAAACAAGGTGCCCGGTGGGATATCGACGATATTTTGAAGACCGATACCCAAATTTCTAGCGCTGTAGATTTGAATCGGCGCGATCTCTTCATGGTTCGAGATCTGAGCAATCACTTCACCCGTGTGAGCGTCGATCAGAGTCGTACCGCCGGCGCCTTTGGAATCGTCACGCTGGCGAACCGAGTAGATGAGGCGAGCGGAGAGGTTGTCTCCGTTCGGCAGAATCTTGAGTTCTGGAAGCGCGGAGAGAGGGTTTTTCGACAAGCTCTGCGTGATCGCCACCGCTTGTTTCGTCGTGATCGTTGGTTCGGCCGAGATGTTCAGCTTAGGAACCGTTGTTGTAACGATTTCTTCGCCGTTCGTCGAGGTGTGCACCATCGCCGTAGCACCCAGGACCGGGAGTCCTTTGTAGAAGTAACGTGCTTTGGTGGTTTCGACTTGGTCGCCCACCACTTTACCCAAGATTTCGATGCGACCGTCTTTGTCGAGACCGTCGATCTGATCGGCAACGGATGATTCAAGTTTCAATTTTTGGCGAATCGATTCGAAAGCACCAAGAGATTGAAAAAGCTTAGGCTCGTATGCTGAGTTCGCCATTGCGGCGGACGAGAGACCAAGAGCTAGAATACTGAACTTCTGAATGTAGCAACGTGAAAAATTCATTTACCCCCCCACCTACTGGGATCGAGGGGATAACACGATCATTACGAATTAGGAAAGAGCGGGAGATACAAAAAATTAATGATTTCTCATTATATATATTTATGACAATACGCGTCATCAATAACTTCAGTGACAATTCTGTTCGATTAGGTCGTAGAGAAACAAAGAAGCACCGCCCAACTCGCGTTTTGAGGCAATTTCGCGCCCCGAGTGAGCCAAAATAAGCCGAAGGCTTTTTCCGCAATCCTGTTGCCTGAGTTCATCGACGGAGAAATCAAACAGCAGGCTCTTCATCTCAAGCAGCGGAAGTGCCGCCTCCACGGCTCCATCATCCATGTTGCTCGGTAGGGAATCCGCGAGTCTTGCCGTCTCTCGACCAAATTCAACGAACAGTTTTTTTCTTTCAGAAAACTCAACCTTCGGACGAATCAGCTCCGCGTGAATTTTCGCCAATGAAGGAAACTTCGAGAGGGGGAACTCAGTACGGTCCGCCGCAAACGTCGTTACTGCCCCGATTGCGCTCGCTACGTAGATGAATCGTAAAACTAGAAACACTGCGCACCTGTAGATTTCTCTATTTGCTCAAGCTCTTGGACAATACCGGGTCGATAACTGCCCTTGATCTCGTGACCGAAGAGTTTCTGTTCGAGTTTTCGCTGCGATTCGATCGATGGATTGTTGTAGTAAGTGAGCGCGACGAGTTTTCGTGTCTCGCTTCGTTCTGCAAGCCCCTTACCTAATGCGGTGATGCGGGTGATATCTGCCGAAAACAGATCGCTCTTTTGCGCGACGTTTTTGCTGGTTGATTGAACGATTTTCGATTTTACCGCAGTCTCTAGCGCCGCCATCGCAGACGGTCCGCCCACATTGTGTCCAATTGCCACAACGGTCTCAATGACCTGAACACAGGACGCACGATGATCCGGAATAAAACGATCACAAAACTCTGATCCGGGCTCCGCGTCGTCTCGCAAAACCCAACCCAGTTTTTTACCTACCCCCAGTGACTCTACTTTTTCCTCGATCAGGGCGATTTGATAGGCATTGTAAAGCATGCCTAAATAGAGGGGCGAAGCTTGCGACTCCGAAGTATTTTCGCCTCCGTTCAACGAGTCACAGGGATCTCTTAAACGACCCAATAGTTTGCTGGGATTTTTTTTAGCCGCCAGCAAAGTTCGATCGGTCGTACCAAATATTCGACAAGCTGGAGACTCCGCTCGAGGCGTCAACGGAGGAGAACGATTGAGACGACTCGTCAGCGCCTTTTGACCGGTGCTGACCCCAATGTCATTTCGCTTCTGGATCAAATCTTCAAATGCCACCGAAGTCATCTGAAACGGACCCAGGGCATCTCCGCCGCCTTCGATCCGTAGCTGCAGCGTGCTTTCTTTGAGCATCTCTCCGAACAAGAGCTTTCGGTAGTTCTTCACGCCCAGGCATTCGGCAGCCGCGTTGAAATGCACGCTCATAAAACGTGCATATTTCGAATCAGACTGCGCAGTTCCCGACGTCTTCCGGCCATTTTTACACCCGTAAACACCGTAAGAACTCGCCCTGGATTTCAAGGCTTCGGCCCAACAATCCGTACCATACAGATACATTCCCCGGATCGCTTCGCGCGCCAATCGCGAGGAGATGGATCGGGTAACGATCGCAGAAAAAGGCTCGGCTGGGCACACAGGTGAAGAAACTCCGAACACCTCGAGCAGTTTGCTTTCGGGTACCATGCGGCTAAGCGCATCTTGGGACCAATCATAATAAGAACCCGTATCTCCGGCCTGGGCCGCACACACAAGGACAGGGAGAAGTAGCGCAAGAAATCTCATCTCACGCTATTATGCCGAAAAATGGGCAACTCAATCAGTAGGCAATTCTCGCCGAGTACTACTCGCCTAGCGCCATTCCGAAATCGCGTGGGTCTGAAACGCCGTGCAGACGGGAGCCCTCTCGGCTGACCGCCATCACCGCGCAGCCGACCTTGCCCACCTTGGGAGTATGACCGATTTTTTTGAGCTCTACATGAACTCGATTAAATAAATCAGCAGTCTCAATCGTCAATTCATCCGGGCGCCACTGATGGTGAATTCTCGGAAGAGCAACGGACTCGTAGAGCGGATACTCTTCGTTCAGGTAGTGCAGGATCGTTTGAGCGACGCAGTTAATGATCCGAGTTCCTCCGGGAGCGCCCACGGCGAGAATGGGGCGATCCCCTTTCATGACAATGGTTGGGGACATGCTACTGAGCGGCGTTTTCTTGGGGGCAACCGCGTTTGCCTTGCTTCCAATGGCTCCGAAGATATTCGAAGCGCCCGGTTTGGCCGAGAAATCATCCATCTCATTGTTCATCACGATCCCGGTTCCGGGCACGACCCATCCGGAACCAAACCAACCGTTGATCGTTTGCGTGGAGACGACCACGTTGCCTTCTTGATCCATGATCGAGAAATGTGTCGTATCGTTCGATTCCTCGAACGCTGAGAATCGATTCTCTAATTCGGATGCCGTCCAAGCGCGATCGGCATTCCACATAGCCTTGACCTCATTCATGTAATTATCGGACACCATCTGTTTAACCGGGACGTTCGTGAAATCCGGGTCACCCATGTAACGAGCGCGATCACGAAACGCGACCTGCATCGAGGACGACAGTCGATGAATATAGGTTGGTGAGAACGCCTCTTGCTCGGTGCCTCCCAGCGTCTCAAACAATTTCAATATTTGAACGACGTGCGTTCCTCCGCTACTCGGAGGTGGCATTGAAAAAAGTTGGTAGCCGTGGAAACTGCCTTGTACGGGCTCCATCCAACGGACTCGGTAGCTACGGAAATCCTCGAGGGATAACCACTTGCCGAGCTTGTTGCTTTCGTTGACGATCGTTCGCGCGAGCGAGCCCGTGTAGAACGAACGATCCTTGGTCCGAGCGACTTCGCGGAGCGTTTTTGCGAGATCCTTCTGAATGATTTTTTCACCGAGTTCAAAAGGCTTCTTGCCGTCCTTGAGCATGATTTCAGCCGTGCTTTTGTATCTCTTCAGAACATTCAGCTCGGCTTTTGATGCGGTCACGAAATACGGATAAGCCTCAAACCCGTTCTCGGCGAGAGTGATCGCTGGCGCGACGGTTTTCTCGAACGGTAGTTTCCCAAACTTGTCATGGATCTCGACCAGTCCTTTGACCAAACCCGGAACTCCGATTGCGTAAAGCCCATAGACGGATCGATCCGGAATGACTTGGCCTTTTTTGTCGAGGTACATTTTCTCGCGAGCTTTCAAAGGCGCGTGTTCACGAAAATCAATTGCGTAGACTTTGCCAGTCTTGGCCTCACGGTAGAGCAAGAACCCGCCGCCACCGAGGCCAGTGGACTGAGGCCTTTCGACACTGATGGCGAACGACGCGGCGATCGCAGCATCGATGAGGTTTCCGCCTTGATTGAGCATTGCGCGAGCAGCTTGAGATGCCGCTCGCCCTTGAGTCGAAACGATCCACTTGGACCCGTATGCCTCGGACACTGCGCGTTCGGTTTCATTCTGCCGCACGGCGAGAGGCAAAGGCTCCGCCGGTTGCGGCGCGGTTTTACACGCAAATGCGAAAATAAGCGCGAACGAGAGGACATGAAGGCCATGACGCGTTTTCATATCTTTCATTTCTACGGAGGTTCCTAGATTTCATCCAGTGCTTTCGTTATACGAAAACAATGACCCATGGATTGAGTGTCGTGCTGTTATGGATGATTTCAGCGTCTGCCTTCGCCTCCATTGAACCGGATTGGTCCTCACAAGCGGTTCTCTACTCACCACGTTCGAACCCCTATGGTTACGACGCCGCCGAATGGGCCACGCGCCGCAGAGAAGGTCAGCAAATCGCGCTCGAGTACCCAGTTGAAATCTCCGGTGTCCTCGCCCCTTGGCGCCCCATGAAACAGTTTTTGAACGAACCAAGCCCAAGCCCGCTTCGTCAGCTGCTTCAGACGCTCTTCCAAAAATTTTCTAGAATTCGCTCCACGGACGACCTATTTGCATTGGCAGGGCTTCAGAGTTTTCCCGAAACTCGCCAGGCCTATCCGTTTGATTTTCCGATTCCGAATTCCTCGAAACAAACGCGCATGGGCGTGACCTTGATTCACCGGAACGGCGTCGAGACATTTACGCTGAGCTGCGCGGCCTGCCACGCGAGTAATCTGTTTGGCACCAAAGTGCTTGGAATGACGAATCGTTTTCCACGCGCCAACGAGTTCTACTTCACCGGAAAAAAAGCGGCCCAATTCGTTTCGTCTGAGTTTTTTAGACTCAGCGTCGGTGCCACTCCAGAGGAAACAGCGGTGTACGAACTCCTACGCAAGCGGGCCAAGGCCGTCGGAGTCAAAATACCGGAAATCATCGGTCTCGACACCTCGCTTGCGCAAGTCGCGCTCTCCCTTGCCCGACGTGCGCCAGATGATGTCGCCAGTTTCGATCCTCGGTTCGAACGGCGACCTCGTGCAGTTTCCTTGGCGACACAAGTCGCCGACAGCAAACCAGCCGTCTGGTGGAACTTGAAATACAAGACACGGTGGTTATCAGATGGATCCGTGATTTCTGGTAACCCGGTCTATACGAATTTTCTCTGGAATGAGATTGGTCGGGGCACAGACTTAGTCGAACTGGAATCCTGGCTGGACCGAAATGAAGATCGTATTCGTTCGCTGACCACCGCAGTGTTTTCAACCGAAGCTCCTCACTATACGGATTTTTTCCCGGCGGAGTCGATCTCGCTCGACCGCGCTAAACGAGGTGAAACAAAATTCGTAGCTCTCTGTTCGCGTTGCCACGGCAACTACGAGAAAAATTGGTCACTCCCGAATGCCGATTCACTGTCGTTGGTTGAGAGACTCAAAACTCATCGCGTGAATTACGCGGAGAAGACCGTCGTAAGAAATGTCGGTACGGATCCAGGGCGCGCGCGCGGAATGAAAGATCTAGAACTCGGTCTGAATCCACTTCGCATCTCGCAGAAAAATCAGGTGCTCATCGAAACCCAAAATGGCTACGTTCCACCTCCACTCGTCGGGATCTGGGCGCGTTGGCCCTATTTCCATAACAACTCGGTCGCCTCACTCTGTGAGGTGCTCATGCCTGCGTCCGAACGTGCTCAGAAATTCTATATGGGAGAGGCGCTTGATCGGACGCGTGATTTCGATTCCGAGTGCAACGGTTACCCGCTCGGCAATAAAACACCCGAGTTCTGGAAATCCAAAGATTTCCTCTATGATACGCGTCGAGTAGGTTTATCCAACCAAGGACACGATGAAGGAATATTCCTGAAAAAGGGCGTGTCCTTGATCACTCCCGAAGATCGACGGGATCTGGTGGAGTACTTGAAGACGCTGTGATCTCGGGCGGATGATCCGCCAGTGATCGGGCAGGCTCGATGAGTTTATGTTTTTTGCGAACCGTCAGCCAGCCTACGATGACGACAACGATCCCGAGGAGGATCCATTGTCCCTGGGCGAGTGCGTCGCCGATCTGCTCGCGATTTCCGGCCGCAATACCCACCACATAAATCATCGCAGGAACGACGATCAGAGCTCCCGCCGCATCGCACGCGATGAACGCCAACCATCGAAGCCTGAGTACACCGGAGGTGAACATGAAAATCGTACGAATTCCTGGCATGAACCTGGCCGCAAAAACGACTCCATATCCGTATTTCTGAAACGAGGCCTGAGCACTCACGAGTCGCTCATCCGTGAACGCGCGATTGAACGGCCATTTTCTGAGCACACGCGTTCCGAATTTGCTCCCGATCCAGAACATCAAAGAGTCCGCAATTAAGATCGCTAGTATCGAAATTACGATGAGCAAAGGCGCGTCGGCTTGCCCCCGATAGACGAGGTATCCGCAGGTCAGGAGCACTAAGTCAGTCGAAATCGGAAAACAGAGTCCGGCCAGAAGTATAGAGCTGAAAACTGCCGGATAGAAAACCGGATGACTCCCTGATAGATATGGACTCAGCCAATCGGGCATAATTCATCGTAGGTGAGTTTAATCATGATGAGAACCCAGAAATCAGAGACTCCGAGCACCGATACAGAGAAGTGTTGGAACTCCGCGCTGAACTACATTTCACGACGAGAGCGCTCATCACTCGAAGTCAGGGAGTATCTGATCGAGCGCCGAGGTTACGCGTCAGAAACGGTTTCCGAAATCGTCGAGAGGCTCATCTCCCACCGTTGGATCGATGATCAACGTCTTGCGGAGATCCTTGCTCGTGCTGAGTGGCGCAAGTCCAAAGGTACCCGGACGATCCAGCAGAAACTCAAACAAAAAGGTCTCCACCTGACCGAGCCTGAACTCAACACCATCCTCGAAGAAGATCAGCACACCGACGCGCTGAAGCTTGCTTCTCACTGGGTGAAGCGCAAATACCCCGAATACCACCAAGATCCGCGCGAGCGGCAAAAAGCGTTTCAAGGACTCGTGCGGCGAGGGTTCAGTTTTGATATCGCTAAGCGCGCGCTCAGCCGCTCTCCCACCGAAGACGACGAAGAGACGCTTTAGGGTTTGGTTCGGACTCGACATTTCGATTGTTTTATCGAAATGACCGGCGTTTAAATATCCACATGTCGCTGACGTTCAATCCTTCTCAGTCTCGTCGTGAGTTCTTGGCATTCTTTGGTCGATCTACCGCTGCAGTTGCCGCTATCTCGGCATTCCCGTTTGCATTGACCGCATGTAGCACGACACGTGAGAGCGCGCTCGGGCGATTGCCTTTTCAACCCATGCTCCCTTCGACGGCAGACGAACTGAAACTCGTTCCGGGACTTCAGTACACCAAGGTCCTCGAATGGGGAGATAGCCTCAACGCCCAAGGTGAACGATTCGGCTTCAATAACGATTTTCTGCAATTCTTCGCAGCCGCCAACAAGACGGACGAAGGCGTACTCTGGGTGAACCACGAATATCTGAACCCGAGTTTCATTCATGGCCGTGACATCGATCGAAAGTCGGTTCGCTCCAAAAAAGAAATCGAAACCGAAATGGACGCGGTAGGCGGCTCATTGGTTGCGATCCGACGAAGCACGGACACCGGTCACTGGGAAATGGTCAAGAACAGCCCTTACAATCGCCGAGTCACGGGACGCACGCCCATTCCTTTTGCAGGAAATCAAAAAATCAAAGGCTCCTCGACCGCGATCGGTACGCTCGGCAACTGCGCTGGGGGCCGTACTCCTTGGGGAACGGTCCTGACTTGCGAAGAAAACTATCAGGACTTTTATGTCGATCGCGAAATACAGTCAGACGGGACGACTCGCCCGATGAAATCGGGTTCTGATTTCGTGAATTGGTCCGCGGTATTCAACCATCCACCGGAGCACTACGGCTGGGTCGTCGAAGTGAACCCTTGGACCGGTGCTGCTCAGAAACATGTATCGCTCGGACGTTTCGGCCATGAGTGCGCGACCGTTCGCCAAGCCGCCGATGGCCGCTGTGTGGTTTACTCGGGCGATGACTGGCAGGAGAAATGCCTTTATAAGTTCGTGGCGGATCAGCCAGGCAACCTTGAGAAAGGTACGCTCTATACGGCGAACTTAGAGCGCGGAGAATGGATTCCACTCGACCTCGAGAAATCTCCGGTCCTGAAGAAACTCTTTAAGAATCAAACGGACGTCTTGATCTATGCGAGACAAGCCGCCGAGCTCGTCGGCGGCACGAAATGTCATCGTCCCGAAGATATCGAGATTTGTCCTCGCACAGGCGCCGTCTATATCGCGATGACCAACTGTGTGATCCAAAACGACTACCACGGTTACATCTTAAAACTCGAAGAAGAGAACAATGATCCGCTCTCTCTGAAATTCAAATCTTCGACGTTCTTGGCCGGCGGTCCAGACGCAACGATTTCATGCCCAGACAACTTGGCATTCGATCCAAAAGGCAACCTTTGGGTCACCTCCGACATTTCCAGTAGCAAAATCGGCAAAGGCGACTATCAACCGTTCGGCAACAACGGACTCTTCTTCGTTCCGATGAGCGGCCCATCGGCCGGTCTCGCATTCCAAGTCGCATCCGCTCCGGTCGATGCGGAATTCACCGGCCCCCTCTTCTCACCAGATGGAAAAACGCTTTTCCTCTCCGTTCAGCACCCAGGCGAAGAGAGTCCGTCGATCCATCAACTCACCAGCCACTGGCCAAATGGGGGGTCGGAGATCCCAAGATCCGCAGTGGTAGCGATCGAAGGTCCGACGCTTCAGAAAATCTACGATGCCACGAGTTTAGAGGGTTAGAACTAGGCCGATTCGGGCGCAGTGAGGATCTTTTTGATCTGCTGAATCAGCGCGTCCGGATCAAACGGCTTAGAGATCAAGCGATTGATTTTGAACTCCCGCAGTGACTCCGGCGTGAGTTCAGTGTTCGCGGAAAGTACGATCACTGGTACGTTTCCATCGACCGCACGGATGGAGCGAATGAGTTCCTCGCCATTTCCGTTTTCCATCATCCAGTCCGTCAAAATCAGGTCCGGGCGCTCGGTCATGAAATTTTTAAGCGCGCTTCGACCACCTTCGGCCTCCCGCACCTCGAAACCGTCGAGCCGCAAGAATTCCGCGAGGATTTCACGAATCACAGACTCGTCCTCGACAATGAGTACTTGGGGTGCGCGGGATGCGGATGACGCCATAATATCTTTCTAATCTGACAAAAACAGTACGAGCTGTCTCAAGTATTAGATGCAAACAGCCCGGGTCGCCAAATTAATTTGCGGTTATGTGAAAAAGTTCATCTTTTTAATTTGGAGATGAAAAACCTGGTGGGAAACAGTGAAACAACGCCCACCTATTTGTGGGATCAAGGTTCGTTGGAGCCTTCCTGACGGGAGCTTTTTAATCAATCCAACTGACTGATCGATGGAACGACTCCCCCCCTGAAACACGGAACTCATGGCGGTCCAATATCTGCAAAGTTAGAGTGGATCTATGGCAATTCTCCTCACTGCTTCGCTCCTGCTCGCCTCGTTTTCGCCTGCGTATGCCGACCCGAAACTCTCTGATTTGAAACTTCCCGCGGGTTTCCAAATCGAAACCATCGCGAAAATTCCGAATGCACGTGGGATGACGTTCAGTCCATCTGGAACGCTCTTCGTCGGGTCAAGAACGGAGGGCCGTGTCTACGCAGTGAAATTCGATCGCGACTGGAAAAATCCGAAAATCTACCCGGTCGCCCTCAATTTCGAGCAACCGGTCGGAGTCGCGTTCAAGGACGGAGATCTCTATTTCTCATCGATTTCAAAGATCTACAAAATCAAAGACGTCGAAAAAGACCTGATGAATTCACCTAAGCCTGTTCTCGTTACTGACCAGCTGCCCGACAAAGCTCATCATGGCTGGAAATTCATCGCGTTCGGTCCCGATGGAATGCTCTACGTTCCGATCGGTGCGCCTTGCAATGTTTGCGACGAAAAAGGCTTCTCAAACATCATGCGCATGAAACCGGATGGAACTGGACTTGAGGTTTACGCGTCCGGCATTCGCAACACGGTTGGATTCGATTGGCATCCAACGACGAAGGAATTGTGGTTCACCGAGAATGGTCGCGACTGGATGGGCGATGATATCCCGCCTTGTGAATTGAACCATGCTCCCAAGGCTGGGATGCATTTTGGATTTCCTTACTGCCATGGATCCAAGATCCTCGATCCTGTGTACGGCAAGGACAAGAAGTGCGCGGACTACACGACGCCTGCATTTGAACTTCAAGCACACGTCGCACCACTGGGTATGCGTTTCTACCGGGGCAAGATGTTTCCGGAAAAATTTCGTAATCAGTTTTTCGTTGCTGAACACGGTTCATGGAATCGTTCCAAGAAGAGCGGCTACCGTTTGATGCTAGCAACGACCAAAGCTGGCAAAATCACGAGCTACGAACCGTTCGTCGATGGTTTCATGAAGAATGAAAAAGCCTGGGGTCGTCCGGTTGACGTTGAAAACGCGCCAGACGGATCACTCATTGTTTCAGATGACGAAGCAAACGCCATTTATCGAATCACTTACTCTTCTCCGAAGTAGTCGATACGAATCACATCCACGATCTCGCCTCTGATGCTCCGGGGCGTTTCGGTATGTTTCAATCGTTCCACACTCGTTCCTCAGTTCTTTGCTGGGCTTCCTCGGCCTTTTTGCGACTTTTTTGCCCTTCCGCAAATTTTTAGATTGAACGGATTAAATTCCATTGATATGCGGCGCGTCATAAAGAGGACTCCCCTATGAATAAGAAAATTGGCTTAGGAATTTTAGGCGCACTTCTCCTGTCCTTCTCGGGCTGCGAAGTGATCGAAGGTAACCTGTCCGGCGCAAGCAACCTGACAGTGATCGACACCAAAGGCGTCGCTCATGAACTCAAGGACGGCAGCTACAAAATCAAAATCAAGAACAAGACGATGGTCTTCAAAGACCAGTACTCCGGCGCAAAAGCGACGATCGCAATCCCACAAGGATTCGAACTTCCGGCTGCGAACGCTGGAAGCGTCACTCTTGCTGGCGACCGTATCGGCCAGAACATCGATCTCGTGTTCAACACTCGCCGCGTAGACACTGGCTCTACCCCGGTTTTGTCGTATGAATCGTGCGACTGCGACCGTGGCGGATGCTTCGGACGCCGCGACGTCACCACGACGTACAACTCCTCGACCTTCTACTACGACATCGCATTTTTGGCCAAAGACACCAAGGCACCATCCGGTGAATTCAGCGCGGTCGAAGGCAGCAAATCCGCGAACCGTTTCGTCGGACCTTGCTACAATGTGCGCCCACGCCCACGTTGCGTACCGCCTTCTTACTACGACGGACGCATCGGTCGTTGCGTGCTTCCTCCAGCACCTCCACGCCCACGTCCTCCAGTCGTAGTTCCAGCTCCACGTCCAGTTCCGGCTCCGACGCCTGCCTGCCCTCGTGGCACGCGCTGGGACGCTCGCATCCAGCGCTGCGTTCGCTAAGCTGAACTGATCAAAATTTGATCTATCGTGAAGGCTCCCTTTGAAAAAAGGGGGCCTTTTATTGTTTTTGAGCCGGGATTCTGGGGATTTTTGGTACTGCACGCGTTTTGCAAAACTTGGGCGCAGAGGTTCGTAGGATGTTTGCACGTAGTACCCGTTTCAGTCCCGCCAATCAGTCACCTTCGTCGCGGAAGGAATGAACTCATGCAAAAGATCGCATGGCTGGTCAGCATTCTTGGAGTCACCATCGCATGGGGAGTGATGAGTACCTTGCCGTCGAACTCGGACTCTACCGAGCGCGCCGCAACCCATCCCTCCTTCGAAAACCGTTTTTCTTCGGCCGCTCAAGAATCGATCTATCAATGCTTGCGACTCAAGAACGTGCAGAATTTCGGCGATCTCACACGGAATCTAGAGCAGTCCCTCGGTTCCCCTCGCAAAGAAATCTACTATCAGAATATCCATCTCAAGACGGCCAGCGGAAACCGCGCTCGAATCCGTTTAGTGGATCAAGAGGCGCGATTGTTCACGTTTGACGAGGAAGGGTTCCCCATTTTCAATGAAGTGCTCTCACCCGAACAGATGCATGAGCTACTCAACGAGGGAAATATTCAGAAAAGCCAAGAAACTTACGGGCTCTTCTATCCGAAGAAAAATACATTCGCTGAAGGTATCGAAGAGAACGGAACGATGATCCAGTTCCTATTGACCTCTGAGCTGGGAAGCCTCGGCTGCTACCAAGGAAAATGCGATTGCGTACAAACTGCCAATAACTAGATGCGCTCCCATAAAAAAAGGGAGCCCGTCACCAGGCTCCCTTTCTCGTTTCATTTTCAATACTAAGATCTAAACGCGTTCAAATACCGTGGCAACGCCTTGGCCCATGCCGATACACATAGAAGCCACGCCCAGTTTGGCGTTCTTGTCTTCCATGAGGCGAAGGAGCGTCGTCGAGATACGCGCACCGGAGCAACCGAGTGGATGTCCAAGGGCGATCGCGCCGCCGTTGAGGTTTACCTTGGTATCCATCACTTCGCGAAGCCCCAGATCCTTGACGACCGGAAGTGCTTGAGCGGCGAATGCTTCGTTCAGTTCGAACAGATCAATATCCGAGATCTGAAGACCTGCGCGCGCGAGAGCTTTTTTGACCGCTGGGACCGGACCGTAACCCATAATCGATGGATCGCAGCCCACCGCCGACATCGCACGAACGCGAGCGAGTGGTTTTAGTCCCAAGGATTTCGCACGTTCTTCGCTCATCACCAGCAAGCCCGATGCACCATCGGAGATCGCCGATGAGTTACCGGCCGTAACAGTTCCACCCTTGGGGTTAAACGCAGGCTTGAGTTTCGCAAGACCTTCGAGCGAGGTTTCCGGACGAATGACCTCATCGTAGTCGAACATCTTCAGCGCGCCGGTTTCATCGTGACCTTCGATCGCGACGATTTCCTTTTTGAATTTTCCGGACTGAGTCGCTTTCCAGGCGTTCTGGTGTGAACGAAAAGCGAATGCATCTTGCTCTTCGCGAGAGATCTTGTGGAGACCACCCAAGAGTTCCGCCGTGAATCCCATGGCGCCGGCGCCCTTGGCCATGACATGGCTCATCTTCGGGTTGAAATCCACTCCGTGAGTCATCGGTACGTGCCCCATATGCTCAACACCACCGACAACGAAGATATCGCCCATATCCGCGCGAATCGCCATCACCGCACTGTGAAGCGCGGTCATCGACGAACCGCAGAGACGGTTCACGGTTTGCGCGCTCACTGTTTTCGGGATCGACGTCATGAGCATCGCGAAGCGGGCGGTATTGAATGACTGCTCCAAGGTCTGTTGAACACAGCCCCAGATCACGTCTTCGATCTCGGCCGGATTCACGGACGGGTTGCGATCCAAAAGACTCTGAATCACGTGCGCAGAGAGATCCTCGGAACGAACGTTGCGGAACATACCGCCTTTGGAGCGGCCCATCGGCGTACGAATCGCATCGACTACTACGGCTTGTCTTAGATTGCTCATACGTAGAATCCTTTTTTGTCAGAAGCCAATTTTTTGATTTGGTTCGTCGCTTCGTACATTTTTCCGAGCGACTGGTATTTATTCGCGAGTGCGACGAGCTTCTCGGCTCCCCAAGCGTCGGCTGTCTTGAGCGCCCCGGCGCGAAACGGAGGGTAACCCAGGCCGTAGATGAGAGACATGTCGACTTCGAGTGGGCTCTCGACGATTTTCTCTTCCAAGCAACGGGAACATTCGAAAATCATCGGAAGCATCATGCGCTCGATGATCTCCTCGTCCGTCACTTCGACCTTGTTCGTGACGATCGGCTTGAGGAGAGCGGCGATCTCGCCGTCGACTTCTTTGACCGGCTTGCCTTTTGGATCGGTCTTATAGCTGAAGAAGCCTTTGCCATTCTTCTGTCCGAAACGTTTGGCTTCGTACTGAACGTCGATCGCGGTTTTGAAATCGTATTTCATGCGCTCCGGGAATCCCTCACTCATGACGGCAAGCGCGTGGTGAGCGGTATCAATGCCGACGACATCGAGAAGATACGCAGGACCCATCGGCCAACCGAATTTCTCCATGACCTTGTCGATTCGCGTGAACTCGACTCCGTCACGAACGAGCTGCATAAATCCGCCAAAATACGGGAACAGGACGCGGTTCACTAGAAATCCTGGGCAATCATTGACGACAACCGGAGTTTTTCCGATCGCTGCCGCGTAGGCGACTGCCGTAGCAATCGTCGTTTCACTCGTCTTGGCGCCTCGGATGATTTCCACTAATGGCATGCGGTGAACCGGATTGAAGAAGTGCATCCCGCAAAAATTCTCGGGGCGCTTCAGGCCTTCGGCCAATCGCGTAATTGAAATCGTCGAAGTGTTGCTACAAAGCACGGCATCGCTCTTGATGAGTGACTCCGTTTCGGCAAGCACGCTTTTTTTGATTTTTTCGTTCTCAACCACGGCCTCAACAATCAGCTCAGCACTCGCAAGATCGCGAAGTTCGAGTGTCGGATGAATGCGAGTCAGCGTTTGAGCCATCTCAACCGCGTTCATCTGCGAACGTTCGACTTTTTTCGAAAGGAGTTTCGTTGCTTCACCCATTCCAAGCGCGAGCGCTTCGTCACGAATATCCTTCATGACAATCGGCACGCCGGAGCTGGCCGATTGATAGGCGATACCGCCACCCATGATTCCAGCGCCGAGAACGGCAGACTTGGTGATGGTCTTGCCTGCTTTGGCCGCAGCTTTGGATTTTTTCTTCAGTGCTTGATCGCCCAAGAACAGCGAGATGAGTGCATGCGCCTGAGGCGTTTGGGTCATCTTGATGAAACCTTGGGTCTCAATCTTCAGGGCTTCGTCACGACCGAGTTTCGCGCCTTGTTGCATGACTTCGATCGCGGCAACGGGTGCCGGATAGTTCGGACCGGCTTGGCCGGCGACGAAACCTTTGCCACCTTCGAACGTCATCGCGGTTTCAACGCCGGCGAGGATCAGGGGCTTACGCTTGCGATCTTGGCGTTTTTTCCAGTCGAGTTTACCCTCGGATGCGTCTTTCAACATCTGGATCGCGGCATTCATCAGGTCTTTTTCTTCGACGATCGCATCTAAGACTCCGAACTTGAGCGCGTCTTTGGCGGAGTAGGCCTTGCCCGAAGCAATCCACTCAATCGCGTTGTCGGCGCCGGCCAAACGGCTCAAACGAACCGTGCCCCCCCAGCCCGGGAAAATTCCGAGCTTGGTTTCTGGCAATCCGATTTTGGTGTTCGGTGCGCCGATGCGGAATGCGGTCGTCAGGGAAACTTCGCAGCCGCCGCCGAGTGCATTGCCCTTCAGGACGGTGATCGTTGGACAAGGAAGGTCTTCGATCTCAGAGAAAAGTACCTGGGTTTTCCAGAGGCCGGCTTCTAGTTCCGCAACCGGATGTTTGAAGAGCGTGAGAAACTCAGTGACATCCGCGCCGACGAAGAACGCGTCTTTGTTCGTCGTAAGCAGAACGCCTTTTGGATTTTGTTTCTTAACGGTCTCGAGTGCTTCGCGCAACTCGCCCAAGGTCAGCTGATTGAATCGGTTGGTGGACTCCCCGAGCAGATCGAACTGGATTTGAATGAATCCTTTTTCGACCTCGGAGACGTGCACGGACTTCCCACTGAAGAGTTTCGTTTCCATTGGTGATTTCCTTTTCTTTTACGCTAGTCCCTTTTGGACAAAACGGCACGTGAGAATGAGATTATTTTTGATTCATCGTCGAGCCAATGACGGCCCATCTCAAGATTAAGAATTTTTTCATTCTCCCCCGATTCGGGCGTTTAGGCGGTTACCTCGCTCAGGTTTTTACAGTGTCAAATTTGACACGTCCTGGATTTCCCGAGCTTTTGTCGGGTCCGCTCTGGTCGCATCATTGCATCTGATCCTCGTATCATGGGAACTCACCACAAGCTGCTCTGCATGACCGTCGCGTTCATGGGTTTAACAAACCTAGCCTCAGCTCGGTCGTCTAAAAACTCAGACGGACCGATCCAATACTCCGCTGGGGTCGGTTACTCCGGCCGCGATACTTTTCGTGGGCCCAAGGGTGAACCACAACACCTCAACTACTTCGGGGATTCTCGATCGGGTCCGGTACTCACGGCCACGGTGAGCGGCGCACATTCGTTTGGACGAGAGAAACAAATCTCTGGCTCCGTCTCCGGGATGACCTCTGCTCACTTCGGCGGAATAGAGGAATCCGTTCGCCTTAGGACTCCTATCGCGGACCGTCCGATTCTTTTGGGCATCGATTTCAAACAAAACGCCGGTTACTCAAAATATGCAACCCAGATGAAATCAGGGTCGATCTCGGTGCTTACGCCTACGATCGGCAATCCAGAGAGCGGAGAACTACTGGTAGGCCTTTCAGGGAAATCTACTCGTCTCACCAAAGGAAACGGAAAATCAGGCGATCAAAAAGGCAGCCATCGTGTCAGTGCAGTCACGATCGGCCCACATGTGAGCTACCAGAAAAATCAGGTGGTTGATCTGAGCGCTTACGCGGAACTCCCGTTTTTTGTTCGAGATGAGCAAGATCAACGCGCGCCGGGCGTTCAATTCACGGACGTCTCCCGCAAAATCCTACCTCGAGGCGGCTCTGTTGGTGCGACGGCCTGGGTGTCTATCCCGACTGATCACGTAAGAATCAGCAATCTCCAGATCAAAGGTCAGATCGAAAAAACCCAAGTTCGTAGCCCGGACCAAATCGCTCCGAGTGAGCGCAACGGCTACTACTCGGGAACAATTTCGATCCAAGTCGGAATCTAGATATTAGACATGAAGTTTTGCAGGCCCTGGTGAAACTCTGAATATTGATCCAAATTCGAATGTTCTCCCCCGGGAATCGTCACCAACCGACAGCCTGGATTCAGGCGCGATAGTTCTAAGCCCTGCTCATAGGGAATCAATGCATCGTTCGTTCCGTGCAGAATCAAGATGGGTGCTTGAACAGATGGAATCCACACGTTTGACGGAACCTTGAATCGAATGAGCCAGCTCGGCGCCCACGGAGCGACGAACTGAATTTCTCGTTCGAGCGAATAGTAAGGCGTCTCTAGCATCAGAGCCCTGATTTTGTTTCGGCTCGCCAGGTTGACCGCGAGTCCGCTCCCGACTGATCGACCATAGAGAGCGAATCGATGGTTTGGATCCAGAAAGCGCGCTTGAGCCGTAGCGAGGAACTGTTCAGCAATGCCGATCATCTGGGATTCGGATTCGATTGAACCCTCGCTCTTGCCAAAACCTGGATAGTCGTAGACCCAGACCGACCAACCTGTCAGTTCAGCGATATCGTCAGCGACTTCGGACCAATGCTCGAGGCTCCCAGCGTTTCCGTGGAAATAGAGGATCGTTCCTCGAGAATTCACTGGCTCAACCAACAAACTATGGATCTTCAGTCCTTGGTGCTCGAAAAAGATCTCTTGGGAAGGAAGACGCGTGACATAACGGTACTCGTTTGACGTCTTATCCGGGTGAAAAATCAGACGCTGCTGGAATCCATAGATGAATCCGGCGGCCGCGCCAACAAAAACGAATATTCCCAAAGCGAACTTCAATCCTAAGATGGCCATCATCAGAGTCTCTTACAAAAGAGTAATCTTGGGTAGCGAGGTGAGATCAGGCGGTACGAGAAATCTAGCTTTTCATTTTGGAGTAGCAGCGAGATAAGCATCCCATGTCCAATACATCCAACACGCACTCCACCACCATCGGTTACTTACTTTGGATTTTCGGATTCACTGGTGCGCATCGATTTTATTACGGTAAACCCGTGACTGGCACGATCTGGTTTTTCACGGGAGGACTCTTGGGCATCGGTTGGTTCATCGACGTGTTCTTGATCCCCTCTATGGATCGCGAGGCGGATGCTCGTTTTCAAACGGGCGAGAGCGACTACAATGTCGCTTGGTTGCTCCTGACCTATTTGGGATTCTTCGGCGCTCATCGATTCTATCTCGGTAAGATCGGAACTGGACTGATTTGGCTAGTCACGGCAGGTCTCTTCGGATTGGGTTACCTCTATGATTTTTGGACGCTGAATACCCAAGTTTCGGAGAAAAATAGGACAAATCCTTCTATTTCCTAGTCAATTCAAGGGTCTGGTTTGCAGGTACGTAGTTTGCTTCTTTTGGGGGTATGTTGCAAAACGCCCACTATTTTTTTAGTTCCGGATTAAGCCAAGCCTACTTCGAATCGAACCACTCTCACGCAAAACCTACCGTCGTATTCGTTCACGGTTTTCCTCACACCCATGAACTCTGGCGCGACCAAGTGTCGGAGTTCGGCGAAACCCATCGAGTCATCACTTATGATTTGCGTGGATTCGGCGAGAGCGAAGGTGCGGGCAAGAACTACTTGATCGACTACTACGTCGACGATTTGATCGCGCTGCTAGATCATTTGAAACTTCCCAAAGCAACGGTTTGCGGCCTCTCGATGGGCGGCTATATTGCGCTTCGGGCGATCGCCCGGGAACCTTCGCGTTTCAATGGCTTAATCTTGGCAGATACATCGGCTGAACCGGATCAAAACGCCGCAAAATTGAAACGACTCGATCTCGTGAAAACGTTGGATGATCAAGGTCTCTCGACGTTTGTCGATGCCGTGATCAAAGGCGTGCTTCAACCCGCCACGATCGAGCAGAGCCCTGAGCGCTTGACCGACCTAGACCACATGATCCGAGAGAACTCTGAACAAGCGATCACAGGAGCACTAGCCGCACTGTCCGCGCGGCTTGACTTGAACGATACGCTTTCTCAAATCAGCGTTCCGACCTTGATTCTAGTAGGCGAGGAGGACAAGACCACGCCACCAGAACTCTCCGAAAAACTCAAAACACAGATCGATGGATCAGAACTTGTGAAAATTCCGAGGGCAGGACATCTGAGCAATTGGGAAAATCCCGAGGCTTTCAATCATGCCTTACGCGCATTTCTTAAAAAGATGCCGGAACTTACTCCGGCTTGATCAGCTGCCTAGCACCTTGAAGAGCTATCGCTCTGTTTTACAAATCTGCCGAAGAGATCGGGCCAACTCTTTTTCTAAAGAAGATTGGTCCGTATTCTTACGTTTGACCAGATAGACCGGGTGTCGTTTTCGGTCGCGTATTACGGGACTTGACCAAGCCTCGAGCTGAAGTTCTTTCTTGGCGCGCTCGTTCTGAAGTCTGACGATGAACTCGGGTAGGTAAGCGACCGCCAAATCCTGCCGAACCAGTTCCAGTGCAGACTCGAGCAAAGTTACGGTAAATGCCAGTTTGCGCGGAAACTTCGAATCCTCCCAACCATCCAAACCTTGAACCTTGGTTGGCGTGGATTTCAGAGGTGTGTTCGGCACTACAAATGGCAATTCCGGGAACTCGTGATTTTTCCAACGACTCTGACGGCAGGTGAAGATCCCCATTTCGATTTCCATCACTTTCAGGTGCTCCAAATCGGGATGTGGAATGGGAATAAACGTCAGACCAATATCGATTCGTCGATCCACGAGCGCTTCTTCCAGCGCGCCGGGTATGAGTTCAAAAACATGTATCAACCGCTCGGATGATTTTGCAGATTTGAGCCACTCACCCAGGAAATAGGTCGTGAACACCTCGAATGAACCGATTCGAACCGTCTCTCGAGACCGCAGAGGTTGGTCTGAGGATTTCAACGAATCACAACGGCTCAGGATATCTTCGATCTTCTCGAATACCGCGTGGGCTTGATCAGTAGGGCGAATCTCTCGCCCAACTCCCATAAATAGTTTTCGGTCCAACTCCGTTTCCAATGTCCGAATTGATTTGGAAACCGCCGACGGGGAAAGCCGCATGAGTTCCGCAGCTTTGCGGATATTGGAGGTGCGGTAGACGGTCTGGAACACCTTAAATCGATTGTAATCCATAGGTGCACAATTGTACTCAATTACTCTCTTTTTTTCACCATAGGAATCGCCTAGTTTCCGTGGTCGGAGGTCCTATGAAAAAAATAAGCCATTTAATTTTAACTTTCGTCGCACTCAGCGCAGCAAACGTTTTTGCGGAAGAAGTCGACAGCAGTCCATTTCCCGCCGAAGGTTACGCTTCAATCACTTCAAGCGGTTGCTGGGGTCCGCTTTATCCTTGCGACGATGCCGAGTCGCAAATGAATCGGTTCGCGCGAAATACTTGCGGCCCTCGACTCACCGCCATTCAGGTGACTCCCATCGAAAGTTTCGTCGATATGGCGTTTGCTCGTCCAGGTTGCGTTTTCACTTGTACGACTCGTGCTCAATTTCGATGTGTTCTTTGAGATCAAACCGCGGAAATGGGATGAAGCGCCCGCTTCCGCGGTTTCATTAAAATCTATTTACTTCTGGATATCCAAGTTTGATCAAACTGGGGAATGATAGGCTCGCCTTATTCACTCATAGAAAATATCTCTTTTACGAATGCACTCAGGTTGTTCAGACTAGCATCTAGTCCAAACTTCGTGATCCCTGTGCCGCTCTGAGTAAACTCACTCGGATTTTTAGGCTTTGGTTCGCGCGACTCCCTGAAACCAGTAAAAGGAAATTCTATGCGAAAAAGTTTGATCTCGAGCAGCCTGATTCTGGCGCTCGTCGTTTCATCTTCCGGTTATACCGCAGAGATGAAAGACGCTGCCCCTTCCTCCCCCCCGAACAATCAATTTTGGTGGCCCGAGCGCCTCGATCTATCCCCGCTTCGTCAACATGCGGCTGAGTCGAGCCCTCTGGACAAAAAATTCGACTACGCCAAAGAATTCAAAAAACTTGATCTCAAGGCCGTCAAAAAAGACATTGAGAAACTCATGACCACCTCCCAAGCTTGGTGGCCATCCGACTACGGGCACTACGGACCTTTTTTCATCCGCATGGCTTGGCACAGCGCCGGAACGTACCGCATGCAAGATGGACGTGGCGGTGCCGGGGGCGGACAACAGCGTTTCGAACCGCTCAACAGTTGGCCAGATAACGCCAACCTAGATAAAGCTCGTCGCTTGCTTTGGCCGATCAAACAAAAATACGGCAACAAGATTTCTTGGGCAGACTTGATGGTGCTTACCGGTAACGTCTCGCTTGAGTCGATGGGATTCAAGACGTTCGGATTTGCGGGCGGCCGT
This sequence comes from Pseudomonadota bacterium, assembly GCA_027485695.1. GTDB lineage: Bacteria > Bdellovibrionota > UBA1018 > UBA1018 > UBA1018 > JAIXQO01. The sequence goes on from JAIXQO010000001.1 coordinate 124,836, forward strand.
ACCGATGACTGGGAAGCCGACGTCGTCTATTGGGGCTCCGAGAAAAAATGGTTAGAAGACAAACGCTACAAAGGCGATCGCAAGCTTGATAACCCTCTCGCTGCTGTTCAGATGGGCCTCATCTATGTGAACCCAGAAGGACCCAACGGAAATCCTGATCCGCTCGCCGCCGCAAAAGACATCCGCGAAACATTCGGACGCATGGCTATGAACGACGAAGAAACCGTCGCACTCATCGCTGGTGGTCATACCTTCGGTAAGGCTCATGGCGCTGCTAAAGCATCCAACGTTGGAGCAGAACCTGCGGCCGCAGGAATCGAAGAACAAGGTTTCGGTTGGAAAAATAAACATGGTAGCGGCAAAGGCGCCGACACGATCACGAGTGGTCTCGAAGGAGCTTGGTCGGCAAACCCAACCAAGTGGACGACTCAGTACTTGGCTAACCTCTACGCGTTTGATTGGGTGAAAACCAAGAGCCCGGCCGGCGCGGTTCAGTGGATTCCAAAAGACGGTCAAGCCGCGAACATGGTTCCGGATGCCCACATCCCAGGCAAGCGCCACGCTCCGATCATGTTCACGACGGACTTAGCCCTGAAAATGGATCCGGAATACGCCAAAATCACGAAACGTTTCTTGGATGATCCGAAGCAATTCGAACTCGCGTTCGCAAAAGCTTGGTTCAAGCTCACCCATCGCGACATGGGGCCACGCACTCGATACCTCGGTTCCGAAGTGCCTAAAGAAGAGCTGATCTGGCAGGATCCCGTTCCGCCTTACCTCTTGAAACCGTTGAACGACGGTCAAATTGCGCAACTTAAGCAAAGAATTCTGAAAACGGGACTCACCGTTCCGGAACTCGTGCGCACAGCTTGGGCATCAGCTTCTTCGTTCCGCGGCACCGACATGCGCGGTGGTGCGAACGGAGCACGGGTTCGCCTGGCTCCGCAAAAAGATTGGCCAGCTAATAATCCAGAAGAGTTAGCCAGAGTTCTCGTAAAATTCGGTGAGATCCAAGAAGATTTTAAAAAGTATGGAGAGCATGTTTCACTGGCAGATGTCATCGTTCTAGGCGGCATCGCGGCGATTGAAAAAGCTGCAAAAGACGCCGGCAATCCAGTGAAGATTCCATTCGTTTCGGGTCGGACGGATGCCTCCGCTGAACAGACGGATGCGAGCACATTTGCAGTTCTTGAGCCAAAAGCCGACGCATTCCGTAACTACTACAGTTCGGAAAGTATCTGGTCTCCGACCGAAGCACTGGTCGATCGCGCAAACATGCTCACGCTCACGGTTCCTGAAATGACCGTGCTCTTGGGAGGCATGCGCGTTCTTGATGCAAACACGGCCGGATCCAAGAACGGTGTGTTCACGAACAAGCCGGGGACATTGTCGAACGACTTCTTCGTGAACTTGCTCGATATGTCCACCCAGTGGAAAAAATCAGGTACCGAAGGACTCTACGATGGTGTCGATCGCAGCACGGGCGCGCTCAAGTGGACCGCTACGCCGGTTGACCTGATCTTCGGATCACATTCCGAGCTCCGCGCGATTGCTGAGATCTACGCAGCGAACGACGGCAAGACTAAGTTCGTAAACGATTTCGCAGCCGCTTGGAACAAAGTGATGTCGCTCGATCGTTTTGATCGAAAAAGGTAATTCCAATAGTCGAAAAAGAAAAAGGCTGCATCCCGATCGGGTGCGGCCTTTTTCTTTTTTAATACGGACTAGGCCGCTTTGGCGTGATCCGAAGGAGCCTTCTTGTGATTGCCTCGCGTCGGAATCGTGGTCACATTCGCGAGTTCTTCTTTTTTCATACCGATGATTTTTGACAATCGGTCCAACTCATCAGAAAGAATTTTAATCTGCGAATTCAGCGTCTGCGCATCGACGGATGTCTTGCTGGAGACGGCACTCACGGAGGAGGCTCCGGCATCGATTTCGACAATCGCTTTGTTGATCTCCTGAATCCCGTTCGTTTGTTCTTTACTGGCCGTCGTGATCTCCGAAATGACGTCAGCCAAGGTGATGGCGTTGCCGACGATCGACTCCAGGATTTCACTGCACGAATTCGCGGTCGAAGCACCTGCGGTAATATTTTCTTTTGCTTCGCTCACGACTAATTCGGTCTTTTCTTTGGCAGAGGCTGCGATCTCCTGAACCTTTTTGGTACTGATATCTAAGAGATCGGAAATTTCCTTAGCTGCCGATCCAGACATGGTGGCTAGATTTCCCACCTCTTCGGCGACGACCGCGAAACCTTTGCCATGCTCGCCGGCGCGCGCCGCTTCGACAGAGGCATTGAACGATAACAGCTTGGTCTGGAAAACGATCTCATTGATGACTCTCGTTTTGCTGCCAATCTCTTGGATGACTTTTACAATCTCCATCATTTCCTGTTGGGATTGCGCGACCTGAGCTGCGATACGTTCGTTGCTCTGTTCTATGGCGGTCATTGAGTTTCGAACGTCGTCCATGGACGTCTTGCCTCGCTCCGCTGAGGATCTACTCTGGATGGCGATTTCCTGGCAGCGTTCGGCGTTCTCGGCGTTTTTCTGGGTCATGGAACTTGTTTCCTCCAGAGCTGAGGAGGTCTCTTGAACAGCAGCGGCTTGTTGAGTGGCGCCAGCAGATAGATCCGTGCTGGATACCGTTAGATTGTTGCTCACTTCGGTCACGGATTCCGTGCCCTGACGAATGGCGTTGACCGCCGAGCGGATTGCATTCATGAGGGTGCGAACCGAGATCATCGAGTAGATCGCAAGGCCCAAGCCAATCAAGATACCGATCACAGACATCCAGAGAACCTGCTGCTTGGATGTCTTGGATACGTATTGTGCCTGATCCGACCATTTTTTTCCGTTTTCCTTATGGAACTCAATCAAGCCAGTAACCCGTATCAGCATCTCGGCAGCAATGATCGGGCAGTCATTCAAAAAGATGCCCAGCATCTCTTCTTGGTCTTTCATCTCACCTGCGGCATAGAGCGCCAATACTCGCTCACCGAGTTTCTTAAATTCCGTCCATTTTTCGTGGACGGGTTTGTAGAGGACTTCCTCGCCATCGATAAATTCTCGAGCGACGTAAGCTTTTTCTGCCGCTTCAAATTCAGCAATGCCTTCTAAGACGCCTTTTACTGCGATGTCCGCTTTTTCTCGAGTGATACCCTTGAGGCCGAGTGTTCTCAGCTCGATCCGAACTTTTCGGAATGCGAGGAACATTTCCTCGGAATCTTGGATGTTGGGTAGTGTTTCGTTCGCGATCCTCGAGTATTGGTTCACCGTTCCGTTTAACGCGTTGTACGAGATGAGACCTAACGCTCCGATGGCCAAAGAAAGCACGATAGAAGGCAAAAGTAGCTTGATGTTCATGTCCGCTCCTACACCTCTTTTCGTTTATACCCCCCAAAATAATTAGAGTTTATTGATGTAACATTAGAAGTTCACAATGGTATCAATTTTGTAAAAACTTAGAACTGATTTAATTTACGACGTCAAATATACAACATATATAACTAATATTTATCAAATAATAGGAGTGATACTTCTCTTTCTTGCGCCTTCGAGAGTGGTAGGACACCTGGGCTAAATTGAACTCTGGTAGTCTTCTTTTAAGATGACCCCGAAAATTGCCATCCTGTATCAAGCGAATCCTTCTCCTTCGGTAGGGCATTCCCAAAAACCTATGAAGTCTGGCGGATATAGGGACAGCGGAGCGGATATCGGTTTCGCGCTCCGGGGAAATCTCGTCCCACTTATGACACCTCGTACTATGCCGTCGCCAACCGATGAACTGGACTGGGTGTTTCCTGATAGCGAAGACGGAATCCACACTGCTTTCGAAGCGGGTGCGCAGGTATTTTGGCTCAATACGATACTCTACGACGGGCACCCAATCGAAAAATGGTTTGGTCGCGGACTCGAGTTCATTGGTCAGACACCGCACGCAACTCAACTCGCAGATGACAAATTTTCGACTAACTGGGAGCTTCGGAACGCAGGCCTGGCAGTCGCCGCATCGATTCTCTTTTCAAAAGGATCCCCAAATCCATACACATATCCCCTTGTTCTAAAACCCGTCCGTGGCCGAGGGAGTCAAGGCGTTGTCGTTGTTCGATCAGAATCTGAACTCATTGAGCGTTTTGAAGCATTGGCTGCCAGTGGTCTCTATGGATCGGAATTCATCTTGGAAGAGATGCTTCCGGGTAGAGAAATCACCATCACCGTGATGCCTCCTGGCCATTACAAAATCGGCGGGGCCCTCGTGAATCAAGAATCTTTCTGGGCGCTTCCGCCCGTACTGAGATTTCATCACCAAGATGATGTCGCTCCTTACAACGGCATTGTCGCCGTGTCCGAAAACAGTCGAGCCCTGAGTGATGATGAGATAAAGGATCCGGAGGTGCAAAAAATCACTCGCGCCTGCGAGTTCGCCGCAAGTTTAGTAGATGCTCGAGCACCGATCCGGATTGATTGTCGGCAAACCTTAGGTGGGACGTACAAGATTTTCGATCTCAACATGAAACCGAATATGACCGGCGCCGGTCGTCCCGGCCGAGAGAAGCAAGATAGCCTCAGCGCCATCGCCGCCCGTGCGATCGGATGGTCCTACTCGGATTTGTTGATGGCGATTTTTAATCGTCGTTGGAAAGCGTGAGCTAACGGAGATCGGCTCCGCGAAGAGTTTCATATTTCGCCCCGTCATCAAAAAAGCTACGATCAAACCCTCAGTCAAACTCGCATTCTATCGTCCACCCCTCTTCGAAAAGTGAGTCATTCATGAAAACGATCGCCGCTGTCGCCTGGGAACCAAAAAAACCGCTCACGATCGAGGAGATCGAAATCGAAGGGCCAAAAGCAGGTGAGGTGCTCGTTCGCATGGTTGCAACTGGCGTTTGTCACACCGATGCGTTCACGCTTTCGGGCGAAGACCCCGAAGGTATTTTTCCTTCGGTGCTGGGACACGAAGGTGGCGGTATCGTCGAAGAAGTGGGGCCTGGAGTAACCTCGGTAAAAGTTGGCGACAAAGTCATCCCTCTCTACACGCCCGAATGCCGTCAGTGCCGAAACTGTCTATCGGGTCGAACGAATCTTTGCTCCGCGATCGAAGACACCGAATGGTCAGGCCTCATGCCGGACGGAACAGTTCGCTACTCCAAAAACGGCAAAAAGATTTACCACTACATGGGATGCTCCACGTTCGCGGAGTATTCCGTCATCCCCGAGATCGCTCTCGCCAAGATCCATCCCGCTGCACCACTTGAAAAGGTCTGCCTCCTCGGTTGTGGCATCACGACCGGGATCGGAGCAGTTCTCAATACTGCAAAAGTTCGCCCAGGCTCCACGGTTGCGGTTTTTGGCTTAGGCGGCATCGGCCTCAGCGCCATTCAAGGAGCGGTGATGGCTCAAGCAAGCCGCATCATCGCCGTCGACATCAACGAGGATAAATTCGTTTTGGCTGGTCAATTGGGGGCGACGGATTTCATCAATCCAAAGAAACACAGCATCCCGATCCAAGAAGTGATCGTCGAGATGACGAATGGCGGAGTGGACTACTCGTTTGAATGCGTTGGTAACGTGGATCTCATGCGCTCCGCACTTGAGTGCTGTTGCTCGGGCTGGGGAGAGTCGATCATCATCGGTGTCGCCGGTGGTGGAAAGACGATTCAGACGCGTCCTTTTCAACTGGTCACCGGAAGAACATGGAAGGGCACGGCATTCGGCGGAGTCAAAGGTCGCACTGAGCTCCCGGGATACGTCGACAACTACATGGCCGGCAAAATCGAGATTGATCAAATGATTACTCACACGATGGGTATTCAGGACATCAACCGTGCATTCGATCTCATGCACCAAGGCAAGAGCATCCGCAGCGTGATTCACTACGGCAAGTAAGGAACGATTCATGAGTAAAAATTCCCTGGAGTTGACTCGCAGTCATAAACAGTTCGACGGATACACGCGATTCTACACGCACCAGTCGGAGACTTGCCGCGCGCCGATGAAATTTTCGGCTTACCTTCCGCCGGAATCGGAGAAACGTAAACTTCCGGTCCTCTATTGGCTGTCGGGCCTTACCTGTAGCGAAGAGATTTTTATGACCGAGGCGCATGCACAGGCCATGGCAAAAAAATACGGCGTCATCCTGGTCGTTCCCGATACGAGTCCGCGTGACACCGGAATCCCAGGCGAAGATGACCGCTATGATCTCGGTTCCGGCGCCGGTTTCTATGTCGACGCAACCGAATCGAAATGGTCGAAGCATTACCAAATGGATTCGTACGTCACGAAAGAACTACGCGAACTGGCCGAAAGCGTCCTTCCGATCGACTCCTCTAAACGCGGGATTTTCGGTCACTCCATGGGCGGTCACGGCGCACTCGTGCTCGGACTCAGGAATCCGGAACTCTACCGATCTATTTCCGCATTCGCGCCGATTTGCGCACCATCGAACGCGCCCTGGGGCGAACTCGCATTCACCGAGTATCTGGGAAATGACCCTTCCCAGTGGGCCCAGTACGACGCAAGTTTTCTCATCCAAAAAGCCCAAATCAAAACTCCCATCCTCATCGATCAGGGTCTAGACGACGAGTTCCTGGCTGAGCAACTTGGCACCGATCAGTTCGAAAAAATTCTCTCCACGATCAACTACCCCGTCACACTTCGTCGACAAGCGGGCTACGATCACAGCTACTATTTCATCTCGACCTTCATTGAGGATCACATCAAGTTCCATGCGGAGTTGTTGCGGTAGTTCGTTCTCGTTCGGGTGAGATCTTTCAGTACTCAGTTTGCAAAACGGCCGCTACCTAGATAGAGGCAGCGGCCGTTTTAATGAAACGCTATCGATAATGAATCTTTGAAAGCTTATTCGTTCGATTCTCCGGAAGACTCTTTCTTCTCTTTTCTCGCCTTTTTCATGCCTTCTCTTTTTTTCTTCATCGAATCGCGAAATTCTTCACGATCAGCTTTCATTTCTGTTTTGTGCTCTTCGTGTTCTTTGCGGCATTTTTTCATATCTTCTTTGTTTTGTGCCTGAGTCACACAGTTTTTCTCTTCTTGCAAAGAAGCGATTCTCTTATCCAACATTCCAAGGACATGCGTTTTCATGTCACTGAACATTTCGTTCTTTTCGGATGGTTCTGCACGAGCAGAAATAGAAACAAAAGAGACGAGTGCCAACAGTAGGACGGGGTATTTTTTCATATCTGTTTTTCCTTTTTGGATTATTTAAATAATCTCAGTGATCAAAGACAAATGTCTACAAAAGATCTATGAGGCCTCTATTGGTCGCGGTAAACATGCGACAAAAATCAGTCGGGCCATAGTTCACTCGAGGAGTAGCGCCAAAGGCGCACGACGATTCCCCGCTCATTCCATGCCCCAAGGGATGACTACGCGAGTGCCGCAAAACCTGACTCAATGTCAGGTTTTGAGCAACGCGTGCGTGAGAGTTCGAGGAGTAGCGCCAAAGGCGCACGACGAGAAGCTCGGAACGCATTCGAATCCAGGCTCGCGGCTATTAAAAAAATAGGGGACGGACCTAAAAGGTCTGTCCCCTATTTTTTAATGGTCGGGATGACTGGATTCGAACCAGCGACCCCTTGCACCCCATGCAAGTGCGCTAGCCAGGCTGCGCTACATCCCGACAGTAATAGAATTATCCAAACGACCCTTTGATTTCAACTCGGAATTGGTCAGTCGAGAACGTAATCGATCGGAATCTCAACAGAAAGCGACGATTCCATGATCGCTGACGGAAACTCTCGATAACGCGCAAGCTCCTGGACTAACGCGAGCGCGGCCGAATTCAGTCGTTCGTAACCGGACGATTTCAATACGGTTACGTTTGAGAACTGCCCATCACGCGCAATTTGAAAACGAATGAGCACTCGCCCCGACTCGGCCATCCGTCGCGACAACGGGGGGTATTTTTTCCGTGCCTCGAGCGTCGTTCGAAGATCCGAGAGGTAGCGATCACGTGCTCCGATCCTCACACCATCAGCAGTTCCGAGTTCACCTTGGAGAGACGTACCCTCTACTGCACCAAAACCACCCGTAGAATTCGAGCGGAGATCGGGTTGCGATCCAACTGTTTTCGGAGCGGTCAGTGCAAAAGGGTCTCGGACCCGCGTGATTGAATCGTTTGAAATTCTTGGTTTCGCTACAGGTGATGAACTCCGGACACTGGCCCGTCCGATTACTTCGACAAAAGTCGGATCACCGAAACGATCCACACCCCATGGGCGCAACGGTGCCCGCAACTGAAACACTAAAAAGAGTGCCAGAAATAGAGCGTGAATACCCAAGGAAGACGCCCAAGGCGCAAGTCTGACAGATTCCATCGATTCGTTTCACTTTTGAGCCGGCGAGATCGCGCGCGAATACGCCTGAAAAACTCGGTTTTGTATCCACCTTTTACGTGCGCACAAAACCGCTTGTCTACTTACAAAATGATATTGAATCTCATTTTTAATTCAAGCATAAAGCACTCGCCACTATACTCGAGTCACCCGATATGAAATCGATCGTTTTTAAGCGCTTATACCAAGCTCATCTCTACGGCGGCCTCTTTGTGGCTCTGCACCTGGTCGTCTTGATTCTGACCGGAAGCGTTCTCCTTTTTCGTGGTGAACTCGAAACCGACCGCCCCTTACTGACCACCCAAGAACTGACTCCATGGACGGGCGAGACGCTCGACCGTATTCTTACGGACGCAATCACGCGATTCCCAGGCGAAAGGCCCCTCGCGATATTCCCGGATGAGAGCGACAACCGACTCATCCAGGTTCGTCTAGGCAAAGAGAACTCCAAGAAATTCCGCGGCGCTCGCAAACTCCTTTATAGCGGCAAAACCGCACTCCCGATTGAGGCGCCACAAAACGATGACGGATTCTTCGGAACGCTCCTGGTACTTCATCGCGAACTGTTTTTAGGAACGTACGGGAAACTCTACGTTGGATTCGTCGGTCTCATTCTCGTATTCGTCTTGCTCTCCGGGTTTTTCATCTACGGCAATTTTATGCGAGGTAAATCATTCGGTGAGATTCGAGACCCACGCTCCACTCGCGCCTACTCAGACGCGCACCGATTCATTGGTGCCTGTGCGTTTGCATGGCTCCTCCTCGTCTCGATGACAGGAGTGCTCCTCTCATTTAATGGTCCCCTCTTGAAAATTTACCAGGCAGGCGAACTGAAATCCCTCTCTCAAGAGTACGCGAACGTTTCAACGCAAGCTGCGTTACCAAAACTTGCCACTGTGGTAGAAACCGCGCAGCGACTTAAGCCCCATGATCGCCTCACCTACATCGCATTTCCTGATACGGAATTTTCTATCCCAAGCCATTTCCTCATTCTCATGAATGGCACGACAGCGTTCACATCTAAACTCAGTGAACTCCTCGTGGTCGATCGCGAAACGGGTACAGAGGCGCAAGCTCGCCAACTACCGATTTATCTAAAACTGGCACTGATCTCGGAACCGCTCCATTTTGGGAACTACGGTGGGATGGTACTGAAGTTGGTCTGGCTCGCGTTCTCTCTGCTTTCGATGGCGTTGACCGCAAGCGGAGTTGCGGCGTTCATTTTGAAAAAAACCCGCAAGCCCGCCGATCCGGTACACAAATCGACCCCATTCACACCATTTCAAAGCCGAGCGATGGACCGTGTGAAACGATACTTCCCGGCGATCGTCCTCGGCCTAGGTGCGATCGGTATTGTGCTCACGCTAGTCTCGGATGGATGGATCGGTTGGATCGGCGCAGCCACTGTAGCGCTACCACTCGTTTTTGTGATCGGCTCACTTCGAGCAGCGATCAAGCGGAGGGGTTCCTCATGAGGCCATTGATTCACGCCCGTATCGCAGCCTCAGGTGCCGCGATCGCCTTCTCGGCCATTCAGATTTCGCTCATCGCGCTCTATCCGATGATTGCAGAGCGGACACAGCTCTCGCTACCGCAGGTGATCTTGTCGTTTAGCTTGGGCTCGCTTCTGTTCCTCTGGGCGAGCCCATTCTGGGGTAAATTCAGCGACCAGAACGGGCGCAAGCCTGCTCTGGTCGTCGGCTTGACTGGACTTGCGCTCTCACTGGGTGTGATCGTTTATCTTTTTGGCAGTCACCCTACGCCGTTCTCGCTCGCGATCCTTATGACGAGTCGAATTCTCTATGGGCTCACCGCCTCCGCTATCGCTCCGGTCGCTCAGGCCATTCAATGCGACTCAGAAGAATCCGCTCGCCACCGCGCACTCTCACGACACACCATGAACTTGGCGATCGGGAGGGTCGTCGGACTTCTCGTTTTCGCGCAGTTCTCGCAGTATTCGTCGCAGACTCTCTCGATCATTTTCGGATTGCTCGTGATCGGTCTGGTCGGAGTGACTCAAATCCGATTTGCACCTGCAAGTCATCCGAATATTGCCGTCACAACTACGACTTCTGTTTTTTCGAAGTCCACTTGGCTCGCACCTTCGTTTCTCTTGGTGTTTGCCTTCGCCGTAATCATTGAGTGCTTGAATTCCATTTTCTCAAAAACCATACGGGATCGATTATCACTCACCTCAGCCGAAGGAACCGCTCATACCGCTGCACTTCTGCTCTCAAGCGCCATCGTGATTCTTCTGACCCAGATCGCATTTAGAAAATACGCACAGAAACTCGATACACTGACCATGGCAGGACGAGGCCTGAAATTCGGAAGCGTGATGCTCGGACTCGGCGTTTGTGGATTCGTAGCAGCCCATCAAAAAATCGAAATCTGGGCCGCACTCACCATACTCTCCGTGGGGATTGGGACCATTCCTCCGTCCTACCTAGCCCTCATCACTCACCATGATTCGAGTGCACGGACGGCGGGTCGAATATCCGCGATTCAAACCCTAGGCTACTTCGTCGGCGGCATGACTGCATCGCTCGCCCTTCAATGGAATGCAGACGCTCCCTACGCAGTGCTCTTGATCGTGACCGCTGCTTTAGTGAGTCAAGTTTGGATGTTCACATCCGTGAGAAAGGCATCTTCTGTATGAGCCGTACTATCGACCCACGCTCAACCGTCCGCTTGGCCGAACGCCATTCGGCCACACGATTTCTGAACTCGTTACTTCGAGAATGGCGAGACTACCGCGTGGTATCCGCTCCCGCACAGATTGCGATCCAGCACGACATCACTCATTGCATTGAGTTTCGCTTACCGGATGCTTCGACCCTCCTAGCACCACTCTTAAGAGTTTCCCAGGTCGGGCGGCATCAATATGCGGATCAACTCTATCGAAAAAATCCTGCAGGAACTCTCGCATCGATTACTTTCCAAGACTTCTCGGCTCACTTGATGGCAGTTGCAGCTCAGGTCTATCCCACTCATCCAGACACCATCGAATCATTTAAATCGCGTCTCGAGCAGAGCCAAGCGGTCATTCAGTCTATTTTAGAATCTCGCTCGATTCCCTCTCCCGACGAATCACTCGACTTCTTGTCGATGGAGCAATCACTCTTGCTCGGGCATACGTTTCATCCCACGCCCAAGAGTCGCGAGCCCCTGACGGAATCCGAAATGCGGGCGTATTCTCCCGAGTTTGGCGCCTCTTTTCCGATTCAGTGGTGGTGGGTCAAGAGCGAGCTTCTGGTATCCAAAGGCAATTGCGGCTGGAATCATCGCCTCTACACCCAAGAGCAAATGCCGGATTCTTCTGCCATTCCCGAAGGGTACGAACCCTATCCGGTTCACCCTTGGCAACGACAGATCCTGCTCACGCAACCAGAGATCCAATCTGCAATTGAAAGCGGAGCGATCCTGGAAAAAGGGCCCTCCGTTCGCGTTTGGTCGCCAACCTCGTCGCTTCGTTCGCTCTATTCCGCGGGAGCGGAGTACCTCTTGAAATTTTCTCTGAGCCTCAGGCTCACGAACTCAGTCCGACATCTCCAGGCAAATGAAGTCACTCGGGGCATCCTACTCAAAGACGTCCTCGAAACAGCTCCAGGACGAGAGTTTGAGAATCGTTTTCCCCGGTTCAAGGTCATCCGAGAACCCGCGTTCATCGCACTCAAGGACGCATCTGGCCTGCCCCGCGTAGATACGATCGTTGTCGCGCGTGACAATCCATTCCTCCAGGCGAGCGCCGATAACCGCATCGTGCTTGCTACGTTAGCCGAAGAAAGTCCCTGGGGTGGCGAAAGCAGACTTGCCCGACTCATTCGTCAACGTTCGGAACGTACCAAACGTAGCCGACTCGAAACTGCGAGAGAGTGGTTGAACGCATACATCCGAGTCGCGTTTACTCCGTTCATCCATGCGCAAGCCGACTATGGAATTCTCCTGGGAGCGCATCAACAAAACATCATCCTCGGTTTCACGGACGGATTACCGAGTGAAATGCATTTCAGGGACTGCCAAGGTACGGGATACAGCGAGCTCGGTTGCCGTCTCTATTCTGATCTCGTCCCCGGGTTCCGCAACAGCGTTGGGAATCTGCTGAATGAAACAGTGGGAAATCATCTTTTCACTTACTACGTCATCATCAATTCAGCTCTCAATGTCGTCGCAGCTCTTGCCGACTCAAGTCCTCTCTCCGAGCAGGAATCTCTCCGCGCATTCCGCCAAGAGATGCTCAAGACTCGCGAGCAAGGGGTTCAAGACCCGAGCTGCCTCAACTATCTACTCGACTCACCAGAACTCATGCAAAAAGGTAATTTCCTCTGCAGCATGACTAACCTGAATGAGAACACCGTTTCGAATCCTCACGCCATTTACAACTCCATGGAGAATCCGTTTTATGCCGTTTAGTTACGCGCCACCCTCGGGATCCGCTTCTTATCAAGTTTTGTTGGAGGGCGATCAAGCGCAAGTCGTCTCTAACGCTGGTGAAACGCTCACATTCATCGTCGATCGAGGTCAGAAAAATACCGTTTTATCACTGGTGGACGTCTCTCGAATCACGGATCGATCGCTGACTCCGCTCATTGCGCTCGAGCACCTCTTCGGTCAGAGTGCCGCCCTCCAAGAAATCATCATTCACGATCCGAAACGAGTGACGGCCTGGGCACTAGGAGATTTTTTCTTAGAGACCGATCAACTTGCTGTCAATCGCGCGGAGTTTTTTCAGCTCCCCTATCTCTGGAGAGCGCGCGCCGGGACGGCGTCGCTCACTGAGCGCTGGACTGTGACGAACGATCGCAAACATCCGCTCCGCATCCAGCCTCAGGACGGCATCGGCTATCGACGTTTTGTTCCCTCCATCGGTAAGACGCTACAGTTTCGCCGTGCCGAAACTGAGCGCGATCTTGTCGTATTCCATGAGTGGCACAACCAACCTCGGGTTTCGGAGTTCTGGGAACTGAACCAGAGTCCGGAGGAGCTCCGAGAGTATCTCCTTAAGCAGCGAAATGATCGGCATCAATCTCCGTGGATCGTAGAAGCGGACGGGGCGCCGGTTGCATATTTCGAGTTCTACTGGACGCCTGAGGACCGCCTCGCGCCCTACTACGATTATGAGCCTTTTGATCGAGGTTTCCATTTCTTAATTGGCGAGAAGAGTTTTCTCGGGGTTCAAAACACTGACGCTATCATCAAGTCCGCGCTCCATTTCCTGTTCATCGATGATCCGCGAACTCGTCGAGTGATGGCAGAACCACGACACGACAACGCCAAGGTTCTCAAGTACGTCGAGCTCATTCCTGCTTGGAAGAAACTCAAAGAATTCGATTTCCCACACAAGCGTGCGGCGCTGCTTGAATGCGCACGCGAACGATTCTTGGACGGAAATTTCCTATGACCGAACGGGAACTCTGGAGTCTAGCCAATCGCAAGCTGATCGCGCGGTCGATCGGTGAGCTGTATTTCGAGGGCGTACTTGAGCCTGAGAATACCGGGACGGACTTTTTTGTTCTCAAAACGAAATCTGGCGTTTCGTACTCGTTTCAAGGATGGATCAGTGTTTGGGATAGCCTGAACGTTCAGCTCCATTCCATCCGCCGCCTCAACTCTTCATCTGACGAACTCTCTGCCGGGCAGTTTTTTCTCGATATCCAAGCTGAAACCGGAATGACGGACATCATCTTAGGTCAATTCCTCGAAGAAATGCACCAGACGCTCTACGCCGACCTCCGGGTCTTGCGCGTGCAATCCGAGACTTCTGTGGCGATGCTTGCGAAACTCTCGGGTGACGAGATTCAAACTCAGCTCTCCGGACATCCGAAGATCCTTCTCAACAAAGGTCGTCTGGGCTGGAGCTCACGCGATATCCAGGACTACGCGCCCGAATCGAATCGCAGTTTTCAACTGTTCTGGCTCGGCATTGATCGAAACTATGGGATTTTTCACTCAGCTCCCGAGTTCGATTCGGACCGGATCATCAACGAGAGTTTCGATACCCTGGAACGCGAGCGTCTGGAACAGACTCTAAAACAGCACGATGTATCTCTCGAGTCTCACCGAATCATTCCTGTTCATCCGTCTCAATGGGAACGCGTGATTCGGACTCAGTACGCATCTGAAATAGCCGTCCTCCGCATGATCCCACTCGGACTCCTCGGCGATCAGTATCGTCCGCAAATCTCCATCCGAACGCTATCGAACGTTTCTCGTCCTGAACGGACAGATATCAAGCTCGCGCTCTCAATTTTGAATACGTCCGCCGTTCGCGGCATCGCGCCGAAATACATACCCCTCATTCCGAATCTGTCGCTGGACCTGGCAGCGATCTGCGCTGAAGATGGATTTTTACAGCAGTCCAACACCCAGATTCTCGCTGAGTGCGCCGGATTTTCCTATGCACATCCGCTCTATTCGCAGATGTCCGGTGCTCCCTATCGCTATCAAGAAAGCTTGGGCGTCGTTTGGAGACAGAGTTCCGTTTCACGAATCGCCCACGATGAAAAAGCTGTGATCGCGGGCGCCTTCGCGCACCGTGATTTCGATGGTCATTGCTTGGCTGCGGAGTACGCCCGTAGCGCGGGTGTGGAGATCGGCGATTGGCTCGACTGCTACTTCCGGGTCGTCATACTCCCGCTCTATCATTTGCAGGTCCGTTACGGAGTCGGTATCGTCGCGCACGGGCAAAACATCGTCGTTCGACTCAAGAACTCGTTGCCGGTCGGAGTTTTCCTCAAGGACTTCCAAGGCGACGTTCGACTCTTGGATCAGCTCCCTGAGGCGAGCCCGAGTAGAATGGCCGCGTATCAAGGCATACTCACTCAACTCCCGAGTCACTATTTGATCCATGACCTGATCACCGGTCATTTCGTCACGGTTCTACGGTTTCTATCGGCTTCGCTATTTGAGAGCGACGGTTTCTCCGAACAAGAATTCTACGCGCGGCTTCGCCGAACAATCACGCATTACTTGGAGGAGCAGGGTCTAGAATCATCCAACCTGTTCGTTGCGAAGATTCCGCGGCTCCTCGTGAATCCTGTTCGGTTCAAAATCGGCTACGCCGACAGCGATGTCCGCCCCCTTCCTCTACTGGGCGCAGAAATTTTCAACCCCTTGGTCCCCGCATCGGAGAGTCTCTTATGAATGCGACCTATGATTTATTTGGTCTAGGCATTGGCCCTTTTAACCTCAGCCTCGCGGCACTCTTAAATCTCGCGCCGGAACTCAAGACTAAATTCGTCGATCAAAAAACAGAATTCGAATGGCATCCTGAGATGATGTTCGGTGACTCCTACATGCAGACGTCCTACCTCAAGGACCTGGTGACGCCGGTGGATCCGACGAGTCCTCACTCGTTTCTGAATTACTTGGTCAAAAACGGGATTTTTCATTCATTCATGAACACGGACCGTGGAGTTGTTTCGAGGCGCGAATTCGAACTCTATTGCCGCTGGGTGAGCCAGAACTTGGGCGATAAACTCCAGTTCTCCACTCCTGTGCACGAAGTTCGTTTCGACCAAGATCAGTTCAAAATCGAGACGTCCCGAGGAACGGAATCCGCCCGCAATATTTGCATCGCAACCGGCCTCACCCCTCGCATTCCTGCCTGTGCGAGACCGTTTCTGGGTGGGCGAGTGTTTCATGCCAAGTCACCTGCAGTACGCGAGATGGATCTCACCGGAAAACGTGTTGCGATCATTGGAGGTGGACAAACCGGAGTTGAATTTTTCAGGAACGCTCTCCTCGGAAACTGGGGCAGACCGGAGTCCGTGCGACTCCTCACTCGTCGACCGACCCTAGAACCGCTCGATGAGTCTGCGTTCACGAACGAATATTTCACCCCTGCTTATTCAGATGAGTTCTGGCGCTTAAGCGGCGACAAAAAAGCCCAGATCGTTCACAGTCAGAAACTAGCGAGTGACGGGAATACGCCGACTTATCTCAAGTCACTCTATCAAGACCTCTACCGCATGAAACACGTTGACCAGTCGAATGCGGATTTCGAGATCCTGCCACTTCGAGAACTCGTTTCCATGAGGCAGATAGGTCAGGCTTACGAACTCCGTTTCTACAACGCGTTTACCGATTCGGACGAGGCATTCGAGGCGGATCTCGTGATCTTAAGTACTGGTTTCGAGAGCGTAATCCCGGCCTACTTGGATCCGATCCGCAGCCTCATCAAGTTCGACGAGCAAGGCCGATTTGCGTTCACGAAATCGTTTTCGATTGAATGGAACGGGCCCTCCGCGAATCGCATCTACGCCCTGAATTTCAGCCGCCACCATCACGGCATTTCAGAGCCACAAACTAGCCTCATGTCTTGGCGTTCGGCCCTGATCGTAAACGACTTAGCTCGGCGGACGATTTACCTCAATGAAACTCAGGCCCCTAATTTCGTGCGCTATCGCTCCTAAAAAATCACTCAACTAGAAAGACGCATTCCATGTCCTTTTGGCTACTCGTTTTAAGTTCTCTGTCGTTCAGTTCAGACGCCGATGAAACCGTGACCTTGGATGCCATCTCTGTTCGCGGCAACAAAGAAGGCAAAACACTCAACGAATCGGGCGAGAGTATCGCTGTCCTCAAAGAACCCTTTCTAAACGCCTCCAATCGGGAGAACTCGATTGAGATGCTAAACGCTGTTCCAAACGTCCAAGTGAACAAGAATGGCGAATCATTTAGTATTCGCGGCATCAACAGCACCGGTGTAACCGGATTTCAAAAAGACAACCTCGCCAGCATCCTCATCGACGACGTATTTCAATCCGATCTTGCGCTCAGGTCCGGCAGTTTTGATCTTTGGGATTCGGATTCGATCGAGATTTTGCGAGGACCTCAATCGACTAGCCAAGGTGTAAACTCCCTTGCCGGAAGTGTTCTGATGTTCCACAGGAGGCCCATCTTTGAAAACGAGGGTATGGCTAAACTTGGAGGAGCAAATTACGGCGGACGGGAGTTCGGTGTCGTTTCCAATCACCGCCTCTTCGGTGAAAAAACGGGAGCGAGACTCCTCTATAACCGGGAGCAGACGAACGGTTACACTAAGAACGTCACGACCGGGAGCAACGATGCTGGGCGAGAAGAGCACGACAAGGCGTCGATCGACCTGCTTCACGAATTCTCAAGTGGCGGCAAACTCCGTACGTTCTGGAAGTACCACCGCAATGAGAGTGGCAGTTCCTATGTTCAGAGCGCCGATCCGTTTCGTTACGAAGTATTCGAAAATGTGAATGCGGTGAACAAAGTGGATAACCATCAAGTGAGTACTCAGTACTCTCATCCATTTGGAGACCACTCATCTCTCGAGTCCGTTCTCGCCTATTCGACCTCTCGCGAGAGAAACGTGTCGGACGCAGACAACGGCCCTACTGATCGAGCCGGCACTCGCAAAGAACATCATGATGACGATTTCATCAGCGCCGAGTCTCGGTTCGTCACGCAGACCGAGCGAATGAAAAATGCGCTAGGGTTCCATACACATTTCTATCGCCTGGCCGACGACTATGATTTCAATTTGCTCTATCCAGTCGGCACCTCGTCCACCCCGGTCGCCCTCGATCAGATCGTGAAACGCTACCGTACGACGTTTTCGGTTTTTGATTCAGTTCAGTACCGATTCACTGAAATGCATTCGATTCAAGCTGGCGCGAGACTGGAGTACGTGAAGAATAGATATGGAACCTCAGTCAATGCTCGCCGTACCCAGAACTTAGGTGCGACCGCGAACAACACGATCGATAACTATCTGAACGGAGTCAGTGGCTCCTACTCGGGAGAAACCTCGAATTTTCTCGTCCTTCCAAAACTCGGTTACACCCTGAGTTGGGCGGATCATCACATCGGCCTCACTTACACGCGTGCCTATCGCACGGGCGGTGTCGCCATCAACCGAAGTCGAGCGCAAGCGGTTGAGTACGATCCGGAATTCACCAACAACTACGAGCTCTCCCATAAGTGGTCGAATCGTGATCTCTCTTTTCACACGAATTTTTTCTATACGGATTGGCGTGAACAACAGGTCCAGGTCCAACTCACAAATGATTTTTATGATACCCAGGTCGCAAACGCGTCTCGCTCGCGGGTCTATGGCGGCGAGTTCGAAACCGAATGGAAACTGAGCCCGACTCAGTCGCTCTCTTACGGGGTCGGCTATACGAAGACTCGGTTCGAACAGTTTACGAGTGGGACCACAAACTACCGTGGCAAGCAGTTCCCGTTCGCCGCGAACTGGACGAGTCGCCTCACTCACACCTTGCGTCCGTTTGAAAATTTCACGTTCACCACTCTTCTGCGTGGCTTGGGGCGATCATTCACCAATGCGGAGAACACGCGTACTGCACCGTCGCAGCTCTATTTGGATCTTGCCGCTCAATACGGTTGGAACGAGTGGTTGTTTGAAGCTTACTCGAATAACGTTCTGAATCGGCAATACCTGGTGTTTAACGGTGCTCCTACGAGCACGACGAGCCCTTATCAGGCGACGCTACACCAAACGAATGCGCCTCGTGAGATCGGCGTTCGAGTAACCTATCATTGGTAAAACAAAACGGGGTTCCTGGTGATCCAGAAACCCCGCCTAACGTTTGGGACGTTGGTGTGAAATGAACTTTTAGACGGCCGGACGATACGAACCCAGAGCCGCGACCTTGGCTTTGGTTTCCGGACGAGCTTCGCGTACGCCTTCGACGATCTCGTAGTTCGAGGCGTCTTTGAAGATTTCGAGCAAGATCTGCTTGTGCAGGTCATGACCGGCGCGATGCATTTTGAATTTGGCCTGAATCGGGATGCCCGCAAGTTTGAAATCGCCGAGCGAATCGAGGACTTTGTGACGAGCGAACTCGTCTGGGTAACGAAGTCCTTCAGGGTTGAGCACGAGAGCCTCGTTGAGCACGACCGCGTTGTCGAGCGATCCACCCAAGGCGAGGCCAAGCTTTTTGAGTTTTTCGACGTCTTTGAGGAAACCGAACGTACGGGCCGAGGCAATCTCGGCGAAATCGGTTTTACCTTCGATGTAATGGAATTGCTGGAAACCGATGAGTGGGTGATCCCAGTCGATCGATCCGAACACTTCGAAATGAGGAGAAGGTTCCGCGACTGCCCACTTCTCGTCGACTTTGACTTCGACTTTTTTCTTGAGAACGAGGGTCGTGCGAGGAGCGTTTTGTGCGGTCACGCCGGCTTCCAAAATCGCGCGACAGAAAGGAGCCGAGCTACCGTCCAAGATCGGAAGTTCTGGGCCATTTACTTCGACAAGAAGGTTATCGATGCCGAATCCGTGAAGCGCGGCGAGCAGGTGCTCAGTCGTCGAGAGCGTTACGCCACCGGAACCCAAGGTCGTTGCCATCTGGGTGTTCACCACGTTGCGGTAGTGGGCTTCGATCGCTGGCGAGTTCGGTAGGTCCTTGCGGACGAAAACGATTCCGTGGTGAGCCGGTGCGGGCTTGAGCGTAACCGTGGCAGGCTTGCCAAGGTGCACTCCAATCCCCTGAAGGGTCATTTCGCGAGTTATAGTTTTCTGGACCATCTGCATGGCGGCTCCGATTCTTTGATACTCTCTAAGGCAAGGCCCGTGCCGAGTGTAACCCTAATATATGATTAAATTATTCGGTTATTATCTAACCAATTACCCGTATTATTTCAAGCAACTAACGCAGTGAATATATATCGTCAAAATCCTTCTCAACTCAAAGAATCGACTCGAATAATCAACTGTGTTAAAAACCCCACAGCGGTTTTTGCCCAAAGTGTGTGAGAAAAAATACAGCTTTAATTTTGACTAGTTATGTCAATTATTGGGAGCTGCCCGGGACGCTCCGTCCAGTTGCGCCCTAAATGCTGGTAGGCGAGTCGGGTTGCCATCCGACCTCGAGGGGTTCTTTGGAGGAATCCTTCCTGAAGCAAGAAGGGTTCATACACGTCTTCGAGCGTATCGCGCTCTTCGCCCAGCGCTGACGAAAGGGTCTCGATTCCGACCGGGCCACCGTCGAATTTATCAATAATGGTGATTAAAAACTTACGGTCCATCGGATCCAAACCGCAATCATCCACCTCAAAAAGCGCAAGCGCCTCGCGAGCCGTATCGCGAGTGATCTGGTCCACTGCCTTGCGAACCTGGGTGAAATCTCGAACACGTTTTAAAAGTCGGTTCGCGATCCGAGGCGTGCCGCGCGAACGGCGCGCGATTTCATTACACCCGGACACATCAATCTCGACGCCTAGGATCCGAGCGGACCGACGAACAATTTTCTCCAGCTCCTCAGTTGGATAGAAATCCAAGCGCAACTGCACGCCGAATCGATCTCGAAGAGGGCTTGAGAGCAGGCCTGTACGTGTCGTCGCACCAACCAGCGTGAACGGTGGCAGGTCGAGGCGGAGCGTACGCGCGGCTGGGCCTTGGCCGATGATGAGATCAAGTTTGAAATCTTCCATCGCGGAATAGAGCACTTCTTCGATGGTTTTCTGAAGGCGGTGGATCTCGTCGATGAAAAGAACGTCACCCGGCTGAAGATTCGTGAGAACGGCGGCGAGATCGCCTTTTTTCTCGATGTTTGGGCCGGTGATCGAATGAATCTCCGTTCCCATTTCTTTAGCGACGATGTGAGCGAGCGTCGTTTTTCCGAGGCCCGGAGGTCCCGCGAGCAAAACATGGTCGAGGGCGTCTTTGCGTTGGCGTGCGGCTTCGATGAAGAGCGAGAGGTTTTCTTTTACCTTCTTCTGGCCGACATACTCGTCCAAGACCTGTGGACGTAGCTGCGGTTGTGTTTCGTCTTCGCGAGTTTCCGTTGGGCTCACCGTACGTTCCATCGTCATGAGATTACCTCAGTTCCTTGAGCGCGCGTTTGATCCAAACGGACGAAGGCGCATTCTGCAGATCCTCTTCGCTTTCGCGGAAACGTTTCAACACGTCCGTTACTTGAACCTCGCGGTAACCGAGGCCCACGAGTGCGTCTTTGGCCTCAAGGAATGCGACTTGCGCGATCGAGACCTCGATCTTGCCCGTGGATTTGCCTTTGACCGATTTTTCTCCGCTGGAGGAGAGCCCCATCCACTCTTGCGGGAGTTTACCGGATTTGATTTTTTTCTGGATCGTATCAGAGAGCTCGAGCACCAGGCGCTCGGCGGTTTTTTTGCCGATCCCAGGAATCTTGGTGAGCGAATCCTTGTCTCCGGTCATCACGGAATGAACGAGTGTTTCCGGATCGATCTGAGTGAGGATTCCAATACCGCCTTTAGGTCCGATTCCATTCACCGAAAGGAGCGTACGAAACAACTCGCGTTCAAATGCGGTCAAAAATCCGTAGAGGTCAAAGGCGTCTTCGCGGACGTGCGCATGGATATAAAAAGAGATGGTCTGACCATGCATCCAGCCCGCATAGCGATGAGAGTTCGGATGCGAAACGCGATAACCGACGATGCCGCCGCCCGGAAACTCGATGTTGACGGTCGATGCGCCGTCTTCGGTCTCAAAAAGCTTGCCGCTGAGATAATGAATCATGGACAAAATCCTACCGTAAACGCGGCGGAAATGGCGCTAAAATCGGTGAAACGAACCAAGCAAGCACGCGTTAAAGTCGGATGCGTTTTTTGCCTTCGACCTTGTCAGGAGTGATCCCCAGTTGTTCGGCTAAAGAGCCTTTTTTGGCTGTCCGTTTCGTTTGATCCAGAGTCGTACGAGGGCTTGCACCCGCACCGGCGCGAAAGAGATTTCCTACGCGCTGCGCATGACAAATCGCGATAGCGAGCGCATCGGAGGCATCTGCGGAATCGAACTTCTGAGGACCCACCATCAGCTCCACCATTCGAGCGACTTGTTCTTTTTCCGCTCGTCCGTGTCCAGTGATCGCGGATTTGATTTCCGTTGGCGCGTACTCGACGATCGACAGCCCGTTCACGCTACCGCAAACGATGGCCGCTCCGCGCGCTTGCCCGAGTTTCAGCGCCGAAACTGCATTCTTAGCGAAGAACACTTTCTCGATCGCCATGACCTCTGGCCGGTGTTTTTCGATCAGATTCGTCAGCCGCATAAACAGGGCGTGCAAGCGGTCTTCGAGTGCTACTTTTTGGGTGGAGTGTGTATCACTGAGTTTCAACGTTCCATGTTCGATCGCGGTGATGGTGCGACCTTGGACATCGATGATCCCGTAACCCGCCATGCGGCTACCGGGGTCGATTCCCAAAATACGGAGTTTGTTTCCACTCATTCCCCTATTTCATCAAGGAACCTAGCGTTTGGCGAGCGTATTAGGTGAGCGCTCGTTCGTATATTCGAACCATTTTCGAGTGAGGTCCGCAGAAACCTTCGACGAATTGCCTGCGATTTTGGTCGTGCTCAGATATCCCGCCGATTTCTCCACGCGCATACCCTCGCGCGGCTGCCCGTCGCTGCGTTTCTAAATCCACGATGACGTCGATTCCGAGGGGCTCGAACCGTTTTTTAACCACGAATTGAACCATGCGGTAGCGACTCAAGGAACTCGATCGACCCGGGCCGCGCACATTCCAAAGGAGTTTCAGCCAACCGGTCGGCCAACATTGTCCGCTGGAATTGCGCTTGAGCGCACCGTTCAGATCCGGAAGCGCGATGGAATAGCCCGCGACCTCGCCCCGAACTTCCGCGATCAAAAAAATCTCAGGATCAATCGCAAGCTTGAGCCTCTGAAAATCCGCCTTGAAGACAGTCCGGTCCAGAGGCGCTTGACCGATTTCCCAATCCTCTTGCTCGGAGTAGATGTCATAGATCAAATCGAGTTCTTGGTCGAAATCCCGCATGCGAATCGGACGAAAAGTGACGGCGGAATTTTCTTTGAGCTTCTCGGATTTCGCGAGCGTTCGGTCCGAAGACTGAGCTCCGGTTTCCCACTCGAACGAATAGAGATCACGAAACTTTTTAAACCCCAGGCGGCTCAGATAGTTTTCGTAGTAAGTATGCTGATAAGGCATCCCATACGCAGGATCATCTTGGAATCCTTGAATCAATAAACCACGTTCGTGATTCATGCTCGGTGAGCAAGGTCCTCGAAGCGCTTGCATACCACGGGATCTCGCCCAATCGATGACAGCATTCACGAGAGCTTCGGCGACTTCGAACCGTTCAACACATTCGAAAAATCCAAAATTCACGATCGCTTCGCGATGCGTGCGATTGGCGGCGTCGTCGATGATACCGACGATCCGACCTAAGACTTTTCCGTTCTCGTAAGCGATGAGTGGGATTCGGTAAGCCTGGTGGTAAAAAGGGTTCTTCTCCACGCTGAGCGCGTAACGAACCGAAGTCCGCAGCGGGGGAACCCAATGCGGATCATTCGAATAGAGATCAAAAGGAAATTGAACGAAATCCTTCCAACCCTCTTGAGTATCGACACGCAAGACTTGAATCGATGCAGACGCCACGAATGAAAACCCCCGACTCCCTCAGGATATTCCTGAAACGAGTCGGGGGGCAATCTGGATCCGGACTAAAGGCGTTTACGCGTTTCCGACGAGTGCTTGCGTGAATGCAGGAGCGGCAACCTTGCTCGAGCCGCGCTTGCCGAAATGCTTCTCGGCGATTTTTTCCATCTGTTCGGTGCGCTCTGGATTTCCGAGGATACCGAACGCCTTGCCGAGTTTCTCAAGGACGGTCAGGACATAGTCCAGGTCGCTATCCGTGTGTGTAGCCATGTAACTCGTGCGAATCAGCGCGCAGCCGTCTGGAACGGCTGGACGCAGGACTGGCGTGGCGAAAACGCCGTTTTCATAGAGCTTCTGCGTGAACGCGAGCGCCGTGAAATCGTCGCCCAGGAGAAGCGGGATAATCGGCGTTTTGGAGCCCAGAGTGTAGTAGCCCATGCGGGTGAGCTCATCCGACATCTTGCCAGCGTTCTTACGCAAATTCGCGAGATGCTCCGGCTCTGCTTCGACGATCTTCATACATTCCAACACGGTCGCCGCTGCAGAAGGTGGCATCGCAGCCGTGAACATGAAGTGTCGGGCCTTGTGCTTGATGTAATGGATGACTTCTTCGGTGCCAGCGACGTAGCCGCCGATCGAGGCAAAAGATTTCGAGAACGTGCCCATGACGATGTCGGCTTGGCCTTTCATCCCGAAGTGAGCTTCGGTGCCTTCGCCTTTTTCGCCGAGCACGCCGAGGGCGTGAGCGTCGTCGACGTAGACTCGGCAGTTGTATTTTTTAGCCAAACGAATGACTTCGGGAAGGTTCAGGATGTCGCCCGACATCGAGAACACGCCGTCCGCGACGATCAGAGCGCCGTCGAATTTAGCGCGCGTCGTGGAGAGCACTCGCTCGAGATCTTCCATGTCGTTGTGGCGGAATTTCAAGGTTTGGCCGAGAGCGCTGCGCTGACCTTCGATGATCGAAGCGTGGTTCTCCTGGTCGCTGTAAATCACATCATGGCGGCTGACGAGCGTTGAAAGCGCACCTTGGTTGGACTGGAAACCGGTGGCGAAAACGAGAGCGGATTCCTTGCCGACGAATTTGGCCAGACGTTCTTCGAGTTCTTCGTGAAGAACGGAGTTACCGTTCAAGAAGCGTGATCCGGTGAAACCGGTACCGAAACGATCGATCGCTTTTTTGGCAGCTTCGATCACACGAGGATCATGGGTCAGTCCGAGGTAGTTGTTCGAGCCGATCATCACGCGCTTTTTGCCGTGAGTAACGACGGTCCCGCCGTAAGTTTCTTCGATCGGGCGGAAGAAACAATACACGCCCGCTTCTTGAACTTTTTTGGCGTCTTCAAAGCTGCGGCATTTATCAAAAAGATCTTTGGAATCAGACATAGGGACCTCTCTCGGACAGGAACGGTAAGGCTTGGGAAATGATCTCTTCTCATTATCACCAGCCGGTGACGCGAGACAATGATTTTTCCTATATATTGAGTATATTAGTCAAGTAAATTAAAGAAGATACGCGGTATTTTTTTCTAAAGGTCTTATAAATTTTACCGATAAATCCCCTAGAGCGTATTTGTCTTCGCACCGTCAAGGCACTGACGTTGCACCACCAGCTGACATATAACGCACTTAGGGTGTCTCAATGATCCCAAAAGTGAGCGCGGCACTCAGCCGCATCCTCAGGCCGATTCGCGCAACACCGCGACCAGACGGCCCAAAATCCTCCAAGGGGAGTTCCGATTCGCTGGAGAGCGAATCGTATAACCTACCCCCTGACTCACCACAACAAAACACGCCCGAAAAACCAGAAGCTCGCCCTGAAAAAACTGGCTCGATTGAGGTTCCGCCCGCACTTCGGAAATCCGCACCTCCTCCCGTCGACGCTCAGGAAGCCGAGTCCAAAACTCAGAAGACCAAACGTGAGATCGGTATCGGATCTCTCCTTCTGAAACTGCGCAATAGTACGACTTCATCGCCGAATTCCAAATCAGCGACGGATGAATACGAGTCAGGGACCAAGACCCAAAAAAGCGGGGCGCGCTTACCCAAAGGGTCCATGTACGACCGCAAAGCGTCTTAAGCGAACGATCCCCGCAACTGCTCTCCGCCCAGGATGTGAAGATGCAGGTGGAAAACCGTCTGACCACCACCGGCTTCGGTGTTGATCACTGTGCGAAATCCGTTGGGGAGCAAACCCTCTTGTTTCACCACTTGGTGTGCGAGCGCATAGAGCGAAGAAACCATTTTTTCGCCGATCCCTTGATCGAACGCTTCGGCTACCGAGCGCACATGCGTTTTTGGTAGGACGAGATAATGTTGAGCGGCTTGAGGCGAGATATCTCGGATCACGATTGCATCACTCGATTCTGCTACGCGAGCGCTCGGAATGACTCCGTCCACAATCTTACAAAAAATACAGTCGTTCGCCATGGATCTACTCTCCGTCGGAGACTCGCTCGATTTGCGCGCCCAGTGATTTCAATTTTGCTTCCATTTTTTCGTAGCCGCGATCGAGGTGATAGATCCGGCTGACGGTCGTTTCTCCGCGAGCCACGAGGCCTCCGATCACGAGGCTTGCGCTTGCACGCAAGTCAGTCGCCATGAGAGGCGCGCCGACGAGTTCTTTTTTACCGCGCACGAGAACCGTGTTTCCACGAATCGTGAGATCCGCGCCCAGGCGAGACAACTCGGGCACGTGCATGAATCGGTTTTCAAAAATCGTCTCCGTGATGAGCGACGATCCGTCGGCAACCACGAGCGCCGCCATGAGCTGCGCCTGCATGTCAGTCGGGAATCCCGGGAATGGGAGCGTCTTGAAATCAATGCCACGCGGACGACCACTCATTTTGATTCCGATCGCGTTTGTTTCACGAGTGATCTCAGCGCCGGCTTCGGACATTTTTTCGAGCACGGAATCCAAGAAGATCGGCTGAATACCTCGAACCAGGACCTGACCGCCAGTGGCCATCGTCGCTGCCAAGAACGTTCCCGCCTCAATGCGGTCACCGATGACTTCGTGATTAGCGCCGTTTAGGCTGGTTTTTCCCTGAATACGGATGATTTCTGTTCCATCGCCCTCGATCTCTGCTCCCATCGATCGAAGCGCATTCGCTAAATCAATGATCTCGGGTTCACGTGCGCAGTTCTCGAGAAGTGTTTCACCCTCTGCCAACGTCGCTGCCATCAGCAAGTTTTCGGTCGCGCCGACCGATGGGAAATCAAATACCACTCGGTTGCCTTTGAGGCGTTTCGCGCGTGCGATCACGTAACCTTCGGTGAGTTCGATGGTCGCGCCCAGTTTCTCCAGTGCCGTGAGATGGAAATTGATCGGGCGAGCGCCGATCGCGCAACCACCCGGCAGGCTGACTTTGGCTTCTCCGAATCGCGCAAGGAGTGGTCCCAGAACAAGGACTGATGCACGCATTTTGCGAACCAGGTCATACGGCGCTTCTTTGAGCGCTTGGGATGGAACGGTCATCGAGAGTTCGGAGCCACTTCGTTCGACGGTCGCGCCCATCTGCTCGAGTAGATGCGCCGTCGTCTTGATGTCTTGAAGATCTGGAATGCGACGGTAAGTGCTTTTTTTCTCGGTCAGAAGACCTGAAAAAAGGATCGGGAGCGCTGCGTTCTTGGCGCCGCTGACTTCGACGGATCCCGCGAGTTTTGCGCCACCTGTGATCTTGATCTTATCCATTCATTCTCCTTTTCACTCGAAGCACCCGCGGGCGCCCGGTGAGATCTTCTAGTAAGTCGGCCTCGCCCCATTGAGCGCCTAAGCTCTGTAGTTCATCCGCGCGTTCATGCGGAATCTCGAAAAAAATCCATCCTTCGGGTTTGAGCACTCGAGGACTCTCCTCGAGTAACCGACGGTAGAAAAACAGGGGGTCACCCTCCGGAGCAAGCAGCGCCAGATGAGGTTCATGATCCCAAACTTGAGCCTGCATCTCAAACCGGTCCTTGAGGTAAGGAGGGTTAGAAATGAGGAAATCACATCGGTCCACGAGAGTTGGGAGTTTCACCTCGCCGACCATAGACGGCAAAATCTCAAAACGTTTGAGGTCACCCAAGATTTTTTCGGCGTTTTGGCGAGCGATCTTCATCGCCGGTTCGCTGACCTCCATGCCAGACATCTGGAGGTCTGGAAACATCTTGAGGAGTTCGAGCGAAATACATCCTGTTCCCAGACCAAATTCAAAACCGCGCGTCGGCTGAACTTGTCCGCGTTTGAGCGTTTGCATGGCTTCGAAAACGAGAATCTCAGTCTCCGGCCTCGGGATCAGCACATCCGGAGAAACTAAATATTCGTGATAGAGAAACGTTTGGTAACCAAAAATATAAGCAATTGGCTCACCTTTCACCCTGCGCTCCAGATACTCGCTGAGTTTCTCGGCCGCTTCGCGAGGGAAGGGTTGGAGAATCCGAACGTAGAGATCGTTGCGATTGAAACTCCGCCCTCGGCCCGTACCAGCGCGAAACGCGGCAACGACCAGTTGTTCGGATTCGGTCTCGATGAGTTCAGGATCAATGATCTGCCCCGCTCCTTTGAGCCGCTCTTGGACTGACCTGAGCGCCTCTTCGAACGTCATGACGAGGCGTAACCTTCGGCTTTGAGTTTCTCCATCTGGTTGTAGGCAATGAGGCCGTTCACCATTTCATCAATTTTGCCTTCCATGAAATCGGTCAGCTGATGGAGCGTGAGTCCGATGCGGTGATCGGTCACTCGTTCTTGCGGGAAATTGTAAGTGCGAATGCGCTCGGAACGATCGCCTGTTCCGACCATGTCTTTGCGTTGGTCCGAGTGAGCTTTGGCGGCTTTTTCAGCCTCGAGTTCATAGAGACGCGAACGAAGGATCTTCATCGCTTTGTCTTTGTTCTTGAGCTGCGAGCGCTCGTCCTGACATACCACGACGAGTCCCGAGGGATTGTGCGTGATGCGGACGGCGGAGTCAGTCGTGTTAACGCCCTGACCGCCGGAACCACCGGAACGAAACACGTCGATACGGAGATCAACGGGGTTGATCTTGACGTCGACTTCTTCGGCCTCGGGCAAGATCGCGACTGTCACCGTCGAGGTGTGCACGCGGCCTTGGGTTTCCGTCGCCGGCACGCGCTGAACGCGATGAACGCCGCCTTCGAATTTGAGCTTACTGAAAACCGATTGGCCCGTGACCATGGCGACGATCTCTTTGAAACCGCCGATCCCGGTCGGATTCGCCGACATCAGTTCAAAACGCCAGCCTTGCTTCTCGCAGTAACGTTGGTACATGCGGAAAACTTCGCCACAAAACAATCCAGCTTCATCCCCCCCGGCGCCGGCGCGAACTTCGAGTAGAATGTTCTTATCGTCGTTCGGATCCTTAGGCAGGAGCAGAAGTTGGAGTTTCTTGGTCGTCTCTTCGAGTTCGGGTTCGAGACGCTTGAGCTCGTCGCGCGCCATCGAGACGATTTCGGAATCTTTTTCAGCGAGTAGTTCGCGGTTCGAAGCGATCTCGGATTTCAATCCTTGATAGCGGCGGAATTCCTCGACCACCTCTTCGAGGCTCGCACGCTCGCGCGAGAGCCTCCGGAATTCATCCGGACGATCCGCGAGCGCGGGATCGGAGAGCCGGCTGTCGAGCTCCAGAAAACGCGCCTCAACTGCTTCGAGTTTATCAAACATCTCAAACGTGCCTTATGGACGACGGAATTAACCGCTCATCCCTTTGATGAATTCGTCGTTGGTCTTGGAGTTTTGAATCTTGTCGAGCAAGAACTCCATCGCATCAAGCGTGTTCATCGGGTGGAGGACCTTACGAAGGATCCAAATGCGATTGAGCACGTCTTTTGGAATGAGCAGCTCTTCTTTACGGGTCGCCGACTTATTGATGTCGAGGCATGGGAAAATACGTTTCTCCATGAGTTTGCGATCGAGGTGAATTTCGGAGTTACCCGTGCCTTTGAACTCTTCGAAAATCACTTCGTCCATGCGGGAGCCCGTGTCGATGAGGGAAGTCGCGATGATCGTGAGCGATCCGCCTTCTTCGATGTTACGAGCGGCACCGAAGAAACGCTTCGGCTTGTGGAGGGCGTTAGAGTCGACACCACCGGAAAGGATCTTACCGGATGGCGGAACGACCGAGTTGTACGCACGCGCGAGACGAGTGATCGAATCCAGCAGGATGACCACGTCGTACTTATTCTCGACGAGGCGTTTCGCTTTTTCGATGACCATCTCGGCCACTTGAACGTGACGGGAAGCTTGCTCATCAAATGTGGAGCTGACGACTTCGCCTTTGACCGAGCGTTGCATATCGGTGACTTCTTCGGGACGTTCGTCGATCAGAAGAACGATGAGCTTGATGTCTGGATGATTGGTCGTGATGGCGTTGGCCATATCCTGCATGAGCACCGTTTTACCGGCGCGAGGAGGCGCAACGATCAGGCAACGCTGACCCATGCCGAGTGGCACCATCATGTCGATCACGCGTGTGCTGTAAACTTTGGTTTGGAATTCGAGATTGATCTTACGGTTCGGATAGAGCGGCGTGAGGTTGTCGAAGAGCACTTTCTCCGAATTGATCTCAGGAGCTTGGAAGTTCACGCTCTCGACTTTGAGAAGTGCGAAGTAACGTTCGCCTTCTTTTGGAGCGCGAACCGATCCGCTGACCGTATCACCGGTACGCAGGCCGAAGCGGCGGATCTGCGATGGCGAGACGTAGACGTCGTCTGGACCTGGAAGGTAGTTATAATCTGGAGCGCGAAGGAATCCGAAACCGTCTGGGAGACACTCAAGGACGCCATCGGCGTAAATATGTTCGTCCTTTTCGGCTTTTTTCTGAAGGATCGAGAAGATCAGATCCTGTTTCCGCATTCCCCCGGCGTTCTCGATCGTGAGCTCACGGCCCAGTTCGACGAGATCGGCGATTTTCTTTTCCTTCAGTTCCTTGAGATGCATTGCGGTCCTCTTTATTCGCTGTCTGGATTCATCAGGGGGATATAAATGAGAAGAGTCATGGACGCTGACCTCCTCTAAAATGGAGGCTGGACCCACCGGTCCTGGCTTAGGACTACGAGGTCCCCATGATCAGTTTTGAATTATTACACTCTTTGAGTAACAGAGGCCATTTAGGTGCACAAGTGCAAAATGGAGAATTTTTAGAGCCGAGAAGGTCGATTCCCTTGAAAAAACCCTGCGGTATCAAAGGGCGGAGGTCACTGAATTTATTCCCCCGCCCCTTTGTCAGTCTCTTGTTTATAAATTCGATTTAAGGTCGACCGCTCGCCGCATCCCTCGCAGGCTTCAGAACGTCCGACTCAAAACTCCATCGCGGCGAACAGACCAAGTTTTTGGCCCCTCCCGACCCATCATAGAGAGCGGTGAAATAGATTTTTTTACCTTGAGCGTCTACCCCAGGCCTCTTTTTGATTACAAAAAGCACCTCGTCCGGTTGCGGAGGATAAAGGATGGTTCCATCGGCTTTGCGAAAATGAATTTCATCCCTCGTCTGAGTAAAAGAATCCAATTGGAATCCGAGGCGAAGTCCACTCCCTTCCTCTGGACCGACGGCTTTTACTTGAACTTCAGAACGGGCAAATCCAAAACTGAGCCCCCGCACTTTGTAGATCTGCGATCCGTCAGCAACCGAGCGCGGCCTGCAGACTAATGCGAGTTTGTTATCCATATACTCCAGCATGAGCTCTCTCTCCACGAGAGGTGCTGTTGCAACATTTTCAGCTGCAAATGAGGTGAATGCTGGACCGAGGTTGCAAAATTTTTCGATCCCGCCTCGATTCACACTGAGTTCCATTGCAAATACGCCAGGCCGTGACGGGTCGACTTGGGTCGAGATAAACGCATAAACACTGCCGGGGTTCTGATCATCCACGAGTCCTAGGAGCGGATCTTTTCCGGCGAGCACGGAGAATCTCGGATCATTCCACCCCATGTTCACTCGACCAAACGTCCGCAGAATGTGGCGTTTCAGCGGCTGGACTCCCGAACGGTAGGTCTCGACCACATCAAATGCCAAGACCGATCTCTGGATTCGGCGAATCGTCAGATCGGTATAAATCCCATCCCCGTAGTCGGCCCGACAGGTTCCAACCACATTCGGATCGTTGAGATGAGCGACGCTCGAATGCGCGCTCTGAAGAAAAAATAGATAAAAAAAAGCGAATCCCCAACTCTTACGAATCATTTTGAAGGCTCTCCAATCGAGTGATTTATTGATGCGGGGATTTGGCCCTTCACTAACCAGAATCTCGCTCAAACAAAAGACCAAAAGCGCTAGAAAGCTCCCAAACGTAATTATTTTGACTCGGTTCAAGAACTCGGTTCGAGAATAGATGACCAAACTCCGCGTCGATTCCAGACCTGCACAAAAACACTTCCACGCCCGTCTTCTATAGATAAGAATTAAATCAATGCACCAAAATCGTTCTGGAAAAGTCGGGGTTTGGATCCTCTCCTTCTTGCTCGTCATCGGCGTGTTCGGCCTGGCCGCCGCCTGGATGGTTCAAACCGAACTCTCTCCCATCGCACCATTCTCGCCCGATAAGAAACTCTTCACCGTTGTCCGAGGCGATACGCCAGGAGCGGTTTCTCGCAAACTCCAAGCTGAGGGTCTCATTCGAAATGGAACGGTATTCCTCTGGTCGGGTAAAATCCTCGGAACGTGGAAAAACCTCAAGGCCGGTGAATATGAATTATCTCCCGGAATGAACGGGCAAGAAATCTCTGCCGTCCTGATCAAAGGCATCAGCAAACAGTACGCCGTGACGATCCCAGAGGGGAACAATCTCTATGAGATCACCGCTCTCGTCCGAGCGGGTGGCAAGATCGACGCCGATCAATTCCAAAAACTCGCCCGAGATCGCACGTGGATCGCTTCTTTGGGACTATTCAAAGAACCGCCGGAATCGCTCGAAGGTTTTTTATTCCCGGACACCTACCTTTATAGCCGTACCACCTCACCGGCGGACTTACTCAAAACGATGGTGAAACGATTTTTCCAGGCTTGGAAATCCATTCCAGGAGTCGAGTCACTCTCGGATTCTGAAATGTTCCGCCTCGTCACCCTCGCATCCATGGTGGAAAAAGAAACGGGTGCACCCGAGGAACGTCCCCGTATTTCCGGCGTGTTTGCGAATCGGCTTCGCAAGAATATGCGACTTCAGAGCGATCCGACGACGATCTATGGAATGTGGGAACGCTACCGTGGAAACATCTCGAGAACTGATCTTCTGACCCCCTCGCCTTACAATACCTACACGATTCCCGCTCTCCCTCGTGGCCCCATCGCAAACCCAGGACTCGAAGCACTCAAAGCGGCGCTGAATCCAGAGACTCATGAGTTCCTCTATTTCGTTTCGAAAAACGACGGGACGCACGTGTTTACGAAAACCTACGAGGACCACCAGGCAGCGGTGAAATCGTTTCAGATCAATGCGAGGGCGCGCGAGGGGAAAAGCTGGAGAGACCTCTCCAAACCAAAATCATCCAAAACGCCTGAATCCAGATAAATCCACAGTACGCTTCGAAGTAAGCGGACCCCAGCGGAGGCAGGAAAACCGAAGACGCGAAATTCAGCGCCACGGCTCCGATCAGTCCGGGGACGCGCGAGCGTTCATCTCGGAATACGAGTATCGCAAGTGGGAACAGAAACAAGAAGTACGGTTTCCAAACCAGGTGCGAAGCAAGCGGAAGAATCGAAGCGAGTAAGAACGTCGCCTCCCAAGCCCTTGCACGAGCGGTTCGAAACAAGAGTGCGAACGCGACGACGAGCCACACCCAAACGTAGCCTAAGAAAACGCGTTTCATGGTTTCGAGTTCGAACCCGAATAGCCCCCAGACTTTTTCTCGCCCTCCCAAGATCAGTGACGGTATTGGTGTCTCAGTAAACACGCGAGCGAGGAACGCGAACACGCTTTGGTTGTGAGTTTCAAGCGGTAGCCCTTTGGAGCGAAGCGCCTCGCTCCATTGAATCGAGAGTGATCCACCGCCCATGACGGATAGGAGCATGAACGGCAGACACCAGATCGAAAGGATTCCTAACACCGACAAAAACAGCGAGCGGTAATCGCGGCGAAACAGATACACGCCCGCGAACGGAATCGTCAGCAGCTTAGCACCTGAAAACACACCCCACAAATAGGCCCAGGCTCCTCGGGACTTCCGCCATTCCAAACTATCAATGGCGGCAAGTAATGTGAGTGATAACAAGATGAGATTGATGTTTCCGTACCGAAGGTCGATCAACAAAGGGCGCGCAACTGCGCCAAGCGAGAGTAGTACGGGCAAAACCCCGAAGCGTTTCGACAACCGCTGTAAGACGAGTGCGAATAGTCCAAACTTGATGGCTTGGAACGCAATGATCGCTGCCGAAGACCCAAACACCAGAAGCCAAGCGGCTAGCCAGGCAAAACCGGGCGCGTAGAGAAACCGATCGGGCGAATTGAAATAGAGATCAAAAATCTGATTTCCGCGAATGAGCTGGCCCGCGAACAGGAATACTTTGAGATCGGGAAAACCAATTCGATAGCCGTGGTAGGTGCCGATGGAGAAAAGAGTGAGCCAACTCAATCCCAGTAACGCGCGTTGCTTCGAATCTTTGCCATCAAGCATGGAACGGGGTCATCGAAAAGGTGCTCTCGACGAATGAGAAACACGGATTGCGATAACTACGCTCAAGATCGAGTAGTCGATTCTTGAACTTGAGCTCCCAATCTTCGGGCTCGGTGCATCCCATGAATCCACCGATCGACTTGTCTGCGACCACGCGGTGACACGGAACACAGATAGGAAATGGATTTCGTTTCAACGCTTGTCCGACTGCACGCGCTGCGGCAGGTTTTCCAACTCGAGCCGCTACCCAGGAGTAAGTTCGTGTCTCACCATGAGGTATCTGAAGCACGGCTTCGTAGACCTTCCGTGCGAACTCGCTGATGGAGACAGTGTCAGCCAACGACCAATGAAACGGTAAGAGTGGTTCACCTGCGCGAAAAAAGCATTTCAGTTCTCTCGCCAAACTCGCTACACCGTAGGGCGGTTCTGGCATGAGTTCGATTTCTTCGTCTTCTCTCCACTCAACCAACTGAACGCGAGTCAACAGACCTGCATCATTCCAATGGAGATCGATGTTGATATGAGCGTCTTCAATTTCTGTTTCGATGCGAAACCGGGGTTTCATGCGTCACGAAAAATCTCGACCAAAAAAATCAAAAGATCAACTCGATTCTTCGTTTTTTATGTCTCAGTGAGTTAGCTAGCTGCGTGGTTTCTCAAGGTTTTTTTACTTGAGCCGCGGCCAATCACTCCAGTACAGTCCCCCAACTCTCATGGGAACCTACGTCGCTCTTGCTCGCAAATGGCGCTCTTCACAGTTCTCCGACATCGTCGGACAGACGGCTGTTGTGCGAACGCTGATGAACTCTATCCGGCAAGATCGCGTTCACCACGCCTACTTGTTCACTGGATCGCGAGGCATCGGCAAAACTTCGATCGCGCGTATCTTCTCCAAGGCGCTTCGCTGCGAGCACCTCAAAGACGAGAATGATTGGCTCTCCACCTGTGATCAGTGCTCGCATTGCCTGGAAGTCCAGAGTGGGTCGAGCGTCGACGTCATTGAAATCGACGGGGCATCGAACAACGGCGTCGATGCCGTTCGCGAGATCCGTGAGAACGCAAAATTTTTCCCTTCCTCTGGTCGACGCAAGATCTACATCATCGACGAAGTTCACATGCTCACCACGGCAGCGTTCAATGCGCTCTTAAAGACGCTTGAAGAACCGCCCGAGCACGTCGTCTTTATCATTGCCACGACCGAAGCTCACAAGATTCCAAGCACCATTCTCTCCCGCGTTCAGAGGTTTGACCTGAAACGCATGACGCCGGATCAAATCCAGGATCGCCTCGCGCTGATCATTGAAAAAGAGAACCTTTCGGCAGAACCCTCCGCATTGTCGCTGATTGCTCGCGCGGCCGAGGGATCTATGCGAGACAGCCTCTCGATCCTCGATCAAGTCATTGCTTACTCGGGTGGCGTCGTCACTCCACAAGCCGTGCGCGAAAGCGCTGGAATGGTGGACTCCGCCTCGATCGCCTCTACTCTGCGAGGAATTGCCAAACGCAATCCAGCCACGGCAATCGAACCGATCCGCGAGGCTTACCGCAACGGATACGAACTCAAGAACTACTGCCGAGGACTGCTCGAAGGACTCTACGCGGTTCTCGTTTTGAAATCGGGCGGTGCCGAAGCCACGCTCAAACAATTCGTTTCCGAAGAAGAACTCCACCTGTACCGCGAGATCTCTCGCGAACGGGAGATCGAGGAATTCGAACTCTTCTTTCAAGTGTTTCATCACGGTTTCGAGGCACTCTCGAAATCCCCTGTGCCTCGTATTTGGCTTGAGACGCTCGTCATGAAGTGTGCTTCGGCAGAAACACTCGTTCCTCTCGTGCCCGTGCCTCCGACGAATCCAAGCGGCCGCACTTCGGGTGTGAGCCAAGCGGGGTCTAGTAGCGGACCAGCTCCTCGCGGAACCCAAGGGCAAGCACCGACACCTCCGCCTCCACAAGCCAAAAGCTCGTTACTCTTCGGCTCCTCGAGCGGAATGACTGCTCGTTTTGGTGGACCGGCTGCCGTAGCCGTCGTCCCTCAGGATGAGAAGTGGGAGCTCCACGTCGGACCCAAGAACTGGGAATCATTCGTTGAGTTCGTGCGCGCCAAGCGACCGCTTTTGGGTTCAGTTCTTGAACACGCCTCTTGTGAAAAATTTCCCGCCACCGAAGGCGATGACTTCTTGATTTGTTTCAGCGAAAAAGAAGCGCACTACTACCGAGAACAGATCCAGATGCGCACTTATCAGGATCAGCTTCAAAACATCACGCGATCGTTTTTCGGGCGCTCGATGCGCATCCTGACCGATGTGCGTTCCAATGTTTCGAGCCTCGCCGAGAAAAAAGAACAGATCCGCGTCGAATGGGAAAAACGCACCCGCGAACGAGCCGAGTCACATCCGATCTTGGTGGAAGCCCGTTCGCTATTTGGCGGCACGCTCGGTGCAATTGAATTATTAACGCCCAAAAACGCCTCAAGATCGATCGAAGGCAAAGTCGAATGATTCAGCCACACGATGGTTCTACCAAAGACCCGCTCAGCCGGCTGGTCTTCGAACTCTCCAAGTTGCCGGGAATCGGCGAGAAGACCGCGACACGCCTCGCGTATCACATCCTTAAACAAGAGGCCTCCTTCGCCGAAGGAATCGCCCAGGCGCTTCTGCTCGCCAAGAAGTCCACCATCCTCTGCAACATCTGCTGCAACTTCACCGAAACCGATCCTTGCCGCATCTGTGCAGACCGCGATCGCGATCGTTCAGTCGTTTGTGTGGTGGAGCGTCCGAACGATCAGCATTCGATCGAACTCAGCGGCAAGTTCAAAGGACTGTATCACGTGCTTCATGGGGCGCTTGCGCCGCTGGATGGCATCGGCCCAGACGAGTTGAAGCTTCGGGAACTCATGAAACGTTTACAAAATGAGCAAACGCCGATCGAAGAGATCATCCTGGCGACCAATCCGAGCGTTGAAGGCGAAGCGACCGCGCTTTACATCTCTCGCCTCCTGAAACCTTTTGGCGTGCGTATCTCGCAGCTCGCTTATGGAATCCCGATGGGTGGTCAACTGGAGTTCACGGACCGGCAAACGATCGGAAAAGCGATGGAGAATCGCATGGAGATTCGATGAGCTTCATTAACTATTCGACCAAGGAAGTGAATTGTAAAATCGTCTACGTCGGTCCTGGACTGAGCGGCAAGACGACCAACATCCAATACATCTTCGAAAACACTCAAGCGGATCTGCGCGGAAAATTTTTTGCGGGCTCCACTGAGAACGAACGAACGCTATTTTTCGATTTTTTGCCACTTGGTGTTGGCGACGTGCGCGGTTATCAGACGCGCTTTCACCTGTTCACCATCCCAGGTCAGACGTTTTACGAAATCTCCCAACAATTCATACTCAAAGGCGTGGATGGGATCGTTTTTGTCGTCGATAGTCAGTCTGAACGCATGGAGGCGAATATCGACAATTTTGAAAACTTGAAAAAAAATCTTGAAAGACAAGGGTATGACATCAATAAAGTTCCTCTCGTCATTCAGTACAATAAGCGAGACGCCGCGAGCGCGGTCAGTATTCACGAGCTCGAGAGCACATTCAATTCAATGAGACGGCCATACTTCGAAGCGATCGCAAATCGCGGAGAAGGGGTCATGGAAACACTGCAGTCCGTTTGCCAAATGGTTATCCGTGAGCTCAAAGGGGGAGAAAAACCGTGAATAAAACTAGCCTGAAGAAGTTCAAGAAGCTCTTTGAAAGCGAAAAAGAAAAAATCATCTTCAACGATCGCATCGTTCGCGACGAATTCAGCGTCAACTCGGACGATCGTTACGATGAGGTAGATCAAGCGACGGTCGACACCGATCAAGCCATGCGTATGCGTCTTTGCAATCGCGAAACGCTCTACATCAAGAAACTCGACGATGCGCTCCGTCGCATCGAAGAAGGAACTTTTGGTGAGTGCGATGAGTGCGGCGAAGACATCGAAATGCGACGCCTCGAAGCGCGCCCGACCGCTACTCTCTGCGTGAGCTGCAAAGAGGAGCAAGAACGCAAGGAACATGGTTCCTCGCACGGTCGCCTGCATAAGTCACTGGGCGAGACGTTTTCGCGTAAGTACGCTTAACGCTTCATTCGCATCAATCGTTTGGAAATACGAGCAGCCCATCTTCGCAGGTGGGCTGTTTTGCTTTCAGGCGTTGATTGAGCTTTTTCGAAAGCTCCATTGCGTTGAGGTAGTTTTCTTTCTTTTTACCTGAAAGCGCTCCGCACTCCTCAATGACATAAGGCTCCGTGGCGTACTGGGAATCGATCACCGCACGGACGCAAAGCTGCTTCTTGCCTTCGAGCTCACGTCGATACAATCCGCTTTGAATCGTCCAAGGTATCATCTGACGCGAGTCCTTCAATTGCAGAGCGGCTGAATAAGTTGATGAGCTTTTGCCCGTGTCGACCCTTCGCTGAATCTCCTCGCTTCTCCACTTCTGATCCTGTTCCTCGCTCCGTTGAACCACGGGATCGACCACTTGGAACTCGATATCGTTCGAAATACTTTTGATGCGACTGCGCAATCGCAAGGTCGGCGTCTGACCTTCACCCGAGTCACCTGGCTCTTTGATCTTGAGCCGCGAATTTATAGCCGCTCCTGGACTGGTTAATTTGCATCCTCTCGGTACGTCGTTCTCGCGAGGAGGGAGAGTGCGACGTTCAAACGCGTCTTCTTGCTCTAGATCGATCAATGCTGATCGGATGTTTTCGAACTGCGATGAAGGTACCTTCCTTGTGCGAAGGAGCCAGTTTTCCCGATCTCGGCTGTCCAAGAGGTCGAGTGATTTCGCGAACGGAAAACGGAGATTCGGATCGAACAAATCCGCGATCGCCGTAAAAGGAAAAAGAAACAAGTCGATGACCATGGGGGCAGAAACCATGCCGAGCGCGTAAGCACCAAGCTCTTGACCCGTCGTTTCAGGTTGAAGGATGCCGGACCACACACCCCAGCCAATAGCACCACCGATGAGGTTCACCGCCACAGTCCATTCTTTGCCATTCACGCGTAGACTATTGCCCGTGTACACTGCGCGAGTCACTTGAAAGGTCCTGCGTTGATGGACATCTTTTGCTAGGCGATTCAGAATCGCGAACGAGTGGATGAAATCGCGAATCGTTCCGTGCACGAGAAGGTTCGGACCGATCGGTTGGGTATTGCCGTTCTCTCGAGTGAGCTGAAATTGAACGTAACGTGGATAGCCTGACTCATCGAGATCCGTGGCAACTAAGTGAATTTTCTGATGTGAACGCCTATCCTCGATCCCTTCGCCGATGATCCAAGATTTGGCTTGTGCCGAACCGATCACCAGTAAGCTGAGCAGAAAATATCGCGAGTTTTTCAGGATCATCGCGAAACCCCAAACTCTAATAAGCCGTCTACGCAGATTGGTCGCTTCAGACGATTTGAGAACCCATTGATCAAGCCACGGGTGATTTCGTAATTCTTGATCCGTTTACGTCCGAGCTCTCGGCACTCTTCATGGATATGCGGCGCCATGGCGTAAGGTGAATCGTAGACGACGCGGACGCAGACATTCGACTTGCCGGCGTTCGATTGACCGAAGATTCCAGCGGAGACTTTCCACGGAATGACCTCATTGGATTTGCGTGGATTCAGGTAATCATTCGGTCCCAACTGATAACGTGCATGACTACTGATCTCGTTCGAGCGACTTCGCGCACGCTCCATGTCAGTGTTCCCAGTCTCCACTTGGTAGCGGGGATACTGAAGGGGTAGACGGACATCAAAAGAAACCTTGTCCCACTGGATATTGCACTGACGTGGTTCGGTCGACGTTCGCTCCGGCATCGACTTGCGCTCGAACGCTGGTTCTGTCTGCAAGTTGGAGAGGTGCTCCAGGAAATTACTGAACTGTTTTCCAGAGATTTTTTCAGTTCTGATTAACCAGTTTTCTCGGTTCGTCGCATCCAGCGGTTCCAGGTCATCCGCAAATGGAAATTTGAGACTAGAATCAAATGCGTCCGCGATGAGTGTGTAGGGTAACATCACGATATCCAGCATGAGCGGTGCCGCAAGCATTCCACCGAGGTAGGCGCCGACCGCGGCCCCGGTGGACTTAGGTTGGATGATTTCGTTGGCAACTTTGATCCCGACCGCACCACCGATAAAATTAACGGCCAATTCCCATTCATTTCCACCCACTCGCACGTTGTTGCGAGAATAAATCGCACGGGTTACCTGGAACTTGCGCCGTTGGTGAGGATCTTTGGTCATGTGATGGTAGATCGCAAACGACCGAATGAAATGGGAGAGTTCACCATGCACGAGAAGACTCGGTCCCATGCGATTCGTTTCGCCGTCGGCATCTGTATATTGAAACTGAACGTAGAGTGGTTTTCCGTTCGAGTCGAAATCCGTAGCGACCAGGTGGATTTTTTCTCCCGTTGATCGGCTCTCGATGCCTGCTCCCAGGATCATTGGATTTTGCGCGGATGCGGATGAAACTGAGAAGAGCGCAAAAACGGCTGCAAAGCGGTAGATCGCATGCGGAATGGTGATCGACATAGCATCGCATCATACACAGAGACCGTGGATCATGCGACACCCCGACCACATTCCTTGTAGACAGGTGGCCACGTTCTACGTTGATGACCGTGAGTCGGCCGAAATAAACGCGCCAGAAGAGTCGTCCCTTACCCTTCTGGCGCGCCTTGGAGATGGCGAACTGTTCCTGACCCAGGAGTCACCCTATTACACCTGGGCAGCTCGAGTTCGCTCTTTAGAGCGCGATGCAATCGTGGAGAGAATCCCAACGTCCCAAAGCCGGAATCCTGCGAGAGACACGCGCTACCAATCACGTCCATTCTTGGACTTGTTTTTCACATCCATGTGGGTCGCTCATTCATCCATGAGAGAGACGACCAAGGGGGAGTGCGGTTCTATTTCTTAGGTCTGGCGGGAGTTAGGCGAAGCGGCGAGCGGCCTGGCTCTTGGAGCGGTGACCGTCGATGTGGATCTGTTCGCTGCGCTCGCTTGCCGTCTTACAGGCGAAGCAGAGAGTCGTCGTCGGGCGAGCTTCTAAGCGCTTGGCTTCGATCTCTTCCTCGCACGATTCGCAGTGACCGAACGTACCGTTCTTGATCCGCTCGAGGGCCTCTTCGACTTTGCGGAAGTACATGCCTTCGCGGGCGCGGAGGCGGAGGCGCATTTGTTGTTCGAGATTGAGAGCGGTGAAATCAACCTCGTCCATCATTTCTTCGGGCATCACGGCGAGTTGCTCGCCGAGTTTGCTCTGAGAAGATAAAAATTTTTCTTTTTCTTGTTCGAAAAGGGATCTGAAGCGATTGAGGGATTCGTTGTTCTTAAGCATGGGGACTCCTGTTTTGGTTTAGTTATTCCCAAACGGTTCTCAACTTTGCCTCGCGACCATCCTAGCCATGAGACTTCCACGC
Organism: Pseudomonadota bacterium; assembly: GCA_027485695.1. Taxonomy (GTDB): domain Bacteria; phylum Bdellovibrionota; class UBA1018; order UBA1018; family UBA1018; genus JAIXQO01. The sequence continues at coordinate 166,638 of JAIXQO010000001.1, forward strand.
ACCGGACACTTTCCGTAGTTTTAAGTGCGTAGGTTCTTCAAGCGGGCTCCCGACCATGGGAACGTTTCGCAGGAAGAGTTTTTTATTGAGAGAGACCATCCTCGGTCTATGACGTTTGAGAAAGCGACATCCTTGTCTGGTTTGTGTCCTAAGTTACGGGTTCAACTTTGAGCCGGGGTTCATCCGATAGCCTGACACTCAACGAGCGCCAGGTATTCGTAATCGACCGAGTAAAAGCTGTACCGAGCTGTGGGACCAAACACAGACCAGAACAGAGAGAGAGACGGGTAGAAGTAAGCAGCGTAAAAGGAGTAGTTCCGTGCGGAGATGCGCGAGAATTTAGATAGGTTATTCATGAGATTCTTTTTCATGATGTTACCGATTTCCTTTCTGAGGGACTCAGTCCCTCCGTTGCTTACACAGACTATTAGAGCACGGGACGTGCCAAGCGTAGAAACACCCGCAAACGCCGGTTTAAACGCTCCATATTCAATAATTGAATATCGGATACTCAAATGCCGCAGCGTGGACCGACGGGTTTCGGCATGAGCAGAGCCAATTTTGGGAAGTTTCGGTAATAATCCGGGGTCAGAAAGATACCGAGCAGTGGCAATGTGGCAACGTGGCAGTCGGGTAATGCATAGGAATAGCGGTAAACGGAGGATAGCCGACTACCTGATATGAAAGTAAAATTCGCTACATGAGCGTCGTGAAAATACCTTATTGAATCCTTCTTTGACTCATTCCATGCGCGTTGCCTGGCTGCCTCTTTGCCCTATTTGCCTGGTAACAATAGAAAAAGGCCGGCGAGGATCCATCCTGCCAGCCTTTTTCCTGAGGTCGCCTTCGATTGAGGGTCAGGCGAACTTGTATAATCTATTTAAAGCTTAAGACGCTTCGATCATCGAAACGCGTGTTTTTGCGCGAGCAGATGAGTGGCTGGTTTTCAATTCTCCAGGACGACCCGTCGTTTTGAAGGCTTGCGACTCTTTCTCCGTACGATTCATGCGCTCCACTTTCTTTGCGCGAGATTTCCAGTTCCATTGAACGTTTTTCATCTCCTGAAGAATATCCTGGCTGTGTGGAGCCGTATTCTGAGCGAGTGCGGACGTAGAACCCAAGACCGTGATAAAAACGAATGCAAAGAATGCAGACTTCATGTGCGATTCCTTTCCCCGAGTTACGAATTGACCTCACCCCTAGGTAATGCAACTCGAGGTCCAAGTTGTGGAACCGAAAATCCCCAATCATTTCGTGAAGACTACTGTATAGAAACTCGACAGCTGTCAAAGCCGGATTCATTCGACACACTGAAAGCGCTCCAATAGCAAAGGCCCAGCAGCTGATCGAGCTACTGGGCCTTAGAAGTGAGATCTGTTCAGTGTGTCCGAAATGACCTAGGTGCCAAGCGCCTGAGGTACATTCTCGAACAACCCTACGATTACTGCATCGCCTTGAAGACGTTCAAACGTCCACCGGTGATCGTCTTGCCAGCGAGGCCGGCAATCGGGTCAACCGTGGAGAGGAGAGCGTCTTTGACTTGCTTGTAGGTGTAGTTCGGGTGACGTGCCCAAACCAAGGCAGCCGCACCAGCGACGTGAGGGCAAGCCATCGACGTACCGGAAGCAGCACCGTACTCGTTACCTGGAACCGTGCTCATGATTTTCACGCCAGGAGCTGCGAGGTGAACGGTCTTTTTGCCGTAGTTCGAGAAATAAGCGAGTTTGTCCGTGTTGTCAGTAGCGGCAACCGAGATCAAGTTCTCGTTATTGAAAGCGGCTGGGTAAGAAGCGCGGGAACCATCGTTGTCCGCGGATTCGTTACCAGCAGCTGCCACGAAGAGAACGTCGCTCTTGCGAGCGCGTTCAATTGCGTCGAAGAGAGCGGTATTTTCTTCATCGCCTGGTCCACCCCAGCTGTTGCTGAGAATTTTTGCACCGTTTTTGATGGCGAAGTCGATGGCACGAATCGCGTCAGACGTCGTTCCGCTGCCTTCTGCAGAGAGGAATTTGAGACCCATGATCGAAACGGATGGAGCGACGCCAGAGACGCCTTTGCCGTTTTCGCCGTAGGCGCCGACCGTACCGGACGTGTGCGTACCGTGCATGTGATCGTCGAACGGAAGCGCATCGTTGTGAACGAAGTCATAACCGACGATATCGCCGTGCTCGTTCTTGCCATTGCGCCACATGTTGTTCGAAAGATCTTCGTGGTTGTAATCAACACCCGTGTCGATCACAGCAACGATCGTTCTGCTGCTTCCGCGGAAGGTTTTCCAAGCCTCGAGAGCGCCGATTTTCTCCATGCCGTAGAGTTCGCCCAGTCTCGGGTCAGCCGCAGGGGCGCCGACAGGAGGAGCTGGCTGAACATCGGGACGGGTTGGGTTCGGTCCCGGGCCAGGTGAAGGTGCACCACCGCCCCATCCGCCACCGGACGAGGAGCTCAAGCACGAAAAGATGGTCGTGCATGGGCGGAGTTTGCTCTTCGGAAGAGCGACCGGCTGAATTTTAAGAATATAGTTCGGTTGAGCGTATTCGACCAACGGATCGGTCTGAATACGGGCCAGAACATCGACCAAACGCGCGTTCGGTGCGAGTTTCAGTTTTTCGAAATTCGGCATCAAGCCTTCAAAACGGTAAACCGAATCAACACCCATCGAATCATAGAACGCATTCATCGTGACACGGTCACGGCGGATGCTGGAACGATACTTAACGATGATTTCGTTGGAAACGAAGTCTGCTGCGAAACCTGCGGTGCTCATCGTGAGAGCAAGTAATGCGATAGATAACCAGGATTTTTTCATAAACCCCCCCTTGAAGTAATAGAAGTCTAGGGAAAGAATTTTGAAGCGAAAGCCCCCGCCAGAAAATAATTGAGTCGTTTACTCGCGCGGTGCGTTTTTCACCAATTCAATGCGTTGCAACTTATTCGTATTTCGTCACACTACAAGATCCTCTCATCATCAGAACTACTGAATTTTAATCAGAAATTAATTTGAGTTCCCGATTTAATGACTCTGATCATCATGAAAGTTCCCGTAATCTATGAAGTTCTTATAAATCATTACACAGCGGGTGAAAACTTATGCAAGGCGCGTCAGATAATTGACTTATGCATCCCGCTATTTCCTCCGGTATGTACGGATGATGTGGAAAACCGTCGTTTTACTCTCGCTCTCGAACCTTTTCATGACGGCCGCCTGGTACGGGCATTTAAAATTCAAAGCGGCACCTCTCCTGATCGCAATTTTGGCAAGCTGGCTGATCGCGCTGCCTGAATATGCGCTCCAAGTTCCAGCTAACCGGCTGGGTTATATGGATGCCGGGCTCTCTGCCTATCAGCTCAAGATCCTTCAAGAGGCCATCACCCTCGTTATTTTCATGGGGTTCGCCTGGCTCGTCTTAGGAGAGACGCCGAGTTGGAGACAAGCAGTCGCGTTCGGGCTCATCTTCTGTGCGGTGATCATTGGGACTAAGAGTTAATTTGCTCTCGAGAGCTCAACGCGCCTCTGGATCCGTCTTGACTCTTTGAACCAGGGAGATGAACCGTGGATCGTCCCAGAGGCACTTGAGATCAGTGTCCTGATCCGCATGATTATCTCTCAGTGACCTGCCAGCCAACCTCTTGAGGCGATCACTTCTTTCAAGCGCGTTCCACGCCTCTTCCTTTTTGCCTAGCAAACAGAGCGCGCATGCAAGGTTGTAGCAACCCCCACCACTTTCACCCGCGCAGGACTTTTGTCCCAATTCTCGTGCTTTTTCGAAATCAGCCGCGCGTAGGCGATTATTAGACGCGTTCGAGCACCAATCCATGCCACCTTTTTCACAAAACTCGATTTGTAGTGAAAATGCTTCAGCCCACTTCTCCTCGGATTCTAAACGAACAACTTTGCTCGCGATCCAAACTTCTCGGGGATTAAAATTGAACAGTGAAAGAATTTGATAGGTGTATTGACCCAAAGCCAAAACAACAATGATCAGGATACCGCCAATCATTTTTGGCAACATGATCTCATCTCCTTCTAGAAGAAAAAGAAACGGCCCCTCGAATTTCTTCCGAGAGGCCGTTTTCAAAACGTTCTTTTTTAAATCCGCTTATACTTCGGTTTCTGGAGAGCGACGGCGCATGTACGTCGGTACTTCGTACTCGTCGTCGGTCAGATTCGTGATGCCCAAGCGTTGAGCGATCGCACGAGCGCGGGCCAATTCACCTGCTTCGGCTCCGTTAGTCGCTTCGTGATGGACTGTTTCCGCTGCACGAGGTGCTGGAGTTTCTTCGCCATCGAATTCTGAGATCGCCGCTTCCACGCGCATCGGCTGAACCACTTGAACCGGAGCGGACTGCATCATCTGGGAATTCGGCTGCGGAGGAGTCACCGTCGTGATCGTCGGCTGATGCGAAGCCACGGCTACCTGAGCCAGTGGAGCTGCGACTGCGGCGGCTGGTGCTTGAAACGCTGCCGGCTGAGGAGCCGGAATCGTTTGAACCGCATTGTTCACGATGGTGTTCTGGAGTTCCGCTTGAAGACCGGTTGCGATCACAGTGATCTTGACCGATTCACCGAGTTGTTCGTCGATCACCGTACCGAAGATGATTTCAGCGTCCGGGTGAGCCGCTTCCATGATGAGCGTAGTCGCTTCGTTGACTTCGTGGATGCTCAAGTCCGCGCCACCGGTGATATTGATGATGATACCCGTCGCGCCGTTGATGGAGACATCTTCGAGAAGAGGGCTCGAGATTGCGTTCGTCGCAGCTTCGACTGCGCGATGATCACCCTGAGCAAGACCAATACCCATGAGCGCCATTCCGCGATTGTTCATGATCGTGCGAACGTCGGCGAAGTCGCAGTTGATGTGACCGGTGCAATTGATGAGGTCCGAGATGCCTTGAACGGCGTTCAAAAGGACTTCGTCGGCCTTTTTGAAAGCGTCCATCATCGAGAGCTTAGCGCCTGAAACGGCGAGCAAACGCTGGTTCGGGATCAGGATGAGCGAGTCCACATTGTCCCGAAGTCCGCGAATGCCTTCTTCGGCGTGTTTCATACGCTTACGGCCTTCGAAGATAAAAGGTTTCGTCACGACGCCTACAGTGAGAGCGCCGGTTTCTTTTGCGATCTTAGCGACGATCGGTGCCGCGCCTGTTCCCGTTCCGCCGCCCATGCCTGCGGTCACGAAAACCATGTCTGCGCCTTGAAGGATCTCGGCGATCTTCGCGTAATCTTCGAGTGCCGCTTTGCGGCCCACTTCAGGGTTCGCTCCGGCGCCGAGTCCGCGGGTGATCTCTTGGCCGATCGGAATCTTGATCGGAGCGAGCGATGCATCGAGCGCTTGTTTGTCGGTGTTCGCGGTGATGAATTCAACGCCCTGGAGCCCCATTTTAATCATGGTGTTGACCGCGTTGCATCCGCTGCCGCCGACGCCGATGACTTTAATTTTTGCTCCCTGAACTACCGCTTGCTCGATTTCAAACATGGAATTCCTTCTCCTTGTTATGGGGGCGTTTCCGCGCCCTTTTATTTCCTACGCTCTCCCCGTTCCTTTCAGTCGAGGGAGAGAAACCTCATTCTCTCTTAAACCTTAAAACAAATCCTTGATCCAGCTCCGCATGGAGCCGCGAACTTTATCGTAAATATTCTTTTCGCGAATTTGAAACTTCGCTTTTGAACCGTTACGTCCGCCGTACTTGAGGAGTCCCACTCCCGTCGCGAACTTCGGAGAGTTCACGACATCACGGAGACCACCCATTCCGAGTGGCACTCCACGTTTCACTGGCATTTCAAAGATGAACTCTGCCATTTCCGGCATGCCCTCTAAGAGGCTCGAGCCGCCTGTGATGACGACTCCGCCCGAGAGAAGTTCAGAATGTCCCGAACCCAGCACTTCGCGGTGGATCAGAGAGAACATCTCTTCCACCCGCGGCTCGATGATCTCTGCAAGAAGTCTGCGAGGCACGAGACGGGATTTTCTCCCCCCAACACCCGCTACTTCGATCGTTTCATCAGCGCGAACAATCGCTGCCATGGCGCAGCCGTGAGCGATCTTGAGTTTTTCGGCTTCATTCTGCGGAGTACGCAGGCCCATCGCGATATCGTTTGTAATGTGATTGCCGCCAATCGCGAGAACACCTGTATGGACGATTGCACCGTTTTTATAGATGCAGATATCGCTCGTACCGCCGCCGATATCGACCAGGATCACACCCAGTTCTTTTTCATCTTCGGTCAGAACCGCCGCCGCCGATGCGATCGGCTCCAAGCAGATCTCTTGAACATTGAGTCCCGCTTTGTTCGCGCATTTGATGATGTTCTGAGCGCTCGAAACGGCTCCGGTTACAATGTGTACCTTACCCTCGAGCCTGACACCGGTCATTCCGACCGGATCGCGAATGTCGCCTTGTCCGTCGATGATATATTCCTGCGGCATCACGTGGATCACTTCGCGATCCAACGGAATTGCGATTGCTTTGGCCGCGTCGATCACGCGGCTGACATCGGATTCTTTGATCTCTTTGTCTTTGACCGCCACGATGCCCGTCGAGTTAAAAGACTTGATGTGTCCGCCAGCGATTCCTGTGTAAACAGAAGTGATCTCCACTCCCGCCATGAGTTCTGCTTCTTCAATCGCTTTGGAGATGCTTTCGACCGTGGAGTCGATATTGATCACCACGCCCTTGCGGAGTCCCACCGATGGCGCAGTTCCAATTCCGATGATGTCGATCGTGGGATTGGATCCCGACTCGACAATTTCACCGACAATACAGCAAATTTTTGTGGTCCCGATATCGAGACCGACGACAAAGTCCTTTTTGGACATACAAAAGTCCCTCCCATGGGACTCTGGAGACATCCGGCAAAAATTACCGGTTTCTAAGAAAGTCTAAGAACGGGGATTGATTTTGACAACTACTTTTTTACCGAGGTCGGCGTGGATCTGGCGCATCGTCAATTTCCTGTCGCGCAAATAATCAGCGATTTTCAGGACACGATCGAGCTGTTCGTTGAGTTCGGGCAGCTGTGGTTGTGTACCTAAGTCCAATAAACAACGTTGAGTTGGACCGTCTTTTGAGCTGATTTTCGCGACCACGCGAAATCCAGTCTCTTCATTCCACTCGATTTGGGAGAGCGAAACCGTCGCGCCGCTCGAACGTTCATTCCAGGATCGAATCAATTCTACTGCTTTTAGATAATGTTCAGCGGGAATGCCATAAAGCATGGGCAGGCGCGCGAGAAATCGCACCGTCGCTTTTTCAAATGCAACTCCGCGTGCGTCGATCAAATAGAGCTCACCGTTTTTGATCTGAGCAACGGCGACCGGTTCGCGATAGTCCACACGGATCTGAAGCGTCTGCGGAAACCGTTTAGTGAGTTGGACTTTCTCCACCCACGGGTGCTCCATGATTCGCTCTCGAACGGGATCAAGGTTCAGCGAAAGAAGATTGACGGTGTTCAGCGGAACTCGGGCGAGTTTCAAGATCTCTTCTTCGGAAAGAGGCGGAGAATCAATCTCGCCGGTGAACTCGACGACGTTGACGATGAAAAGATCAGAACGAGAAATTCCGTAGAACGCTGACATCAAGCCGATCGCGCCAGCCAGGACGGTGATCCAGGCGGAGATTTTTTTCTTCGAATCGAACCAGACAACTAAACGTTCAAACATCGTTCGTCCAGATTAGCACAGGTTGATCGTAAGCAACGTCGGGGTTTCTCTTTCTTGATCTTTTTTTTTGAATTACACTTTTTGAATATGAAAAACATCGTTCGAATGACCGTTTTTGCCGCGTGCCTGGCAATTTCTGCCTGCTCATCGACTCCAAAATCTAAGACGAGTCTGATCAAAGAAGAAGTCCTCCCGTTCCTCGGCGGAAGCCTCGTGCATCGATACGAATTTAAGAACGGACTTCGCCTGCTCGTGCTTCAAGATAAGTCGAGCCCGACGTTCGCTTATCAAACTTGGTTCCGCGTGGGGTCCCGCGATGAAGACGTGAAGTACACGGGCCTCGCTCACTTGTTCGAGCACTTGATGTTCAAGGCTACTAAGACCCTCAAAGACGGCGAATTCGATCGCATCCTCGAGGCGTCCGGCGGCGAAAGCATGAACGCCTCCACGAGTCGCGACTACACCGACTACGTTCAAGAGCTCCCAAAAGAACACTTAGATTTGATCGCAAAACTTGAGGCCGATCGTATGGTCAACCTCGTCGTCGACGATCAGCAGTTCAAAACCGAGCGCGAAGTTGTTCAGAACGAACGTCGATACCGAAATGAAAACAGCCCGGACGGCTTGATGTACCAGGAGATTTACCAACAAGCATACAAGGTGCACTCGTATCGCTGGCCCGTCATTGGTTACGAAGAAGACCTGAATCGCATGACGGCGCAAGACGCGTTCGCGTTCTATAAGAAACATTACGCGCCAAACTCTGCGACTATCGTCGTCGTGGGCGACGTAGAACCGAACGATGTTGTTCGAATCGTTACGAAATATTACGGTGATCTACCAAGCGTCGAGCTCAAGCCGAATTCCCGTACCCCGGAGCCTGAACAAAAAGCCGCCATCACCAAGAGCATGAAACTGAATATCCAAGTCGAGAAACTGATGATCGGTTTCAAGGCGCCAGCATTCAGTCATCCTGATATCCCCGCGCTCATGCTGGTTCGCTCTGCGCTGTCGAACGGCAAGAGTTCCCGTCTCTATAAGGCGCTGGTGGAAACCGGTGTCGCCTCTAGTGTCGCGGCATACGATATTGATGATCAAGACCCGAGCTTGTTCATCATCCATGTAAACCTGCAAAAAGGTAAAAAAGCTTCCGAAGCCTCCCGTATCATTATGAATACGATTCAAAAGTTCCAAAACGAACTCATGGATGCGAAGGAACTGGAGCGTTCCAAGAACCAACTCTCATACGAAATCTACGAGGCGATTAACGACGGAATGGAGCGCGCTTCGTTCCTCGGTCACATGGAAACCATCCTTCCGAATTTTTCGGCCGGCATGAAGATCTATGAGCAAGTGCCGTCGGTCACGGCCGAGCAAGCTCGCGACGCCGCCCGCAAATACCTCCAATCTAAAAACATGACGTCCATCATCGGAGAAAAGAAATGAGATCTTTCATCCAGCTACTGATTCCTGTTTTCGCGCTCGTCTCGTTCTCCGCACAGGCGATCGACGTCAAATTTGAAAAAGATCCAGCCGTTCCGCTCGTCTATTTGAATATCGTATTCAAAGCGGGTGCGTCTCATGATCCGGATGGTAAGCGTGGCCTCACCAATTTCATGGGCGAGATGTTGCTTCGCGGAACTTCGACCATGAAAAAGTCAGAGTTCGATTTAGCGCTCGATCAAATTGGCGCATCTCTCGAATTCGAGACCCGATCCGAGTTCTCGGTTTTCCGGGGCGTGACTCTCGCCAAGGAGCTCCCGCGATTCCTCGCGCTGGTCGAATCCGTGATCGCGAATCCATCGTTTAATGAATCGGAGATGAAAAAACTCAAGTCACAGATCGTCTCGCAGATCCTTGAAGAACGCGGACGCGACCAATCGCTCGCGCGCATGCGATTCGAGGAGTATTTCTTTGGTAACCATCCGTACGGAAATCCGATCTTAGGCAAGGTCACTGAGGTCGAGAAACTCACTAAGGCCGACTTACTTGCTCACTATAAAAAAGCGATTCAAGCCCCGTCGATGTTCATCGTGGGTACCGGCGACGCCGACTCTGCGGTGATCGAAGCTTGGGCGAAGAAGATCGAAACCGCGCGACCTCAGAACGACGCTGGTATTTTCGAGAAGATCCCCGCACCACTGATCCATGCAGGTCGCCGTATCGCGATCCTCGATAAACCCGATCGTACGCAGACGCAGGTCCTCGTTTCGCAGCCCGGTATGACGATGACCGACCCACGGTATTTCCCGTTTTACCTGGGGAACCAAGCGTTCGGAGGCGGGAGTTTCTCCGCGCGACTGATGGTTGAAATTCGCGTCAAGCGCGGTTGGAGCTACGGCGCTTACGCTTATCAACGATTCGGGATCGAGCCCAGAAACTGGCAGGCCTACACATTCCCTGCTGCCAAGGATACTCCCGAAGCAGTCGCGCGTATCATCGATATGATCGGTGACTGGAAACGAAACGGAATCACCGAAGAAGAATTCAAGTTCAACCAAGAGTCGATGGTCAATAGTTCTGGATTCTTGCTGAACACTTCTAAGAAACGCGTGGAAAACACACTGCTCGAGCAAGCGTTGAATCTCCCGCAGGGTTTTTTCAAATCTTACCGCACGAATCTCGAGCAGCTGACTCGCGCGCAAGTGAACGACACCGTCCGTGAGTTTATCAATCCCGATCAACTCACCGTGTTCGTCTTAGGAACCGCCAAAGAGCTGAGACCGAAACTTGCGCAAGCTCTGGGCGTCGACGAGAAGACCATCGAAGTCATCCCGTTTCAATAGACGACTCTCTTTCGAAAGAGACTTTATTTAAGACGCGTTCTCCTCGGAGGACGCGTTTTTTTATTTCGGCCATCCTTGGCCCCATCTGTGACTCTTCGATGTGGAATTCGCATTTCCCCATGCTCCACAAAAGGACCGTGCTCTCCACAGCTGGGAGTCCACAACTCGCTTGAGTTTTAGCTATTTCACTGTATTTACCGCACTCAACGAAGAACTTTCCCACCTGGAGAAACCGACCCATGTTCGCTCTTCTTTTTACCCTGATTACCGCATCTTCTTTTAACACCGCCCAGGCTGCCGACGAACGTTGCCGAGCTGCGATCGATGCTGTCGCCACGCGTGCTGCCATGCTTCAGCGTTTTGACCAAGATCTCTCGGACGAAGACAAGACCGCACTTCTTGCGGAATACAAGTTTGAGAAAATCGGACTGGGTCGCGCGAAACGCAAGACCCGCATTCAAATGATCGACGACGCCATTAAGCCAGCCACGACTTGTGTCACCCTCGGGACGGCCGCTCCTTCGATCGAAGATAGCGAACTCGCCATTTTGCTTTCGCTGACAGGTCGTACGATCATGACCGCCTATTTGAACGAATCTGTTCACAAGCAAGTGAGCGACAAGCAACTCTACCTCGCCGCCTGGTCCGTGATCCGTTGCCAAGATGAGATCGAAGACATCATTAATTTCGCGGCTAAGTCCAGCAACCAGAGCAAGTTCGCGGACGAAGACGCCAAAGGAAATTTCATCCTCAAGATGGTCGACCGCGCTGCCGATTACTGTGAACTCCAAGGCAATATTCTCGCCGCCCAAGGATTCCTGAATGAGCTTCGCAAACCAGCGATCGCAACCGTCGTTCAGCAATTCACGGGAACTACGGACTATGCCGATCGTATGTCGACCTACTCCGGCTACAAAAGGGGCATTCGCGACGCGGTCCGCGAGTTGAAAAAGCTCGCCAAACCGCTCAAAAAAACCCCGAGCACGAGCACCGTGGTTGAAGAGTCAGGCAATTGAACGGATCACTTTTTGAGTAGCTAGAATCCGAGGAACGCGGCCGGGAATGATTTCCGAGCCGCGTTTCTACTTTGGAGCGCGGCTCTGCTTGCGCGATATTTGACACACGGCACACGCATTTTTCGATCCCACCTTTGGTAGATCGCGCGCGCTTAGGCCCGCAGAGTTTCAATCTTATCCCCAAAACCATCACGATATCCCCACGCCCTCTCGGGAATCTCGTTTGAGTTTCAAGCGTTTCGCAGTAAGAGCCGTAACCACGGTCCCCACCTAAACTCTTGAATTGAGGAGATTAAAATGAAATTCGCCGTTATGGCCTCCCTGCTGCTTGCCGCAGCCACGACCGGACACGCCGCTGATTCCCGCTGCGGAGTCGCGCTCTCCACCCTCGCCACCAAGGCCGCAATGCTACAGCGTTTCGACCAAGATCTGACCGACGAAGAAAAAGCAGAGCTCTTTGAGAAATACCAGATCAAAGAAACTCGGCTCGGTCGCGCAAAACGTGAGCTTCGCAGAAAAATGGTGAACGACTCCAACACTCAGACGGTGACTTGTGTGGCGCTCGGCGCAACATCTCCCCTTTCGGATGACGAAGGACTCTCAGACGTCCTGTCCACTACCGGAAGAACACTCATCAGCAGCTACCTGGATGAAACTCTCCAATCAAGCATCACTAAACGCCAAATTCGTTTGACCAGACGAGCGGTCAAACGTTGCCGCGCCGAGATCATCGATCTCATCCAATTCGCGGCCAAATCGCGCAACGTCCGCAAGTTCAAAGACGAAGAGAAAAAAGGGGAATACCTCCTGGGTATGGCCGACCGAGTGGCCAGCTACTGTTCGATGCAAGGTCAGCTCATTGCAATCGAAGGTACGCTCAATGAACTGAACAACGATAACGTCTACTACGCCAGACAAGGCCTCGTGCAACAGTGTATGGGTGATTGCCCGGAGCCAAAAGACCTGGGTAAACTGGTGCAAAAACTGACGGGACGCACGGACTACTGGGAATCACTCAGTAACTACGCCGACTATTCGACCTCGCTTCGGGACGTCAGCAATCAGTTGAAACTGAAGTCGTCCTTTTATGACAAGAATCCGAAGATCGAAGACGGTGAGCTTGACACGTCTCCCGTTGAGATCGTTCCCGAGTACGACGATCTGTATCCACGTTGGTAGTGAGTCCTAAAGGTATAAATCCAGAAACGCGGCCATGCGAATGCGTGAGCCGCGTTTTCTATTTTTTGAGTCGCGCTTGTTTAGCCATCTCGAGATACGAGGCCGCTTCGCGGTTCCCCGGCTGAACCTGCATCACACCTTCCCACTCGAGTTCGGCGTCGATGAGGTTGCCTTGGCTGTAGTGGAGCAGGCCGAGTTGGATCATCGCCGGCAAATAGTGCGGATTCTCTTGTTTCAGAGACTGAAGGTCCTGCATGGCGCGCGAGACGTAACCTTTGCGCGCATAGGCTTTGGCGCGACGAATGCGAGTATCGAAGTGGCGCGGATTCAAGAGCGCGGCCTTGGAATACTCTTCGATCGATTCGTCATAACGACGGTAGCGGAAATACAGATCGCCGAGCTCCAGATGTTTAACGGAGAATTTCTGATCGATGCTCGAGACCGTGCCTTCGCGACGGTGCACAACTGAGTAGTTTGCTTGCTCGAACACCTTCTTGGCGTCTTCGTACTTGCCCAAGTCATTGAGTAGGACGGAGAGGCAAATCGCGGCATCGGTGTGGCGCGGATCGAGTTCCAGCGCTTTTTTCAGGTGCTGGATAGTCGGGCCGACCTTGCCTTGAAAATAGGCCGATACGCCCATGAAATAGTACGAATCCGGATTCTCGGGATCCTTGGTGCGTTTTTTCGAAATCAGGTCGTCCGCTCTCGCGAAATCCTTCTGATTCAGCAGTTCTTGAATGCGCTGATCACTGATTTGCACGGGCGAGTTTCTCCTCGATCGATTTGACTCGATCTTCGGCATGCTTCAGCGATTGGGTGTCGTTGTAGAAATTCACGACTTTGAGATAGCGGCTTTTGGCGGACTCCCATTCGTCGCGACGGTAGTAGAAATCACCGATGTAGATTTCTTTGTCGGCGATCGCATTCCGCGATTCGACCAGTTTTTCTTTGGCGTCGGCCGTGAATTCGTTGCTCGGAAACTGACGCAGGAATTCGTTGAATGAATCTTGCGCCTTGAACGCTGGTGTCAGGTCACGTGCGTGATTGCCGGGAATATCGTTGTAGTAAGAGAGCGCCGCCCGATACATGGCGTACGCCACTTTCGGGTGTTTCGGGTGCAGATCGCGAAATGCTTCGTAGGTGGCCGCGGCCTCCGGGAAATTCTCCTGAAGGAAATACACGTCTGCGATCCGAAGATGCGCTTCGATTGCTTGGCTCGAATAGGGGTGCCGATTCTTGAGTTCCTGAAGTCGTTCCAAAGCGATGACGTATCGGTTGGAGTCGATATAGGCCTCGGCGTCTTTGGCGAGCGAGGCGGGATCGTCTGGATTCACCTCTGCCGTCGAGCAAGAAAAAAGCAGGGTCAAAAACAGAACTGCGATCCCGGATTTCCAGGTCTGTGATTTTAAAAGCCGCACCATAGATGTCAGGATTAGTCTATTCACGGGGCCAAATCAACAAATGTGACGAGGGAACATACCCTTCGGCGCCGAGTCTTCCTAAACGCAGCCGCACCCAGTCTTTTTCCGACCGAATCAGGCGATATTTCGCCCCCACTCGGACCGGTAGAACCTCAAGAAACGCCGAGCTAGGTCCCGAACGCGCCATCCCTTCTTGAATCACGAATACCGGAGGATGGCTGTCGGCCCAGAGTTGAATAGCCAGACCGCACAAGGTCGCGAAAAAACAAAGGCCCGTAAACGCAGCGATCTTGCCCAGCGAGCGATTTGCGCGGGTCCGGACCAACATCACGAGTGCGCCGAGTCCGGTGAGAAATGCCCCAGCAAGCGAGAGTTCGCTGACGGGCATCTGTTCTGAAAACTCAATCAGTCGATCCGTCGCCGGATCAAGCTCCGTCAGGTTCCGCCCCTGAAGCACGAGCGACAACTGAAGCGAGGAGACGAGCGATTCGACCTCGGTCTCCGAGGATCGCTCGGCAGCAAAGGAGGCATACGCATAGGCCAGCGCGAGTTCCCCTTTCGCTTCGGCGATTTTAGCTCGATAATAGAAATAGTCTGGACGCTCACGAGCCCCCGCGAACGCAGAATCGAGTACCGTCTCGGCGCGCTTGAAATCTTTTTTGGAAAGGGATTCGGAGAACTCGGAAGAAAGCGTCTGCACCTAAAAAAAGTACGGCGGACGAGTGAGCCGTTGCAACAAAATTAAGTGGTTGATATCTCTTATTTTTGGCTAACGACGAAAGGATTTTCCGATGAGTTCTCAACCTGGTTTGATTCGCGACCGACTCCTCAACGACCCTGAGTACCAGGCGCAGAAAAAAGCGCTGCTCGCGACCCTGCAAAAACATTCGGAGTCCACCCGCTCGATCCACCAGACGAGTTCAGACGCGGTTCGCGAGGAATTCGCAAAGACGTTGAAACACCTCTCTGAAATGCGCGGCCGTCCCGGGTATTTTCCGTTCCTCTCTTCCGGTATCGGCGCGGGGCCTTTTGTCGAACTGACCGACGGGAGCCGCAAGCTCGATCTGATCACTGGTATCGGCATTAATTTTTTTGGCCACTCCCATCCTGAACTCATGAGTGAACTCATCGATGGAACGACTTCGGATGTCATGCAAGGCAACCTGATGCCTGGATACGAAGCCGAGGAAATTTCCACGAAACTCCTATCACTTGTGGGCAAGGAATCGCGTCTCAAACACGTATCGCTTTTTTGCAGCGGAACGATGGCGAACGAGACGGCGCTCAAGATCATTCGTCAGAAAAAATTCCCAGCATCGCGCATCTTTGCATTCGAAGATTGTTTCGCGGGCCGCTCGACCGCCATGCAGGAGATCACGGATTCTCCGGGCTATCGCGATGGCCAACCGACCTACGGCGAAGTTTGCTACCTACCCTACTACAATGAAAAGTGGGGAATCGATCGAAGCGTGGATCTCGCTGTCAGCCACATGCAGTGGGAAATGACCCGCCATCCGAAAAAATACGCCGGACTCATGATCGAACTCATCCAGGGCGAAGGTGGTTTCCGCTACGCGCCTCGTGAGTACTACGTCCGACTGTTTGAAGCCGCTCAAAAAGCGGGCCTCGCCATCTGGGCAGATGAGATTCAATCGTTCGGTCGAACGACGGAATTGTTCGCATACCAAACGTTCGGTCTCGAGAAATACATCGATGTCGTGACGATCGGAAAACTCCTACACGCGTGCGCGACTCTCCACACGACCGATATCTGCCCACGTCCAGGACTCGTCGCCGGGACGTTCACGGGAAGTTTTGCGTCGCTCCGGACCGGACGCCGGATCTTGGAGATCCTCAGCGAGCAAGGTTACTACGGCAAGGATGGTAAGATCGCCAAACTCTCGCATCATTTCGAGAGCGGCCTAGAGAAACTCAAAAACGGTAGCTGCAAAGGTCGCATCGGCGTCATCCGTGCAATCGGCGGCATGATCGGTTTCGAAGTATTCGACGGCTCAGCTGAACGCACCAAAGCGTTCTTGATGAAGTTATTCGATGCCGGCGTAGTCGCGTTTACGGCCGGACACGGTCCCTATATCGTTCGTTGCTTGCCACCGTTCGGAGTCATGAAAGAATCCGAAATCGACTTGGCATTGAGTATCATCGAAACCTGCTTACTCGCGGAGAACGCATGAGAGATTTCATCGAAGAATCTAAACGCCTGATCCGCATGCGCTCGATCACTGCGGACGGCAACGAAGAAGTCGCCAACGCCCTCGGCGACCTGATGCGCGACTCGGGACTTAAGGTCACGCTTCAACAGGTCACCCACTCGATGGACAACGTTTCGAAACGTCAGTTCAACGTGATCGGGGTCCTCGGTGATCCACTCGTCGACAAGAAAACCAAAAAAGGCCTCCTGCTGACGAGTCCCATCGATACGGTTTCCCCGGGGCTACTCACGAACTGGACTGAGACGCACGGCGATCCATTCAACCCGATCATCAAGAACGGCAAAATTTACGGGCTCGGATCTGCGGATGGCAAGCTCGACCTGCTTTGCAAGTTGCAGGCAGCTCAGAAATTCCGCGACAAAAAACTCCGCATGCCGATCTATGTGGTCGGCACCTGCGCCGAAGAAGCAGGAATGCTCGGCGCTAAATACCTCATCAAGTCAGGAACACTGAACCCGAAATTCGTCGTCGTTGGTGAGACGAGCGGCCTCAGCGTCATTCGTACCCACAAGACCGCTTGCTTAATGAAAGTTCAAATCGGATTCCAGATGGTGATGAAAGATGCGCGCGGATTCAACCGCCGGATCATCATCCGTTCCAAAGGTCGCGCCGCTCATAGCGCGTTTCCATCGGCTGGAATGAACGCTATCCATACGCTGTTCGACCTGGTTCGAGAGTCGATGGAACAAGGATACGACTTAAAATTCACGAAACTCATCGGTGGCGACTTGGCAAACCAAGTGCCCGACACCGCTGAAGTCGAGTTTTATCTCACTGCTCACCAGTTCGAGGACTATAAGAAATTCTTCCAGGAACTCGTCAAGCAGATGGACCTCGAGTCGCAGTTCGAACTTGAATCCTCCGGCATCGTCGACTCCGGCATTCGATTCTTGCCTGACACGGTATTCGAGTGCTCGAGCCGCATCGTCGATCATTTCCGTCGAATCGCGCAGCAGTTCTCCAAGGTCAAAGACGATTCATTCTCACCTCCGCACTCGACCGTGAATTTCTCGTTGCTTCGACAGACGCTGAGCGGATTCGAGCTGCTTTTTGATTTGCGCATTTTGCCGGATCAGTCGCTTCCGGATATCGAAGCTGAACTCATGAGAAGCGTCGGCAAGATCGGCGAAGACTATCCGTCACTGAACCTTTCGACTGCGCGCGATCGCTTGATCCCAGCGCTCGACGTTTCAGAAGAACAGGATCTGGTCCGCATCTGCAAGGACGCGCTCATCACCTCCGGACTTCCGGTCAAGGTGGGCAAGAAATCTTGCTCGAGCGAGGCCTGCCAGTATGCGATGGCGGGTTTTGAATCCATCGCGTTTGGTCCGGGTGACCCGGGATCAAACAGTCATGCTCCTAATGAGCACAACTCGATTGAACAGCTGGAGCAGGCGGTTCACTTCTACGAGAAACTCATTGAACGGGTGTGCCTATGATTCGCATCCGGGCGATTGAAACTAGAGACGTCGATCATGTGATCCAGCTTTCTCAAATCCCCGGAATGTTCAATCTCCCCCCCGATCGAGAAGCGCTCTTGGAGCGGATCGATCGGTCCGTGCGCTCTTTTCAGGGTTCGATCACCGAACTTGCCGAAACGAAATACACCTTCGTTGCCGAAGACACTGAGACGGGCGCGATCCTAGGTACTTCTATGGTGGCCGGACAGCACGGCACCGAAGATTCTCCGCATTTTTATTTTCAGGTGGGACGCGAGGAGCGATTCTCTTCGGCAATCGGTACCGGGTTCATCCATGGCACTCTTCTCCTCGGTTATGACGTCGATGGCCCAACCGAAATCGGTGCGCTCGTGGTGGATCCGGTCGCTCGCGATCGCCCCGACCGCATTGGGCGACAACTCTCGTTCGCTCGTTTTCAGTACATCGCAACCCAGCGCGATCGATTTCGTGACCAAGTGATCGCAGAACTCCTGCCACCACTCAATCGACGAGGACTCTCGCCGCTTTGGGAAGCGATCGGACGACGTTTCACGAATATGGACTATTGGGAGGCGGATCGTCTTTGTGCGCAGAACAAAGATTTCATCTTTGATCTATTTCCGAACGGTAAGATCTACACCACGTTCCTGCCGGCCGAGGCGCGTAACTCGATCGGCAAAGTTGGGGAGTATACCCAGCCGGTTTTCCATATCTTGAATCGAATCGGATTCAAGTACGCCGATCAGGTCGATCCGTTCGATGGAGGACCACACCTTTGGGCTCAAACGGATGAAATCGAACCCGTGCGCCAGACGAGCCGTTATACTTATGGCGCTGTTCCCGAGGATGCGCCGAAGGTTGATGGTCTCGTTCATCGCGCCGATCCCTCCCAATTGTATGCGAGCTATTCGGCATCGGTCCGTCTGTCACCAGACGGAAACTTGGCGTTCTTCGATCCCGAGGCTCAAGACGACCTGGAAGAAGCCATGAAACTCAGTCGCGGTGACTCGCTCTTTTTTACTCCATACTTTAGTATGGAAGCATGAGCGCGAAGATTCCTTATACCATCCAGTCCTCCGTTCGTTATCAAGGCAACTACATCGGCGGTGAATTTCACCCACCGTTTGAACCGAATGGAGAATGGGAGGTCAAGAGCCCGGCTTGCTCTCATGACCTCATTGCCCGCCTCAAATACTCCTATCACGACGTCGATCAAGCCGTAGCCGCTGCCGCTCGGGCATTCCGCACTTGGAAGAAACTCCCGGCGTCCGAACGATTCGTCTATCTCCGCAAATACCGAGACGCGCTCAAGAACCGTGAACGCGACATCACCGAAACCATTTCTCGCGAAGTCGGCAAGCCGCTCTGGGAATCCAAAACCGAATTCCAAGCAATGTTGAACAAGATCGACATTACGATCGATGAGTCGATGAAACTCATCGCTCCACTCAAGATCGACAACGTCCTTCCGGGTGTGACGGGCAAGAGCGAATACCGCCCCCACGGCGTGATGGCGGTGATCGGGCCGTTTAATTTTCCGGGTCACCTTCCGAATGGGCACATCGTTCCCGCGCTTGCGACGGGTAACACAGTCGTGTTCAAGCCGTCCGAGAAGACTCCGATGACGGCCCAAGTGATGGCCGAAGCGATGCACGAGGCTGGACTCCCGGCCGGCGTGTTCAACCTCCTACAAGGTGAACGCGAAACAAGTCGTCGCCTCTGCGTGCACGAAGGTGTGAATGGGATTCTATTCACGGGATCTTACGAAGTCGGAACGCGCATCAAACAAGATACGCTCCTTCAGCACTGGAAGCTCTTGGCGCTCGAGATGGGCGGCAAGAACTCCACGATCGTTTGGGAAGACGCGGACCTCGACTCCGCCGTTTACGAAGTCCTCACGAGTGCGTTTCTGACCACCGGTCAACGTTGCAGCGCCACCTCGCGTGCGATCATTCATGATTCACTCTTGGAGCGGTTCCTTGAGAAGATCCATGCAGCAGCAAAATCGTTCAAGATCGGTCATCCGTTCGAAGATGCATTCATGGGTCCGCTCATTGATTCCAGCTCTGTGGATCGTTTCCTGAAGTTCCAGCCGATTGCGACTCGAGACGGGTTTGAAATCCTCATGCGCGGCAAGGTTCTGGAACTCCCTTACTCCGGCCACTACGTCACGCCGGCGATCGCGTTCATGCGCAACGCCGATCCGAAACACTCCAAAAAGAGCGTCTATCAACAGACCGAACTATTTGCGCCGAACTTGGCCGTACAATCGGCGACCGAAATCGAGCAAGCGATCGAACTCGCGAACTCTACACAGTACGGTCTCGTCACGAGCGTGTTCACCAAGAACTCGGGCATTTACGAGAAATGCAGCGAAGACTTGGAGTGCGGTCTCATCAACTGGAACCGCGGAACAGTGGGCGCTTCGTCTAAACTCCCGTTCGGTGGCCTCAAGAAGAGCGGTAATCATCAGCCGACCGCGCTGACCTCGGTATTCTATTGTGCTTATCCAGTCGCCTCGCTGGAGTGCGCACCAGAGTCTCCCGGCCTCAAGACGCCGCTGCCGGGCTTAGACTGGAAATCCTAGTACGTAAAAAAGAAAACGCGCCGTGGTTCCCCAACGGCGCGCCTCATAAGATTTATCAAAACGGTGAGAGCGAGAAGCTTAGGCGTTGCCCGCTTTCATCACGTTCATCGCTTGCGGGCCTTTAGGACCGGAAACGAGTTCGAATTCGACTTTTTGACCTTCAGCGAGCGTCTTGAAGCCGTCGCCTTGGATAGCGGAGTAGTGAACGAAGATATCTTGTTCGCCACCGTCAGCTTGAATGAATCCATAACCCTTAGAATCATTGAACCACTTCACAGAACCGAGTGCCATTCGTAAACCCCCTTCAAATACGGAACGAAAATGTGCAACTGATATTGTCATATTCAGTGGCAAGTGGTTCGGTCAAATTATTTTTGATGACGCAAGTACGTTAGATTAAAGAATTTTCTCGTCTGGGTGCGTGATGTGGGTGGGGATAACTTCGGAGTTTGGTGTGGGTAATTCGGCGGAGGGATTTCAAAATAGTCAGGATCGATCAACGTAAAAACACCGAGCCACGTGGAGGTGGCTCGGTGAATCTATGAAGTCCGACCTGTGGGCGGGGCGTGAAAACGGGGTCGGGTTACCGTTTTCTCAACTTAACTTCTCCGATCGGGCAGGCCTGAACTGAATCCCTGAGGAGCAATCGACTGACCGGGATTGTAGTACAGGGATGTATTGATCGGCGCACCGTACACTCCGAAGTTCGCATGAGAAGCTTCGGGAGGAATCGGTAGACCATTCGGACTCAGAGCGCTCGCTGGTGCGGTGGTGGCACTCGCTGTTGAGGCTACCACGGGGACACCGTTTGCGCCCGGTTGGGTGGCAGTTGCGACTGAAGCAGCGTTTTGCTGATTCAGCTGTTGCAAGCAGGAGCCGGCATTCGGCCCTTGAGCATGGCACTCTGCAACGCGTTGCTGGTACTCGTCTCCGCGTTTGGCGATATTCGCTGCTTCTTTGACGTACGAGGCGCTGAACTGTTGAAGCGACTGCATGGCGTTAGGAAGTACGAACTTACAATGCGATTTATCGGCGGCTGAGAACTCCGTGTCTTTTGAGTTACAGAACGCTGCCTCTTCGTTCAGATACTTGGTTTGTGCGTTGACCATGGCCTGAAGGAGCGCAGGATCGTTCGCCTGAGCCAGGTTCACTCCCGAGAGCTTGCCGCGAAGGATGTCTTGCATCCGCACTCCGGCGAGCTTGTCCTTGTTGTCTTCGGCCTCTTCCATCATCAGCGCGAGGTCTTCGGCGCTCTTGATGTCGCGACCCCAGAACGAAACCTTATAGGCCGCTTCGACGTCCTCGCTCTTGAGCTGCGAAGAGCAGCTATCGCCACCGACGAGTGCTTTCGTTTCGTCGCGACCGAGTTTTCCGGACTTCAGTGCGGCGAGTTTTCCGTCGCATTCTTTCTGCACGAGGAACTCACCGATTTGTTCACTGACTGTGAGCGCTTTGGCGGTCAGGTTACATTCAGCGATCTTATCGCGGTTATCCTCGATCACTTTGGCGCGTTCTTTTTCTGAGGCAGGTCCGCAGGATTCGCAAACTTTCTTCAGAAGCTTGTCCTCGAGTTTCTTACAGAAAAGGGCCTTTTCTTTTTTCTCTTTGGCCGCGAGCTTATCTTTCTCTTTTTTCTCTTTAGCCTTTTCAGATTCAATCGGCTTATCGAGCAACTCCTCGCTACTCAAACATCGAGAGAGACCGTGTTTTTCGACACAATCCGCGTCGGCAAATTCGATTTTTGGGTTCATTGCTTGTTCACCCGCCAACAGAACAGAACGGGTTTCGAATTTCTTGCCTTCGAGTTTTTTCTCGTCTGGATTCTCGAGGTCTAGAACGTCGATCGGCACGCCCCTGAGGGAAATTCTAAAACTGGCGTCACCTTGGTTCATGTCGACGTTTAGGTATTTTTTCAACGCCATCGGCGCGCGTACGATCAATTTGAATTGAGTATCGCCGTTTTGCCTCGGCTTGATGTCATGGGATATCGAGATCCCATATTGTTCCAATTCACTCTCGTTCATCAGTTCACGAGATTTGACCTCGGGGGTTTTAGGCGCGGGCGCAACGGTCGTCTTGACGGCCGGTACTTCATCGGCCATCGGTCCCAGCGCCGAGCTCTGAAGTGGCATCAACACCACCCCGGATAGAATTCCAAAAAACAGCTTCTTAGGGCACATCATAGATTTTTGCTCCTTACCTCTAAACTCGTTCAAGCGTTCCGCGTGCCTTTGCGCACGCATTCCCGCTTTCCATACAGAGAGAGCAAGCGATGAGCCAACCTGGGGCTAAAATGACACTTACATAAATATTGAATAACAATAGGGTTTACCGCAGCCTCCCCAAATCCGGTCCACAGTGAGGACGTGTGTCGCTAGTGAACTGTCAAGTTCTTGGGCAGTTTGAACGCGCTTCAGATGCCATTAAACGAATTTCTGCGGGTGTTCCGGGACCATTTAACCGAGCTTTTTACCGTCGAAACAGAAACCAACCTCTGTCTATATTTCCCTTCTTACCAGGGGTTGTATGAACCCATTTCCGCAGGTACCCTGGGTGACTCCAATCCTCTGCGAGTAGAAGGGACCTTTGCTCTATGACGTACCGTCCAGCTGATCGATTCGGTCTGACCCGCGTGATTTCGCCCGTGGGCTCGCTCCCACAACAGGCCGAGGTGATCTCACCCGACCTCCCACTCGCAGAAGACGAACTCAAAATCGAAGTCGAGAGCTTGAACATCGACTCCGCAAGTTTCCATCAAATGATGGAAGCCTGTGGCAAAGATCTCTCGAAACTTGAAACGCATATTTTAGATCTCGTTCAACGCCGAGGCAAACAGCACAACCCCGTCACCGGTTCCGGCGGTATGCTCTTGGGCCGCGTGACCGAAATCGGTCCCCGGTTTCCGGTCGATGAGAAGCCCGTAAAAGTGGGCGATCGCATTGCTACCCTGGTTTCCTTGTCGTTGACGCCGCTTAAGATCCGCAAAATCAAAAAAATCCATCCGACGATCGACCGTGTGGATGTCGAGGCCGAGGCGATCTTGTTTGCTTCGGGCCTATTCGCAAGACTCCCTTCCGACCTTTCGGATGCGGTGACGCTTGCGGTTCTCGACGTTGCAGGCGCACCTGCGCAGACCCGCCAACTCGTTCGCGACAACGATACGGTGGTCATTATCGGCGGCGGCGGCAAATCCGGCGTTCTCTGCCTCTATGAGGCCAAGAAAAAGAAAAAAGTGCGCACGATCGCGATCGACTACTCAGATGCGTCCGTCGCGCGACTCAAGAAACTCGGCCTCGCCGATCACGTGATCCAAATGGACGCACGCAAGTCCATCGACGTCTACGAAGCCGTAAAACAAGCAACCGGTGGAAAACTCGCCGACGTGGTCATTAACGTTGCGAATATCCCAGATACCGAGATGTCCACGATTTTGAGTTCCCGACAAAAAGGCATCGTCTATTTTTTCAGCATGGCGACGAGTTTCACCAAGGCCGCGCTCGGAGCCGAGGGCGTGGGTGCCGACGTTGACCTCCGCATCGGCAACGGCTACACGGCTGGACACGCCGACCTTGCGCTCAATCTTATTCGCGAATCCGCGGATCTAAAAGAACTGTTTAGCTCGACTTACACTTAATTTTTTGGAGTCTCACTGATGGCGCACTTAAGCCTGGATACAAAAAAAATCGACTACTGCCGCAAAATGGCAGAACACATCTCGAAACCGATCGAAGAGATGATTCATTCACATACTACGGTTGCGATTGAACGCGCGACGCTCAGACTTCTCGGCGTGAACGGCGCCGTCAAGAAGAGCGGCCAATGGTACCCCGAAGTAAACGTCATCATCGATTCACTACAAAAAGCAGACAAGCTCGCGGACGGTATCCTTCCGTATTTTGTGAATGCGATGATCGCAAAAAAAATGACCGCAACCGAACTCGGAACCGCGGTTGCCTCGAATCAGGTCGACCTTTTTGCGATCCCGATGGGTAAACGCGCAGAGATCGAGAAAAAAGCCCACGAACTCTGCACCGCCGGAAAACAATCCATTCTCGATGCGCGCGAGTACCGGGACGGTATTCGCAAGGATACGAACGATCGTTTCGATCCAGAGGGCAAGAACGGTCCACTCCTCTACGTAATCGTCGCAACGGGTAATATTTTTGATGACGTGATTCAAGCTCGCGCGGCCGCTCAAGCTGGCGCAGATGCGATTGCCGTCATTCGTTCGACCGCCCAGTCCCTCCTCGACTATGTCCCGCATGGTGCGACGACCGAGGGATTCGGCGGCACCTATGCAACTCAAGAAAATTTTCGCATCATGCGCGAGGCACTCGATGATGAGAGCCGTAAGCTGGGTCGCTACATTCGCCTCACCAATTATTGTTCTGGTCTCTGTATGACGGAAATCGCGGCGCTGGGAGCGCTCGAGCGCCTGGATTTCCTTCTGAACGATGCGATGTACGGGATCCTTTTCCGTGACATCAACATGAAACGCACGTTGATTGACCAGCATTTCAGCCGTCGCATCATTGCGGTTTCTCGCATTGTCATCCATACGGGAGAGGACAATTACCTCACGACCGCCGACGCGGTTGAGAATGGTCACCAGGTGTTGGCCTCCCAGTTCATCAACGAGCGATTCGCGTTGAACGCGAAAATGACCCAAGACCTGATGGGCCTCGGGCACGCGCAGGAGATGGACCCAGAACATCCGAACGTGTTTTTGCTAGAAATCGCGCGCGCGCAGATGACTCGCGATATTTTCCCGAAATCGCCGATCAAGTTCATGCCGCCCACCCGTCACAAGAGCGGCGACATTTTCTACAGTCACTTGATGGACGCCATGTTTAATTTCGTGGGTGTGCTCACGGGCCAAACGATTCAGCTCCTCGGTATGATGACCGAGGCGATGCACACGCCGCTCCTCCAAGATCGATACGCCGCCATTCGCAACGCTCGTTACATTTTCAACGGCGCCAAGGACCTGGGTCAGGAGATCACGTTCAAACCAAACGGCCAGATCGAGAAATGGGCGGAGAAGGTGCTCGACGATACGATTGCGCTCCTTGAAACCGTCGATCGCAAAGGTATGAAACTCGCCATCGAAGAACGCGCATTCGCCGAAGTTTCCCGCCGCGAAACCGGCGGCAAGGGTTTCGATGGCGTCGCTCCTCGAAGCGCGAACTACTTGAACCCTTTCTTCGAAATTCTGTAAAGGAGGCGCGAAAATGAGCAACGATTCTTCTCAAGCTAAAACTGTCGATCTAAAGCGTCTCAAGCCCTATGGCGACATCATGGGCGACGGCACGATCCAAATCTGTTTCACGCTCCCCGTTGAACCAAGCCCCGAGGCCCGCGAAGCGGCCATCATGCTCTGTGAGAAAATGGGACTCGAGTCCATCAAACTCGCCACCATGGAGAAGGCCGGCGAAGGTTTCTCCATGTTCGTCATCTACGGGAACATGAAACAGACTGTGGATTTCACCGAGATCCATGTCGTTAAAGTCGAGTCCACCAAACGCGGTCGTGACGAGATCGATGAGATCATCAAGACCCACATCGGTCGCAAGCTCGTCGTCTTGGGTGCTTGCACCGGTTACGACGCGCACACGGTCGGCATCGATGCCATTATGAATATGAAAGGTTACGCCGGAGACTACGGTCTTGAGCGCTACCAGTGGCTCGACGCCCGGAACTTAGGCGCGCAAGTTCTGAACGAAGAGCTCCTTAAACTGGCGATTCGTGAGAAGGCCGATGTGATCCTCGTCTCCAAGGTTGTTACCCAGCATAATATTCATGTCCGCGATCTCAAGGACCTGATCAAACGAGCCAAGCAACTGGGTCTTGATAAGAAGATCATTTTCGTCGCCGGTGGACCACGGGTAACCCACCCACTTGCACTCGAGTGCGGATTCGATGCCGGTTTCGGAGTCGGAACCAAGCCGTCCGATGTCGCGAGCTACATCATCGACGAGTTCTTGAACCGCCGCGAAGAATTCGAGGGGATCCCGAATCCGCTCAAAGCGAACGCTACCGATGATACGGCCTTGATCGAAAAACCGGTTCCGACTCCAAAGCCGGCTTCTTCGCCGAAAAAATCAATCTCGGCTAAAAAGACACCTTCCAGGGCTTCACAATCCCCGACGAAAAAGGGACAATCGGCCAAGAAAGCCAAACCAGCCGCCAAAAAGGCCAAGAAGAAAGCCAAAAAGAAGTGAAGAAGAAACCGTCTTCGAACAATACGCCATCGCTCCCGCTCGTCGGACGCGGTGATGAAGAGCGCCGGATCCAGGTCTGCTTGGATGCCGAACGCCACGTATTACTCGAAGGACCGGTCGGCGTTGGCAAGACTCACCTAGTCCTCTCGATCCTCGAGAAACTCGGCAAGAAGACCTATCGCATCGACGGTGACGGCCGCTATTCCGAACAGAAACTCACGGGTTGGTTTGATCCACCGACGGTTCTAAAAAAGGGATTCGTTCAAGATGCTTTTGTCCCTGGACCGCTCGTAGAAGCGATGCAGACTGGCAGCATCCTGTTCATCAACGAATTGAACCGTTTGCCAGAAGGCGTGCAGAACGTGCTGCTTCCGGCGCTCGATGAGAAAAAAATCACGCTTCCCCGCTTGAAACCCGTCACTGCGAAACCCGGTTTTCAGGTGATTGCGACCCAGAATCCACGGGAATTCGTCGCGACCTCGCATCTCAGCGAAGCGATCCTCGATCGTTTCGAGTGGATCAAGATGGATTATCAGTCTGAGCTTGAGGAAATCGAGATCGTTCTTTCCCACGCTCCGAAACACGCCGAAGGTCAATTAGTCGCCGAACGTGCAGTTCGTCTCGTTCGTTTGACTCGTGTTCACCCACGCATCAAACGAGGTGCATCGGTTCGCGCCGCGATGGCAATCGCAGACCTGACGATCGGTTTCTTGAAACGCAGAGTCACTTTCAGAGACGCGTTTCTCGATGCCGTGATGCTCGCGCTCCCGAACCGCATCGAACTCGACCGCGCGGCCGATTCCAGTCAAGACGCTGCCTCTGAACTACGTTCCGTGATCGCAGGACTGATTGAATCCGTCGAGAACGGCGTTTCGGTCGACGAAAAAAAAAAGTAGATCCGTCCCCACCGGGATCCGTTGATCCGTTTCGTTCCGCCTATCAGAAATCAGACCTCAGTGAGGCGACCTTCCTTTCGCCTGAGTCGATCGGTGCCGCTCTCGGCATGGGCGACGAAGAAATGCTCATCGAGCTTGAGAACGCGTCCAACTGGGATGTGGCCACTCGCTATCACGAGTTCAAGACCAAGCCGTTTTTGAAAAAAGATGAGCGCCTCCGGGATCACCTGAGAAATATCTCACGCGATGCGATCTTGGATCGCGCCAAGGCGATCCTGGGTCAGGTGGTTCGTCCACTCAAGCGCGACGTCGCACCACTCGATCAACTGCCGGTCGATGCGCTCGGTGCGGAATTGGATCTAGAAGCAACGCTTGAGGACGCGCCTTGGATCGGCGTGAAATCCGTTCCCTTTCAGGTGCATGATCTATTGATGGAGTTCCAACGACCGAGACAAAACGCGATTATTCTTTGCGTGGATACCAGTCTCTCGATGACGGGCGACAAGCTCGCACTCACTGCAGTCGCGCTTGCAGTCGTATTGCTGCAATTTCCCGAGGACCCGATTGGGATCATCGCGTTTGAGAACCAGGCACGCGTACTCAAGCACCCCACCGAACAAATCGGGATCGACGAACTCCTGGTGCGATTCCTCGACGTTCCGGCTCAGGGCTACACGCACTTGGAAGCAGGGATGAAATCCGCTCTCCGACTGGTGGATGAGGTTCCGCGTGCACAACTCGATCGCCCTCCATCGACCGTGCTTCTGACGGATGGAAAATACACGGCGGGTCGTGATCCGGGATATCTCGGAGGACGGTTTCCGCATCTTTTGGTCCTGAAAATGGGAAATGAGCGCGCGAGTCGAAGTCTTTGCCGTGAACTCGCCCATAAGGGCGGCGGCCAGCTTCGGGAGATCGAAAATTTGGTCGATTTACCGCAGACGATGTATTCGGTCGTGAAGTCATTGCTTCGCGGCCGGGACCTCACTGGGACCTAAAATGGAGCCCGAGGGGGTTTACCTGCCGGATACCTGCCCGAATCTCACTTGCTGCCTTATTTGGGCCGGGCTAGTCTGAGAATCAACTTTTCAAAAAGCGAGGAACCGATGAAACAAGATTTCCCTCTCAAAGGCCCAACCGAGAAAGTCACCGTCGAACTGGAAGCAAACGTCGTTCAGATCATCAAAGCGATGGAACAAGAGACGAAAAATAGCTTCTCGGAAATGACCAATACGGCGATCAAGCGATTCATTTCATCACACAAAGACTTCTTGCCGGTCGGTTACAAGAAGCCGCGCCACAACGTCTAAGATTCCTTCGCTCGATTAGTGAGCAAAAGTGTCGATTCCTGCTTCATCTGCGGATGGAGTGGGAATCTCGACGATTTTCCATTCCCAGTTCGTCTGAAGGCTCGAGATGATCGAAGTATCTTCGGCATCCTCAGCTTGAGGAACGATTTCTAAGTCCGCAATTCGCGGCGAATTCCCTTTGAAAATGAGCCGAAGTTGATTCTCGTGGGTTGTCGTTTCAACGGACGATGAGCGTCGCGCTTTGGCGATCACCCAGAGTTCATAGGTTTTGGTAGAGTCGAGAGACTCGGCGAGTTCCAGGCTTACGGCGCGGTTCTTGAGAATCAGGGCGTTTTTGTCGTCTTCATTCAGAGTGCGGATATCTGTATGAGCCGTTTTTTGGGAGTAATCCGTCTGCACGATGAGTTTGGCGTTCATCGAGATCATCGTGAGGTCAGCCGATTTGACATCGGTGACGGTCTGTACCGTTCTCGGTGCTTTGTTGATGCTGTCTGCGACCTTGCCGCAGGCTGAAAGCAACACTACGAGTGTAAGGATCCCTACCTGATAAACCGTCTGGAATTTCATTTTCGAGTCCGACATGCGACGCGTCATATCGAATTAGACAATACGCGTCAACTACCGAATTCCACGGTGCGGAGGTGGGGAAAAAACTGAGTATTTTCAGAGTGTTTTAAGACAACTCGCCAAATAAATCAGGTCTTTCAACTAAGAATGGCTACGAGCGTCTTTTTTCTATAAAAGCGCCGCAAAGGAACCCTTTATTATGAAAAATTTCATCACGCTCGCCGCTCTTCTACTCACCACGACTTCTGCATTCGCTTCGGATAAAACCTCATGTGTAGCGGGAGCCAAGGATTGGTTCTACGCAAATACTCGCGACAATGACGATCAAGCACTCAACCACGCTGTGATCCTTTGCAGCGGTGGAGGAAAAGTCGCATGCATCTCGTCGACCAAAGATTGGTTTTACGCGAACACTCCCGACAACGACGATCAAGCGCTCAATCACGCCGTGACTCTTTGTAGTGGTGGAGGAAAAGTGTCCTGCGTCCCATCGACCAAGGAATGGTTCTACGCAAACACGCGCGACAATGATGCTCAAGCGCTTGAGCACGCCGTCACGTTGTGCGCGACTCCTTAGTCATTCACTAAGAATGAAGGTTTAGATCGACTGATCCAGGACCTCGGCAATGTCCATGACTTTGACCGAGTCCTGTTTGTCGTGTGCCTTCACACCATCTGTCATCATCGTCATACAGAATGGGCAGCTTGCGGCGATGACCTTGGCTCCGGTGGCGAGTGCTTGTTCCGTACGAACCACGTTCACGCGACGACCGATGGTTTCTTCCATCCACATGCGACCACCACCAGCACCACAGCACATGCTCTGGTCGTGGTTGCTCTTCATCTCGGTGAGTTTCAAGCCTGGTACGTTCTCAAGTACCTGGCGAGGTTCGTCGTAGATCCCATTCCAGCGGCCCATGTAGCAGCTGTCGTGGAAGGTGACTTCCTCAGCGACTTTCTTCGTGGATTTGAGTTTGCCTTCTTTGATCAAGCGAGCGAGGAAATCCGAGTGGTGGAATACTTCGTAGTTTCCGCCGAAATCTTTGTACTCGTTCTTGAGCGTATTGAAGCAGTGCGGGCACGCGGTCACGATGCGTTTGACGGAATAACGGTTCATCGTCTCGACGTTCGCCTGCGCAAGCGTCTGGAAAAGGTACTCATTTCCGATTCGGCGAGCGGCATCGCCCGTGCACTGTTCTTCGGTGCCTAAGATTGAGAATTTGATTTCTGCTTTTTTGAGTAGGTTCACGAATGAGCGCAGGACTTTCTTGTTACGATCATCGAACGAACCCGCACAACCGACCCATAGGAGTACATCCATCTCCGGTTGCTCAGCGACCGTTGGAACAGAGAGACCTTCGGCCCAGTTTGCGCGGTCAGCGGCTGAGAACGCCCAGGGCGATGCGTTCGTTTCCATGTTCTTGAACACGGCTTGAACTTCGGCTGGAAACGAACTCTCCATCATGACGAGGTTACGGCGAGATTCGTAGATCTTGTCCGTTTGGTTGATGAAAACTGGGCACGCGATTTCGCAAGCACGGCAAGTCGTACAAGCCCAGATGACGTCGTTCGTGACTTTTTCGTCGATGAGAGGGCTGACTTCGTCGTACTTGTGGGCAAGTGCCGCGTCTTTATTGCGGTAGAGGTTGTCTTTGAGATCGACAATCAGGCGCTTGGGACTGAGTGGTTTCTCGGTATTCCACGCCGGACAGAGGTCTTGGCAACGACCGCACTCAGTACAGGAATAGAGATCCAGCGTGTCTTTCCAGCTGAGATCCGTCACCTTGGCGGCGCCGTACTGAGTGAGTGACTCGTTGGTGAAATCGATGGTCTTCATCGGTTTAGCGCGGTCGAGGGTTTTGAAGAACGTGTTCGGTCCGGCTGCAACGATGTGCAAGTGCTTGGAGTTCGGAATGTACATCGAGAATCCGAGCACGAGGAGCATGTGGACCCACTTGAACGTCGTAAAGAGCGTATGAGCGGTATCCGAGCTCACATCTCCAACGAGTCCAACCAAGTGACTCGTGATGAAAAACGAACCCGCATAATCCGGTTGCGCTGCAACCAGATGAAACAAATTCATGACGATGATCGAGATCATGAGCGATCCCGTGAACGCGAGGACGAAGTTCGCGTCTTTGGACTTACCGACTCCCGGTGGTTTCAGTACGAGTCTGCGGTAGAATGCGTAGCCGACAGCTAGCAGGATTGCCCACGTGAAAAATTCTTGGAGTGCGACGAGTCCAGTGAACACAGGTCCCAAGAACTCGAACGTGATTCCATTATAGAGCGTGGAGAGGAACTGTTCGATCGTTCCGATCGTGATGATCATGAAGCCCCAGAAGATCGTCGCGTGCGCGATGCCGATCGGCTGTTTCTGCATGACGGCCTTCTGGCCAAGGACGTTTGAGAGCGTTTGTTTGATTCGCTCTGGGAGACGATCCAGTTTTGGACCCGTGCCTTGTTGAGCCTTGAGGAGTTTCCAGAGGGTCAGGAATTTCTTCCCGCTGTATCCGAATGCGATTCCCGCAACGATCAAGAATAGAAAGGTTTGCCACGTCATGGAAGTTCCCTCGAGTTAAGCTCTTAAATACAAAAAGGCCTGAGTCCTCCTAGTGTACAGGACTCAGGCCTTCAGAAAAAAGAGATCAGTGAGTTTGGATCAGTGATCTTTGAGTTTTTTCAGCTCTTCTTTGAGGAGCGGGACTACCTGGAACAAATCTCCGACCACTCCATAGTCCGCGACTTGGAAAATCGGAGCCTCAGAGTCGGTGTTGATCGCTACGATCGTTTTCGAAGTGCGCATACCCGCCAAATGCTGGATTGCGCCCGAAATACCGCATGCGATGTAGAGGGTCGGCGAGACGACCTTACCGGTTTGACCGACTTGATCGCGGTGAGGGCGGTAACCGGCATCGACAGCGGCGCGGGATGCTCCCACGGCTCCGCCGACGACGTCTGCGAGTTCTTCGATGATCTTGAAGTTCTCAGCGTTCTTGAGTGAACGACCGCCGGAAACGACGATTGCGGCCTCAGTCACGTCAGGACGAGCGCTCTGACCTTGAACCACTTCGGTCACTTTGGTCTTCAGACCCGAAAACGTTGCCGCGACTTTTTGAGTCGTAGCCGACTTGGAGGTATCCGGTTTCGTCATGCCGAGCGCGTTTGCGCGAATGGTCGCCAAGCGTGGGCCTGCGCCCAAGAACTCGACCTCGGCCGTTGCCTTGCCGGAGTAGACCGGACGGCGAACAACGATGTTCGAGCCTTGAAACTGAAGCGACACGCAGTCACTCGCCATTCCTACGTTCAATCGCGAAGCCAAACGAGGCATGAAGTCACGGCCCGTCGGGGTATGCGATGCAAGCACGATTTCCGCGCCAACCGATGGAACAAGCGAGGCGAGGACCGAAACATACGCTTCGGCCGAGTAGAGTTTCAGTTCAGCGGCGTCTGCGACGTGAACCGTGTTTGCCCCGTAAGAAGCGAGTTCAGTAACGAGTCCCTCGACACCTTGGCCGAGGAGAGCGACGTGGGTTTCATTCCCAGAGGCGGCCGATGCGCCGACGAGTTCGAACGTGGAGCGCTTGAGTTTACCGTCTCTTTGTTCTGCAACAATCAGTACTTTTGCCATGGTTAGATCACCTTTGCTTCTTCATGGAGGAGACGCGCCAGCTCTTTGGCTTGCGCGGCTGGATCACCGGAGATTTTCTTGCCCGCTTGTTTCGGCGGTGGGAGCTGGAAATTCTTGTAACGGATTTTCTGGTCCGCTTCGGATGCTCCGACATCGGCAAGCTTGAGGGCTTTTACTTCTTTTTTCTTGGCCTTCATGATGTTTGGCAAAGAAGCATAACGAGGTTCGTTCAAGCCCTTTTGAGCGGCAATCAAACAAG
Source organism: Pseudomonadota bacterium (assembly GCA_027485695.1). GTDB lineage: Bacteria > Bdellovibrionota > UBA1018 > UBA1018 > UBA1018 > JAIXQO01. The sequence goes on from JAIXQO010000001.1 coordinate 199,839, forward strand.
GTGTCGACACTTCAATCATCTCGAATGCGCCGCCTTCGACTTCGCGTTTGCACTTGATCGTACCCGCGCCGTACTCGGCCGCGAGAACTACCGTCACACAAGGAATGCCGACGGCTTCGGCGATGAGCTGGCTCGTTTGAGCGGCGCCGTCGTCGATGGCTTCTTTGCCGGTGAACACAAGGTCCACTTTGGCTTCTTTTTTCAGAGCGCCGGCGATTGCCTTGGCGGCAAGGTTATTGTCAGCGTTCTCTGGGATCTCGATGTGAATACCGTTGTCAGCGCCCATCGCGAGCGCCGTGCGGATTGAGTCGACCACGCGGGCAGGACCAGCAGAGAGAACGGTGACCGTAGCGCCTGGCGTTTTTTCTTTCACGCGAAGTGCTTCTTCGACCGCGAACTCATCGAATGGGGACATGATCCATTTGATTCCGGCCGTATCGATCCAGCTGGAATCCGCATTCAGTTTAATCTTGGTTTCCGTATCCGGAACTTGCTTGATGCAGACGTAGATTTGCATGGTTCACCTTTCTGCGAAAAATTTGCAGGATTACAATTTTCACGCGTTTACGTGCCCGGTGGTCCGAGCTAAAAAAGTTTCGTTTCAGCATAGATCGCGCGCTCAGAAATTCCAACCTGGAGTTCGGATGAGCCTTTGATTTGTCTGAGATTTTAACTGGTCAAACTAGCGAAAAATCAGGTCGTGGAGGGAAAAAATACTGCCCTGCGTAGTTTTCTTGGTCCACGCTGGAAAACGCACGGCCGTATCCAGCGCTCCAGCCGCAAACAAGGCACGCGACTTCGCTTCATGTCGAAAAGAGAGGATTTCCTCGCGGGATTCTAAACGGATCTCATGAATTCCCACGACATCGCCGACCCGAACACTCTCAATCGGCTGGTTCGGCTCCCAACTCTCGGCCAAGGTTTTAGCCGTGCCGCTCGGGGCGTCGAGTTTCCGCGTGTGGTGAACCTCGGTGATCGAGCACTTAAAATCCAGTGAACCGAGTTTCGCCTGCATGTCCTTGAGGGCTTGCGCGAGCGCTTGGACAGCCCAGCTGAAATTAGTCGCGCGGAGGATCCATTCGTTCTGGGCGAGTTTCTCGAGGCGTTTGTTCTGATCAGCCGTCCATCCAGTGGAGCCGATGATCCAATAAAGCATGCGTCCCTGATGGTTTTCGATTTGGCTCAGGCAGTAATCCGGGAGCGAAAAATCAATCACCACAGCACCAAACGGGTAGGTCACCTCTTGCGCTCGATTCGGCTCACCGACGAGTTCCAGATCATAGGGACGTTCCGCGAGGAGACGTTTGACCTCTCCTCCCATTCGTCCAGTGGCGCCTAAAAGGACCAAAGGACGCTTCATGGAAATCTCGTCTCGGTGAGGAGTCGATCCAAAACGTTCACGTTCTCGGGGCTGAGCTCAGCAAGCGGGAGTCGCACATTCGGTGAAAAACCCAAACGTTTCGAGAGCGCGTATTTCACCGGTACTGGATTCGACTCCACGAAGAGGCGCTTGAATGCAGGCAAGTACTCGTCTTGAATCTTGCGGGCGCTCGCCAGATCACCCCGCTCAACACACTCTTGCATCTGCCTCATCGGAATAGCCCAAAGGTGACTCGCTACCGAGATTGTTCCCACTCCGCCTGCGCAGAGGAACGGGAAAAACGTCGCATCGTCGCCGGACAGAAGATCAAGACCGCGATTTGCACGAGCGAGTTCGGAATGAATCTCGCTCGCAAGCGTCAGATCACCGGATGCTTCTTTGAGAGAACGAATCCGCGGGTGAGCCGCCAGTTCGGTGATGAGTTTTGTCGAGAGATTCAGTCCCGTGCGTCCAGGTACGTTGTAAAGAATCACCTCTCCCGCTGTCGCATCCGCAACGGCGGTGAAATGTTTCAGGAGGCCAGATTCTTGGGGCTTGTTGTAATAAGGAGTGACGATCAAGAACTGGTCGTAACCGAGATCGAAACATTCCCGGGTGCGACGGATGGTGTCTCGCGTGTCGTTCGTGCCTGTACCTGCGATGAGTTTCAAGCTCGTTCCTTGAACGCGTTTTTTCATCCACGTAAAAAGCTCTTTTTTCTCCGCGTCCGAAAGCGTCGCTGATTCCGCGGTCGTTCCGCAAACGACGATGCCATCGACTTTTTGCCGAATCTGATCATCCACGATTCGATCCAGCGCCGAGTAATCAATCGAATCGCCGTTGTCTTTGAATGGCGTAATCAGGGCTGTGAAAATACCTCTCATGTTTCATCTCTCCAAAAATCGGAAATCTTGCCACGTTTCCGGCCGACGATCTGTTTCGATCCGTCTACCCAGATTTCGGGCGGGAGCGGTCGACCGTTGTAATCGTTTGCCATCGACATTCCGTAAGCTCCCACATCGCGGATCACAATGAGTTCACCCTCACTGATTCCACGTGGCATCACTCGGTTCTTGGCGAAACAATCGGAGGATTCGCAGACCGGACCGACGAGATCGATTTTCTCGGTCTTGCCTGACCGTTTCTTGGCTGAATGAATCCCGTGATAGCTCTGATAGAGCGCGGGCCTCATGAAATCGTTCATGCCGGCGTCCAGGATCAAGAAATGTTTTCCTTCGCGGTCCTTGCGATAGAGGACGCGAGTGACGAGGGAACCGCACTCGGCGACGAGTGAACGCCCTGGCTCAAGGCCGATATGAAATCGGCCGTGATTCTTGGACCGAGGACCGAAATGTTTCTGAAGGAGTTTTCCGTAGTCCTCGATCGAGGGCACTTTTTTGCCGTCGTACGGGATCGCGAGTCCACCGCCCAAATCTAAGAACGTGATTCGACCCAGTTTTTTCTTTTCGATTTCATCTGCGAGTTCAATCGCCTTGCGAATCGCATCGTCAAAAGGTTTCAGTGTTTGAATCTGACTACCGATGTGGAGGCTCAGTCCTTGGACCCGACACGCGGTTTTTGGATTCGATTTCAGCAGTGCCAAGATCTCTCGTCTGGTCAGCCCGAATTTATTCTCCCGAAGTCCCGTTGAGATATACGGATGCGTTTTCGGGTTCACGTCAGGATTGAACCTGAGCGCTACGAGTGGTGTCGCGTTTCTCAGAGTCGCGATTTTTTCCAAGACTGCGAACTCAGACGTCGACTCGACATTGATGGAGTGGATTTTTCGATCGATCGCAGTCTCCAGCTCCTCTGCGGTTTTTCCAACTCCGGAAAAAACCATTTTCGAAAAAGGAACTCCAGCTCGCTCAGCGCGCGCCATCTCTCCGGCCGAGACCAAGTCAACTCCGATGCCTTCTTGGTGAAGGAGTTTCAGTAATTTCTGCGCGGGGTTGGCTTTCATGGCGAAGAAAATTGAGCTGTCGATTCCCTGCATTACCTTTTTCAATCGACGTACGCGGTCTAGAAGCACCGACGTGGAATAAACATAGAGTGGTGTTTGGTGAGCGGCTGCAAGGTCTGAGGCTCGGCAACCTTCGATCTGAAATTCTCCACCTTGAAATCCGTATTGGCGATCTTTTGCGTTCATCGAGCAGCACCTGGCGCGTCCGTAGGAGAATTCGTCGGTTTTGGGAATACGTAAGTTTTATTCACTTCGTTCTCTTGATCAGGGCGGTAAGAAACCGGTGGCAGGGGCGGGCCTTTGACCCCGCAACCAAAAGCAAAAAGAACGAGAGTGAGCCAGGCGATATTCATGGCAAAAAAACTACTCGATTTATCGGAGAGAGGCCAGAAATGGGTGAGTTTGGAGAATTAAAATCTGAGCGCAATACCGGCGCCGATGAAATCCGTGCCGGCATTGAGTTTCAGGAACCAGCCCGGTCCGGTCGGAATCATTGCACCGATACCAAATGCAGGTATTGCGGTCTGCGCCAGCGCGACTTCTTCTTCGGTTGCGCCGATCTGAGATGAAATGCGGTTATAGAGAATCCCACCGTACATGTAGAAGCCGGTTTTTTCGCTCGAGAGCGAGAAATGGTATCGCAACTTCGCGCTGAGCGGCATCACCGTAAACGCCTGACTCACGATCGTTCCATCGATATCCACGTCACCCGAATTTTTGTAATAGTACAAGCCCAGCTCCAGGGCGAGCGCGTCCGGCGCTCCCCGACCGGTCACATCAAAAATTCGCGTCCCGAGGTATCGCGAGTAAGTGAATCCTCCGCCGAGGCTCATATTCCCCCCCGGCATGTTTTGGCCGCGAAGAACTCCCGCATCAAACGAGAGCATGTTCGAAATCATCTCGTCTTCGGTGTAATCGACCTCGTCGTCATCGGGCTCTTCTTCTTCGGTATAAGAAGACTCACCGACATTGATGTTTTGGTCCATCGCCTGGCCGGTCGAGTCGCCACTCCCGGGAGGGAGTGAGGTTTCGGGAGGAGGTCCATTCTCAAAATTTCCGTCCGGGTTTTGAACCCCGAGATCTTGCGCGGTACCATCACCTGCTTGCGCGCCACCAGCGGCCGCGCCTGCTCCCCCGCCCTCTAGATCGTTCAAGTCGGTCAGATCGTCTGGCGTGTTTTCCGGGATGACGGTGATCACGCCTTTTTTCTCATACGCTCGGTAGAGCTCACCGACGGGAAGTTCGTCGTAACCTTCGTACTTCTTGATCGTTTTAGCGGCGATTTCCTGTTTCTCTGGATACACGCGCAAAACACGGAATCCCATCACTGGTATCCCATTTTGTTTGATCAAGATCACTCGACCGATATCCGGCATCCCAGCGTTCGGTTTCGAGAGCAAGTAGACGCGTTTGCTTTCGCTCGGGCGCACGACGGAAACATCGTAGTAACGAGCTTCGATTTGCGCCGGTTCCAGGACCGGTTCTACATTTGGATCCACGGGTGCGTTCGGATCGGCGACCACACCCGGATCCGCAGGTGCGCCCGGATCAGCGGGCTGAGCCTCGGGCGGGAGCGGATCACTCGTCGGAGGAGCTTCGTCGAGTGGCAACTCTTCTTCAGCGCGAGCGGATACGCCGCTGGCCATGACAACGACGATGAAGAGTGCTCTAATGAGGAACCATGAAAGTCGCATGCTTTCTAAAAGTATATCGCGCCATTTTCGGAATCGTCATCCTTTCGTTCGCGATCAGCACCGCCAAAGGTGATGAATATGCGACCGCCAAAGAAGCGATGAAAAAACGCAGTTGGGTCGAAGCCGTCAATATTTTGAAAAGGCTTCATGATCAGACGCCTTCATCGGCTTCGATCGCCTACGACTACGCACTCTCACTTCTGAGAGTCGGTCGCCGGCCCGAGGCAGTCTCCTTGCTCTCGAAATACGGATTCAAATCCCAAGCAAAAATCGCCCAGCATTCTTTCTTGTCCGAAGAGGGCCTGAAGATCTACCAAAGCGGGCTGAGCTTGATTGAGCAAAAGAACATTCGCGCCGGCTGCGAACGATTCGAACGCGCGCTGACCAAAGACCCAGGCCACTGGGAGATCACACTCCGGTACGGTCAGTGCGAGATCCTCGACGGCAGGTCCGAAGAAGGACTGTCGATCCTGAACGAACTCAAGAAGAGCACCACCTTTGACCCGGACCTCGAACTCTGGCGCGCCCGTGCCTTCTCGCAATTGGCGCAATGGGACGCGGCGATCCCCATCTATCAAGATCTGTTACAACGCACTCCGACTTGGGAAACGGCGCTTTTCAGCTATTCGGAAGCCTCGATCCAAAATAAGCAGCCGTCGATCGCACTGGTTCTCCTCGACCCGCTCCTAAAAAAATCACCTGAACATCGGGTCGCGCGGCTTCTTTGGCTCAAAGCCCGGTGGCAAACACTGGAAACACCCGCCAGTCTGGCCGATTTCGACCTTTGGACAAAAAAAATGGCCGTTGTGGTCACAAAACCGCAAGAAAAACGACCGGCGCCTGATTCGGAGTTCAGTCTTTCGATCTATGATGAGATCTGGGTCGAGAAACAGTGGAAGCTGATCCAAGATGACGTTCGAAGCGGTCAACCGCCCCGGATGAAGCAGGGCGACGCTACTCTTCAAAAGCCATCGGGTTGAGGTAGATCTGGAAAAAAGAATGTGTTCGCCAGGCTCCTGCCCTACTGTAAAAATCGGCAGGAAAGCCGATTTTCATGCGGAGCACCCGAAGGGTTTTGGGCCACGACGGCCCAAAATAAAATTTCTCCCTTTGGGAGAAACCGCGTCACGCTTTTTCAGACTCACCCATTCTGTTTTTCCAGATCCTATGTAATCAGTCGATTCGCCTTTTTTTTAGAATCTGCTAAAACTACACCCTATGTGGACTGTCCAACCTCTCACTCGCCAAGGAGCCAATCATTTGAGTAGTCAAAAGATTTTCATCGCGATCGCCGGTAACATCGGTACCGGTAAGACGACGTTGACCCATCTCTTGTCCAAACGATTCGGCTGGGAAGCTCATTTCGAAGTCGTCGCAGATAATCCGTATCTCGCCGACTTCTATAAGGACATGGCTCGTTGGTCGTTCCCGCTTCAGGTGTTTTTCCTGAACCACCGGTTTCGCGCCCACGAACGAGTGACAGCCGGAGCGAACAGCGCCATTCAAGACCGCAGCATCTACGAAGACGCCAACATTTTTGCCCGTAACCTCTATGAGCAGGGAATGATGGAAGAGCGGGACTACCGCAACTACCTCGACCTCTATCAATCGATGGTCGAAAAACTGACGCCTCCGGATCTGGTCGTCTATCTCAAGAAGTCGCTCCCAAAACTCAAATCCCAGATCGAACTCCGTGGTCGGGATTTCGAGAAGAATATTCCGGACGATTACCTCGCCAATCTGAACCGCTACTACGATGATTGGCTCGAATCCTACGATCTCGGTAAAAAACTTGTGATCGAAAGCGACGAACTGAACTTCGTCAAAAACTCGTCGGATTTCGACCTGATCTGCAATAAAATGATGAATGCGTTGGATCAATCTGACCTGTTTTTGGCCAAATCCGCGTCAGCGGAGTGAGTGCCGTCGTTTTGACGCCCGAATGGGCGCAATAAAATCGTTTTTCAAAAATTTAGACACACTTTTTATTAACTAATTTTTCGCAGGCGCCGATTCAGTCATTGGAGATTGAATATGGAAAAGAAAATCGCTTCCATGCTGGCGCTTATACTCACCTTGGCGATGCCCCTCGCGCTGACCTCTTGTTCGTCCTCTGGCACGAACGAGGAGGCCGAACCGGCTGCCGAAGAACTTCCGGTCGTCGACGCGGAAACAGATGCGCTGCCGGCTGACCTAGAACAGACCGCCGGTACCGAAGACCCAACCGCTGGTGCAATCGACGGAACCCAAGTGGCCGACGCCGGCACAATGGCTCCGGTCACCGAAGATCCAGCCGCAGCTGCCCCGCCTTCGCTCGATGCGAACACGACCGGGACCGAAGCCCCAACGGCTGCAACCGAACCAAACTCACTCATCGAGAGTCCATCGTCGGATACGACGACGACGGCTGCGACCGAATACAACGGTCCGCTCGGCTCCGACGACGTCAAAGCAACAGAATACAACGGATCACTCGGCTCTGAGAGCGGCGGATCCAGCCGCGGCTCAAGCGACCCATCGGGCTCTTACACGGTTCGCCGTGGAGACACGCTGATGAAAATCGCCTACAAAGTTCACGGCGACATTTTCCGCTGGAAAGAAATCCTCGATCAGAACCGCGATGTCATCACGGATGCTAATCACCTCCGCGCCGGCGCTCAACTCCGCGTCGATGGTTCGGCTCAAGACGAAGACTTCGGCGGATATGAACGCTACCTGATCAAGACCGGCGACACGCTCGGACTGATCTCGAACGACATCTACGGCACGAAATCCAAATGGAAGAAACTCTGGAAGATGAACGACAAGCTCATCAAAGATCCGAACCGCATCTACGCCGGATTCTTCCTCAGATACACTTTCACGAGCGAAGACCAATCTGAAAAAGATCAACGCATGCAATCTCAGCCAGATCCTCTGGCCGGTGGAGCAGGCCAAGGTGCTGAGCAAAGAAATCCAAGCTCTGCCGGTGGCCCAGCCATGACGACTGAACAAGCCCCTCAGCAAATGCCGATGGGTCAATAAACCGACACAAGACACTTGAACCCCTTTCCCGCTATGATGTGGGAAAGGGGTTTATGCGTTTTAGTCGGCCACATCTACTCGCTTTCATTTCGCTTTTCGCTTTTTGCGCCTCGAGTTTGATGATCTCAGGCTGCGCGTCCGCACCACGTGCTGCGGTTACTGCACCGATCAATTCCATCTCTGAATTGCCGGCAATCTACCGGAGTCGGATCTTCCTGGAGCTTGGGAGATCGCTCTCATTCGCGCCGAATTCTTTTCGCGTGAGCACCTACCTTACTCAGGTGCTTTCACGCATGTACTGGGACATCGCTTCGCGGAATTTTTTCGTTCAACTCGTCGATTCCCCTTCGGTATCGAATGAACCTTTTATCTGGATCGTGATCGAAGACGGCGGCTTCATCGACTCGAGACTCCTTCGTAAAATGGAGAGTGAAAACGAACTCGCGTCGCTTCTGGCGTTCGCTACCGAACGGTCTCTGACTGCCGGATATCAACTTCGCTTTATTCAGGAGATCTTCCGACCGGATATTGATTGGTACCGAGTTCGCTCGTACATCGAAGACGAAGACGAAGAGGCCATTCGCAAGGCCATCGACCGAGTGTATCTTTCGGGCTACGATGTCCGAGGTATGCTTCGCGTACTGGACTGGATTCCCGAAAAGAATCTCGGAAGGAACGATCACTTGCGTGAGATCGTGCGCAAAAAGATCGCTTCCCTCGCACCATTGGTCAATCCAGTGATCCGTACGCCGGACTACTATATTTACGCCAAAGATTGGATGACGCCGTGAACGCACTCGGAACGGAGATTAGAAAAATGCTCGAGTACCTGGAAAAAGATGAAGTGGCGTTGGCCGAGTTCTTGAAATCTACCAAGATCAAATCGGTCGCAAAACTTCCAGGAGACGCCAGCACCCGTCGCTATTTCCGGATCGAAAGCGAGAATCGTCGCATGATCCTCATGCGAACTGATCCGTTTCCAAACGAGGGAATGTCACTCCCATTCCTTGTACAACAGAAACACCTCCAGAGTTCCGGCATCGACGTTCCACAGATCATCGACCTAGATCCGACGCTCGGATTCATCTTACTGGAGGATCTCGGCGATATCACACTGCTTCGACACCTTCAGGACGTTGTCTCTCGCGAGTTGGAACGTGAAATCTATGAGCGCGTGATTGATTCGTTGATTGACCTTCAGGTTCAAGCATCTCCGTCGGCGCATCCGGACTCTAAGAACCCCGCTTTTTCACTCCGTTTCGATCACGAAAAATTGATGTGGGAAATGGAGTTCATGATCGAGCATTTTTACCAAGGTTATCTTGCGCGTACGCTTGCGCCCGAGGACCTGGCGCTGATGCGCTCGCAGCTGAGCCAAATCTGCGACCACCTCGCATCGATCTCGACTGTTTTCACTCACCGGGATTTCCACAGCCGAAACGTCATGGTGACGCCAACTTCGGTTCCAAATTCCCCACGTTTCGTCATGATCGATTTCCAGGACGGTCGCATGGGTCCGCCGCAATACGATCTCGCATCACTGCTCAAGGACAGCTACTACCAGCTCGAAGAAGTTCAGATCCAGCGCCTACTCGACTACTACGTCACCCGATTCGAAGCACTCACCGGTACCAAGATGGATCGCGACGCGTTCATGATGGGATTTGATCTCATGTCGGTGCAGCGAAATCTCAAGGCCATCGGCTCTTTCGCGAGTTTCCTCCAAAAACGAGGAAACCCGGGCTACCTGAAATACATCGGAAATACGTTTGAGAACGTACGCCGCACGCTTCTCAAGTATCCGCAGTATTCGAAACTGAGGGAGGTACTGTTCCATTACTACTATTTCTAAGTCGCTCGTGATGGCGGCGGGTTTAGGCACCCGTTTGGCGCCGTTCACGAATCGCATTCCGAAGCCGCTCTGCCCGATCATGGGTGTACCGAGCATCCAGTTCAGTTTCGACCTCCTTGCCCAATATGGGGTTCAGGATGCGGTCGTCAATCTGCACCATCACGCCGAAACGCTCCGCAGCCAACTACAATTCCTCAAAGGTCCGCTGAATCTTGAGTTCAGCGATGAATCGAGTTGCCTACTGGGAAGCGGCGGCGGCGTCCGGCGGGCCAAAGATTTGATCGGTAGCGAGCCATTCTACCTGATGAACGCCGATACGATTTCCGTCGTTCACCTCAAGGATCTCTCGCAAGTCCATTTCGAACTCAGGCATAAGTTCGGCGTAGAAATAACGCTCGCCTGTTTCACGCACGCTCCCGAAGGCGGCGAATACCGAGAGGTGATCATCGATCGCCGACGACAGCTCGTCACGGGACTGGGAGAACTCAGACGTAAGACGACATTTTATACGGGGATTTCCATTATTCACCCCGAAGCAATTCCCGATTCAATACCCACGGATCGCCCCAGCGATTTCGTCAAAGAAATCTTGGAACCGGCCATCCGCCGAGGCAAGGTGGGCGTCTATTTGCTCGATACGGAGCTTGAGCCTCGTTCGATGCGCTGGTTCGACATCGGCTCACCAAAACTCTGGTGGGAAACTCATTTGCGCTGGATCGAGCTTCTTGAAGAAGACGAGTTTTCTACGACGCTCTCAAACCGCGTAAAAAAACGTGCTCACCGCGTTCGTCCGAACCTTTGGAGCGACATTGCAGATCTGAGCGGTGACTGGATCGCTCGCTCAAAGGGTCCCGCCTTCCTGGGCGGGCTTGGACACGTGAACGAGATTCCGCGAGCCATCAGTGCAAACCAGGTGCTCTATCATCCGAACGCTGAACTCGAGACCAACGGCCCCGGTATCGCTTACGAAAATCTCTGGGTACCGATTCTGTAGTCCGCCGAGATTTCCTAGTTGAGATCGATCCGTCTTGCGACGCCAGCCGTTCCCAGCGATGGCATTTTCTCGCGCTCAACCGGGAGCTTGGATAAAATCTGGGACCAATTTCTGCCTGGGGTAATCCAGCCGGGAGGGCCAAACGATTGAGCACCCGTCCATTTACCTCCCACCGGTAGGCCGAGCAAACTCCGGTAGCCGAGGAATGCAAATGCTTGCGCCTCGATGTGCTGACTCGAGAATCCGACGTCATCTAACGTCAAAACCGAGATTCCCCACTTGGAGAGTCGAAGCTCGAGATGATCCATCAGGAAGTTGTTTTGGGTGCCGCCCCCGGCTACGTACAGAACTCGGATCGGGAGTTTTTTCTTGATGATTGCTTTCTCCACGCCTTGAGCGATCGACTCGACAGTCAACGCCGAGACGGAGGCGATCCAATCGTCACCTTTGAGGTTTTTCGGGCGAGCAGATTTCAAGAATGCCGCGTGGAAATCATCACGACCGGTCGACTTGGGAAACGGTTGCTTGAAATAAGCGTGTTTGAGCGCTTTTTTCAGAAACGCCGTGTTCACGGTGCCTCGGGCCGCCCGCTCACCGCCGTCATCGTAGGCTTGGCGTCCGCGAGTGACTTCGCGAATCGCTTCGTCAATCAGCATATTTCCAGGTCCTGTATCTGAGGCGAGGATGGTGTCTTTGGGACCCAGGTACGTGAAATTTGCGATTCCACCGATATTCAGCACCGCAACGCCCACTTCCGCACCATCAAGCGCCTCCGCGAGCAGGTAGTGGAAAAACGGAACCAAAGGCGCGCCCTGTCCACCCGCGGTCATGTCGCCCTCACGAAAATGCGAGACCGTGGTGATTCCCGTGACTCGAGCAAGCCAGGTTGGATCACCGAGCTGTACCGTATAACCGGGTTGCGCGGCGGGGAAGTGCCCTACCGTCTGACCATGAAGTGCCAGCACATCGGGACGCTCGTCGGCTTCTAAGCGCCGCACGAGTTGTTCAGTCACGTCCGCATAGAACAGACCCAGATCACGATTGAGTTTGTAGAGTTCGGCTACCGACGTTTTCGCGCCCGGCTTCTGGAGCTCGAGCACTTTTTGGCGGAGTCGTTTCGGATATTCTTGGCTCGCCTCCCAACGGGGCGCCCAACCGTCCGCGTTGAAATCGATTGCAGCGAAATCGATGCCGTCGCAACTCGTTCCCGTCATGATTCCGCAGACCAAAAGGCTCTGTTTCGTATCGCTCATATCGTTTTGCTCGTGGGGTTTGATGATACCAGAGTAGCGGGTTGATAGCGGAATTGACAAGGAATCAGGACATCTAGAAACTGGAAATAACCCTATGGTCATCCGTAAAATCCCGCGACGCATTTATATTCTCAGCGCGACCGCCCTTTTGATGCCGGTCCTCGTTTCACTGCAGCTGATCGTGCGAGCGGAATGGAAGTGGTGGCGCGTGACTTGGATGGAACTCCGTTACCCGCTCCTGAGTCTGTTGTTTTGCGCGGTGGCGTTCATCTTTTTGACGTTCTGTTACCGATACTGGGCCACGCGTTGGCTGAAACTTGTTTTCGGGGTCTGGATCGCGATGACGCTGTACCAGATTTACGATCGTCCTTATGTCGGTTTGATTTTTTTCTTCATTGGTCTTTGCATCTACTCGTATTTTTTCGTCCAAAGATGCGAAATGACGTTTCAGTCGCCGTTTCTTTTCTCCGGCATGACTTGGTACCAAGGGCTCCCACAAGGAATTCCGATGCTCACGGGCGAGATCATTGAACAGGGAGAAAAACTCCCGTTTTTTCCGAAGATCGTCGATCAACAGGGCGTTTTTGGAATCGTCACCCTCCAAGATCAGCAGCCGATTCCGACGACGGTCACGGTCAAGCTCAGTTACCGCGATCTGAATATCGCGCTTCCGGCCGAGATCATCGCGGCCAAGCCCCTGGAATTCGGTTCCTTCAATCATGGAATTGGCCTAAAATTTAATCGAATCGTTCCAGATGAATGGAAAGACTGGATGGACTTCCTCGAAGTCCTCCGAGGAGAAGGCTATGCGATCTAATTCAAAACTTCTGCGCATGAGTTCCGTCGTCGCACTGCTCTTAGCGGTAGCGTCCGGTTGCACCCGCAAGGACTCGTCTGAAAACTCTCCTCGTCAGCGCTTGGCGGATTACATCGGAACCAGTTTTGCGATCAAAACTCCCGAAGATAAACAGAAGTTGATCGGCTTTTTGACCGGCAATGCCAAGATCCGTTTGAGTGCTTGGAGCGACGAGCAGTTCCGTTCCGCGTTCGTCGAGACGAAACGACAGTTCATCAAGCTTTCAGTCCGCGAGATCAAAGAGATCAACGACCACGAAGCCAATATTACCTATGAATTGACTTACCTCGATCAAGGCCGCGGATCGGACGCCAAGGTCACTCATCGACGACTCTGCGAAATGGTCAAAGAAGACGGTCAGTGGAAAATTCGCGATGTGCAGAACCTTCGCGAATTGATCGAATACAAAGACGCGCTCAGCCTGCCCTGATCAGAGGTGACGAAGATGTCGGTGACGTTCAGAAGTGATCGCATCGAAATCTCCCAGTACGAGTTTTCAATCGCGTCGGTCTCGAAATCAGGCGTCATCTCAGCCAAGGACATCTCCTCATTCCGTGCTGGCCGCAAGCCTGCAGAAATAGAACTGAAAAGCGGCGAAGTGATCTTCGTCGATCCTGGATTTAGACCTGAGGTTTTTCGATTCGCTCAGCTCCATAAGATTCCCGTTCTCGACGGCAATGACGCCTGGTCCTGGCTCTGCGACGAAGACCAAGATCGTTCCCGAGAATACCTCACCGAAAGTGGCTTCGAAAAAACCGAGATAGAATCCATCCGCAAAAAGATCGGATCCAGCCTTAGGAAATGGGTGAAAAACCTAAAAGATATTGATCAACTGGGCCAACGAGAGGTGCTCCTGGCCCAAGGGTCGGATCTCACTCGTGAGTTCTACGAATGGACGCACGAGATCGCCAATCGTCCCAAGAATACTTGGGTCGAATTCGATCTAGTTCCCGGTGATCTGGTTTCCATTCAAAGTCGATTCAAGAGCTGGCTCTATTCAATGGACAGTTCGCCGTTCACGAGTGAGCGAGCAACCGCAGTCGCCGCTCTGATTACCCAAGTGCATAGCGATGATTCCGATGATCTCAGGCGAATCTATCTGATCGCGGACACGGCTCGAACCCTCACCCGACGGCTCGGACTTCCGAGCGAACAAGCGGACCCTCCGTTGTTCGCCGCGCTTTTTTTAGGTTTCTCTCCAGCGACGAAAACGCGATCTTCCGCAGCACAGAGCGCGGACATTCTCCGTGCGACCCTGGAAGAAGATCCGAAGCTTGCGAAACTCGCCGGTGATCTATTGGAATTCACCGATGACCTTTCGAGCGCGAGCACTGTCGAACAAAAGGTCCTCTCCGACGCCATCCAAGCGGCAGATTCCAAGTCCTATAAAAAGAAAAAAGCGGAACCGAAACGCTTCCACTTTCTCCATCCTGTATTTTCAGGCGAATAACTTTTAAAAATTAATTCTGAAGGCTCTTCACCGTCAGCGATGGCGGGATCGCCGCTATCGAGATCGAATGAGCATCGCGAGCCGGAGTCGTTTCCTTGCGCTGACTCTGGATCGTCATCAGGTGCGCTCGGAGCTCTTTGAACATCGGATACTTAATGGAGTATTCGTTTTCTTGGAGCACGACTTGTTTCGCGAGTTTCTCGCGAAGATTCAACACGAGCGGAGCTTTCAGGTTGGCGGTCATCTGGGTGATGTCGTCACCGATGGTCAGCACACTGAAAACAGCCGAGTGATTGATGTTCTCGAGCTTTAGGTCACGGAGTTCGAGCGCCGAGAGGCGCACCGTGTAGTCGAGCTTGAAAATTTTTGGCTCAAGGAGCGGAACCGCAAAATTCGCATCCGACAAGCTCTGGAGCCAAACGATCAGTACTTCATCGCCTGGATCGACGAGACAAAACTTCGTTTGTTCCGGAAAGCCTAAAAGGCCTTGTGGGATGTGAATGATCTCGTCTTCATTGACTTGAATCTCACCAAAACGTCCTGTTTGAATGATCACTCGGTTTCGCTCCTGGGTTATCGACCGGAACCACTCCGGTCAATGGAAGCACTTCAGCCTTTTAATACCTTTGATACTTGATTCATCGCAACTGGAGTCTTCACTGCTTCCTTGTTTTGATCTTGGATCGCAGCGTAAACTTCTTCGCGGTGGATTTTTGTTTCTTTAGGGGCTTGGATGCCAAGGCGCACTTGCTTGCCTTTGATTTGCACGACGACGATTTTAATGTGATCGTCGATCGCGATACTTTCACCCAATTTACGGGTCAGAACTAACATAAGATCTCCATCTCCAGTAAAGCCCAGTATTCCTTTACCGCAGAATCGTTTATTCTAACGCCCTGCAAAGTTCAACCTTCATTTAGCGCAAAAAATCCAACAATTTTGGTTGCATAAGTTTCGTCGAAGTTTGCAACGCACTGCGAAAAACCGTCTCTTCTTTAGCTAAGTCGCTCACCACTTGTGCCATATCTGCGTCCTCTAAGTGTGAGGAAAGTTGGGCATTTGTGATGTTCTGGCGCTCCAGACTCTGGGTCAGGCTCTGGAGGCCGTTGAGGCGAGACCCCACTTTGGCCCGCATCGCATTCACTCGAGAATGCATCTGATCGAAACGATCCAATGTATTTCTAATCGTGTCGAGGTCCCCAGTGAGGAGCCCAATTCGAAGGTTTTTAATCTCTTCGAAGATGTTCACGTTCTCCGGACGCTCGGCACCCACGAATGCTGCCGGGGCGCGCGACTCCGTGTCTTTGAGTTGATCGACGGGTTTCTTCTCACGATTCGGATCCGTATTGAACGCTTCGTTGCCGGGAATATTCATCGAAAGGAAAACATCACGTCCCACTTCGACCATGATCTGTCCGTCGTCACCGACGTACTGACCTTCCGGGCTCACCGGGGCGACATCGGTTTTATATCCACCGAAAATATAACGATCACCAATCCGACGATTCGCCACGGCGACCGCGGATTGAAACAGATGCGTGACTTCTTCGGCGATCGCGAGACGAGTATCATCATTCGAACTCGCACCGCTCGCTTGTCCGATGGCGATCTCTTTGGCGCGAGAAACGATATCAGAAAACTCGGAGAGCGCATGGTCCGTGTTATTCAGATAACTCTCGGCCATCTTGCCGTTCATCTGGAATTGTTCGTTATTCACTTTATCGGTCCTCATCTCGAGCACTTTGGTAGCGCTGACCGGATCATCGCCCGGAGCATTGAGTTTCTTCAGCGTGGATGCTTGTTTCTGAAGTCCTTCCATACGGGTCTTGGACCGACGGATCGTCTCGCGGACGGTGTCGAAGTTGGCGTTATCGCTGATTCTCATCGCCTACCTCCCATTACCGTCTCAATTCCAGGACCGTTTTCAGACACTCATCCGCCACTTGAATCACTTTCGCCGAAGCGTCGAACGCATGTTGAAATTGCAACAAGTTCGCTGTCTCTTCGTCGATTGAAACGCCTGAAACCTGCTCGCGGAGTTTATTGAGCTGGCTCTGCACGTCTTTTTGCTGATTGATCGCGGTCGCTGAGCGGCTGGCCGCGACGCCTACGTCACCGACGATCGAGTTATAAAAATCATCGAGCGTGCTCTGACCGTCGTTCATGAGCCGCATGTTCTGGATCTGAGAGATCGCAACCGCCACCCGGTTATCCGAAGGTGAGTTCGCGGCCGCTGCGGTCGCGATGTTGTTGACGTCGTCTTGAATCGCCGCCGAGAGTTTCAAGTTTCCGGCCGCACGTTCTTTGCCACCCGTTGGTTCAAAAAACAGCACTCCTTTTACGCCTTTGCGCGTGAAACCTTCGGAGTGAACCTGGTTCACCGAATCCGTGATCGAATAGGCGAGGTCATCCAATCGATTCAGGACCCCGTTCAGTACTTGATCGCGAACTTCGAGGATCGCGCCGATTTTACCGCCCGTGATCCGATGGGTGACGTTACCACTCGCCGAGGCGGTCGTATTCAGCGTGAGTGAGTTCTCGCCTTTTCCGTCGGCGTCAGCCTTGGTCCGCTCGACGGAGAACTTCTCCGCGTTCGGTCCGTTCACGATCGGTCCCACTCCCTTGAGGTCAACCTGGATTGCGCCATCCTTGTCCGTGTGAGTGGAGATATCGAGGTAGCTGTTGAGTTTGCGTACGATTGCATCACGTTGATCGAGGAGGTCGTTTGCGGGAGCTCCACCGGCTTCGAGGATCTTGATTCGATTGTTGATGTCGCGGAGTTGCTCGGTCGAGTCATTGAGCTCGCGTGTCTGTCCCTCGAGTCGCGCATCCAAGTGATAGCGTAGTTCCTCGACCTGGGATCTCAGACGTTTAAAATCATTGATCATCGCCTGCGAAGATTCACGGACGGAGACGCGTACTGCCTCGCTGTCTGGATCATTCGCGAGTTTTCTAAAGTCGTTGAAGAATTTGGCGACAAGACGATTGAGGCCGTCTCCGCCCATCTCATTGAAAATGTCTTCGGCCTGCTTGAGGGCGACTTCCTTTTCCTCAAGGTGCCCGAGTTCTCGTCCGACGTTGCGAATCTGTTTTTCCAAGTACTGATCGTTCACTCGCTCGGTACGATCCACGAGCACGCCGGTCCCGATGAATGATTTTGAACCGTGCGGATGGGCCGTATCCGCAACCTGGTTGGTACGTTGGCGTGAGTATCCTTCGGTGTTGGCGTTCGAGATGTTGTGAGAAGTGGTGCCCATCTGCGCTTTGGCAGCGACCATTCCGCTTCTTCCGGTTTGCATCACGTTAGGTAACGCCATGGTGATCCCTTAAACCTCTTTGGAAACGAGTTTTGCGCCAGTCTGCGAGCTCTTGACCTGAGCTTTGGCGCCGTAAGTTTCGGTTTTCGGGTTGCTCTCTCCGAGAACATTCTTTTTCATCGCCTCGATGTGCTGGATCGATTGCGCGAGCAAATCATGATTCTGCTGATTGAGCTTCTGAGCCGTTCGAACCAGATGGATGAGCGTATTCATCTGGGAACGGAGTTTCTGACTCAGTTCAGATTCAATCGACTCGATCTCCAGTATTAACTGGGAGAGCGTGATGTTCTTGGTCGAAGATTCAAGCGCAAAAAAGATCTCCCCCACCGTCGTAGCACGCTTGCCATCGAGACCTTTGATGGACTCGATGAGGTACTCCTTGGCGTGGGTTTTCTCTTGGATCAGCTTGACGTCAGCGGTGACGATCGCGTCTTTCTCCGCTCGAACGAGGTCGCAAAAATCCCGATGATGCCCAATCAGGGTATCGAGCTGTGCGACCAGTTTTTCGATGAGCGCCTTCAGATTCACGCAATCCTCCTTGATCGCTTGACGAAGAGACTATTGGGCCTACCCCCCCGTTCCGACCTCATCCTGAGATCCTGAACCGAGACGTAAAAAACTAGAACGCCAGATGGTCGTCCACGAGTTTGTCGGCGACTTTTTTGGAGTCGACCTCGTAGCGGCCTTCGTTGATGCGTTTTTTGAGTTCGGCAACTTTATCTTCACGCACATCCGGCGTGGTCGATGCGACAGCGAGAGCCTTCGAGAGGTCTTTAGCTTTGTCCGAAATTTCCGTTTTTGCGGATTCAGAAGTGGCGCCCGTTTGTCCGGGGCGACCGATTTCTTTCATCGCTTTCAGTTTCTCGGCACGAGCTGCGTTCTTTGACTTATCGGCTTCGCTCGTTTGAGTGGACGGTATATTACTCGCGACTGACGGTTGAACTTTCATCGGTACCTCCTGTACGACTCCGCATATGATCCGGAGTTTGGCTCTGAGACTGGCTCGGGGCGGACTGATCCTTAGGCTGCCCCATCTTCTGAGTGTATCCTCGGGACTCGAGATAGGCAACGATCTGATCTGCGAGTCCGATACTGTTCTGCGCTGCGGACCGCTTGGCGGTCTCGGAATCCAGCATATCTCGGTAAATTCTTGTCGCGTTGTTTTCCAGACTTAGTTCAGAGCTCTGAACAGTCTGTCGCATCGCTTTAAACATCGTATCTAGAAAAAGGGATTCTAGCCCCTCAGCGGCTTCTTTGACCTGAGGGTCAATATCCCGACGCTGCTGAATTCGCGGCGGGCTTGAATTTGAGGGAGGAGAGAGGCCACTCACGCGACCTCTCCCCCACCTTCCAACCGAATCAAGGAGTCGTATGCCGCTTCCGTGCGGCTCTCGATTCCCGACGCATTTTCAAGACATATCGCTTTACCCACCATCCTAGCGGGCTCATTTCCCTGTCTTGTTTCCTGGATTTGCCGGCTCGACGCTCCCTCATCCTTGAAGGCCGCGACACCCGACTCGGTTGAAAACTCCAAAACTGCACCAATCTCGTCGATCACAAAATCATTCCAACGAATCATAAAATCTCCAATTCGGCCTGCAGAGCACCCATCGTTTTTAGGGTCTGAAAGATGGCCGTTAAATCTTTGGGCTGAACGCCAAGCGTGTTGAGCGCCTTGACGAGTTCCGCGACGTTCGCACCGCTCTTGAGTTCCATCACGCGGTCACCCTTGCCTTTGGTCGGTCCGTTTTTCACTTCGATGGTGAGATCGCCATGCGAGATCGCGACTGGTGTGATCGTGATCTTGTCGCCCATCACGACCGTACCCGTGCGCTCGTTCAGTACAACCTTGGCCTTGGTATCGACGTTGATATTGATATTTTCGATCGCGGCCAAAAACTCGACCGTATTTCCTTGGTAGTGAAAAGGCACCACGACATCGATCGTCGCGCTGTCCCGGGAACTCGCGTATTTACCACCGAGTTCTCCATTGATCATGACGGCTAATCTCGCGGCGGTCGTGAAATCAGGCGAGTTCAACGTCAGTCGCACGCTGTTCTTCTGGGAGAAGTTAGTATCGATGTCTTTTTCGACCATCGCTCCCGCCATCACCCGACCTACGGTCGGAAAATTCTTGGTCGTTCCATCTGCCACGGAGCCGATCGAAACCGCACCTTGAGCAACGGCATAGACGTTCTGATCACCTGCGCGAAGCGGAGTCACGATGAGCATTCCGCCTTCTAGGCTGGATGCGTCTCCGATTGAACTTACGGTAACGTCAATGCGATTCCCAGCGCGAGCGAATGGAGGGAGTTTCGAAGTAACAATCACCGCAGCCGCGTTCTTAGATTTAATTCCGGCCGACGCCTGGATATCGAGACCGAGTTTCCCAAAAAGTCGTCCCAGAGATTGGCTCGTCACTTCGGCGCTCGAGTCGCCGGTGCCTTTGAGACCAACCACGATGCCGTAACCGATGAGTATATTGTCGCGAACACCTTTGACGGCGGCGATGTCCTTGAGTCGGGCCGCATTTACGTTATTTGGCGCGAGGGATGAGACCAATATTACGAGCACTCCGCTAGAACTGAAAAGAGGAGCGCTTCTGAAAAAATTTGCAGGAGAGCAAATTTTTACGCGCCTTGCGCGTCCGGAGGATGCCTGTCCAGGACGGGCAGGCATAAAAAAGCGTGACGCGTTTTCACGCCAGAGGCGTGAAATTTTCAGTAGGACAGGAGTCCGAACT
The DNA here is from genome assembly GCA_027485695.1 of Pseudomonadota bacterium. Taxonomy (GTDB): domain Bacteria; phylum Bdellovibrionota; class UBA1018; order UBA1018; family UBA1018; genus JAIXQO01. Next base: position 220,345 of record JAIXQO010000001.1, read on the forward strand.
GCGCTTCGCTTTTCAGTTCTAGCGGAGTGCTTCAAGTCGATATTCATACAACTTCCCCGCTGGTATGGTGTCTTGATCGTTGATGTCCGCATGCTTGGCGACTCCGAGGAAACTCACGTAACGAAGCGAGTTCCTGAATCGTACTTTTTTCACGCCACGAATCTTGTAATTTCCGTTCGGAAAACGATCGACCACTTCGGCCATGATCGGATCGCCGTTCTTGAGATCGATGAACTTCTTGAGATCCACGTCGGCCCACGCGATGTCCCGCTTCAGGTCGCTCTCGGGCTCGGCTTTTTTCTCGCCTTCTTCGCCCGCACTGGCGGCAGCAGGGGTACGCGTCGGATCATTAGCCTTACCAGCCGCACCGCCCTTGAGCGCGTCGAGTTTTTTCGCTTGGTCCTCTTTGGCGTACTCGTATTCGAAATCGCGTTCGTCTTTTGAAAGAGAACGTTTTAATTCCATAGAAACATATTTAATAAAATCTTCGTCTGCCGATACCGTTAATAGATCTCCTACAGACTTGACCTGATTACGCGTTAAATAATAGTTCGTCTGGCCATCCGAGTTCCAAAGCGAGCCATCGCCTCGAGACTCGTCCATGAAGTCGTTTTTGGTTGCACGTTTCGCGTACTTGCCGTTCGCGCCGCCTCCCGGCATATAGGTCGCCTGCTGAGAGAAAGCGACACCGTTGCCAGCCGATTCAAGTCGAGGTGCGGTAGAGCGCGGATCTGCTCCCGGCTCAAACGCAACCGCACGATTCTCCCGGTGAGCAGGAAACGAATCATCGGATTCACGTAGCCAATTACCTTCGGTGAAACGACCGCCCGTCGTATTCGTCGACGGATCTTGATCACGGTCACGATAGTCTTTGTCCATGCTTCCCAAGAGCGTGGCGCAAGAAGAAAAAATTAGGAGCGCCAAGAGCGCGGGAATAAAACGTAACATCAGAGAGTGACCTCCACGACGCCGCCCTCATGAAGGATTCCGGTGAGCTCTCTTTTGGTTTTCTGTGTAGTAACGCGCACATTTTCCCCAATTCGCTTCGGTTCCTGAACCTGACCGCTCGACGTGAGCACGAGGTCCCCGGATAGAATTCTAATGGTAACAACATCACCACGGCGCGCATCCGGCATTTTCTGCACCCCACTGGTGAGCGGAAATTGACCGGAAAGGATCGTATTCCGTGCTTCCATTCGCTCGAGCGAAACATCCGTCGAGAGGATCAAGCCTTGGATTTCACGGGTCATGGGTTCTAGTAGGGAGACTTCTTCGATTTGGAAATCTTGCGCGGCGAGGGCCTCGGTCGGGCGAATGCGTCTCAGCGCGATCCAAGCTTTTTTGAAAACTTGGAACGGAATTTTGACGGTCGTACCGTTCGCGGCGCTCAGCTCAAGCATCCCAGGATGGAGTTCTCTTGCCGCGATACTGTTTTCTGGAATGGCGCTTTCATCGAGTTCGATGCGTGCCCCAGGATAGTTTCTCAGGATCTCTTTTTTGGCGATCCTGGTTGCGTTCGTCTCGGCGCGCGCAGCGCCGACAAAACATGCCGTCATCAGGATCAGGACCAAGAGACTTTTCATGGCGTTAAAAATCGTCATAGTTCCTTATTTGATCTGAATGGTGGCGTTGAGCATCTGATCGGCGACACCCATGATTTTAGTGCCCATCTCGTAAGCGCGCTGCGCTTGAATCATTTCGACCATGCTCTGAGCGACGTTCACGTTTGAGCCCTCAAGCGCTCCTTGTTGAAGTTGCCCGAGTCCGTCTTCGCCTGGAATTCCCTGAGTGGGCGCGCCGCTGGCGAGCGTTGGCTTGTAGAGACCCTCACCCATAGAAGAGAGACCCTGCTCGTTCACGAACCGCACGAGCTGAATTTGTCCAAGCTCTTGTTCTTGACCGTTCTGCATGAGCGCCTTGACTTCACCGGTTGGTAGAATTTTCAGATCGATGGCGTTAGCGGGAACGACCATATTGGGAATCAATTGGGCGCCGTTGGTCGTGGTGATCTTGCCCTGACCATCGCGGTGAAACGCGCCGTTTCGCGTATAGACGACCTCTCCGTTGGCTTTTTGAACGGGCAGGAAACCTTTGCCCTCAATCATGATATCAAGATCATTGCCGGTCATTTTAGGCGGACCTTGTTCGAAAATCTTATGATTGGCGCCTACTTTGACCCCGAGACCTTTTTGGATGCCTACAGGGGATTGTGAAGTCGCGCCCACTTGAGCACCTGGATCCTTGATCGTCTCCACCATGAGTTCATTGAATTCGGTGCGAGATTTTTTGTAGGAATCCGTGTTCACGTTGGCTAGATCGTTTGAGATCCGTTCAATGTTCGAACTTTGTGCCTCTAATCCCGTCGCCGCTGTCGATAGAGTTTTGATCACTGCTTATTATCTCCCAATATCGTTGGCTTCTTTGCCGAGAAGCTCGCCGTAGGTTTTCAGATTCTTGAGGTCTTGCTCGAACAGTCGGTGTGCCCGAATGAGTTCGCTCATCTCTTGGATCGGGTTCACGTTCGAACCTTCGAGCATGCCCTGATAAATGGTTGTGTTTTCTGAATTTTTTTCGGGGTTTTTCGATGGGTCGATGTTGGCGAATAGCTGCCCGCCTTGCTTACGAATCAAATTCGGATTCTCGAACTCGACGACCGAGAGTTTCGCGATGAGATTTCCATCTGCATAGACCTCGCCTTGTTCGGTCACGCTCACAGGACCTCGGTCCCTGAGATTGATGAATCGACCGGCGATGGTGCCGGCGGCGTCCTCGGCCGTGGCGGGTGGCGTTCCCACTGCTGCAGGAGCACGATTCGGATTATTCGTGGCGGTGTCACGCGGAGCTTCGGCGAGAACCGGATAACCATCGGTCGTAACGAGTCTCCCGTCTTGTCCCATTTTAAACGCGCCATTTCGCGTGAACCGAACGCCCTGAGGCGTACTCACTTCAATGAGACCCGGCCCTTGCATGGCAAGATCGAGTGGAGCTTTGGTGACTTTGAGCGGACCTTGTTGAAAAGAAGTGTACGTTCCGTGTGTAACGACGTGGGATTGATCCTTGTCATTCACCGGATGGAGATCCTGATCCGTGATTCGCCCCAGTTTTCCGACCGGGCGGTCGTGTTCGCGTTCGGCGGTTGAGATGTATTCTTTGAAGATCTGCTGATCTTTCTTGAATCCGACCGTGTCGACGTTCGCGAGATTATTCGCGACCGTGTCTACGATCTGCTCTCTCGCTTTTGCGCCGGATACTGCCGTCCACATCCCTGATGCCACGCTTGGGGACCCTCCAGTCTACAATTGTAGCGGGATGAGTTTTCTTTAAGAAATGGGTTAAAAATGCCTATAGCTGATGCTAGGTCGTTCGAGAGAACATTGACAGAAACGACAAGAAAACCGCGGGCAAAAAGGACAGACCTTGGAATACGTCAGGAACCTGAAGATGCTGGGACTGGAATGGCGCACGGAATACTCACGAATACAGGCATTGATCGCGTTGTTATGGACGACATTCGTGCTTGCTGGGGTATTTTTCCTCACCATTGTGACAAACATGATGACACTGGGTCGAAACGAGAACGATCGACTGGGAGACTTCTGTTTGTTTGGAAGTTTGATATGTTTTGCACTCGTGATTTTATCCGGTTTGGTTTTTTTTGCCGGGACTATTTTCAATCGAAATTACAGTTTCCAATTCTTTTGCATCTCTGGACTATCTCGGGTCATCAGCATTTTGGCGGTTGTTTGGTCGATTCAAAGATATGTTCGAGTATTTTTTTTACGGTAAATATTGTGATGAACGATTGATCTACGACGTCTTGGATCGCACTCGTGAAATTGGAGAAAATGATGTCTGAAATGACGACCGATGACTATATCGCCGCATGTTTTGAAAAACTTCAGGAACAGACGAAGATACACAGCGATAGTTGGGGATTAGGCCGATGCACTCGCTGGGATGTCGATATGAGCGCAGGCCTGATCACGTGGTCGTTCGAAGATGATCAGTGCATTGAGGCGGAGATTCAAGTCATCGGGACCTACAATCCGGCCGACGGAACTTTCTTGTGGGCCTGGGCCCATCCGTCAGTGCCGAAAGAACTACAAGCCCATGCTGAGCTCGTGAAAAAATTTGGCGAAGAATTCGGGATCGAAGAACTCTCCACTCCCAAGATTCAATGCTCGGTCGATGACGCGTGGAAATACACGGCGATCGCATACGAACAAGCGGAAGCGGACGGCGCCTACAGCGGAGATGCTGGCGGACCTCGAGTTTTTGTAACTTTTCAGTTTCGAGACGAAGATCTAGAAGAAGTAGAAACGGAAACCCAGTGAGTTCGCTCATCCCATTCAAATGGATTGTAACGAAAACGAACGGGCTCGCCTGTTTGTTTTCGTTAGTGATCTACCTGGGGCTATCCCTGGGGATTCTGTTCATCGGCGGAATGTTCAATTGGAACCCTAGTCCTGGTACGAAGACTGCGCGCGCTATCGCCTATGAACAGCTTTCCAATTTGAACATCTATGCCTTTTTCACTGCCGTTGCTTTGACTTTGGTTCTGGGACTGATTTTTTGCGGAGGTTTAGTTTTTAGTAAAAACTACATCCACTTGATCCACGGGTGCGTCGTCGTAAATTCGATCTATTTTGTATTTCAGATCTATTACGTTTTCCATATTTTGAGATTCTTCTTTTAAAATACGAGACGTCTCGTTCGATTCAAATCTTAACCAAAATTGCCTCGCCAATATTGCAGGCATTTACTATTCTGAACGCCACGACAGACCCGCCCGCTCACCTATCCGTTCTCAATTCAGGAGCCCTCCGATGAAACTCCTCACTGCGAAACCCTACCTAGAAGCCAAGAAGAACTCGCTCGAAACGCGCATCCGGAACCTCAAGGCCCGAGGCATCACGCCTTGCCTGAAAGTGATCTTGGTCGGCGAGGACCCAGCGAGTATGGTTTACGTCGAGAAGAAGCGCACGACGGCTTCGACGCTTGGGTTAGAAGCCGAGACGCTGAAACTCCCGAGCACGCTTTCAGTCTCCGAACTCAAGACTCTCGTCGATCACTTGAACGCCGATCCCAAGGTTCACGGCATCTTGATCCAGCGCCCACTCCCTCCTCAATTCAAAGAAAACGAAGTCCTCGAGTGGGTCAGCGCTGAAAAAGACGTCGACGGCCTCCATCCAATGAATCTTGGTCGGCTCGCTCAGGGAAACCCAAAATTCATCTCCTGCACGCCACGCGGCACGATTGAGCTCTTGGAGTTCTACGGCTATTCGCTCAAAGGTAAACTCTGCGCCGTCCTGGGCCGTAGCCCGATTGTGGGACGTCCTCTCTCCCAACTCCTGCTCTACAAAGACGCGACATTGATCCAGGTCCACTCACGAACAGCGAATGCCCAGGAACTCACGCGTCAGGCCGATTTCGTCTTCGTCGCCATTGGTAAACCTAAGTTTGTTGATCGCTCCTATTTGAAGCCCGGCGCCGTCGTGATCGACGTCGGTATTCACCGGCTCCCAGACGGAAAGTTGATCGGAGATGTCGATTTCGAAGACGTCAAAGACCATGTTTCCGCCATTACGCCGGTTCCAGGCGGAGTTGGCCCTTTGACCATCGATTCTTTGATGGAGAACACGATTTTATCCGCTGAACTTGCGGCGACCCCGGTTTAAGCGATAAGCTGCTGGGCATGTTAAAACGCACGGCTCTCTTTGAAAATCACCGCGCCGCGGGTGGACGTCTCATCGATTTCGGCGGTTGGGAACTCCCGGTTCAGTACACGGGCGTCCTCGATGAACACACCACTTGCCGTAAGGCGGTTGGTCTGTTCGACGTCAGCCATATGGGCGAATTCTTGGTCGACGGACCGGATAGCGAAGCGTTCCTTAACTACTGCCTCACGAACGATGTTTCGACGCTCGTTGACGGCCAAGCTCAATACACGGTTCTCTGCCAGCATGACGGCGGCATTGTCGACGATCTCCTCGTCTACAAACGCTCAGCCGGCAGCTATCTCGTCGTCGTCAACGCATCGAACGTCGACAAAGATTTTGATTGGATGAGCAAAACCCACCGCGAGAAGAATTTTCAGTGTTCGTTTCGCAACGTGAGCAGCGAATACACGCAGATCGCGATCCAAGGTCGTTTCGCCGAGAAGACGCTCCAGAAACTGACAAGAACCGATCTTTCGAAAATGGCTTACTACCATTTCGCCGAAGGCTCCGTTCTGGGAGAGGCTGCGTTCATCGCGCGCACCGGCTACACGGGCGAAGATGGTTTCGAAGTTTATCTCGCTTGGGACAAAGGACCTGCACTCTGGGACGCGCTCCTCGACGCTGGAAAGGAATTCGGTATCAAACCTTGCGGACTCGGCGCACGCGACTCCCTCCGACTCGAAGTGAAATTTCCGCTTTATGGGAATGAGTTGGATTCTCAAACGAATCCACTCGAAGCTGGCCTAGGCTGGGTCACGAAACTCGGAAAATCCGATTTTGTCGGAAAAACGGCTCTGGAAACGCAAAAAATGCAGGGCATAAAAAAACGCCTCGTCGGCGTTAAGCTTCTCGGCGCTGGTATCCCTCGCCAAGGATACAAGATCCTACATCCGGAATCGGGCGAAGCGATCGGAGTGATCACCAGCGGAACACATGCTCCGAGTATCGGCGCACCCATCGCTCTCGGTTACGTTCCGAATGGTTTCGAAAAAGTAGGAACCAAACTGGTCGTTGAAATCAGAAATCAAAAAGTTCCGGCCGAAGTCACGCCCACCCCTTTTTACAAACGAGATTACTAACCTCTCAAGGAGAAACCATGAGCTATCCATCCACACTTCGTTACACCAAAGACCATGAATGGGCGAAACTCGACGGAAACGTCGTGACGGTCGGGATCACCCACCATGCTCAAGACGCGCTCGGAGATATCGTGTTCGTCGAACTCCCGGCTGTCGGCCGTAGTCTCAAAAAAGGCGAAACCTTCGGTGTGGTCGAGAGCATCAAGGCGGTTTCCGATCTCTATTCCCCCCTCAGCGGCAAAGTCGTCGAGTCAAACGAGCCTCTCGCCGGAGAAACGAGCTTGCTCAATTCCTCACCACACGACAAGGCTTGGATCATCAAGGTTGAGATTTCATCACCTGCAGAGTTCAACGAGCTCATGACGGCGGATCAATACACCGCGTTTATTGAATCTCTCAAGTAGAATTCGTCAAAGATCAGACGGCCCTTGTCGTCGAATGATTCAAAACGTCGTTTTTCTCTAAATTAGACGCATAATAGCCGAAAAGAGGGTGATGAGAATCACCCTCTTTTTCCTTTTGGCGTCTCTGATTTCAATGACGCCATCTATGCCTTCCGCACGCGCGGAGAACGGGAAAACTTGGATTCGTCCGACGTTTTTTCACGGCTACACGGCGGACGGCCAGCTCGCCACGGTTCAACAGGTCAGTGAAGTAACCGAGTACTCGGGTGATCCGGACTACGCCCGCTATGAGGCGTCGATCATCGAATACCTGAACGCGCACCCGGAACCAGTGCCGCTTTTCGTCTACGACGACGATGACTCAGGCAGAAACCCGTCTGCGGACGGCCCCAAGAAACTGATCAACTGGGTAAAAGACATCCCTGCGGTTCAGAAGCGTCTAAAAGAAAAAACCGTTGCCGTCATCCGCGTCGTATCCGAATCAAAACCGGTCAAAAAAATCCGGAATAACCCCATCCGTCGAGCTATCCGGAGTTCCTATATTCCCAAGACCCAAGGGAAAATCATTCAGTCGCTCGTGACTTTCGCTTTTGGCGGACTCAACACCACGATCATGCTGATCCTGAAGTACGATGACAGTCAGCTACCGCTGTTTCGCAAAGTTCTCGGTGGTCTCTTAGAGGGTCTCTCCCAAGGTCATAACGCTTTTTACGCCGACCAACTGGATCGGCTGTACACGTACGGTATCTACGATCCGAAGAATCCAATTAAACTTCATCCCGTTCAGCAGAATGCCTTACGTTTCATCGATACTTTCGTTCGAACCTACGTAGCGCTTCTTCCGCTCGAAGGCACTCCCGGACGAGATAGCATACTCGATAAAAAAGGCGTCTCGTGGGTGGCCAACTATGCGCTCGACTATACGATCGTGACTTATTTCTCTACGAAGACTCGAGAAAAATTTAAAAACTACTACTTACAAGAACGCGGTGAAGGGCTGACCCAGCCGTATCGCGATCATTTCATTCCTCTTCGTGAGAATCCGATTGAGTTCGAGTACACCCTGAACAAACTCGCTCGAACATCGATATTCGAAAATCCATTTGAAAGCCTCGCCGCTGATCTGGCTTCGATCAAAGCGGAGCACGGCGCATCGTACACTCGTATGCCTGAATTCCGTGAACTCTTCAGTAAATTTGAAACCATTGTGATCCATCAAGTCGAAGAGCGGATCAAGGTCTCCGGAGGTCTCACTCTCTATATCATGCAGGGACTGATGTTTTCAGCTACGAGCCAGATCTACTATTTCAACGTGATGCCTTGGGTACTGGTCAATCCTTCGATTTATTTCTTGGTCACTGCCGGTCGTGCCTTGAATTGGAGTCTGGTGATGATCTTCAACTTGGTCTACGAATATCGCCCGGACATCGCGCTCCGGCACACGGACTTCATCAATACTCAGGGCAAGAAACTCAAAGACGGTATCGAACGATTCCGATCGTACATCCAGTGGAAACGCAAAAACACGCCGACTCCGCAGGAGGCCTTAGAATCCAACTGCAAGGACGTGATCTCCCAGCCACCTGGCACAGAAGAAATTTACCTAAAACTCATCGATGCGTTCTCCGCTAAGCCACCCGAGCCATCTGCGGATTAGGGACCGATCACTTCAAGTAATTCCGAGCTAAGACTGATACGCCTCAATCGGCAGACAGCTACAAACGAGGTTACGCTCTCCGTAAACGTTATCAATCCGACTCACGGACGGCCAGAACTTGCGTTCTTTGACCCAAGCGAGCGGATAGACTGCTTTTTCACGTGTATAGCTGTAAGGCCATTCGCTCGCAGTCGCTCGAGTTGCCGTGTGAGGTGCGTTTTTCAGGACGTTCTTGTCCTTCGGAGCCTTACCTTCTTCGATCTCACGAATTTCTTCGCGAATTCCAACCATCGCTTCAATGAAACGATCCAGTTCGGCCTTGGACTCGCTTTCGGTCGGTTCGATCATCAGCGTTCCCGGAACTGGGAACGAGATCGTTGGCGCGTGAAAACCATAGTCCATCAAGCGCTTGGCCAGGTCTTCGACTTCGATACCGGTTTTCTCCTTCAGGGGTCGAAGGTCCAAGATGCACTCATGTGCAATTCGTCCATTCGCACCTTGATAGAGGACCGGATAGTGGGGAGCAAGCTTGGTGGAAATGTAGTTTGCGTTCAGGATCGCGTTCTCAGTCGCTTGGCGGAGACCTTCTTCGCCCATCATTTTGATATAGAGATAGGAGATCGGAAGGATCGAGGCACTACCATAGGCAGCCGCACTGATCGTTCCGAAACTTTCTGATCCACCGACGTCTTGGGTAACGGGATGTCCCGGCAAGAATGGAACCAAGTGTTTCCGCACGCCGATCGGACCCATACCAGGGCCACCGCCACCGTGTGGGATGCAGAATGTCTTGTGCAAGTTCAAGTGACAGACGTCCGCACCGAAATCGCCCGGACGGCAGAGACCGACCTGAGCGTTCATGTTCGCTCCGTCCATGTACACTTGTCCGCCGTTTGCATGAATGATTTCGCAGATCTCATGGATCGCTTCTTCGAAAACACCGTGCGTAGACGGATAGGTCACCATGAGTGCGGCTAGATTCTTGGAGTGTTCTGCGGCTTTGGCCTTGAGGTCAGCCACGTCGACGTTGCCGTTACGATCCGTCGCCACGACGACCACCTTAAGCCCCGCCATCGACGCCGAAGCAGGGTTCGTACCGTGCGCAGATTGAGGGATCAAACAGATGTCGCGGTGATTTTCTTTGCGCGATTCAAAATAACGGCGAATCGCAAGAAGTCCGGCGTACTCACCTTGTGATCCGGCGTTCGGCTGGAGAGAGACTCCGTCGAATCCCGTGATCTCGCAGAGATCGCTCTCGAGCTCTTTGAAAAACTGGCGGTATCCTCGAACCTGCTCGTTCGGAACGAACGGATGCAGCGAACCTACTTTTGCCCAAGTGACAGGCAACATTTCAGTCGTCGCGTTCAATTTCATCGTGCAGGAACCGAGTGGGATCATTGAATGCGCAAGTGAAAGGTCCTTGCTCTGAAGACGTGTGATGTAACGAAGCATCTCGGTCTCAGAGTGATACGAATTGAAAACCGGGTGCGTGAGGTATTTGCTCTTACGTGCGAAGTTCGCATGAAAGGGCAACTCCGCCGATTTTTGTCCTGCAATCTGGGGCGCAGATTTACCTTCGGAAGCGGCAAACGCATCCAGAAGATCTTGGAGATCTGCAGTATCGGTCGTTTCATCAAGAGTAATGCCGACCTGATCCGACTTGATCCAGCGCAGGTTGATTTTACGTTTCTCGAGCTCGGCCTTAAGAACGGTGCCTGAGTTTCCTCGCATCTCAACGAGGAGCGTATTGAACGTGTTCTGGGTCAGGACTCGGATGCCGAGTTTCTTGATTTGATCACGAAGATGCGCGGTATTTTTTGAGATGCCTTCTGCGATATTTCGAATGCGTTTTGGTCCGTGGTAGACCGCGTACATCGACGCCATGATCGCGAGCAATACCTGCGCCGTGCAGATGTTGGAAGTCGCCTTGTCGCGACGAATGTGTTGTTCACGAGTCTGGAGCGCGAGACGAATGGCTGGATTACCATCAGCGTCCTTGGATACACCCACAATCCTGCCCGGCATGTTGCGCTTATAGGCGTCTTTGGTCGCAAAGAATCCTGCGTGCGGTCCGCCGAACCCCATCGGTACGCCGAAACATTGGGAGTTTCCAACGGCGATATCCGCGCCGAGTTCCCCGGGGGATTTTAAAACGGCGAGCGAAAACAGATCGCAAGCAAGGGTCACGATCGCTTTTTGATCGTGAAAATTCTGAATGAGACGGGAGTAATCGAATACTTCGCCGTAAGTGTTCGGGTATTGAAGAAGTGCTCCAAAAACGGCGGGCAACTGTGCGGCGTCGGTCGGATCACCATGGATGATTTCGACTCCCAGGTATTTCGCGCGCGTTTCAACGACCGCGATCGTTTGTGGATGGCAGTCTTTGGCGACCCAGAATTTTTTCGAAGCGTCGCGACCGGCGAGCGAGTATGCAAGCGCCATGGCCTCTGCGGCTGCGGTACCTTCGTCAAGAAGACTTGCGTTCGCGATTTCCATTCCTGTGAAATCCATGACGAGCGTTTGGAAATTCAAAAGCGCTTCTAAGCGGCCCTGTGCGATCTCGGCCTGATAAGGCGTGTACTGCGTGTACCAGCCTGGGTTTTCTAAGATGTTTCTTTGAATCACAGGAGGTGTGACGGTGCCCACGTAACCCATGCCGATGAACGAACGGTAGAGTTCGTTTTGGTCCATGAGCTTCTCGAGGTCGCGGATGGCGTCGCGTTCACTTCGTGGAGCCGAGAGCTGGAGAGGTTTTTTGAGACGAATCGAGGCCGGAATGGTCTGATCGATCAGTTTTTCTAACGATGAAACACCCAGAGCCTGCAACAGCTCCGATTGTTCCAGCAAAGATGAACCCATGTGTCGTTCACTAAACGAACCTGAAAGCGCCATATTTTACCCTCTGGGCGAAAATTACCATAATTTCGCGAGCTCCCCTATTGAGAAAAAGGGGGTTTAGATTATGCTGAACTTCCTTTTCGACATCGTTTTACAGGAAGTAGGATTGTACCGTCGTGAACCGTTTGAATCGTCCGTTATCCACCGAAAAATTCGTCGCACCGACCTTTGAACCCGAACAGTGGGCTCAAATTTTTAACACCGCATTGATTTCCACTCGAGTTGAGCAATCCAAGGCTTCTTCTTCGGAGATCTTTCATTTGATGCAAGAGCCGGCGTTTCAGACGTTGCTCAACGCCATTCACCAATACGCTGAGTCTAAGAGTATACCTGAGAGCCAGGCCGCTCAGGAAGTCATCCAGACCTTTCGTAAGATTGATTTTTTATGGACAGAGCTTCTGCTCCAAGAAGGATTCGAGCGCGTTCAGGGCCGTTAATCAGCCGCGCAAGCAAATCTCTTTTTTAGGTGGTTGCCTACGTTCTGAGAACGAAATCCCAGCGTATTTTAACTTGGCCGCTTGAATCCACGAGCCCTTTGGGTGGATTGGGGAACGGTCCCGCTTTGTTGAACGCCTTGATCGCGGCATCGTCCAAGTCCTGCGTACCGCTTTGGCCCATGATCCGGATTTTTTTGATCTGACCGTTTTGATCGAGAAACACCATCAATTGGGTCACGTAGTCGGTCTCAGAGGCGAGCTGACGACCGCGTTTGAAATACTTTTCGAGTTCTGATTTCAGCGTCCGGTCCCAAGCACGGTCGAGGCTCTTGCGGATGCGTTGGAAATATCCGTAGAACACATATTCTTTGGTGTTGAGGAGCGTGCGCTCGCCTTCTTTGAAACCTTTGACGTACTCGCCGCCGGCCTGACCGGTCATGGAGCCTTCTTCTTCACGAATGGCTTCGCGGATCTCTTGCTGCGCGGTTTTCATGGGCTCCGGGAGCTTCACGCCGAGTTGATCCAGGCTCGGAAGAACGGGAGAAGCTTTTACGGCGGGTTTCTTCTGGGCAGCCAACTTCGGTTTTTCAGATTCCGAAGTTTTCTTGGAATCGGCTTTCAAATCACCGATCGAAGATGCGGAACGAGTCTCTTGACGATCGACGACTTGGGTTCTCTCGCCGAGGTAGGCGTCCTTGACCGGATCTTTGACTTCCTGGCCCGGCAACGTCTGAACCATTTGGTTCTTGGTATCCCAATCGGATTTCGGTTCGACCTCAATCCAAACGGTTTCCTTGTTCGGCGTCACGGGAGCCATGACCGACATCGTAGGCGCGACCTTGATATACGCGATCGTCGCTAGGACGAGGAGCGAGTGAACCAGGAGTGAATCGCGAACCGACTTTGATAATGCAAATGATCCCATACATGGATCATTTCGGACCTACTCGATGTCTTCTTTAAGGAATTCGCTCGTAGATCGAGGGGTTATCTGCTGACCCGCATTATTGAGTTCGATGACCGGCTGGGTCCCATCTACGAATGCTTCTTTGATCGAATAGGATGCATTCGGTGCCGTTGGTTTACCTGTTTGCGGATGGATCGACACGAAACTGACGCCTGGAGGTACATCAAAATCTTCGACCGGAAGATCTTTGACGGCTTCTTTCATGAACTCGAGCCAGATCGGGAGCGCGGCACGTGCTCCTGTTTCACCTGATCCGATCGATTTCGAAGCATCGAAGCCAACCCAAACGCCGGTGACGACTTGCGGAGTGAATCCCATGAACCAGGCATCTTGGTATTCGTTCGTCGTTCCGGTCTTACCGGCTGCAGGACGGCCGAGTTGTTTTGCTTCGGTGCCAGTTCCGAAACTCACGACCTCTTTCATCAGGTGGGTCGCAACGTAAGCGACCCGAGGATCGAGTACCTGCTCCGGATCTTTTTCGAGAGGGAAATGAGGATAGAGTTTCTTCGAAATGGTTTCGCTGTTTTTCGCCGCTGGATCTTCCGGCTCGCCGTCATTCAACTTCGCTTCAGATGCGAGTGCTGCTTTTACTTCGTTCATTACCGTCTCGACGGGAGGGATGGGTTTCGCAGGTTTTTCTTCGAGTGTCTTGCCATCTCGGTCTTTGATCACCGAGAAAAAGACAGGCTCTACTTTGCGACCCGCGCGAGGGAAAACTGAATAGACTCGAGTCATCTCGACCAGAGACATCGTCGCGCTTCCGAGTGCGATCGAAAGGTCCGGGTTCAATGCAGCCGGCATACCGATACGTTTCGAAAATTCTACGACGCGTCCAACGCCCACATCCTGGACGATCTTAATCGTCGGAATGTTACGAGACTTGATGAGCGCTTGTCGAAAAGTGGTATCGCCGTAGAACTTTTCTTCGAAGTTCGTAGGTTTCCATTTTCCGAAATCCTTATCGTTATAAACGATCGGGGCATCGACGACGATCGACGCGGGTGTGTAGCCTTTTTCGAGCGCGGCCGAGAAAATGATCGGCTTGAATGCCGAACCCATCTGACGTTGCGCCTGAGTTGCGCGGTTGAACTCGGATTTGGAGTAGTCGTATCCGCCTTCCATAGCGAGCACCTGTCCCGTGCGTGCATCGATGGAGAACAGGGCCGCTTGAATTTCTGGAACTTGCTCCAAGGATACGGTCCATCCCTCGCCTTCGCGCTTCAGCGGACGAACCCAGACGACGTCACCCTTGTGCAACAAGTTGTCGAGCATCGGTTTGCCGCGTAGTGCCCACCTGGCCTCTTCGATCGGAAGATTTACTTTGATCGCGCCGACTAAAATGCCTGCGTTCTTACGTTTATCATCGAAACTCGTGACGACACCTTCATAGAGCTGGCCGGGTTTCAGGAGATCGGCTTCGGCCTTAAGACCGGCGAGTTGCACGGCGTCGAGCACCTCAAGCGTGCCATTCGTTTTCAAAACTTCGTAACCCAGCTCGCGCATCACGACTTGAATGCGAGCGTGTTCAATCCGTTTCCGAATTTCTTCGTCGGTTTTGAGATGTTTGATGATCCCTCGGTATCCCGAGCGACGATCAATGTCGCGAAGCCCTTGTTTGACGATCGCGCCCGCCGTCTTGAGGAGGCGCGGATCGGCGCGAACGACCACCTGAAGACCATCTTCATACAGCGCTTTTTCGCCGTACTTATCGATGACGTAGCGACGAATGTGCTCAACTAGGTAGGGGCTGTATTCATTGTTCGGACTCGTCGAATCGTGAACCGGCAGTTCTTCTTTCGAAGCTTTCTCAAATTCAGCCGGTGTGATGAACCGGTTTTCGACCATTCGTCTGAGGACGTAGACCTGCCGCTCTTTGGCTTTTTTCGGATTCAGATGCGGACTGAATTTGCTTGGCGCTGTTGGCATGCCAGCAATCAGCGCGCACTCAGCGATGGTCAGGTCTTTTAGTTCCTTGTTGAAATAGACAATCGCGGCCGCCTTGACTCCATACGCTCCGTGACCGAGGTAGATCTGATTCAAGTAGAGCGAAAGAATCTCTTGTTTGCCGAGATTCCGCTCCATCTGAGAGGCGAGGATCAGTTCCTTGAGCTTGCGGGAGAAACTTTTCTCTGGAGTCAGCATCAAAGATTTTGCGACCTGCTGTGTGATCGTGCTTCCGCCTTGAACCACGTGTCCCGCTCGAAAGTTCGCGATACTGGCGCGAGCAATCGACATGAAGTTCACGCCCTGATGCTGGAAAAACTGGTCGTCTTCGGCCGCTACGAAGGCCTCCACGAGTTTTTGGGGAATCTCTTCGTAGGCGACGACATAACGGCGTTCTTTGTAGAACTCCCCGATCAGTTGCGACTTATCCCCGTGAACGGCGTGAATCTGAGTCACGATTGCCGGTCGATAGTCTTTCATGGTGATGAGATTCGGCAGATCGCGAGTGAACGAGAAATAGAGGATCGCAAGGACGATTGAGCCGAGAGTCACGAGCGCTAAAATGGAAACAAACGCCAACCGAACGGCCTTCGGGAGTTTTTTCATCGATTAAAATCCTCGGCTCCCAAGAACGCGGTGATTTCCGCTTTCCATTTATCTACGGCCTGCCTACCGAAATAGGCCGCCTGTGTTTTGCGTTTGAAATCTTGGTCTTCAAATTGCGGGAGCGCGATCTTCAATTTCAGCAGTCGTCTAGAATCATCACGTTCGATGGTTGAGGTTCCGTTCGAAACAGTCTCAATCAAGATCAGAGAATGCGTCGTGCGATTTGAAAAATCATCTCGAAACCGATCATAGTTCGTCGCCGAGTATCCCTGATAAGGCGAAAGGTATTTTGGATGAGTCAATGCAACTCGAATCTGCTCCCAGAGTGAAAGTGGGTTCGGTGCGGGGACCGGAAGTATCACTGGGATTTTGAGTGAGTTGAGGGTTTTTTGATCAAACACTTCTTTGAGTTTCCGCTCGACGCGAACGTCGATCGAATCACCTTGGGAAAATACTAAGCCACTCGTTTTTTTTCCCAAGATCGCATCTGTGAACTGAGAGAGTGTCCAGTCCATCCGGTTTGGATTCATACTCTCGGCGTAAGATACCGCGACGAGCGCGCCAACTTCCGTCGCATGGATGCCGACGATTTTCATTTTCCATTGATGGAACGCCTTGAGAACTCCTTGGTGGGCAAACCCTGTTGAAAAACCGGTCCCCAAGAATAACTCAACCCCGGCCGTCCTCGATGGTAATGCGCTCTGTTCAGTAGGTGTGACTTCAGTTTCGGTTGATGCGGAATCCGGCGCCGGCGGAATCACTACCGGACCGAGTTCGGGAGCGTCGGGGCGCGAGACCAGAATTTCGGTGGTGCGTGATGAGGTCTTACAGCTAGCGAGCGGAAGCGCTAACGCAAAAGCGAGTAAAAGAGCTCTACGGGGAACGAACCTTCCAATGCGCGAGATATTCAACATTTCCATCTGTCCCTGTAATGGGAGAGTTTATCAATTGAACAAACGATAATCCAATGCCTTCACCAAAACTTCGTATTCGTTCAACGGCGGCATTCCGAGCAGCTTCGTCGGTTACGATTCCACCTTTGCCGACGTTCTCTGGTCCCACCTCGAATTGAGGTTTGATCAGGGTGATGAGTGATCCGTGGTCCGGATTCAGAAGGACTCGCGCCGTCGGAAGGATTTTATCGAGAGAGATAAAGGACACGTCGACCACAATAACGTCAAAGAATTGACCGAAATCTGAATATCCCAAATAGCGGGCATTTGTTTTCTCAAGCACGCGCACTCGCGGATCATTTCGGATCTTCCAGTCGAGTTGATTGGTTCCGACGTCCAGAGCGACGACCGCTGTCGCTCCACGCTCGAGGAGGACTTGGGTGAATCCACCCGTTGAGGCGCCGATGTCGAGTCCCTGTTTACCTTGGCAATCGATCGCGAAGGTATCGAGAGCTCCGAGGAGTTTATAGGCCCCTCGGGAAACGTAGTGATCGACCGGATTTCGTAAGCGAATCTCCGCATCGGTGCGCACCAGGGTTCCGGCTTTGGTGATCGGCTGATCATTCACCAGCACCTCACCTGCAAGGAGCAAGCGTTGTGCTTTTTCGCGGCTCAAAACCAGACCGCGTTCGACCATCAGAAGGTCGATCCGTCGTTTATCCACGAGTCCAGCTCCGAACGGAGTCCAGGTCCCATCCGAGTTTTTTCTCGAGATCGGCCGGTGAGCCTTGGTCGATAAACTCATCCGGAATTCCGCGAGCAGAGACCGGGCGGCCCACGATGGATTCGATTTGATGAGGAAGCGAGTTCCCTTGAAGCACTCCTTCAATCAAGACATAAATCGAGGCGTTTGCAGTCGTCTGAGAGAGATAGGAAACAAATTCGTCAGAGAGTGGTTTGACTTTGAGAAGCTGAATGAGCGCAAGTCCACTCTCCTGCTGAGCCCATGCTTGGAAACGATTTCCCATCGCTCCGACCACGATCAATACGCGTTCTGCCCGCTTGATTTCAGCACCATATACTCGAAAACCTCGGTCGAGGCGATCGAGCGTGGGCGCTGATCCGTTTTCAGGGCAAGCACCCCTGGGATACCGGAATGCAAAAGGTGTTTTCGCCTCAAGTGCGCGTTCAAACGCAAATGCCATTTCATTTGCATCGGTCGGTGCCCAGATTTCAACTCCCGGAACCATCGAGAAATAACTTAAGTCGAATGCTCCGTGGTGGGTCGGACCATCCGCTCCAACGAGTCCCGCTCGATCAACGGCGAATATCACGGGCAGTCTCTGGAGTGCGACGTCATGGATCAGTGGATCGATCCCCCGCTGTAAAAAAGTACTGTAAATGCAGACGACCGGTTTCCAACCGCGACAAGCGAGACCGGCTGCAAACGTCACCGCGTGTGGCTCGGCTATTCCAACGTCGAACGCTCGTGTTGGATGGGTCTCAAAAAAGTTCGCGAGTCCCGTTCCTTCGGACATCGCTGCGGTGATGGCAACGATGCGCTCATCAAGTGGAGCATATTTTTCAATCAGCGCGCCCAATTGTTCGCTAAATGTTTTTCCGGGCTGGGCCGGCGCTGGTTCGGTTTTATCAGCTGATTTCTTAGGTGGAGAGATCCCGTGAAAACTCACGGGCGCGCGTTCAGCAGGAAAATAACCGCGGCCTTTTTGCGTCATCACGTGCAGGACCAACGGTCGATCTTGATCCGCCGTTTTCACCGCGTTTAGGATGCCCACCAATTGTTCGAGGTTATGCCCGTCAAATGGCCCAAGGTAATCGTATCCAAGCGCATGAAATAAAACGGAGGCGTTCCCCTGAGTGAGCAGTCGATGAATGCCACCGACGTTCTGGGAGATCGAGTGTTGATTGTCGTTCAGAACGATCATCGTTCTTCCGCGTTCCGGCATCTCCACTAGATGATTCAACGCTTCGAATGCAACACCGGCCGTGAGGGCCCCGTCACCAATGATGGCGATGGTCCAATTCTCGTTCCGATATGCGAATCCCGCGGCCGCGGAAATCGATGTCGAACTGTGGCCAGCTCCATATACGTCATGGGGAGATTCATCGCGCGATAAAAATCCTGAAATACCATCCGTCGCTCGAAGCGTATCGAATGACTCGTTTCGGCCAGTGAGGATTTTATGTGCGTATGCTTGGTGACCCACGTCCCAGATCATCGCGTCTTGAGGTGAGTCGAAAATGCGATGAAGCGCGATCGTCAACTCGACGGTTCCGAGACTCGCTCCGATGTGACCGCCGTTTTTCAAGCAGACTTGAATGATGCGACTGCGGATCTCTTGCGCGAGTGATTCTAACTCCATCACTCCGAGCGCTTTTAGATCTTCAGGTCCGCGGATCTGTTCTAACTCCACCACAGATCTCACTCACCGAATTTTTTAGATTCGACTTTTCCTTCGTTGGAAATTTTCATGAGTTGTTCGACTTTGAGATCAGCGGCGCTCAGCGCTTCCTGACAAACCTTCGTCATGGATACGCCTTCTTCGAACGCTTTGAGCGATTGTTCGAGACTCAGATCACCTTTTTCCATCTGAGTGACGAGCGTTTGAAGTTTTTGGTAAGCTTCTTCAAAAGATGGTGATTGCGTAGATTCACTCATATTTAGTTCCTCAGTGTGGGTGGTCATCTTTGGGCAGTCCACGATGCGTTCCACATTTCTTTTTTTCCGACCTCGTAGCTCTATCTTCAAATAATCCATCTCTCGCGGTGTGGCAAAGCAATTGCTGTAGTGAACCCCCGTATGTGGTATTTGGGCTTGGTTGGGGTATTGGCTTCGACCCTGCACTGCGCGCACGCTGGGGACTCCCCGACGTGGAACGCGTCAGGGCCGGTCGATTCCGATGTAGTATTTCACTTAAAATCTCTCTCGGATAAGGCGCTCTATTCGCCGTTTCTTGAACCGCGCTCCCATGAGATCGCGCTCAAAGACAACGAAGAACGCATTCATCCAAATTTCCGCGTTCAGGAGCCGTTTAAGCCGCTCGTCTCGTTCTGGCTCCGTATTTATACGGAGTTCTCGAGCCGTCAGAGCGTCGTTTTCGATCGGAACCACCCTGAGATCGTCTATGAGGTCATGGACTTCCAGGAGCTTCATAAGAACTCACGAAACGAAATGGCTTATGAGATTGTCCGTGAGCGACGCATCGAAAAACGCATCAAGGAATACCGTGCGGCTTTTGCGCGATTGTCGCGAATTCCGGCCAAGTCACTCGGCAAAACCAAACTCTCTCCTCTGGAGAGCAAAATTCTAGCGAGCATCCGTTCCTCGTCTCACTCCCAATTGCACAACTGGGCGATCTGGAACAAAGCTCTTCGCGTGCAGACGGGTCAAAGAGACATGGTCATCCGCGGCCTGATGGTTGCCGAGTACTACCTTCCGCGCATGGAAGAGATTTTCAAACAGTTGAATGTTCCTTCGGAATTAACACGCATCTCGCTCGTCGAGAGTTCGTTCAACCTCAAGGCTCATTCCAAGTCCGGCGCCAAAGGCGTCTGGCAGTTCATGCTCGCATCGGGCAAGGAATACATGCGCGTAGATCCAGCAGGACAGATCGACGAACGAATTTCTCCGATGAAGTCTACAGTAGCCGCCGCTCGCCTTTTGACCCGTAACCTGCGAATTGCGGGCAACTGGCCGCTCGCGATTACGGCTTATCACCATGGATATACCGGTATCCGCAAACTCTCTCCGTCCGAACGCTCGACCGCGCTCGATGGATCGTTATTTCTGCTCTGTCAGAAGAAACGTAAAACCTTGGGTTACGCGAGTTCAAACTACTACGCAGAGTTCCTAGCTATGCTTCATGCTGAAGCCTACAAGGATCTGTTCTACGGTGAAATTCCGCTACCGGTTGCTCCAGAAATGCAGTTTCAGCGCTTGTCACAGCCGATCGTGGCCTCAAAATTCGCGATGAAGTCCGGCATGAGTATCGCGGATTTCCGACGGTTCAATCCAGATGTGCTCAACATGCAAACAACGCTTCCCAAAGGTTTCTTCGTCGCGACCGCCGCGGATGGTGATCGGAACGGTATGAAGGAGCTGATTGCAAGCATTCGAGCCAAAGTCCGCTACGTTCGACGAGCTAGCCTCGACTTGCTGGGTTTGAGCCGCAAAGCCGAGCGCGTTTCTTCGCTCTAATTTGCTGTGAGTGATCGCTTATTGATGAGGGCGCGTGACATTGATCACGCCTGGTTGTACGACGACGGTCTCGCTGTAATTCCGTCCCGTTTTGTCGTTACGGTCTTCCATTAGGTACATGCCTTCGGTTACTTGCGAGAAGATGAACCGTGAGAATGGCTGTTTGAGTTCGCCATCCGGAACGACCGCCTCACCCGGAAGGATCGCATGAAGTTCAGGATCTACGGCTGGTCGCTTGGAGAGCGGGCGCAAGCGTAGCAGTGAATCTTCTTTTTTGTCGGATTCCTGGGTGCGAACGCCGACAATCAAGCCCGTGTTTTCATTTGGAGCGTGATCCATCTGTGAGATCCAGTAGCCCACCGTTTGCGGTGAGAACACGAATAACGGAATCGCATCACGACCCAGATCTTGGATCTGTAGTGGGTACCGATGGCGGTATTGATCGGATCGTTCAGTCAGATCGAGATAGAGAGGGTAATCTTCGAAGAATTCAACGTTTTCGATCGTCGCTCGACCATCATTGCCCGTGATCGCCATTTTGCCTTGAGCGCCCACGACTTCGACCGACATTCCAAAGAGGGGTTTGCGACTTGCGGAGCCTGCGTCCACTGCCTGAATTTGTACCGATCTGCGAACCGACTTTGGTACTTTTAGATAGGTCATGAACTGCGGGCGAATGAGTGGGAGCAATCCACCGAGTGAACGACCGTCGGTGTCTTTGATGCTCAGAAGCGCAGGTCCCGTATGCACGTTCAAATAGACAGCGTACTTACGAGATGAATCACGCGGAGACACGAGATTGAGGGTCGAATTCAAATAGAGTGCGGGTTCCGAGCGTCCGGAGAACTCAAAGTCGTACCCGTCCGGCGTTTCAACAATCAAAATGCCTAGGTCGTTCCGAATCTCAGTTTGTGCGAGCTTGGAAAGGACATTGAGAGAATTTAAATGGATCAGTGGCGCGCGCTTCAGATCGTGATGGTATTCACCCTGACGCTGCCAGATCAACGTTGGCCAGTAGTGTGCATCATCGGTGGATCGAACTTCCCACCATCCCCGACGATGGTCGACTGCGGAACCTTCGGCCGAAACCATCCGTTCGCAAATCAGGAGCGACTCGCGGTTTAAAATTTCTTTTTGGAAAACTTCACGTCCGTAGGGGGCGGAGTCGCAGGTAGCGGAAGCGTTGGTCGAAGTTTTGGCGACGAGCAGGGAGGCAGAATCTTTTTGAGAAGCTTGAGTTAGTAGCGATTCAGAGGGTGCACCAGTAGTAGAGGATGTTTGTGGTCTACGATTTTCGGCCGCTGCAACTGGCCCCGGAATCACTCGAGAGGCCGATGCGCTTTGCAAAGCAATCGAAGATGAAGTTTGTGCAGGATTTAAAACGATGGGTCCCAAAATGCGAACTTCGGCATTTCCAATGGGAGATCCTTGAGTAGTCAAAGCTAGCTGCTCAGCTTGACTATCCACCGTGGTACTAATCGTAGGAGCTACTTGATTCTGAGTAGTCACGTAGCCATGGAGTTTGGATACTCCTGCTTCGAGTTCTTGGATCGTGGGTACTCTCTCTACTGTAGAGGAAGCAGCGACAACAGGTTCGCTTGCAAATGTTTCTGGTGCGACTTCCGCCGTCTGCGGTTCTTCGTGAACAGCAATGATCGGCTCAGATTTGCTTTGAGTTGCCTCTAGTCTTCTTGCCTCGCGCTTCACTTGGATCGCTTGAGCAACTTGAGCGAGCTGAGTCTCTCTCTCATGGTTCTTTTTCAGTTCTTCTACCTGGTCTTTGTGACTATCCAAAGGCTGAATACTCACTTCGACCTTATGTGGATTCTCTTGTGGGTCTAGCGAAGGAGAGCCACCGCCTGAACCCATCAACTCATCGACAGATGATGTAGACGGCTGATTAGAATCTTGGTCGCTGGAACTGACATCTCTACGAGCAACATTTTCCCAAGTGCGGGCTGCCTCAATCGACGTCTCCATCGCGAAATCTGGAACGGGATCAAACTGACCCACAATCAGGTCCGATTGACTAGCCACCTGTTCTGAGGCTGAGATTGCTTGCGTGAGTCGTGATCTCAGTTGGTGATAAACCGTCAAAGAATCTGACGTCACCACGTTCTCGAGTTGTTCGAGTTCAGCAGACTCACTCGTCTGTGCAAATGGGACAGCCGTCACTGAGATATTGGCTGATTGAGTCAAAGTAACGGTTTCGACCGCTTTCTTTGTCACTCGACGAACGGTTTTTACTTTTTCTTTTTTGATCTCGATCTCAGGCAGTACTTCGGCTGCAGCGATTCGTTCACGTTCTAAGCGTGACTCTTCGAGGACGCGAATCACTTCCGGAGAGGTTTCCACACCTACAGAGAATTTTTTCCAATCGAGATTCGCAAATGACTGAAAAACAGCCGTTTCTGGCTGCGTTCCGAACCAATTTGAAATTTGATGTGAGACTGTGCATACGAGCACGCTGCTCAAGGCAAGCGAGAAGGCCGCCGAGCGAAAGAACTGGTGTACTGCGTCTGTCGGAAAGCTTCTATTCCGCGTGATCATCCTTGATACCCTGAGTTTATCAGAGTACGAATTGGTTATTCAACTTAACTTTAATAAAACAAAGGGCCCCGTCTTTGGGGCCCTTTGCTCATTTTAATTTACAGAGACTCGGGAGCATTCTTCGAGGCGATTTGTTGACGAATCACTGCTCGATGAAGCTTGAGTTCATATTTCTTGAACAAAGAAGGATCGAGCTCCGCATCAAGAAGCGCTGCCTCTGCTTTGCGTTGAGCTGTTTTCGCTCGAGAGAGATCGATCTCGTTTGAATACTCAAACGTTTCTGCCATCACTTTGACTGCTTCGTTCGCTACTGAGAAGAATCCAGACGAGATGACTCCCGACTTTGTTTCTCCCTGAAGCGTTTGATAGCTGAAGAGACCGGTCTCCAATGCTCCCACCATCGTCGCGTGACCTGGAAGGATTTGGATTTGACCTTCGCTACCTGGAAGCGTCACCAATGAGACCTCGAGGTCTTCGGCGAGTTTTCTTTCAGGAGATAGGATCGTGAGTTTCATCTCAGCCTCGTTTCCTTAAACCAGCGACTTGGCTTTTTCGATCGCGTCTTCGATCGTTCCCACCAGGTAGAAGGCCTGTTCTGGAAGTTCGTCGTGCTTGCCTTCGCAGATTTCACGGAAGCCGCGAATCGTTTCTTCGATCTTCACGAACTTACCTTTGAGACCGGTGAACTGTTCAGCGACGAAGAATGGCTGAGACAGGAAACGTTGGAGGCGGCGTGCGCGTCCGACGACCACTTTGTCTTCTTCGGAAAGTTCGTCCATACCAAGAATCGCAATGATGTCCTGGAGATCTTTGTAACGCTGAAGAACCGACTGAACCTGACGTGCGACTTTGTAGTGTTCCTCACCCACAACACGTGGGTCGAGAACACGAGAAGTCGAAGCAAGTGGATCGACGGCTGGATAGATTCCAAGCTCGGCGATTTGACGAGACAAGTTGGTCGTGGCGTCCAAGTGAGCGAACGTCGTTGCTGGTGCCGGGTCCGTGTAGTCGTCGGCAGGAACGTAGATCGCTTGAATGGAGGTAATCGAACCTTTGTTCGTCGAAGTGATGCGCTCTTGGAGCTCACCCATCTCAGTCGCGAGCGTCGGCTGATAACCAACGGCCGAAGGAATACGGCCGAGAAGTGCGGACACCTCGGAACCTGCCTGCGTGTAGCGGAAGATGTTGTCGACGAACAATAGAACGTCTTGGTTCTCTTCGTCGCGGAAATATTCGGCGACCGTCAGAGCCGAGAGGGCAACGCGTGCACGCGCTCCTGGTGGTTCGTTCATCTGACCATAAATCAGCGCGGTTTTCGCAAGAACCCCGGCTTCTTTCATCTCAACCCACAAATCGTTTCCTTCGCGGGTACGCTCGCCGACGCCAGCGAATACCGAGAATCCACCGTGTTGGGTAGCGATGTTATTGATGAGCTCCTGAATCAGAACCGTTTTGCCGACCCCTGCGCCGCCGAAGAGGCCAATCTTACCGCCACGAGCATACGGAGCGAGAAGGTCGACGACCTTGATACCCGTGTAGAATGGTTGAACCGTCACGGACTGATCGCGAAAAGAAGGTGGTTTACGGTGAATCGGATAAGACTTTTTGGTTTCGACCGGTCCTGCTTCGTCCACTGGTTCGCCAATGACGTTCAAGATACGACCTAAGGTCTCACGTCCGACCGGCATCATGATCTGGTTGCCAGTGTCGAGAACCGCCTGACCGCGAACGAGACCGTCCGTCGAGTCCATGGCAATCGCGCGAACTGTATTCTCGCCGAGGTGTTGAGCGACTTCGAGAACGAGGTTCCACTCACCGCCATCGTTAGAAGAGTTCGTCACGCGAATCGCGTGGTAGATATCGGGGAGTTTTCCATTCGGAAATTCCACGTCGACCACCGGGCCGATGACTTGTTTGATTTTCCCTAAGTTTGCGTCCTTCACACTTGCTGACATGGACTGGTGCTCCTTCTAATTTTTCTGAGACTCGCTGCCTGCGATGATTTCCAAAAGTTCTTTGGTGATGCCGGCTTGGCGTTGCTTGTTGTACTGGAGAGTAAGTTTGCGGATCATCTCACCGGCGTTCTTGGTTGCGTTTTCCATCGCGGCCATACGTGCTCCATGCTCACCCGCTTGGGAGTCGAGCATGATGCGGAAAAGCTTCACTGCGAAGATTTTCCCCAAGAGGCGTTCCAAGATCTCTTTTGCGTCCGGCTTAACGATCACCATTTCCGATGAATCCACAGACTTCGTGGAGTTCGAAGAAAAAGGAAGGAATCGCTCGAGAGTCACTTTTTGGGTAACGGCGTTCTTGAACTCGTTGAACAAGAAGTACACTTCGTCGTATTCACGATTGAGGTACAACTGTACGAGTTCGCCGGCCATCTCGCGCGCTTTTTGGAAAGTCACCTTTCCACCATAACGCTCAAAGTAAGGTCCTGCGTTTTTGCGCGTTTTCAGGATATCGTTGGCTTTTTTGCCGAGAAATCCGAAAGTGACTGAGCCGTACTCCAGGCCTTCACCCTTCATCCAGCGTTGGGCAAAACGAATCACGTTTGAGTTGAAACCACCGCAAAGTCCACGATCCGAAGTGACAATGATGAGAAGAATTTTGCGATCATTCTTCGCCAGTTGTTCACCGCGCTCAATGAGGTCGGATTTGAAACCCTGACCCACCAGAGGCGTCACCATACCCATCAGGTTCGAAAGTTCCTGAGCATAGGGTTTATTGCCTTGGATCGCGTCTTGGGCGCGACGCAACTTCGCGGCCGAAACCATTTTCATGGCTTTGGTCGTTTGTTGGGTCGTCTTCGTACTCCCAATTCTCTTTTTTAGATCCTTAATACTCGGCATCGTCAGCCTCGATTAACCAGTGAACTGGTTTTTGAACTCTTCGAGTGCAGCGTTCAGCTTGTTCGCAAGTTCGCCGTCGATTTTTTTCGACTGCATGTCCTTGAGAACATCCGCGTGTTTACGGTGCATGAACTCGACGAGCTGAGTTTCATAAGCCTTGAGTTGGTTTGTAGGAACGGAGTCCGTGTAACCCTTGGTTCCTGCATAAACGACCAACACTTGTTCTTCGACTGGAATCGGAGCGTATTGACCCTGTTTCAAGAACTCAACCAAGCGTTGACCACGAGCGAGCTGACGTTGGGTTGCGACGTCGAGGTCA
Source organism: Pseudomonadota bacterium (assembly GCA_027485695.1). Lineage (GTDB taxonomy): Bacteria > Bdellovibrionota > UBA1018 > UBA1018 > UBA1018 > JAIXQO01. The sequence continues at coordinate 246,890 of JAIXQO010000001.1, forward strand.
GAACCGAACTGAGCGAATGCGGCCTTTTCGCGATATTGAGCGAGATCGAGACGGAGTGTCCCAGAGACTTGCTTCATCGATTTGATCTGAGCAGCACCACCGACGCGGGAAACAGAGATACCGACGTTAACAGCTGGGCGAACACCCGAGTTGAACAAATCAGTTTCTAGGAAGATCTGTCCGTCCGTAATCGAGATGACGTTCGTAGGAATATACGCCGAGACGTCGCCTGCTTGGGTTTCAATGATCGGAAGAGCAGTGAGCGATCCGCCACCGAGCTTATCGGAGAGTTTCGCTGCACGCTCGAGAAGGCGGCTGTGCAGATAAAATACGTCGCCCGGATAAGCTTCGCGTCCTGGAGGACGGCGAAGGAGGAGAGAGAGCTGACGATAAGCTTGCGCTTGTTTCGTCAAGTCATCGTATACGATCACGGCGTGTTTGCCGTTATCGCGGAACCACTCACCGATCGTCACACCAGTGTAGGCAGCGAGGAACTGCATCGGTGCTTGCTCGGATGCGGTAGCAGCGACGATGACCGTGTGCTCAAGAGCTCCGTACTGGCGGAGCGTATCGACCACTTGAGCAACCGTGGATTGCTTCTGGCCGATAGCGACGTAAATGCAGTAAACGCCTTTGCCCTTTTGGTTGATGATCGTGTCGAGCGCGACAGCGGTCTTACCGGTTTGGCGGTCGCCGATGATCAATTCGCGTTGTCCGCGTCCGATTGGAATCATCGCATCGACTGCTTTGATACCGGTCTGGAGAGGTTCGCTGACCGATTGGCGTGCAACGATACCTGGAGCTTTGACTTCTACTTTGCGGGATTCTTTAGCGCTGATATCGCCTTTGCCGTCGATGCTGACGCCGAGTGCGTTTACCACGCGACCCAAGAGCGCTTCACCTACCGGGACCTGAACGATCTTGCCGGTACGTTTAACGATCGATCCTTCTTTGATCTTGGACTCGTCTCCAAGGATAGCGACACCAACTGCGTCTTCTTCCAAGTTGAGGACCATGCCGTACGTACCGCCACCGAAATCGATGAGCTCGCCGGCCATCGCTTTTTCGAGGCCATGAATTTTGGCGACGCCGTCACCAACGGTGATCACACTGCCGGTCTCGGAGACGTCGAGTTTTTTCTCGAAGTCTTTGAGAGAGTTTTTCAGGATTTGAGTAATTTCTTCCGGTCTGATTTGCATAAACTAGTACATCCCTTTCCGTGTGCCTTGGGTCAGTCTTTCGCCGACTTGATTCAATTGAGCGCGCATCGAACCATCGTAAGTGACTCCGCTGACGGTCACTTTCATTCCAGCCAAAAGGTCCGGATTGATTGAGGTCTTGAATACGACTCGTTTCCCCATTTTTTTCGTGAACGCTCGAGCGAGGTCTTCGAGGTCCGTGTCTTTGAGCGCATCCGCGCTTTCAACTTTTCCGAGTATGGCGCCTTCGGCCTCAAGACGAACTTGAGCGAAGTCTGCGGCAATCTCTTCAAGAGAAGAAAGGCGGCCTTTTTTTGCCAGAAGTGCGAAGAAGCGTCCTACGATAGCGGGCGCGTTTTGCTTCGCGATCATGTCTTCTAAAACTTTGAGTTTCTCTTCATCCGTAATAGTTGGGCTCTTCAAGACGAGCCCGAATTCCTTGGACACCTCAAGCGCCGCACTCAAATACTCCATCACTTGAGAAATCGAATCTAACTCTTGCGTGGTTGCTTTGGTTTCAGACGCTGCTTCGTAGAGCGCGCGGGAGTAACGATTGCCGATGATGCTCATGCTTGCGCCTCCACTTGCTTCGAAAAGTCTTTCACAATTCTGGCGCGCTCATCGCCAGTCAAGCGACTGCGTAAATGGGTTTCTGCGCGAGCCAAAACTTGTTTGGAGACTTCTTTACGCAATTCTTGTTTGAACTCTTCGACGAGAGATTCGGACGTTGCGCGCGCATCGGTCACGATACCTTCGGCCGCTTTGCGCGCACTATTGATCAAAGTGATTTTCGTCGTCTCCATCTCTTTTTGGAGATCTTGATAGAGATCTTTTACTTCTTGATCCAGCGAAGAGAGTTTGCGGTCGTATTCTGAATATTTTGCCTGGGCAGCTTTCAATTGGCTCTGAACTTCATCCAAATCTTTTTTGAAAGTTTGGTGGCGCTCTTTAACAAACTGAATCGTTGGTTGCTTAACGAAATAGAAAATGCCGCCTGCGAGGATCGCGAAGTTCACCGCTGGTGCTATCAGTTCACTCATGCCGGTCATGACTGCCTCTTCACTAAGGTTTCGGTCAGAGCGAGTGCGAGACCTTCGACATCTGCCTCGAGGGTGCGCTTGAGTTGTTGGCTCTGTGCCTGAAGTTCGTCGACGGTTTTTTGCGTGATAGCTTTCGCTTCTGCACGCGCTTCTCCGATGAGATGGGCTTCTTGAGTTTTCAGCTCGCTCAAAAGTTTTTCGTATTCACCGCGCACCTTGTGGCGTTCGGCTTGGATTTTCTCGCGGTAGGTTGCGAATTTTTCGTTCGCCAGGCGAGTGAGTTCTTCGGCTTTTACGCGGTCTTCTTGGGTTTTCTGCAGGCGGAGCTCAACAAGCCGTTGAAAGGGCTTAAAGAACATCTGCGGAATAACCAAAAATACGACGAAAAAGACTCCAAACTGAATGAAGAAAGAGGAATCAATTCCCAGTTGTTGCAAAGCGCTCACGACGAGACTCTCCGAACGTCATTTTAGGTGTTTGAGATGAATCGGGAGTCTTTAGCTAACACGTCGTGTTTTAAGCGGTCAAGGCTGGAACAGCAGGCTTTTAGAATGTTTTATGAGTTTGCTGGTGGCTTTACAAAAAGGCTGCGCAAACTGGTACCCGCCTGAATCATTCGACTTGATCCTTCGAAGATCACACCCTCGTCAACTTGGAGGCTTGGCGTTGTAATTGTTCCACGAAACAGTGCTGGGTAGTGAATTTCCACTCGGTGCCGGGCTTTTACCGTAGCGTGGACTTCGCCGCTAATGATGACGATCCCTGCATCGATTTCACCTTCGACAAAAGCGCCTTCACCGATAATCAGGATGTCTGGTGTATAGATTTGACCGCGAAAAGAACCACCAATTCGAAGGCTCCCGTGGAACGTGAGCTTTCCTTCGAACTCGCATCCCGCGTCGAGCACTCCGTTAATGAGAGGGAGCGAGACCGGAGAGCTCAGGAGGTTCTTTTTGAGTTTCATGCTCTTTTAGTGTGCAGAACCTCGAGCAAACGTTCAAGCTCTGCGCGATCGGAGTAATGTAAAACTAGCTTACCGCGTCGATCATTACCTTTGATCTCGACCTTTGCACCAAGAGAACGGATCAATTCTTGGGTTAGGTTAAAGAGTCGGCTCTTGACCGGACTCATGGCCGTAGCGGCGCTTACCGGTGCTGGATTTGCGACCTGTGCTGCGGTGGCGCCTTTTTTTAATTGTTCCACGAGCGTTTCGGTTGCCCGGACACTCAGTTTGTCTTCGACGATTTTCTTACGCGCGAGGAGACGCGAATCCTGGTCTTCAAGAGAAAGGAGCGCCTTGCCATGTCCGTAACTCAAAACTCGTTTTTTCAAGTCGTCGATGATTGCCTCAGGGAGGCGAAGTAAGCGCATAAAGTTCGCAACCGTGGAACGTTCTTTACCCACGCGCTCCGACACTTCTTCTTGTGTGAGGTGGAATTCTTCCATCAACTGAAGGTAAGCGAGCGCTTCATCGATACAGTTGAGATTTTGGCGTTGGATGTTTTCAATGAGCGCAAGCTCCAGAGCTTCGCGATCCGTTGATTTACGAATCAAGATCGGAACTTGCTTTAAACCCGCCAATTTTGCGGCACGAAGGCGACGCTCGCCCGCAATGAGTTGATACCCGTAGGGGCCCTTTCGAACGACGAGTGGTTGGAGAATTCCGTTGGAGCGAATCGATTGAGCGAGTTCTTCCAGGGCTGTGTCGTCGAAATCGCGGCGTGGTTGGTATTGGTTGGCAACAATTTCATCCAAGGTCGCAAAACCCACTCCCGGAATACGATCTTTATTACTGATTTCCGGTGAACCCGCCAGCACTGCGCCGGTACCAGAGTTTGCATGGACCACCTGGGAAACAGATGCTTGTGGAGCGACTGTTTCGACAGGCGCAGCAGGTGGAGGCACCTGAGGAAGAAGTGACGACAGACCTTTACCCAACACAGTTTTTTGAGCCATTGAATCTGATCCTTATTAACCGAGAGAAAGTGGAGCTGAGTCCGAAGGTTTTGCCGTCTCTGATTGAGTGAGTGAGCGGTGCTCTTGACTGTATTTTGGGTTTCTCGCCAAAAACTCTTTTGCTAAGGCGAGGTACGCCGTACAACCTTTTGAGTTTACATCATAGAGTACAATCGGTTTGCCAAAACTTGTACACTCACTTAATTTAATGTTGCGCGGAATAATCGATTCGTAGACCAAGTCTTTAAAATGGGTGCGCACCTCATTCACTACCTGGTTAGAAAGATTCGTTTTTCCATCATACATCGTGAGAAGAATGCCCTCTTCTTTGAGAACCGGGTTTGTACTCATACGGATGAGCGACACCGTGTGCATGAGCTGGGACAAACCTTCGAGCGCAAAATACTCACACTGGAGAGGGACTAAGAAACTATCTGCTGCAGTCAATGCGTTCACCGTCAAGAGCCCGAGCGAAGGAGGACAGTCGATCAAGATGAAATCGAATTCGTCCTTCACTTCTTGAAGGGCAGCCTTGAGTTTATTCTCTCGCGCGAATGCGGATACCAACTCGATCTCAGCTCCTGTGAGATCCGAGTTCGAAGGACAAACGTAGAGTCCATCTACCTCGGTCGAATGAAGAGTCTCCGAGACTTTTGCCTCACCGATCAACGCATGATACGCGTTCGGTTTCGAGTTCACTGTCTCTCGATCAACGCCTAACGCAGAAGACGCGTTACCTTGCGGATCAAAGTCGAGAACCAAAATCTTGCGGTCTGCGAGGGCAAGGGACGCCGCTAGGTTTACGGTCGTCGTTGTTTTGCCGACCCCACCCTTTTGATTAATAAGCGCTACGATTTTTCCCATCCTAGAGCACCTTCTTGAATATAGAAGAGGCGCCCATACCGTGGGCGCCTCTTAGCCTGATTGTGGTTTGTGGTTGGTCAGGTGTACTGCGTAACAAAGACTAAAGCCTCTTTATAAAAAGGTTAGCAGTCCACACTGAGTACGCAATGTTTTTTTGAATAATCTAACGAATTTTTATGTTCCACGTAGAACATTTGCTGCTTTTCGCTCGAGATGAATAATCACGCGCTGCTTTCGTTCACTTCCGACTTCGTATCGGTACTCACCCATCACAAGAAGCGGTGTTTTTTTCTTCGTGAGAACAGAAAATTTCTTCCATTCCTCTTCCCAGCCCGGGCCTTTCATCAGAATGAGTTTGTTCCACGTAGAACATTTACTAATCCAGGAATAGATTTTCTCGACTGAACCCACTGCACGTGCAGAAATTTGATCAGTTTTACCACCAGCGGATAACCATTCTTCTGCACGGATATTCACCACCTGCGAACCATCGACTGGATAATCATTGATGAGTCGCTGAAGAAACTCCGCCTTACGCTTTTCAGAATCACAGAGTATCCAAGGTCTTTTGAATATCATTTGGTGAAGCAAACCAGGAACCCCACCACCTGAGCCCAAATCCATCACTTTTTGGGCTAAAAACCCGCTTTTTTCTAGGTGAAGTACATCCAGTACGTGTCCATCATGAAAAGAAACCGGATCAATGAGACGGCTCAAGTTCTGAATTTCATTCTCGCGGACAAATTCGCGGTAGAAATTCAGGAGCCCCTGCTCCTGCTCTGCCGTTGAAGAACGACCCAGTATTTCTAAAAAACTCACCTGAAATGAGCGAAGAACTAGACTCTCAAGGGCTGCACTCATGACCACTACGCCCGATCTTGCATTTTCATGTAAATGACCACATTTGCAACTGCCGCCGGCGTCATACCGGTCATTCGACTCATTTGGCCCACGGTTTCAGGACGGGTGACTCGCAAACGACTCTTAATTTCTGTGGAGAGCCCCGGAACCTGATCAAAATCAAATCCTGCCGGGAATTTGAGAGCCTCGCTTTTCTTCACACCCTCAAAAAGGTCCTGGTCGCGACGGATATACCCATCGTACTTCACCTGAATCTCAGACTCTTCCCAACCCAGTTCATTCTCTGCTTCTTCGGGCGAAACCCAGCCTAAATCCCGCAAAACCGCGAGATTCACCTCAGGGCGTTTCAAAAACTGCACCCCATCTACCCGATCACGCAACACAGGGTTACCCCGCTCTGACAACCAAGCCGAAACCTTCTCATCAGATGGATAAAGATAGAACGTTCGCAGAGATTCATTCACCTTTGAGATCGCCGACATCTTTTTCTCAAAAAGTGCGTAGTCCGAATCATTCAATAAGCCAATTCGATGCCCCATCGATGCGAGGCGAACATCCGCATTATCTTCGCGAAGGTGAAGACGATTCTCCGCCCGAGACGTAAACATCCGGTAAGGCTCGTCCGCACCTTTCAATATCAGGTCGTCCACCAGTACGCCGATATACCCTTCGGTACGATCTAGAACAAAAGGATCTTGCTCTAAACATTTCAACGCCGCATTGATCCCTGCCACTAAGCCTTGAGCGCCGGCCTCTTCGTAACCGCTCGTACCGTTTACTTGTCCCGCGAAATAGAGACCTTCGCAGTCCTTAGACTCAAGCGTCGCTTTTAAAACTCGAGCATCAATCGCATCGTATTCAACGGCATAACCAAAACGGATAAACTCAGCCGATTCCAAACCAACGATACTTCGGACAAACTTTTCCTGAACATCCCGCGGAAGGCTCGTCGAAATCCCATTTACATAGATTTCATCCACTCCATGCCCTTCCGGCTCAAGATAGAGTTGGTGGCGATCTTTATCGCTAAACTTTTTAACTTTATCTTCGATCGATGGGCAATACCGCGGCCCTAAACCCTGGATCATCCCGGTGAACATCGGGCTTCGATTGAAGTTTTCTTCAATAATTTCATGGGTTTGCTTATTAGTATAAGTAATAAAGCAGTCCATCTGTTCGAGGTAAGGAAAGCGTTCTAGACGCTGATAAAACGAAAATGGGATAGGTTTCTCGTCCCCGCCTTGGCGCTCTAACTGCTTGTAATTAATGGAGTTTTTATGGAGTCGAGGTGGAGTGCCGGTCTTCAGTCTTTTAAGTTTAATCCCCAATTGTTCAATAGAATCGCTGAGTTGATTAGAAGATTGATCCCCTGCCCGTCCACCTGCTTCGGTATCAAAACCGGTAAACATCAACGCCCGCATAAAAGTACCGGAAGTGATCACGACGGATCGAGCCAAAATCTCAGAGCCGTTGCCTAAACGAACGCCCGAAATTCTCGTGCGTCCATTCTCATTTTTCCAGACGAGCGATGAAACCTCAGCTTCGAGCCGATTCAAATGAGGAATAGAACTCAGCGTTTTTTGGGCATTTTCAGAATAAACTCGTTTATCACACTGAGCGCGTGAACTACGTACGGCGGGGCCTTTGCTCGTATTCAAACGGCGAAACTGAATGCCCGATTGATCGGTCAAACGTCCCATCACTCCGCCCAATGCATCGATCTCTTTGACGAGCTGTCCTTTTGCTAAGCCACCCATGGCAGGGTTACAGGACATAAATCCAACGCGAGACAGACTGAGTGTGACTAACGTCGTCTGTAAACCCATACGGGCTGCGGCATGGGCAGCCTCAATTCCGGCGTGCCCTCCACCAATCACTAAAACATCGCATTGCATGATGCGTTTAGTTAGCAAAGGACTGCAAATTGCTCAAGCTGAATCACGAACTAAACCAGTCAATTACTGTCCCAAATCAGTCCAGCTCCCAAAGAAACCTCATATCCGGAATACTGCCTCGGTTGTGAACCAAAGAACGTCGAAGACTTCTGATGTTTCGTGACATAGAGGCCAACCGACGTCGACGTCCCCATACGGCCCTCAAAACCCAAGCGTGAGAGGAAACCAAACACCTCCGCTCCATACCGCCCACCAAATTCCACAGATAGGAACGGACGAAATCGATCCCAAGCCCAAGGCTCACTCGAGAGCGCCCAGAGGTGCACCAGTGTCAACTGCACGTTCGGAGGCTTAAATGACTGCGCTGGGATGCCGCTCTTGCCCATCCCAAGATGAGTCCCGACCTCGAACCCTAACTCGCGCGTTCGATTGCGATAGGCCTCAACCAGCCGATAACTCACGCCCAAGCCCTGAGTTCGTGAAGAAAAATCCGGCGCATCAAACCAACGCATAAACACACGATGTGAAAGAACAGGCGGATACTCGTAGTTCACGATTCGCCCAAGATTCTTGTCATCGATCACTTCAATAGGATCTTCGGAATCATACTGGCGCAAAATCAACGTCCCGTAAGTCGAAACGTCGATCACGGATACTGAAAGAATCATCCGCTCGGGCGAATATTCGAGCCCTAAATCGATCCACCTCTCAGGCGCTTGTTTTGTGATCGTCCGATCACGAATCGCTACTCCTGCTCGTAAAAACCGCTCTTCAACCTTGGATTTGAGAATCGATTGAAAGGATTTGGGAATATTCGGAGAAAGTTCGATTCTCCGGATAGAATTCGCCTCACGAAGACGAAGCTCACCTTTCTTGGCGTCCACCCCCGCTCGATCCACCAACCCATCCAATACACGATCAAACGACCGTTCAGGCGGCGCTGCATAACTATTTCCAACCAGCGCTACCAAGAGGAGAGAGATCAAACAATGATTCACCTTTCCACTCAAACGCTAACGCAGAGGTTCCGAAAGCGTCAAAGAATTTGCTCAACTGCTCGCAACTGGACACGGCATTCCGATCCTTACTACACTCAGAGAAATGGAAACCCTGACAATTCGAAATCCCGCAAACGGTGACCTCGTCAAAACCATCCCTTGTTCCAGCAGTCAGTCCATTCCTCAGGTGATGGAGCGCGCTCGAAAATCACAGAAAATCTGGGGAGAGACTCCCCTCGAAATCAGAATCCAAAAACTACTCGATCTGCGCGAACGCATGATCCAAGATCGACACGATCTTGCGAAAACAATCGTCCACGAAAACGGAAAACCCGAATTCGAAGCATTGACCAACGAAATTTTCCCAACCGTAGAGCTCATCTCTTACTTCGCAACACAAACGAAAAAAACTCTGCGCCCTTTCTCTATTCCAATGCGACTCATGCAACACCGCAAGAGCACGCTCCATTATCAACCTTTAGGAACCGTTCTCATTATTTCGCCGTGGAACTATCCATTCCTCCTGCCTATGGGAGAAATTGTGATGGCAATCGCAACTGGAAACTCTGTCGTTTTCAAACCCAGCGAAATCACGCCACTCATCGGACTACGAATTGAAAAACTATTTCAAGACTCTGGATTCCCAGAACACATCATTCAAACAGTAATCGGTGATGGAAAAACAGGTGCTGATTTAATCGCCGGAAAACCGGACAAGATATTCTTCACGGGAAGTGTCCCTACTGGAAGGAAAATTCTTAAATCTGCGGCTGAACATTTGATCCCAGTAAATCTCGAGCTCGGCGGAAAAGACGCGATGATCGTCTGCGACGACGCCGATATCGATCACGCCACCAGTGCCGCCCTCTGGGGCGGATTCTCAAATTCAGGCCAGATTTGTGCATCAGTCGAACGAATTTTAGTTCACGAATCCGTGCGCGATGAATTCGTACGAGAATTCAAACGCAAGATCGAGACCCTCAGACAGGGCGACCCAACACGCTCAAGCGTCGATGTCGGCGCAATTACCATGGAAAAACAACGCCTCGTCTACGAATCGCAAATTCAGGATGCCGAAAGACGGGGCTTAAAATTCGAAACTGGCGGCAAATTCAGTTCAGATCGCAGATTCCTTGAGCCCACTCTCGTAGTCGGAAATGACATCGAGAACTCCACAATTTATCAGGAAGAAACCTTCGGTCCGGTCATCGCGCTATCGACTTTCTCGACCGACGCCGAGGCCATCCAAAAATCAAATCACAGTGCTTATGGACTCCTCGGTAGTGTGTTTTCTCGCGACCTAAAACGCGCTGAGAAAATAGCACTCGCGCTCGAAGTCGGAACCGTCACGATCAACGAAGTCGTTTATACAGCAGGACTTCCGGAAACTCCGTGGGGCGGTCGCAAGGAATCCGGGTACGGTAAGAAACACTCGGCACACGGACTGTTTGAGTTCGTTCACACAAAACACATTCATGAGCCGCGTTGGTCGGGACTCCAATTCAAATCACTGTGGTGGTATCCATACACGCCTCTTCAAGCGCGTTTTTTTGATTCACTTTTTGGTCTCTATCAAAGGGACTATCTGGCCAAATTGGCCAGCCTACCGACAATTCTGAGAAACCTGATCACTTTTATCAGCAAAGAGCCTCGCATCTAAGTTATTGAACTTACGTCTCTCCTCCGTCGAGAACTTGAATTCTACGCCCATGCATTTTTCAGTACCGTTCGACGGACTTCTATTATACGCAGCGCGTCATGAAACTTCGCGCCACCCTTCTTGTAGCCATTTCATTACTTTCCGCAGCACCTGCCCAAGCCGCGCCGGGCGTCTACCGCATCTATGGATATATTCCAGGCGAGTACGTCGGGAAACCCAAGAACACCTATTCCCGCGCGGTCATCACGATTCAAAATAAAATCATCGTCGGAATCGACGAGACACCTGCCCCACCGGCAGGGGTCATCGAGATGCGTCGCCCGAACTCTCCAGACTACGACGTCATCTATCCTGGACTGTTCAACCTCCATAACCACACAAAACAAAACGTCCTGGGCGTCTGGAAAGATGCGCGCGGACAATTCCAAAACCGGTTCGAATGGCGTGGTTGGGGCGCTTACAAAGACGCTGTCAGCGGCAATATGAATCCTTGGATCAGTTTCGGCACTCCAATCACCTGTGCTTCGTTTCGCTACTCCGAACTTCAGGCCATGGCGCTTGGAACCACTTACCTCCAAGGACCTTCGAGCTGCGTTTCAAATTTCGCGATCAATCGCGTCGAAGACAAAGACGCCTTTGTGAACTACAACAACCTACCTGCCGTTCAAGCACCAACGGATCTGATCTATCCATCTGAGATGACGTTCGTTTGGAAATACCTCAGACCGATGATGTTAGAAGGTGCGCGCACGGATAATTTTGATCTATTGCTCGAGAAAATCGCGCAAGACCCACGCTCACCTGCGTTCAGCTACGAATCCGCTCTCAAACGCATGATCAAGCAACACTGCCCGGATCTCGTCGCTCGAAATCCGGTTCTGAATGCAAACGATCCAACCGTCGCCGTCGGCAGCTCAGAAGCCATTAAGGTACTCAGTTCCGCGCGTAACCTCGACGAAGGTTGCGTGAATATGCCAGACGGAATGCGTCGCTATGTCTATTTCATTCACCCAACGATCGCCGGTAAGAAACGCCTGATCCAGGGACGCATGTCCGGCCTCATCGCTCACTTGGCCGAAGGTCGTCGTAACGACCCTTACAACAAACTTGAATTCAAACTCTTGCGACTCCTGGGCCTCGATGGTCGAAACGTGAACATCGTTCACGGCGTCGGTGTCGATGAAGCAGGATTCGCTTTTATGGCCAAACGAGGAATGGGTCTGATCTGGTCTCCGTTCTCGAACCACCTGCTCTACAATGAAACTGCAGATATCGCGGCTGCCATGCGCGCATCAAACGGACAGCTTCTGATTGCACTCGGTTCTGATTGGACCCCCACCGGTTCACGAGGAACTCTCGAAGAAGTAAAAATGGCTCGTAAGTACATTCAAGCCGAGCGTATTGAGAATATTTTTGCCGATGAACGCGGCAATCGTATTCCGATGGACGAAGCGCTCTATCGCATGATGACCTCGAATCCAGCCCGCATGCTCGGTCACGCTGGAGAAGCCGGAACTATCGCTCCGCGTGCGGCCGCAAGCCTCATTGTCGTCACCAAAATGAATGACAATCCGTATACGAACTTAGTTTTGCATGCGGACGAAAACCAAGTGAACCTGGTGATTGTCGATGGAAAACCGGTCTACGGAAACCTGAGCTACATCGAGAAAACCGAAGCCGCCGGAATCACTCCTCGCCCACTACAAGGGTACGAAGACCTTGGCGTCTATTTCGATCAACTCAATCGTCTCAATCCGCGTTCCGTTCGTGTCGATGAACGGATGATGGGCATTTTGCTGGGCGATTCATCATCTGATGAAGACGACCAAGACCACGAAGACGAAACGGCCCCTCGCAGCTCCAAAGCTCCGAGCGCGACCCCTGCTCAGAAACTTCAGTATCTAACTGACGTCGCGTCTTCGATCGTGAGTCGTGGTGCGATTCAACCTTATGCACTCCCGGGTTCTACTTGCCGGTTCTCCGGCGGCGAACGCAAGGTGTTCGTTCCAGTGGACTCCAAGGCCAAGAACAACCTCCTTGAATTCTACCAACGTACCGGAATGGACCTGGATCGCGTCGGCAACATCATGATTCTGCTTCAGGGTGGACTCATGACCCACTCCCGAAATAAGTGGTCCTCTCCTACCTCGAACGCATTTCGTTCATCTGCTCAATACCTCTCCCCGGTATACAGCTGCCAAGATCGTAACTACCTTGAGCGCATTGGTGGTAACGGCTGGGACGCAACTCGACTATTCGAACGTTACGTCGGCCAAGAGATCATAGAAGAACGCCGCAATCGTCCAGCACTTCGACGCATGGGCGGTTCTGAAGTTCCTCGCCGTTTTGCTGAAAGTTACGGACTACCGTACGGTGAACTTTAATCCGAAGGGACGGACCTGCTCACCCAGGTCTGTATGGATAAAATGAAAAACCGCCGAAGATCCTTCGATCTCCGGCGGTTTTTTAATTTAAATCGAACTCACTAGGATCGCTTCGGGGCGTTCGCTTGGATGTAGTCCACCACTTCCTGAAGGCTAGCTCCAGGAGTGAAGATCATATGCACCCCAAGTTTTCTCAAAGGCTCAAAGTCTTCTTCGGGAATGATCCCGCCCACGAGAATCAGCGCATCATTCATGCCAGCTTGTTTCACGCCGTCGATCACGTCTGGCACAAGAGCATTATGCGCACCCGAGAGAATGCTCATACCGATGACGTGAACGTCTTCTTCAATCGCCGCGCGAACAATCATCTCTGGAGTTTGATGAAGTCCCGTATAAATCACCTCGAAACCGGCATCACGAAGCGCGCGCGCGATCACTTTGGCTCCACGATCATGGCCGTCTAAGCCAGGCTTAGCGACGAGTACTCGGATTTGTTCTTTTTGGCTCACGTTCATATCCTCTTATCTTTTAAAAACTGCCGACATCGGTATAGATACCGTAAACGCCGCGCATTTCATCGCAAATTTCTTGGAGCGTTACGTAGTGCTTTACGGCTTCGAGAATCGGTCCACACATATTCTTACCGGCTTGGGCATTCTCACGCACAACTCGCAAAGCATTCGCAACATCTGCTGCATTGCGATTCGCTTTGATGGCGTGAAGCTTGTCAATCTGACGCTTCTCAACCGTGCGATCAATATAGAGCGTGTCCATCTTGCGACCAAACTCTTGCTGCTGATACTTATTCACGCCGACCATGACCTTGTCCTTGGACTCAAGTAGACGTTGGAAATGATAGGCGTGGTTTGCGATCTCCGCTTGCGGGAACCCGCGTTCCACCGCTGCGATCATGCCGCCCATTTCGTCGATTTTCTTGATGTATTCCATTGCCTCACGCTCGACACGATTCGTGAGCGACTCCACGAAATAAGAGCCTCCGAGCGGATCAACAACGTTCGTAATGCCGGTTTCTTCGGCCAGAACTTGTTGCGTGCGAAGCGCGATCATCACGGCTTCGTCGGTTGGGAGCGCAAGCGTCTCATCCATCGAATTCGTGTGCAGCGAGTTCGTTCCACCCATCACAGCCGCAAGTGCCTGAACGGCGACTCGAACGATGTTGTTATAGGGCTGTTGAGCGGTAAGCGAAACGCCTGCCGTCTGAGCGTGCGTACGAAGCATCATGGATTTCGGGTCTTTGGCTCCGTAGCGTTCTTTCATGAGGCGAGCCCAGATACGGCGAGCAGCGCGGAACTTCGCGATTTCTTCGAAAAAATCGTTGTGAACATCGAAGAAGAAAGAGAGCCGTGGGGCAAAAGAATCAATCGAGTGCCCACGCTTGAGCATCTGATCAATATAACCGAGGCCATCCGCCAGCGTGAACGCGAGCTCTTGAACGGCGGTCGCTCCGGCTTCGCGGATGTGGTAACCTGAGATACTGACCGTGTTCCAGTTTGGGTAATTTTCAGTGCCGTACTCAATCGTATCGACGACGAGCTCAACGGCAGGTTTCACTGGGAAAAGCCATTCTTTTTGGGCGATGTATTCCTTGAGGATATCGTTTTGAAGTGTGCCTTTGACGTCCTTCTTGGCGACGCCTTGTTTCTCGGCAACCGCGTAATACATCATGAGGACCACGATTGCAGGTCCATTGATCGTCATGGAGGTCGTAATGTCGCCGAGTGGAATACCTTTGAAGAGTTCTTCCATGTCCGCGAGAGATGAAACGGAAACTCCGCACTTACCTACTTCGCCTTTGGACCGTGGGGAATCGCAGTCGTAGCCCATCAAGGTCGGCATATCAAACGCCGTCGAAAGGCCCGTCTGACCATGCTCGAGCAAGAGCTTGAATCGCTTGTTCGTTTCTTCGGCACTCGAGAATCCAGCGAACTGGCGCATCGTCCAAAGTTTTCCACGATACATGTTACGCTGAACGCCGCGCGTGTACGGGTACTCACCCGGCATCCCGAGATCCCGAACGTAGTCGAATCCCTCGTTTTCTAGATCAGTGGGCGTGGAAAGGAGCGGAACATCCATATCGCTCCACGTGGTGAAACGATTTGCACGTGGAGGAAATTTCTTCTCAGATTTCTCGAGGTCTTCTTTCCACTTCTGCTCAATGGACTTGAGGTCGTTGGGCTTCGTTTCACTCATCGGTTCCTCTCCTTCTCTTTGTAGTTTTATTTGGTAACGGCTGCGAACTCTTGGGCCGCGATCACGAGACGCTGAATCTCAGAGGTGCCCTCGTAGATCTCGGTGATCTTGGCGTCGCGGAAGTTACGTTCGACCACGTACTCTTTGGTGTAGCCATAACCGCCGTGCACCTGAATCGCCTTAGTGGTAATCCACATCGCTGCTTCAGACGCGGCGAGTTTCGCTTGAGCTGCTTCTTTGGTGAAACGAACGCCTGCATCTTTCAAACGTGCGGCGTTCCAGGTCAGCAAACGAGCCGCTTGGAGACGAACCGACATATCAGCGATGTGCCACTGAATAGCCTGGAGTTTTGCGATCGGAGCACCGAACTGCTCACGCTCCAGCGCGAATTTCTTAGACGCCTCAAGAGCACAACGAGCAATGCCCAGCGCTTGCCCAGCGATGCCGATACGGCCACCATCAAGCGTGGCGAGAGCGATCTTGAGTCCTTGACCTTCCTTGCCGAGCAGGCAGTCCGACGGAACAAAAACGTCATCAAAAAAGAGCTGCGCCGTGGAGCTTGCGGTAATACCCAGTTTATCTTCGAGCTTCGCGACTGAGAATCCTTTGAGGCTGGTGTCCACGATAAATGCGGTCACGCCTTTTTGGCCGAGGCTGAGATCAATCGAAGCAAACACGACGCAAATACCCGCTTCTTTGCCATTCGTGATCCAGTTTTTGGTGCCATTGATTTTATAGCCGCCATCCACTTTTTTTGCGGTGACTTTGAGGCCACCTGGATCAGATCCGGCGCCAGGTTCAGAGAGCGCGAAACATCCCAGTTTCTCTGCCGAGACGAGTGGAGGAAGCCACTTCTTCTTTTGTTCTTCGGTACCAAACGCTTCGATCGGCCAGGCGACCAGCGAATTGTTCACCGACATGATCACGCCCGTGGATGCGCACGCAGCGGAAATTTCTTCCATGCACATCGCATAAGAAACCGCGTCGAGGTTCGCCCCGCCGTACTCTTCGCCCACCATCATGCCCATCAGGCCCATTTCGGCCATCTGTTTCACGTTGTCAGTCGGGAACTCTCCCGTTTCGTCGTGGTGTTTCGCTTTAGGAGCGACCACTTTTTGAGCAAAGGCCGAAACCTGCTCCATGAGCATGCGTTTGTCTTCGTCCCCTTCGACTGGCCATCCAAAAAGATTCATCTCGATGTTCTCCTACTGAAATTGAAATTAAATTCCTTCGAACTTTGCGGCGCGTTTCTCCACGAATGCCGTCATACCTTCGCGTTGATCGCCACTGCCGATGAGTCGTCCGAAGGAATGAGCTTCGCCGTCGATCTTGTAATGAAGCCCCGTTGTCTCAGAAAATTCGACCATGAGTTGCTTGGCCTTGGTCACGGCGCTCGAGCTCTGACGAGCAATCGTCTGCGCGACCTTCACGACTTCGTCCCAGAACTGTTCGGCCGGGAAAACTTTCGCACAAAGCCCCATCTCCATCGCTTCATCGGCCTTGATACGAGCTCCGGAATAGATGAGGTACTTGGCTTTTGGCCATCCCACCGCGCGGGCGAGGCGGAAACAACCACCGAAACCCGGAATGATTCCCAATGCCACTTCTGGTTGCCCAAAAACCGCCCGATCCGATGCGAGGATGAAATCACACGCGAGCGCCATCTCCGTTCCGCCACCGAGCGCGAATCCATTCACGGCCGCGATCGTTGGTTTCGGCATCGTCTCGAGCAACTTCGCGACTTCGTGCCCGGCTTGAGAGAAAATCACGCCTTCACCGGGAGTGAGATCCTTCATCTCGGTGATGTCCGCTCCGGCGATAAACGACTTGTCGCCTGCGCCCGTCAGAATCACCACTCGAACGGTCGAGTCTTTGGCGAGATCTGATAACTCCAACTGCAATTCGAGGATGGTCTTGGCGTTCAGCGCGTTTAGCGCCTTGGGTCGGTCAATACGAACGACCGCGATACCTGGCTCTAGACGTTCTGTCGTGATGTTCTCAAAAGTTGCCATGAATGATTTTCCTTACCAGCGCAACGGCACTGGGGTTTCGGATTTGTAGTCGTAGAAACCTTTTTTGGTTTTTCGCCCGAACCATCCGGCGGTGACCAGCTGGCGGAGCAGCGGGCTTGGGCGATATTTCGAATCACCGAGACCTTGATGGAGGACTTCCATGATCGCGAGACAAGTGTCCAACCCGATGAAATCCGCAAGCGTGAGCGGTCCCATCGGCTGATTCGTACCGAGCATCATCGCGGTATCCACGTCTTCGACGGTTGCAATACCCTCATACACCGTCTGAATTGCTTCGTTGATCATCGGCATGAGAATGCGGTTGACGGCGAAACCTGGGATGTCTTTGACCGAAACAAACGTCTTACCCATCTTTTCGGAAACGGACTTCACGATCGCGAATGTTTCGTCGCTCGTTTGAATGCCACGAATGCCTTCGACGAGTTTCATGATCGGTACCGGATTCATGAAATGCATTCCCGCGACCAAGGATGGGCGCTTAGTTTGGGATGCGATCAGCGTGATCGAGATACTCGAGGTATTCGTCGCGAGAATCGTATTCGGATCACAGACAGCATCCAGATCTTGAAAGAGTTTGAACTTCAGAGCCGGATTCTCGGTTGCGGCCTCGATCACGAGTTCACAACCTTTGAACTGAGCGGAGGATTCGACGGGCTGGATCTTGGACAAGATCTTCTCGACTGTCGCAGCATCCATCTTGCCTTTTTCGACGAGCTTCTTGAGTTGGGCGCCGATCTTGGACTTGCCCTGTTCAGCAGTCGCTAAATCGCGGTCCGCGAGTTTGACCGAGAAATCTGCTTGGGCCGCCGTCTGCGCGATACCCGCTCCCATTTGGCCAGCGCCGAGAACGCCGATCGTATGAATCGAACTCATGAAAAACTCCTTCCGAAGTGGGTCTGAAAATAGCCACCATTCAACCTGGTTTGAGGCTATTTTCCAATACAAAACTCCGAAAAGATCCGGCCTAAAATGTCATCCGTCGGGGTCTCGCCAATCAATGGTCCGAGGGAGATGAGTGATTGCCGAATATCAGCCGCAAAAAGGTCTTCGGACACAGTCGTGAGGGACCGTTCTAGGTGGGTAATCGCCTGCTCGACCGCACGAACATGATCCCAACGTGTTAACAAAACTTCACCGGATTTACGCTGAGTCAGTAGGAAACCAATATCCAACAATCGTCGAACTAATTCATCCAGCCCGTACCGAGTCTTGCCGGAAAAAATCACAGAAGACGGAATTCCAACCATGCCGCTTACGCGTTCGACCCAGTTCACTTGGTCATCCATCGAAATTTGATCTTGTTTCGTGAGCACGAAAATCACTTCGCTTCCAGATTTTCGTTCCAAACAAGAGAACGCGGCCATGAGCTCTGGAAATCCTTCTGGGTCCAAAGGATCTACGAGCACCAAAATTAAATCCGCGTCTCGCGCTCCCAAAAGCGTGCGCTCGACGCCCATTTTCTCGATCTCATCCTCGGTCTCGCGAACTCCCGCCGTATCATGGAATCGAAACGAGAGACTGCGCCCTGATCCATCCGAGAGGGTCATCGTCTCACGTACCACGTCACGAGTCGTACCCGCGATCGAAGAGACAATCGATCTCTCCTCGTTCACCAAAATGTTAAAAAGCGTCGATTTTCCCGCATTCGGACGACCAAAAAGACAAACCCCAATACCGTCTTGGATCCGTTTACCTCGAGCGAAACTGGATTTTAAATCTTCAAGTTTTCGGATTAAGACTTGGCACTCTCGCTTTAAATTCTTGAGGCTCACTTCATCCACATCTTGATCGGAGAAATCAATACCGAGCTCGCTGAGTGAAGCAAGTTTTCGCATCTCATCTGCGAACGCGAGAATCAGCGCACGATGCGAACCGTCGAGTTTTTCTAGAGCCAGATCGACTGCTTCGGAGTTCGTTGCCGCAACCAACTCTTGAACGGCCTCGGCTTGCGATAGGGATAACTTACCGTTTTTCACGGCTCGGAAACTAAACTCGCCCGGAAGCGCCTGACGGAGACCCAATGATAAAAACTCTTGCGCCAGCGACTCGGCGATCGCCGGGCTACCGTGGAGCCAGAGCTCCACCACGTCTTCGCCGGTATAACTGCGAGGATTCTCGAAACAAACGACGAGTGCATCGTCGATTTTTCGACCCTGAGACGAAAAAAGATCCCGGCGAACCGCTTTGCGTTCCGGGATCTCAGTCGTGTTTTTACTAATTTTTGCGAGGATTTCGCGTGATTTCGAGCCGGAGAGACGAACTCCCGCCACGGCCCCCCCAAGGGGGGTCGTTAGCGCGAAGATCGTATCATTTGAAAAATAGCTTGAACCGGCGCTCATTCACTTCAGCGGCTCGGCCGTTAGGCGGTTGCCGTCGCCGGTGCCGGAAGAGTCTTGAGTTTCCGGTTGATGAAGACCTGCTGGACGATACTCGCAATCGCATTGACGAGCATGTACAGCGTAAGACCGGCAGGCAGATTGATCATGAGCACACCGAAGAATACCGGCATCCATTGCATCATCTTGGCTTGAACAGGATCCGAAATCGTATTCGGCGTCATTTTCTGCTGAAGGAACATCACGCCCGTCAGAATAACCGGCGTTACGTAGAAAGGATCCTTGAGCGAAAGGTCTTTGATCCAGAAAAAGAAGGGTGATTGATAGAGCTCGATCGACGAATAAAGCACGCGATAAAGAGCAAAGAACACCGGCATTTGGATCAGCATCGGGAAACAACCCGAGATCGGATTATAGCCGTTCGTCCGCATATAGGTCATGAGCTCACGGTTGAGCGCTTCTTTGTCGTCTTTGTACTTGGTGCGGATTTTCTCGATCTCTGGCTGAAGCGCCGCCATTTTCTTCATGCTGATCATACTCTTGTAGGTCAGCGGGAAGGTAACGAGTTTGATCGCGAGAGTGAGGATGATGATCGCAAGGCCCCAGTTACCCAGGTAGACGTGCAACCATTTCATAAATTTGAGGATTGGCATCGCAACGACACCGAAAAACCCAAGATCAATCGTGTGCGTGAGCGTTGGATCTACCTGATTCAGGAGAACTGTTTCTTTCGGACCGAAATAGATTTTGAATTCCTCAGTGAACGCGGAGCCTTGGACGGGGAGACTGAGGCCCACGCGCGCGGCATCAACGCCGGCGTTTTGAAGTAATCCGCGACCTTTTGGAGCCGATGGAACCGCGCTGACCAAGAAGTAACGGCTCTGGACGCCCACCCAGCCAATCGGGCCCGGAACGTCTTCAACGCTGGAAATATCCTTCACATGCTTACGTTCGATCGAACCGTTGTTGTACACGAGCATCTGGCGGTCTTGCTCTTCATGATCGTCTTTGGTTTTATTCTGATTGAGGGTTAAAAACGCATTTTTCGGCGCCGTTTTCTTGAATTGCGCGTCAACCTTCATTGTCACATAGGGACGATCAGCCGCGAAAGAGAACATTTTCACGAGGGAAATCTGTTCGTCATCGTACGACCAACGGTAACCGTCGGCGGTTTTCTCGACTTTGCCTTTGACCTTGGACAGGTAAGCGAGGTCTTGAGAATCGAATGCGAAATTCACCTGATTTTCACTGAGCGGAGCGACCGATTCGAGATCGATCGGCGTTTTGTCGCTGAGGCTCTTCTGATAGGCCGTTAACTGCCACGCTGTAAAGATTTCGCCGCGATCGTTGATCTTGCCCTTACTGATCTGAGTAGCAAATTCGAAAGTTTCAGTCGGTCCGGTCAATGCGGGAGACGATGGAGTCGTCGTGCCGGCAGGAGAGACCGTATTCGGAGCCGGCATTTCATTCGGCGCCGCAGTGGTTTGCGCGACTAGTTGCGGCCGCGGCGTACGTGGTTCGATATAGAACTTCTGCCAGCCGACAAAAATCAAGAAGCTCAAGCCAATAGCGAGCAGTGTTTTACGATCCATCATGACAGCAAATCTCCTTAACTAACTAGATTTCAGGACGCGTCCAAGGATGACAGTTGAGAACCCTTTTCATACCCAAGGCTCCCCCCTTCAGCCATCCTTCTTTTAGGACCGCGTCTAAAAAGTACTGACTACATGAAATACGATGACGGCATCCCGATCCCGGACCCATGACCATCACGAGTGCGGGAGAAATGAACCACTGGTAAAAACGGATGAGCGTTTTAGCTACGAAAGCGCCGAGTCGCGAACTCACTCGTTTGCAACGCCTCTCTTAGCTGTACAGCTAATCGAAATGGAATTTGATCTTTGACAGTGACGATGACGTTAAAATCAAACGATCCGAGAGAATCCTTCCGAATACGGAAAGCCTCACGGATCGTTCGTTTAAGTAGATTTCTTTCGACCGAATTCACTTTGCCGCGAACGGTGATGCCGAGGCGTGAATGGTCTTTCTGATTCGGAATTCTCAAGACGAGCGCAGGCCCGAGCCGGGCTTTTTCAGCACGTCCTAAAAATGCCCGATACTCCCGAGATTGGTGAAGTCGATTACGGGGTGGGAAAGAAAAAGATGAATTACTTGCTAGAGACACTGCTTGCAAGGCGCTTACGGCCGCGAGCACGACGGCGAGCGAGCAGCTTGCGACCGTTCTTAGTGGCCATGCGAGCGCGGAAGCCGTGGGTACGAATGCGTTTCAATTTGCTAGGCTGGAAAGTTCTTTTCATAAAATCCTCTGAACGATAATGAACTACACGGTCGCAGGACTTAATGTCAAGGGTCGTTGTCAACGGGGCTGACTTTAGTGTACACCCGGAACCCTCGACCCCATCAAAGGTTTAAGACTCATCTCTATGAATTCTTTTCGTCCTTCGTCCCAGGAAAATTGGCAAGAAATCTGGAAATCCGTGTTTTCGGCGCTCCAGCAAGACGCTTCGATCAACCCTCAGCAACTGATGTTGTGGATCGAGCCCCTTCGCGTGATCAAAGTGACCGAAAAAGAGTTGAATCTCGAGGTGTTAATCGGGGCACAGAATGATTTCGCTGCCCAATGGGTCCGCGATCATTTCCTCTCTCAGCTCGAAACCGCGTTTGCGGAAACGACGGGGAGAGAGTGTTTACTGAAGATTGAGGTCGCTCCACACGATGGACTCGCCCTTTTTGGTTCTGCCCCCTTAACCCAAACCACAACCTCGCACGCCCCTCTTCCCCCAAGTCCGAGTCAAAACACCGAGTCTCGCGGCGTTGAAAATGGTCCACTCTGGGGAATGTCCTCGAAACCGGTCGGCGGTGGGGTTTCCAGCACTTTTGACCCAAAATATACGTTTGAAACCTTTGTCGTCGGCGCGAGCAATCAATTCGCTCATGCCTCGGCCTACGCAGTCGCCGAGAATCCAGCTCGCCATTACAACCCGCTTTTCCTGTACAGCTCTCCCGGCTTAGGCAAGACCCACTTGCTCCATGCAATTGCGAACCATGTTCTGCAAAAAAGCCCGAATGCTCGCGTTCTCTACATTTCAGCCGAACGCTTCGTAAATGAACTGATCGAATCCATTCAGCACAACAAGATGTCGCAGTTCCGTAGCCGCTATCGCGATAGCTACGACGTGATTCTTTTCGACGATATTCAATTCATCGCCGGCAAAGAGAAGACGGAAGAAGAGTTCTTCCACACTTTTAATGCGCTTCATTCTTCAAAACGCCAGATCGTGGTCACCAGCGATCGTCCACCTAAGGAAATCGAGGGCCTCGAGGAACGTCTTCGCACGCGTTTCGAATGGGGTCTCATCGCAGACATTACTCCCCCTGAGATCGAAACACGGATTGCGATCCTTAAAGCCAAAGCCGAAAGGGATGATATCTATCTCCCGGACGACGTCGCTACGTTCATCGCGACCTACGTGAAATCAAACGTTCGAGAACTCGAAGGTGTTCTGATTAAGCTTCAGGCACACGCCTCCTTGACCGGCTCGGAACTTTCACTCGACCTGGCCCGCCAGCAGCTTCGATTCGTGGTGCCTGAGCAAAGCTCGAGTTACACCATTGAGTCGATTCAGTCGGTCGTCTCGAAACACTTCCGCCTCAAACCCAGCGATTTTAAATCGAACTCCAAACTTCGATCGATCGCTCGCCCCCGTCAAATCGCCATGTTCCTGATCCGTAAGTACACGAGTCTCGGATTCAAAGAGATCGGCCAGTACTTTGGTGGTCGAGACCACACGACGATCATGCATGCCTGTCGCGAGATCGAAAAAAAGATCGAACAAGATCCTGAGATGCGGGACACCGTCGAGACGATCCAGAATCTTCTCTAACGATCCTTCTTCAGCTTATTCCAATCCTTCACATCAATATTATTTGGCTACCTGGTTGGGAACACTCCATCAGGTAGTCTCCTCATGTTCTGAGATCGGGCTCGGCCTGCAGGGCCGATTCAAACCACGATCCCCATTCAACAAAACGAACCCACCCAACACCCGAACGATCGGCTGACCAAAGCCTTTCACTCCGGATGCCGTTCATTTCACCTCAACGACATATTAATTCAGTCGACTAAGCGTTTTCTTGGGGATAACTCTGTGGATAAAGTGTGGATAATAGGGTTTAGATACTCAGCAGTCCCCAGGAAATTTCACCGTCCATCCACCGACTTATCCACAAATTTAATTCTTATAAAGTATTATAATAATTCGATAATTAGGTGTTATCCGCAATTTTTCGATTGGCTAATCATGTGCGATTTATTTATCCACATTGCCCTGAATTTGAATTTGTGGATAGTTTTCACTCTTTACCCTGATTGCCTCCTGTCTTCGGGGCTTAATTCTGACTTTTTTAGTTAGATAAAAGAAAGAATCCACAAAACTCTGGGGATATACCGTGGAGAAGTGGCGCTTACGGGTCTCTGAAGGATCCATCCCCAAATTCGATCCACTTGTCCCCAGGGTTTTTCCACGGGTTTATCCTTCGGGTTTGTTAAACGGTTTTAGCTAGTTACGTTAGAAATCCACATTTCCACCGCTTCTACGATGAGGACTAGAATTTTATTTCATTTAAACTCTTTTTAAGGCACGAATGCCTATCGAGAGGTTTTTATGAAATTCTCTGTTCACCGTAATCCACTCTTGGAAGCCTTGAACAAAATCCAGTCGGTCGTTGAACGTAAGAACACCGTACCGATACTTTCTCACGTTCTCTTTTCGGTAGAGGGCCAAGAGCTTTCGCTTTCAGCAACCGACCTTGAAGTCGGAATGAAAATGAAACTTCCTGTGAAGGTTCTCCAGGAAGGTAAGATCACCCTTTCTGCAAAAGCCTTTTTGGATATCGTGAAGGAACTCCCGCAAACGGAGATCGAGCTCACTCGCAAAGACAACGATTGGGTGGAGATCATCGCAGGCAAGTCACGCTTCAAAGTCGTGAGTCTTTCTGCACTGGACTATCCAGCACTCCCTCAATTTGAAGATAAAAAATATCTCGCCTCTCGTGTGGATGCTTTCCGAGAGATGATTGATCGCACATCGTTCTCGGTATCCACCGATGCCACTCGTTACTTGATGAACGGTGTGTATCTGGAAAACCTGGAAAAGAACGTGATGCGCATGACCGCTACTGACGGTCACCGTTTGGCGTTCATGGATAGCGAACTCATCTCCGAAGCTCCTGAGATGAAACGTGGAATCATCATCCCTCGTAAAGGTCTCACCGAACTTCGTAAATTACTCGACGCCGCTGATAGCACGATCGGGATCGCATTCGAGCGTGGATACATTTTCGCCCACTTCGATGACAGCTACTTGTTTATTCGCCTAATCGAAGGTGAATATCCGGATTACCGTCAGGTGATCCCTCGTTCGACCGATAAAGTACTCAAGGTCGAACGCGAATCATTCACATCGGCTCTAAAGCGAGTATCCTTGCTTGCGCACGAGAAAAGCAAAGGCGTAAAGTTTTCAATCCAACCAGGACTACTCACCATCTACTCGAGCAACCCAGATCTCGGCGAAGCCAAAGAGGAACTGGATATTGAGTATGCAGGTGAACCACTCAGCGTGGGATTCAATGCTAAGTACCTTTTGGACTGCTTAGCCGTTACACCAACGCCTCACCTCGAATTCCATCTCAAAGATCACCTGAGTCCCGGCATCCTTCGTGGAGAAGGCCAGCCGAATCATACTTACGTGATCATGCCGATGAGAATTTAGTTTCGGTCACTTGTGCTCGTTCAGTCGGCTCAGGTTACCGGCTTTCGAAATATCCGATCCGCTCATCTGGAGTTTGATCCTTCGTTGAATTTTTTCTTTGGTTTAAATGGCCAGGGTAAAACTTCTCTGCTCGAAGCGATTTCATACTTAGGCGAGTTATCCTCATTTCGAACCTCAAGAGCCGAAGACCTGATCGCGGACGGCGAAACACGGTCGCGTATTCAGTGTGAGCTTACTCAAGACGGCCTCAAGAGTTCGATCTCGGTTGATCTGACTACCCAAGACGGCAAGGTTCGCAAAGAAGCCGTCCTCAACGGGAAAAAAATCCACTCGACCAGCCACTTCCTGAAGAGCCGATTCGGTCCCATCGCGGCCGGATTTCACGCGATTGCGTTCAATCCTTCCGACCATGAGCTCATTCAAGGGGATCCTGCGAACCGAAGAAGTTACCTGGATCGCATAATTGCGTCTGAGAACCCTGAATACATAGCAGTGGTTTCGCGGTACAAGAAATCGCTCGAGAACCGGAATCGTCTTCTCAAAGACGAAGTTTTTTCACCCCGCGCGCTCGAAGCTTTTACCGAAGTACTCGTCGAAAGTGGCGCAGAAGTAGCCCTTTATCGCTTACATTGGCTTTCAAAGGCAGTTCGCGTGCTTCCTCAATACGGCGAAAAAATAGCGGGATCGGCTGGGTTTTTCGAAGCGCGGTACGAAACGAATTGGGCAGTCGATGTTACTGAAATAACTAAAGAATTTGGGGAAATGGGATACGACCTTTTCTCTGGACAAGGTTATATCGAGCGACTACAGTTTTTAAAAAATCGGTTGAACGATGGTCTCAAACAAAAAGCCCACGTCGAACGACAAGCTGGAATGACTTTGATCGGTCCTCATCGGGACGATTGGTCCCTTCTCTTCAGGGGGACCCGATTGAAATCACATGGATCCCAAGGCGAGATGCGCTCCGCGCTTCTAGCGTTGAAACTGACGGAAATTGAACTTTTTCAATCCGCCTCCCATCAGGAGCCAGTCCTGTTGCTCGATGATTTTTCGTCTGAGTTAGATCGAAATCGTAGAGAGTCTCTCCTTCAGTTTTTGAAGGAGACCCCTCTCCAGGTTTTCGTGACCGCGACAGAGATGCCCGAAGCAATGGTTCGGGGTCGAGTGTTTCGAGTGCACGAAGGCCGCTTTGAAATGGAATCGGGTGGTTGATGAATCACCGGTTCTAACGGAAAAAGGAACCCGCATTTCATGAGTGATCAGCAGCAGTCCGCATCTCACGTCTCGTCGGAATACTCCGCCGACAAAATTAAAATCTTAGAAGGCTTAGAAGCCGTCCGTAAACGTCCGGGTATGTACATCGGCGATACGGCTACGCGTGGTTTGCACCACTGCGTTTACGAAATTGTGGATAACTCGATCGATGAAGCACTCGCGGGACACGCGAAATTCATCAACGTGACTATCCACGTGGATAACTCGGTTACCGTCGAAGACGACGGCCGTGGTATCCCAACGGGTATGCACCCGAGTGGTCTTTCCGCTGTGGAAATCGTCATGACGAAACTCCACGCTGGCGGAAAGTTCAACGAAGAAGGCGGAGCCTACAAAGTATCCGGCGGTCTTCATGGCGTGGGCGCTTCGGTCGTCAACGCTCTCTCGGAGAGTCTGACCGTCGAAGTGAAGCAAAACGGAAAAGTTTTTAAGCAGTCGTTTCGTCGAGGCGCCTCGCTGGGACCGCTAGAGGTCATTGGAACGACCGATAACCGCGGAACGAAAACGACGTTTAAACCGGACGCCGAAATTTTTTCGGTCCTCGAATTCAATCTCGATACGCTCGTGACACGCCTTCGAGAACTTGCGTTCCTAAACAGCGGGCTTGGAATCAAGATCGTCGATGAACGCGTAGAGCCTGTAAAAGACTTCGTATTCCAATACGAAGGCGGACTCATTCAGTTCGTGGATCACATCAACAAGTCCAAGAGTCGTATTCATGACGACATTATTTTCTTGGCTGGTGAAAACAAGGGTCTGACCGCCGAGATCGCTTTTCAATGGAACGACAGTTATGTCGAGACATTGTCTTCGTACGTGAACAACATCAACACGATCGAAGGTGGTACCCACGTTTCCGGTTTCAAAACCGCGCTGACCCGTGCGGTGAACAAGTACATCCAAGAGAGTAGTCTCGCGAAAAATATGAAGGACCCTCTGACGGGTGACGACATTCGCGAAGGCCTTGCTTGCGTGATCTCCGTGAAGGTTCCCGAGCCTCAGTTCGAAGGTCAGACGAAATCGAAACTAGGAACCAGTGAAGTCGAAGGTTTCGTCAATACGCTCGTGTACGACAAACTCACGAAATTTTTCGAAGAGAACCCATCGGTCACGAAAAAAATCATTCAAAAAGCCATCGATGCGGCAGCTGCTCGTATCGCCGCCCGCAAAGCCCGCGAACTCACCCGTCGTAAAACGGCGCTTGATCTCGGCGGCTTACCAGGAAAAATGGCCGACTGCCAAGAGCGCGATCCGGCGCTTTGCGAACTCTACCTGGTCGAGGGTGACTCTGCAGGTGGATCGGCTAAACAGGGCCGAGATCGTAAGAACCAAGCGATCCTACCGCTCAAAGGTAAGATTCTAAACGTCGAGAAAGCGCGTTTCGACAAGATGCTCGGATTCGAAGAGATTCGAATTCTGATCACCGCGCTTGGCGCAGGTATCGGCAAAGACGAATTTGATATCAATAAAATCCGTTATCACAAGATCATCATCATGACGGACGCCGACGTCGATGGATCACACATTCGTACGCTTCTTCTCACGTTTTTCTATCGTCAGATGCGAGACGTCGTGGAGCGCGGCTATCTCTACATCGCCCAGCCTCCCCTCTACAAAATCAAGAAAGGCACCAAAGAGCGCTACTTGAAAAACGAATCGGAGCTCGCCGGATTCTTACTGAACTCCGGTCTTGAGTCTGCGCAAGTTTACTCAAATGGTGCGATCCTTCCGGCAAGCCAAGTACAGCTTGCGCTAAAGTCAGCCTCGCAGTTTTCTAAAGCGATCGATCGGATGTCGCGTCGTTTGCATCAACAATTGATCCGTACACTCATCTTGGAAAAAGCGACGACCGAGACGCTCAAAAACAAAGCGGAGTTCGAGCGCATTTTGAAAAAAGCGAGCGAAACGCTCAAAGCTCAAAACGTGTTTTTCAATTACACGATCTCCGAGGATACGGAACACAACAGCTTTTACGCCACGATCGAAAACACGATTTCGGGTTCCCGTCGCGTAGCGACGCTGAATTTCGCTACCCTCTCTTCGACGGAATACGAAGAACTGATCAAACTCGATCAAGCCATGCGTGTGATCGGAAACGGTCCATTCGAAATTAAATCCGACGAAAAGTTCATCGGCGAAGTCGGAGACCCCGAGCAGTTGGCCACTCGCCTGGTCGAACACGTGAAGAGCGGCCTCATGCTCCAACGCTACAAAGGTCTCGGAGAAATGAACCCTGAACAACTTTGGGAAACGACGATGGACCCCAATCGCCGCACGCTTCTTCAAGTCAGCGTGAATGACGCCGTCGAAGCCGATGGCGTGTTCTCAGTCTTGATGGGAGATGCGGTTGAGCCTCGTCGTGCATTCATCGAAGACAACGCACTTCGCGTGAGGAACCTCGATATATGATGTTAAAAAAATCGAAATTTTTAGGCATCGGTTCGTATTTGCCAAAACGAGTGGTCACGAACAATGACCTTACG
Organism: Pseudomonadota bacterium; assembly: GCA_027485695.1. Classification (GTDB taxonomy): domain Bacteria; phylum Bdellovibrionota; class UBA1018; order UBA1018; family UBA1018; genus JAIXQO01. Next base: position 275,877 of record JAIXQO010000001.1, read on the forward strand.
GCATTCATGGATACGTCTGATGAATGGATCCGTGAACGTTCTGGTATTGAAACTCGTCACTGGGTTGAGGGTACGACGACCACTTCGGATCTTGCGTTGATTGCGGCCGAACGTGCGCTCGAGAACGCCGGCGTGAAAAAAGATGAAATCGATCTCCTGATCGTTGCGACCTTGTCACCTGACCATGATTTTCCAGGTACGGCCTGCTTCCTACAGGAAAAACTCGGCATTCGGGCGGGTGTTCCCGCTTTGGATGTTCGCCAACAGTGTTCCGGTTTTCTCTACGGCCTCTCGATCGCAGATCAATTCATCAAGACCGGGATGGTCAAGAAGGCACTCGTTATCGGAGCCGAAGTACACTCAAAAGGTATGGACCTCACGACCGCGGGGCGCGAAGTATCTGTCCTCTTCGGTGATGGTGCAGGCGCCGCAGTGGTGGGCGTTTGCGACGATGTCGTGAGCGATAAAGATTCTCAGATCTTCTCGACACATATTCATGCGGATGGAAATTTCGCGCGCGAACTTTGGGTCAAAGCCCCTTCGATGACGTACTCAACCTCTCGTCTCCCTGAAGAAGCGTTTGCGAACAAAGATACCTTTCCGAAAATGAACGGGAAAACGGTCTTTATTCACGCTACTCGTCGGATGCCCGAAGCGATTCAAGAAGCCCTGGCGGCAAATAATCGCAAGATCGAAGAAGTCGATCTGTTCATCTTCCATCAGGCGAATCTTCGTATCAATCAGATGGTGGCCAAGCAGCTCGGCATTTCCGAAGACAAAGTTTTCAATACGATCCAAAAATACGGCAATACGACCGCCGCCACGATTCCAATTGGACTTGCGGACGCGGTCGCTGCAGGCAAACTTAAAAAAGGCATGCTCGTTGCGTCCGCTGCATTCGGTAGCGGATTCACGTGGTCGAGCGCACTTTTCCGGTGGTGATTTAGATGAGTGATTCGACTCCGATGGATCCAGTCAGGGACAACGTCCAGGTCGTCAATATCGAAGACGAAATGCGGGGTGCTTACCTCGATTACGCCATGAGCGTGATCGTGGGCCGTGCACTCCCCGACGTCCGTGATGGACTGAAACCCGTTCACCGTCGTGTTCTCTACGCGATGTATGAGATGGGCGTTACTTACAACAAGGCGTTCAAGAAATCCGCTCGTGTGGTCGGTGACGTGATCGGTAAATACCATCCGCACGGAGATACCGCGGTTTACGACGCCGTCGTTCGTCTCGCTCAAGACTTCTCACTCCGTTATCCACTCGTCGAAGGCCAAGGTAACTTCGGCTCCGTGGACGGAGACCGTGCGGCAGCTATGCGTTACACCGAAGTGCGCATGGAAAAAATCACGAACGAAGTCTTGGCCGATCTCGAAAAAGAAACGGTCGATTTCGGTCCCAACTACGACGACTCTCTCTCTGAGCCGCTCGTTCTTCCAACTAAGATTCCAAATATTCTGATCAACGGTTCGTCAGGTATCGCCGTTGGTATGGCGACGAACATTCCTCCGCACAACTTGACCGAAGTGTTGGATGCGACGATCGCCTTGATCGACAATCCGTCACTCGTCGTGGACGATCTGCTTCAGTTCGTCAAAGGTCCGGATTTTCCGACCGCTGCCATTATGTTTGGTGGTAATTCGATTCGCGAAATCTACCGCACCGGCCGCGGTTCGGTCACGCTTCGCGCGAAGACCGAAATTGAAACCACGAAAAACGACCGCGAACGAATCATCGTCACCGAAATCCCGTATCAGGTGAATAAAGCCAAACTCATCGAAAAAATCGCTGAGCTCGTGCGTGATAAACGTATTGAAGGCATCTCCGATCTTCGCGACGAATCCGACCGCAAAGGGATGCGGATCGTGATCGAGATCAAGAAAAACGAAAATTCGAACGTCATTCTGAATCAACTCTTCAAACTCACACAGCTTCAAGAGTCATTCGGGGTGAACCTGCTTGCGATTTATCAAGGTCAGCCAAAAACCTTCAATCTCAAGGACATGCTCTGGGCGTTCATCGAACACCGCAAAGACGTCGTCATTCGCCGTACGATTTTCGATCTGAAAAAAGCCGAAGCACGCGCGCACATCTTGGAAGGTTTGAAACGCGCCGTCGAGAATATCGACGAAGTGATCGAGCTGATCAAAAAAGCGCAAAACCCTGAAGCAGCCAAGTCGGCCTTGATCGGTCGTTTCGCATTCTCGGAAATCCAAGCTCAAGCAATCCTCGATATGCGACTCCAGCGCCTGACCGGCCTCGAGCGCGAAAAAATCATCGAAGAGTACGCCGAGATCCTGAAACTCATTCAGCACCTGAAAGACATCTTGGGCAGCGAGACACTCGTATTCCAGATCATCAAAGAAGAGATCACCGAGATCCGGGCTCAGTACGGCGACGAGCGCCGCACGGCAATTGAGCTCGACACCGCTTCCGCTGATTTCGATATCGAAGACCTGATCGCCGACGAAGAAACGCTCGTCACGATCACTCACTCAGGTTACGTCAAGCGCACCGACCCAAGCCAGTTCCGCTCGCAGCACCGGGGCGGCCGAGGCGTCAAGGGCATGCAAACGGCCGAAGAGGACTTTGTCACTTCGATCTACCACACGCGCACGCTTTCTTCTCTCTTCTGCTTCACGGATCGCGGTCGCTTGTATCAACTCAAGGTCTACCAAGTTCCCGAGGCCGCACGAATCGGCAAAGGTAAGGCGATCGTAAACCTCATCGCCCTCCAGCCGGGCGAGAAGATCAAAGCGATCCTCCCGATTAAGGAATTCACCGACAGCGAATTCATCACGATGATCACCCAAAAAGGCATCATCAAGAAAACGGCACTCTCAGAATTTAAGAACATTCTCAGCAAAGGGATCATCGCCATCAATATCGACGAGGGCGATGAACTGCTCGAAGCCCGAATCACGGATGGAGCGAAGGACATTTTCCTTTGTACCCACGCCGGTATGTCGATTCGTTTCCAAGAAGAAGATGTTCGTGCCACGGGCCGTGCCACGCGTGGCGTGATCGGCATCAGCCTCGACGAAGGTGATCATGTCGTCGCCATGGAAACTCTCGACCGCTCCGAAGAAACAAATTTCGAGATCTTGGTCGTATCCCTCACCGGTTTCGGCAAACGCACACCGGTCAAGGAATACCGCATTCAGAGCCGCGGTGGTAAGGGTATCCTCACGATGAGGGTTAGCGAACGAAACGGTGGAGTCATGGGCGCACGACAAGTGCATCCAAAAGCCGACGTCATGCTCGTTTCCAACCGCGGTCAGATGATTCGCATCAACGTGGGTGGCATCTCCGAGCAAGGTCGAGTCACTCAAGGTGTTCGTCTGATGACCCTCACAGATGACGAGAAACTCGTTTCCTTCGAGCCGATCGCCGAAAGCGATAAAACCGAGACGGTAAACGACGGCGGCGGTGAACCTACGAACGGAGCGGGATCCGAAGGCACCGAAGCCCCGGGTTCCGGCACACCTGAAACCTCAAATTAATTATTTCCTAGGCGCCGTGCTGCTCATGATCTTCATGGGATGCACGGCCCAGAGCCCGCGCGCGCGTTTCCTCATGGCCGAAAAACTCTGGCAAGAGAAACGCTACGAGGCGGCCGTATCGGAATACGATCGAGTGCTTCAAAAAGAAGGCTCCTCCGAACTCGGTGTCCAAGCGCTGCTTCGGGCTGCACAGACGGAAACACTCTTTTTAAATGAGCACCTTTCGGCGGTTCGTCGCTTGAACCGACTCGTGGAAATGAAACCCGCTTCAGGGACCGCTAAAGAAGCAGAAAAAACGATCGGAGAAATCCTTTTTCAGCGCCTGGAATCATACGACCAAGCGATTACTCATTACACGCGGATGATCGAAAAAGACGAACGCGATCCTGATCGTCCCGAGTATTACTACCGAGTGGCAAAATCTCAGTACTACCTCACGCGTTTTGTCGAAGCGACCCAAACTCTCGAAGCGCTCATTCGCCTTTTCCCCGACAGTCGTTGGGCCGAAAAAGCGCAGTACGATCTGGGCCTCACGTGGGGCTCGCTTGCGAATCAAAGGCAGGTGCGAGGCGAGAACCCGGTCGAGGCATGGAAAACGGCGATCAACGAATTCGAGAAGTTCCGGAAAAACTTCAGCCAGAGTCCTCAAGTGACGATGGCCGGTTTTGAGATCGCAACCTGTTACGAGGAGCTCGAGCAACTCCCGGACGCCGAACGCATCCTCGAAACCCTCCAGTTCTCAGATGCTCAACAACAGAAGCTCGTTGCCCAGAAACTGGTTCGCATTCGAAATCGCAAGAGCCAGAAGAACATCAAAGAATAGGATCTTGACTACTCTAGTCGAGATCAGCTAATGGCATCGGCACAACGATGAGTAAGAACCCCTACCAAGCGCTCTACCTTTTTGGATGGATCCTTTCTGTATTCTTGGGTCTACCGACGGCGGGCTATTTCATCGGTGGTTGGATCGCTTCCCAATTCGATGGATCCCATTTATCGGGTCTGGTCGGGGCGGGAATCGGATTCGTAGGTGCTGTGGTACTTTTAGTGCGCGAAAGCCAAAGAGCCCAAAAGAATACGGATCAGTAGGCTAAGGCAGGATTTATGGCATCCATTTACGGCAAGGATATTTCACTGCGATCTTTCTATTGGGTAACCGGCGTTTGGGTAGCCCTCGGAATGGCCTATCAGATTCATTTGGCCCGATTGAGCGGTCAGTTTCATGGACTGTTTCTTTTCGCCTGGATCGTGTTTTTGGCCGCCGGGAACCTCTTTTTTCTGATGAAAACCATTGAAGTTACCTTCGATTTGATGTCTGATCGTGTCGCAGTAAATAAAACCCATTCCGCCTTCTTGCTCCTGATTCGGGGCTCATTGAAATTCCTCTTCTTTTTGGGAATTTTCGCGAGTCTTTATCTTTATCGGAAGCATTTGAACGCGGGGACGTTGGTGACAGTGGTGGGACTTTTCATCATTGTGCCTCTGTTGGGCGGCTTTTTATTCGTTCGTAGGGAGTCTTAGGAAATGCACGGACATCATGGCTTTCACTGGTTGATGCAAATTCCAGGATTGGAACATTTTCCCGTTCACGTCGTGCACGCCGTGTTCGTTGGATTAGTGATGGTGGTCGCCATGGCGATCGCTCGCATGCAACTGTCTTCTGCGCTCGGCACGACGGATGGCGCGCTCGTTCCAGCCGACCGCATGACCTATCGCAACTTCTTTGAAATCATCACCGAGAAACTTTACTCCCTTTGTGTGAACGTCATGGGAGCGCATGAAGCGAAGGTTTACTTCCCTTTCATCGGCACGCTCTTCGTCTTCATTTTCTTCTGTAACTTTTTGGGTCTGGTTCCGGGTTTTGCTACCGCAACCGACAACATGAACACGACGCTCGCTCTTGGTACGTTCGTGTTCCTTTACTACAATATCGTCGGCATTAAAGAACAAGGCTTCATCGGCCACATGAAACATTTCATGGGTCCGGTTTGGTGGCTTGCGCCGCTTATGTTTGTCATCGAAATCGTCTCGCACGTGATTCGTCCGATTTCCTTGGCGCTACGCTTACGCTGGAACATGACGGGCGACCATATCGTCCTCGGCGCGTTCAGCGGAATGGTTCCTTACCTCCTGCCTGTTGTGTTTATGGTGTTGGGAGCGTTTGTAGCCTTTGTTCAGGCCTTCGTCTTCTGCTTGATGACGATGGTCTATATCTCCATGTCGACAGCACACGAAGATCATTAATTCAGAAAGGTAGATAGTATTTATGATGAGAACTCTCACGTTGGCAGTTAGCGCGTTTTTGATGGTCGGTACCGCAATGGCAGAAGACGGCGTCGCATCCGGCGCAAGCACCTCCCACATTGCAGCTGCAATTTGTATGGGTATTGCTGTTCTCGGCGGCGCACTCGGCCAATCCAAAGCAGCAGCAGCAGCTCTCGAAGGTCTGGCTCGTAACCCAGGCGCTCAAAAAGCCGTTTTCGTTCCAATGATCATTGCACTCGCTCTGATCGAGTCCCTCGTTCTCCTCGCATTCGTCGTCGCATTCATTAAGATCCCTGCGTAACGAATTCGGGACAACAACCCGATTTTGAAAAGGCTCGGCCTCCGAAAGGAAGCCGGGCCTTTTTTATTTGGGCGCTGAGTATTCAGGCAGACCGGAACCGGCTTTGAACTCTGTGACTGCGTTGTTCAGGCAAGTACGGAACCCCGAACTGGAGCTCACTTGATCGATGTCGAGCTTAAATTCATAAACGACATTCTTGTCGCATGGGTTGATATTTACATCGCCGATTGCAGGGGGTGCTCCGCATCCTATGTACTCACCCAGTTTGAAACCCGTCTGAGGTTCAACCACTTCGAAAAACGCAAGCGTAATTTCGCAAGTCTCTGCATAGTTGCTGGGTGGCAAAGACGTGCGCCGATATTGGCAAAATTGGGTCGACTTGTATTTTTCCCAAAGCGCCGAGAGCTCCGGCGGGAGCGGGCATAACTTTTTCGTGCTGCGCGGAGAAGGTCGGAACTCGTAAACATGAATCGTCAGTTCCTGGCGATCGACGTCGACGTGCGCGTACGCCGAAGCCGCTCTTTGTTCCACACGCCCGTCATTCATCAATGCGTAAGGAATGTAGGAAGCGCCTTTCGGAGAAATTCGAAAAATCTGCGCGTCTGCAATCGGCGAATTTACGGAAGTGACATCCCACTGAGCTTCCTCTACTGAAGACCTGCTTTTTTTCTCGGCGCTCTCCAGTGAAAGACATCCCGATAAGCCCAAAACGACGACCCAAAAGCAAACCCAGTGTTTCATCCCCTAACCCGCCTCTAGGATTGAGTCTAAGTCCGGGCGAAGGAGTAGAAAAGTGAGTCAAATTGAACTCAAGCCAAGGGTAAACAATTACTGAGAGTTACCAACAAATATGTCTAAAAATTAAACAAAACCGGAACTCTTCAACGCTCCGAAGGAACGAGTTTGCGTCCCAGCTCTTCTCTTACTTCTTGAGGAATAGTTACCGGAAAAGCCGAAGACCGAAGCTCAGGTCGCGCGATGAACTTCTTAAGAAGATCATTTCGATCGTCATACGTTCGGTGTTCCCCGTCGTATTGATCGATCGAATACCCGAGGATGCGTTCGGTCCGAATGACGTAATGATAGATGGCCTCAAGAGCGCTGCTCGGTTGGTAGTTTGCAGCGTTCATTAAACGAAGTCCAAGTTCATCAGCCGCATCTTCGGCGGTGACACTGTAACGAGGAATTCTAAACTGTAAGTTATGAGCAATAATGACGTGCCCCACTTCATGAGCCAATAAGAACGCCAATTCATCATAGGAACTCAGCTGCGTAATATAACCGGCAGAGAAATAGAGATTCGTCACCTCTTCGGTATGGAGGTTCAACCCACCTTCTCGACAATCGACGATGAGCCGGATGGTTGGAATTTGGTAACCTAGATTTTGACCACTTAAAACAATGCGGTTCAAAATAGGCTCTATCAGGGCTTTTCCGCCGCAGTCTTCCTGAATAGAGGCGTAGCTCGGCGACGGAATCGATGTCAGGAGAGCGACGAAAACTAAAGAAAAACGCATGCCCCAAATTATATCTATAATTAAGATAATAAAATAAGAAACGGATGGATTACCCGGTCCTTAGTGTGGACCGGACCATTTGCCAATGGTTAAACGCCTCACTTAGAGGACTCGAGCGAGGTACTTGCCGGTAATACTTTTTGGGTTCTTAGCCACTTGCTCCGGTGTTCCGGTCGCAACGATCATCCCACCCGCCGTTCCCGCTTCGGGCCCGAGATCAATCACGTAATCAGCAGTCTTAATGATATCGAGGTTGTGCTCGATGACGACGACTGTGTTTCCTTGATCGACTAACTGATCGAGCATGAGAAGCAGTTTCCGGATGTCTTCGAAATGAAGTCCGGTCGATGGCTCATCCAAAATGTAGAGAGTCTTGCCGGTGGAGCGTTTCGAGAGTTCCTTAGAGAGCTTCATACGCTGAGCTTCGCCACCGGATAGCGTTGGAGCACTCTGACCTAGTGTCAGGTAACCGAGACCCACATCCTTGAGCACTTTCAAGCGGGAGTGAATGAACGGTACGGCCTCAAAGAAATCAAATGCCTCTTCGATCGAGAGTGCGAGCACGTCGGCGATGGATTTTCCCTTGTAGTGAATCGATAGCGTCTCGCGGTTGTAACGGGCACCACGGCAACGATCGCACTCGACATAGACGTCCGGGAGGAAGTGCATAGCGATACGCTTGACGCCGTCCCCTTCGCAAACGTCGCAGCGACCGCCCTTGACGTTAAATGAGAATCGTCCGGGTTTGTAACCACGGATCTGACTCTCTGGAAGTCTCGCGAAAAGGTCGCGGATCATCGAAAAAAGCCCCGTGTAGGTCGCAGGATTGGATCGCGGAGTGCGTCCAATGGGTGTTTGGTCGATATCGACGACTTTGTCTATTTCATTGAGGCCACTGATTTTATCCATGCGCGCACGTGGGAGATCCGGCGCATAGATCGCACGAAATGCCTCGCGATAAAGTACGTCGAATACAAGCGTACTCTTACCGCTGCCCGATACACCCGTCACGCACGTGAACGAGCCAAGTGGAAACTCGGCGTCGAGTTTCTGTAAGTTGTTCTCGACGGCGCCTTGGATCGAGATGGATCTTTTGAAATCGAGCGGACGGCGTTTCTTGGGGACTTCGATTCTTTTTTCGCCGCGTAGGTACTGACCGGTGAGGCTCGCTTGCGTATTTTTGATATCGTCAAACGTTCCGGCCGCCACTAACTCGCCTCCATGAATACCGGCACCGGGGCCGATATCAACGACGTAGTCAGCTGCTTTCATCGTGTCTTCGTCGTGCTCGACGACGAGGACCGTGTTTCCCTGGTCGCGGAGGCTCTTGAGTGTATCGAGGAGTTTATCGTTGTCACGCTGATGAAGACCTATCGATGGTTCATCCAGTACGTAGATGACGCCCGTGAGTTGGGAGCCGATCTGGGTCGCCAAACGAATGCGCTGTGCTTCTCCACCCGAGAGAGTTTTTGCCGAACGACTGAGCGAAAGGTAGCTCACACCTACATCGAGTAGGAATTTCAGTTTATCGCGGAGTTCTTTGATGATGCGTTCGCCGATCAGCTTCTCGCGGTCCGTGAGTTTGATCCGATCAAAAAATGCATCAAGATCAAGTAAGCTCAGTTTCGCAAGTTCTGCGATGGACTGGCCGTTTACCTTGTAGGCCAAACTCTGTGGGCTGAGACGTTGTCCCTTACAATCTGGACAAGGCGTCGTTTCAGAAGTGATTTCTAGACGAAATTGGGGATGATCTGGAGCTTCTTCTCCAGAATCCTCTTCCTCGGTTTGTCCCGTTGCCTTGGGATCGATGCCAAGACCTTCGCAGGTGGTGCAGGCTCCCATCGGGCTATTAAACGAAAAGGTGCGTGGCTCGGGCGCTGGATAACTGATGCCGCACTCTTGGCAGGCGTAAGATTCGGAGAGTAACTGTTCGGATTTCTTACCACCGATGTCCGTCTCCAGCATGAGGTTCCCCTCACCCAGTTTGAGTGCGAGTTCAACAGATTCGCCGATCCGGGTGGTGAGCTGGGCGCGGTCTCCCTTGATAATCACCCGGTCGACATAGACCTCAATGAAATGTTTTTTGTTCTTGTCGAGCGAGACCGGAGTCCCGAGATCGATGATCTCGCCATCGATTCGCACACGAACGAAACCGCGCGCACGGAGTTCAGCGAGCTCTTTTTGGTATTCACCTTTGCGACCGCGGACAATGGGTGCAAGCACCGATACCTTGGCGCCCTCCGAGAGAGCGACGATCGAATCGGTGATCTGTTGAGGAGATTGCGAATGAATGGGATTTCCGCAGGAGTAGCAGATCGGTTTCGCAAGCCGGGTATAAAACAGACGGAGATAGTCCCACGTTTCCGTTACCGTACCGACGGTAGAGCGCGGGTTAAAACTGACAGTTTTTTGTTCGATGGAGATCGTTGGACTGAGTCCTTCAATCGATTCCACTTCGGGTTTACTCATCTGATCGAGGAACTGTCGGGCGTAAACCGACAAACTCTCAATGTAACGGCGCTGTCCCTCAGCGTAGATGGTATCGAAAGCGAGTGATGACTTGCCACATCCGGATAGTCCGGTGATCACAATGAACTGATCGCGGGGGAGATCCACCGACAAGTTCTTGAGATTGTGCGCACGAGCGCCGCGAACAATAATGCGTTCGTCCGGGAGATAATTCTCTGATTTGGCGACGAGTGGCTTCTTAGTGGGAGCTTTCTTCTTCGATGGGAGGGTGTCCGAGTTTTTTTGCGGCATTCTTCAGTGCTCCTTCCACCGTTTTACGAATCTCTAACATACGTGGCTCGGTCGTGGCTTCGAAACGAAGCACGATCACCGGTTGGGTATTCGATGCGCGAACTAGCCCCCAGCCATCACCGAAATCGAGGCGCATGCCATCGATCTCATTCATTTTCCCTTGGCCCCGGAGGAGTGCCTTGGTTTCTTCGACGAGTTTGAATTTGAGTTCTTCCACGCAGTCGATACGGATCTCCGGCGTGTTGATCGTCTTCTCTAGATTTGCCAGATGTTCTGAAAGGGGCTTACCGGAGTCGGAGACGATCTCATATACGCGTAGTGCTGCATAGATTGCGTCGTCGTACCCGAAGTAGCGATCTCCGAAAAAAATATGCCCCGACATCTCGCCTGCGAGGGGAGAATGGGTTTCTTTCATCTTGGACTTGATGAGCGCGTGACCCGTTTTCCACATGATGGGCTCGCCACCGAGACGAGCGATTTCGTCATAGAGACGATAGCTTGATTTTACTTCGCTGATCACGGGTGCGCCCGGATGAGTTTTCAAAACGTCTCGGGCGAATAGAATCATCATCTCATCGCCGAAGATGATCTGGCCTTTTTCGTCGACTAACCCGATACGGTCGGAGTCGCCGTCAAAGCCAAATCCCATATCGGCTTTTTCTCTTTTCACGGTCTCGATCATCACCTGGAGGTTCTTCGGGATCGTGGGATCCGGATGGTGGTTCGGGAACCGACCATCGAGTTCGCAGTAGAGCGGAATGACTTCGGCACCGAGCTTACTAAACAGCTCTGGCGCGACTGTCGATGCGGTGCCGTTACCCGCATCAATCACGATTTTCATTTTCTTCAGCGGCTTAGCATTCTTGACCAAGTGATCGATGTAGAGCGGGATAATATCGACCTGAGTTTCATTGCCGCGCACGGGACCTTTGACCTCATTTTCGACGAATTGTCTGAGCTCCGTGATCCGCGCGCCGAAGAGCGAGTTTTTGCCGAGAGAGATTTTGAATCCGTTGTAGTCAGACGGATTGTGCGAGCCGGTGACCATGATCGCGCCATCGAGATCAAAATGAAAATTTGCGAAGTACGTCACGGGAGAGGGGCAAGTGCCTAAATCCATGACATCCAAGCCTGCATCTCTGAGTCCGTTGCGTAGTGCCTCCGCGTAGTCATCCGAAGTCAGGCGACAATCGCGGCCCACCGCGACCTGGTGGCGCGTTCGCGAGTGACCGGGCTTGGGAATATCGCGTTTTAGAACGGCCGCGTAACCGAGCCCGATTTGGTAGGCGAGTTCTGCAGAGAGATCTTTGCCTGCGATTCCGCGGATATCGTTTTCACGAAAAATATGGGCAGGGAATTTCATTTTTTCTTCCTTCGGTTTGAGGTGAGCGCGGCATAGGCGGAGTGAATGGCAGCTTCCATACTGAGGGAGCTTGCAACACCTTGGCCCGCGATATCGAATGCGGTTCCATGATCGACCGACGTGCGCAGGATCGGGAGACCGAGGCTCCAGTTCACCGTGCGATCGAAATCGATCATCTTAACCGGGATCAATCCCTGATCGTGGTACATCGCTACGACCGCATCAAAAGGCGCAGCTTTTTTGGACTTGGATGAATAGTGAATCGCAAAAAATGTATCCGCGGGATAGGGCCCACTCACCTGTGCGAGTTTGGCTCGGTTCCAACGTTCGATCACCGGAGTGATCACTTCGATCTCTTCACGGCCGAAAATCCCGCTCTCTCCTGCATGAGGGTTGAGGGCGAGGACGGCAATGCGAGGCTTCTTGATCCCGAGCGCTTGTTTGACCCACGTGCTGGTGTGATCGAGAGTGCGCTCGAGTTCGGCGCGAGTCAGGCGTTCACTCACCTTTTTAACGCCGACATGGACGGTGACGAGGCTTACGCGCAAACGATCATTTCCGAGCATCATGGTCACATCGTTTTGCCCGCAGAGAGCAGCGAGAAAATCCGTGTGACCCGAGTAAGCGAAACCGCCTTTTTGGAGGCGCGACTTATCGATCGGGCCCGTGACGATGGCGTCGGCCTTTTTATCCAGACAAAGTTTCGCTGCCGTCTCAATCGACCAACCGGCTTGATAACCGGCGAGCAAACGACCCTTGGGAGCACTGAGAGGTGCTGCGATCCACTGGACGTTTTCTAAACGAAAGAGTTTCGAACGCGGCGAGAATGCTTCTGCTGCGCCAACGATCGTGAACCGTGCGCGAAGTCTTTTGATCGCGGGACGACTCAACGCCTTTTCTACGATTTCTGGACCAATCCCCCCCGGGTCTCCGGGAGTGATGATGAGATGCGGTTCCTTCTTCATTGGGCTTAAGGCCCCTTATGAAGTTCGGCTGCGAGATCTTGTCCGCTGCGGTGGATGAATGCTTGCGCCGTTTGACGTTCCACCCAGAGTTCGAGCTGACGTTGATATTCCTCGGCAGCGAGCTGTGATCGGATTTGGCCGGAGATTTTTTCGTACTGACCTTGATCCGACGATTTCACGTCCGCGACCTTGAGGACGATGAACGGCGCGTTCTTGTCTTTTGGAGAAATGATCGAGCTGAGTTGTCCGACCTTGAGTTTGGTGACCTCGGATTTGAGGAATGGACTCAATTGACTTGCCGGAAGCGTCCCGAGATCCCCGCCCTGTGAGGCTGATTCATCGATGCTGTATTTTTTTGCCACTTCGGCGAATGGAACACCTGACTTGATCTCAGCTACGGCCGTCTCAAGTGACTTGCGGCTCGGGTTGGTCAGGATCTGGATGTGGTAGAAAAGCTGGGCGTTTTTGCCGTTCGCGTACTTCGTGTAGTAGTAGTTGCGGACGTCATCATCGGTGATCGTGACTTTGGTTCTGATTTCACGATCGAGCAGCGTGCGTTTCGCCGCGCCGATTCGGATCAAGTCGAAATAATCTGGAAACGCGTACCCTTGCGCGGCAAGCGCGTTGCGGAGTTGGTCGCGGCTGATGCGGTTTCCGGCTTGGATGGAATTGATCTCGGTTTCGACTTCGGTATCCGTCATCGGAAAACTCTGAAGAATGAGACGCTCGCGGATCAGAAATTCACGGATGGCATCATCGTCCGCCTTGGCTCCATCCGATGCGAGCTTCGTTCCGGCGAAAAGTGGATCGAGCTGCATGCGCAGTCCAACGGTCTTACGGAATTTATCGAGATCAGACTTCAGTACGAGCTGGCTATTGACCGAGGCTTCGAGCTTCTCGAGAATCGTCGCCGAGAAGGCGGAGCCAGAGAAGATAAGTACGGTAAAAATCAGCGGAAAATGGCGCTTGAGCATCGACTTAGGTTTCCCATATTAACGACGACGACTCAACTTTACTTTCAGAATACTACGGCTGTAGATGCGTCTTTTGAGTAAATCCTGTGTCGTGATCGGCAAATAGATCCTCACATACTTCATGTATGCTCCGGTTTATCTGCCGATCACTCCTTGGATTGACTCAAAATCCACTATCTACAGCCCTAGTATTAATAACGCGCTAAGTTATTTTAAGAGTTGAGCGTTGATTTGAACTTGCGCCTTGGAGCGCAGATTCTTCATGGCCCGCTCGAAAATTTCTTCTCGCTTTTCCTTCAGGTAAAGCGATTTAACCAAGTTGCGGTCCACTTCGGTCCAGGAGCGGATCGCGGTCAGCTTGATCAAGTGGTAGCCGAATTGGGTGCGAACCACGCCCGTGACTTTGCCCGGAGACTTCAGCGCGAGAGCGGCGGCATAGTACTTCGGATCCAGGCGGTCTTTCATCTGGTAGTCAATATCGCCACCCATCGGTGCCGCGATACCTTCGGACTTGGCTTGCGCCACTTCGGCGAAGCTCTTGCCTGATTTGAGATCCTTGGCTTCGATCTCACGAATGCGATCGAGCGCCTTTTTGTCATCAGCGGCCGACGCGTTTGGCGTCACTTGCACGAAGATGTGGCTGGTGCGGATTTCTGGGTTCTTATCGTACCAAGATTTTGCTTCGTCTTCTGAAACGGTTAACTTGTCGAATTCCTTGCCCAGAGCGCGTTTCAGGTACGCTTGATAGAGTACCGTTTGAATCTCTTCTTGTACTTCTGAGTCGCGCTCGAGCCCCAATTTTTTTGCTTCTTGGATGCCCAGTTCACGTTTGATCAAGTCGTCGAGTACTTCGGATTTAGTCGGCGTCTTGTTCGGATAGAGCGGAAGGAGCGTTTGGTATTTTTTGTTGAACTCTTCTACGCTGATCACTTTGCCATTGATGCGAGCGAGGTCGGCGGCTTGCGCGACAGACGATCCAGTGATGATCAAAGCCAAAGGCAAAACCAAATCAGGTCGTAGTTTCATACATTTAAGTCTAACTGCGGGGGCCTGGGCTTTGCAATTCTTTCAGAAGCGAGAGGAGCGCAAAATAGAGATCCTGGATCGCCACGATTTTGACGTTGGCAATGAATTTCGATTCGGGCGTGAGTTGGTAGAGTTTCGGTTTGCTCGAAACCAGTGCGATCGCACGAACCGGATCGAGTAAGCTTCCGGCTCCGGGAACGAGGACGATTTTCTCCGGTCCCTGTGTGAGGGCATCGACCCGCAGTTTCTTCAGCGCAATCTTGATCCGGATGAGCCAAAGGAGATTCTGAGCCTCTGTCGGTAGTTTCCCGAAACGATCTTGGAGTTCGACTTCGATCTGGTCGACCTCAAGTTCCTGCGACGAGGAAGACAATCGACGATAGAGCGCCAACCGTTGATGCGTGTCTGGAACGTACTGATCTGGGAGAAATGCACTGTAAGGAACCTTGATCTCGGGCTCGCGGTATTGCTCCTCGGGAGTCGGAGGTTTGCCCTGGATCTCACGAACAGCTTCGTCGAGCAGTTCCAAATAGAGTTCAAATCCAATCGCCTTGATGTGTCCGGACTGTTGAGGGCCGAGCAGGTCCCCTCCCCCGCGGATCTCCAAGTCGTGAGACGCGACGCTAAATCCACTACCGAGCTCGACGAATTTCTGGATCACTTCGAGCCGTTTTTTCGCGTCGTCGGAGATCATCCCTTCGCGCGGGAGCAATAAGTAGGCGTAAGCTCGGTTTTGTCCGCGGCCCACCCGTCCGCGAATCTGATAAAGCTGAGCAAGACCGAATCGATCAGCACGATCGATGATCATCGTATTTGCGGTTGGAACGTCGATTCCCGATTCGATGATGGTGGTCGATACGAGTACGTTTGCCCGTTTTTGGTAGAAATCGAGCATCACCTGCTCAAGCTCTTTTTCACCCATTTGTGCGTGTCCAACGACGACCTTGGCCGATGGGACGAGTTCTAGAATTGTTTTCGCGATCTCGTGGATCGATTGAACGCGATTATGGACGAAGAACACCTGTCCTCCGCGATTGAGTTCAAATTCGACCGCCTTGCGGATCATTTCTTCGTCGAACTTAGCGAGATAAGTTCTGACCGGGAGTCGATTGATCGGTGGAGTGGTGATCAGGCTGATTTCCCGAATACCCGATAGTGCCATATGCAAGGTGCGCGGGATCGGTGTTGCCGAGAGGGTGAGCACGTGCGTGTTCACCCGGAACGTCTTGAGTTTTTCTTTGTGCTCGACGCCGAATCGGTGTTCCTCGTCGATGATGATGAGGCCCAGCTTCTTGAACTGTACGTCTTTGGAAAGAAGCCGGTGCGTCCCGATGAGGACGTCGACCTTGCCGGCGTTCACATCTTCCATGATCGATTTTTGAGTCTGAGCCGTTTTGAATCGCGAAACCGATTCCACCCGGATTGGATAATCCTTGAAACGCGCGCGGAACGAGTTCTCGTGTTGCTGGGCTAAGATCGTCGTCGGGACTAGGACGGCTACTTGATACCCTTCGGAGACCATTTTGTAAGCCGCGCGGATAGCGACCTCGGTCTTACCGTAGCCCACATCGCCGCAGATCAAGCGGTCCATGACCTTGCCGGAGGATAGGTCCCCTAAGATCGCGTCGATGGCCTTGAGTTGATCGGGTGTTTCTTCAAACGCGAAACTGGCCTCGAAATCGCGATAAGAATCGTCCGTTCCCGACACGCGGATTCCTGGTCGTATCGAGCGCTCGGCGTAGAGCTGAATGAGATCAAAGGCGATTTTTTTCGCGGATTCCCGGGCTTTTTCTTTCTCTTTTTCGAAGTGTTTCGCGCCAAGTTTGTCGAGCACCACCGCATCCGCGGTCGCGCCCATGTGTTTCTGGATGACGTTCACTCGGTAGACGGGGAGATACAGTTTGTCCCGCCCAGCGTACTCGATCTGGAGGAAATCGTTCTCGGTCCCGAGAGCCTTGAGGCGAACGATCCCTTGATAAAGGCCGATACCGTGATCGCGATGAACGATCGGATCCCCGATTTCCAGTTGCGTGAGTGATTGGAGTTCTGACCACTCAGCGGCGCTACTGAGCGCCTCGTGTTTCTTATCGCGATTTCGCGCAGATTTCTTTTTCGAATTTCCGAAAATCTCTCGATCGGTCAGTAACGCGATTTTTTCTTTCGGCCAACGAAAACCCTCTCCGAGCGAACTCTCGATGAGGCGGATCGATCCCGGTTCCTCGGTCGCACCTAATGTGTAGGGCACCGATCGGTGATCCATCAAGTATTTGATCCGCTCGAGCTGTGAGCTCGTCGAGGCGCAGATCGTGGTTTGGTATTTTTTCTGAATCCATTGCTTCAGCGACGCAAAGAGCGCGTCTGCATGGTCCTTGGAGTTCGAGTCCAAGAAACCGCTATTGGATTTCGTTGAGGCAGAGTGATGGGTCTTGATGCGTTTTTCTTGGGTTGCATCGTCGGTTTCTTCGTCCGCACCGGGAGTAACGGTCAAATCAGCGAGTTGAATACGGTCCAGGAACAGTGCCTTGGATCCGCGCGTCCAGTCACTCATCCCTCGAGTCGACCGAGGATAAAGTTTCTCAAGCGGCGCTAGGATTCTTCCCTCGCTGAGCGCCGTCGTGTATCCATTTTGGAATTCCGCACGGAGTTCGTCCCATCCCTGCTCACATCCGAGCGGATCATCCATGATGATGAGATCCGGACGATAAAGCTCTATGAAATCGTGATGCGAGTCCCAGTAAAGCGGCCCCCAGAACTCAGAGTGGTCAGAGTACACACCTGGCTGAATGGACTCCATCACGGGATCGCGAACAGAGCGGGAGATGCCGGCAGTATCGCAGATGGATTTGATTTCCTCGCGCAGTCGCGGAATCGCGGATGCCGGAATGAACGTTTCACGGCTCGGGACGATGAGCGCATCCCGAAGCTCTTCGGTCGCATGGCTGACTTGGGTTTTCGGATCAAAGGATCGAAGTCGTTCGACGACGTCATCGAACAGCTCAATTCGGAGCGGCGACGGGTAGAGGGGGCAAAAAACATCGATGATCTCGCCACGCACGGCGAATGTGCCCGGATCCTCGACCGTATCAACGCGCGCATAGCCCCAGTTGAGTAGGCGCTGAACGAGGGACTCTCTCGAGTCGATGGAGACATCGGGTTTGAGTCTCACATGGTTCTCTTCGAGCCACCGGAGCGGCAGCGCAGTTTGTAACGTGGCGTCGAGAGTGGAAACGACGACGCTCGAACGACCGGAGATGAGCGTCTTGCTTACAGTCCTTAATCGCTCGAGTCGCGTTTGAAGCGAAGGAGTGATCGCGCTGACGGGAGATTTGTCCCATCCAGGAAGGCCGTAGAGTTCGTGAGAGGACGGATTCGTGCCGCAGTCGATCATGGATTGAAGGTTTGCAACCCATTCAAAGATTCGCTCAGACTGTGGGGTTAAAATCAAAATGCGCGAGAAACGCGGCGATTTCAGGGCTTCGCGCGCGAGAAAGGCGGCGCTGGATCCTTCAAGTCCCGTGACGTGAATCGGCTCAGCTAGGTCGTGGAGTGAATCCAGAATGGAGGAAATGGAACTCGAAGGCACGAGATTCACTATGCCTGAAAATGATGGATTGGGCTCCCGAAAAACCGTGCGATTGAGCCTCGTAAAGTTGACACTCAACTTCAACTTCTGTAGTTTTTTTAAAAGTCTTTAACGCCCTAAATTCAAAGATTTACATCGATCAAATGCGAAATCCGATCATCGACTACGCTTTTCTAGCGCTTGCGGGAGTTTTGGGAATCTTAGGGTTCCAATTCCTGTATTGGCTGGGGAAAAAAGGCAGTCCTACCGAAGGCTCTCCCGTGCTTTCGGAAGAGACACCCTCGCGCTCGACTCGCAATCGGGAACCTCCGCGCATTCGCTTTCGGTTCTCACTGATCGTTTGTCTTTCGTCGCTTTTCCTTTTGTACCTCATGCTCCTCATTCCCATCGCGATTGCCGTAGCGAAGGTTCCTCACTCCAAAGGATTCCTCGTCGTGTTGGTGGGATTTTTCGCGACCGGTATCGTGTACAGTGCGCGCAAAGGTTACTTGGATTGGAAACGTCCGGAGCGATCCGACTCTTCTGAGGAGAACTCATGAATCCGAGTATGGGTCAGTTTCGGCGCGAGCTACCGGATCTTTTTCGTGCGAAGTCACTCTGGGCCTATTCGATCTCAGGCGTGTGTTGCGCGGATGAAGTGTTCAATGCTTACGGCTGTCGTTACGATCTTGAGCGCTTCGGCGTGAAATGGGTGGACCGTCCCGAGGAAGCGGACTTGCTTTTTGTCGGTGTGCCTTTAAATCCAAAACTCCTCAAAGAAGTGGCGCGTGTCTATCAGCGCATGTCGGATCCGAAATACGTGATCGCCCTCGGCGCTTGCTCTTGTACGGGGGGGCTATTTTACCGAGGCAAGAGCCATGAAAAAACCAAAAGTCTAGGCGACGTCATTCCCGTCGACGTCTATGTTCCCGGATGCCCCCCTCGCCCCGAAGCGGTGATGGACGCTGTTATCCGCCTGCAGGAGAAGATCCGTGGATCCGTACGCGCTCGCTAAACGCCTCAAAGATCAACATCGCTGGGACGTCGAGCTGCAAGCGTTCGGGTTTTCGAACCGATTTCTTCTGCTTTGGAAAAGTCCGAATCACTCAACGTTCTTTTCTGAGTTTTCGTCGCTCGAAGAAATTTTTCCGGGAATTTCTCTGTCCTTCATCTCGGGATTCGCCGAAGGCGATGCTTTGGCCCTGACTTATTTTTTCAAGTCTCCCACTGCGACCAATCAGGTGATTTTCAGGTTTTTCATCGAGCGGGCGAGTCCAGATCGTTTGTACGAAACGCGCTCGATCGCATCTCGATTCCCCGTAGCGCGCATTTACGAAAACGAGATTTCCGCGCTCTTCGGAACACGATTTCTGGACGCGAATTATTCTTATTCACTTCTACCCGGAGAAGATAACGAGTTTTCCATGCGCGCCGTCGAGGCGCTCAGCATGAATCACGGAGAGTATCTATGAGTCGGGATACGATTCCCCTTCAAATGGGGCCGATTCATTCTGGACTGCCTGGAATCATGAAACTGAATCTGATTCTTCAAGGTGACGTCATTCTGAAGACCGATCTTGAGTTCGGTTACAGTCATCGAAAAATCGAGCGACTTCTCCAAGACAATGATTGGTTGAGTTCATTCATCTATGTCGATCGGATCGATTCCGAAGCGTCGTTTTTTTATGAGTGGGCCTACGCACAGGCGGTCGAAGAGCTCTGTAATTTTCAGGTGCCCAAACGTGCACAGCGCATTCGCGAAATTTTCGCGGATCTTGCGATCATTTCCGGTCATCTACTCTACCTCGCTCGCATGATGCGGATTCTCAGGTTTGAGACGGCCTATCACTACATCCTTCGCGAACGCGAAGTGATCCTCGATCTGTTTGAGTTGTTGGCGGGCGCTCGCTCCAACATGAACTATTTGAGATACGGCGGGGTATCTCAGGATATTTCCGAAGGTTTCTTGCAGCGGGTTTTCGATCTGTCGACCCAGTTCTTACTCCGAACGGAAGAATACAGAGCTGTGATTTTCGAGAACGCTTCGCTTCGCGCTCGTCTCTCGGGACTTGCCGTTTTGAAGCCAGAGACAATCGTTGCTTATGATTTGGACGGGCCGAACGTCCGCGCGGCAACTCCGCTCGAATCCCAATTGATGATTGGAAGTATTGGTGGCGATGCCCTCTCGCGAGTCGAGACGCGGATGCGGGATGTGATCGCGCGGTTTACGCACCTTCGGCAACTCGTGGACCAGGTGCCACCTGGGGACTTCTGCCTCTTTGAATACGACCGCGACTTCAGTGTTCCCGCCGGTGAAGTTTTTCAATCCGTGGAAAGTTACCGTGGAGAGATTTCGGTGCATTTGATTTCGGATGGAACCGAGAAACCGAAACGTGTGGCCTGGAGAACACCGAGCCAGCGAATCGTCCAAGCGATTCCTTCGTTGCTCGAAGGGCTACCTTTGCATGAAGCGAGTGTCGTCCTCTGGAGTCTCGACTTATCCGTTTCGGAGGTCGACAAATGACGCCACACTCTTTGATCATTCTTTTTCTCGAGTTTATTGGCTCGTTCCTACTGTTTTTCTTTTTCGCGCTTCTGCCGATTTATTTCCTTTTTTCTGCGACGGAGCGAAAACTGGTCGCTGATCTTCAAGCCCGCGTGGGCCCACACCACGGCGGCGCCGAAGGGGTGCTGCAAGGTTTCTACGATTTCGTGAAACTCATCACTAAACGCACTCCACAACGCTCGACCGGTGGAAGTGCCTCTTGGATCTGGAGTGCGATTTCCACGGCGCTGATTTTCGGCTTTTTCGCTGTTCTTCCGATGCGAATGGAACAACCCTATTTCCAAAGCGATCTCAGTTTGTTTCTGCCGCTGATCATTTTTATTTTGGCATCTTGCGCTCATGTATTGTTCGGGCAGGAGTTCGATGACTTTTCGACCGTATTCGGAAGTCATCGACGAGCAACCACCGTGCTCTCGCTCTCGGCTCCGATTTTGACCTCGGTCCTGGGCTTGGTGATTTTCACGGGTGAGACGAGTTTAGTTCGTTTGGGTACGATGCAGGGTGCTTCACCTCTGAGCTGGAACATTTTCGGATCCTACGGGGCAATTTTTCAATTCGGCAGTCTGTTTTGGGCAGGGTTGATCCTCACGTTTCAACCTCCGTTTGAGGAAATTGGATTCGACGGGGTCGGTCGTCGCGGTTTTGAATTAGTGCGACATGATCTCACGCTATTTTGGGCGAGATTCTCGTGGGCGATTTATCTCACCATTCTTTATTTTGGGGCGGGTCAACCCGGGGAAATCTTCGGCACGACCGGCATGGGTAATTTCATTTGGTCAGCCGTGATTGTCATCAAGGCGCTCTTACTTCTCCTTCTGGGAAAGCTCTTGGGCAAGGCGTTGGTGCAGGTTAGGCTGGAACAGGTCAATCACTTGATCTGGAAATGGTTGTTTCCGCTTGGGCTTGTTGGCCTGGTGTTGAGTGTTATTTAGGGATCTGGAGAAAGATGGATAAACTCAGTCGATCCTTTATTGAATACGTCGGACGGATTTCCGTACGCGTGGTGACGATGACCGGCTCGGTAGTTCGGTCGGTCTATCACGTGGCGGCCTATTTGTTCGCGTTCAATCCCAATCACTCACGCAAGGAAGTCACCGAACTTTATCCAGATCCAGTTTCGTCGAGAACGGCGGATGATTTGCCGCCTCGTTCCCGTGGATTCATCAAGAATGATCCGGACGTGTGCACGGGATGCCTCGACTGCGCGAAGATCTGCCCAGTCGATTGTATTTTGATCGAGAGTGAAAAAATCGAAACGATGCAAAAGGAATGGATCACCGTATTTGACGTCGATCAATTGAAGTGCATTCGCTGCGGACTCTGCGTGGAAGTTTGCCCGAGCGGTTCTCTGACTCATACGCGTAGCTACGAAGGCGCCGTCTATGGCCTCAATCAACTCGTCCAACATTTTGGCAAAGGCGAACCTCCGAGAAAAGGAACCGCCGAATGGTAAACGCGGTCCTGAGTATCCTTATTTTTGCGAGTGTCTTGGGGATACTTCTCTTTCGGAGGACTCAACACAAAATCACGTCGGCCTGGAGCGCGGGACTCTTCATCTCCATTTTGTTACTGAGCTTGAACCTCGAGTACCTTGCGTTCATTGAGCTATCGCTCTCCTCCATCCAGCTCATTGTATTCCTGCACTTCCTTCACCTCCTTCGGTCGATCGAAGGCCCCATTCATACACCGGCAAGGATTCTCAAGAGCCGAGTGATTTTTTGGGGACTGCTCTTGATCCACCTTTTGTTAGGACTGCTTTTTGCCATGTATTTTCACGGCCGCTTCTTCGCGGAAACCAAGAGTGGTCTTGATTCAGTGAGCGCACTAGAAATCGGGACCGCCCTCGTTGAGAAATACCGCCCGGTGATGGTGATCCTCTCGATGCTGTTTTTAATCTCCGGCCTGGCCATCGGCGTGATCTCATCCATTCGAAGCAACCACCGGAGGGATCATGGTTAGTCTCCTCTATTTGGCGTTCGCTATGTTGATGAGCGCACTATTCGTTGTCATCTATTATAAGGACCTTCTTCAGAAACTCCTCGGAATCCACCTGTTGTTTCAATCACTGCTGGTTTTCACGATTATTTTCTCCAAAGAAGCGAAACGGGAACTCGGTGCAATCATCTGTATCTCGCTTCTCTTTATGAACCTCTGCATGGTTCTCGTCGGGGCTACCTTAGCGCTTCAACGCAAAAAACGAGATCCCAGCCTCTTAAAGAAGGGGGTTGAATGAAAGAGCTCTCCCTCATTGACTCAGCTTGGATTTTTCGATTCTTGCTGGTGGAAGACCCACTTCGCTGGATTCTTGCCGCCGCGATGCTGATTCCAGGAATCGCCGTTCTCTATGATCGCCGTAAAGACGGCGTGCGGATTCTGACGTTCATCGGCGCGGTGCTTTTGATGTTATCGGCGGCGTACCTCCTCTCCTCCGAAAGCGCGCGGTTATTTTTCGGATTTCTCGTTTGGGTGTTTTCGCTGTTTTGGATCCTCCGAACGGAACGCCTGGATACGGACCTCTACCGACTGCAACTGATCCGGGGATCGCTTGCGCTTGCGTTTGCATTGATTGGGATCTTGGTAAAAGGTCTTGGTGAATCGACGTTTCCCTCGGGTGTTGTATTTGGTCGGTCACTGATTTTAATTTCGGTTTTGATCTCGATCTTGCCATCGCTCTCGCCGATGAAACTAAAACCCGCGACCCGGGACATTTTCTGCGATTTCGTGATCACCGAAGGCGGCCTCACGTTTTGCCTGCTCTTGATCTTCTCATCATTCTCCAGTCAGTTGTCTTACCTTCCGATCTGGATCATTGCAGAAGCTTTTATTCTGATCCGGTTGGTGTTTTTCTTTTTCCAACTCAACGGCAGTCCGCTCAGTTCAGACCTATTCCGAACCTGGACTCAGCTCGGTGTCGTGCTCCCATTGATCGCGCTGAGGTCTAATGATCCTTGGGCGGGTGAACTCGCAATTTTGGTTTGGTTCGTAGGAATGCAGGCGATCCGCATGGTCGCGCAAATGCCGCTCTCGACCTGGGTTAAATCGGTCCTCGTTTTCTTATTCTCTTACGTCGTATTTTTTCCGATCGTTTCATTCGATTTCTTGTTGGCGTTGACCTATCAAAAACTGGGTCTCCATGAGCCGGAATCCTATCTCTTGACGACCAATCATTTGATCTGGGTGATCACTGGCGTGCTTGCAATCTTATCGCACACGTTTTCGGTCAAGACGGCTACGCAAGCGGAACAGAAAAACGGGATTGGTCCGCGTTTGGTTGCTGCCGTAGTCGTTACACTGCTTTTTTCTCCGGGTGTGATCTTAGGCGAATGGATCGTGCCGCATCAGAGTCTACGGATCTGGGATGCCCTCTGGAGTGCTTGGGCGAGTGCGGCTGAAAACGCGATTGATCCAAGTCGCATCGAAGGTTTCTGGTCTTGGATCGTATTCTTCGTGGGCTTGGCAATTGGACTGCTTCTGGGTCTGAGCAAATATTTCCGGAACAAAGACCGTCGTGATTCTGCCAAAGATTTCTTTGTGAAAACCCTGAACGGCTCACGAGATTTCTCGGTAGCGCTGGGTTCTCATGGTCGTCGCATGATTGCCCGACTCTCCAAACTCGATCAGAAAAACGCAGAACGTTTTTGGGAAACCTTTCTCAGCCGAATCGGCAAATCGATGAAACGCGGATTTTTCCGTAAAATCGATCTGGCGCTGAGTCGGGAAGATGCGCCCGGAATGCGCTTGGCGATTCGCGCGAGCGATGCCCCGCTCAGGCAGTTGATGCGAGTTTATTATCAGAATTTAGATTGGACGCTGGCGTTCGCCGTCGGCATTTCGTTCGTGTTGATCGGACTATTTTTCCTGTGAGGTTCAAATGTCGGTTTTATTGAATTCGATCATTTTCCTGCCCCTCCTGGGAGCACTGCTTCAGGTTTTGCCGATCCGAAGGAATGTCTCCAACGGGATTGCACTGGCACTTAGCTTAGGGACCTCGGCGGTCACCTTCGGCCTGATATTCTTGCACTATCAGGACTTGGGGACGATGTTGAGTTTTCAGGCCCCTTGGATCGAAGCGTTTTCGATCAACTACTCCTTAGGACTCGACGGTCTATCGGCACCGTTCTTGTTCTCGTCTTCGATCTTGTTCCCACTCGCGCTCATCGTTGAGAAGGACCGCGAGCGTGGCCGTCCGGGAATGTTCGCAATCCTGCTTCTCAGCCAAGCTTCGATCAACGGTCTGGCTGTTTCACAAGATATTCTGCTTCTGATCGTGTTCTGGTTCCTGGCCTCGATCCCGGTTTTCTTTCTGGTCAGTGTTTTCGGTCAAAGCGCCAAGGAGCTTCGAGCCCATCACTTGATCGGCGTCACGATCTTCTCAGCCTCACTTGCGCTCGTGTCCGCGCTCCTCATCTATTATAGTAAGACTCCTGGCACGTTCCTTTTGAACGAACTGAGAGGGATCACATTCTCGGAAATCCGGATTTTTAAATCGGACTATTTCATACAGCTCGATCAGCTCGCGTTGATTTTTCTCGCCGCCGCAGTTTTGCTTCGGGGCGCTTATTGGCCGTTTCATGGTTGGTACCAGCGAATGCTCGAGGTTTTGGGGCCATTCCATGGATTCGTGACTTTTCTGAGCATCGGGCCCGCGAGTTTCTTCTTGTTCTTGCGGGTCGCTCAAGACGTGTTTCCTCCGCTCGTTCAGAAGTGGCAGCCGATTTGGCTCGTGATTGGTGTGATCGGGATGTTCTTCCAAACGATGAGTCTTTTCGGTCTCAAAGACCTTCGGATCATTTACTCAAAAATTGCGGCCGTCTCTCTCGGAACGCTTTGGATCGGTCTGGCATCGGGGACGAGCTCCGGACTCTTGGGCGGTTTTTTCATCATGATCGGTTTTGTGTTCTGTTATGCCGGTGCTTCCTACATCTTCGAGTTTCTCACGCAGGAGTTTGGTCGCGTGGAGATTCAGGACCTCGAGGAACTCGGGAGACGTTATCCAGGTTTTGGACCGTTTCTGATCATTTTCACGGGTAGCCTGATGGGATTCCCGGGCACAGTCGGATTCATCGGGTTAGTGCTTTCGCTCATGGGAGATTTCCAGCGCTATCCGCTTGCATCGATCTTCTCGGCGTTACTACTGGTGGCAGTTTCCATTTTCCTTTTCTTGAATCTGAAGATTGTCTTCCGAATGCTCGAGGCGCCGGATCCTAAACCCATGACCCTGAAGTCACGGGTTGTACTCATACCGATCGTCATCGTGATCATGGTCTTGGGTATTTTCCCCTCACCTCTGGTTAAAATGATGAGAACAACGATCGAAGCTACGCAAAAAGGCGACGCAATGGCGTCTAAATAAGAGAGAGGGTCGAATGATCGCGATACCAGAATCTTCGATGCTCCTGACGATCTTCGGTTTGCTCATTGCCGAGGTCACCTATTTCGGTGAAAAAAACCGGCTCGCCCATGGGATCGCGATTTTCGGCATCTTGACCGCCTCGCTCCAACTCGTTTGGTCGTTGTTTCATTTGAATACGGAGTTTTACGGCGGATTTTTCGTCAACGACTCTTACTCGGTTTTATTTCGCGCTCTATTTTTGCTTCTCGGTTTACTTCAGGTGCTACAAGCCTACTTGTTTGAGCAAGAGAATCGGCCACGTCTTGGAGAGCGTTATATCCTGGTGATCTGCGCGACGACGGTCGGGATGCTCCTCATGTCCTCGACTCACCTTTTGCTCAGTTTTCTTTTGATCGGATTCTTGGTGCTTTTGATCTCAGGACTGATCCTGACCTCCGAAGATTTCCGCTCTACCGCCGAAGCAGGCTGGAGTTTCTACTCCCACAGCGGCCTCGCGGTTGGTTTCTTGTTCTTGGGGCTCATTCTGTTTTTCTTTTTCTCCGACGATCTGCTGTTACGTCGTGAAGCGATCCACTCCCACCTTGGCCCGGACTCTCTCACCGCGGTTCGAGTCGTACTCGTCACATTCCTGTTTGGCGCATTGGTGCTCGTGTCGCTTTTTCCGTTCCAACTCTGGGGACATCAGGTGTTCGCCAAGACGTCTACTCTTTGGACCGGTTATATTTTGACACTCATTCGATTGGCGATTTTCGGATGGTTCACGAGACTGCTCATGGTCTGGTTTGGACCGGAACAGCCGTTTCAACCGAATCACCTCGATACGCTTCACCTGAACTGGACTCCACTTCTCTCGATCATTGCAGGCGTGACCACGTTCTTAAGTTCCGTAGTCGTATTTCGTCATACGCAGATGAAACCGATTTTGAGCGGACTGTTTTTGGGGCAGCTCGGTTTCTATGTTTTGGGCTGGCTCTATCTCAATGACACGAGTGTCGGCGCGTTGGTTTTGAACCTGCTCGTGGAATTGATTTGTGGAGCGGCGTTATTTAGTTCGTTTAGTCTGCTGGAGCGCTATTTCAAAACGGATGATTTAGCGGAATTTAGGGGAGTTTTCGGGAAAAACGCGTTCATCACGGTGGTTTTCCTCCTCGCTTTTGCAAGTCTGGCCGGCGTACCTCCACTTCCGGGATTTACCGCCAAGTTCGCTCTCCTGCTTTCGATCTTGAACGATGGACAGGTGGTTCTCGCGAGCGTGATGTTGATCTCCTACCTGTTGAACTTGATTCTCGCACTGAGACTGGTGAATTTGAGCTTGGACGGCGCTCTGGAGCAAACTCCGGCAAGAGTTTCGGTCGCAACGCAGAATATCTATTTGGGAACGCTTTTGATCCCAGTGATCTTGCTCTGCTTCTTTTCTCAAGCGTTCATGCTCTGGGCGATTCAGTCGGTTCGTTTGATCTATCGGTAGTCGCAAGGCCCGATGAATGCGGATTCTGGGTGTCCGATTTCAAAAACTGACGGACCCAGTGCGAGTTTTTGTTGGTCGAATCTTGGATTTTACGACCAAACTAATTAACGCGGCGCAATTCAGATCTTCCGATTATTTTGGGGCTGAGTCATAGTCCGAGACAAACGTACGGATATCGTTTATCTTTTCAGCAAAAAGGAAGAGGTCATGGAATATATTCCGGTGTTAATCCTGATGGCGGTTGGGGTTACGGTCGGAACGGCTATTGTCGTTCTGTCGGGCCTGATTGGTCCAAAACTCCAAAATAAAAAGAAAGACCAAGCGTTCGAGTGCGGTGTGCCCGCGTATGGAGATGCGAAACATCGTTTCTCCGTTCGGTTTTATCTCGTCGCTATTTTGTTTCTACTCTTCGACGTCGAAGCGATTTTCTTTTTCCCTTTCGCCCTGATCTATCGCGAATTCCTCAGCATTAATTCATTCATTCTGATCGAGATGGGTGTGTTCGTCGCAATCCTGCTCGTGGGTTATCTGTACGTGCGCAAAAAAGGTGCGCTCGAGTGGGAATAAGTTTCACCTTCCTTACGCTTTAAAATTTTAGGAGAGAGAAATGTCTAAAGACGGCTCAGCAAGTTTCTTCACGACCCGCCTCGATGCGCTCATCAACTGGGGTCGTAAAAATTCCATGTGGCCCCTCCCCTTCGGCACGAGCTGCTGCGGGATTGAGATGATGGCAACGATGGCCTCCGATTACGATTTGGCGCGCTTCGGTGCCGAAGCGATGCGGTTCTCGCCCCGCCAGGCAGATATGCTCGTCGTAGCCGGGATCATCAATACTAAGATGGCTCCGGTTCTTCGGACCGTTTACGAACAGATGGCCGAACCGAAATGGGTCATGTCCTTCGGCGCATGTGCATCTTCGGGCGGGATCTTCAATGTGTATTCTGTCACCCAAGGGATCGACACGATCATTCCGGTCGACGTTTACGTTCCAGGTTGCCCTCCGGCCCCCGAGGGCGTTCTTCACGCTCTGATGCGTCTTCAAGATCAAGTTCAAGCAGGCACCACCCGTTCTCAGATGCGCGAGCAGGCGATCAAGCGCATCAGTCTCATGACCGATGCTCAAGCGGCGGCAGTGGTCCAGGCCTCTGACAAGAGGAGTGTATAATGGATATTCGCACGCCAGTTCCTGAAATTTACGGTGGAATTCGCGATCAGTATCGCGATCTCTGGAACAAACAGATTGAAACGCTCAAAGGTAAATTCGCGTCATCAATCGAAGACGTCCTTCATCCGGATCAATACCCAACAGACGTTCCGATCATCTACGTGAATAAGGCTTCGATCGTTGAAGTTCTGAAATTCATTAAAGAGGCATCTGGGTTTGACTACCACTTCCTGGCCGATCTCACGGCCACGGACGAAGAAGTCTCCCCACGATTCGAAATCGTCTACCAGCTTCTCTGCCAAGCGACGCGCGCGCGTATCCGCGTAAAAGTCCGTGTCGAAGAGAACGCGTCGATTCCGACGATTGTCTCTCTCTGGCCAGCTGCGAACTGGCCCGAGCGCGAAGTCTACGACATGTTTGGAGTTCAATTCGAAGGTCACCCGGACCTCCGCCGCAT
Source organism: Pseudomonadota bacterium (assembly GCA_027485695.1). Classification (GTDB taxonomy): domain Bacteria; phylum Bdellovibrionota; class UBA1018; order UBA1018; family UBA1018; genus JAIXQO01. Next base: position 305,128 of record JAIXQO010000001.1, read on the forward strand.
CTTGATGGATGAGCGTTGGGTCGGACACCCGCTTCGCAAAGATTACCCGCTTCGCGGGTATCAGATTTTCCCGGAACCGATGCCGGTTCAGGCTCACCTCTTGGAAGGGTCGCCGAATGCAGAAAAATAATCAGTTCAATCTTGGACCTGCAGAACAACACTACCACATCGAGCACGATCCAGACGATCTGTGGAGCGACTCACGAGTCATCGTGAACGTGGGCCCGACTCACCCAGCGATGCACGGCGCCCTTCGGATGGTCGCCAAAATGAACGGTGAGACGATCGAGAAGAGTTACTGCGAATTCGGTTTCACCCACCGAGCCAAAGAAAAACTCGGTGAAAACCGCACCTACCACCAATTCGTCGTCTACACGGACCGCCTGAATTATTGTTCAGCGCTGCTCAACAACGTGACGTATGCGATGTCGGTCGAGCGCCTTTTGGGCGTTCAAGTTCCAGAACGTGCGACCTGGATCCGCATGATCTGCGCGGAACTTGCGCGGATCATCGACCACTTCATCTGTATCGGAATCAGCGCCGTCGACTTGGGCGCGTTTTCGTTCTTCTTGTACGGATTCCACCAGCGCGAAGAAGCCTACACGCTGATCGAACGCCTCTGTGGCGCTCGACTCACGACCTCTTACACGCGTATCGGCGGACTGATGTACGACGCCCCTGAGGGATGGGAAAAAGACGTCAAATCCTGGACCGAGCGTACGCTCAAGGTGCTGACCGAGATGGACAACCTCCTGACGGGCAACAAGATCTGGCATCAACGCACCAAAGGCGTGGGCGTTTTCAACAAAGAAGACTGCCTGAAATACAGCTTCACGGGCCCGAGTGCTCGTGCAGCCGGCATTGATTTCGATCTTCGTCGTGATCAGCCGATGATGTTCTATAAGGACATCGAGTTTGACGTACCGGTTGCGCAAAACGGCGACGTTTTCGATCGCTACTTGGTTCGCCTGGAAGAGATCAAGCAATCGCTTGCGATCATCCGTCAGTGCTGCGATCGACTCAAGCCAGGACCAATCTGGTCCGAAGACAAGCGCGTGCGCATTCCCGAAAAAGAGTTGGTTCACAACTCGATGGAAGGTCTGATTCACCACTTTAAATTTTTCATGACCGGATTCGATGTTCCGCAAGGCGAAGCTTACACCACCATGGAAGCCGCCAACGGGGAACTCGGATTCTACATCGTCAGCAAAGGCGGACCGAAGGCGCATCGTATGCGTATTCGCGGACCGTCCGTTTATCACTTCCAAGCTCTGAGTCCGATGGCCGAAGGCGAGAAACTCGCCGACATGGTCGCAACCCTCGGTAGCATCAACGTCATCGCCGGCGAGCTGGACCGCTAGTAGTCATAGGAGAAGAGGAATCCATGTCGACTCCCGTTTTATCGGAAAAATTCTACGCTCAGATGAAGAAGCTCGAGCCACGCTACCCGAACAAGGTAGCGCTCTTGCTCCCAGCCCTCCATGCCGCGCAAGACGAGCTCGGTTGGCTACCGCCAGCTGCCATCGGCGCGATTGGGGAATATATCGGGATCCACCCGGCCCAGGTCAAAGAAGTCGCGTCGTTTTACACGATGTACAATCTGAAACCGGTCGGCAAATACCACCTCAAGATTTGCACCAACGTCGCTTGCGCTCTTCGTGGCGCCGAAGGCGTCGTTGCTCACTGTGAGAAAAAACTGGGTATCAAGGTTGGTGAGACGACTCCGGACAAGAAATTCACGCTCTATGAAGAAGAGTGTTTGGGTGCGTGCGGAACCGCTCCGGCGATGATGCTCAACAATGATTACGTCGAGAACCTGACCGTCCAGAAAATGGACGAAGTCCTCGCGAAACTGAACTGAGAGAAGAAGGAACAAAATCCATGAGCTCAGCTTCTTTCGAAACCATGTATGTACAGCACTTCAACGAAGGTGCTCGTCCGATCGATTATTATCTCTCTAAAATGAATGGATACACCGCGCTCAAAAAAGCGTTCGGCATGTCCAAAGACGACATCATCGGCGAGATGAAAAAATCGAACCTCCGCGGTCGTGGCGGCGCCGGATTCCCGACGGGAATGAAATGGGGATTTATCCCGAAGGATTCCCCCAAGGCTAAATACCTGGTTTGCAACGCAGACGAATCCGAACCCGGCACGTTCAAAGACCGCGATATCATGCGCTACACGCCGCACCTTCTCATCGAAGGTATGGTGATCGGCGGATTTACGATTGGCGCGAATACGGGCTACATTTACATTCGCGGCGAATACACGCGCGAAGCAAAACTCCTCGACGAGGCGATCGATGAAGCTTACGCCAAAGGTTACCTGGGCAAAAACATCCTCGGTTCCGGTTTTGATTTCGATCTGACCGTTCACCGCGGAGCTGGCGCCTACATTTGCGGCGAAGAAACCGGCCTTCTCAACTCTCTCGAAGGTAAACGCGGCGAACCGCGCGTGAAGCCGCCGTTCCCTGCTCAAGCGGGAGCGTTCGGTGGACCAACGATCGTCAATAACGTCGAAACGCTCGCAGACGTTCCGTTCATCATCAACAAAGGTGGCGAATGGTTCTCAAATCTCGGGAAACTTGAGAAATCGGGCGGTACGCGCCTTTTCTCGGTTTCAGGTCACGTCAATAAGCCCGGCGTCTATGAACTCCCATCCGGCGCTTTCACACTCCGTCAGATCATCTATGATGTATGCGGCGGCGTTCTGGATGGCAAAAAACTCAAGGCCGTTATTCCGGGTGGTTCCTCTGCCCCTGTGCTGACCGCAGATGAAATCGACGTCATCGCCGATATCGATCCGATTATGAAAGCCGGATCCATGCTCGGATCGGCTGCGATCATGGTCGTGAGCGAAGATTACTGTGTGGTTCAGCTCCTTCTGCGCATCACGAAATTCTATGCGCACGAGAGCTGCGGTCAATGTACGCCGTGCCGCGAAGGTTGCCGTTGGATGGAAGATATCCTCCATCGCATCGTGCATGGACATGGCAAAACCCAGGATCTTGATCTCTTGATCGACATCACGAACAACATCAACGGCAAAACGCTCTGTGCGCTAGGCGACGCAGCGGCGGGACCGGTGGCGAGCTTCGTGAAGAAGTTCCGCCCAGATTTTGAAGCTTACATTCGAGGTGAAAAACATGCCTAAGTGTACGATTGACGGCCGGGAAGTAGAATTCTCCGCCGGTGAAAACCTCCTAGAGGTCGCCCGCAAAGTTGGCGTAGAAGTTCCTTATTTCTGTTATCACCCAGGATTGACGGTCGTCGCTCAGTGCCGAATGTGCGCAGTGGAGATCGAAAAATTCCCTAAACTCCAAACGGCGTGCTCGACTCCGGCTGGCGATGGGATGATCGTCCATACGCGTTCTGAGAAGGCTAAGGCCAACCAGAAATCGATCATGGAATTCCTCCTGATCAACCACCCACTCGATTGCCCCGTATGCGACAAGTCGGGTGAGTGCGATCTTCAGGATAACTCCTACCGCTACGGTGACTCGTACACACGTTCGACCGAAGAACGTCGTACCTACATCGACCTCGACATGGGTCCGGTCATCAAGAAGAACATGAATCGTTGCATTCACTGTACGCGCTGTATCCGTTTCGGCGCCGAAGTGGCAGGTGTTCGTGAGATGGTCGCGATCCAGCGCGGAAATAGCACTGAGATATCCACGATCGACGGTCGTCCGCTTGAGACTGACTACGCCGGAAACTACGCAGACATCTGCCCGACCGGATCCCTCACGCTCAAAGATTTCCGCTTCAAGAAGCGCGCATGGATGCTCAAGAAAACAGCCACGGTATGCGAAGGTTGCTCCCGCGGCTGCAATATGGAAATCCAGCAGGACGGCGGATCGGTTTACCGCTGCATTCCTCGTAAGAACATGGAAATCAACCAGTACTGGATGTGCGACGAAGGTCGTTTCAATTACCAGTACCTGATGGACCCGACTCGTATCGTAAAACCTCGCATCGAAGGTGTGAATACGACCTGGTCGGATGCGATCGGTCGTTTAAAGGCGACGCTCTCGGGCAAAAAAGCCACGATCTTGGTCGGAACTGATCTCACAGTTGAAGAATTGAAACTCATCCAAGAGATGAGCGCTTCGATGCTCCCGGGCTCAACCATCGCTCACATTGGAACGAACGGAGTTTCGACGACGAGTGATGACGGCGCCGAAGATCAGCTCCTGAAGCGTAAGAGCAAGACTTCGAACTTGCACGGTGCTGAAAAGCTTGGCATCGCTCCTTACAAATCAATGGCATCAGGTTCGGAAGCAGTCCTGATTTTCCGCGGCGGCAAAGCTGAACTGCCTGCTCTGACTGGAATCAAGAAATACGGCGTAGGCGTGTTCACAGAATCCGAAGCCCAAGGTTTCGAAGTTGTGCTCCCGTCCACGAGCTTTGCGGAGAAAGACGGCACGATCGTCAATTTCCAAGGCAAAGAGCAACGCCTCAAGCGTGCAATCAATCCGATGGGCCAATCCAAGCAAATCGGCGAGATTTTCATGCTCTGGAAAAATAGCAGCTCAGCGCTTCGCGCTGAAGCGACGGGAGTTGCGTGATGGATCAAATTGAACTCATTGCCATGAGCGCGAAGATCGCGCTCGTCGTTGTCTTCTTGCTCCAGGTTGTACCGATCATGGTCTGGGTTGAACGCCGCGGAAGCGCTTGGATGCAAAACCGGACAGGCCCGAACCGTGTCGGTCCGCTCGGTCTTCTGATCTCACTTTGCGACGCACTTAAGTTCTTCACCAAAGAAGATCGTACGCCTGGGCATGTGAACAAGTTCTACTACACGCTTGCTCCTATCGTGGCGGTGGCGCCTTCGTTCATCACGTTCGCGGTGATCCCGTTCGCTAGCTCCATCAACATCGATGGACACGTGATCCAGTTCCAAATCGCAAACCTGAACGTGGGTCTTCTCTATATCTTATCGGTCACTTCGATCAGCGTTTACGGCATCATCATGGCTGGCTGGTCGTCGAACAACAAATACGCAATGTTCGGTAGCCTTCGCTCCACGGCGCAAATGATCTCTTACGAACTCTCGATGGGCCTCTCCATTGTCGGTATCGTGATGGTGTTCTCGTCGATCGAGTTGGGCCAGATCGCAACAGCGCAAGGCGCGACGCTCCTGCAACTCGGACCGATTGCGATCCCGAAATGGGGCGTGTTCGTTCAACCGCTCGGCTTCTTGATTTTCCTGACGGCTTCCTTCGCAGAGACCAACCGACTTCCGTTTGACTTGCCTGAAGGCGAGTCCGAGATCGTTGCCGGTTATCACCTGGAATACGGCTCCATGCGTATGGCCCTGTTCTTCATGGCTGAATACATCAATATGACAGTCGCCTCAGCGTTCATTGCAACGCTCTACTTCGGCGGCTGGCAGCTCCTTCCGGGTATGACGTTCATCTTGAACCACCTCGGACTTGAGGGAATGGGCTTCGAGTGGGCGCGGGTCGCGTTTGAGCTCGCTTCGTTCTCGCTCAAAATGGTGTTCTTCCTTTGGTTCTTCGTCTGGGTGCGCTGGACGATTCCACGTTTCCGTTACGACCAACTCATGGATCTGGGTTGGAAAGTCATGCTTCCACTCGCGTTGGTGAACCTTTTCGTCACCGGCTTCATGATCTATTCAGGAGTGATCTAAAATGCTCGTTAAAAGAGATCTAAAACCCCTAGCCCACATCTACCTCATTGAGATCATCAAGGGCCTCGCGATTACGATGAAGAACATGCTCTTCGCTCGTAACGTGACGATCCAGTATCCCGAAGAGCGTCGGAACTACTCGGAGCGTTTTCGCGGCATGCACTACATCAAGGCCACAAACGGCGTTGAGAACTGCACGGCCTGTATGCTCTGTCCGACTGTTTGCCCAGCGGAGTGCATCCATATCGAAGCTGGTGAACGCCCGGACAAAGAAAAATATCCGGTCAAGTTCGAGATCGACGTGCTCCGTTGCTGTTTCTGCGGCATGTGCGAAGAAGCCTGCCCGAAAGACGCGATCAAGCTCTCGACGATCTACGAAATGAGCCAAAGCAAGCGCACAGTGTTCTCCAAGGATTACTTGCTTGAGCAACGGGGGCATAAGTAATGGCCATCAACCCCATCGCATTTTTCGTTTTCGGTGGAGCCGCGCTCGCGTTCTCCATGATGGTCGTCCTGAAGAAGAACCCGGTCGCGAGCGCCTTTAGCCTCGTGATGGTGTTCTTCTGTTTTGCGGGCATCTACGCTTCGATGAACGCCCACTTAATCGCGATCCTTCAGATTCTGGTTTACGCAGGCGCGATCATGGTCTTGTTCATTTTCGTGATCATGCTTCTGAACGCGGATGAGCCCACGTTTGACCTCCGTCGCACGAGCAACGTAGTTAAGGCCGGGGCCGTTGCATTCGGTCTCGCCTTCGTCGTCATGCTCGCGATCGTGTTCAAGAAATCCAATATCATTCCGCTCAATGCGGGATTCTCCTCCGAAGAAGTCATCAAGTTGGGTGGAAACTCCAAAGTTCTCTCTCAATTGATGTTCTCTAAGTACATCCTTCCTTTCGAACTGACCTCGGTTCTGCTGCTTGCGGCAATTGTCGGCGCAGTCGCGATGGCGAAGAGAAAGACGGGTAAATCGTCGTGATCATCGAACCTTGGTTGGTACAGACCTTTTGCGCCGCGATTTTTACGATCGGCCTGGTAGGTCTCCTCGTTCGCCGAAACATCCTGATCGTCCTGATGTGCGTGGAGCTCATGTTGAACGCTGTGAACTTGTCGTTCGCCGCCTTCTCGGAGCAGCACGGTGATCTGGGTGGCCAGATGGCGGTGTTTTTCATTATTACGGTCGCAGCCGCTGAGAGCGCTGTAGGCTTGGGACTTTTGATCGCGCTTTTCCGTACGATTCGCGCAGTGGACACGGACGAGATCCGTCTCCTCAAGGAATAAGGTGAAACCATGTTGATGTGGATTCCTCTTCTGCCATTGATCGGTTTTCTAGTGAACGGTTCCTGGTACGCATTCGTTCAATGCCGTCCAGGTGCTAAAAAAGCCGGGGCTACGGTTCCTGGCCTGATTGCGACTGCGGCCATCTTCGGCGCGTTCATCGTATCCCTGAAAACTTTCCTCGAACTTCGCGCAATGCCGGAAGGCGCGCGTGTCGTCGAACAATTCCTGTTTCACTGGATCACGGTCGGTTCTTTTAATATCGACATGACCCTCCGGGTGGACGTGCTTTCGACGCTCTTCACACTGGTGATTACGGGGGTCGGAACACTCATTCACATCTACTCGATCGGGTACATGGGACATGACGCCACTCCAGGTAAATTCTTCTCCTATTTGAACTTGTTCTGCTTCGCGATGCTGATGCTCGTGATGGGCTCCTCGCTTCCGATCCTATTCCTCGGATGGGAAGGCGTCGGGGTTTGCTCGTATCTCCTGATCGGCTACTGGTACACGGATGACGAAAAAGCGAGCGCCGGCAAAAAAGCGTTCATCGTCAACCGGATCGGCGACCTGGGTTTCCTCCTGGGTATGTTCATGATCTACACGTTCTTCGGATCGCTCGATCTGGCAGAGATCACGACGAAATTGGGAGACGCCTCGTTCGCTCAAGCACTTCCAGAAGCAGTCGTTACGGGTATTGTGCTGCTCCTTTTCGTGGGTTGCACGGGTAAGTCCGCTCAAATCCCGCTCTATGTTTGGCTGCCAGACGCGATGGCCGGCCCGACCCCAGTTTCCGCACTCATTCACGCCGCAACCATGGTCACCTCCGGTATTTACCTGCTTGCACGCCTGAACCCGCTTGTTTCGATGTCCCATACGGGAATGATGGTGATCGCGATCGTCGGAGGTCTGACCGCCTTCTTCGCCGCATCGATTGCATTCGCACAGAACGACATCAAAAAAGTCCTCGCCTACTCCACCGTCTCCCAGCTCGGATACATGTTCCTGGCCGTGGGCGTGGGAGCGACGACGGCGGGAGTTCTCCACGTCATCACTCACGCATTCTTCAAAGCGCTCATGTTCTTGGGTGCCGGTTCCGTGATTCACGGGATGCACGAAGAACAAGACATGATGAAAATGGGCGGACTTCGTACGAAGATGCCAGTCACGTTTTTCACGTTCCTTCTGGGCTGGCTTGCGATCATGGGTATTTTCCCGTTCTCGGGTTTCTGGTCCAAGGATGAGATCCTTTGGAATGCATTTGCGAACCCGCACGGCTCCAAAATTCTCTGGGCTCTGGGTCTAGCAACGGCCGCAATGACGGCGTTCTACATGACCCGACTCATGGCTCTGACCTTCTGGGGTAAACCTCGATTCGATGAGAAGAAACTCGGCGCTCACCACGGACATGATCACCACGATGATCATGGACACGGGCACGGGCACGACGATCACGGGCATGGCCACGCAGCAGGAGTTCATGAATCTCCTCCCGCGATGACGATCCCCTTGATCATCCTGGGTGTTCTGAGCGTCGTCGGTGGTGTGATCGGTCTCCCGACTCATTGGATTGATCACTGGTTGAGTCCTATTGTTCCACTTCATGATCCTGAGACATTCACGGCAGGTCACACGGCCGAATACGTGCTCATGGTGGTCAGTGTACTCGTGGCCTCGGGTTCGGCGTTCTACGCATACCGAGTCTACAAAAACATCAAAGGCGTCGATCCGTTGCAAGCCGCATTCAAGAGCTTGCACAAGACGCTCGAGAACAAGTGGTATGTGGACGAACTCTATGAAAAATCGTTCGTTCGCACGATTTTCAAGTTCTCGCTTTTCCTTTGGAAAGGTTTCGACGTCGCCGTCATCGATCGTTTGGTGCTCGGATTTGGAACGTTCTCGCAATGGAGCGGTCGCGCGGCTCGTGTCGTTCAGACCGGTTCCATCCAGGCGTACGCGCTTTTGCTCATGTTCGGATTAATTATCACTCTGGGGTACATCGTTTATGGATTGGTTTGATACCCACTTTTTGACCTGCTTGACGTTCGCGCCACTTTTGATCGCGCTCATTGGAGCGATCCTCCCTCGTAAGGTGATCAAATACTGGTCGTTCTTTGGAACTCTCGCCATTTTCGCTCTCTCACTCAGACTCCTCGGTATTTATGATCCATCGGGACCAGAGTTTCAGTTGAGTGAATCGGCCGAATGGATTCAAGGACTGGGCATCCAGTACTTGGTCGGCATCGACGGCATCAGCCTTTGGTTGATCCTGCTCACGACCTTCCTCATGCCGATCGTGGTCTTGAGTTCATTCTCGGCCGTCGAAGAACGCGAAAAAGAGTACTACACGCTCTTAGTGGCGCTTCAGACGGGAATGATTGGCGCCTTCGTCGCCCTCGACACCTTCCTGTTCTATACCTTCTGGGAAGCCATGCTGATTCCGATGTACTTCTTGATCGGTATTTGGGGTGGTAAGGACCGCATCTACGCGGCGACCAAATTCTTCCTCTATACGATGGTTGGATCGCTCCTCATGCTGGTGGCGATTTTCTACCTCGCTTCTCAGCATCAGGTTCAGTTCGGTCACTATTCGACCTCCATCCTAGATCTCTACAAGGTTGTGCTTCCGGGTAACGGATACTTTTCCGCACAAGGCATTCTCTTCCTCGCGTTCGCGCTCGCGTTTGCGATCAAGGTACCTTTGTTTCCGGTTCACACCTGGTTGCCAGATGCGCACGTTCAAGCCCCGACCGCGGGCTCTGTCATCCTGGCCGGCGTTCTCCTGAAAATGGGCGGATACGGATTCATCCGTTTTGCATTCCCGCTATTTCCTCAGGCCGTCGCTCAATATCAGTGGGTATTCATGCTCTTGGGCACGATCGCGATTGTGTACGGAGCTTGGGTCGCCATGGTTCAGCCGGACATCAAAAAACTCGTCGCTTACTCCTCCGTCTCCCACATGGGTTACGTGGTGATCGGCCTGTTTGCGATGAACGAGATCGGCGCCACCGGCGCGGTCTATCAGATGCTCAACCACGGGATCGCTACACCCGCGCTCTTCTTGATGATCGGTATGATCTACGAGCGTCGACACACTCGCGACATCAAAGAATTCGGCGGGATCACCAAGGTCATGCCGCTCTTCGCGGTGTTTTTCATGATCGCGACTCTCGCATCGGTTGCTCTCCCAGGAACCAACGGTTTCGTGGGCGAGTTCCTGATCCTCCTGGGTTCTTGGAAAACGGACCCAGTGATGACGATCTTCGCCGCAACGGGCGTGATTTTCGGTGCCGTCTACATGCTCTGGATGTTCCAACGCGTGATGTTCGGACCGATCAAAAAATCTGAAAACGAGAAACTCACGGACCTCACCTTCCGCGAAGCTCTCGTTCTCGCGCCACTGATGATTGCGATCTTCGGGATGGGTGTTCTTCCGAACATTTTCCTGACCAAGATGCAGCCATCGGTCGCTAAATTTCTCGAACGCTCGACCCCTAAGACCGTCGTTGGTCTGAACGTCGAAAAACGCTGATAGGACCGGATACAAATGGAACTGTCTAAAATTGTTGACCCTACCCTTCTGACGATTTCGGCTGAACACGTGGCCGCTCTCAGACCTTATCTCGCGATGTTCGGCGGGGCTCTGATCGGAATCGTGTTTGCTTGTTTTAGCCTGACGAATCGTAAATGGCTGATGGCTGGTCTCTCGATCATCACCTGCTTGGTGACCGGATATTACTCGGTCATCAATATGGGAATGGCGAAACAGGTTCTCTTCTCCGGAATGATGGTGAGTGATGGCTATAGCCATTTCTTCAACGTGCTTTTCGCGTTCATCGCGGCACTGACCATCTTCTCGAGCTTTCGTTACCTGGATCGTGAGAACCTGCACTATCCCGAGTACTACATCCTGCTCTTGTTCAGCGCGCTCGGAATGATGCTCCTGACTTCGGCACTGGACTTGATCGTCCTCTTCATTGCACTCGAGATCATGTCACTCTCCGTTTACGTGCTCGTCGGCTTCCGACGTGCGGATCGACGCAGCAACGAAGCTTCGATGAAGTACTTCATCTTGGGTGCGGCGGCCTCCGCGATTCTACTCTATGGATCGGCGCTCCTTTATGGTGCGACGGGTTCTTTGAACATCGCTGACATCATGAAAATGGCGACGAACACGGACCACGGCATCCCGATGATTTACACGATCGGAAGCTGGCTCGTGGCGGTTGGGTTCCTATTCAAGGTCGCATCTGTTCCATTTCACACCTGGATGCCGGACGTCTACGAAGGCGCTCCGACTCCGATCACAGGTTTCATGACCACGGGAGTGAAAGCGGCTTCGTTCGCCACCTTCATCCGTATTTTGATGAGTACGGGTTTTGGTTCCGAAGCCGCCGGTCTCGCCGGAACACAGGTCGAAACGATTCTTTGGGTGATCGCGGTTCTGACCATGTTCATCGGTAACGTGATCGCCCTGACTCAGACGCAGCTTAAGCGGATGCTCGCTTACTCATCGATCGCACACACAGGTTACCTGATTGTGGGACTGCTTGCGGCCCCTCATACGGATCTCGGTTATGCGCCAGTGGTGCTCTATCTGGTGACCTATTCGATCATGAACCTCGGCGCATTTGCGATCCTGACGATCCTCTCGGGCAAGTCCGATACGCGTTTGAATCTTTCGGATCTCTCGGGTTTGAGTCAGAAACACCCATGGATCGCATTCGCGCTCGCAGTGTTTTTCTTCTCAATGGCGGGTATTCCTCCGACTGCGGGTTTTGCGGCTAAGTACTACCTCCTCTACTCCGCGGTTCAGGCCAAGTTCATTTGGCTCGTCGTGTTAGCAGTTCTTTGCAGCGCGATCTCCGTCTACTACTACCTCCGCGTTCTCGTTCAGATGTACATGCGCGATCCGGTGGGTAGCGAGAATGAGGGAATGACCCCGGCTTGGTCTGCATTCGTCGTTGCGATGACAGTCGCATTGACCCTTCAGGTGGGCTTGTTGCCCTCTAAGATGGTTGATCTCTCCAAGCGAGTGGTCGAGACGCTCAAGCAGTAGGCAATTTTTTCCGAGCAAATTCGAAACGGCGATCCGGAGTCCGGGTCGCCGTTTTTCGTTTTAAACATCGGCAAATCATACCCATCTCGCATCTGTGCGGAATTCCATAAAATCAGGGGATGGTGGGAGGTCCTCTCTACAAAGTTCAACACCGGTCCGGCCGCATATTGGGACCGGTCGGAATCGATCGCATCAAGCGATTGATCAAAAGGCGCGAGCTTCAGGGGACTGAAGTGGCTCGCCGCTATCCCGAGGGGCCGTGGATCTCGATCAATGCCATTCCTGAAATCTCTGAGCTCTTCTTGCTGCATGCGCAAGGCAAGCTGCGTGATCCGCTGGATAGTATGCAGACATCGTATGAACCGATTCTCTCGAGTTCAACTGCGGCGGATCGACCACAATTCCAAGACTCCGGCGCAACGATCGTACTAACGCCCGAGCAAAAAGCAAAAGTCGTCGTCGACGACTCCGAACAGCTCACACAACTCATCGGCGAAGGTGATGAATCCAAGACGGAAATGATTCAAGCAGGCGATCTTCCGGAAGATGGAACGCAGCACGGTCGCGGCGAAATCATCCGCAAAAAAGAACCTATTCAAACGAAAATTGAACTCGAAGGCGAGCCGACGCGCTTGACGGGAAATTTGCCTTCTACGCCTGTTGATCATTTACAAATGATGATCGACATACCGATTGAAATCGATGACTCGGATCCTAAGATCCGTAAGCACATCAATCGTGTGGCCAACGAAGCAACCGTGATGGTGGACCGTCCCAAAGGTCTCACCAAGGTCGTCTCCCGTTTCCCGGCTTCTCAATGGCTCAAGATCATTGTTTTCGCGGTAGGTCTCTACTACTTACTCGATGATTACCTCGAAGATGACTCCGGCAAGTCGGCACTCGCGCGACCACAAGTGATCTTGGTGCAGCCGAAGCTACCTAAACTCGACAACAAAAAAATAGATAGCAAGACCAGCCGTGATTTTTATCTGGCTGCACTCAAGCTCTATGACCGCGACACGGTGAAATCTTACTTCAACGCGATCAAATTACTTACTCAGGCCGTCACTTTGGATCCGAGTAACGTCGAAGCGATCGCGCTCCTTGCATCGGCCTATCTGAATACGATTGATTCCACGAACAAAGACGACGCCTATTTCACGGTCGTCGGTAAGCTCATCGAAATGTCGCAGGCTCATCACGTTGATCTACCGGCGACGGTTCGCGCGGAGGTCGAGTTCTTGATCGTTACCCACCGGGTTCAAGCAGCGATCAATCGCATTCAAGACTACACCAAGAAAAATCGGAATTTCGATCCGATCATGTTCTACTATGTTTCGCTCGCATTCGCCGCCAAAGGCGATTACACCAGCGCAGCGACGTACCTGAATCACTATCCAGATCATCAGGCGTCGAGCCCCCGAGTTGCATTCCTGCGGGGTAGAATCGCCGAAGGCCTCAAAGATCTAGACGCCGCAAAAGTTGCTTATGAACGCGCGCTCAAAATCAATCCCGAGCACGCAACCTCGAAACTAGCTCTCGTTCGAATGGCGAATGACCGAGGCGAGCTCAAAGAAGTATCCAGCGAAGTTGTCGCCATGGTGAAAAAACCGGAGTACCTGAGCCCGTTAGATATGGGCCGAGCCTACTACTACCTCGGGCGACTTTTTGAGATCGAAGAACGTTGGGTAGAAGCAGCCGAAGCATTCGAACGCGCGATTGGATTTGATAAGCGCCAGTGGGATTACCGGGTGGAATATTTTACGGCGCTATCGAATAAAAAAGAAATCGGCGATCGCGCGAAACAAGATGCGCGCATGTATTTTTTCATCAGCGAAGGCGAAAAAGCGCTGAAACGCGGTGAATCGCAAGAGGCGATGAACTATTTTCTCCAGGCACGCGATACGAAACCAAAATCTCTCCTTCCGATCATCAAACTCGGGGATTTCTTCTTTTATAAAAAAGATTACGTCTCTGCGCGGATGAACTACGAAAAAGCCGCAAAACGAGACACCAAGGATCCGGATATCTGGTCTAAGTACGTTGATACCCTCATTCAGAGTTATGAATGGGAGGAAGCGACTCAAGCGATCAGTAAGTTTCGTCGCCTCGCGGTCTCCCAGAGTTTTATCGACAAAGCACAGGGAGACTTGCTCATGAAACAGAGCCAGTTTCCAGAGGCCCAAATCTTCTATAAAAAAGCCATGCAGCGTGAGTCGATCGATCCCGATGTCTATGCCGCTTATGGTAAGAGCCTGATTGCGACGAGGAATTACAAAGAAGCGCCGTTTTATCTTTCGCTCGCCCGCCGGTTCGATCCCGTGGGTGTGGATCCGGCCCTCGATACAGCCAAGGCGATTGCCGAATCTGAATCGATCGATGCCGGCATCCGTTATCTTCAGGATGAGCTACAGCAGGGAGAACTTCCTCGTGGCGATCTACTTTCGGGAATCGCTGAACTCTATTTGAAAAAAGGACAGCTCGATCAGGCCGAAGCCAGCGTCGAACAAGCTCGGTTGGCAAACCCGGAGCTTGCAGCTCCCTGGAGGATCAAGGCTCAGATCCACATCGCCCGTGAAAATACGGAGAAAAAAGCCCTTCAGCACGCGCTCGACGCCTATACCTCATTCATCGAGCGGAATCCTTCGGATCCGACGGGGTATTTCGATCGATACAGCCTGTTCATGAAACTTGCGAATTACGACGAAGCCCAGCATGAGTTGGAGCGCATTCAATCTTTTTACCCGAAGTACCCGAACCTTCACCTCTACAAAGGGATGATGTATTCCACGATGGGGAACTTCAAAGCGGCCGTCCCGGAGTACGAGTTCGAGATCAAGCAGAACGAACGACACACGCAGGCCTATCTGGGCGCCGGCAAAGCCTACTTGGAGCTACGAAACTACGAATCCGCCTCAAAAAACCTACAAATGGCGATGCGCCTGAACCCCCAGTGGGCCGAGGCTAAACTCTACGCGGCGATCGCGAACCAAAAACTCAAGAATTTCGTCGGTGCGATCGCCCTCTTTAAGTCCGCTGCCGCGATCGATTCCGGTAACCCCCTCCTTTATAAACGCATGATGGAATGCTATGTTGAGATGGGCGAAACGCAGAATGCCCAAGCCGCTTTTGATAAATACCGGCAGCTCGAACCCGATGCTCCCGACCTTGCAGAATACCGCAGGTTGCTGAATAAGCGGTAATTGAAGCAGCAGTGAAAGCGGTAGTCACACGGAGACGGAATGTTAGACCCACAACTATTTCAGGATCGCTTAAGCGACCTCGAAGCTGGCCTCAAAAAACGTAATCTCTCGCCGGATCAAATTGGCAATTGGACCGCACTCTCCAAGCGCCGCAAAGAACTCATTCAACAAGTCGAAAGCCTGAAAGCGACCCGTAACGCGAGCTCCAAGAAAATCGGCGCTCTCATGGGTCAAGCCAAGACCAATCCAGCCGCCGCCGCGGAAGCAGAATCACTCAAAGCTGAAACTGGAAAAATTGGTGATCAGATCAAGATTCTCGACGAAGAGCTGAAAACTGTCGAAGAAAAATTTCTCATCGAAGTGACCTGCATTCCGAACTTGCCCGCAGAGAGCGTTCCATTTGGAACCGATGAAAAAGGCAACGTCGAGAAACGCAAATGGGGCAACCCTCAAACGTATTCGTTTCCGGTGATGGATCACACGGATCTGGGTGAGAAACTCGGCATCCTCGATTTCGAACGTGCAACGAAACTGAGTGGCGCGCGTTTCGCAGTTTATCGTGGAGCCGGAGCCCGCCTGGAGCGCGCGCTCATTCAATTCATGCTCGACCTCCATACGGGTGAGCACGGCTATCAAGAAGTGATCCCTCCGTTTCTTGTGAATCGCGAATCGATGCGCGGAACGGGTCAGCTCCCGAAATTCGAAGAAGATCTCTTTAAGACTGCCGTCGGCGAACGCGATCTTTATCTGATTCCGACCTCCGAAGTCCCGCTCACGAACCTCTATCGCGATGAGATCCTCGATCATTCGCAACTTCCGATCCATTTGACGGCCTACTCGCCTTGTTTCCGTAGCGAGGCCGGTTCACATGGTCGCGACACCAAAGGCCTCATCCGTCAGCACCAGTTCCAAAAGGTCGAAATGGTGAAGTTCTGCGAACCTGAGAAGTCGTTTGAAGAGCTCGAGAAAATGGTCAAAAACGCAGAGCGCGTTTTGGAATTGCTCGAACTCCCCTACCGCACGATGCTCCTTTGTTCCGGAGACATGGGTTTCTCGGCCACCCAGACCTACGATCTTGAAGTCTGGCTACCATCGCAGGGCACTTACCGCGAGATCTCCAGCTGCTCGAACTGCGGAGATTTCCAGGCCCGCCGCGCACAGATCCGCTATCGTACGGAGCCAAACGGGAAACCGAAGCTCGTTCATACCCTGAACGGCTCAGGCCTCGCCGTAGGTCGTACATGGATTGCGATCCTGGAGAATTTCCAGCAAGCCGACGGTTCAGTCAAAATCCCTCGCGTACTCCACCCCTACCTCGCCCGCGCGGCCGGATTCGAGAAACGCGGCGACGATCTGTTCCTCGTCGGAGACAAGAAGTAGAATTTCGATCATTCAGTAAAAGATTGGGAATTTCCCAATCTTTTGCTACGTTTTAGACATCAAACGACCACGCGTTTTTAACGAGTGTCCCCAAGAGTCTGCGGAAAGGTGGCAGAGTGGTCGAATGCACCGGTTTTGAAAACCGGCGACCGGGTAACCGGTCCGTGAGTTCGAATCTCACCCTTTCCGCCATCCTTTTTTATCACCACAAAAAATCCTACTTACGCGACCTATCCACCCGTCCAGGGCACGGTCGCTAACGTACGTATTTTTTGTGGTGATAAAAAAGGATGGCCGCATGGGAGAGATTCGAACGAGATTTTCCGGCCCATCGAAATGACTCAATGTCATTTTGATGGGTAACCTGCGCAGGAAGCGTAGGTTAGGAAAATGTCCATGCGGAGCTTTTGAGCAGGAGCGAAAAAGCGAACGCCGAATCTCACCCTTTCCGCCACTTCCTTCTCCATAAAAAATTAGAAACTGCTACTTACGCGACCTACGTGAGCGCATGAATCACCACAGGTGATTTTTGCGACGCGTGTCCGAGAGATGAAGTGAGGCATAGCCGAACGAGTCTCGGAGGACAACCGCCGAAAGGCGGTGGGGCACGGTCGCTAACGGGCGCATTTTCTAATTTTTTATGGAGAAGGAAGTGGCAGATAGTGGGGAGTGAGAAGTCGAGAGAGCCGTAAGCGAACGGGAGTTCGACAAAAATAACAGGGAGGGATTCTTGGACGGAGTAGCCGACGACGGCGAGCGAGGGTGGAGCGAAGGATGCGACATCAATTCCTCGCGAATGAACGAGACCAAACTGTTGAATTAACGCACATCTGTTGCCTTTGATCAAACGTGGCTACCAGTGGTACTCACTTTGGCTACCGATCCATTGACTTAAATACGGCTCAACTCTAATGCTGTTCGCATGTTGATGGAGCATACGAACTATCAAAGTTACCTAAAGGCAGTGCTCGCGGATCGCTTTTCTTCAAATCCTCGATACTCACAGCGGGCATTCGCAAGAAACCTTGGTCTCCATCAATCCATGGTATCGGCGATTTTTAGGAATGAAAAAAATCTTTCCCTTGATCGAGCCCCATTAGTTGCTGAAAAACTTGGTTTAAAAGGAACTGAAAGCGAATATTTTTGTCTGCTCGTCGAGTTAGAGTCAGCACGGCATTCGGAACATCGTGAACGAGTCATTCAAAAAATGTCGCTATTAAATCCTAAAAAGTCAGCCGTTGATCTTAGTATTGATCATTTTAGGGTAATCTCTGATTGGTATCATTTTCCCATCCTTCAAATGGTGGGAGAAAAAGGATTTTCTCAAGATCCCCAGCAAATAGGGAAAAGGCTAGGCATCTCAAAAATTGAAGTTGAAGTCGCTCTAACACGCCTGGAGAGACTTGAAATAATCGAAAGAGACCTAAATGGAAATTTTCGGAAAATAAACGAACGCATTCAATTCCAGTCATCCCAAAAATCTCAAGCTCTGCGTAAGTTTCATACTGAGATGCTCGATAGGGCGGTAAAGAGCCTCACAGAGCAATCCCCACAACAACGTCAGATCCAGACCCAAACTCTTCCTATAGATCCGATCGATTTGCCGAAAATTGACGAGCTCACAGATCAATTTTATGAGCGAGTCGTCAATCTTTGTAAAAAAGGAAGAAACCGCACACAGATGTACCACCTAGCCACAGTATTTTTTAACTTAACCCCGGAAAAGAGATGAAAATGAAGTACCCCTGTTTAGTTACAAGCCTTGTATTTAGTTTCCTTGTAGTTATCTCCATGCACCAAGCCTCAGCACAAAAGATCCAATCATACTCAAAAGCTGCTTCAGAGTCCGGAGCAGGAACAAAAGGAGGGGGCTCCGGCATGGAATGGGATATCATCGCCCGAATTCGTGATTTCCATTCGTTCTATGATCGTGGTGGCGTGAAGGCGATATCGGTAGAAGCGGCAAATAGAAAGGTCACTATTCCTTCGGGCTATTTCGATCAAATGCGAGCGATCACGGATTTCCCAATTAACTCCAAACAGCACCCTATTCTGATCACTGTCGTGAGCGAGTATGAAAACGACGCTCTTCCCATCAGTCGTAAAGTCCTTTTCGGAAAGCAATGCACTTGGAACAAATCAGGTGAGAAACCAGAAATAGTCTGTGTCGATACTCGTTATGCCGTCGTACCTCAGGAAAGACGCGCTGAACTTATCCATCATGAAGTTGCAGGTATTCTAGGTTACGAAGGTGATCGTGAATCACAGCTGTCCCAACTCTATACAGGTTTTCTTAAGCCTATCGTCGAATTCCGTCTCGTCGTACCTCATCTCTATTCCTTAAATTCCGACGAAAAATGCAGTCTTTATTTCTATTTTGGCGGTTTCTCTTCGATGGAGTCTGGATTCGCAGTCGATGGAAATAATCGGTATTTCGGATTTCGTGATAAAACAATAGATGGAAATAATTTTGAAAAAACGCTAGCGCAACTTTCACGGAAAAGAAGACTCATCAGTCCCTATGACTATCCGATCTATCGAGAAGCTCTCGAGGCTAAGGGTTATACGCTATCTCCTACTGGAAAAGGTAGATTTGAGGTTCATTGGACTGCCTACAAAAAGTTGAATTTAGGTTACCCAATGGAAGACGGGGACAGCCGCGTCTGGGTTGAAAACAGATTCGTTTTTGATCAAATTGAAATGACGGACGTTGATAGTGGCAAAAAAAGAAATTTGATTACTGCTCAATGGACATATGGAACAAAATTTATATCTTCAACATCTCACAGCTATGGTGGATCCACTACAAGCAGGTCTTATATTCCGTATTTCCATGTCAATGATTTAAAACGTTCAGAAATTTCTGACCTTTCGTTCGGATCGAATGCAATTGACCCTATTCGTGATGAAATATCGCATAGATATAGTGAGGCGAAAACTCCTGCAGAAAAAACAATGATAGAGCAAGAGTGGGATCTTAAATACCCTCTGTTTCGAAAGTTCACGATTGATCCTATTATGCTTATGATTGAGCGATTACCTTACTGTGGAGAAATCTAGGTAGATTGACCTGTCATCGATAGCCGCATTGAGGACACAATAGCCTGCCATTATTGGGAGGGGCTGTATTCTAGGCATCAGGCTCTTACGCGATCCCCACCGCAACCGCCCAACTTGCGGCGAGAGAAATGAAAAGATAGATCGTGCTTCGAATCGCTTGTGTCCTCAATACGCGACTTCCGAGAGTCCAGATCAAAAATAGTTTTGAAACGTAGGACGAGAAGATCGAAATGGCGAGCAAACTACTGAGTAAATGGACTGAGACTTCCCGGAATTCGTGCAGTTGCACGTTTGCAATCACTGAACCATGAATATCAAAAAGTGAGACTAATAGAGTAATGACGACTACTCCACTTTGGCCAAATATATTCTGAAATATTTTGGAAACCAACAAGATCACTGCGATCAGTGCGGCGAGTTTTAGAACATTTAAAATCAGAAATTTTGCTTCTGTATGCGTTTCGTTCGAGGCGTTCGATTTTTTGTACCGAGTGAGGATCATTACGAACGTAGCCAAGATGGGTCCAATAAAAACCAAAAGATTCCCTAGATGGATATCGGAAACACCGATGATGACCAAGGCTAGACCTTGAAACAGCATGGCACCGGTCGCAGATAGAAATGTGAGTATTTCAGTAGAAGCGTGAGTATCGGAGTTGTTTTTACTCGCTCTAGCAAGTGACGCAGTGGTCGCAGTGCTTGAAATAATACCACCCACGAATCCGGTGAGTAGAGCCTTCGTTCGGCTTCTAAAGTTCTGCGCCATGATGAATCCCGTGGCCTGAATCACTGTGAGTGCCAGGATCATGGTGGAGATCTTTTGGAGGCTGAACAGCCCCCAGGGGTCTAGGGGCTCTTTTGGAGAGAAACCAGTGATGAGGCTCAACGCGACCACAGTTGAGGCGGGCATTAGCCAATTTTTTAAAACTATTTTCACGCGAATTTTCCAAAATTGAGGGTGATCGCTCGGAGGTTTGAACAGTACTGATCTCATGCGTTTAGATCCAACAAAACGATCTTAAAAGCGGAAACCCCCACGATATACTTATCCGACAAATGCCCAATACCCTGAAATAAATCGTGAAATCGGTCCATGGGGCACGAGCCCCATCGTCAATTGGTCCGGAAAAGACGATGCTGAGCTCAGTCAGGAGACTATTTTTATGAACCTTGCTCACCTTCATCTAGTTCTCAATCATGTCCCGGTGATCGGGATCCCGATCGCTCTCGCGTTCCTACTCTACGGTATCGTCGCCAAAAACATGCAGATTCGGCGGTTTGCACTCCTCGTGCTGATCACACTAGCTGCGGCCGTTCTGCCCGTTTACTTGACCGGCGAGCCGGCCGAAAAAATTGTTGAGCATCTGCCAGGCGTGGCAGAGTCTTACATCGAGGCGCACGAAGAGGCCGCAGAGATCTCGCTGGTTCTGACGCTGTTCTCAGGAGTCGTCGCATTTGTTGCACTCTGGTTCCAGAAAAACGTTAAAATAGAACGCCTCGCCAACTTCATAGTCACGGGAGCTGCATCCATCGCAGTATTCAGTCTGATCTATACCGCTTATCTAGGTGGTAAAATCCGGCACAGCGAATTGCGTGATCGAGTTGCACAGCCAGTAGATACCGGATCAGAGAGTGTTGGAGAAAAGGATCAAGATGACTGAAGTACCGCTTTCCAGGAATGAACGACGATTCTTGGCCTCCGTGATGATTGCCATCGTATTTTTTGTTGGTGTCGATCTTCTGAATGATTCGATTGAGGGCGTGAAATTCTCTCACCTGTTGCTTGAGCTGACCGTTGCGCTCAGTGCCGGTGGCGGGTTTATGGTTCTGATGAAAGACTCATTTCGAAAATCGCATCAACTCGTCCGATCTCGAGAAAAGATTCTCGAAAGCGAACGTGAAGTCGAAAGGTGGAGGTTAGAATCGCAGAAATACATCGAGGGCCTCAGCGCTGCGATCGATAGCCAACTGAGTCGTTGGTCACTCTCTCCATCTGAGAAAGAAATTGCGCTTCTGATCTTGAAAGGGCTCAGCTTAAAAGAAATTGCCGTGCTCAGGAACACAGCAGAAAAAACGGTCCGTGCGCAATCAGTATCCATCTATTCTAAATCGGGACTTTCGGGGAGATCTGAGCTCGCGGCATTTTTCTTGGAAGATCTTTTAGTTGCTCCTCATAAATGAATCAGTCTGAAACGCTCGAATAGATCTCACTCTCACTGAAATAATTTGAAACCTCCGCTTTGACTCGATAACTTTTGGTCATCAGTCATTAAAAATAAGACTCAGGCTCATCTTTCAAGGAGAAGAATATGATCCAGAATTGGTTTCTCAGTGTTGCATTGGCATTCTTAGTGATCGGACCCGCTTCCGCTGATCTTAAAGTGGGTGATCGCGTTGAATATGATTTGGTTTCCTGGGAAACCGGAGTTGAACTCAAAGGTGAAGTCATTCGTGAGATTGTTTCTTACAATGCAAGTTCACGTCGTTTTACGATGCGCTCGGAAGCCCGGATTCCAGGAGAATCCCCAGAGATTGTCACAGCCGAAGTAGATGACAGCGAATTCATGACTACTGCAGAACTCGATCATATCATGGCTAACTGCACGAGTTTTGGCGGTGTCGTCGAGAATTTCGTGATCCAAGGAGCGACGATCCCATCTTGCAAAGCTTCAGATGGTGGTGACGCCATTTGGTTTGCGCATGTTCCATTTGGAATCATCAAAATTTCGGAAATTGGTTCAGCCGGTAAAGAAAGCACGGCGACGATCAGAAACTTCAACTTCGGTCCGTAAGGAATTTCTCGTTGTGAAATAGAACCTGGCAGCAACACACTCGTTGCTGCCAGGTTTTTTATTTCTTAGAACTTATTCACCACGCCCGGAGGATAAGTGCCATTATAGTCTCCCCCGCCGCTTTCAGGATCGTTATAGAGCACGCCGTCCTCGCGGTACTGAATGATCTGGGTCGGACGCTGAGGCATCGTTTTGATCGGCAATTCCTCCATATAGTAGCCGACGACGGTGAGCGCGCCGCCTACGATGTCGTATTTCGGAATACCCGTGAATACGCCCGAGTTCTTGCCATCTGGAGTTGTGCTGATGGTGAATGTGTTCTGCGAAGGTAGTTTCCCTACCGAAGGCCCGAACATGCGTTTCCAGTATTCCTTGTTGTTCACTTCGGGTTTCCAAACATTCGGATTCACAATCCGAGTTCCTGGCGTAGGCATCGTATAGTAGGCAACGTCGACGACTTCGTTTTTACCGTCGTTGTTGAGATCGTCTACGTCTGGCCATTCTGTAATTCGAAGCGGAATCGTTGTCCCGAGCCTTTGGAGTGAATTCATGTTCTTGGGTAGAAGCGCGCGCAGTTCCATGATGTCGCTTCCATCCATACGCATGCAGGAGTGAGAAACATTGTCTCGGCGCAAGTACCACGTATCGTTGCCCGAGTTAAAAGTGATTGGCCCGTGAAACGCGACGCCCTCTGGCGTGATCATCAGGAACGGGAAACCACCGAATTCGTCCAACCAACGGAGCGAGAACCAACGACCCTCAATGCTGCTACTGAGGGGGAACCTACGCAAGCCGGGCCGTGGCAAACCAAAAGGCCCGTCCTTGTCGATAGCAATCGGATAGACAAAATTCACGACGCCGACGGCATCTGGGTGCGGGACCGCAACGATCGGATCTGCATCAGCGGCTTCGACCGTGATCGGAGCGATATCCATCACGGAGGCGACTGCCGGAACGGGTTGTCCTTCGGCGTAGTGTTCGCCCAA
Source organism: Pseudomonadota bacterium (assembly GCA_027485695.1). Lineage (GTDB taxonomy): Bacteria > Bdellovibrionota > UBA1018 > UBA1018 > UBA1018 > JAIXQO01. The sequence goes on from JAIXQO010000001.1 coordinate 328,546, forward strand.
GTTCGCCTTAAAAAGCGCCGCCGATGCTGATTTTCTGGTTGCTGCGAAATTCGGATCATTTCGGTAGCTCTGATAGAGCGCAAGTCCGCTTGCGATCGTTGCGTTTGGATCATTCAAGTACGTGCGAATCATCACGGTCAGAATCGCATTTTTGTAGGCGGGTTCGCTCAATGAAGAATCAAATACATTGATCGTCGGATTTTCGTAGAGCGTCTTGGAGTAGAACGATGCGACCGTTGTCCATTTCTTACGATCTGGATTTCGTTCGGTCGCGGCCATTTGTTTGAGGTCTCTCAGTGGTTCGAGGTGGACCGTCGTGCGCGCGAACATGTCGTAGTAAGACTTAAATTTCGACAAGAGCTGAAATTCGTAGCCATCGAGGAGCGCTTGGGTCACGTAGCCTTTGACCCGCAACGAGTGGCCCATTTTTGAAGCGAACATTTCGAGGTTCTTGGCTTCGAATCGGGGCGCAACCCCGAGGTAAGCGAAGCGGCCGAATGTGAGGTTACCCGAAACCGAAACAAGCGCAGTAACGGTGAGGTCCTTGGGGAGAATGACGTTATCGGCAGGATTACGGGTCGGATCGAGCACGGTGCCAGCGGCCAGTGTCTTAGTTTCGTAGACGGTCTTGCCTGCTGCATCGACTTGTACGAGCCCGGTGGCTGGATCTACGACGGGAGCTTGGACCTTGGCAGAGTTCTGGAGAGTCAGTACACCATCGACGAGTTGCGCAGGGCTAGGAACCCAAGTCGCTAAATCGATCGCAGCGGTGACTGCTTCGAGTTTTCGGGTATAGGTGAAACTCATTGGATCGACCGGCGTGCGGCGAACCGGAAACGGGCCCAGCGGCTCGAGGAGTGGTGATGCAATGCAGACGGTACCGACGAGGAGAGAAATCGAGGATAGGATCACTCGGAAGCCAGTTTTCATGCGGCGTATAAATAAAAATTTCCGCTCCTCCGCAATCAATAAAAGACGAATTCCGGGTGGACACAAAATTTCCTGACCGTGGACCAAAAAAACGGCTGTTTTAATCGGAAATTAAGAAAAAGCCCCGGGCCAATTGTTCACGATTTAATTGGGCTCGGGGCTTTATGAAACAATGGGGTTAGAACTGAATCGTTCCGGTCTGCCCCTGAAGACCATAAGCCGTCTCGACCACTGTGAACTGAAGTTGTCGAGTGGACGCATTCCAACTCATCGAGCAGTACAGTTGAGCAGGAGTGGTCTCTGATTGAAGTCCAAAGTTCGCAATGTCTACGACCCAAAGATTGAATCCCGTGGTTCCGCTTCCTTGGTCAGCTGTCCCGTTCGCTTGATGTCGGAAAATCAACCAACCTCGGTTTGCACCTGATGAATCAGGAATGTAGATCGCATCGTGATGGCAAGCCGTGAACACACGTCCCGGAACCGCTGGTCCAATCGGATGATTTGCGAAACCGTTTTGGGTCGCTGATGAGCCATTGCAAATGATGGATTCCGTCGGCGATTGCCCAGTCGTGACCGTCGAGTAAACGACTCCGCCACTTGCACACTGTGCGGGTGTCGCCGGACTCGAGGTGATCACGGAGCTGGTCCCGTTAGTTCCGTTCGTGCCGTTGATCCCGTTGCAAACCGTACTTGAACTGAGAATCGTTTCTGCAAGGTCGTAAGATCCGTTGGAGTTCGCATCTAGGAACGTCTCGATCTTTAAACCTCCTGCGGGACATGCGGCGGCGCTGGCGTTCACCACTTGGACTCCTGTGCTTGTTCCGCTAGTACCATTGCAAATCGGGTAGACCGACAACGTTATGTCGGTCGCGGCATCGTACGCACCATTGTTGTTCACATCCTGGTAGGTGCGAATCAGCACTCCTCCTTGCGGACAGTCGCCGCTTGGAGCGTTCGTCAAGGCGACAGATGACACCACTGTGGGCTCATTTTGGGCACTGGTGACTGTGCCTCCACCGACAGTGTTTTCTTTGCCGCATCCTGAAATTACCAATGCGAGAATAGAGCCGATCACTAGGAATAAACATCGAGTCTGAGAATTCAGCATAGTTTCCTCCCTGAAAACGTACTCCCCGATCCTGGGGAATGAGCTTTAAGTAGCGAATCTTGTGCCAGGGCGGTAATCGCTGAGATGACTTGTTTAAATGCTGTAAGTAGAATGGCAGTAAGATGAATCGATGGACGAAGTCACTCGCCTCTTACGTTGGTCTAGTGGTTGTTCCTGTATTTGCAATTGGGGCGATATTGGTATGGGCGCCCGATTCAAGTACTAGCGAAACAGTGAATCAAACGATCCTCAGAGATGGTGGGTGGCTTGGATTTTTTTCTGATCATCTCCAAACCCCCATTTCCCGTCTCTTAGTTCAGCTCTTGGTGATCCTCGGGTTTTCACGGATCTGTTCCTGCGTTTTAGGAAAACTGGGTCAGCCCAGAGTGGTCGGTGAAATCATCGCGGGTGTTTTACTCGGTAAATCGGTTTTAGCCTGGGTCTGGCCTGGGGCGTTCTCTGCCATTTTTCCCGAGAGTTCGATGCCTCAACTCCATTTTTTGAGTCAGATCGGGCTCCTGTTTTTCATTTTCGTCATGGGTCTTGAACTAGATCTCTCCGAGGTGAAAAAAAGAGCCTCCACTGTACTTTTGGTCTCTCACGTCAGCATGGCATTCCCATTTTTTCTGGGCGTTCTGATTTCACAACCGCTCTTCGTGCCGTTTGGACCACGCGATCATTCTTTTGTGTCGTTCGCGCTTTTCATGGGGATCTCGATGAGTGTGACGGCGTTTCCAGTTTTGGCGCGTATTCTTCAGGAAAAACGGATGACTCATACGCCGCTCGGGACTCTGGCCCTGGCGTGCGCAGCGGTAGACGACATCACTGCATGGTGTGTGCTTGCGGCTGTGATCGCGATCATCAAGGCTGGCTCGCCACTCGCTTCGATCGCAATGATCGGAGCGTCGATCGCCTACATCGCACTGATGTTTGGTTGCCTCAGACCTTTTTTAGAAAAGGTGATCCAACCCTCTGAATCCGAAAATTCTGGCATGCAGGTCTATGTCGCCGCCGCGTTTATCGTCGTGTTCGGCTCCGCTCTCCTCACTGAGGCGATCGGAATACACGCGCTTTTCGGTGCATTCGTAGCAGGCGCGGTGATGCCTCGAAGCGCGTGGTTTCGTTCCCAGCTGATCCTCAAGATCGAAGACCTGAGTCTCGTCGTATTACTTCCGATATTTTCGGCCTATACGGGGCTCCGTCTGGAGGTCGGGCTCTTGAACGAAGGATCGGCTTGGATCACTTGTTTGGGTATTACGGGGGTAGCGATCTTCGGAAAACTACTCGGTTCTGCTCTTGCCGCTCGCTGGTCGGGCATGTCTTGGAGAGAATCGTGGGCACTCGGAACATTGATGAATACGCGCGGACTGATGGAACTTGTCGTTTTGAATATTGGGTACGACATCGGAGTTTTGCCACCCACGATCTATACGATGTTGGTGCTCATGACTTTGATTACGACCGCGATGACTGGACCGCTACTTTCGATGATTTTGGCAAAACGAGACCGAAACACCTGAGGACTTTTCACAGAGAAGAATTCGTGAATAGACTGGGATGATGGATCCTATTCAAAAAAGTCTCGCGCTTGCTCTCTGTTCTCAGGCCCTATTGACGATGCTGGTCTGGATTTATCTTTACGTCACGAGAATCGGTCATATGCGCAAGAATCGGATCACTGCACAAGCGCTCGCTGCCCCTGGAAATATTGAGAAACTCTTGGCCCCAGTCGTGAATCCCTCCGATAATTTCGAGAACCTATTCGAAATGCCGGTCCTGTTTTATGTCGCGATACTTTTTCTATTCGTAAGCGGAACGGGTGATGGGATGTTTGCGGCGATGGCGTGGATTTTCGTCATTGGACGCGCGCTCCACAGCATCATTCACTGTACTTATAACCAAGTGATGCATCGATTCACGTGTTATGCGATCTCTTCGCTCGCGGTTTGGGCGATCTGGCTCAGAATGACCTGGAAAATTCTCGGCGATTAGTTCGCAGTGGGACCGTGTGGACGATTCAGGTGCGAGCAGGTGCCGTCCGCGCAGTCGAATTCTTTGTTCCGCGGAAGATAAGGACGTATTCGGACAAAACCTGCATAGCCGAGTTCAAGAATAGAATGAACGAGCGGGTTACCTGCAACTTTGACCGCCAAACGAAATGGAGCCGTATCGAGCGCCTTCCAGATTTCGACGAACGCATCCACGCCCGCGATGACTCGGCCATCTGGCGTAAGTACGTGAAAGTACTTCTGCACTCGTTCGCGGTCGAGTCCGTACACCGTGGCATCGAAGCCGGGGGCGTTGATATCAATCGTTCCAAGCGCCTGTTTTTCATCTAATTTAATGTATTTTTGGATTTCCCAAGCGCAAACCTTGCAGCCACCGTCATAGAAGATTTTGAGGGGAATCTTGATGTTTTCCATGATTTCATGATCTTATATTGTCCAAGTTTTAACAACCTAGTTAGTTAGACAGTATATGGACAAAAGTCTGATTTTCCTTCAATATCTGGGTTATGAGCGAACTCAATATGAAGGCAGTTCTCCGCCAAACCGGCCTGAACGCTGATAACCTCAGAGCCTGGGAAAAGCGCTATCAAGCCGTCAAACCGAGCCGATCGGAATCGGGACGAAGGGTTTACACCGAAACCGAGGTGCAGCGTCTCTCGATGCTTGCGGATCTCGTTCGGCAGGGACATGCGATCAGTAAGATCGCCCAGAAGTCTGATGAAGAGCTTTTGTCGATGCTTCAAAAATCTAAACCCTCGTCTAATGCCTCATCGAGAGTTACGCAGACGGGGAGCGCTGAATCGACCGAAGCATTCCTCAGCGCGATGGAGAAATTTGATCTACCGGCAGCTCGAGTGATTTTCGGTAAAATTCGGTTCCTCACGAGCCCGCGGGATCTCGTTTTCGATTTGGTGCCACGATTGATGTTCTTGATCGGGAAAAAAGTCATCGAACGAAAACTCACGATTTCCCAGGAGCACGCGGCCTCGGAAATCATCCAGGGCTATATGAAACGTGTCTACGAAGATCTCGTGATTCACGAGGGAACTTCGCGCAAACCGAAAAAATTTCTTTTCTGCACTCGCGAAGGTGATCTGCATGATTTTGGGCTCATCATGGCCGCAATCGCCTGCCGATTCGAAGGTCATCATACCTCGTACCTCGGTAGAAATATGCCTGCCACGGCAATGATCGAGGCAATTCAAAGCACGCGCCCCGATGCAATCGTTGTAGGTCTGGCACGCCTCTCGGAAGCTGAAGAACGGGTCCGGATCAGCGACTACTTGGAAAAGATCGATCGCGAAGTGCGCCCGAACGTTGAATTTTGGCTGGGTGGATCGGGAGCCGATCTCGTGAGACGAGACCATCTTTCTCGCGACGTCTGGATTTTCGAGACCATCCACGAACTCGAAGAAAAACTCAAAACCACGGCACCCGGAGGCATTTAGTATGGTTCAGTATCCGCTTAAATTTTCAGTCACTGCAGAACTTGAATCGGGAATATCCAAAAATTGGTCATCACGAGATAACGAGAGTAGGACGATTCCGGTTGCGATTCCTCCGGAATTCGAAGGACCCGGCGGAGGATGCTCGCCCGAAGATTTTTTTGCTTTGGCGCTCCTGAATTGTTTTGCTGCGACCTTTAAGGTCATCGCCGAACGCTCACAGTTGAACTTCAAGTCTTTGCGTCTTGAAGGTGTGCTGACCGTAGATCGAGATCCACAAGGAAAACCGTGGATGGCCCAGTTCGATATGGGCGTGACACTTGTTTCTCCGAGCGATCGAAGTCGCGCCGAGAGGCTTCTCAAGAAAACTTCCGAAAGCTGCTTGATCCATCAATCGGTCAAGACAGCGATCTCAACCCGATATGAAATAACGGATGAGATGTGACAACCCTTGTTCTCGGTAATCAGCTCTATCGCTCTTGGTTAGATGCTCCAAAAAACACTCGATTCATCATGATCGAGAGTCGGGCAATCTGCGCGAGGTACCGTTACCATCGTCAAAAACTGGTTCTCGTTTTCGCGGCGATGAGGCAGTTCGCCGAGACGCTGAGAAGTCACGGGTTCGAAGTAGACTACTGGAAACTGGAGCAAGACGAGTCACCCACTCCGCGCGGGTACACGGATATCTTGGGTGAGATACTGAAACGTCGCGCGATCCGAGAATTGACGATTTCGGAAATCCCGGATCGCGGTTTCGACTACTACATTCGAGATTGGGCCAAATCCTCAGGAATCAAAATCAAATGGGATGATCGATCGCTGTTTTGCACTCCGATAGAACTCCTCAGACAGGAAATCTCGCGAAAAAAACCATTCATGAAGAATTTCTATGAGTGGCAGCGGAAGCGAATGAAATTGCTCGTCGATGATCAGGGGAACCCCGAGGGCGGACAATGGAGTTTCGATTCCGAAAATCGCAAGAAACTCCCCTCTTCTTACCAGCCTCCCAGGGTTCCGTTAGTGAAACATTCCGAGATGGTTCTGGAGGTCATGAATCTGGTGGATCGTCTTTTCCCGGATTCTCCGGGGCGATCGGAAGATTTCTGGCTTCCCAGCAATCATGAGGAGTCCGAGCGTTGGCTGAAACGGTTTCTCTCCGAGCGATTTGATCTCTTCGGTCCCTACGAAGATTCGATTCCCAGTGGAGGTGATCCTGAATGGGATCTGCTTCAGCACTCGGCTCTCGCGCCATTGATGAATATTGGTCTGCTGACGACTGACCAGATCCTTGCCGAGACATTAAAATTCGCAAGAAAAAATAAGATACCTATTGCCTCACTCGAAGGATTCATCCGTCAGATCATCGGTTGGCGCGAATTTATTCGCGGAATCGACATCGTTCACGGAGAATCTCAAGCAAAGTCGAATTTTTTCGGTCACGAACGGAAACTCAAATCGAGCTGGTACACCGGTAGTACTGGCCTTCGACCACTGGACGACGCGATCAGAAAAACCGTGAGACGTGGCTACAATCACCATATTGAACGCCTGATGCTGATTGGAAATGCAATGTTGCTTTCTCGAGTTGCGCCGACTGATTCATTCCGATGGTTCATGGAGATGTACATCGACGCCTACGAATGGGTGATGGGTCCGAACGTCTATGGAATGAGTCAGTTCAGCGACGGCGGAATATTTGCGACGAAGCCCTATATCTGCGGCTCCAATTATATTCTGAAGATGAGCGACTACGGGCGCGGTCCTTGGTGTGAGGTTTGGGACGGACTCTATTGGAATTTTATCGCCGACAACCGGAAGTTTTTTTCCGGTAACCCGCGGCTCGCGATGATGGGCAAACTCTTGGAGCGTATGCCTGCTTCCAAGCTCGCTCGTCACCGTGAACTCGCCGAACGATTTATCTCGGAACAAACAGAATGAGCACGACAGAAAAAATTGTCTATCCAGCCTGGATTGCGGAGATTCAAGCGATTGCCATTTATGAGGCAGAGGTATTTTGGTGCCGCTCCGAAGGGCTGAAATCTGAGTTGATTCGTATTTTGAATGAAGAACGCAGCCATGCTGGTGTGATGAATGAATGGGTGACAGATCGCCCGTGGGCTCGAAAATGGAATCGGTTGGCAGGATGGGTGTTGGGCTCATTCCTGTCGACGATACCCGATCCCTACTTTTCACGAATCCAGTCATGGGCGGAAAACCAAGCATCAGAGATCTATGAGGGTGCTTCGCTGAATGCGGCTCAGGACCAACTCTCCAATCCGCGACTATTCGCGGTATTGAAACACGCTTCGGAGCAGGAGCGGGAGCACGCACAGTTTTTCGCGGAACGTTCGCGAACATTTACGGGAAAAAAATGAGCGGATTACAGCCGAAGATTCACTAAAACCCAATGTTTTATCCCTCAGTAATGTGAGATGAAAAATATCTCATGACACTGGAAATTCCTCAGGGCGAATATGCGGCTTATCTTTTTGACTGTGATGGAACTATTGCGGATTCAATGCCGCTTCATTATCGCGTCTGGTGTGAAGTATTGAGCCGTTGGAGCTGCGATTTTCCCGAGCCGCTTTTTTATGAATGGGCGGGAGTACCCATTGCCGAAGTGGTGAGCCGGTTGAATACTCGAAATGGATTGAATATGCCGATTTCCGAAGTGCTCGAGCAGCGCGAAGAAATCTATTTCCGTTCTCTCCCGCTTGTTCAGCCCATACCAGAGGTGATCGAGCAGATCGACCTCAACTACGGAAAAATCCCGCTCGCCGTCGTATCAGGTAGCCCACGAGAATCGGTCGTTCGCACGCTGAAGACGCTCGGGGTGTTGGAGCGGTTTCAAACGCTCGTCACGGCGGAAGACACCTTACGCGGAAAACCCGCACCGGATCCTTATCTACTGGCGGCCGAGCGACTTGGGATTGAGCCCGCTCGTTGTTTGGTATTCGAAGACGGTGAAGCCGGTTTCCGTTCTGCAGAAGCGGCTGGAATGAAGTGGGTACGAGTGGTTTCCCCCCAACTCCGAGGACGTTAACGTGCCGATCCGCAGTCTTCATCTCAGTGTTTTGATTTTCGCTCCGTTGATTTTCGCCGTGCTCTTCGGTGGGTATCCGGTCACCCATCCCATTGCGCTCTCATTGAGAAACGCATCCTACGTGAGTTTAGTTTTTTTTGCCGCGTCGCTTTTTATCCCGTCTTTTCGGAATTCCTTGAAACAAGTATTTTCCGGTACGGGTGATTATACCGCCCTCGAGCGCGAGGAGGGTCGGATTGCTGCTTGTATTGCAGTTTTCTTCGCCGTCGTTTTTTTTAAGGCTACGTTACTCGATTACCTGACCTTTCATGCGAACGCGGTCGATCTTTCGATGTACGATTACGCGCTCATGAACACGCTCGAAGGACGGTTTTTCCAACCGGTCGACGCGCCTTACAATCATTTCGGCGTTCATTTCACGCCCACTCTCCTCTTGCTTCTGCCTCTCTATGCCGTCTTCAAGACACCACTCTTGAGTTTATTTCTGCATCCTCTTGTACTCTGGATGGGTGGCGTGACGCTGTTTCGCAAGATTCTCAAGCCCACCGTGCCAAGCGCGCTCGCTCGCCTGGGAATCTTATTCGCCTATTTCAACAGCATCTGGGTCGGCCTGGTTTTACATTTTCATTTTCACGTCGAGGTTTTTTACATTCCGCTCACCTTCCTTTTAGTGGCGGCGATTCGAGATCGTGGGTGGAAACTCGCGGTGCTCTACTCGGTTCTGTATTTGGGCATCAAAGAAGATGCGCCGTTTTATTGGGTGGGAATTTTGATCGCATCTTCGATTATGGGCTGGCTGCCTAAGAAATGGGCGGCGCTGGGTTCTGCAACCGGAGTCGGTTACGCGGCTTTCGTGCTCAAGATCGCGATTCCGTCGTTTCGTCAGGGCGATTACCAATTAGTCCCTGCCGCGACAGGATATGGAACCGATGTCACTTCAGTGATTTCCAACCTCTGGTCGTCCTTACCGATCTATTTAAAAGGGCTCACCCAGGGCGGCTGGATCAAAGCGACGTATCAGTGGCTATTCTTGCCCTGGATCGATCCGTTCTTCGCGATCGCATCCATCCCCTACATCGCCATCCACAACCTCGCCTTTGGGGGTTCCATGCGCGCTATGCACATGCACTACTCAAGTCCGTTTATTCCGCTCCTGTATATCGGGGTAGCGCACTCGTTTACTCGCCTTTGGACCTGGCGCCCGAAAAAGAGAAAACAGATCCTCACCTTGTTCGGAGTCGGGTTCTTGATGTCGAGTTTTCTCGGTGGAGGCTACCTGGTTTTTCGCAAATACGAGTCTGGCTGGAGAACTCTTGCGCGCATCGATGGCTCGATTCCACTGGAGGCGAGAATCTGCGTGCAACCGGATGCGTTGCCGCATCTCCGTTACCGCGGGGACCGCATCAAATTTTTCGATCTCGGGTGCGTGAGTGATCGAGTCGAGAATCTGATCTTTCAGGAGCGCTTCGCATCTTTTAACGCGAATCCCGAACAAACCGCTGAATGGATCCGCCAAGTTCAGGCGAGCCAAGCCTACGAGCTCGTATTGAATGATCGCGGTTGGTATTGGTTCAAAAGCAAAAAATAGCGTCTAAGCCATCGAAATAAAAAAGCCCGTGGATCGATTCGATTCCACGGGCTTTTTGAATATCTTGAAACGAACTCAGAACTATTGGGTCAGTTCGCCTTTGAGGCGCTCAAGACCGCTGTCGGCCGGGATTCCCAGCCAGATCGAGAACATGTTCTCAACCAGTTTCGAATCGCCTTCGACTACTTCGGCGACGCCTTTGCTATTCTCGACAAAAAGTTTGTCTTGAGCAGCACCGTTCACGCCGACGATAGCGATGGAGTCACCTTGGGCGACTGCGCCGCCTTTTTTAACCGCAGCCAAGACCTTTTTCAGACCTTCGTTGGTTGCGACATCGAGTTTGTTCGATTTCAAAGCGTCTTCAAACGAATCCACGATCTTATCGGCCGATAGGTCGCGCAAAAAATCCAACTTCAGTGCCACAACTCCGAGATTCGAAACCGAGTTCAGACTCGTGAGGTCGGTCTCGAGATCCGCTTCTTTTGGAGTTTTGGAGAACTTGTCCTTCTGATCGACGAAAAGCTGTGCCACGTAGACGTTCGCTTTGACGACGAGGATTTTTTTGATGCGTTTTCCGCCGGCAATGAAATCGAGGTTGGTCGATTTCCCTTCGGTCGTCGCAACCGCTTTGGACCCGAGCGTGACGTCGTCGATTTTATTCGTCGATGGAGTCACGTTCAGGATCGCAGCCTGAGCCGAGCTCAAGGCAAAAGCGGTTCCGATCAGTGCGATAGAGAACTGATTCTTCATTTCAGCACCGTAGCCGAGCTCACGACATTGTACTGGTCCATTGCTGAACGAGCGTCGCTCTTGAGCTGATCTTTGCGGGAAGAGAATGGTCCTTCGAGTTTCTCGATTTTCTTGGCGATTTCCGTCCAAGCATCCACGGAGTCTTCGGAAGAAACGTTCGTCTCGAAATCCTGGAACTTGTTGGTGTTCGGTTTACCGTAGACTGAGTTTGCGAAGATGATCTTGATGCCGTTCAGTTTAGGCGTGAAATCGCGGCTCAGGAGGTAGTCCATATTTCGAACCGTCTTGATTCCGAGCGTGATTCCGCCTGGGGTCTTGAGGGCTGGATAGACTTCGCGAGCATAGCGAATATCGCGGAGGAACGTATAGCGAGCAGCGAGACCGAAAATGGTCTGGTCGTACTCGGCGCCGCCCTGAACGATCTGTTCTTGAACAAGTGCCTCGATCTTGCTCTCTGGCATAAGACCCATGATCGCTTGAACAGCGGACAAGGTTGCAAGCTTATTGATGTTGTATGCGAACGCGCACTTCTTGTAGTTTTCTTGCGCCGTTTTAACTTGGTCAGCTGGGTACTTGGACGCGTTATCGAGCACTTCGATCGAATCCGAGTATTCAACGCACTCATTGTTTACGCCGAAAAACTCGTCGATGGAGATTTCCATCGATTTCTTGAGAACCTTGACCAACTCAGCGAGTTCGTCGATGCGGATCTCGTCGCCGAGAGCCTTGGCGGAGGCGAGCATGAAGTAAGGAGGCGTCAACATCGACCAGTTGTTGATGTCGCGCATATCTTTGAGCGCGTAGTAAAGGGTCTGAAGGTGGATGGACTCGTTGGTTTTTTTGATCTGACCGTTGGTGGCACCGACTTGTGCTTCGAGTGCGTCCATTTTTCCTGGGATTGCATTTGCGGAGTCGATCGCGTCGAGCGCTTTGCAGCCAGTAAAAGAAAGAGCGATCACGCTCGAGACGGTCCAGATGATTTGATGGATATTTTTCATTTTAACTCCCCAGAAAAAATAGAATGATTACTTGTTAAAAAGGGACCCGGTTTGAGGCCGGATCCCTTGAGTGAAAGTCGCAAAATGCGATTACTTGGTCAGAGCGCCTTTGAGCGTCTTGAGTCCGGAGTCAGCAGGAATGCCGAACCAGATCGAGAACATTTTTTCGACGAGCTTGTTGTCGGCCGTGATCTTACGGGCGACGCCGCGATTGTTCTCAATATAGAGCGTATCGTTGGTTGCGCCGTTTACGCCGACGATCGAAATCGAGTCGCGGGGATACATATCGCCGCCAGCTTCGATCGCGCGGAGAACTTCGCTCAGACCCGTGTCCGTTGCGGAGGTCAAGCCGTTCGCCTTGAGAGCGTCGTCGAACGAATCAACGATCGATGCGGCGTCCAAGTCGCGGACGAAATCGAGTTTCAAAGCGACCGTGCCGAGGTCGGCAATCGATTTCAAGCTCGAGGTATCCACTGCCAAGTCAGCAGTCGCGGGTGTTTTCACGAAGCGAGCTGGTTGATCGGCGAAGAATTGAGTGACGTAAACCTTTACGTTGATGACCGCGACTTTTTTAACGCGGACGCCAGCGTTCACGAATGCAATTTGGGAGGTGCCCAGATCGTTCGTAACCGTGGCTTGCGAACCGAGTTGCACACCTTCGAGTGCGGAGCCAGATGGCGTGATCGTAAGAAGAGTAGCTTGGGCAGAAAGAGAAACGAGAGCGAGCGCAGCGGCGCTGAGAAGTGAGAATTTCATAACAAAAACCCCTTTCGGATGTGCCGCGCTGAATAAAGTGGCGTCCGAGAGAAGTCAAAAACGAGTATGAAACACGGCTTGTAATGCCGTTAAAACGATTGAGAGCTTATGACTTGTAGCGTTATTATTGTGACGAATCATTCATCGAAAGATACGGCCGCGGAGTCAGACAAGGTCATCCGTGGGCCTTCTTTGAGGGTCAAGGTATAGGAGTCTAAGATCTCTTTTTCCATGCGCACGCGAGTGGCCTGGTTCACGGGATGCGCGATGTCCTTAAAAGTACCATCTTTTCTGCGCTTGCTCGGCATGGCGACAAATAGACCATCGACGCCTTGAATGACTTTGAGATCACGCACGACGAAACAATCGTTCAAAACGATCGTCACGTATGCTTTGAGTTTATCTTCGTTCACCGGAAAAACTTTGATCTCAGTAATGTCCATGTCCCTCCTATGTTAAGAGGTACATGGACAGAATACAACCGACGGGAGTCGCAGCAATTATTCGGTTTTCGCCTTTATTATGAAGGAATTATCATATGCATCTACTGCGATTGTGGAATGTGGCGTGAATCGACCTTCCAAGAGTTCTCGAGCGAGTTTGTTCTGAATTTCCTTTTGGAAGTACCGTTTCAAAGGACGTGCGCCAAAATCTCGATCGAAACCATTTTCGACGAGTCGATCCAATGCCGCGTCCGTAAAGGTGATTTTCAGTGATCGTTCGTGAAGTTGTAGCTCCAATTTCTTGGTCAACTGCAGCACGATCGACCGCAATTCCGTTTTCCCCAAGTTCTCGAAAATCACGGTTTCATCGATTCGATTTAAGAACTCAGGACGAAAATGATCACGGAGGCGCGAACGAATTCCCGCTTCCCGTTTTTTCGGATCTGGTTCATCGAGAATCAAATCGCTGCCGATGTTGGAAGTCATAATGACGACTGTATTTGTAAAATCAACCGTTCGACCTTGTCCGTCAGTCGCGCGACCATCGTCGAGGATTTGCAGGAACAGGTTGAAGACTTCCGGATGCGCCTTCTCCACTTCATCAAACAGAATCACGCTGTAAGGACGGCGTCGCACGGCTTCGGTGAGGCTTCCGCCCTCTTCGTACCCGACATAACCGGGAGGGGAACCCACCATTCGCGAAACGGAGTGTTTCTCCATGTACTCGGACATATCGATGCGAACGAGCGCATTTTCGTCGTCGAACATGAACTCGGCGAGTGCTTTGGCGGTTTCCGTCTTGCCGACGCCGGTCGGACCTAGGAACAAGAAAGATCCGATCGGACGTTTAGCGTCCTGGAGTCCCATGCGAGAGCGACGAACGGCGTCCGAGATGGCTTCGAGCGCTGGTTTTTGCCCGACCACTCGCTCACCCAATCGTGTTTCCATGTGGAGCAGTTTCTCGTTCTCGCCCTCGAGCATCTTGGAAACAGGAATTCCCGTCCACTTGGCAACGACTTCGGCGATGTCGTTCTCCGTGACTTCTTGGCGGAGGAGAGAACTGGTCGTTTCGGATTTCTGCTCTTCTTTGAGCCTGGAAAGTTCGTCGAGTTTCTTCTGAAGTGTGAGCAGTTTTCCGTAACGAAGCTCTGCCGCGCGCTCCAAGTTGCCCTGGCGTTCTGCTTGTTCACTCTCCACGCGAGCTTGGTCCATCTCTTGTTGAATGGATTTCACTTCATCGACAGACTTTTTCTCGCGGTCCCAACGAGCCTTGAGTCCGGTGGTTTTCTCTTTGAGTGTGGCGAGTTCTTTTTCAACTTGCTCCAGGCGTCCGCGACTCGCGGAGTCGGTTTCTTTTTTGAGAGCCTGTTTTTCGATCTCGAGTTGCAAGGATCTACGGTCCAATTGATCGATTTCCTCAGGACGGCTATCGATCTGCATGCGGATACGGGCGGCCGCTTCGTCGACGAGGTCGATCGCCTTGTCGGGCAGGAATCGGTCGCGGATATATCGATTCGAAAGCTTGGCCGCCGCGATCAGCGCACTGTCTCGAATCTGAACCCCGTGGTGGACTTCATAACGTTCACGAAGCCCACGGAGAATCGAGATGGTGTCCTCGACGTTGGGTTCGCCGACGAATACGGGCTGGAAACGGCGTTCGAGCGCGGCGTCTTTTTCGATGTACTTGCGGTACTCATCGAGCGTCGTCGCACCGATACAACGAAGTTCTCCGCGCGCGAGTGCGGGCTTCAAAAGGTTGGACGCGTCCATGGAACCTTCGCTCGCACCGGCGCCGACTAACGTATGAAGCTCGTCGATGAACAAGATGAGTTCGCCTTCGGAGTCTTGGACTTCTTTGATGACGGATTTGAGTCGTTCTTCGAATTCACCGCGGAATTTCGCGCCGGCGATCAATGCACCCAGGTCAAGCGTCAGCAGTTTTTTGTCTTTCAGGTTCTCGGGAACATCACCGGCGATGATTCGACGTGCGAGACCCTCGGCGATCGCCGTTTTACCCACGCCAGGCTCGCCGATCAGAACCGGGTTATTCTTGGTTCGACGTGAGAGCACCTGGATCACTCGGCGAATCTCTTCGTCGCGACCTATGACGGGGTCGAGTTTGCCTTTTTGCGCAAGCGCGGTGAGGTCGCGGCAGTATTTTTCGAGAGCTTTTTGCATTTGGTCGGAACGTGCGTCGTCCACTTTTTTTCCTTTTCGGGAGTGCGAGATTTCCGTGCGTGTTTTTTCGAGCGTGAGGCCTTCGGCGAGGAGTAGAGAGTAGAACGCGTTGCCTTTGAACTTAGGGTTGAGACACGCGAGCAACAAATGTTCTCCAGCGATGTAAGAATCGCCCAAGGTCTTGGCCTCGTCTTCCGCGAATACCAGAAGACGGCTCAAACTCGCCGAAGGAACCACTCGTCCACTGGGGTTTCCAGTCACGACCGGGAGCTCGGAGAGCAATTGGGCGAGCCCTTTTTTAAAAGAGGCCGTGTTTTTCAGTAGCGATTGAAGCACGTCCCGAGCGGGCTGGTCTTCGGTGATCATGGTTTCAAGCAGATGCTCGGGAGCGAGTTCGGAATTATCCTTACGTATCGCGAGGTTTTGCGCGCTCTGGATCAATTCCTGTGCAGCGTCAGTAAAAGAAAAGGGCATAGTAATTCTCCTACTCTATAAGATGGGATGGGTTCCGAGGGGGTCAAGTTCATTAGTCGGATTTATAAACTTGCTTACAAAGAATGAGTTTATTTTGGGAGGCCTCTTAGGGTACAGGGCTTCCAACCTCAATTCACACCGCAGGAGACTTTATGAAGTACGGGATGATTCTTGCCCTCTTTTGCAGCCCACTCATTTCTTTTGGCCATGATCTGAACACGGTCGAGTGGAAGTGCACATTCTCGGCGCCCACGGTCGAATACGAAGTCCACGATGAAATGAGCCGCCCTCGGCAAGCCTTGCGTTCACCGAAACTCATCTATCGAGTGACGCTTGGCGAGAGTGTTGAGCAAGCGGCTCAGTCGTCTGGGGCCCTGATTCTCTCCGCCGGAGAGAACCGAACAGCTGTGATTCAAAAAGGTTTTTTAAATGAGCGCGGAGAATTCGTAACGACCGCCATTCGAGTCATCCCGGTCGTGAAATCCCAGAGCTTGATTCTCGGCGTGACCCGTATCGAGTATCGCTCCGATCGATTTGAACTAGTGACTTGGGAGAACCATTTAAGCGGCGAAACCCGCGTCTTCTTGGAAGACGGGGGCCTAGAAGTTTCATCGGTGGGCGGCTGCGAGCAGCCGGTACGTTAGAGTGAGTTCTGACTATTTTCCTTTGCGAAGATCGAGGATCAAAACGGCGTAGGTATCGCCTTCTTCGGTTTTGCGGCGGACGCGAACCAAGTAGCTTTTGACGTCATTGACCGCGCCCCAGAACATCTGAGCGGAGTCGATCTTCTTCTGGTCGACTTCGATGATGATGTCGTCCTTCTCGAAACCCGCTGCATCGGCGGGTGAGTCAGGCCCGAAGTCCTCAACGAGAGCGCCTCGTTGTTGAGGCGGAAGCCCAAGCTCGCGAGCGATCTTGGGCGTAAGATCGGCGAGGAAAAGTCCGGTCTTCTCCTCGCCTTTTGAATTCTTGGCCTTAGGATCGGTTTTCTGAACACCCGCATCGGCCACTTCAGTCGGTCGTTGGCTCACTTTGATTTTGAGTTCAACCGGTTTGCCCTTACGGAGCACCTTGAGTGAAACATGGTCATTCACAGGAACCGATGACACTTGCTGGATCAAATCAGAACCGTCGGAAACGGCTTTGCTATTGAACTCGGTAATAATGTCGTAAGGTTTCACGCCAGCGCGGTCAGCCGCACCGCCGGGTTGCACATGAGCGACGAAGACGCCTTTGACATCGGCTTTGAGGCCCAATTGAGAGGCGATCTCGGGAGAAAGATCCCCGATCTGTACTCCGATGTAGCCGCGAGAGACGGAACCTTTGGTCCGAAGTTGCGGGAGTACGGCTTTGACCAGGTTGATGGGAATCGCGAAACCAATACCCTGAGCTCGCGCATCGATGGCGTTATTGATTCCGATCACCTCGCCTTTGAGGTTCACGAGTGGGCCACCCGAGTTGCCGGGATTGATCGGCGTGTCGGTTTGAATGTAATTCGCGAGCGCAAAATCAGGGGATTTACGACCCTTAGCGGAGATGATCCCGTGAGTGACTGAGTGTCCTTGGCCGAATGGGTTTCCGACCGCCATGACGTATTCACCGATCTGAAGCGCGTCCGAATCTCCCAGTGCCATCGGAACAAGCGCGCGTTTGGTTTTTACGCGGATGAGGGCAAGGTCGAGTTCCGGGTCTCGTCCGACGACTTCGCCATCGGTCGGTTTTTCGTCGGAGTCTTCAGTGAAATAGATTTTGATCTCGTCCGCACCAGCAACGACGTGATTGTTCGTGAGGATCAAACCTTCGGCGTCGACGATGAATCCCGTACCGAGTGCGAGAGGACGGGCAGGACCGGTTCGGGGCCCTTCTTCGTTGCGAGGACCCTGTCCTCCAAACGGATTGCCGCGACCTCCGCCTCCCGGACCTTGAAAGAAATCTTCAAAGAAGCGGCGAAAGAGTTCTTCTTGGGATCCGCCGCCGCCACTCTCGCGAACTGCGCGTCCCTTGGCCAAGGTCGAGATATTGACCACGGACGGAACGGTTTTCTTAGAGAGGTTGACGAAGATATTCGGGTCGTTCGCTGGAAAGACCGAAGGGGCCGCAGGAGCTAGAGGCGCACTCACGGAGTCTTTGGAGTTGGAGACGATCGACCACGTTCCGAGGATAGAAAGAATGACCAATACTGCAGATGTTTTGTACTTCATATCGCCTCTGAAATTACCTAAGACGGATTAAAAAAAAATGAAACGGCTATGAATTCTTCTTCTGGATTTCGACGTATTTCGTGCGGACCGTGTAGAGCAAATGTTCAACGAGGCGGTCTTCATCCTGCGTTCGATTGCCGTGGGTTTTTTCGAAGAGCAATTCGAGGAGGTCGATGTTCTGGCGAGCCAGGTCCAGATTGATCTGGGGCTTATGGCCCGTTTCTGGATCGACTAGCCCCAGGCCCATGTAGGCGGATGAGGCGACCGAAAGGAAAAACGTCGAAAGGTCCATTTTCTCGTTCATGTCAGATCTTTTACCTTCCCTCGTTCGACTAGACAAGGGCGCCCATAGCGTAGAATCGCCTTAGGCCAGGGTTCAATCCAACAAAGGCCCATGAATGCTTCTGGGATCCAGGGCAGGAATGCGAACGAACTGCGGTAACACTTCAAGTAGGCGCGCGCGAGGTCGAGGTCCTTGGGGTCCTCCTCCATCCAAGCGTTCGGCATGAATTTACCGAAGAGCGAGATCAACCCGAAAATAAACAACGTCCAGAGCGTCCAGCGAATCCGAGCATGGGAACGCGCACCGATGACGGCCTTGCGTTGGTCCTGAGGAATCAAGCGGATCACTCGGTCAATACTGAGGCACACGAGCGTATCGGCTAGCAGATCCATCCAGCGACCATGAGTGGTCAACGATCTCAATACACTCTTGAGTTCTCGCTCATTCAAACTGAGGAGAGTTCCCTCGGACACCCAAACGAGAGGCGTTCTCGAGAAAAACGAGGCGGTCACTAGAACATGCGGACTGCCTTCGGGAAACACACGGTACCGGACTCCATCGATTTCGGCGGGCCGACCCTTGAGGCGACGTTTGAGAAACCAATCAACTGTCAGAACATCAAAAAAGAATACCAGCGCGACGAATGGGAATGCCAGCACGGCCCAGATGCTCTCGGTCAAAAGGAACGAAAGACTGAACAGCGGGATCGCAAACAGAAAATAGAAAATCAAGATGCGGAACAGCGCAAGAATGGAGGCCACTTGCGATAGTTTGTTTCATTTTAAGGCAGGGGGCAAGGAGGCAGTCGGGCAAAGCCTGAAGAACAAGTCCTCCGACGTTGCCTAATGCCTGCTTACCGCTGATTTAGTAGTCTTCGGGCTCCACATCGACCGACTGAATGTTGTAGGCCTCTTTGCGGTCGAACCCGGACATCTTGAGTTTCAGATCGTCTGGGTTAGAGGAGCTTGCGAGCGCCTCTTTTTTCGTGATGAGTCCGAGACGGACCAACTCCTGGAGGTCCATGTTCATCGTCTGCATCTTATAATAGTCTTCGGACGCCGCCATGAGACTCGGAATCTCATCGTTTTGCCCGTTTCGGATACAGTTTTCGATACTCGGCGATTTCACCATGACTTCGGCGGCGAGGATACGACCTTTGCCATCCTTACGAGGGATCAGCTGTTGCGAAAGCACGCCGACCAGCGAAGCGGCCAACTGCACGCGGACTTGGTTCTGTTGTTGTATCGGAAAAATGTCGAGAATACGCTCGATCGCGCTTTTGGCGTCGTTCGTGTGGAGCGTCGAGATGACCAAGTGTCCGGTTTCGGCGGCGGTCATTGCTAGGCTCACCGTTTCGTAGTCGCGCATCTCGCCGACGATAATGATATCTGGGTCCTGTCGCATACAGGCGCGCAGGGCCTCCGGAAGCGTGTTGAAATCGATACCCATCTCGCGCTGAGTGATCGTGCACTTGTCGTCTTTGAATACGAACTCGATCGGGTCCTCGATCGTGACGATGTGAGAGCGCTGAGTAGCGTTCAAATAGTTGATCAGGGCGGCGACAGTCGTGGACTTGCCGGAACCGGTAGCTCCCGTGATCAGAAGAAGTCCGCGCGGTTTTTCGGCCATTTCCTTGAGGGCTGCCGGGACGCGAAGGTCCTCGAGCTTAGGAGCTGACAGTGGGATTCGGCGGATGGAAGCGCCGATGAACCCCATCGTATAAAACACGTTACAACGAAAACGGCCTTCGTTCGCAAGTTCGAAACTGAAGTCGATCTGACGTTTTTTCTCGAGCGTTTCGACGTCTTTTCCCGGAATCACTTCGCGAAGAATGCGCTCAATATCCACGGCGGTTAGGGGGGGCAACGTCGCCGGAAGCAGCTTACCGTTGATGCGGTAAAGCGGCGGACGATCGCGACGGAGGTGTAAGTCCGAGGCGTTGTATTTTGAGAGCGCTTTGATCAGATAGAAAATATTGATCGCTGCGGTTGTGTTGGAAGCTTCCTGGCCCATCAAGGATCTATCGACATGAAATCGGGAAAAGCTTACTTTCGCATCGTGCAAGGTCGTGAAAATCTTACGATACGACCTATTTCGACAGTAATTTGACGGTTATTCCGCTAAATCAGCGATTCGATGACGCCCGCCGGGGAAACACAGCGCACTTCTTCATGTAATTCGATCTGGAAACGCTCACGTGCGGAGGTTTTACAGAGCGCGATCAATTCTTTGATATCGGTCGCTTGAGCTCGGTCGACGTTTAAGATCCAGTTCGGATGTTTCTCCGCGATCATCGCTCCGCCGATTCGTTTACCGCGCAAACCGCACTGATCGACGATTTCCCAGGCCTTGAGAGTCGTACCTTCGGGATTTTTAAAAACACTCCCACACGATGGAAAATCCAGCGGCTGAGTCGCTTTGCGACGTGCGGTGATTTCATCGATCTTGCGTTTAACGTCGACTGGATCTCCCGAGAGGAGCTTGAAACCAGCGCTCCAAATGAGATCACCCGCTTGCAGGCTCGCGTTTTCTCGGTAGCTCAGTCTCAAGTGTTCCTCTGAAATCCGGATCATCCGTTTTTCCGAGAATCGATAAACTTCGTAGTCGGTGATCATTCCTCGGAGGTCGCCCAAGTGAGTGCCGCCGTTCATGGCAATCAAGCCCCCGATGTTTCCGGGAATGCCGCCGAAACGTTCAAATCCATCCCATCCAGATTTTGCCGCCTGGCGGAGCAGCGTCAGCACGCTCACCCCTGCTCCGGCGCGAATCACGTTTTCGTTCTCGATCGTGACCGTCGCATTTAAGTCAGAAGTCTTGATTGCCGCGCCTGTGAGACCTAGGTCCGAGAACAATAGGTTTGAGCCCTGCCCGAAAAAAAAAGGAGTTTCACCGGACTCTTGAATGGAGTCTGCGATGACACCGAGGTCTGCCAATTGATTTGGAAAAAGCAAGAGCGCGGCAGGACCGCCGATCTTGTAGTAGGTGTGCCTCGACAACGACTCTTGTTCGAGTACTCGACCGTGAAAGAGTTTTCGATGATTCTGAAACGCGTTCAGAAAACTCATTTTTTCCCGATCGCCTGCGCAAGGTCCGAAGCAAGTCCGGTGATGGAACCGGCTCCTAGGGTTAATACGAGATCGCCGTCCCGAATGAACGCAGAAACCTGTGAGCGGGCATCCGAAAGAGCGCCCGCGTAGAAGGTTTGTTTTGGAGCATTGGAGGAGGTTTCAATCTTGGACGCGAGAACCTTGGAGTGAACGCCGGGAATGGGGTCCTCGGACGCTGCATAGATATCCGTCAGAAAAAGCGCGTCGGCGTCTCTGAAACACTCGATGAATCCGGCTTCGCAGTGAAGGGTTCGCGAGTAGCGGTGAGGTTGAAACACGACTACGATTCGTTTTTCCCCCCAGAATTTCCGAGCCGCAGCCAAGGTAGCCGAAATCTCGGTTGGATGGTGACCGTAGTCGTCGACGATTCGGATGGATCGCGAAGTATCCTCGTAGCGGGTTTCGAAACGTCGTTTGACTCCGGAGAATTTCGAAAGCCCCGCTGAGATTTGATCAAACTCAATTCCCATCGCGTGTGCAAGCGCAACGACTGAGAGTGCGTTCATTGCGTTGTGGTCACCTTGAACGCTCAGGCGGATGCGACCGAGTTTCCCGATTTCGCGGCTGTAGACATCAAACTCGGTTCGCCCAGGGACTTGTCGGAGGTCTTTTAGATAGTAGTCGAATTCAGGCGAGCTCCCGTAAGTGAGAAAAGGCTTGGCAAATTTCGGCATGCAACGCTGCACGCCCAGATCGTCTCCACAAACGATTGATTTTCCATAAAAGGGAATCTGTCGCACGAAACCGATAAACGCTTCGTCGATCGCATCTAGCCCAGAGAAATGATCCAGATGATCAGCGTCGATGTTGGTGATGATCGCATAGGTGGCTGGCAAGTGAATGAACGAACCGTCGCTCTCGTCGGCTTCGGCCAGGACGTACTCGCCTTGGCCGAGAAGTGCGTTTCCTCCGAGCGCATCAACCTTGCCCCCGATCACGATCGTTGGACTGAGTTTCGCTTCGACGAGTACCGATGCCATCATCGAGGTGGTGGTGGTTTTGCCGTGTGTGCCGGCGACGGCGATCCCGGTTTTGCCACGCATGATCTCACCGAGCATCTCTGCGCGGCGAATGACGGGAATGCGGCGAGTGATCGCTTCGCGAAGTTCCGGATTATCAGAACGTACGGCAGTCGAAGTGACGACGACTTTGGGTGATCCGACGTGCTGGGCATCGTGACCGATTTCCACGCGAATGCCGAGGGAGCGGAGTTTGCGAGTGGTGTCGCTTTCAGAGAGGTCGGAGCCGCTGATCGGATAACCCTGATGGTGCAGGATCTCCGCGATTCCACTCATGCCGATGCCGCCGATTCCAATAAAATGAACCGGATAGAGCTCTGGGTGCTTCATCATACAGCATCGGTTTTAGGCTAAATTCGGCCGATCGCCTATCTTAAAACGTGCGGTTTGACCCCTAGATTTTCAGAAGGTGGCTGAGGATTTTTTCGAGGCCAGAGGAGGTGTGAAGCGCGAGGGCTTCGGTCCTCATTTTATCTAGTTGGGTCGAGTCTTGAACCAGAGATCGAATCGCTTGGGCAAGACTTTCTGAGGTGGACTGATTTTGGAGAAAAACCCGGGAAGCCCCGGTTTTCTCGAATAATCGGGCATTTTTCTCCTGATGATTGTCAGCCGCAAACGGAAAAGGAACCAGAAATGATGCTCGCCCGACGGCGGCGAGTTCCGCAAGTGTGGAACTGCCGGCTCGGCAGACGACGAGGTGAGAGCGTGAATAACAAGCCTTCATGTCGTAGATAAAAGGTTCCACGCGACCG
This sequence comes from Pseudomonadota bacterium, assembly GCA_027485695.1. Lineage (GTDB taxonomy): Bacteria > Bdellovibrionota > UBA1018 > UBA1018 > UBA1018 > JAIXQO01. The sequence goes on from JAIXQO010000001.1 coordinate 351,630, forward strand.
GCCACCTGTTCGGATTCGTAACCTTTTTTGACTCGGTCAAAGTCCCTTTCACCGGTTTGATGGATCCAGTCGATTGGTAGATCCTTAAGCAGTGGGAGCGCACCCAGAATCAAAGAGTTGATGCCGACGGCGCCCTGGCTACCACCAAAAATGAAAACGCAGAATCGACCACTCGGAGACTCGAGACGGACCATTTCCTTGCGGACCGGATTGCCGGTGACGAGGGTCGTTTTTCCAGGGAACTGCGATTCGATTCCCGAAAATGCGCAGAAAATTAAATCGGAGAAACGAGAGAGCCAGCGGTTGGTGAGTCCACTCACCGCGTTCTGTTCGAGAATGCCGATTTTTTTGTGACCGAATAATTTAGAGAAGTAGCCGGCGAGAACAACCGGTCCAGAGGCGTAGCCGCCGACACCGATGATCGCATCGGGCTTGAATCTGAGTACGATCCCAAACGCTTCGATCAGCGCAAACGGGATCTTGATCAGGGACTTGAACTTGTCGATGCTGCCTTTGCCCTTGAGGGCGCTCAGCCTCAAGGTTCTGAGTGGGATGCCCGCTCGCGGCACAAGTTTTTCTTCGAGACCACCCCGTGAGCCCACGAACAAAACTTCGCCATTCGGGTGAAGCTCTTTGAATTTTTCCGCGATCGCAACTCCGGCGAAGATATGTCCGCCGGTCCCGCCTCCAGTGATGAGGAGTTTCATAGCCTGAGTATGATGACGAGCCACGACATCTCGCAATGAAAAATCCTCAGTTTCCCAATCATCAGTCATGAACAGCGATCCGACATAAGTTTGACGACTGATCTCTATTGATTGGGTCGAAAACGTTCAGAAGTCATCCAGATGTTCCGAATGGTAAGTCATCGAGATAATTTTGAAACACATTATGTATAATAAATAGTTTGGACTCGGGAGTGATTCAAATGTTCCTATCAGCTCAAAGCATTCGCTGGATCCTACTCGGCATCGCTTTTTCGAGCAGCGGTTGCGAACTATTGATCGGATTCTCCCCTGACCGAGTGCAAAAAGCCTCAGCTCAAAACAACGACGGTGCTCAGACTTCCTCAATGGGCACGGTAAAAATTGAAAAAATCGACACGGCCCTAGCGACCATTCGCCAGCTCAGTGCGTCTTCGCAGTGCAACGGGTGCCACCAGTCAGCTAATCATCCATTTAATTCAGATAATCGCGACACGGCCATCTCGATTTTGAATAAAGTAGCCGTGGGCACGGAGCCTAAGAAATCTTTGCTCTACATTCGTGCTCTGCGTGGCGAGACCCACGCATCTTATACGCAAATCACACTCAATGCTGTGGGATGGGAAAACGCGATCATCGAACTTCAAACCGCATTGAATCTGCCGAGTAACGGGGGCTCGAGCTCCAGCGGAGATACCCTAGCCACCGTCATAAAACTGAATTGCGGACAAGCGCTTCGTAGATTGAGCCAACGCCTTACAGGTGAAACGATTTCTCCCGGTGACTCCCGGTGGGACTCATTCATGAGTCTCTGTCGAGCCGACAGACTCGAAGAGATCGCACGATCATTGACCGGTGACTCCGGATTCAGCACCAACACACTCACTCAGTTTGTTGCTCCGATGCAATGGCCGACCCAACGGGTGCGTGACATGCCGATGTTGTCGCTCGCCGGTAGCACGATGATCGGTATCGTTCGAGACGACCGTCCCGTAAGGGAATTCCTGACCGGTGACTATTTTTACCATGTCGATCAATCCTGGGGTTCGGTACCGACTGAGCGAGATAGTTTTATCATGCGCAAAACGAACAACACGGTGAACGTGAATCAAGATCGATCGTTTGCGGCGATTGAACGCCGATCGAATTTGGGCGACGGTTCGATGCTGTATTACACGAAGCAACGCATACGGAATTTCCAGCCTTACCGTTATTCAGCTGGTGGCGATAGCTCCGATATCCATCGACGCCCATTTCCGGATGGTCAAACTCCGAACGACTTGAACTACCAAGGTTATCAACAAGATTTGCCGGATAACGACCACGACGCCGGTATTCTCACGATGGAAGGTTTCGTAAACAACTATACGGCAGGAACTAATCGTCGCGCCGTGCAGTCGCTCGTCAATCAATTTTGGTGCCTGCCGCTGGACGCGATCAGGAACTCGAACGTCTCGGAAAACTGGATCGGCCGAGACGTATCCAGAAATCCGCTCGGAGCGAATTCCCGAGCGTCGTTTGAGGGTAATTGCAAGACTTGCCATGGAGTCATGGACGGACTTCGTGGGGCTTTCTACCATTTCACGACCGGCGACAACGGATACATCTTTGGTGTTTCAAACAACATTGCGACGCTCGGCCTCAAAGGATCTTACGGAAATCGGGCCGCCAACCCTCGCGCGAAATACGACGATAAATATTTTCGGAATCTGGACGTCGCGCCCGAAGGGTACGTCAACCAAGGCAACGAGTGGCAGGCGAATTTCTCGCCCGCATTCATGGCCAAGGTGGAATGGCCGCAAAATCGCCTCACCGGCAAAGGTATCCACGACCTGAGTCGGGCGTTCGTCGAAACCCGCCAGTACTACGCTTGTATGGTCAAGAAAGCGACTGACATCGTTTGCCCATCCGTTCGGGGCTTTGAGTTCGCCGATGATCGCGTGGATTTCGAGGGTCCCCTGGGCAAAGACGCGCACAATGAATTGGTTACGGAATTACGACGCGATCAGAACCTAAAACGGATTTTTGAAAAAATCGCAGTTCATCCGAACTGCCTGGGTGAGGTGTCTCGTGAACAATAAACAGCGACCGCTGCCATCGATTGTCTGGATAGTGATGATCGTCGCCTTGTCCTCTTGCGGCTCGGTCAAGGAAATCACCCGAATCAATGTCGGAAAAAATCAGCAAAAAGACGCCGACAAGAACGTCGGCTGCTTCACGGCTCTGGATTGCGGTGAACCCTCGGCGGTCTATCAGATCCAGGGTTCTTCTTCGACGCCGAATTTCAGGACAGCACAACCCTACTTCGCCTCCGCATTTAAACTTTCGAATAGTGAAACACCGCTTTTGAATCAGATCGATGGTCAGGTTTGGGATAATCTCCCGACTTATTCCAGCGCGGATACCAGTGGAACCTCGCAGATGATTGCACTTTTTCAAATGGCGGCAGCGGGATGTTCTGATTTTTTGACCAAAGGTCAGAATCAATCAGACTCGATTGCGGGTTTGTCGCTATCGCAAACTCCTTCATCGATATCGGATTCGACATGGAACGGCTATGTACAGCTGCTGGCCAAAAGGCTCTGGGGCGAACCATCGCTTACGGCGGCTGAATCCGAGGCGATCGGCACCTTGAAGTCCCAGGCGATCTCTCAGAATCCGAACAATACTCGTAAGGTTGCTTACCTCATTTGCATCTCCATTGCATCGGCGCCCAAGGCACTCCTGCAGTAAGGAAAAGGACGTAAAGATGCTGATTAAAATCAAAACCAATCCCCGAGATACCCTGACAGAGGCGCCCCATGCGCCCAGTTCGCTGATCGATCGCCGAAGCTTCTTGAAGCTCGGCGCATCGACAGCGGGCGCACTCGTGATGTCGCCTTCGATATTGGCGATGTTGAAAAGTGATCGTGCGCTAGCCGCCGACGCGATAAAGCTTTCACAAAATCCGGGTCTCACCTACACCGCGCTTGAGCAACAAGGCGGTCATGGACTCTCGCATATTTTTGCGCCGTTTCGAGAAGACGGATCCACTTTTGCGGGTGCAAATACGTCGGTACTTGGAACGAACGCGAATACGCAGTTCGATACGGGACTGATTCGCGGGCTCGTCATTAACCGTGCTGACCCTTTTTATCAAGCGATCGAACAAGGCGGAAAAGTTCTCGATCGTGCGCGCGCGGGCGAAGACACGGTTCTGATGTCCGGACAAAAAGCCCGAGAAGTCCTCTCGCAAGTGACCGGCACCCTCATCGCTTGTCCTTCGACCGACGATAGCGCGGAGAATCCGCTCTATCTTCACAAGATGATCGAGCAGATCCGAATCGGTTCGCTATTTACTTCGCTGAACGTGGGTCTTTTGCCGAAAAGTAGGAATTTCGATAATTCAGCTACGATTCCTGGTGTCGTATTCGCCGGGGCTGATCCAGATGACTCCGTGATACATTTCGACGGATCTCGCCTGACGCCGAAATACGTTCCCGCTTCCAAAGGTTCAGTACAAGACATGGTGAGTTCGATCGCATTGCCGCCGGAACTGGGAATCGGAACGAATGATGCCGATCTCCTTAAGAACGCTGGTATCGGACTGATGCGTGCGCAAGAAAAAGGTTTCAAGAGCACTCGTGGCGCCAAAGAGTTTTTCAATCAGATGCTTGAGATGCTGAATATCCTCCCGAGCCGAGCGAATTACGACAACATCCAATCTCAGTTCTTGCTCAGCTCTGCCGAAAATCAGGCTCTGAGAAACGTATTTAATGATTTCGGCGGCATCGGTTCGCTTGATCGCAAACGCCTCATTGCTTCGTCCGCGAACGCGCGTGGGCTCGTGGGATCGGTATCCATGTGTGAAACCGGGTATGACTACCACGGAGGAAACGGCGTTTCGGATTTTATTTATCAGCACTCGCTTTTCGCCCGGAACCTGTTGATCTGGGCTGGCACCCATATCGCGCTTGGAAAAGAAGGATTCCTCCATGTTTTCTCGGACGGGGCGATCAGTTGGAACGGTGATCTAGCCGTAGGTGATAACGGTAGCGTCGCGCTCGTTGCGCTTTTTCACGTCAAACCGGGCGGAGCGACTTCCATGCGAAATGTCGGCCATTTCGTCGCGGCTGGTGGTGGCGCAGGTGAAGCGGCTTCGAGAAATAGCCCGGTATCAAGCATACCGCAAAACTCTGCATTTGCCGCCCTCATCACCTACCTCAAGCTCGCGGGCCTAGGTTCGGATGCAGACATCAACGTAATCCTAAATGCGTACGGACAGAAACTCGGGCTCTCGAAAAGCACGCTGCTTTCGTTTTCGGCCGTGTAGCGAGTCTAAGATTTACTGAGGTCGATGAGTCCGTCTTGGGACTTGTAGAGAACGCCGGCCAGGTTTTCCCCGACGTAGCTACTGAGGACATCAAAAGCTCGGCGTCGTGCTCCGCCGATCGTGTGGGATCGCTTGTTTTTTTTCTCAAGCGCCGAACTTCGGATGAAGCAATTGTAACCTAGAATCGAACCGGCCGTGTCGATGACGGTGATCCCATCCATGAAAGCCATCTTGCGGAGGAGCTGATTCTTAGCCATCAGCCGTTGAAAAGATTCGGTGTCTTTGAGCGTGATGAGCTTCTCGATATCGAGCAAGATTTCGATTTTAGGCTCAAGCAAGATTCCGTCACGGAAGATCGCGGGCATTTCCTCGTTTTTGTGGGCGACGGCGATGAGGGCTCCATGCCCTGAATGCAGAAGATCGATGCTGACGCGGTAGTAGAATGATTGAAGTTTCGATTTGAATTCATCCGGAGCCGCCTGAGTGGCGAGTTTGACGAACTCTCGAATCAGTTTCGAGGGGTTTTTTGTTTCTTCGTGGCTACCGGTGACGTCGATGTATTTGTATTTGCCTTGGTCGGACCTGAGTTCAATGAATCCACCGCCCATGCGGGTCAGGCCGATCACGCGTCTGGGCGCCGACGTGCTTTTCCTGAGTCGCTCGAACGGCGTCGGGTTCAGGGGCGACTGATCGGTCCGGAAAATTCCGTAGATGATTTCGTCTTCCATGAGCACGGTGAAAATCGCCCAGCCTCGACCTTCGGCCAACGGGGCGCATTCCTTGAAGGCGCTTTGAACGGTTTCGCGAGTCTTTGGGCCAGAGCCGATCGTGATCGAATCGGAGCCACCGACGGTGGTGAGGATGGACGACAGATCTTCTGAAATGAAAATCACCGGATAGAGGTGAACGCCCTCTTCTTGATAGTTCGAGAGAACGACGACGAACTCAGTCAAGAGGTCGGATACAATTTTCGATTCCGTGAAATCCGAGGCAAATGGAGTGATGCCGTTCTGAAGATAATGTCTAAAAGAGATCACCGTATCTGATGGACTCACGAGACGGCCACCTGCGTTCGTTTTGCTTCGAACTCACGAACAGGTTCCGCGGATAGTTCCTTGGAAATGCGCAGGAGGATACCAATAGAGAAAAGGTTCACGATCAAGGCGCTTCCGCCGTAGCTGAGAAATGGGAGCGTGAGCCCTTTGGTCGGGAGAGCGCCGACGACGACGCCCATATTCACGAACGCCTGGAGGACTAAGGCGAGCGTGATGCCGGCGGCGAGGAGGGAGCCGAACAGATCGTTTTTCTCTTCAAAATAGCGATGACTGATTTTCATCCCTCGGTACAGGATCAGGCCGAAGAGAGAAAGAACGCTGATCGCGCCCAAGAACCCGAGTTCCTCGCCGATCACCGCGAACAAGAAATCGTTGTGGGCTTCCGGGAGGTAGAAGAGTTTTTCTTTTCCGTTTCCGAGTCCCATTCCGCTGATGCCGCCGTTGTGTAGTGCAAGCATCGACTGTAGGACCTGAAAACCCTTGCCCAGTGGATCCTGCCACGGATCAAGGAAGGTCATGAGGCGTGCGCGCCGGTAAGGTGCGGCCAAGATCAAGAGCGAACCCAGGGCGCCTCCAACGACGACCATCAAGGTGAGGAAATGAGCGCGAACTCCCGCGATCAAGAGCATGAGGAATACGACGATTCCGATGATAGCGGTCGAACCGAAATCCGGCTGCGCGAGGAGCAGCATCATCAATAGGCCGACGCCGATATAAGGCGAAACCACTCCTGGGACAAAACGATGGAGCTCGGTTTTCTTACGCTCGAGCATCCAGGCCGTGTAGAAGACGGCCGCGAGTTTCGCGACCTCAGCGGGTTGAATCGAGAAAAACGGGAGAACGATCCATCGGCTAGCGCCGCCGATCTTGGAGCCGACGCCCGGAATCAGAACCGCAAGCAGAAGCAAGACTGCCCCACCAAAAAACCTGGGCGCGTTTTTCTTCCAGAATGAAACGGGTACCTTGAGCGCAAGAATCAGCGCTCCGAACCCAACTGTTCCGAAAGCGAGTTGTTTTTTGATGAACGCGAAACCGTCTCCGTATCGTTCCTGCGCGAGGATGAACGAAGACGAATAAACCATGATCATCCCAAAGATGACGAGCGCACAAACGAACGCAAAGAGAACGAAATCGATCGTGCCGATCGGCTCCGGAGATTTAGAATTCATTTCGGGCCTCCTTTCGTGGCGAGCCCGAGCGAACGACGCATTTCGCAAGGACGCACAAATGAGAGCGACCAAAGCCTAGTAAGCTAGGCTGCGGAAGCACGAATGCGGAGGACACCGCGGATGCGTCGTGCAGCCGGGCGCAGTAGAATGGAGGCCTGAAATGAATTCTACAGGCTGTGAACCAATTTTTTGAAGTACTCTCCGCGTTCTTCATAGTTTTTGAACATGTCGAAACTAGCGCATCCTGGGCTTAACAAGATGATATCGCCGTTTCTCGACTTTTGGAACGCAAGGAGTACACCTTCTTCGAACGTTCCCACCATGAAGGTCTCGGTGAAGTCACCGATCGCGCGGTTCATTTTCTCTTTGGCCTCGCCCATGAGAATCAAAATTTTGACTCTTTGGCGGACCGTCTCCTGAAGCGGAGAGAAATCAAAGTTCTTGTCCTTACCGCCTGCGATCAAGATGATCGGGTTGGCCGGGAAAGACGAAAGCGCCTTGAGCATGCTCTGAGGATTTGTCGCTTTGGAATCATTGAAGAAAAACACGCCGTCTTTCTTGCGGACGAACTCCAGGCGATGCTCTACTCCGCGAAACGAGTTCAAGACAGACTGGATCGCTTGAGGGCTCACGTTCAGGACGCGAGCCGCGCAGATGGCAGCCATGAAGTTTTCTTTGTTGTGCTCGCCGTACACTTTGACCTGGGAGACGTCATAGGTCTCTTCTTTGCCGAAGATGCGGGTGAAGATTTTTTTCTGAGAAGCGTTGTAATAGGCGCCGTTGAAATGCTCGGCAAACCCGCCGCCTTCTTTTAGAGGGTCTTTTTTGGTGAACCACATCAGCTTACCGATGTTCTCCTCGGCGAATTTGCGGGTCACTTCGTTGTCGTAATTCAGGACAACGTAAGTGTTGCGATCGCAGGCGCGGAGGAGTTTTTTCTTAGCGTCGACGTACGCTTCGTAAGAAGGGTAGCGGTCCAAGTGATCGGGTTCGACGTTCGTGAACACCGCGACTGCGGGAACGACCTTCTGGGAGGCTTCGATTTGGAAACTCGAGAGTTCAGCGACGATCACGTCCGCGCGTGAACCGTCCGTCAGGTGATCGAGGAGCGGTTTGCCGATGTTTCCACCGACGTAAGCAGGCTTGTTGTCAGCTTTGAACATTTCGCCGATCAGGGTTGTGACCGTCGTTTTACCGTTCGTACCGGTGATGGCGATCATCGGCTCTTGGAAGCCTTGAGCAGCGAGGTCGACCTCGCTCGTGATCTGGACGCCGGCTTCGCGAGCTTCGTCGAGTGGCTTGATGTTCAGAGGAACGCCTGGGCTCACGACGATGAGTTCAGATTCGCGGAAAGTCTGTGGATTGTGCTTGCCGAGTTCGAACTCCACTTTGAGTTCGCCGAGCTGGTTGACGTATTCTTGGAGCTCGGTTTTCTGCTTCATGTCGGTCAAGGTGACGCGTGCGCCTTGTTTCACCATAAATCGCGCTACCGCGACCCCGGAGATGCCTAGACCGACGACGAGAACTTTTTTGCCTTTGTACTTACTCATAGAGGTTTAAGACCTATACAAAATTTCTTAACGCAATTTCAAGGTCGACAACGTAACTAGGGCAAGAAGGATCGATATAATCCAGAATCGGACGATCACTTTGGGCTCCGGCCACCCTTTTAGTTCAAAATGGTGATGAATCGGTGCCATTTTGAACACTCTTTTGCCCGTCATCTTAAAGGAAGCGACTTGAATCATGACGGAGAGCGCCTCGATTACGAAAATTCCGCCGCAGATGGCGAGGAGGACTTCGTTTTTGGTGATCACGGCGACAATTCCGAGTGCCCCGCCTAACGCGAGCGAGCCCACGTCCCCCATGAAAACCTGAGCTGGGTACGTGTTATACCAAAGGAATCCGAGACAAGAGGCCGCAACCGTTGCCATGAAAATCGCAAGCTCCCCCGCCCCCGGAATGTGCGGGATGGTCAGATAGCGCGAGATCTCCGAGTGGCCAGCGCAGTATGCGAGAATCAAGAAACTCACTGAAGTCGTGATGGTCGGTCCGACCGCCAAGCCGTCGAGTCCATCTGTTAAGTTGACCGCATTGCTCGATCCCGTAATCACCAGGATGGCAAAGGGAATGAACAAAATGCCGAGATCAAGTGCGAGGTCTTTGAAAAACGGGAAATGGAGTTCGGTCGAGACCCCTTCGCTCTTATAGAGGACATAGGCGGCGATCCCGCTGAACAGGATCTGCCAGAAGAGTTTGGCTTTGCCCGAGAGCCCTTTTGGATTCTTTTTGATCACCTTGCGGTAGTCGTCGACGAATCCGATCCCTCCGTAGGCCAAAGTGAGCAAAAGCACGATCCAGATGTACTGGTTCGAAAGATCCGCCCACAGCAGTGTCGGTAAAGTTATCCCGGCCAGGATCAGCGCTCCACCCATGGTGGGTGTACCTTTTTTAGAAAGGTGGGATTGAGGCCCATCGTCCCGAATCACCTGCTTCATCTGTTTTTTCTGCATGTACCGAATGAAAGTCGGTCCGATCAACATACAGAGGAGAACGCTCGTGATCGCCGCGCCGAACGTGCGGAACGTGATGTACTTGAAAACGTTCAGTGCGGAGAACTGGGGATGGAGCGGATAGAGCAAATTATAGAGCATACAAGGATCCCTTGGCGGTGGCAGGCACGGTCAATTGGTGAACTCCTTTGTCATGCTACAGATTTTTGAAATTTCGTGTCAAGGAAGCCGTGATCGAGTCACGTTTAGGAAGCTCCTCGCTACCTCGCGATCATCAAACGGAATCGTCGTTTTACCGATGATTTGGTAAGTTTCATGACCTTTGCCGGCGATCAGGATAAAATCCCCCGGTTTCGCGATTCCTAGCGCTTTTTCGATCGCGAGTTTCCGATCCGGTTCGATCACCGCTTGATTCGGCTGTCTTAAACCACCACGAATCGCATCGATGATCTTAAGTGGATCTTCGGTTCGAGGGTTGTCAGACGTAATGACGACGAGATCAGACAGTCGCTCGGCGATCTCCCCCATCTTGGGTCGTTTGGTAGTATCGCGATCTCCACCACAACCGAAAACTGTGATGAGTTTCTCCGATGGACCGACGAGCCGTTTCAGCATGGCGAGGACTTTTTCGAGGGCATCAGGCTTGTGAGCGTAATCGACGAGAATACGGCGGCCCTCAGGGTCGTTGATTTTTTCCAAACGTCCGGGAACTGAGACGCCTTGTCTTAAGGTTTTTTGGATGACCTCAGGTGCGATGCCCAGACCGCGGGTAATCGCCACTGCGACTGATAAGTTCTCTGCATTGAATGTTCCCATGAGAGAGCTCTCGATCTTGACTCCTGAGAAGGTTCCCGTGATGCCGTCACCGTTGACGACGAGATCGGGAGGGAGCGTGACAACGGAGCAACGAGCGCGGGTCTCTGGGGCGAGCGAGGCGGCGAGTGTTTTCCCCTCCTCGCCGTTCGCGGCGATCACGCCGATGGGTTTCTTGTCGCTGATGCGCTCCGAACGTTTCCATTCGTCGACGAAGAGCATACGTTTGGAATGGAGGTAATCCTCCATGTCTGGATGAAAATCGAGGTGTTCCGGCGAAAGGTTCAAGAACCCGACTGCATCAAACGCGATTCCCGATACGCGGTGTTGTTTGAGTGCGTGGCTGCTGACTTCCATGATGACGGCGTCACAACCCTCATCGTTCATTTCTCCCAGGATTGCTTCGAGCTCGATCGGACCTGGTGTCGTATGAGTGGCATCGACCTTGCGATCACCGATTCTGATTTCTATGGTGCCGATGAGACCGGTCTTCTGGCCGCTGGCTCGGAGGATTGCATCAATGAGGAGCGTCGTCGTCGTTTTCCCGCTCGTGCCGGTTACGCCGATGACCTTCATCTCGCGGGTGGGGAAACTTTGAAATGCGGCGCTCAGGAGGCCGAGTGCTAGGCGCGTGGACACTACCTCGATCACCCGTACTGAGTCCGACGGTTTTTCACTCAACGCCGCAAGTGCGCCTGATTTAAGCGCCTCGTCGATTTTAGTATGGCCGTCGAACTGCGTGCCCGCAATTGCTACGAAAAGATCGCCGGGACGTACCTCGCGGTGATCGGTGACGATGCGCTCAAAAACGGCCGCGAGCACGGGCGCCCCGTCTTTGAGCAGGTTTTCGGAACGGAGGATGTCGGCGATCTCGAGGAATGAGACTGAGCGCATGGGCCCTAGAATAATCCTGATTCCCGATATTCGCTAGGGAGTCTCGAAGGTGCGCTTCAGAGCAATTGAAACGTATAATTCCAAGGGGTTTGGCCGCTCAATTTAGAGGCGACATACCTACCTGTCTTACGATTGTAAAGTTCGATACCTGTGTCCTTGCCGATCGTGGAAACCGTACAGGTGATTTGAGTGATTTCACCATAACGATCGTACGTAGTATCTTGGGTGATCGCTGCACTCGTCATTCCATTCCCATTGAATTCAACGTTTCGATCGGTAAATTTAATCCGATAGTTGAATACGAGATGCACGTGAGTGTAGCTACCGGATCCGTTATGCTGTAGCGAATTCCAGAGACGTCGCCAGATCTAAAGCCCGAGCTTGAGAGAAACGGTCTCACCCTCGGTCAGTTTATGCTCCACCGAAGGCGACTGCTCCTCGACGACTCCAGCTCCTTGAGTGCGGATCGAAATTTTTGCGTCCTCAAACAGTTGGCTCGCTTCCTGGACGGTGAGTCCTCTCAGCGAAGGCATCTTCCAAACTTTTTTGCCCTGAGGGGTGGTTCCGAGGAGTTCGAGCGCCTCGGGTGCCGGTTCCGGATGAGCTTGAGTGAGGGTAATGGGTTCTTCTTTTTTCTTCTTCTGGTTTTCGTGGCGCGCGGCGAGCGGACGGATCTCGAGTTCCCGGACGGATGGGATCGCGTAACGAGTAACGGCTGCGTTCAATACCTCTCGAAAAAGAGGGGCTGCCGTCTCCGAAGCGTAATACGTCGGTTTACTCGGTTCGTCCAAGATCGCCAGAATCACGAGCTTCGGCGAAACCCCTACGGGGAATCCGGCGAAACTCGAGATGTACCGTGACTGGGAGTATCGTTTGGTTTTCTCGTCCACGGTCTGTGCGGTTCCGGTTTTTCCGGCCACGACGTAACCATCGAGTGCCGCTTTTTTTCCGGTGCCGTCCTTTTCAGTGACCGACTTCATCGCATCAGTCACGAGGCGAACCGTTTCCGGCTGAAGGATTTGAACGGGCGCTTTGGGTTCTTCTTCTTTGCGCGGGTTTTTAAGCAAACGCGGAGTTACGAGGTAGCCGCCATTCGCAAGTGCCGCATAGGAGCGAGCGATCTGCATCGGCGTGACCATGAGTCCGTGTCCGAAACCCATCGTCGCAAGCGTCAACGGTTGAAGCGGTTTGCCTTTTTTCGAAGGCAACCAGCCTGCAAGCTCGCCCGGGAAACTGATTCCGGTGCGGCCACCAAAACCGAACTTCGAGAAGATATCGACGAGGTTTCCTTGGCCGAGCTTCATGGCGAGTTTCGCCGCGACGACGTTCGAAGAAACGCGCACCATCTTGTCGAGCGTCATCCATTCAAATTTTTCATGAGTTTCAGCTTCGCTGATGCGGCGACCCTGAACCTTGAAAGAGCCTTTTTCGCCGTAAAATTGATCCGTAATCTTGTATCCGCGCTCGAGTGCACCGGCGAGAATGAGTGGTTTGATCGTAGAGCCAGGTTCGTAACCATCCGTAATGGATCGATTGCGGCGGATCTCTCCACGAATTTCTCGCTGATTCGGATTGTAGCTCGGTCCGTGAGCGAGGGCTAAGATGTCCCCGTTCACGGCGTCCATTACGATCACGATGCCGGATCGTGCGCGGGTTTTCTCAAGCGAACTTTTGAGTTCTTCCTCTACGGAGAACTGAAGCGAAGCATCGATCGTGAGCTGGATCTCTTCGCCGTCGCGAGCATCCTGCGCGGCAACCGTATCGTAGAATGCGGGACGTCCGAGAGCGTCTTTGATCGCAGAAACACTGACGCCTTTGCCCTCCAGGCGTTTGTTCTGGGAGAGTTCGATTCCTTCGACGCCTTCGTTGTCGATGTTCACCGTCCCGACGATTTGCGAAGCAAGCGTTCCATGCGGATAGGTCCGGTGATTCTCTTTGACGATCCAGAGACCTTCGGGGAGGTTTCCGTATCGATCGGAGAGACCCCATTTTTTCATCTGCTCAATTTCGTTTTCCGTCACGTGACGTTTGATCCAGATGAAATCGCGTTTTTCTTTGAGGCGGTCTGAAATTTTCTGTTTGCCGAGGTTGAGCGACTTGGCGAGTAGTTTAGAGGTCAGAGCGCGATTCGCGATTTTCTTGGGATTGGCGGCAAGTGAGAACGCATCCGTGTTGATCGCAAGCGCCTCGCCGTTTCGGTCGACGATCGCTCCCCGGCGCGCGGACACGAGGATCTTGGAATTGAACTGACGTCGAGCCAGCGCCGCTAGTCGGTCGTCCTTGATCACCTGGATGTAGAAGATCCTCCCCAGGAGCGCCGCGCCCAGAGTGCTGCAAATCAGGAATACGGTGAGGATCCGTTTTTTCATGGGGTCGTTACTTGAAATAGATCACTTGGTCGGTTCGAGGTTGGTTCAAACGAAATTGTGTCTTGGACAGAAGTTCGAGTCTCCGAGGACTCTTGAGTCCCGCCAGTTTCAGGGAAGCCCGTTCGCGTTCTTGTTTCGCGTTCGAGATCATACGCTCAACTTGGTTGATCTCGTAGGTCGTCTTGACGATCGAGAGCCGCAGCCAAACAGTGGCGACGGCGAAGATCACACCAATCGGGAAAACCCAAAATGGAACGAGACGTTTCATAGCTTCTCCGCGATCCTAAGTTTCGCACTCCTTGAGCGCGAGTTGCGTTCGAGTTCGGCTTCGTCCGCTTCGATGGGTTTCTTCGTCAGCGCTCGCCAAATCTCGCGTTCGCGAAACGCGAGTTTCACGGCGCGATCTTCGAGCGAATGAAAACTGAGAATGGCCGCTCTACCGCCTGGATCTAGATTCAGGATAACACTGCCCAAGAGATTCTCCAGTGCACCTAACTCTTGGTTCACAAAAATTCGGAGAGCCTGGAATGTCCGCGTTGCTGCATGAATTCGGCCATGCCGGAGTTTCGGCGGGAAGGCGCGCTCGACGAGGGACGCCAGAGCCGTCGTTGAATTCTCCAGAGTTTTGGAGCGAATCGCGGATTTGATGAGCATGGAAATCTTACGCGACATGCGTTCTTCGCCGTATTTATAGATGATATCGGCGAGTTCGCGTTCACTCAGTTCGTGCACCACATCCCAGGCAGTGGCACCTTTTTGACGGTTCAAGCGCATATCCAGCGGACCTTCGCGCTGGAAACTGATGCCGCGCTCGGGGTCTTCGAGTTGGTCACTCGAGAAACCCAAGTCTGCCAGGATCGCCCCGAGCGGAAGATTTCGGAGTGCCTCCGGAAATTCGTCACGAGTGAGATCACCGAAATTGATGTGTTTCAGATGGAGGCGCCCGGAAGCGATCTCGTCTTTGAACTGGGTCTGACCGCGTAGGATCGGACCTTCGTCTTGATCGAGAGCGAGAATTTTGACTCGGCTGGGTAGATCGCGGAGAAAAATTCCCGTGTGCCCACCCCCGCCGAACGTTGCGTCGATCAATACGACGTTGCCCGAGAATTTTTCGAGACCCTCTTTGAAAGCGGCCAAAATCGGTTCGGCCATGATCGGAATATGAACAGAAGGATTCATGATGACGGTGACTCGATCAGAAATGTAACCGGTCCCTCGTTTGAGAGCGCGATCGACATCTCGGCCTGGAATTGGCCGGTTTCGGTTTTGATTCCGAGTCGACGGGAAATTTCGATCGCGGATTCATACAGAGCCTTGGCTTGTTCCGGTGGCGCGGCATTCATAAAGCTCGGTCGGTTTCCTTGGGTCGTGTCCCCATAGAGTGTGAACTGACTCACAATCAGATGTTCTCCGCCGATATCCAGGAGAGAGCGATTCATTTTACCTGCTTCGTCCTCGAAGATCCGGAGTTTCGAAATCTTCTGGATGATCCACTCGACGTCTTGAATCGTATCTTGCTTGCCAATGCCGAGCAACGTGAGGAGGCCCGGATTGATTTTACCCACGGATTGTCCTGCGACCGTGACTTCGGCGCGGCTCACCCGCTGAATCAGCGCTCTCACGGATGTTCCTGCGCGGTGAGCGCGATATCGCGAGGTGCGGCTCCGTAACGCTCCTTAAAAAGAATCTCGATCGCGCGCCGAGTGAGGTACGCGGATTTCACTTTCCAGTACTCGCGGGAAATCGTCAGCGTCGCGAAAGCGATGCGATCATCGCCCGACTGCGCGTAGCCCACAAACCAATCATATTTTCCGGCCGGATCATCTCCGGTCAGAGAACCGGTTTTCCCACCGACATCGACGAGGCGATATCGACTCTTGGCGAATCCCCGGAACGATGTCCGCGAGGTTCCTGAAGTAACGGTTTCGCGAAACAGCTCGCGCATCTGCGCGGCGGTCGCGGGATCGATCACCGTTTCGGACTGCTGAGGCAAACCTAGGTGGACGACCTTGCCTTGCGCGTCCTTGAGTCGATCGATGATATAAGGCGACATCATAATGCCGTCATTGACGATCGATGCGGCGATGAGTGCGCCTTGAACCGGAGACATTTGGTTCTGGCGGGTGAAGCCGCTCGCCGCTTCCGCGACTTCCCAAGGATCCTCGGTCACGAGGGATTTTCCCATCTCAAGCGGGAGATCGGACCTGATCGGGCGATTGAAACCGAATCGATCGGCATAGGTTTTCAGTTCGGTCGGTCCAAGATTGAATACTCCGATTTTTCCAAAGACCGTGTTCACGGACTTGGCGAACGCTTCTTTGAGCGTCATGGTGCGGGTCCAGCGATTTACGTTTTCTTTGAAAATCGCGCTCTTGTAGAGGGTGTGCGCGCGACCATTGAACGAAACGATGCTATCCGGATGAAGTTTTTTCTCAGCGATGGCTGCGGCCGCTGTCACGACTTTGAACACGGACGCGGATGGAAAGGT
Source organism: Pseudomonadota bacterium (assembly GCA_027485695.1). Taxonomy (GTDB): domain Bacteria; phylum Bdellovibrionota; class UBA1018; order UBA1018; family UBA1018; genus JAIXQO01. The sequence continues at coordinate 367,947 of JAIXQO010000001.1, forward strand.
CGCTCTGAGCGCCAGGTGGTCGGTGAGTGCGGTATCGTTCAAGTTGTAACTGATGAGCGAAAGAATCCGTCCCGTCCGGGCATCCATGGCAACAAACGAGCCATAATCCGGTTTGTAGGACTTAAAGAGCGCGACCATCTCCTCTTGAAGTCTCGAGTGGATGGTGTACTCGGGATAAACGACGGTTTCGTCTTTTTTGTCCTTGAGCGTAAGCGTGGTCGGGAACCCGATCGTCAGATCGGATGCCTTGAGGGCCTGAGCGATGGATTCGATCGTGTGTTTGCGCTCGGTTTCTTTTTTCTGGATGATTCGCTGATCTCGGTACTTGAGCGACTGGTATCCGAAGATACAGATCGTCGAAGCGAGAAGTCCGCCAAAGACGAGTCGAATCGATGGGATGCGGGCCAACGGCATAAATCAGATTATAGACTGGCTTGGGTCGAGAATGCACGGCCGCAGAGCAATTTCATGATTTTTACGTAATCACTGCTCAACTTCGGGAGTTTCGATTTCTCGCTCGGTTTCCGGTTCCGATGCTGTCGATTCATTGACACTCTCATCATCATTAGTCGCGCGAGAATCCGAATTCTCCGGAGCAGCGGCCACTTTTTCAAAAGAGAGCGGCGTATTTATTTCGGCGTCTCGTTGTTCCGGCGTGATGTAACGGGCTTGAACCATCTTATCGAGAATCTGTCGAACGGTGCGCGAGGCGTAGCTTGTGAGCGTTTTGGACCTAAAACTCTGCGAATAACGCTTCGGACTCGGAAGTAGCATCGCCAAGAACGCGCCTTCCTTAGGAGACAGCTGCGAAGGGGGTTTTCCAAAATATCGGTACGAGGCCGCCGAGATACCAAACACGCCCTCACCCCATTCCGCGATGTTCAGGTAAACCTCGAGCACGCGGCGTTTCGGTACTTCTTCGTTCAGTTCCATGGCGAGGAGGAATTCTTTGGCCTTACGGTAGAGGGTCTTCTCTTTGGAGAGGAAAACGTTCTTCACGACTTGCATCGTGATGGTGCTGGCACCGCGGGCGAATTTACCTTTTTCCAGGTCTTCTTTGATCGCTTCTTTGAGTTGTTTGGTATCGACGCCCTCATGCTGGAAAAATGCCCAGTCCTCGCTCACGACAATCGCTCCAACCGCTTCAGGAGCGATAGAACCGATGCGGGCCCAGTTCGCGGGTGCGGACTTCTTGAGTTGCACGCGAACCGGTTGTTTGGGCCCCAGGTAAGTGACATGCGGGTAATGGGTTTTCAGAAGAGCGACTTCGGGAAACTCGGTTTCATACCAATGGAACAGGAGTAAGCCGACCACGGCCGCTCCGGCGAGCGCGATCAGGGAAACCAGAAGTACGGATTTTCCGAAGGTCCATTTCAGACGCATTGCATTTCATTCCCCGAACAGGGCGATTCTCCCCTTGTTTGCCTGACGCAGCACAGGTAATCTTCAAATACTGTGACTTCAAAGAAATCGAAACCTGTTTCAAAACATCGCGTTAAGGCCGTTGCGAAATCCGCTGAAGGCCCCAAGAAGGTCGTTAAGAAACAGGAGGATCTCTACAAGAATAACCCGTTTATCGTTCCGACGTTCAATCGGATTTATAATAACCCGAAGAAATACAAAATCGCAGCCGATATGCTCGAGCGATATACGGGGAGCGAGCCGGGCCGATTCAAGAAGCAAATCATTTTAACCAATTTTGAATACTACATCGAGCGCTTCCACGCCCTCTGTGGCGACACGAAGACCCGCGGATCCGCAGTCACCGTCGTGCACAGCGATTCGGCGGATGTGACGATCGTCAACTTTTCCATCGGATCTCCGATGGCAGCGTTGATCATTGAATTGCTTGCGGTCACGAGCCCCAAGGCTGTTTTGTTCCTCGGCATGTGCGGTGGTCTTCATCGCTCGCTGAAAAAAGGCGACTTCATCCTTCCAACCGCCGCGATTCGCGACGAAGGCGCTTCGACCCACTACATTCCGAAGCAAGTTCCGGCGCTTCCGACCTTTAAAATCCAGAAATTCATCTCTCAAATGCTCGTCGAGAAAGGTCTCGACTACCGCACGGGAGTGATTCACACGATGGACTACCGATTCTGGGAGTTCGACGATAAATTCAAAGCGCAGCTCTACGAAGAGCGCGCCCTGGCGATCGATATGGAGACGGCAACCTTGTTCGTCGTCGGTTTCGTCAGCAAAGTTCCGATTGGAGCGTTGCTCCTGGTTTCCGACCTTCCGCTGAAACGCGGCGGGATCAAGACCAAGAAGACGGCGACCTCGGTATTCAAAGAGTACACGGATTTGCACCTCGAGATGGGCATCAAGGCGATGTCTGAGATTGCCGAACGCGGGGAACATATCCGCCACTATAAATGGTAGTTATAGAAGGACAGCGCCATAGGATGGGCTTTTCATGCTGAAGAAGATTCTTGATTTCTTTTCCAACGACCTAGCGATCGACCTCGGGACTGCAAACACCCTCGTTTACGCCCGTGACCGCGGCATCATTATCAATGAGCCATCGGTCGTCGCCATTCACCGAAACGCCCGTGGACAGACCCGCGTTCTCGCCGTCGGCAAAGAAGCCAAAGACATGCTCGGGCGTACGCCGGGCTCTATTCAAGCAATTCGCCCGCTTCGTGACGGCGTCATCTCCGATTTCGAAGTGACTCAGTCGATGCTCAAGTACTTTATCCAAAAAGCATCTGAGCGTCGTACGTTCATTCGCCCGCGGATCGTGATTTGTATTCCATTCGGCATCACCCAAGTCGAAAAACGCGCCGTCAAAGAGAGCGCCCAGTCTGCTGGTGCTCGCGAAGTTTACCTGATCGAAGAGCCGATGGCCGCCGCGATCGGCGCCGGTCTCCCGATCCGTGAGCCAAGCGGTAACATGATTGTCGACATCGGCGGTGGTACGACCGAAGTCGCCGTCATCTCGCTCGGTGGTATCGTCTACTCTCGCTCCGTCCGCGTGGCTGGCGACAAGTTCGACGAAGCCATCGTTCAGTACATCAAGCGCAAATACTCGCTGCTGATCGGTGAACGCACAGCTGAGCAGATCAAGCTCGCGATTGGCTGCGCTTATCCGTTCGAAGAAGAAAAAGCCTATGAAGTCAAAGGCCGCGACCTGATCTCAGGTGCACCGAAGACGATCGAAGTGAACAGCGAAGAGATTCGCGATGCACTCACCGAACCGGTGTCCGCAGTGGTTGATGCGATCAAAACCGCTCTTGAGCGCACTCCTCCGGAACTCGCAGCCGACATCGTCGACAACGGGATCATTCTGGCCGGCGGCGGAAGCATGCTCGCCAACCTCGATATTCTCATCAAAGAGAAAACCGGCCTTCCGGTCGCGCTCGCCGAAGATCCGCTCACTTGCGTAGTCCGTGGCTCGGGCAAAGTGCTCGAGGACATGGACCTCCTGCGCAAAGTTACGGTCATTTAATTCCGTCTAAAGATCGATTTCATGTCGCTTGGGTAGATTCTCTGTCAGAGGACCCTCGTCGATGCAGTATGGTCGTATTCTTTCAGTATTCCTGATTTCCGCTACCTTGCTCCCCTCGTGCAGTCATTCGGAAAAAGGCACCGAGCCGCGCACGAGCCGAATCTCTCCGGCCGACGACGCGGAGTTTGACTCTTTGGTCGCCGCCGCCAAAGGTGTTCGGAGTATTTGCGAGAACTGGCGCGTGAGTGTGAATGAGATTCAAGAAGAGATCTCATCCCTCAACCCCGACTCTCCTCTCCGACCGGAAACCTACTCAGCCGCGATTCGCGGACTCGAAACCTATCCCGGCATTCCGAATGAACTGACCAATCTGATGAAATTTTTTCGTGAGGCGGGAACGCGCCCCGGATTTCCTGCCGATTACGATTGGGACTGGATGGATGTCCTGCCTGAGATGCGGGGTTGCGCGGAGATCCATTGGTTTTCGCTCGCCAAAAACACCGTTTCGCGCGCTCAAGCAAAAGATCGAAATCGGCTGCGGGTACTTTTGTTCAAACAAATGGACCAGATGATGGCGAACGAACCGCGATTGGTGACGCTCTTGATCGCGCTTGCGACGACTCGTCAAATGGCCGAATCCAAACTCATCCGCCTATCTGCAAAAGATACTCGTCGTTTGGACTGGATCGATACGGAGGCGAGAAAACTCAAGGCCGAGAGTATCGCGCGCACCAAGTCCATCGAAGCCGAAGACGAGTACTGGGCATGCGCCGATCAGATGGGCCGCGGAGAGAAAATTGAAACCCAAGGCAAATGTGACCGCGAACAGGTCGTGCAAATTTCCAAAATCGCGGGCCAGCTGATGAGCGAGGAACTCAATCGAACCTATACGCTCGCGGAAGCACTCCGGGGTTGGTTCAAGAGTCGTAAGCGTACGCTCTGACCATTTGAAACGGATTTACAGACCAATCTCCAGCCGGAGGGCGCCCCACCAAGCATTCGGTACTTCGGTTGAGAAACTTGGGTTCCGGACGTACTGGAGGTCGGGCTGAATGATGAATCCCGGATGGAGTTGCATTCGATAGGTGAACTCGATGGCTCCTTCTTCTGGAACTCCATGGTCACTTGAATGAATGGTCGTAAATCCAAGACCTACCTGGTCATCGTCTCGAAGCCCGAATACGCCTTTGTTCACGACGCCGACCAGCCAGTTGGTGTGAACATCGTTCACTTTTGAACTGGCAAATCCACCATGCCAAAACGCGCTCCAACCTTTGCCCAAGGATTTTTCCGCTAGCAAGTACGCTCCGGAGTTAGTCACTTGTTGCGGGATTTCGTTTCCGTCACTGTCGGTCGCGGTATCCGTTCGATGATCAAATGATCGCGTGTAAGTCCAACCACCGACGGCGAACTTATGTGCGGACTCTCCGGACTCCACGATGCCGGCTTCTTGAATGAGCAAGTAGCCATTTTTCGGGTTTGGAGAAAATCGAGATTTAGACAGGTCATCCGTGTAGGCGGAGTTCGCCGCGAACACACCCGTTTGAAAATAGTAGTTGGACGAAGGCTCGAACTTCAATCGAAGTGCAGAAGTCGTGTAAGGAAAAATCGACGGACCGCCCGTGCTGGTCTGCGAGAGTTCAAGTCCGAGTCCAAACGAAGAGTGGAGAAATAACGTCGCGGAATCAGTGAAATAAAAATCAGCGTTTAGGTCGTGAATACCCACGAGAAGTGAGGCGCGATCGTCAGCGAATTTTTGGTCATACCAGAGTTCGTAGAGCTTAATGGTATCCGTGAACGCTTGAATATTACTGGTCCACTGAAGGTCGCCAACCTGTCCGCCCGGTTGATGTGAGCCGGCCCCTCCCCAGTTTCCCAGGCCATAGACAAAAAACGTGGCACCTTTCCAGCCCATGAGTTTCTCGGCGTCGACGAAAATCTTGGCGTCCACGTTGACGAGGTTCGCATTTCCTTTTCTAACTCCGCCATGGAATGTTCGGCTGGTTTCGTTCTTAGTCACGAGCGCGAATCCGAGACCTTTTTCAAGTAAGCGAGTTCTCGTTCCGCCCCAGTTCCCGGTCAGGCCGAAATTCTCCTCGCCTCCGCTGGGAGCGTGGTCGCTTGGAATGGTATCCACGGGGCCCGCTGGAGCTTGCTCCGCCGCTGGCGGAACAACTTCGGATCCGCTCTTGGAAGGTGGAGCGACGGGTTCCTGTGGAGAAGGTGATTTTTTCGATTTTTTTGGTCTGAACGATGCTGGGCTTCGACCGTTGGTGGGTCGCTCTTTTTTACGAGGCTCAGGTTTCGTGGATTCTTCGACCGTATCCCAGGCGGATGGCTCTGCCGATGCTGCCAGGGTTGTCATAGAAATGACGGCCGCACCATTTAGGAGCGATTTCAAAAGGGATCGACCGGTCTTACGAGCAATGCGTCTCATACAAATCTAGTCGGCAAAACGTGCCGTGACACTCTTGAAGTTCGATTCAAATCTCCCATTAGATTAAAAAACGGATCCAGAACGACATAAAACCCAGGACCGGCGTCCTGGTCGGCATCAAAACTCAGTAAGTACAAAATTCCACTTCGTGGAATGAGCCCATGTTGGATATCAGGCACCCAAACCTGGAGGACCCATCATGAAACAGACCATCATTCTCATTGCTCTTGCGATTACCGCTTCCACTGCTCAAGCAGCAGGCCCATTCGCTCCCGTGCTTCGCTGCAAGGGCGAAGACAAATTCCTTACTCGCCAAGGCGAAGACGGACGTTTTGAAATCCGCATTTCCCGGAACGTTCGTGACCCAGAGATCGCAGTCGCAACGAAATTCGCTTGCGTCAGCGGCGATGAATTCAAGATTCTCCCGCGTTTTCGTGGGTTTCTGCAGGTGACGACGGGTGCTCGTGGCGCACAAAACGTCAGCGTATTCCAAGGTCAACTCCCCTATCGTAACGCCTACATCCTGAACTCGATGTCGGTACCATTCTGGATTCCAGGTGTGGTCGGCAAGATTGCTGGTGTTTACGTCGAGGGCCGTAGCACTTCCAATCTCGAGTGCGAGGAATATGCTTTTCCAAACAACGATGATTTCCCACAAACCTGTAATTAATCGACAGGTTACGCGCTAGTTATCGAGGACCCGGGTTCCGTGAGGAATCCGGGTTTTTGCTGGACTGCAGACGTGCTATAGTCGGGGCTCTCATGGCTTATAATCCGCGCGACTTCTACTACCAGCAGGCGAAGAAAGAGAACTACGCCGCCCGCTCGGTTTTCAAACTTCAAGAAATTGAAAAACGATTTCGGATCTTTTTTCCGGGCATGGTCGTGCTCGATCTCGGCGCAGCGCCGGGCTCTTGGTCGCAGTACGCCGCCGAGAAAGTCGGCAAGAACGGCAAGGTACTCGGTATCGACCTTCAGGCGATCAAGCTCACCATCCGTAACGCTTGTTTCATCACCGCTGACATTCGCGCGCTCGACCTCGCTCAAACAATGGAAGAAAATGGTTTCCGCCCGCCGTTCCACCTCGTGCTATCGGATATGGCACCGAAAACGACGGGGAATAAGCTTCAGGATCAGATGCGCTCGCTTGAGCTCTGCGAGATCGCGCTCGAGGCTGCGGATCGTTTCCTCTGCAAAGGTGGACATTTCGTCTGTAAAATGTTTCACAGCGAAGAGTTCGAGAATTTCCGCAAGAAATGCCGTGATCGATACAAAAAAGTTGAGCTCATTCGCCCTAAAAGCACGCGCAAAGAGAGTAAAGAAATTTTCTTCGTTTGCACGGGTCATATCAACGATCCGCGCGACCTAGCTTCGGCAGCGGCTCAGAAATCGGATCCGACTCCGGTTTAGATAGTTTTTCGGTTGCTGTCCAAAAACACTCCGAAACGGCGCATCGTCCAAACATGCGCGATCGCTTGAGTATAAATATAAACAAACCAAGGCAGTGACGGATAGAACTCGTGAATTGCCGTGATGAGGTATTTTCCGCCCAGTACCTCGCGAATCTCCAATCGCGCCCGCGGGTGCGCGGTAGCGAGCATCCCGCCCCGAACATACAATAGTTGTCGATCAGGCGTGCTGCGTTCCACGGATTTTTCGAGGGTGAGCAGCGTCCAAGATTTCCTCAGGAGGTAGAATTTGCAAAAATTTCCTTGGACCTCGGCCTTGATGAGGAAGAAAAATAACTGCGGAAGAAAATTGAAATACTCCTTCGTCGCCCACTCGGCCGAGTGGTGATTCGGCATCGGCAAACGTTGAATCGAGCGAACGTAATGCTGAGTGGGTACGAACCCCATGAACTTGCCTTGAACTTTTTCGCTCAGTGCCCGGCGCAATGACTCACCAATCGGCGTCGATACATCGGCCGGGTATGGCCAACGATGTGATTCGCGCACGATCATCGGGTACCTCAGACTCATGACGAGTGGAAAAACGAGATCCTTGGTCGTTTGAGTGATCAGAGCCACCCAAAACCGAGATAGCCCCAGCGGAATCCAGTTCAATCGGATGATCCGCGCGACTTTCCCCATCATTTTCGCGGTCCGCTCGATGAGCTCACGATAAGTCAGCACTTCTGGTTGCGCGACATCGAAGGTTTGATTCTGAACGGTTTCGTCATCCAAGCATCGGATCAGCACGTTGAGCATATCGCCCAGGTCGACTGGTTGAAAACTCGTATCCGCCCAGCTCGGACAAAGCATGAACGGTAGGCGTTCCACCAGTCGCTTGAGGATGGTGAAAGAAGATCCTTTGGGACCGATGATGAGGGACGCTCGGATCGTCGTCACGCGTGGGAGCATCAATCGGAAGGTTTCCTCGACCTCTAGGCGACTTTTGAGGTGCCAAGACATTTGCTGAGTTTCCGGAACTATGCCGCTCAGATAGATCACGTGGCCAACGGAGGCTTTGCGACAAGCTCGAGCGAAATTATCAGCAAGTAACAGATCGAAATCGTAGAATTCGCCCTGCGTAAGTGCTGCGGACGGAAGCATCGAGTGCACGAGGTAATAGGCGCTGTCGCAACCTTCTAAGCTCTCGTTCAGATCTTTTAAGGAAAAAAGATCGCATTTCTTCCAGGTCAAACGAGGGTGGTCTGATTCGCGCTCGACCCGCGATACCGCAATCACTCGATTGTCGGTTTCCTGAAGGAGGCGTTTGATGAGCGCTTGTCCAATGAATCCACTCGCACCGGCGACGAAAACGGTTCTCATACATCAATCTTATCAGCGAACGGTCGTGCTTGGATAGCGTTCGATCGGGTGTAATTCAAAGACCGGGAGCAGTTGCCGAACCCAGGAGAACGACCCATCAGAATAAGACCAAACGTAGTCACTCGGGAAATTTTGGCGAATGAGTCGAGTATGGTTTTGCTCGAGGATTTTCGATTGACTCGTATGTGCACCGGCGAATTGGTGGCATCCGATACAGTTCGTGCGGATGTTACCAGGACCTTTTTCGAGGTAGGGGTTCGAACACCAGGTAGGCTGTGAGTGCGCAGAGTCTTGATCTGCGGTGACCGTGCACTGTGAATAGTTGGGTGCTTGAGGGAACAGGCGGGTGAACGTTACGGGCTGATCTTGATTCAAAGATGAGTGATTCTCCGGGCTCCACCAGAATGAACTCCAGGTCCAGTCTTTCTGGTTTTTCAGCATGAAATGAACACCGGTGAGCCCGAGGCGATTTCCAGGCAACCAGCTACCAACAATAATCTGATCGGCCCTCGGAGCGGCCACCTGTACGGAGAACGAATCCCACTCGGCGTTGTTCGGTAACGAGGACGCGCGGAACTCCGATTCCATCGTTCGGTAGCCGACAAAAGGCGCATATTCCTGAATCGGCGTCCAATTGAGTTTCGCGATTGCCGATCCAATCGGAAACTCACCCGTCAGACAAGGTTGCGAAGGCGTCCAAAAGACGTCGTCCAAGTCGTCGCCGTTACGATCCAAACAATGATCGGAGAATAGCCATTGTCGTAAGAGATGCTCGACGGCAGTTCGATTCATCAGCACGCGAGTGAAATCATTTGATCCAATCACCCGCTCCAGCGAATCCAATTGGCTCAGGTATTGACGATAACGGCTGGTGCTCCAGCTGGGGAGCACTCCAATCAAGTGGTCATTCCAAGTGAGTAGTTGGTCGAGTTTCGCCTGGCTTAAGCCGGTACGGTAGTCTTCGCGCGTGAATCTGAGTAGAGGTGATCCGAGCTGCAAAAGTCTCAGGACTTCGGGGAATGAATACCAGGTGAGAAACTCTGGAATCAGCCGAGTCGTTGATTCGCCACTGACGATCGCTGAGGGAATCGTGAGCGGGACTGGGCGAAAATATTCTTGGCCCAATTCCCAACCGATCGTTCGGGAACTTTTGTTCGGATCAGGTGCAACCAAAAAAGCGGGATTGGAACGAGACGATCCGTAGAGCGCACGAGCCCCAGGGCTTGCGGCTTCCACTGACGAGATTAGTAGCGCTCCGATTAGACTGGCGGACGGGAGCGCTCGCCAGAATCGTTTTGCTAGAGGTCGAGCCATACTCCCGTGAGCCATTCTGTTTTGGTCGCCTGATCACGCACCAAGAAATACAACCACCCGTCGGCGCGGAAATGCGGGAAGGCGGCGACTTGCCCGAATTCCATCGAGGTGATTCGTTTGGTCAGTCCGGTTCGTAAGTCGAGGACGTAGATGTTCGACGTTCCTTGTTTCAGCATCGCTTGGAACTCAGGAACGTTCGGAGAGAAGAAACCGAGTTCTCTGAAATCGGATTCCTCCACGTAATGGTGGTAAACGAAATGCTGCTCATCGAGGGAAAACGTACCTTTGGAGCCTTTGTTGCAGACCGAAAGCAATCGTTCGAGCTCCAGCGTTCCATTCGGTTTCGTTCTCAGCGCATGGAAACTGTAATCCAACTGTTTGAGTTTTCCGGTGGCTACGTCCATGCCAGAAGTTCGAGCAGCCGCCATTCCGGACGATGGCGAAAGCGTCCAGTCTCCGGAAAACGGTGTCCAAAGGTCGATCGGGTTCAGAATCTGATAGTTCGCTCCATCAAAAGTCATTCGCGTGAAATGGATGAAACTGCGAACGCCCCAGCTCGCTACGGCGTCTCTTCGGCTCAACGCTGCCCAAGGTCCACCCGCATCGTCAGGTCCATAGGTACCCGTGAGCGCGTAAGTATCCGTGCCGCCGAGCGAACTTCCGAGCGATTGATAGGTGCGAACATTTCCGCTGACGACGCATCCGGACTCGTTAAATTCTAACGTCGTTTCGGCTGGGTTCTTGAGGACCGAAACCGGACAGATACCTGCATTGTAATCATCGCCGATTCCATGAAGCATGAATCCGCGACCATCGGGTGTGAACGCCGGATCATAACGACCAGTCGCGTAGATGTTTCCTTTGGAACTGCCGGAGATGTTGGTTTTCGTCAGATCGACGATCATGGACGAATACTTCTTCTTCTCGCCGCCGGGTTGAACGATCTCCTCGGCAGACGCGAGTCCGTATCCGACGTAACGACCATCTGGACTGGAACGTACCCAGTAACTCGTGGCGCGCGGAGTTTTCGCGATGATTCGCATCGTGTTGTTTGGGTCGAGGTTCCACCGCCAAGAGAAATAGAAATCGGAAGTTTGTGGGAACTTGTCGTTGCCTTCGTCGTCCTTACCTTTGAAGCAATCGCGAGACAAAGAACCCACCTCGCAACCAAAGAACGGCGTACCGGCGTTTAAGTGATAGTGGGCCCAGTTAAGGTTTCTTCGATCATCCAGGTACTGCGCGAGTTTTGGTGAAACGAATGGAGCGCATTCACTCCCCGGGGTCACCTCGTGCTCGAGATACTTGTCGATGAATGGGAGTTTGGCTTTGAGCCAGTCATAGAGAATGACGGATTCGGTTGCACTCAGGAGATTGTGCCCACCGCGCGGCATTCCGGCTTCGCTGAGCATTTGATCATACTGCGCCTGGAAGTCGGCTTCGCCATAAGCGTCTTTGAAAATTTGCAGGATACTCGGGTGTTTGAGTGCAGCCGCAAGCAGTCCCAGACGTTTTGCGGAGTAAGGACGGGGTGGTTCAGAACTGCCGCGGAGGCACTTGACCTTGTCCATTGCCGTCATGGGCTGGCCCTGATCGTTTTTCGTTTTCTCGAGGCAAGAGATTCGGTAGCCGGCAGTATCGCCCCAATCGCTGATGAGTCTCATGGTGGGAGTGTGGCAACCGAGGCATCGATTGTCCGAAGTTGCGCCGCCGACGAGAGGCGCGCTGATCAGTTTCATCGCCTGAAGCGCGTTTTGTTCTTCGGGGGTCGACGGGTCTTCGAAGAATGCTGATGAAGGGTGATAGAGCCGGGCGTGTACCGGAGGAGCCGCGAGGATGCACGTGAGAAGAAAGGTGGAGCAAACAGTCCGCATCGAAATCCGAGAAAAGAGCTTCATGGTGGTTCTCGCTTAAATTTGCTCGGACCATAGCGGACACGCGAAGTGAGTTAAAGAAAAATTCACGAGGATGGATGGAGTCACCTTTTGTCGGGAAACCCCGCTCAAAATATAACTTTATAAAGGTGAAATTAGAATTTCAGATGAAGTTGATCAACAACCGACGTGAACTAACGAGCCGGTGTTAGTGGAGGGCATCCTGGACAAGCCGCGGTGACTTGGTTCGTGATAAAACTCCAGAGTCCGCGCATGCTGTTTCGACGTTGAGGATTGAGCTGGGAGTTGAGGATCCCGGCGAGCATCAGCACGAGAAAAAGCGTCAGGATGTATTCCAAGATCGCCTGACCGCTCTCGTCTTTTAATGTCGGTTTCCTTCTTGCTCTCATACTCCCATTTTAGGCTATACTTTCAAACAATGGCAGAGTCTAAAAAGATCAGTATCTCCAAAGTGTTAGTACCGGTTTTACTGATTTTGGTGCTCATCGTCGCCGTGTTGACGGTTCTGGACAAGCGCCAGAGCGCCGACCACGATCATCGTAACGAAGTCTCTGAAGTGATTGATCTCAAGGTGGGAACCGTGCTTCCGGACCTGGAACTGGTCGATCTTGAGGGTAAAAAACGTAAACTCTCCTCCCTGGGGGGGAAAGTTTGGGTCTTGAACTTCTGGGCGACCTGGTGCGGCCCCTGTATCGAGGAGATCCCCAGCCTCAATCGCTTGCACACCCGCTTTCAGGACCAAGGGCTTCGGGTCGTCGGGGTGAATATGGACGAATCCCCCGAAGTGGCACTCCCAGAGTTTCGTAAAAAAGTTGCGATTCAGTTCCCGATCTTCACGGATGTAGACGGAAAACTGGCCGACCGCATGGAAGTGAGTGGTCTACCGTTCACGATCGTGATCGATAAGAATTTGAAAATTTTGTTCATTGAACTGGGTGAGCGCAATTGGAGTAGCGACGAGGAGTTCGCCCAATTCGCCCGGTGGCTCTCGGAGACGACGTGAAACTTCCCTTATTCTTGACGAACAACCTGAAATATCCGGCCGGTGTCGTGATGTTTGGGATCGCTTACGCTCTCTATTATACGACGAACCATCATCCGATTTTCGCGCCTCGCGAGTTACCGATGACCTTCTTAGATGAAATGGTCCCGTTCCTGCCGTGGACGATTTTCATCTACATGAGCGAGTACTTCTATTTCACTGCGATCTACATCATCTGCAAAGATCTCGAAAACTTGAACAAGTACCTTTACTCGTTCTTTTTTACCCAGGCACTGAGCTGCTTGATATTTTTGATCTATCCGACGACCTATCCGCGCGATCAATTTCCGGTCCCAGCTGAAACTCCAGTCCTGTTACAATCACTCTGGGCTTGGCTCAGGTCGCAGGATGCACCAACGAACTGCCTGCCGTCTCTCCATGTGAGCACGGTTTATCTTTCCGCTTTTATCTTCAAAGACGAACAGCGCGAGAAACTTCCGTTCTTCCTCGGATGGGCGACGCTCATCGCGCTTTCGACTTTGCCGACGAAACAACATTACTTAGTCGACGTAGTTACGGGTCTCGTGCTTGCGATCATCATGTACGTTATGTTTCACCGCTGGATGCCCTATCAACGTTGGGCGACTAAATCTCAAGGTATCCAGGACATCTCGTAGTAGGTTTCTTCGAACGATCCAAAAGGCAGAACCGTGATGAGTGCGTCCTTGCCGGGAGTCAGAGTTCCCGCCGTTTTTTCCCACCCCAGAGCGCAAGCTGCGTTGTAGGTGACGGCGGCGAATAGCTCAGCGCGAGTCATTCCTTGGTAGAGAGCGGAAATCGTCAACATGAACGGAAGATGGTGCGTGACCGATGTGCCGGGATTGAAATCAGTTGCGATCGCGACGCGCGCACCGGCATCGATGAGTTTTCGAGCCGGGGCCTGCGCAGTTTTTAAGTAAAACGCCGTACCTGGCAGGATAGTTGCGATCGTATCTGAATGGGCAAGTGCTTGAATGCCCGTATCCGAAATCTTAAGTAAATGGTCGGCCGAGAGGGCGCCGAGATCCGCCGCGAGTTTCGCTGACTCCGTATTCACCAGTTCGTCGGCATGAACTCGAACCGGCAGACCGTGCTTGATGGCCGTTTCCAAAATCAGCCGGCCTTCATCGAGCGTGTAGAAACCACGATCGATGAACACGTCGCAAGAGTCCGCGAGTTTTTGTTTCGCAACCTCAGGAATCATCTCATTCACGATGAGTTTCAAGTAGTCTTCGCGCGGCAGATCGTCCGGAAAATCGTGCGCCCCGAGAAACGTCGAATGAAAACGGAAATCTGGGTTTTGCTCCGCAAGCCTGCGGTTCACGCGCAAAATGCGGAGCTCAGAATCGAGGCTCAAACCATAACCGGATTTTGTTTCAATCCCGCGGATACCGAGTTTTCTACGTTGATCGAGTCTTGCGTTTGCGATTTCAAAAAGCGCGTCTTCGCTGAGGGCGCGAGTGGACCGCACTGTATGTCGGATACCGCCGCCCCGTTTAGCAATCTCCTCGTAGCTCACGCCTCCGCAGCGCTCGGCGAATTCTCCGGCACGATTGCCACCGAAAACCAAGTGGGTGTGAGAATCTATGAGTCCGGGAATGATCGCTTGTTTACCGTTCAAATCTTGAAAATGAGCTGACTGATAAGCCGCCGGAATCGCATCGCTACTGCCGACCCAGACGATTTCTCCGTGAGGGCGCGTGGAAGTCGTTTCATAGACGATTGCTCCATTTGTGATAGCGCCCATTTCGGAATCTTGTGGACGTCGTCCCAGGGATTTTTCAAATCCAGCACCGGTATAGAGAATCGAGCTGTTCTTAAAACCCTGGAGTCTTTTCATCTCGCTACTCCATGATCTCAATGAGGCGATTTTCGAGGATCATTTCGATTGTCTGAATATCGTGGCTGAAGATCCGGTCTTTGGTGATCGGTGGAACGCGTTTTTGAATCGTACGGATCGTGGATTCGATGAACGGACTGCTCTTCAGTGGGCGGTGAAATTCGATGCCCGTAATTCCCGCCATGAGCTCCATCGCAAGTACCCGTCGAACGTTTGAGATCACGCGTCCGCATTTGACTGACGACCACGCACCCATGCTGACGTGGTCTTCTTTGTCGGCGGATGTGGGAATAGAATCGACTGACGCCGGATGGCAGAGAGTTTTGTTCTCGGAGACGATACTTGCGGCCGCAACTTGAATGATCATGAAGCCGCTATTGAGTCCACCTTCTCTGGCTAAGAATGCAGGAAGTCCGCTCAGCGCAGGATTGATGAGTTTTTCCATGCGCTGTTCAGAGATGCTGGCGAGTTCCGCAATTGCGATCGACAGGAAATCGAGCGCCATCGAAACATACTGCCCGTGGAAATTCCCGCCGCTGATGACTTTGTTCTGTTCCGGAAATACGAGCGGATTGTCAGTAACCGCGTTGATTTCGCGCGTGATGATCTCGCGAACAAATTTGAGTGAGTCGCGAGTCATGCCATGCACTTGTGGAATACATCGCAAAGAATAAGGATCTTGAACTCGTCCGCAGTCCTCATGGCTCAAGGCGATGGCGGAATGTTTGCCCCGGGGGGCGAGGATTTTCATGAGCCGAGCGGCGGTTTCGATCTGCCCCGTCTGGCCGCGCACTTGATGAATGAGTGGATCAAACGCGACGGTCGTACCTTTGAGCGCTTCAAGAGATAGCGCGCCAGCCAGATCTGCGATTCCGGCCAAGTATTCAGCATGAATGAGAGACAGCGTTCCAAGCGCCGTCATGAACTGCGTACCATTGATGAGCGCTAAGCCCTCTTTTGGTCCGAGTTCGATGGGCTTGATTTTCAGTTTCTTGAGTAGCGGCGCAGTGGATTGGCGTTTGCCTTGATAGATGACTTCGCCTTCGCCAATGAGCGGGAGCGCCAGATGTGATAGAGGTGCGAGGTCGCCGCTGGCGCCTACGGAGCCTTGCCGGAACACGACCGGATGAATCCCCCGATTGAGAAACTCCATGAGCCGTTCAACCAGAAGCGGTCGCACACCCGATGATCCGAGCGCAAGATTCTGCGCGCGAAGCAAGAGCATGGCGCGAATTTCGGATTCGGCAATGATTTGCCCCGTTCCGACGGAATGCGAACGAATGAGATTCACTTGAAGCTGATTTAGATCCTTAGGCTCAATGCGAACGTTGGAGAGTAGGCCAAAACCCGTATTGACTCCGTAGATGGTCTCTCCGCTTTTGGATTTTTTTCGGAGAAACTCGTAGCTCTTCATCATTTTTGAACGAGCGCGCGGATGGAGCGAGACCTTCTTGCCGTGAACAGCGACTTGAAAAACATCCTCGGGTTTCAGGTTCGCAAGGCCGATTTTGATCACGCGTCACCCGCTTCAGTGTTGGCGCGTGCGAGCGCGGTGGTGAGTTTTTTGATGGCAGATTTACGGTTTGATTGCCCGAAAACGGCATTGCCTGCGACGAAAACATCAGCTCCATGAGCACGAGCATCGCCGATGGTTGTTTCATCGATTCCACCATCGATTTGGATCAGAAAATCTCGGTCGCGTCTCAGCATCATGAGCGCAGAGACCTTGGTGAGCGTGTTACGAATGAATTTCTGTCCACCGAATCCTGGGTTCACGCTCATCACGAGTACTAGGTCGACGAGATCTAGGATCTCAAAAAGCGATTCGACGGGCGTAGCAGGATTGATTGAAACGCCAGCCTTGGCGCCCGTCTTGCGGATCGCCTCCAGGCTGCGATGCAAATGCGGAGTGGACTCTTGATGGATCGTAATGAGATCCGCGCCGGCCTCGCGAAATGGAACAATCCATTCGTCTGGGCGGGAAACCATGAGGTGGCAATCCAAGAAACATTGGGTGGATTTGCGCAGGCTCTTGACCACGGGAGGGCCGAACGTGAGGTTCGGTACGAAATGCCCATCCATGACATCGAGGTGCAACCATTCGGTTCCGCCTGCTTCGGCCGAGCGGATTTCGTCCTTGAGTGCGGAGAAGTCCGCAGACAAAAGGGAGGGCGCGATGAGTCCTTCGGAGAAAGCTTGGTTTGCGAGACGTTTATACGGGATGGTTTTCATCGAGTGAACCTTACCAAATTGCTTTCGTTCTGCTTCTCATTCAGCCGAAACGAAATAGAGTTTGAATGTTTTAGTCCTCACGTTTTTTAACGGTTTGAAAACAGTAAAAAACACAGAAATCCAAAGGACTTTTCATCGCTAGGTTGGCCAGGATCGCACTTAACTCCCCCAAATTAAAAGGAGAATTTTATCCGTATTTTCAAGCGTCAGAGGGTGAAAAGGTAGGACCCTTCTGGAAATTCAGTTCTTAAATTTTGACTTTAGATACCACGCGTTATAGCGGCTCGGGGAATGTTCTGAATCCCGAAGGTGCACGTCGATGGAAATCAATAAACTTTTTCAAGAGTGGGATGAACTACTTCGAGTCGAGTGGGAGCGGATCCTCCGTGAGTCGCCACTGATCCAACTGGTGATGAGCGGTCACTCCGATCGCGCGCTGTTCGCGCAGTATTTGATGGAGACTTTTCATTACACTGCCCACAACGCCAAGAACCAAGCCCTGGTGATTCAGCGTTTGAAAGACTCGAGCCCTGACCAAATTCGATACATGAAGTTCTGCCTGACTCATGCCTTGGAGGAAGCGGGGCATGAGCTCATGGCGCTCCATGATCTCAATGCGCTTGGACACTCGTTCACCCCCCATGATCTGCCGGATCCTCTTCCGGAAACCCAGACGCTCATTGATCACATCTACGAAGTCTCAACTACCGGATCACCGTATCGACGACTCGGGTACAGCTACTGGGCCGAAAGCTCTTACGGGTATTTTGGTTCAGTACTGCAGGCGATCGCGCAGCAGATGAAGCTCACGCCATCGATGATGACCTTCTTCGTTGCGCACGGATCGATCGACGAAGGGCATTTCAACGACATTAAACGCGTGATTTCTGAGCAGGTCCGTTCGCAGGCGGATTTCGATGCGATTCGAGAAACGATGCTCTCTACCTTACGAGCGACAGAAAAAATGCTCCTCGGAGTCCATAGAAAATATCAGCAGTCTCGAGGTGCCTGATGCGTCTAGTGGAACTCTACCCCAGCTTGGGTCTACTGGCGTTTTCGAGTACACGATTTCGAAGCGCAATACGGATCTTGCTTCAGCCCGTTGTGGCGTTCATTCAAAATCAAAATGAATATCAGTTTGATGCCATTCGTATCGGATCGCAATTGAGCAACGCGACCATTCGGGAACTCGAGGATTTTCGCCGGGGAATTTACGAAAAAAAATCTCCTTATCTCCTTACTGAAACTCATTTGAGTCGAATAGATGAAGCAGAGGTCGACTCCAGAAGCTATCACGTAATTGCGCGGAAATCGGGAGAGATCGTGGGTTGCCTCCGTTTGACTCCAGCGCCTTTTGAGTGTCAATTTGCTCAAGAGTCTCTCGCCGAGCGGCTTAAAAAATCCCGAAACTACCTGGAAATCAATCGATTCGTGACCACAAATCGGATGCCTGGACTGTCACGAAAACTGCTGTTCCTGGCAGGTACCTTTTTGATTCTAGAGACGCCTTTTCAAGGTCTTATCGGGATCTGCAAAACCGGAAATCAAAATAGATTTGCCAGTTTCGGTTTAGAACCCTTGGGCGAGGTATTCCATATTCCCTATAGGAATCGAGACGAATACGTAGTGATGTCGGCTCCGAATCGGCGTCTGGTGGCTCATGCATTCAAATATCTCATTCTCAATCGCTCAAAATCGCCTGTATGAAAATTTATCCCGAGGAAATTCAAGCCTACCGCAGTTTCGAACATGAAAACTCGGAACAACTTTTGTTACTTCGTCCCGAGGTCATCAAACAAGTTCATAAATTAGCTCAAGAACATGCACGCTGGTTAGGTACTCACTCGCTGATACATCGATTCATCAATTTATTGGTACTTAGCTCCAATTGGGTGGTCATCTGTTGGATCAGTTTTTTTCTCCTGCCCCGCACTGGAAATCAAATAGCCGGACTGGCGCTACTTGCAGTAGTGAACGGATTTTTCATCTACAGTTTGAGTAATTTTAGTTTGCACGAAGGTGCCGCACACAAAAATATTTTCAGGACTGAATCACTGACCGATCGCCTGCTAAGAGTCTGGGTAAATTGGACTCCGAGATTTTTCTTTGCCGATCCAGAATACTATCGGGCCGTCCATTTTAGACATCATCAGTTTCTATCCCAAGATCGCGATGGAGCTTTCACGCACTTCGTATGGCCGAAACGGTTTTTAATCAGTCTCATTCCGCTCGCGGCTGCTCTCCCGTTCTGTGATTACAAAATTCACACGGGCTCAACTTGGTCACGAAGCAAAGTCATGAGTGAAATCACGAGTGCAGTGTTTTTCCTCGGAATTGGTTGGAACGCTCAATCCTCTATTGGGTGGTGGTCAGCAGTTGGATTTGTAGTTGGATCGACGACCATTGCTTTCTGGCTGGATCGATGGAGAGAGTCACTTGAGCATCAGCTCATGCCATCGAGCTACTATGGTGCTCGGAGTTTTGGTTTCAATATCATCGGACTGATCATCGGCGGCGGCCCCTGGGGACAGCCCTGTCATTTCATTCATCACCTCGCACCGGGACTCGCTTGGTACCAGCAAATATCGATGCACTACCAGATTCGGAAGATTTTGAATCCTCGTGAGCGGGAGCTCTACTATGTAGAGGGCTTTTCTCAGGTGATTGCAACGAGTCTGCGAATCATCCGATTGAACCTGAGTTACTCGCGGAGATTGTTTCATGGATCTCAAACATAAGTTCGAGAAGTCTTTTTTGTTTTGGCCCCTCATTCATTGGGTGGGCATTGTCTGGATGTTTGTCCGTTTTGTGATGGAAGGTCAGATCAAATATCTCTGGATCACTTTGTTTCTGGTTTACGTGCTACCAGTCGCTCTCTATCGCGCACTCCATCGATTTACTCCGGTAACCGAAGGTAAAAGTTATATCGGAGACCGAGGGTGGAGCCCTTGGTTGGTAGGATTCCGATTACAATCGATTTATATTCATTTTCCGTTTTTTGAATCAGCATTGAAGCTGTTTCCGCCGATCTACAGTGCCTGGATCCGTTTGTGGGGTAGCCAGGTGGGCAAACGCGTCTACTGGAGTCCGACCATGGAAATCTTGGATCGCGGCATGATTGAAGTCGGAGACGGTGTGTTTTTCGGTCACCGAATCACCGTGATCTCCCATGTGATCGTGATCGCAAAAAATGGTCGTCGCCTCCTGTTTGTCGAAAAGTGCAAATTTGGCGCGCATTCTATGATTGGCGCTGGTTCGCAGTTTGGACCCGGTACATCGATTTCGCCTGGAGATCTGGTTCCCGTATGCTCCAATTATGGTATTCGAAATAAACCCGTCTAAAATGAACGATTCGGTTGGTGAGGATCGAGCGGGGTGTAGCCGAACGCTTCGAACGCGAAAGACCATCGATGATTGATTTTTTCGATGATCTCCGGACTCAGAGAAAATTGGTTTTTTTCGTAGTTACGTACAGATTCTAAATAAGACTCAACGTGAGGTCTTGCGGACTCAAAGTCATATCCGAATTTCTGATAGATCGATTTCAAAACAACGATTGGTGATTTTTCGAGATCCTCGTAGCGAACATTGTAAAAGTTCTCATCCGCAATCAGGGTTCGTTGCCGTAGATAGGCCCGGTTCAGTTTTTCATACCAAAGGAAAATTTTTTCTTCGATTTCTTCATCTGACATGGGTTCTAGAAAAAGCGGCCGGATGCTTTTTTCATACATATTTCTCATCGATAGGAACACATCGTAGGGGTTCCTCTGAATATGAACAAATTTTGATTCCGGCAGGACTTCCAGCAGGATGCCAATCCGCGCCGTGTTCGGCGGATTTTTTAACATGAGTTTTGTACGTCCAGTTGCAAGAGCGATCCGCTTCAGGAGTCGAACGTACTCGGATTTCCATTGCTCGCGTTCACGTGGGGAGCAGTTTTCGAACAGGACAAATTTTTCAAAATACGACTCATCCTTGGGGAACCAGAGACTGTGGTACGAACCTGTCAGCGAAGTCGCGGTGAGCGCGAATTCTTCCTCTTCAGGAACTGTAAGTCCGCGCGGCATATTGTCCATTCGACGTTTCCGAGGAATCGCCCGACGAATGAGTTCATAGATCGGCTTGAGATGAATCAGTTCAATTCCCGGCATGAAAGCTTGATAGCCGCTGAGATAGCCGAATTGCGGGTCTTTGCTCAGTAGCGTCTGAAGTAACGTTGTACCACTTCGCCAGTGTCCAAGAACCATGACGGGGGCAGGGTCGAGGCGTGTCTCTCGTAGTTTTTTCCCGAAGAGCCACTGATCCGCCAAGCGAATCGGCGCTAGAAGGAGTGACACGAAAAAAAATCCGGCTAGTCTTAGGGTTGCGGCTGGATTTTTTAATCCATGACGATGAATCAGGCGCAGTAGCGTCCATTGGTCCGCAAATATGAGGGGATGGGTTTCTTTCACGGCTAGATTTATACAGAAATAAAAGATAAATAAAAGCGATGAAACCCAGTTACGTCCCCGTGACTCCCCCACTTGATCGTTATTTTGGATTTTTGACGGGACATGTTCTTCAACTGAGAAAAGATCGTTTCAAAATGATGAGGAACGCGGTTGAAACGTGTGGGGAATTTGTTCATTTCAAGTATTTTAGTCAGGACGTTTACTTGGTTGCCCACCCGGAGGGCGCGAAACATGTTCTGCAATCGAACGCGTCTAATTACAGCAAGAAAACGCCGGGTTTCAAGAAGGTCATGAAAATCGGCGGCAAGGGTATCTTGGTCAACGAAGGCGACCACTGGAAGAAAATGCGTCGCTTGATCCAACCTTTTTTTAACTTATCCGCCGTTCATTCTTATTTGCCGGATATGAAACTCCTGTTGGAAAGGGAGTTCGAAAAACTGGGCAATGGACGAGTGAACGTGAATGAGTTGGCGACACGATTGACCATTCAGATACTTGGACAGAATGTTTTTAACCGCGATTTTTCTCCAGACGTTGATTTCCTGTATCAGCGTGTATCGACTCTTTTTGATATTACAAATGAACGGATGACTCGGTTTATTCCGATTCCCACTCCCCGTCGAATCAGCAATGACCTCAAGTTCTCGAAGTCAAAAAAAGAACTCGATCAATATGTTCTATCGATGATCACCCGCGCGCGAAACACACCTCGGTCTGAATGGACGGATCATTTGATCTATTCGTTGTTGGATACAAAAGATGTGACCGACCGAGACATCCTTGATGAGGTTCTCACATTGATCATTGCCGGTTTTGAGACCAGTGCGAATTCGATCAACTGGGCCGTCTACCTCCTGGCTCAACATCGAAACTACCAGGATCGGGTGTTTCAAGAGACTAAAAGCGGTCTGGATCGTCCCGCGGGTTTTGATCTCCCTTATACAAAAAGCGTACTGATGGAGTCGCTGAGGATGTATCCGGGTTTTTGGATGCTGGCGCGCATTGCGCTCGGTGACGATGTGATTCTCGGTCATCCGATTGCAAAAGGCGCGACTGTCCTTGTGAGCCCCTACTTCATTCAAAATCATCGCAATTGGTGGCCCAACCCGGAATCGTTTGATCCGGAGCGATTCTTGGGCGAGCGGTCCAAGGACGTAGATCGTTACTCATATCTTCCGTTTGGAGTGGGACCTCGTAGCTGCATCGGTACGGAATTCAGCATGAGTGAAATGCAACTCATCCTGGCCTACCTCTGCAAAAAATATTCATTTCAATTGGTGGATCAGGCGCCGATTGAAATTCGACCGAAGCTCTCCCTAAGAATGGATCGAGATCTCTGGATTCAGATCGAACGACGAACCGAACAGCATTAACTTTTTATTTTGAGTGGAAGCGAAAGCGAACGTCCCTTGAGTCCGTTCAGGAACGATGCGGCATCCATTTCTTTTTTGCCCTCAGGTTGAACTCGCGTGAGCTCAAGTGCGCCGTCGGCGAGGCCGACAATGAGCGTTCCAGCCGTCTCATTCAGGGCGCCGGGCGTTTTTTTCCATTCGGGGCGTGGCACCGCTTCTTTGATTTTGAGGCGTTCGGTCTTACCGTTCGGAAGTTCAAAAAAGACGCTCACTCCGGGCCAAGGGTTGAGCGCACGGATTCGCAGATCGATTTCTCGCACGGTTTCCGTTCCTCGGATTTGTTCCATTTCCTTGGTGAGCTTGGGAGCGATCGTGACGAGTGACTCGTCTTGTGGAATACCGCGGATTTCTCCCGATGCGAGACCTCGTAACGTCGGAACGATGAGATCCGCTCCCATGAGCGCCAAGCGATCATGCAGTTCTGGCAGCGTTTCGCGATCGGTGATGGGTGTCTTCGAAGTGAGGTAGATGTCACCTGCATCGAGTGCGAGCACCATTTTCATCGTAGTGACGCCCGTCTCGGAATCTCCAGCCAAGAGCGCATGATGGATCGGTGCCGCACCTCTCCAGCGAGGGAGTAGCGAAGAGTGCACGTTTACGCAGGTGTATTTCGGGAGATCGAGTACGTTTTGCCTCAAGATGTGGCCATAAGCGACGACGACGATGAAATCGGGTGCGAATGCCTGAAGTTTTTCGAATTCCCCGGGAGCGTTCAGTTTCTCCGGTTGGAAAACCGAAAGTCCGAGTTCGAGTGCGGCTTTTTTCACCGGCGTTGGTTTCAGTTCTAGGCCTCGCCCCACCGGACGATCGGGCTGTGAATACACCGCGACGATATCGAAATGCTCGGCGACTTTTTTCAGGGTAGGAACCGCGAAATCCGGGGTTCCCATAAATACAACTTTTAGGCGGTTTTGTGCGGCGCTCATGGATGGTTCAGAACGTAACTCAGGTGCGGTGCGAGGCAAAAAGGTTTCTCTGAAACATGAAAGTTTCGTCTTTTTTGATCCACACGCAGTAAAAAAAGGGCTTCCGTCGTTGATGCATGCGATGAAATCGGATATCGCCTGAAGAAATTTACCCCGCATCAGACAACCTGGAGAAATCACCATGAAAGCTTTTTTGATCGCCGTATCCGCTCTTGCATCCGTCGCCGCCCACGCGTTCACCCCGGAATCCGCGATGCGTTTGGAAATTTTGACGTTGGCTGCGAAGTCCAAACTCACCGACAAAATCACGCAATCGCGTATCTCGTCCCTGACGGCGCCACTGCCTTATGAAACGCGCGTCAGCATCATTGAGTTCAACTGCTCGAACGGCAAATCGACCTATGCCGACTATTCGTTCATGTGTGAAATCCACTACGGCGTCGATGACTTAAATGACGACGACACGGGTTACGGCACCACTTACAAGATCTTCATCGATGGAACGGTCACCAAGGGTAACCGCAAGATCGAGTACATCCGCAGCGAAATGTTCGCCGGATAAAATCGGTCATCACACTCATTTCAAATGAAAAACCCCCGCGAGGCCGAGTGCCTGCGGGGGTTTTGTTTTTTGGATCCGGGAAATTTTAAGGACGGAGGCTATCGCACTCGATTTTCACCCATTTAGAGTTGTAGCAGGACTCCAAGCGCGCTTCGATTTCGCCGTTCGGTACTGAAGCTTTGACGAAATAAACCTGTTTGTCGGCGTTCACGAGTTTGAAGAATCCATCACCCACGCGCTGGATGCTCGTCACATATGAAACGACGGATGCGGTTTGATTTGCGAATTCCATCGCCGCTTCCATTTCAGACTGCCGTCTCATGGAGCAGCCGTCGGTTCGGCAGGGTGGTTCGGATTTGGCGATCGCCGTACCGGAGGACCCGAGAGTGAGAATCGCCAAACCAAACAAAAGTGCGTGTTTCATCTGAGGTGACTCGTATCAAGATTCACCGCCGGTCATCAAATGGAATTTCGAGGCGAAAACGTGGAACGGATGAGAGGATTTTAACGTCGCTTTTTGGCGGGAGTCAGCTCAGTCGCCTCTCTCATCATCTCATCGTACTCTTTGCGTTCTTTGAGCAGTCTCTTACGAGCCATCTCTTTTTTAAGGGGGCTCAAACGATCGATAAAGAGCTTGCCCTCTAAGTGATCCAGTTCGTGCTGAATGCAAATGGCCAGCAGCCCCTCGGCAGCGAGTTCTTGGGACTTGCCGTCGAAGTCTTGGAACTTGAGTTTGATTTTTTCAGCGCGTTCGACGTCCGCTTGAAACTCCGGGACGGAGAGGCAGCCTTCTTGCGTGACGGTCTTGCCTTCGCGGAGAATGATCTCGGGATTGAAGAATACGCGAGGCTTCTTCATGAAAATCAGGTTCGATCCGATCAGCTCGGCGTCTGGAGGTACCGGTGCGCCTTCTTCGTACTCTTCGTAGTCAAAATCGGTATCGATCACGACCATACGCTCAAGCACACCGACTTGATTAGCGGCCAAGCCAATTCCCGGTGTCGCATACATGGTTTCGAGCATGTCTTCGGCAAGTTTACGGTGACGAGCTTCGACGCGAGCGATCGGTAGCGCTTTTTGAGTGAGGACGACGTCCGGAAATGTATAAATTTTTAATTTCGCCACGGGACCTCCTGATTCGCTTCTCGAGCGGCTACAAACCCTATGGAAGGTAAATATACCAGAAAAGGGTCCAATGGGCCGGAGAAATTGCCTATTTCTGGGATTGGCTGACGAGGGCGATCGCCAAAAAACCGAAAATAATGGTCGGTGCCCAGGCGGCTACCACGGGCGGCAGCGCCCCATTCGTCCCTAGGGACAAACCAATCGAATAGAACAACCAATAGAAAAACGTGATACCCAGGCAGATGCCCAAGTCTTTGGCCATGCCGCCCTCGCGCCGACCCCGGATCGAGAATGGGACCGCC
This sequence comes from Pseudomonadota bacterium, assembly GCA_027485695.1. Taxonomy (GTDB): domain Bacteria; phylum Bdellovibrionota; class UBA1018; order UBA1018; family UBA1018; genus JAIXQO01. The sequence goes on from JAIXQO010000001.1 coordinate 393,677, forward strand.
AAGATACACATCACAATCGGAATGAAACTCAGGCTGAATCGGCTGTGAAACTGGACAAGGTAGGCTTTCATGTCCAGGCCAGCGCCCTGGTTCTCAATAATGTAACGATAGAGTTCCCGAAGTCTCAGTGCTCGGACCTCTTTTTCGATCTCCATGAAGTCTTTGGGGGTCTCTGCGATCTGAAGCTTGAGTTCACGGAATCGCTCGCTCTCCGGAAACGGAGAATCCGGGAAGAACTGGGTAATCGTCCCGTTCATGAGTTTCCAGCCCTCGGGCGTGTATTCCGCCCCTTCGGCCTCGACGAGTTTCTGAAGTTGAAACGAATCATCGAACGCGTAGACGGTCATGCCTTTGATCATCTGCGTTTTCGCATCGAAGGTCTTGAGGTTGTAAATCAGCTCCTTGGAGCGATACCAAATCTTGTTCTGTTTGATGTCGAGGTGGAAATCGCTCCGCTTTTTCATCTCGCGCCAATAATAGACCGTGCGATTGCGATAAACGGGCGGAAGCACGCTGTCTTGGAAGAAAAGCAGACCTCCCGAGATCACGGTGACGAGCACCAATAGCAGTGCCATGATGCGTTTCAGACCCATACCGATCGAGAAACACGCGGTCAGCTCATTAGTTCGGTTTAACCCGCTCAACGTAAAAACCGTGCCCAAGAGCACCGCGGGTGGCGCCATGAGCGTGAAAACCTCAGGAGCCTGTAAACCGTTAAAGACGAGAATCTGACGGATGGGATAGTCCCCGTTGAGGACGTCGCCCATGAGCGCCTGAAACAGGTACAGAGCGGTCAGGCCCAGGGCCGCCACAATGAAGTTCTGCAAGAAGGTCAACGCAATGTATCGGTCGATCGTTTTCATGGCTTCTCAAAGGATTCCCGTCGTTCTATTGTAGGTGAATTATGTCTCAATCCAAAGAAAACACGATGGGCACCTCGCCTTCGTCCGCTCCGAATAAGTCTGGCTTTCGTTACTTCCTCGACCAGGCTGTTCAGCTCTTGGGCGCGCTCCTGATCGTCTTCACGATCCGCTCCACCATCGTCGAGCCGTTTAAGATCCCGTCCGGGTCCATGATCCCGACATTGTACGTGGGCGACTTCATCTTCGTGAACAAGTTCGCCTATCAGCTCCGTGTTCCGTTCACTGAGCTTTTTGACAACCCGATCACGATCATTGATCGCGGTCTCCCGAAACGCGGAGACATCATCGTGTTCCGTTATCCTCGCGACACGAGCATTCACTACATCAAACGCGTCGTCGGTCTCCCGGGCGACAAGATCGAAGTCAAAGACAAGGTCATCTACGTCAACGGCGAAGCCACCAAATCGACCGAAGTAACCAAGCTTCGTGAAGAGACCGTTCTCAAAGACGTCGGCGACAACAAGTACGATCCCGAGTACATGCGCATGTACGAAGAGAAGCTCGGAGATCATGAGCACCTCATGATGACCGATGATCGTAACGACTACATCCGCAACTTCGACGAGATCACGGTTCCACCGGGCCGCTTGTTCGTCATGGGCGATAACCGAGATTTCTCGAACGACAGCCGTTTTTGGGGATTCGTTCCGGTTGAAAACGTCGCGGGCAAGGCGATGGTCATCTGGCTATCCATGTGGCTGAATTTCAGCGATTCTTCGCAGACCTCATTCAAGCCTGATCGCATCGGTACGGTTCTTCGATAACTCTGCGACCAAACGCCGAAGTATTTAAGAAACAATCTAAAATAATCGGTTTGTCGTCAAAATTTGCAGGAAAGCAAATTTACTCCGGGCATCCTGCCCTTCGCCCGCCAGGCGGATTCGTTCACGAATCCGTGAAAAATGGCTCCTGCCATTTTTATTCACGCGGAACGCGCCCGTAGGGTTTTGGGCCACGATGGCCCAAAATAAAAATCCGCTCCCGGGAACTGTCTAAACATTGTACGTTCCGCGCCCTATGACGTTCCCCCGCGCGATTTTTTTTGTTCGAACGTTGGTCGTTTTGTGCTCTTTTGGCGCCTCGTTCGCCTTTGCTCAATCCATGCGAGTCAATCCGTGTGTGGACGGGCAAGGTAAACCAGTCGGACGCCGTGGCGTTGTCACCGGTTGCATGTGCGACGGTTTGATCTACGAGATCAATTCGACTTCTAATCCTTGCTGGAAATCGAAACCCTCCGCAAAAACGGAGATGAGCGCTCCCGCAGTAATACCCAATCGTTCGACGCCAACGCGACCCGTTCCAGTGGCGCTCAGGACTAAAACGGATACGCTTTTGACGACGATTCCTTCGAGCGTACCATCGGTCACTCCCACGGTGCTCCCTTCTCAGACTGCGATCAAGCCTGTGGTTCCTGTCGCAAAAAAACCGACCTTAGCTAAAAAATCAGCGCCTCAGCAAAAACCAGTGGGTCGTTCACACTCGACTGGAGCGATCGTGAAACCGGTAGTTCAGGCTCCCTCTCCCAGTACTCCCGAACCGAGAACTCCGACCCCAATTGAGCAAGAGATCGCCATCAATCAAAAAATCGCGCAATCTCTGCGCCAAGAGATCCGCAAGAATGAATCTTGTCCGAAACGTGAATCGGACTACGACCAGATTCGAAGCCGTTTGTACGACCTCATTCATGCAGGAGCTGTTTTCAACCCGCGATATGCGCAACCGCTCGTGGGCAAACAAGCACGCTGGTGTGCATGGAATCCCACTCTTCATCGGGCCATCCAGGGGCTCATCTCCTGTAAAAATCAGCTCGAATGTAGCGTGAAATGCGTCACCTCGCGTTTCATTCCTGGGATGTCGATCGATATCAAATACGTGACCGCAGATCGCCGTTATCGAATGGTCGGGACCTCTGCATGCGTTGCTTGGAGTAAAAGCTGGAGGGATGAAAATGATTTCTCTGGTAAATTACTCTCAAAGATTCCGGTGGGAGATTTACAATTTTATCCGATCGGGAACGGAATTTACTACGCGGTGGTGAGGTATCCAGAACATCAAGCATATCAGCGCAATGACGATGTTTGGTACCTTCCAGGTTTTGATTATAATTTCGTCGGCCTGATCTACTTGCCGGAGTGATCACGAGCACGAGAAAGTGTTAGAAATACGAACGAATCCAAGCCGCGAACCGAGAAATCCGCGAGAAATAGGCGAAATTCGTTTTCTCATCCCAGGTCGAATGGATTCCAATCAGAATGACCGGACCTGTCGGTCCCAGTGGACGATAGAAAACTGGACCACCGGAATCACCGAGCACGGCGTAGGGGTCGAAATTTTTTCCGGCGATGGGCGCATAAGCGACATTATTCCAAGAAGCGAATCTCGGAAAAATGAGCGAACGCCTGTTCTCATTATTTCGACCGCCGTATCCGATTCGTTCAACGCGCATTCCGGGTAGGACTTCGGAATCGATCTGCGGATTCGAAAGCTGCGGGTAATGGAGTGCGAAAGGAAACGAGCCGCGGAGTTTCAAGAGAGCGACATCGGAACCATAGAGAGAATCGTCCGGACTGTACTCCCGGTGCACGAACGATCGCGCGACCGGAATCCAATTCGGGCTCTGAGGCTGGTAACTCGCGGCATTTGAAACACGGAGTGCAGTCACGCCTTCAGCGCAGTGACCGGCAGTGAGCGCGGTGTCTGGTGAAACGAGAACACCTGAGCAAGTGTAGATCTTTCCACCGCGTCTGAGTTCGACAATCAGGCTTGAGTCGTGGGGACCCGCGAACGCGCTCGTCCCGCCCACGATCGTTCCGATCGTCAATATGATCCATGCCCCCACCATGGGCGGAAGCTATATTCGAAACTGGGGAAAAAGAAAAGCGTCTCAGCCGGATTGGCTGAGACGCTTTTCAGAGGTCTTGAGAAACTGGATTAGAAACTGACGGTTGCGGAGAATACTTTGCCGCTCGAGCGAACGGGCGCGATGGTGCGGTACATCGCGAAATCGAGAGAGATTTTTGGGAAAATCCAACCGGCACCCCAGCCCACGCCTCGTCCGTAGGCGGCGAGATGCGGTTGAATGACATCGCGGTTGATGCCGAACCGAGCATAGAGATCCGAGAAAAGCGGAAGCTCAGCGCCGACTTGGTAGCCGAATTTTTTGCCCGGAGCATTGGGTGTGTATTGAGGATCCGCGTAAATCAGGAGGATTTTCTGGATGTTGAATTTCGTTCCCAGAGAAACTTCGCGATAGAGATTCCAGCGTTTTGAGGCGGTGTTCTCGATCAAGTTGTCGATCAATAGGGTGGATTGCAACCAGTCGAGAGGGAAATAGACCACTGAGAGATTGGCTTGGTTCAGCGAATCCAACACGGCATGGTTGAAAAAACGTTTGCCGCCGATGCCGACACCGAGTTCTTGGGTCAGCGCTTTGGATGCACCGAAGTGAACGAGCACTGCATCCGCGCGGCGCGTGTAGCCGACGCCGGCCTGGAACATCTCGTTCGAACCGTCGTGGGCGGACATGTGGAAAACTCGTCCGTGAGGTTCGGAGTCATTCGGCCCGTCGTAGCCGAAATAGCTGACTGAACCGGAGTAGCCTTTTAAGAAGCTCGTCATCGCCGGGGCGAGGTAGATGGAATCAGTCCCGAGAGGCCCTGCTTTGCCGGCGCCGCCGAGGGCAGCCGTTCGAGGAGAATAGTAGTCCGTCGCATGGGCGGTGCCTGCGAGGAGCGTGAAAAGAGCGAAAACCAGGTTGGATGAGCGAAGTTTCATACGAATCCTTCCGTTATGACTATGGAGTCTATGGAGGTCCGGGCGATTAAACAACCCCTTGGTGATGAGGAAGTCACACGAGCTAAGTCTTTGAGGTCTCGCTCCAGGCAAGGTAGGATGAGGGAGATGAAAAAGATCCGCAAAGCCGTTATTCCCGCCGCTGGCCTGGGAACCCGTTTCCTCCCGGCGACGAAATCGATCCCCAAAGAGATGATCCCGATCGTCGATACGCCGATGATCCAGCTCATCGTCGAAGAGGTCGTAAAAAGCGGCATCGAAGAAATTGTTTTGATCACCGCTCGTAACAAAGGCGAGATCGAAGATCACTTCGACTACGCCTTTGAAGTCGAGACGACCTTAGACCGCAAGGGCAAGACCGAACTGGCCGATGTTTCTCGTAGGATCGCTAAGATGTGCAACATCATCTCGATCCGCCAAAAAAACCCGCTCGGCCTCGGTCACGCCGTGCTCTGCGCAGAGGCCGCGATCGGCGATGAGCCTTTTGCCGTGCTCTTGGGTGATGACCTGGTTGATGCCGTCATTCCTTGTACCAAGCAGCTCATCGATATCTACGAGAAGCACAAGGCTTCGGTCGTAGGCGTGATGGAAGTGCCGGCCGAAGAAACTTCCAAATATGGAATTGTCTCCGGACGCGAGGTCGAATCCGGCACCTGGAAAATCGATCAGTTGATCGAGAAACCAGCGCCCGGCCAAACACAGTCGCGCCTAGCGATCCCGGGTCGTTACATTCTCACCCCAAACATTTTCGATTGCCTGCGCCGAACGAAGCCTGGTTCCGGGGGGGAAATCCAACTCACCGACGCACTTCAGTTACTAGCGAGCGAAGATGCGCTCTACGCGCACCGATTCCAGGGCACTCGCTATGATACCGGTGACCGCGTCGGATTCATTGATGCGACGATTTCGTATGCGCTCAAACGCCCGGAACTTCGCGACGCGGTTAAATTGATTATGAAAAAACACTTGGGAGAGTCGCAATGAAACGGACGGGACGCGTACTTACGGCAATGGGACTGCTGTTCTCCGTATCGAGTTTCGCTTACGTGCCTCCCATGGACTACTCACTCGGCAACTTGATCAAGAAACGCAGCTCCCTGAAGACCATCCGTATTCGCACGCGAATCAAGGGCGACGGCGCCCAATTCAAAGAAACACTCTGGTACGACGCCGCCACCAAACGGATTCGGGCCAAGATTTTCGATGAATCCGACCAGCTGCTTTTTGCTTATGAGAAAAAAACCACCAGCGGCATGAATGCCGCGTTCCTGACCCTAGAGACGCAGTTGTCGAGTTTTTCGGGTGCGCTGAAGGCGAATGGTTTCCCCGTCGGCGAAGCGGCAGCGACGAGCGAAAAGCCGCTTGGACGCGTAAAAAATCTTCTGGGTTGGATCTACGCCGGCAAGCGCCAAGAACTCTGGGTTCAAAAAGATGAATTCACGGTTCTGAAATGGGTTTCCGAAGAAAGCGGCAAAGTAGAGGTGGTTTTCGAAGATACTCGTTTGTCTCGTGATCTCCCCTATCCGCGCATGATCACGCTCACTCAAGACGGTACGGAACGCCTGACCGGCGAAGCCATCGAGGTATCGATCAATCCGGACCTTGCGGATTTGAAAACTCAGACCTTCTCCGCTCGTCCCGAGACGGATTCCCCAGTTCTCAAGTCCTGGCTGAAATGGATCCGTTAAATGCTCATTGTCCGTATCGCCGTCGCGCGACCTCTCGCCCAGTCGTTTTTTTACCGGGTTAAAGAAGAGTGGCGCGACCGAGCGGTTCGAGGCAATTGGGTCTCGGTACCTTTTGGCAGGTCCCAAGTCCGTGGCGTGATCCTCTCGACTGTCCCGGTCGAAGAAGCTCGCAAGGAATGGCCAGATCTCGATAAACTCAAAGAAGTCTCTGAACTCGGAGAACTGGAACAGGCGCTCCCACCCGCAATTCTGGAACTCTGCGAATGGGCATCTCGCTATTACGTGACTCCGCTCGGTGAAATCTTGGGCGCCGCGGTTCCTCCCAGTACCCTTGGGCTCAAGAACAAGAAACGCGAACCGAGAGAACTCAAACACGATTCGGCTCCGCCAGAAATCAAAACGCTCACGGATGAACAGAAGCTCGCTGTCGAGAGTATCCGGCAGGCGATTCAGGAAAATCCGAGCGCTCCTCCCGTATTCCTCCTCAAAGGCGTCACGGGTAGCGGCAAAACCGAGGTTTACCTCGAGCTAGCGCGGGAAATGCTCGCTCAAGGCAAAGGTGTCTTGTTTCTCGTTCCTGAAATCGCGCTCACCAACCAGTTAGTGACGCGAGTCGAACGAGGTTTGGGTGAAAAAGTCGCCGAATGGCATAGCGGTCTCTCGGACGGAAAACGCCGCGACGTCTCCGCGTATCTCCGTTCCGGAAAACTCAGAGTGGTGATCGGCGCTCGCTCCGCGCTCTTCGCTCCGGTCAAGGATCTCGGACTGCTCATCGTCGACGAAGAGCACGATGCGACTTTCAAACAAGAAGACCGCGTTCGGTATCAAGCGCGCGATCTCTCGATCGTCCGCGGAAAAATAGAAAAAATTCCCGTGCTGCTCGGCTCGGCCACTCCCAGCCTCGAATCGCTCGAGCGCGTACGTGAGGGCAAGTACCGTTTCTTAGAACTGAAAAACCGATTCTCACATCAAGGGCTGCCGGACCTCGAGATGGTATCGCTGCGAGAAGAGCCCTTGATCGAGGGCATTCAGGCGATGATCGCCGAGAAGACTTTGGAGCGGATTCGCGAGACGATCGCTCGTGGCGAGCAGGTGATGGTTTTCCTGAACCGCCGCGGATTCGCGCCGTTTCTGCTTTGTGAATCTTGCGGCGAAGTGGAGAACTGTCCAAATTGCTCGATATCGCTGACGTTTCACATGAAACCGCGGTCGCTGAAATGTCACCTTTGCGGATACAAGGCGCTACCGCCGGATGAATGCCCGAAATGCCAGTCGATCGAGATTCGTCCACAAGGCGCGGGAACCGAGAGCTTGGAGGAGGAACTTCCGAAACTACTCCCGGATGTGGTGATCGATCGGTTGGATCGCGATGTGGTCACGAGCCAGAGTCGGCTCGACGAGATTCTCGGGAATTTCCGAAGCGGCAAGACTCAGCTTTTGATCGGTACGCAGATGCTCGTCAAAGGACACGATTTCCCGAACGTCACGCTGGTGGTGGTGCTTTTCGCCGACTCGCTTTTCCGATTCCCGGATTTTCGCGCGAACGAACGAGCCTATCAGACCCTGCTTCAGGTCATCGGTCGATCGGGACGAGGAGACAAAAAAGGCGTCGCCCTCATCCAGACCTATGAACCGGAGCATCCGATCTTCGAGGTACTTCAAGGAATCGTGAGCGAGGAAGATTTCATCGAGCACGAGCGCGAGCAGCGTCAGGAGCTTGGCTATTCTCCGTTCGGCCGCATGGCTCGTGTTCGGGTCGACGGTAAGCGCAAGGACGAAACCCTCAGACTGGCGGAGGATCTCGCGGACACGCTTCGCGGCTGGATCCTTCGGAATGAAACCGAGTTCTGCGAAATTTTGGGTCCGAGCGACTCGTTCATCGAGCGAGTGAACGACCTCTACCGATTCGATCTCCTGATCAAAAGTCAAAAAGCAGTCGCGCTTCAGAAATGCATCTCCGTCGCCCGTGATTGGGCTACCCGTAAGGAAACTGAAATTCTTTTGGATGTTGATCCTTACGGGATGAGCTAAACTGAACCTATGGGGTCTAACCGTAAAATTCTCCGCCATCGGCTGGAAAAGCAGTTGGCGCGCCAGCAAGAGGAGAAGCGCAAAGAGCTACTCCGAAAGCGGATCGAGATCGCCAAAGAAGGCGTTGCTCTCTATAAGGCCGGTCAAGTGATCGGCGCGATGAGACGCTATTCCCAGTACATCCTGATTCTCGAGATGTGGAAAAAATGCGGCAAAGGTGGACTGGGTCCCGAGCATTTCGATAACAAAAAAGATCTTTTCGAAACGGTCCTGATCAGCGGGATTTTTTGGGACTTCGCTCGACTCTACGATAAATCAAAACGCCCGGAGCAACGAGCCGATATGCGAATGTACCTGCAGAAGTACGTCGCATTTTCCAAGGGGTTTCCGTATCAGCCGCTTTCCAAAGAAGCGTTGAGACGTTTCTTGAACAGTGGACGTTGCCAGCATGTCGATGATTTCAAATGGGCTTACAAGCAACTCGGCGGCGAGAAGTGTTTCATCGCCCATGCGCTCATTTATGAGCTGCAGTGGCGAGAGATCCAGGCACTCATGGATTTCCGTGATCAAACACTGAGTAAAACCCGATCGGGTCGAGCATTCATTTGGACCTACTATCGGATCGCGCCGCTGCTTGCGAAACCGATTGAAAAACTTCCTCGAATCATCAGAATAGGTCTCGCACGCGCGTTCATTCGTCCGATTTCACGTTTGGCAGCGCAATACGGAAAGGATCCGAGATGAACCCACGTTTGGCGCTGATTACAGGCGGATCTCGAGGCATTGGTTTCGAGACCGCGAAAAAATTCCTAGAGACGGGTGATCGAGTCGTGCTTCTGGCGCGTGATCCGATGATTTTGGAACGCGCCGCTCGCCCACTGATAGAAAAATACGGTTCTGAACGCGTTCAATCGCTCCCGTTCGATGTTTCTAACGCAGAAGGCGTGCCCGCGATTTTCGACTCGATTGAGAAACATTTCGGCACTTCTCCTGATATCTTGGTGAATAACGCCGCGATCGGCGAGCGGGCTGAGCTGTTCTCGGTCAAGCCCGCCGATTTCGATCGGGTCATGGATGTGAACGTTCGAGCGGTATTTTTCTTCTCTCAAGAATTCGCTCGTCGTTTGAAATCGAGAAACGCTCCTGGGGCAATCGTGAACCTCAGTTCCTTGGGCGGGATTCGCGGGACGGATAAGTTCCCGGGGATGACGCCTTATACGACTTCTAAATTTGCCGTCGTAGGGCTGACCGAGGCGTTTGCATCGGAGCTTAAATCGAGCGGGATTCGCGTGAATGCGATCGCGCCGGGAGCAGTAAATACGGAAATGCTCAAGAAGGCTGCTCCTGATCTTCGTACTGAAACGGAGCCGAGCGATATTGCCGATCTCATCGTCTGGATCTGCGATCGTTCCTCACGAACAGTTTCGGGATCAGTCCTCGAGGTATTTTCGAATTTAACGTGAAACAGGCGCAAGTTTACGGTCCGTGGTTGACAAATTTTACGCAGACTGTCTTTAAGTAGATGGGTAGTTATTTATTTGTTGAATCGACCTGATTGAAAGAGGCTGACATGGAAGAAAATGAAGTCCATGCAGAGAATCAAAACGAACAGCTGGATCATCTTCAGCAGCTTCGCGAATCCTGGGCCAGTCTTCCGTCAGAGGCTCGGCAGGAAGCTTTTCACGCGCTATCGCGAGAAGATGCCGAAGAGCTGTACCTGACCCTCACCGCAGTTGATCAATTCGAACTCATCCATGAGTTGACCCCACTCCAGAAGCGAAGCTGGATCCGGTTGCTTGCGCCCGATGATGCGGCTGACTTGATTCAAGAATTCCCTCATGAGGAACGAGCCCAAATGCTCGCGCTCCTCGACCTCGTCACCATGCGAGAAGTCGTCGCGCTTCTCGCTTACGCTGAGGATGATGCCGGCGGTCTCATGAATCCGCGATTCATCCGGCTTCGTCCGGATGTCTCCGTAGAAGTTGCGATTCGCTACATTCGTGCGCAAGCCAAAGCCAAGGTAGAGACCATTCACTATGTTTACGTGCTTGATCACGAGCAGAAACTTTTAGGCGCGCTCTCATTCCGGGATCTTTTGTTGGCCCCACCCGATGGGACAGTGAGCGAGATCATGAAAACCGATCTCATTACGCTTCCCGAGGACATGGACCAAGAAGAGGTCGCTCGTCAGTTTTCGAACAGCATCTTGAGCGCGCTTCCGGTTGTCGATTCAGAGAACCGGATGAAAGGTATCGTCACCGTCGACGACGTCGCAGAGGTGATCGAAGAAGAGGCGACGGAGGACATGCACAAACTCGGGGGCTCGGAGGCTCTCGATGAACCTTACCTTCAGATCTCTCTCCTCGATATGATTCGTAAGCGCGCCGGCTGGTTAGTCATCCTTTTCGTGGGTGAGATGTTGACTGCGACGGCGATGGGTTATTTCCATGCTGAAATCGAACGCGCCGTCGTGCTTGCGCTTTTTATTCCGCTCATCATTTCCAGTGGTGGTAACTCAGGATCGCAGGCGACTTCTCTGATCATTCGCTCGCTCGCGCTTCGCGAGGTTCGTTTGCGCGATTGGTGGCGCGTGCTTCGTCGGGAACTCATGGTGGGCATATCGTTAGGTGCGATCCTGGGTGTGATTGGTTTGATCCGCATCCTGATTTGGCCGAATCGAGAAACCCTCTATGGGGAACATTATCAGCGCATTGGCGTGACCGTTGCGGCGTCTCTGATTGGCGTCGTTCTTTGGGGATCGCTCGCGGGATCGATGTTGCCATTCATGCTGAGACGGCTTGGGTTTGACCCGGCAACCGCCTCAGCTCCGTTTGTCGCAACGCTCGTGGACGTGACGGGACTTGTGATTTACTTTTCACTCGCGAGCCTGATCCTGGGCGGCGTGCTTCTCTAGAGAACTTTGATCAAAATGATACGAAGATTCCTACACCGGCGAATGGTCCGGAGTAGTCCAGTTGTAATTTTTTTCCACTCGCAGTGAGGAGGGTGGAATCTTCTGCGACTGTATTAGATCCGGTCGAGCTTCTCACTTTGAGTGTAGAGACTCGCGCATATTGATAACCACCATTCAAATTCAATTTCACGTCACTCACGAGTGGGATGTTCACGCCGAGTTCCAATCCCATCGCCAGGCCCCTTCCGGATGCCTCATTTTTTGTATAGTAGGGCCAGGTGGAATTGGGCCCGTCTAAGGTCGTCGACGCAATAGCAATTCCTACATCACCGGATGCATAGGTCTCAAACGCTTGTTGAGAGAAAAAATATCTAATACCTACCGTCGGTAGAAACATCGTGGATTCGGCTTTGGCATCGTACGATGTGGAACCGCTGGTCATCTTCTGTTCCTTAGATGCGGAAAAAACCGAGGCGCCGAAAACAGCATAAATCGGAAAATCTTCGACCAGCTCCGTGCCGAAACGCAAGCGACCGCCCCAGGCATTTTTGACCTCACTGAGTTTCCCGCTGTTTCCTGCGGACGCTGCGACAGTATTCAATTCCCGAATCGCTTCATTAAAAATTGAGGCATTCGTAAAAAGCGCCAACAGAACCCCGTCAAAAAATCGAGTCTTGTGAGTCACTAAATCTTTATCGGACGTAGGTTCCGTCTCCGGTACAACATGTTCTACTGGCGTTGCTTCGGTCATCGGAGGCGGTTCGGCAAGAACAGCGTTGCTCGGTGACTCGGACGGCTTCTTGGATTTTTTGGCCGGCGCGGCAACTGCCGACGACGCCACCAACAACGAGCCAATCAGGACCGAGACAAGCGTATGAGTCTTTTTCATATTTTTAAAGTGTGACTCAGGATTGGAAAAAATCCAGCGGTAGTTTGCCGAGTGATGGGCGCAGTGAATGGTTAAAAATGAAAACTCAAAAATTCGCACGCGGGATCATTGAATCGGGATGTCGAAATTTTTTTCCCAAGGATCGTTCGAGGAATCAGCGTGAAATTTATTTTCAATTTTAAATATGTATTTTAAAAACCATCGAATGAACGACTCCGCTTTTGCGCCGTGTGGGACCCGGCCCCGGGGGGGCATGGTTCGCAGGCGTTTTCGTAGGAAATGTCGTGAATTAGTTGATTGAAAAAGTAAGAATAGTTGAAATAACGGAGTATTTCCAAAACTATCCTTCGTTCAACGATGTTGACACATTGTGTTATTCCACGATACAGACCCCTCGAGTTTGAAGCCGAAGGGGGTTCCAGATGTTCCAGAAGAGTTATTCGTGGAGAGAAGTCGCACTTTTATCATGGGCAGCCTTAGGCGTCGCATGTGGCACCAAAGTACAGGGGCCAGCCGCAAAACAACCGTCTTCTCAGATGGGTGCTTTTCCAGAGGCCGCCATTGAGATTCGAGACGATGATCAGTCTCCTACGCAGGACGAACGAGACGCGCGTCGCGCGGAATCGATGGCACGAGCTCAAGTGAACTGCGCAGATCCGGAAAAATGTTCACCGTCAGTTGGCCTGCTTCTCGTAGGAGCTGACAGTAATCGAGTGAGTCGCTGTACCTCGTCGCTGATCGCATCCGATCTGATCGTCACCAATAGTCACTGCATTCCGAAAGACTGGAGAAGTCCGGGTTTCAAAATTCCGGCGAACCTATCCAAAGTTGTTTTTGCGCTGGCGGGAGATTATCCGCGTGAAGTCGCGGACGTCGTCGAAGTCATTCGCGCATCGACCCTGACGGAGAACAACGCGATTGGTGATCAAGACTACTCTATCTTGAAACTCAGTCGCGAACTGGATCGCCCAAAAATTGAAATCGACTCATCAGGCGCGCCTCGAGACGGCAAATTCACGGTGATCAAGATCAATCCGAATCTCGAAACGCTCGATGGGGATATGCAGATCATCGAATGCCGAAACGCTCGTAACTCCATCTACAACTATTCTCGTCTGGACCGTAAACCACTGACTTTCTTCCTGCATCGATGCGGGATCATTTCCGGAAACAGTGGTTCCCCGATTTTCGCCTCGAACGGCAAAGCGGTCGGCGTGGCCCAAGCCAAGGTCGAAAAAATCCCGGTCGAATCGATGAAGAGCATTGGATACGAAATCGAATTCGATCCGGCTCTACACGACTTAGGTGCTGGATCGAGCTTTCAATGCATCCCGTCCGTGAATGATCGCCAAACGAAACTGATCAAAGCCGACGGATGCGTGAGTCACTCATTTTCGGCCGATATCGAGCGGGTGGAAAGCTATCTCCGGGAACTCGCGCTCCTGAAGAGCATTCCGGACCTGACCGTTGACGAAATTCGAGAGTATGTTTGGAATAGCTACCTGATTCAGCCGCTACCGACGCCCGAAGATCGCCGATTCTCGTTCGTCATGCAAACGGTCTGTGCGACGCATGCCGACCGGCTCTTGGGTGGTTTGCAGCTGGATTTCATCCTCAAAGCGAAACTGTTTTTGAGCGAGGCACTTGAGGTTCGCGCAGAGAGCGAAGTTCAAGATTTCCGCATGGGAGCGCGGGGTGAAATTGCAGTATGTCAGTCTTCTTCGCCGCAGCCCCCGTCTCAGTCGGTGCCACGTCCGACGCCTCCGAATCCGGCTCCTACGAAACCGGCGCCTACAAGACCGACGCCGACTCCGTTACCACGGCCATCTCATCCGTCACCAGGGGCACCATGGCACTAAAGGGTCTTAGGTGAACGAGCGCCCACGAGCGCAGTTCCCACGCGGATGAAACGAGAGCCTTCCTCGATTGCGATCTCGAAATCTTCGGACATGCCCATCGAGCATTCGGCCTTGGCGCCAATCATCTGTGCGGCGAGTTCACGAAGTTTTCGAAAGGCGAGTCTGGTGCGCTGGTTATCTCCAGGCGCCGGAATGCACATGAATCCGCGAACCTCGATGTTCGGAAGATCGCGTACGGCGCGGAAAAGCGGGAGGATCTCTGCTGGTTTCGCACCGGCCTTGGACTCCTCTTCGTCGACGTTGATCTCGAGAAAAATGGGAATCTTGCGTTCGCTGCGCTTGGAGATTTCCGTCGCAAGTTTAGCGGAATCCACCGAGTGAATCGCGTAGACGACCGGCAATAGTGCTTTCACTTTGTTCGATTGAAGATGGCCGATGAAATGCCAGCGAATTTCAGTGAGACCCCGCGAAACCGCTTGTTCGGCTTTGCCGAGGAGCTCTTGCACATAGTTTTCGCCGAAGTCGCGCTGTCCGAGATGATAAAGTTCCTCGATCGTTTCGAACGGATGCATCTTAGTGACTGCAATCAGAGTGACGCTGGCAGAATCGCGTCCGACCTGGGATGCACGTTCGCGGATTCGACCAGTGATGGATTCGAAACGGGATTTCAGCGTTTCCACTTCGTCGGCCTCACCGAAAATTTCTTGTCCAAATCACGTAGTAGCTCGGCGATCGGTAAGCCAACGACGTTGGTATAGCTGCCTTGGATCTTCTCGATGAGTCCCATACCGATCGATTGCGCTCCGTATGCGCCCGCCTTGTCCATCGGTTCGCCCGTGGCAATGTACGCGCGGATCTCATCCTTTTTAAGCGCGCGCATGGTGACCCGGGTGGCGATCGCACGGGTGTGATTCGTGACTTTGCCGTTCTTGCCTTCGGCAAGGATCGTATACGCCGTATAGACGACGTGGGTTTTGCCTTGTAGCGAGGAGAGCATTTGCTCGGCCTCTTTTTCGCTCTCGGGTTTGTTCAGAATTTTTCCGCGCGGAGATACGACCGTGGTGTCGGCGGCGATGATTACGGCTTTTTCGTCTGGCTCGATCATCTGGAGCACGGCCAGAGCCTTGTCGAACGACAAGCGTTTCACGAACTCACGAGGATCTTCTCCGCGTTTAACGATCTCAGGGATCTCGGGTTTCAAGATTTTAAATTCGAAACCTTGTTGGGTGAGGAGCTCTTTGCGGCGAGGGGAACTGGAAGCAAGAATGAGAGTCACGGCGGGTAAGTCCTTATAGCGGCGATTCTTCCGAAGGATGGTAGAACTGGGTGCCCAGGAACCGGAATTGGTTCTTGAACTCGCGGTAGTTATCCTGCTTTTCGAAGATAACGGCAACCTCGGTTTTTTGTCCTTTTTCGCAGACGAAAACCAAGGAGCCCCCCGTCTTGAAGGTCGTATTCAATCCAAGACCGGCGCTTTTGGTATTGGCGCGGATTTGGTATTTCTCCTCCGCGTAGAGATTGGATAAGTGTTGGATCAGCCGTGCCTTGTCGAGCGAACCGAACATGTCGCTTGATGACACGCCTACTTGGCCCGCGTCGAAAACGACGGTGACTTCGACCTGGTTCTTCTCATTCAGTTCGAAATCCGTGTCTCGAGGAGTCAAGTCAAGAGGTCGGTTGCCCATATCGTCGGTCGGAGCTGTGAATACCGAGTTCATCACGAGTTCATCAATCGAGTTTGCGATGACGTTCGCGATCCGCGATGGGAACCGGGCTTTGATCAGGTAGCTGCGGATGGCTTCGACTACCTGGATTTTCTGGGTGGAACGCTTGAGTTGAATCGATTGTACTTGGGCCTTGGCTGAGAAGTAATCTTTGAGGCCGAATGCACGCTGAGCCAAGGTCGAGCGTACGTAGTAGCCGTAACGTTTGCCGGCGTGGAGTGCTTCATCAGCGTCGACGTATTTTCGGACAATGAAATTTCCGAAAAGTGGGCTTTGAGCAAGCAACGGCGAGTTTTCCAAGTCTTTTGGGCAGATAAAGTGAAAACGGTTGGTGTTGATTTTCTCGCTGAACAATCCGACTTCTTCTTGAAGGATGGATTCGAAGACTTTGAACGCTTTTTCGTCGGCGCAATCAATGAAGATAGCCCCGAGCTCCTTCTCGTCAGATTCGGAGATGAGTTCGACCACCTTCCGTGCGTCGAGGTACGGATGTATCTCAAGTCCAGCAAGGATCGCGATCTGAGTCGTAAAGATCAGGTCCTCGGGGGTTTTCGAGAATAGAATCAGTTTCTTCTTCAAATTCGTCCTTTACGGTTATCGGTCGAGGAAGGCGAAATACTCTTCCTCAATATCGTCGAAAACCGCTTTGCCGCCGCATTTGGTGCATTTGAGTTCAGGAAGCTTGAAATCGTTGCGATCCAGATCTGCGGTCCGAAAAAGCGCGATCAGCTCCGCATTGCAGTTCGAGCAAGCGAACGGAACGTAGATCGAATCGACCTCTCCCCCGCCGGTAAAATTTGAAATCAGATTGACCTGTTCGACGATAGAAGTGGAGCACTCCACGAAATGCACTTTGACTCCCTTGGTATGCAATTGCTGGAAGTACTTAATCCAGCTTTTGACTCCAACGGAGTTAATACGAACGACTTCCTTGGTGTTCACGTGGACTTCGCCTTGGACGGCGCCGACCGTTTGATCGAAGTTCACCGTCTCGTCGATGGAACCTGCGAGTTTGATGATCAGTACGTCGCCCTTCTGCTCTTTGGAAACTTTGATCATACGTTCAGTTCATTCCTCAATATATTGAAAATTATTGCATTTTTATGGACAATTGAGCAATGGGCAATCTTTTGGCGCGCGTTAGAAATTCTATCGTCTATCAGCAGTTGATGTGGGTCTTGTTTTTGATTCTGGTGCTCTCCGCACTCACGGGTCAACTCTGGCTCCAAAGATTCGAAACGCAATACGCTAAGACTAACGAAGACGCGCTCTCTGCCCAAGCAGGATTAGTTCGTCAAAATCTGAACACCGTTCTAGAGCGGATTCAGTTGGAGATGAATCTCTATCTCCAAACGCCGTCGACTCGTGAACGGATCTTCAAAGATGAATCGCTCCTCGATTCGGTGACTCTGGTTAAATGGTCACCCAAAGAGGTGAAGATTCTTCATCAAATTGATCGAACGCCAGACTCGCCGATCCGTGTTCCTACTAGCCCAGAGTTAGCGCCACTTTTTCGAGCGAGAAAACCCGTTTCGCTGCAGATTAGTCACGAACAAGGCTCTACCTTCAAAGCAATCCAGCTTTTGCCGCAAGATGGTCTCTACGCAGAAATTCGATTTAATTTGAAATCGGTTTTTGCGCCCTACCAAGCGCTTCCGTTTCAATGGGTGATGCCGACTCTGGGCCAAGTCTATTTCGAAACGTCTTCGGCTTCTAAGTACTTGCGAGTCGCTCCTGAGGCCGCATCTGTAGTGGGACTGCAAACGATCGATCAACAATCGCTCTGGATCGAGCCAGGCCCGTTGAGAACTTCGATCGTGCTTTTCATGCCCAAGGCTCGTTCAACGATGACTTTGAGCGCGCTCTTTGTTCCGTTGATCTTGCTCTTTGTGGGCCTAGCGATCTTGTTCAATACCTATCAAAAACGCATCGGTAACAAAGTACTCCGGATGCGCCGCGAACTCGTCGACATTGCCGAGGGCGAATCGATGCCGCCCCTTCGTGACCGCGATGAGTTTTCACCACTATCTGATGCGTTTGGGGAGATTCATTCGCGCGTTCAATCTCAGGTCCAGTCGGCCGTACAATCCGTGATGATCGACGAAGAGAAAAAAATTGCCGACTCGGTTCGTGAGAATCTGATTCCACCCACGCAATACGGCGACTCCAATCTGGAAGTTTTCAGTCATTATCGCTCTTGCAAGGGTTGTGGCGGCGACTGGTGGGGTTTTTTCCAAGCGCAAAACAAACTCTGCATCATGATCGCAGACGCGACCGGGCACGGAGTTTCCAGTGCGTTGGTGACGGCGGCAACCAAAAGCTGCTTCAGTATGATTCAGCGATTCGCTCAGGAGAATCCGCAGTTCCCGCTTAATCCCTCCGACATCATGGCTTACGTGAACAAGGTCGTTTACGACGTAGCGTCGACCAAAATCATGATGACGCTTTTTGTGGGTGTGATTGATCTCAAAGAAAAAACCCTGACCTATTCGAACGCAGGTCACAATCCGCCTTGGCTCTATCAGCCGGGTGAACAGGGATACGCGCAAACGAGCCTCGTCGCCGAAGGGATTCGCCTGGGAGAGAGTCTCAGTCCACCGGCTTACGAAGAAAAAACGATTCCGGTCAAAAAAGACGATCTCATCGTGCTCTACACGGACGGCCTTCTCGACAACAAGAATCTCGAGGGTGAACCCTACGGTAAAAAACGCGCCCGTAAAGTGATCGACGCCTCTCTCAAGGACGGTCCCCGAGCGGTTCTTCAAAGCTTGATCGACGACGTAACCGTCTATGGCGAGGGTAAGTCGCTGGATGACGACATGACCGTGGCGGTTTTCCGGCTTTTGTCCCTCTAATCTCCAGCTGAAATCTAGTTCAGGATGGGTTATCTTACGGCCCAATATGAAAGCCATTTCGGTTCAGTGCACGGTCCAATCTCACCGCTTTCTCACGCCTACCGTTTTCGAACTCACGTTCGATACGGATCTGCCGATCGAGTTCAAGGGCGGTCAGTTCGTTAGCGTCATCGTTCCCGGCGCTGGTCCAGGTGGCCGTGATTTACGCCGCGCCTATTCGATCGCGTCCTCGCCTGAGGCGCGTCCATTTGAACTCTGCGTGAAACTTGTCGAAGGCGGACCAGGTACGAATTACCTCAATAGCTTGCGCGCGGGCGACGTGTTCAAGGGCATGTTTCCGTACGGTGATTTCACTCACCAAGAAAAACCCGATCACGGCGTTTGTTTCATTTCGACCGGAACCGGTATTGCGCCTTTTCGTTCAATCGTGCTCTCCGAGGCGTTTCAGAAAAACCCACCGACTCATTCGACTCTTCTCCTGGGGGTACGAGAAGAAAACGAAGTGCTTTACGACGCTGAAATGAAGTCACTCACGGGCAAGATCAAGAATTTTACCTGGGAAACCTGCGTATCACGTCCAACCAAAGACGATCACGGATGCTCGTTCCGCGGACGCGTGACGGACTATCTACGCTCGCTCTCGGTCAACTACCCGTTCACGAAAACCGACTACTATCTCTGCGGCGGCGGAGCGATGATCGACGAAGTGAAAAAAATCCTCATGGACAAAGGCGTCGAGAAAACTTCGATCCACCAAGAGGTTTATTACAAAGAACCGAAATAGCAATTTCGATCGCTAAAGTAAGTCTTCGAAAAACGCGCCGAATTTCCGATTTGGTTCCCTGATCATCACTTCTAGGATCCAAATCGTATCGGAAGGTACGAAGCTCACCTCGCCAAGCCCACCCTTGGTGAATCGATGGTGAGGAAAATCAGAAACTCGATGTCCGTCTACTTCTTTTACCAAATCATAGCCTCGAGCCGATGCCCTCTGATTTAAGAATCGATAGAGATCTTGTCCGCTGATTCGCTCTGACTTCCATTTCTCACGGCATTCTTCAAACAACTCATGAACGGTCGCGATGGATTTTTCGGCGGCGATATTTTTTCCAAATACGAAGGTGTCGCCGTAATCGCCCTCGTATTCGATTCCGGTCGCGTCGTCCCTCCATACCGGACCGAGATCCAAATAGTAGGGATCATCGGGTTGTAGCCGGTAGTCCGGTTGAAGTGGATCGTTGAACGTAAGTAATGTTCCCGAGCCGAATCGGATGTAGCACTTGTGCCAATGTTTTTTGATGCCGTGATGATCGAGCGCGATTTTCATGGCGAGCTTCCGGGCCTCGTCTTCGGTCAGCCCTTCTTTCAGTTCGGCTTGAATTTCTTTCAGGAGCTGAATCGTTTTCTCGCGGGCTTGGAGGAGGCCTTGTTTGACAAAACCTTCGCCCACTTGCTCAAGCGTCGCTGGATCGATATTCGCACCCAGAGCATGGAGATCGCTCACTGAAAATTCGCCCCTCGGAAGATCGTCATCACCGAGAGATAAACCCAACCTGCGAAAAAGAACAGAAGGAAAAACGCCATCAGCCAGACCCAAAACAGGCTGTAATTGACGGGATTTTTTGAATATTTAGACGAAACGAGGTTGAGAGCAGAAACGCCTTTTTCGGCAGCGTTAAAAAGCGGTAGCCACTGCCTAATTTTTTGATCCACGAGTGCGCGACCTGTTTCCGCAGTTGCGTCGGACGGACGCCCCCAGTATCCGGAGAACTCGCCACGAGAGAGCGCGCGTTTTTTCGTCCATCCGCGCGACGGGAAACGGACTTCTGGAAGTTCCGTCGCGGGAGATGTGAATTCTGGGAAATAAGCGAGTGCGACGGACGTATCCCGTTTACCGCCGTGTTCGGCGAAATCAGCCCAGAATAATGAGTGAGAGCGTTTCTCAGGCTCAATATCGGATGATGAGAGCGAGAGCACGCAAGGCGCCGTGTTTTTTCTTCCGAAGAAAGGAATCTTGCGGTGCTTGCGAGCGATGAGTTGGGAAGCCTCTTCGATCACGGTGAGTTGCTTGGGTCCGTAGTTGCCCGAGACGACGGCCACGAATCGAAACCCCTGACGATGGAGGTGGTTTACGACATCGATTAAGTAGTCCCGTAGGACGTGAGGCCTGACCCGAATCGGGAAAGCCCCCGTTTCGGCATCAATCGAGAGTGGGACAGTCGGAAACAGTACGGCCTGTCGTCCGGGTGAGTCCTGTTCGATGCGTTCACCGAGTTTCTGGGCGATGGCCTGGGCTTCCATCAGATCATGCCCGACCGGAAGGTGTACCCCATGATCTTCCAGCCCACCGAGCGGAATCAATACCCAGGTTCGGTCACGCGGAAGGGCGGAGAGTTCTTGGGGTTTGAGTTGCGAGAGGGTCTTCATGCGGGTCCTCTGTAGTAAACTACAATGGTCGGATATTAAAGGAGTCGATCTATCCTCTAGATTGTGGGGCTCTAAGCGCTTCCCGGCAAGAGGAGCACATGCTATCTTTAGGACATCTATGCAAAACACTCCAACGCGTCCCGAAGTCGCCGAAGAAGGCGATTTTAACTTGGTCGAAATTTGGCTTCAGTTCGATTTGCCGCGCTTGATCGCGGGCTTCATGGCTGGCATTTTCGCCGGTATCGTAATGGCCGTTTTCGCGGGCATTCTCTCCGTCGCTAGCGGCAGCGAATTCCTTTATCCGGTGAAAATCGCAGCGGCGCCGATCCTGGGTAACTCCGCTACGGCATACGGATTTAGCGGCGCGGTGATTCTCGGATTCATCGTTCACGAAATCATCTGCGGTGTGCTCGGCGCGGTCTATTCGCACTTCACGAAAACCAACAAACTTCTCCCGCTCTTGGGCGCAGGTTTCATGTGGGGAACGTTCAGCTGGGTGTTCATTCAAAACCTTTTTGTCCGTTCGTTCCAAGACGTGATGACGGCAGAGATCCCGAGCGGCGCGGCGTTCTTCGTTTGCCTCGTATTCGGTTTCTCGCTCTCTTCGATTCGCGTTTTCGATCGCATGGTTTGCGGCAAAGCTCGCTAATCAAAAACGAATTCAAAAATTTGATTCTGTAAAAAGGGAGTTCGACGTGAGTCGGCTCCCTTTTTTGCGTATTTATCGAGACATTGAGCGAATCAAGCGTGTGGTCGAGTAGCCATCAACGAACGGGAGCGCCTTAACGGTGCCTCCCCAGCCGACGACTTCGATCGCGCCAACGATATCTTTGATCGCGTAGTCGCCGCCCTTGACGAGGACATGCGGGCGGATGAGCTTGATCGTTTCAAGAGGCGTATTCTCAGAGAATGACGTGACGTAATCCACGCATTCCAACCCGCCTAAAGTGTACATCCGGTCTTCTAAACGGTTGAGCGGGCGTGAGTCGCCTTTGAGGCGTTTCACCGATGCGTCGTCGTTCACGGCGATGATCAGAAGTGAGCCGAGTTTGCGCGCGCGATTTAAGTAAGAGATATGACCTCGGTGGAGGATGTCGAAAACCCCGTTCGTGAAAACGATTTTCGAGCGAGCGCCTCGATGTTTAGCGAGGATGCGCTTGAGGGATTCGGGGCTTTTGAGCTTATCAGAAGGATCGCGGAGTTTATTTTTCATGAAATTCGGGCTGAAGGCTGGCGAAACGATCGTGCAGGCAGCGCTTGCGTGAATCAAATACCGCAGCGACGATGCCGATGCCCCCGAGGAGTAGGCTTGGGATGAACGCAACGGCGCGTATGAACGCATCCGTGCCCGTTCCCGGTAAACGCATACCGAACACTCGCTTACCGAGCGAAGTCCCAAAAGCGACTTCCTGGCCGGCGATCGCAGCCCAGTTGCAGATGAACAGAAACACCGCCATCAACATGAGGCTGAAATTCGAGCGAGGGGTTAGGTTCAAGACTTCCGTCTTCAAGATCGCGAAACTCAGGACGGTTGCAGCGACGCTCAGATTAAACGCGCTATCGATCAACCAAGCGAAAATCCGCTGAAATGTATAGGACAAAGAATAGTGCGAGAGCATGCCGATGATTTCAGTCGGCGCCTGAGGGGCTGATTTTTTCTCGTTCGTCTTCTGATGAGAAGACGCGATTTCTCTTTTCAGGCGATCGACGATCTCTTCGATCGGTGCGCCTTGTAGCTGGGTAGGAATTTGTGGAAGTCGCGGACTCGCATCCATGCGGTTCAGACCGGGCGCTTGCGGAATCTGTGGCATCGATCGCGAAACGGGCGCGGCCGGAGACGAAGGTGCGAACGTCGGACGGCCAGCGGCGACTGCACCGGTACCTGTGGTTGGCGTCGGTTTAGTCGATGGAGATTGCGGGGAATAAGGCAAACCATCCGAGAATGGATGAAACCCCAATCCATCAGTCAAAGGTTTAAAACTAATTTCCCGTTGTTTTTCCATGGTCCCCGTCACCCCTCTGCTCGGATTTTCTCACAACGTGAGTCGCGATACTAGCAGCGAAGATTGCCGCCGTTTCGGCCCGCAGAATCCAGGGTCCTAGCCGGATACTCCGGATTCCTTCGCTTCTCAAGAGTTGAATCTCTCCGGCGCTAAAACCGCCCTCGGGTCCAATGAGAACGCGGAGTTCGGAGGTTTCCGGAGCCCAAGGAAAATCAGGCGTGAACTCCGTCTCGCCCTCGAAACACCAGAGACGAGAAATCGACGGTTCGTGCTGAAGTAATTCTCGGATCGCCCGCGGTGCGCGCACTTCCATGCGATCCAGTCGTCCGCATTGTTTCAACGATTCATCGGCGATTTTTTGCCAACGTTCTCGAAACGCCTCCGGACCTTTGCGATCAATCTGAACCACCGTGTGATCGGTTAAGATCGGCTGAAAAACGCGGATGCCCAGTTCAACGGATTTTTCGATCACCCATTCCATCGCCTCACCCTTCAGCACGGCCATTTCAAGATGAACGGGACTGGAGAGTCGGTCTTCGGGCGATTCAATCGGGGATTTTCGCTCCAGCGACGCCCGCCCTTTGCCCTCGAGGACGACTTCGGCGGCGAAACGGTTGCCCTGGCCGTCAATGGCCTCGATTGGGTCACCGTTTCGAACGCGCAAGACTGTCAGCAAATGGTGGCATTCGCCTTCTGAAAGCGGGAATCGGGTCTGTTTGGTGTCGGTGATGGGGGCGACGAGCGCTCGTTTCATCTCGGGGCTCCTGAGATCAGTCGTTCGGTTGACACCATGGTTGTCTGCTAACCGAATGAGGATCGTCAATTCTTTTGCACTGAGAAGCGACCAAAGCTCACCTACAATGGGTGTAATGGCTCTGCTGAGTTCCCGTCGATTTCTGAATGGATTCCGTTCATCTGTACTTGCTCTTGTACTGTTGGCCGCAGTACCGGCTCACGCGGAGGAGAATCCCGCGTTCATTTTGCCAGTCGAAGGCTCACTGCTTCGAAACGCGACGGATTTTTGGATTCAGATCTACTCTAAGTATACGACTGAACAAGGCGTCATCCATGACGCCAAGGACTTGCGAATTATCTACGAGGTAGTTTCTTTTAAAGGCACTTCGCGTGCGCAGTCCAAGGCCGTGAAGTCAGTCAAAGAAAAATACAAAAAGCTTCTGATGAAGCTTCATCATTTAAAGCTCGACGAGAAACCCGAACGGATCGCAGATCTCTCCGAGGAAGAGAAACGAGTGTATGATCTTTTTCTCGATACTTCGGACAAGAGTCGATTCTTGAATGCCGCACATTTCAAACGCCTTCGATTTCAACTCGGGCAAAAAGATCGGATGCTCGCCGGTATCAAGGAATCCGGACGTTATCTTCCGTTCATGGAGGAGATCTTTACGCAAGCTGGTCTCCCTTTGGAACTCACTCGACTTCCATTCGTGGAGAGCAGTTTCAACACCCGAGCCCGTTCCAAGGTTGGAGCAAGCGGCATCTGGCAGTTCATGCGGACGACCGGAAAACACTACTTGCGCATCACGAATGTTTTGGACGAACGAAACGATCCGCTCCGAGCGACCGAAGCGGCATCCAAACTCCTTAAAACAAATTTCGACAGCCTAGGGAGCTGGGCACTTGCCGTCACGGCTTACAATCACGGACGTACCGGAATCATGAAAGCCGTTCGCAAACTCGGCACGGAGAACCTCGAGGAAATCATCGAGAGCAATAAGTCCCGAAGCTTCGGGTTCGCGAGCTCGAATTTTTTCGCCTGTTTGCTGGCCGCCATCGAAGTCGAGAGAAACTCCGAGAAATACTTCGGACAGTTCGACCGCGAACGTCCGCACTTTTTTTACGAAGTCGAACTCCCGAATCCGATCTTGATGAAGAACCTCGTGCGATTCATGGGCGTGAACGAGGAGACTTTGGTGGATTTGAACCCAGGGTTCGCGTCCACCGTCGTGAAGAACCACTCGATGATTCCAGCTAAGTACCGGCTGAGGCTCCCGATGGAAGGTCTCGGCACGACCTCGGACAAAGAGGCCCACGCTCGCGTCTTCCTAGCCGGGTTCGAAAAGATCCCCGATAACTTCCGCGGCATCACGGTCAAAAAGAAGAAGGGGTCTTGAGGGGTGGGGAGCGTTTTTGGTCCTACCTCCTTAAAATCGCAAGGTTTTTTCCATTCAGGCCCTTTCAATCAGACTTCCGGAAGGCTCTCGTCCTTTTACGGCGCTCGCGTTGCCGGACTGCGTTCAAAATGATAGGTTCTCCCATATGTATTTAGTGGGAATTGCAGGCGGTTCGGGGTCGGGTAAAACGACCTTCGCAAAAAAGATCATCCAACGGGTTCAGCACCCGAATGTCATCCTGCTCTCTCAAGATTCTTACTACCTGCCTTCGCCGGCGGCTCACCTCAAAGTTCACGGCGAAGCGAATTTTGACCACCCGGAGTCGTTCGATTGGCCGCTGCTTCGCGATCACCTGACGAAACTCAAAGCCGGTGAACCGATCGCAGTACCGGTCTACGACTATAAGACATCAAGCCGCACCTCCGAGGTGCAAACCACCGGACCATGCCAAGTCGTTTTGTTAGAGGGCATTTTCACGCTCTGGGATGAACCGCTTCGTGATTTGTTCGATCTCAAAATCTACCTTCACGTCGAAGCGGACATTCGATTCATTCGCCGCCTCCATCGCGACGTCAAAGACCGTGGACGTACGCATGACGAGATCATTCGTCGCTACTACGATACCGTTCGCCCGATGCACCAACTTTTCCTAGAGCCGACTCGTAAGTATGCAGACGTCATCGTCGGCGAAGAAAGCGATTTGGCCGCCGACTTAGTGACCGCACGCGTGCGTGAGTTATTGACTCGTGAAACTCCCCTGAAGGGTTCCCATACATGACGTTACAAGAAGACCTGGCCCAGCTTGCGGAGATTCCGATCGAAGCAGGCGAACTCCGCGTGATCCCACTGGGGGGGCTTGGCGAGATCGGCATGAACTGCATGATCTTGGAGACGAGCAAGGACTTGATCGTCATCGACTGCGGTGTGATGTTCTCGGATCTCGAGCATTTCGGGATTCAGTTTGTGATTCCCGATTTTAGTTACCTGCTCGAACGCAAGGATAAGGTTCGAGCGATCATCCTCACCCACGGACACGAAGATCACGTCGGGGCGATTCCGTACCTGCTGAAATCTGGAGTCGATGCACCTTTGCACGCTTCGCCGTTCACGAGCCTCATGCTCCGAGAGAAACTCAAGGAACACGGGCTCCTGAATCAAACTGAGATCCGTACCTTCAAGCCCGGCCAATCATTCGTCGCCGGTGATTTCACTGTTCGTACGGAATCCGTGAATCATTCGATCGTCGATGCTGCCGCGCTTTTCATCGATACGCCCGCAGGCACGGTGATTCACACTGGTGATTTCAAGGTGGACCGCACGCCTTATTACCAAAATCCGATGGATCCGAGCCCGTTTCAAATAGCCGGCGAAAAAGGCGTCCTGCTTCTCCTCTCCGATTCGACCAACGTCGAACGCTGCGAAATCAGCCAGAGCGAGAAAATGGTGTTTGAATCGTTTGAAAAACTCTTCGCCGCCGCTGAGGGCCTGACCGTCGTAGCCATGTTCTCCTCGAACGTTGCGCGGATGAGCCAGGTTTTCGATATCGCCAAGAAACAGGGCAAAAAAGTCGCGATGATCGGCCGTAGCATGGAGCAGAATCTACGCTTGGCGCTCGAGAGCGGTCATATCAGTGGCATCGACGGAACGCTCATTAAGGTCGACGAGATCCGCAAGCATGAGCGCGAACAGATCATCGTTCTGACGACCGGAACTCAAGGCGAGTATCGCTCGGCACTGGTTCGCGTTGCTAACGGCGAGCATTCCTCGATTGATCTCGAAGAAGGCGATCGTGTGCTGATGAGTTCACGATTCATCCCCGGCAACGAAAAAGACGTCGGCCGCATGATCAATAATCTTTTCAAGCAAGGCGCCGAAGTTCTCTACGAAGCGACCCATCAGATCCACGTCTCGGGGCATGCAACTCGACCCGAGCTCAAGCAAATGCTCGAATGGACGAAGCCTCGTTTTTTCCTGCCGATTCACGGTGAATACCGCCACCTCGTTCATCACGCCAAACTCGGCGTCGAAGCGGGGATGAAAGAAGATCATATTCTTGTCGCGACGAACGGCGAAGTGATCCACGCGTCGCCGGATCGTTTCGAACAAGTTTATAAATTTGAAGCAGAGCCTCGCACGTTCATCGATGGATCTGCTGCGAATGAGATTTCGAAAGAAATCCTAAAAGAACGCCGCAAGCTCGGTGAAACCGGCGTCGTGTTCGTTCTGTTCACGCGTGATCCGGACTCGGGCAATATCATCGCAGGACCCGAAGTCGTGTTCCGCGGCGTTGCGCAGCCGGAGGCAGAATCCAAGTATCATGCAGACTGCATGAAGATGGTCGCGCGGCTGATCAAAGAAGACCGCAAGGCGCGCAGCGAAGGCGAACGCCCCGGCGACCTCGCCGAAGAGATTCGGGTTGAGGTCCGACGATACCTTCATCAAATGCTCGGTAAAAAGGTCGTCGTGATTCCGTATATTTTGGAACTATAAGATGAGTACGACCCGGTCGGGCTCAAAAAGGGTTCTACGTTGACATCTGGCAGCTCGCGTTTTAATGAGGCGCGCAACTGAACTAGGAGTCACCATGAAAACCTTGTCTATTCTCTTTTTGTCCTTGTCTGCCTCGATCGCTTATTCCGCAGAATCCACTGTGACTTGTTCCGCATATTGCATGAAAACTAGCGGGTTGGTCGCAGGATTCGTTGTTCGTTCGGCACCTACTGCACAAAAAGCTCTCGAAGACTTGAACTCAACCTGCAGTCGTTTAGGCGCGGTTCCCGCGATCGAAGTAGGTCGTCAGATGATTCAAGCGTCTGCCCCAACTCCGGTCAACGCTTGTTCCAGACTTTAAGACATCAGATCAAAGCTCCGCCTCCATGTTGAACTGAGTCGTTCGGAAACCGAACTTCTCGTAGACATGGATAGCGGGGCGATTATCCGCGAATACGTTCAGCGCGAGTTTTTCGTAGCCGCGACCCTTGAGGTAGCTTTTCGCGGCAATGACCGTGGCTTGGCCGATTCCTTGAGCGCGCTTCTCCTCGTTGATTCTAAAATTCCAGGCATAGAGTGATTTCGACCCTTTGGGATATTCGCCCAGGTGCAGGTATCCCACGTTTTCGTCACCATTTAAAATGGTCAGAAAAATCTGGGTGGGCGTTTCCAGGCCTTGCGGTGCGATCCGGGTTTCGAAATCCTTAAGGACGATTTGAATCGCTTCCTCAAATGGCATTCCACGAAAATGGGGCGATGAGCGAGCGTATTCCTCGTTCCCGATGCGTTTGAATCGATCGAATTCGGTCGCGTTCATCGGCCTCAGGGTGACGGAGTGATTCATTTCTCTGCATCTAGTAGCTCATCCATCGAACGTCAACCAAAAGAAAAAGGCGCCGCGGATTCAACTCCACGGCGCCTTTGATTTTTCTTGTTATGAATGACTACTGATATGGACGAAGCGGATTCTTGGACACGGGCTTCGCGGCCGAGTAGCCCGTCTCAAAAAGTGCTGGAGGGTTTAAGACCTGGTAAGGATCGGGCGCTTTTTCCAGCAAGTAGAGACAAGGTTCGATGTTGTCTTGAAACGCTTGGTTGATCATGCCCGCTCCTGGGTAGAATCCACCGCCCCACATGGAGCTTGGAGAGAGTTCGAACGTGAACGCGAAAATTCCGTGCGTTCCGTAAGCCCAGTCCGTCGTATCGCCGGATGCGATGTAGAGGTCGCTCGCCTGTTCGGGTGTGTAGTTGTTCCAGGTCGCCATTTTTTCGGCCATCGTCTTGAAAACCTGGAAATCGCGCGGAGAGCTTTTGTTGATGGAGTCATAGCTGTGACCCCAAGGATAGAGGATCAACTCGCTAAACGTATGGAACGAGAGGAGTACTCGTGCATTGAGATGCGAGGTCACGAAATCGCGGATGGCTTGCGTCTCCGGCTCGGAAAATGGAGTTGGCCCCATGTAGGTGTCGCTTCGGGTGTTGGTCGAGGATCCACCGGTTCCCCACTGATAGCCATAGTTGCGGTTCAGGTCGACGCCGAACGTGCGGTCGTTGTTACGAGCGCGGTTCTTACGCCACATTTGATAGCTACCGGTCGAGATATCGAATTCCGCTCCGTCCGGGTTCACCATCGGGATGATCCAGATGTCGAGCGTATCGAGGTAGTTCTTGATGCGTGGATTGTTTTTGTTCGCGAGCAGATATTGCGCAAATTTGAGTGGCACTTCCACGCTCAAGTGTTCACGTGCATGGTGAGCGCCCATGAAGATTGCTCCGGGCTTATTGCTTGAGCCGGATGCGAGCTCTTGAGCGGAGCTGTTCAAGTGGATGGCCCAGAGGTCTCGGTTCTCAACTGATTTTCCGATCGAGACGAGTTTCGCGTAGTCTGGGTGGTCGCGCTCCAGGGCTTGGAGGTCCGTGGTGAGTTCAGTGTAATTGTGATAGATCGCGTCCGCGCGTGGGAAATCGAGCACGCCTTCGTGACCGCCGCGTCCGATTTCTTTGGCGTGAACACCCAGGATCTTGAAACCGTCTTTTTTCAAGGACCGGATCATTTGCGGGGTCGCAAAACCCCAAACGGAATCAGAGCGCGTGAATTCGATGCTGACGCCTTGATTGGCGATCGCGGAACGCGATTCGCGGGTTTGAGCGGCGATCTGCACGAATTTCATTTCGTTGGATTCTGAGTCGACATGCCCGTAGGCAAGCGATGAACTGAGTATTACGAGAGCGGACATGAGAATAGTTCGCATAGAATAGACTCCCCCCTGAGTCTGTCGGTGATTGAATCATTCAATAAGCCTTATTGAGGCTAGCGGAACCCCGCAGTTGCGCAAGGTATGGGGTGTCAAAAATTCGACTACTTTAATGTAAAGATATTCAGTGGTTATTTAAACCTGATTAATACGCTCAAGTAAAACCAGGCAACTCCGATAGGATCAGTGCAGGTGAAAAGGGGATAAAAATGGGTAAACAAGAAGCACCAGTTAAGCCAGACGTATGTACCGCCGAGAGCTGCAAGAAAACTTCAGCTCGTTTTGGATTTTGTAACGATCACTTCGAAGAGTTCAAATTCGGACTCGTCAAAAAGGACGGCAAAAAAGCCGCCGACTACGAAAAAAAGTTAGAGCAGTTCATTCTTTTCAAAAAGAAGAGCGCTCAAAAAGTTGCTTAGTACCGCATTGATCTGAATGCGCAATCACGGTTGCGTCCGAAGACAATGAGGTACGGCAAAAATGCTGTACCCACCACCTCCTCGGGACCCAGTCGGCTTCATTCCAGAAGCGGATTGGGTCCTTTTTTTTATCGTAGTAGCGATCTTTTTGTTGTGGGGTAGACGCTATGAGTTTGTTCGTGGATGTACCGTTGCGAACAGTTGATGATCAAACATCCGAAATGATTACATGGCGAATTTGGCTCCGAGCGATGGTGCTTTGTATACTCGCACTGATCACGGGATTCTTTTCTTGGAAGATCGTTAAAAACAATACGGTCGGTCACACAATCCAAAATGGCTGGGGACTACCGACGATCGTTGGACCATTTTTAGTTTTTGGACTGACGCATCTTGCACAGAAACGACCTACCTGGAGTGCTTGGATAGCGGTTCCGTTGGCGATATCGATGGGTGTTTTTGGTGGGACGATGTCTGGAGCTTTTGAGATCTATGTTCCAGGGATTGCCGTCCAATGCCTCGTGGGATCTTTGAGTGCGATGATTTTGGTTCTTCTGAGTTACGAGCTCTTCGAGATTTTTAGTTTAAAGTTAAAATTTCTCGAGTGGTTTGTAGGAATCATCGCGACTACAGTCACGATTTTCCTCTTTTATAGAATTAAATTTTACTTCGGAGTTTCAGGCAAGCTTGCCTGGCAAATGCTGGTGGCGGTCATGTTGAGCGTATCTATCTCTTTGCTCACGATTCATGAAATCAAATCGGTCGCAAAAGCTGGACGTCGATCACATGAATGGTTCTGTTCATTGCTGATTTTAACTTCGATTTATTGGTTTTACGTCGTGATTTTTGCATTTGTCGCTCGTGGCGCTCGCAAGCGGTGACAAAACAAAAACCCCCGCCGGCTCGAATCGAGTGGCAGGGGTTCTCTATTTTCTGATCTCTACAGACTAATTCAGTAGATCTGAGACGCGATCTTCGTAGTCGCTATTCAAACTCCAAGCCGTATGGGCGGTGAAGAACCAATACCATGAATAATCGGAGTCGGACTTCAGCGTTTTTTCATCCATGCGCTTAAGGATTTCGCGATTGATCTTCGATTTATTCTTGATCAAGAAATCCAGGAGCGAAGTGCCCTTGTCGTAGGCGTGATCCGATTTACCGGCAATCGCCTCGTTGTTGAACTCGTCTTTGATCATGGTGGTGAGTACCGCGGGTAGATAGTCGATACCGTCGTTCGATCCCAAGAATTTAAGCAGGGTATTACGATCGACTTTTTTCATGACCAGATGATTCAGAACCTTAGTCTCACCTGATGCAACGTTCTCAATGACGAGTTGAACATTCAATGGCTGATCAAGTCTGAGATTCTGGAAAAAATCCCCGTTAGGAACGATCGAGTGCGATCGGGTCTGTTTCGCTTCGGTAATGAGTTCGGCTGCCTCGAGGTTTTGCTCGTCGGTTTTCCAATAGATTTTGACCGCTGCGTTCGAGTTTGTCGAGTTCGCCACCCGGACCACCCAACGTGCGTTGTCCTGAAGCGTGTACGAGTTCTTGGTTGCAGTCACGGAAACGCTACCCAAGGTAAACTCGTTCCTGATTCCGGTGGCGGTTGGTACCGCGAGAGCGGCCGGCTGAGCCGTCACGGCAACAGTGGTTTTAGTTGGCTGCGCGGGTCGAGAGTTCTGCGCCTGCTGCTGCTGGCGGCGAATTGCCTCCTGGCGAGCTCGCTCTTGTTGAGCCTGTTGCTGACGAACGCGTTCTTGATCCTGACGACGTTGCTGTTCGATTGTTTCGGCGTTCGGGTCCAATTTTGAGCGGGTCAGGACGGATAGAATTGAATCAGCCTTGTTGTGGCGGAATTCGCTGAACGTGTTGGCGGCTGGTTTATTTGAGCGGTTAGGTTGCACGAAAATCGTGAGCCATGCGTCCGCGATCAAATCATTGTCCGTGCGGTAAGGCACGGTTTTGCGCGCGTTCGGGTTCGGGTTGTCGTAGATGGAGACGTACGTCTGTCTGAATTCTTCGGCCGCTTTCACAAGCTCGCTCACGACTACACGGTCGGTTGATTCGTTCAGTTCGATTCGATGGTAATTTTGGACGATTTCGATCAGGCCACGGCTATTGATCGTGAGTTCATAGGCGAGTTCCTTGATTTGTTTCAAGATCAGGACTGGATTGATATAGTCGCGATGGCGAGGATTATTCAGGAAATCCGCGTTTTGGCTAACGTTGTAACCGGCGAGGGCTCCGTTATAGCCGGCGTTTCTCCAAATACGGTTCAGGGTGATGAAATTGGATTCGAGCCACGTTTCAATCTCGACATTTTGAACCGGGAATCTCAATCGAGCGTTGTTGGAAAACTCATTGTAGATTCTGACGTTTTTCTGCTGCAGGCCGATCAAAATTTCATTCGCGGCGAAACCAATGGTCATGATCTCACGGATCGACGCTTTCCAGACGCGAACTTGAGCAGCCGAATACGTAGCAGCGTACTGCGGTTGCGGACGGACTTGGTCTTGGCGAGTATTGTCCGAACGTCGGTGATCGGAATAAGACGGAGGATTCTGCGAGGGCGTCGAAATGACTGAGCTAGGCGCGTTGATCGAGATTTTAACGTCTTTTGCGACCGTGTCTTCTTTGTCCATTTTGATCGCAAGGCGAACAATGAACTCTCCGCCAATCGTTTGGAATGGATCCTTCTTCAAACGAAAACTGTTTTCCCAAGTACATTTTCCGTTGCGTTTAGAATCGGCATTGCTCTCGTGGATCTCGGATTTTTTCGACGACTGATAGGATTCGGCAGGTTTTTTCGGATGTACGGCGACTGCAGTAATCTCGCCATCTTTACAAGCCGCGGAAACCGAATAGACAATCGAGTAAGATTTGCTCGCTTCATTGTATTTAGTGGAAACCGAATGAATTTCCACCATCGCGAACGAGGACGAAGACGACAGTGCCAATGCCACCAAAGAAAAGAATGCTTTCATATGGGATCGCACTGTAACGGTTTATATATTAAATTCAATTTATATAATAAATACGAACACAGATTTTATGGACTGAAGTGTGGACCTTGGGTTTTAGACCTAAAACCCTCTATATTAGAGCTGAGCGATCGTTTCCCGCTGAAGAGCCGTGATCTTCTTGAGTGCTGCTTGGGCCGATTGGGTCATGGCAAGCATGTCGTCCAGGCTGAATGCCTTGCGCTCCGCCGTCCCCTGAAGCTCGACAAACGAGCCTGCTTCGGTCATGACGAAATTCATATCGACTTCGCAGGTCGAGTCTTCGTTGTAATCGAGGTCGGCGAGTGGTTTTCCTTCATGCATTCCGATGCTGATCGCGGACACGGTCTGAATGAACGCGCCGGGTTCGATCTTGCCATCACGTTCGAGTTTACGAATAGCCGCGGCGAGCGCCACGCAACCTCCGGTGATCGACGCGGTACGGGTACCGCCATCGGCTTGCAGCACGTCACAGTCGATCACGATCTGACGAGCGCCCAGTTTTTTCATATCCACGCAGGCACGAAGCGCGCGGCCGATCAGGCGCTGGATTTCTTGGGTGCGGCCCGAGACCTTCTCTCGGTCGCGTTTCGATCGAGTGTGGGTTGCACGTGGGAGCATGGAATATTCTGCGGTCACCCAACCCTCGCCTTTGTCCTTCATCCAAGGTGGGACGGCCTCATCCACGCTTGCCGTACAAAGCACGTGCGTGTGTCCCGCCTTGATCAGGACCGAACCCTCGGCGTAGCGCGTGAAATTCAGTTCAAACGAGAGCGGGCGGATATCGGATGCCGTACGGGACTTGGGTTCACGTGAGATCATGGTTTTCAGCTACCACAGAAATGTGGGATGAATCAAAGAACCGATAGGAAATACCATGAAACCGAGACTGGATACGCAGTGGTGGTCGTTGATAACGCGAGCTCTCGAAGAAGACGCCTGGGAGATGGATTGGACTGCCCTTGGCTCGGTCCGCGAAGGGCAAGCAAAACGCGCGGAAATCGTCGCCAAGGCGGACGGTGTATTTTATGGCGCGGATATGGCGGGCGCCGCTGAATACATCTCAGAGGAGATCGGCTATCCGATCGAAATGAAGGTCCTTCTCAAAGACGGAGACCTCATCAAAAAAGGCAAACCCGTCGTCAAATTCAAAGGCAGCGCACGCGGCATCCTCACGATCGAGCGACCTTGCTTGAACCTCATGTCGTATCTGAGCGGAATGGCAACACGCACGCGGGATTGCCTCGAGATCATGCGATTCGCAGCCAAACAACGAAAAATGAAAACCCTACCGCGCCTGACGCCGACGAGAAAAACCCTTCCTCACTACCGAGACGTCGCCGTATCGGCTGTAATTGCCGGAGGAGGACACCCCCATCGCACGAGCCTTTCGGGCGGCATCTTGATCAAAGAAAACCACATCCGCTCTGCGGGATCGATCACCAAAGCCGTTGATGGCATCCGCAACATCGCTCCACATGGGCTCAAGATCGAAGTCGAAGTCACCCATCTCACCGAGGCCCGCGAAGCGATTCGTTCCGGCGCCGACGCGATCATGCTCGATAATTTCTCGCCGGATGAAGTCAAAAAAGCGCTCGAACTCTTTCAGTCGCAGGCGTTTACCGGTGCAGTCGAAGTATCCGGAGGTATTCACGAGGGAACGATCGCCGATTATGTCCTACCGGGAGTGACTTTGATTTCGATGGGAAGTCTCACTCACTCCGTCAAAGCGGTTGATCTTTCGCTGTTGTTTGATCCATGAGTGAATTGTTACAGCCGAACTCGGTCGTCGACTCCTGTGAATCCACGAACGATGTCGTCAAAAAATTCGGGGAATCTGGGCTACCACACGGAACTTGGTTTTCATCTCTTGAGCAAACGCGCGGCCGTGGTCGTTTGGGTCGGACGTGGGTTTCACAAAAAGGAAATCTGTTTCTCTCCATTCTCATCCGCGATGTACCGATGGGTGACTGGACTTGGGTTCCGATGTCGATCGCGCTCGCTGTTCGTCGAGCCATCCGGACACTGGACCCAACCTGCGATCTCCGCGTGAAATGGCCCAATGACCTGGGTTTTCTGGATCCCAATGATCCGAACGCGTTCTTAAAAGTGGGCGGTATTCTCTGTGAAAGCGTCGCGACGAGCTCGGGCGGTTATATCGTCGCGGGAATCGGAATCAACTGCGAGGCGGATGTGGATACGGACCGAGCGTCCGCAAAACTGGGGATGCCATTGGCTGCGATTCGAAGTCTCGTCGTGCGCGAGATTCAGCTCGGTGATTTCAGCCCGACGCGGGTCCCAGTTGAATTTTGGGAATCGAGCTGGAAATCGAGAGGGCAAATGATCGAATTCGAATCTCTCACCACTGGTAGAGTCGATCGCGGTGAAATCATTGGCTTAGGGGTGTACGGAGAGCTCGTTGTTCGCCTGATGGATGGCAGTGTTAAAGCGCTTTTGTCCGAGGAAGTGCGGGTTTCGGGTAAGGTCCAAAAAAGCAGCAGTTAGTCGGCTGTACAAATAATATACATATAATATAGGTATTTAATCACTTATAGACGAATAGAACCTTCACTGCCTAGGCATGTGGCTTGCTTCGATCGCAGCGCATGAAAGAAACAGCGTGGAAGGTTATTGCCTATTCTTTGTTTAGTTTTAGTCTGATAGCTCAGGCTGAGGCTCTCACTACCGCTGAGTTTTACTCTAGGGCACGACTACTTGAGGAAGGAGATTCTCAAAAGTGTTCTTATCCGGTGGGTATCTATCGTAGCGCTGATTCAAGGATTTCTTTGAAGCTGAGGCCGATATCAGAAAATAACGAATATTCGGAGCAATTACAGCGACTGAAGTTATCTCAAGCTTACATAGCCGAATCTATCGGGCTAAATATTCATCACCCGGCACTAATCGTTCGTGCAGAATCAGGATGGAAATGGATCGACCTCGGGTCGCATCCGTCTAGTCCTCGCATGGAGAATATTTTAGTTGGTCAGTTCCTCAAAAAATCTGATCCGGAATCAGTTTCTAAACTTCCTGGTGCGTTTCTTTCGGATGATAGCACTGTTCTAAAAACACCACTTACATTCGCAGAATTGAAATGGGACGGGGTTTCTACTTTTAAAAATTTTTATTCAAAAATACCGAAAAATATGTCCAATTCGGCCGCATACTTGAGTCAGACTCGTATTCGAGTGCCGGTCGAATTTTATTCGCTTCTAAAAGATCCTTCCTTTAGAGCCGCACATCGCAATCGTAGTTATTCAAAGGTCATCGACTTGATTTACGGAAAGTCGAAACAACTCATGGTTGATCCCGTGCAAGCATTAACGTTGTCGTTGATCGCGACTGACTTGAGGGAGCGTGGACCATGTGGTTCAGTTTATGGTCGTCGCGGTCGAGAAGTCGTACCGTTGAGTATCTTTGACCACGAAGAATCCACTTATCTTGAGCCGAGCCGCCTCGATGCTCCTCAGCATTTTTTTGGTTACGCCATTCTCACATATCTATCAAATTTTCCTGGAACAATATCGACAGTCTCTAAGGAAAAAGACTACTATCTTCCGGAAACGAAATTCTTTTTTCAGCAGTTGCACGAGGGAAGTAGTAAATCTAGCAGTATACAAACAGATGACACTCGAGCGTTTGGTGTTAAAATCGCCGGCGAAGAACGAGCTAAACGAAGACGACGGGTCGATGTCGATCGCGACTTATTCTATAATGAACTAGGTATCGATTTCGGAAAACGCCTTCAGGCAAATGTCTGGGCTTTGCCTGGACAAGTACTGAGAGATAGTAAGTTTGATAAACGACGAATTGAGATTGGACTATTTAGAGCAGGTTACCAGCGAGCATGGCGGGCATTCGACCCGAACTATGAACCTCACTATATTTTAAATGAGCCGAACACAGAAAAGTTTAAAACGGTTCAAGAGGAGAGGCGTGCCTACGAAGAGAAGATCAGTCAAGATATAACATTTTTAGAATTTTCATATTTTCAAATGAGAAATCCAACAGCTGATAACCCCCTTTATCTACTGAAGAAGTTATGTGTGTATGGACCCAGCCATGAAAATGGATGGCATGATCAGATAACTACCGAGCGTTTTTGCGAAATGTATGAAGATTTCACGTCTAAACTAGCTAAATATGAAAAGGTTATTGGAGGGTTTCAGTTAGCTCGCTCTCAAAGCGAGTGAGGCCGGTTGCGATTCGCTCATTGCTCAGCTACGGTAGGAACGTGAGCATCCACACCTACGCGATCGACTTCGGAACCTCAAACTCCCTACTCGTACCGGTAAGCGATCAAGGTCCCCTGCCCCCGGTTCCGCTGGATCCATTCGCGGAACGCCCGGAAGTTTTCCGAAGTATCCTCTATTTCGACCAGAGCCGGCAGATCCACTATGGTACTGCCGCAATTCAACGCTATTCGCAGGAATCCATGAATGGACGACTCATTCGTTCGTTCAAACGGTTCCTCCCCACTAAATCGTTCGAGAGCACGGTCATCGTCGGACGAACGTGGAAACTTGAGGACCTCGTCGCAACTTTCTTAAGAGAGATGCGCGAACGGGCCGATGCGCATTTAGGCGTAAAAGTGACCAGAGTCGTATTCGGCAGGCCTGCGCTCTACGCCGAGGAGCCTGAGAACGATCAACTCGCGGAATCTCGCATGAGACGCGCGGCCGAGGCGGCTGGATTTGAGACGATCGAGTTTCTCCCGGAACCGATCGCGGCCGCCTATCGCTATCGCAAAGAAATCGTGAAACCTGAAACCGTGTTGGTGGCCGACTTCGGAGGCGGAACGTCGGACTACACATTGATCCGGATCTCAAAACAAGATTTCAAGCGAGAGGACGTACTCTCCGTTGGAGGTGCGCCGGTTGCTGGTGATGCGCTCGACGGCGCGATCATGCGCAGAAAAGTCGTTAAACATTTCGGTGGAGACGTTCAGTATCAAGTTCCGTTCGGCGATAACGTATTGAAAATGCCGTCTTCGCTCATGAGTTACCTCTGTTCGACGGCGCATATTCAGCTACTGAACAGCCGGGAAAACCGTGATTTTCTTTCACGCGTAAAAAGCTGGTCGCTTGGGCGCGAAGACGAAGAGCGTATGGAGCAGCTCGAGACATTGCTGGATCAACAGTTGGGTTTCGCAGTTTTTGAATCCATCGAACGCGCCAAGCGCGGGCTATCGGAAGCAGACCAGTCCAAGATCCACTACGAATATCCTGGGATCTCGATCGATGAGCCGATGACTCGTTCAGAATTTAAAACAATCGCAGCAAACGAGACGGATCGGATCTTCGGTGCTTTGGATGATACTTTGGCTAAGGCAGGAATCACTGCTGATCAAGTATCAAGAGTCTGTTTAACGGGCGGTACCGCCAAGGCGACGGTCGTGCGCGCTGAACTCGAACGCAGATTCGGCAAGGACAAGCTCGAGGAATTCCGACATTTCACTTCGATCGCCGAGGGTTTAGCTGAATACGCGGCAGAGAAGTAAAACTTAAGATCTGAGTGCTTACCTGCACTACACGTTGCCGGTTTGCCTCGTTGCCCGAATGCCCGGGTTTTACTGAATGCTCTCTAAAATCCGGCGGATCTCTTGGCGGACCACCTTCTCAGCGATATCCGGAAGCGCCTTCTTGGCCATCTGTTCGAGAGATTTCTGTACTTGTTCTTTGACCATCTCTTCGAGACGAGCGGTGAGTTTCTGGGTCAGCGCTTCGAGATCGATCTGAGGAGAAGCGGACGAATGTGTGGCCTCAACGTGTTGCGGTTGAGGTTGCGAGCGAGTCACCGGCTTCGGATCGATGCGCGGAAATTCCGTGTTCGGTAAGTGAGTCTGAATGAACGAGGTTGGCTCGCGATCAGATTCCACTACGCTTGCGACCGGAAGCACGAGTTCTTCTTTTTTCGGGCGCTGGATGTTTTTAGTGATGTCGAACTTCGGAGGCACGACCTCTTCTAAACTCACCATGGATTCCGCGTCGTCTCCGACATGGAGGTCTAGGCGGTTTTCCTCGAGAAAATCATTGGACTCGACCGAGAGCGGCTCTAAATCCAGCGGAGAACTCGAGGATTCTGACTTGCTGCTTTCGCCGATATTCCAGGCGCCGAACTCGTCCAGCGCTCCCATGCGAACCGTCGATTCGGTCAAGTGCCGGATGTCGTCCGTGTGCATGTCCGGGAGCGTGATAGAGGTCAGTTCTCGTTTCTGTGTATTTTGCGTGGTCGCAGCAGCCTGTTGTCTCGGCGGAGCAGCCATCGAAGAGAGAGTGGGCTCAGATAGGGAGAGATCTGAATGCGGATCTTCGGCCGAAGATTCGTCGTTCCAGAGTGGGTCTGATTGATGAGCCGTGAACGTTTTGGTGCGCTCTTCTGCCGGTGCTTCGATCTTAAAATCATCAAAAGATTCGATCGCGACGGGCTCTTTTTTAGAGAAATTGGTGACGAGCGAAATCTCCGGTTGGGAGGAGGCCTTTTTAGAGAGCTCGGAAGAAAACTGGAGAGTAGGCTCGGGAGCCGGAGCATCTTCACCACGAGTGGCGAGTGCTTGCTGGAGTGCTTGTCTTAAATGGGTCGGGTCGAATGGTTTGGTGAGGCGTCCTTCGAACTGAAGGAGCGCTACTTTGGCTTCGTCGACTTTCTCGAAGGCGCTCGACATAAGAACGACTGGAATCCGTTTGAGATCCGGGTCTTCGTTCATGGCTTTTTTTACTTCAAAAGCGGTACGTCCCGGGATGCCGACGTCAATCAGGACCACGTCCGGATGGAAAACGGCGACCTGCTGCAAGGCATCGTTTCCGTCCGAAACGGTCTGAATGTCGTAACCGTCTGCAGACAAGGCCAGTTTGATGACCTTTTGGATCGTAAGGCTGTCATCTGCGACGAGAAGTTTTTTTCCCATAAGGTTCAATAATTTCAGTGTGTCATCCCTGTGGAAAAGTGTAAAGCGGCGTTAATCCAGGAAAAAGCGATGATTATTCGACGCTTTCTTCCGTGGTAGCGAAATTCAAAATAGGGTAGAATCAAAGGTGCTCTGGGGGTCGCTCATAAACAGTGGACCCTACAGTCACATGGATCGGGAACTGTACCTCAGCAGTGGTGAGCATGCCTGGTTTCACCAGGAAGCCTAAAGCTGCGAAACGGTGCCCACTTGAATATTCGGGTTCCATCTGGCTTAAGCGACCCTCAGAGCACTTTCCCTTTCAAATCCCCCTCTTTTTATACCCATTTTTACGTTCCACCCGTTTCCTGCGTGGGCAATTTGACGTTTTTGACGTTTGGATATCCACAGAACGTTTGACTCATTTTTCCCGACTCCGCACAATAGTAGTCGGTCAAGGAGTAAGACCCGTATGTCGCAAATCAAAGATACCTCTCTTCAAAACACTGCTTGGATCCATGATCTCGCTCGCGCGGAAGTGCATCCCGAGGCTGAACGTCTCTTGGGGCTTGGCATCGGCCATGACCCGCATCAGGTCGTCGAAGAGAGCACCATTCAGTTTCTTCAGGAGCTCCGGGAGCGATTCACGGAATATTCCCGTCTATTCAACTCCTACGCCGAGGGCGGCGCTCGTTATCAAGAAACGAAAATTTATTCGGTTGCCCAGACTTCAGCGGATTTCATGGTCTACCGGAATCAGGTCAAGCTCGTGGTCTCCAACACGGCCCACGGTGTGATCTCGATTCAGTTTACCCAGCACCAACGCTCGCCGTTTCAATTCGATGGTAGCAATCCGGAGAACGCGAACTCCAGTGGTACTTCGGCGCAAGAGATCTTGGCGCAAGTCGGTCCTTTCCGAGACGTGAAATGGACGTTTCAAGGCGAAAAAGTCCTCGCCGACCAACTCGCTAAATTCTATTTCATTGAATTCGTTCGGGTCACGCGTGAAAAACGTACGCAAAAAGGCCAGAACCAAGCGTTGCTCGATCAAATCAAGCAGCTCCTAACGGAAAAAGGGATCGATCTCTAAGGCTTCTTCGATCTCGTAGTTTTTAACTCCGTAGTAATTCATGATCTCCGAAGAGTTCAACGAGTAGTCGAGGCGGTTTTCCGACGTGAATAGCGAAGAGCTATAAGGTCGATCGATCGCGGAGACCAGATTTTCGTTGAAGCCGAACTTGCGCGCGAAAAGTCGCGCGAACTCATAGTGAGTCAAACGGCTCAAGCCGCCGTAATGATAGACGCCTTTGCGAATGCCTTGATGGATGATCGTACGCACGACCTCGGTGACCGAGTGAGCGGAAGCGAAATTGAAAAGTTCGTAGTCTTGGAGTTCCATCGCTTGAGCGTTGGTCAAGCGCATGCGGAGCAAATCGAGGAATCCGCTTCGAAACGGATGTCCCTTGCCGTAGAGGGGGGGGATTCGGATGATGGCATAGCTCGACGAACGCCCCTTGACGAGGTTTTCTCCGCCGACTTTGAATCGTCCGAGACTCACGCTCGGGGAGAGCGTGTCGTGCTCTTTGTAGTTCCCGCGGTGCCCGTCATAGACGAAGCAACTCGAGAAAAAAATCATCTTGGCGTGAAATAGTTCCGAATGCTTGAGAATCTCGCCCACGCCGTTTGCGTGATAGAGCTCAGCAATCTTCGCGTTCTTCTCATTCCAGCCAATACTGTGCGATCCGCCTAGATAGAGGATGTAGTCGGGACTCGTTCGGTAAATCAACGTCCTGACTTGTACTTCATCCTTGAAGTCGATCCTGACTGAGGTAACGCCATCAATCGGAAGCGAGTCTCCATCGATTGCAACCGAGGTCACGCGGTAGTCATCCTTGAGCGCGTAACTGAGGTGCGCTCCCAGAAAACTATTGCCGCCGATGATCATGATGCCTTTTGGGCCGGTTCCAGTCGCCATTCCTTCATCTAGTTTATAGTCAAATGACCCGACGGGCTCCTCAAATCGTAAGGTTGCCCCTCCTTTGCCTATGCACCATCAGTGCACAGGTTTCCGCATTCCCATTCGGCTGGGCAAGTGCCCTGGCCGTTCGGCGCCCTATGGCGCCTCTAACGCTCCGAGATCCTCACGAAACTTCGTTTCGTTCAGTCTCTCGCGTACGCTTCACTTCAAATCGCAGTGCGATTTGCCGTGCTTGCGCAGGGGGAGGGGGCTCTCCCTTCCTTGAGAGAGCCCGCCGGGAGTCCATGACTATCCATTCGATGACCTTTCAGACTATGCGTTAACCGAGCAATTTAGCTGCGATTGCGTTCGTCTGGTTCGCTTGTCCCAGAACCGAGATGCCCGCTTGCATCAAGATGTTCTGTTTGGTCATCTCCGACACTTCTTCAGCGAAGTCAGTGTCGCGGATTCGGCTATTCGCTGCGGAGAGGTTCTCGTCCGCAATTGCGAGGTTGTTGATCGTCGATTGCAGGCGGTTCTGGAGCGCACCCAGATCGGCTCGGATGCTGTTGACTCGGACTAATGAGTCGTCAATCACCGCGAGCGAGAGCTGAGATCCTTGTTTCGTAGCCACGCTCTCTCCGCCGAGTTTCAGCGCATCGAGCGAGGCATCGGATCGTTCGCCGTTGTAGACGACTCGATCAAGGATCGGGTTGTTCTGCGTTCCCACCTGAATCTCAAAAATTCCGGCTCTTCCGTTCAGGAGCGGCGTGCCGTTGAATCGGGTCACGTTGGCGATTCGATCCACCTCTTGCTTGAGCGCTTGGAATTCGCGGTCGGCAAATTGGCGTTCGGTGTCCCCGATCGTGTCGGAAGCTGCCTGGATCGCAAGTTCGCGGAGACGGATCATGATGTTCGAGATCTCGTTCAAACCGCCTTCGGATACTTGGATCAGGGAAACGCCATCTTGCGCGTTTCTCTTTGCCTGGCGAAGACCTCGTACTTGAGCTCGGAGGTTTTCCGAGATCGCAAGTCCGGCGGCGTCGTCACCAGCGCTGTTGATTCTGCTTCCGCTCGACAAACGCTCGAGAGATTTATCGAGTGCCCGTCGAGTATTCGACATCGTCCGCTGCGCATTGAGCGCAGTGGTATTGGTATTAATTCTTAGGCCCATTTTAGACTCCGTTCATAAAAAATGCCCTCCAGTTAGCACACGCCCTAGTCCATAGTGCGCGACCCGCATCCATGCAGGATTTCTCCGGTTCACTCCCTGAACTCGCTCGACCATCGAACGAATCCGTTCCACGTGAGAGGACCACCCCCTCCGCCGAAGCCCGTGACCGCCCATGAACCCTGGCAATCTCGGGAAACGTCCCCTGAATCTCTCCCCCATTCCATGGGATCAAGCGCTCAAGGAATCCTATGCACCCATTCATTTTCCTTCGTGGGTGGGGCCGCACGCGCTCGTTCATCTTGAATCCGCGCGCGCGGCCCCGATTCCACATTCCAGGAAACAAGCCGGGGGTTTGAGCCCAAGCTTTCGGGTAGAAAATTTTTCGAAGCAGACTA
Organism: Pseudomonadota bacterium; assembly: GCA_027485695.1. Lineage (GTDB taxonomy): Bacteria > Bdellovibrionota > UBA1018 > UBA1018 > UBA1018 > JAIXQO01. The sequence continues at coordinate 437,492 of JAIXQO010000001.1, forward strand.
GTTATTTTTAGCCAGTGCTTCCTCCTAAAAGTCCTAATGCGGTTTTCAGGCTGCTGTTTGCCTGTCCGAGGACAGACACGCCCGACTGCATGAGAATCTGATTCTTCGTGAGCTGCGTCGCTTCTTCGGCGACGTCGGCGTCGCGGATTCGGCTGTTAGCTGCCGACATGTTCTCGCGACTAATCATGATGTTCGAGATCACGGATTGAAGACGGTTTTGGAGCGATCCGAACTCGGCACGCATCGAAGTAACGGAAGAAATCGCGTTGTCGATGGATGCGAGCGAGTTCTGCGCGGAAAGCTTATCAGAGACGTTTGAAAGATTGAGACCGAGCGCTACGGTGGATACGTCGGCAGCACCGCGAGCAAAAAGCTGGATCCGGTCGATCATAGGGTTGTTCCCGGTCCCGACTTGGATTTCGAATGCTTGAGCGGCGCCGTTCAGAAGTGGAACGTTGTTGTATTCAGTGCTTTTTGAGATCCGGTCGACCTCGGAGAGTAGCTGTTGGAATTCGAGATCGAGGTAACCGCGTTCGGTCGTTCCGACCGTATCTGAAGCCGCTTGGACTCCGAGTTCTCGGAGTCGGATGAGCATATTGGAAATTTCAGACATGGCGCCTTCGGCGACTTGAACGAGTGAGATGCCGTCTTGGGCGTTTCTCTCCGCTTGGCCTAAGCCGCGGATCTGGGCTCGGAGTCCCTCGGAGATCGCCAGTCCCGCGGCGTCGTCGCCTGCGTGATTGATGCGAGATCCGGAACTCAGGCGTTCCAGGGTCGTATCTAAGCCTGCTCGTGTCGCACGCAAATTTCTCTGTGCGATCAGCGCTGGGATGTTGGTATTAATCCTGAGTCCCATACCTTCCTCCTGAAGGTTCTGTTAGCCAATCCATGGCCGTTAGGGTCTACCTGCTTACTTTTCACTTCTGAGTTTTGGATCACTCTGATGCGTCCTGCACCGGAACTATCCTTCACTCACATCTGTCTCATCGGACACAGGTAGGGGAACTTAAATTTATTTCAAATTATTTTCTAAAGTTTTCGGCTTCTCGATTAGGCAGGTTTTGCCGGGAGTATAAATAGAGGAAATATAATAGGTTTCCGGGTCTTTGAAGGTCAGGAAGGTTCAACTAGGAATCCGTTGCCTATGCTATTCACGAGAATGTTTTGAGAAGATGAAAGTTAAGGAAGAATAGTCATGTTGGAGCTCTTCTATCTACTAGTGCTGAATCATACTAATGCATTTGGCTTTGTGGATGAGTTTTCAATAAAAGAGAATATTTGCCATTCTAGTGTCTTGAGTCCTGCCCAAATCAGGCTGTATGAGCAAAAAGAGATCGAGAAAAATCCACTAGAAATTCAAAAAATTAGCAACGAAATCGCCTCGCATTTGGTCATCGACTCTTACTACAGCGGATCAAGATCTGCCTTAAAGGCGGCTTTAGCATCAGGAAATCAGGATGCCGTCACCCATGTTTTGTCGACTGGAACTCTAAACGACGACCACCTCTGGCTGATCGGAGCGATACCGGATGAGCTATTAAGAAGAGGTATCTACGAAACGATTACGCGTCCAAAAGATGGAAAGTATTTTTACGGCTACCAATTTAGCAACGTAGAATCATTGAAATCTTGGTTGAAACAGTTTCCGCAGATTGAAAAAGAAGAGTTAGTACGCGCGGGAACTATTTTCGAAAACCGCCTGAGTACATCCATCCCCATTGACACAGGAGCAAGGGCATCGTTAAAAATCGCCGCTTTTTGCGGTGACTACTCGAAATTGAACATTCTCGAGTGCAAAAACGCGGTTCAGAAAATTTTGGATTGGATGTCTGTAAAAGTGTACAAAACCGGAAGCCATAGCGGATTTGAAGTCAGTCAGTCGGAACTATTGAAAACGGTTGTGTTCGGAGACTTGGACTATCATCGTTTGATCAAATGGACGGCTCTCGAGCTGATGCATTTGGTTGAAAAAGAGGCGATTCCTCAGAGTCGTTTGTTCGATGTCGTATTGAAAACAGCGAAAGAAATCAAAGGAGACTTGAATCAAGCCACTGAAATGGCTTGGAATATCATAGGTCTCTACAGTTTTTATGGCGCTGCGATTGGATCCAATTTAGTCCGAATCACGCCCGAGGTTCGAGAAATGGGTCTGGCGTTTGATCTGTTTTCTTCGGCTATTCAGGTACTAGACTCGCGGATGCAACCACAAGGCAGCCTTTTTTCTTTGCCGCAATCATTTAGAACGCATCTAGACTCTGGGAAACCCTATCATTTTTGGGCAAGCGCCTACCTCACACGTCAGCTCATGCGGGCGGGATATTCCTCTTTTGTATCTAGTCTTGCTCCTTGGTTGTCCCAAATTGGCTACCAAATGTTGTCTTCGACAAAAGGTCGAGATCCGATACGAGTATTTATGCTTAAAAAAGTAGACTATTCGAGCTTGAAAATTCGAATGGATCTCGTGAATTCGGCTGCAGGCATTCGCCATGGACTGGATGCATTTTCAGGAAGTGGAGCTAAAAACTACTCGATCGAAGATTCGTTCTACTACTCATTCCTCAAAGGGGAGGAGTCTCCCCAATTTCAAGATCGAAAAGTAGCGAGTGAGTTCTTTTATAATGGAAGTGGAATTAAGCCCTATTTACGTTGGACGTCGATCTTTCGTCCGAAACTCATTTTTCGCTCCTTCGAACTGATGTTCTGAATATAAAAACCCCGCGTCGAAGAACGCGGGGCCAGTCACTTTGAGATGGATCGTAATGAGTCGGGTTCGGCCCTCTAGAGGCCTCTTGCGTTAAGCAGCTTCCGCCATATCGTTGGCATGCCAGAGTTCGTAAACCGTTTGGCCTTTTTCCGTGCGGAACCATTTAGCAGCATGATCGGGAGGATCCATTCCCAGGCACTGCACCGAGAATGCGTGCAATGTGGTGGTTTCCTTGCCGACCACGACTTTGAATTCGTGATTTGGTTGTTTGGTCACGATGCAAAATTTGCTCGGATCAGAAACGAAGAACAGTTTCTGTCCTTCTTTGATGACTCCGTCGTGCACAAGACCAGTGAGATCGAATTTGCCTTTCTTTTTTCCCATGAAGGCTCCTTTGTATAGGACGTATCGGGAGAACCTGGAATCCAATCAACTGAAAACATCTTCAGAAAATTGCAACGAACTCGCCAATTCGATGACATCCCCATTTGTCCGGAAATTGTTACAATTTAATCAAGAGCAAAAAACTAGTCACATTTACTGTGTCTTTTCCGATCTGTCTCTCGATGGCACAGGAACGGATTCCCAAATTCATCGTTTTTCTTCCTCTATATCTAGGCATCGGGTGCATAGGTTGCTCGACCACGCACATGAAGCTCGAATCAAATCCCGTTGGTGCGGTGATCAAGGTAAAAATGCCCGATCAAAGCATCAAGACTATGGGAAACACTCCTTTGGATATCACCACGCAAGAACTCGCGGAGCTTGGTAACGAGATTCTAGAAATCAGCATCGAAAAAGACGGATATGAAACATATAAAACGATGATGGCACCGAGCCGAATGGCTTTCGATGCCAAACTCAGCGTTAACCTCAAAGAGGCGCTCGGTTCTGATAGCAAGACCGTCGAAGAAATTTGCTCCGACGTCGCTGACGCGACGGCGAATATCATGCAGTCGATCAATCGTCGGGACTTCGTGGAGGCGCAGCGACTGGTGAGCGCGCAGATGATCCGTTTTCCTCGTGCGAGCGTCTTCTTGGATCTTCAGGGCAACATTTTTTACCTGCAAAAACGAGTGGACGACGCGGTCGCCGCGTATAAGTCCTCGCTCAAGCTCAACCCACAGAATCAACAAACCAAAAAAATACTTGAAAAGCTTATTTCGCTCCATGGATCGAACGTGAGTGAGCGACCAAAATCAAGTACTGGAGAAGTGAGCCGATGAATTACCTAATTGGACTAGGTGTAGCGATTTTTTCGATCGTTTTCTCACTCGTTCACTTGAAACAAGATGTGTCGCAGTTCTCGGATCCGATTGCTCTCGCAACGGTTTTTGGTGGAACGACCGCCGTCTTTTTCATGATTTTCCCTTGGGATTACTACAAAGCTTTGTTCCGATGTATCCGTGGTATCGCGATCAAGCAGGAAAAATTTGATACGAAGATCAAAATCGCCTCCTTAAAATTCCTCGAAAATCGGGCGCGCGGCATCAATAACACCGAAGAAATCGCGAAATCCCTTCGACCTAGTGTGGCGTCCACCCTTTTGGAAAACGGTGTCGAGCTAGTTGGACTTGGAATGGAATTCGATAAGATTCAATCGATTCTAAAAACGAGAACTCAGCAGTCGTTGATCAGGACGAAACGAGCCTCCGAAGCAATTCGATCGCTCGCAAAGTATCCTCCCGCGTTCGGACTCCTGGGTACCGTCTTGGGACTCGTGACGATGATGCGAGAAATCTCATCTGGATCAAGCTCTACCGAAGCCGGTCTTAAGATGTCGATCGCGCTCGTCGCGACGTTGTACGGAATCTTGCTTTCGAACTTGATCTTGAACCCGCTTGCAGAAGCAATGAACCATTTCTTGGGTCGTGAGCGAAATCGCGCGGAATTCATGATTCAGACCATAAAGTTATACTATGAGCAATCCACGCAAATTGAATCGAACGAAGTCATCCAATCCTATTTCAATCCAGTGAATATGGAACTGACAGATTTCGACGGCGCCAACGAAGGTGGAGCCGAAGAACCGTCGGCTCCAGAGGCGGTTGCATGAGTATCCATGATCATGAGTTGGCATCAGAGTCTTTTGACGAGGAAGATTTCACGGAAGTAGATTCCGAGGGGTCATGGGCCGTCTCTTATGGGGACATGGTGACCTTGCTGCTCTCGTTTTTTATCTTGTTCTTCAATTTGGATGCGTCGACTCAAGCCGCTAAGGCCAAAGAGAAAGAAAAGAACAACCTCCAGTTCGCGATCGTAGACGCATTTGGTGGACCTAAGGTCGGTGTAGGCGCGGTTCACCGAGTCAAGCCAAGCGCTTCTGAAGGCGAAAGAACCGGTGTATTCAACACGATTCCAGACGATCCAGTTGCGGGTGTATCCGGAAAAGAAAAAGCGCTCAAACCTGACGCGTACGCGGATCGTGGAAACGATGTTCAAAAAGCAGCTATGCCGGTTGTTGCCGATGACGGTAGCTCGCATCTTGAGGTCGACGGCCAAAAAATCGTGGTCGATTTCGGCGATATCTCGTTTTTTCAATCAGGTGGACTTGAAATCACCCCGGAAGGCGAAAAAGCGCTCGATACGTTCTCCAAAAAATTTGTATCTTACGCAGGCAGGAACATCATCAGCATTCGCGCTTTCACGGATGGTCGCCCCGTCCGGCAGATCCCCGGACGACGATTCAAGGATAATATTGAACTTTCGGCGCTACGGGCAATCTCTGCCATGAGACATCTTCAGCACCAAGGAATTCCTCTGAGTCAGATGAGGATAGGCGGATATGGAGAGCTCAAGAGTTTCTATGATAAAAAATTCAAAAGCGCCGCCGAAGCAAAAAAATGGCAAGGCGCTCAGCGCAAAATTGTGCTCGTGATTGAGTCAAACGGCGAAGAGTCGTTTGCTCGAGACTTCGGAAAACGGGATGTCGACACGTATGTGGCAGACCATTCCGGGAATGATCTCGAAATAAACACGTCAGTTCAGTTTGATTTTCATCAGGTGGTCTCGATCAAAAAAACATCACATGACCAAGACGGGTCAACAGCTCCGATCGGTCTCAAGACCTTTGTACCCAAGTCTCTAGAAGTGGCGAGCTCGGCTCGCATGGATGGTGAATTATGCACTTCGTGAATAAAAAACGCGCTTGGATCGCGCTATTTTTTGTGGCGATTTTCGTAGCTACTTGGTTCGCGCCTGTATTGAATCTTGCTTACGCCGAGGACAAACATCCTCGAGTCGCTGAACTCGAAGATCAGCTTCGTGTTGCGGCAACGGACTATTTCAAAGCGCGTTTCCCACAAATCCCGTTTTTGATGACAGTAAATATCATTCCCATGCGCCGTCTAGCGACTGCGAACGACGACAAGTCAGAATCTCTGCCTTACATGGATTTCTCCGGAGAAGAGATTCAAGACGAGTGGGATGACCCAGAATCTACTTCGCAGTCGTTGATTCAACGGAGTAATCGCATCACGATCGAAATCTCGCTTTCAGACGCGGTTTCTGACTCGGATGCCGGCGAAGCCAAAGAAAACCTGTTTCGAACCCTGCACTTGACTCCCGGTCGGGATGAAATTCGCGTGAACCTGAGAAAATGGGTTCAAACCACCACGACGGAAAGCCGCTTCGACCCGGTGATGGTTGGCTCGGCCCTGATTATCGTACTGTCTCTTGTGCTTGGTCTCTATTTCATACAGTGGAGATCCGATCGTAAACCCAAGAAATTCATCGATGCGACCACGAACGGCGCTGCTCCATCAAAATCATCCAAAGATTCGGCACCTGCTTTTACGATGGCGCCACCTCCACCCGTTCAATCCCTTGCTTCTAAAAAATCCGAAAGCACGCATCACTCAGGTGGAGGTTCGGTAGGAAATGGATTTAACGCGTTTCAAGCTCAGTCTTGGGTACATGAAACCGTAAAAAGAATCGTCACGGCACCTTCATTTCCTGCGTTGGAACTCATGACAGCTCTGGATTCTTTCGGAGAAAAAAATCCGAGGGGCTTAGGTGCAGTTCTTCAAGAATTTCCCGAAGGCGAAAGAAAGCTTTTGTTTAGCTTAGGTGAGTCGAACGCATGGCTGGTTGCTATGAGCGATCCCGGTGAGTTAGGCACAGATGAAGCGAGTTTTATCAAACGTCTCAGCCGTATCACCTCACATCGTTCCCGAAAAAAGGAAGACTTGCTCATCGCGCTCTGGCGTCTCAAAGGCGACATGCCACAGTTTGTTCGTGGATTGCCAAAAGATATGGTGCTGAGAGTGCTTCGGTTACTTCCGGCCCACATGACGGTCCAGGTCGCCCGACAAGCATTCCCGGGTGCATGGGCGGATGTCTTGGATTTCGAGGCGGACCGAAACTCAGATTTCGAGACTTCCAGCGAAGGCGAGATCGATAACTTGATTGAACGTGCATTTCAAATCAAGCCTAGGATGGAAATTCACTCGGCAGTCGTTGCGAAAAAAGAGCGAGAACTCATGGAGTATCTCCGACACGCGAATCCAAGCGAAGAACGCGAGATCTATCTGGCCGCGGGCGCGCGATTGCCGCTGATTTCTGCGAGACCGGCATTTTACCGGGTAGTTGAATCTTCGAGTGAGAATGTTGCTCAATGGGTCGGATCTATATCGATGGATCAATGGGCCAAAGCGCTCTGCAATTTAAATCGAAACGAACGAAACGTGATTTTCAAGTCGATGACCGACAAACAAGCGGCCCTCCTGAGAGAGATGATTCGTCGGTTCGAAATGGAACATGTGAGCGTAGAGGATATCGGCGACGCTCGAGAAAATATCGCGCGGATGCACCAACACTACGAAAATCAACGATCGTCCCAGACAGCACAGGATTCAAATCCTACCCCGTCTGCTGATAGTCAGGAAAACGTCGATGAAATCAAAAATGCTGCCTAGACTGGCACTCATTTTCGCGAGCATAAGTACGGTCTTTTCTGTGGGAAACGCACTTGCTGGAGAGCGAATGAATAAAGTCGACTTTACCGGTGGCTACTATGCGATTTCAGCAACGACCGGTTCGAAGTCCGGCTCTCTTTCAAACATAGGTATCTACCAGATTAACGTCCGCAGACGAGTTTTTGAAAACGTAGAGATTGGCTTGGGATACTCGTTCGCCTTCGAAAGTATTTTCACCGGTGACTCGGCCTATGGTCTTGATCTAATGGCTTACTACTTTCCTTTTACACGACCCATGCTCAAGGAAGTGGATGAGGAAGATGTGCAATTCCAGATCATCGAGAGATGGCGCCCGTTTATCGGTGGCGGTTTCGCGCAGCGAACGTTCAAAAGCGTGCAAACCGACTACGCTGGTATTGGAATCACCGCAGGTGCTGAATACGCCTTAGATTTCAAAAAGTCTTTTATCGGTAAGTTTCGTTACTTACAGATGGGTGGACCATCGACCGCGACTGCGACAGCAATGGATATTCAGTTTGGACTCTCTTTTTCTTTTTAGTGGATGAAACTATGAACTTGGCTCGTCGATCAAGAAACTTAGCACTTTGGCTCGTAATTGCAGGAATCATTTCGTCCTGTAATTCCGAAGGCGAAGGATTCAGTTTCACACAGCCATCGACTGATTCTGAAACTGGAACCGGTGGGGTCGGCTATGCAGCTGTCGACATCCTCAGCTATGATCCGACCGACGCCGATGTCACGGTCAAGAACACAGCGACGCGCACGTTTTCAGTGGTTGCATCTGGGACAGCGCCTCTCGCTTACGAGTGGACCATCGATAATGTAGTCGCGGCTGATCAGGTGAACTCTGCTTATATTTTTAACGCCGTTGGGCGCGCTGCTGGAACCTATGTTCTCAAGGCGAACGTCTCGAACACGATTGGTGGCGCTTCTCAGCTTTGGCGGGTCAAAGTGAATTACAAGCCAACCATTACAGCGGCATCACCGACGCAGACCACTTATTATATGAACCCGGATCAGACGCTGAGCTTTTCAGTGACTGCGACGGATCCGAACTCGGACACGCTGACTTACGCATGGTTCTTGAATGGACTTGAAACCGGAGAGACGGGGTCCACTTATAATTTTACTCCTACGGTTACCGAACTGGGTTTGCACTCCATTCAGGTAAAAATTTACGATGGTGATTCTAATGATCCAGGCACCTGGTCAGAAACCCGGACCTGGTCGGTAAACGTGAATCGTTTTACCTCGGGTTGCAATACGATGGAGAATAGTGGATCCACCAATCGCACTTGTGTGATCGCGGGCGTTCCAAACGTTGGGAGTGGATTTTCTCCTCTCACGGATCCAGAGAAATTTCGGATCAATCCGCGCTATATTAAATTTAGATCGAACGGCAGCTTCTTCCTCACCGACGCGAACAATCACACGATTTGGTATTACAACAATTCCGCATCCGCTACGACGTTTGCCGGGGTCAATATTGCTGCCTACTCGATGAAGATCATCGTCGGTTTTGGTTATGCATCGAGTACATTTCGCGAGGGCGATCTGGCAACTCGGCAGGGGATCAGTTCTCCCTACGGAATGGAGTACGACGAGGCAACTTCGACCTTGTATATTGGTGATCGCGACAACCACCGAATCAAGAAAATCACGTCTACTGGAGCGATGACAACACTCTATGCGAACTCGGCTGTTTGTAACTTACCCGCCCAAGTTGTCCTGAATGGTGGTCTGCTCTGGGTCTCTTGTGTCGGTAACCACCGTATCGTCACCATTGATCCATCGAATCCGGTGACCGCAACTGTGGTCGCAGGTAACGGGGGCACGACGGTAGACGCAACGACCATGAATAACGGTATTGCCGCAACCGCAGCGACGCTCAATACGCCTTATCATTTCGAATTTGGGCCAGATGGTAGTCTTTATATCGCCGAGTTCATTGGTTGCAGGATTCGCGTCATGAATACACGAGCATCCGGAAATCTATCTTACTTGAATGGGTCATTCACACTGTCGCCGGGTCAGATGGGCACCTTAGTAGGTGACACGGCGGCGAACACCTGTGCTTCTACTGAAGCCGCAGTCGCTAACGTTGGTGGTCGCGTGAATAACCCACACTCGCTCATGCTCGATGGCAGTTTACTCTATATCTCCGAGTGGAATGGTCATCGACATTCGGTGGTGAATTTGTCTGGTACAGATGTCGTCCGAACGCCTCGTACACTGACTGCTTATGGGCTACGCCGTCACCTCGGAAACGGTGGAACAGGATTCTCAGATGGGCTCGAAGGCTCTACTGCTGTCATTCAGAATCCATCGATGATCGCTAAGAACCCACTCGATGGCCACTATTATTCGCTCGAAGGCGGCTATCAAAGAATTAGAAAAATTCTGTCTACTAATTGGTACATCTATAACTGGGCCGGATATTTCAATTTTGCACGTCGCGGTAAGATGAGTGATTTCCAGGAATATTCCGACGAAGATCTATTCAGTGAGCCACTCCATTTGCTCTACGATTCCGTGAATAAGAAGATCATGGTGTCCGACCGGGCCAACCACCGAATTCGTTCGATCAGCAACTATGGCGTAAATAAAAATGAACTAGGGACTGGGTTTACCGGCGGAGCTGACTCCGAAGATGTATCGCCGACTACCGCGACGATTAACGAGATCCGTCAGGCAGTGATTTACAAGAAAACTGCGACCTTTGCGGGTCACATCATTTACACCGACTACAATAATAGCGTCGTTCGGTTATGGAACCGAGGTACAACGAGTCTCACCGCGTTTGGAGTCACGATCCTTGCTGGAAAAGTTCGCACAATCGCAGGTGTGAATGGCGTGCTGGGAACCGGTTCTCCGGGCGCGGGAACTACTGTAGCTCTTAGAAACCCGTCAGGAGTTGCGACGGATGATACGAATCTTTGGATCGCAGATCGTGGTAATCACTGCATTCGGAAGCTCGACGCGTCCGGAAATATCACGGATGTTTCCGGTGTATGCGGCACGGGGAATGCTGGGAGTACGGACGGAGCGCTTGGGGCGAATCGCCTGAACGCTCCTATGGGCCTAAATTACTGGACAAATGGCACTACCTCCGGCGTATTCATTGCCGATTCTGGTAATAATCGAATTCGTTTTCTGCGTACCGCAGGATCGGGAGCGTTTCTGGGATCCAATATTTCCGTTGGCAATACGAACCGTGTAGCCTGCGGCGGAACCCTTCACGATGATGACATTTTTGCTGTATTGGCCGCCTGCAGTGATGTGCTGGACGTTCAGGCAAGTGGAAACCGATTCTGTTTTTCGAACGGAAACTATTCGAACGTTCGTTGCGTGAATATCAGCACGACTAACATCAAGACCGTGTTCGGATCCATTCAAGGATCGGGTACGACCGAAACGTGGTTTAGGAACACTGCGTACACGTCTGCCGATCAAAGCGACATCATAGCGACACAAGATCCTTCGAACTTGTCTGCACCGTTTGGAAATGCTGGATATCCGCGTGGATTGGCATTTATTGACGACAATACATTAGTGTTGGTCGAGCAATACGGTTCGGGGACAGTCAGAAAAATTAAGTTAACGCCTTAGTTTGTTAGGTAGATAGAAACAAAAAAGCCCCGGAGAAAAAGACTCCCCGGGGCTTTTCTATTTTTTTAATTTTGAACTAGTTCTGAGAGATCTGCTTCTCGAGATCATCGACCAATTTTTTCAAAGCCGTCACATAAGATGCGAGTTTTTCGCTCCCCTCGCCTGCCTTCCATTTAAACGGAGGAACATTCAAGCCCTTGGTGTCGAGTTTGTATTCAAATGGTTTGATCACTTTTGGTTGCGCAGCTTTGGCTTTTTCCGGAGTGAGTTCCGTTTTTTCCGTGAGAGCGAGCACTTCTTCTTTTTGTGAAGCCTCTTCGATCATCGCGGCATGTTTTTCAACTTCAGTCGTCAAGAGCGCGCGCAAGAGTGCACGGTTTCTCAGTCCACGCTTCATGAGTTCGGTTTTTGTTTCCGACGGAAGTTTCGTAAATCCAATACACTCGGTGATCCGTGATTTTGGTTTTCCGAACCCTTTGGCGATTCCCTCGTGGCTGCTGTACGCTTGCGCTTCGAGCAAGGATACGTAACCTTCGCCTTCTTCGAGAGGATGAAGATCTACGCGGTCGAGGTTTTCTCGAAGCGCGATCTCGTGAGTTGCTTTGTCATCCGTACTCAGAACGCGCGCAGGAATGCGATCCATGCCCGCGAGTTTCGAAGCGCGTAGTCGGCGTTCACCGGCGATTACTTTGTAACGATCTCCATCTTGGACGACGAGGATCGGTTGTAATACGCCGTGAAGCTTGATCGAATGCGCGAGCGCCTCGACTTCAGAATCATCAAAGTGCACTCGAACTTGAAGTTCGGATGCATCCACTTTGTCGACGGGAACGAAATTCACGAGAAATGTCGTGAGGCTTCGCAAGTTCGAGTGTGTAGATCCAGCCGTCGTTCTAGCGGTCGAATAAAGCTGCTTCAGATAGCCGCTTCCTTCGCGCGTCTTCACTTTGTTCGCACCTGCCGCATCTTTGATGGCGTTGGTGATGGCAGGAGAGCTTTTTCCTTCGTCAGTAGTGCTCATAGTCTCTTTCCTTCCTTGGTGAGTGAATGATGTTAGGTGAACAAGAGCTCTTCAGTGAGCGAGTTCACGTCTTGAGCGGCGACGCCTTTGGAGTTGACGTCCCATACGGTCGTTCTGCGTTTAGTGGCTTCGTTGATGTCCGCGGAGCGATTCATCACGGTTTTAGCGCAGAAATCGGCGAATTGAGAACGGAGCTCACCCAAGACTTCTTGGCTGATCACTTCGCGATTGTCATACATGTTCGGAATGATTTTTACGTCGAGATCGCGCTGGAATTCACGCTGCATTTCCTCGATGGTCGCCATCACGAGCGACATTCCGTGGAACGAAAGCGGGTTCGTCGCGCAGACGACATTGACGAGTTCTGAAGCAACAAGCATGGAACCGTTCAAGATCGATGCGGCCGGGTTGGTATCCGCAACGATCAGATCGTATTGATCCCAAATCTTAGCGATCGCCTCACCTAGCCGGTATTCGCGGCGTGGTTTGTTGTTCAAAGGGATCTCGATATTACAAAGTCCCAAGTTTGCCGGCACCAGATCGAGGCAAGGTGCCACGTTCATGATCGCATCGCTCATTGGAAGATCGTTGATCAAGACGTCGTAGACCGTTGGACGTTCATGCGCATCGAGAATATCAAGATTGACGGTCAAGTGGCCCTGTCCATCGAGATCGATTGCCAAGACGCGGTAGCCCATCATCGCGGCCCGCATCACGTACTGCGATGTTAGGGTGCTTTTTCCGGTTCCGCCTTTGACGTTATAGAACATCTGCACTTTATGACTCGGTGCGTCTAACTTAAACCCGGTCGCCTCGGCGACCGATTCGACGGTATGGGCTTCCACTGGAAATGCGCGATCGGCTGAAACAGCGCCTAGACCCGAAGCACTCATGCGCAAGTTTTGAAAATACTTTTGCATGTCTTCGAGAGAAATCACCTTACGCTCGACGTTACCGACCTTGCGTTTCGTCGTGGTGAGTTTGCCTTCGGCTTCGAGTTGCGGAACGAGAGTTTTGTCGAGCTTTGCGATCATCGCGAACTCGGCAGGTGTGAACACCATGTCTTTGAATGAGGTCATCCTTGAAATCCTCCTATTGTTGAAAAATTCTGTCGAGGATCTGACAGGCGTGCAAGTAAAAACGGTCGCCGCGGCGACCGATCAGAATCAAATATTTTTGCAACAGTAGAACGATCTTTTTTTAATAAAATAAATAGAGCGCCGAGTGGTCGCCGCGGCGACCGATGCAGTAGTAAAAAAACCGAACGTGGACCGGTCGCCACGGCGACCGATAGAAATAGCAAGATAACGAAAAAAGACTTTTCACCGGTCGCCGTGGCGACCACTTGAAATTGTGCGCGGGATTTTGGATCAGTATCGGTCGCCGTGGCGACCGCGGATTCGGCATTGGAACCAGGCGGCACAACTAGATATCGGTCGCCGTGGCGACCAAGAAATCTAAAAGTGATCGCGCGAACTTTGAAAACCCGGTCGCCGTGGCGACCGGTATCAGTGTTTAGCTGCTCGCGCTTTGGTATCGCTTGAGCCCTTTTTTCCAAAAGAACAAATCGAAAATGAAAAATCCCGAGAGCACGAAAACGATCGTGAGGAATTCGCGCATCTCAAGACCATGAATGAGCGCACGCGCCGGAACGCTACCGATGAATGCGAATGGCAAAAAAGTGAGGATGACGTATCGGACCCACCCTGGGTAGAGTGCGTCTGGTTTGGTCGCCAGCGCGAAGAACTGATAGTACATGCGTGACAGTGCGAAACTACGCTCGGTCCAAAAAATCCAGATACTGAACGCAAACCGAACGACGATTGCGGTCAGGACCCCAACGGCGAGCCAGCCCGGAAGAAGTGCCCATCTCATGCCGCCACTGAATCCGGCGGGTTCTGCATAGCGAATCGCGATCGCGATTCCGAAGAACAAATTGAAAATCGCCGTGATGTTCATCCAACGGGTGAGGGCGAGGAAGAGCGGATGAATCGGTTTCGTGAGAAGGATATCGAGTTCGCCCTTGTTCACGAGGTCCGAGAAGTTCCAAAAATTACGCTGAAAAAAAGTCGTGAACAACGCATCGGAAGCGAAGAAGATCCCGAGGAAAAAATAAACCTGAGGCTGAGTCCATCCGGCAAGTGTCGGCGTGTTTGCGTAGATCACCCCGAACAGACTGAATTCGACCGCGATCCAGATGATGTCCACGAATAGCATCGTGAACAAATTCGAGCGATAGACGGCTTCGCGAACGAAGTTGTTCTTGAGCTGGATGAAGAAGACTCGGAAGTATTTCGTGAGCGTGCGATTCATAGAACGGCTAGCCTCCCAAGCTCAAGTAGCGTTTGATTCCGAACTTCCAGGTCACTTTGATTCCGACCGTGAAAAATACGATCCAAGCGCAGGCGATGAGGATCGCGTTTCCGAACTCCGTCAGGTTCCAACGACCGAGAGCGAACTGGGTTGGACCATAGACATAGAGGTAGAACGGGGTCATTTTCCAAACCCACTGCATGTTCGCTGGAAAAAGATTGAGCGGAATGAGTTCGCCCGAAAGGATCTGGACCACCATGTTTTTCACCATGAGAATGGCGTAAGCCTCCTCCCAGAGAAATGCGAGCGTCGCGATCATCGCGCCTAGTTGGTAGTGAATGATGTTCCCGAGCAGTGCGAGAATCATCGCACCGAGGAGGTGGAGAGGATTGAGGCCTACGGCGAAACTCGCGATCATTCCGATGACCAGGCAAATGCCGGCGACGAAGAGCTTCTCAGCAACGCCGCGGATGTAGACGAACTCGACCGGACTCACTGGACGAAGAAGATAGTTTGAGAGGCCCCCGCTACGAATCATTTCCATGAGTGCGAAGTCGTGATCTCCGCCGCGAACCTGAGAGAACAAAACGCTCATCCAGGTGTAGGCGAGGAGGTCGGTGTAACTCATTCCGGCGACTTCGGTCTGGCCACCGATCTTAAAGATCGCGTACCAAAGGAGCCACTGAATCAATGCCGGCACTCCTGCCGATCCGATCAGCTGGAGTAGGAACTCGATCCGATAGGCGGTCGCATCTTGAAGGCCGTTCTTGAGAGCGGCGATTCTCCACTTGAGGCGAAGCACGCTTACTTCCTCTCGACGAGCCCGGCGGGCTCACCTTCGTAGATCCGTTGGATGACCTTCTCTAAGCTCGTCTCTTCGATGCCCATGTCGATGATCGAGGTCTTGGACATGATAGATTGAAGGACCTTAGTGGCTTCGGTTCTCTGGATGTTGAAGAACGCGGTCGGAAGCGCAGCGCCCGAGTCGTTGGAATCTTCGCCTTCGCTCGTCGTTTCGGAGGTCGTCTCGGCTTCAATGTGGTCAGCGGGAACACCCGAAAGCGCGGATAGTTCTTCGATGCTTTTTTTCTCCATGAAACGAATCCGGAGTCGGCATTCGCCTTTTTTCGTCAGTTGGTTCGGATCACCGTCGAAAATCAGCTCGCCCGTTTTCATGATCATGACTCGCGAGCAGAGACGTTCAATATCGTCCATGTTGTGCGAGGTGAGGATGATCGTCGCTTTTTCCTTCTGGTTGAACACACGGAGGAACTCACGGAGTTTGTGAGCCGCGAGTACGTCGAGGCCGATTGTTGGCTCATCGAGGAAAATGACTTTTGGCCAGTGGATGAGCGCGCCGATGAGTTCCATTTTCATGCGTTCGCCCAAGCTCAAACGTCGAATCTGGGTCTGCATGAGGCGTTTGACATCGAGGAGTTCGGCGAGCGTGTCGATGCGTTCGCGGTAAACGGCATCCGGTATTTCGTAGATTGCCTTCAAGAGATCGAACGCGTCGACGGCAGGCAAGTCCCACCACAGCTGCGCTTTTTGTCCCATGACGAGCGAGATCTGATGGCGGAACGATAGCGAGCGATCAAAAGGTTTCTGTCCGAGTACCGTCGCTTCGCCGCTCGAGGGCGGGATCAGGCCCGAAAGGATTTTCAAGAGCGTCGTCTTGCCGGCGCCGTTCGCTCCGATGAGCCCAACGAATGCTCCACTTTCGATCTTGAAACTCACGCCCTTCAGAGCATCGTGAGACTTGACCTTGGGATTGAAAAGTAGTTCGACAGTGCCCTTGAGTCCTTCGCCTTTTTGGGTGGACGTGAACGACCGCCGAACATTATCGACCTGGATAACGATCTCACTCATGAATGGAAATGACCTCGCGCTTGCCCCGGATGGTGGTGCCTGTGAAACCCGGAACAAAAAGGTTGTAACGGGTGATGATGTCTCTTTGGTTGCCGAGTCCGGTTGGATCGATGGCTCGATCCATGAAGCTCTGGGCAACGGGAAATCCGCTGATGAGTTTCGGATGGCTCTCGCGCGAATCGATGACCGTATAAAGGAGAAGGACGGAGTTCGCGCCGCGAATGTGAGTGAACGGTACAAAATCCGTTTGCAGCGTCACGATCGCGCCGTCCGGGAGCTGTACGGTTTCTTTGAGTCGTTTCCATCGAAGGGTGCGATAAGGAAAATTCTTCAGCAGCGGAGATGCCGTGCGGTCGGCGGCCAGCGCACCGAGGAGTGCGGGATGATCGGAGAATCCGATTCCACCAAAAAACGCGGTGACGTTTGAGAAGAGAGCACCCTCCAGAGTCATCGGACTCAGGATGCCCGGAGGTAATCCAAAACCTCGCTCTAAATCCCCATCCACCCAACGCGCGCGTTTGTAACCGAACGGCGTTTGCAGGTTTGAGAACAAGTAGCCATAGACGTGTTCGATCCCGGCGTGAACGATGCGATCTCTACGAGGTGGAGTTTGGAATTTGGCAAAAAGGACGTCCAAAAGCTCAGGCGCGACGATGATGCCACGGGCTCCTTCGTCAAAATTGATGCTGGTACCCCAGAGAGGGATGAGTCTCGTTGATTGCGATTCGGCGTTGAGGTTTCGCCAGAAGGCGCCGGGAGTGCGGCGAGCGAGGATGGATTCGATCGCCTCCGGATGACCCTGCGCGATCGCTTGATTGATTTCGTTTCCAATCTCTAACCAAGGCGAGTCGTTTGCGATGGTGTTGCGTGAAGCGCCGACCAAGAAACTGAATGTAAAAAGAAAAAACAATCCGGCTAATACGAGAATGCGCATCGTGACCTCTGAGCGGTTCGGTAGGGACCGTGTCCAACCCTGGGGCCTGCGTTCAAGGATTCGTTTCTCGGCGCAAGTTTGAGGGCTCAGGCGTGTTTGTTAACTCGCCCTTGACTACCACATGTCCCAGGAACTCGGACAGGGCCGTTTTGTCGGGAGAGCGTTAAGAAAGCAGGTTCTCGAGCGCTCCGACGAGACTTGGGTATTGAAAGGTGAAACCTTGAGTCTGCGCGCGCTCCGGAACGGCTCTTTGGCTCACCAGCAACGTTTCTTCCGCCATCTCACCCAAAGCCAGTTTCAGGGCAATGGCGGGGACCGGTAACAGCGCGGGGCGACGAAGCGTCGATGCCAGGACTTCCGTAAATCGTTGGTTCGTGACCGGCTCGGGGGAGGTCGCATTGAAAACTCCGTTGATTGATGAGGTCTGGAGCGCCCAGAGGATCATCTCAACGAGATCGTCGACATGGATCCAACTCATCCACTGTTCGCCAGATCCCAAGCGTCCGCCTACGCCGAGTTTGAACGGAGGGAGCATCTTGCTAAGTGCACCGCCTTTTTCAGAGAGGACGATCCCAAATCTCAACAAGATGGTCCGATCGGCAGAAGCGGCGGATACCGCCGACTCCCATTTTTGGCAGACGTCGGAGAGAAACCCCGAGCCAGGTTCGGAATTTTCGGTGAGCAGGTCGTTCCCGCGATTTCCGTAGATGCCGACTGCGGACGCAGAGATCAGAGTTTTGAGACGAGGTGAAAGCGATTGGGAGGCCTGTGCAATGGCTTGCCCGCTTTTGATTCGAGAATCGAGAATGGCTCGTTTTGTTTCCGCAGACCAACGCAAGGTTCCGATGGTTTCACCTACGAGGTGAATGATGGCTTCGACTTCTGATAGGGCGTCGTTGGGAATAGGATCACGTGTCGCATCCCAAGCAAAAGCAGTGACCGACGGGCCGAATTTTTCGGTCAAACGAATCGGGTCGCGCCCAAGTAAAACGAGTCGATGACCTTGATTTAATAATTTTTGTGTAACTTTGGTTCCGATGAGGCCGCTGGCACCGGTGATCAGGATTTTCATAGTGTGTTCTCTATATATAGAGAACATGTGCGGTAGCAACTCCTCTCACGAATGACTGGGTTTGGTCTAAGAAGGGGCCGATCCCAATTGCAGTAGCCAGCCTCGCAGTCCGCCGCGCAGTCCGCCGCGTTTGAGTTCGGGCATATGTATGCCCTCAAACGCTCCGCCCTCCTCTTAAACCTACGGTTTAATCGGCGGCTCGCGTCCGCAACGCTTCAAATCGCTTCACGATTTGCCGCGTTTGCGCAGTCGTTTAAAACACACCTGTCAAAGGCTTAAACAGCGGACCTCTTTGAGGACCGCTTATAATCGATTAGAGCACCATGTCAAATGGTACACGCCTTGCTCTCTAAATCTGAAAAGGGACCTATCGTTTTAGGCCGACGCTCGTGGTTGGGCGTTCAAATTTGGAGAGAGAAATATGAAGAAGAAGCAAAATATCATCCTTGGGTTTGTCGCTGCGGTTGCTGTTCTCAGCGGTTGCGGTCGCAATGATTATAACGGCACTTACGAAGGCTATGAGACCTCGACTCAAACGGGCGCGGCGAACGGCCAAGTTTACGGCATGAACACCGTTCAGCCGGACTACGTTACCTTGACGCTATCGCAGAATGGCGAGACGGTTTCCGGTAACTACACAGCTAAGAACTCCGGCGTACAAGGTACGTTTATGGCGAGTGCGAACAGTGCGAATAGACTAGATAACGTACGCCTCACGCTCAGCCAAACCAATAACGTGAGTAATCCGAACGGCTTTAACAACTTTGGAATCAATCAAGGCGCTTACTGTCCGGGCCTGTATACCGGAACTTTGACGGCTGCCGACGATGCTCGCCGCCTCAACGGAACCCTCACCATGTACGGTGCTACGACCCAAGCAAACACGGGCAACTACTACAACAGTCTTTGCTCCGGTAAGACGCTCGACCTCTCGAAGTCCAACAACCGATAACGGTCTGCTGTCAGTCGAGTACTAGGAATCGTCTCATAACCCCTGACGGAAACTTGCCGTGCTCCATGGAGAGCGCGCGCGATGAGGAGGTGTCACATGCGAAATAGACAGATTTCTCCTTTCGCTGTTTTCTACACCGTCTTCGCGGTTTCATTCCTTGTGCTCGTTGGCTGCCGTGACGCCAAAAATCAGAACTCGTTCAAGAATTCTGATTTGCCGCTGGAAAGTTGTGCCAAGAGCCTGAGCTCTCTCCAACCAAAGTCGGACTCTTCTCGAATTCGAAGCACCGACTTAACCTCTGGCCAGTACGACTATTCCAGCGGCGAAATTTTCGTCGATCTACCTTTTGATCCGAACCGTCCGAGCCGCGCTCACGCGATCGAATCGGTTCAGCGCTTAGATAATGGCACTTACTCCGTTTCCGTCCGCCTTCTTTGCAAAGAGGGAATCGACGCGGGAGCCAAAGAGAGTTTCGTCGCTGAAACTGTCGCTCCAAGAACGCTTCGAGTGAATACGTCGCAAACGACGATCGATACCGCGTTCCGTGGTTCCGCCGTTCAATCGGTCGAAGGTTCCATCAGCTACCATTTCAAGGATTCGCTGCCCAATCTCATGGGCCTCAGTCGTTCGGCACTCGAGTCGCACCTGGGACAGTTGTTTGACGAACAGTATTTCACGGTGGTCGCTTCGGGTGTTTTTCAATTCATCGGCAAAAAGAAAATCGAAGGCGGCAAAGGTACCCTCATCGCTCGCATCACTTTCATGAAGTCCGACACAAGCTTTCTCGAGGACGGCTTGGTTTTCGATCCAATTCCGGATGGAATATTCGATCTCTAGTTTCCGATTCTTCTTATCTAAATCGATATTGTTCGTTTAAAATTTGAGTCGAACGGTTTAGTTCAAGGATGAAACGTTTCAATCGCTCACTCCTCACTTGCAGTTTACTCACCGCATTTCTATCCGGATCATTCGTGACCGCCGGAGAGTTGCGATATTATTTTAAAGTGGGTGACGAGCCGACTCTCTCTGATCTGCTCCATGAGTTCGACATTGGTCGCATCTACGGTCCTGGCCGGTTGTTGGAAAAAACCGTCATATTAAACCCGAATATAAAACCGTCGCGTGGCAACCGGATTTTTAGAGGCGAGAGAATTTATGTGCCTCTCGACGATCCACAAAAATTGCCCGCCTCCTTCCGAATCCTAGAGTCAGGTGAAATCGTCCGGACCTCACCGAAGGAAACCCCGCCTCAGGTCGTTCAAAAAACTCCCGAACCGATGCCGAAGCCTTCGAGTAAGCCGCCGGCTCCAGTGGTCGCTGCACCGATTAAACCGGTCGAGACAAGACCTGAGCCCAAGCCGACCGCCGAGGTTCGCGGAGAAACGAAACGTAAGTATTGGCTTCAAGTCGGTTACGGTCAGCGAACGTCGACCGAAAAAATCGGTAATGTGAAAACCATCATGCAGGGTCTCTCCGTCCTGCCCGAAGCCGCCGCGGGTATTCATTTCAATCTGGATGAAAGGTGGTTCTCCGGCCTATCGACCGCGGTATCGAATCCATTGACCTTCCTCAATGTCGATATGCCTCTCCTCTACTCATTCGAACTCTACGGAGGGCGCGAGCGTGTCGCTCAACTCGGGGAGAGAACAGCGTGGAGTCCGGCTGCCATCGTTCGCTATGGATTAGACGCGCACATTACGCCCAACGCGAGTTCTGGAACGGCGAGCACGGTTTCCTATTTAGACCGTGAAACTCGTTCTTGGGAAATCGGCGTGCGAAATTGCCTCAGATTCACCGAGTCGGCAGATGGTACTTCGTTTTGTCTCGATATCACTCGGATACTTTCTAAGGCTCCACAGGAGCAAACGAACCGCCTGACGCTTACGACGCTGTCCGGCTGGGGTCTTGAAGGCATGCTTCTTTATCCGCTCAATTCAGCAAAGACGCTTCAAGCGATTTTTGAAGGTAAGTACTCGACGGCATCGGAAGGAACCAACTCGGTTCGATCGTTTGGCGGAGTTTTAGGGATGCGTTTCAACTTCTTCGACTAGACGCGAGCCATTTTTTTATTTCGGGCCGTCCTGGCGCTTAGGCGCCATTCTTTTCTGTGGCGGCTTGCCGTCAAATACGACCACTTCAAAAATATAGAAAATCCGGTCTTTGATCTCCCAGCGAACATCCCACTCCAGGATCTGTGCGCCGAATCGTGTGCCTTGTGAATGCTCGGCATCGACCGGGAATTTTTTGCGTTGGGACGCGGGCCGAGGATCGAGTTCGATCACTTCTTCGACGAGTTTCGGAAAATCCGGATTCTTTTGTCGAACCTTATCGATCATCTCGAGTGCCTGTTCAGAGTACTTAAGAGGCACTCGCGTGATACCTTCGCGAGCCCAGCCCCCGTCCGCCTCCGGAATGGAATCCGCGTAGGGAACGTAAGGCTTGATATCGAGGACGGGAGTATTATTCAAAAGATCCACACCACTCACATGGATATCGTACCCGTCGATTTTCTCGATCTTCACGCAGCTGAGTCCAATCGGATTTGGGCGATGCGGAGACCGCGATGCGAGGACACCGACTTTTTTTGCACCACCGAGTCTGGGGGGGCGAATGGAGGGCTTCCACGCTTTTGAATCGTGTTGATGGAAAACGAAAACAATCCAAAGATGCGAGAATGAATCGAGCCCTTTGAGCGCTTGAAGTAAGAACGGATGATGATTGAGTTTGATCACTCCGCGCGCACTCTTAGCTAAGCCTGGCTGGCGCGGGATTCCGAACTTGTCGTGAAAATCGGTCTCGATCACGCCGATTTGCTCGAATATGAACGGGACCGGAGTGATCGACTTCTTGGAACTCATGGATCTATTTCCGCGCGAGCGCAGTCACGCCGATGATGAGCTTCTCAATGCCGTCAGCGGTTTCGATCTCAACTTCTTCTAGGTGTTTGCCTTGCGGGGATTCCGACCAGGCGAATTCCTGCGTGAGTGTTTCGCTCTTCAGCATTTCCAAGTGCGGCGTGCAATGTACTTTGAGCGCATCACTCGCTTGAATCTCGAGGCGAATGCGATCATCGAGGATGAAATCAGCAGCCTTACGCGCCTGTTGGATCTTGCGCATGACTTCGCGAGTGATCCCTTCGCGGATTTGCTCCTCGGTGACGGTCGGATCGACCCAGATCGAAACGAGTGGATCGGTCGAGATGTTCTCGACGCCAGCTTTGGCGGCGCGACGGATCTCGACGTCGGCAAGGCCGATGGATTCACCGTCGATCGTGAGTGTTTCGCCGCGTTCGAGTTTCAAAATGGATTCGAGTCCAAGTTTTTGGACTTCGGCAGCGACGGATTTCATCTTGGGGCCGAGTTTTTTTCCGAGCGCGATGAAGTTCGCTTTGGTGGAGACTTGGATGAAATCGTCTTCGTTCGGCGCGTACTCGATATTCTGAATATTGAGCTCACCTTGGAAATAGTTTTCGAAACGCTTGAGCGTCTCAAGCGCCTTCTTGTCCCGGTGGATGATCTTCATCGATTTGAGCGGGATCTTGGCTTTGATTTTGATTTTTTCGCGATGATTGCGTCCGAGAGTGACGAGCGCGTCCATGATCTTGACCGCTTCTTCTAACTCCGGATGAATCAGTTTCGTATCCAGGGACGGGAAATCTTCTAAGTGCACACTCTCTTTTTTGTTCGGGAGTACGCTTGCGAGATTTTGATAAGTCTCCTCGGACAGGAACGGGGCAAACGGTGCCATCACTTTTGCGAACGAAACGAGCACATGATGGAGCGTTTCGAACGCGAGGCGCTTGTCCTCGGGCATTCCGTCTTGCCAGAAATGTGGACGATTGAAACGGATGTAAGTGTTCGTGAGTTCTTCGACGAACGCGAGCAGCTGAGGAACGACGTTGTAGAGGCGATACGCGGCCATCTCTTTTTCAGTGAGCTGAATGAGGGAGTGCAAACGCGAGAGGATCCACTGATCGAGCAGGTTCGGCGATTTCGCGAAATCGCCTTGGGGCCGGAACTCGTCGATGTTCGCGTAGGAAACGAAGAAGGAGTAAGAGTTCCACCAACGCAGCAAGATTTTGCGAACGACTTCGTTCACGCCTTTTTCAGAGAACTTGAGTTCCTCGCCTTTGACGATCGGAGAATCGATCATGTAGAGGCGGATCGCATCAGCGCCCGTGCGCGAGATGAGATCCATCGGATCCGGATAGTTTTTCAGGCTCTTGGACATCTTCTTGCCGTCTTCGGCAAGCACGAGTCCGTTCACGATGACGTTCCTGAATGGAGCATCGTCGAATACGGCAGTTCCAATCACCATGAGCGTGTAGAACCAGCCGCGCGTTTGATCGAGACCTTCGGCGATGAAATCGGCCGGGAAGCTCGCTTTGAACTCTTTCTCGTTCTTGTTCGGGTAGCCCCACTGCGCGAGCGGCATCGATCCGCTCTCAAACCAACAATCCAGCACTGGTTGAATGCGCTTGAGCGGAGATTTACCGGTCGGGCTTGGAATTTCGAGTTTGTCGATGACGTCCATATGGAGATCGTCGACGGATTTGCCGGTGAGTTTTTCGAGTTCGGCTTTGGAGCCGATGCAAATCATTTCACCCTCGTTGTTTCTCCAGATCGGAAGCGGGGTGCCCCAGAAACGGTTACGAGAGACAGCCCAATCGCGCGCGTTTTCCAGCCACTTACCGAACCGACCATCCTTGATATGCTCTGGAACCCAAGTCGTTTTAGCGTTGTTCTTGAGGAGTTTTTCTTTGATGTCCTCGACTTTGACGAACCAGCTGGAGATCGCGCGGTAGATGAGCGGCTGATCCGTGCGGGGGCAGAATGGATACGAGTGAACGATCGTGTCGTGCTTGATGAGACGACCTTTGGCCTTGATGTCGGTGATGATGTCTTTGTCGGCTTCTTTTACGCGTTTTCCGGCGTAGGGAGGTACTTCGTTCGTAAACATGCCGTCGTCATCGACGGGGTTCACGATCGGGAAACCTTCGCGCTTGCACGCGTAGTAGTCTTCTTCGCCGAATGCGGGAGCCATGTGCACGAGACCGGTACCGGAGTCGGTCGTGACGTGTTCAGCCCAGATCACGCGGAATGCGCCATCGGCGCGCTTGTTCGAGAAGAATGGGAAGATTTCCTCGTACTCGAGGCCGAGGAGTTTTTCGCCTTTGAACGTTTCAATGATCGTGTAATCGGCCTCAGCGGTTTTTCCGAACGCGTTCTTCCAGAGTGCTGCGGCCGCAACGAACTGATTTTTCGTTCCGTTTTTTTCGATGCGGACGTAGTCGATCTCGCGGCCAACCGCGACGCCCAAGTTCGATGGCAGCGTCCAAGGTGTGGTCGTCCAGATGAGGAGCCCGATCGAGTCTGCGGACGGATCAAGTTTGTTTTGAGATGCAGGAAGAAGCGGGCACGAAACAGTGATCGCCGGATCTTGAACTTGTTTGTAGTTCGAGTTCGCTTCGAAATTCGAGAGCGCGGTGGAGAGGCCAGTCGAGTACGGGACGACTTTGTAGCCTTCGTAGATGAGACCTTGATCGTAAAGGCGCTTGAATACCCACCACACGCTCTCCATGAAGTCGACATTCATGGTGAAATAAGCGTTTTCCATATCGACCCAGCGACCCATGCGCTTGACGGTTCTTTTCCACTCCGTCGAATAGCGCTGAACGATCCCTCGGCAGGCGGCGTTGTATTTATCGACGCCCATCGCATAGACGTCTTTGTTCGATGTGATTTTCAGGGCTTTATTGATTTCGTATTCGACCGGGAGACCGTGGCAGTCCCAACCGAAACGGCGCGGTACGGAGTAGCCTTTCATCGTCCAGTAGCGTGGGACGATGTCTTTTAAGGTGCCAGCTAGGATGTGACCGTAGTGCGGAAGCCCGGTTGCGAACGGAGGGCCGTCGTAAAACGAATAGGGTTTCGCGTCTTTGCGTGAGTGGAGTGATTTTTCGAAAATCCCGCGCTCTTCCCAGAAGCGTTGAATGGCTTCTTCGGTGGCTGGCAGGTTGACGTCGCTTTTGACCGGTTCAAAGGGCTTTTTGCCCGTGGAGAGGGAAGTCATAGATTCCCTATTCATACACCGAAAGGTGGATGTGCGCGAGCCCAACAAATCAAGGGGTATCCGAGACGGGACACCCCCTGATGAGATGGTTAGAATCGACGAGTTTCGCGAATCTTGCGCTGAAGTGCGAGTAGCTCGATTTCAAGCACGCGGATGTTTTCGCGGAGCGCGGTCGGCACGGTTTGGCGGCTGACCTCAAGCTGGGTCACTTGCGCTTTTAGCTGGGAAAGGAGCGCGCTCGCCTCGTTCCAACGGATGAAAACCGCCGGATCAATCCCGGTGATTTCTTCGGCCATGATGTAAGTGAAGCCGTACGGGTTTCTCGGGTAATACCGGAGCGTCGGACGCGATTTTCCGAGCTCATAGTTGTAATCCGCGTACGTTCCCAGAGCCTCGAGTTCGAAACCCGTGATGCGATCGATGGTGTAGAACTGAACGGTCCCCGCATTGCTCACCATAAAGGTTTCTACCTTGGAGTTTCTGCAAAGATCGGTTCGATAGTTCTTATCGGTGGGTTTGAAGCTGAAAATCTTGTTTTTCACATCGCAAGTCTCTGCTCCGCCTGCGAGTGAATCGATCGCGGTGATCTGCAGATAGGACGGCGAATCGATCGCTGAAAGGTCGGAATCAGCAGCGTGAGCGAGATGGTGACCCGAGAGCGCGGTGAGGCAGAGAAGTGGCAAATAGAAGCGGCATTTCATATGGATTTCCCCTTGAAATCTAAAACCAGATCAACTGATGAGTGTTTGAGGTCGTAGCGCATCAGCTATTTAAGTCAAGCGATCGATCGGTAAAAAATCCTGGTCGAAGTAACGATCGCGCCTAAGTGAACTCACGCGTTTGTCAGGCAGGATCTGGGAATCTGAATGGGAATCTTTTGAACGGCGCGACGGGTCGAATATCAAAGGAATTTTAAGGGAAATTTAGTCAGACACGGTAGGTCTAAACCAATCGAGTTCGGGTGTTTTTCCAAAAATCGCGCGGATCCAGGGCCGCATGAGCGAGGGATCCGGATCGAAACCGGTGGTGAGATAGATTTCATTGAAACCGAGCTTGGCGTATTTCTCTGAAAGTTCTTCTCCTCGCACGCCATTGCCGAGACTTGAATCAATGAACAAGCGCGTGGTGGAGGGAAAAGAATTTTCTTGGGCTTCGAAATGCGACGCAGACTCGAATGTCTCGATTTGCAGGCCGTTCTTTTTGCCGAACTGTACCCAGTAGAGTCGGACCAATGGATCATCATCGATCAAGATCGCGTCGGTGCTGGTTTGACCGCGAGGAGCAGGAATGAGTAACTGCACTCGGTGAAGGGAGGATTTAGCGATGAGGCGAATTTTAGCCGCCTCGCATTTTTCCTGAAGCTCAGTTTCACTTGCGTGCGAGGTGATCAATACACCTTCGCAACGGTTGCGATTCTTCGATAGAAACTGAAACCCGTCGTTTTTTTCTCCGGTGAACTCGTGGTCGACGAGGCAAAAAACCGGGGAGCCCGGATGAGAACTCAGCGCTGATTCGGCGTCGCAAAGGCGCGTGAAAAATCGAACCTGAGGTCCGTTCTCGCGCTCGATACGCTTGGATTTCCAAACTTGGTGAATACTGACGTCGTCATCGATTACCCAGATTTCGTGGCCGATCGGTAGTTCGAGGATCGGAGAAACTTCTGCGGTGGTATCGGCACGGGAGGAAGAATCGATCGGGATCCCCGCTAACTCCGAAAGGCGTGAAATCGACTGGGTGAGGAGCGCTCGTTGGTCATCCGAGAAGGCGGAGTTTTTACCCAAGGCGCGGAGTGCGGCGATCGGTGACTGAAGGTCATGAGCGAATTTACGTCGCTCTTGCTCGAAACGGTTCGTTTCATTTTTCCAGCGCAGGAAAAAGAAAACCGCCATGCATAAAGCTGCGATGAGGTAAAACCAGCCGATCATTCAGGTGAATTTATATCTTTTAATTATGTATCGGTCAAAGAATACGGACTCGTAGGAGTCCACCATGTGGACCCGGTACGCGCGCTTCGGGTTTAATCGAGAGGATGAGCGATGGCACTCGTTTAAACTGTTTGGAGGGAGGCCGAAGCGCGCGTACAGGGAGTTGGCTGTGGTGGGGCCAAAGTCGTAAAAAGAGGAGTTTTCAAGTTAGCCCGCATTCCGAGCCTCCCCGGGGCGGGATCCGAAATGACGGATGACACCCAATAAAACGCCCTGAATTTCGAAACGATCATCCATTCGGACAGGAATCACCGGGAAGTCCGGATTCGCAGGATGTAGTTCGAGCGTGTCTGATGTTTTCACCAAAGTTTTTAAGGTGGCTTCTCCATTGAGAAGCGCGACAACGATTTCGCCGGTTCGAGCCTGATTGCGGCGATCGACTAAAATGAGGTCGCCATCCAAGATGGCCTCATCACGCATGGAATGACCTTGAACCTGAAGGGCATAAACCGTGGATAGGTCGCGAGGCGCCATCCAATCCGGAATGGTGAGCTTACGGTCTTGAGTAAAAACTTCGATCGGGAAACCCGCCGCGACTCTCCCTAATACCGGAATCTCTCCACGCGTTTGCGCATCCGACACAAGGATTTCGACGGATCGGGCTTCCCGATCTTTGGGACGTTGAAGACAGCCCTTCTTTTCAAGCGCCTCAATATGTTGCTGAACCGTAGCGACCGATGACAAACCCAAGCCCTGGGCGACTTCGCGCCGACTCGGGAAAAACCCGCGCTTTTCGCGAAAATGCTCGATGAAATCGAGGACTTGTTTTTGTTTCGGCGTCATAAGAAAACGATACCGAACAAAAACCGAACACGCAAATCTATTTAATGAAATGCTTCGTGTTACAATAGAGATATCCCCCAAATGGGTATAGATAAACCCTTTGAATTCAAATGGTTATTGGAGATCCCGCCATGTTGAAAAAAATCGCGTTTACGATGATTCCGGTCAAAGACATGATCCGCGCTCGTCGCTTTTATGAAGAGACTTTGGGCCTCAAACTCTCGTCCGATTTTGGTGGAACGTGGGTGGAATACGATCTTCCCGAAGGTGGCTGTATCGCGCTCACGAACATGGCCACTGGAGTGAATCCATCATCCACAGCAGGTATGAGTGTTGGTTTTGAGGTCGAAGACGTCGTCGCGCTTTGTTCGAAGCTCAAGAAACTTGGAGTCATCGAAAAACTCCCACTCTTTGAGACACCGGTTTGCAAGATGGCCGTGTTCCTCGATTCCGAAGGCAACGCCTTTACCGTGCATCAATGTCACTGATGCGTTGACGGATGAGCTGTGAGTTGCACGACCTCTTTCGCAAAGGATTTTAAACTCCAAGGTCGAGCTCCGAATTCGAAACGGGCGAGCAGGAGATAGAATGCGAGTAGCGCGACACCGGTGATCATTCGGACACGCGGTGATCTGGATGCTGGCGTAAGAAACCAGATCCAAAAAAGCGGGAAGATAAACAACGTATGCCAGAACATTGTATGACGTGTGGCGATCGAGAAGATCACGACACCGACGAATGCAAAGACGAGTTCCCACTGTTGAGTTCGCACTAGCGCGATCACGCCGATGACACCGGAGCTTAAAAATATCCAACCCACCGCGGATTGTGTGACGACCGAATAGTGGAATCGATTAAAGAGATCCATCGTCGCCGTGGATGGAAGAATCAGCCACAACGATACGGCGCTGGCGCCCGCGAGTAAGACGCCGATTGCGCCCGTGAGCGCACGTTTCGGATCGAATGCTCGATTCATCTCTTTTAACCAGAGGAGTCCCCAAAACGTCGCGAGAGGAAAATACCACCAGGCGCGAAAATGGAGCGCTACGGCCGCGCCGAATGCAAACAGAGCGAGGTCGTAGCGTTTTTTTGTGAACCCCGCCCAGAGCGCACCGGCCAGAGCGAGCACACCGATTCCGTCATAGAAGCCATACCAGGTGTACTTGAGTCCTTCGAAATAGAACAATGCAAGGAACGCGAACGTGAGCCCGGTATTTCGCTGGAGCGATTCTCGCGCGACCCGAAGCGTACAGATCCAGAGCACGAGAAAAATACTGAGGTACAGCAGTACGGAGCTTAAATTCGCGGCCGAAGCGGACAAAATACCCGCCCGGTATCCCAGTCCGATCGGTGCATGAACGAAGTAATTCAAAAACGGATAAGGCCTCGGCATATGAAGCCAGTTGATTGGAATCGGTGTCCCCTGCCACTGGCAAATGCCTTGATTCACCGAATCGCAGAATTCGCCAGTTGGGCGACTATAGATGCCATAGCCGTATTCAAAAAACAGCGGAACAGTCGACCAATGGGATTGGTGATCGTCGAAACGTGGAGCCAAGTTATGAAGCGGATGGGAGCTAAAGGCAGTCAAAAAAAGAGCGCTCAGGATTCCGAGAATCGAGAGCGCTCCGAGTAGAACGAGAAATTTTTGTTTCACGGTTCCGTGATTAAAGCTTCATCAAGCGATCCGGATCGAGTCCTTCGAGCTTGAGGTCCTCACGGACCATGAGGGTGACGAGTTCTTTGAAAGAAGTTTTCGGCTTCCAACCCAGTTTCTTTTGGGCCTTGGAGGAGTCACCGATGAGAAGGTCGACTTCGGTTGGACGGAAGTATTTCGGGTCAACTTTGAGGTAGTCGTTCCAGTCGCGGCCCACCAGTCCGAACGCGATATCGAGGAACTCGCGCACGGAGTGCGTTTCGTTCGTGGCAACCACGTAATCGTCGCCTTCTGGAGCCTGGAGCATGAGCCACATGGCTTCGACGTAATCCTTGGCGTAACCCCAATCGCGTTTTGCGTCGATGTTACCCATGGAGAGCTCGTTGGATTTGCCAGCCATGATGCGAGCGAGCGTGCGAGTGATCTTGCGGGTGACGAACGATTCGCCTCGGCGTGGAGATTCGTGGTTGAAGAGAATGCCGTTCGAAGCGTGCATGCCGTACGCTTCGCGGTAGTTCACCGTGATCCAGTAGCCGTAAACCTTCGCAGCGCCATAAGGGCTACGTGGGTAGAAAGGAGTCGTTTCTTTTTGCGGAACTTCCAGCACCTTGCCGTACATTTCCGAGGAAGATGCTTGGTAAAAACGGGTGTTGATGCCGGTTTCCAAGATCGCATCCAAGATACGGATGGTACCTAGGCCGGTGATATCGCCCGTGTACTCCGGGATGTCAAAAGACACGCGAACGTGGCTCTGGGCGCCGAGGTGATAGATTTCCTCGGGTTTCAAGGTACGAAGCAGGCGGTTCAGGGAACTCCCGTCCGCGAGATCTCCGTAGTGGAGAGTCAGGTTCTTTTTATTGGGATGGGAGGCGAAAATCGGGTCGATTCGCTCACGATTAAAAGAACTGGAACGGCGAATCATTCCGTGAACATCGTACCCCTTATCGAGAAGGAGTTCCGCGAGATAAGATCCGTCCTGGCCACTAATACCGGTAATAAAGGCTTTTTTCATAGAGAGTAGTTCGTTTGTCCTATCACCTAACGGGGCAGGGGGGCAATGGGGCAATCGGTAATGGGGCATTCGGGCAACCGGGCATTCCGGCAAGGTGCGCGGCATCAGGAACGGGGCATTGGGAAAAAAGCATGACTCTCTCCGATTTCTCTCCCCGCCCCCTCCTTCTCTGACTGCCTGATTGCCCGGTTGCCGCATGCCCCGTTTTATGTGAAATTCAGCCCTTATGCGCCCTACCCTTGTCGTCCTGCCGTCTTATAACGAACGCGAGAACATCGTCTCTCTCATTGATGCGCTCTTGACCTTGGATCCCGCCATCGATGTTTGTGTGGTCGACGATTCTAGTCCAGACGGCACCTCCGAAATGCTCAAGGCCGAAGACGCCAAACGGACCGACTGGAAAGGTCGGTTCAAACTGGTCACCCGATCCAAAAAAGACGGACGTGGGGGGGCAGTTCGCGAAGGGTTTCGCCAAGGTTTCGAGTCATCGAAGCAGTACGCTTATTTCGTCGAGATGGACTGCGATTTCTCGCATCGTCCGGAAGCGGTCCGCGAAGGCATCGGGCAGCTCGATTCCGGAATGGATATTTCACTCGGCAGTCGTTATCCGAGTGGTACGATCGAAGGTTGGCCGGTACAGCGTCACGTTCTGAGTTTTTTTGCTAACACGCTTGCTCGCACCTTGATCGCGTGGAATATCGCAGATTACACCAACGGTTTCCGTTTCTACACGCGCCCTGCCGTGCAAGTGATGCTCAAATACGAGCAAAAACACAAAGGCTACATCTACCTGAGCGAGTCCCTCTCTCAGCTTCTACGCGCTGGCATGAAGGTCGGAGTGTTCCCCATCTATTTCAAGAACCGTGAGCGTGGTAAGAGCAACACCTCTCTGGCCGAAGTGAGAAACGCGTTTTTCGGAATTTTCCAAATCGGTTGGGAGCATCGCTTCGGTGGAAAAAACGAGCAAAAATCTCTTCCTCATTAACGGGATTCCGGGTTCGCTTGGAACGCCTTTAAAAAGCAGGCTCGAACAAGCCGGCATTCCCGTTCACGTCATCCAAGCGCGTCTCGAAGATCAGGCAGGTACACGCCAAGAACTCGAGTCCGTTACGATCCCGCCGTCGGTGGATCGCCTGGTGCTCGTTCCGCTCGCCGCGATCACTTCAGTTCCTGACTGCGAAAAAAATCCGGATGTTTGCTGGAAAACGAACGTCACCGATACGGCGGCGCTCGCGGTTGAGGTAGCGAGACTCGCAAAACAGAAATCACTCGAATTTTTCTGTGTCGGCGTATCGAGCAGTCACGTGTATCAAGAAGCACCGAAGCCGCATCATCTGACGGAGACCGACGCGACTTTGCCTCGTAGTCAGTACGGACGCTCCAAACTCGGAATGGAAGTCGCGCTCGCATCGATGGCGAAACAAGCAGGGTTCCGTCTTGCGATCCTTCGGATTTTCGGAATTCTCGCCGTCGAACAACCGCCGCATTTCCTATTGCCGGGTTTGATCCGGCGCTTGCGCGAACGAAATTTCCAAGGAGTGCCGGGACTGGATTTTTACCGCGACTATCTGGATGCGCGCGATGTGATCGAAGTATTGGTGAGGTTCGCTGAAAAATTTTCCACGGGCGCCGTCGATGACGGGATTTACAACGTTTGCTCTGCCGATCCGATTCGAATCGGGGATCTACTCAGCGGGCTAGTGCGCCTCATGGGAGAAAATCCCGAAGCACTTGGAATCTCGTCTGGCGCCGCTCGCGCCGATGATATTCCTTGGATGGTTGGTGATCACGAAAAACTGGCCGCTGTGATTGGACGCGATTCGATTCGCTCGATTCCGATCGAGCAAACGCTTCGTGAGGCTTGGGCGATTAGCCGCCGTTAGATTCCCGATCGTTTACAGAATAAGAGCCGTTCTTTTTCTTCACACTGAATATCCATGCGTTTTTTTAAGCTTTCCATCCAAACGATGATCTCCGCAGGGGAGTGAGGATAAGTCTGGTAAGCGGTCGTGAGTACATAGAGAGTGACTCGGGAATCATCCAAGCATTTCTGGGTCAAGGGAAACGACTCCCGCGGATAGCGAAGGTGCGGGATCAAAACCGTTTGCGTGCAAACGGTTTCTGTTTGGGGAATGTCCGCGAGGAGTGAATGAGTTCGGAGAGCGTCCTCTAGATGAATGGGACGAAAAACCAAATACCCGGATCCTACCGTGAGAATGAGTAGGGTGATCAACCAAGAAACCGGTGTCTCAAACCGAGAAGCGAAGGCTCGGACTGATGCAATTCCACTTGAACCCGAGACGAGCTCGATCCAACCGATCCAGAAGAACGGTATCAAGGGAGCCGAATCATAAGCGAGTAGTCCGCCCATAAGTTGACCACCCAAAGAGTAGATGCCCACGACGGCGAGCGAAGGAAACGCAGAGTAAGTCGTTAAGAGCGGCAAGAAGACAAAAAGCGCCCAAGCTTTCCACCATTCTCCAACAAAGAAGTTTTTCAGAATCTGAGGAATGGCGTGAGGGAGAGCGTGCAAGATGGATGAAAAATCATTTCCATAGGTAGCCGCTCGACCCGCCAGCGCGTAGGTCACGCCTCCTCTAAACTCGGGCATGGCCCATTTCAAATTGAGGACGAGAAAACCGGCAATCGAGACACAGGTGAGGGTGACGATCTTTTTTGAAAATCGACCGGTCAAATAAACGGCAAACCAATAAGGCAGCAGATAAAATGGCCCGTCTTCTTTGGTTAGGCAGATCAATGTCGAAAAAATTAGAGCCGCACGGAGATTTTCTTTTTTTACGAAATGATGAAGCCAAAGAAAAAACGGTACGTAGAATACCTCGACGTGAAAATGATAGTGAAGATTTTTCGCCACCCACGTCGAGAGAAAATAGGAAATCAGCACGGCGAGTCGAGTCGAGTTTCTGAGGTTTTCGGACAATTTCCAGATCGGAAAAGCGGCCGACGCCAGCAGAATCGGCTCCAGGAGCAGTGAAAAAATCGGATGATGAAAAATCGCATGTAGCGGCAGTAGACCTAAGAGCAGGTAGGTTGAGTGAACCCCCATGTGAGGAGTGCCGTCAAAAGATTCCATGAAACGTCCGCGCAGCGTATTCATCATCGTCAGGTCATAGATCGAGAAATCAACGCCGTTCACATGAAAAACGAAATAGTCGAGGAGCGTCGCTTTCAAGAAGGCGACCGAAAATAATGCGATCACCGCATTGCGAAGCCACGTCGTCTCTTGCTCGGTCGGTTCCATGCGACCCTGCATGAACTCACGTGCGTCTTTGCGCACGCTAGGAATCATGAGTGCGAGAGCCGATCCCACGATGAATGCAATCGACCAATTTCTGAATTGTCCGATCGATTTTGGGATGATTCCCCAGCCGCCTAATAATAGAGGGACGAGCATCAAAATTAGGAATGTCGTCAAATATTTGAATGCGAGGTTGCGGCGAGACATCATGCGGTGACCGGATCTTATCGGTTGGGAGCGAGTTTTCAAGCGGGATGAGCAGTCAAATATATATCGCGTTGATCAATTGGGTAGAACACCCGAATAGGTGAGTGGCGCCAATTGTTACTGTGCGGAGGGAATGTGCTCAGATTGAAAACTCTTGAGACTCGAAACGACGTCGATTCTATGGATAATTCTCGTTACTACGCCCAAATCGATCGAATTCGCGAGCAGCTCGCTCGCGTACTGACCGGAAAAAATAAGATTATTGATCATGCGTTAGCCAGTTTTTTTGGCGAAGGCCACATTCTTCTCGAAGGCCCTCCCGGCACGGGAAAAACGTCGCTCGCAAAAGGCATGGCTCGCGTATTTGGCGGAAAATTCAGCCGAATTCAAATGACCTCGGATTTGCTTCCGTCAGACGTCATCGGTTTTCTGCGGTTGAAACCCGGGACGACTGATCTCGAATTTCGAGAGGGACCGGTTTTCACGAATATTCTCGTCGCCGACGAATTGAACCGATGCACGCCTAAGACTCAGGGCTCACTCCTCGAGGCTATGGAAGAAGGCACCGTATCCGTCGACGGAAAAACTTATAATTTACCTCAACCATTCTTCGTGGTCGCCACGCAAAACCCGCTCGAATTCCATGGTGTCTACCCATTGGCCGAGAGCCAGTTGGATCGATTTTCTTGTTTGATTCGTTTTTCTCACCCAGAAGAGAAAGATGAACGTGCGATCTACGAAAATCTTACGATGTTGGATGCTAGTGCCTGCTTGGAGCCAGTCGTCAGTCTCGAAGAAAGCCGTGTGCTTCGAAAGATCGCCCACGAAGTCCACGTGGATCCGACCGTTTTCGACTACGTCACAAAAATCGTTCGAGCTACTCGTGAAATCTCAGGTATCGGTCACGGTGTCTCTGTTCGTGGCGGACGACAGTTCCTCGCTTCGATCAAGGGACTCGCATTCGTCCGTAAGCGGAACTACTGCCTGCCGGCGGATGTCAAAGAGCTTGCGGGCCCGTGTCTTGCGCACCGGCTATTTTTCTCAGGTCTCGAAGTGAGTGCCGAGAGCCGGCTTCAAATGATTGAAGAGATCATTTCCCAAATCCCTGTACCGAGATGAACCGATTTCTAAGGCTATTTGATCGATTTCAGTGGAAATCCAAAGTGCGGAAACTCGAGGTTTCCCGCGAAGGGTACTGGTATCTCATCTCCACGGTTGCGCTGGGCGTGTTTGCTCTCGCCATCGGTAACAACGTCGTCTATCTCATCGAAAGTTTCCTCCTTGCAGGCCTGATTCTATCGGGTGTGCTTTCGGAAAAAGTCATTTCTTCAGTCAAAGTTGATTTCGCGCGTGATCAAGCCAGAGCCGGTTCACGTCTCGAGGACTGGGTCATTCTCGAGAATACGACGAAATTCAGCCGCTATTGCATCGAGATTGGTGAGTGGAAAGACGGGAAGTTCTACTCGATCGCTTATGTTCCGTTCTTGAAGGCGAATTCCCAAGTTCGAGTGAAAGTTGAGCAGACTCTTCCAACTCGAGGCGTCTACAGCTGGGATGGCTTCGCAATTGCGACCAGTTTTCCCTTCGGCTTCGCTCGGAAAATGAAAATCGTGCGCAAGCCCGGCGAACGTATCGTGTGGCCGGAGGTCAGATCCGAACGCAAAGGCCACGAAGAAGAGTTGATCTCGCATCGAGGCTCACGGTTATCTTTGCTGGAACGAGTGGACGGTGAAATTCGTCCTTACGTTGATGGCGAGGACGCCCGTCATATCTTGGCTAACCAGAGCTTGCGTGGCGTGGGTCCGATGGTCAGAAATCAGAAACCCAGTTTGATGGAGCCCGAGGTCATTCTTGATTTGAGGAGAGTAGAATCGGGTGCCCTGGAAGAAGAGATCGTTCGCGCTGCCGCTCGGTTTTACCAACAAGACCAAGGAGACTTGATCCTTCTGACCGAAAAAGGCAAACGGACTTATTCGGGCCGAAGACAGGCCCTGAATACCTTAGCTATGGTACCACGCTCCGATAGCACCAGTTTCATCGCCTACAAGCGAGGTGGTGCTTGAAATGAAACTAGAAATGAAATTGAGCAACACGCCCTCCGCCTGGGCCAAGAGACTCACCGAGGTTCTGAGTCTCATTGCCTATCTCTCGCTCGCTACGACGGGGGAGATCGATTCAAGTCATTGGATTCCATTTCTCGTGTTGCTTCCGATTCAGTGGTTCCTACCGTTTCGCCTAAATGCATTTTGGACGACTCTATCGCTGATTGCGATGGTGGCACTTTCTTTTTTTTCCATTCTCATTCGAGACACGGCTCCAGTGACGGCGCTGGTGAACGTGGCGCCTTTTTTCATCATGGTGCTGGGTTTTTCGTTCAACGCTTCGTCGTTACTTGGATGGCGTATTGGTCTGGGTTTTATTGCACTGACATTGTCGGCTGCGATCAATAGTGATTTCTTGCTCCCGGTGCTGGTGACGATCTATGTCTTGACCGCAAGCGTGGCGCTCTCATGCTCATTTCTCGCGGGTGAGTTTACTCGTCATTTCGAACGATTCTCGTATCTCAAAGATATGGAGCTTCCGACGAACTTTTTGACTCGAAGTTTTTTTCAAGCATTTGCCGTGCTACTCACGGCATTTTTGATTTTCCCGATGTTGCCGCGTATGCCGCAAGGCATGGGGCTAGACGCGTCGAAAAACAGTCAAACGGGTTATACAGAAAACGTTAATTTACGGAGTTGGGCGCAATACGACCCAAGTGGCGATTCTCAGGTCGTTCTTCGTATCTACAATCGGTCTACTCGGCAGATTGATGAGATGATCCCGCGTGGACTACTCCGTTCTCGCGTGCTCTCGATTTTGACTTCGGACAACTGGGTCCCGCTACCGGTCAAAGAGCGATCTTCCGAAGAAAACTTGATTCATGCAAAAGCGAAATCACAAACGAGTCAGTTACACTTCATTCGCGAGGGAATCTCTACTTACGCGTTACCGGTGCCTTACGGCACGGAGGACGTAGCGTCCTATTTCGAAGGCATGCTCTATGCTTCGAACCCAACCGTTACTGGGGAGTGGTCCGATCGACTTTTGCGCCATCGTAAAATCGAATATCGAGTCGATGTAAGAGTTTCGGGCGATATGAAGCTGAACGATGCTCCCAAGGCGATTCTGCTTCAGGTTCCCCCAACCTATCAGACGAAAAAAATGCTGGATCTCAAAGAGCAGATTTTTCGAAAAACTAAGACTAACGCTGAAAAAATCGCGGCAGTTCAGAATTACATGAACCGTGCGGACTACCAACCTTCGACTCCGGGAATCGAAGAAAACAAGATTGGTGAGAAAGACAATCCGATCGATCATTTTCTATTCGTCAGCAAGAAAGGTCATTGCGAACTTTTCTCGACCGCAACCGCGATCTTGCTGCGATTGGCGGGAGTTCCAACACGTTTAATCTCCGGGTTCCGGGTGGGGCGATTTGGAGACGAGCAGATCATTTCCGTTCGTATGGGGGATGCACATGCCTGGATCGAAGCCTATGATCCTCAGCATGGCTGGATACCACTCGATATCACTCCAAAAATTCTCTATGAACCGACAGTCACCGAGTGGCTTCGTGACCAGTACGATTTTTTGAGTGCGTATTGGTATGATCACGTTCTGAGTTACGGCGAGCGTACTCCTACGGTGACCGAGGCACTCAGCTTAGAATACATGAAATTTAAGCAGAATTTCTTCCGCAAATGGTCGCAGTACTATGATCGCGGATCGATGGAGTGGGGCTTTTTCTTACTAGTATTCGGAATTGCTTCGGCTGTTTTCTCGCTTCTGGCGCTTCGATTCTATCGAATTTCCCGTAAGGAGCGATTGTACTCGTCTGCTGATCACCGCCTGGTTCGCGAACGGTACCGCTTTGATTCTTGGATGAAAAAACACTCGGAATCCGCAAATTCGGAACAAGCCGCTACTTGGGTGGCTGAGTACGAGCGTTTGCGTTTTGGTCAGAAAATCCAAGCTCAGTACGCGGCCGACTTGGATCGACTCAAGCAAAAACGTCAAGAAATCTCGCGACGCGCTTAGTACATCGATCGGATGACGGAGTTACTCAAACTCTCTTTTCAGTAATTCGACGGACAATAGTTGCGGAAGAATTTTGCCGTTTTTATCACCGTTTTTGTAGAGGACGTAAACCGGCACACTGTTTCTGCCGAGTTTCTCCATATACGCGGTAATCGCAGGATCTGCGCTGGTCCAATCCCCGACGTAGGCGTCGACATGTTTTTGTTTAAACAGCTCTCTCGTTTCGTCACGCGAGAACACGAGTTTTTCATTCACTTTGCAGGTCACACACCAATCGGCGGTCAAGTTGACGAGCACGGGTTTTCCGCTGGCGATCGACGAGTTCATCGCGTTCATAGACCAAGGTTTCCAGCCATCAGCAGCGTGCGCAGGACTGTTCTTCGTCAGGCCGCTGCTGAGATGAACGGTTCGCAGAGACTGGAGGGCAGTAAAACCTGCCAGCATTACCGTGCCTAGGGCTACGATCTTCATCAGTAAGGTCTGAGGACGTTTCGACTTGAGAATCCAAATGAGGTAGCTGATCGCTAGGATGGCGACGAGCGTGGATCCGACGGCGGCGAAACCGGACTGTTCGCTGAGCACATACCAAAGCCAAATCGACGTCGCTATCAACGGAAATCCAAGGAATTGTCGGAAAGTCTCCATCCATGCGCCCGGGCGCGGAAGAATTTTAGATGCGTTCGGAAGGTACGCGAAGAGCAAGTAAGGAAATGCGAGTCCGGCTCCGAGAAATGTAAGCACCAGAATGGAGATCGATACGGGTTGTGAAAGCGCAAATCCAAGCGCGGTTCCCATGAACGGCGCTGAGCAGGGCGTTGCCGCGACGGTGGTCAACACGCCAGTGAAAAATGAGCCAAGTTTGCCCTCGATACGGGCAAACGATGAGCCGACCCCCATGATCCGTCCGCCGAGCTCGAAAAATCCGAATAAATTGAGCGCCATCATGAAAAACAAGATGGAGAGAATGGAAACAAAGATCGGAGACTGGAGCTGGAAACCCCAACCCAGAGTTTGGCCGGTGAGCTTGAAAATCGCGATCAAGATTCCGAATGCCCAGAAAGATGCCAACACCCCCCAGGTAAATGCCCAACCTTCGGCGCGGATCTCTTGTTTTCTCTGACCGGCGTGATGGACGATGCCGAGCGCTTTGAGTGATAGCACGGGGAGGATGCAAGGCATGAGGTTTAGGATCAAACCACCCACGAACGCGAACAAGAGCATGAGGAGCAGCGAAGGGCTCTCGCTAGATTCCGTTTTTACGGACGGGGTGGGGCGATCTTCGATGCGAAAAGAGTAAGCCTTCCCGTCGAGAATCAGCAGGCCAGCGGCTTCGGTGAGGTGCTTGAATTCTTTTTGCGTGAAGGTGAGTCGAAGTTCATCCCCGGTACGCTCAATCTTTGGAGCGGAGAAAAGCGAGTAATGCATTTCTGTCTCGGGTAGGAGATCGATCTTTCTTATTTTTGGGTCGACCGGTTGAAACGCCAAAGTGAATTGCGCGAGGGAGGCGTCTTCGCCTTTGCGGACGGTTCCTTCGAAGGCAGCAGGGATCTGCGCGGTATATTTTTTAAAGAGCGCTTCGTGGGTACCGTTTGCGTTCTTACTCGCCTGAGGATCTACGACGGGCAATGAAATCGAGAGATCAGCTTTTCCGGGTAGGCATTCTTCCTTGCAGATCAGCCATTTTAGTTTTGCATCAACTCGAATCGATTCCCCGGGCTGGACTGAGGAAGGGGCTTTCCAGTCGACAAGGAAAAGCGCCTCTTTCTCGTAACCGAAGTTCATCTGCGTCTTAAACGGAATGCGCACAGGCTGGGTAAAAATAAGATCCGAGAATTGAGAGCCATCGGGCGCGCTCTCTAGTTCCACACGCGGGGGTAGGCCGGAATCGCCGGGATTTTTCCAATACAGATGCCATTCCGGCTTAATTTGGAAATAGAACCCGATTTTCATCGATTCGCCCGGAGCGACAGCCTCGCGCTCTGTGATGAGCGTGACTGTTGTTTGCGGAGTGGTCATCGATTCCGACGAAGCAAAGGCGATCGAAAAAGGGAGAAGAAGGGCGGCGAGGAAGCGCATGCTTCTATTTAACTCCCATTTGTGCCGAAATTCCACTCGTGCCTGCAGAGTCTAGCGAGGGGGCATGAAAGGAATTTCATTTCGATGGTGGCCGATTCCGGCGCTTATTGCACAGACTCGTGGTTCTGATCTGTCTATTTTATAGACGATTCTTCAGTAGTTTGAGTCACTTCTAATTGCTACATTCTTATTCTATAAAAATAAATTCCACTATGTTGAAGAGGTACCTCTTTGGCAAACTCCGGTCTCTTTCGATCAGGAATGGTCGTTTTGAATGAAGGATGCTGGAAATGAAGTCGTATCGTTATTCCGTTGGCGTTGCATTGTTGGTGATCACTTCTCAAGCGAGACTTTCGCATGCCGAAATGTCCAAAGGTTGCGTTTCCGCAGGTAGTTGGACGCAGCAGGTGCTCACACAAACGAATGAAATTTTAGCCGCGATCTCGCAACTGCGAAACGATCCGAAATGCCAAAGACTTGGAGCTATTCTAGCTCCTCAGAAAAAAGCCGTCGAAGCGACCGAAGAAAACCTCGGCGTCGGAACGCGCATCGGCCTCAATAATCTCGGCAACGAAATCAAAGCTATGGGCCCTACCGCAGACGGCTCCGCGGTCCAAGGAGATGTTGCAGGTATTCGTGATGTTCTGAGTGACCAAATGGGCGCAGGTGCTAGCGCTCGTCCGAACTTGAGCACAAATCTTTTGCAATCGAGACTTTGGGGAACCATCAATACTGGGCTCTCCGCGATCACCGGCCTTCAGGTCGGTCAAGTGCAGCTTCAACAGCGTGCGCAGATGCTGGGCGAATCCGCTTACAACGAACTTGCGAACATGATCAATCAACTCGACGATCTGTCGGAGTCCAAGGGATGTTTCGCATCTAACGTCCCGGTGGGCGGTCGAATGATTGGCGGCATCATCAATATGGCAGGAGCCTTGGCTGGATCGCATTCCGTATCCAATGGTCGCATCTCTGA
This sequence comes from Pseudomonadota bacterium, assembly GCA_027485695.1. GTDB lineage: Bacteria > Bdellovibrionota > UBA1018 > UBA1018 > UBA1018 > JAIXQO01. The sequence continues at coordinate 479,007 of JAIXQO010000001.1, forward strand.
TCTTTTGAACGCATTGACGCTCAAGCTTAGGAATGCCCGTTTCAATTGGATGGAGTCGCAATTGGGCGACAACAACATTCTGAAAACGCTCCTTTGCGTCGTCGAGACGACAGCGTTTAACTACTGCTCGATCAACGAAGCACAGGCGCTTCGGGATTGGGCCGTCAAGCAAGCTTGGAAAGACGAGAAAACCTCACGTAACGGCGCTCTCCGCGGATACTATTCGTTCTTTCGCGATGCTCGCGTGATCGCCGATTGGCAGGTCAAGGTTCTCTCGGGTATCGAGCCTCGTTTCTATACGGACGCGACTTTCAAGAACAACACGCTTCGCAGTTATTTCTCGTACTTGATGACGTCGAACGATCTTTTCGCTGTCTACAACGAACACCGGATGAACGTGGATCGTGTTTCCGATAGTAAGAATCTTTCGCCGGCAGATATTTTAAATACTCAGCGTCTCTATGTCATGAAAATGATCTCCGAGATCTCCGAGAAAATCGTTCGCGCCGAAGGCGATCCGAACTTTTTCACGAGCATTCGTCGTCCGATCGAAATTCCATTTTATCTGATTGGAATGGGCGTACCAAATGCCGTTTCTAACGCCGACGGCAAAGAGTTTTCGCCACGTAGTTGGGACACCTACGTGCAGTTCGGTAACAATAGCTCCTGGATTCCGGCGTTTGAGAATCCTGTGGCTCTTGCGGACAATATTCGTTTGAAACTGCGCGCGCTCATCGAGTCTGCCAACGTTGAGGCGAGTCAGCACTATCGCAAGCGTTTGATCCCGGATACTCAACGTTTGATCATGGATTCGGCGATTAGTAACGGCGCCGTCACTGGTTCGGTGGTCAAAGCGCTTCAAAATATCTCCGCTTACATGAAAACGGTCAAAGGCGAGATCGAAGCACGCTCCAAAAGCGGAACGATTCTCCTCTCAGTCGAAGATGCAGCGGCGCTGACCACAATTGACGACACGATTTACCGCGTGGACGTCGTGCTGAAAGAATTCAGCTTCTATCAAACAGCGGTTCGTAGCGTTAAGACGATCGAAACCCGAATCGCAGCGCTCAGGAGCCAAATCACTGCAAATAGCCTTGCCTCCGAAGCAGTCAAAAAACCGCTCTATGATGAATTATCTGCCCAGGAACTGCAGCTCGGAGTCTTGAGAGACAAGATCAAGTCTCAGCCGATTAAGATTCTGGACACCGTTCTGATTACGTTCGACATGCTCATTCAGCGAGATGGATTCCTTCCGGAGCGTGTGCGCTCGGTTGCGAATTTTGAGTTCGCCGAGCGAATTAAATCTGGGAAAACTTTGACTCAGTATCAGCGCGAACTCTTGACGATCTCAGGAACGATCGCACTGGACTCGTTCTCCTCGATCCTGACGAACAACCCGACCGAGGCCAAATACGATCTGGCACTCGCAAAAACGATGGCTGCGAACAATCTCACCACGGTCGAGGAACTCGCCAAGGATCGTCTCATGTCTACGATTCGTGAACTCTGGATCCGCTCCCGGATGGGGCGTCCTCTCACGAATTTTGAGTACGACCTCCTGACGACGGGAGCTGCATTTCGTGAGGCTTACAATTTAACGCCAAGGCCTGGGTTCACCATTGCTCAGAGTCCACGAACCATCCTCAAAGAAACCGTTCAAAATCTGTTTAGCTTGAAAACCTACACAGGTCCCCTCGTCGTAACCGCGAATACGATCGACTACTTGCTGAGAGTTTTTCACCTCGATATTGGCGGAGGCTATTCTTGGGATGAGCGATACCGTTATAAATCCGATGGTCTCTTGGGAATTCCTAACCCATGGACGGCAGCCGGTAAGCAGAAACTTCCGAGCGCTTCTAAGACCACTGACGGCGATACGCTTGCGCTTCTCTGCGCGCACGCGCTGACGTTCGAGAATCCGGAACCATTTTATCTGTTCTGCGCTGAGACTAAGCTCAAGGCGGATCTCAATCCGAATGATCCAACCCGTAAACTTCGCTATGACATCTACTACAAACAATTGGTCAAGGAGCGCGGCTATAACCATCAGCAAGCATCTCGCTGGGCACAGAAATCCGTCGATCGTGATTACGAATACTACAATCTGTCATTTCACGATTCGCTGAAGAAATCTTTCCGCCGTTCCGGTTGGTTAGACAGTGAAAAGTACTACTACGAACAGAATGCGGACCGCGTTTGCGCGTACCGCAACTTCCTCCGTCGCTCGAATGTGTATTACATGCTCCACGCGGTGAGATAGTTTGTTACCCTAAAAAAAGCAAAAGGGATGGAGCCGATTCGGTTCCATCCCTTTTGCTTTTGAATCGTTTGATTACTTCTGTTTTCCGAAGAACTCTTTGAACGCGCTGATGATGTGCTCGCAATGAGTTTTGGTCATACCCGGGTGCGTACCGAAGTAGATTCCGTTCTCATGAATGATGTTCGCGTTTGTGTAGGAGCCTGAACGACCCCACTCGAATTGGCTGAACACCGGTTGGAGCGTGAGGTTACCGCCGACGATCGGGCGCGTCTCGATGCCTCTCGACTCGAGGAACGTCATGAGCTCGGCGCGCTTCACGCCGCTTTCGGAGCGGACGAGGAACGGGAAACCGAACCAGGTGTGGAATCCGTTTTTCTGCTCAACTGGCAGCTGCACGTATTTCTCGAATGGCGCCAATCCTTCGAGGATCCATTTCGCTAGTTCGCGGCGATGTTCGTTCATTGCCGGAAGCTTGCGGAGTTGGATCGCGCCGATCGATGCTTGGAGGTCGGTCGCGCGGAAATTGAATCCGGTGTCGATGAACAAGAAACGCGAATCGAAGTTTGCGTACTGGGCTTCGATTTCTTTTTTCTTGGAGTGATTCCGGGTCCATCCATGAGCACGTTGTGAGCGAAGCACGTCTGCAAATTGATCGTCGTTGGTTGCGATCATGCCGCCTTCGATCGTGGTCATGTGGTGCGAGAAGAAGAAGCTAAACGTTCCGCCGATACCGAACGTCCCGCATTTTTTTCCGCCGAAATTACTGCCGAGGCTCTCGCACGTATCTTCAAGGAGCAGGAGGTTGTGTTTCTGACAAAGGGCTTGGATGCCTTCCATGTCGCAAGGGTTGCCGAGAATCGGCACGATCATCACCATCTTGGTTTTTGGCGTGATCGCCGCTTCGATGGCCGCAGGCGACATATTGAAAGTCTTGAGATCAGCGTCAACGACGACTGGTTTCAGACCGAGTTGGACCAGTGGAAAAATGGTCGTCGGCCAGGTCACCGCCGGTACGATTACTTCGTCGCCTGGTTTGAGCGGGTTTTTCATGTGAGGGCTCATCAGCGCCGAAACCGCGAGCAAGTTCGCCGAAGATCCCGAGTTCACCATCACGGCGTGTTTAGATCCGATGTATTCAGCGAATTGACGCTCGAATGCGAAGACTTTTTCACCCATCGTTACTCGGCTCGAGAGCAACGTCTCGAGCGCCGCTTCGATTTCATCCACACCGTACGTCGGAGAAGCGAGAGGCACTCGATCAGCAGGGATTTCAAAGGCGGATTGACGAGCGGCGAATTCTTTTTCGAGCAGTGCACGGAGAGTGGTCATATTCGCAAAAAGTGCCTGAATAACGGGGAGAAATAAAGGAAAATCACCGGAACGACGGTTCGCTAAGCGATTGAAATCGTGAGGAAATGAACAATTCATCCCCATGAGAAACCGGCATCATTGCGTAGGCCGATCACCCGAATGGGGATAAGTGGATGTTTTTGGGGAGAACATCGTGTCCTTTTTTAACGCTCAGAGCCTAATTGGGGATGAGCTGACCGTAGTATTCCCAGTGGGCTTGAGCAGTTTTTTCGAGAGAATATCGATGGCTGTACTCCTCTGCGTACTTGCGAAGTGAGTCGATTTTTTCTGGATTCGAATAGCAGTCGTCGATTTTCTTCGCGCAGTCCAGCGAGTCCGCTGTCCTGAATAGCTCCAGGCAACCGGGAATTCGTTCGTTGATTTCCTGGTTCAGCAGGAGATCAGATGCGATCACGGCACCTCGTCGCGAAAACGCTTCGACGAGAGAACCGGAGCCGGTGGTTGAGATAAAAGGCGCCAAAACCAGAGTGGCCCGATCATACCAATCGTCGAGCTCCTCGAAGCTCGCATATTTGGAAATGATCTCGCAGCGATCTTGGAGACCAAGCTCCGAAATCCGTGCCACGCAAGCGTCGAAATAGACTTGGTCTTTTGCACGACGAACGCTGCCGATCATGATGAGCCGAAGCGGAGACTTCACGTACTTCATCGCCTCAATTGCTTCGAGCTGGCCTTTCTCGCGAGAAAAATATCCAAACAGCAAGATCAACGACTCCCGAGTCCAGTTCGGTCGCGGTGTCGAGATTGCGGGCGCGAAATGGGGGATCACTTGCGCTGGTCTCGAAGACTCTAGTTCAATCCATTCGACTTGATGACGGGAATGAACAATGGCTCCATCGAGGTTTTTCCAGGACGCCGTTTTCCAAAATGGTCGCATCAACGGTAGAAGCGTGTGGTCGAGGAGCGCGTTCCCATAAGAAAACGTTTCACCAATCACAGTGTGAGCAGTGACGATCACTCGGGCCTGAGGCGCAGATGCGCGGAGCGGTTTGAGCCAAGACTGAAAATGCGAGAGGAAGGGGTATTTTTTCCCAAAACACCCGTACTCGTGCTGAATGTGGATGAGATCCGGTTTCTCTCGTGCGACTTGCTCGTAAATAGCCGCATTCTCACTTGGCTGCGACGGATCGAAGATGATTGGCTCCAAAAGACTCCACTGGTGACCTTGGGCAACTCGAACAGCCGCATGCAAACGTTCAGCATAGGTGCGGATACCACCCGATTTTTCAGGGACCAGCCAGAGGGCTTTTTTCATACCGTGGAGTCTCCTTTAGGTGGAAGGACCCGTGCAGTGGATGAGTGCATAGGTGTCTGTTGAAAAATCGATCGCGCAGTTTTTCGTCGCCGGAACCAAGAGGTGTCGGTCTCCGTAAATCCAACGATCTTGCCTCATGGGAACTTGCGCGACTTTCTGGTAGCGCGGAGGATTCCAGGCGAGGTCATAGACAATATTTACGGAATGGACCTCTGAAACCATGAAAAGATTCTCTCGATTCGCCGCATTCGAATGAACCAATTCGTTCACACGTTTCATGAGATCGATCTGCTCATGCACGGCACAACTCGTACGAGGCGAGTTTTCGAATATTTTTTTACCGATCGATGGGACGTTAATGGTCCAGGCAATGATCAGGCTGAGCGCGACTCCGAGAATCACTGGTTCGAACGGGGCGAGAGTTTCAGACCATTTACGAATCCATTCGGCGATGCGCAGGCTAGAAACGGCGATAAGCGGTAGCAGGAAAACCAAGAAGTGTTTGGCCTGAGGGCGGTGACCATCGATGATGAAAAACAAGACGGCAATTGCGACGAAAGCGATGGCGGTCCACTCGGAGGTTCGGAGCGATTTTCTGATTCCGGCATAAATAAGCGGCAGAAAACTCAGAACCATCAACGCGACCAAGAACGGGTAGTCGACAAAAAATCCCCAGATTCCCGATTTCCCGGATAAACGAGCGATACTACGACCGATCGCTAAGTAATGTTCGATGTAGGCGGGGATCGATTCACCACGTGTTTGAGAAACATAAAATAATCCAGCCAGCAGGCATGCAAAGGCAGTCATCGCGCAGTAAACACCTTTGAGGCGATCGCGAATAAAAATCCCGATGCAAATGGCGGGAATGAAAAATAGAAAAGTCGGTTTGAGGATGAATGCGAGAACGGAGAAAACTCCCGCGAGCGCCCACACTCTGCGTTCCGCGAAGAAGAGTGCGGCGAGCATCGCGAGCGCCGCCGGGATCTCTCCTAAGAGTCCGAATACGACGTAGGAACCGCCCCAGAGTTTTGGAAAAAACAGACCGAAAAAAATCGCAACTGGCAGTATACCAGTTACCGACTTCGCTCGTCTGTTCGCAACAATCGCAAGCCCGATCAAGAACAACCAAAAACAGAGGTGAACGAAAACGCGTCCGGCCACGGCGATCGGGTATCCCGTGAGTTTTGCGACGGCGATCGTACCCCAAGCCTGTGGAACACCGATCGTGATGGTGGCGTCGAATGGGAGCGCTTCGTTCTGCCGATCATTTGCGGAAGTCGGTAGGCTTGGACTGATCCGAAAACCTTCGCCTTGAGCGTAATGGTGAATCGCTTGTGAGTAGTAGTTTTCATCTCCCGTGAAAATGAAACATTTCCAAGGTTGCTGCGTGCGCAGGAGTTGTGCGAGGGGAGAGAGGCACAAGACAAAAAACGCGATGATTACGATTGTAAAAACGGTTTTCTGTTTAGTTAGTCGGTCGACCCAAGTTTTGATCACGGATGAAGTCCTGTCTGGTCGATGCGCGAGGACTGGAAAAGTCCGGCTACGATTCCGCGCAGTGCCAGCCACAGAATTCGCGGCGAGCGATTTTTAAGCGCCTTGAGAAAGCTATAGACGGCGAAATAGAGGGTCCTAAAAGGTAGCCCGATGAGCGGAGAGTGGCGGCGGTAGAAACGAATTCCGTTTCGTACAAAATAGAAATTATGCAGAGCTTTGTCGTGGATGCGAGCCCCACCGCGAGATACAGCGAGGTGTTGCACGTGCGTTTTCGGATCGAAAATCATCCGTGCGCCCCGTACGACCAACCGATAGGTGGCCTCAGACTCGAAGAAGTATCCGTTTCCGACAAAACCGACGTCAAAACCTCCGGCGCCGATCATTTTCTTCCGGCGCATCGACATATTGAGTCCCTGCGCGATGTCGCAGTATTGCCGTCGGTTTGAATTAAAATTTGCCGTTATGCTTCCAGTAAGTGCGTGGTAGCGACCGACGCTGAAGATGCGCGATTCCGGCAGGTCACCGGAAGGTTGAGAAAACGCACCGGCCACCGCATCGATCTTGGAATCTTCGTAGTTTTTCAGATGACTCTCGACCAAATCCGGTCTCACGACGACGTCGTCATCTAGGTAGAGAATGATATCGCTCTTCGCATCTCTGAGCAGAAGATTCATGTTGGCGACCACGCCTTTGAGTTCGGAGCGAATCCGCCGGATCTCTGGATGACGATCCAGGAACTGGTCCAAAGTTGGGAGCGGAGGAAAGTTTTGATCAGAGATGAGGATCTCGTCCGGAGGTCGGGTTTGTGTGAGCAATTGACCCAGGAGATCAATGAGGCACTGATCCCTTCCAATGGTTGGAATGGCGACAGTGATGGTAGGTGTTTGGTTGGTCATCTCTCGTTATTTTTAGCAAGTTTTGACCTGATAATGAATCTCTCTTTCAAGGAGGGATCAGGTATAAAGGTCCTACCCGTACTATGAAAACCGCCTACCCTTTTCCCCACGAACGACTCCTGGCACCCATCGAGGAAACGCGCCTCGAATGGAAAGGTGAGAACACGCCTTTTCAAGCTCGCCATGATGACGTCTATTTTGCGCTCGATTCCGGGTTTGCGGAGACCGAAGCAATTTTCCTCCAAGGCAACGATCTGCCCGAGCGATTCGAGCGCTGGAACGAGCGAACGAAGCCGTTCGTGGTGGGGGAGCTCGGGTTTGGGACCGGTCTCAATTTCCTACTAACGGCAGAGGAGTTTCTGAAACGGAATTCCTGTTCCCGTCTCTATTTCATCTCGACTGAGAAGTACCCGATCCATCGCGACGATCACCGCGAGTTCTTTAAAAAGGGTGATTTTATCGAACGATTTTCCCTCGCAGAGCCGCTGCTAGCTCAGCTTCCCGGTGCGGTACCCGGATTTCATTTGCTCTCCTTTCTTGATTCACGCGTTCAGTTGCTTCTCCTTATGGGTGACGCGAACGATACTCTCGATCAACTCGAAGCCAAGGTTGATGCGTGGTATTTGGACGGTTTCACGCCGGCTAAGAATCCGGATCTTTGGTCGGATGGTATTTTTCGATCGATCGCGAGGCTTTCTCACGGCAGTACGACCGCGAGTTCCTACACGGCGGCAGGCTGGGTGAGGAGAGCGCTCACGACGGCTGGTTTTTCAGTGGAGAAACATCCGGGTTTTGGCAAGAAACGCGAAAGCATTCGCGCCCGCTATCAAGGCTCAGTCGAGCCGCTTTACCAGCGGACGAGGCCGTGGTTTCGAATGCAAGCCGAGGCGCCTCGCGGACAATTTTCCATTTCCGGCGCCGGAATAGCAGGTATGGAACTGGCGAGCCGCTTGATTCGGGGGGGCGCCCAAGTCGAGATTCATGATCCGGCGTTTGAATTCGCTGCCTCAAAAAACCCTCAGGCACTCGTGATGCCTCAATTCGCACGCGCTTACACACCTTTGCAACATCTGACTGCGCAAGCGTTTGAGAAATGGAATCGCTATCGTCGTGCAGAATCCTCTATTCCAGGGTTTGCTCCGACCGGAGTCATTCGCTTGCCTGAAGGTGCGGATGACCTCGCAGATTTGAAACGCGCGATGGAATGGCTTCCGATTGACCGTGCATCGTGGCGTTGGTTGGAATCGAATGAGACGTCGACTCGAACCGAAGGTTTTTTCGGAGGCGAGAGCCTCTGGCTCGAGAATGCGTTTACGCTCAGATTTCCCGAGTATTTGGCGGGTCTACGCGAATCCATGGGCCCGCGGCTCCGCTGGCTCGAAAAGCCTTCTGAACGGCCAGATATTTTGGCCGAAGGAAGTCGGATTCAAGAACACCCATTTCTGTCCGGAAATCTCAGTCCGATGCGGGGGCAGATTGCGCACGTTCCATTCTCGGGTTTTAAATCTCCGCATGCGGTCACGCGGGACGGTTATTTGATCGCAGATCCGACGCGTGAGTGCCTCCTGATCGGAGGAACTTACGAACGCGGTGAACGCGAACTGAAACTGGATCCTTCGTATCGTGGCGAGCTTTGGAAAAAATGGCCGGAATTCGCGAGTCAATTACCCGAATCGGACGATCCTTCGGTCGAGGGTTGGATGGGGTTTCGTGCCATCAGCCGTGATCATGTTCCGATCTGCGGCGCGCTTCCAGACCCGCAGTTTTTCGAGGCAAACTATTCGGAACTCTGGCGAGGTCGGCGAGAAACGGAGTATCCGGATGCCCGCTCCGACCATCCCACTTACGTGGCCTTGGGCCTAGGTTCCAAAGGCGCGCTATTCTCCAAGCTTTTGGCCGACACCTTGGGTGGGTTGTTGCTCGGTGAGCCGCTTTCGATCGAATGGTCGCAGTGGCTCAAGATGAATCCGGTGCGGTTCTGGGTAAGAGAGCATTCGACCCGAAAGGGTTAGATTTTCTATTCATTTTAGTAGTCGATTTAGAACTAAATATATGAAATTAAACAGTTTTTTCTATTCATTTTTCTATTCATTTTTCTATTCATAATGACATAAAATGAATCCATGGCCGCTTCAGATCTTCGATTTGCGCTCCTGACAGGACCTAAGACAGCCGAAGAGCTCGCCAGCGCACTTCGCATCAGTCAGGCTACGTTTTCTCGTCATTTTAAGAAGTCCGGCACAGAAGAAGGTCTCCGATCCTTTGGTTCTGGAAAAAAAACGATTTACGCAGCTCTCCGGAATGTATTGGGCAAAGGCCAGGACTTTCCTCTCTTTCGGATCGATGAAAAAGGGAAGGTAAAATCACTCGGCGAAGTGACCTCAATCGAAAGAGGTGCCTATCTTTATTCTCGCGATGGAAAAAGGAGTACCACTTATCCGGGTATTCCTTACTACCTCTCGGATGCGCGACCCGCTGGATACCTAGGAAGGGCGTTCGCATCACGACAAAATGATCTGGGTTTTCCGATCAAAATCACGGATTGGAGCGAAGATCAGATCTTTATCGCGCTTGCGACTCGTGGAGAACATTTGCCAGGGAATTTGCTGGTGGGTGAGGAGTCTTTCAGGCGTTTTCAGGCGATCAAATGGGAAAAAGTGCCGCTCAAGACGAGAGCCAAGCGATTCTCGGAGCTTGCGCGGCTATCGATCGCTGGCGATGCGCCAGGTTCTTCGGCAGCGGGTGAGCAGCCCAAGTTTCCCGTTTTCTTAGAAGGCGGCGTGCATGCGCTCGTGAAATTCAGCCCGGCCACACGCCAACCCAAAGCCGAACGGTGGGCGGATCTCCTCATCGCAGAATCGCTCGCTCTCGAAACGATTCGCGACGAGTTCGAGATCCCGGTAGCGGAAAGCGAAATAGTCCAGTCGTCCTCACAGGTGTTTCTCGAGTCCAAGCGGTTCGATCGAATCGGCGAATCCGGCCGCAAAGGATGCGTGAGTTTTTCAGCGATCGAAAGCGAATGGCTCGGCAAACCGAGTCACTGGTCCGCCTCCGCGCGAGCACTGTTTCGATTAAAAAAAATCTCGTCCGAAGACGCCGAGCGCATTGCGCTGCTCGATGCGTTCGGAGCCTGGATCGCAAACTCGGATCGACACTATGGAAATCTTTCGTTCTTTCATGAGATCGACGAGGCTCAGGCCCGACTGGCGCCGGTTTACGATATGCTTCCGATGTTTTTTGCGCCGAATGACCGAGAAGAAACGGTTCCACTGCGCAAATGGGAACCCCCGGTATGTGGAGCGGATGTGGTCCAAGTCTGGGAAAAAGCCAAGTCGGGAGCAAAAGTATTTTGGGAGAAAGCAGAGCAAGACCCTCGCATCAGTCCTTCGTTCAAACGTGAGATTAAAAAAGTCCTGAAGCAATTTTCCGAATGACTGGGGCCAATAAGTGAAACAAATGAAAAAAATTCTTTTTCGTCCGGGTCTCCTTAACGTTCTGGAGCACGGAATCACGCGTGCCAGCGATGCAGCGACCAGCTTAGTCCTGATTTGGAGTCTGCCGGTCGAGCTCTACGGAAAGATCGCCTACGCCCAAGCCGTGATTGCTCCACTCGCGTTTCTTTTCATCGCGCAGGATCTCTATATCTACCGGACTTATAGTACGTGGAAACAAGAAGGTCGAACGGCACTCGAAGGTGCGCACCGATTGATGGATCGAATCATCGGTCTTAAGTTCGGGATCGCGATTCTTTTGAGCCTGATCCTATCGATCTTCCGTACCGAGGGTTCTTCGATTTCCCAAATCGCGGCGTTCGGAATTTTTGTTTGGGCTTTTGCGTCAGTATTGCTCACTCACTGGCTCGGGCCGGATCGGGAGTTCCTGAGACTGGGCGGAAAATTCCTGACCCTCAATCGAATCACACTTTTTCAGAAGCTCTCGGTCTTTGCTGGCGTGATCATCGCCGTTCGCTGGCTTCCGGATTCACTGGCTTGGCTTGCACCACTTTGGATCGGGTCGATTATCATTACAAAGTTTGTGTTATCTCTCCAGGTTCGAAAGCTGCACCGCGAATTTTCCACCAGCGGTGAATCCAGGAAGAACTCCGCATCTTTTTATGAAGCGTTTTTTGGTCTTTCGCTTTGGAACCATCTCGCGGGGAGTATTTATCTTTTTGGCCAGACGATGGACCTTTTTTTCCTGGGAATATTTCACACCGACGCGCGGATGATCAGCCTCTACTCGGTCGCGCTGAAGTATTCCAATTTTTTCACGTTTCTTCCGTACGCGCTCGCCAACACGTTCAACGTTCAGGCGGGAAACGTCGTAAGTGGGTCAGCCGGTGCGATCGAACAACGATCCTTGTTTGCGCGGTCATTTCCTCGGTACTTGGGAATCGTGATTGCGCAGACCGTGGTTTTCTTGATCGCTGCGCCCTGGATATTTGAGTATTCCAGCCAAGGGAAATGGACGAGCGATGAAATCGCGGAGCTCGTGGCGTGGTTCCGCACACTGGTGATCGCTCAGGGATTACACGTGTTTCCGCTTCTTTGGTGGGCGTTGAGCCAGCTTCGCACGCCCGTTTCGAAAGTCGCGCTTCAGATCTACGTTCCTTGGGGAATCGTTTGTTTGGGAGTCTATTCTTGGGCGGCGCAAACAGCTAATCCGCTTCTACTTGCCCAGATGAACATCGTGACGTCGGCATTTTTCTGCGCAGTGGTGATCTTTTATCACCGTCGGAATGACCGCGATTTTTACCGCGAGTCCTAAGATCCGCTGACCAGCGATGCGGTATAGAGTACGCGGTCTTCGATCGTGCCGATTTTGGTCGGATTGTCGTAGGTTTGTCCCTGATAGACGAATGGGAAACCCGTATCAGGCCCTAAAATGAGTCCAACGCGGGATTCATTCTTGAGTTGTTCATAGTCGCGAATGGGGCTCCATTCTTTGGACACGAATAGGGGTTCTCGGTTCGAGAGTACCGTTAGATTGTTACTCCAAAAGTACGTGTCACTGATCACGAGTCTTACGTTCAAATCTTTGAAAAGCTGAACGGCCTCTTGCATTTCACCCATGCGGCCCATCGTCCATGTGAATAGTTTCTCCGGGCGTTCTCCTATAAAACGGATCAATGTCGAACGTCCGAGTGCTTGATTTCCAAAATGAAGCATCAAGATCAAACAGGCCAAGACGAGGCGTGATTTTCCTGATTTGACCTGCGATTCAAACCAGAAAGCCGTTCCGACAAAAAGAATCGGGAGTGACGAGAATAGCCAACGCGTGTATCCCATCGCGTAGCTCGTGATCAGGCAAAAGGTCAGCGCCGCAAGAACCAGCGAGAACTGGAGAAACGAGTGGCCGCGGTTTTGACGAACATGACGATTGATCGCCCAGATCGACAAAATCACGAGCGCGAGCGAGGCGAAATGCAGCGGTGTCTGTCCGACAGAACCCAAAGGTGTTTCAACCGTAGACGTCAGGAGTTCACGGAGCCGATCAGGGAGAGCGACCACAGTCTCAAGCGAATTTTTTAGGTTCGCAAGCCTGGCGCCACCACCGTCGTCGAATGCGGGCGCGCGTCCAATGTGGGAGATCAGTTCCGGTAAGAATCCCAGGATTAACCCGATCGGGATGAGCGCATAGTCACGAAACCTGCCCCACTTGATTTGATCACGTTTCAGCCAGAGCCAAAGCAATGCTGTGAGAACGATCGCAATCTTAAGATTGGGGAGTGCGTTCAATTTAACATTTTTGCCGTTCCAAGTGCCGATGCGCGGTCCCAGTAAATCAAGCGCTAGATAGAGGCCCAGGAGTGAGTAGATCAAGACCCGAGCTCGTTTCGCTATGAGTGAGGGAGAGGAGTAAACGAGGCGAATCTGCGCGATCACCCAGTTCATAGGAACAACCAAACCAACGGCGTAAACGAGCGTCGCGCGGTAGGTGTAGATTGAGAACCCGACCAACGAGAAAAAAATCAGCTGCCGGAGCGGGCTACGGATTTGTAGCGGCTCTCCCCAACGGATGCGGAGCGCAAGTAAGGTACATCCCATGACGTATCCGGCGATGTAGTATTCGGTCGAAGAATAAAACAGGATCCAAGAGAGCACACCCACCGCTGGGATCAGGGATGTCACGAACGCTGAAACGAGCGAATTAAACTGCAGAAGCATGAAAAATGTCGAAGTGGTCAACAAGCCGGGCACGAAATAATAGTGAAACGTGTGGTGATTGAATAACCGATCCGTGCTGAACAGTTTCGCGAGTCCTAGCCAAGCTCCATGCACCCATCCGAGTACGGCTCCGCCGTAGTAGTGGTTGTAGTAAAACGCGGTGATTTTTCCACGAAGTACGTCCTCTGCCACGAGTAAATAAGGACCGGAGTCCCAACTCCAAAGCTCCGGAGCGACTGCAATGAAGCAATGATGGGAGATGACCGCGATTGCCATCAATACCATCCAGGCACCCAATAGTTTCAGGCGAGATTCGGACATAGTGGATTCCCTTTTTAGGTATTCTGAGCGGATTCGCCGACTTTGAATAGTCCAGAGAGAAGGAACACACCAATCACGACCGAGTGGTTCAGTACGAACCAAGGGTGGTCGACGAGACTCAGTCCAATCACGCAGGTCAAGCCGCCCAGAAACAGTGTCGCGACGGGGTCTCGGCGCCTCCAGTAAGTGAGCCAAGAGAATATCCAGAAACAGGTGAAAAATGCTCCCCAGAGCCACCCTCTTGATCGAGTTTGCTCGAGAAACTCGTTGTGCATATGCGCCGTCCAGAGCTCGATGCCTTTGCGCTTGAATTCAATTCGATCGATGCACGTCGTTCCAAGAGGATATTCACTGATGGATTTCTTGGCGTAAGTCCAAATCAATGAACGCTGCGATATTGAAGAGCGAGATTCATCCTTGCGGAGAACTTCGCTATCCCAATTACGGGTCAGTATTGGTTTGATTCGTTTGTCGATGATTTCGCGTGGAAGTAAAACTGCGCCGATGAGCGCTACTGCGACGCCCACTGCGGCTACTTGATAGAGAATTCGAAAGTTTTTTTGGTTTCTCGCGTAGTGGATGGTTGCGACCACCATCGCGAGCACGCCACCCAACAATGGGCCCCTTTGAGTGGTTCTCAGCGAGAAAATCAGAAAAACGAGGTTGAGAACGACGAATACAAAAAGCGCTTGAGAAGGTAATCGTTTGCGACCGAGACAGATGCCGATCCCGAGCAGCCAAGGCGCCCAGGAAAGCAATTTACCGAAAGATGCGATGTCGTAGAAGCCTTGAAGTAGGAACTGGTCCGGCGCAAGGACACGAGACGGATCAAAAATATTTCGATGGATCATGTTGAGGAGATCCACTGAAGCGTAGTTGATCAGGAGCGCTGTCGAGAGCACGGACACCCAGAAAAACAGAATAAACCGCTGATACTGCGTCGACAACAACGCGAACGAACAAGCTGCGATCATTCCCGTCGACATGACCGCCCACTCGCGGAAATGCATCGAAGACGTATCGCAAGTCTGGTTCGAAACATATGTGACGACCGAACCCAAACCGATAAACGAGACGAGAGACCATTTTCCCGTTTTTGGAATCCGATTCCAGTTCAAGGCGATGAACAGGAAAAACGCCGGTAAGGCCAGTTTTAAAAAATTCAGTGGACCTACGATGTTTCCGATCGTGGCCGGGAGCTGATCCCGAAGCGCATTGAACGAGGGCAGAATTCCCATCGCGATTACGAGTGTCAGAACCCATGCAAGAAGACGGTTCAAGGAATCAAATCGTGACGAGTTGATCATAGTTTCCTTAGTGAGAAGACCGCGCAAAATGCTACAGGAGTTCCGACGGCGCAAAGAAGAAGCAAGCGCTGCGCGATGGGCAGGTCCTCTGCGATCGAATGATGGAATGCTTGTCCGCAAACGAGTGCGGTATAAGCACCGTAGATGATGCTGACGTAAGAATGACTATTCCATCGACGAGAAAGTCGTTGATAGAAATGAGATCGATGGGCCTGAAAAATATTCTCTCCTCGCGATAAGCGCTGGAGGAGCGTGATTCCGCAATCGACGTAAATCGGAGAAAATAGAATGAGGAATGAAATGAGATTCGCAAAAGAGGCGCTGTAAATCGCTACGAAAAGTGCGGGAGCGAGGAATCCCAAAAAACCACTTCCAACGTCACCCATGAAAACTTTGGCGGGTGTCCAGTTGAAACCGAGGAATGCGGCGATGGCGAGTGCAAATGCCCAAGCGATTTGTAGGGTATTTATGTTCACGCTCGCGGGCGCGGTAACGATCATCCAGGCGAGGCCGACGAGCGTCGATAGTCCCAGCAGGCCGTTGATACCGTCAATGAAGTTGAACGTGTTGATCGAATAGACGAATACGAGGAGGAGGGCCGCAGCAACTGATAGGGTCTCTAGCGACTGCGCGGGATCCAAGCTCAGAGCGATCCAAAGCCCCGACGCAAGCAGATGGACCAAGAAGCGGATTTTAGCGCTGACGCCCCTTAGATCGTCCCAATAGCCAATCGCCGCAACGGCGATCCCGAAATAGAGAAATGACGGAAGTTCACTCAAGAAAAACAAACTGAACAGTACCGGCACTAAAACGAATACGGTACCGCCGCCTCGAGGCGTGGTGACGGTGTGAGAACTGCGAGCGTTTGGGGCATCGATGATCTGAAGGCGTCTTGCAATCAGGATATATAAAAACATCGCACCTGCGCAGAAACACAAATAAGCGAGATAGAGTCCTACATGGATTTGTGCGGCTTCGGTGACCATGACCTCAATACGCTCCTAAAGGTGGAAAAATTGAAGCGACGTGTGCAAGTCTGGTTCGTAAAAATCCGGTTGGCGGAAAAAACTGATATGAGTCCCAATCTCCGCGTTGTTCCAATGAGCTTTGCGGTCGAGGATTTGGCGGAGCAGTTTTTCGTCCATGGAACATTCCAAGTATTTCGGTAGGTCCGCCATCGATGCAGCGTCCATTTCGGCGAATTTTGGATAGATCTGCAATCGTTTTCCGAACGCTTTTAATACGACGTGAAAACTGGACTCAAGCTCGAATCGTTTCATTCGATCGAGCATTCGTTGTGAGGCGATTTCTAAATCGCTCCGGAGTTTTTGCTCTTCGGGAACAGCGTCTAACTCATACGGATACTTGAGCGTCGAGAGGTTCTCTTCGATGTATCGCTTCATATCTGCGACATTGATCGGTTGGTAAGGTCGATCGGACTCACCCCGAGAGAGATCAAAAGTATCGTTTTCCCGAAGTGTCACTACCTGGGTGTCGGTAGACAATTCTTTTTTGAGCCAGGCTGCGCAAACGTCCCAAGTGGTCGTGCCTAGGTAGTCGTTTTTCTCGTGTAAACGTCCGCCGATGACGTAAGCGCCAGCAAATGGCAGGACGAATTTCGGTTTGAGCGTGGCGACCACGTCTCTCATATGCGCGAAGTTTCGATTTAAAACTCGCTCATGGCCGGCTTTTTTTGCGGCTGTATCTAAATTGTCAAAACAGCTGGGGAATGGTCCGGCCGCATTGTAGTTCAGCATGGCCATGGTCACGGGAGGATAGTTTTCGAGAATCGATTGGGCAGCAGCTACGGTCGGATTGTTATCGTTGGCGTTAAAAGCCGATACGCCATCACAGGAAATCAGCATCGCAGAATCAATCAGGTTTCCAATCTTCGCCTCGTGGAAATTGTGAGTCACGAAAGGCGCGAACATCGTGATGTCGAATTCTTTGAACTGAACGGTTTCCTTGTCCTTGATGCGGATCAGATTTGTATAACCTAGAGCGGTGAGTTTCTTGATTAAGAAATTAGGGCCATGGTCGAGGACAATGATTGGGATCGATTTATCAAAATCAAAATATCTTTCATCGAAATGATCCGGATGAAGATGCGAGACGTAAAGCGCATCGATATTCTTAAGGTCCGACATTTTAGTCGTGAGAGGTGGGTAATGGCACCAGCTTCCCTCAAAAACGCCGTCCACGATCCAGGGATCGCAGAGAACCCGAGTTCCGAGTTTTCCGGTAAAAATTCCGCAGGCGTTAGCGATGAATTTAAAAGCCAGTTTTTCAGGATGATTCATACTAGGTGGTCCTGTTCAATTTTGGTTCGTTCAGTTTTTTTTCTGTTCCACGTGGGCGTTCAGTTGCGCAAGTTCAGGGTAACGATCCAATAGTGCGCACACCTGTCGGCAACTCATATGACGGGCATCATGATTTTCGATCAGTTTCTTGAGGAGTTCTTCGTCCGCTGTCTCGTCGAGCGTCAAACGGTAGCGGGAGTAATCGCCGAAATCGCTGAGAATATCATGCGACTTTCCCCGCGAAATCGCTCGATTCCGAATCCAAGGCGTCACGTGTTCTCGCTCTGATTCGAGATGTGCCTCCTGCTCGGCCTGAAATAACTCGAGAGCGGAGAAAATCTCGAAATCCATTCCGCGTGGAAAACTGCGTTTCACGACGTTTGAAACGTAAGCGCCTGGATCGGTGAGGGACGTCGCGAGGTCCATTCCTCGCTGAATCCAGAGTGGATCGATGAGCGGGCAATCCGAAGTGATTCGCACGACCCATTTCGATTCATGGGAGCGTGCCGCCAGGACGAAACGAGCGAGCACGTCCTGTTCGCTTCCACGAACGAAATTCCAATTTTTCTCGCGCGCGAGGCTCTCAACGGGATCGTCGGATGTGAGATCCGTCGTCGCGATCACAACGGGCGTGTTTAAAGCCTGGAGCCGTCGCATCTGGTGCTCGAGGTACGACACTTGGCCAGCCTGCCGCAAGATCTTGCCCGGGAGTCGGGAGCTCGTCATGCGCGCTTGGGTAATGACCAGGAAATCCGTCATAGTTAGTTATAGAAAGATCGGATCGCGTCGATCACACGCCGTTGTTCCTGATCCGTCATGGAATGGTACATCGGCAGACTCAAGGTTTGTTCGTAATAGCGATCCGCTTGCGGCAAGCTCATCTTGCCGTATCGCCGTTGGTAGTAGGGATGCCGATAAACCGGGATGTAATGGACTTGCGTGTAGATATGGGCTTGTTTCAAATGCTCGTAGAGTTCCTTGCGCCGATCGGTTCGAATCACAAACAAGTGATAAGCGTGTTCGACCGAATTGGGAGCTTGTGGGAGCTGTAGAGGGAGACCCTCGAGTTCTCGGCGGTAGGTACTTGCGATCTCCCGTCGACGTTTCAGGTTTTCATCCAAGCGCGAGAGCTGCGATTCACCGAGTTTGCAGAGGATGTCAGAAATTCGGTAATTGTAACCGAGGTCCTGCATTTCGTGGTACCAGCCGCCGTCATTCGCGTTTTCGTATTCGGCAGGGTTTTTGGTGATTCCGTGGGTGCGGAGTTTTTTGATCTTCGCCGCGAGGCTCGCGTTCGCCGTCGTAACGACTCCGCCCTCTCCGGTCGTGATGTGTTTGACCGGATGAAACGAGTAAATCGAGGCGTCCGCGTGGCGTCCGTCGCCCGAGTGGTGCCACTCCCCAGATTCGTCTTGATAGCGTGCGCCGATGGCGTGGCAAGCATCTTCGAGAATCCAAAGCCCGTGAGCATCGGCGATTTTTCTCAGTTGCGACAAGTTAACCGGATAACCGGTCATGTCCACCGATACGACGCCGGAATAGTAGCCTCTCGGATGAGACGCCAAGAGTTTTTCTAAATGACCAAAGTCCAAGCAGAGCGTGTTCGGGTCGATATCGACAAACTCAACGTCCCCTCCGCAGTACAGAATACAGTTGGCAGATGCAGCAAACGTGATGGCTGGTACCAGCACGCGCACGCCCGGTTTCACTCCGAGTGCCATGGCACACAAGTGCAGAGCAGCGGTTCCGTTGGTTACGGCGATCGCGTGCGGAGCTCCCACCTGTTTGCAGATCGCCTTCTCAAAAGAATCGACGCCTGGTCCTTGTGTCAGGTATTCGCTACGTACGGCTTCGACCAGCGCTTGAACATCCTGGTCGCTGATCTCCTGTTTTCCGTAAGGGATGATGGGCTTGGATCCGCTCATGATTCCGAACCGGTGTTGATTTCCGATCGTGTGAGCTCTTGGATTTGCCCAGTCGTGAGCCACTCCGTGTTCGTTCCCGAGTTGTATTTAAAGTCGTGGGCGACGGGTTTCGCGTTGAATGCTTTACGCCATTTTTCGAAATCCCAGGAATGAGTCATCGGCTTGATGATGTACTGATCGCCGCAGTCGTACGTATTCATCGCGTCGCTCTCGGTGATCATCTCTTCGTGGAGTTTTTCTCCTGGGCGGATACCGACGACTTCGGTGCGACACTCGGGAGCGATCGCGCGCGCGAGATCCAGGATCCGGTAGGACGGAATCTTCGGAACGAAGATTTCTCCGCCAAAAGACTGATCAATTGCGCGAAGGACGAGGTTCACGCCGTCTTCGAGCGTGATGCTGAAACGGGTCATGCCCTCGTGAGTAATCGGGAGTACGCCGTCTTTCTTTTTATCCAAAAAGAATGGAACGACAGAACCGCGCGAACCGAATACGTTTCCGTAACGAACGACGGAGAGTCGGAGATCGCGAGAACCTTTGAGGTTGTTTGCCGCGATGAAGAGCTTATCGGAGCAGAGTTTGGTCGCACCGTAAAGGTTGACGGGGGCGGCTGCCTTGTCGGTCGAGAGTGCGACGACACACTTGATGCTGCCGTCGAGTGCGGCGTTCACGATGTTTTCGGCACCAAACACGTTCGTGTAGATGCACTCCATCGGATTATACTCAGCTATCGGCACATGTTTCATGGCGGCCGCGTGGATGACGATATCGATGCCTTCGCAGGCGCGTTTTAGTCGAGCGCCGTCGCGGACGTCACCGATGAAAAAACGGATGTTTGGGTATTTGGCCTTGGGATAGAGCTGGGCCATTTCGTATTGCTTGAGCTCATCACGTGAATAGATCACCAAGCGGGCGATGTCTGGATACTTCTTGGTGACGATTTCTACGAACTTCTTGCCGAACGAGCCGGTGCCGCCCGTGATGAGGATGCGTTTCCCATTTAACATAGGGTTTGAAACTAGCGTTTTGCTAGGTTTTTAGCAACGGCGAAGGCGCGATCTCTGGGCTATCCAAGACCCACGAATTCCAGTGCATTTCGCGGGTTTTCGAGGTTGTCGATCGCGGCTCGACCCATCGCCATAACGGCCTCATCCGCGTTCCCGCCGATGTGTGGCGTGGATATCAGACGAGGATGCTCAAGTAGGGAGTAATCCGCCGGCGGTTCTTGTTCTAGAACATCGAGCGCGGCACCAGCGATTTGGCCCGAATTGAGCGCTTCGAGGAGCGCGACTTCATCCACTAGCCCACCCCGGGCGGTATTCACAACAAATGTCCCGCGCCTCATCTGCGCGATCGCCGGGCGTCCCAGGAGGCCCAGGGTCGACGAGTTTTTCGGGGTATGGATGCTGACGATGTCGGACGAAGCGAACAGGGTTTTCAGATCCACGGACTCGACCCCGAATTCGCGGTAAAAATCACCGTAATCGACGATGTCATGGGCCAAAACCCGGCAGCCAAAAGGCTTCAGTAACCGCACCAAATCCTTGCCGATGTTGCCGCATCCGATGATGCCGATGGTTTTTTCTGAGAGCTGGCGACCCTTGGCTCGTTCCCATTTTTGAGCGGCAACGTTTGCCTCCGAGAGGTGCACGGAGCGGATCAAGGTCAACATGAAGGTCAGCGCAAGTTCCGCGACCGACCGGCGGTTCACCCCGGCCGACCATCCCAGGGTAACTCCCTGGCGATTCAGATCCTCCAGGTTCAACATGTCGAGTCCAACGCCGTATTTTGAAATATGTTTCAAATCAGGGGTTTTTTCGAGGATTTTTGAATCAATTTTCTCAAGCCCGGTGATCGCTCGGCGGTGCCCTTTGAGAAATGCGATGAGCTCCTCGCCTGCGAGCACCCGGTTCGTATCGTTGAAAACGATCCCGGGATATTTTTTCTTGAGCTCCTCACGGAGGGCAGTGTTTGTGCAAACGGAGCGGGCGACGACGGCGATGGTATCTGACATGGCAGGGCTATTTCTCCGAGGTGTCGGCGTAGGGGTGGTCGGCTTGCGGACTGATAAACGCGTAGCGAATGCCCGGTTTCGTTCCCACGCAGCGGATCTGGTGCTTGAATTGGGGCGGCAGCACGATGACTTGGGGAGAACTCAGGAATTGAGCGGGTTGGCCCTCAATGTTCACTTCCCAGTCGCCTTCGAGCAGGACCCAGCACTCGGTTTTTTCGGTATGGTAGTGAAGGCGATTTCCCTCACCCGGTTGATGGCGGAGGAGGAATCCTTTGAACGTCTCATTGGAAGCAACCTCGACCGTCCAGGTCGGATTCTCAATTTCCGATTTCAAGGTTTCGGTTGAAACAACGATCGGGGAGGGGGAAGCGATGGATTTCCGCTCGCCAGAATTTTCGGTCACGTGAAACGATTTCAAGGCCTACCTCGCAATTTGATGTGGTGCCCAAGATACGTCAGAATCAGGCGAGAAAAAACACTTAACTACTTGCGTAGCGCAGCCTGGCGACAGATAAAGACTGGATCACCGCCACAAAGATAGGACTGCGTTCATGCTCAAAAAATTACTGATCCGTTACGGCGGGCCCGAGCTGGTGGGGCGACTCCGCCGGATGTCGATCCACCGTCCCGAGGTGATCGTCAGTCTGACGCCGGGAGACGTCGCTCCGCCTTGCGATATCCCGCTTCTGAAACAAACTCGATGGAGATTCGTCCGTCAGTGGATTTTAGAAAATTACGTCACGAACCCAACCGTATCCGGCCCACAGATGTTTTTAAACGTCGGCTGTGGTGATGGCACTCTTCGCCACCAGTTTTTTGGCCATGAATCCGATGAAAAACCACTGACACCCCAGGCGTTTTTCGGCCATTTTCGTTATTACACGACTGAACTTTTCCCAATCGAGCTGAATTCCGTCAAGCTCCGGGGGGGGCATCTCTACGCGGACCACGTGAATGCGCAGGACGTGGATACTGGTTTTTTGCGGGACTATCCCGAAGGGTTTCATACTGGGCATTTCCAAGGTGATATTTCGACCGAAGATTTTTTGGAGACCCGCTCGGATTACCTGGGTAAATTCGATTTGATTTACTCGGCGGACGTTCTTGAGCATGTCGGCAATCCGTTTACGGCGGTTAAAAACATGGTGAAACTGCTGAAACCAGGAGGCAAAATCATCACGATCGTGCCTTTTGCCTACGGGTATCACCCGGATCCGGTGGACTACTACCGGTTCACCCACGCCGGCGTCCAAAAGATGTTCGAGATCGGTACGACTCGCGTGGTGAAAGAAGTGTTTTCGGCTTACGATCTCACCGAGCGACGAAGAAACCGCATCGGGCCGCTCGTCCCCGTGGACCAGTTCGGCGGTTGGCGTGAGGCGTGGTTCGTGCTGACGATCCATCAAATTGACTAAGTGAACTACGAAGTACGGACTCAGGTGAGGATAAGATCATGGCGAAATTAGGCAGTCTTCTAGGCATCATTCCAGTCAAAGGCAACTCCGAGCGAGTGCCGAAGAAAAACGTGCGTCCGTTCGCGGACACGACTCTGCTCGACTTGAAACTTAAACAAGTCCAGGAGCTGAAGCAGTTCGACGACATCGTCGTTTCAAGCGAAGATCCCGAAGTCTTGAAGCGCGCAAAAGCGCTCGGATACGGCATCCATGAGCGCGATCCTTATTATTCGACGGGATCGGTACCTATGAGCGAGGTGTACACTTATCTCGCGAACGCGTTTAAACACGACACTGTCATGTGGATTCAGGTGACGAATCCACTCGCCGGTGCGGATGTTTATCGCGAGGGTCTGGAGAAATATCAAGCCATGAGCGATCAGCACGATTGCCTGCTCAGCGTCCAAGAGATCAAAGAATACATTTACTTCAACAATCAGCCGTTGAACTTCAAACCGAACCCATGGCCGCGTTCGCAGGATCTCAAAGGCACCTACGCGCTGAACTTCGTGGTCAACATCCTGCCCCGCAAATCTCTCGCAGAATGGGGCTCGTTGGTGGGAAGCCGACCGGAATTCATGGTCGTTGATTCAGCAACCGCCAAAGATATCGATTTCATGGAAGACTTTGAATTCTGTGAACACCTGTATCGCAAACGCTCCGGACTGAACCGATGAAAATTCTCGTCACGGGTTCCTCGGGATTTCTCGGGAGCCACATCGCGGATGCACTGAGTGAAGCAGGCCACCAGGTCACGCTTTTCGATATCCAACCTTCGCGCTATCGCCGTCCCGATCAGTCCGAAGTCGTCGGCGATCTTCGCAATCGTGAAACACTGGAACAAGCCGTTCAGGGTCAAGAAGCGATTTTCCATTTGGCGGCGATCGCGGACATCGATGTGGCCGAGAGCGAGCCGCTCGCTACGATGGATGTGAACGTCCTAGGAACCGTGAATCTCCTCGATTTAGCGAGGAAACACGGATGCAAGCGATTCGTTTTTGCGAGTTCCATCTACGTTTATAGCCAAACCGGTGGTTTTTATCGCATCAGCAAACACGCCTGCGAACTCTTGCTCGAAGAATACCAGCGCCGCTACGGATTGGATTTCACGATCCTCCGTTTCGGTACGCTCTATGGGACTCGTTCGGACGCGCACAACAGTGTATTCCGCTACCTCACACAGGGGCTTCAGCAGAAAAAAATTGTCTTCCGCGGCAGTGGCGAAGAAATCCGGGAATACCTGCACGTCAAAGACGCTTCTCGTATCTGCGTTCGTGTATTGTCGGATGACTACCGGAACCAGAGCTTGATCTTGACGGGTCACCACCGCATCAAGGTGACCGAACTATTGCAAATGATTCGCGAGATTTTCGGCAACAAAATCGAAATCCTCCACGAGACTCGCAAGAGCGATTCGCACTACATCCAGACTCCGTACTCTTATCATCCGCGCGTCGGTCAAAAAGTCGTTTCCGAAACGTACTGCGATCTGGGGCAGAGCCTGATCGAGATCCTCGAAGAAATCGATCCCGCGAGCCAGGGGAACACGTGAGCGAATGGATTTCCCTCTCATTTGAATTGAGTCGGAATACTCCGCTTTATGGTGGAGGCCAGGCGCCTTTGCATTTGAAACACGTCAAGTCGCCTGCCTGTGGAGATTCCTGCGAAGTTTCAGAAGTGATGATTCAAAATCATTGGGGTACTCATTTCGATTGTCCGGCCCATTTTTTTCCGGACGGTCGTCGCGTGGGGGACTACTCGGTTGCGGAATTGATTTTTACCCGGGTGCAATGGTTGGAAATCCCGCTCTCCGAGGGCCGCTTGATTGAAATCGCGGATTTAGAAGGGCGTTTAGATTCAAAAACCGACCTCCTGTTGATCAAAACTGGATTTGAACGGTTCCGCGAGAATGCCGATCAATACGGCGCTCGGGGACCGGGACTATCCGAAGCCGCTTGCCTGTACTTGCGCAAGTTTACAAATCTTCGAGCGATTGGATTCGATTTCGTTTCGCTCTCGTCTTTTTTGAACCGAGACGAAGGTCGCAAGGCCCACCGCGCGATTCTGTCGAATGACGGACGTGCTCCGATCCTCGTCGTTGAGGACATGAAGCTCTCTGAGCTGCGGGGAGAGATCGAAGAACTGCATCTTGTTCCACTGCGAGTCGAGGGCCTGGATAGCGCGCCCTGTACGGTGCTTGCGAGGGTGAGTCGATGACCCGAGTGTTGGTCCTCGATTATGACGGAATGGTGGTAGAGAGCGTCGGCGTGAAGACCGAAGCATTCGCCCGTCTCTATGCACCTTACGGTGAATCTGTCGTAAAATCCGTGGTCGACCATCACTTGAAAAACGGCGGTCTTTCCCGCTACGAGAAGTTCCGTTACGCGCACAAAAATTTCCTCGGTCGCGAGATCACCGAACAGGAATCGCAGGAGATGGGCCGCGCGTTTGAAACGCATGTCGAGGCGGCGGTTTGCGAATCTCCCTATGTAGTCGGCGCGCTGGAGTTTTTGCAGCATTGGTCGCAGCGACTTCCCATCTTCATCGCTTCAGGAACACCGGAGTCCGAACTTCGTCGGATCTTGGTTCAGCGCGGTGAAGCTCAGTATCTCGTTCGCGCATACGGTAGTCCGACTAAGAAATCCGCAATCCTTCGATCGATTCAAGAATCGTGTGGAGTGAGTTACTCCGAAATGCTTTTTGCCGGCGACTCGATCAATGATTTTGAGCCCGCACACGAACTCGGAATCCCCTTCGTCGGACGACTGATGCCTGGGGAACGCTCGCCGTTTCCCGATGGGACGCACGCATCTGAAAAACCTTTTGCACTGCTCGATGAACGACTACAGGAAGGACGCAAATGATCCAAACTCTCGTTCGCCTGTACCATCGCTATCCGGGTTCGAGCGTCGCGCTCGTTTTACTCCTGCTCGTTGAAAACGCGCTCGAGCTCCTCGGTATCGCCATGATTGTTCCCGTGTTGGGATACTTGGTCGGTCAGTCTCAGGGTTCGCTCCTCCCTCATTTTGTGAGTCAGTTCCTCGAGGGCAAAAGCATGGAGCTGGTCTTCGCGATGCTCGTGCTTGTTTTCATCGCTAAATCAGTCGTTCAAGGCGCTGGCCGTACTTGGTCGGCGCGATTTTGTTCTAAAATTTTCAAGAGCTACCAAATCGAACTCTCTGATGTTGTCCTGGCAAGCAAGCTTGGACAGGTTCGGGCCGTCAAAGAAGGCACCCTGATCAATGCGGTCGTTCAGGAGGCAAACCGTGCGAGTTTGACCTATCTGTATTCCAATCAGTGGCTCACTGCCGTGCTCTCGATTCTCGCATACGGCGTGCTCACGTTTTCGATTTCTCCGCTCTTGACGATCACGGCCCTCATTTTAGGTGCGATTTCGTTTTATCCACTCGGTTGGATCAATCGCATTTGCGAGAGACATGGATCCGAATACACGGATATCCAAGAGCGACTCCAGACGGATCTCATTGAGCTCGCGCACGGGTTTAAATGGATCAAGGCGCATGGCTTAGAGCCCAAACTCTCGACTCGATTCAACGATTTGATCGAGAAAAACCGCTACCACTGGGAGCGGATCTATTTCTGGTCGGGCGCGATGCCGCTTTTCACGCACCCAATCGGAATTTTCATCCTGAGCGTCCTGATTGTGATGGGAATGCGGATGAACATCGAATTTCCTAAGCTCGTCGCGTTTCTGATCTCTTTTCAGCGATTGATTCCGATGGTTTCCTCTGCGCAGAACCTCAAGAACAATTTTCAAGTAACCCTACCTGGTCGAGATCGCATCGAAGCGCTCTTCAAGGATTTCCGCAATGAACGCGAAGAGGGCGGCAAGCATGAACTGAGCTCATTCGCGAAAACGGTCGAGTTCAAAGGCGTTTCCCTCAAGTTCGCTTCTGGCCAGAGCGTTTTGAATGGAATCGACCTCAAGATTTCTCGTGGGGATTATGTAGGACTGATTGGGCCGAGCGGTCAGGGCAAGACGACGCTCGTCGACGTACTGCTGGGACTCTATCGACCGACCGGTGGTGGAGTCTTCGTGGACGGTACGGATCTGAGCGAACTCACCCTTTCGAGCTGGCGCTCGCAGATCACCTACGTTTCGCAAGAAGGGTTTTTCGTAGACGATAGCCTTCGAGCCAATTTACTTCTGGGCGTCGACCGAGAGGTCTCGGAATCCGAACTTCAAGAAACACTCACCCTTGCTCAGTGCGGATTCGTGAAAAATCTTCCCGAAGGGGTCGAGACTCGTATGGGTGCCCGCGCCTCTCGTCTTTCGGGCGGAGAACGCCAACGAATCGCGCTTGCGAGAGCGCTGTTACGTCGCACTCCGATCATCATTCTGGATGAGGCGACAAGCGCCTTGGACAATGCGACCGAAGCGACCATTTGGTCGGCGCTCGAAGAGAAACGCAAAAAAGACGGTCTGACGCTGATCGTGATCGCGCACCGTCTCAGTACTTTGAAAAACGCAGATCGCATCTTGGCGGTCGAGCAAGGAAAAGTCATCGAAGAAGGAAGCTGGCAATCCTTGGCAGCCAACCCAGATTCGATGCTCTCAGAGCTTTGGAAAGGTAAGGCGGAAACTTCATGAAAACTGTGATCTTGTGCGGGGGCAAAGGCACTCGCATAGCCGAAGAAACCATCACGAAACCGAAACCCATGATCGAGATCGGCGGACGTCCGATTCTCTGGCACATCATGAGCCATTATTCGGCTCATGAGTGTTCGGAATTCATTTTGGCGCTCGGTTATAAAAGCGAGTACATCAAAGACTATTTCCAACGCCTTTCGCTCCTGAATAGCGATTTCTCGATCGATCTTCTGACGGGAAAAACGCAGCTGCTGAGCGAATCCCCCAAGAATTGGAAAGTGAGTCTCATCGATACGGGACTTGAATCCATGACCGGTGGTCGATTACGCCGCCTGCGTCCTTACCTCGAGAAAGAAGCCTATTTCGGACTCACCTACGGGGATGGACTGAGCGACATCAATATTCAAGACCTCATCCAGTTCCATAAAAAGCACGGCAAGATGGTTACCGTTTCAGGTGTTCGCCCTCCTGCTCGTTTCGGTGAGATGACCCTGAACGGAAACACGGTGACTCGTTTCGCAGAAAAACCGCAGGCGAGTGTCGGCTGGATCAACGGTGGTTTTATGATCTGCTCTTCGAAAATTTTCGATTACCTAGAGGACGACTCGACGATCCTCGAGAAATCTCCGCTTGAGCGCATCGCCGACGAAGGTCAGTTGATGGCCTATCAACACGAAGGATTCTGGCAGTGTATGGACACGCTTCGCGACAAGTTGCTGCTCGAGCAACTTTGGGACAGCGGCAAGGCTCCCTGGAGGGTTTCGACGTGAGCCGCTTCGGTGATTTTTACGCAGGCAAAAGAGTGCTCGTGACCGGTCACACCGGTTTCAAGGGCAGTTGGCTTGTTCTCTGGTTGAATTCCCTGGGCGCGCGAGTCGCCGGATATTCCGATCGCATTCCAACGAGTCCTTCTCATTTTGAGGGCGCCGACCTGGCGGGACTCGTCGAAGATTTCCGTGGTGACGTGAGCAATGCGGCGGCAGTTCGCGCCGTGTTCGAGAAGTTTCAGCCAGAGATCGTGTTTCATTTGGCAGCTCAAGCGATTGTTCGCGAGAGCATCGAGAATCCGGCCGCTACGTTTCAAACTAATATCATGGGTACGATCTCGGTATTAGACGCCGTACGCTCGTGTCCAAGCGTTCGCCAAGCAGTCTTCGTCACAAGCGACAAGTGCTATGAAAACGTCGAATGGGAATTTGGTTACCGTGAAACAGACGCCTTAGGCGGCAAAGATCCGTACAGCGCCTCTAAGGCGGGTGCTGAAATCGCCTTTCACGCCTATCACTCCACGTATTTCAATCAAGACGGCGCCGCTCGCATCGCAACCGCACGCGCGGGAAACGTGATCGGTGGTGGCGATTGGGCCGATCATCGCATTGTTCCTGACTGCGTTCGCTCTTGGCTCAAGGGCGACGAAGTCGTGCTCCGCAGTCCCAAGTCCACGCGACCTTGGCAGCACGTACTTGAACCGCTGGGGGGTTACCTCCGTCTCGGGCAAATCCTGGGCGAAAAATCCGAAGGCATCTCGGGCGAAAGTTTCAACTTTGGTCCGAACGCGGACGTGATCGAATCGGTGGGCGAGTTGACCCAAGGTTTGTCCCGTCACTGGCCGGGCGTGAAATACCGGATCGAGGCCAAAGGGGGGGCTGCTCACGAAGCGGGTCTTCTGAAACTGAACTGCGATCGCGCGCTTCTTCGACTGGGTTGGAAACCGACGCTGAAACTCGAGGAGACCCTTGAGCTCACGGCCGAATGGTACCGCGCTTCTTCGAGCAAAAATCCCACTGAACTGCGGAAACTCTCCCTCTCGCAGATCGAATCTTATGAGTCCAAAGCTCGCGAGAGGAACCTGGTATGGGCGAAATAGCCTTGCTCGAGGGAATGGCTTTTACCTCGCTCAAGGTCATGCGAGATGACCGTGGTGCGGTTTTTCACATGGTGAAAAACCAACCCGTCGCTGAGTTTTCGATCGGAGAGGTCTATTTTTCCCAGGTAAATCCGGGGGTTGTCAAAGGCTGGAAACGCCATCAACGGATGACGCAAAACGTTTCGGTTCCGGTGGGAATCGTTCGATTCGTGATTTTTGACCCCCGAGAGTCGTCCTCGACGGCGAACCAAGTTTGTGTGATTGAAACGGGACCGAATCAATACGGCAGGATTAAAATTCCGCCTGGTTTGGTCTATAGTTTCGGTTGTCTGAGCAGTGAGCCGGCATTGATCGTGAATTGTGCTGATCTCGCGCACGAAGCTCAAGAAAGCGAAGCGTTTCCCCTGTCGACGGACTGGATTCCGTATCGATGGGAGAAGAACGCCTAAGGAAATACGAATGGGAATTGCGATGAAACCGATGAGCCTTTTCACGATCGTTCGCAAAGCGGTCCTCCGAATCAAGATTCAGCACATTGTGACGGATACGGTCATCATATTCGCTGCTTTCTACGCGGCCCTCGCCGTGCGCGTCGGTTTAGGCGCCGATTTCCAAGTTTTCCTTCCGACGCTCCATCACAATATTTTAATTTTCGTCGGACTCCGGATTCTGACCCTGCACCTGATGGGTCTCTACGATATCATCTGGCGTTATATTTCCGTTCGTGACGTGATTCACCTGAGCACCTCGGTCCTTGTGTCAGTCATCGCGGTAGCTTCATCGACGTTCTTCTTGGACCTCGGTCGTCTACCACGC
This sequence comes from Pseudomonadota bacterium, assembly GCA_027485695.1. Lineage (GTDB taxonomy): Bacteria > Bdellovibrionota > UBA1018 > UBA1018 > UBA1018 > JAIXQO01. The sequence continues at coordinate 509,072 of JAIXQO010000001.1, forward strand.
TCGGTTTTCATCATCGATGGACTCTTTGTCTTGTTGGGACTCGCCGGTGTACGCCTCGCTCGCCGGTACTGGTTCGATCTCTCCACGAAACGGGCCATTCACCGCGATGGCCGCCGCGTCCTGATCTACGGTGCCGGACAAAACGGTCGCACGCTCGCTTCTCGATTCAGCACGGATTTCAATCTACGCGCGAACGTCGTGGGTTTCGTCGACGACGACAGTAACAAGATTGGTCGTATGGTTGCCGGAAACAAAGTGCTCGGCAGCTCGGCCGACATCCCGGACATTCTGAAACGCTACGAGGTGCAGGATCTCGTGATCGCGATTTCCAATCCAAGCGGTGAAACCATCCGCGATGTGTATCAAGCGTGTCAGGCGTTTCGCGTTCGTCCGAAAATCATCTCGGGCTCCGCTCAACAGTGGGCCGTCAAGAGTCCGCTCGAAATTTTGCGCGACGTTCAGCTCTCGGATTTGCTCTCGAGACAGGTGAAAAACATCGATCAGTCGACAGTGAAAAAACTCCTGACCGGCAAGCGCGTGCTCGTGACGGGCGCTGGTGGATCGATCGGAAGTGAGCTCTCTCGCCAGATCTATAGTTTCGCGCCTTCGCGACTGCTGCTTCTGGATCACTCCGAGTATAACCTTTATCAAATTGACCAAGAGCTCCGGTCCGCGACCGACGAACTCGGTCCCGTGACTCCACTCCTCATGAACGTCCGCGACAAAAAAGCACTCGCGAACGTGTTCCGTGATCATGCACCTGAGATCGTCATTCATGCGGCCGCCTATAAGCATGTTCACTTGGTCGAAAAAAATCCGTTCCTCTCGATCCTGAATAATGTGCTGGGTACGCATGAGCTCGTTGAGCTGTGTAAGGCGCATAACGTTGAGACTTTCGTCCTCGTATCCACCGACAAAGCCGTCAACCCAATTGGCCTCATGGGCGCGACAAAACGCTTGTGCGAAATGATTGTGACTCTCGCCGGGCGCGAGACGAATCGTCGTTATTGCGCCGTTCGTTTCGGAAACGTGCTCGGTAGCAGCGGCAGTCTCATCCCGCTCGTCAAAGAACAGATCCTCAAACGTGAGCCGATCACGATTACGGATCCCGAGATGCGTCGCTATTTCATGTTGATTCCCGAAGCCGTGTCACTCGTGCTTCAAGCAAGCGCACTTTCGGCACCGGGAGATATCGCCGTTCTCAAGATGGGCGAGCTCGTTAAGATCGTCGACCTTGTTCATAACCTCATCACCTTGATGGGTAAAACGGTCGAAGAAGTACCAATCATTTTCACAGGAAAACGCCCGGGAGAGAAGCTTTTCGAAGAACTGTATTTAAGTGGTCGAGAAGTGGATACCTCGAACCCGGACATTTTGATGGTTCCTCGAGGGGACGCTCTTCCAGAAGAATTGAACAGCCAAGAACTCAATCGTGAGCTTCAGCTGCTGTTCAAGGAGTGCGAAGACGAGAACCGAAATGCACTTGCCCGCGTTCGTCATCTGATCGAGCCGGTCACGGGTCCCGTTTCGGTCGAATTGAGTTCGCAGGAATCGTCCGAAGTTGAGGACGAAACTCTGACGGGAATCGTGGGGGTCGCCGATCGATCTCATCGCGGTAATCTTCACTAGTTTTTAGTCAGGTGAGCGATTTCGAGCGGGCCTATTTTTTGCCGGTTTCTGGATTGCGTAACTTTTTCCCTAAATAGTGGGAGAAGTAGAATCCACTCTCATTTGCCATATGAGCGCCGTTCTCCATGGGTAGAGAAAATGGAGGGAGTTCTGCGCCTAGATTGATCACCGGTCTAGAGAGTTTGAACCGCTGAGCATAATCGCGAAGCGTATAATAGTGATAGTCGTAGGGTGATGCATGGATCACAAAGATGGTCGGAAGATCGAGTTCGCTTAAGTAGTCTGCAACTTGTTGTACCTGCAAAGCGTTCTTTTCAGTCTCTGAGGTGGGCTCAATCGGTTTTCCGTCGTCAACCACTGCGAACAATCGTGGAGTAGCGACCCAGTAGGTACTGGTACCGTACGCATGGATCAACCGTCTCTTGCGAGTCTCTTGCGCTTGATCGCGGATCTGATTCGGAACCATCTCTTCGTAAAAAGAGATGGCGGGTAACTGCAAAAATAATTGGGTTCTGAGTTGTCCGGTGAGCTCTTTCTGCCCACTTCGATAGCGTTGGAATAGAGACTTGAATGAAATCTGATCTGTTTTAGAACGGTCTTTTTGCAAAAGGTTTCCGAAATCTTCCTCAGAGAGTTTTCCGATCTTCCGTACCTGTTCCGGATGGATGACCAGGCTTGCGTCGAGCCCTGATTGGATCGTCCAGTAGTCGAACATCAGAGCGATGGATCCGTCTTTCTTCAGGTAGTGGCGAGCAATGACGCGGATTAAATCGATGGTTTCCCGATTAAGATATTGAGATTGCCAGCCGAAGACACCGACTTTGAGTCCGCTGCTTCGTTCAATGACCGACGGAATGAGCCCGTAAGTTGAACTGTCTCCAAAAATGAGAAGATCATATTTCTGAGCAGATTCTTGGAATACCGGTGAGAGATTCCAAAAGTTATCTTCGCGTAGTTCTTTGGTTAAAGTGAATGACACTTGTTCCAATGGCGAGAGAGATAGCGCGGAGGCTACACGTTGATAAGCGTCAGCTAATGGATGTATTTCGATTCCACTCATCAGATCACTTCGGGATTCGTTCCGCTTGCTTGCGATGTTCCAGGCGAAAACGACAATTGCACCCAGTATCCAGGAGCCGATCAGTAGTCGTATATAACGTTGATGTTGCGACATTAGAATTGGAAGTAAATGTAAGGTTGTTCTTGGCCACTGAGTAGAACGCTGAGCAGGAACAAGAGTGGAAGTAAGACCCAGTGTCCGAATCGAATCCGCAAGGTGGGATAGCCGTCTGGCGCGACTTCATAGAATTTTAGAGTGTGGTCAACCACGAGAAAACAGACGGCTAACGCTAAGGGAAGTAGATGGTAGGGCGAAGCGGATCCAATCCAGGTCGTGTTGGGTACCGCGTGCAGCATCTTGCGGAGTAGGAGATAGGCGTCCCCAACCGGAAGCCTGAAAAAACTCCAGGCACTCATCACAATGATGAGTGTGATGGCAGTGCGAAATGGTCGAGAGAGTTTGGTGATGGCTGGATCAAATAGGCGCTCCAAGACTAAAAATATTCCGTGGATACTTCCCCAAACAATGAAGTTCCATCCCGCGCCATGCCAGAGTCCCGAGAGAAAAAAAACGATCATCAAATTGAGATGCGTGCGCCAAAGCGAGCGTCGAGATCCTCCGAGAGGCAAGTAAACGTAGTCGCGGAACCACTGCGATAGGCTGATATGCCATCGGGTCCAAAAGTCTCTGAGCGACTGAGCTTCGTATGGATAGTTGAAGTTCGCGGGCAGGCGGAAGCCAATCAAGAGCGCGAATCCGATCGCCATATCGCTGTAACCACTAAAATCAAAATAGATTTGAGCTGTGTAGCCGACGAGAGTTGACCAAGCATCCAGTACGCTCATTCCTGAGACGCCATATTCAATATTCCAATTTACATAGGCCCCCAAGTTGTCGGCAAAGAGCAGTTTTTTGACCAGTCCGCCTGTTACGAGAGTGAGCGAAAGCGCGATTATATCGGGCGTTAGCATGGTCCGAGAACGCATATTCGTGATCATGTTTTTAGATCGCAAAATGGGTCCGGATGCGAGGTGTGGCCAAAAAGCAGTGAACAATACGGCTTCGCTCAAGTTTTTGAGTGGCTTCACCTCACCTCGATAGAGATCGACGAGGTGCCCGATGATGGTGAACGTATAAAACGAGATTCCGATGGGTAGCAGTATGTCGAGCGTGCGATCGGGGCGCGAGAAAACTTCGGCGCAGAAAAAATTGTAATATTTGAAAAATCCGAGAATCCCCAAATTCAATGCGATGGATCCGATGAAGATAGCACGCGAGCGGTTCGAGATTTTCTGAGAAACTGCGAACATGAGTGCGGTCTGAAAAGTGATCAATGCAATGAATGGCGGAAACCAAACGCCATAGAGGACGAGAGAGGAGCATGAAATAAATCGATTCATGTGCTCCGTGGTCAGACGGGATCTCAAAAAAAAGAAGAGTCCAAAAAAAACAGCTATGAGTAGCAGCGATAGGTTTTCAGTGAAATCCATAGGAAATGATCTTCTTTTTTAAATGATCTCTCTACTTTGCTTCGAATATATCACGCAAGCGATGCTGACCATTTCAGTTAGCCCGATGGCGGTCCTTTCATGAATCCAAGGAGCGCCGCCAGGTCTCCAATCGGCGCCAAGATCAGGGTCAGGGCATAGACGGGAGCAGGGAGTCCTTGGCTTCGACGAGCAGGATCGATGACTCCACGAAAAAATGCGAACGCAGCGATCGTCATCAGCGCTCCGACCGTGCCAAACACCGTGGCCGCAAGTAAGGGTAGTCCGATCCAACCGAGTGCGATGAGCGCATATTTTTTCCAGATTCCGGCCTTACGGTCAAATCCAGCGTAAATGCTGCGTTTTCTTAAGTAGCCACTCCAGTTCCGTGGAAACGACGAATACGTCAGTGTTGCCTGAGTCGTCGGTGCCAGCGATCCGTTTTTACGAGCGGCGATCTTCCAAATCAAGTCCTCGGCTGCCCGCAGATCTTCTGGGAAAAAGAGTTTTTTCTCCAAAAGCACCGATCGGCGGATCACGGTTCCGGGTACGGTTTCATGCTCCGCATTTTTTCCATAAGACAGCGCGCAAGCCGCCTCTTGAAAAAACGTCTCGCCTAGGAACCTGCAACGTCCGAGTTGTCCTACGGATTGATGGCTGCGGATCGCATTCATTGCGGATTCCAACCACCGTGAATCCAAGCGAATTCCCATGTCGAGAAATGCGATCCATTCTCCAGACGCACGCCGAACGCCTTCGTTTCGGGAGCGACCGGGATAGGAGGGACCAATCGAGATCACTTCGACTCGAAATGACGTTTGTCCGAATGCCTCACATGATTTTTTGAGCTCATCGCTCGATCCACCGTCGATGAGAAGTACTTCTGTAGGTAAGAGCGTCTGAGCCGCAAGTCCACTCAAGGTCGCGCGGACCGCTTCGGCTTCGTTCTTAATCGGAATGACGACGGTGATCGACAAGAGTTATGCTCCCTCGCCGGATGGATAGGGATCCGTCATTCTTGCGCGATTCCAGTCCCAGCGACCCTCGAGTTTCGCGCGAAACAGCGCGAGATTGTCTCGCGCCATGATCACGGTTCGAGGGATCGCGCACGAGAAATGACCGGTGTGGTGAACGCCCGGATAGCTCGTACCAGCGAATCGATAGCCGGCAGCTTGGGCGGCACGAGCGACTGGGACGTTCACGGAACCGTGCGGGTAGCTCATCGAATCGACCGAGTATTGCATGGCATCGGATAACCATTCGCGGGATTGTTTGAGTTCGTGGTGCAAATTCGAGGCAGGAATTTCCGCAAGTTTTTGATGAGAGTAACCGTGCCCACCGATACGGATGAGTGGATGGTTGGCCAGCGTCTTGAGGTCCGCACGGGTCAAGAACTCCGGATGCTCGTCTTGAACCCGTTTTGGGATCACGAAAAAAGTCGCAGAAAATCCATATTTCTCGAGTTCAGGTAGAATCGTGGTCAGGAAATTCCTGTATCCATCATCAAAAGTCAGGGCGACTGAGCCGGACTGGGCGACACCAAACGGCACGACCGGCATTTGGCTCGATTTCAAAACTCGGAGCTGTTCCCGGAAAACTTCCGTCTCCAAGGTGAATGCGCCGGTTGGATCGTCTTGCACGCGTTGTCCGACTGAATGATACATCAGGACGCGACAACCTTGATGGACGGGGGTTCGCGCCAAACGCCCCCAGGTTTGAGAGAGGGCTCGGTCGAGAGTCGTGTGAAGGGCGTTTTTTAGGCTCAATTGGCCTTCAGTCTACGGAAAACAAGCGTCTTCGTAATCAGGAAAATTGCGGGCGGGTTCCTGATTCCTAAAAAACCTTCCGTCGGGTATGCTCGCAAAAAATGGAAGCGGAATGGCAAATCACAGGCGTTACGGGAATGTTAGGTGGCGCTTGGGCAGAGTCCTTGGAATCCCAAGGTAAAAAAGTCCAACAGGTGGGTCGGGATCTTTTTGACCTCGAGCGACCAAACGCGGATTTTCTCAAAAGATCATCCCCTACGTTTTTTGCTCACTGTGCGGCCAACACCGCAGTGGACGCGTGTGAAGATTCTCCGGAACTCGCATTTCGCATGAATACCGCGGCAGTCGAGGTTTTAGGTCGGGCGCTCGATCCGCGTAGAACGACCTTCGTTTTCATTTCATCGACGGGCATCTACGGGAAAGCGAATCCCAGTGATCCGTATTCCGAGTATGATGAAGTGCGCCCAACTACCGTATATCACGAGTCAAAATGGCGCGCAGAGCAGTGGATCAGACGACACTATGCGAACCACTTGATTCTCAGAACCGGATGGCTCTTTGGTGGCCGAAAAGAACATCGCAAAAACTTCGTCTGGAAACGCATTCAAGAGTCCCAAGGCAAAACCCACCTATTCGGGGATCCCTCTCAACGCGGTAACCCCACTTATATTCCGAGCCTGATTTCGACGGCGGAACGAATGATCAGCGAAGGTATGCGCGGGACGTTCAATCTTGTGGGAGATTCCTCCGTCACTCGATTGGAATACGTCGCGGAGATCATGCGTTCGGCTGGACAAGGAGTCCAAGTGAGGGCAGGCGATAGTTCGATGTTTCAACGTCGCGCTCCGGTTTCGCCGAACGAGTCGGCTTCGAATCATAAGCTTAAACTGTCGGGGCTCGTGTTCGATAGCGACTGGAAGAAACAAATGCAGAATTATATTCGAACACTTCAAGTCGAGGGCACCTAGAGGATGGCGCGTGTATCGATTTTGATGAACTGTTTCAACGGCGCTCGTACCTTAAAAGAGGCGCTGGATTCCGTCGTTGCGCAGACGTACGCGGATTGGGAAGTCATCTTTATCGATAATCAATCGACCGATGGGAGCGGAGAGATCGCCGCGAGTTACGGACCTCGAGTCAAAATCGTCCAAACCCCACGTAAAATGACCCTTTGTGAAGGTCGTGTTTTCTCTCAACCCTATGTGCAAGGTGAGTTCCTTGCCGTCCTAGATGTCGATGATCTATGGTTTCCGGAGAAACTTGCTCGGCAAGTTCAGATCATGGACGAAAACCCAGACGTGGGTCTCGTGTACTCGAATACGATGTATTTCTCCGATCGTGATGGCGATGTGAAAGCCGCGTATGTCGAGACCATGCCTTCGGGAGACGTGTTCCGCGCGATCCTTCGTAACTATTTCATTTCTCTAGAAACCGTACTGGTTCGTCGGAGCGTCATGGATCGACACGGGCTCTATTTCAGCCCTCGTTACAATGTGAGTTCGGACTTGGAGCTCTTCGTGAAGCTCGCCTTTCACACTCGGTTTCAATACATTGATGCGGTCTTGGCGAAGTGGCGTTTCGGTCACGGAAACGAATCCGTCCATCAGTTCATGAGTTTTCCTCGAGAATACGAACAATTGCTGGTGGATCTTGATGAGATGATCCCGGATTTTGAAAAGCGATATGCGAGCGAGATTCAACATCTACGCGGCGTGATCGAAAACATGTACGGCATTGGAAACTGGAAAAAAGGTGATCGACGCCAAGCGCTCGAGCATTTTTCAAAAGCCAAGGGCTACAACCGTAAATATTGGTTGCCGTACTTACTGAGTCGTTGGCTACCGTACTCCGTCTACGGAAAATTTCGCGAAAAGATCGGTAAAATTTAACTGTATGAAGGTCAAACCATGAGCACTTGGGCGAACGCAAAAAAAGCAGTTCCGAACGCAAAAGAGCTAGAGTCTCTTTTTGATCGCTTATGGCCGATTTGCCGTAGCCTGACCGGCGAGGGGTTTCGTCGGAGTCTTCAGATTCTGTCGGAAACGATGCCGCTTGAAAAAGTCGAGGTTCCGACCGGCACGCCAGTTCTTGATTGGACGGTACCTCGAGAATGGAACATCTCTGAGGCCTACTTAGAAGACGAATCTGGGCGTAGGTGGGTCGACTTCGCCGAGAACAATCTTCATGTGCTAAACTACTCGGTTCCAACCGATCAGTGGCTGAATCGAAGCGAACTGGACTCGCATCTATACTCTCTTCCAGAGATGCCTGACGCCATACCTTATGTGACCTCATATTATGCGGAACGCTGGGGTTTTTGTTTGTCCGAAAAACAGCGATTGAGTCTGCCAAAAACCGGTAAATTTCACGCAGTCATTCGTAGCGAGCTGAAGAGCGGTTCTCTCACTTACGGACACCTGCTCTTGCCAGCGACCGTCCCGACCGATCAAGAGATATTGATCTCAACTTATTTGTGCCACCCTTCGATGGCGAATAACGAACTCTCGGGACCGATGGTCGCCCAAGCGATCTATCAAGGACTTAAGTCCGTTCAAGACCGCCGCTACAACTACCGTTTTGTCGTCATCCCGGAAACGATCGGCGCGATCACTTATCTCGCCAAATACGGTGAACACCTTAAGAAAAACTGCCGCGCGGGACTCGTCGTGACCTGCGTAGGCGATGGACGGGCGACCCACTATAAACGCAGTCGACGAGGAAACGCATTGATCGATCAAGTCGCCGAATTCGTTCTCTCACGTGATCCGAGTATTCGTGAGCAACTTCGTGTGATGCCGTTTTTCCCAACCGGATCGGACGAGCGACAGTATTGTTCTCCGGGATTCGATCTACCGGTGGGTTCAATCACCCGTTCGATGTACGGAAAATATCCGGAATACCATACGTCCCTCGACAACAAGGACTTTGTCGATTTCTTCGAGATGAAACATTCGGCGGAACTCTATTTGGATGTACTCGAGGGTTTCGAATTAAATCAGAAATATCTGAACTTAGCTCCTCACGGCGAACCGATGCTTAGTAAGCGTAATCTGTACAACACGCTCGGGGCGAATCGGGTTTCGCCGCAGCTTCAGCAAATGATCGCCTATTTGCTCGCTTACTCGGACGGAGATCACTCGGTGCTGGATATCGCCAAGATGGCGAATATGGATCTGGCGGAGTTCCGCGAACCGATTCGCCTTCTGACCCAAGCCGCGCTTCTCAAGGAAATTTGACGATGTCCCGAGAAGTCCTCTTAGCATTCAGCAAAGAAGACGCGGAATTGGCACGAGAATACCCGGGTCGGGTGTTTGCGTGGACTCCTCCGGCCGTACACGCACTCCGAAAAGCTCGAGTCGATTTCAAAACGCTTTCTGATATCCAACTAGAAAAAAAATTCTGGGGATACGATCACGTCGACCTGCTTTGTCGTTTCGAGAATTGGTGCTCCGGAATCGATCGATTGCTTCAGGACGAAATTCCCGAACTCAAGGCCATGAACGTTCGTCCGTTCGCTTACAAACTATTGGCAATGAGGAAGGTTTTTTTCCAGTACCTCAACGATTATAAAAAACTGAAATATGTGAGCGAATTCTATCAGTCTCCGCTTTGCTATCGAGCCGGCCCAGAGACGGAATACCTCGATCAGTTTGCCTCGCTCGGCGAGTTCACGATTCCGCTTCGATGCTTGAATCCTGAATCTCGTGCGAGTTTGCCGTTAGGTGCGATCGGACACTGGTATCAAGAACACGGTTTTATCAAACAAGTCGGCAAATTCATGTTGCGCGACCGCAAGGTCAAGCGTCTCTCAGATTTTCTCAGAGCGTTGATTGGGAACCGATTGGGCTCAAAACGACCAGCGATCCTCGTGATTAATCGCGGATACGATAGCGATGAGATTATGAGGCGGATGCGTGAGCAGGTCGGCGTGGACACGATTTTCTGGGAGGATTGCGTACGCATTCCTTCGCGACCGCTGATTTTCAATTCCGCCTCAATTCAAAAACGGATTTTCCAAGAAATGAAGAATCATCCGTGGACGGTAGCCGATGGGGTCGACTTCCTCCCGTTCTTTGAACCTTTGATCCGCTCGACGCTCGAATTCGACGTGCGAAGACTACTCGAAATCAGTCATGCGTTTTTAGAGTTCGACCGCAAATTTCGATTTTCAGTGGTTTTCGCGGCCGCCGCCTCAACCGAAGGCGAAGCGATCTTCGATCAATGTGATCGTCTCGGAATACCGACGACGCTCAACCTTCATGGCGGGAGTGTGGGAGTTTACCGGGATTTCGCGCCCATGCCGGCGATTTCGACCGGATACAAACGGGCTCAAAACTCGTTCTACCTGGTCTATTCGGATCTGATGAAATCCTATTGCGATGAGGTCAAGGCGATCTCTCCGGCCTACGGAATGGAGAATGTAGCCGTCGGATCCCCTCAGTTGGACCGACTTTGGGAGCAATTTCGATGATTTACACCTATGTTTGTGGAGCCATGGGTGCGTACAACATCGAGTTCAAAAACGGTGTTTACGATGACGCGAGCCTCTACCAACTCAGGCACGAGGTTGCCGAACTTTTTTACGCTCAAACCACGCATCAACTGAGATTTAAGCTCGGATATGACCTTGAGAAAAAACATTATGGGTTTGAGGACGAGGTTGAGCGCCGGAATCAGCCCCAAGTTTCACTGATTGGAAGTCGAACGGGATTCGTGACGACCTTTGCTACCACGGACGTTTTCTTGATCGAAGCGCCCAGCACCTCGTTGCTCGAGATCCTCGTCACCGAGAAACCTGCGCTGGTCCTGAGTGACGAACGTGGCCTCAGGCTCCGGCCAGAGATCCTGAGACTCCTTCGAAAACGGGTCGCGATCGCCCCAGATCCCGAGGCTTTTACCCAGGCCATTGATTCACTGCTGCGCGATGGTTTTGTGGGTCCGCTTTGGCAGGGGGTCCATGCGTCGAACCGAGAGCTTTTCGAGGCGTTCACTCGGACTGGCGGTCGTCCGGGGCTCGAAAATATCACAGCATTTCTCACCAAAACCCTCAGCCAGCGCACCTAGCCGAACCCATCGGATTTCCTCGGGAGTTCCTGGGATTTCCGCCCAAAAAGGGCTGGAAAAGACTGGCGCACCAGGGGGGTTAGTTGCTATAGAAATTCGGTGTCCTTAAAAACTGGAATGAATGGGTTTGGCCGCTTTGGCTTGCATCTTCTCAAGTATTGGCTCGATCGTAGCCAAGCTTCGGGATTCTCTTTGGATTACATCAACGATGACTTCCTTTCGTTTGAGCACGCGCTCGAACTGATCCGAAATGACCGTTATGTTCAGATCCTCAAGATCTACAAGTTGAGCGTTCATGGAACGACGATGACTTTCACGAGTCCAGACGGCGTCGCGAGCACGATCGAGTACACGAACGAGCCACGTGACAACATCAGCTGGGTCGGCAAGGTCGATTACTTCCTCGAGTGCTCGGGCAAGAACACCATCTCCAAAGACTGCGAACCGTTCCTCGTCGGACAAACCAAAAAAGTGGTGATCTCCGCGACCTCATGGGATTGCGAGAAAACCCTCGTTTACGGTTTCAATCACCAAGAAGCCCCGCACGCGAAAATCGTCTCCTACGGCTCTTGCACGGTGAACGCTTACGTACCGCTCGCATCGTTCATCCATTCCGCGTTTGGCGTCCGTGCCAGCGACGTGAACGTGATTCACAATATTCAGGAATACAAACTGAAAGACGAATCCAACCACACGATGGTTCGCAAATTCTGCACGCTCGAGAAGCAGGGCCCGAACATCCTCAAGTTCATCAACAAAGATAACTTCATCGTCAACTACACGATCGTGCCTTATGCCGGTGTGTCGATGATCGATTTCCGTTTTGAGCTCGAGCGCCCAAAATCTGTCGAAGAAATGATTCAACAGCTGGATCAAGCATTCACGAGCGGTGCCCTCAAGCACCTCTACGCGTTTGATGAAACGGACCGCGGTCCGGAAGTGCACACCTGTACGCCTTACTCGTCGGTTTTCATCCGCGACAAAATCAAGGTTCTCGGAAATTCCCTCTACATGCAGGCGTATTTCGATAATGAGAACTCGGTGAACCGTTACTTCGATCTCGTGAGCTACTTCGCCCACGAGGAAGCGAAAACGTCCGCGGATCGTGGAAGCCGTGTTTCCGCCATTTCCGGTGGTTCCAAGGCAGGACTGGTTTAATGAATCCGGCAGTGGAATCTGATTCTAAACGACGTCAGGTTCAAACTATTGTCAAAGAAGAGCTCAATCTGATCGAGCTCCCATCTCCGCACGCAAAACGCGAAGATTTCGTGGAGTGGGATTCCTTGGCGTTCATGTCGATCGTTTCTCGTGTTGAAGTGGAATTTCAAATCGAAGCTTCGCCGAGCAACATCCAGTCGTTCGAGTCCATCGACGGAATCCTCGAGGAACTTCGCAAAGCAGGAAAATAAAAATGTCCCAGTGGCTGAATCACCTCCAGGCAACGTTTGAGCGGTCACCCGGATATGTCCACGAAGTCGAGTCGCAGAAGCGGGTGAGCTATCCCGAACTTTGGCGAGCTTCCGGCGCATGGTCGGAAAAATTCTTCGAGCACTCCCAGGAGATGGTCGCGGTCATTCTGCCGAATTCGATCGCCTACCTCGAAGTCTATCTCGGCGTTCTAAGATCCAAGAATATCTTCAGTCCAATTCCTTACTTCGTCGCACTCGGCGAACTCGAGAAAATCCTGGACTACGAAAAACCGATCGCAGTCATCACGGACCGCGCGGACATTGAAGAGAAGTTCGGTTCTAAATTTCGCGTGATTCGTCACACGGGCCCACTTGAGGCTCCAGTGCAAGCGCGTAGCAAGGACATCGCCGATACAGACATTGCTTGCCTGTATTACTCGTCTGGTACGACGGGCAATCAAAAAGGCGTTCTCTACACTCACGAGAACATTCACGCACTCATCGACTCGATTTGCCGGGGTTTCAAGTTCAACGCCGATACCCGCCAGCTGGCATTCTTGCCGTTCGGGCACACGGCTTCGATCAATTACAATATTTTCCCAGCGTTCTTCTGCGGCTCTCCGCTCTATGTCGCCAAGAGTTTTGAGGAAATTCGGGATCGATTTTTCCGCGTGATCGCCGAGCACCGAATCAACTATACGGAGACGGTTCCGACCGTGCTTTTCATGCTCCTGAAATTGAAACAGGACATCACGGGTTTGGACCTCTCGAGTCTGCCTTATGTTGGATGCGGTTCTTCGACTCTGCCGATCGAGACGCAGCTCAAGTTCCAAGAAGTCTACGGCCTCAAAGTCGCAAATCTTTACGGACTCTCCGAAACCGGCCCATCGCATTTCGATGATCCCACTGAGCCGGGCTGGGCACCAGGCTCGATCGGTCGACCACTCGACGTGAATCAGTGCCGGGTTTCGTTCGACGGTGAACTCCAACTCAAAGGCAAAGCGGTTTTCGTCGGCTATTTCAAGAACGAGACGCTCTACCATGAAGTCGTCAAAGACGGTTGGTTCTCGACCGGCGACCTGGGGCACGAAAAAGACGGCAAATTCTATTTCGACGACCGCAAAAAAGACCTGATCATTAAATCGGGCATCAACATCCTTCCCGCCGAAGTCGAAGAGAGCATCTATAAGTGCGACGACGTCAAAGAGTGCGTCGTATTCGGCAAGAAAGATCCGATCCACGGAGAAACCGTGGGCGCGGCAGTCGTCGCTAAACACGAGATTGCGGACGATCTCCTGATTCAACGAGTGAAACAGACCTGCAAGCAATACCTCTCCAATTATAAAATCCCGTCCGTGGTTCATGTGGTGCAGGAGATTCCGAAAACCCACAGCGGAAAACTCCTCCGAAAGAAAATCCGTGAACAATACGGGCAATAAGATCATTCCAGTCGTTCGTGAAGCGGGCCTCAAACTCAAAGAACTCTTTGAGCGACGGCACTCGTATCAAACGCCCTCGAGCGCCGGGAACTACCGCGAAAAAGGCCAGCACGAGCTCGTCCTCGAAGAAGATTTGGTTTCCGATGAAATCCTATTCAGCGGTTTGAAAGCCGCGTTTCCGGAATATGAAATTTATTCAGAAGAACGTGAAAATTGGCCGGATTTCGAGCGAGATAAGAATTTCAAGTTCCTGATCGACCCGCTCGACGGTACTCACAATTACTACTACGGTCTCACGCAGTGGGGTGTCGCGGTTTCCTTGATCGACGGCAATAATGTCCCTCGCGGCGGCTACATCTACTTGCCTTGTTCCGGTTTGATGCTTGCGAACTCGGGTGAGCCAGGCGAAACGACAACGTTGGTCCACCACCAAGAAAAAAGCACCGCTCAAACTGCCAAACGCGAGCAAATGTCTCAGTGCATGTTCGCCTATGACAATCAGTTCTATCGCCTCGGGCCACGCGCGATGAAAATCTACAACAAGATCGCAGAAGTTGCGTTCACGACTCGAATCAGCGGCTCGGCCGCATTTGACTCCGTGATGGTCGCATCAGGACGTTACGATGCACGACTTTGGAATAATGTCCGCCCTTACGACATCGCGGCAAGTATTCCGATCGTTCGGGGCGCGGGCGGATACGTTTGTGATTTCCAAGGGAATACCCAGTTCGAATTAGACCGCGGAGAAGTCATGATTTGTTCAAATCCGGTCTTGGGGAAAAAACTCATTCAACTCATTCGGGACGCGTGAGGTTTTGACGATGTTGGACACCCTCAAAAAACATCACATCGGCGTCGTCGTCACCCCCGAAGAAATTCCAGAGCTCGAGAAGAAGCTTGGCAAGAAATTCATCTTAGATGCCACCCAAGGTGTTCAGGTTTGTTTCACCTGGAGTGAGGATTTGAATCTTTTCGTCGAATACATCACGAACGAAGGTCGCGCTAAAAACTACGCTAAGGGTTTTCACCACATTTGTTACGACGTCGAGTCGATGGAGCAGATGAAAAAAATCGAAGCCCAAATCAAATCGGAGCGCCTCGGTTTTCGGGTGACATTCCCTGAACGCTCGGCATGCGCGGAATGCGCGACCGTCATGTTCTACAAAATCAAAAACGTCGGTATCGTGGAGTTCAATATCCGTGATTGAAACGACGGTCGATACTCTTGCACACCATTTGACGCACGATCTAGGCATCCAAGAGGATGACCTCGTGTTCCTGTTCTCGGGTGTGTGGGGACTCGGCAAACTGGCCAAAGGCGCGAACACCATTACCGATGCGTTTCAGCGTGTTTTGCCACGTGGCTTACTGCTGGTTCCGACGTTTTCTTACAGTTGGAGTAAGGGCGAGGCCTACGATTCGAAGTCGACACCCTGTCCAGACATGGGGGCTTACGCGAATTCGGTTTGGAAAAACCCGCAGTTCGTTCGCACGAATCAGCCGAATTTTTCGGTGGCAGCGCTCAAGAACGATTACAATCAATCGCTGATCGATGAGCTCTTTCAGATCGATGACAATTGTTTCGGAGAGCAATCGATCTTCGGAAATACGCTTCGTTACGCACGAAATCGTCGCGCACATGTATTACTCCTCGGAGGTGCGTTCAATGATTGCCTGTTCCGCTGTACCTACATTCACTATTCGCAACAACTGATGAATGTTCCTTACCGATATCAGAAATCATTTCCGGATCCGGCCGGTTCCGGACGCTCCACTCAGCAGTTGGTTCGTTTTCTCTCCTCCGAAGAATATGAGCAGGTCAACGGTCATGCTCCGACTGATCTCGTTTTTCCGGTCAAAGAGGACTTCTCACCTTTTGGCGTGGATCTAGAAAAAGCGGGGAAGTTGGTCCGCAAACCATTCGCGTATTACGAGAGCCGCATGGCTCGTATCGAAGACGTCTGCGACTTTTTTACTTCGCAACTTCGTCAAAACATCTTCTATTGCCTGACTTCTCCGGCCCAGGGGGTTTCGTCATGAGTTTGTCCGCTTGCCGAGTTTGCGAGAGTGCGAATGTTCGTCTTCATTCCAGTTTCGAGCAAGTGCCGATCCATATGTGGCCACTCGCGCGCCCGGATGGGGCATCCCACCCACATCGCCAAGAGCCGATTGATCTCTATGCGTGCTTGGCGTGCGGTCACACGCAACTTCAGGAAATGTCCGAATCGCTCGTCGCCGAGCTCTACGGCGAAGGATTTCCGTACGAAGATGATCGCGCACTCAAGCTCAATCGCCTGGGGAAAATCACAGGCGTTTTGGGCGATGGATTTTTTCGCGGCAAAAAAGTCTTGGACGTCGGTGGCGGGAATAATCCATTCACCGGTCTGATCCCCGATTCTGAGCGTTGGATCGCGGATATTGACGAATCGGCGCGCAAACTCGTCGGTGTTTCCGCGGATCATGCGGTGATCGGTGATTTCGGTCGAGCAGACTTACCGAAACATTATTTCGACGTCGTCACGGGTTTTCACGTGATGGAGCATTTCCGGTGGCCGCTTGAAGCGGTGAGAAAAATGTCCGAAGTCGTCGCCCCGGGCGGTCGCGTGATCATCGAAGTTCCGCATTTCTCCCGAGTGATCGAAGAGAAGCCTTGGTACGGCGTATTTCATCAACATCAAAGCATGTTCACGGAATCGAGCCTCAGTCGGTTGTTCTCCGAAGGTGGTTTCGAGATCGAAAAGTGGATCCGTAACGACGAAGTGCTCCTTGCGGTCTATCGCAAAAGTGAAGCGAAGCCCGCCGCAATTGCCCCCGTGAACGGTATGGCGATCTTGGATCGATTCCGCGATCGGTTGCGTGGACTTGAGTCACAGCTCAAGAATTCGGCGTTCTACCGGTCGAGCGATCGGCTAGGTATTTACGGTGCCGGAGGAACGACGATGCTGATTTTGGCGCATTTCCCGTTTCTACGCGAGCGCGTGAAACGTGCCTTCGATCGTGAAACTCAGAAACAGGGGAAATTCATACCGGGGTCTGCGATTTCTGTCGCTGCTCCCGAGGAACTGGGTCGCGCGACGGATCTTCAAGGTATGGTTTTCGTTTCCGAAAATCTTCGTCAGGCGATGGGTCCTTCGTTTCCTGGTGAGTCGATCAATCTCGCATCGATGCTGGACGCTGCTTCTGATCAACCGAATTTCGCAACAGTTTAGGTCGTCCGCTCAAACGCTCTGAGAGTGTACAGGTCGGAAAACTCTGCTTTTTTCGAGTACGACGATCGAGTCGTGAATGTGGATCCCCGTACAGTGGTTGCTGACCGATGGTTTACGGACTTTTCTGCGGTGATACCAGTGATGCATATCGCTGATAAAATTGCCGACCTCATAGAAGAAGTTTTTCTTGGACTTAAACCCGCCGCCGTAGCGTTTCCAATAAGCGGCGTGCAGATCTTCGATCATATAGGTGCCGCCGTCGTTCATGAGTGGAAAGAGATGTTTCAGAGTGACCGCAACATGATCCATGTGATGGCTGCCGTCATCGAGGATGACGTCGACGCCACCCATTTCTTTTACGACTGATGCCAGGAACTCAGGGTCCGCTTGTGAACCGATGCGGACCTGTCCGGAGAGTCCATCGAGTTTTTTGCAATCCGAATTGATGTCGATGCCGAAAATCACGGCATCCGGACCGAAATACTTGCGCCACATTTGGAGGCTCCCGCCTTTGCTGACGCCGATTTCCAGGAACCGCACTTTTCTTCCTTTGTAAGGAGAGAAGTAACGATCATAGAGTGGAATGTAATGATGCCATTTGTGCATCATGTAGGTTTTATTGTCGGCAAAAAGATCGGCGAGTTCTCCGCTGTACTGATATTTTTCCCGGATGTCTTTCTTGACGTCGCCTTTGGCTTCGAAGAGGAATGGCTCAATGCCTTCGATGCGGTTTCTTCGGGCTTCGAGGATGAATTCAGGCACGAAAGGTTTGACGATCTTTTTGATGCTCATGGGATCTCCGGACTTTGATCGTTACTTTCGCTTAATTTCGGCTATTTCGCACGGGTTCTTTGCTGATTTCTGCGACGATGCGTTGCGCTCCTTGACCGTCGCACAGTTGCCGAGCCTGGATGGAGATCGTTTCGAGGGCAGTAAAATCGGCTAGTCGACGGTAGGCTTCGGGCAATTTCCTTCGAATATTGACCGAGGAAAGTTCTCCAAGCGTCACCGCTGCCTGCTTGGATTCAACGAGGGTTGCGATACCTTCTTGATTGGGAGCGGCAGTAAAAACGATCGACGGAACACCTACGCTGGAGCGATCCCAAGTGGTTGCACCGCTGGAGCCGATGAAGAGGCGTGTTTTCTGTAATAGCCCCGCGAAATCGCTGACCGGTGGCGAGGTTTTAAAACCTGGGATCAGATCTGCTCTTCGTTTCAGTTCAGGAAACTCGGGAGCATGCGGATTGAGAATGAAATGGGTAGGCCCGGCGTTCAGTTCTTTGAGTGTTTCGAGAGTCTCCAGGGTCTCGGCTCCCCACGACCCACCCCCAAAATAAACGAGATTCTCGGTGGTGATTTTTAGGTCGTAACGCTCACGCGACTCTCTCACCGCGCTCGAAACAAGGGCAAACGAAGGACCTAGGAGTTCGAGGTACGGGCGTAGACAGAGGTTGGCATACTGACCTGGATTTTCTAACGCTGTGTTGAGGATCCAGTCAGCATCGTGCGTACGGTTGAAAAGATCATCGATGACCAGTGTTTTTTCCGCAGGGACACGCGACTCAAATCGGTGGTCTAGACCGTAGTGATCAACAACGAGCAGAGCAATCTGATCCGCATGAAACGACTGGCGGATGAAGTCAGCGTCATGCGTCTGCTCCACTTCGCCCCAGATTTGTTCATTTAAGAACTCGTGCGGTCGATCTATCCAGAGTTCTGAAATGCGGGAATCCAGATCCGTAACTGAAACCGACGTTGGATACCGCCTGGACACAAAAACCACGCGGTAGCCATTTTTGATCAATTCCTGCGCCAAAATCACGCACCTTCCGAGGTGCCCTTGGCCGGTAGTGATTCCTGAGTCGACACGGAAAACGGCTAATTTCATCCGACGCCGCCCGTGAGTTTACGCCAAATCTTGGTCGAGACGTCTCGGCTATCGTGGGAGAAAAATGTTTGATTCGAGATCGGCGTTTTGCCGTTCGATGCCAACATTTCGAGGACCTTTTTTTCGAATTGCTCGTACGTGGTCACACGATAGGGTTCGAGTTCATCGTCATACGGCAGATAACCGTAGTTTCTTCGTCCCGGATCTACAAACAGGCAAGGCACCCCGTTACCCATGAGTTCATACGCCATCGTTGAGCCCCAGGTGAGATTGCATTTGGAGGCGTGTGCAACTTCGTAGGAATTGAAATCGTGACTCATGTGGATCAATCGGCTGTTCTCGGTGATCGCTTTTTCCTTTGGATCGGGAACATTGCTCATGTGGTGTTTCACACCGACGGAAATCTCCGGATGCTCATCCGCGAAACGCGCCAACCAACGAAAATGCTCATAAAAATCCGGTAAGTATTCAACGTAAGAATCCTGGAAATCGAGCAGATTGACGCCGATGTAGACGACGTCGACTGGATTCTCGGGCTTGCGACCGCCGGCGATGAACCAGAGGTATTCCATGAACATCGAGCCGACCGGTGTGACATCGCGGAGAATCGCACCTTGTCGCAAGGCCCTCTGGTGAGTGCCGTCTCCTAGGGAGAAAAAATGATCAATGTCGTAGTAGAAGCCACTGAACCCAGCATGGATGATGTTTTTTTGAATCGACGAGCAACTCTTGCCGCCATGTTTTTTGAAAAGCGCGTTCTTCAGAGCGCTCGTATCGTAGTGCCTCTCTTGAATAAGATATTCGGCTTGAACGCGTTTAAATAGGCTCGTGTAATAAAGATACCGGTCGATCATCCCTAAATGGATGGGGAATAGATTCGTTTTCGTCCGAAGCGAAGCGATCAGGACCTTCCAAATTCCGACGGAGATGAAACCGCTGAGTGCGCCAAGGGTGGAGACCAGGTCGTATCGGCGATGAGGAGGGCGATAGACGTGGCGGGCATCGGTCTGAACGGGTTTCACGAGAACGTAGAGCGAGCGGGGGAATAGATCGTATAATTTTTTGAAACGTCTCAGCTCGAGATCCGTTTCGATCCACTCGATGAGCAGGTCGCACGACTGGCGTGGCGCGGATTTCTTCTCGGAATGTAAGGTTACGTAGCCGAAATAGGCCAATATTTTCAGAATATACTTCAGGCTTTGGGCTAAAAAGATCTTCTTCGGGAATGCCGCGCGCTTCCAGTCGTACGCTTCGTAGGCGCTTTTTTTGAGTTCGGTCTCGATTGCAGCACGAGGCACGCCGAAGGCTCGTGCGCAGTAGTCGTAGTAGGGGCCCAGCTTTGGGTCAGCGCCGAAATCATCGATCGTTTGCTTGAAGAGAGGAACCGTTTGGTGCAGGGGGTTCTCTCGATTGTGAGAAAATTCGGCAAATTTCATGGTGGATGCCTAGTTCTAATCGTAAACGACTCTGAAAGGTATCTGGAAAGTCATCTTAGGCGAGTGTAAATCGAAATAATTTACATGAAAATTCGATGCTGACTCGTTTGAAAATATCAGCCGCAAATCTTGGCGAAATCACCACATTTTCGCGTACTTTTCTTCAGTCTTCGGTTTATTTTAAAGTCCGAAAAACATATGCTGACTCATCATGTTTTTAGCTGAACTTCGTGAGCGCTGCCAGACCCGGCCTGAGAAAATCACTCGTTGGATGAGCCGGTATTTTTACCGCAAAATTTCAATCTATCTGACCTACGTCTTCATCCAAATGGGATGGTCAGCGAATGCCGTAACGCTGGTCGCGCTCGTGCCGGCCCTGGTTGGTTTGTACTTCTACATGCAGGGCACGCCGATGGGTTACCTTTACGGTTCCCTCATGATGGGACTATTTCTCCTGATCGACTATTGCGACGGCGAGGTCGCTCGGTATCGCAAAGAAAACACGATGACGGGTTTGTACATCGAACTTTTCGCAAACTACTTCGTCAACTTCTTCATTTTTTTCGGCATCTCTTACGGCATCCATCAACGCATTCAGTCCGATTGGGTGTTCGCCTTCGGCGCACTCGGTGTCATGGGGGTGATCTTCTCCAAGATCCGGTCGCTCATTACGTGGCAGGTGATCTGTGTTGAGCAGTTGAGAATGCAGAAACGCATGTTCCATGGCGATGTCTCGGTCGCTCACCAGGTCACGGGCGTCAATACCGATGCCGCGGCTCAGGCGCCCAGCGAAGCGGACCCGATCTGCCAACCTCGCACGGATGTGAACTGGATTCGTAAGATCATCCGCGCAGCGGTGAATCCGGCGGTCGATGATTCGAACAATATCAATTCTTGGATCGCGGTCAGCGCGATGAACCTGGTGTTACCTCCGCTGACTTATGCCGAATACAGCTTAAACTGGGTGGAACTTTATTTCGTTTACTGTGTAGCGGTGAATTTCGGTCTGATGATCCTATTCACGATCCGGCACATTCGCGGTCGAGTGACGGAACGTGCTTACGAGAATTTTTTCATCCGTCGAACGGGTGATTTCGATTTTTATTTCTAGGACGAAAGGATTCTGTTCCATGAGCTCGATTAAGAACGCCATTTTTCTTGTTGCCGGTCTCGGTAGTCGTTTGCGTCCCATCACGGATGAAAACCCAAAATGTCTGACCGAACTCAACAACACAACGATCCTCGAGAATTCTCTCAAAAGCTTGAGCGAAATCGGCGTTCGCAAGATCGTACTCGTCATCGGTTATAAGGGTGACAAGATCATCGACCGCATTGGCAAGCGATACGCGGGCATGGATGTCGAGTACATCACCAACTCAGACTACTCGACGACGAACTCGATGTACTCGCTTTGGATGGCGCGCGAGACCCTTTCGCAAGGCGCCTACGTTTTGGAAGGCGATATTTTTTACGGAAACGATTTCGCCGCGCAGATGTCCGGAGGCGATCAGAATCGGTCCTACTGGTTGCTCGCACCTTATCAGAGCTACGACTCCGGAAGCATGTCGATCGTCGACGATTCTGGACGCATCAACGAAATCCGGATCGTGCGCGAGAAACTCGAGCACATTCCGAAATCATACTACAAGTCGACGGGTATTCTGCGCGTGACTGCGGACTACGGAAAAAAACTTTCCGACTGGCTCACCACCGAAGTTCAGGCCAAGAATACGAACGTCTACTTCGATCAGGTCATCGCCAAACACGTCAGCGAGGAAGCGATCTACGCGATGGACGTCGCGCAGTCCAAGTGGGTTGAAATCGACGACTTGAATGACCTTCGACGCGCCGAAAAACTTTTTATGGGTCGCAAGTACGTCGTGCTCGTGATCGATGGTGCATCGGACTATCCACTCAAGGAGCTCGAAGGTAAGACCCCGTTCGAGCACCTCGAATTAAAAAATATCAACCGTCTCACCAAGCGCGGTCGTACCGGACTGATGCAGACGTCGTTCACTGACCTTCCTTGCGGAAGCATCGTCGCGAACATGGGAATCCTCGGCTATGCGCCGACTCGCTATTATCCTTACGGTCGCGCTTCGTTCGAGGCGCTCGCCCAGGATATTTTCCTCGATAGCTGCGACCTCGCGTTCCGCTGCAATCTCGTTTCGATTGATGAACAAGGTCGGATGAAAGATTTCACCGCCGATAACATCTCCAACGAGAATGCGATCCGAATTTTGAACAGCCTCAAGTTTGATTCCTCGAATATCGAACTCTACTCGGGACAGAGTTATCGCAATATCCTCGTACTTCGGGACTTGGACTGCTCGGCTCGTGAAATTTCAAGCCACGAACCTCACGCGAATATCGGGCGACCCATCAAAGAAATGATGCTCAAAGCGAATGGCCCGACGGCGGCGCCGATCGTCGATATGCTGAACCAGATGATGTTGAGCTCGATCGAGCAGCTGAAGGAAATCAATCGTGAGAATCCGACGGGCGCGGATATGATCTGGATTTGGAGCGAGTCGAGTGCGCCCTCGCTGCCGAGCTTTTCACAGCGAACGGGGCTTCGCGGTGCTGTCGTAGCAGGCCTCGATTTTATGCGCGGAATCGGTATCGCGGCCGGCATGGTCTCCAAGGAGATACACGGAGCGACGGGTTACCTGGACAGTAATTTTCAAGAAAAACTCAAGTACACCAAGAACTATCTCCGCAATAACGACTTCGTTTTCTTGCACATCAACGCGGCGGATGAAGAAGCGCACGCGAAACGGGTCGGAGGCAAACTCGAGGCGCTGAACCGAGTGGATGTGGAAATCGTTGAACCGCTCGTCGAATACCTAGAGAAAAATTTCCCGGATAACTATCGAATTGCCGTAATGCCGGATCACTACACGCTCGCATCGGACGGCACGCACCAGCGGGATCCGGTACCTTATTTAATTGCGGGCGCGGGAATCCAACCGGATGGCGTTCAGAAGTATACCGAGAATGAGGTAGCCAAAGCATACGGCGATCGCACTCCGCTCAAGTGTTACTCATTCATGGAAGAGTTCATGAAAGATCGCGTGGAGATCTGATGAACTCCCCGCAAACGATTTCGAAAACCGTCGGCGTTCTTGGGGGCATGGGCCCTTATGCAACCGTGATGTTCATGCAAAATGTCATGGAACTCACGAACGCCAAAAAAGACTGGGACCATGTACGATTGATCGTTGATCAGCATCCTCACGTGCCGAGCCGGTCACGTGCAGTGCTCTACGGAGAGACGAGCCCGGTTCCTGAGATGGTCTCAGCGATTCAGAAACTCGGAGCATATCCCGTCGATGCGGTCGTAATTCCCTGTAACAGCGCTTGTTATTGGGTCCCAGAAATCCGCAAGCAGGTCCGCGTCCCCGTAATCAACATGATCGAAATCGCGGCCAACGAATTTTGCCGTAAATTCTCGGCCAAAAAAGTCTCGATTCTGGGTGGGGCGGTGACTCATCAGAAAGCGACGTATCGTTTACCGCTCGTGAACCAGGGCCGAGAATACATCGAGGTTCCGGAAGTTTTTCAAAAAGAAGGCATCGCTTTCATTGAGCGAGTCAAGAACGGCGAGACCGGTTCGAAAATCGAATCCGAATTCGTCTCCTTCGTCGAACGCGCCAAAAAAGAAATCGGATTCGAGGGATTGATCCTCGCTTGTACCGAGTTCACGGCCTTTAAAAACGCGAATTACACATTTCCGGTGCTCGACTCGAGCGACGAGCTCGCGCGATTCGTCGTTGAATTTGCGAAACAGGGTCGCCCCGTTCCTTTTGATACCGATGGCGTCCAAAAGTTCTGGGAGAAGCGCGCAGAAATGCTGGATGGAAACCAGGTGGGGTTTCTTCAATCCACGATGCTCACGTCCGACGAAAAAGAGGCGAACGCCAAGTGGGAGCGCGAATTGAATTCGTTCCTCGATCGCATCGGTTCCCGATTAACCGCCCAAGACGATATCTTGGAACTCGGTTGCGGACTGGGGCGTTGGTCGCGGGAACTTGCTAAGCACGTGAAACACATCGATGCACTCGATTCTTGCGCGAAATTCATCGAAAAAGCCCGCGAAACCTCATTGCAGGAGGGAGTTCGCAACGTTGATTTTCATGTCGCTAACATCGGCGAATTTCGACCAAGCAAAAAATACGATCACACGATCTCCATCGCTCTTTTGCACTACCTGAGCGATGAGCAGTTTTCGAATGCGGTCTCCGTCGTACGCGATGCGGTCAAGCCGGGCGGTTATGCGCTTTTCCGGGAGAGTTTCGGCTTAGAAAAACGATTTGAGCTCCATGGGTTCTACTCCAGCGTGCTCGATTCGGAATACAGCGCGATTTACCGCACGACCGATGAACTCGCCGCAGAACTCGGTCCTGATTTCGAGAAGGTCATCGACGAGCTGACGCTCGCGGCGACGCAGTCGAAACCGGAAACCGGGCAAAAAGTGGTGATCTTCAAACGGAGTGGCAAATCGGCGTGAACCTTTCGGCCGCTCTTCAAGAATCTGTTCGTCAAGTCTACCGACCGCCAGTTCAAGCTGCGGCATTCGACTTGGAGAAATTCTATTCGCCTTCGCGGCTATCTCGTTATGGATTCGCACGTCACGCACTCCATGAGGCTTTGAAACTGATTCGAGCGAGAATTCCCGGCAAACACCTTGTTCTGGTTCCTGAATTCATTTGCCGGGACGTCTTGTCCGCTCTCAGTGCACTCGGGCTTGAGCCGCGTTTCTATCCGGTGGACGAGCAATTCAGGCCGATCGCAAGCGAGCTGGAACCTGCATTTGCTGATCCGAGTATTCTTGCTGGTTTAGTCGTGGATTATTTTGGGTTTGCTCAGGACCTCGAGCCGTTTAAGTCTCTGGCTCAACGATTGAATATTCCCCTGATTGAAGACAACGCACACGGGCTCTTGAGTCGAGATCCCGCGGGTCACCTTCTTGGTAGTCGACTGGACTACGGTTTGCTCAGTATGCGCAAAACGTTTCCGCTCATGAATGGCGGAGCGCTTATTCAGATGAGCGAAGACGTGAGTTTACCTTCGGTTGCCGAGTCGAAAACAACGGCAATCGGCCTGCGCCGAAAACTCAAGTCCAGCATTCGAGAATGGGTACCGTTATTGGGCGTGCGACCCATCGTTTGGGCGTCCTCTCTCAATCGTGCGCGCAGAAAATGGAAAACCGGTTCGGAATTTGTTCGCGGGGCGCCCGAGGATGAGTTCCAATTGCCCGAGCCTAAGGAAATGCTGAATCCGGAGGATCTGAGCCATCTGGATCCGGTTGCTGAGGCGAGACGTCGTCGAGACCTCTATTTGATGTTAGATCCCCTGTTAAAAGCGGTGGGCGCAAATCCTGTTTTCGAACGCCTCCCCGAAGGTTGCGTGCCATTTGCGTTTCCGTTCCGGATTGCGCGCGAACAAGAACCTGCCCTCAAAAAACGATTATTTCAGCTCGGACTTGAGGCGAATTTGTGGCCGGATCTTCCGACTGCGGTCTTGCGCCAGGCGCCAGATCACTATCAAAATGTCCAACTCGTGAGGTTCATGTGGTGAACTGGGAATCCTACGTAGGGCACGGCGCCGAATGGAACTCGCACTTGGAGCGACTGGGGGTTGACTCATTTTACCAGTTTCACGAATGGGGAGAGGTCAAAGCTGCTCAAGGTTCCCAGGTCATCCGTCTCTTAGGAAAACGTGATGGGACTGTCGTCTCGATGTTCCAGGGATTTGTGCATCGCTTGCCGCTCGGTTTCTCTCTAATCTGGGTGCCGGGCGGAATGGCAGGGCGAGAGACCGCTGATCTGGCTGGCCTCGAAAACGAGATCCGTAAGAATGGCTCTGGCGTTAAGTGGGGCGTGATTCGGTTCTCTTTTCTCAAAGAATTTTCCGATTCGGACGCGCGTGATCTCGAGCGCAGTCGAGTTCGACACTCGTCGATGTCCCTCGGAGCACGTGAAGGATTCGTTTTGGACCTAAAACCTGAAACCGAAGAACTCTCCAAGAACTTCAGCAGCAATTGGCGTCACAATGCGAACCGCGGTAAAAAGAAAAATCCGCGCATCGAAAAATGGAATGGCAGCGATCCGCAGGCGCTGAAGCATTTGTATCAAGAGCTCGAGAAGATCAAAAAAATCGATCAACAGTACTCGGACCGCGAGCTCGAGCTCATTTGTGAAAAATTCCAATCGCGCATCGCAGGTTTCGTGTGTCGAAACGAATCGGGTGAGCCGATAGCGCTCCGGGCGTGTGTGATCTCAGGCAATAAAGCTTGGGATCTTTTCGCGGCGGCCAATGCCGAAGCTCGTAAGCTCTATTCGTCGTATCTGCTCTGTCATGAGTTGCTGCTCGAATGTAAATCACGTGGCGTCGAACTCTATGATTTTTCTGGAGTGGATCCAACGGGGAACGTCGGCGTCTATAATTTCAAAAAAGGAACCGGTGCGCGCCAAATCCGCTATTTGGGTGAATGGTACGCATCATCGCTGCCGGGTCTGGGCAAAAGCATGGACTGGGCATTGAAGTGGAGATCAGTATGAAAAAAGAAATCAAGATCGGCAAATTCACTGTTGGCGAAGGACATCGTCCGTTCGTGATCGCGGAAATGAGCGGCAATCACAATCAATCGATCGAACGCGCGTTTGCGATCGTGGATGCGGCGGCAGCGGCGGGCGCGCACGCGCTGAAGCTCCAAACGTATACAGCTGACACGATGACCTTGAACGTCAAATCCGAAGGATTCACGATCGAAGACAACAACAGCCTTTGGAAAGGCCGCTCGCTTTATGACCTCTATCAAGAGGCGCACACCCCATGGGACTGGCACAAAAAAATCTTCGATCGTTGCAAAGAACATGGAATGGTCGCGTTCAGTAGCCCGTTCGATGATTCCGCCGTCGATTTTCTCGAATCACTGGATGTACCCGCATTTAAGGTCGCCTCGTTTGAGAACACCTATATTCCGATGATCAAGAAAATCGCGCGACTCGGTAAACCGATGATCATTTCAACCGGTATGGCGACCGTGGGAGAACTCGAGTACACGGTCAAAATTGCCAAAGAAAACGGCTGCGAGGATATCATCCTGCTCAAGTGCACGAGCACCTATCCGGCCACGCCTGCGGACACGAACATCCGAACCATCCCGCATATGCGCGAGCTGTTCGATGTGCAAGTCGGTCTGTCCGATCACACGATGGGTTGCGGAGCCGCTATCGCAGCAGTCGCAATGGGTGCAACTGTAGTCGAGAAGCATTTCACTCTGGCCCGCGCCGACGGTGGCGTGGACTCCACGTTCTCGCTAGAGCCCGCCGAACTCAAGATCCTGGTCGATGAGACGGAGCGCGCTTGGCAAGCTCTGGGAGGAGTTCGCTACGGAACCACGAGCGCGCAGGAGAAAAAATCGCTCCAGTTCCGACGCTCGATTTACGTCGCGAAACCCGTTCAACAAGGTGAGGCGTTTACGGCCGAGAATATTCGCTGCGTAAGGCCAGGACTCGGACTGGAAACTCGTTACTATGAGGATTTGATCGGCAAAAAAGCGAATCGAAACATCGCTCCTGGCACGCCGATGTCTCTCGAGTACGTGACCTCTCAATAAACGCATTCCGCTCAACGACCCAGGGGATAGTTATGATCGCCAAAGGTTTTGTCGAACGATTGAGATTTCTCATTTTGGGGTTCCCGAAGAACCCGTTTCATCCGACCGTTTGGATCATCGGTGAACCAAAATTCGGAAAAAACGTCTATATCGGCGGTTTTTCCATCATCAACGCCAAAGGTACCGTCGTTGATATCGGAGACAACTGCGATATCGCGCCCCATGTTTCCATCAATGCAGCCGATTCTCATAAGCGATGCATTGGGCTCATGGATGAAATCGAACGCAAGCCCATCCGTTTGGGCAAAAACGTATTCGTTGGCAGTCACGTCGTCATCAAGGGTGGCGCGGATATCGGATCGTTTTCGGTAGTCGCTGCCGGTACGGTCGTCGAGGGCGTCAAGATCCCCGAGTATTCCTTGGTGATCGGCAATCCGATGCAAGTCAAGGCAGGGTACTACCGAGAAGTCCTGAACCCTTCGCGTCCGAATTAAGCCGAGATGAAGAAACTCATCCTATTCTCTAATACAAGTTTCACCGCGTATCAGTTTCGCGGAAAACTGATCGAGTTTTTGATTCGACGCGGATACGGCGTCACCGTACTTTGTTTCGATGATCAGGATCAAACGAGAATCGAGTCGCTCGGAGCTCAATTCGTCGCACTTAAGCACGATCGGGTCGGAACAAATCCGATTCAAGAATTAAGACTCATCTTTAAGCTGCATCGATTCATCCGTGATGAGAATCCCGATGTGCTACTGAACTACACGATCAAACCAACGATTTATGGATCGCTCGTTAGTTTTTTCATGCGATCGACGCGAGTCGTATCGATGCTGCCGGGGCTCGGTTACCTATTCATCGGTGACCGACTTAAGGTGCGTATCCTGAGGTTCATCGCGCTTATTCTGTATCGGATCGCGTTCTTAAGGAATCACGCCGTTTTATTTCTCAATCCGCAGGATCGCGACGCATTTACCGATGATTTCAAGGTTTTGAATCGGGAGAAAACACGACTGCTTTTCAGTGAAGGGCTGGATCTAGAACATTACGAGTTCTCGGCGCTTGCATCTGGCCCGACACGGGTTCTGATGATCGCGCGCCTGCTTCGAGACAAGGGGATCTACGAATATCTAGAAGTCGCCGACCGTATTAAATCGATTCGTCCCGAGGTTCAGTTTGTTTTGATCGGGGTCACCGATTCCAATCCATCTTCGTTACCGAGAGCGTCGTTGGATGACTACATCCGGCGCGGGGTGATTGAATACTATCCCGAGACATCGGATATTCGACCGCAACTCCGCGCGTGTACACTTTTTGCCCTCCCATCCTATCGCGAAGGGATGTCGCGCGTGGTGATGGAGGCGCTTGCAATGGGTCGACCTTGCGTGGTTTCTGACGTGCCCGGATGTCGAGAACTCGTCGAATCGCAAGTGAACGGGATGCGAGTTCCCGTAAAAGACGCCGACGCGCTCACTCAGGCGATCTTAAGCTATGACTCTCTGTCGCTGGATGAAAAGACGAAATTAGCGCGGGGAGCGAGAAGTTTTGCAGAAGCAAATTTAGATCATCGAATACTGAATGCGCAGCTGGTCGGTTGGCTCGAAGAACCATCTAATTGAGTTTCTTTTCCCATAAATAAGCTGACTCGCAGATTTCTCTCAGGGAATCGTATTTCGGTTTCCATGCGGGGAACCGTTTTTTCATCTCGGTCGTATCGGCGTAAATCTCGACAATATCTCCGCTACGTTCCGGAGCTTCATTTACGGAGAAATTGACCCCGGATACCGTTTTCATCTGCTCGATGACCTCGCGAACCGTGTAGCCATAACCGTAGCCGGCATTGACCGCGAAGTTACCTGAATCGGACCTAAGCTGCGAGAGTGCTTCGGCGTGGAGGCTTGCCAGATCCATCACGTGAATATAATCGCGAATGCAGGTGCCATCGCGCGTTGGGTAGTGGGTCCCGAAAATTTCCAGCGAGGGTATTTTTCCGCAAGCAGCCTTGGCCGCTCTACGTACGAGGGGTTCCAGTTGCGCATGAGCTTGGCCGAGCTTGCCGTTCGGATGTGCTCCGGCAACATTGAAATACCGAAGCGATGCTACTTTGAATTCTTGGCTTGCTTGGTGAGCGAGCTCGGATTCACCAAAGAGCGCTTGTTCGCTCAGAAACTTGGACCATCCGTAAGGAGTGATCGGTTTTTTCTCCGTCGACTCGTTGACCGCGCCTTGGCCTTCGTTTCCATAGATCGCGCAAGTGGAGGAGAAGATGAACTCCCGCACGCCATTCATTCGCGCGACGCGAGCGAGATTCGCCGTATTGACCAGGTTATTGGCGTAATATTTCGCGGGCTCTCGAACGGATTCTTCGACCGAGAGGAACGCGGCAAAATGGACGATCGAGCGAATCGGATGGTCTTTGAAGATTTTTTCGACCTGGGCCGAATCACTGAGAGTGACTTCGTGAAATGGCACCTGTGATGGAATGAAATCCCGACGTCCCGAAGACAAATCATCGAGGGCGATGACCGGTTCTTTGGAGTGCTCCAAAAAGTGAGAGAGGAAATGTGAGCCGATGTAGCCTGCGGCACCGGTAATCAGAATCATGTTTGAACCTGCCTCGGAGAAGAAATTGTTTCAGGGAATGCGTGACGTATTCCCTCTGCGGTCGTTTCGACCGGTTTCCATCCAGATTTTTCAAATAGGTAAGGATCCCGGGTTTCTAGATCACCGAGGAGCCTTCGCGCGACCTCGGATTTTCCCAGGATGGAGAACAGGGCCTGGTAAATCCAAGCAGGCACTGGAAATGGAATCGATGGAGATGGGCGACCTTCGGCAAGGGAGCGAGTGAGTTCGGAAAGCGATACGGCAGGTCCGTCGGATGGATGAAGGATGCGGTTCCAGATGGAGTCTGTACCCAGTGAGTAGACAATCAGCGATGCCAGATTGTTCAACGACAAATAGCTTCGACGATTTTGAATCGCAGCAAACGGGCGCATCGGGAGTTTCCGAGAGAGATTCAAGAGCGAGCGAAAATTCGCTTTGACTCCCGGTCCGTATAGAAGTGGACATCGCAGGATCAAATACTGGTTATTTTGGGAACGTTTCGCCCAATTGACAACAGCAAGTTCCGCTTGATGCTTGCTGCGACCGTAAGGGTCTTGCGGTGTGGGGATGTGTTCTGGGTAGTAGGGGCCCTGATCGCCTTCGCCCAATGCTTTGATGGAACTGAAGAAAATAAAGCGGCGAATCCCTCGAGACTGCGCAAGCTCGAGGAGCTTCTCGGTCAATTGAACGTTTGACTCTTGGTAAGCTCGCTCGACTGCTTCGGGCGAATCCGATTCCTGCATCTGATGGACGCGTGCGGCGAGGTGGATAATGGCGTCGAATTCTCTGTCGGGTGGAGTGGGCGAGTTTCTATCGAAAGCCGTGACTTCGAACCCCGATTCCACGAGCAAACGACCGAGATGCGTTCCGACGAATCCGTTTGAGCCCGTGAGAAGAATTTTGATCTTTTTGACCGAGGACACCTGGAACTACCTTAGGCGTTTTTCAGGTGATCTGCCAACCGCAAAGCCAGTGCGACGATCGTAAACGTCGGGTTCACTGATCCAGAAGTTGCAAAGACCGAACCCCCGGCAACATACAAGTTATCTATGCCGAAAACCCTGCAATCTCGATTGACGACGCCGGTCTCCGGGGAATCTGACATCCGGGTCGTGCCCATCTGATGATTGATGGAATCTGAGATCTCGAAAACGGAACCTTTGAGCAGACGTTCGGTGGATTGCACGCGTCCCATTCCCATACGACCGAGTTCTAACCCCAAGAGTCTGATCGCGCGAGCCGTGGTAAATCGTTCGAGTTCCGGGATTCGATCCCAATGAAAACTCACTCGGGGTTGCCCGAGCGCGTCTCGATCTGTTCCCAGTTCCAATCGGCTATTCGGGTTTGGCATCTGCTCGACAGAAATACCCACGTTCCATGTTTTCGAGTAAGCGACATCGGAACCAGGGCATTTCGGTTCGTCGGTTCCGAACAAGAAACTGGACTTGAATTGCTGAAGGCTCAGACCGGACAGCGAAAAATCGCCGCGGCGGATTTTGCTTAGGATCGTTCGCCCCAGCGGCTGGATCGTCGAACGAGTTTGGCTGAGCACGAAGTTGTGACCGAGAATCTTATTTGAACGATTGAGCTCTTCCTGGAATTCATAAGTCAGATGCTCGTTGGCCGGATTGACGGAGGCTTTTTTAGCGCAGCCGGTTTCAGGGAAACTCAGAATTTTTCCGACGTCAGAGAACCCTGGATGACTCATAAAATATCGTCCGACGTTTTCTGCCGCTTTTGATCGACTTGCACGCGTGATCTTGAGGATTCGCGCGTTCTCGATCGTTCCGCAAGCGAGTACGATTTTTTTCGCCCGAATGCGGTGTCGTTTTCCGTTGAGGGTGGCCGCGACCGCTTGGGTGACGGATTTTCCGGACGGTTCCATTTCTAATTCCACCAAGGTCGAGTGGAGTAAGACTTGAACGTTCTGGGATTGAGCGAGCTGGGCCTCAAAAAGTTTCGCGAAGTCGCGTTTTTCCAGGGAAATCTGATGGAATACTTTTCCGAAAAGTCGGGAGCCGCTTTTCCCGAGTTTTGGGAAATAGGCGCCCGTTTCAAAACGATCGATCCAGGGCTCGTCTTTCTCTAGTGCCTCAGGAAACTGGAGGAGTTCGGCCGCTTTTTGGTAATAGGGATCGAGATCGGATTTCTGGATCGGCCAGCCGCTGAGTGGGACGAAATCTCTTTTCTCGAAGTCCCGTTTCTCCAGCGGTCGACAGACTCCCGCCCAAAGTTTGCTTGCTCCGCCGAAACACCGGCGTCTGGAATTCGCGAGATCGAGAAAAAGCGGACCAGTATTTTTACCTTGGTTGAAATCTTCGTATTCCGAGGACGGCTCTTTGCCACCAGCTTCCATCAAGATCACGCGTTGACGGGTGCCCAAGAATTGAGTCGCCAAACTGATACCTGCGGGCCCGGATCCGACGATCAATACGTCCGCGGTATGTTGTGTAGAATCCAGGTTTCTTGCATCCAAGATCATTTTTGACCCCTGGATTTCAAGAGTTCGAATTCGGTTTCAGAGATCAGCCAGCCGTCTAGATCCACGACTCGAGAAGAGTCGAAATCATTTTTAATTTTTTGTTGGACCTCATCCGAAGCTTCTCGCCAAATTGCTTCAAGTGGCAACAAGGGCGTCGCCTCGATGGACTCTGCGTATGCACTCCAAGGTAGGACCAGCGAACTCAACGCTACTACCGAAGCCGAGTAGGCGGATGTTCTCAAAAATTCACGGCGATTCATGGGTTGAATATACGTTAGCTTGCACGGGAAGTTCTAAGCAGAAATGGGTCTATCGTTGCGGTATTTTCCAATTGATGCAGCGCGCTTCGATCATTTTTCTGAGTGCTCTACCGCCGCTCATCGCTAGCATCGGCTTGATTGTGAATCCTAGACCGCCTACGATCTCGGCTTCTCTATGAACCCCATCGCTCTCGATAAAAATCTAGTATTGGTCGCCGTCGTTGTGGCGAGTGTTCTGTTTTGGCTGATTTTTCGCTTTTTTTTAAACAGGCGATCACTCCCCGGATGGTTTGAACTCACGAGTTACAGTTTGGGTGCGGCATGGGTGATGGGTGCCCACTTACCGGACCGAGCCTTGAAATACGTTCCTGCAAGTCAGGATTTCAACGCCCAGATTGAAGTCGCTCACGCCTATGCGTCGATCGCTCCGGTTGGAATGGTGGGAGTTTTCCTGACGATTTTGCCGATTGTTTGGATCTTGTCGCGGTGGGGACGACGTTCTACTGGGTTTGATCGAGTGGTCGTTCTCGCGCTCCTATTGCCTGTTTTTCTTTTTGGACTCGGTCGACTGGTTCTGGTTTCCTTGGGGCTCAATCAAGCGCTTTTGATCAATCTTTGTCTCGCGTTTGTATTCCGTGTCTTGTTGTTTCTCTGGGATGGTTACTATGAATATCGGCGCAGCGTTCGTTCAAAAACCGGCCTAGATTTTTTATCGGAGTCCTATCTCCCGCACCTTTCGGTAACCATTGGATTGATGATGTTCGGGTATTCCTACCATCACCTCTATGGATTCGCAGTGGTCGCCGTAGGATTTGCTTTGAGCTCTTGGTTTCTCGAACTGATTCATCCGCAGTTTCGCGGCTCATTGGAGAGAGACCGCATTTGTGGTGTACTGCTCGCCTCGTTCGCCCTCCTGGGTGCACAGGCGAGCGTGGTTCTCGATCCAGGTTATGGTTTGATACTGATCGCGACGGATTTTGAGGTTTGGCTAGGGGTATTCATCGGGGGGGCTTTTGCGACCGTATTGATGTCCTGGCTAGGTACCCAAGCGCGCGCTCAGGGTCGCAAAGGCGCAATGCGAATGCTGGTTTTAGGGCTCATTCTCGTGATTTTGCCGTATTTATCGCTCGGTACGGTCGGTGTCGTCGGAGCGAGCTTGGGATTTCTTGTACTCTCCACTCAAGCGCCGCTCTTAGCGTCGGCACTTCTCAGGGAGCGGAAATCGGAGTTGGACCTGGAATTTGATCTCCCGTCCCTGCTGTCCTTTCAATTGCTGTTTCTGATTCTTGCATTGGCCGCGAGTCTGGTCACCAAGCTCCCATGAGAAACTCGAAAAACTCCGTTCAGTCATCGTCGATTCTAGAGGCGGTTTTTGTCGGCCTGATTTTACTCATGGTTTTCCGGTATCCGGTTTTTGCGCCTTTTACTTCGTGGAGGGAGTTCATCTGGCTTTACCCGCTGCCGCTCGCATTCATTTTTGTTTTTCGCTGGCGATGGTCTGATCTGGTCCAGTCGCCGGTCCTGCGAGTTCTCTTGGTTTGGGGGGCACTGGCGATGGTCGGATCAGCGCTGAATGCGAAATTCGGCGCATTTTCTCCGATGTATTTGGTAAGAGGCGTCGGTTCAACCGCCTATATGTTTCTTTTTTTGGCGTTATTGGCCGGCTCGCGTTTGGGTTCAGATCCTCGGAGCTTTTTTAAGGTGCTCGGTTGGATCGCTCGGGCTTATCTTTTTTTCGGCGGTTTCCTCGTCATCGGCGAGTACGTGGTGTTATCCGTCCTCCGGTCGATGACCGCCCATGAACTGCACGAATGGTTCTATCGCGGTAACCCCGTACCGCCTCTCGCGTTGAGACGGGTCGGGTTTCTGATCACCAAGGAATATGGTGTTCTCGGCGTACTTGCCTCCTGGTCCTATCTCCTGGTTGAGGCGCTCAAGGAAAATGGTCGGTGGACTCGGCGAGTGCTGATTTGGACAGGAGTCGCAGGCGCGACCACTTTGCTTTCAGACTCCATCACGTCCTACCTGATTTTCGCCTTATTATTGGGGCTCTATCTGATTCTTTTCCCTAAGATCTGGGAGCGAGTCAGTGGTTGGATGCTTTTGTGCCTTTTCATATTTTTTCTACTGGGATTGAAGTGGCTGGATACAGGTACTCGCATCTCTGCCTATGCGCTGGGCAAGATCGCGATGGAAGAGTCCTTCATGCCGAGGTTACAGGGGTGTGACGCTTGGTTTTTTCTGCTTCCTCCCAATCATCACGTGGAGAGTTGTAACGCCAAAGAGTTTCACGGGTTTCATGCCTTGTTTCGTTACGGAATTTTCGTGATGGCGGGATGGTATTTTGCGCTTTTGGCGCCTTGGGTAGTTGCCATTCGCGAGATCATAAAAGGGCGGATCCCGGGCAAGAGTACGATGATGGCGTTTACCTTTAGCCTAGGGATCCTGCATTATGCGGGGGCAGAAGCGTGGGGAAACAATTTTGTATTTCTTCTGGCGGTCCTCGGTGGGTGGCTTTTTGAGACGAATAGCCGTGAGTACACGGGAACGTAAATAACGCATCTCGTCCGAATGAACCTTTAAAGTAGTAGTTCAAGGCATTCTCGGTCTAAAAACTCGGAAAAACTCCAAAAAAACGCGAAATGCGGTTTATACGAATGCCAAAAAGCTATAAAGCTGAAGGTACCGAATTTCACTTCGATTTTACCTGATCTAAAGGCGCCTCCATTGACCCTCTTTTCCAACGGAATTCTCATTTTTGATGGTGCCATGGGCACCGAACTCTATGACCGGGGTTTTTACATCAACCGACCTTTTGAGGAATTGAATCTTTCCTCTCCGCAAGACGTTCAAGCCGTACACCAGGCTTACGTAGACGCGGGTGCGGACGTCATTACGACGAATACTTTTTCCATCTCCGGTCCGCAGCTCCGGAAATTCGATGTCGAGCATCAACAAGCCGCCATGATTCGGGCTGCACTCGACTGCGCGAACCGTGCTCGCGAGGGAACGAAAGTCAAAATTGCGCTCTCGATTGGACCGATCGGCGAGTTGGTCGAGCCGCTGGGGCCGGTTTCGATCGCTGATGCGCGCGTGGAGTACAGCCGAGTCGCCGAAGCGGCTTCGCAAGATGGTCGATTCGACGTCTACAGTCTGGAAACTTTCACGAATGTGCGCGAGCTCGAAGCCGCGATCGAAGGTATCCGCTCCGTCGATCCGACGCGTCCTCTGATAGCCTCGCTTTCGCTTCACAGTAGTCAAAAAGAACTGCTCGAAGAGTTCGCTACCACCATTGGCGGCCGATCTGACGTTGATGCGCTTGGACTCAATTGCGCTGTTGGACCGAGTGATCTTTTTACGTCGATGAAACGATTACTCTCGCTCGTCGATAAACCTGTGATCTGTCAACCAAACGCGGGTTCACCACGCCAAGTGAACGGCCGCTATTTCTACATGACGAGCCCGGACTACCTGGGCAAGTATGCCAAGCGATACGCGGAATCTGGCGCGGCCGCGATCGGTGGTTGCTGCGGTACGGGGCCGGATCACATCCGCGCCGTTCGAGCCGCGGTTCGCATGCAGAATTCTCAGCGTGTGAATCCATCGGCGCTGCAATTCGAAGTTCGCGCTGACGCCGCCAAAGCGCTCCCTCGTCGACCGTTCGAAGAACGCCGGGAATCCGACGTCAGTCGCACGATTTCTAGTCATAAAAAAATCTACTCCATCGAGGTCCTGCCTCCCAAAGGAACCGACCTCACGAAGTTCATGTCCGGCATCGAAATGATGCTGAACAAGAACATCTCGTTTGTGAATGTGCCCGACGGAGCGCGCGCTTCGTCGCGGATGGGCTCGCTCCACTTAGCATCCCTGCTTCGTCACCGATTTGGTGAGAAGCTCGCCGTGATCCCACACTTCACGACCAGAGATCGGAACCTGATTGCGCTTCAGAGCGATCTCATCGGTGCCTACGTGAACGGTGTGCGCGATGTTCTACTCGTGACGGGCGATCCACCGAAACTTGGCAACAACAAAGAAGCGACCGCCGTCTACGATATCGATGCGATCGGTCTGACCTATTTGACCGATTGTTTGAACCGCGGTGTGAGTCCGAACGGCGAGTCTCTGGGCTTAGGGACGTCCTACGGAATCGGCGTCGCTTGCAATCCGACCGCGATCAATCCGGACGTCGAGTTCAGTCGCTGGAAATACAAAGTCGAGTCGGGCGCTGATTTCGCAATCACTCAACCGATCTTTGATCCGGAGACTTTCAAACGCTGGAGAGACGGCATCTCAAAAGCAGGCTTTGATCGCCCGCAGATTGTCGGCGTTTGGCCGCTCGTTAGCCTCAGGAACGCCGAATTCATGGCGAACGAAGTTCCCGGCGTGTCCGTGCCGAAGTGGTGTATCGAGGAAATGGAAAAAGCAGGCGACGATAAACAAGAGGCCGTCAAACGCGGCGTCGACATCGCCCGTCGCGTGATTCGAGAGCTCGAACCCGTCTGCGAAGGATTCTGTTTAAGCGCTCCGCTCGGTCGAGTGGAAGTCGCGTTGGAGGTCATCTCCTAAACCATGAAATTCACGCTTCGCACCCGAGGAGAAACGTTCGATCTGATGTTCCCATCCGGGATCAGCTTACTCGAATTCCTACAGAGCCAAGAAATTCCCGTGAACGCCGCATGCGGTGGCAAAGGCACATGCACTAAATGCCGCTGCAAGGTGGAGAAAGGTTTTCTTCCCATCTCCGTCGCGGACCGCAAAGCGTTCAATGAATCCGAACTGGCATCCGGTTGGAGACTCTCATGCCAAGCGAGACCGCGTACATCGCTCTCGGCTTTTTTGCCGGGCTCCGAGAATCTCCGTCTCAAGCCACGTGTCGTTGAATTCACGGATTTGTCTACCACTGCGCCTAAGAGCGCACGATTGGTTTGTGACCTGGGGTCCACGGGAGTCGTCGTTGCTGTGATTGATGGAACGAGTGGCAAACTGCTCGTCGAATCCCATCTCCTGAACAAGCAAATCCCGTTCGGCGCCGACGTGATGACTCGTCTAGAGAGCGCCCAGCGCAAAGGCACCGAACCGCTTCGCAAAGCGCTCTTTGATACTTTTAGAATTTGTCTGAAATCCCTTGATGAAGCGTTCAAAGGCGGGCTCGCCGAAAAACTCGTCGACCGAAAACTGTATGTTTCCGGAAATTCCGTGATGACGAGTTTTCTGGCCGCGCTTTCGATCGAGGAGCTCGCGGTTGCGCCTTTTCAGCCTGCCTCAACGGACGAGAATCGTTTTGAGTGGGAGGGTTACGAGATCGTCACGCTTCCGCTCTTAGGTGGTTTCGTCGGCGGAGATACGTTCGCCGGTATCGCCGCACTCTTGGATCGTCAGGCGCCCACGCCTTGGATGCTCGTCGACATCGGGACCAATACCGAGATCGTGAGTTTTGACGGCGAGAAGATGTTTTTCTCAAGCGCACCGGCTGGACCCGCGTTCGAGGGGGGGAATATCACTCACGGCATGCGTGCAGAAATGGGTGCTATTAGCCAGGCGACTTATTCCCGTGAATCGGGCTGGAAACTCACGACCATCGGTGACGATGTCGCTAAGGGTATCTGCGGTTCGGGTTTGATGGATGTGCTAGCTCAAGCGGTCGCCGGAGGCGTGATCACCGAAGACGGCTATGTTCCGGACGGACAAGTGCGTTTGACCGAAGATATTTTCCTCACGGCCGATGACGTTCGTGAATTTCAACTCGCCAAGAGCGCGACCCGTACGGCGATTGATCTTATGATCGATCGCGCCGGTGTCAGCCCGAATAAAATTTATCTCGCTGGCACGTTTGCGCAACACTTAGATCTGAAATCCGTTCGAGCCATTGGCTTGCTCCCCAACGATATCGAGAGCGAGGCCATCGGAAACGCGTCGCTCACTGGCGTGATTCTCCGGGCGATATCCCCAGAGTCCGAAATCGAAAAAGTGAAATCCGAGATCGATACCAAGAAGATCGCGATCGAACTCGCGCTCCAGGACGATTTCCAAGATCGTTTCGTTAGAAATTTGAATTTTCCCAAGGATGCATCATGAATTTCCTGACTGAACTTGAAAAACGATACCTCGTCCTCGATGGCTCCATGGGAGCCCTTCTCCAAGGTCGCGGACTTCCGGCCGGTATGGCACCCGACGTTTGGATGATGGACAACGGAGACATCATTGAACGTGCGCACCGTGATTACGTTGAGGCGGGAGCGGACATTCTGCTGACGAACACGTTCGGAGCCTCTCGCTGGCGGTTAGCTGAGTACCAAGCCGACAAAGATATCCGGGCGATCAATGCCAAGGCAGTCGAAATCGCTCGTCGTGCGGCGGGCGGCAAAGCATTCGTCGCCGGCGATATTGGTCCAAGTGGTGAGACTGTTTTTCCAACGGGTCACCGTTCATTTGATGAAGTGTGCGAGATTTTCTACGAACAGGCTAAAATCTTGGTCGAACTTGGGGTGGATTTAATCGTCGTCGAGACGATGTTCGATAGCCTCGAGTTCCGTGCTGCGCTCTCTGCTGTTCGTGCGGCATCGAGTTCCATCCCGCTCGTCGCACATGCGACGTTCAACGTGGATGGCATCACGGATACAGGTGCTACGCCCGCGAATATTGCGGCGATTGCCGAGGGCTACCATGCGACCGCGGTGGGTGTGAACTGCTCGACGGGTCCCGAGCCGATGGTCGAGATCGTTCGCAAAATGGCGTCGATTTCCCCGCTTCACATCACCGTTCAACCGAACGCGGGACTTCCTTGTTTGAAAGACGGCAAGACTCATTTCCCGATGAATCCAGACGATATGGCGCCCTATATCGATCGTTTTATCGAAGCGGGTGCTCGGATCATCGGCGGTTGCTGCGGAACGCGCCCGGAGTTCATTGCGATGCTGAAGCGTCGTCTCTCGGAAATTCCGGTCGTGGATCGCCGACAAAAAGCGGATCGGGTTTTGGTGTCCAGTCTTTCGAAATCGATTCGTCTAGGACAAGGCTATCCTTTTGTCGCGATCGGTGAGCGGATGAATCCCTCCGGCCGCAAAGCGCTCTCGGAATCTTTGAAGAAAAAAGAACTCTCCAAACTTCTCGATGATGCCCGTGTTCAGGCCGAGGCAGGATGTCTGCTCATGGATATCAACGTGGGCGTGCCCCTCGTAGACGAACCCGCATTGATGCGCGAAGCGGTTGTCGCGGTTCAAAACCAATATCAAATACCGCTCATGATCGACAGCGCCAACTCCCACGCGCTTGATACCGGCGCATCGGTCTATTACGGTCGCCCGCTGCTCAATAGCTTGAATGCCGAAGACGAGAAGTTAGAAGAAGCGATTCCGATCATGAAAAAACACGGAGCCGCGATCGTCGCGATGACCACTGGTGTGGACGTACCCGTCGAGGCCCAAGATCGTCTTAAGAACGCGCAAAAAATCACGAAGCTCCTTTTTGAAAAACACGGATTCCAAGAGAGCGACGTCGTATTCGACGTGCTAGGACTTGTGGTCTCCGCGATGCAGGACGGCTCCAGAAATACGCTCAAGACGCTTGAACTCATCAATGAGTATTTCCCACGTTCAGCAACGACGCTAGGACTCAGTAACGTGAGTTTCGGACTTCCGAATCGTCCGTTCGTGAGTGGTGCATTTCTCTCGGTTGCAGTAGAGCGTGGTCTCCATTCCGCGATCATGTCGGTGACAGATCCGATCGGTCCCGCGCTTGCGGCAGCGGCGCAGATGTGGACGACCAAACCCGGCAGCATTCAGCATTTCATCACGAATTTTGCGACGAAGATCGAACTGGGTGGTAGCGGTCACGGCGCAGCACCTTCCGCTACTCCGGCCAAACCTGCAGGTCCTCAAGAACCCGAATTTGTCGCAAAAATGAATCCGCTCGAGCAGCAAGTATTTCGCTCGATCGTGGACGGTCAAAAAGAGACAACCGAGAAACTGGCTACTCAATACGTGCGTGAGCTCGGTGACGGGGATCCAGCGCTGGCCATGGAATTCTTTTTGAAAGTGATGACGCCAGCGATTCGTTACCTCGGTGATCTATTCGCCGCGCGCGTGAAATTCATTCCGCATTTGATTGCGGCTGCCGACTCCATGAAAGCGGGCGTGCAGGTCTTGGAGCCTGTATTGGTCCGTGCGCGTAGCCAATCCGGTGAGAAACGTGGAACGATTATTTTCGCCACGGTCAAAGGCGACATCCACGATATCGGCAAGAACATCTGCATCTTGATGCTCCGGAATTTCGGTTTCGAAGTGATCGATCTCGGCCGAAACGTAGACGCCGAAGTCATCCTTCAAACCGCGATCGAGAAACAGGCGCAAGTCGTTGCACTCTCGGCGCTCATGACCACGACGATGATGCAGATGAAAATCGTCATCGATCAAGTCCGTGAGAAAAAACTCCCGTTCCAGGTCGTGATCGGTGGCGCCGTGGTCACTCCTGATTTCGCTCGCGAAATTCATGCGGACGGATTCTCGACTGACGTCGGTACCGTGGTTTCCGAGATGGAGCGCGTGATTGCGATCTTGAGAACCGCAGGCGGAGTCTAGTTCGTGATCGAAGTCTCGAGAGAGGCTCGTAGTCTCGCAGTGTCCAGTGACGTGATCGACTTGCATGTTGATTCGTTTATCTGGAAACGCATCTTTGGTTACGATCTCCGGAAAAAACACGGGTTAGGTCCGACTCGAGGAGTT
Source organism: Pseudomonadota bacterium (assembly GCA_027485695.1). Lineage (GTDB taxonomy): Bacteria > Bdellovibrionota > UBA1018 > UBA1018 > UBA1018 > JAIXQO01. Next base: position 551,152 of record JAIXQO010000001.1, read on the forward strand.
TTTTGCGGACAGGTGGACCTGCCACGTATTCAAGACGCCGGTATCAAAGGCGCCATTTGGTCGATCACGACGAACCCTTTGCGCTCATCCGCCCGTAAACCCGAAGTCTTGCTTCAGAACTTAAGATCACTCGTTTCGATTCTCGAGACCGATCCCAGAGAGGCGATCCTCGTTCGTAGTCACTCCGATTACGTCACGGCTCGTTTGAATCAAAAACACGCGGTGTTCGTTGGTGTGCAAGGCGGCGACGTCGTTTCTTACGCGATGCCCGTGCTCGGCGACCTAGCTTCGCATTTGATCAAGGTGACCTTGGTGCATCTTTCTCGGTCTTCGATCGGTGACACGAGTTCGCCCTTAGGTGGTGAGCGTGGTTTGACAAATGCCGGACATGAGCTCGTCGAGTGGTTAAATGAGAAACGCATTTTCGTAGACCTTGCTCACATCAATCGCACGGGATTCTTTGATGCCCTGAGGGTTCATGATTCTTCGATTCCTGCGATCGTCAGTCATACGGGAGTCTCGGGCGTCTATCCGCATTGGCGGAACTTGAATGATGAACAAGTTCGCGCGGTCGCAGGTACCGGCGGGGTAGTCGGGATCATGTATCAGACGACGTTTTTGGGCCCCAAGGTCTGGATCGATTCTTGTGACGTGGTACTGGATCACCTCGAACACGTGATTCGTATCGGAGGAGAGGGATGTGCTGCGCTCGGAAGCGATTGGGACGGCATGATCATCCCTCCCCGTGAACTCCGGGATTGCCGGGGGATCACTCTATTAATAGAGAGGATGCTCCGCCGGGGCTGGTCCTTAGATAGGATTTACCGGGTCTTGGGCGGTAACTACCTTCGAGCGCTGAAGTCTCTGCGATCGGGTTAGTGTATTTAACCTATTGTTATTAAAGGTTAAAATACCTTATTAAATCAGTCTTGAATTATGACACTTAGGGTTATATTTTGGGCTTCCACTTGAGTTTGATTTTCAGACTGAGTTGGATCGCTTATGCCAAGTCACTTGCCCTCAGGCCCAAACTCGTTTATCCCTTTGATGTCGCCGCAATGCGATATAATTGCCCACACGCAGGAGACCCTGATCCATGTTCAAAAAGAGAATTCAGAAAAGCTTGAATCTGACCTACGGCGGATAGTCTCCGTCGATTTGCCAAAATTCTTAGGGCCTGAAGTGTCCACGCTCCACCGATCGATGATCGGTCATGCGACCGCACTTCAGGTCTTTTCTTTTTCACGCGATGAACGAGTTCGCCCAACCCTCGTTCCGCTTTGGATCGAATGTCTGCATGCCTCAGAAGGGCTTCGACGTATGACCCCGGACTACCTCGCGCAAGCAGACCATCTGCTCACATCATTGGGCACGGAATCCGGCTCGCAACTGATGGAGCGCGCGATTCAAGACCCACTTCTTGCGATTCGTTTGGGTAACTACCCGCGAGCACAAGCGCTCCTTGAGGAGCATTCTCCATCGCTAGAACTCAACCGTTACGTTTCAGGGCTGCTCTCTCTCGTGAGTTCAAGCGAACCAAATATTCTAGAAGATACGCTCACCATGCCACTTCGATCCTCGCTCGTAGCGAAACGATTGACTGAATCCCTGAAGAAGACGGGCTCGTTCGAAACCAAAGATTTAGAAACGCTCTCGAGTTTCATTCAAGATTTAAGAGACGCTCACGGGACGGAATCGTTCGACCCGGAAAAATTCATCGAAATCGTCAATTCGATCAATTTGGTACTTCTGCGCCAAGGTCGCCGGACTGAGGTCTTAGCGAACTTGTCAGAGATCGAGCGAATGGCCCTCCCGCTCATTCACGCACAGTCGAGTCGCGATCACATCGAAGGAAATCTCCTTTTTCATTACGCGATTCTGGCGAGACAAAATGGTGAGACGAACGCTGAAATGGATTTTCTATTTCAGGCGATGAAAAAAGATCGCTTCTTCACGACTCTTTACTACCGAGTGGCGCAGATTCTTCATGATTCCCACGATAGAAACGCAGCCATTTTCTATGAGCTCGCACTCGCTTTATCCCCGCTCGATTTTCCGACTGCGAATGACTACGGCGTATTCTTAGAAGAAATGGGCGAAGAAGCCAAATTCTCGTCTTGGAAATCTGCCTGCGAGAAAATTTTTTCCGATGAGAGTTCTGAGGTAGAGCATGTTTCTTAAATCGATGATTGCACTCGGAATGATCTCAGCAAGCGCGGGAGCGGAAACGACGGCATACTTGCCACTCCGGGCGCTACCGCAATCGCTCGCTCCAGACACGCTCAAGTACGCGACCGATAATTTCATTTTTCGTCAGGTGACTTCCGGGCTTTACGTCATCGGCGAGGGGTTTCAGGTGAACCCGCATCTAGTCGATCAGGCGACCTGGGACTCGAAACGTCGCAAGCTTTCGCTATCTATCCGCACCGCGAAATGGAGCGATGGAACGGATGTACAACTGAGAGATGTGGTGGACGCACTTGAGCGCTGCGTGAAAAGCTCTAAAAAAACCTTACTTTCATCCGTGACTTCCATCGACGGATTTGAAGAGTTCATGACCGGTAAATCAAAAAAACTTTCCGGGATTGTGTCCACGGGTGAACGCGGTATCGACATCCACGTGAAAATGGATGCCCCGCTCTTGGTAGACGACCTCGCTCAAGCCGAGTGTCACCTCATCAAACCGGGACCTGGCGGAACATTGGATCTAAGTCAGGGCGCAATTGGCGTCGGACCGTATCGATTCGGTGGGATCTCGGGAGACGAGGTCAAGCTCACCCGAAATCCCTATTATTTCCTGAAGAACGATGGACCCGATACCGTGATTCTCAGGAAAACTCCTCATTTCGGTGACTTCGATCAACTCAAGACCTGGGTGACGATGACGACCACTGAAATGACTCCGAAAACGACAGATCCCGAATTCACTAAGATCGACGCCTCCGAATTGGGCAGCCATCAGTTGATTTTCAATCACTCGAAACCTCCGTTTGATCGCATTGAACTCAGACGCGCAGTCGCGCTTGCCCTCGATATCGAAACTTGGGCCAAACACGTGGAGATTTCTGCGGAACGGATTCAAGGTGGGCTAGTTCCATTTGGGATGCGAGGGTTCGAGAAACGAGATCTTCGTCAACGCCCCAAGGAACTCAGTGAGGCGAGAGCGTTGCTGACTAAGCTTGGATACAATCAGAAAAATCCGTTTCGATTCTCCATCCATTTTTCCAAGCTCACGAACTTCGAGAAGGAAGTTGAGGTTTGGAAGCACGTATTTGGTGATCTCCCGATTCTTCCGGAGTTTAAGCTGGTCGCACACTCAGACATCATCTCGCTCCAAAACAAGGGCGAATATGAGGCGATGCGTGTTTACAAGTATCCTGGATCAACCGAGTCGCATCGACTACTTGCCTCTTATCTCAGTGGGTCCGACTACAATCCGACTCGAAGCGTGGCACCTAAATGCGACAAGCTGACACGAAGTTCATTTTCAGAGATGGACCGAGAGAAACGATTCAAGCTCTACCAAAAAGCAGATGCTTGCTTGATGAGCCATCAGATTCTGGTTCCGCTTGCATCGTTGAATCCGGGGTACGTCATGCTGAGGAAACCTTGGAAATTGAAACGTACCAACCGGTACCTGCTCTATCCCTACTGGACCTCGGAATGGTCTAAACAGTCGCCGTGATTCAATCCAAACTACGCCGATGGATCGGTCTCTATTTTAGTTCCCCAAGCCTAGCTGAGAACCTCGGACGCCTCAGTGTATTGCTTGTACTCTGCATGGTAATATTTGGAATCGTCCCCGTATCTGCTTACCTCTATACGCGTTCTTCGCACGAACGAGATCAGAGCATCAGAGCGATGGGCTCAACGCTCACGAAACTCGTCGCGAGATCTGTGAGTCTCGGGGATTTCCTAGCCGTCGAAGAAGCTCTGCATAGTTCTTCTTGGCCGGACTACATTTGCCGTATCGACGTCGTTTCGAATCAAGACGAGCTACTGGCCACGGTCAGGAATCCGACAGCCGCGGATGGATGTGCGGATCCTGGATTCTTCGTTAAAACGAGAACATTCTCGTTTGCACATCAGGGAGTCGACCCGGATCCAACTTTGAGTGTGAGTGATCGAGAACCGAGAATTCATCTCGTCACCGATGAACGTGCTGCTCTCTATCAGGCGGCCCAGTTCATCGCGATCTTGGTGGGAATTGTCGTCATTCTATTTGTTCTCTTGATCTATTTTTCTCGCCTGGTGATTCAGCAAGCACTTCAGCCGCTTGCCGACACGGTTAACGCTACGAAACTTCTCGCCTCTCGTGACGGCGCCGATCGGACCATGCTCGGTGCTGCTCCCCGGGAAATTCGTCCTCTCATCAGTGAGATCCAGCAGCTCTATGAGTCGATGGCTCAAGAAAAAGCCGACGCGAGCATCGGCAAGGTGGCCTCTCAAGTAGCGCATGATATTCGATCGCCACTCTCCGCTCTTGAGATGATCCTGACTTTGTTGCCGGAAGTTGCCGAAGAGAAACGTACGATCCTTCGAATGGCGATTGGTCGCATACGAGATATCGCACACGACCTCATTCAAAAATCCGTTTCAAGTCGATTGCAGTCTGAAGATCGTCCCGAAGCCGTCTATTTGCTCACGGGTTTGGTCGATAGCATTGTCAGCGAAAAACGACTTCAGTACCGTGCCAAGTCCAACATCGAAATCAAGATGCCGATCGACGCGCACTCTTACGGAATTTTCGTTCAGCTACAGGAGTCGACTTTCAAGCGCATACTTTCAAATTTAATCAATAACGCAGTCGAAGCAGTCAGTGGTTCTACAACTGGGGTGATCAAAGTAATTCCGTCGGTTCGAGGCGGCCGTGCCGTTCTTGTGGTCGAAGACAACGGTCGCGGTATGAGTCCTGATCAATTGAGTCGATTAGGCGAAAAAGGTTTTACCTCCGGCAAGAGCGGGGGAATGGGGCTGGGTGTCCATCATGCGAAGCATGTCGTGGAATCTTGGGGTGGGACCTTCAATGTAGAGTCCGAAGTAGGTGTCGGTACCCGAGTCACGATCGATTTTGATCGGGTGAATCCGCCATCCTGGTTCGTTCCGAGTATTCCAGTCACCGAAGAATTCCATGTGGTGATCGTCGATGACGATACAACGATCCATCAGGTGTGGCAGAAGAAATTTAAATCAACCTTCACGGATGCGGATCTGACCATCACACATTTCACCGACGGGGCCCAGTTTGTGGAGTTCGCGTCGATGAATCGTGAGTTTATCAGTCTCTATCTCGTAGATTATGAATTGATTGGTCAGCCAGTGAATGGCTTGGAACTCATCGAACGCCTTGAGCTCCGAGATCGTGGAATCTTGGTGACGAGTCGATACGAAGATCCGGCAGTGATCTCGCACTGCGAGCGAATTGGAGCAAGAATGCTCCCGAAGACCCTCGTGCACTTGGTACCGCTTGAGCGTGCTTAACTAACGGAACTCCGAGACCATTTTTTCCAAGCGAGCAATCCCCTCGGTCACGATTCGCTCGGACGGACCGAAGGACAACCGGACGTGGTTGCTGAACCGAGACTCGTGCGTGCGGCGTCGCTTGCCCGGGTTCACGTCGAAAAACTCTCCCGGCACGCAGATCACTTTTTTATCGAGAGCGGCTCTGAAAAAGCTCATCCCAGTATTGAGTCCTGAAGGTAATCCCGAGAGATCGGCGAATAAATAAAACGTTCCTTGTGGCTCGGGCGCAATCCTCATGCCCATAGCGCGACAGCGTTCCAGCATGAAATCGCGTTTCTTCTTAAATGCAGTTTGAATCGCTGCATTCTCCGCATCGATGAGGGAGTCTTGTAAAAGCGGAACCGCACCTTGTTGCATCGGACGCGATGCACCGCCATCCAAGAAACTAGCTGCAGAAACGATCGACTCAATCACTTCGCGAGGACCGACGGTCCAAGCAATTCTCCAGCCTGAATAACGCCAGTTCTTGGTGAGCCCATCGATGATGACGACGGGATCTTGATCGACGTCTTCGACGTGTTCGGCGGCGGAAATGGAGGAACGCTCTCCCCACACATAGTGAGAATAGAACTCATCGAAAATCAACGCGCACTGACGACGTCTACTGACATCGATCCAGTTCTTAAGTTCTTCGCCTTCGATGACGTGGCCAGTCGGATTGCAAGGATTTGAAACGAGTACTGCCGACAAGCCCCGTCCGACGATTTCACGATCGAGTTCGGAGGAACTGAACGCGTAACCTTTGGATTCCTCAAGAACGATTGGAATCGGGCTGAATAGCCTGAAAATATCGAGGAGTTCCTCATATGCCGTATAATCCGGAAGGAAATGTCCCAGATGAATTTGACTGAGAGAGGACGCGACTCGAGTGAGGGCCACACGTCCGCCGGATGAGATCGCGACATTCTCAGCGGTGTATTGGCTTTTTTTACCTTTGCGGAACCGACGATTGTACATCTCTGCGACCGCTTCACGTAGTTCACGAATCCCCGCGACCGGTGCGTACTCCTGCGTAAGGTCGTTCATCGTCACTTGCTCGATTCGAGCGGGGGCGCCCGGAAGCGCGCCGCATTCGGGCATCCCTTGACCGAGGTTGCACCAGTCACTGGACTCGGGTCCTCGGAACCCCAGTTTTTGTGCTTCGGTCGTAACGAAAATAACCCCGGTACGAGGAACAGTTCTAAATCCTGGAAATGGTTGCGATGAGGTGGTTCGAATCACCCCCTCATTATCCTCGGAATCTTGTTTTCTCGCAATGGGATGACTCGACCGAAGTCGACAAATCAGCTGAAAAATTAAGTCTTTCCGTACATACTCCCGGCTATGGTTGAGATCCTGATTTTGGTGACCGCTGTCGTCGCTGGTTTTCTCGGGGCGCTCCTGGGAATCGGCGGTGGAATGATCGTGATTCCAGTGCTCACGTTGATATTGGGAGTCGACATTCGCTATGCGATTGCTGCAAGTCTTGTCTCAATTGTGGCGACGTCTTCCGGCGCAGCGGCGAGTTTTCTGAGAGACCGATTGACGAATTTGCGCTTGGCCGTCGTTTTAGAAGTGGGAACCGTATTGGGAGCAGCGACCGGATTTTTGATCGTTCGACACGTCAACTCAAAGAGCCTTTATTTTTTATTTGCCGCGTTCCTGATCTACACAGCACTCAGTATGTTCCGCAAAAAACAAGATTCCCGTGCCAAGATCAATCATCCTTGGTCCGAGCGACTGAAACTAGGCGGCATGTTTACTGAACATGATGGCACCGTGATTCACTATGGAGTGGAGCAAGTTCCGCTCGGAATTTTTTTCATGTATTTCGCGGGTATTCTTTCAGCGGTATTGGGAATTGGTAGCGGCATTTTCAAAGTGATGGCGATGGACGGTGCGATGAAAATTCCGATGAAGGTCTCGTCGGCGACATCAAATTTCATGATTGGCGTCACTGCTACGGCAAGCGCGGGCGCATACCTCATGAGCGGAGATGTTCACCCGGAAATCGCGTGTCCGGTTGCGATCGGAATCATTGCTGGTTCTTGGATGGGTGCTCGAGTGATGCCCAAGCTGCCCGCGCAGACGATCCGCAAGATTTTTATCGTCGTTCTGATCATTGTATCGATTCAAATGCTGATCAAGGGAGTGAGTCTATGAGTCAGGAACTTGAGACGATGGAGCTCAGGATTTCGATTTTTCTGCGTTACGGTGTTCTGTTCGCAGGTGCTCTCATGGCGATCGGATGGTTGGGAGGCGTTTCATTTTCTGGGAATCCTTTTGACGCGTTTCATATCTACGGTCATGATTCATTCAGGATCCAGATTTCGCGAATCATCGATAGTCGTGACTATTTCGCGATCATTTCCTATTTCGGTCTCGTCGCGCTCATTAGTTTACCCATCCTTCGCGTCGCATTGACCGCCGTTTTATTTTTCAAACAAAGAGAATATCTCTTGAGTGGCGTCGCAGTTTTCGTTTTGATCGCCCTAGTCGCAAGTTTTCAACTCGGTCTCATCGAATAACCAAAGGAGCCTACATTCATGGCACAATCTCTCAAAGACATCTCATTCATCGCAATGGACGGAAAGAAAACCACGATCGGCGATTTCTCCGGAAAAGCGCTCCTCATCGTGAACGTCGCCTCCGAATGTGGTTTGACTCCTCAGTACACAGGCCTTGAGAAAATGTACGAAAATTACCGGGAGAAAGGATTAGTTGTTCTCGGATTCCCGGCCAATGAATTTGGTGCCCAAGAGCCCGGTACCAACGAACAAATCCAATCGTTCTGTCGCGGGAAGTTCGGAATTCAGTTCCCGATGTTTCAAAAAATGGTGGTCAAAGGTCCCGGCCAACATCCTCTCTACGAAGCGTTGACCACGAGCGGAGTCGAGGCCGTATTGCCTTCTGGGAGCAAGCTCAAGGAGAAACTCTCCTCCGCGGGACTGCTCTCCGGCGGCAAGCAAGACGTTACCTGGAACTTCGAAAAATTCCTCATCAGCCGCGATGGGAAAGTCATCGGACGATTTGCACCGGACATGACTCCTGAAGATCCGATCCTCGTCCAAGCGATCGAAAAAGCACTCGGTTAGTTTTAAGTAATCAAACCCGATGGTGAGTACGTGACAGGTCCACCATCGGGACCATTGAAGCTGTTTTGATTCCGGTGTTTCAAAAAAAATTCCGAGGCAGTTCAACGAATCATCTCTTGTCTAGGGTCGCTATTGTATCAGGAGATCTCTATATGTTTCCTCAATCAAGAGGTCCAAGCATGATGAGATCAATTTTTTCCTTAACTGTTTTTTTGATTTCGACGAGCGTCTTCGCTGAAGGTTGGGATCGAATTGACTGCAAAAGTTCTGACGGTCGCTACCGTGTGAAGATCGAAACCAGCGGTCCGACCACTTTTAACACTTTTCAAGTTTGGAAAAATGGACAGCTTGCCTATTCCTATCTTGATCTAGGTGGAGAGCACGCCAAGAGTTCAGTTGCTCAGATTAAACAGGCTCTCAATGAATTCGGCTCTTTGAATCCAGCCCAAATCAATCAGTTTGCTACTTATCGGATGGCTTCGATTGAGTCACCATTCCTCGGGTACACTGACTCGCGCATTTTTACGGAAATGAAGCTGAGTGAAATCGACTTTAATCACGCAGTTGTGAATAGTTCTGATGGCGAGTCGATCGCGGACCTGGAATATACGAAAGTCTTCATCAAAAATAACGCCTGCCGGACAGATTGCTTCGACTTTAAGGTCGATGCGCTACTCACTATTCCGTCCTTGAAGGTTAACTGCAAACCAGTGACCTGCACGGGTAGCAGCGCCAGCGACTAAGATCCCAATAGCGATTATTTTGCCGCCTGAGTGCCTTCGACTCTTAACAAGATCTCTTTGGCAGCGATTCCTCCCGCATATCCGCCGAGTCCACCGTTTGTAGCGATGACTCGGTGGCAGGGGATGATGATCGAAATCGGATTTTTGCCGTTCGCCGTTCCTGCAGCTCGAAATGCTTTGGGTCGTCGAATGCGTTTTGCTAATTCGGCGTAAGAGCAGGTTTCGCCATAGGGAATACGCTGTAGTTCTTGCCAAACTGATTTTTGAAAATCGGTACCTTCGAGTTCAATGGGGAGATCGAATTTTTTCCGGTCACGGAAGAAGTACTCATTCAGTTGCTTCATGCATCGCTGAATCAGGCGCGCGGTCGGTTTCTGAGAATCCAACTCACGTACAAAAGAGATCGGTTGCTTCTTCCAGTAGACGCCGTGAATCGATCGGTGAGATGCAACGATGAAAACAGGTCCCGCCGGGGTCGCAAATTTCCACTGCATTTTTTCAGGAGACTGAGCCATATCCGAGGTTTTAACGGAATTTGTGCATTTTAGCTGGTCATTCCCGGACATCATCCCGAGTCGGCGATGATGAGAGTATTTCCAGGTGGGCTCTCAACGAGCCATACAACGAATCGAAAACTTTGCGGTCACCGAGCGTCTTGGCCATTGCGTAGGTGCCTTCCTGAAGTGTGACGATGAACTGCGCGAGTTGCTTGGTCTGAACGGTCTTCTTGAGGTAACCGTCCGTTTTGGCTTTTTTCAGGTATTTCTCCGTTTCGTCGATCCACAGATTCATGACGACTTGAAGCTTCTCACGAAATACGGGGTCCACAGCGGACATCTCTTGAGACAGATTATTCAGTGGGCACCCACGAATGAGGTTTTCCTCGGGCCATGCGACGATATTTTTCTTGAAGCGGTTCAAGATGCCTTGAACGGGATTGGGGTAGGCGGCAAGTGGGCGAATCCAACGTTCCAAGATCATTTCGCGAAGGAACTCATCAACGATTGCGTAACCGAGATCGCTCTTCGTGGGAAAATAGTGGAAAAAAGCACCTTTAGTGACGCTGCTCTTGCCGACGATCTGATCGACACTCACGCCTTGGAATCCATTTTGATAGATTTCCTGGAATCCTACTTGGAGGAGGTGTGTGCGTGTTTTTTCTGGGTCGCGTTTACGAACAGCCATACTAAATAGTATTGTATCGAATAAACCGCGGTTTCTAAATGAGATTTTCCTAGGCTTAAATTTGTCTTTTACATACTAAGTAGTATGTTATGATCGGTTAAATTGAATGAAATTGAGGTCTGAGCGTCTATGGTGATGAAGGTTTTGATCGGTTTGTTAGTCCTAGTGGTAGGTATTATTGCGTTCGCGAGCACGAAGCCTGATACGTTTCGATATTCTAGATCGCTTGAGATGAATGCGGAGCCACAAGTACCTTTTGCTCTCATTGAAGATTTGGCAAGTTGGCCGAAATGGTCGCCTTACGAGAAGCTCGATCCCCAGATGAAACGTACGATGGGCGCAATCAGTCGGGGCAAAGGCGCAACTTTTGAATGGGACGGAAACAGTCAAGCCGGAGCTGGCCGCATGGAGATCACAAACGTCGTCGAAACATCCCGTATCGATTTGGCGCTTGAGATGCTCAAACCGATGGCCGCCAAGAACCAAGTTGAGTTCTTGATCGAGAAATTGCCGAATGGAAGCCGAGTCACTTGGACGATGAATGGAACATCAAACCTATTCGGCAAGGTATTCGGCGTTTTCGTAGACTGCGATAAAATGGTGGGCGGACAGTTTGAAGAAGGACTCGCAAATCTCAAAAAAATTGCAGAGTCCTCAACTCCTGCGATTCGATAGGACGATGCGATGGCTAAGCAAATTTTCCTCAATCTTCCAGTAAAAGCACTCGATCGTTCGATGGATTTTTTCAAGAAACTGGGATTTTCATTCAATCCCCAGTTCACTGACGAAAACGCCGCCTGCCTGATCCTCGGCGAAAATATCTATGCGATGCTCCTGACCGAAAAATTCTTCAAGACGTTCACTGACAAAGCGATCGCTGATTCCAAGACCACCACAGAGGTCTTAATCTGTATCGATGCTGAAAGCCGTCTCGCAGTCGATGAAATGGTCAAAAAAGCGATCGCTGCCGGTGGCCGCGCCTATCGCGAGCCTCAAGATCACGGATTTATGTACCAAAATAGTTTCGAGGACCTGGATGGACACAATTGGGAAGTGGTCGTGATGCTGGGTGCGCCTCCGAGTTGATTGATTCATGCTCCGGAATCTGGGAAAAACATTGAATGGTTCCAGATTCCGGCTCCCGTCGTTTTGATCCATCTATCGTTTTTGCCCTGACTTCGATCTTGCTCTGGAGCTTGCTTGCGCTCGGAGCAAAATCGCTTTCACATTTTCCACCTTTTCTGCTCTTGAGCCTGACTCTGGGGATCGGCTCACTGCCGAGTGTTCATCACGCCCGAGAGTGGTTTCGTAAGCCAGGAATTCTCGTGTTCGGTGCTTTGGGAATTTTCGGATATCACTTCTTTCTTTTCGCGGCATTTAGACGGGCGCCAGCGATTGAAGCAAATCTCATCAATTACCTTTGGCCGATTCTGATGGTCTTCTTTTCGCCGATTTTTCTTCGGGGCTACTCCATCGGAGTCAGGGCCATAGCCGGTGGACTGCTCTCGTTTGTTGGGGTTGCTCTCCTCGTGAGTGGAGGGTCGTTTTCTCTCAGATGGGAATACCTCTCTGGTTATGTTTTGGCTCTGATGGCCGCTGTTACTTGGGCAGTCTATTCGGTCGCTACGAAGCGACTACCTCCCTTCTCCACGGCAATGGTGGGCGGTTTCTGTTTGGTCTCATCGATCCTGGCAGGCATCTGTCACTTGATTTTCGAAAGCACGCCGACGATTCGAGCCGAGGATTGGGGGAAACTGATCGCACTCGGCGTCGGTCCGCTGGGGATTGCATTCTATGCTTGGGATGCGGCGATCAAGCGAGGAGATCCCAGAAAAATAGGTGTTCTTTCGTACCTAACCCCACTGCTATCGACCTTCTGGCTTGCTATTTCGGACGACGGTCGGACCCTCACCTGGATCACCGGTATCTCAATCGTCTTAATCCTCAGTGGTTCGGCTCTGAGTGCATCAGATCGCTCATCGAGCTAGATTTCGCACTGGTCCTGAATGAACTCGTACTGGCGTTGATGTTCAATCATCTGCTGTATTTCTGAGATCATCAGCGAAACGTTCGCATTCCATTAGGAAACGGTTGGTGAGGATTTGCCTCTTTTCTCAGGCATAGATTTATCTACTCTGAAAAGATATGCGACAGCTCACAAGGATCGTGGCTTTGTTCGGTATTCTCCATTTCACTTCGCTATCGGCGCTCGCCATGCCCGAGTCTCCGAAGCGTCAAAATGTGATCTTGATCACTCTCGATGGAGTTCGATACCACGAGATTTTTGGTGGTGTTCAGAGATCTCGGGAAATCGGAGAGCCTAAACATACGCCGATCCTACCTAAGGTTGAGCGAGTATTCCGCGAGCATGGTTTCGTTTTTGGAGATCGGAATCGTCGCGGTGGATCGACCATGAAAATATCGAATCGGATCTCTCTGAGCCAACCCGGATATCGATCTATTTTGACTGGGGATTTCGAAGAACAGTGCCGCGGGAATGGCTGTGGGGTGATCGACCGTGAGACCATCATTGACCGATTGATGGACGAAGGTTTCGAAAGCCGAGACGTCGCGACATTCGCTTCTTGGGACGTCATCGATCGTTGCCTGGAATCGAAAACACCTCGCGCGGTGAAAAGCATCGCATTTGAATCGGTTCAAGGCCTGACAGGAGTGGAATCTTCGCCTTTCTTGGAAATCGAGGAGCGCGCTCGAGCAGATCGTCCTCATTGGGGCGGCTCCCGTCGGGATACCTATACCTTTGAAATGGGGCTGAAATATTTAAAAACCTATCGACCTCGTTTCCTCTACCTATCGTTTGTCGATACGGATGAATACGCACACGAAGACAATTATCCAGGCTACGTGGGAGCGCTCAGAGATTTCGATCAGCGGTTCGTCCAGTTGATGGACACGCTTCGATCCCTCGGTGAGTACGGGCAAGAAACGTCGATTGTGATCACGACCGACCATGGTCGCGGTCGATGGTTTATTTGGAAGAATCATAGCCGTGAGTGGATCGACTCTACGCGTGTCTGGGCCCTGGTTCTGCCATCACCCGGTCTCAGGGAGCGTTCGGAGTTACGGCGCTCCGATCGGCGGCGCTTCGCGCATGTCGACATTCGCCCGACTCTAGAGACGCTGTTGGGCCTTGAGCCTCGCGCGGCAGGGCCGGGAAAAGGACGATCTCTGGTCGAGCTCAATTGAGATCCAGTCCTGGTCGGACACTAAAGTAAAAAAAAGGGCGCCTCCAGTGGAGACGCCCTTTAAGGTAAAACCGAGTACTAAGTTGTACTCGTTATTTAATACGAAGAGCCATTGCTTCGAAGTCTTTGCGAAGACCGCCGGTTGACCACTTGTTGTGTTCAGCCTGTTCCTTCATCGCAACGATCGTTGGTCCCATGGACAGGATCACGGAGCGTTGGTTCTCAGGAAGCGTTTCGTAGAGTTCTACGAGGTCGCGAAGTTTCGATGCAGTCTTGTCCTTCTCTTTGTAGATGTTGTTCTTAGCGGATTCTGCACGAGTGTATTCGTTCTGGATGTTCTGAAGAACGAATTGCTTGAGCGAAATAGCGCTAGCGGCATCAGCAGTAGCAAGAGCGCGGATCGTGAGTTTCCAGCTGACGACGTAGGACAAGGAGTGCTGGTTAGCGCCGATCGCCACGGCAACCGTGTTGTTCTTGTCAGCGATGACGTCAGAACGAACGCGAGCGAGGTTTTCGACGATTTGATTCGATGGCTTGGAGGTCGATGGTTCGACGCTCACGCTTTCGCTGTTCGCGAGCTCGTCGATCCCTTCGCCCGTCATGCGAACGCGCAAGTTTTGTGCGGCCACACGTCCGAGGTTAGTGACGCTTCCCACTGCGATTCCCACGTTCTCACCCAGTTCGAAAACTCCGTTGCGGTTTCCGTCGATCAAACGGATGCCGTCGAACGAAATGACTGGATTAGAGTTGTAGTACTGAGCAGTCGAGTTGAATTTCGCGATGTAAGTCGGAGCGAAACCAGCACGGTAACCGGAAACCGATGCCGTCGAATACGATTCAGCGTAACCGAGGTTACAGCCGCGATCGTATGCTTGGCGGTTACCGATCTCCACGCCGTACCATTGGCCGCGATTGCGAGCGTTCGCATTGTATTCCGTCTTCTTACGGTAGTATTTCTCGTCGATGACTTGGTCATAGACTGCAGAGAATACGCGACGGAATTCAGACTGTTGATCGCTCTCGAGTTTGCGGTAGTTGGTTTTGTTGTATTTTCCACCGAGATCGTTATTGATCCATTCGCTCCAAGCGTAGTCAGCGCGGAACCAGCTATCCACGAATTGGTAGCTCGTACGTCCCCAACGCTGGAGGTCGCGGAAACGGATGGAGTATGCGGTTGCATCGTAGTCCAAGTATCCGTAGTCGGAGTCACCGAAGCGGAGGATGCGCATTTCAGATTCGAGGCGTCCTTCGAGCGACGAAATCGTGGAGTCCTCGGTGTCGCACGAGTTTGCCGAGGACTGAAGTCCGTCGAAGCTTGGGGTGGTAACGCTCGGAGCGGTCATGTTCGGAGCGGATTCGGTATTCACGACGGCGCGGAAGCGTGCAACAGCTGCGGCTGCACCGAGGCTGCCTGCTTGGCTTGCAGCGTAAGCGTATCCTGCATTGTATCCAGGAGTCGTGCCGCGGTTACGGCCTTCTTGGCGAGCGTCATCGGTGACGGAGCGAGCGGTATAAGATCCGTTGAACGCATCAATTCCTTGCCAGTAACCGATCGAGAAATTGTATTTCCACTTCTCGAGTTCACCGTAGGTATTAGCGACGCGGTTTGCGACCGTGCGAGCCTGAATTTCAGCGTATTCACGCAGCTTGCTCGATTCCATGCGGAAAGCAGGCGGCTGGGTAGGTTGCGAAGGCTGGGACGGTTGGGAGCTATATCCTTGAACCGTGAGGCGGTAGCTCGCGTGATTGCCGCTGCCGTTGTAGTTCAGGACTTTGACTTCGATCTGGTTGCCGGCCGAAGCAGCCACCGTGTGGCTGAAGCTTCCGTTCGAGTTCGTATTGACGTCCGATTTGAAATCGCCGTTGACGTAGAAATTGACCTGATAGGTCTGTTGGCTGGCTTTGGTGAAGCCTTGGCCAACGATGGTCGCGCGCTGACCATCAAAAGAGGTGATCGAGACGTTAGCTGCTTGTGCAGCTCCCGTTCCGAGCACGAGCGAAAGAAGCAAAGTGCTCCATCCGCTGCGCAAACTGGTTTTCATTTTTAACAAGTTCATAGGGACTCCTTACTAGTTGAGTTTGATTTTCTTGCGGGTGAGAAACGTTTGTAGAACTGGAAAGTCTTCTGCAAGGGAGCCTTTGAGAGCTCCGCTGCAAATTTTTTAAAGGGCTCGGCGCGGGCAACGGCGTCTTCTCCGCCCAGCCCAAAAAGCGCGCCAAGATAGCCGGCGTACATGTCAGTGAGGGCGTAGGCGTGAACCTTTTGCGGAAACGGTTTTGGATCCCAAAGTGGAAAGGGTCGACGATTCGCCGGGAGGCCTTGATAACGTTTGTCGTCGATATCGTTGGTCTCGTAGATCAAGTTCATGAGGAATGGCGCGAAACCAGCCATTCCCTTGAGCCCCGGGTAGTTCTTAGAAAGCGTTCGCGCGAGATGAGCTGCGAAATAGAAGTGATAGAATCCGACGTTCAAGAACTCAGTGTCGATCATCGGGTAGGGACGAATCAGCACAGAACCGGAGTTACTCCGGTCAACGAGCCGTTCATAGTTAACCGGCTCAAGAGCCGCTTCCCAGAGGTGACGCTCGGCCTTGGAGAGTGCGCGGGTACCGACGCGAGCGTATTCCAAAACAATCGGATCGGGGGAGGTGTCTTGAAAGAAAACCGCCAACCATTCGAGCGCGCGATCCGAGTTGCCCGAGGCTTTTTCGAGTGCATAAGACCAGAGGCGAAAAGGAGTGCCGGCTTCGAGGGCCAATTTTGCTGCCTGGGGAAGATCACGCAGAAACGCGACCGCTTGACGGTCTCGTAGCAGCGGCGCGATTCGGTGAGGGAACGCGAGCACGTTCGTTTCACCTTCGGGTTGCAAAGGTTTCATCGTATTGATCATCAGTTGCACGCTCGAGTGGCAACGTGCCTCACGCTCGAATGTGAAAAGCGGCACCGTAACGAGATCAAGTTTCGAATAGATCACGCATCTGGCGGAGAGAAATGCGCGAAGGCAGTTTCCGAAATTTGCGCCTTCGCAATATGACGGCACATCGCCCGCGACGGACGATGCCGAAGCGACGAGTAGGCCTAGAGTCGTTGTCAACCGGGCCAGTGCGGTACGCGAGAACATGGAATGGGAAACAGCGCTCAAGCGACAGGTTTGCCCGAGCTTCGTAGGAGAGGATTCTCCGTTAAACGATCTTGGACCCTTGGATGAGCGGGGAAACTATAGTAATTTAATGCATTGCGCAATACGCATTGTACGCTGAAAATGCCTAGAATTTGCGTACTACAGGGACGAATCCATCAGTCAGGACAGAGGACCACGCTTGCAAATCTGAACTAGCATTCTATGGGTGATGAAGTCCCTGTGACAACAGATTGTTTAGATCAGACTCCGTTCTAGAACGACAGCACTGGAGCGTGGAACGTTGCTTAGTTCTAAGCAGACTTGAGGATATCAGGTTCGTGGATCGGGAGCAGGGTCGACGGCTAGCGAGCTGATAGAAAATTCTCGCTCGCTAGCACATCATTTTATTTAGGAATATTCTGACTCAATCGTGTTCGACGCCAGTAAGCGGTTTTCTATCCGATAAATCGAGCTCGATATTCGACCAGTCAATTTTTCGCGTGATCATCATCACGGTGCCAAGCAATCCAAATACGAGGATAGAACCGAGGAGGAGCGCGAAATCTTCGGCGGAAAGGATGACGTAGAGTAATCCATATAGTCCAATGAGGGCCACGACAAATAGGTTCGCATCCGAACTGTTGTTAATCACTCCCGAAAGATAGAAGCGAATGAGTGTTATCGAAGCCACGACCGAAATCGCATAGGCGGCCACGAACGGAATGTGTTCGGAAAGACTGAGTACAATCAAGTAGAAGACGACGAGTGATGCGCCGACTAGAGCGTACTGCATAGCATGTAGTCGAACACGACGAAAAATCTCTACTGAGAAGAAACCCAAGAATACGCTCACAATAAACAGAACGGCGTGCTTCGTAGCACGATCCGTCAGCGTATATATATCAGTTGGATCGACGAAACGAACTTCGTAGGTAGCTGTTTCACCCGAGTTTCGAAATGAGTTCCAGGCAGCGTTGAATCCACTTTTGGTTATTTCTCGCGTGGTCGGTAACACGTCTCCTCCGAACGAGGGGCTTGGCCAATTTGAGGTAAGATCGAACGACGTCGTGATCGCGGTTGATTTGAACCGAAACTGGGAGAGGCCCGCAGTTTTCAAGGAAACACGAGCTAACTTGAGTCGATTGCGGGCCGTTTCGAGCGAAATGCCGAGATCGAAACAAAATCCGTTTCCACAGATTTTTCCAGGTAACGGCTCCTTAAACCCTTCGACTGTGAGCTCAGGTTTGGCTAGTAGAGCTTTTTGTTTCGAGATCGGTAGGTAGATTCTGATGTTTTGATACTCGATCTTCTTTCCGGATATTTGTGGAGACAGTTTTTTAGGAATCGACTCTTCGAAATTCTTCAGATCGAAATTCGTTTCACCATTCAGGCTCAGATCGTAGGCCTGCGCTCGGTAGATACCTCGCTTGCGCTCACTGATCGCGCTAACACCACTGAATTTGGCCGATGTACCGTAGAAATATATCTCGCCAGTAGTTCGCTCCTTTTCGTTTCCGTTTTTATCGTACTGAATCTGAACGTACGGAACGAAGATATGTGGAGTTTCGATTTCCTGCTCGGGTGTCAGCGTCGAGGATATTTCGGTGATGACGGATGCTTGGCGTTCTTTTCTCTCTTCGCCCAGTGATCGAATGAAACCGGCGGCGATCATGAGAGTGATCGCGATTCCAGAGATCGCGACGTATTTGCTGGTGAGGGTCTTTTTCATGAGAGGCTCCTATATGGAATGAGTGTTTGGTGCCTCTCTAAGATTGAACATCACTCTGGATTTCCCGTGTTGTCTCTGTGGAAATTGTATGGAAACCGAGTAGAGCGATGTTTTTACCTGATATTTTCCGATACATTGAGTCTATATGAGCGAGATCACCCCCAAATCCATCCTGATTGTCGAAGACGAGCGTGCCATCGCGGAAACGATCCTCTTCGCGCTTGAGACCGAGGGTTTTCAAGGTGAGAGAGTCGGCACCGCTCGTGAGGCACTCCGCGCGCTCGAGGAGAGAAAATTCGATCTCGCCATCCTGGATATAGGACTCCCCGATCAGTCGGGACTGGAACTCTGTCGTTCGATTCGAAAGAGCAGTCAGATTCCGCTTTTCTTCCTGACGGCTCGGAGCGAGGAAATCGACCGGGTCATCGGATTAGAAATGGGAGCCGATGACTACATCGCCAAGCCTTTTAGTCCTCGCGAACTCACCGCGCGTATCAAAGCGCTTTTTAGACGTATGGATGGAGTGAATCCTGGTGCCCCAGGAGAAAAATCGAAATCTCCGTTTCGTGTCGAGGAGGAGTTCGCACGCATACGTTTTCTAAATGCCCCGCTCGAATTGACCGCCACCGAGTTTCGTCTATTGCGCTTGTTAGCGCGTCGGCCGGGGAGAGTCTACAGCCGTTCAGAGATCTTAGAAGCGATTTCCGATCATCCCGATATGAGCTTAGATCGCACGATCGATTCGCATGTGAAATTCCTCCGCGCCAAACTCAAGAAGGTCGATCCAGATCATGAGTGGATCGTCACACACCGTGGGTTTGGATACGCTTTGGCGGAGGGATAGATGAGATGAGTATCCGTCGAAGACTGGTTCTCCTGATGGTCGTTCTATTGGCGCTCAGTGCGACGTTTCTCACTCGTCAGCTTTTTAATTCGTTTCACCGTGGATATGCCGATATCGTCGAGAGTTTGATGTTCGATTTCGGTACGGCATTAGCTTCGCAAGTCGAGTTAGAGGGTGGAGCCGGTACAGCGAACGAAAAACTCGAATCGCTTTTTAAAACATACCGTGAGCGCACGACTGGAAATCCCCAAAGTGCGGGTGGTGGGTTTGAGATTTATATTACCGACGACCGAGGCATCGTCGTCTTCTCATCTGCCGATCCTGCTGAGGTAGGTCGAGACTACAGCCGTTGGCGAGACGTCTACCTCACGCTTCGTAACTCTTATGGCGCGCGCGCAACGCGTACGAATCCAGATGATCCTACTTCGAGTATCTATTTCGTCGCGGCTCCGATCCGTAAAAACGGCAAGATCGCAGGCGTCGTTACCGTCATTAAATCTAAACAGAGTATTGAACCGTTCTTGTTGAGAGCGTTCCAACAGGTCGTGCCTTATGTCGTTCTCGGACTGATCCTTGTCGCGATATTTGCGGTGCTGGTGATGAATTGGGTCACTAGGCCGATCCACCGACTGCGCGATTACGCGCTCCAGATTTCTGAGGAGAGATCGGCTAAGATTCCGCAGGTCGATCCCAAAGAGCTTCGCGAACTCCTCGATGCGTTCGAAAAAATGCGAATCACGCTCGAAGGCAAACGTGAGATCGAAAGTTTCGTGCAAGGCCTCGTTCACGAACTCAAGTCTCCACTCACGGCGATCCGAGGCGCCGCAGAGCTTGCTCTGGAGCCTATCGATTCGAGTCGGCGAGAGAGGTTCCTAAAAAGCATTCTTGAAGAAAACCGGCGTCTTCAAAGATTGCTGGACGAGCTTCTGCGCATTGCTCGCTTAAGCAATCGCACC
Organism: Pseudomonadota bacterium; assembly: GCA_027485695.1. Classification (GTDB taxonomy): domain Bacteria; phylum Bdellovibrionota; class UBA1018; order UBA1018; family UBA1018; genus JAIXQO01. The sequence continues at coordinate 571,533 of JAIXQO010000001.1, forward strand.
GGTCTTGCGCAGACCCAGGCGATTTCCGTACAGAACATCGTCGATCGCGTGACATCCGCATTTGAGGCGCTCGCCGAGAGTCGTGGGATTCGATTTGATGTGAGCGTAGTACCCGGTCTCGAACTCGCAGGTGATCCAGAGCTGCTGGAATCAGCGCTTCGTTGCTTGATTCTAAATTCGTTTGACTTCGCGCCGGACGGGAGCACCATCGGGATTGCCGCCCAAGCATCTGACGGTCGCTTGACTCTTGCCGTTCAGGATCAGGGTTCGGGCGTACCGGAGTTCGCTCGTGACAAAATCTTTGATCGATTTTTTTCCCTCGAGAGACCTGGCGGAGAAGGCAAGAGCACGGGACTAGGGTTGAATTTCGTTCGAGAGGTGATGAAGCTGCATCAAGGTACGGTATCTCTCATTCCAACGTCTTCCGGGGCGCGGTTCGCACTTGAGTTTTCCGTATCCCATTCTTAGTTCAAGAGCCCTGATATTTTGCGTGGACATCCGCATTTTTAGAAATCAATGTAAGCCATGCTTCAGAGAATCTGCCTGGTATTGCCGCTGATTTCGTTAGTAGGTTGTGCATCCTTGTCTCATCACGCACCTTCTAGCCTAGATGCCGTAGTTGCTCAAGCTGAGCGCGCTGGATACGAGACCACTCTGCAAATGGATCTGAATACTGGATCGTATCCGCTCCGAGTGCATTCGCCACGGATGGTACCTTTGATGAAATCTCAGTACACGCGTCGTGATCTAGAGAGCATCTCCCAAGAACTTGAGCCTGCGATGGCATTTCGCTTGGACAGCCGCGCATTGGCGCAGGCTGCGGATCGCGATACTATCACCGATACCGGCACGACCACGGATCCTACTCATTACGATGCGGTTTGGGTCAGAGACAATCTCTGGGTTGCGCTGGGTCTTCAGACCACCAACGAAGGTCGCAAATCGGCTACAAAACTCATTTTGACCTTAGCGGACTATTTTTCGGGCCCTGATCAGATCGCTCGATTTGAGTCTGTGATCGATCGTCCGTCGACTCTCAGAGAACCAGACGCGGCGATGCGAGTTCCGCACATCCGTTTTGATCGCAACTCTCCAAAATTCGCAGACGTTCAGGACAAAGGCACCGACCAAATCTGGAATCACAAGCAGAACGACGCGCTCGGTTTGTTCTTGGATTTGTTTTGCCGAGAGATCTTAGCGAAGCGCATTGGTTCGCGCGAGCTGACGGCAAATCGTCGTAAACTTTTGAAAATTTTCCCCCTCTATTTCGATGCTGTGAAATTTTACGAAATGGAAGACGCCGGTAGCTGGGAGGAAATTGAGCGAGTCAATACGTCTTCGGTCGCGCTCGTGACCTCGGGACTTGAACGTCTGCAGCAGGTCTCAGGCAAGCAGGGTACCTCATCGGATCGCTCGATGATCAAGCGCTTGATTAATCAAGGCTATCTGACGATCATCAAGCAGTTGGTGTTTGGTGGAGAGTCGCCCATCTATACAAAAACAGATCCGAAATACCGTACAGCAGATGCGGCGCTTTTGAATTTGATTTATCCGGCACAGCTCTCGCGTCTGACCCGCGAGCATTACGCGACTGTATTAGAGACGATACAGCCTCTGATCGGCGAAATCGGGATCAAGCGCTACTTGGGTGATTCCTATCAATCGGGTAATTTCTGGTTCCAAGCCGAGTCGCACACAGATGATACGAGCTCAAGTGATGCGTTCGCGGATCGCGGCAAGCGTTTGATTCCGGACAGCGAAGCGCAGTGGTTTTTTGATTCATGGTTGTCGATCGCCTATGCGACTCTCGCAACCCAATTCAAAGACGACGCATACCGTGCTGCACAGGTGAAATATTTCAATCGCGCCGTCGCGCAGCTCACCGGTGGTACGCCTGAGCAAACAATCCTCGGAGCAGACGGCAAACCCGTGCCGTCGCATGCGCTTCCGGAGAGTTACAATACGGTCGTCGACCCATCAGGTAAGCGGGTGTTTGCACCGAGTCCGATCACGCCGCTGAACTGGGCGAAAGCGACGCTCCGGTTGGCGGTAGAGGAGATGGGGAAAGTGGCTAGATAGTTTTGCTTCGGCGATCTGTATTCACGTTCATATCGCCCGTGAAATATCGTCCTCGAATCCAGAGTGAGACTTTCACCAGAGAGATCAGTACCGGTACTTCGACCAAAGGACCGATCACAGCTGCAAACGCAGCCCCGTGGTTCATTCCAAATGTCGCAATCGCAACGGCGATCGCGAGTTCGAAGTTATTCGATGCAGCAGTGAAGGATAGAGTCGCCGTCTGAGAATAGTTTGCGCCCGCCTTTTTGCTCATGATGAAAGAAAGAAAGAACATCACAAGAAAATAGATGGTGAGCGGTAGCGCGATCCTCAGGACGTCGAACGGCAGTTGAACGATCTTTTCTCCTTTTAGAGAAAACATCAGAATAATGGTGCCGAGTAGCGCTAGGAGAGTAATCGGACTGATTTTAGGAAGGAACGTCTCCTGGTACCAATGATTCCCTTTTATTCGACGCAAAAAGTAACGAGTCAGGAAACCGGCAAGAAACGGAATGCCCAGGTAAATAGCTACTGACTTCGCAATTTCTGAAACGGTGATATCGATCACCAAGCTTTCAATTCCGAATAGTTTTGGCAGATAGGTCACAAAAAAGTAAGCGTAGATCGGAAAGAAAATAATTTGAAAAATCGAATTGAAAGCAACGAGTCCTGCGCAGTACTCATTGCTTCCTTCTGCAAGTTCGTTCCAGACGAGTACCATGGCAATACATCGGGCGAGCCCAATGAGAATAAGCCCGATCATGTATTCAGGGTAATCTCTTAAAAAGAATACCGATAAGCCGAACATTAGGGTCGGACCGAGTACCCAATTCTGAACTAGAGAGAGGGTTAAAATTTTCTTGTTCTTGAATACCTCGCCGATCTCTTCGTATTTCACCTTCGCGAGTGGTGGATACATCATCAAAATCAGTCCAATTGCGATCGGAATCGAAGTTGTCCCCACTGTCATGCGATCTATGTATTGCACTAACTCGGGAACGACAAATCCAAGTAGGACACCGATTGTCATCGCTGAAAATATCCACAGCGTGAGGTACCGGTCTAAAAAGGATAGCGACTTCTTTGTCATAGGGTGGAGATTTCTTTTTTTAACTGGAGGAGTCTCTCTTGTATGCTATCTCGCGCGATTCTGAATTTATTCAGAGCCTCAGACTCGAGCAATGGCTCTCTTGTAGCGGGATCAGTGAAAGGCATGTGAATCTTTTTTGCTCGTGAAATCACCACTGGACAGACTTCCTCCGCGCAGAGAGTAATCACGTAGTCAAGGCGTGCAATAAAGTCGGGAGAAATCTGATCTGTTGATTTCGAAAAGTGATGAGAGATATCGATTCCAATCTCTTGCATCACGGTCACTGCATGAGGATTTAGTTTCCCCGGGTGAGAACCCGCACTTCTGATCTCGGCGCCTGGGAATATTTCTCTTGCGAGTCCTTCCGCAAGTTGACTTCTCGCCGAGTTCGCAACGCACATAAAAAGAATCTTCATGTTGCTACCTAACAGCAGCTACTATTTGCGTCGGTTTCTTCTTCTTCAGGGCCACAGCAATCGCCCCCGGAGGTTTCTTCATTTTTGGCATCACTGTAAATGTCAGCGTCTGCCATGTTCTGGTAGGCTTCCCAAGCTACGCCGGACGGGTCTTTGACCCAGGCCTTATTAGATTCCGCGTAACAGCAGGTTACTTCGCCTTCGTCATAAACACCGAGGTCAGCCTTCTTCAGGCGCTCGGTGATCTCATCGAGTTCGCTCGAGTTCTCGACCTGGATACCCAAATGATTCACGCCTTCTTCACCGCTTCGGGTGGAAATGGCGAAGTTCAAGCTCGGATCGTCGAGGAGCCACTTAGCGTAGTCCTCTTTTTGTTTGATGGGTTTTTGGCCAAACAGAGTCGAGTAAAACTGCACCGAAGTTTTAATGTCTTTCACGCCGACATGGATATGGAATCTTTTCATACTAGCATTTCCTATCAGAGCGGGTTTTTGACTTCAGCTTGGACTTAGATTCTTTCGAACAGCAGTTCTCCGCGAGGTATCCGATTAAATTTTCGATGAGGTCCGTGTTTGCGAAGTAGGTGATCGAACGCCCCTCTTTTTTAGAGGAGACAAGACCGGCCTTCGTCATATGCGATAGGTGGAACGAAAGTGTGTTATCGGGGATCTTAAGTTTTTTCGCGATTGCGCCAGGTAACAACCCATCGCCGCCGTATTCAATGAGGGTTTTAAAAACTCGAAGCCTAGTTTCTTGAGAAAGTGATGAGAAAGCTTCTAGGGCGTCAAACATTTCCATATTTCTAGAATAATGGAAATGTTTGACGCAGTCAAGTTCGTTCGATTCCACGATGGTTCTCTGCTGCCAAGAGCCGTTTTGAAACTCTTAACGTCTGTAACTCTAGAGATAAATTAGGAATAGTGGTGGGTGGGGACGGACTACTCAGGTCATCCTGACCTTCGCCTCTGCGAGGCGCGCGCATTCTATGCACGCGTGAAAAAATGCCGTCATGGCATTTTTTAGCGAACCGCCGCTTGGGCCCCGTCGCGTTTAGTATGAGATGAGAGTTTGTTTGATCCCCGAACCTTGTACGAGCGTGTGCCCGAGGCCCTTCGCTACAGTTCTCATCCGTCTCCCGATCCAACACCTCGGATGAGTTCAGAATTCAAATGGGGTTTGTAGAAATGAAAAAAGCAGTCGAGCTACTCAGCTGACTGCTTTGAATGATTTTATCGATTCGTCGATTTGAATTCTGAACTCATCCGAAGTGGTGGGTGGGGACGGAATCCCGCCTACGGTCAGTCGCTTCACGCTCCCTCCCTGCGTCGGCCTCCCCTTCGCGTTCTTTGTCGAACATCCTGTTCGCCAATCCTCGCCGCGATGTCCACTGGACATCGCATCGCGGAACGAACGCTCCGCTTCGATTCCGTTCCATCCAAAACTTCGCTTTCACCACAAAACTCAAATCAGGTTCCAGAGACGAAAAAAGCAATCGAGCCCCTGAGCTGATTGCTTTGAAAACGTTCTAACTTTTGTGATTTGAATTTCGTGCTGAAACCGAAGTGGTGGGTGGGGACGGAATCGAACCGCCGACACATGCCTTTTCAGGGCATTGCTCTACCGACTGAGCTACCCACCCAAACGACTTGGTAAGAAGAGAGTATTGGTTAATCGACTCTGGCCCAAAGAGCAAGAGTCGATTCCGGGATTAGCGTCTTTTCGAGACTTTTGCTTCGAGTTTCAGGGCCTTGCCGTCGCGGACAAGTTGAATCTCGATCAAGTCATTGGGTTTCAATTCACTCAGGACCAAAGTGTAGTCCTGAAGGTTTTGGATTTCCCGTGGTTGGCCTTGGGTGGGGCCCTCTGATTTCAGCGTGATTCCCGTGATCCGGTCGCCGCCTTTGATGCCGGCTTGTTCGCCCGGGCTGCCTTCGCGAACACCCGAGAGGCGCACGCCGGTTTGATTGAGGTTCGATGGATCAGCCATTTGGGCATAGTCTGGGATCGTTCCCAAGTAGGCGTTATCGATGCGTGCCGACGCAGATCCCGACGAATGACTATTTTCTTCGCCGTTTCCACTGCTCGATTGAGAAGCAGCAGGCTTCTGGAAATGAAGGCTCTTCGTCACGTCTTTTGCGATCGCGGCGACCAGTTCAGCGACTTGAATACCGCCCGTAGCGTTGATCGTTTCGACCGTGTCCGTCGACCGGTGATAATCCGCATGTGTTCCCGTGAAGAAGTGCAAGACTGGCACGCCTGCGACGTAAAACGGCATGTGATCCGATGGGCCGAATCCGTCGCCGGAGCCTACGCACTTCATCGCAGCATCTCCACAACGTTTGTCGAGGATGCCTTTCCACTCCGACGCCGTGTCCGCACCGAATGCAATGAGCGTGTTGTTCCTCAAGTGTCCGACCATATCCATGTTGAGCATCGCGCGAGGTTTGATCCCGTGCTTGGTCATCCAAGTGACGAGTTTCGAACTGCCCACGACGCCGATCTCTTCGGCGGTGAACGCCGCGATCAAGTAACATTGATTGTTGCCTGGGTTTTGTTTGAGCTCGCGAGCGACTTCGATGAGTGCCGCGACACCCGACGCATTGTCATCCGCGCCCGGGTGAATCACCCGTGCAAGTGCCGCATCGAGTGACGTCGCTCCACCATAACCTAAGTGATCCAAATGCGCGCCGATCACGACTGGTGTTTTCGAGCGGCAAGCGGACTTGTCGCCGATCCAGCCGAGCAAGTTGCTGATGGATTTCGTTTTGCGTTTCAATTTGATTGATCCGCTGATTTTCACTCGGCTCGGGGATTGGCTCAGTTCGAGCGCAACTTTTTTGCTGACAAAAAGTGCCGGAAGTCCCGAGTCGCCCGAGACTGAGATTGAAGAGTTGTCGATCGACTTGAGCAGGTTCTCAGGTTCTTTGTCGTTTGCTTCTGGGTTCCAGAAGAGCACGCCTGCAGCGCCGCGCTCGCGCGCCAAGAAAATCTTGTAGCGAAGATCCAGGTAGCTCGTGCGTTCTTGAGGGGTGAGTTTCAGTCCTTCAGGCACGCCCGTGCGGATCAGGACGATGCGACCTTTGATTTCTTTCGAGCTGAATTCATCGATGCCCTTTCCAGGAATGAACATTCCGTGACCGGCGTCGACGAGCTCTCCGTTGAATTTCTTTTCGGCCGAGAAACTCGCAGGCGCGAAATCGTCTTTGAATTTGAGGCCCTTCCAATCGGCCTTGAGGGTGTTTTCTTTGGCTTCTGCATCGACGCCCGTAATGATCGTGATCGGATGTTCGTAACCTTTGACGCCATCGAGGTGGCCGACTGCTTTTTCAGTCGTCGCTAATCCGAGGTCTTCAAAACGATCGATGACGAGAGCTTCGGCCTTATCAAGACCCGCGGTTGTAACGCCGCGACCTTCCATGTCGTTGCCGCTGAGTTCGCGAACGGTTGCATAATATCGGTTCGCGGGCAGAGGATCTTCCATCGTAAGCGGGGTATTGCTCGTGTAGCCGTTCCAATCGGCGATGAAAATGTTTGTCTCTCGGTGTTTGCGCGCGTTTCGATTCGACGAGAACGCGAGGTATTTTCCGTCCGGTGAGAACATCGGGAAACTATCAAACGTTCCCGAGTGCGTGACTTGCTCGAGTTCGGTGCCATTCGTTTTGATCATGAAAATATCGAAATTGCGGCCGCCGGGTTTACGCAGATTCGATGAGAACAGGATGCGGCTCTTGTCCGGCGTGAAATAAGGCGCGAATGCGGCGGCGCCCAGCTTCGTAACCTGCTGCGCGTTCGATCCATCGCGATCGGCGATCCAGATTTCGAGTGTGGTGGGTTTCACGAGGTGCTGCTTCAGGAACTCGATGTATTCCTGCGCTTCTTTGCCGGGTTTTGGGCGAGATGCGCGCCAGACGATTTTGGAGCAGTCTTCGGAGAAAAATGCGCCGCCGTCGTAGCCAAGCGTGTTCGTGATTTGTTTCACATCCGAGAGAAATCCGCTCGAGTCGACTTTGCCGACGTAGAGATCGAGGTCTCCGTTGCGATCAGAAGTAAAAATCGCGCTGCCGTCTTTACAGAGCGTCATCTCTGCGTTGTAAGCACTCGGCGCGCCGGGTTCCATGGGAGTGATCTCGGAACCATTCGGGGTCGCGCGATAGAATTGGTAGCTTGGATAGATCGGCCAGAGGTAGCCTTTGGATTTATCCGGTTCAGCGGGGCACGCTTTGTTCGCGGCGTGCGTGGAGGAATAAACAATCCATTTGTTGTTCGGCGTGTAGTAAGCGCAGGTCGTGCGGCCCTGGCCGCTTGAGATGCGTTGCTTAGCCGTTCCGTCGAGGCCAATGCGATAGATCTGATCGCAAGCGTCTTCGCCGGTATGTTGGTAGCTCAGCCAACGACCATCAAAAGACCAATACGCTTCGGCGTTGGTTCCTCCGAAGGTGAGTTGTCTTAAATTCGTGATGCGAGTTTCTTTTGGAAAGCTCAGCGAAGCATCTCCCACGAGCGGGAGTGGAGGAGCCGAAGTGCAACCCCAAATGATCATCAAAGAAGCAGTAACAACGGCCGAAACGATCCAAGTAGATTTCATATAGTCTACTGGTTATCGTACGGAATCGAGAGCTTCTACAAGCCTCAATCCTGCAAAATTTTCGAAGGAACGTGCAGGCGACTTATTCCGCTAGTTGCGGGCTCTCAAGAACTGCGTTCATTTCTCTCGCCCGGCGTTCCATTCGCGTGCGATTTAAGATTTTCACCAGGTCCCGGGTTTTCAAACTCCGGTAGTCGTATGCTTTGCCGGATTCTTCTAAGATAGCCTGCACGATCCGCAGACGATAGGTGAGTGTATTGATATCCTTATTGCCGACGCGGTAATACTCATACGATTGCGGTGTGACAGTGACTGCAGGCGCGATGGAAGCGTCCGGTTGAAGTGATGCGGATGCAGAACTCGTCGTAGTATCGCTCGTTTTTTCAGCAACCGTAGCTACTGTTGACGCCTCTTCCTGGCTGATCCCGGTTGATTTTGGCTCAGTTGGTTTGGCAGGTTCTTGGTGGGCAATCGCCGAGGTCTCAATAGTCGAAGGCCGAATCACGGTCGCGAACACTTCGTTCTCAGGAATCATGACGAGATCTTCGTCTTCGATCGTATCAAAAGTTTGTTGAGGCGGCGGAGGTGTAACAATCTGGGTCTTTTTGGGTTTTTGGAGCGCGACTTTTTTGGTAGCTACCGTCTTCTTGGAAGCGGATGTCACCGGAGCTGACCAGGCGTGTTGAGATGACCCGGAGAATAAGCACAAGGTGAGAACTCCAGAGAGGCTGAAAAGGCTGCTTTTAGTCATAGAAAATCCCCTTTAAAACGCAGCGCGTTGTTATGCCGTTTTATGGGGAATGGCAAGGGTCTGAAGATTTATTTCCCTTGGTTTTCCGTGACCTCGACCCTGCGGGAGCTGGCGCTTGAAAAAAGCCTTTCCGGGCTTTTTTTTTGGAATTCGATTTGACTCCTCAAGCTTCGTTCGCATTATACGTGATGAATCTAAAACTAACCGTCCTGTCTGATTAAATGTTAACAAAATGTTAACATTCGGGGCGATGTATTTCTAGGAGGATAACTCAATGCAAGTTCGTCCATTGCACGACCGGGTTCTGGTGAAACGCCTGAATGAAGAAGAAAAATCCAAAGGCGGCATCATCATCCCTGACACCGCAAAAGAAAAACCAGCTCAAGGCGAAATCATCGCTGTGGGTTCTGGCCGCATCGGCGATGACGGCAAAGTCCGTTCTCTCGACGTGAAAAAAGGCGACAAAGTGCTGTTCGGCAAGTACGCCGGCACCGAGATCAAGATCGACGGCGACGAATTCCTCATGATGCGCGAAGAAGACATTCTCGGCGTCATCAACTAACCTTCCAACCAAATACTTAGAGGACTTAAAACATGTCTGCTAAAGAACTTCGTTTTTCCCAAGAAGCACGCAACGCCATCCTCAACGGCGTGAACATCCTCGCTGACGCGGTCAAAGTGACCCTCGGACCTAAAGGCCGTAACGTCGTCATCGAAAAATCCTTCGGCGCTCCGAACGTCACCAAAGACGGCGTCACGGTCGCAAAAGAAATCGAACTTTCTGACAAGTTCGAAAACATGGGCGCTCAAATGGTCAAAGAAGTCGCTTCGAAAACGAACGACGACGCCGGCGACGGCACCACGACGGCAACCGTTCTCGCTCAAGCGATCTACCGCGAAGGCGCGAAAATCGTTGCTGCTGGTCACAACCCAATGCAACTCAAGCGCGGTATCGACACGGCAGTGACCACGGTCATCGCTGAACTCAAGAAAATCGCTAAACCGATCAAAGACCAAAAAGAAGTCGCTCAAGTCGGCGCGATCTCCGCGAACAACGACCCAGAAATCGGCAAACTCATCGCAGAAGCGATGGAAAAAGTCGGCAAAGAAGGCGTGATCACGGTTGAAGAAGCAAAAACCGCTGAGACTACCCTCGACGTTGTCGAAGGTATGCAATTCGATCGCGGCTACTCTTCTCCTTACTTCGTCACGAACCCAGAGAAGATGGAATGCGCTCTCGACAATCCTTTCATCCTCCTCTTCGACAAGAAGATCTCGAGCATGAAAGACTTGCTCCCGATCCTCGAAAAAGTCGTGCAGCGCTCTAAGCCGCTCATGATCATCGCCGAAGACATCGAAGGCGAAGCGCTCGCAACCCTCGTTGTGAACAAACTCCGTGGCACGCTCCAAGTCGCAGCTGTCAAAGCTCCTGGCTTCGGCGATCGCCGCAAAGAAATGATGGAAGACATTGCTACCCTCACCGGCGGCAAAGTCATCTCCGAAGACATGGGTCACAAACTCGACTCCACTCGTCTCGAAGACCTCGGCACGGCTAAGAAAATCACGATCGACAAAGACAACACCACGATCGTCGATGGCGCTGGCAAGAAAACCGAAGTCGAAGCTCGCGTGAAACAAATCCGCGCTCAGATCGAAGAAACCTCGTCCGACTACGACCGCGAGAAGCTCCAAGAGCGCCTCGCTAAACTCGTCGGCGGCGTCGCCGTCATCAACGTCGGTGCAGCGACCGAAGTCGAGATGAAAGAGAAGAAAGCACGCGTGGAAGACGCGCTGAACGCTACGCGCGCAGCTGTCGAAGAAGGGATCGTCCCTGGCGGCGGAACCGCACTTCTTCGCGCATCCAAGGCGCTCGATGGCCTCAAAGCAGCAACTCCAGAAGAGCAAGCTGGTATCGAGATCGTCAAACGCGCGATCCAAGAACCACTTCGCCAGATCGCTGGAAACGCCGGTCACGAAGGTTCGATCGTCGTTGATAAGGTCATGTCCAACCCATCAAACGGTTTCGGATTCAACGCTCTCACCGAGAAGTATGAAGACCTGATCGTTGCGGGCGTCATCGACCCAGCCAAAGTCAGCCGCTGCGCTCTCCAGAACGCCGCTTCGGTCGCAAGCCTCATGCTCACGACGGAAACGATGATCGCTGAGAAGCCGAAAAAAGACGGTCCAGCCATGCCAATGGGCGGCGCCCCAGGCATGGGCGGATACGACATGTAATTTCAGTTAGACAATAATAGGGGCCCTGGGATTTGATGATCCCAGGGCCTTTTTCGTTTTTAAAGCTGAGGAAGTAGATGGAAGTAAAAGATACGTGGGTAAAATGCATTTCTCAGTCCGGCACCCTTCGCGGTGTAGCGATTCGTATTCCAGGAATCGCTCGTGAGCTCGCCGAACTCCAGAAACTTTCTCCAGCCGGATCCGAAGCACTCGGTGAGGCGCTCGTCGCGGGTTTGATCTTGGGATCGTTCAGCAAAATAGGCGAACGTATTAACCTGAACATCCGGTCGAGCGGTGGTATTCGCCAGGCGTTGGTCGATGCGTACCCAGACGGCAAGGTTCGTGGTTACGTGATTGAGACCCCCGAAGACGCAGTGACCGATTTCTCGAAGACGGGTCCTTGGGGCGAAGGGACTCTGTCCGTTTTACGAACCAAAGATCTCGAGAGACAGCAGCCTTACATTGGTACGGTTCCGATGATCACGGGCCATTTGGCCAAAGACCTGACTTTTTATTGGGTTCAATCGGAGCAAGTTGCCTCTGCGGTGGGCATCTCGGTCATTATGGGTGAGGACGGAAAAATCGACTCCGTCGGCGGTTTCCTGGTTCAAGCACTACCGGGCGCCACTGAAAAAGAAATCGCCGATATTCAGGCACAAGTGGGAAACCTCGGGGGGGCCGCGGGAGCGTTCGCAGTTCAAGGCGATCCAGTAAAGCTCCTTTCGCAGATTTTTCAGGACCACGCGTTCTTCGTACTCGAAGAAAAAGAACTCATTTGGGAATGCCAATGCAGCTGGGATCGGGTTGATCGTGCGCTCGCTCTCATCGGCAAAGAGGAAATCGAGCGCCTATTGCAAGATGGCCAAGCCGAGGTGAATTGCGATTTCTGCGCGAAATCCTACATTGCGGGGACCGAGCGTCTTCAAAATATCTTAGAGCGGATCTCAAATTAGCGAAGATCCCGCCCTTTTGATCTCACCTAAAACGTGTAGCCGACGCGTCCCATGAAGTCGATCGACGTACCGCCCATGGAGACGGGCCCGATCGGGGATTCCACGGTTTTTCCGAACGCGTGTTGGAACTTGAGATTGGGTCCGAAGAAAATCTCGTTCGTCAGTTTCAGGTCAAGTCCTGCGCCCAGGTAGATTCCGAAAAGCGTCGCAGACTGCGAGAACGCCGGAGAGATCTGTTGGTTCGGGCGGTAGAATCCAAGTCCCGCATTCGCATAGGGGATGACTTGGTCATAGTTCATAAAGTTCATACGAAGGCCCGAGCTCAAGGCAACTTGGGAGAAAAGGCCGTCAGAATGGCTTGAATAGCTGAGTGCTGCCTCATAGGCGAAAAGCTCGCTGACGCCGTAGGTGTAGTTCACACGTGTGCCGAGAGAATCGGAATACTGGGAGGTACCTCCCATCAGAAACACCTGACCGACTTCGAGCGCGAGGTTGTTAGAGCCAGCATCAAACGGTGTGACGGCTCTGTACTTGGTTTCGCTCGTTTTCTTGACTGACTTTGGCGCTGTTTGGATGGGGTAGAGGTCCGAGTTTTTTTCGAACCAGGAATCCGCGTGAGCCGTCATGGCGAGTGCAGAAGCGAAGAAGAATAACACGCTAGAACCGAAAACCTTCATCATGCCTATAACCTCCATGTTAAGGGCGACCGAGTACTAGGATAGCATAGGCGGATTAAAAAAATTCCTACGTTGGACCAAAATAAAAATAAAAGGGAAGCCGTGTTCACGGCTTCCCTCTCGTTACTCTTTTAATAATAAAAGAATATTAATTATTCAGCTCGGAAACTGGGCCGGTCGTCGCCGTAGGCTTGGCGAGATCGAGACGGGTCAGTTCCGCGCCCATGCGGGCTTGAATGAATCCGGAGAAAGAGCCATCTCCATGACGGATGATCTCTTTCAGCAGGTCCACGGATGGCTGAGTTTTAGATTTCTTTTCGCTCTCATAGAGGAGCTGGGTCAGCGTCGAAGCAGTGATGTCGTTCTTCGTTTTATTATCAATAACGCGAAGATCTTCACCTGCCTTGATCATCTTGGCAATTTCATCCAACGTGACGTAACTCGACTCATGTGTGTCATAAAGCTTACGGTTTTGGTAACGCTTGATGACTTTAACTTCTTTCATGATTCCCCCTAACGAATCCCTGAAACAACGGTTTGATTCGTGCTCCCCTGGAACCGAGATCCCAAAGTAGCCCCCACTCAATTATGCCCATTAAATCCATTTTGACGTTTTGCGTCACTACGGCTTTAATTGCCGACCCCTTTTCCCCCATCGTAAGCCTGAGATTCCATATAGAAGCTTTGGCCTACGTGAAACGGAGCCCGCGTAGCGGCATGTCTAAACCATATTGTGGACCTAATAGCAAGCGTTCTGCTCAACGAGTCATGAAGACGTAAAAAAACGAACGATGTCAGCAACTTGACGCAAAACGATGCTTTTAGTTTTATTCGCCTTTTTCCGAAGAATCTTCCAGGAAGGTGGATCAAAGGTCATGGTTAGACCGCAATTCAAAGCCTACAGCACCCTGGGGATCATTTTCGTATTTTCGAGCTGTGCGCATTTTTCGCGCTCGGAAAAGAACGACACCTCCGCCGAAAAAAATCCTCAAACCATTTCGGGAATGAATGTTTCTCGAGTGCCGTCGAGTGATCAAGTTTTCGCGAGCGCAAGTTATCACTTCTCGATGGCGCAAGCTTACTCTGCCGAAGGGCAGGTAGATCGTGCGATCGAAGAATACAAACTTGCACTCATGTATGATGCGAAATCTTCGGTGATCTATTCTCGTTTAGCGGGAGAGTACCTGCGCAAAGGTTCACTCAGTGCCGCAATGGAAGTTTGCAAAGACGCGATCAAAGTTGACCCGAACTTTACTGATGTTCGCATGGTACTGGCTGGGCTCTACTCAGCCACTCACCAGAACGAAGATGCGATCGAGCAGTATGAAGAGGTTTTGAAACGGGATGCCAACCACGAGGAAGCGGCCGTCTACCAAGCCCAGGCCTACCTGGATGCCAATCGCACCTTGGATGGTACGCGTCGTCTCAATAGTTTTCTGAAGAAAAATCCGGAATCCGCCCTTGCTTGGTACTACCTCGGTCGAGTGCACCATCAGGCACAAGAGCCCAAAGCCGCGATCGTCGCATACAAAAAAGCGATCGAGATCAAACCACAGTTTCCTCAGGCGATGCTTTCGCTCGGTTTTCTCTTTGAGGAGTCGCAGCAGAATGAAAAAGCGATCGCCATCTACCGCGACTTATTCGAGCAGAGCCAAGAGACTGCCGCGGCGAATCGACTTTCGACGATCTATCTGAAGCAGGAAAAATTCGAAGATGCGCTTCCGTATTTAGAGGCGATGTCGGCAGCCGATCCCGAAGATCTCAACTCTCAGGTCAAGCTGGGGCTCGTTTACATGGAGCTCAAGCGGTACCCAGAGGCGGAGAAATCTTTTCAGACGATTCTTAAAGCGAATCCTGCCTCTGATCGGGTGCAGTTCTACCTGGCGAGTCTCTACGAGGAGTCGACGCGGAACGAAGATGCGATCACTCATTTCAAACAGGTTCCGGCGAGTTCAAAACTCTATACGGACGCGTCACTGCACGTCGCAAACCTTCTGAAAACGATTGGCAAAAAAGACGACGCCAAGCTGTATTTAGAAGGCGCAATCACGGCAGCACCGAAGACGCCTCAATTTTATATTTATCTCGCGAGTCTCTACGAGGAGGAGCTCAAACTCCCCGAGTCGATCAAGACGCTCGAACGGGCGTTTGAGGTTTTCCCGGAAGAAGAGAAGATTCTCTACTACCTCGGTAGCCTCTACGACCGTACCGGTGCCGTGGAAAAAGGTTTGGCCAAGATGGAGCAACTACTCTTCGTGAACCCGAAGAATTTCGATGCGCTCAACTACTTGGGTTATACTTGGACGGTTTTGGGTAAGAACCTCGAACGAGCCGAAGACTATTTGAAACAGGCGCTCGAGATTAAGCCAGATAACGCCTATGTGCTGGATAGCTACGGCTGGCACCTCTACGTAAGAGGAGAGACGAAACGCGCAATTCCTTTCTTGGAGAAGGCGGCGAATCTCAAGCGTGACGAATCTGTTATTTTCGAGCATCTGGGAGACGCCTACGCCAAGGCAAACCTTCAGGAAAAAGCACTCTCGGCTTACGCTCAGGCCGCTCAACTGACAACGGACGCAAAAGCGGGAGAAGTTGTGGCGCAGAAGATCGAGTCCATACGTGCGACGCTTGCGCAGAGTGGGCGAGCACAGGGCCGTAGACCAGCCAGCGTTCCTCAAGCTAAACTCGAGAAGTGAGTTTCTCTCGGTTTGTTCCTTTTGTAATTATTTCGGTTTCGATTTTGGGTTGCACGTCAGCGCAAAAGCGTTCCGAGGGCGATCCACAGGCGGCATTCCAGCAGATTTGCACTCGACCGGATGAAGTCGACCAAGTCAGTGGAAGTGTCTGGATTAAAATCGATGGTCCGCGGGGCAAAGGTCAGTTTCCCGCAAACGTTCTCTATGAACGTGTTCCAGCTCAAAAACTCGTCATTCAAGTCACTGATCTCATTGGTACTCCGCTCAGTGAGCTCACCGTCGATGATCAGGGGCTTCGAGTCGTAGGTCAGGGCTCGAACATCGATTGGATCAAAAAAAGTATCGAATCGCAGTCACTCTTGGGGCTCAAGCCCAAGACGCTGACCCATCTATTTGCTGGCAAACCCATTTGTCCAACCCAGGTGGAGCGCGTCTATTGGTCTGAGAGTGAACTAGTCGCGGAAGTAAATCGAACGATCTCCTATCGCTATGGATTGGTCTCATGGGGGGGGCGACTCCTGGTGTCGTCGCTTGCAGTGACGGGTTTGCGCGTTGAGTTCTTGGATCCTGAGGATCCCATTGGTCTTCCCAAACAGATGCATGGAGAGTCTGCGCAGGGCTCCATCAAAGTGCGGTGGAGAGATCGAAAACTCCAATTAAAACCGAAGACTCCGAATTGACACTACTGGCGTCCCAAGGTAGCACTTCGGGATGACTATCGGACGCATCCTTACCGGATTCTCTCTCACGTTAGCGCTTGTATTCGCAGGCGCTTGCACCAAGGCTTCGAAAGATTCGAGTAATACGCTCTACGCGTACTCGATCGCAAAAATCAAAGGTCTCGATCCAGCATTCTCGGATGACCTTTATTCCGGCGCTGAAGTAGCCCGCGTATACGATACGCTTCTCCAGTATCACTACCTCAAGCGTCCCTACGTGCTGGAGCCAAGTCTCGCGGAAGCGCTACCTGAAATTAGCAAAGACGGTAAGACCTATACCTTCAAATTGAAAAAAGGCGTTTTGTTCCAGGACGACGCTGCGTTTGAAAAAACTCAGGGCAAAGGTCGTGAACTCGTAGCCGAAGATTTCATCTACTCGTTCAAGCGTCTAGCCAATCCGAAATTGAATTCGCCGATGTGGTGGATTCTCGATGGTAAGATTGCCGGTCTGAATGAATGGCGCGCGACTCAAGCCAAAGCCGAAAAAGTCGATTACGATGTTCCAGTGTCGGGCTTGAAAGCGGTCGATTCTCACACGCTTCAAGTGGTGCTGACTCAGCCATCGTATCAATTCATCTATAATATCGCGATGCCGGCAGCGAGCGCGGTTGCACGCGAGGTTGTCGAAAAATACGGACCTGAGTTCTTGAATCACCCTGTGGGAACGGGCGCGTTCAAGGTCGCTGAGTACAATCCAGCTTCGAAAATCATTTACGTGAAAAACCCGACCTTCCGCAAAGAAGTCTATCCTTCTGAAGGCGCGGCCGGAGACCAAGAAAAAGGGCTGCTTGCCGATGCAGGCAAAACGCTTCCTTTGGTAGATAAGATCGTCATGACGGTTTACACCGAGTCACAGCCTCAGTGGTTGACCTTCATGAAAGGCGAACTCGACTATTCGAGCATTCCAAAAGATAGCTTCAATCAGGCTCTGACGCCGCAAAAAGAGCTTCAGCCCGAGTTGAAAAAACAAGGTGTCGCACTTCATTCTTCTCCTCAGCTCGACATCACGCACTTTTCGTTCAACATGACCGATCCGGTGGTGGGTAAGAACAAATACCTTCGCCAAGCGATCAGCCTCGCCATGGACAACGACAAGCAGATCGAGCTTTTCTACAATGGTCGCGCGATTTCGGCTCAAGGCCCGATCCCTCCGGGACTATCTGGATATGACGAAAAGTTGGTGAACCCTTACAAGGGTCACAACATCGAAAAAGCCAAAGAGTTGATGAAAAAAGCGGGCTATCCAGATGGCAAAGGCCTCGCACCGCTCGAATACGTCACGATCTCCGATAGTACGACTCGTCAGATGACGGAGTTCTATCAAAAAGAGATGGCCGAAATCGGCGTTCAAGTAAAAGTTCAAACCTACAGCTGGCCAGAGTTTCAGCAATCGGTTAAGAATAAAAAAGGTCAGGTTTGGTCGTACGCTTGGGGAGCCGACTACCCGGATGCCGAAAACTTCTTGCAGCTTTTCTACAGCAAGAACGCTTCGCCGGGTCCAAACGACTCCAACTACAACAATCCTGAATTTGATAAATTGTATGAGAAGGCGCTGACTTTACCTGATGGTCCCGAAAGAACGGCGCTTTATCAAAAAATGGTCGCTTTAGTCGTGGAAGATACTCCGTGGGTCTTTGGAGTTCACCGGTTGCTATTTGGTTTGACACACCGTTGGATGAAAAACTATAAGCCACACGAGTTCCACGGCATGTCGAAGTACTATGCTATCGACACGGCCTTGAGAAAATAAGACAAGCTAGGGCCTCTCGCTCGCGCGAGGGGCCAAGCTCGTTTTCGTTTGGGGGGACATCGGATCTATGTTCGTTTTTTTGGTCCGTCGTATTGTGGGATCTATTCCGGTCATTTTCGGAGTAGCACTCGTTGTTTTCGTTCTATTCAATATCGTCGGCGGTGATCCCGCACTTCAGATGGTGGGTAAGCACGCGACTGCTCAGCAGATCGCGGATATCCGACGCGAGTACGGGCTCGATCAGCCGCTCTTCGTTCAGTTTTTCAACTACCTGAAAGAAATCCTGACGTTTGAATTTGGCCGCAGCTATGCGACTCGCCAGAAAATCAGCGATATGATTTTGAATGGTATCGGCCCATCTCTTTCGCTGGCCGTGCCTGCATTTCTGGTCACGACCGTTCTTGCAGTTTCTATCGGCCTCGTCGTTTCTTATTTCCGCGGGAAATTGATCGATCGGGCGACGGTCCTCCTCTGCGTCGTGGGAATCAGTATTCCATCTCTCGGATACATCCTTTTCGGGCAGTACATCTTAGCTTACAAGATGAACCTATTTCCGATTTCTGGTTTCGACTATTCCTGGTCGGGCCGAATCGAATACCTGGTTCTGCCGGCGATCGTGTGGATTCTCCTTTCGGTCGGTTACGACGTTCGTTTCTACCGAACCGCGCTCTTAGAAGAGACCTCTCAAGATTACGTTCGTACCGCCCGAGCCAAGGGCCTGTCTGAACCGCGTATTTTCTTTAAGCACGTTCTCAAAAACTCAATGGTTCCTATCGTCACCAACGTGATCTTGGAAATCCCGCTCCTGATCCTGGGCGCATTCCTTTTGGAGAGCTTCTTCGGCATCCCGGGTATCGGCAGCATCACGATCGATGCGATCCATAACAGCGATCTTCCCGTGATCAAGGCCATGGCGACAATGACGTCGCTACTCTACATCTTCGGAAACATCATGACGGACGTCGTTTACACGCTCGTCGACCCAAGGGTGAAATTGAAATGAGCAGTATTCATTCAGCAGTGTCCCCACTTGCGCCCACTCAACCGGTTGAGATCAAAGGCAAGAGCCTTTGGGATCACGCCTGGATCCGCCTCAAGCGAGATCGAATGGCGATCATCTGTTTCTCGATCATCGTATTCTACGCGACGGTCGCTCTTCTCGCTAAGATGGGTCTGATCGCTACACCTTGGTCTGATGTCGTCGGAGCGAGCTATCAAGCGCCGAGTTCAGGTGATATGCGCCTTTGGCTCGGGACGGATATTTTCGGACGTAGCGTGTTTTATAAGGTCATTCACGGAACTCGCATCGCAATGAGCGTGGGTCTCGTGACGGCTGTTATTGCGGTTCCGGTCGGAGTGGTTTTCGGGGCAGTCGCTGGTTATTTCGGTGGTTGGATCGATGAAGTCATCGTGTGGTTTTACACCACTCTGAGTTCCATTCCGAATATCATGCTCCTTCTTGCGATCGCGTATTCGCTCGGCAAGGGCATCACGGCGATCTATATCTCGCTCATTGCAACGTCTTGGATCGGTATGGCGCGGATCATGCGAGGCGAGTTCATTAAGCATAAGAATCGCGAATACGTCATTGCCGCGGATAGTCTGGGTGCTTCGAATTTCTCGAAGATCTTTAAGCACATCCTGCCGAACGTTTCCCACTTCATCATTCTGAACTTTTCGATTCAATTCATCTCGGCCATCAAGGCCGAGGTCATCCTGTCGTTCCTGGGTTTGGGCGTGCAAGGCGAGCCAAGCTGGGGCGTGATGATCGACGACGCGAAGCTCGAGTTGGCTCGCGGAGTCTGGTGGCAGCTGGCGGGCGCAACGACGGCGATGTTCTTTGTTGTGCTGGCATTCAATATTCTCGGCGATTCGCTCCGCGACGCCTTGGATCCGAAAATCAAATAAGGAGGAGTAGGCGATGAGCAACGAAAAGATTCTCGAAGTCAAAAACCTAGAAACCTCCTTCCGAACCGAAGACGGCGTCGTCAAGGCAGTCGATAACGTCAGTTTCGATGTTTATCGCGGTAAGACTCTCGGTATCGTCGGGGAGTCCGGTTGCGGAAAATCCGTGACCTCCCTTTCGATTATGCAGTTGATCCCGAATCCTCCCGGCAAGGTCACCGGCGGTCAGATCCTCTACAAAGGCGAAGATCTCCTGAAAAAATCGCCTTCGCAGATGCGGGCCATTCGGGGCAATGAGATCTCGATGATTTTCCAAGAGCCAATGACGTCGCTCAACCCGGTTTTTACGATCGGGAACCAGCTAATTGAAGCGATCACGCTTCACCAGAAGCTTTCCAAAAAAGATGCGGTTGTCAAAGCGATTGAGATGCTCCGCCTGGTGGGTATCCCTTCTCCTGATAAGCGCATTCTCGATTATCCGCACCAGCTCTCAGGCGGTATGCGCCAACGCGTGATGATTGCGATGGCATTGTCTTGCAATCCAAACGTTCTGATTGCCGACGAACCGACGACCGCACTCGATGTGACGATTCAGGCGCAGATTCTCGATCTCTTGAAAGGCCTTCAGGACAAAGTCGGCATGGGACTGATCCTGATCACCCACGACCTGGGCGTTGTAGCCGAGGTTTGCGATGACGTCGTTGTGATGTACGCCGGCAAAGTCGTCGAGCAAGGGACCGTGCGCGAGATCTTCAAGAACCCGAAACACCCTTACACGCGCGGTTTGCTCAACAGCATTCCGACGCTCAGCAAGGATCCGACGGGCAAGATTAAACGAGATCGCCTAGAAACCATCCCGGGCATCGTGCCGAACTTGCTTCAGCTGCCGAAAGGTTGCCGTTTCCAAGAGCGCTGCACGCTCGTGCAGGACGTTTGCCGAGGCGATGAACCGGAGCTCCGTCTGGCCAAAAAAGACGATCATCTCGACCACCTCGCGCGTTGCACGCAGACGGTTTAATTAGGAGACGACGACCATGGAATCCAATGAAGTGCTTCTCTCCGTTCGAAACCTCGTAAAACGATTCCCCATCAAAGGCGGAATCCTGAATCGCGAGATTTCCTCCGTCAAAGCCGTCTCTGACGTTTCTTTCGACATCCGTCGTGGTGAGACTCTGGGTCTCGTCGGCGAATCCGGCTGTGGCAAGTCCACTCTCGGACGCTCCATCCTTCGTTTGATCGAGCCGACAAGTGGGCAGGTGTTTTTCAAAGGCAAAGACATCACAAAGATCGGCGCGAGTGAAATGCGCGCGCTTCGTCGTCAGATGCAGATCATTTTTCAAGATCCTTATGCATCACTCAACCCTCGGATGACGGTTGAACAGATCTTGGGTGAGCCCCTCGATATTCACGGTCTCGTGAAATCCAAAGAAGAACGTCGCAAGCGCATCACGAAACTCTTGGATCTGGTGGGCCTTCGTCGCGAGGCGATCAGCCGGTACCCGCATGAATTCTCGGGCGGTCAGCGCCAGCGGATCTGTATCGCTCGCGCGCTTGCGGTTGAACCCGAGTTCATTGTTTGCGATGAGCCGGTTTCTGCGCTCGACGTTTCGATTCAGGCGCAAATCGTGAACCTGATGCAGGATCTTCAAAAAGAGCTGGGTTTGACCTATCTCTTCATCGCCCATGATCTCAAAGTCGTGGAGCACATCTCGAATCGTGTTGCCGTCATGTACCTCGGCAAGATGGTGGAGCTCGCGGATTCGGAGGAACTCTACCAGAACCCTCGACATCCTTACACGAAAGCGCTTTTGTCTGCGATCCCGCTTCCTGATCCGGATTACCACAAAGAGCGCATCATTTTGCGAGGAGACGTACCTTCTCCCATCAACCCGCCGTCGGGTTGTTATTTCCATCCACGTTGTCCCAAGGTCCAGGAGAACTGCAAAACCGTTTGGCCGACGCTTTCCAAAGCGCCATCCAATTCGCCTGAGCCGCATCTTGGCGCTTGTTTCTACATGGACTGATAGCCGTTTGACGTTCGTGACGACAAACGCCTGACGACCTAATCATTGTCATAGTTTTCAGCCAAAAGACCGATCAGATCTTGTGGTGGTACGTCTTCGATGACCGAAGTCGTTCATGCATCACGGACAGGTCGGATGGACTTCGAGCGTAAAAAACTCAGCTTGTCGGAAATCAATACCCTCATCGAGATCGATGTCGGGGATCTCGTGCCGTTGCGTCCACTCGGCACGGTTGTTTACCTTTGCCTGGCTCAGAACCAGAAACTCGTTGCGATCAAAGGCCCATTTGACTTCTTTACGAACGAAGAAATTGATCGCATTCGTGGTGCTGGAAAAGTCTATGCCCACCCGATCTTGGAGAGCGTCGACAGGATCAGGCGCGTCGCTGAAAGAGTGCGGGCCGTCCTCGCTTGGCAGGAGCCTGCTGAAGGCGTTTTTTTAGAGCCGGCTCCGTATGAAATTTCCTATTCCTTGAAGCCGCATTTATCAGCCGTATGGAGACGGAATGAACAAGCGCTGGCGCTTGAAACGTTCTTTTTGCCGTTCTTTATCGAATCGCTTTGTGGCGCGCTTCCGCCCGAAGAGTTGTTGCGCTTCCGAAACGAAGACTTCATGACGTTTGAAGACGCGCTCTTATGCACGGCCACGACACTTTTTCTGGCGATCAATTGCGGCTATCTCGACGTAAAGTATCTGACTGACGCTCGGGAAAAACTCTTTTTGGAGTTTGTGAGCGGCGCACGTGCCGACGTGTCTGTTGAGCTTCGAGAGCTATTTGAGTGGGTTCGAGGTCGCCTACGCGACGATTCGGTCACTCGGCTCTATCAAGAAGATTTCGAAAGCGGAACTCAAGTCACTACCTCCAAGGTGTTCTCTAAGCTTGAGAAGCTGGATCGACCGATTCTCGACGTAAATGAAGAATCGGTTTACGGACCAAATGGATTGATCGGAGTCGATGCAGGAAAGGAGACAGATGTCAGAGTGGCCTAGTCCAGGCAACACTTTTGGCGTTGAGTCGCTCCTAAAACCGGGGGCGACGATCTACTATTCCCATGATTTCCGGTCACGGAGTCTCGGGCGGGTGAGTGATTTGCTCTCTGCATGCCTAAAAGGTCGCGAGCTTCATCCGCTCCAACTCAGGGCCGTGTTGTTGCATGGACTATTCGCAGCCTATGCCGCGCACGGTGAACTCAATGACGAAATTCCGGATGTACCACCCGTTTCTGTTGAGGTCGGATTCGATGACGAGTTTACATTCCTGTCGATTCGATTCACGGCCAAAGAAGGCATTGCTCTTGGCATTGATGACTCGATTCATTCGGCAAAACCGGTTGCAGTTCCAAGTAGGTTTCAAGAAGTAGTGGTGAGTCTCCGTGAGTTTTGCCCAGCGCTTTGGGTAAAACGCAATCTATCGAATCACTTCGTTGAACTGATGGTTGGATTTCCGACCAAAAATTCTGGGCTGGCTCCGGTCTTTGGAATCATCGACGTATCTACGGACGCGCTCGCTACGGTTGATGGCAATTACATCGAGTTGGGTGATGCTGGATTCCTCCAGCAGCTCACGCAGTATGTTTCGAATCATCAAGCAGAATCAGAGACGATCAAAAAGATCCTCGGTCAAGCCGGTGAAAAAGATGACTCCAGAGTCGTCAAAGGAACCGACGAATCGGGAGTAGACTCTTCTGAACTGGTCAAAGGAACTGATGAATCGGGAATAGACGCCTCTCAGTTAGTCAAAGGAACCGATGAATCGGGAGTAGACCCTTCTCAGTTAGTGAAGGGAGCCGATGATTCGGATACGGACTCTTCTCAATTCTTCAAAGTGAATACTGCCGGACAAACTGGTAATGCCGCATTGATTCTCAAAAGTTCTGAATCAGATCGCGCAGACGGTGATGCAGTTACGATTCAAGGCTCCAGGGAATTCCTACAGTTACGTGAACAGGCGATGGAGTTAGAGAGCCGGGTAGCTAAAGCGAACGAGGAATCCAAGAAAAAAGATGAAGAGATCGCGCGATTGAGACAAGCGTTGGAATCTCGCGTCGCTACTTCCGAAATTCCGGTGACTCCAGAAGAAGGCGATGATGGCTGGTTCGGTGACCGGCTTTTGAAAAGTATCTGGCCATTCAAGAAGTCAGATGAAGAGGACAAAAAAGTCGTTCGATCGCGCCAGGAATCATCCGAAGTTGATGTCTCAAGCGCGGTGGTTGGATCGAAAACGGACTCTGTCGATCCAATTGAGACCATCGAAGTTTCAGAAGATATCCCTGAAATCGAAGTTCTCGAAAATTCCGAGCTTCTCAAAGTAGATTCGAAGTTCAATCAAGTCATCCAGGAGATGGAGCGCGAAGTACGCAACGAGAAAGCCCAGGCGTGGAATGCCGCCCTGAAAGCAGAACTCATGGCGGAAAAGGCTCGCTTGTCCGATCTTCATCGTGAGATCTCCAGACAGCTCAAGATCAAAGAAAATGGGTTTCGTAATCGAGAGCAAGGACTGGTAACCGAACTCAAGAAGAAGGAAGATCAGTTGAGACAGAAAGAACTGATTATCCAACAGAAAAATAATCAGATTGCGAGCGCAAACCTCAATCTCGATAAGGTTAAATCGGGCGGGTCTGCCGCGGACGATAACGGAATCAAACTTAAGCTAAGCACAACGCAAAAACTCGCCCAGATGAAAGAAGAAGAAAATCGCGTACTCGTCACGAAGGTCAAAGACCTCGAAAACAAACTGATGGTTGCGCAATCGAAATCTTCGAAAACGGTAGATCCTCAGTTGATGGCCAAGGTGCAATCAGCCGAGAAGCGCGTAGAAGAGTTCAAGCGGATGAACCAGCGTTTGACTGAGTCTCTCCAAAAAGCCCAAGAGAAACGCGGAGAGCAGGATCAAGCCGAATCCAAACGTAAACTCGAGAATATCGAGCGTCAGTGGACAGATGCGCGCAAGAACCTTGAAAAATCCGAGAAAAAGCTCAAAGAAGTGATCGAATCCGAAGGTAAACTCAAAGTTGAGTTCGGTAAAATTCAGGAAGAAAACCGTAAAATGAAACAGACGCTTGCAAGGTTACAGCCCGAAGATCCTGATAATAAGAACGCCGCTTAGTGCTCGATCCCGCAAAAAAGTACCTGACACCGTACACGGTCTCCTCCTATTCTGGGTAAACGGAGGAATGGTCATTATGAAAAATTGGTTTAAAGTGACCGATGTCAGTTGCAAGGCGTCGGCAGGTCTATTGATTCTACGTTTGGTCGCGGGTGCTGCGTTTATTCTACACGGTTGGCCTAAAATGCAGGCTCCTATGTCTTGGATGGGCCCGGATGCGCCCGTTCCTGGAATACTGCAATTTTTGGCCGCTTTCTCTGAGTTCGGGGGAGGAATTGCGTGGATTCTCGGATTACTCGTCCCGCTTGCATCACTAGGTATGGCGAGCACTATGGCGGTCGCGGTCTATACGCACGCGGTCGTCAAAGGAGATCCTTTTGTCGGGCAAGGTGGTTCGTACGAGCTGGCTGCCGTTTATTTTTGTATTTCTATTCTTCTGATCACGGTCGGCGCCGGCAAATATTCGGTGGATCGTCAGATCTTCGGATTGAAGTAGCGCTTAGACGGGTGATTTTTCGCGCACTTTGAATCCTTTGCGAATCACTCCGTTAGTTTGTGTCACATAGAGTTCTTCTAGGATCTGGGAGCGGACGGCTCGATCGATGGTAGCGCGATCGAAATGGGCTGCTTCCAGGTCGCTTAAAGTGGGGAACTGCCCGGAGTCTTTGCGATACTCTGAGATCCATTTCTTCAAGCGTTCTTGAGTGAACCGATCGATCGATGAATTCGAAGTCATACTCGAAGTTATCTGCTACTTTTTACGATTAAGTAAACGTTATTCAATCTGAATGTGGGATGATTTCGGAATGGCCAAATTAGGGTTTTGGAAACGGCTTTCCATTTCTAGGAAGCTCTACACAGTAGTCGGGGCAATGGCATTCTTGATTGTCGGAGAATTAGTCATCCTCGGGTTCGCCATGGATACTCTTGCGGCCATTCGAGCCTTCATCCAAGGCGAAGGGACCTGGTCAAAAGCGCAGAAGAACTCCGTTTTTCATCTCCAGCGATATGCTTTTACCGGTAATGCCGAGGACTATCGCGTTTTCGTTTCCTACCTCGATGTTTTTGAGGGAGATAGGCTTGCACGCCTTGAGTTGATGAAAGCCCAGCCGAACTACGATGTCATACGAACAGGTCTTCTCCAGGGCAAGTTTCATTCGGACGACATCCCGTCCGTGGTTCGACTGATTCAGCGGTTCGATCAAGTGAGTTATGTCAAGAATGCGCTCGTTTCGTGGACCGAGGGCGATGATCTGATGGGCAAGCTGACTGAGTCCGCAAGAGAGTATCATCAGCTCGTCTTATCAGGAAAATCGGGTTCTCAGCGTGCGTCGGAATTAGTGAGTGTCATCGAATCCATGAACGAAAAACTGACTCACGTTGAGACCGAGTTTTCTGCGTCTCTCGCGGCGGGAGCACGGTGGCTCGAACAGTTGATATTGTCCGTGTTGTTTATGGTCGTTCTTACGGTGGAAACGAGCGGCCTCACACTGACATTTTTGATTAGTCGCGCGCTCGGGCGAGATCTCAAAGAACTGGGTGAGGTCGCTCAGAAGATTGGTAGCGGAGACTATAGGGCGCGCGTACAGGTTCAGTCGCGAGATGAAATCGGGACGTTAGCGGAGTCACTCAACGTGATGGGTACTCTGCTCGAAAGATCCTATGGTGATCTCGAGAAGCGAGTCAAAGAGAGAACCGATGAACTAGATAAAGCGCTTCTCGCGCGCGATCGATTTCTTTCAGTTGCTTCGCATGAGCTTAGAACACCACTCAGCTCTCTGAGTCTCCAGTTTCAACTGCGCCAAAAGAAGGCTCGATCTGATTCATTCGAAGGTTTTACTGTTGAGCAGTGGCGAAAAATGGTCGAAGACGATGAAAAGCAGATGAAGCGTCTCATTCGCTTAGTGGGCGATATGCTGGATACCTCTCGGATTCAGGCCGGTTTGTTTTCACTGCAAGTAGAAGATGTGGACCTGCTCCCGCTCGTAAGAACGGTTGTCGGGCGAATTGCCGATCGACAACTGGACCGTATTCGAATCACCGCAGATGACTCAAGCGGACCGATTTCAGGTTTTTGGGACCCCTATCGACTTGAACAAGTGATCGTGAATCTGTTGACCAATGCTTTCAAATACGGTGGAACTGATGAAATTCTGATTCATTTGCAGCGACGCGGGAATGATATCGTCCTGAGGATTGAGGATCGGGGAATTGGAATCGATCCCAATGATTACGATCGTATTTTCATACCTTTTGAGCGCGTGGCGCCGTCCACGTTCGCTGCAGGCGGTATGGGCCTTGGTCTGCACATCGTAAAAGGCATTGTCGACGCTCACGGTGGTAAAATCGAGGTTTCCAGCCAACTGGGTGTCGGTACAAAGTTTTCCGTAACACTTCCGATTCGATCGATGAGTCGCGGGGGTTCGCTGGATTCTTCTGCGCTTTTGTCGTGATATTTGTCAGTCAGAGATGAGACTTCCCAGATTGCGCTCGCGCTTCAAGTATTTAGCCTTTTCGTCTCGACCGAATACCTGTGTAGCGACTGACTGAACTCATCGGTAATTTTTCGAGGTGCTCATTTGTTTCCGACGCAAATGCGCGGTCTTGCGGGAAGGTTCGAATTTTCTGGGTTTTTAGCGCGTAATTAGCGGGTTTTACTGGGAAGAGTGATCAATCGTGCGTAATGAACTGAGCGATTCCCACAGATAATTTTGATTTTTCGAAGCGAAACAGTTTGGTGTTGGTGAACGAACCAAGATCAATGAAGCGACTTTTCTCTTGCTGATATTTAATTACACAGGTACACGTGCCGCGTCGCATTAAACACTTTCCTTTGAGAGAGAGATTTTATGAAAAAGATTTTTTCTGTCCTTGTTCTGTCCCTGGTTTCCACGTCCGCATTCTCCGCCCAATGCCTCAATGGTAAAAATTGGGATTGCAAAAACGCTCGTAACAACGACCGCGCTGCTCAATACATGTTGGACAACAACGGTAATTTCTACCGTTATTTCCAAAACGGCCAAACCTGCCAAATCACTTCTAACGTGAAAGATTTCAAAGTTTCCCAACACCCATCCGACCGCGCGGTTGCTTACTATGAGTCCAATGGCGCCCTCTACGTCGTTCACAATCAAGGTACGAGCTACACCGGAAACTGCCCTCCTGTTTCCAAAAAAGCGATCATGCAAAACGTGAAAGAGTGGAAGATCGTTTCGAACACCAACTCGACGATTGTGAACGCTGCCCTTGATTTCCAAGGTAACTTCAATGCTTGGGACGACAACAACGTCGTTTACAAAGACAGCAACATCACTGACTTCGAAATGAACTCCTGCTTCGGTTCGACCGGCAAGAGCTTCAGCAGCTACGCTCTTTTCACGCTCTCCCGTTTCGGCGACGTGACCAAAGTCAAAACTTCGGGATCCTACTTTGTGTCTGACGCTTCGAAAATCGAGCGCGGCAACTGGACCCGTCTCTCCCAGTGGAAAAACGAAAAAGGCGGTATCTGTAAGTAATCGCCGATTGGGCTGTTTAGTCTAATACACTCCAAGGTCTCGAGAGCGATGAGTTCTCGGGACCTTTTTTCTTGGAGCTTGAATTGGATGCTCAGGGAGTCCTGAGTTTGAGAGTGGTGCCCTCGCGCAGACTCGACCTTCGCGTTTTTGGCTCCTGCCAAAAACACTCGACATGGACAATTCGCTGAGTCGCGCATCGTGCGCGCCTCTCCGCGCTAAACGCCTTGGCGTTCATCGCGGTCGCGAATTCTCGTTCGTGTCTGCGTGATTGAGATCTTTAGTTATTTTTTGGATGTTCGAATCGAATGTGATTCTAAGGGATTTAAGTGGTGCCCTCGCGCAGACTCGAACTGCGACGCCGAAGCACTGGCTTCTAAGACCAGCGTGTCTACCAATTCCACCACGAGGGCACGAGTTGATACTAAGCGGAGTCAGGGTTTTCTTCCAGTGGATTTAGCCCGACGATCGGAGGCTATTCGACGGTATTTCTCCTCGATTTGGGTCCGAAGCTGCTCCAACGTGGCCGGCACATCGTCGCCAAGAACAGTCTCCGGGATGGGTGCGAACGTCGGGATCACCAGTTCTGAGAACGGCTCATCCAGTATTGCTTTGGCAACGCGGCTGACCTGCGGGATTTTGAGGCGTTTCTGCTGATATTCGTTCAATGCGATGTCGAATGCAGTGTAAAAAGGCAGGCAACCCATGGGTAGAGGACGAGCCCTCATTTGCCGTATATAAATCTGGATGACCCGACCCGGGTTTTTCTTCGAAAATTCCGTAAATACCTCGGGGTCGTATTCGGAGTCATCGCCAATGAGCATAAAAGGGCCTTCGAACTGTTGGCCGAGGCGCTCGAAGTTCTGTTGTTTATACTCTTTGATCTTAGGTTGGCGGATCCAGTCGCGGAGCCAAATCTGATGCAAGGGAAACGCGCTTTTTTTCAAAAAACGGTGAATTTTCCCATGAATCGAACGAGGAGACGAGGAGATGACAATGAATTCCCCTTCGCGTCCGACCCACTCCTGATAGAGCTCAGGCATCCCGGCGAAAACCTCTCGCGTGAACAACCCCCTGAGGATGGTTCGAAATCGATGAGTGGTGTGAGTGATCTTGATGGTGTCGTCGAGATCGCTGACCAGCTTGAAGTTCATTCGTCGTGTCCCGAGGACGAGGCGCCATGAGAATGGCCGCAACCTGGGCCGTGAACGTGTCCGCCCCCGTGGTCATGGGAGTCCAGGGCTGGGTGGCACCCGTGAAAATCAGTGGTTTCGCGTAAATCTCCACGCCCACCTACGCGGAATCGTACGATTTTGAGCTCTACGGGTCCTTTGCCGCAATGACGGCAATCGCCTCCTTCGCGACTCTCGAATGGGCGGATTTCTTCGTATTTTTTTCCACAATGAGGACAATGATAGTCGTAGAGAGGCATCGCTTCTCTATTTTATACCGCCCTTTCAGAAAGAGGGATAAAGATCCTGTTGTCTCAAACGAACGGCTCTGGTTTATTCGAAGGACCAGGAATTATTCAGATTTTGTGACCGTCCAGAGTTTGGCGCTCACGCCCAGTACGATCCCTTAGCTCAGTTGGATAGAGCAACTGCCTTCTAAGCAGTAGGTCGCAGGTTCGACTCCTGCAGGGATCGCCACTTTTTCAAATCATCAAAAAAACTAAAAATTCTACTTACGCACCCTTTTCGTCCGTCCAGGACACGGGTGCTAACGTACGCATTTTTAGTTTTTTTGATGATTTGAAAAAGCGGAGGACTTTGGAGGCAGGAGTCGAAGCGGAGAAATCGGTTTGCGATGGATCTGCCAGCGGCAGATCTAGCGCAAATAGGCGAACAGGAGGTTCGACTAAGATTTCGTAGGTGGGGCCGCGCAGGGAAATTGCGTGAAGCAAGTGACCAAAGTGGCCGACTCCTGGAGATTCAAGTCCGCGCCTAGTCCGAATCTTTTTCTCCGATCAAGTCCGGCTCTTCTGTATCAGGTTCCTGAATGACGAGGCCAGCGCCGTGGAAAAATACCCGGGGGTTGGATTCATTTTCAGCGACATTTCTCCAGCTTCCGGATTTTTGTACCTGGTTTAACTTGGACAGCGGCGTCTCGAATTTATTTTTTCCGCCGGTGTCGAGAAACAAACCGATTGTCTTAGCGCGATCCCGGAACGAGGGAGATCCGATACGAGCCGCAACACCACCCAAGATTTCTTTTCCCGAAGACCGATAGAGATCGTCGCCAGAACGATCCCAAAAAACTCCAACACCTTGTGCGCTAGCGGCACCAAGCGCCAAATTCGCGCAGGAGTACTGATCATTTCCGGAATCGTCCACGAATACGCCAAGTCCGAAATCATGACCTTCGCCCAGCCCGAGTTCTTGCACGACACTGTACTGATCGTCTCCGCCTAGATCATGGAGTACACCAACTCCGTAATGAACCCCAGCGCCGGCAGCATACTTGCCGGACATGAATCGATCGTTGCCCTTACCGGTGCTGAGAATTCCTAGTCCATACCAGTAGGCGACGCCTTGAGCGAAAAAATCCGCCGTAAACTCGTTGTTGCCGCCCTCGTCGAATAGAGCTCCCGCGCCACCCGCGAATGAATTCTGGTCGATAAAATCAGCGCGATGGCCTACGGCCGCACCTTGCACGAGTGAGACGTTAAACTTGGGATCGATCGGGGACGGAAAGTCGACGCTCGAGTGATGCGTCAGATAGCGATCATCCTGAGTTCCTAGATCTAACAAGATACCAGTACCGCGAGTGGCTCCGACCCCTTGAGCGCTTTGCAAAGCGACATAGTGATCCGAACCGGTTTGATCGATCAACAGGCCGACGCCCACTGAGCCGTATCCTTGGCAACGTTCATGACACTCATAACGATCATCGCCGGAGCCATCCAAGAGCACGCCCAAACCGAATTCAGCTGTTCCTCCGGACAATCGAAAACCACGGTAGAAGTCGTCTCCCAATTCATCAACGAGAATGCCGTAGCCGAATACTCCGCTGCCCCAGCTCGGTTCTATTTGCGCGAGCTTTCGTTCTTCGAGATCCAGCGGAGAACGGTCCACGAGTTTCGCATGCGCCAGGTATCGGTCATTGCCGGAGCGATCGATCAGAATCGAGGTGGGATTGTTTTCCGTAAGCGTAGCCCCACCTGAAAAGTAGGTATCGTTTCCGCCCAAGTCAACAATCAGTAGATAGGGTTTCGAGTCGTAACGATCGTCTGTTCTAGTTCCACGTATGACGATTTCCCCAAGCGGTGTCGCATGTTTGAATGAAACCTGTAGTTCGCCAGTCATTGCCGCGATCTTCGCGCGTGCGGATTGAACTGCGAGCATGAGGTCGAATCCGGCGACCCAAAACGTTCGCCAGTCGATAAGCGGCAAGAGCGTCGTCATGAGTGGGCTTGCAGGCCGCAGATCGTCCTCGCCTTCTCGGTCTACTCGGCGAGTCTTTTCTAAAAACGCATTTTTAAGTTTTTTATCCACGATCAGTGGTGCGAATGCTTGATCGCGTGCTTGGACTGCATTTAGCTCGGCTT
The DNA here is from genome assembly GCA_027485695.1 of Pseudomonadota bacterium. GTDB lineage: Bacteria > Bdellovibrionota > UBA1018 > UBA1018 > UBA1018 > JAIXQO01. The sequence continues at coordinate 603,557 of JAIXQO010000001.1, forward strand.
CGAGTAAATATGCGACGGTGCGAGCGAGTTCTGGTGGAACGGCACGAGTTTTCTTCTTGAGTTCCGCGCTCGAGATAGTGCTCAGGGGCTTTTTGTTCCAAGTATGAATTTTGGTAATCACGTGGAAGAGCGCATCGGTCTCCGTGCTTGATTTCTCGATCTGAGCCAAAGGATCGCCGATCAAACCACGTCTCGGAGCGAGGTCGATCTTGGAGAGTGCTTGAGTCAGGACCAGTTGTGGAGTTCCTTTGGTTTGCAGCATCTGGTCGCGAAACAGGCGGGCGAACGCGGGAACTCGTAATGGAGATTGGATCAGAATCTCTTGAAAAGTACCCCGGTGCCGCCCCTGTCCGAACAGCTCTCGGACTTCAGGATCTGGTTTTACTTGCGTAGAGATGAGTTTTGCCTTTTCCAAGAGTTCCAACCAGGCGTCCGTCGATCCATGGCTCGAAATTGGAAATAAGCACATCGCGGAGACGCTGGTCAGCCCGATCAAGAGAAATGAATGAATCGACATTCTTTTAAGATAAGGATTTCCTCCTGGAGTTCAATCAGGGACTCTGTTTCGTCGCCACGAGTAATGTCTTGCCGCCATCGACGTTTCTTGATTCCATCGAAGACTAGATGAAAAAGAAGCCGATCATTCGCATTTCTGAGGTCCAAAAAGCTCACGAGGTACTCAAGAAGTACCTTCCGAGTTCACCGCTTTTGCATAATCCATGGATGAGCGAGATCCTGGGGTGCGAACTCTACCTCAAACTAGAAAACATGCAGCCGATCGGGTCATTCAAGATTCGTGGCGCAACCTATCGGATTTCTCAACTGAGCAGTGATGAAAAAAAACGCGGAGTGATCGCGGCCAGCGCCGGTAACCATGCTCAAGGAGTGGCCTGGGGTTCCAAGCAGTTGGGTGTCCATGCGCTCATCGTGATGCCAAAATCCGCACCGCTTGTGAAAGTGAAAAACACCGAAAGCCTCGGTGCTGAAATCGTGCTCGAAGGGGATAACTACGACGAGGCATTTCAGGCAGCGCAGAAGATCGCGAAAAAAACCGGTCGGATTTACGTACACGCGTTTGATGACGCTCAAGTGATCGCCGGACAAGGCACGTTGGCACTCGAATTGATGGAACAGCTTCCGGACCTCGACTACGTCATCGGGTCGGTGGGTGGCGGTGGCCTAATGGCAGGGGTATCGAGCGTACTGCGGGAGCTGAAGCCCAAGATCAAGATTTATGGTGCGCAAGCGACCGGTAGCATGGCGATGGTGAAATCCATTCGCGCAGGGCATCCCGTAAAACTTGATCACGTGGACACTTTTGCGGATGGAATCGCCGTTGGCACGACCAAGGAGCTTCCGTTCCGAATTCTCAATGAAAATCTCGATGGAATCTTACATGCCGATGACGAATCGATCGCGGCTGCCATCGTGACTCTACTCGAAAAAGCCAAAGTCGTGAGCGAAGGTGCCGCTGCAGTTTCGCTGGCGGTTCTCGAACAACTTCGTAAAAAAATCGCCGGAAAAAAAGTAGTGGTGATCATCGGTGGAGGAAACATCGATGTGAACGTTTTGAACCGAGTCATCGATCGAGGTTTGATCCAAAAAGGTCGTCGTCTTCGTGCGAACGTTCTGATCTCCGATCGTCCCGGTTCATTGGCTCGTTTGACTTCGACGATTGCGTTAGCCGGAGCAAACGTGATTCAAGCGATCCACGATCGAAGTGAACCGTCCACCACGATCGATCGCACCGAGGTACAACTGACCTTAGAGACTCGAGGCAGTGAACACAGCGCCGAAGTCCTCAAGGCTCTTCGCGACGTCGTGATGGACCTTCACGTCATCTCGTAAGCATTGGACTAAGGCGTGAAGTTCACCTGAATGCGAGCGTTCCCGTTTTTGATGGAGATCGTGTCGACTGTCACTGAAGGTGGTTTTACTGGGGTGAACACTCCTTGCACCGGAGGTGGAGGAGGTGGAGCCGCCTTGATCTCGACTTTGACTTGCTCACTGACGTTGGCCGAAACTTGATTCAAAGTCTGATTGCCTTTGGGTTCAGCTTTGCTTTCAGCCTTGCCTTCGGGTTTTGTTTCAGTTTTTGAATCCCCTTTTGAATCCGATTTTTGACCGGAGTCTGCGGTTTTAGAATCACCGCCGCTCTTTCCGTCACCAGACGAGTTTCCAGAGTCCTTACTGTCAGCCGATGACTTCGAATCAAATGTGACGTTGGAAATGAAAGTGGAGTCTTTGACGGTCGACTCGGTTTTGACCGCCGTGATCTGCGAGGCGCTCAGCTGGGTGGGAGTTGTAGTGGCACTTCCGCTCGTCGTGCTGTCCTTTTGCAACTGCATGCCGGCTGATAGCATCACGGGATTTCCGCCTGTTTTTGGTCCGCCATTGTCCGCTACCGCAACTAACCCTTTGACCACGGTGATCTGCGCGGGCGGAGGTGGTCCTCCAGTGGGAGGGATGGGAGGCGTCTTGACCAGGAACTCCGTTCCCCGAACCCCCATCGTAGCCGCGCGAGTTTTTACCGAGAATTTGCCCTGAGGGTCGGGAACTGCCTTGTTAACCGACGCCCGCATTTGGCCCTGTTCGAGCTCCATTTCAACCGTGCGATTGGTCACTTGTTTGAGTTTGAATTCGTTCACTTTGAAGACGCTCGATGGTCCCAAGTCGATGATCGTGCGATCGCTCATGAGGAGCTTGGCCGTGCCGCCTGCGCCAGTATTGACGACGGATCCTTCGTAGAGTTTGTCGCCGGACTTCAAAAGTGTGAGCTGGGTGGTCTTGGATTTTTCGTTTCGGGCAAGGACCTTGCCGGATACGCTAACGATTTGACCAGCGACCTCATCGGCTGCTTGCGCACTGAGAATCGAAATCGCTCCCAAACAAAACATCGCTAGACGCATCATACATAGAGAATATGAACAAACTAGCAAAACATCAAGGAAGCGGTTACCGTTTAATTATAGATGAAAACATGGATTGTTGCTGGGATTCTGACATGGGTTTCTGGAGTGGCATATGCCGAGATTCCGAACGAATCGGAACCGGATTATTCCGAAGCCGTCATCTTTTACAACACCAAGAGATACGATCGAGCTTTGGCGCTCCTGGAACAGTTACAGCGTATCCTGCCTAAGTCCCATGAGATCCTCGAGTTGAAGGCATTGACCCTCCGAGCGACCAAAAAAGACAAGCTAGCGGCGAACGTTTACAAAGACCTGATCGATCTGAAAACTAAACAAGGCGCTCCCCGCAAAGAGATTGCTCCGTACGCGTTCGAATTGGGAATGATCCGTTTCAATGAGAAGGACTACAAAAAAGCGCTCGGGCTATTCGAGTACAGCCTCAAAGAATCTTTTAACTCCGAGCTTTCGCATTTCTATTTGGGGCTCAGTTGGTTTCAACTCAAAGATCACGCCAAGGCTAAGCCGGAGTTCGAAGCCGTCACCCTCTCGAATCTCGCCGAACTTCGTCCGGCCGCGCATTTTTATCTCGCCCAGTGCTACTTCAAAGAAGAGCGGTCTTCGCGAGGAATTGATCAGATGCTCGAGGCTGACCGTTCGTCCACGACCTTGATCGAGGATGTTACCGTGCCGGAAGACTCCAAGCAGATGGCTCGTCAAATTTCGGAGTCGGTTCGTGGTGTATTGAAACCGCTCGATAAGGCTTCGTTTTTTGGAAATCTCTCACTTCTCGCAGGTTATGATTCGAACGTCTTGTTGATTCCGAATGAATCGACGAGCGATACAACGAATAGCGGGAAATCCACCTTCAAAGGTTCATTAGCTGCCGGTCTCGGGTACGCAACTTCGCCGATGAAGCGTTGGCAGTGGGTCCCGAACTTTAGGTTCAGCGGAAACAAAAACTCTAATTCCGAATCTAAGACGGGTGAGTTTATGGAAGGCGCCGTCGGTTTGATCGCCAACCACAATCCGCTTTCGTATTTCTCGTGGGGTCTGAAAACCGAAGCATCTCGCCTCTACCAGATGCGTACCGATACGGCCGGATCCAGTAAGTACGAAGTATTCAGCAATAGTGTCGGTGTCGGAGCATTTGCGCGCAAAGAGCTGACCGAACGTTGGTCGCTCTCTGGCGATTTATTCGCAAAATCCCAGAAATACGACGGCGAAGATTCGATTGCCGATAACCTGAAGCGAAGCGGGATGGCTTATACGTTGAGGGTGATCCTCGCGGACTTAAAGAAGTCTAAATATTGGAATCCTTACTACACGGCTAAGTTCGACCTAGCAGACACCAAAGGAACCGAGTTCGCGAACAAAGCCTACGGAGCAGTTCTCAGTAACCAATTTCAATACAACGCCTACACATTCGGACAGAGTTTGGACGTTACTCGCACGTCCTACCCGGACTCGAGTACAAAACGATCCGACATGAGTTACACGTTGAGTCTGAGTGCCAACAAAAAATTGACACAGAACCTTGCGCTGATTGCACTCGGCGATCTCTCTATGAACCGCTCCTCGCAGGCGTCCTCCTATACTTATGACCGTTGGACACTCTCGGTCGGCGCTACGCTGGGGCTTTGACGGTATCTAGTCCCCTTATTTGAATATAGAATAGTGAATCTACCCTCCATCTTATTGGAGACGCTCGGATGCGTCTCATGATGGTGTGTAGATTCAATTTCAAGCGCCACGGAGGGCGCTGCGATGTTCAAATCTTCTTGGGCTTCATGGGTCAGCGCGACTCTGGTTGTTTTTCTCGTCGGCTGTTCCTCTAAAAAAAATTCCTCCAAAGAACTCGATGCACAAGGTGATCTGCCTTATTGCGCTCCTGTTTCTCGCAGTGGTGGGAATGGATTGTCCACGGGTTCAGGTAGATCGTTTTCGATCGATCCGAGAAATAGCGTAAATGATCCGAGTCTTTTTCCGACCTCGTCTTCGGTCGGACAAGGTGCTTCGACCTACACGCTGAACCACTTATCCGGAAATGGAACATTGTCCGGAACTTATGTCGATGTTCGTAGCGGACTCTGTGAGTTGGATTACGGCGCCTACAATGCAAGAAACGTATTTGACTACGGCCATGACGATCCGCGATTTCGTGAAGTGATGTCCTATCGTTACGGTGACGAATACCGAGCGAGCCTTGCGCGCTCCGGAAGTCTCTTGCCCGCGAAACCAGTCTGGGTCATCGCGAGCTGTCCGATTCAAGACAACGCTTACTACTCTCAAGGCAGAGATACTCAAGGTACCATCGTTGATTTTGTCTGCCTCGGAAGCTCCTCGACCGTTTCGACCGCTTCATTTTCAGATGATGGACAAGTCACCATCCATGAACTTCAGCACGCCCATACCCAACACGCGTACTCCGATCTCTATGGACTCGGGCATTTTGGGTTTGATGAGGCAGGCGCTTTGAACGAGGGACTCTCGGACGCTGTTGCTCTGATGATGACTCGGCATGAAGTCGCGCCGGCGCTAGATCCGTACCTGTTTAGCGGTTGGGCTTTGGGATCCCTCTTTGGACCTGGCTCCGACTATGCGCGAGGCGCTCGTCGTTGCCCAACTTACGATTCTAGTTATCCGAACTGCACTGGATTCAGTGCAGATCCGACGATTGGATTTAGCTCCGAGGCGAATCGGGTTAGTTTCGCTTATCCGGACGGTTTCGGCTGGCCCTACGCTGGTGTTGTTTCCCCTCCCGCCAAAGTCAAAAATGCATTTCTTTTTGGTGGCCCTCCTCAAGAGGTTCACCAGGCGGCGATCATAGCGAGTGGCACTTTTTTTGAGATATTCGAGGCACTCCGCGAACGTCGTCCAAACGAGGAGTCGCTGATTCAGGACATCTTGCTGGCGAATCTGACGGACACGCTTGCGGGGCTTCCAAAACCTTCGGAGACAAACCTCTCACCGGTGACGTTTATTTCGTTTTTCGGCGGACTTTATACCAAGCTCTCTGTGGACACTCGGGTGAACTCTCAGGATCTCGATCGCGTGCGCGACATCCTCAGAGAGCGTGGCTTGATGGATTTCACCCCCGTTGCGGCAGGTTGGGCGAGCCTCGCCGGGATTCGATTCACGGAAGTGAGAAACTCCAAACCACTCGACGGCGAAATGAATCGAGGCGAAGAAGGTGACCTCTGGTTCGACGTGCAAAATAGCGCGAGCCAAACGGTAGCAGGGATTCTTGTTGAAGCAGAAATCCTCGATAGCGGAATCACCTTCGCAGGTGCGGAAGCAAACTATGGAGCGATATCAGACCGCAAGGCCCAGATTCGTTACGGTAAGATCAATGGCTCATCCATTGTTGCCGCTCTTAGCTCGACCGATTCTCGCTACAATATTTCGATTGGAACCCGTTATCTGACCACCTATCCGATGCGAAGCGATTACTCGGAAACCGGACTGCGTATCAAGATTTCTAAAACCGCAACCACCGGTACAAAACGTATTCGTATCCGTCTAACTCCTGCGAACGGTGCTTCTGAGACGATCGAGGTTTCAGTAGAGGTGAAATCATGAAGAGACTGTTCGTCGTTGGATCGATCTTCGCTTTGGTAGTCGCGGCCGTTTCAGTGGTGAGGCAACACCAAGTGGATACGACGGACGCGTATCGGATTCACCGCGCGGATCCGGTGGCGACTGCTTTGCAGGGCTCAAAAACGCGTACGACATCTCCCGTTCCTAAAAAACTGGTCGTAGCGGAGCCGTCCACTACGGCGGCAAATCGAGGAATTGCATCGGTGCGGACTCAAGAAAATTGGCAAGGCTGGATCCCCGAGTATCTCAAAGAAAAAGGCTTCTCGGGAGTGGAGCTCGCTTCGCCAAAAATCGATTCAACCGCGCGGTGGACTCGATTGACCTTCGTGCAGACATTTGGGGGATATCCGGTCGTACCGGATCGCGCGATTACACTGATGTTTGATTCGAGCGGAAATCTGGAAAACTCGGACATCAATCTCCAGGCGGGCTTAGATACCCGCATGGTAACACGTGCCCCAGCAGGCACCGACGTCGCCTACGTCGCTCGCAAGGAACCTGATCAGCTCGAAGTACGCTGGGCCAAACGCGAGCAGACCGAAACGGAATGGATCGCAAAAGACGCTCAAACGGGCGAGATCCTTTGGCGAAAAATCAATCGTCGTTACTGACGAATGAGCCGCATCTTTTCACGTCATAATCAGTCGGGAATCGCTGTGGACTAACGCTGAATGGTCGCCCGGGACTGTGTTCGTGTTTTACCGTCTATATCCGACATAAAAAGTTGACGATCGAGTGCACGCCCAGTAATCAGTGCGCATGATTTTTTTGATGACGGTTTTGGCGGGACTGTTGGGAGTGGAATCGGCGGAAGCAATCTGCGCTCAGCCTCGAATTACGATCATCGGCACGAACGATATCCATGGTGCCGTAGAAGACAAAGTCATCACTCTCGGTAAAACCCCGCCCATCCCGAAGAACATCGGCGGCATGCCGTTTTTCTCCGGCGTCGTCTCGAGTATTCGTCAATCGGCTGCGATGAATCCGCAGTGCGAAGGCGTTATCCTGGTGGACGGCGGCGATCAGTTTCAAGGCACGCTCCTTTCGAACTTTTCCGAAGGCGCGCTGATGTTCGATTTGATGAGCGAAGCTGGATACGACGCTGTCGTTCCTGGAAACCACGATTACGATTTCGGTCCATCAGGTTGGTTGGTGGATCAACTCCCTGCGGGTAGTCGCGGCGATCCTCGCGAAGCGCTCAAATCAATCGCGCGCCGGGCCTCGTTCCCATTGCTCTCTGCGAACACCTATTACATGGGTAGCTTGAAATCGATTTCAGGTGCGCCAGCTCCCGTGATCTCCGAGTACTGCCGCCCAACTTCAAGTTCCGATATCATCCGTTGGTCAGAGGCGAGACGTCCGGAATTTCTTAGACCCTACATCATTAAGAACGTCGCCGGCCTTCGTGTTGCCATCATTGGTCTCGATCATCCGGAAACTGCTGCCGTAACCACGCGCGCGAACGTTTCGGATCTCTGTTTCCGTGACCCGGTCGAAGAATTCATTTCTATCAAAGCCGAGCTTCGTGGCCGTGTGGATGTCACGGTCGTCGTCATGCACTTGGGCGATGCGGGTAACGAATTCAAAATGACGGAATTCCTGAATCGCGTACTGGCTCAGGATCCGCGTGCGGTCGACGCCGTCATTGGTGGTCACACGCACTATGTGAATGATGTCCGCGTTCAAGGCGTTCCAGCGATTCAAAGCGGTGCGAACGGCGAGAAGTTCGGGCGCATCGATCTCTTCTTCGATCCGGCTGCGGGAGCGATCGATCGTACTCGCACTCGCGTTTTTGCTGGCAAGTTCCTATTTGCCGATGAATGCGATCGGGGCAACGAGCCGGTTTGTAGCTCGAACGCCGGATTGGTCCAATATGACGGATTCCCGGTTGCCGCTTCGCCGGTATCGAGAGCAAAAATCGAGATCGCTCGCCGCGAAATCGCTCCGATGGCCAAGCAGCTGCTCGGACAAATCTCTGCTCCTTTGACGAGAAATCGCACCGAAGAAAACAATCTCGGTAACGCTCTGACCGATGCGGTTCGCGATACGTTCCGTGTAGATGTCGCGCTTCTGAACTCCGGCGGAATTCGAACGGATCTGATGCCAGGTCCGCTCGACTATGAAAATTTCTACCGTGTGCTCCCGTTCAACAACCGTGGCGTGCGGCTCAAACCGATGAGAGTTGCGACTCTGGTCAAACTATTCTCGAAGTCGATCGCGTCGTGCGGCAACTTCGGCGCCCTCAACCAGAGTGGCCTTCGCGTCTTTTATGAAAAAGACTGCGCTCGCGACGTCCAAAAACTCGGAGTCGATCCGGCCGCACGCTTGTTGCGCGTCGAGACGATTACTGGTGAGCCGCTATTCGATGTCGCTCGCACGGATCTTAATCTGGAGCGCACGATCTCCGTGGTGACGGTGGATTTCCTAGCCGCGGGCGGATCGGAGTTTCCGGAGTTTCGTGAAACTCAGGTAGACGCGGATTTGGGTATTCTTCGCGAAGCGCTCGCGCAACATTTCCGTCGTCAACCTTGGAATCCATCTCCGAACATGGATGGACGACTTCAAAACGTCCTTCGTCGTCCGTGAGTTCATCCGTTGTTTTTATTCGGGGTGGTGAAGTGGTCGGTGCAACCGACTCGATCTATCCGAAACTCAATTTGCTCGGGCACGCGCAGCTCGTCGAGGTTTCGGTCGGGAGTCAATGCGGCGGTCATGGAGTTTGTGGAGCAGATCGAATTCGTGTTGTTGCATCGAAGGTTGGAGCGCTTTCGCCGCTGAGCGACGTCGAGTTCAAGCATCTAGATGAAAATGAGATTAAAAACGGATACCGTCTCGCGTGTCAGTGTTTTCCGGAGTTCGAAGCTCCTGACCTTGTCATTCAAGTAACCCTTCGATAGAACTAAGGGCATGACTGCATCGTGGATCGTGTTCATTGGATGGGCAACAAAGGCAGTTCTCCTTTTGTTGGTGGGTTTATCGGTTTGGTCTTTCGCGATCATTTTTGATCGCAAAAAATCTTTCCAAGCGCTTTCGACCGAAGATTTCGATTCTATTCGCGACGGCCTTAAAAAAGGTGCGGCGTCTTCGTCGAACTCCGGCGGATTTTTTTCGAAACTCGTTGAACTCTTTAAATCCCAAGCGGGCGGAGAAAACGCAGTTCGAGACCGGTTCGAAGCGCATCTGTCCGAGAGTCGCCTAGAGCTTTCCAAAGGTCTGCCGGTTCTCGCCACGCTCGGATCAAACGCCCCATTCATTGGTTTGTTCGGAACCGTCCTCGGAATCATCCAAAGTTTTGGAACCCTATCGTCCAATACGAGTGGTGGAATGAATGACGTGATCGCCTCCCTGGCCGAAGCGCTCACTGCCACCGCGGTAGGCTTGTTTGTTGCGATTCCCGCTGTCGTCGCCTACAACGTGTACTCCCAAAAAATTCGCGTTTTAGCGCAAAAATCTGAAATCATCCGAGATCTTTACCTGGCTCAGCGGGCATCGGGGAAATAACCCGGATGGCGGCAAGAACATCTGGCAAAGATCGTGACGACGATCTCGTCTCAGACATCAACATCACGCCGTTCGTGGACGTCGTATTGGTGTTACTCGTGATTTTCATGGTGATGGCCCCCGCGCTCGTCAAAGAGTCGCTGAACGTTCAACTCCCCAAAAGTGTCTCCAAGGACGTCTCGAGTGCAACGACGATCGCCGTTGTCGTCACTCGTGACGGACAATTTCTCGTGGACGGCGCTATCTCTACAGAAGAAGCGCTGGTCGAAACGGTTCGCGCGCGCCTAAAAGATTCTCCATCCCTTCAAGGTTTGATCGGTGCTGATGGACAAGCCAAACACCAAGACGTCGTGCGTGTGATTGACCTATTGAAACAAGCGGGGCTTGAGAAATTCGCACTTCAGGTTCAGCGCGAGAAAACGGGTTCGACTCCCGAATGAGCGCATCTGGAGTGAGGAGGGAGTCTTGGATTCTTTCGGCCTCGCTTCATGGAGCACTGGCGGTTGGGGCGATTTTTTTACTTTGGCATCGTACTAACCAGGCACCCGAGGCGGTGCCTTTTGAAGTCTACGAGAATCCGTCAGTCGGTCGCGCTACCAGCGTGAAACCGCTCGAGGCCAAACCGCAAACACCTCGCGAAGAACCCAAGAAGCGCGCGGTTTATGGTGCCACTCGGTCTGCGCTAACGAGTGACTCAGGCGAAGTCGCCGCAAAAGCGGGTAACACGCTCGCCAAAGAAAACGACGACAAGAAACTCAAAAACTCTGATGCCGATTCTCTCCCGGTACCGACTGAGGACTACCTCATCTCTGCGATGCCGAGACTGAAAAAAGAAATCCGCATCCCTTATCCTCCTGAAGCAAAAAAAGCCGGCGTGCAAGGCGCCGTTGTTTTCGACCTGTTGATCGACGCCGCTGGGGTTGTTCGGCAATCCAATCTCGTTACTGGACCTGGATACGGTCTCAATGAAGCAGCATTACAGGCAATTGGATCTTTTGAATTCGAGCCCGCACGCGTGGGCGATCAGGCCGTCGCCGTTCGAATCCGTTATTCTTATCGTTTTATTTTGGAGAAATGAGCATGCGTTTTTTGTGGGGAACCGTACTGACTTCGGCTTTCTCGTTGATGGCGTCCGACGCCTGGGCGGCCGGCGTAGAGATCCGTGGTCGATTGATCGAAAAAGGAACGCGCAAGCCGTTGGGTGAGGTACCAGTCTACATCCTTCCTCACAAACTCAAGGCGATCACGAACGCCAGAGGTGAGTTTAGTTTCTACGACGTTCCCGAGGGTGAGTTCGAATGGGTCGTCAATCAAACGGGCTATCTTAAATTTTCCGAAGCCGACTCTCAAGCATCTGGTGAATCGAGTGAATCCCGAGAACTCTACATTGAACGCGTGAGTTACAACGCGTTTGAAACGACCGTCGTGGGAAAAGAAGATCGTCGCGAAGATTTCAAAAAAGTTTTGTCGGCGAAAAAAGCGGTCTCGCTTCCCGGTTCCGGCAACGACGCGATCCGAGCGGTTCAGAACTTGCCGGGCGTCGCTCGGGCTCCAGGGTTGGCGTCGGTGGTCATCATCCAAGGATCGGCCCCGAATGACACGCGATACCTGATCGACGGTCACGAAGTTCCGATCATTTTCCATTTCGGCGGTTTCAGTTCGGTGATGCAACCTGAGGCGCTGGATCGGATCGATTTTTTGTCGGCTGGCTACGGCCCCGATTATAGTCGCGCCATTGGTGGACAAATCGGCGCCTGGACCAAAACTCCCGAAACTGAATCCATGCGGGGTTTCGCGTTTGTAGACCTTCTGAACGCAGGCGGAGCAGTCGAGACACCCATCGATGATCAGAGCAGTGTCTATGTCGGTGGACGTAAGAGTTACATCGGTAACGTGCTTCGTGCGGCGGTGGGAGATGACGAAGATTTCGATCTAACCGCCGCCCCGAGTTTCGATGACCTATCATTGATCTATCAGCGTAAACTCTCCGATCGCGACGAGTTTAAGTTAGTAACCATAGGATCTCGAGATCAACTTCAGTTCCTCGTCAAAGAAACCCTGAACAACGATCCAGCGATCCGTGGGGATTTTTATACTCAGACGGCTTTTTTTCGCGTGATTCCACAGTGGCTCCATCGTCACACGGATGGGGCCACTACCCGGACATCTTTTGGGTTTGGGCGCGACTTCGTACAATTCCGCTTGTCTCAGGAGCGCTTCTGGCTACGTACGATTGGGGTCACCACCCGTGTGGAGCATGAGCGAGCACTTTCCGAGCATTGGAAACTTGCAGCCGGGATGGATCATGATTTCGGCTGGGCCGATGTACGCCTCAATGCGCGTGATTTTTATACCGAAGGTGGAATCGCTAACCCAGTGGCAAGTACGAGTCGACAGGAACTGACCCTCAACTCCGTATCTGGTCACAACTTAGGGTTTTACAGCCAGGCATTGTATAGCGGACTTCCTTCTTGGACGTTCAAAGGCGGCCTGCGAACGGACTATTTCGCAGTAACGAATGAGCTTTTGGTTGGACCTCGATTTGGAGTGAGAAAAGAACTGTCTGACAGTTTGAATTTACGGCTCGCAACTGGCATCTACTACCAGCCGCCACAGCCTCAGGAAACTGCCGAAAAAGTAGGCAACCCGAATCTTAAAAGCCCCGAATCATTTCATCTGGCAATCGCCGGTGAGAAGGACTTTCGCGAAGGTTCGAATCGAGGATGGGTCCTGACGACGGGGCCGTTCTTCAAGCAGTCCAAGAATCTCGTTGTACCATCGACGAGTTTCGTGACCAGAAACGGTGTGGTCGAGCTGGAGAATTATTCGAATGACGGGAAAGGTCGTGCCATTGGTGTGGAATTTTTTCTCCGCGGCGATTTCGCGCCTTATTCGGCGTGGGTGAGCTACACGCTTTCGCGAAGCACCCGTCGACAAAATGGACAGTCGGAATATGTTTCTCAATACGATCAAACACACAACTTGAACCTCATTGGTTCGGTAGATCTGACCGAGAACTGGAAACTTTCGACCCGATTCCGCTATGTGACCGGTAACCCTTATACACCGGTGACGAGCGGTGTTTTCGATAGCGACAATGATACGTTCATTCCGATTCGCGGTCCTTTCTACTCTGAACGTCAGAGCCCGTTTTGGCAGCTAGATGTTCGTTTCGACAAACGCTGGGTTTTCAAGAAGTGGATCATGACCGCATATTTTGACATTCAGAACGTCACGAGTCGCCGGAACGTTGAATCGATCAATTACGCCTACGATTATAAATCTCGCGAAGATGTGCGTGGTCTTCCGATCCTCCCCATCTTAGGCGTAAAAGGAGAGTTCTAATGAAAACGAAACTATTCTTCTGGTTAGTCCTGCTCACGGCTTGCGGAGACGACAATCTGCCGAAGTATACGTTGCTCGATCGGTTTCGTGTTCTTGCGCTGGAGGCAGATACGCCCGAGGTATCGCCGGGCGCGACCGTCACGATCACGCCTTACTTGTCGGATCCAGGAGGCAGCGGCCGTTCTATTTCATACTCCGTCGAGAGTTGTGTGGATTTGGGCGTGAATCTAGGCGCAACGCCGACTTGCGATGGAAATCCAAGTCGAGTGGTAGTTGTGATGGGAGGCACGCAAGCCGCACCCGGAACTGCACCTCACTATACGGGTACGACTGGGACAATCGGAATCGCGGTGCCGTCGAGTGCAGTCATTTTTACAGATCCACGTACCGGGGGAGTTCGAACGACGAATGAGCAGTATAACGGCGTAAACTACCTGATGATTTACCGAGCGACTGCCGGTTCAGAGACCGTTTCTGCGTTCAAGCGAATCGTGGTTTCTTCTAGAACCACCAAAAATGCGAATCCATCGCTCACCGAAATCCAGTTCAACGGAGTGACTGCGGCATCGGCCGCCGCGCCTGCGGCGCCGAACAAGGTTCGTTTGGATGCATCTGTTGGCGGCGGATCGACGGAGATTTATTCTTATCGCGATTCGGATGGCGTGCTTGCGAATCGGAGCGAGGAGCTGTTAGTTTCATGGTTCGTCACCCAAGGCTCACTACTGCGTTCACGAACGGACGCAGGCGAATCAAATGAATATACGCCGTCGGACGCACCGCTTTCTGCGACCACGACGTTTGTTGCGGTGTTGCGCGATGACCGTGGGGGAACGTCAGTGAGAACGATTACGAAGTAATCGTCTCTCTTCTCGGAGAAAGGTCATGATGAAACAGTGGAGTAAGCTCGGATTCGTCGGTTTAGTGGTATTTGCGGGCTGTGCAAGCACGCTTAAGGACTATGATGAGACGAGCATGAAGCCCGAAGAGGGCGCGATCTTCGGACGTTTCACGGTAGAATACAACGGTGCTGAATACACCCAGAACTGCGCTGTTTGTTTTAAAACTCCCGATGGTCCTTGTTTCAAGTTGTCGGATCACGGCTATCTCTTGATGAAACTCACGCCGGGCACTCAACCTTTCACGCGTCTCGCTTGCTTGGATGGAGAAGAGAAACAGGTGATGTTCAAAGACATCCAGGTCAAGTCCATCGCTGGCGCACGCAGTTATGTAGGCGCAGTGCATTTCAAATGGACGAACTCGGAAACGGGCGTTCAGTTCTCCAACGTTTGGAACGCGATAGCTGGCATCAAGACGCAAAAACGAACCGACGGAACCGTGACCTATGAGGTCAAAGACGAGTTGGATGCCGCTCTGCACGCGCTTTCCAAGAAGATGCCACCGTCCGATCAACTCAAAATAGAGAAGAATTTGATGACATCACAAGTAGTACCCGCCGCGATTCCTCCCGCCAAAAACCCCTAACGCGGAGCTTTTGTTCTGGTCGATGGGTTGACTTCATCCTTTTGCAGGGGAAGACTATCTTCCACTCAATGGAGGGGGATTGAATGAAGCCATTCATGTATACAGCGGCGGTTGCCGCGTTGTTGGTTCAAGGAGCTCAAGCGTCTTCGATCGCGATCATCGATTCAGGAATCGATTATCAACATCCGTTCTTGGTGATGAACTACCTCAAGAACGACGCCGAAAAGGCGGAAAACAAAGTCGATGACGAAAAGAACGGCTACGTCGATGACGTATACGGCTGGAACTTCGCAGAAAGCAATAATCAGGTCATCGATTATTCCTACCTGACACGTTTCAATGCCGATCACCGTCGGTACTTCGAGATTCAAAACCGTACTCTACGCGGAACGGCCACCCCTGAAGACAAAGAGTGGATGAAGGCGAAACGCGGAGACCAAGCGTTCATCAAAGAACTCGGCGTTTTCGGAAACTTTACGCACGGTTCTCACGTCGCGGGGATTTCCGTTCGTGATCACTTGGAGAGTCGCGTGTTCGCGATCAAGTTGATCCCGACCGAAGTGAAACTTCCTTTCAGCACGATGGTTGCGAAAACTCCACTTTTCCAATCCTCGATCGCAGCGGCATCGGGCCTCAAAGACATGCTCTTTGAGTTCGGACTCCAGTTGCTCGCTAAGCAGCAAGCCAAAATTTTCAAACAGATCGGCGAGTACGTTGCGGTTCGCAAGGCCGACGTCGCAAACGGATCGTTTGGAACGAGCACGACGGCAGCATTGACCATCATCAAGCCGATCTATGAGTTAGCCTACAAAGAAGACGAGCGAAGCGAAGCTCAAATGATGGACTTCGCGAAGTTCTTCGTCAGCCGCATTGTCACCGAGTCTCAAGTGCTCGTGGACAGTAGCCCCAATACTCTCTTCGTTTTTGCCGCCGGTAACGACGGAACCGATAACGATGCCCTTCCGACCTCTCCGGCGAATATTCGTGCGGACAATGCGATCTCTGTCGCAGCGTCACTGGATTACGGTTCACTCGCCGTATTCTCAAACTATGGTCGCCAGATGGTCGATGTCGCCGCACCTGGCGTGGGTATCGAGAGCAGTATTCCCGGCAACCATATGATGGTGATGAGCGGTACGTCGCAAGCGGCTCCTTATGTAGCGAACTTGGCCGGTGAAATCAAAAACCTGAACCCGAACCTGACTCCCGCAGAGGTCAAACGTTTGATCGTGGGTACGGTAGACGCCAAGACGTGGTTGAAGAACAAAGTAAAAGCCGAAGGTGTGGTCAACGCTGAACGCGCCTATTTTGCAGCCAAAGTTTCGGTCAAAGAATCCATCCAGCGCTCGATCGAACAAGCTCGTGCGCAAGTGGCGGACGTTTTGGTTGCGCCGGCACCAGCCCCGGTTCCAGGCATCGGTATTGGCGGACCTTCGGTTCTGAGTCGTAAGCGCGCTGCACAAGAAGCAGGCGTACTCCCGCTACCGAATCCGATTCGCTAGTCCTTTAAAAATTCGAAACAGATGAACCGCTTCC
Source organism: Pseudomonadota bacterium (assembly GCA_027485695.1). Classification (GTDB taxonomy): domain Bacteria; phylum Bdellovibrionota; class UBA1018; order UBA1018; family UBA1018; genus JAIXQO01. Next base: position 619,930 of record JAIXQO010000001.1, read on the forward strand.
TGAATTTCAGGAGGCGGTTTTTTTATTTTGGCCGCGTGTGATGATTCAAATTTGTCTTGAGGTCAAAATGTCTCGTGACTTTGTGTGTTAATTGGAGCGTTTTAGCCCCGGTTCTTTTAATCACCAGAGCGGCTTCAATTTTATCCAATGATTTTAGAATGTTCGATCTGGCACAGGCCCTGCTCATGGAAATCCCAGTAAACGGGATCTCGTGGAGTCGTTCGCCGCGAAGTGGTGGTGACGAGAGAGATCCCTCCCTAAGGAGAAACTATGAAACTGTCCCAAATCAAAAAGGCTCTTCTCGCTACCCTGAGCCTCGGTATGCTCGTAATGATTTCTGCGTGTGACACGACGGTCGTCGTGGAACCGACTAACCCAGGCGGCGGCACGCCGGTCGATCCAATCCGTTATGCTTGGTATGACCTTTATGGAAATGGTTGCGCTACATCTGCAGCCGGCCCTCGCCCAGGCTGTAACTTCTTCTACTATGACAATCAGCTCGTGAAAATCATCGACGCAGAAGATCCATACTTCTACGAGGAATATTACAATCTCGCTTATGACACGTACTACTTCTACCTCAACGGTCAACAGTACTACTACCAAGGTTTCGCTTGGGTGAGCCCGACCGGCATCATCTATGATGAATTCGGTAATGCTCTGAACCAGAAAAAAGGCAAAGGCCGTAACGTCATCGGTGACGTGGCTAAAGCAGAGAAGAAAGTAGTCGAAGCCGCAGGTAAAGCATTCGCTTCTCGCTACGCTCTCTCTGTCAACAAAGGCATCGAAATCGCACGCACGCTGAACGACTATGCCAAAATCGGCAAAGACCGTATCCGTAACGAAGCCGACCTCGCTTCCTTTACCCAACGTCTCTACGGCGTTGAGTATGCTCGCGTAAAAGACGCTCTCGCGGAATCCCAAAAAGGAAACCAAGAAGCTCTGAACAAGACGGTTGCTGAAGCAGCTCAAAACTGGGGCACCAGCGAAGAGAACATGAAGAAGATCCTCAAGAACTTCTACAAAGGGTTCGTGAAGTAGCACGCATGAGAATGTGCTAGGCAATACTCAGGGCTCCTTTTCTCCATGAGAAGAGGGGCCCTTCGTGTTTTTAGAGCGCCGCGTGGTGCGGTTTGAAAGGCGCGGATTGCACCTGGTTGGCGGCGCTAACACTGTTTATCGCGTGAATCCGATCTGAAGCGTGAAATTTTTGGCGCGGTTTTCGCTACCGATATCTTAAAATCCGTTTTGCACGGTGGAGAAATTGATCATGTGGAAATCTAGCCTCGCTCTTTTGCTCGTGGTGGTGGGTTCTGCCCAAGCCAAAACCACGGATATCGTAAGAATCTCCGGATCCACTCCAAGTGTGTCTGTCAGTTTAGAGGGCGACTTGTCTCGCACGCTCTACAGAACCGAGGAATACGAAACCACGTGTTATCGTACGGAGACCTACACGGACTACGAAACGAGTTGTACGACTCGGTACGAACAGCGTTGCACCACCGAAGCGCCGACTTGCGTTCCCGTATGCCGGGACGTGATGCGTCCGGTATGCAATAGCAGTGGCTGCACGGACTACCCGACTCGGGAGTGCACCGAGTCTTGCTCAGGCGGCGGCGAAACTTGTTCGAGCGTTCCTGTTGGCCAAGACTGCCAAACGTTCCCAGTGACTCGCTCACGCGAGGTTCCCTACTCTTGTACCGAGACCCGCCAAGTACCGTATGGAACTGAGATCTACGAGCGCCGTCGTTCTCACATCGAACTCCAAGTCTCGGGCGACGTGGCTGAATTGTCTGGAAGCGATGAACTCCGTGTCGATGTCCCTGAAGGTCTCGATGTCTCGGACTTCGGTGTAAGCATCACGATGCCAAAAGAGAGCCAAACGCATCTATTCTATGTGACTCAGGCGAAACGGGAGACGATCTCGAGCCGCGCTGGTTCAACTGAGATTAAGTACGTTTACGCAGTGAAGATTGTCGATCGTAAGAAAGTCCGCATGCCCTACTCGGAGCTTCAGAAAGTCTTCGTGTCTAAGACCGAAGTGATGATGGTAGTGGGCGGTGCACCGTTCGACGATCACTCGGCGATCTCTATGCGCATCGAGAAAGATAAATGGATCGGTCCTTGGAAAACGATCTTGAATGAGAAATTGGGACGTCGAAATCTAAAGATTGAGAACATCCCGAACGGTCAGAAAATCACGATTTCTCTAAGAGATCTGGATTTCGATTTCAATCGCCGCCCTCATCGCGTCGTAGTGAGTCACACTCGCGATATGACTCGGGAGTTCTCCAAGAACCTCGTGAACACGTCGATTCTGAAAACCATGCGTGTGAGTATCTCCAGTCAGAAAACGGCCGAAGTTCGTTTCAAATAGTAGAAGTGAAATAGCGGTAGTGACTCGGAGCCCGTACCTGTCCCCTCAGGTGCGGGCTTCTCTATTTTTCTGATCTAATAGACGTACGGAATTCGAATCCACTTACCGCCGCAGAAATACACGGCCTCGGTCGGCGACGTGCCGTCGGATGGTTTAGCCGAAAGCTCCTCACAAGTTTCATCGGTCAGGAATCGGAATTTTGCCGGACGAATTAGGGAACTCGTTGATTCCGTCTGATCCGGAAGAATGAACTCCGAACCCGGGTAGGCACCCATTCCATCTGGAATACGGATGGCAGGTACCGCTGATCCATTCACTCCTGCGATGCCCGGGTAGAATTGCCTTTCGAAAATCGTGCTCGGTAGGAAGGTGTATCTTCTCAAACTCGTGGAGAGTGGCCGTTCCATTCCGGATTCGGCGTAATAAATATCATACAGCCCTTGCGCGAATGCAGCGACCTTGCCGGATAGCGAGTAGGCGGCAATTCCTTTAAATACGATATCGCCCGGGAACTGCGCACGGATGCGAGTTTCTTTGAGTGATACGTGGGCACGTGGATCAGCGACGAGAACGGTGAATCGTTGATCTGGATCACCGATTCGGTAGTTGAGAGCTACGGTTTCCGGATCGCTTGGATTCGTGCGCACGAGCGGGAATCGCGTGGGGATCTGGAGGTTGATCCGAGGATAGGGCACGAATTCTTGTACGGTCACATTTTCTTTTGGATTCAAGACCGAGTCGATCCGAATGATCGAATACCGAGCCAAAAGGTTCAGCGAGGTCGATGCGAGCAGTGTTGCAGTGCCGAGTTTTTCGCCTTCAAGCAGGTACTGTGGGATCCAGTCGTTCAAGGCAGGAGTATTCAACGTTCGGACACCGGTTTGTGAACTTGGATCATGATAATAGATTCGAAGCGCTTTTTTCAGATCCGGAAATGGATTGAGCCACGGATCGAATGCAGGCTCGACTTCCTCGGGTGCGAGCGCACCGAGATCAATCCAAGTTGGCGTGAGTCGCGTTCCAAGTTTCACCCAGCGGAAATCGTCCATCTTAAAGAGTGAGACGAGTTGTTTGGAGCCGTCGATCTTAGCTTGTGGGAGAACTTCTCGTCCGTCGTAGTCTAAGTAGTCCAAAAAGAACGTCGGAAAAGGATCGTTTCGTTCCTTAGGCGAGTAGAAGGTGAGAAATAAATCGCTCTTACCATCGAGACTGACGTCCAAGCGTTGTCTTAGGCGAATGCCCACGGCGCGCGGGTACTCACGCTCAAAAGGTTCGTGAGCGAAATAGCCGCCATTTCGTTCCTCCAGCACCTGGAATTTGAATTTTTTCTCTGACGACTGTACGACCGCTAGGTAGTCGAGGCCTGGTTTTCCGTCTTTGCGCTCGATTTGATAAAGATCAGCGTCGCTGAGGAGTGTTCCTTGGGTGACCGAGAGCGTCTGCGCACGCTCAGGCAGACCGTCGGCCTTGAGCCAGGTGGAGAGTAGGACAGGTATGAGGAATGTCTGCTGTTCTCCTCCAATAGAGGTTTCAGCGACCAGCGGAATCTCGCTCGGGATTCGGTCGGATAGCACACGGAGTGTGACTTCGACTTGGTAAATGCCGTTCTGATCTCGTGTCAGCGCAAAAGTGGTTTCAGGAACTTCGTATCGATGGGAGAACGCCGTCTTGGTTTTCTTCAGGCGAACCGTAGCGGGAGCCGAAGTGGACGCTCCAATATTCGTGAACTCGAGAGATACTTTAAAAATAGAGGCGTGTTCACCTTCTAGAATGGACGGATAGACGCCTTTTTGTGTCGGCTTGAGGTAAGGCTTAATCGGCGTTTCAAGTGAGCGCTTGATGTCGAGCCTGCCAGACAAGAGTTTAGATCCGGTTTTCTCATCGCGACGTGCTCCCTGGTAGAGCCGAGCTTCGACTTCGTTCACGGGTACACGCGATTGCAAGAGAGACGCGATTGCACCAGAGACGATCGGTGTCGCCATCGACGTGCCTTCTTTGAAATCGTAGCCGGCGTACTCGTTGAAAAACTCGCCCGTATCCTCGTGCGGGATCGTGCTTAAGATCCAAAAGCCGGGTGCCGCGATATCGACGCCATTTCCGAAGTTCGAAAAATCAGCAAGATTTCCGGTGTGGTCGTGAGCGCCCACGCAAACGACGTTCGAGTAGTGACAAGGGTAGGCAAGTGCTTCGGTGCCGTCGTTTCCAGCCGCGGCAACGACAAAAATACCTTGGTTTCGTGCCAGATCGACGAGTTCTCGCATGACGGGAGAATCTGATCGACCGTTCCAGCCTAGGGATAGGTTGATGACTTGGACTTTGTTTGCGATGGCGTAGACCATGCCGCGCGCTACTTGGGAAACGACCGTGTTGGCTTCGTTCCATCCGAGTACGCCGCCGCTACCAGACGATGGATCTTCTCCGATCACGCGGACTGGGAGAATTTTTGCAAAAGGAGCCACGCCACGAACGCCAATGGAGTTCTGTTGGGCCGCAATCAGTCCGGCGACGTGAGTTCCGTGACCAATATCGTCGGTGACGACTTCGGAACCTTTGGATCCATTTTCTCCATCCTCGGATTCAAGCAAGCTCCAACCCGCGCAATCGAGTGGATAGCCGTTTCCGTCGGTATCAACGTTGCCGAACTGCTCTTTGCAATTCGAGAACGGATCGTCTTTTTGACATTTCTGGTAAGCCTCCAGAGCCGCGCATTCACTCGGCTTCTTCTGAATGCTTGCCTGGAGATCCGGGTGTTCAATATCCACGCCGGAATCGAGTACTGCGACGACCACGTCTGGGAAAGGTCCCACGGGATCCTTGAGATCAATTGTCTCGTTCGGTACTCCGCGAATTTCGGTTGAATCGAAACGAGTGAGGTATTTCCAGAGCCGTATCTCGGAACGATTCAGATACCACTGTTCGCGGCTGAGCGGATCCGTTTGTTTCAGTTTAATGGTATCGTTCTCATCAATTCGTACCTGTAGATGACGTCTCTTGATGAACTTGTGCAGACGTTCCAAATCCGAGTTGAATAGCGTTTCGTTTGCGCTGATCGACTGAAAGACAAGCGTGGATGAGAGATCCGTTTTTCTGTTTTTGATGAGGACGTTCTGCTCAGCCTTGGAGAAGAGTGGCTTCAGCGATTGTTTATGACGGAACTGAGTCGAAAGCGCACGGAGCGACTCAGATGAGCCGGAAATGAGCCACTGAGGCGTCGCCGCATCTGCCGGATGGAGAGTTCCAATGATGGCTAGGGTGAGAATGAAACGAATCATAGGCCATTCCCGAAATAGAGGGCACGAAGCTCGTATTCACCCAGTTGAAAAGGGCGCTTCGGGTCCCATTTGAAATAGAACACTTGCTGATAAGGAGACTTGCGATTCTCTACGCCGAACGTTCCCAAGGAGTCCGGGAAATAGGTCTCGTCGCCGGCTTCGTCACCCTTGCGAAAACCGCTGACACTGATGACGACGAAATAGTTTTCCTTGCCGATGGACTCCAGGAATCGTCCGGGGTGAACGCGTCTCATGAGACGGTCGACGAGGCCGTGGATCCAGTCGAGTTTGGCTTTTTTCTGCTGGCGGTTGTCGACGTCGGTCCCAGCGGTGATCTCGGGACGTTTTTTCATCCACTTAAATAAGCGGTTCATCCAAACTTTGCCGCAGCTTGTGGGGTCGGATTCGCATTCGGGATCGAGTGCGCCGGTATCAGAGATGGTGAGGAGGAACTTGGTCCGCTCTGCTTCAGGCAGCTTCGGGTCGAGTGCTTGCTCGATGGCAGTGATCGCCTCCGGATAGAGTGCAATCCTCGATTGTATGTCGAATGCCTGGAGCTTGGTCATATTCTGAAATGTTTCGACCGAATAGAGCGGTGATCCTTGGTTCAGGTACTCAAACTGCTGGGAGAGTCCATCAAGGATCTTGAGTAATTTTTTCTGAGAAAGATTCCAGCCGATGAAATTCTCGGTAATGAACGTATACGGCAAAAATGGATGTTTGCTCGTGACGTTGCCGTCGACTTGAATACCGCGGGAATGCGCGCGACCGAACAAAGTTCCGGATGGATTCAAGTTGGGGCCTGTTTGAAAAAGGGCATCGGTACTGAGTAGTCGATTTACGACCTGGCCAAAAAGCGCATAAGGCGCCTTGCCGTCGATCCGATTCGTACGGGTCGTATAAATCGTCAGAGTCCGGTCCTCAAGGCTTCGCTGGTAAATCGGATGTTCAGGGCGAACGACTTGAACTTCGTGCGCTTCACGGTAGTTTGACCAGTTCCACTGGAGGACTTTGCCGGAGCGAGTTTTACCTTTGAGTTGGTGAGCGATCGGAATGATTTCGTTTTCTTCGTTTTTCTTCAGTAGTTCAGTCTCATTGGAACGGAACAAGTCCTGAAGGCTACGAAGCAAAGTCAGTCGTGCCGCCGCGAACGCAGTATCCTGAGACTGGTCATCGTCCAAGAATGGACGTAAATCGATGATGATCGCTTGGGTGTCGGTTTTGCCTTTTCGCTGGCTCAGGTCGCCACGAGCGAGTTCAATCCACGCGGAGACCGATGCTGCTTCGGCGTTCGTACGCGTGGTAATTCGCGAATCGTAGACTTGGAGCGTATCGCCCTTGCGCGTGATCATGATGCGGTTTGAGATCGCTCGCTCGTGGTCGAAACTAAATCCGACTGATGGCTGAAGTGGCGCAAGTGCAGGGCCTGCGAGCTCGATCAAGCTAAATGCCGCTTGGGCACCGAGGTTGAGAGTCCAGCCGTCGACGACCGTAAGAACCTCATCACTCTTGAATTGGTCGAAGAATCCCTTGAGAACGCGTTTGACCTCTTCATCTGAGGGACCATCGGGTCCGGGGGCGGTTTTTGTGTCTAGCAAACGTCGAAGTTGTTTTTGGACCGATGGGACAAAAAGATATTTCCAGGGCTCTTCTTTGACTGCGGCCAAAGAAGTGAGTGGTCTCACGTGAACATAGGCGCGCGAAAATTGGATCCGTCCTTTGACTCCTGTATTTGAGAAATCTTGGGTTCCGTTGACACCGACGAATCCGCCGACGTTCGCTCCGATGGAGAACGTATCCACGAGCTGAGCACGGGAATCGCTACCGTAGTAAGTTCCCGAGTTCAGCGAGCGATTGAGGTTCAGACTAAATCCGCCGGTAGTGATCGCGTACGGCACGATCGGGAACGTGAATGGCTCACCCGGATGCTCCGCTTGATGCGCGACGAGTTTCTCAACGACGTATTTTATGTACTTGTCGAGTTGTTGTTTCAACGCAGAGTCGAAACTTTTGATCTGAATCAGGTCGTCGAACCGTGAGATGGCTTCACGAAGCGTCTGACCGATCAGCTCCATCTTAAAGATGTGCTTCAATTCGCTCCAGCGTAGGGGCGCCTCGCGCTCTTCGGTTGAGAGTTTGACCACGCAGCAAGGATCTCGGTCGTAATCGAGCGGCACTTCGCCTTTGATCACCCAAGGAGCGGAATTGAATTTTGTTTTGGGTTTAAAAAGTGGGAATTCCTTTTTACCCAGAACTTTGCGGACCAAGCCGTCACGACGGGTGACGAGTTTTCGATAGATGAGTTCACGGATACTGGGGTTAAATCCAGACGCCGCGATGATGGACTGCCATTGCGCTTCGGTGAGTGCGGCGATTCGACGAGTGATCCATTTGACGTCATCTATTGAAGTATAGGGCTGAAAATGTTGGGCGAATGGGTGATCGATCAGGATCGAGTCATCAGCGATTTTAGGGAATTCCCAAGGGAATAGATTGAGCGAGCGCTGGAAAAAATCAAAATTCATGAGAGCAAATGCAGCGACGATCGCGCGAGTGGCTCGGTAGTTTTGAATATACTCACCGTTGACGAAGCCCCAATAGTAACGGGTCCTTTGAACGTTCTCGGTAACGCGCGCTGGCTCGATGGCGACGTCTTTGATGGTGAGGACCTTGAGCTTGCGGTCTTCTTTGACGATCCAGAGCTCGGGCTCGATTCGGTTGACCTCTTTGAGAGACAGTTTGAATTGATCCAGTTCCTCGACGGTTGCGAACTCCACGTTTAGGGTCGCGAGCCATTGCGGAGAATCTTGTACATATCCCAGTGCCTTCAAGAACCGATTGAGCAGGATTCCTTGCTGCACCATGGGAGAGAGCGTGATGTGAAAAGTTTTTCCGCCGTAAACTACATTCGATTGAAACAAGTTCGAAGACTCAATGACGCTGTAAAATTGTGCGATTCCGCCGGAGCTAGGATATCCTTGAGGGGATTCGAGCGATGCTCGCGCCGGATCCCATACATCATTGGGCGCAGGATCAAGTTGACTGAGGTCGATACCTTGCGAACCCAGGGAGAGCGCTGTTTGCGTATCGATGCGCGTGCCGTCGGCTTGGACGAGATCCGATGCTGGCATCGTATCTTTGGTGGTGCGCGAGATCTTGAGCGTATCCGCAAGTGAGGCGTTCGATAGAATCAGCGCGAAGATGAATGAAATAGATATCCGACCCATGAAGTCGCGGAGTTTAACAGATGCGTCAAACAACGGCAAAACTCTCTCGAATTCCTCGGTGTTTCATCCTACAGTCTGAAGAACTTCATCTCAGTCCATTCCACGAATCGGAGCAAAATCGATGAGCTCTTTTAAGCACGCGATCCTAGAAGGCATCCCTTCGGTACTCCCGAACGCTAAACCGCGAGATCCTTCCGTCAGTCACGCCCCCAATCGCAAGCAGATCTTAAATGTCGCAGAGAAACGTCTCGCGATCATCAATGCACTTCGCTATTTCCCTAAGCACCTGCATGAATCGCTCGTTCCAGAATTTCACCAGGAACTGGCGACTTATGGGCGCATCTATATGGAGCGCTACCGTCCGGATTACGAAATGCGGGCTCGACCCATCGACGAGTACCCTGCTCAATCGCGTTCTGCAGCCGCGATCATGCTCATGATCCAAAACAATCTCGACCCTCGAGTGGCTCAACATCCGCATCAGCTGATCACCTATGGCGGGAATGGGGCAGTTTTTCAGAACTGGGCGCAATATCGACTGACGATGAAGTACTTGGCAGAAATGACGGATCAACAGACGCTCGTGATGTACTCGGGTCATCCCATGGGGCTTTTTCCATCGTCACCGAGCGCGCCTCGCGTGATTGTGACGAACGGAATGATGATTCCGAATTACTCTAAGCCAGACGATTTGGAACGATTCAATGCAATGGGAGTGACTCAGTACGGCCAAATGACTGCGGGATCGTATATGTACATCGGTCCTCAGGGGATTGTGCACGGAACGACGATCACCATTATGAACGCGGGACGAAGAAAACTAGGTTCTTCTCACGCCGGGCTTGCGGGTAAGCTATTTGTTTCCTCCGGTCTGGGAGGCATGTCAGGCGCCCAGGCTAAGGCCGCCAAGATCGCGGGAGCCGTAGGCGTGATCGCAGAGATGAATCCTGCCGCAGCTCAAAAACGTTTTGAACAAGGTTGGGTAGACGAGGTTCATGAGTCATTGGACGCACTCATGCCGCGAATTCGCGAAGCCATGCAGACCAAGAAATCCGTTTCCTACGCCTATCGCGGAAACGTCGTGGATCTCTGGGAGCGGCTGGACCGAGAGAATATCGATGTACTCCTCGGCTCCGATCAAACTTCGTTGCACAATCCTTTTTCTGGTGGCTATTATCCGGCGGGTTTTGATTTTGAAGAATCTAAACGAATGATTTCGGAAAATCCTTCTGAATTCGAACAGCTCGTGCGCCAATCGCTGATTCGTCACGTAGCTGTGATCAATCGCATGACTGCCAAAGGTATGTACTTCTTTGACTACGGAAATGCGTTCCTACTCGAGTCTGGTCGCGCGGGCGCGGACGTGCTTAAGCCGAATGGTGATTTCCGGTACCCATCTTATGTGCAAGACGTGCTGGGCCCACTTTGTTTTGACTATGGTTTTGGTCCGTTCCGTTGGATTTGTACGAGCGGCGACGCCGAGGATTTGCGGATTTCCGACGAGATCGCACTCGATGTGCTGACGAAACAATGGTCCTCTGCTCCTCAAGAAATCCGCGGTCAGATTTCGGACAACATCGAATGGATCAAGAATGCCGAGGAGAATCGCCTCGTCGTCGGCTCGCAGGCGCGCATACTCTACGCGGATTCCGAGGGACGTATCGAAATTTCTCGTGCGCTCAATCGCGCCATTCGTGACGGCAAGATCAAGTCTCCCGTCGTTTTAGGACGTGATCACCATGACGTATCGGGAACGGACTCTCCCTATCGCGAGACGTCGAATATTTATGACGGTTCGAGATACACCGCGGATATGGCCGTTCATAATTTCGTAGGTGATGCGTTTCGTGGCGCAACTTGGGTTTCTCTGCACAACGGCGGCGGCGTTGGTTGGGGCGAAGTGATCAATGGAGGTTTCGGTTTAGTCCTCGATGGCTCAGAAGATGCGGAAAAACGGCTTGAATCCATGCTTTTTTGGGATGTGAATAATGGAATCGCCAGAAGGAGTTGGGCGAGAAATGCCGAAGCAGACTTCGCGATTCGACGTGAAATGCAGCGAAATTCCCAGCTAAAAGTCACTCTCGCCGAGCATGTCGATGACCAGTTACTCAAGTTTCTCGATTAGCGCCCATCGATCTCAACTGCAGAACCTGAATTTAGTCATAGATCAGGTGCAAATGGTCCTCGGGGTAGTACTTCGGAGGGGTGTCTAAGCATTTTACAGTGAGATAAACGCATGTTTTGAATCACATTTATGTGTATAAACTTTGTATATTGAAAAAATAGGTCCACGCCGTTATTTATGCCGTCAAGTGTGTTGAACCATTTGAGCTAGAGAGAGGTAAGGATCATGAAAGAAAGACCGATTCATCTTGTGTTGTTGGAAGAAGAGCTGAAGCGTAAGAAGCGCGTGAACTCCCGGTTCTCGCTCCGTAGCTTTGCTAAAATGATCGGCGCGGACCCTTCGCACCTTTCCAAGATCCTTCAATGCGACAAGCCGCTTACTGTTAACATCGCTAAGCGCTTCATCGAAAAATCGGAGCTCTCTGAGACCGAAAAGTCCCTTTTCTGGGATTCTTTCATTCGCGAGCGTGAGAAAAGCTTTGGCGACAAGACCCTCGGCCTTGAAGAAATCGCTGGCCAGAAGCCTCAGTCCAACGAAGCTCCGCTTACGAACGAAACCTTCTACATCATCTCCGAGCCGTCCCACTGGGCAGTCTTGGAAGCGATCCGCACCCCAGGTGGTAACGATCCTGAGCTCATCGCAGGCAAACTCGGTCTCTCTGTGATCGAAGTGACTTCTGCGATCAGCCGCATGGTTCGTTGCGGATTCCTCAAGCGTACGGAAACCGGCGTTGCCGCTGAATCCTCCGCTTACGAGAATTCTAAAAACACCACGGTTGCTGAAACCGCTCAAGCTCTTCACCAGAAGCGCGTGATGGAAAAAGCCGCAATCGCTCTCGACCGCGTTCCAGCAGTGAATCGCGCTCAAGAGTGCGTCACTTTCGCGATCGACGCTGCGAAAATGGAGCAAGCTCAAGCTCGCATCCAGCAATTCGTTGCGAATCTCGTTCAAGAACTCGGCGCATCGAATGCAAGCGACGTGTACCAGCTCTCCATGAGCTTGTTCCCGGTTTCCGGCACGTACGGCCAGATCTCGATCGAAACGATGGTTGGCACCCCTGCCGGCCTGACGGTTCAAGCTCCAGCCGCGCCAGCCGTTGATTCGATCTTCGCTTCTTAATATTCGTTTCTATACAGAGCGAATTTGATTTTAGTCAGAGGATCCCTCCGCTCAGGCGGAGAGGGTCCTCTGTTTTTCTAGTAGTCAGATTCGTAGAAAGATCAGCATGAGTTTCATCAGAGCACTCGCCCTGACCCCCCTGCTCTTGTGCTGGTTCGGAAGTATCGAAACGTTAGCCTTGGATCAAGCTCCGGCTAGGTCCGCGGTAGTGCCGCTCGTCTCCCGAGTCAGAAATGAATTACGACCGACCCAATTCGAAGAAAATCGCGATCGTCTCTGTATTGCGACGATTCTCGATCGTGGCTACGTCATCACGGCAGCCCATTGTTTAGAAAAAAATCGAGCTCATTTCATTCGGACTCCAGGTCCGAACCCGAAATTAGTCGAAGTGCGCCCGGAATCAGCGCCAACCGAGTCGATCGTCTCGAATGCAGTCGATTTCGCGTTTGGAAAACTACTTGCGCCTCTGCCAAACCCAATACCACGCGCGGAGCTGCCTGCTTTGCCGGCGCGTCAGCAACCGCAAGTAGCGCGGGACGAGATGCTGACGACGGTAGCTTACCGTCGAGGACCCGTGCGGATGAATCGAAACAGCGGTGTATTGAGTTTTCCTGATCCAGAAGGTCCAACCCCCAGTTTGTTTGAACTTCCGATCGCGGTGACAAATATCATTCGACGCGAACACCAGTTTTTTTATTTTTCAGAAAGTTACCGTGAAATCGTCATGACGGGGTTCTTCTCTTTGCATACCGTCAAAAAAGCCTTTGGTCTGAAGAAGTACGGCGAGTTGCTCCCTTGGAACTTCAAGGGCGGAACCTACGCAGGTCCCAAAGGGGACTCCGGAGCGCCCATTTTCCGAGGAAACGTGATCGTGGGAATTTTCGCCGCTGGTGACGATCGGGCTCAACCGATCTCAACCGATCGATCGAACTTCTCGGTCTCCACTTACGGCGCTGATCTTACCTCTGATGATGCAATGACATTTTTGGACGCATTTACGGCCGAAGGCAACAATATCAAGCGCGAGTAAACCTCGGTTGATCTTTCTAGCTGGTACGAGCTTCGATGTCGTACTCACCTTCGTCATTGAGACGGGCGATGTACTGAATTGGTTTGCAGCAGACTTCGCAATCTTCGATGAAATTTTGGACGTCCCCTCCCGAAGGATCGACGTCCATCCAAATCATTTCCCAGCAGTAAGGACACTGAACTTGCCCCGACTCCCGATACATGGCGGCTAGCCCACCACGAAGTTGATGATTTTACCGGGGACGAAAATCACTTTGCGGACCGTCTTACCCTCGAGCTGAGGAGCGACGGTGGAGAGTGCTCTCGCAAGCGCCTCCACAGTTGCTTGGTCGGCTCCTGGTTCGATCTCGACCGTACCACGGGTTTTGCCCAGTACCTGAACCGCCATGGTGATCAAGTCATCTGTTGCTAGGGCCGGATCGAAACTCGGCCACGCGGCGTAAGTCAGGGATTCCTTTTCCCCAAGTTTTTCCCAGAGCTCTTCGCAGAGGTGAGGGGAGAACGGGTTCAGGAGCTGAACGAAAGGTTTGAGGCAAGACCGTGGTCGGCGGTTCTCCTTCGTGAAGTGATTCACGAAAATCATCATCTGGCTGATGGCCGTATTGAAACGGAGTTGCTCGATATCTTCTGTTACCTTACGGATCGTTTTGTGGAGAATCTTGAGGTCTTCATCGGTAGCAGCGTCATTCGTTACCAAGAAACGGTCGTCTGTCTCGTCGACGAAGAGGCGCCAAGATCGTTGAGCGAATCGATAAACACCTTCGATGGCGGCCATCGACCAAGGTTTGTCGCGCTCAAGAGGTCCCATGAACATCTCGTACATACGAAGCGTGTCGGCACCGTACTGAGCGACGACGTCATCTGGATTGATCACGTTGCCGCGCGATTTAGACATTTTTTCGCCGTCTTCGCCCAAGATCATTCCTTGGTGAACAAGTTTTTGAAAAGGCTCGTCATGGGTCACGATACCCGCATCGAAGAGCACTTTTGTCCAGAAGCGCGCGTACAGAAGATGACCAACGGCATGTTCTGGTCCGCCCAGATACAGGTCGACCGGCATCCAATACTTTTCAGCGTCAGGAGCAAAAGGCGCTTGGTCGTTCTTTGGATCAATGTACCGAAGGAAATACCAACTCGAGCCCGCGCTCCCAGGCATCGTATCGGTCTCGCGGCGGAGTTTACGGCCGGTTTTCGGGTCGGTCGTGTACAACCACTCTTCTATGGCCGCCAAAGGGCTTTCGCCGGTGCCGGTCGGCTCGTAGCTTTCTACTTGAGGTAGCGATACTGGCAACGCGTCGTCAGCGACTACGCTCATTTCGTTTTCGAAATGCACGATCGGGAACGGTTCGCCCCAGTAGCGTTGACGGGAGAATAGCCAATCGCGGAGCTTGTAATTGATTTTCTTGGTGCCGATTTTTTTGTCTTCGGCCCACTTAATCACGCGCGCCTTGGCTTCGCGAGTCGTCATTCCGTCGATCATCGCGCCGGAGTTCGTGGCGGTGCCTTCGCCACTGAACGCGACATCCGCGTTTCCGTCTCCGCCTTGAACGACGGTTCGGATCTCAAGCCCGAACGCTTTCGCGAATTCGAAATCGCGCTCGTCATGGGCAGGAACTGCCATGATGGCGCCGGTTCCGTAGTTGCTGAGTACGTAGTCGGAGATCCAAATCTGGATTTTCTCCGCGGTCAGAGGATTGATCGCATATGCGCCGGTAAATTCGCCGCTTTTGTCTTTGGTTTGTTCTTGGCGGGAGACCTCGGATTTTTGAGCGGCTTTTTCTTGATAAGTTTTTACCGCTGCACGGCGATCTGCGGTCGTGATTTTATCGACCAGCGGGTGCTCGGGAGCGAGTACAAGATAGGTGGCGCCCGCGAGGGTATCCGGGCGAGTGGTGAATACTTCGATCTGGTCAGCCGAGCCTCCCACTTCGAATTGGAGCTCGAGACCTTCGCTCTTGCCGATCCAGTTGCGCTGAAGTTCTTTGGTTCCTTCGGGCCAGTCGATTTTATCGAGATCCGCGAGGAGTCGCTCAGCGTAATCCGTGATCTTCAGCATCCATTGTTTCATCGGTACGCGATAAACCGGATGCCCACCGCGCTCGCTCTTGCCGTCGATCACTTCTTCGTTGGCAAGAACGGTTTTCAGCGCTGGGCACCAGTTGACGGGAACTTCTTTGCGGTAAGCAAGTCCGCGCTCGAATAGGCGTTTAAAAATCCACTGCGTCCATTTGTAGTAGGACGGATCGCAGGTCGACACTTCGCGAGACCAATCGTAGGAGAACCCGAGCATCTGGAGCTGTCGGCGAAAATTCTCGATGGCTTTATTGGTCGTAATGGCCGGATGCGTGCCGGTTTGAATGGCGTGTTGCTCGGCTGGAAGACCGAATGCGTCCCATCCCATCGGATGCAGGACGTTGAAACCTTTGGATCGTTTGTAGCGAGCGAGAATATCGGTCGCCGTATAACCTTCCGGGTGTCCGACGTGTAGACCCGAACCGCTCGGATAGGGGAACATGTCGAGCACGTAGTATTTAGGGCGTTTTTTGTCGTCCGAAGTCTTGAAAACCTCGTGTTCTGCCCAGAATTTTTGCCACTTCGGTTCGATCGTCTTATGATTGTAAGGCATGGTTGGACTATAACAGGTTCTTGGTTGAAGGACAGTGCGGCATAGCGCTAATCGTAGTAAGATTTTTGCACCGACAACAGCCATTCAGAGGTCAGAGGAAATGGAATCCCGTTCAAACTCACTTCAGGAAACGTATTCGCCGAGGAGCAGTTGCTTCGGTTGCGGTCCGGCGAATGATCAGGGCCTGAAAATCCGGTCGTTTCCTACGGTGGATGAATCCGGTCGCGAAGTTTGCATTGCTGAATGGCACGCGTCACCTCATCACGAAGCGTTTCCCGGAATGTTGAACGGCGGAATCATCGGCGCGCTCTTAGATTGTCATTCGAACTGGACGGCGGCCTATTTTTTGATGAAAAAACAGGGACTAGATCATCCTCCGTGCTCGGTGACGGCAGATTTTCACGTGACGCTCAAGCGCCCGACGCCAACCTCCAGTTCCATTCATCTCAAAGCCTGGGTAGAAGAATCGGGTGACGATCGCGCACTCATTAGAGCCGAACTGACGGCCGGTGGAAAACTCTGCGCGACTTGCGTAGGCACCTTTGTACAAGTGAAACCGGGACATCCGGCCTACCATCGCTGGTAGTAGAGGTATTATCTTTTGGGTAAATTCAAAGGTGGCAGTGATGATTGGTTGGACGACGAAGACTCTTCGTCGGGACGCGCCCAGTTGCGAGCACCTAAAAAAGGCAAGCCCACCGTAGATTTCCTCGAGATAGACCAATCTAATGGAACGGTTGTCGAAGTATTTCCGAATCAGTGCGTGGTGCTCGGTGACGAGCCCAAGGACCGATTTGCGTGCACCTATCGCAAGGCCAAAATGCCGAACGCCGAAGCGCGCGAACGTTCTCCTGTGGCGGTAGGCGATCGGGTGAGATTCGAAAAAATGGGGTCGCGCGACGGGGTGATCGACGGAATTTCGCGTCGGCGCAATATGCTGGCGCGTCCAGCCCCTGAGCGAGCGATGCGACACGTTTTATCGACGAACGTGGATCGACTCGTAATCGTTGCTGCGTGCGCAAAACCCGAGTTTTCGCCGGGATTGGTGGATCGATTCTGGGTCGCGGCGCAGTCGCAAGAAATTCAGACCATCCTCGTGGTGAACAAAATCGATCTTTTTGAACCGGGTGATAGACCTTGGACGATTTACACTCAAATTGGACTACCAACGATCGAGATTTCGACCAAGACCGGAATGGGGATTGATCAAGTAGATGCACTCATCCGTGATGGCGTGAGTGTATTTTGTGGCCATTCGGGTGTCGGTAAAACATCTTTGCTCAATCGTTTGAGTCAGAGAGAGATCGGACGAACCGGAGAAATTTCCGAAGCAACCGGCAAAGGTCAGCACACTACGACCGGAGCTTACTTCATTCCCGGCACTTCGTGGATTGATACACCGGGAGTCCGGGAGTTTGGATTGTTGGACGTTCAGCCCGAAGAGCTCAAAAAATTCTTCCCGGAAATGCAGGGTCTGGCGTGTGAGGTAGAAGACTGTTTGCATGAGGCAGAGTCTGGGTGCGCCGCGAAAAGTCTCTTTCGTTATGCGAGTTATAGAAGAATTCTCGAATCTCTTCGCTCGCCGGATGCATAAAAGGTCTTAGAACACCCTCAGCAGCCCTTCTGCCAATTGTTTGTCATTGATGCGGATCGCGATTTCCCTGGAAAATAGAGGGTATGCGCCCGCACAAACGAATCCTTTTTGCACAGCTGACTCCAGACATCGAGTTCGATCTCGCCGAATTCAAGCATTGGACGTTCATTCACGTGCAAGATCTCGCCGACGCGAATGAAAGACTCACTCATTCCAGTTGCGATATTTTCTTGCTCCAATGCGAACGATTGTCCGCGGAGGACGAACAGGCACTCGAGCGAATGACTTTGCTCAAACCACACTTGCCCAAAATCGTCATTGTGAGTGGAAACTCTTCGCCAACCGATCAGATTCCGTTTTTTGCTCAAGCCGATGCCGTGATTCGTGCACCTTTGACAACCGAGACGTTGCACTTCTTGGTGGATAAGCTCACCGAAGAGCCTTCTCAGCGTTGGAATCGAAAAGCGATGCGATTCGAAACAGAGCTTCCATTGGAGCTTTTCAATCAGACGAAAACTTTGCGTCTGCAAGCAATGGTACGAAATATCAGCGAAGGCGGCATGTTTATCGCACTTCCAGAGCGCAAGGCGTTTGCTCGTAATGAAGTCCTCATTTTCCAAATGGCGTTGCCCGAAGAGGAATTCGGTTCGATTGTTGGCCGCGGAGCGGTTCGTTGGATTCGAGAAGGTAATTTCGAAGGCATGCCCTATGGTATGGGCTTGGAGTTCGTTGAGCTCAAGTCGGGAGCCCAAGAACTCGTGACCGCTTGGATCACTCGACTCTCCGAGAATTGAGCGTACCAATACGCAGCTCCACGGCGTGGAATTGGCTGTAAGCGTGCGCTCTGTTATACCTTTCCGTCGTCGATCGGTGTAGATAAAGAGGGAAACCGAGGCCCCTTCATGACGACTCCCCAGAAACCACTTGATCCGATCGAGCGCTTTGATCAGATCTGGTCGACGCTATTTACGTCGCATATTCATCTCGACGCGCTGATTTCTAAGCAGCCAGATAAACTGAAACCGCTTTACGGTCGAATCGTGCCTGAAATTCTTCGTCGTCCGATTTCTCTCGCCGAAGCGACGGGGGTTGGGGTGCTGAAAGGCGAGCCATGGAATCTGAGCGAGAAAGAAATCGCGCACTGGAAACCGGCTCGCATGATTTTCCGACAGCTTTCTGGGAATCTCGCATTGCTCGATGGTTGCCGAGTAGGTGAAGAGGCGGATTTCCCCGAAGAATGGCTGAAACGTTTTCCGGATCCGTCCACGATGGCCAAGGCGCTCACGCAATCGCCTCCTCTCACCGTTCGAGTCGTGCGAAGCGTTGATCGCAGGCACGTGGGTGAAAAAATCCACCTTCATCCGACTAAATTCAGTCCGGTTGGACTGAGTTCTCCTGATTTCCTTCGAATTTTGAATACCGAAGAACATCGCAATGGTCTCTTTGAGATCCAGGACGAAGGTTCGCAGGTCATGGCGCTTTTCACTTTGTCGCCCGAGAGTTTTGGCGAATATCTCAGTGAAATGCCGAGTGCTCCTTCGAAACGAGAACTGCCTTTAGAGCTTCCACCCCCTCGCGCCGAAGTGGTGATTGATGCCTGCGCAGGAGCGGGCGGTAAGTCGCTCGCGCTTTCCGACTTTATGGAAGGCAAAGGACGCGTCTACGCTTACGATATCCATGCCGGTAAAATAGCATCTCTGAAGAAACGCGCACGTCGCGCGAATGCGCGAAACATTCAGGGCGTGGTTGTAGACGAAAGCCAACCCATCTCAGAAAAATTCCATGCCTCCGCAGATCGCGTGCTCGTCGATGCACCTTGTAGCGGTTGGGGCGTCGTGCGTCGAAGTCCTGACATCAAATGGAAAAAAGACTCCAGTGACCCTCAACGACTTCCGGAATTGCAAATTTCGCTCCTGCACCGGCATGCACCACTGATCAAAGAGGGTGGAGTACTCGTTTATGGTGTCTGCACGTTTCGCAAAGAAGAAACGGTGGACATCGTCGATCGCTTTCTCAAAGAGACGTCGTCTTTCGAGCGGATTGCGGGCGGATATTTCGGTCCAGGGCCGATGGATGGGTTCTTTATGACTGCGTTTCGCAAAAAAGGTTCCTAATGAACGGCTGGGGCATCATCAAACGGGTGTTTTTTCTCTTTGATGCTGAGAAGGTTCATCACTTCTCAATGGCGATCACGAAATTCGTTTGCCGTTTCGCTTTTGGCCGTCGCCTCGTCCGTATCTCGGTAGGAGGGGTGCCCAAGCACCCCGTGCAGGTATTTTCCCCCTCTCAAACGCGTTCATTTCGAAATCGTATCGGCTTGGCCGCAGGTTTCGACAAGAATGCGTCTTATCTCGCGTGTATATCGGAGTTCGGCTTTGGTTTTGCTGAAATCGGAACTGTCACGCCGAAGCCTCAAGATGGAAATCCGAAACCACGTTTGTTTCGAGTGCCGAGTGAGCGACTTTTGTTCAATCGCATGGGCTTCAATAACGCCGGAAGCATCGAAATCGCGCAAAACTTGCGCCAGACACGTGAGTCTGGAGTGTTGCCTGCTGATTTTCGCATCGGTGTGAACATCGGTAAGAACAAAAGCACACCTAATGAGAGCGCCAACGACGACTACGCGCTCGCCATCGCGCCGTTCGAAGGTCTTTGCGACTACGTCGTGATCAACGTCAGCTCGCCGAATACGCCCGGTTTGCGCGCGTTACAGAGCGTGGAAGCGCTCTCTCGCATCGTTTCCGCAGTTCAAGGTGTTGTTGGACGCTGGAAAAACACGCCACCACTGTTCTTGAAGCTCGCGCCCGAGCTCGAAGGCGAAGAACTCGCTCAAATCATCGCCGAAGAAGAGAAGCTTGGTCTCGAAGGTTGGGTTCTCACGAATACGTGGGGTGGAAAATGGAGCGACGACGTGCCGGGAGGGTACAGTGGCTCAATTTTGACGGAGCGAGCCCGCGATCGACTTCGCGAAGCTCGAAGTAGGTCCAAGCGGACACTGATTTCGGTTGGCGGCATCATGAGCGTCGAAGAAGCGAAGGCTCGGCTCGATTTGGGAGCTGATCTCATTCAGATCTACGCGGGTTTCGTGTTCGAAGGTCCGGGTTTTCCAGCTCGATTGGCTCGCGAGATTACGCGCTAGTAGCAGATCGCAATTCTTTAAAACTCAGCCTAAAACGGCTCTACAAAATACAAACCCCTAAAAGCGCAAAAGCCCCGGATGTTGTCATCCGAGGCCTTTACGAAAATCTATAGAAAGAGAAATTACTTCTTCTTTTTCTTAGCGACTTTTTTCTTAGCGACTTTTTTCTTTGCAGCTTTTTTCTTCGTTGCCATCGTTATTTCCTCCGTTAAAGGTGCAAAATATATTTCACACCTAAGAATGATGTTACCTCGAACTTTTCTGAGTGCAAGAGTCGAAAGTAACTTTTTTCACTTTTTTTGATTTTTTTCTTGCGTGCACCACTCCTGGTGAAGCGATCTAAAAGTAAATGATGACACAGAAGAAGCGCTCACTGCCACCACTTGATCCTCGCGAACGTCTCAAGAGGAAGCGTGAGCTCATCGCGATTTTCTTTCTCTTCGTGCTCTTCTTCGCATTGATGTTCATCGAGTTCCGCATCTCGAAGGTCTCCAGCACGCTTCCCTTCGTGAATTCGATCTTCTTCTTTGGTCTCGTGAACTTAAACATCATCATCCTGATTGTTCTTCTGTGGTTGGTGGTCCGGAATGTAGGAAAACTTTTCCTCGAACGTCGACGCAACGTCCTGGGATCTCGCCTCAAGACCAAGCTCGTGATCTCATTCCTCGCGTTCTCGATCACGCCTACGATCGTCTTGTTCATCATTTCGGCGCTTTATATCAATACCACCTTCGATAAATGGTTCTCTCTCAAGATCCAGAATACACTCCAGGCTTCCCTGGATATCACGCGGCTCTACTATAGAGGTGCGGATCAGACGACGAACCACTTTGCTGATCACCTCGCTCGCGTGCTCTCTAAGCAATGGATGCGTCCGAAAACACCCACCGATCGGATGAAAACGTTCCTCGATCAGCAGCGAGAGCTCTTGGCGCTCGATGCGGTGGAGTTTTACTCGGATCCGTTAGAGGAGCGGGTGCTTTCGATGGGGGGGATGGAAGGGATGAGTGGTGCGATCCCTCGTATGAGCCTTGAGGTACTCGACCAAGCATTCGACGGCAAAGCAAATACCGTTCTCCATCATCTCAGCGCGGGAGATTTGGTGCGCGCAGTCGTACCGGTGAAATCCGAAGGACGATTGGTCGGTGTGGTGATTGTATCTCGCTATGTTCCGATCACGCTCGCGGACAAAGTAGACGAAATTTCCAGCGTCATCGACGATTACAAAGATACCAACCCGCTCAAATATCCCGTTAAAACGGCCTATCTTTTGATTCTGGTCATGATCACATTGATGATTATCTTCGTTGCGATCTGGATCGGACTCTTCATTGCAAAAGAGCTCACCGTTCCGGTCGAGCGCTTGGTCAAAGGCGCCCAAGCGGTCGGCGCCGGCAACCTCGATGTTAAAATTCAAAGCACGGGCCGCGACGAGATCGCAGTCTTAGTGGAGTCGTTCAATAAAATGACGCGCGACTTGAGAGATAATCGTGAACGGTTGACCGAAGCGACCAAAGACATCGAAAAAAAGAAAACTCAGCTCGAAGCCATCCTCTCGAACGTTGGGACGGGGGTGGTCTCGGCCGATCATATGGGTACGATTCAGACCTTTAACCGGGCAGCGCAGGAATTACTCGGCGTCGATGGTGACAAAGCGCTTGGTCAGAATATCCACGATATCTTCCGTGACGATCTCTCGCCACTCTTGGAGACGTTCGTTAAGTCACTCCGCAAGACCACGAGTGAGGGTGTCCCCGAAGTCGTTCAGCTCCACCTCAAGGTGAATGACGTATCCAAAAGTATCGCCGCAATCTCAACGACGATCTCTTCGGGCGCAGTGATGGTCATTGATGACATGACCTATCTCATCAAGAGTCAGCGAGAAGTGGCTTGGCGTGAGGTCGCTCGACGAATCGCGCACGAGATCAAGAACCCACTGACGCCGATTAAGCTTTCCGCTCAGCGTCTGCAACGGAGGCTCTCCGATCTCACCGGCAAAGAAGGTCAGCTCCTCAGAGAGTGTACAGATACGATCATTCGTCACACAGATGAGCTCAAAGAAATGGTCAACGAGTTCTCCCTGTTCGCGCGGATGCCTGAGGTGAATACCTCGATCCACAGCTTGGATGACACGTGGAGAGAAACTCTTTCGCTCTATACACAAGCGCATCCAGGCGTTCGATTCGAGTATCTACCGGATTCTCAACTTCCGGATTTCGAGTTCGATCGCGACCAACTCAAGCGTGTCTTCATCAACTTGCTCGACAACTCAGTTTCCGCGCTCAAAACTTGGAAAAATCCGCAGATCACGATCAAGACTCACTACCATTCTCAACTGCAATTGGTGGTCGTGGATTTCAGCGACAACGGACCTGGCATGACCGAAGATGTGAAGTCACGTGTGTTCGAGCCGTACTTTTCCACCAAAGAAGACGGCACGGGTCTAGGCCTTGCGATCGCAAAAAGGATCGTCAGCGACCACCATGGTTTTATTCGAGTACACTCCCAACCTGGCGCCGGCACTCAGTTTCTGATAGAATTACCGACGACACATAACCCGACTTTGGAGAAAACCTAACCATGTCCCGTTCGGTCCTGGTGATCGATGATGAGCAGTCGATTCGAAGCACGCTTCAGGCGGCGCTCGGGGACGAGGGATATGCCGTTTCAGCGGCCTCCAGCGGCGGCGCCGGGATCGATCAAATCCGAGTTTCTCGTCCAGACGTCGTGATTCTCGACATCTGGATGCCTGAAATGGATGGTATCGAGACGTTAAAACAGATCAAATCCGAGTGGCCTGACCTACCGGTCGTGATGATGTCGGGGCACGGTACGATTGAGACGGCCGTAAAGGCGACCAAGCTCGGCGCTTTTGATTTCTTGGAGAAACCGCCGTCACTCGAGCGACTCTTACTCCTACTCCAAAATGCGATGGTTTCATCTGACCTGGCTCGCGAGAACCAGCTCCTGAAGAAACAAATTCGTAAACAAAGAATGTTGATCGGGGAAAGTCCTCAAATTCTTCAGATCCAAGACCTCGTGAAGCGGGTGGCGCCGACCATGGGCTCCGTCTTGATTACGGGTGAGAACGGGACCGGAAAAGAGCTCGTTGCGCGCTCTATACATGCGCTATCCCCTCGATTTAACAAGCCTTTAATCGAAGTGAACTGTGCCGCCATCCCTGAAGAACTGATTGAAAGTGAGCTTTTTGGGCATGAAAGAGGGGCATTTACCGGGGCTATAGGCCTCAAAAAAGGTAAGTTTGACCTCGCTCACGGCGGCACTCTGTTTTTGGACGAAATCGGAGATATGTCCCTGAAAGCACAGGCAAAAGTGCTCCGCATCCTTCAAGAGCAGAAGTTTGAGCGAGTGGGGGGGACTCAAACCATCACCGTCGACGTTCGCGTAGTGGCTGCCACCAACAAGGATCTCAAAGATGAGATCAAGCGCGGACAGTTCCGCGAAGACTTGTTCTATCGATTGAACGTCATTCCTTTTCAGATTCCGTCTCTTCGTGATCGCACGGGAGATATCGCGCTTTTGGCGGATTACTTCATGAATGAATTTTCGAGCAATTATTTGCGAAAACCCAGGGTTTTCTTGCCCGAAAGCTTAGCATTGCTTGCGGCCTATCCGTGGCCGGGTAACGTTCGCGAATTGAAAAATTTGATCGAACGCATTTTGATTCTTACCCCGGAGTCCGAGGACGGTCAGCCAATTCCACTGGATTCGCTCCTCACTCATTTGGATCAAGACGCCGTTCAAGCGAGTCTCGCCGGGCGCGCGGATTCGGTGGTAAGGACGCCGGGTACTCAGGCGCTTCGTAGCCTTCGCGATGCTCGCTCCGAATTTGAGCGCGAATTTATCGTAAAAACGCTCAAAGAAAATGAGTGGAATGTCTCAAAAGCCGCTCAAGTCCTGGGTATTGAGCGCAGCCATTTACACAAAAAAATGAAAACGTTCGGCATCGAAGAGGAGACCGAGTGAAAAAACCGATGGAACTGATGATCGCACTCGATTTTTCCAAAGCTGAACTCGCCGAGGAGTGGATGGACCGTCTGGGCGATCTGCCAGTCGTGTTCAAAGTTGGCTATCAACTTTTTCTTGCTACTGGTCCGGATTGGGTCGCTCAGCAGACGGCGCGCGGCCGACGAATTTTTCTCGACCTGAAGCTTTACGACATCCCCAACACGGTCGAAAAAGGAGTCGAGCGCGCTTGCGACCTCGGTGTAGAATTTTTGACTTTGCATCTATCGAGTGGTCGAGATGCTCTCGAAAAGAGCCAAAAACAAGTAGAAAAAAGCGGTTCTTCGTTGTGCCTCTTGGGCGTGACGGTGTTGACCTCCTTTTCGGAGCAGGCTTGGAAGGATTTGGGTACGGCTCTTGGCACTGATGAAATTTCAATTCAAGGAAGTGTGACCGGCCTTCTCAATCTCGCACGTGATACTGGTGTTCCCGGCATCGTCTGTTCGGGGTGGGATTTACGAGATGCGCGCAAAGTGAATCCAGATTTTTTCACTGTAGTTCCCGGTATTCGTCCCGAAGGCTCTTCTCATCAAGACCAAAAACGCGTACTTACGCCAAAAGAGGCGCAAGAGGCCGGCGCTCGCGCGATCGTGATGGGACGCCCGATCTTCGAGGCGCCAGATCCGCGTAAGTTGGTCGAAGAGATCCTGGCCCACGCTCGGCAGTGAGTGTCTTTTTAATGGAGTTGTAGAGTCATGTCGAATACCACGGTCATTTTACGAAATCCCCATAGCGTCATTGAGACGTTAAAAGTACGTCCCCGAGCGGTCAAAGAAATCCTTTTAAATCAAGACCTTAGTAAGCTTTCCGACGACTGGAAGAATGTCGTGGGATTGGCCCAAAAAAACAACGTACGCGTAGCGACCCTGAATCGATCCAAAGACAAAAATTCTCGTTTCGATGAGGGCCGTCAAACGCTTGCCGAAGCACATATTGAGCCGAAGTCCGAGGTGAGTTTGGAGTCTTTGTTTCACAACGCTCAAGAAAAGCGGGGGGGCAAAGGGCTCTGGATCGCACTGGATTGCATCCAGGATCCGCATAATTTAGGAGCCATTTTTCGTTCGGCCGCATTTTTCGGGGCCGAAGGTATTTTGATCACTCAAGAGCGTTCTTCATCTATCACTGGCACCGCATACGACGTTTCATGCGGAGGTGTGGAGACGGTTCCGTTTCATCAATGCGTGAACTTGCGTCGCGCGCTCGATCATGCAAAAGAGCAGGGCGTTTGGACGCTTGGAACTTCTGAGCATGCAAAACTTTCGGTCGAGAAAATCACCGCTGACCGTCCTCGTCTCTTGATTCTCGGCAATGAAGAAAAAGGTATGCGCCGACTCACCGCCGAGAGTTGCGATGAAGTCTGCCAAATCCCACCGCGTGGTCCGGTGACGTCTCTGAACGTCTCAGTGGCGGCCGGGATTTTGATTTCTCGTTTGTCTTTGGGCTGAAGATGTCCGCTCAAAAATGAGCGTTTTATCCCTTAAATTCTGCCCATTTTACAATTTTATCTTCTCGAACTGGCCAAGTCAGATTCGATGCATCTTGTATGAAGACAAATCTCGCGCCGCCAACCGCGAACTCCGCAAGTGCATTTCCGAGAATCGGAAATTCATTTCCGAAACCATCTCGAAGCGTGATGCTCCATTTTTTTCCCGGAGCAAGCATCTCGTCGCGAGAGGGGAGTGGGATGCTTGTATTTTTTATATTCTCAATAAATAAGTGAGTGAGTCCGCTGATCAGTCGAAGTGAGTCCAGCTGGTGCGTTTTGGAGAGACTCAAGTGCAACTTCGGCTCTTGAACGCACTCCTCATGATGCGCCATTTTGGCTTGAAGGATTTCATCGTCGGTACCTTCGGTGCTTAACCATTCATCGATGAGTTGATAGTCGACCTCTGGGTGAAATTGAAAACCGTAGGTCCGCTCGTTCACGCGATAAGCTTGTCTTGCACACAGCGTGCTTTCCGCGAGAATTTCCGCGCCGTTTGGCGGAAAAAACGTGTCGTAATGCCACTGATAGAAGTTTGGGTCGGCGGGGAATTCAGAAAAAATCGGATCTTTATGACCAAGTTCCGTTCTGTGGACTCGAAACCAACCGATTTCGGGGTGAGGATTTTGAACGACTTTGCCTCCCAAAGTGCGTGCGAGCATCTGACCACCGAGGCAGATCCCCACGAGCGGGAGCTTTTGGTCGAAAACGCGTTTCATCAAAAGGAGTTCCGGCATGAGCCAGTCGTGGTCCACTTCGTCGTTCGCACTCATGGGACCGCCTAACGAGATCATTCCACTGATTTCGTTGGCTTGCGGGAGCGGCCGCCCTTCAAATGCTCTAAATATCTGATTTGGAACGCCCATTGAATCCAATGCGCGCTTAAAAACCGCTGGATGTTCATGGGGCGCATGCTGGATAAAGAGCACCGGTTTGCGCATAGATCAGCATTCTCGCTGATTTCTCGTCGCAGGTAAAAGAAACTTCCCGGGAATCTTCGTTGACAATCCCTATGAATTCTGGAAACTTCCGATGATACGCTGAAACAGCGAACGGACACGTTTGTCCTCTGCGCCGAAGTGGGCTGGAGTAGCTCAGTTGGTAGAGCAGCGGTTTTGTAAACCGCTGGTCGGGGGTTCGAGTCCCTTCTCCAGCTCCATTTTTCGGTTCAGGAGAGGTGCGATGTGCGAGTTCGAGGTTGGGTGTTGCAGTGGAGAGATACCCAAGTGGCCAAAGGGACCAGACTGTAAATCTGGCGGCGTATGCCTTCGAAGGTTCGAATCCTTCTCTCTCCACCACTTTAAATCCTCTCGACCCGTTCGAGGTGATCTAAAGCGGACACGATATTTGCGAGAGTAGCTCAATTGGCTAGAGCATCGGCTTTCCAAGCCGAGGGTTGAGGGTTCGAGACCCTTCTCTCGCTCCAAAATTTTTTTTGCCTACTGATTGCTTGGTTTCAAGAGCGGTAGTTGAGAAGAAGTGATCGAAGTTTGCTCTTGTAGCTCAGTTGGTAGAGCACTCCCTTGGTAAGGGAGAGGTCATGGGTTCAAGTCCCATCAAGAGCTCCACGCATTGCCGGTAGTAGGTCCGGCAGCGAAGGCACACTTACCTACCTTAAACTTTGACCTAGACGGTTAAACGCGGAGGCGGAAAGCATATGTCGAAAGAGAAATTTGATAGAAGTAAACCACACTTGAACATCGGAACGATCGGCCACGTCGACCATGGGAAAACCTCCCTGACGGCAGCCATCACGAACGTGCTCGCGAAATCGGGTTTCGCCCAAGCTCGCGCGTACGATCAGATTGACAACGCTCCAGAAGAAAAAGAGCGCGGCATCACCATCAACACCACGCACGTTGAGTATCAGACGGCTAACCGCCACTACGCTCACGTCGACTGCCCTGGCCACGCCGACTATGTTAAAAACATGATCACCGGCGCAGCTCAGATGGACGGCGCGATCCTCGTCGTTTCTGCTGCTGACGGACCAATGCCTCAAACGCGTGAGCACATCCTGCTCGCTCGTCAGGTCGGCGTTCCTGCAATCGTCGTGTTCTTGAATAAATGCGACATGGTCGACGATGCTGAACTCATCGACCTCGTTGAGATGGAAGTTCGCGATCTCCTCAACTTGTACCAATTCCCTGGCGACAAGATCCCAATGATCCGTGGATCCGCTGTGAAGGCTCTCGAAGGCGACCAATCTCCGATTGGCGAGCCATCGGTCCTCAAGCTCATGGAAGCGGTCGATACATTCATCCCACAACCAGCTCGTGAGAAAGATAAGCCTTTCCTCATGCCAGTTGAAGACGTGTTCTCGATCTCTGGTCGTGGAACGGTCGTCACCGGCCGCGTCGAGCGCGGTGTGATCAAGGTCGGCGAAGAAATCGAAATCATCGGCCTCAAGCCAACGATGAAATCGACTGTTACCGGCGTCGAGATGTTCCGTAAACTTCTGGACCAAGGTGAAGCAGGCGACAACATCGGCGCTCTTCTCCGCGGAACGAAAAAAGAAGAAGTCGAGCGCGGACAAGTTCTCGCTCACGTCGGATCGGTTAAGCCTCACAAGAAGTTCAAAGGCTCCGTGTACATCCTGACGAAAGAAGAAGGCGGACGTCACACTCCTTTCTTCAAAGGCTATCGTCCTCAGTTCTACTTCCGCACGACGGACGTCACGGGTGTCGTGACTCTTCCTGCGAACGTCGAGATGGTCATGCCTGGCGACAACGTTCAAGTTGAAGTCGAGCTCATCACTCCAGTCGCAATGGAAAAAGAACTGCGCTTCGCTATCCGTGAAGGTGGCCGTACGGTCGGCGCAGGCGTCGTGGCTGAAATCGTTGAGTAATCAACGGTTCTCTCGCGCTCTTATTTGCTAAAAGCTTCCGAGAGGGTGGGGAGAAATTCTCTCCACCCCTTTTGGATTTTCAGGGAATAAAAAACGTTCAAACCAGTTTTTCAGTAGGCCAGTAGCTCTAATGGTAGAGCGGCGGATTCCAAATCCGTAGGTTGTGGGTTCGAATCCCTCCTGGCCTGCCAAAATTGTTACCGAGGGTAAAAAGGATCATGGAGACTCAAAATCAGAAGTGGGTCACAAGTAGTTTCCTCGCCGTTTCCATCTTGGTCGGCTACCTCCTGTTCGCGGCAGCGTTTCAGGTGTCCGGTCTTTTCGACCTCGAAGCTAAGATCAAAAATTTTGAACTCACCATTCGCTTGCTAGCGATCGGTGTAGGTGCTCTCACTTTCTTAGGTCTCTACAAGTGGGGAACTGCTCATCAGTTTATGAGCGAAGTCGTGGACGAATTGTCCAAAGTGACCTGGCCGCTCTCCAAGGATACGTGGAACTCCACTTGGGTTGTTCTGGTTTTCGTTGTGATTGCAAGCGCCCTAATCGCTATGATCGATTGGGTTTGGACTTCATTCATTCATTGGGTTTTGGGATAGGAGGGGGCTGTGACAGAAATGAACGCTCCAGAAATGGCTTGGTACGTGATTCACACGTATTCCGGCTACGAAAACAAAGCTAAACTTTCTCTCGAAGAACGCATCAAATCGAACCGAAAAGAGCCTTTTTTCGGCGAGATTATCGTTCCTGAAGAAAACGTCGTTGAGCTGAAAAATGGTCAGAAGCGCACGACGAAACGCCGCTTTTTCCCAGGATACATCCTGGTGAAAATGCATCTCAATGATGAGACTTGGCACATTGTTAAAGAGACGCCGAAAATCACCGGATTTGTTGGCGATCGATTGAAGCCAGTGCCAGTGCCCGACGCGGAAGTCGAAAAAATGACCAATCGAATTGCCGAGGGTCAGTCCAAGCCTCGTCCTCGTATTTCGTTCCAAGAGGGCGAAAACGTACGGGTTATCGAAGGTCCGTTCGCTAATTTCAGCGGCGTGATCGAGGGTGTTAATCCGGACAAGGGCAAGGTCAAGGTTCTGGTCAGTATTTTCGGCCGTTCGACCCCTGTGGAATTGGATTTTATTCAGGTTGAAAAGATCTAGCTTCTTATGCTAGGTTTCACGACTCAAAAAAAATTTTTAGAAAACTGCGTCTCGTAGTTTTTCGGATTTAGGTGATTTATGGCTAAAAAAGTTACAGGTCAGATTAAGTTGCAGATCCCAGGCGGCCAGGCAAACCCTGCTCCACCGGTAGGCCCAGCGCTCGGTCAGCGTGGTGTCAACATCATGGAATTCTGCAAAGCGTTCAACGCTAAGACTCAGGATTCAAAAGGTACGATCATTCCGGTAATCATCACCGTTTATTCTGATCGTTCTTTCACTTTCATCACGAAGACCCCTCCTGCGGCAGTTCTTCTCTTGAAAGCTGCAAAAATCGAGAAGGGTTCCGGAACGCCAAAT
Source organism: Pseudomonadota bacterium (assembly GCA_027485695.1). GTDB lineage: Bacteria > Bdellovibrionota > UBA1018 > UBA1018 > UBA1018 > JAIXQO01. The sequence goes on from JAIXQO010000001.1 coordinate 650,306, forward strand.
AAAACTAAAGTTGGCAAAGTGACCCGCAAACAAATCGAAGACATCGCTAAACTCAAAATGCCAGACTTGAACGCCGCTACGGTCGAGTCCGCAGTGAGAAGTATCGAAGGCACCGCAAAAAGTTGCGGTTTGACTGTCGACGGTTAATTTTTTAGTAGTTCAAAAAACGGTGGGAGTAGGACATTGAGCCTACGTTCGAACCACAGGAGGATCGATGGCAGATACGAAGCGTAAAGCTAAAGGCAATCAAGGTAAGAAGTACGTCGCAGCGTTGGAAAAAATCCAATTGGGCAAGACCTACACGATCGAAGAAGGATTCAAGCTTCTTCCTGAAGTTTCATTCGCAAAATTTGACGAGACGGTAGACGTGGCTTTCCGTCTGGGTGTCGACCCAAAACATGCAGACCAAATGGTTCGCGGAGCTCTCGTTCTCCCACATGGTACCGGTAAAACGGCGCGCGTGATCGTCCTTGCAAAAGGCGACAAAGCTCGTGATGCCGAAGCTGCAGGCGCCGACCTTGTCGGTGCAGAAGACCTCATCGAAAAGATCAACGGCGGCTGGCTTGAATTCGACAAGATGATCGCAACCCCGGACATGATGGTCGCCCTCTCTAAAGTTGCGAAGGTCCTTGGACCACGCGGATTGATGCCGAACCCAAAACTCGGCACCGTTACCGTGAACGTGACTCAAGCGATCAAAGAACAAAAAATGGGTAAAGTAGAATACCGTACTGAAAAAACCGGTATCATTCACGCGATGATTGGCAAGAAGTCCTTCGGCCCACAAAAGCTGAAAGAGAACTTCACGGTTCTTGCAGCCGCGATCATGAAAGCTAAACCACCGACCAGCAAAGGCACTTACGTCAAAGGCGTTACGCTCTCGACGACCATGAGCCCAGGCATCTCGCTTGATCCGCTGGAAACGCAAGGTATCTCCGGCTAATTCAGAGCTTGGATAAACCAGTAATTTTTGGAGAAAGTTCATGAATAAGTCGAACAAAACCGAACTCGCAACGTCCCTCTCGGACAAGTTTTCGAAAGCAAAAGTCGCACTTTTTGCTGACTACAAAGGTCTTTCGGCCTCGCAAGCGGACGACCTTCGTCGCAAGCTTCGTACTGCTGATGCTGAAGTAAAAGTTCTGAAGAACAACATTGCTCGTCTGATCACCAAAGACGGCAAGTTTGGAACCGATGCAAAGAACCTGATGGACGGCGTTGTCGGACCAACACTCGTTGCCTTTGCATACAAAGATATCGCTTCCGCAGCGAAGATCTTCCATAAGTTCTCCCAGGATAACGAAGCACTGAAGTTGAAATCGAGCTTAATGGGCGACAAAGCGATTTCGCCAAGTGACATCGAAGCTCTCGCCTCCTTGCCTTCTCGCGAAGTGCTCTTGGCGAAAATGCTCGGCAGCATGAACGCTCCGGTTTCGAACTTTGTTGGTGTGCTTGCAGCAGTGCCAAGAAGCTTCGTAACGGTGCTTCAAGCGGTTGCAGATAAGAAACAAGCTTAATTTTAGGGGTTTTTAGTGTTGAGTGGCTCCTGATTTGACGGAGTCTGGCCGGATGAATCAAAGAACGCCGCTCAAGTGCTCACTAAAAACCAAATCGGACCCATGGAAGGCGAAGGTCAACAAGGTCCCGAATTAAAACCAGAAGGACCTGATTCTTTAGTCAAGAGGACTTTAGGATCATTACAGTAACAAAAGAGGTAATAACCATGTCCGCAGTAACTAAAGAACAAGTCGTTTCGTTTATCGAATCCATGAGCGTCCTTGAGCTTTCCCAGCTCGTGAAAGAACTCGAAGAAAAATTCGGCGTTTCTGCTGCAGCTCCGGTTGCAGTGGTTGCTGGTGGCGCGGCCGCAGGCCCAGCTGCTGAAGCTAAAACCGAATTCAACGTCGTTCTTGCTGCTTCTGGCGACAAGAAAATTGAAGTCATTAAAGAAGTTCGCGCGATCACGGGTCTCGGCTTGAAAGAAGCTAAAGACCTCGTCGAAGGCGCTCCAAAAGTCGTTAAAGAAGGCGTTGCTAAAGCAGACGCTGAAGAAATGAAGAAGAAACTCGAAGCAGTCGGCGCTAAAGTCGAGATCAAGTAATCTCGTCTTCCGACCTTCTGTAGTTCTTCTGGTTCTACATTCCTTACCGCGACTGCTATCTTTTACTCTTGTGTTTTCAAGGGTAAGGGATAGTATGTCGCGGTTAAGGGATAGTTTTATATATGCTTTTAATGTCTGAGGGTCCTAGTGGGGTTCTCGGTTCATTCGCGTTTGTTGCGTCCGTCCCTGCATTATTTTGGGGTTAACTACATTTTTAAAGTCTCTTCCTAAGGAGTGTTCATGGCCTCTCTCTTCTCGGAGAACCGCCGAATTCGTAAAGAATTCTCTCGAATTGCAACCCCGGTCGAAATCCCAAATCTGATCGAACTCCAGCGAAAGTCTTACGATAAGTTTCTCCAAGCGGACGTTCCAGCTGCGAAGCGGACTACTACTGGTCTCCAGGCAGTTTTCAAATCAGTATTTCCGATCGACGATTTCAATAAGACCGCGTCTCTTGAATTCGAATCTTATACGCTTGAGCGTCCTAAGTACGATGTCGGTGAGTGCCGTCAGCGTGGGATGACTTTTGCTGCCCCTCTCAAGATTACTGTCCGCCTCGTTGTTTATGATATCGACGAAGAAGCGGGCACTCGCAATATTCGCGACATCAAAGAACAAGAAGTCTACATGGGTGAAATTCCGCTCATGACCGAGGCTGGTTCTTTCATTATCAACGGCACTGAGCGCGTTATTGTGTCTCAGCTTCACCGTTCCCCAGGCGTGATTTTCGATCACGATCAAGGCAAGAGCCACTCATCTGGCAAGATTTTGTACTCCGCGCGTATCATTCCGCACCGCGGATCCTGGCTCGATTTCGAATTCGACCACAAAGATCACGTTTATGCTCGTATCGATCGCAAGCGTAAGCTTCCGGCGACGATCATTCTCCGTGCTCTCGGAATGAGCATGGAAGAGATTCTCAAGCACTTCTATCGTATTGAGACGATCACTTTCGAAAAAGACAAGTACTTCAAAGCCGTCGACCTCGACATCCTCTCGGGGCAACGCGCTGAAGACGACATCGTCGATCCAAAGACCGGCAAGACGATCGTCAAAAAGAACCGTAAGTTCACCAAGGCTGTTATCAAGGAGATTGCAGACGCTGGTATTAAGCGTCTCGAAATTCCAGCTGAGATGGTCGTGGGTCGAGTAGCCTGTGAAGACCTCGTCGATGATAAAACTGGCGAAGTCATTCTCGAGTGTAACCAAGAGCTGAGCGAAGCTAAAATCAAGGACCTCAAGCAAAAAGGCGTCAAAGAAGTTCGTGTGATTTTCACGGACAATCTGACCCATGGCTCGTTCGTGCGCGATACTCTCGTGCTTGATAAAGTCTCCACGCCAGAAGAGGCGCTCATTGAGATCTATAAGCGCATGCGTCCGGGTGATCCTCCGACCGTAGAAGCGTCTAAGGCACTTTTCGAGAACATGTTCTTCAATGCCGATCGTTACGACCTTTCGAACGTCGGTCGTTTGAAATTGAACTACAAGTTCCCAGTGAACAAGATTCCAGTCGAGACGACTATCCTCACGAAAGAGGACATCCTTTCGACGCTTTACTACCTCTGCGAATTAAACAACGGTCGCGGTACGATTGACGATATCGATCACCTCGGTAACCGCCGTGTTCGTCCGGTGGGTGAGTTGATTGAGAACCAGTACCGCATCGGTCTCGTTCGCATGGAGCGCGCAATCAAAGAGCGTATGAGCATTCAAGAAATTGAGACGCTCATGCCTCACGACTTGATCAACCAGAAGCCTGTGTCGGCTGTGGTGAAAGAGTTCTTCGGCTCCAGCCAGCTCTCTCAGTTTATGGACCAAACTAACCCACTTTCCGAAGTGACGCACAAACGTCGTCTTTCGGCACTTGGACCAGGTGGTTTGACTCGAGAGCGCGCAGGCTTCGAAGTCCGCGACGTTCACAACACTCACTACGGTCGTATCTGCCCGATTGAGACGCCCGAAGGGCCAAACATCGGTCTGATCGCGTCCCTTTCGACCTTTGCACGCGTGAACGAGTACGGTTTCATTGAAACTCCTTACCGCACGATCGAAAACCGCGAGCTGACGAATAGTATTCGTTACTTCACGGCCACTGAGGAAGAGAACAAGGTCATTGCTCAGGTTTCTGCAGACGCAATTTCGACCAAGAAGATTTCTGGCGAACTCGTGCCGGCGCGCCGCAAAGGTGACTACGCTCTCGTCAATCCAGATGAGATCGAACTCATGGACGTGAGCCCGAACCAGCTCGTTTCGATCGCTGCTTCGCTGATTCCTTTCCTTGAGCATGACGATGCTAACCGCGCCCTCATGGGTTCGAACATGCAACGTCAGGCTGTGCCTCTGCTTCGTACATCCGCGCCGCTTGTTGGAACGGGTATCGAAAAAGTGGTCGCTCGCGACTCCGGTCAAATCGTCATCTCTAAATCAGATGGCGAAGTGATCATGGTCGACGGCACTAAAATCGTGGTTCGTCGCTCTTCTACTTCTAAGTCGGAAGATGTGGCTTCGGACGTCGAAATCTACAACCTCACCAAGTATCAACGGTCGAACCAAAACACCTGTGTGAATCAACACCCAGTGGTCAAGGTCGGCGACAAAGTTAAAAAAGGCGACGTCCTCGCGGACGGTCCTGCAACGGATGCTGGCGAATTGGCCCTTGGCCAAAACGTACTCATCGCGTTCATGCCTTGGAACGGTTATAACTTCGAAGACTCGATCCTGATCTCCGAACGTTTGATTAAGGAAGACACCTTCACTTCGATTCACATCGAAGAGTTCGAGTGTATCGCTCGCGATACTAAACTCGGCAAAGAAGACGTCACCCGCGATATTCCGAACGTCGGCGAAGAGGCCCTCAAGGACCTCGATGAGAGCGGTATCATCCGCATCGGCGCAGAAGTGAAACCAGGCGATATCCTCGTCGGTAAAGTGACTCCAAAAGGTGAGACCCAACTCTCCCCAGAAGAGAAACTTCTCCGCGCGATCTTCGGCGAAAAAGCCGGAGACGTTCGCGATACCTCCCTCCGCGTCCCATCGGGCGTCTACGGTACGGTCATCAATGCTCAAGTTTTCGCTCGCGAAGGCACTGAAGCAGATGAGCGATCCAAAGCGATCCTTGAAGAGGCTGTGGCTCGTATCCGCCGCGACGAAAAAATCGAAGTCGATGCTGTTCGTCAGTCCGCATTCGAGAAAATCGCTCGCACCCTCGAAGGTTCGGTAACGACGGGTAAACTCCTTTCTGAAGATGGCTCGGTTGAGCTTCTCAAGAAGGGCGATAAACTCACTTACGAACTTCTCCAGACGGTTGCATTTGATCTCCTCGGTTTCATCCCAGTCAAAGAAGACCTCGAGCAAGAAGTCACGCAAGTGATGAAATCGGCAAAAGAGAAGATCGAAGCCGCTCGTTTTGTCTTCAAAGAGAAAATCGAGAAGCTCAAGAAGGGCGACGAACTCGCACCTGGCGTGATCAAAATGGTGAAAATCCAGATCGCTATCAAGCGCCGCCTCCAAGTCGGTGACAAGATGGCCGGACGCCACGGTAACAAAGGTGTGATTTCCCGTATCGTTCCTGCTGAAGACATGCCGTTCATGGCAAACGGTCTTCCAGTCGACATGGTTTTGAATCCTCTCGGCGTTCCTTCTCGTATGAACATCGGTCAGCTCCTCGAGGTCATGCTCGGCTGGGCTGCATACGGTATCGGCGAGAAGGTTCAGGCTTATCTCGATCAGTTCGATTCTTCGGGAGCACGTAAACTCTTCAAAGAAGTTTATGGCACGCCAGAAGTCGAGAAATACCTCGAGACTTGCTCTGACGATGAACTCAAGAAAATGATGTGGCACCTCCGTAAAGGTGTCCATGCCGCTACGCCAGTTTTCGATGGCGCTCGCGAGACAGATATTCAGAAAATGCTCGAAACCGCGGGTCTTTCGTCCCGCGGCCAGACGACGCTGTTCGACGGCGTCTCGGGAGAGCCATTCGCTGAAGATGTCACAGTCGGCATCATGTACATCCTGAAACTTCACCATCTGGTCGAAGAGAAGATCCACGCTCGAAGCATCGGACCTTACAGCCTGGTTACTCAGCAGCCGCTGGGTGGTAAAGCTCAGTTCGGTGGTCAGCGTCTCGGGGAGATGGAGGTCTGGGCGCTTGAGGCTTACGGCGCAGCCTATGGTCTCCAGGAATTCCTAACCGTTAAGTCTGATGACGTGACGGGACGTAACCGGATGTACGAAGCAATCGTCAAGGGTGAGCACCTGCTTGAGCCAGGCCTGCCAGAATCGTTCAACGTTCTCGTGAAAGAGCTTCAATCGCTCGCTCTCGATGTTGAATTGATCGAAGGTGGCGATACTGCAGCTCCGCAGGCGACCCTCTAATTTTTAGAAGAACACCAGAGGATACTCATGAAAGACTTGCTCAATTTTTTTGATAAGCCAAAAGATCCGCTGAGCTTTACGGGAATTCGCATTTCTCTCGCGTCGCCGGAAAAGATCAGAGAATGGTCTTACGGTGAGGTCAAGAAGCCTGAGACCATCAACTATCGTACGTTCAAACCAGAACGCGATGGTCTCTTCTGCGCGAAGATTTTCGGACCAGTGAAAGACTACGAGTGTAACTGCGGTAAGTACAAACGCATGAAACACCGTGGCGTCGTTTGCGAAAAGTGCGGCGTCGAAGTCATCCAGTCCAAAGTTCGCCGTGAACGCCTGGGCCACATTGAACTCGCGACCCCGGTCGCTCACATCTGGTTTTTGCGCTCGCTACCTTCGCGTATCGGCGCACTCCTCGATGTTAGCCTCAAGGATCTGGAGAAGGTGCTTTATTGTGAAGCCTATCTCTTGATGGACGCAGGTACGACGGGTCTCGAAGAGAATACAGTTCTCACAGAAGACAAGTACACCCAGCTCATCAAAGACGGCATGGCGTTCAAAGGTGCTATGGGTGGCGACGCGATCCGCGATGCTCTCCGCAAGGTAGACGTCGAAGTTCTCTCACGTCAGCTCCGTCGGGAAATGAAGCAAACGACCTCCGAAGCTCAACGTACGAAAATTTCAAAGCGTCTGAAAGTCGTTGAGGCACTCAAAGCTTCTCAAACGAACCGTCCTGAATGGATGATGCTCGAAGTGATTCCGGTGATTCCACCAGAACTTCGCCCACTCGTTCCTCTCGATGGCGGCCGTTTCGCTACATCCGATCTCAACGACCTCTATCGTCGCGTGATCAACCGGAATAACCGTTTGAAACGCCTGGTGGAGCTGAACGCTCCAGAAATCATCGTTCGCAACGAGAAGCGCATGCTTCAAGAAGCGGTCGATGCGCTCTTCGATAACGGCCGTCGTGGCAAGACCTTTACGGGTCCTAACAAACGCCCTCTACGCTCACTTTCTGACATGCTCAAAGGTAAGCAAGGCCGTTTCCGCCAAAACTTGCTCGGTAAACGTGTCGACTACTCGGGTCGTTCCGTTATCGTCGTCGGTCCGGAACTTCGTCTGCACCAGTGCGGTCTCCCGAAGGTCATGGCTCTCGAGCTCTTCAAGCCTTTCATTTACAACAAACTCTCTGAGTACGGCTTCGTTACGACCATCAAATCTGCAAAGAAAATGGTCGAGAAGCAGCGCCAAGAAGTTTGGGACATCCTCGAAGAAGTGGTCAAGGAACACCCAGTGCTCCTGAACCGCGCTCCGACCCTTCACCGTCTCGGGATCCAAGCTTTCGAGCCGATCCTGATCGAAGGTAAAGCTATCCAGCTCCACCCGCTCGTTTGCTCGGCGTTCAACGCTGACTTCGACGGTGACCAGATGGCCGTGCACGTTCCGCTCTCGATCGAAGCTCAGATCGAAGCCCGCGTGCTCATGATGTCCACGAATAACATTCTGTCTCCTGCGAACGGTAAACCGATCATCGTTCCTTCTCAGGATATCGTTCTCGGTCTCTACTACATGAGCCGTGAGCGTCCATTCGTGAAGGGCGAGGGTAAGTCATTTGCTTCTCCAGCCGAAGTTCAAATGGCTCTCGATGCTGGCGCAGTTCACCTCCAAGCCCGCATCAAGTGTCGTATCCACGGAAAACTTCAGGAAACGACCGTCGGTCGTGCGCTCCTCTCGGAAATCGTTCCAGAAGAGATTCCGTTCCGCGTGTATAACAAGATCCTCGGCAAAAAAGACTTGGCCGAACTCATCGACGTTTGTTTCCGCCTCACGGGCAACAAGAAGACTGTTCTTCTTGCTGACCATCTGATGCAGACCGGATTCAAAAACGCGATGAAAGCCGGTATCTCGATCTCCGTCGCTGACATGCTCATGCCGAATGAGAAGAAATCGCTCTTGGATCAAGCTTACAAGCAAGTCCAAGAAATCGAGAACCAGTACGTCGAAGGTCTCATCACCGACGGTGAGCGCTACAACAAAGTCATCGACATTTGGGCGCAAACTTCGGAACAAATCGCCTCGGCGATGATGAAAAACCTCTCGGTCGAAACCTTCAAGGCCCCAGTTGGCTGGAAAGGTGACACCAAGGACGTCATTGCTCCTTCTTTCAATTCCATCTTCATGATGGCCGACTCCGGAGCCCGGGGTTCTAACGCTCAGATTCGTCAGCTCGCAGGTATGCGTGGTCTTATGGCCAAGCCATCCGGTGAGATCATCGAAACTCCGATCGTTTCGAACTTCCGCGAAGGTCTCTCGGTTCTCCAGTACTTCGTTTCCACCCACGGTGCACGTAAGGGTCTCGCGGATACCGCTCTTAAAACGGCGAACTCCGGTTACCTCACTCGTCGTCTCGTGGACGTGTCCCAGGACATGATTGTGACCGAAGTTGATTGCGGAACGCCAGACGGCCAATACGCAACGGCGCTCATCGAAGCTGGTGAAGTGATCGAAAAACTCGGCGACCGTATTCTCGGCCGCGTGACTGCTGAAGAAGTTCTCGACCCGATTTCGGGTGAGGTTCTCCTCGGGAACGGCATCGAGATTACCGAAACGATCGTGAAACAGTTTGAAGAAGCTGGCGTTGACCGCGTAAAAATTCGCTCGGTTCTCAGCTGTATCTCGAAACGTGGTATCTGCGGACTCTGCTACGGACGCGACTTGGCTCGTGGCCGTATGGTGAACATCGGCGAAGCAGTTGGCGTCATTGCCGCTCAATCGATCGGTGAACCAGGAACGCAGCTCACGATGCGTACTTTCCACATCGGTGGTGCCGCTTCTCGTCGCGCTGAACAGTCGACGGTCGAAGCTAAGACCAAAGGTACGCTCAAGTTCTTGAACGTCGTTACCGTTCGCAACCGCGAAGGCAACATGACGGTCATGAACCGAAACGGTGAAGTCATCATCATTGATACGAACGGACGTGAGCGCGAGCGCTACTCGATCGTTTACGGTGCTAAGCTCCTTCTCAAAGAAGGCGACACAGTTGAAAAAGGCAAACTCATCGCTGAATGGGACCCATACTCAACTCCGATCATCACTGAAGTGAGCGGTGTTGTGACCTTCGAAGAAGTCGAAGAAGGTGTCACCATCCAGGAGCAGTTCGACAGTGTCACGGGTCTTTCGCACAAAGTCGTCGTCGAATCTAAGAGCGACAAACGTCCGAAGATCCTCATCACTGACGGCAAAGGTAATACGCTTAAGATCGAAGGTTCCTCTAACCGTATCGCACGTTACATGCTCCCAGTCGGCGCAGTCATCAACGTGCAGGACGGCGACCAGGTCAATGCTGGTGATAACCTCGCTAAGATCCAGCGTGAGTCCTCGAAAACCAAGGACATCACAGGTGGTCTCCCTCGCGTCGCAGAGCTTTTCGAAGCTCGTAAACCGAAGGATTCCGCAGTCATTTCCGAAATCGACGGTATCGTCTCTTTCGGTAAGGACACCAAGGGCAAGCGTAAGGTCCTGGTGACTCCAGAGAACGGCGAACCACGCGAATATCTCATCGGCAAAGGCCGCCACTTGGCTGTCAATGAAGGTGACTATGTCCGCGCAGGCGAACCGCTCATGGACGGACCGATCAATCCGCATGACATCCTTCGAGTTCTAGGTGAAGCCGCACTTTCGAAATACCTCATTGACGAGATCCAAGAAGTCTATCGTCTCCAAGGTGTTAAGATTAACGACAAGCACATCGAAGTCATCTCGCGGCAGATGCTCCGCAAAGTGAAAGTGAAAGACGTGGGCGACACGTCCTTCCTCTCCGGCGAGCAAACGGAACGAGCTCACCTCGAGGCTGAAAACGCACGAGTGATTGGCACCGGCGGAGCGCCAGCGACTTTCGAGCCGCTCCTCCTCGGTATCACCAAGGCGTCTCTGACGACCGAAAGCTTTATCTCGGCTGCATCCTTCCAGGAAACGACGAAGGTGCTCACCGAAGCTGCAATCGGCGGTCGCGTGGATTATCTCCGCGGTCTCAAAGAGAACGTCATCATGGGACGTCTCATCCCGGCCGGTACTGGTCTCTTGAAATACAAGACCCTGTACGCGAACGTGGATGCTTCCGAAGAGCGCGGTGTGGTTGAAAAACCAGCCCCTTCTGAAGAAGTCAGTGCTTCCCTGTAGTTAAGTTTTGGCGGAAGTAGGGGATTCCTCTGCTTCCGACCTCAGTCTTTCGGGCGCATAGCTCAGTGGTAGAGCAGGGTCTTTACACGGCCAAGGTCCAAGGTTCAATCCCTTGTGCGCCCACCATGAAACGAAAAAAGGATCGGTCTTTTAGACCGGTCCTTTTTTCATTTAACGGCGGACAACAAGGTCTTGAATGTCTTCCGACGTTTTTCCAACTCGCATTCGCTCGTAGGAAAAAGTCTCAGACGCCGCATCACTTCAAAACGATCCACCGGATCGTTTTGCCGCGCTTGCGCTCCCTTGTGCTAGTTTTCTGAGTTTTCTCGCGCATGTCGTTTCAAATGCTTCGCATTTGCTACGCTCGCGTTGTGCGCCCAGCATGCACACCGAGGCTGTCTCATACTAAACGGGCTCTTCTCTTAGAATTCAAAACTTGAATGAATATTTCGACAGTAGAGATAAAATACGCGGATACGTGCTGAGTATGGGCCGTCTGATCCATAGTAGTGGACATAGCCCGACGATTTTCCGTTCAGGAGAGAAGTCGATAGTACCAAGTCGAACTCCTGGTCACTTCGCATCAAAACAAAATCGTATTTACTGATCGGATCGTCCTTTTTTTCGCTGAACTGTTCTCCATAACTTCCATAGAAAAAAGTAATAGGACGTCCGGGTCTCGATTTGTCATCATTTGGGTATTTGTCTAGGAAGTTGCCCGTGAAAGTGCTTCGGAACAGATTGACCGTATTTTTCGCGCTTCCGGTCCAGGAAGTGCCCATTTCTACGTCGAGTTGTAAATCTTTGATCGTAAGAAAGTACCCGCAGTTCTCCCAACGGGTGTTGATGCAAGAACATTGATATTTATACGTGTTCGAGTACGCGTGTGAACTACTGGAGGCGAGTGCGAGGACGAAAAATACGAATGCTTTCATGATAGGTCACCAAGTGTTTATATATCGTTAGAATATAAGTATCACTAAGGCGTGCATGAAAATGCTGACAAAGTAGAGTCTGCACTGTTGACCTAGAGTATTTGTTTTTTCGTGGAGTTGGATGCTGATTTGTTGAAACAGACGAGCGCCCTATCGTCCAGCCACCCCCGCCGGGAGGATGCGCAGGTTGCAGAAGGTGTATTTGGAATGTTACCTTGAGTTTGATCCTATCGTGGCAACTTCGAAAAGACGGCTATAACAAACGAATGATGGAATTCAATAAACTCCTACCCGAACTCTCAGTCACTGATCTGCAAAAAAGCCTCGATTTTTACATTCGAGTTCTAGGGTTCAAACTCGAATATGATCGTCCGGAGGATCAATTCGCGTTCTTATCGATCAACGGAGCTCAGCTCATGCTCGAACAAGTGAATGGTCACTGGGCGACGGGAGAGCTTAAGCCCCCCTTTGGTCGTGGCGTAAATTTTCAGATCGAAGTCGAGTCAATTCACGAAATGCTTGCGAACCTGCAAGCAGAGAAAATTTCTCTTTTCCGTGAGCCGAACGAAGTATGGCGCAAGACTGGAAATGAAGAAAACGGAGAAATCGAGTTTCTCGTTCAGGATCCCGACGGCTACTTGCTTCGATTCTGTCAGTGGCTTGGATCGCGACCTAGCTCAAAATAGAAGGGATCGGTTTCACGATCCCTCCGATCAGTCGACTATAGAGGGGAGATCATTTACTCCGCTAATTTCGATGCGCGCTCTCTCGTAGCTTCCTGGTCGTAAGCGTCTACTTGTGACCAATGGACGATATTCCAAACCGACGCTAAGTATTCTGCTCTCGCATTCTTGTACTTCAGATAATAGGCGTGCTCCCAGAGGTCGATGCCCAAGATCGGAATACCGCGCTCTTTGACCGTATTCATGAGTGGGTTGTCTTGGTTTGCGGTAGCAACCACTTCGAGTTGTTTTTTTGGGTTACGAATCAACCAGACCCAACCGGACGCAAAATGGTTCGTGCCTTTGGTGATCATTTCCTTTTTCAAGTTCTCCATCGATCCGAATTTTTTTCCGATTTCCTTCTTGAGTCGCTCGGAGACCACCCGGTTTTTGATATCTGGAGTCAGAATCGTCCAGAAGAAACTATGGTTCCAGTGACCTCCGGCATTGTCGCGGACGGCGGGAGGATGGCGAGAGACCTGCGAAAGAATCGTCCTCAGGTCTTGTTTATTGCCTGGGAGTGCATCGTTCAGTTTGTCCACATAGGCTTTGTGATGCTTATCATGATGAAGTTTCATGGTTTCGGCGTCGATCTCGGGTTCGAGGGCGTTAAAGGCGTACGGGAGTGCTGGAACTTGAAAAGTGCCTGATTGAGCATTGAGTTCTTGGAGTGAAGCGGCGTTGGCGTATGAAGGCGCTAGGCTCATCGTGACGAGTACAGCAGTAACAGAGATGCTTTTGAACATAGTGGGTCTCCTCAGGGTGTGTGGAATCATTCCATCTGTATTTGCAAGAATCGGGTCGAAAATGACGTTCCATTTCTCCTCACTTCGATTGCATTTCAATCGGCACAAAATCTGAATGAAGAACTCCCATCGGAGACGCATCATGCAAACGTCACAGAGTCAGTGGATGAGGAATGGAATTTTGATCTTGAGTTTAGGGGTGAGTACGCAACTTTTCGGTTGTGCAGCTGCTGTGCTCGGAGCCGGCGCGGCCGGAGCGGGTGGCTATGCCGCGTATACGGGCCGAGGTGCTGAAGCGGATCTCAAAGGCGATCTTGTTGGGCTTCGTGAACGGGCCGAAGCGACCTATGCGGCTAAAGGCATTAAGATCACCGAACGACGTTCCACCGTAAATGAGCAGTTTCTGAGAGGCAAGACCGGCGATCTTGAAGTCACGACGACTCTGAAAAAAGAAGGCTCATTAGTTCATGTGGACGTGGTCGCCCGCGAAGACACCCTGAAATGGGACAGAGAATACGCAAAAGAACTGCTCAACGATATCGTGGCGACGGCTGAATAGAACTCCGCTCTCAAATAAAATCGATGAGCGGAAATCGATTGTCCTCTTTTATGCAGCTCCACAAATAGTAAGCAAGCCCCAGGTCTCCGGTTAACAGGCCGAATCGGCGCTTACCATTTTTCTTTTTCTGATGGTCCGACTGATCAAGCGCGTGTATGGCAAAACGCCTGGCTCGATCCAACCAAACAGTATTTCCAGTTCTGCGATAAAGTTTCAGAAATGCGTACCCGTTGCCAGCTGTACCGTGACACAGCCCAAAGGGCTTTTTGAGAGGACCCGCCCTCCAGATCAATTCGCCAGCTTCGACCAGGAGGTTCTCCAGCTCCGAGGAATGATTTTTCGGGAACTCACCAAGCGCGGTAACAATACCCGGACTGCCATGGCACCACTGGACCAGAATGTTTTCTGGATCTGATTCAAGCGCTGGTTTCCAGTTCACCAAACCATCCGATCGAAGTGCGGTGCGAAGGAGCGTCTCGACGGAATCTTTTAGCACCATTTCCAGTTGGTTCTCAGGCATGTAGGGCTTTGAGATGAGGATTCCGAATACATTTCCTGCAAATCCATGAACGGCGCCGAGATAGTGGCTCTGTTTGCCATAGAGGTCTTGGGTCCAAATCCTCACGCCAATTTCGGGGTGGTTTTTCCACCGCGAGATCAGGATATTGCTGGAATCGATCAGCAACTGTTTCCACCGTGGATCATGGGTACTTTCAAGCATAGATCGGGCAACAATCATTGCACCGGGAGCTGCCCACATCAGCTCGTTTTCAGGTCTCACGATCGTTTCTTGGCATTTTTCAAAGATCAAGCTGGCTAACTGAGTCGAAGGGGCGAATCGATGGAGTACCGCGAGTAGTCCAGACTCCCCGAATAAGTAGCTTGGCGTGATGACATCCCAATCAGGTGACTTCAGGTAGAATTCGTAGATTTTCTGAAGCGCTAGAATATAGTCATTTCTTAGGGGCTGAATCGCTTGCTCATCTCGAAGTGTCAGTAAGGTCCAAGCTGTACTTCCAGCACCCCAGAAAAGCGAAGTCATCGGCACATGGGGTGTCCAGTCGGCATCATCCGGATGCTCAGGCCAGAAGAGGTCGCTATTATAGGTCTGATCGGCTTCGGTGCAGATTTCTTGGATCGATTCTCTCACTCGACTTTCATTCCATACCAGATCGATTAGCGGCTCGTGCTCTTCGGGCGAGATCAGAATTGGGCTCATAGTCCGAGTATATGAGCAGAGAGTTATTCCGTATAGCGCTCGTTCAATACTAGGGGTGCGAATATTTGAGGTATTGGATTCGTATTGTACACTCATCCTATGTTGACCTCTCCTCATGATTTTACAGCGGCTTACCAACGAACCGTATTAGACAAAGATCTGGAGTCCCACCTCCGTCTCTACGACGAAAATATCCACGCATTCGATATGTGGGGTGATTGGAAAATCGAAGGCAGCGGCGCCTGGCGAGCTATGGTGACGGATTGGTTTCAGTCCTTGGGTAGCGAACGGGTGAAATGCGATTTCACCGAAGTCGTGATCAAAGAGCGAGGTTCGAGCGCAGTACTCACAGCGTTTGTACGGTATACGGCCCTGGATGCGTCCGGTGTTTCACTCCGGTCCCTTTGCAATCGAATCACGCTGGCTATGGAGCAAAGCGAGCACGGCTGGCGGGTGTTTCATCAGCATACTTCGGCGCCGATTGATCACGCTCATTTGCGGGCGATCCTTGAAATGAATTCCTAGCGCAGACGTTTAGACTTCTTTTGATTCCAGGAGATTCATCGAGAGCGAGTAAGTTTTTTGTTTCAAAATGTACTTGTAGAAAAGATATCGAAAAAAAGACCCCTCATTGGTCGAAGAATTGGTCTGCGGAGCGACGCTTTTTGTGTGGATTTCTTTTAGTTCGGACCAGTGAGCTTCCGGTCGCAGGTGGTGGGCAGCGTGATAACCGTTGTTGAAAAAAATCCAGTTCTCCAGATCGGATAGAAAGTTACGAGAATGTTTCCACTCATCCTTCAATTCACATCCGTCGTGATTGACGAAGTTCGCGGTGAGCACACTGTAAAGTCCGATGATCCAAGATGTGCCGACTACGAGAAACAGCGATTTCCAATTGATGAGCGCGGCAATCATCACAAACAGCGCCAATGTAACTCTTTGATAGGCGAGTTCGCGTTTGAATCGGCTTGGGAAGACAAGTGTGTCTCGATGGGCGACGATCTCTCGGGTTGCGAGGGCGAGATATTTCAAAATTCGTGTGAGTCCACGTGTGTCGCCAGCTAGTGAATAGCGGGACCAGTCCCGATCGTCTCGGAAATGCGCGTGGTGGTTATACTGGTGCACCAAATGGAGTCGGGTCGCTGGTGATCCAATGCAGATACTGACAAGACAGTCGTTGAGTTGATTGAGGGTCCGATTTTTTAAAATCGGATTGTGCTTATTGTTGTGGTTGATGATGCAGCAAATGAAGCTGAGGCTCCCCAGGATGGGAATGAGTAGCAAGCTAGTCCAACTAAACGGGAGCCAAACAGCGAAGAGAATCACGAGAAGCGTGATTGCTTCTACGGCCAAGGTTTTTCGGTCATGGGTTCGCCGGAGGAACATGGCGGGACTATACCACTGAATGACGCGACGTTTGAGCCGTAAAATCCCCACACAGGGTCCGGCGCTCCCGAATGTGGACTTTTGTGTGTCTGCGCCCGCTAAAATCGAGGCTAACGCTCAATGGGCACTATTGACTAAAAAACGAAACCTCGATCACAATGATTTGAAGAGATCCGGGGACATGAAGTCCCCGATTGAGGCACGATGGGTTTATCCCAGTCTCCGTTCGTTCATCCCTGTGTTCAGTGTGGCGCCTGTTGCGCGATTTATCGGGTCGAATTCTACTGGCGCGAAGGCGAGCCCCAAGATTCGGATCATCCGGTTCCTCGCTCGCATTTCGACGAGAAAAGCCCGCTCCTTCGCGCGATGAAGGGAACCAGCGGCAAGCACCACCGTCGTTGCGTTGCGCTGGAAGGTCGAATCGGCGAGAAAGTCGGCTGCTCCATCTATTCCAACCGCCCCACACCCTGTCGAGCATTTGCGGCGTCTTTTGAGAACGGAAAAAGAAATCCTCGGTGTGATGAGGCACGCTCCGCACATGGCCTCAAACCACTTCAACGCTCTGATTGGAGCGATCAAACGCCTGTGTCAGTTGACTCTGTTCGAACGATCGAACTTTAAAGCTGCTCCGCAAGAATGACGGTTCAGTGCTTTTGGTACTCTCCGCGAATGAGCGTCACGGCAGGTCCTCCGACGCGAACGGTTTGAATATCGTCGCGCGGACCGATGACCTCTACCGTGGCCTCCCCGGGCCGACCGAGCCAGTGTCCTTGCTCAGCTACGAAATGGGGAGTTGAGATCAATCCTCGCTTCCAAAGATATGCGGCCATACCACCTGTCGATGAGCCGGTGAATGGATCTTCTATGATATCTGGGGTCGAACCGGGATGCCTCGCGAACGTTTGACCGCGTACCGTTGCTCCCGTGGTGGTAAACAGATGTGCGCTAAAAAATTTCTCCCGATCTCTCAACTCCAGGTACCGTTCGCTGCTGACGCGTATCTTGCGAAGAGAATCGAGCGAATGAACAAGAATTTGTAGCGAGCGAGTTCCAGTGCTGACAATCTGTGGAGGATGATCCGTCTTGAAGTCTGAGCGATCGAGCCCGAATGTGCGCGCGACATCATCGACATTTACAGTCTGGAAGAACTCAGGTTTCTTTTGTTCCATCGTGAAAACTTGGCCGTGCACGGGATCCGGATGAATTTCAACTCGAACGATCCCGGCCGGGAGTTTAAGACGAATCAGCGACTGCTCCGGTGGAATATGCCTTGAATCCATCAATGAACGAACAGTGGCAAGCGTCGGATGGCCGGCGAGAGGAATTTCGCCTTCGGGAGTGAAGTAGCGAGCTTCGAAATCAAAGTCACGTGTTTCGGGCCCGGTCGCTTGGCGAACAAATGCCGTTTCAGAGAGACCCATTTCCTTGGCCATACGAAGATAATCAGCATCTTGCCAATGAACCCAGTTTTCCATCACGTGAAAAACGGCGCAGGGATTACCGCTCATCGGTATTGATGTGAATGCATCAATCCAAAAAAATGGCGTAGCATTCATTTCGGTTATTCCTCTCCCTTGGTGCAGTTCAGGAAGCTGAAGAAATCGCTATGTTTCGCAGAAATCGAGCTGAAAATCACGCCGTTAAGACTGACCCAAGTACAGTAGTAGTGTTTCAGCATCGTTTGATCGGAGGCTTGAAGTGCACTTAAAGGATCGATTTCAAGTGAAACGGATTCTTGGGCAGTCAGTGGTCTCACACCTTGAATTTCGTATCGAATGGCGTCGCCTGGGAATGGAGAAAATAGGAGTTCGTTGGAGCCATTTTTTGGGGTGACCGAGACCGATCCCCAAATCTTTCCGATCAGCTGTCCGTCGGAAATGCCCTGAGCGAATCCCGGTCGCGATAGGTAAGCGTAGTAGATGTATCCGTTTTCCTTTGCTGGCCAGGTTTTTGGAAAAGGTGGCGTGGTAGAAAAATCCCAAGTTTTTCCAGGGCCGGCAGATTTTGAATTGAGATGAGGTTCGAGGATTTTCCATTGGTCTTGGAAGAGCAGTTTTACTTTTGGTTCGATCTCAGAAACGTTCATGACTTGCCTCTTGGATTTGGCGGTTTTATCGCAAGACCACCCACCGAAACAGATCAGTAGTGGGAGAAAAATGCTGAAAATAAGATGAGTTCTCATACTGATAGAGTATTCAAGTTTGTTAGAAACGTCTAATAGGCGCTGGCGTTTTCAAGCAGTGATACTTGTGGTGTGGAGAGCTGAATATCGACTGCAGTTGCGATTTCTGAGAACTGGGCAAGGTTCGTTGCGCTTACGATGGGGGCGGTGACCGCGGGTTTCTGGAGTAACCACGCAAGTGCAATAACGGCCGGTACCGTCTGATGCTCGTGGGCCACCTGGTCCAGCGCTGCCAAGATACGAAACCCCCGATCGTTCAGATATTTTTCTATGATATCACTGCCGCGTACACTTTTGGAATGATCCGTCTTGCTTCGGTATTTGCCGCTGAGGAACCCGCGTGCGAGCGCATAGAAACTGATGACACCGATGTTTTCATGAGTGCAGATCGTTTCAAGCTCCGATTCAAAACCGGAGCGAGAAAATAGATTGTATTCCGGCTGAAGCGAAACGTAAGTAGGCCATTGATTCGATCGAGAAGCCTCGAGCGATTGTTTTAGTCGTTCCGCAGAAAAATTAGACGCTCCGATGGCTCGAATTTTTCCTTGGCGAATGAGGGTGTCATACGCTTCTAGGGTCTCTTCTATCGGAGTCTCGAAATCGTCTTTGTGTGATTGATAAAGATCAATGACGTCAGTCCTTAGGCGTTTAAGCGACTCGTCTATGCTTTTCAGGATGTAAGCTTTTTTAAGTCCTCGCGACCCATCGCCCATGAGGTGGCCGACTTTGGTCGCGAGCACGACTTGATCTCGTTTTTTGCTCCGCTCAAGCCATGCGCCGATGATGGTCTCGGATTCCCCACCGGAATGACCAGGCACCCAAGCAGAATACATATTTGCCGTATCGATTAAATTGAAACCACGATCGACGAAGGCATCGAGTAATTCAAACGAGCGTTTCTGATCGATCGTCCATCCAAAAACGTTTCCGCCAAATGCGATGGGTGCGATAGGAATTCCAGAATTGCCCAGGTACCGCATTTTCATAGGTGATTCCTCCCTCTCACGAGTAACGAGCCTCTCGATGTAGTCGAGAGGCTTGTTACCACGAGGTGATTTGGTTTTATTTGATCCGCTGATAGTTTTGTTCCATCGACTTGTATTCTTTGCCGCTAATCATGTCGGGCATATACAGAGTGAACAGAAGATGATTTTTATCGACGATCTTGAACTCGGAACGCATCTTCTGCGGCCCTTTGCGAACGGGGCAATCGAATTCGCCAGACTCCGAGATCATCTTAGTGGCGGGGTCAAAGGAGCCTTCGAATTTCATCATTGCCGTGGACATGGAATCTTGCCAGGAAGACTCAAATTTCTTGGTGACTTTGTTGTAACCCATCATGCCGGTACCTTCGTACTTCATGCCGCCCATTTTCCCCGTGAAGTCTTGCTGAACGTAGCGACCACCCAAAATAGATTTGAAGGTCGATGTACCGGTGGTTTCTTCGGGTTTGGAACCGTCGGTTTCCCAGGATTTGCTCGTGACTTTCCATTTGCCGGCCAGGCTTTTGAGAATCTCATGTTCTTTTCCGGGGGTCGATGCGTCCTGCCACGCTTTCATCATTTCGATCTTCTTTGCATCCGCAGACGGTTCGTTCGCGGAAACGGAACTCAAGAGGACAAATGACAAAAGGATCGTGACTGATTTTTTCATTTCATCTCCAATAAATGGTGGTTGGTATAAAAACGTTAACCGTTACTAAGAACGGTTCGCAAGGGGAAGAATGACTTCATTGTGAGTCGTTACAAGCAGATTGGACGCAGTTCTTCACGACTAATAAATGATGCATCACCTATGCCGTGCATTCTGTCTCAGGACGAAGAGTGTTTCTGCGTCAGTATCGTGCTCATGAGGATCATTCCTAGCATGGCGAATGCGATGGGCTTGAGGCCGAGATACAAGAATGGTCCGATGGCCGCAGTGGCGGCTGCCGAACATCCAAATGCGGTGAACATCAGTAGCCCGGCTGCTTGTCCGGCGAGAGGGCCTGCGGATTTGAGTGAATTTGCCATCAAGAGAGGGCCGCGGATGCCGAGACCAAAACCAAATAAGCACCAGGCGATCACGACGATCGGAAACGATTCCGGTTCCAGAAAGCCTGATACGCCGAGGATCAAGCAAGCGAAAATTTGAATCAGTGCACCGATACGCATGAGGAATGTTGTGCCACGTTTTTGTAACCATTTACCGCTAATGCTCGCGGCAATTGCAAAAGCGATGACACCTAGTACTTGAAGAGTTGAGAATGCTTGCACCGGTTGATGAAGCGTCGTGACTACGAGTTGCGGAGCACTGCCTACAAACATGAGCAGAGCCCCAAACATCAGGCTGTAGGCTATGGATAAGTGAAGATAGTTTCGGTTTCGTAAGAGTTCTCGAACTCCTTGCAGGAGTGAACGGGACGGCGATGCATCCATTCGCGAAGTAGGGAGTGACCGAAGTATTTGCGCAGTGATCGGGGTGAGAAGCAGGGCAAGCGCTGCAATGATCCAAAACGTTGCGCGCCACTCGAAATAGCTGATGATCCAAGCTCCGATCACCGGGCCTACAGCTGGAACGATAGACTCGGCAGCACCGACTGCCGCGATCGCACGTACTGCGGAGACATCGTCAAATCTTCTGCGCAGGAGAGAGGGGACGGCGGCGGTCGAGGCACCCGCGCCCAGGCCCTGAATGGCGCGAGCGACTATCAAGCTTTCCATCTGAGAAGCGAGAGCTCCCATTATGCTTCCGATCAGAAGCAGGAGAACTCCCCAGAGAAGGACCGTGCTTTCACCAAAGCGATCGGACGCCCATCCCCAAAAAATCTGTGAAAATGCGAGGGCCGCCAAGAAACTGGAGAGGGTCCATTGACTCTGCGCCAGGGTTCCGCCCAAATTTGCAGCAAGTCGAGGGATTGCTGGTAGGTAAAGATCGGTCGCGAGCATTCCCACCGCCGTCAACGCGGCGAGAGGCATGGCGATCCGCCAAATGGGAGGCGATTTTGTGGCGGTTAGAGATGGGTGGTGACTCATATTTTGTGAGTCTCTAGCGTGAATAAAAACAGACGCGTAATCAAGCGGAGTTCTGGATCAGTGAATCCAACTCGGCTACCGTAGATATATGACGATCTACGTGTATCTTCATGACGGATACGTCGACAGGGCTTCTCAGGCCGGCGAGGTTTTTCCGTTTGAAAAGGCGCAAAAAGAAGCAGGGCGATCGTGATGATGAGAGTGGTATTTTTGATCACGCTTTCATCGATCGTATTCTGGGCGCACGATGCGCTTGCGAGTGCTTGTGACACGATACGAGCTCAAAACTCGGCCGCCTATGCAAGGTTCTGTCAAGGGCGCCCAATGGCGAATACCTCTGCGGCAAATTCGACTTTTGCGAGTTCTTTTAACTTAAGTCCGGCGATGCTTCCGACCGAGCCATCCTCGTATGGTTTAGAAACAATTGTAAACGGTGTTCGCGGCAATTTGAGAGAACGGTCCTATCACTTTTCGCTCGTTAAGGGGTTCAAGAAGTTTGGAACCGGGATCTCGACCGGGGGAAACGATACGTTCTACGGAAATGATCTCTACCGTCGGGGCAACTTAGGTTCGCAAGTTCATGATTTCGACATTAAAGAAGAGACCAAAGGCCATCTGGCGAATCTCAATTTAGGCACTTCGCTGTCGCTTTTCGATATTGGAAAGATCGGGAAATTCTCCGTTGGAGGATCTCTGCGCTACAATAAACTGACGAATACTTGGGGAGGAGGGCCGGGTGCGATCCTTTCGTTAGGTCGATTCAGTTTTGGGTTTGGATACAGCCGAGAGCGAGTTTCAAACACCATTTCCCGAACCACACTCTATTCGGCACTCGTCGGGGTTCGGATTGGACCTTTTGAGCTTCAGTACGATGCCTTAAATGAGAAAGAGATTTCCAACCTACATACGATTCACATCGGTACTTTGACGACTACCATCAGCAGCATCATTCTGACTGGCGCCGTGAGACGGCTCAACTATGTGAACGATGGCTACGTGACTCAGTACCATGCCGCGATTCAGTGGTTGATGAATCGACATTTGTCGGTGGGCTACCTGTATAACTACATTCCAGGCGCCCACTCCGTTGGGATTCAGGTTTTTCTCTAAAAAACTCTAGGCTATGTGTTTCTTGAAGAGATTCCGAATCGGTTCCTTGTAGGGACTGACGAAGAACGCGAGATAGGCTTCTAGACCCACGAGAGCAAGTGCCATCGGGAGTCCGCTCGGGGCGATAAATGCGTGAACCATGAAGATATTAACAATGACGGGCGCCAGCACCACGAGCGCGAGCGGCACATAAGCGCCGCTGAGCAGGAGAATTCCGCAAACCACCTCGGTACCTTTGACGAGCGGGAAGAAGTACTTACCAGCCAACATTCCATTCATGAAAATTTGGAGCCGTTCAGGTAAATCAGGAGGCGGTGGTATGAACTCAAAAAATCCATTGAGACCGAATACGACAAAAATCAGACCCATTAAGATGCGGGCGACGAGCGGCAGTTTTTTCATTCGAGTTCTCCTATAGGTTAAACGCCATTTTCTCCGAGTATGCGGTAGGGTTTTTGTTTTTGGTAGGTAAACCCGAACTTCTGTAGGGCGGCTTCACGCACCCAAGTCGCGGCTTCCTCTGGAGAGTCGGTGATTTTGATCAGAGCAAGGTCTTCGGAATGAATCGCTCCGGAGCTTTTGAGCGGGTTTTTGATGAACTCAAGAAGTGGGTTCCAATAGTCGGTTCCCAAGAGAATCACCGGAAAATTTTTCATTTTTCCGGTTTGAACGAGTGTCACGATTTCAAATAGTTCGTCGAGAGTCCCGTATCCCCCCGGCGCGACAATGAAAGCGTAGGAGTACTTGGCCAGCATGAGCTTACGAACGAAAAAATACTTAAACTCGACGAAACGATCGAGGTAGGAATTGGGTTTTTCTTCGGTCGGCAGCACGATGTTGCAACCGATGGTGCAACCAGCGGCGTCTTTGGCCCCACGATTGGCGGCCTCCATAAGTCCGGGTCCACCGCCTGTCAGGATCGTGAAACCCTGGAGCGAGAGGAGTCGACTCACTTCACGGGTCAGTCGATAGTAAGAATGGTTTTCATCTCGGAAACGCGCGGAGCCGAAAACCGTGATGCAGGGCCCGACGAAATGCAGCGCACGAAAACCTCGGATGCATTCGAGAAAAATCTGAACCGCTCGACGCAGCTCTTGAAGTCGCGGCTTACTTCCATCGAGGAAGAGTTTCTCGCTCGTGTCTGGCGATTGGTGGGCGAATTTGTCACCCGTCGCCTGAACGGGAGGATGCGTGGGCGTCGTCATGCCTTGATCTTAGAATAGGACTCAAGACTTCTGTGAGTTTTTAGTCGATTCGGGTACGATCGATCGCATGAAAGTGATCGAAGCGCGAGGCGTAAAAAAATCGTTCGGGTCGTTCCACGCGCTTCAAGGTGTTGATCTCACCGTGAATGCAGGAGAGTGCGTAGGATTGCTCGGTCCGAATGGTGCGGGAAAATCCACGTTCATTGGTGTCGTTTACGGAGTGACGGATCGAACTGAGGGAACAATCACAACCTTTGGTCATGATCCGCGTTCGTCTTCGCGCGAGATCAAGCGCCGTTTAGGGGTCGTGCCTCAAGAAAGTGCGCTAGATGAAGCGCTTACCGTGGTTGAGAACATGCGGCTTTTTGGCCGTTTTGTGACGCTACCACAGGCCCAAGTAGATAAGCGTATTGATGAGCTCTTGGTTTACATGTCCCTCGATCATAAGAAAGACGCGCCGATTCGCACGCTTTCGGGTGGGATGAAACGACGTCTGGCGTTCGTTCGTGCGCTACTGGCAGAACCGGAGCTCTTGATTTTGGATGAGCCAACGACAGGACTGGATCCGGCGGTTCGTCACCTGCTTTGGCAAAAGGTGACAGACCTCAAGAAAAAAGGAAAAACCATCCTGATAACGACTCATTACATGCATGAGGCGGAGGTCCTTTGCGACCGAATCGTCATTTTGAATCAAGGCAAGATTATTGACGAAGGATCGCCGCGAAACCTCATCGAGCGGCATGCGCCGGGTTACGTCGCCATTTACGATAGCTCACACCCGAGTGTTTCCCAGCTCCGCGAGCGCGCACCGGCTCATTGGGCCATCTACCCACAACAAAGCAATCTCTGTATTCGTGCACCCACATTGTCCGAGCTCGTTGAATTGCAAAAATCAGAGGCGACGGAACCGCTCCTACTGCGTCCGTCGAATCTCGAAGACGTCTATTTGAAATTGACGGGTGAGGAGTTGACCCAGAATGACTGAAACGTTGCGCCTTAGTTGGCATGTCGTCGTAAGAAATTGGACGGTATACAAGAAAGATTTCTTCGCGAATATCTCGCCAACGCTCGCGGATCCAAGCTTGATCATGGTTTCTTTGGGGTTGGGTCTTGGTTCGCTGATTCAAGACATCAATGGTCGGACGTATTTGGAGTTCATGGCACCGGGCCTAGTTGCAACGACTGCTCTGTTCACTTCGTTTTTTGAATCGAGTTATGGATTCTACGTACGGATGACCTACGAATCGATCTTTAAGGCGATGCTCACCACGCCGGTTGGAGCGAGTGAAGTCGTGATCGGTGAGTATATGTGGAACTTCATCAAAGGTTCGCTCATGGCGTTTGGCGTGACCCTCGTTTTATGTGCGTTTCGCCTCGTGCCGCACTACTGGGTTTTGCCGGTAGCTACGCTTTTGGGAGGATTGATTTCGATCCCATGCGCGGCGCTTGGGTTACTTGCTTCGAGCTATATCCACAACATCAATCAATTTCAGACGGTCTATTCCTTTCTCATTGCACCGATGTATTTTTTATCGGGCGTATTTTTCCCCATTGAGCCGATGCCCGAACTCTTTCGATGGGCCATTCAGATTTCACCGTTTGCTCACGGTGTACGGCTGATGCAGCTTTTATTCTGGGGTGAGCTGACGCTGCAAACAGTGCTTTGGCATGGAGGGATGCTGGTCGCGTTCGGAATCGCCCTGTCTTATTGGTCGAACATTCGCATTCGCAAGAAACTGATCGCTTAGTTCTATGTCCAAGAAGATCATCGAACATTTTCGACATGCGACGCGAACGAAGCCCGGAATCCATTTGAACGAGCACGGTGTGAAGTCCGCGCGAAAACTCGGTAAGTCGTGCGGGCCCTATGACCGCGTAGTAACGAGCCCTCTTGCGCGTGCGATTGAAACCGCGGTCGCCATGGGTTTTGCCGTCGAACGAACCGAGCCATTCATCGCGGATATACCCGATTCAGTGAATCGTCGGGTGCCTTACGATGCCGGTTTTGCGGCATTCGCCGAGCGGATCGATCGTCGAGATCCCGTGATCGCAAAGTACATGAGCCAAATGAAACGTTTTCACGCGAAACTTCTCAAGCGGATTCCCGAGGGCGGTCGAGCCCTACTGGTCAGTCACGGTGGCGTTGTCGAATGGGCGGCGCTCTCGGTCTATGCGGAAGCACGAAACTGGGGGCAGGCGCTCGATAAGTGCGAGGGGATTCGCTTGGTTTTCAAGTCCGGCAAGTGCGTGGACGCGAAACCCCTAAGAAGGAAATCGAAACGCAAGTTGTGACTCATTGAGTTATATTGTTCTCTATATATACTCTATTTAATAATGGGCAAAAGGGCAGGAAGTTATGACTGTTTGAGTCATTATCCAAGTCCTTTGATTCCTCACTTTAGAAAAGTCATTCCACCCAAAATCCATGGGTTGGGATGATATTTTTTAAATTTATGTCCGATTAATTAAGGTTAATGACGCTCAGAGTGATTTTAATTCGTTGAAATGATTGCGTAATTTTAAAATACCTGACCTAAGTGTTGCTGTGCGTTATTTTTCTTCTGGCCATTCTTACACTCGCGGGTGTAGGTCCTCGCCCATTCGAACTCGCTCCCAAGCGGGGACAGAAAGGAAACGGCCATGCTCAGCACCATTGCTTCAGTTATGCACTTGATCATCGGAGCACTCTTCGTGCTTTCGATCTCCAGCTGTACGCGTAGCCCACAATTCAAACTCCAGGCGACGAACGAAGGTTTCTCTTCCGGGTTCGACGTTACGGAGACGAAAAAAGAAACCGCGCTCGTCGACATCCTCTGGGTGGTCGACAACTCCAAGAGCATGGACCCGTCGCAAGACAAGCTCAAAGCCGGCATCGCTGCTTTTGCCAAGCGGTTCTTGAAACCGGAAAACGATATTCAGATGGCCGTGACGACTTCGGACGCGTTCCTTGCGAATCGTAAGTGGGAGAAGTACCTCACTACCAAGATCACGACCGACGACAAAAAAGCTCCCGTCGACCGCAACGCTCGTTGGAACTCTCGCAATGCAACCCTCAAGGCTGGCGACGTTCTTAAGACTAAGGGACTTCGCTCTCTCGATGAACTCATCGCGAAATTTCAGAAACAAGTCATCGTTGGAACGAACGGATTCACCGAAGAACGGGGATTCGATTCCGTACTTCAATTCTTGGATGATAACGAAGTTTCGGGCTCCCGCTCTGCGCTTTTCCGCAAAGGTTCCCACCGTATCATTGTATTCCTGACTGACGAAGAAGAGCAGTCCATCGATTCCAATCGTGACGGCAAAGACTTGAACGACCTGGACCGTCTGTTCTATTGGCAGAACTACTACACTGGCAAAGATCAAGCTAAGGCGGACGAGATCCTCCCGACGCACATCACAATCCAGTGTCCCGCTCAAACCGTGGACGGTACCCGTATCGATCCGATCTCGGCATGTGCGAGGCCGGACCAATTGCTTTCTACTCAAAAGTTCAAAGCTCAACTGGATGAATTTTTCCGTCGCTTGGACGGATCTGCCGATTCCGCGAACCCAAACTATGGCGTGGTTTCGATCGTGACGAAAACACTCGCGACGATCAATAACCTCAAACAGGCCGCTCGCGATCGCGTGATGAGCGATGCAAAAAAAGAGGCTGATGCTTGCCAAAGTGGCGCAAAAAAATGCAGCAAAGCTTACCAGGATCGCCAATTGATGATCTCCAAAGGCGAGATGACGATGGAAGTCGTCTATCAACAGTGCAGCCGCTACATCGAACTTTCGGATCAACTCGGACCGGACTCATTCTCTATGGACATCGGTTCTGAGGATTATTCAGAGATCTTGAATAGAATCGGCCTTCAGATTGAGTTCCATTCCAAAAAGTTTTCGGCTCAAACTCGCTACAAACTCGACCGTAATCCGGTCGAAGGCGAGGTGATGGTCGTTCGTTGGATCAGCCAAGGTCGCGAAGTTTTGCTCAAGTCAAAGCAGTACCGCATCACCGGACGTGACCTGGATCTCATTGATCCAGAGATGATTTCGAGAATGCGGGGGGGCGATCGAATTGAAATCACCTATCAGCCAGCGACCGTCTTGCCGGCAGATCAGGTCACTAAACCTGAATAGTAATTTTTTGAAAGTGTCAGTCGTCAACAAAGGAGAATGAATATGGGTTTCATGGAATTTATTCGGAACAACTTGTCTCACGTGCTTCCGATCCTCATCGCAGGTGCGGTAGCGATCGCAATCGCCGTGGAACGCTATTACGCGCTCTTCGTTAAATATCCGATCAAGAATGTGGATGCGTTCTTCGCTCGTATCTCTGATCTCGTGATGGCGGGCCGTTTGGCCGAAGCCGTCACCGTTTGTGATCAGATGTCGGAAAAACCATCCGCTCAAATCGTGAAACTTGCCCTCCTTCGCGCTCACCAGCCCGAAGAGTTGATTGAGAACGGTCTGGCGATCGCGGTGAATAAATCCGCCCAGACGATTCAAAAACGCACACAGTTCTTGGCGACGATCGCAAACGTAGCGACTCTTCTCGGTCTCCTGGGAACGATCGCAGGTCTGATCAGCGCTTTCGAGGCAGTCGGTGCGGCTGATCCTTCGCAAAAATCGGTATTGCTTGCGAACGGTATCTCAGTCGCGATGAACGCTACGATGCTCGGCCTCGCAGTCGCAATTCCAGCGATGGTGGCTTTCAGTTTCCTCACGAACCGTACCAACCGTCTGACGGCAGAGATCGATCAGTCGGCCATGGAAGCACTCGATGTCCTGAAGCAGAAGTTCTATTCCGCTCAGGAAAATACTCTCAAGATCGCCGGAAAACGCTAATTCACGGTTACCCGAACGATCGGGAAAAAGGAGAATCGATATGAAAAAACGAAGCTATGTGAAGCACGGGGAGTTGGAGCAGGATTTTGAGCTCAACATCGCGCCGGTCATCGACTGTTTCGTGGTTTTGATCGCGTTCATTCTCGTCTCGACCTCTTTTTTCTCGATCGGAATCTTGGACGCCGTCATGGCGGGATCCAGCTCGGAAGTAACGGACTCGGCAGAAGCACTCGTCATCGAGCTGAAATCTGATCACTCGATCTTGGTTAAACAAGGTGCCGGTTCCGCAAACTCAGTCCGCATCAAAGCGCCTCAAGACCGCTCTAAATGGGATTTCGAGAAACTCGGTCAAGCCATCGTCTCCATCCGCGACAAAACTACGGATCTCGAATCTGCGGTCGTCGTCGCAGATAACTCCGTCGCTTATCGCGACGTCATGGCGTCGATGGAAGTTGTCCGTTCCAACAAAATTGGAACGGTCACGCTCGGAGGTTTCTAATGAAAAGAAAAAGCTTACTTCGCTCTCACGCGAAAAAAGAACAACTGGAGCTCCAGATCACCTCCATGGCGGACGTGTTCGTGATTCTCCTCGTATTCTTGCTCAAGTCTTACAGCGTGGAAGGTACTCCTTATCAGCCGAAACTCCCGATCAGCCCTCCCGTCGCACATGGCCGGGTTGAGAAGTCTGATGCTCTGAAACTCGAGCTTTCGGCGAAGTCGCTGGCGATCGGCGGCACGCCGATTGTCAAAATGACAGAATACCGATTCTCTGACCTGAGCAAGGACGGAACGTCCGGAGCACTCATGCGCGCATTTGAGCGCATGCAGCGGTACTCCAAAGATGAGTCCGGCAAGCTAGTCGTCGTCGCAGATGAAAGTGCTCCGTACGAGACGATCAAAGCAGTTTTGAGTTCGGCAGCAAACTCGGGCTACCACGATATTCAACTTGCGGTGTCTCATGCGAACTAACTCTGAGAATCTCCGAATCGCTCTTGCATTCGCCTTGGGAAGCGCCCTCGCGTACGCGTCGAGTGGATCGGATTCTCAGGATGCTCGCGAAGAGCAGACAGACCGCGTGGTCGACCGCGCTTCGGCGGATACGCAGTCCGAAGCCGAAACCGATCTATTGTTGCTGACAAAAAAATATGCAGGTACGGCTCGCGAAGCGGAACTTCAGCTCCGCTTGGGCGAACTCCGCATGGAGCTCTCTCAAACCATGTTCCGCGTAGCCTATGCACCTGGACAAGAGGCGCTCCGCCGCTCCTACCAGAACACCTTGAACCGCGCATTGACTCCACTTTCTCGAGTGATTGATGCGTTCCCACGTTCCCCGGAATATCCCCGCGCGCTCTTCTTGCGCGGCAAGGCGAACCGCCTGCTTTCTAAGAACGCTCCCGCTGCCAAGGATCTCGAAAAATTTGTGGCTCAATTCCCAAGCCGGCCCGAAGCCGGACTTGCTGCGATTGGAATTGCAGACATTTCGATTGAGACCAAGAATTTCAAACGTGTGATTTCTGTACTCGCGCCCTTGGTCGCTAAAACCACTCATCCGCTCTATCCAAACGCGCTTCAGAAGCGTGCTTGGGCTTATCAGGTCGAAGGCAAGCCGGGCGCTGCGATTTCAGAACTGAAAAAACTCTCCAATTTTTTCAATTCCGCCGAAGCAAACGGCACGCTTGATCCAGGTCTCTCCGTCCTACGAGAAACCGTGGTCGGGGACGCGCCTTCCATCGCGTACCTCGCTTACCGTGCTCAACCACAAGCGATCTCGCTGACGGGCGTGAACCAACTTTTCCGTACCTTCTCGACCACCGACGGATATCGTCAAATGGCCGCTCAGTTCGCTGACCGACTGAGAGCGGGTGACCTGTCGAATGACCTGAAAACCTGGAAACAGCTCGTTCTGAAAAGCGACCCATCGACCTACGAGAACCTCTCGATTTTGGTGGGTGTGCTTGAGTATGATTTGGAACGAGAGTCCTATGCCGCCGCCACTCAGGACGCGGCTGATATCTCGGGTATCTTGAAGAAAAACCCAGAAGCCGCTGAGGCGGACGCCGCTCGCGCGCTGATGGTCAAGATGGCAGAGAAGCTGACGAAACGCATGACGGACTACCGCAAAGATGCGAAATCCTCCGAAGCGGAACGTAGCCTGAAAAAACTTTTTGTTTCTATCGACGCGGTCTTGCCTGCTGATGATTTCCGTCGAATCGCCGTTCGCTGGAATTTCGCCGAAACTCTGTTCTCGATGGAGCGATATGACTCGGCCGCCGATCTTTACCACTGGGTCGAATCGAACTGGACCGACGAGCTGAAGGTTCCTTCTGGTGTTGGTAAGGCAGTGTCTGCCCGCGCTGCAGGAATCAAAGCGATCGAAACGCGCTTCGCGGCCCTTCAAAAGTCTGGCGTGATCCCGAAAGATCTCAAGGCACAAGCCTCGGTATCCAAGGTGCTCAAGGGCGAGAAACTCGCTGACCTTCGTGAATGGATCCAGTGGCTCGAAATTGCGGCTGGTCGCGAAACTGGGGATAAACGCGGCGAAGATCTGAATCAGTTCCTTTTTGAAGCGAATCGCAGTCTCTATCAAGGAGGCTTTGTAGATGAGGCTATTGAGCGCCTTCGTGCTCATGCCTCCAGTTATCCGCGTTCGAAAGTCGCGATGCCATCCGCTTCTCTGGTGGTCGACACCTGGATAGAACGCAAGAACTGGGAACGGGTCGAAGCTTATGCGGTTGAATTCGCCGAAGTCAAAGGCTGGACCAGCTCTGCTTTTGCTTCCAAAATGATCGATCAAGCCTCACAAGCGCGCCTGAAGCGCGCCGAGATTGCTTACTCGAAACGTGCTTATACCGAGGCTCGCACTCATGCAGAACGTTATTTGGATCTCTATCCGAACAGCCGTGCGGCGATCGACGCCCGGGGAATCTCGTGTAACTCGAGCATCGAACTCAAGGATCAAGACGAAGCACTGAAATGCTTGGGCAAGGTCGCCGAGAAATCAGGCTCAGCGCCGACGAGCCGCCAGGCTCTCCTGAGTTCCGCGCAGATCGAAGACGAACGGATGAACTTCAAAGAAGCGGCCGCTCTCTATGGTCGTTACTTACTTGTGTCCGGAAGTTCCCTTACTAAGGCCGAATCATTCAAGGTTCGAGAACGCATCGTGAAACTCACGACTGCCGACGGTAAGCCGTCAGACATGAGAGCGATCGGTAGCAATCGTAAGATTTGCCAAAAAGACCTGAGCTCCGAGTGCGAGAAGACTCTCGCTCTCGCATTCCTGATCGAAGGCGATGATTCCAAGCGCGCGAGGAACCAAGCGGTTCGGTTGGCAGAAAAATCAACTCCAGCTCTACGCTCGGTTTGGGCGACCGCGGCTCTTCAGCAGTGGGAAGATCTCTCGATTCAATCGAGAAAATCTACCGTTCGTGCACTGGTCACTTCATGGAAAAGCGCAGACGTTTCGACTCGTTATTATTTGATTCCTCGTCTGAACCGCGCTTTGCCAGAGATGCTCAAACAAGAACGCCAGTCTCTCCGTAGACGCGAACTCAGCACTCGTGGTCAATCGATTCTAATTCGGATTCAAAACATTCAAGACTGGGAAAAGAGCGCGGACCTGGTGGGTACGCTCCCACTGAGCTCCGTTCGTATCGCCGTCCTCGATCAAACCTCGGGAGCTTATCAAGATCTCGTCGCTGATCTTGAGGACTTAAGCCCGGCCAAAGGTTCAAACGACTACCAAAAAGCTGAACATAAGAAACTCATCGCTCAGATGACTGAGCCATTCGCCGCGAAATCGCGCAAGATCTTGAGCGCACGCGGTTCAATGGAGCGTGAACGTAGCGCGGGTATTGATGTGAGCGAGTTCGGAAGAATCTGGAAGAAAACCGATTCTGCAAACGACGAACGTTTCGCGAATCTCCAAGATTCCTGGTCGAGCGCTCTTCGTTCTGAGAACTGGAGCCGCGTGGCATTCTTCTCGGATGAAGCACCGCACATGAAACGCGTCCCCGGCGCCTGGGTTAAGGCTGCGCGGGCGCTCTCGCTTGCGAGAACGGGCGCGATTTCCGAAGCTCAGGCTATTTTCTCCGATGCCTGCCGCGAAGCTTCTCGCGGTTCGAGCCTCAGCGAAACTTGTGAATCCGCAGGCTGGTCTAGAAAATATCGAGGTAATCGATCATGAAAAAGTTCCTCTCTATTGCAGTCGTGGTCGCAGGAGTTTTTTCTGCGCATGCCGCTTGGTCGGCGCCTAAGAAGGCTCCGGTCGGCGATGCGCTCAAGCGCACTAAGTCCCTGAAGTTCGATGGACGAAGCGTCGAGTCGGTCGGTGCGGGACGTTACAACTCTTTTACCCACTTAAATGAAGGCCAAACCGGTGCGGGTTCCAAGAAGCTCTATTCGCTTCCTTCGAGCTTTGCGAGCCGGACTGCCGATGAAATTGTAGAAACGGAGTACCGAAAATGAGCTCTCAAGCCTATTTGGTGAATCTCGTCGCCGCTGATCAAGGATCTGCAAAGGTCTGGAATTTTCGTAAGCCACTCGTGATTGGTCACCCAGGACGTTGGTCCCTGGAAAAAACAGAAAATGGAGTGAGGTTTCGTTCACTCGGTGATGATGCCGGCGACCCATCCAAGGATCAAATCCTCAAGGACTCAGAGATCGCGAAGAATGCATCCATTGTTCTGGTTCCTGCCGCTCGCGGTCAGAAAGAATTCCGCGTCGAACTGAGCCCAATGGTGACGTTCGCTGCCGCCGCAAACGAAAATTCAGAAGCGGGTTCCCGCGTTCGCGTGTTCTATTGCAAAGGCGAATGGTCGGTTGATTCCGAAGAACTCAAGTCTAAGTACGTTGGTATCTACGAAAGCAAAAAAGTATTCGTCGTGCGCGGTAACGCGACCGGCGCCTATGTTTCGACCGATACGATTCAGTTCAAGGCCCTCACCGACGGTTTGAAGCTCAACGGTACGGATGTCGCCAAGGGCACCACGCGAGTGATCTCTTACGCTGAACTCCGTGGCCTCTCCATTCAGTACAAAACTTCGGAATGGAAATTGTCTCAGTTCAACGCGGCCTCGAATCCATTGGTGGATGTTGCTCCCGTAGGCGTCGACAGTGAAACTCAGTTGCTCCGCAAATCTTTCGGCGCGGTCATGGCGGCCTTCTGCTTGATCTTCTTGATCAGCTGGATCATTCCCTCGACTCCGGTCGAAGAGAAAAAAGACGAACCGGTCCGCATCCTGTTGGCCAAAAAGAAAACGGTCAAAGGTCTGATGACCGCCGCGCCTAAGGGCGATAAGAACTCCCGAGATTTCTCGATTGGCAAGAATGGTTCCGCTAAGAACCCAGGCAAAAAAGGTGGCGAGCGTTCTGAAAAGCGCGTAGCCGCTAAGAAATCGTCTGGTTCTCCAGCACGTTCGACGCCTAAGAAGCAAATCGCGCAATCGAAAGCTCCGAAGAAATCGGCCCCGGCAAAGAGTTCAGCGCCGCGCGTAGCGAAGCAGACGCGCCCGTCGGTCAATCCGGTTCCCGTTCAGCATTCTGATCTCTACAAAACTTTCTCAAGCGCCTCGTTCAAACGCGCCTCGAGCGGCCTCGTTGCCGGTGGTGTCAACCTCGGTAAGGTCGCGTCCGGTGACACGGCCGCCGATGCTCGTCAGATGGGTAACTCCCGCGGCAACGGCAGCGGCGGTTTCGGTAAGGCGGGCGGTGTTTCCACGAATGGCGCACGCGTCTCCGGATTCGGCGGAGGTGGAGCAGGAGATGGTGGTGCTGGCAACTCGGCTGGTTACGGTCGTGGATCCAACTCAAAAGTTTCCGGTCAGGGACGCTCGCTGGTCAGCCTCGATACTTCTGCTTCGGATGTGGACGAGGGTCTGACTCGTGACCAAGTCGGCCGCGTGATTCATGCTCACATGAATGAGATTCGTTATTGTTATGATTCTGCGATCCTTCGCGATCCAGATATCGAAGGTAAAATGAATGCGGATTTCTCCATTGGACCGCAAGGCGTAGTGAGTACAGCTCGATCTGGTAGCTCGTCAGTATCTGACCGTCGTCTACAAGACTGCATTCTCGCACGTTTGAAGCAATGGAAGTTCCCTAAGCCGAAAGGTGGCGTGACCGTCGCGGTCTCGTATCCTTTTATGTTCAAAGCCTTGGTGAGGTAAATCAATATGACGTTCCCCCCGATTCTGAATAAGATTGTCGTATCTGTAACTAGTTTAATGATTTTGTCGGCATCCGCGTTTGCTGCCCCCAACAAACGCGCTCCGGCTCCAAAAGATACGGACGTGGAGTCCGTCAAAGAAAACTATTGGAACCGTACTTCCGATGGTGATGTCGAAGTGGTCCAGAACCGCTTGTACAGCAAGAAGAACCGCCTTTCGATTCAAGTTGGCGCAGGAACGGTTTCCACCGATCCGTTCTTGAACGTAAAATCTCTCACCGGTGGTATTGGTTATCACTTCTCGGAGAGTTTTGGCGTCTATGCGATCGGCCGTAAGTATTTGGTTTCTGATTCAAGCTATATGACGGAACTGAAAAATGGCGTCACCACAGGTGCCGCAACTTCTGCCAACGTCAATCGCCCGAATTCGTATTTCGGTGGCGAAATTCAATATAGCCCTTTCTATGGAAAAATGAGCCTCTCAGGAGCGAGCATCATTCACTACGATGTGCATTTCCTCGCGGGACTGGGCGTGACGGATACCGAATCGGGGAAGTATTCTACTCCGTCGGTTGGTTTAGGTCCTGAGTTCTACTTAGGGAATACCGTCGCTATTCGCTTCGACTATCGTCTGACCTACTACAGCGAGACGATTCGTGAGCGCATTCTCACCAGCCGTACGTCGGCAGGTGAGCGCGATAATTTTGGGCATCAATTGTCGCTGGGTTTGGAATTTTTCCTTTAAGCAGAGAATTCGCAAGGAGTCGTTATGATCCTGAGAAATAGATTGAATCAAGGAATCATTGCCTGGGCGATAGCGGGAACATCCTTGCTAGCGCCAGTAGTGGGGTGGGCCCAAGAGACCATCTCTTGCGGCATCGAACAAGCGGGAGCCGGCGGCTCACCATCGAGTCAGTGGTACCGCATCGGTAAACAGCTTGCTGATCAGGGGTTGTACCAGATTGCCTATCGCGCGTTTGAGGAGTCGGTGGATACCGGCTCTGCTCAAGACTTCTCCCACCAAGTGGGATCGATCGATTGCTTGACCAAAATTCAGGCGATTCGAAAAGGAAACCTCTTGGCTACCGATCCCGCTATCGTCAGTCGGCTTGCCAAACAAGCCGGCTCGAATGTGAAGGCGCGTGAGATCTTACAGAATTACTCGTTTCGAGCGCTCTTGTCATATTTAGGATCATCGGAATCGAGCTGGAAAAAGAACGCTGCACTTCAGTCCGTCATTCAGGGTTCGCACCCTCGCCTTGCGGCGGTTCAGGGGCTCCGGTTGGCAGGTCAAGGTGCAGAGAAGTCTGCTTTGCCTAAGCTGCGTACCGCCTTGAGTTCGATCGACAGCAAATCGGCGCCGGCTGAGGTTTTGGCTCGCGAAGCCGATATTCGCCTGGCATTCGCAAGAGCGCTCTATGCCGAAGGAAAAAACACTGAAGCACTAGCGCAATACGAGAAACTCTTTACGATCGGAAAACCGATGCAAGAGGCGCTGTTAGAAAGTGCCTGGACGAGACTTCGCGATCAAAATTACGCCAAGGCGATTGGTCTCTCGTTTGAGATGCAGACCGGTAAGATGTCGAGGTTCTTCGCTCCCGAAGCGGCGTCTATTCAGGCGATTTCATTTGTCGAGAACTGCCGCTATGCAGATGCCAAGAAATCCATCGAATCGTTCTCGGTTTCATACGGACCCGTGGTCGAATGGCTGAAACGAAGCGAGAAATTCTCTTCTCTCTACGACGTTGCTATGGCTCGCGCCGACGGTACCGCACCTGAATCCTCCATTCCGGACGCGGTTTGGTCGGTTTGGTCTGGATCTGATACGTTGCAAGCGATCCAAGGAGATATTCGGGCTCTTTTCAAAGAGGAGTCGCAGGCTCGTGAGTGGCTCAGCGAAACCGATGGTCTGAATGCAGCAACCCGTTCGTTCGTTCAAAGCGAAATCGGCGCTCTCAAAGGCACTCGCGCACGTTACGCGCAATTGATTGAGAATCGTTTGTCTTCCTTGAATGAATCCATGAAGAAGCGGATCGCTCAAGAGACCGAACGGCTGCGATTCGTTCGAATTGAGATGAATCAAGAAGCGGGACGAGATCTGATCTACATGAATGCTCACCCCGAGATCTTGAAGCTCGAGGCGGCGATTCGTGACCAAAAACCGGCGCCAAAAGTCGCACAACTACGTTGGGGCAAGGCCCAAGTGAACGATGCTCGCGCTGAGATGTGGATCGATGAAATCGGTTCGTTCGAAGGCCAGTCACTCAGTCGCTGTGGTGTTCGCCAAGAAGCGAGAACAGCCGCGAACCGTTAGTCGGTTCTAGTCATTGATCCAAGACTCCAGTTTCTTTCGCCAGTTTTGGGAGAGCGACGGCACGGAGAGTATAGTTCGGAACCGGTCGTATCCGTCAGTGGACGATTTCTTGAGCTCGTAGAGTTCCTGAATAGATACGAGCTCTTTTTCGCGGTCGATGAGTTTGAACTCATCACCTGCCTGAATGATTCCCTCTTGAAGGACTCGGTAGTAGACGCCGGGGCGATTGATTTCGGTAAACTGTTTGAGGATCGCCGGATCACTGAATTTTGCGGCGAGCTTAAAACAAGGAAACCGTGGCTGGCAGGCTTGAACTCGAGCGTTTCCAAGCTCATAGGTGTCGCCGACATAGACGTCGTTTTCTTGGATCGAATCAACGCTTAGATTTTCTCCAAACGCGCCGAACGCGATTTCATCGGTCGGACGCATTTTTTTCCAGGCATCGTACGCATCGACGCTATACGCATAGAGCGCCTTTTCCCGCCCTCCGTGAACCTTTAAGTCTGCTTGGCCATCTCCATCTAGATGGGTGAAACCAAGTTGAACGGCATTTGTAATCGGAGATTTTTGGATGCCGGTCAAGATTTCGCGACCCTCGTAGTTCAGGATTTTCGGTAAGCCGACTTGTATCGAGAGAATTTTCATGTGGCGATCTCCTTAGGGAAGCTGTGAGCGTTCTAGAATCCGTTCGCTCCAGAATAAAAGTGCGGGGTATGCGGCTAGCCAGGCGAATACAAATCGGTTCAATCCAAAGACAAAAAAATTCATTACGTGAAATATGATCGCACACGCAAGAAAAGCCATGCAAATCCTCGGATGGAGCCATGCGAGTGGAAACAGGCATTCAAACGCAATAATCAAGAGACTGAAGAATTTCGCCAGGGCCGTGGGTTGCTGAAAAAGCGATCGTACCCAGTCCGGGGGTGAATCGTATCCCGGAGTTTTGAAAAACTGTGCGAGCGCGGTTCCCTTTCTCCAGGCCCGGCTATTTAGTTTCACACTTCCGGCGATCCAGTAGGATGCGGTCAGTTGGACGGCAACGTAACCGAGGGCAATGAGCGTAATGAGCGGATGGTCTCGGAAAACTGCGGAGATCCAAACGGAGAGTGCGACGACCAAGGTCATGGAATCACTTCCTCCGTTGAGCGTTCCCCGCCACCGGATCGAGATGAGCCAAGAGGAGAAAAATAGTATACCGAGTACCCAGGCGTTTGCGCTGAGAGCAAGAGCCATCAGCGAAGCGAGCATACGAGCGAGAAGCAACATTGCAAACGAGCGTTCATTCAGAAAAACCGTGAGGGTCTTCTTGAGAACGGGTGAGGAGTCGTAGTCGTGAGCGAGCGTTTTCCAACTCCAAACGCCAGAGTCTACCCAATAGCGTTTGAGTCCGATCAACTCGACGGTTTGGAGTAGGGCAGCGAACGCCACTAATTTTTCACAGAGTTCGACCGCGCTCAATGGAGTTGCTCCGATGATCGCGATCGATAGATTTCTTCTCCGTCCAACAAAACTCGGAACTCGAATTGAGGTGTCGTGAGATAGTCTCGGGCGAGAGACTCGATGAGTTTCTGTGAGGTGAGGGATTTTGGATCCGTCACGAATTGTTCAAGCGCTGCATGCGACGCGAATAGGATGGTATCTCGCGGATTATAGAAGAGTTCGTAGAACGCCCGTTGGCCTCGTTTCGGAAGGAGAGGTATCCATGATTCCGTTTGACCATCGACCGGTAGCTTGCGTCCCTCGAGGACAGCAACGGTCATGGTGTCGTTGAAGAACCTCCAGGAAGGAATGAGGGCCCGGAAAAGCTGTAGCCAAACCGATGCAGTTTTCATGCGGTTCTGGAGCGCGTGAATTCCTGGGCACGCTTGAGCTCGCCGTCGAGTTTTCCGGTACACATCTGTGCGTACATGCGAAAATCCGAGATGAGGCTGTAAAAAGGATATTTGAACGCAGCGGGTTTGTTGCGCTCGTGCCTGAAGTGCCCGATCCAAGAAAATCCATAACCGAACAGGGGTAGTAGGAACCAGAATTTCCAGGCACCGGTGATAGTCAGCGCAATGAGCGTGACGAGAACGAGCGTCGTTCCGATCGCGTGAAAGCGTCTACACTGGGCATTCTGGTGTTCACCTAAGTAGAACAGATAAAATTCTCGATAACTGTTGAAAGGGCGGCTCATCGATTCTTCCTCACTAGGTAGGTACTGAAAACACCGGCCGTGACGAACATGATGATACTATAAATCGCGGCCGGAAGGGCGAGCGGAAACGAATTGAGGAGCGCGAGCGCGACGTAGATCGCAAGCGTACTGTTGTGGATCCCTACTTCCATGGAAATTGCTGTTGCCTCGCTGGTCTGAATCTTCAGAGCGCGGGGAATTGCGTATCCAACTGCCATGCTGAGCAAGTTGAAACAGAGCATAGCGACGCCAATCTGGCGCACGGACTCCGCGAGCTGATCTTTTTCTTTGAGAATCGCTCCCATGACAATGATCACTAAGATGACGATGGAAAAAATCCGAACCGGTTTATCCACCCGTGCGGAGAGACTTGGATAAGCGCGCTTCAAGGACATGCCGATTGCGACTGGAACGAGAACG
This sequence comes from Pseudomonadota bacterium, assembly GCA_027485695.1. Classification (GTDB taxonomy): domain Bacteria; phylum Bdellovibrionota; class UBA1018; order UBA1018; family UBA1018; genus JAIXQO01. The sequence continues at coordinate 689,941 of JAIXQO010000001.1, forward strand.
ATCATGAAAACTTCGATCGTTTTTTTGAACTGAAGTCCGATGTATTGGTCTTCGCCCGAGAAATAGGCGAACGCAAAATTTACGATGAGCGGTAACGTGAATGCAGCGAGCACGCTGTTGATCGCAGTCAGAGTGAGGTTCAGGGCGATGTCTCCGTGCGCAAGGTGGGAGAAAATGTTCGCGGCGACGCCACCAGGACTCGCGGCGAGAATCATGACGCCAATCGAGAGCTCCGGGGTGAGACCGAAACCTTTGCAAATCAGAAGCGCGAGGAGCGGGAGCACCGCCATTTGACAAAACAAACCGACTAGGACGCTTTTTGGATATTTTGCGACTCGTTTGAAATCAGCGATCGTGAGGGTCAAACCGAATCCCAGCATGATGATCGCGAGAGATATCGGAAGAAGCACGGTGACGATGGTTTGCGTGGTCATAGGAGTTTAGGGTCCCAAGAGAACCAGATTTAGACAAGGATCGAAGTTGAATCCAGATGGGAATGTACTACCGAGCCGGGAGCCACTGCTCCACACCGCGAGCCCCGACCGCTTGAATGACATCGGAGGATACCGAATCGGGATCCGAAAAGTAGAGGGTTGGGATCAAAAGAGTCTCTGCCGCATCGGAAGTGTGAATGCGTTCTGTGACCATTTGCGCGACGGATGTAGCCGAGTCGATGATCGACCAATCTTTGAGGACGGAGCCGACTGCGTTTTTAATCCAAGGATAGTGAGTGCAAGCGAGTAGAGCGACCGATGGTGGCGAATTCAAGTAGGGCGCCACATATTCCCGAATGGTTGCAATCAAGATCGGATGATCGCGCCAACCTTCTTCGATCATGGGAACCAGTAGCGGACAGGCTTGTTCATGGACCGTGATTTCTGGGCGTTTTTCTTTCAGGAGATTTCGATAGATGTGGCTCTGAATCGTCGCACGAGTTCCCAAGATCAAAGCTGAGGACGATTGCCCCAAGTGAGAGAGAACCGAGGAAACGCCTGCCTCGACTACGCCGACAACGGGAATGGGAGACAGAATATCAGTCATTTCCTCTATCGCCAGACTAGACGCCGTGTTGCAAGCAACCACTAAGAGGTCGAGATGATGAGGAATCATCTGATGTGCAGCAGTCTTACAGAGCGAGCGGATTTGAGAAACACTCTTCGTCCCATAGGGAACGTTGGCGGTATCGCCGAAATAGATAAAAGTTTCGTTGGGAAACCTTTTTTGCAACTCAATGAGGACCGTCAGGCCGCCGATCCCGGAATCAAAAACGCCGATACGCATATGAAAAGAAAAACTGCTTTCTTGGGGTTTTGACCCTTAATTTACGCCTTTTTTTTGAGATGGGTAGAGAATTAGCGTCAAAGAATTTGCAGTGGTTACGGCGTTTTTTTGTCTGCCGCTTTGCGTAAGTACTCAATATCTAAGTAAATGCTTCGCTCTCGACGATAGGAACTCAGGGGCGTGTCTGGTTTGCCCCGACAAGGAGCAAGTGGAAATGAAAAAGCAAATGGGGATGTCGTTGAGTCTTCAGTGGGGTTTGGTCCTGAGTGCTGGATTCGCTCTCTCTGCTTGTTCTAGTAACTACAGTTTTACCGGGCCAGGCAAAAAGCCACTTGCGCAAGCTGATCAAGGCGCCAGTACTCCGCAGCCAGATGTGACTACGGTTCCGACAGGTACTCCAACTAGTACTCCAACTAGTACTCCAACGGTCGCGCCTACGGTGACTCCAACTGCCACTCCAACTTCTACTCCAACCGTTGTCCCAACGCCGAAACCGACACCCACGCCTACGGTGACCCCAACGTCAACGCCAACACCTACTCCGACGGTAACACCCACGTCGACACCCACTCCCACGGTCACACCGAAGCCAACTCCTACTCCATCGGTCACGCCAACACCTACTCCAACCGTAGTACCTCAGTACAATACGGACACGTTCGTTCCACCTCGAGCCGATCAGGTCAAAGTCGATATGATGTTCATCGTCGACAACTCGGGGTCTATGGAAGAAGAACAAGATTTGCTCGCTCGAAATTTTGGGCAATTCATTCGACAGTTCGTTCAAAAACAAATCGATTTCAGGATTGGTATTCTGTCGACTGACGTCTATGACCGAAATCGCGGAAGACTCATTTCACGATCTTCGAGTGAAAAATGGCTCACGCCTAGTTCCAGTAACTTGGAATCGAAGTTTAGAAACGCAATCAATCTCGGTACGGGGGGTGCGGACTCTGAACAAGGAATCAACTCTCTTTTGATGGGAGTTTCACCTTCGATCTTAGGCGTCGGCGGGTACAATGAAGGATTTGTTCGGGATGATGCGCTTTTCTCGGCCATCTTCGTTTCCGACGAGGACGAGGATATTCGAGAAACCGACGCCTCTCCGGAAGCGCGGATCGATCGATTGGCCTCGCGAATGGTCGCACTCAAAGGACCAAAATCGCGCGGATATCGTTTTGACTTTGTCGTCGATTTGGATGAACCGAAGCCACGCGGTACGATTCGTTATCCATTGCCTGAGGGCGATATCACATCTTATCCGAACGTATATCTCAAAGCCGCGGAGCGATTCTCGTCGAAGACCATCAACATCAACAATGACTTCGGTCGGGATCTGGTGGATATCGGTTCTGACATCATTCGACAGGCGCAATCTGAGTTTAAACTCTCCAAACTCGCCTTCGCGGGAACGGTCGAGGTGACCATGAATGGCGTAAAGCTGTTCGAGAATGGCGCGGATGGATTCGTTTTCCATGCGGATCGGAACACGATTGAACTTCAAGGGACTGCGCTGAAAAATAGTCCGGGATCCAATCTCGTGATTCGCTACCGCCTCAAATAGTCATCTGAAGCCTCGCTTACTTGGGTTGTCCACCTCTTTTGTCTATGAGATGAGGGAGTGGGGAGAAATCCAGAATGCCGGAACTACCAGAAGTCGAAGCGACTCGTCTCATACTCGAGAAAAAACTCAAAGGTCTCCGCATCACCGAAGTCACTCCGGATCGCGATGATCACATCGTTTTTGATCAGGCTTCTCCAGAGGAAGTAAGCGCGGCTCTCGAAGGAGCACGGGTTCGGAAAGTCGTCCGACGTGGAAAATACTTCTGGATTGAGCTTGATCGCAAGCCCTGGCCGGTCTTTCACTTGGGGATGACAGGTCATATCGAAATTCGAGGGAAAACCGGGCGCTTTAAAAAAGCTTGGGGTGAAAAACTTTGGAACGAGCCCAAGCGAGATGATTTTTCGGAACGTTTTCCTCCGTTCTGCCGTTTGAGATTCGCGATGAGTGACGGTACTGAGATAGCGTTCACGGATCCGAGAAGATTTGGACGGATCCGCTTGGTCGAGTTGCCATTAGAGGAGCCGCCGATCTCAAAACTGGGATTCGATCCACTCATCGATTTTCCCGCTGCCAAAGAGTTGTATGAGCTGGTGAGGAAACGCCGAGCGCCATTGAAATCGATTTTACTCGACCAATCGATCTTCGCAGGCGTTGGAAATTGGATTGCGGATGAAGTGCTCTACCACTCGAAACTCTCACCGCATCGTTTAGGAACTTCGCTCTCTCCCAAGGAAGTGGCTCAGCTTCGTTTAAAGTTACTCCACGTCGTGGAGAAAGCGGTCCACGTACGGGCTGACTACAATTCTTATCCGAAAACCTGGATTTTTCACCGCCGATGGGGGAAAGACGCCGACGCAATCACGGCTCGGGGTGAACGGATCGTTCACGAAACCATTGGTGGACGAACCACTGCGTGGGTACCTGCCGTTCAAAAGTAGTTTTTAAGGTTGGCTCTCATGAAGCAGTACCGTGTTTTTGTCTCATTGGTCTTGATCGCATTCACCGCAGCTTGGGTCGGCAATGCTTGGGAAAAACCATCGCAAGCGCGAGGGACGATCCAGGAGCTGACTTCTCGACAATATTGGGGTCGCGGTTACACGAACGATGGGATGAATCGTGCCGCACATTACCTAGTGCGACAGTTGAGGGGTATGAAAATCGCTCCGATTCCTGGGCAGGGTTACTTCCAGACTTTCGAAATGCCGGTAAATACGTTCCCCGGTCAGTTTGATCTCAAGCTCAACGGAAAAAAATTGGAACCGGGCAAAGATTTCATCGTGACTCCCGGTAGTAAGGGAGTATTTGCGCGAGGCACCCTGATCCGAAAAGACGATACCCATTTTCAAAACGAAGCCGGCGATATTCTGATCACTCTCAAAGACAAGTTGACCTGGTCGGTCTCGAAGAAAGTTCTCGGGACGACCGAAATTTTGCTGGATCGTGCGCGCTTTGCAGAAATTCCGGAGAACTTCGACATCCGGATCATCAATGAGTTCAAAGAAAAATTTCAAGCTTCGAACGTGATTGGGATGATCCCAGGCACTGTGCCTTCGGATGAGTACTTGGTCTTAAGCGCTCACTATGACCATCTCGGTGGAATGGGTAAAAAAACTTTTTTCCCGGGGGCTAACGACAACGCCAGTGGCGTTGCGATGCTGCTTGAGATCGCTCGCCACTATCAGCGCAACCGGCCTAAAATGAACGTCGTGTTCATGTTTTTTGCGGCTGAAGAAGCAGGTCTCGTTGGATCGAAGTATTTCGTCGAGCATCCGACTTTGAGTTTGGAAAAAATTCGATTCCTCCTGAACTTGGACCTCGTGGGTACCGGTGACGATGGTGCGACGGTCGTCAATTCGACCGTGTTTCCTGAACAGTTTAGCTTACTTCAGCGACTGAATTCGGAACTCGGGGCACTCTCAAAAATCAATCCCCGTGGTAAGGCCGCCAACAGCGACCATTATTGGTTCTCCGAAAAAGGCGTTCCGGCTTTCTTTCTTTACACGATGGGCGGCATTCAGGCCTATCACGATGTGTTTGACGTCGCGCAGACTCTGCCGATGACTCGTTTTAACGAGGTTTTTCAACTCATCATTCAGTTTGAAAATGAATTGATGAGAAATTAGTCCTTTAGCCGACCTTTCAAGCGGAATGCTGACGAACGGGTAATTTTTTGGGTTGCCCTCGTTTAACGAGCCGCAGATGATGAGCTTCAATATGAGAAGCTTCATTGTTCAATGGATCATCGGAGCGCTTGCGCTCCTCGGTACCGCTTATTTCATTCCAGGTTTTAAACTCAAGAACTTCAAAGCGGGCTTGATTGCCGCGTTGATTGTGGGTCTCCTGAACTGGACGATTCGGCCTATTCTCCTTTTTCTCGCTTTTCCTGTGAACATTCTCACTCTGGGGCTATTTACGATTGTCGTAAACGCAATCGTGCTCAAGATCTGCGCCGCGCTTACGCCGGGTTTTGAGATCCGTAGTTGGTGGTCGGCAATTTTCGGTGCGATTGTCCTGGCACTTCTGACCAACGGCGCATATTGGCTGCTCGCGGGTTATTGAGGAACCGAATCTGTGATTCCGTGGCGCTCGAACACCGCGCGGAGTTTCCTGTGTTGGCGGGCGCGTTCGCCGATTCTTGCGATGCGAGGAGTGTTTTTCAAGAACCACTCCTGACGAGGGCGCCAGAGGGTCATGACACCGAGGAACAGGTCTACTGCCGTGAAACGACTTCCTAGCGACCATGGGCCCGATTTAGATACTAAGGATTCTGCGTATCGCCAGAGTTCTTGATGATGTTGAAGGACGTTTTTTCCATACAGCAGTTGTTCCGATGGACTACGTACCCATTCACTTGGATCGTCCCCGAACGTAAAACAAGGGTAGATTTCGCCAGTGATGAGAAAAAGCAAATGTAGGAATTTCGCATAGTCCACGGATCGGGGCGGCGGAATAAGCCGAGCGCTTGGGGATTGCGCCGCGATCCAAAAGATCATGGCGCCGCTTTCGGTGAGAGTCTCGTTTTTGGAAACCACAAGAGTGGGAACGCGTACCAGAGGATTGATCTTCTTGAGTTCGGCCGATTTGCCAGATGCGATTTTTTTGTAGTCTATATCGACGGTTTTGTAAGGTCTATTCGACAACTCCAGAGCCAGTTCGACGATCAAAGAGCCGGTTTGTTTAGAGCCATAGAGAGTGGCAGTCATATGATTTGAATTCTATTGCCGGGGTCGTCCAAGGTAAATAGATTGAAGATATTTAGTTCAAGCTGAGGATGAAAGTGGGGAAGCTCGATGAATAACAGATGTATGGCAGCGGTGACTGGTTTGATTTTGGCACTATCGGTCGCTTCCGCGGACTGTATTTCGATCAGTACGTCTTTTGATCGGGTGCGTGTACGAGAGAGTGCCCATCTAAAATCTCGTGTGATCGGTCTCCTTGAGAAAAATGTCGAAATTCCAGGAATACCTTCGGGCGGTCAATGGTTTGAAATCGCAGGTGGAGACTATCCGGGAGCTTTCGTGGCGGCAGAATTTTTGAAAGTTCGGCTCAATCGGCAGCGCGCTGAGTGCGCAGAAACTGCCGTTACTGTAGTTGCGCGTGGCATGAGTGTGCGGGTGCGGGAAACGCCCGACCTGAATGGAAAAATCGCCGGAACGATCGACTCATCGGATCCCTCATTTGATGTGGTACTGGGACCGCCGGGTTGGCTGAAGATTCGGCCGCCACATGGAAAAGCCGGTTTTTTTATTTCCGAAGACTGGGTGAAAGTTTTGGCCGAAAAAATTTCGAAACCAACGCATCCAAATTCGGAGCATTAGTGCTCTAGTGTGACAACGTCGTCGTGTCGGTCTTATTGTTGCGGGTATCGTAACCGGACTGAGATTTATGGCCAGTCGGCGCGTGGGTGTCTTCGATGTAGAGAAGTGAATACTCGCCGGCAATACGGCAGGTGCGATCATTCATGTCGCGAGTCGTGTTGGTACCCATGCACAAACAGCTCACCGTACTATCGGCCGGAAGGTTGACCGGATAGCGGTAGCCTGAGCAGTAGTTCGAGCTACTGGAACAAAACGTGTTAGCGAGAGCAGGGTAAGCGTCGATACAATCCGCGTTTTGGGCAACGCATTTTTTCGTCGACGCCACCCAAGTGAGTCCCATCATCTCGCAAAGGATCTCGAGGGGCCGCACGCATTTATTGAGTTTGTTGTCCCAGCGGAATCCGTCTTCGGACATCGATGCGCAGGCGACTCGGAGGGGGTCACCCGTTTGCGTCGAGTTCACGAAAATCTTGATCTTGTTTTGCTCCGAGAAGTCATACGCTAGATTAGGTAGACCATCATTCGAGAGTTTAGCCTGTACGATGACTTGGCTTTCGCGTTTGCAGGTCGCGGCGTTATTCAGGCATTGCGTCGTATAGGTGATGTTTAGGCGAAACGGCGCCGCAGCGGATTCGCATTTTCCGGATCCGGGGATATCGCTTACTTTAGAGAAGTCTTGATTGTAGCAACCTTCGAGGAAATCCTCGTCGACGCAGTGGGCGGCACCCTTCTTACAAACGGGATACTTTTGTCGAAAACGTTTTGGTGTGGAGTCTGCCGTACAAGTGACGGAGCTGTCGTTGTTAGCGTTGTGAAAACAATTGCGAAGGTTGGGATCGGCCGCGTTCGCCTTGAATCTGGATGCGAATGGGTCTTTTGCTTTTTTCAGTTCGGCAGGATCGGTTCCAGTTGGAGCACCGCCACCAACCCCGTCGCCGATAGAGAACGACCGTGCGGGCGAGCCGATTCCCAATACGGTAAAAAGGCTCAGGCAAAGAATAGCAAAAGACGTCCCGCGATGTAGATGCATAGTCGTTCCCTTGATTATACGTGCATATTTGGCCGAAGTTAAAGAGATTACATTTGTATTGTGTCAAAAGTTACACGGTCCGTTATCACAAAAGAATTTTCGATCTTATTTTTTTAGTCTAACAATGTATAATTTATAGATAAAGCAGCACGTCAACTCATGGCTATAAACGCGTCCATATTATCGCATTATCGATTCATTCTTTCGCGAGCCTGGTTCGGCATGCTCCTTTGCGCGTTACCATCGATCGCGGACGCCGATAATCTCGCGAACTGTTATGATCCTTCTGAGACTAAACCGTGCACGCCGATTTCGACTCCTCAGGTCTATCCCAAGCCATTAAAAAAAGTAGCTGGTTCTACCAAAACAACCGCTGTGGCCGGTTGTTACTCCATGGACATGAAGCTGGTTCGCGAGCTAACCGACCCGATCAACGGTCGCTGCGAGACTGGTGATGCCCCCATCCGTTTTTACCTGACCTATAAGACGCTTTGTCCGGGTAATCTTTCGGTCTGCTATTTTGGTAGCCAAGTGATGATCATCCCGAATCTGATCGTTGATGGTCCGAATCCGTTCGGAGATGGGTTCAATCCGGATGTTTCGAGCGGTTTACCTTTTAAGATTTCAAAAGGTCAGGTGGGCGTGAATGCACGCGAGGCCTGCGAAATCCTGCGTAAACAAGATCCGAGCTATGAATATCGACCCGAGATCCAGGCCTGTATCAAGCCGTCGTCGGCCGTCTGCACGGAGCTTGGATTCTATTGGAGCGCCGCCTACGGAAAATGCATTTCCCAGCGGGACCTCGTTTGCGCGAGTTGCACGGATGCCGCGAACTATTGCCAAGGTCATACCTATGTTCCTTCGGGATCATCGAATTGTTTCTGCATGGGCACGAGCAATACGCTGGAACGGGACAGCCAAGGTCCTTGTCACTGGGTTCACTGGGAGCAAGTGACGAACCCAGTTTGTGACCGAGCATTTCAACATGATCCAAATTACAAGTGGGTTGCCTATCCCGATCCATCGCAAGATCGCTGTTGTCTGAATGGCAACTGCTGTGATCCGGAGAAGCCAGCTGATCAAAATCGCACGATGACGGATAACTGTTCGCTTCCTCCTCGATTGAAAATCGAGCGGGGTCCCGCTCCAGCTGGATTGCCTTGGTCAGCTGGTGCTGGCACCTGCGAAGTAGCAGGCGCGGTAAACTGCTCCGCCAATGGCGGTGGTGGTCCGACCGGTACTGGTACGACGACCGGTACTGGTACAACGACTGGTACTGGTACGACGACTGGTACTGGTACAACGACTGGTACTGGTACGACGACCGGTACTGGTACAACGACTGGTACTGGTACGACGACTGGTACGGGTACGCCCACACCCACACCCACACCCACACCCACGGTAACAGCAACCCCATGCGTACCTGCCGATGTCAGCTATTGTGAGCAGTTCAATTCGGTGGATGGCTACTCGCCATCGGCAAGTTGTTGTGAACCTACTGCCAGTAGTGTTTTCACTACGGGAGTGGATCCGGATGGTACCGGCAAATGTGAGTGTAATGAACTCAAAGACGGTTTGGCGCTGACTAAGTGCGACCGAGATTCGGCTTCAGGAAGCTGTGGCGATCGATTCTGTATGCCTAAGGCATGCCCCATCCCTCAGCCTCCACGTCCACAACCGACTAGTTCTGCTAAGCCTTGTGCCGACGGACTTGTTCTGACCGATGTACTGATTTCGTTTCCTTCTCCTACCGCAAAGAAGTGTTGTGACCCGAGCTGTCCGAAGGCCGGTGAGGTGAGCAGTTCTGGTACAGAAACATCTTACTGTTCTGATGGGAAAACGGTTCAGTCCTCTTGTTACTGGGAATATCGACACGATGGTTGTTGTGGAGAAGTTTGGTCTGGTCCTCCTTGTACCGGAGTGGGTGGTTGTTAATGAGAAGGAAGACCGGTAGCCTTAAAAATGTGATCGTTAAATGTTTCTCCCTTTTAACTAGCCTCATGATGGGTATCGTCTATCTCGGTAACCACGCCTACGCGTTGGGCACCGAAGAAGAAGCCTTGCGCGCCTGTTTGATGGCCTCGAAGGAGAATCCCTGCAAGGTAGAAGGCTACGCCGGCTCGTTTCCTAATCTCAACGATCCCGCGCTCGGTACGAACCTCAACGGTTGTTACGACTTCAATTTCACGCGTCGTGCAGACGCGCTCTCGCTCAATGCTCCTGCCCAGTGTCCGGACGATCGTTGGCCGATTTATGTCGACGTTCGCAAGACCACGCACTGCCCGAACGACAAAGAACTCAAGTGCGAAACGGGAAGTTACATCCGCGCTCAAGTTGTTTACTCGATGCAAGGCGCCGGACACGCCGAGGGTAAATCGAGCTCTAAATTCGGTTACATCAAACTTCCGCAGTCGATTCCCTGGATCCTCTCTGCGACGACTGTCCTCGACCGAATGGAAGAAGTCTGCAAAGGACTCAAGAGTCAGCGGTACGAATGGAGCGATACGACTCGCGCTTGTACCAAGAAGCCTGAGTACATCTGTGACGACTTGGGTTTGACTTGGGACAATACCAAAAAAACTTGCACGCCTCCGTCGCTGAACTGCGCCAATTGTCCGGACAAGGGTAACTACTGTTCCGGTTATTTATATCGCCCCCAGAATGAATGGTGTTTCTGTTCGGGAACTAAAACCGATGGTCGCTGCGCGATTCCCATTCCTCCCGCCGCACCCGCCGCCCGCGAAGTTCCTGTGCAGTGTGAGTTCTGCTCGCATCCACGGATGCGTGGTTATCAAGATCCGGATGGTACCGGACCGTTCGGCCCCAAGAAGAAATGTAATTGTCGATGTAAAGAAGAACTGATCCAGGCGCCTTATAACTATTTCGTTTGGGACAGCGGCGACTGCAAACTCAACTGCACGATCAACGAGCAGTACTGTCATGATCGTTCCCAGAATTTCAATTCGGGCAGCTGCTCATGCGAAGGATTCTACTGTAATCAAGGGATCGAGGCTGCGAAGTGTAATTCCAATCAGACTTTCAATGCTGGGTCTTGTAGTTGCGTAGATAACTCGACGATTTCAACGACCTCTACTATTGATAACGGGTCTACGAGTTCTACGATCGATACTGGATCGACGGGTACTACCTCCACGCAATCGACGATCCCTGGTTGCGATCAAGGGGCTAAACAAGCGGAATGTATCGGTATGGGGATGTCATTTGATCTAGGCTCTTGCAGTTGCGTTGCGATCTCTACCACCACATCGACTGAGACAACGACAACTACCTCGTCGACAGTTTTGCCAGGCGATACATCTATTCCGACAACGACGACATCCTCGACTTCGTCTACCTCTTCATCAATCTCAACCGTGACGACGACCTCAACCTCGACTTCAACCTCAACTAGTACAACCTCAACTACAACGAGTAGTTCCACGATCGGCAGTAGTATTAGCACCACGTCTACTTCGACAATCCCTTGCTCCTACCAGTGTTTTCCAGTGAGTACCACTGGGAGCTCTTCTGCTCTTGGATTGAATGGATACGGAAAAGTAAAAATTGCCACCTGTGCAAAGGGAAAAACTATTTCTGTTCGATTGGATCCGTATGAGGTACCAAACCAGGTTCGAATTTCCGGGGCTTTGAGCGCGAGTTCTCCTTGGATGGGATACTCGTATTATGGGAACAGCACTGCAGGTGGATATTGTCAGCACCCGGGAGAATGGGGAAGTTACCTAAACAATTCCAATACATTTTGGACATCTTCTGCCATCACGGGTGACGGTGATGTTTTCATCGAAGTGATGACATTGAATGGAGATGCTCCGGAGTGTCCGGGTAGCCCGGATTTGAATGATGGGTGGAGCCTGAACGCATACTGCAATTAGATGATTAAAATCAAAAAACAATGCCGCGATCGAGTAAGCTTGGATAGGCCTCGCACGGCGTCCAGCACTGCGGGCATTTTCCCGCTTCAATGAGGCTCCGAGTTTCCCGCGTTGCTTCTGCGCGAAGTACGGGACGCAAATCATAGTCGCTCTCGCGGATATTGCCGAGTTTTTTACCCCAGATCGTGCAGGGGTAGACATCTCCTTTTTCGGAGAGGTAAACGGAGCTCTTGAGTGCCGAGCAGGGGACCGGAGTCCGGGCGGTTTCGATAAACTTGAGAGCCTCAGCTTGAAATCGTCGTTCCAGAAGCGCGAAGGGTGAGAGTCGAATGCCTCTTCGATTCACCCAGCTCGAAAAAGCGTCGGCCAAGATCTTCTGATCGTTCTGCACGTGATCTGAGTTCCCGTAATAGTGGCCGGACGAGTGCGCGAGGTTCAAGTGTAGTTCCCAGGGCTTGAAATCAGGTATGCGGGCCTGGATTTCACGAAACGTCTCTTCGACGAGCTCATGGTTTTTCTTATAGAGGGTCATTCCCGCATAAGCTTTGACCCCGGGGATTTTTCGCACGGCGCGCAGGGTCTCGACCGCGGAAGAGAAATCGCCTTTGATCCCTCTCAAAGCGTCGTTCGTTTTCTCTGGGCCATCGATGCTGACTGTGACGACGAAGAACGGCACGCGGAGGCGGGCCGCGGTTTCGATCGAATAAATCGCACGGGGTGGGTCGATGCCGTTCACCGCGAAATTAAGAAAAAGCAGTCGGGGAGAATTTCGTACCAGAGTTTCGATGATCGGATCGAGGTCATCGCGCAGCGTGATTTCTCCGCCCGACAAATTGATCCAGCGAAAATAGCGGTTTCGCTCGGAAAATCTGACAATCTCTTCAAAACTGAGCTCATTCTCGGGCACCTCGCGCCAGATCTTGCAGTTTTGGCAGCGCGACTGGCATTTTTTTGTCAGCACAAAGAAAAGTTTGTAAGGTGTTTCCGCCCGATTTAGCTGCGTGGCAAAAAGGTTTTTGGAAAATCCCAATAGTTTACCTATCATCTCAATATAAGAATATATGAGTCCAACTGAAACCACGATCATTATCGCCGCGAAGAACGAGGCCGCAAACCTGGCAGAACTGCTTCCGGCTCTGAGGAACTCCGGCTGGACGGATATTTTAGTCGTCGATGGCCATTCAGTCGACGGTACCGGAGACGTTTGCGATAAATACCGCGTTCCGGTCGTTCGCGACGGCGGACGCGGCAAGGGCGATGCGCTTCGTGTGGGTCTGCGATCTGCGAAATCGAAATTCGTCGTATTCATGGATGCGGACGGCTCGCATGAGCCTGCGGACTTAACTGCTCTTCTCGCCCCTTTGCGCGCGGGCCAAGCGGATCTGGTCATTGCCTCGCGCCTACTCGGCGGTTCAAGCGAGCTTCATGGGGGGTTTGACGAGTTTTTCCGGTTGACCGGAAGTTCATTTATCACTGCTTGTATCAATCACAAATTCCGCGTGCGTCTCAGCGATAGTCAAAACGGCTATCGGGCTGGAGACCGCGAGAAACTCATGGGACTAGATACGCGTGAGAATTCTACGACGATTGAGCAAGAGATGCTTTTCAAAGCATTATCGCGCGGCCTACGGGTGGTCGAGGTGCCCTCGCACGAGTACCCACGGAAACACGGCAAGTCGCATATACGACTCAGCCGTGTTTTCTTGAACTACATCTACTCGCTCTTAAAAAACTATTTATTCGCTTGAAACTGCGTGAGGTCAAATGGGTTGGTCGTTGGGTATTTGGGATGGTCATGATTCGGGAGCGGCATTGCTCGAGAACGGCCATATCCGTTTCCTGATCAATGAGGAGCGCTTATCGAAACGAAAATTAGAAGTCCATTTCCCTCGCCTGAGTATCCAGGCATGCCTCGAATCCCAGGGACTACGATCCTCGGATATCGAGCGCGTCAGCTACTCAACGACGGATCCACTCAAGACAGTGTCCCGCTATTTTCCCTCGACCAAAGAAAATTACTACCAGATTAGGCGCAAGAAATCGCCGCCATCGCATTCATCAACATTCATTAAGCGATGGAAATACCGAGTTTCGGAGCTGCCACCGAACTGGTTCAGTCGCGCGCTTTCGCAGAGGTGGATGCGTCGAGAGCTCGATCGGATGGGATTCGAGAGAAGCACTCTCTATGCCGTCGATCATCACGATGCGCATATCGCAGCTGCGATTTTCACCTCCGGTTTTAAGAGCGGTCTCGCGGTCTCGCTCGATGGATTGGGCGATGGGAACAGTGGCTCGGTCTGCGTATGGCGAGACTCGAAAATCGAGGTGAAAACTCGGCTAGCAGCCGCCGATTCTTTTGGCATCCTATATGAGCACGTCACTAACTTGTTGCACTACCGGGAGCTTGAGGACGAAGGAAAGGTCATGGCGCTGGCCAGTTTCGCGACTCCAATCGCCGATTCTGAGAATCGCGTTCTGGAGCTGATCGACCGTAGTGGTGGAGGAATCCGATTCCGGTTTCACGGTTGGCAGCTACGCGAGAAACTCGAAGAGATCCTCTGGCGATACCCTCCCGAACAAATGGCTTACATGGTTCAACGCGCTTTGGAGATTTGCGTGCCTGAATGGATCGCTCACTGGCTCAAGAGCACAGGTGAACGTTCACTCGTATTCACCGGTGGCGTCGCCTCGAACGTTAAGCTGAACGGTCTTATTCGGAGCATCCCTGGGCTAGATCACTTCTATGTTTTTCCACATATGGGCGACGGCGGTCTAGCGCTCGGAGCGGCCCTCTTGACTGCTCATCGTCAACAAGAGTTTGTATGGCAGCAGTTGGATGAACTGGGTTGGGGTGCAGATCTCAATTACGCGTCGATCGAGTCTACGTTTTCCGATTTTCGTGTCACGCGCTTGAATTCGCCCGAGCTGCGGGTCGAAAGTGTGACGGCCGCACTCGCAAAGGGCGAGCCGGTTTTTTTCGCGCAGGGCCGGATGGAATACGGACCACGTGCCTTAGGGCACCGAAGTATTCTTGCTCGAGCGGACTCGACCGATATCAAAGATCAACTCAATCTTGGACTCAAAAAGCGGGTTTGGTTCCAGCCGTTTTGTCCCGTCATGCTGGAATCCGATGCAAATGAGATTTTAGAAGACTACCGTGGAAGAAATCCGTTCATGACCTGTGCGTTTTGGGTCAAGAAAATCGCCCGTTCATCAGTCGTCGGCGCACTTAACGTCGATGGCTCCTGCCGGCCGCAGGTTCTTTTGGATGACGACCCGAGCCTCTACGCGTCGGTACTTCGCGGTTGGAAACGCATGAGTGGACGCGGCGTGCTGATCAATACTAGCTTGAATGTTCACGGTGAGCCATTAGCCAATACGGTCGATGACTTGAAACGCGCGTTTGAAGAAACGACTATTCGATTCATGCTCATCGGCGACTACTGGATCGAGAAAAATTTGGCGAGGGAGTCCAAGTGAGAACACTGTTCAATAAATGGGCCCTTTCAACAGCGTTTGTCATCATGGGTCTATCTCTCATCGGCGGTTTAGTTTTCTATTCGAGGCATTCCGGGGTGATCTATTACCGGAACTACGTTTTTCCGTGGATCATGGGCTCAGTTTTACTCACGATACTCTCCGTACTGGTGGGGGCGGTTTGCGCGCGGGCCGAAACACTGAGATCAGCAATGTGGGAATCGATTCGTCAACCACAGGTGCCGATCCTGGTTCTCATGCTTTTTTTCATCGCTTACGGCCTGACCCCTCAGGTGCCGAATATCCTTTTCGACGAGACTATCTTCATGAGTATCGCCCAGACATTTAGTAAGTCTGGAATGCTTGCCGCGTGCCACCAAGGGAGAATTGAGGGTGGCGGATTCGCCTGTTACGCGTACGAGTATTACAAGCAGCCTCCAGGGTTTCCATTTTATCTCTCGATATTCTATCGAATGTTTGGCAGTTCGGCCTCATTGGCGGCGCTGGCGAACCTACTGACCCTTCCCATCGCGTTCGTTGCCGGTATTGTATTTCTTCAAGATCTCGGATGGACTCGACGACGATCTCTGCTCGCGATGGGCCTATACGTCACCACTCCATTGGTGATGCATTGGAGCGGAACTGCCGCGCTTGAGCCGTTTTCAGTCGCATCGACCCTCGTAGCGTTGGCGGTGACCGGGCGTTGGCTAAAAACGGGCGACGCTTGGTTGGGGGCCGCGGCCGCGGCCGCGCTTGCCTGGGCGATGATGAGCCGACTGGAATCCGTGCTCCTGATTTCTGGAGGTCTGCTCTTACTGGGACCGACGATTCGATCGCGGCTTTCTTCGATAGGGCGTAGTCAAATCACGCTTTTTTGCTCACTTCTGTTTTTATTTACTGTTCCACTTTTC
Source organism: Pseudomonadota bacterium (assembly GCA_027485695.1). Taxonomy (GTDB): domain Bacteria; phylum Bdellovibrionota; class UBA1018; order UBA1018; family UBA1018; genus JAIXQO01. Next base: position 705,918 of record JAIXQO010000001.1, read on the forward strand.
TTGCAAATGTACTTGTTCCGCGAAGATCCCTGGGGAGCAAGCGAGTCCCGTTTCGCGCTCAAGTATTTTTGGCCGAACCTCAAAGTGAACGGATCCTTTCTTTACAAGAACGACCACTATCCAATCTGGATCACTTTGACAGCTGCGTTGGCGGTTCTTACCGCACGCCCGAGATATCATGTGTGGTCTATACTTGGATGGTTTCTAGCATCGTATGTGATCTACTTATTTTTCTACGCCGGTAGTTACGAGTACGGAATGGACGCGCGGTTCTCGATACCTTCGAGCCTACCACTCGCATTGTTATCAGCCATTTATCTGGATCGATGGGCGGAGGCCAAGTCTGCGCCCTCCTCGTTGCTGTTAGCAGTGCCACTATTGCAGCTCGTGTGGTTTGCTCCGGTGATTCGAAATGTGCAGACCCAGCCTCAATCGGCTCGGGACTCCATCTTATTTTCAGAAACTTATTTAAAAACTCTGCCTCCTGACAGCATCGTTTTCACACATGTACCGAGCGTACCACTCCTGCGGAATCAAAACGCCGCGCTTCTCCATTTCATCGATCATGACGAAGCGGCAGTTCGGCATTTTTTCGAGCGCTATTCGGGCGGAGTCTATATGGACTGGACTTATTGGTGTGCCACGACCGAGGACTACCGGAAAAACTGCCAGCGCATCGCAGATCGCTTCGATTCGGAGGTAGTCCAGTCGATGACCCGCGATCGCTTGGAGTTTAAGCTGATCCGGCTGCGTCTTAAAAAATCCACAAAAATTTAGTCTGCTCTCAGGTCACTCAACGATCTGCTTCATGCTACCGCGCGGGTGGATGTTAGATTTTGAAAAAAGAAATAAAAAAAGGCGCGTCGCCAGTTGAGCGACGCGCCTTTTTTCTCATATCGAGACTAACCGAGCAGGTTCTCGGTCTTCATCGCCTTTTGAACAGCTGGGCGTTTGAAGATACGAAGCTGATGAGCTTCGAGATTCGGCCAAGGTTTCAGGTCGAATGATACATACTGTGCCCAGCTCAGCACCGTGAACAGGTACGCGTCTGCCACCGTGAACTGCGATCCCATGACGTACTCCTTGAGTCCCAAGCGCTTGGACATGACGTTCAGCGCTTGGGTGAGTTTCTCAGAAGCCACCTTGCGAACCTGAGCTCGCATGGCTTCGTCAGGATAAGCTTCGTTGAGACCGAAAAAAGCACCCATGCCCTTATGGAGTTCGGATGCGATGAAATTCAAATGCTCTTGTAAGCGAGAGCGCTCGATGGTGCCCGCTTTGGGAGCGAGATTAGCTTCTGGTTTGAGATCCGCGAGGTACTGAACGATCGCCGAGCCTTCGGTCAGAGGCGAGCCGTCGTCGAGGGACAACGTTGGAACACAGCCGTTGTCGTTCAATCGATTCAGTTCTTTGAGGGTGCCGTCGTTACCGCTCCAGTCGACTTTGACTGCTTCGAAGGGCAGGCCGATTTCGTTGAGAATAATGTGTGGGCTCAGTGAGCAGGCGCCTTCGGAATAAAAAAGTTTGATCATGATCGTTCTCCAGTGAAGCGATTCTACGTTTAGGTATTAGACACGTCATGGATTTTTTTCAAATTTTGCGCTGAAAAACAAGATGAAAACGCAATAGAATGGAAATGACGTCGGCACTAGTATTGCTGTCCAAAGGTTCGACTTCACGGTAATCGGTACCGGGGAGCTCGTCTTCAACACTATGGAAAGATAGGTCCCTCATGAAGTCCTCACGCCTCATCGGTGCGGTGGTTGGTGCTGTATTGTCTTTGGCTCAAGTGGCGCACGCGAATTCTGACTGCGATCAGTTAGGTTTCCCTCGCGTGAGTTACATCGCGAGATCGAATTTGTATTCGATTGCTCGTCAGGACATGAAATCGACTCTTCAACAATTCGAAGCGGCCGGCATGCGGTTGATCATCACAACGCCCGGCTCATTTGCAGATCAGACGGTTCAGCGAAACCTCACCCCTCAAACGGGGATTTTCATCTTGAGTAGTCGTGTGGATGGAATCGGTTTCCGTGGCGAGTCGTTTAACCCAGATTCCTACAAGCATGTCATGGTGATCGTTCAGGCGGCGTACAAAAATACGCGCTTAGTTCAAATGATTCCGACCAGTGCACAAACCAAAGAGATGGTCCGAGCTTGTTTAGATCTCGATGATCTCGAGAAAAGCGGAAACCTCCTCAAAATCCTTCCGGGCACGAAGCAATTGAATACTCCCGGCAACGGTTTGATGTTGAGATAGAACTTCGTCCATCATCGTCAGATCACTGACTGGATCAATTTAATCTAACTACACGGAATGGGGGAGGCACATCCCCCGTTCCGTGTAGTTAGATGGATCACCGTCATTTTATTGTCCGTCCGGACTCTTGACGAGTTCTTCTAAACTCTGGAAATCTCCGTAAATCTTGTCTCGAGCATCTTTCTTGGCTTGAGCCGTTCCTCTTTTATTCCGAAAATATGTGTAAGCAGTAAAATCGGGAATTCAAAGAGGAATAGGTAAAAAACGATGTTCGATCCAGGAACCAAGATTCTGATCGTGGATGACATGATGACGATGCGGAAGCTCGTCGCCAAGTCGTGCAAAGAGCTCGGGTTCAGCGATTTGACCGAAGCGACTGACGGCGCAAACGCTTGGGAAAAAGTAGCGAGCGCAAACCCTCCATATGGACTAATCATCTCTGATTGGAACATGCCGAACTCGACCGGTCTTGACCTCCTGAAACGAGTTCGCTCGGACAGTCGTTTCGGAAAAACTCCGTTCGTTCTCGTGACCGCAGAAGCTGAACAGCATCAGATCGTTGAAGCCGCTCGTGCTGGCGTCAGCAACTACGTTATCAAGCCATTTACGACCGAGAGTCTCAAAGAGAAACTCGAACAGGTCCATAAGAAGATCGTCAGTGGATGAAAAATCAAAATCCGCAGATTTACCAAAAGTCCTCGTTCTAGGACTTGACCCGCTCGGAAAATCGGCGGTGGGGTCCATTTTTGCCGCGAATCAAATCATCGAGCTTCCGTACGACTTGGAAAAGTTCATGGAAACGACGATAGATCCTCAGCCGCTCATGGTTTTCTTTGGGCCTGCACCCGAGGGCGTGAATCTGATCGAAGTCGCACAGATCAGCCGCATGCAGTTTCAAAACAGCGCAATTTTCTTCGTGACCCCCAGTCGCACCGGATTCGATCGTAAGATCATCCAAAAAAACGGTTTCACCGACGCATTTCTGATGCCGATCGATCTGGATTCGCTGAAAGAAGCGATCAAGGAGCTGGTCGCTCGCGCGGTCTCTGGAACCAAAGTTTACCGGAACGTTCAGTTGGTTGATTTACAGCCAGGACAAGCACTTGATTTCGACACTTACATGTTCATGCCAGTGAACAAGAAGCACATCAAATTCTCGGCTGAGGGAGACGAAGTTGACCCGGAGCGCCTGGATCGGCTCAAAAGCAAGAGCATGGCATCGCTTCAGGTGACAACAGATCAGATTAAGAAATTCTATGAGTTCACCGCTCGGCAACTCAAGTCTATCGATGGCAACGCGAGATTGAGTGAGACTGAGAAACGCGACCGTATGAAAACGGCTGTTCGTACGATCATGACAGGAATGTTCAATGATTCGAGCGTCGAGGCGACGGTTGACGCCGGTAGGTCGATCGTCTCGGACTGCCAAGAGATCATTAAGAGTTACATCAGCATGGGAGATTCGAAGTCGTCGGGAGGCGATTGGTACGGCCGTTTGCTTGCCGCAACTGGAGCAGAAGGTGGCGTGTACAACCACTCCGGAAACGTTGCGACGTTTTCGGCACTTTTTTCGATGGCGTCTGGAATCGGTAAGCCCGAGGACTTGGCGCTCGCGGGCCTACTTCACGATATGGGCCTGGCCGACGTTCCTGCGGATATCCAAGAAAAACCTGAGAGCGAGCGCACGCGCGAAGAACAAGAAACTTACAAGAAACACGTCGAGCACACGCTCAATATGATCAAGTTTCGGAAAATGATCCTTCCGGATGCGGTCACCAAGGCTATTTCCCAGCACCATGAACGATACAGCGGCACGGGTTATCCCAAAGGACTCGCCGGTAATCGTATCGCACAAGAAGCACAGGTGCTCGCACTCGCGGACGAGTTCGATTATCGAACGATGACCAAAGAAGGGCGTCCTCGTATGACGCCATCTGCAGCGTTCAAGCAGATTTACGATGAGAACTTGAAAAACGCGTCGCAGGCACAGTTCGATTTGGAAATTCTAAAACGTTTTATCCACATGTTTCCCGAGGAAGAAAAAGCATCATGAGTGAAGCAAAAAAGATCGATTTCGGACGCGCGCCTTACGATATCTCCAAGCAGAGCGATTATTTCCTCGTGCGCTTGCACGGGGATCTTGGGGCTGAACTTGCAAAAGATTTTGAAAAGAAAATCACGGTTCAGCTCGAGTCAGCGGACCAGGATTTCGTGATTGATGCGTCGTCTTTGGCCGAGATTCATCCGGCGTGGACGCGTTCACTCATGGCAATCGCCAAGCATGTCAAGGCGACCAAGAAACAAGTGCGAGTAGTCGGCGCCTCCGATGGTGTTCATCAGTGGTTGGTTTCGCAGGGACTATCTTCGGCGTTACCCTGTGTAGCGGATCTGGAAACGGCCTGTAAGCAACTCAAACCACAATCTCCGACGACTGCTCAAGCGAAACCTCGTTTTGATGCGCAACTCATGAATATTTTTTTGAACGCGAGCCGCGAAGTGATCGAAGCTCAAGTGCAGACGCCCGTGACGCCAGGTACGCCATTCGTGCGAGAGCCCCGTGATTCGATGGGCGGGGATATTTCCGGGGTGATCGGACTGACCGGGGAACAGATGAATGGTACCGTCGTCATCACGTTTCCCGAGGAGACGTTCCTGAAATTGATGTCTAAGATGCTGGGCGAAGAATTCACGGAATTGAACCCGGATTTACATGACGGCGCGGCCGAATTCACGAACATGATTTTCGGCAAAGCCAAAGTCGAGCTAAACGAAAAAGGCTACGGCTTCAAGATGGCGATTCCGAGTATCGTGACCGGGAAAAATCACACGATTCAGAACAAATCCAAAGGTCCGAGAGTGGCGATACCGTTTGATTCGGGCGTCGGACCGTTTACAGTCGAAGTGAGTTTCGGATCTTAATCGATGACCCGAGCGTAGTGCTTCTTGTAGGTCTCGAGAAGTGTATACAACAAGAGCGTGAGCGCGTTCTCGTAGTGCGTGGAGGAGAGATCCTCTTTGAACTGCTCACCCAAGATGTCCCAATAACGTTGTTTGAGTTTGGCGTGGATCAACGATCCTGAGACGATTGCAAATTTCCGGCGCCTCAGGTTCAGGTAAACGAGTACCGCATTGTGCTCGGTCGAGACGTTCTCCAACTGGAAACCGTTGAAAATCTCGAGGGCACGTTTCATGGGATCTTTTTCAAAAAGGTTCCGCGAAAGGTGGATCCGAACGTCGCCGCGCGTTTCATCGTGAATTCGATGCAGAAGCTGGGTGAGTCCGATCATGGCGCCCACTCTCCCGCGATACCACCACCGGTGAGTAGGTCACGGTCTTCGCGAATTTTGCGGCTGAATCGTTTTCCAAACCAGGGTGCAACTCGGGTTTCGCGTTCGGACGTCAGGTGGATTTCTGAAAACAATCCTCGCCAGAGGAAAACGCCGAGGGAAATGAACGCGACAAACAGTACCAAGATCAGAAGCGGGAGCCTCACCGTCGGGGTGAGCGTGAACGTATTCTCGTTCTCGTCGTTTTCTAGTGAGAGCGGAAGTTCTGGAGCAAGCGTGAGTGGGGTCTCCATGCGATCGAGGAGTTTTCGCACGATCCGCTCGACACCGGGATTTGCGCCGTCGTGTTTTAAGGATTTAGCCCACGTCTTGGAGAGATCCTTGCGAAACCGATCATCAAATAGCGCATCGACTCCGATTCCCGCTTTCATCTGGAGTTCACCGGTTTCGGGCGAGATCTCTACATAAACGGCGCTGGTGGGTTTGCTGGTCGTGGGTGCCCATTCGACGTAAACATCGGTGAGCCGAGTCGTCTCGGTCAGCGGGTTTTGTAGGCGTATGCGAACGGTCTCTTGGGTCGCTTCGGTGTGCAGACGCAAGATCTCATTCATTTTTCCTAAATGAACCGAGTCGAGACGCTGTGCAGGGTCTTCGACCTCGGCACGGGACGAGGCAGCAAAAAAAATACTCGTCGTTAGGAAGAGCAAACTTGTGAGTCGCATCGTTTTAAAAGATTACTGAAGCATTGACTCTTCTACAAGCCACGCCATACAAGTGATGTAAATATGATATTCATTCTCAGTTTTTTAGTCACCCTAACGTCCTCCGCTCATGCCGAAGAGGAGGCGTATTTCTTAGAGCCCGTCTACTCCGAAGGCTCCACTTACGACGTGTTGAAGTTCGATTCTTTTACTCCCTCCTTCGAGCGCAAGCAGTCCAAGAAACTCAGCTCCAACGGCGGTATCTCTAAGGAAATCGGTCAAGAGCTGCCGTATCACCTCAGTGAAAACACACGTCCCGGGAACGTCGTGAACTTCCAAGGTTCCGGTAAGCGTCCCGAGGATATCGACGTGAATTTCCTCGGTATCCCGCTGAACGCCCCACAAGGCGGCGGTTTTGACCTCAATAGTTTCCCGCAGTACCTTTGGTCCGGGTTTTCATTTCAACAAGGACCCTCGGCTGGAGCCTATGATCCGCGAGGTGTCGCAGGGAGCTTAAGCCTCAAACTCTGGACTCAAGAAGCAATCACCTCGACTGATCCAGACCGCCCGGTCGCGCAGGCATCTTTGTTCCGAAGCTCAGCGCGTTTATCCCAACTCTCAGCTGCAGGTACGAACGGAAACGTTGCCGCAATTGCCGGAATCTCCGATGGGCAAATCGAAGGTCCCGCCGGTTCCATCAGCGCGAAGATCGTCGATGGAGAGCGTTTTCGTCTCAAAGGTCACGTCGTCGTGACCCACCAAAAAGTGAATGACCTGTGGTCCGAGCGATCGAGCGCCTCGGGAGGGACTCAGCGGATTTTCCGTTTGATCCCTGTTCTTCAAATCGACTACCGAGCGACATCCGAAGTCCTCACCAAGTGGACGCTCTTTTACGACAAGAGCTACATCGCAAACGAAGACCCGAACTCTCCTTATGGACCCGCATACGGTCGTTCTCGTTCACACGTCTACCAAGGCGGCCTGGAGAGCGCGATTCTCTACAAGAAAACCAAGCTTGGGCTCGCGCTTCGGCAGACGGACTATAAGAACAGCCGTTTTTCCTCCGAAGAGGTCATTCCTACCGAACAAATCTTCAACGCTCAGCTGACCCACACGTTCGATTTCGACGCTTGGACGATTGAACCTTCGGCGGGTGGTACGGCGGTGACTCGCTTCGGATTCTTGCCGATGTTCTCGCTCGGCGTCCGTCGCCCGCTCGGCGATGGTACTTTCAACATCTACTCTCGCTCCGGATTCCATCGCCGGTTCGCGAGCCTGACGGATCGTTACTACAAAACTCAGTATACCAGCGAGAATCCGGGCATTCGTCCGGAGAAAGTGCTCTCCGAAGAACTCGGAACCGAATGGGATACAGGACGCGTGAGCGGATCTATTTCCGCGTTTGGAAGGGTCCATACGCAATCTCGGTACTATGATATCTACCTCTTGGACGCCACACGTAGGAACGTATTGGTTCCGGGCAAGGTGAATAACCGAGGACGAAGCTATGTCTACGGACTCCTGTTGCGGAACGAATGGGACGCAACCTCCTACACGAGTCTGAAAGGCCGGCTCGCTTTGACTCGTGGTCGGTTTGATACGGAAAATGAGCCGTTCACGTATCTCCCTGAGGCAGTCGGTATTCTCGCTCTCGATCTCCATGATCCGAGTCGCAAGTACAGCGTCGAGTTCCGAAGCAAGAGAGCATCGTCGTATTTCGGCGGTAGCGAAACCTCTGAATCACTCGTGAAGCTCCCAAAATACCAGGTATTTGATGCTGAACTAGCCGCGCGAGTGATGAAGAACATCGCTGTGAGCGCCGCGGTTGAAAATATTTTCAACCGCTCGATCGAATACCGCGTCGGCCAACCATCGATGGGTCGAATCTATTCGATGAATTTGCAGGGTTCTTTCTAAGGATCATTACCAAAAGGTAAAAAAGCGATCTCCAGTGACGACGTTTTAGTCTCGGCACCAGATTTTGACGTGATCTCACTGAGGCGTTTTAAGACCATTTTTTCATAATTGGTTTTATGGCGGCGCGGCTAATTCTTTTGGGGGGTGTGCGCCGCCCTTTTTTCTTTATCATGAGTATAGTCTTATCATTGAAGGACACCTCATGCAGACCCCCGCACCTGTATGTTCGAAGTTGTTCTTCATTGCTCCCGAGCAGCGTCCTCCCGGATTCGCAGTGCTGCTCGGAGCGTTGGAGAAAAATTCGGACTTTGAAATCAAAGTCATCGGCTCCCATGCCTTGATTCCTCCAGAAGTCTTGGAGAGCGGTCGTGGCGTGATCGTTTACGTGATCTCGCAGAAACATGATCTGCTTGAACTCTTAAAATTTGATTTCCTGCGGCGACCTGGCCGAGCCGAGCGGTTCAAATGTTTGGCTTGGAATGGCCTACCTCATCCCTCGATTCCGGAACTGCTGCGTACTCAGGGCTGCGACGACGTATTGGGGTACGAGACACCCATTAAATCCGTCGGTCACAAAATCCAGACCGCACTCAAGCGTGTCCTCCTAAAAAAAGTCGCAACATCGTCTCGAAAGAACGCGACGGCATCATTGGATGGATCGGCAAAAAAAAATAGCGAAGGTGTTCAAGTCGAGACCTTGCCCCCAATGCCCGCCGACGTTTTGGATTGCTGGTTTTTGAAGCGGAGTTCGGATTGTCGATTCATCATGGGGCGTTGGCTGATTGAAATGCACGGACCAGGTCCTGCCGACGGCGAGTGGACGAAGGTGGCATCCGCAAAAAACGGCGGAGATGTCTCAGTTTCGTCTGAGGTCTGGGAATGGCGATCCCGGAAGGCGGATTCGCCATTTTTTGAACCCCAATCGGTCTGGCGTTTTCATGGACGGGAGCCGGAATTCGTTTGGAAGACCCTGAAATGGCGTTTCGTCGGAACGCAGGCGTTGCTTGAACTCCGCAGGGGGGGCGAGACTGCCGGTTTTCGATTCAAAGCGACCTCGGCACGTTCGGTTTTAGAAATGCGCGAGAACTCCGCGCGTGCCCAAGCGTTCATGCCGTTGATCGAGCAGTCGCTTCAATGCGAGGTCTTGCTGAAACAAGATCGCTCTCAAGAATCACCCAACTTTATTGACCTCTCGATCAAGAAAAATGCTCGACCCTCGACCGATGCCACCTTCGACCGCGAGCGTTCACCGGATTGGAAAAAACGAGATTCGGTGAACGAACTACCTAAGCCGATTCGAGACGCGAGAGGAGACGACGCAGCGTCGCAGCGGAGAATGATGCTCGAAAAAGGCATCGAAGCTTATACGCGTCGCGGAGTACGGTTTCAGCTCGAAGACCGCGAAGTTGATGTGATCGGGATGGATCATCAAGGGATACATCTCATCGCACCGACGGATCAGTTCCCGATCGAACAAGCAAAACGCCTTTTGTTATCGTCTAACCATTCAGATCAGGCCGCAGTGGAAGAGCGATTGTTCGAAGTGGCATACGTGAGTTCAGACGCCTATATGGAGGGGTCCGCGATCGCGACATTCTCCGCGCAAGGAGAGTCCAAGCTGCTATTGGAGGCGTTCTCGCGCGATTTGGCGGAACGTGAGAAACGATGGTTTGAGTTTCTGAATGCCGTTCAAGGTCGAGCTGCGTTTCGAGATGAGCCGGTATCGGATCGTGCTGTACAGAGCTGGGCGCCATTCAAGGTTCTGGTTTTAGGAGAGCGTTCCTCACATCGAGAATCCCTCAAGAACATCTTGCTTCAGCTTCAGTTCAAATCCGAGCAGATCCGCTCTACGGGAAATTTAGAAAAGGCTGTCTATTGGCTAGGTGAAGAAAAAATCGATCTGATTTTTCTCTTCGAATCTGCGCAGATGTCTCGTTATTGGTTGTCAGCGATTCGTCAAACTTGCCCAAAGGCTCTCGTGTTTTGGATTTGTTCGATGACCTCGCAAGCGCGCCTAGGTCAAGTCGCGGAACTCGGTGCAAACGGTATTTTGATGCAGCCATTGGAGCCGCTTCGAGTGGTAGGCCTCATTTCTTGGGTTGCCTCACATGGTCTACCGCTAGCGCCCTATGAGCAATTGTTGCACGAGGCGCGAGAGTGGATGAGGCTCGGACAGAAAAATCGCGCCATCGAGTGCTTAGAGCGCGCAATAACGATGGAGTCTCGCCCGTCACAAGCTTTTCAAGAGCTTGCGGATCTCGCGTTCGCGAGCGGTGATTGGGAGTCCGCGCGGAATCACTTGAAACGCGCGATCTCCGGAAATGCATTGCACCTTCCATCGCTGCTGCGTTTGGCGGAGTTAGAGCGAAACCAAGGGAATTGGGCTGAGTCATACAACTGGTACCTTCGGGCGCTGCAAGTATTCCCGGAGGGTGCGGATCGCATGACTCATGCGTTTAGTCTGGCCGTTAAAACCGGGAGCTACCAGGATTTATCGCTCTTGGACGAGTACGCCGAACGAACGCATGAAATGTGCGATGAACTGCATCGGCACCGTTGTGCCGCTTTGGCGGTTGCCGGAAAATTTTTCTTGCTCGAAGACGGTATCGAAACCGGAATCGCGTATCTGCGAAAAGCCGCATCGCTCTCTGGCGAATTTACGGCTCCCATTCGATATGCCATCGAGACGTTGATCCTGTTTGATGAGATTCGGGAGGCTGGACGTTTTTTTGAATATTTTTCGGAAAGAGCGCTGGATTCAATCGATTACTTGTATGCCCGTGCCGTTTGGTTAGAGGCGCAGGATCAGCTCGACGGTGAATACGAGGAAATCATTCAAAAGCTCGAAGCACGTGGCGTTCAGTTGGCAAAAGTCGGACAAGTCTCGTAATGGTGAACGAACTTCACTGCGAGAGTGGCGATACTGGTTCATTGATCATCTTACGAAGTCCTTCGAGCGATTTTTGAACCAGTCGAGGATTGCGTCTTTCACCTCGCGATGCCTACGGGAGGTATACTCGCGTTTGGGATAGACCAAGTATACGGGATGAGTAGCGATCAGATAGTCCGAGAAGTATTCGACGAGCTTTTTTTGTTTGAGTGGTTCGCGCACGAAGTACGCAGGTAATCTCGCGATTCCGTGGCCAGCCAAGCAGAGGCTGAGAACGGCTCCATATTGGTTAGTGGAAATTGGGCCGCGTACCTGAATGCGGTGGTCCTGTTTTTGTGACGTGAAAGTCCAAATGTTCCAAGCCGGCTCTCGACTATGAGTGATACAAGGGAGAGCAGTGAGTTCGGCGGGATCCTGGAGCGTGCCGATGGAGTTTTTCAAGTTCGGAGAGGAGCAAACCGCGTCGCGCATGCGACCTAGGTAACGAGCGACGAGATCTGGGTCGTGGTCGTCATCCGCTCGGAGCGCAAAATCCACCTGCTCTTTCATGAAATCCCTTTTCTCATTCGACAGGTCGAATTCGAATCGAACGCCTTTGAGTCGTTTGGAGTTTTCCTCCAAGAACGAAGGGGCGAACACTTCGCCGAGCGACACCGGCATGGAGATTCGTACGGGTGTATCGCTATCTTCTCCCAGGTCACGGATGCGCCGCGAGGCTTCGTCGGAGAGATTCAGGATTTTTTGGCTATACCGGTAGAGTTCTTCGCCCTCGTTCGTGAGCTTCAAACTCCGTGTGGTGCGGACAAATAGCTGCGTTTTGAGTAGCGACTCCAGTCTTTTGACCTGTTTACTGAGGAGTGCTTTGGAGGTCGCGAGATCCTCGGCCGCTCGGGTGAAACTCTTTTGAAATGCCACTTGATGAAAGGCGGCGAGTTCTTCCAAGTGTCGGCTAATTGTTTCCATATGTTGACAATATGTTTCTAATTGTAGCTTTTTACAATCAACGTTTTTGCCTATCCTGGTTTCAAGAAACGAGAGGAAATTTTATGAAAATCGTCATCATCGGAGCTAATGGAACCATCGGTCAATCGGTCGCAAAACGCCTGGAGCAAGAAGGGCATGAACTCATCAAGGTGGGTAAGTCCTCCGGCCAATATCAAGTAAACATCGAAGACGCGAAGAGCGTCGCGGAACTCTACCGCAAGATCGGCAGTTTCGATGCCGTCGTGAACGCATCGGGTGACTTGGCCTTCGCGCCATTCGCCGATATCACGCAGGCACAATGGGAACTGGGTCTGAGTAGTAAGCTCATGGGACAAGTGAATCTCGTACAGCAGGCGCTCCCGTATATTCGCGAAAAAGGATCGTTCACTTTGGTTTCCGGCGTTCTCAGCGATGAACCGATTTTTGCTGGCGTCGCCGCGACGATGGTAAACAAAGCACTCGAAGGATTCGTTCAGGCGGTTGCGTTTGAGTTGCCAAAAGGACTCCGCATCAATTTAGTGAGCCCAACCGTGCTCGAAGAATCACTGCCCGCTTATGGGGCGTTTTTCAAAGGATTCACACCAACGAATGGTGCTCGCGTTGCTGACGCCTATCTTCGATCGGTTGCGGGAATTCAAACGGGTCGTATTTACGTCGTGAATGGTTAAACGAAAACCCCCGCGTTTCGAAGCTCGAAGCACGGGGGTTCGGTTTTGAGGGATGAGCGATTTTGAATTCGAGCGGCTCAGGCCAAATTAGAGGCCGATTGCCATGCCGGCTTGGAAAACCAGAGCATCGTTGTGGATATCGTCGCCGCCGAAATCATTGATCTTAGTGATGGACCGTTCATAGTCGGCGCTGACGAGGAGAGCGAACTTCTCGCTGAAACCGATTTTCGCGCCGATACCGGCTACGCCAGGGAGGTCGAAATCTTTGAGAGGGAATCCAGGACCGCCGCCGACGTTGAGATTACCGATTTCAACGCTCTTGCTGACCGCCCACGAAGGACGCACGCCAGCTCGAATGAAAAATGCGGTCGTGTCGACGTCGCCCAAGTAGAATTTCGCGTACACGGGGACGCCGAGGTAATCGAGATTCACGCGGGAGTTATCGCCAATTTTGAGTCCGAATGAGCGATACGCTGCACCGGTCTCGAGCACGACCGGACCGCTGCCCAAGTCAACCGTCAGCGATGCCGCGACGTCGGTTTTGCGACTATCGATGTTCGCGCGTTGGTTGTTTTGGTCGGTGATGAGGTCGTCGTTTACGGTGAGTTTCGAGGAGCTCATGCCGGCCGTGAGGTTGATGCGCGGGATGGCTTTGCCACTCGAAGAAGAACCAGAGTCCGAATAGGAGCTCGAAGTTCCGTCTGCGGCGACGGCTGAGAAACTCATCAAAACGAGAGCTGCAGTAATGGATGGAATGGTTTTCATACGGGATGCCTTTCTGTTTGCAGAGAAATTGAGATCTCTAGAACATTTCGTTCGTGATGAGTACGAATGCCAGAAGCAGGCCGAATGCCTTTGGGGTGTTTTGCCCCGCTCGGCGCGGGAGAGAGCGAGAATCAATCTCAGTAGTCTAAAAGGACGAGGCCTGAATCCGAGTTTTCCGGCAGTTTCGGAAGGGGAAGTAGGGCTTGAAGGGCGCAGTCGTAGACGATATCGAGTGAATGGACCGCGAATTGGGAGAATTGAGATAATAGATCGAATTCGGATAGAGCGAGTTTGCGATTCATATTTTCGATCAGAAATTTCGAAGAAGTCGAACGGAACAAGTCGAGTCCCGGCGAGGAGATTTCGTCCAGCAAGCGCTGTAGCCTGGGTGACTGCGCGAGATAGGTTCGCATCGAAGGTTCATTCCGTATTCGAAGCGGTTCCCAGTGCAAAGATGTCCAAGTTTCGATTCGAGCACGTCCCTGAAAAAACGGATTCTGAGTTGAGTCAGCGAGGGAGACGAGTGCCGTGAAAACGACTGGTGCGGGGGCTGTTCCCCGAGCGTGATCCAACTGAATGCGAACCATCATCCAGGCGAAGAGTTCTTTTGCGATTTTCGGCGCATCCAGACGAGTCCAGCGATCCCAGGCTTCGTGGATGTTTCCTTGGCGGATCAAAATCTGGATTTGGACGAGTTGCAGTTGAAAAGGGTGGATCAGTAAACGCGAAAGGTCCTGGGAGGCGAGCGCATAGTCTCCAGCTTCGAAAGCAGCTCTGACCCGTGCTTGGCGAGAAGCTTCAATGAGGGGAGGGGAGCTGTTTGGATTTTGGATCAAATGAGTCAGGCTTAAGAGGGCCCGCCACCAATCTCCGGTTTCAAAGTAGAGTTGAGCTTTCTCTTCTTCGAGTTCAAACCAAACACGTTCGTGATCCAGCGCCCATTTCTCCAGTTCGAAGATCAGTTCGCGCGCTTCTATATAGAGGTGTTTCTCGCGTAACGTGCGCAAGAATCGTATGGGGTCTTGGCTCAGAGCGCTGCTATCCGCAACCGAAGGCTTGGGGTGAGTGTGCGGATGTAAATGATTTGAATCGAACATCTCGATCACCGGTTATACGCCTGTTGTCACTTTTTTCAACTTTTACTAAATAAAAAACAGAAGAAACACCTCGTTTCTTATTCCACGTTTGGGAGTGTTTTTAAGCCCGAAAAAGCATTTTTCCTTGTCATTTCCATCATAAGCCTTTAGAAACAAGGGCATTAAACACACTTCGGGAACTCGTGGTGCCCCATCAGCAGACACCTGCTGAGAAGGTCAACCGAAGTGGAAGACGCGCTTGAAGCTATTCAGGCGTTAACCGCGAGGTGGTCGGGATTTTAGAATTTCTTTTAAGAGATCCTCTGCTCCTTCCTACCTCTGCATTAAAATTGGAGAGTAAGAAAATGCCTCAAATCACTATGCGTGAATTGCTGGAAGCTGGCGTCCACTTCGGACACCAAACCCGCCGTTGGAACCCAAAAATGAAACCTTACGTGTTCGGCGCACGTAACGGTATCTACATCATCGACCTTCAGAAAACGGCTGAGATGACGAAGTCCGCTTGCGACTTCGCAACCAAGATCTCCTCCGAAGGCAAAAAAATCCTTTTCGTCGGAACCAAAAAACAAGCCAAAGAAGTAGTTCAAGAAGAAGCGATCCGCGCGAACATGCACTTCGTGACTCACCGTTGGCTCGGCGGCATGCTCACGAACTACCAAACGGTCAAAGCATCGATCGACCGCTTGAAAAAAATGGAAGCACTCAAAGAATCCGAAGCATGGAGTGACGTTCCTAAAAAAGAACAGTCCATGATTTCCCGCGATATCGAGAAGCTCAAGAAGTCCCTCGGCGGCATCGAAGACATGAAGAAGCTCCCAGGCGCGCTCTTCGTCGTCGACACCTCCAAAGAACACATCGCAGTCAAAGAAGCGAAAAAACTCGGCATCCCAACGATTGCTGTCGTTGACACGAACTGCGATCCATCGGGCGTTCAGTACGTGATCCCAGGCAACGACGACGCAATCCGTTCCGTTCGCCTCTTCTCGAAACTCATTGCAGACAGCTGCATCGAAGGCGCTCGCGTGTTCCAAGAGAAACTCCGCGCTCAAGACGTCAATTTCGACTCCAAAGAAGAGTCCGACGCTGAGAAGAAAGTTTCGAAATTCGAAGGCGACATCGATCTTCGCGGTCAAGACGAAGCTGACCTCGAGGCAGCTGCTGCCGAAGTCGTTGATGGCGAAACTCCTGCGGCGACCACCTAATTGGTGTGATTTCACTCTCTCAACAGAAAAGAGAATAGAAAATGTCTGCTACTGCTAGCATGGTTAAAGAACTCCGGGAAAAAACCGGAGCTGGAATGCTCGATTGCAAAAAAGCACTCGACGAAACGCAAGGCGACTTTGAAAAAGCCGTCGAATTCCTTCGTAAAAAAGGCATGGCATCGGCTGCTAAAAAAGCCGGTCGCGCTACCAAAGAAGGTACCATCTCCTCAAACATTCATGGCGCCGGCGAAGTCGGTGTCATGGTTGAAGTGAATTGCGAAACGGACTTCGTCGCACGCACCGAACAATTCAAAATGTTCGTGAACGATCTCTCGGCACACGTCCTTGAAACGACGAAGCCGGGCGACGCCAACTCAGTCCTTCTTTCGCAGAAGTTCGTTAAGAACTCCGCAAAGACGGTCGAAGAAGTGCTCCGTGAAACGATTGCAACTCTCGGCGAAAACATCATGATTGGTCGTTTCGCGCGTTGGTCGCTTGCTGACGCTGCGAAAAAAGGAACGATCAGTTCCTATATTCACGGCGAAGGTCGTGTCGGCGTGATGCTCGAAGTGAACTGTGAAAAAGACGAGACCGCGAAATCGGAAGCGTTCAAAAATGCAGTTCGCGACGTGGCTATGCACATCGCTGCAGCGAATCCAGGTTTCGTGTCACCATCTGACGTCCCAGCCGAAGTGATCGCAAAAGAGAAGGAAATTTTCCTGGCTCAGATGGCGAACTCTGGAAAACCTGCGAACGTTCTTGAGAAAATCGCTGAAGGTAAGATCAATAAATTCTACGAAGAAAACACGCTTGTGAAACAAGCCTTCGTAAAAGATCCGAACCTCACGGTTGAAAAGTTCCTCGCTACGGTAGCGAACGGCGACAAAGTCACCGTTCGTCGTTTCGTACGCTGGGCGCTGGGCGAAACCGCAGCCGCAGCAACTCAAGAGACCACTCACTAATATCGATAGGGAAGGCACCGGGGGAATAGTTTCATGTATCCAACGAAAAGCGAAAAGCGCTGCCAACCCTACAAACGAATCCTGCTGAAACTGTCCGGCGAAGCTCTCGCCGGACAGTCCGGCTTCGGAATCGACACAGATATTTTGAATGAGATCTCAAAAGAGATCGAAGACATCCACAATTCCGGCGTTGAGATCGCAATCGTTCTCGGCGGCGGAAACATTTTCCGCGGTATCAAAGGCGCGACCGCCGGCATGGATCGCGCGTCCGCCGACTACATGGGGATGCTTGCAACCGTCCTGAACTGCCTGGCACTCCAAGACGCGCTCGAGCGTCGCAATGTTCATACGCGCGTCCAAAGCGCGATTGAAATGCAAGAGCTTGCTGAACCTTACATCCGCCGCAAAGCCGTTCGCCACCTGGAGAAACAGCGCGTGGTGATTTTCGGCGCCGGCACCGGCAACCCCTATTTTACTACCGATACCACGGCCGCACTTCGCGCAATGGAAGTGAGTGCCGAAGTGGTCATCAAAGCCACCAAAGTCGATTACGTCTATGACGCAGATCCTGAGAAAGTTCCGAACGCCAAACCGTTCGAAACGTTGACTTATCTGGACGTTCTCAGCAAAGGTCTCAAAGTGATGGATTCGACGGCCATCTCGCTTTGCATGGATAACCAGCTTCCGATCGTCGTTTTCAATTTGCACGAACGCAATGCTTTGAAACGCCTGGTCGCAGGAGAGGCGATCGGCACCCTGGTTAAGGGATAGTTCTAACCGAGAAAGAGGACTCAAAAATGTCTAAAGTTATCATCGACACGATGGTCGTTCATATGGATAAGAGCCTGACTTCGCTCAAGGGCGAACTTGCCAAAGTGCGAACGGGCCGCGCGTCCACTGCGCTCCTCGATCCAGTTCAAGTTGACTACTACGGTACGCCGACCCCAGTTGCTCAGGTTGCGAACGTGACGACGCCAGACGCGCGCACGATCCAAATCGCGCCATGGGAAAGCACGATGCTCGGCGCGATCGAAAAAGCGATCTTGGCTGCAAACATCGGCGTGACGCCTCAAAATGACGGCAAAGTGGTTCGAATCTCCGTCCCACCGATGACCGAAGAACGCCGCAAAGAAATGGTCAAAGTCGTGAAGAAACTCGGCGAAGAATCCAAAGTTGCCATCCGCAACACGCGCCGCGATTCGAACGAAGAAGTGAAGAAGATCGAAAAAGCCAAAGAGATCTCCGAAGACGAAGGCAAAAAGGTCCTCGAGCAGATCCAGAAGAAAACGGACGAAAAAGTCGCTGAAGTCGACAAACTCGTTACCGCCAAAGAAAAAGAAATCATGACCATCTAGTCGTTCAGAAGAAATTTTTTGGCTGACGGGGAAGCTCGCTTTACTTGCTTCCTCTAACGCTCAAAAAATTTTTCTGAAGCGCCTGGATGTTCGGATCAGGTCAAACCAAAATGACCAAGATACCCAACCACGTAGCGATCATCATGGATGGAAACGGTCGCTGGGCCCAGGCGCGAGGCAACCCCCGTGCTTATGGCCATATTCGTGGCGTATCACGGATCAAACCGGTCGTGCTGGAGGCGAATCGCCTGGGCATTCGGGCGGTCACTCTCTACGCGTTTTCTACCGAGAATTGGAAACGCCCGAACGCCGAGCTCTCGGTACTTTGGAAACTCCTCATCAAATTTCTGCGACGTGAGTTGGCCGAGCTCGATCGCGAGAACGTTCGACTCTCTGTGTTGGGTGAAAAACATCGACTACCTCCCGAAGTACTGAAGGAACTCGATCCCGCAATTGAGCGTTTGTCGAAAAACACGGGGCTCAGGCTCAATTTCGCCGTTTCATACGGCGGACGCTTGGATATTTTGACGGCTGCTCGCGCATTCGCTGAGCGAGTCGAGCAGGGAACTGCAAAACCAAGTGACCTGGATGAGAACGTGTTTTCGCGACTTTTGTCGACCGGTGAACTCGGAGAGTACGGTGATGTCGACCTCCTCATTCGCACGAGCGGAGAGTTTCGAATCAGTAATTTCCTGCTTTGGCAGGCGGCTTACGCCGAATTTGTTTTCCTAGATAAAAACTGGCCGGATTTCGGCCCTGAAGATCTCCGCGAAGCCATCGGACGTTTCTCTGGTCGAGACCGTCGGTACGGTGGACTTGCGAAACCGGGCTCCACTCATTGAGTATAGAAGGTAACCCATGAACACGAACCTCAAGCAACGTATCCAAGTAGCCGTTCCCGGCGTAGCCTTACTTCTCGGATTGATCCTTTTTGCAGGCTCGTTTGGCGCCGTCATCATCTCGGCCGTGATCTCGATCATGATGATCTACGAGTTCTCGCACATTGTTTTCTCGCTCCCCGATCAAAAAGAGAAACGCAACCTGCTGATGGGCTTGTCCTGGTTGCTCTCGTTTTCGATCTTCTGGATTCCCTCGACGGAGTTCGGTTTGCTCGTCACGTTCTTCCTGCTTCTGACGGTTTACTTCCTCTACACTTCGGAGCGATTTAATGGCGAAGAGCTCAAAACCCATTTTCAGGAGTTTATGGCAGCGTTTTTCGGGCTGTTTTACCTGGGGTTTCTGACAACGTTTTTGATCGGTCTGCGCCAGGCATCACAAGGCAAGCACTGGACCGTCCTGTTTTTCTTCCTGGTTTGGGCGATGGATACGGGGGGGTATTTCGCTGGTCTCAAATTCGGTAAAAAGAAGCTTTTCCCCCACATCAGCCCCAAAAAAACCTGGGAAGGCTGGTACGGCGGAGTTTTGGCGGCCGTACTCGTCACGGTGCTCTACAAATTAATTTTCTTTAAGTCCCTATCGTGGTTTGCGGTTTTTTCGGTACCTTGCCTGATTGCGATCGTTGAACCGATTGGGGATTTGGCCGAAAGCTTCTTAAAGCGGGCGTTTGATAAGAAGGATTCTGGGCAGTTATTGCCGGGTCATGGTGGTTTCTTGGACCGCTTTGATGGTGTAGTATTGAGCTTACCGGTGATGTACGCAGCGACGCGAATTTTCGGCGTCCTCGATTAGTCCCTGATACCGCATTCGATTTCCGAACGCGGAGAACACCGGTACGACTGGAGAAGCCCTTGGTGATCTCGTTACTCGGTTTTCTGATTATGTTGGCGCCCTTGGTGATTGTTCATGAGCTAGGGCATTTCCTTTTCGCAAAACTTTTCAATGTCAAAGCCGAAGCGTTTTCGATCGGTTTCGGCCCTAAGCTTTGGGCCAAAAAAATCGGCGAAACGGAGTGGAAAGTCTCGCTCATCCCACTCGGCGGTTACGTCAAGCTTCTCGGCGAAGACGGTCAAACTCCGCTCTCTCCCGAAGACAAGCCTCGCGCGCTTCAGAATCAAGCGCCTTACAAACGTTTTTTCATTTTCTTCGGCGGACCACTTTTTAATTTCCTGTGGGCGATCCTCGTTTACATGGCGATCATGCTCATTGGTGAGCCGGAGCTCGCGAATCAAATCGGTCGCGTGATCCCAGGATCCGCCGCCGAGAAAATTGGCTTCGTCGCCGAAGACCGCGTGCTGTCCGTAGATGGTCAAAAGATCCAAAAATACGAAGAACTGGCCAAGGCGATCGATGCTAAACCGGAGCAGCCGGTCGTATTCCAAGTTCAGCGCAAGAATTTGATGACGGGCGAAATGAAGACGCTCGATATTACCGCGACGCCTACTCGCCAAAAAGGCTTCAGCATTTACGGTGAAGAAACGCATGTCGGCGAGATCGAAGGACTCCTCCCGAACGGCCGCGCGGCGACGGTGGGCGTTTCCAATATGGATACCCTTGCCGGCAAGGCGCTGATGCGGACTGGCGATAAGATTGAAACCATCAACAACATCAAGGTCAAAAGTTTCGAAGAACTCGAGACCGTTTATGCGGCGATCGCTCCGAACACTCAGATTCAAATCGGATTCTTCGCACAAGCGGACGAGAACAAGCCAAAACTTCTGACATTCACGAAGTCCGCGAACGGCGCTGGTTTCGGCGCAGACGCTGGTTTCTATTCGAGCGAAGTTTTCATCGAACAAGCAATGAAAGCGACTCCGGCCGAAGCAGCGGGCTTGAAAAAAGGCGACCGCATCGTTTCTGTCGACACGACGCCAGTGACGCACTTCTTTGGACTTCGTGAAGCGGTTCAAAAAGCGGGCGAAGCCAAAGGCGAACTCGTCATGAACTGGGAACGTGACGGCAAGATGATGAGTGCTCACATCAAGCCTACCGCAACCAACTCACGCGATGCGCTACTCAATAAGCAAACTCAATTCACGATCGGCGTGATCCCGCAGGCTAATTTCTCGGAACCAGAAATGATCATCGAGCGTGAGTGGAATCCATTCCTCCTCGTGGCCAAGGGTACCGAGCGCATGGTGACGTTCACCTATCGCAATTTTGTTTCGATCAAAAAGATGATCACCGGCGAGGTTTCTACCTCCACGCTGGGTGGTCCGATCCTGATCGGCAAGATCGCAGGCGAGTCGCTTTCTCGTGGCTTGATTGCGTTCCTTTCGACGATGGCGATCCTTTCGATTGGTCTCGGCGTTTTGAATATCCTGCCGGTTCCAGTGCTCGATGGCGGACACATCTTGCTTCTCGGTATCGAGGTCATTCGCAAGCGTCCGCTTTCGATGAAGCAACTCGAAATCGCGCAAACGGTCGGCCTTTCGATCATTGGTCTTCTCATGATCGTCGTTTTCAAGAACGACATCATGCGACTGCCGTTCTTCAACTAGCATGAAAATCATCGGATGGGATACGGCCAGTAAATCCGGCGCACTGGTAGCGTTGGAGTGGGATCCTTCGAAAAAATCGGAACCGGGCGCGAGCCTCTATCGTATTCAGAGTGAGTGGCGTCTCAGTGTGGACGCCGCTCAACATTCCGAACGTTTGCTCTGGGCAGTCCATCAGATGCTGGAGGCCTGCCGCTGGAAACTTGCTGACTTGGATGCGATCGGTGTGGGGATTGGACCTGGGAGTTTCACGGGACTTCGTATCGGGATGACCACCGCTAAAACGCTCGGTTATTCACTCGGAAAACCGTTGATTCCCGTCTCGAGCTTGGCTGCGCTCACCAGGAGGGCTGCCGTTCATTACGCCGATCATCCCGAGAAAACCCTAATCATCGGAACGACCGACGCCGCCAAAGGGGAGTTGTTCACGATCCTGGGATCGGCGAAATCGATCTTGGATTGCGTCGTTAAGGCCGAGGGCGATCTGCCGGGAATCTGGAAAAAAGGCGTCGAAGAAGAAGTGCTCACACCGGAGGACATTCTGAAACTCGCTCACAAGAAGCTTGAGACTGCGGATCGCTGGATCGCAATCGGCGAGGGAAAAGATCGCTACGTCGAGGAGCTTTGGGACGAGTTGCCGAAGAAAAAACGAATCACCCTCCCGCTCGATTGGGATCATGCTCCGAGTTGTGATGGGTTGGCGGCGCTTTTCTACGCGGCTGCACAACAGAGCGTCTTCCGATCTCACGATCAGATTTTCCCGCGGTATCTGCGCGAGTCCGATGCCGAACGCAAACTGAAATCCGGCGCCTTGAAACCCTCTCCTCTGAAACGTCGAAACCAATGAACTTAGGTCCGATCGCTGCATTTTTATCGTCATGCACCTGGGCGGTTGGTTCCGCGACGTTTTCGCGTCTTTCCCGAACGTATTCACCGTTCTCCATTAATTTTACGCGCGCGCTGATCTCACTTCCGTGTTTTCTATTGGTGTTTGTATTGATTTCGGGAGGTGTCGGACCAGCCATCGACAGCTATCGTGCGCTCCCGGTTGAGCGATATGGGTGGTTCACTTTATCGATTTTCTGCAGTTATGCGCTCGGCGACGTATTTTTCCTCTGGAGTACGCAGCGCCTGGGGATCACGACGTCGCTTGCGATCGCTTCGAGCTATCCCATCATTACGGCGCTTTTTCACGTCATTACGGGCGGAACCGTAGGTCTGCTTCAGTGTATGGGGCTTGCTTGCGCCGTGGGCGGCGTGATCGGCGTGATTCTAACGAATCACCAAAACTCCCAGGAAAAACGATTCGGCCGACCAGCCGTCGGAGTTTTGTTTGCGATGATGACGGCCGGTTTTTGGGCTCTGAATGCGTGGAGTGTGATGCGCGGAGGAGACGGGTTGGATGCCGCACAAGCGAACTCTATTCGCATGACGGTTGCGCTCGTAATGAGTAGTTTTTTTTCGCTTTTGATCGAGAAACGGTTTCCTCGCCCCGTGCCCGCATCGGAACTCAAGAAATCGGGCTGGATTTTCTGGCTCGAATCCTTCGGTGGTTCTTACCTCTACGTCTATGGACTGAGTCATTCATCGGTCGTGGTTGGGACGACGCTTTCGTCTTTGGCGCCGGTAGTGGTGGTGCCGGTGGCCGTTCTGATGCGGATCGAGAAGTTCTCCATCAAACGCACTGCGGCCGTCGCACTGACAGTGCTGGGAATTTTCCTACTCAATCAGGGAGTCGGTCCTTGAAGAAACCGTCCGAACTCTCGAACGACGAGGTCTTGACCGGACTTCGGGCCGGAACCGTTTTGGTTTGGGCCGAGCCCAGAGATTTTCCGGCTGATCATCGTTTATGGATTGAGCGTCTCGGTGAGGAGAGGTCCAATTTTGATGCGGCTTCGAACCCGGCGCGCAAGAGTGAGCTGTTGTTTTCCAGATCTGCGGTCCCTCATCTCTATCGGCAGTGGAAAACCATTTCTGGCTTGGAGTCTCTGACCTTTAATATCGCCCATACAAAAGACCGTTTCGTAGCAGCGTTTTCGATCGCGGGATCGGTGGGCGTGGATCTGGAGCGAGTCGATCGCGATGTGAATGTCGCTACTTTGGAGAGAATTGCCTCTCCTAGCGAACTAGAATGGTTATCCGCCCACTCCAATGCTTGGGAAAGACTCAAACTCTGGTGCCTCAAAGAAGCGGCCGTCAAAAGCCATCGAGGCGGCATGTGGATTGATGGCGCCAGTTGGAGTACTCATCTTCCGATAACGCTCGGCAAAACCTGGGTGGTTCAACGTAACGGAACGAGTTTTCCTGCACTCGCTGATCTTGTGGACTCTGACTGGATCTTAACTCTGGTGTGCGCTAGCTCATCTGCTTCATTAGGCTCAATTTCATTTTTTCGTTGGATTGACGCTGACGGAATTTGGCAACTAAAGTCACAAAATAGAATTTAATTAATTACGTATCGCTAGTGTATTTGTTCTAACTGAATAGGAACTTTGTTCGGAGAACGAATATGAAATTGAAACTGATGTCGGTCCTATTAGCACTCGCAAGCGCTTCGGCTTTCGCCGACCTTTCTCTCGAAAGTGCGTTCTACGAAATCTCGAGTTTCAAAGCGATCTGTACGGACTGTAGGACACACTACCGTGGACAGAGCGACGGCAGAGTTGATGGCACCCTAAATACACCGAACGCAGATTTGGATTTTGAGAATCACTATCTGTTGACCGGCAATGTCGTCATCAATCAGTGGGACGTAGAGACGGGGGATACGCGCAAAACAGTCATTAAGAATGTACTTTTGCGTATGCATACGACCGGCTTGATTGCCATGTTGAGTTATAACGGCAATAATCGGATGCGAATTACAGGGATGTCGGGCAAGTCGCTCGGTGATATTTTTGCATCTTCGTTCTTCGGCGGAAAAATTGGCGCCAATGCAATCGTGAATCTCAAAGGAATGCTGGCTTTCAATGACAACGGTCTAGGAATCATCGATTCCGAGCGACTCTTTGGTTTTGGTGCTGGAATAGAGATTGTCCGCGTTCGGTTGGTGTTTGGGCTCAATGGGGTAAAGACCGAAACCGTCAGTGTCGACTCGAAAACCGTTATCGAGGTGAATAACCGAGCTATTCCCCTCAAAGAAGCTTTCAAGCTTAAGTTCTAGTTCTGGAGTTTCCCGAACGCATCTCGCTCACTCCGGTGGAATAGTAATCGTTCCTCTGGGGCGTGGTACAAAAGGGGGCGTTTCAGAGGTAGGCACCCTTTACGATGAGTCATGTTTAATCGGGCCTGAATCATTTTGAAGCGGATTTTAAGGCGCCAATCAGGTTATCTTCTGCTGCATGAGCATGCGGAAGATCTACATCATCCCGAACCTGGTCACGAGCGCCAACCTGTTTAGCGGGTTCTATTCGATCATCCTTTCTATGCGCGGTGATTTCGACAAGGCGGCTTGGCTGATTCTGATCGCCGCCGTATTCGACGCGTTGGATGGTCGAATCGCGCGCATGGCCAAAGCTACAAGCGCGTTCGGTGTCCAGTACGACAGCCTTTCTGATCTCGTGAGTTTTGGCATGGCGCCCGCCCTATTGCTCTATTCTTGGGGTCTTGAGCCGCTGGGACGAATGGGAATCATCACTGCTTTTTTCTATGCCTGCTGTGGAGCATTGAGGCTCGCACGCTTCAATATGAATACCGAAGTAGTCTCCAAAGCCTACTTTCAAGGTGTCGCAAGCCCGATTGCGGCCGCCGCAGTCGCAACGTTCGCGATTTTCCGCTATGAAACGGGCCTGCCAGCCGATGATAGCTCGATCACCCTTCAGGCGATCACGATTTGTCTGTCCGTCATCCTCGGTGGACTGATGGTGAGCACGATCCCATTCCCGTCGTTCAAGGAACTGAACTGGCGATCTCGCTCGAGTTTCGGCTACCTCTTGATTGGACTTGCGGCGATGACTTTCATCATCATCAAGCCTGAGATCACGCTTTTTGTCTTAGTGGCTGCCTACATCGTGGGGAGCTTGATTTGGGTGGGCTATCGATTTGTGACCCATCGTCCGATTGATATGAAAATGAAGGAGCCAGTTTCGCAATGATTCGTTTAGGGGTAGTCGGTGCAACGGGGGCGGTCGGCAAAGAACTTTTTGATATTCTCGAAAAGCGCGATTTTCCGATCGGTGAGCTGAGACTTTTTGGATCCCCGCGGTCACTAGGTAAGAAACTGACTCTTCGCGGGAAAACTGAGTCCGTACGTATTTTGGAACCCGGTTGTTTCGACGGCCTGGATCTCATTTTTTTCGACGCGTCCGACGCCATCTCCAAGGAATGGGTGAAGCCCGCGCTCGAAAGCGGCGCGATCATCATCGATAACTCGGCCGTTTATCGTCTAGATCCGGCGGTTCCGCTGGTCGTTCCGGAAGTCAATCTCCAGGCGATGAAAGACAGCCTGAAAAAAGGGAATCGCCTTTTTGCTGGTCCCAATTGCACGACGGTTCCACTTGCTGTCGTGATCGATACGCTTCGCCAGGTTGCCCCTGTTTCTCGGGTGATCGTGTCCACCTATCAAAGTGTGAGTGGTGCTGGAACCGAGGCTGTCGCCGAACTTCGTGCGCAGTCCGTTGATATCCTGTCGGGAAAACCGGCTCAGCCCAAGGCCCTCGCACATCCCATCGCTTTTAATTTGATTCCGCAAATCGGCGGATTTTTAGAGGATGGATCGACGAGCGAGGAACTCAAGGTTCGCGACGAAACTCGCAAGATCTTGGATCTGCCGAATCTTCCGGTCACCTGCACCGCAGTTCGCGTTCCGACCGTAAAAGGTCACGGCGAGAGCGTGCTGATTGAGTTCTCGGAGGCCTTCGACCTCGAAAAAATGAAAGCAGCACTCAGGTCCCGCACCGGAATTACGGTTCTCGACGATCCTAAGAATCGCGTCTATCCTATGAATGAAACTTACGGAGTGAGTCCTGCGCTCACGGTGAGCGGAATGGATGATGTCGCAGTCGGTCGCGTTCGGCGCGATACTTCGAGCGACCGGGGCCTTCAGTTGTGGATTGTCTCGGATAACCTACGCAAAGGAGCTGCGTTAAATGCGATTCAAATGGCTGAAGGCATTCTTCCTGAGCTGCTCGCTCGTCATTCTTCCTAACGCTCACGCGTTGTCGATCGGTCCGATTGGTCCACTAGCACTCGGCGAATCGTCCACGGTTCCGACGGTCTACGTTGTTTCGAACGCAGTAGCCAGTGGCGGTGGATTCAACTTACAGACCTGCGCGACGACCCCTGCGACCCAGCGTTGCGCCGTAATGAGTGGTTATCCTCAGTTAAGCCTGTCTACAAACGACGGTTCGGTGATGACTCTCGCCGTGACGGGATTCGACGGTGCAAGCACCAGTTCGTTTATCCATATCGCCGCCATTGGAAATTCGGACGACACTTATGATGCATCCGAGGTCAAAGACTTCACGCTCAGGAGCGCGAACGGTGCGTCTAGTTCGGCGACGAACTATTTTACCGTGAGTAATTCGACCACTCGGGTGGACATCCAGTTTAGCCTTCGCCAGCAATGTGAAGTCCATGCGGTCGACGGAACTTGCTCGGGTAACGAAATTGCCGTTCCCGCCTCGGGCCGGCCGCGCGGTCTGGTGATTTCACTCGTTGCTACGGGAGACTCGACGACCCCAACACAATCGGCGTTCGCCACTTCAGGCACCAAAATTCGAATCGTTCCTCAAGTTGAGGCTCCCGCGTTGTCGAGTTGTCCGGGGCAGGGAAGTTACGGAGAAACTGTATTTTATCCGGGCGACGGTGGCATCACCTTCCACGCGAACGTACTTCGGGCTCGAACGGGAACGATCGTCGGATCATCGAACTTCACAAACTTCCAAGTGGCGGCCGGCAAAGCTTCGATCAGTTCGCTAACTGAAGCAACCGTCATTGGTAACCTCGGTTACCAGGGCGGCGATCAGCTGATGACGGGATTCGAGAACTCGACCGCCGAGCAAACCATCCTGTATGATGCGTTTTTGGGTGTGAGCGATTCCGCGGGCGCCGTTCGGTATTGCGAGAACAAATATACGGGACTTTTTGCTTCGGACATCCAGGGATTCTTAAAAGACAGCAACTGTTTCATCGCGACCGCCACGTATGAAAATAGCCGGCATCCCGTCGTACTGATCTTGCGAGAGTTTCGCGATCACGTCTTGAATTCGACGAGTTTGGGTCGTTTGTTCGTGAGCGCGTATTATGAATACTCGCCGTCGATGGCGGATTTCCTGATCGAGCACGCATGGCTGAGGCCGCTTGTGAAACGCCTACTGATGCCAGTTACGGTTTTTGCGTGGCTCTTGCTCCACCCGTATTGGACGATTGCACTTTTGATTTTGTTTGCTGGATTGCTTTTCGCCGGACGTCGAGCGGTCCTAGCTGGACTCGCGTTAGCGTTCATTTTCGCGAGCCCCTCGACGCAAGCCTCGGATCAACCGTACATCGACTCTCTTTTGAGTGATCTTCCGCCTCGTGCAGAATCGAGCGGTTCTTACACCGAGGAACTCAAAAAAAAACTCCCCAATCAGAACACGGGTTCCTACACCGAGGAGCTGCGCCAAGAACTCGGTGAGCAAAAAACAGCCGAGGGTTACACCGATAGCCTCAAGAAAAAAGTTGGAGAAAAGAAAGGCGGCAACAGCGCGATCGCCGATTTTCAGAGCAACAAGAAGCTCGTGATGAACCGAGGAGATATGCGGATCAAGACCGCACTCTCACTCAAACTCGCAACCGCCATGAATCGGCAGTATACGGCGGGTGCCAACGAAGATCGTCCCTACAAAACGGTGTATGGCGAAGGATGGCAACCCGACGTTCAACTCACTTATGAGTATCGTCCGTTCTACGTGCACTCGCTTCTTTCGGGGATCGGATTTTTAGGCGGAGCCGGGTTCACTTCGGTTCGGGGCAAAGGGCAATTTGCCTACGTTTCGAATTTCGGCAATGAGTCGAATATCCGGTTCAGTTTTCTATCCGTACCGGTCTATGTCGGGCCGGTTCTCAGGCTCTACTTGGTGGATTGGTTTGTTCCGTTCGTGGGTGCAGGCGCCGGAGCTTTGGGTTTCTACGAAACTCGTTCGGATCGCAAGCCCAGTGCGCGTGGTTATTCTTGGATGTACTGGATGAATGGCGGAGTAAATATCGGACTCGATTGGATGTCGCAGAGGTCGACGTGGGAGCGCTTCGATGACAGCGCAGTCAAGCACCTCTACCTCACGGTCGAGTATCAAAGATTCCAGACGATCTCAGGTCTAGTCGACGCAACCATCAGCGGTGTGAACGCTGGATTCCTTTACGAGTTTTGATGATTTCGTCCTCTACGCGTAAACTCGCACTTCGCATTTCCTATCTCGGAGCACCCTTCTGCGGTTGGCAGAAACAAGCGGGCTTGGATGAGAACCTTCCGAGTATTCAACAAACATTAGAAACGGCGATCGAGTCGATCGTTCAGGAAAAAATCCAACTGACGGGTTCTGGGCGTACCGACGCCGGCGTGAATGCGAGCGGTCAGATCGCGCATTTTCAACTTCAAGAATCCAGAGTTGCGGCTTACGGGATTTTTCGCGGACTCAATTCGCGCATCCCAGAATCCATCCGCGTACTGGAAGTTTTTCCGGTGCACTCAGATTTTCACGCGCAACGCTCGGCTACGCACAAACAGTACAGTTACTATTGGCTTATGGGACGTGTCGTACCGGCGCATTTGGTTGGGCGCGCGACTCTTCAGCCGACGGAATTCGATCTCTTGAAGATGCAGTCGGCTGCACGTGATCTGGTTGGGAAACACGATTTCAAAGCGTTTCAAGGGGCAGGGTCGAACGAGAAAATCGAGACCGTTCGCGAGATCCTGAGCGCCGACTTGGACTACGTTCCAATGGGAGTGCCCGGAGTTTGGGACGAATCCGGAGTAAAACTACTTCGGTTTCGGGTGGTCGGGACCGGGTTTCTGAAGCAGATGGTTCGGTCTTTGGCCGGGACTTTGGCCTGGATCGGGGAGGGGCGAATCCCGCCCGAACAGATGGCGCAGGCGCTCAAACTACGCGATCGGAGCCTCATTGGGCCGACTTTGCTCCCGGATGGTCTCTGGTTAGAACAGGTCCACTATCCCGCCGACCTGCTCCGCCCTTAAAACGTCTGAAATGATCGGGCTTTGAGCCCTTTTTACACACCCGGACCCCTCAGTTTACTAGAGACTAAGCGGGCAATTTTCGATAAATAAGGTCCCCTATGAACATTCAAGTATCTGTCGAGAAGCCGTCGAGCATCCGTCGTAAACTCACGATCAAAGTGCCCGCACTAGAAGTATCCAAGCGTTTCGAGCGCACGCTCGGCGAAGTCCAGAAGACCGCGAAGCTCAAAGGCTTCCGCCCTGGTACCGCTCCACTCTCCATCGTGAAGCAATTCTACGGTGCCGATGTTCGCCACAATCTTCTTCACCGCCTGATCGACGAAGCTTTTCAAAACGCAGTTGTACAAGAAAAACTCAAAGCCGTCGGCTCTCCACAGATCGAGACCGGAGACGAGCATAAGACCGGCGCAGGTGAGCACGATCACACGATCGACGAGACCAAGGATTTCACGTTCACCGCAACGGTCGACATCCTTCCCGAAATCGAAGTCAAAGGTTACACCGGCCTCGCTCTCACCAAAGACAGCGACAAAGTCACCAAAGAAGACATCGAAAAAACGATCTCCCAAGTGCTCGACAGCCAGTCGTCACTCACGACCGTCGCGGACGCCAAAGCAAAAGCTAAAAAAGGCGAATTCGTCGACATGGATTTCGCCGGCGGCGTCGTAACCGAAAAAGGACTCGATGAACGTCCAGGCATGAAAGGTTCCCGCCTCCTGGAGATCGGCTCTGATCAATTGATCGAAGGTTTCGAAGAGCAACTCATCGGAATGGTCAAAGGTGAAACCAAGACGTTCCAACTGCCTTTCCCAAAGGATTATTTTGAAGCCGATCTCGCCGGAAAAACGGCCGAGTTTACGGTCACCGTCAAAGAAATCAAACGCAAGGAAATGCCTGAGCTCACTGACGAGATCGCAAAACAAGTCGGCTACGAAAGCGTCGCCGACCTGAAGGCCAAAGCCGAAGCTCACCTGACTAACCAGAAGAAAACCGATTCTGATCGCAAACTTCGCAGCGACTTGCTCGCTCAGATCATCGAGAAAAACGCGTTCGAATGCCCGCAATCGCTCGTTCAAGCGCAGACCCGCGCTCTGGCGAACGACGTTGCTCAGAACCTCAAGTCCCAAGGCTTCAACGACCAGATGATTCAAGAAGCAATTGGCTCCGAGCTTCCGAATCTCGCTAAACGCGCTGAAAACCAAGTGCGCGCAAGCCTCATTCTCGAGGCAATCGCTAAGAAAGAAGACATCAAGGTCGACTCCAAAGACGTCGATGCCGAGATGTCCAATATGGCGAAATCCATGCGCGTCGAAGAAGACAAGGTTCGCGAGTTCTACTTGGCTAACCCGAATCGCCGCGACGACTTCGAGTACAAGATCCGCGAAGAAAAAACGATGAAGTTCCTGCTCGAGAAGTCGAAGATCAAAACGGCTTAATTTTAACGCCAGGAAACAGAATTCAGGGTCGTTCCTCAATGGGGAACGACCCTTTTTTATTTATTAAATATTGAAACATTGAAGCGGAAACCGTTCAGGGTAATCTGTCTCGATGATTTCATTCGTACGTTTTTCCATCGGGCTATTCCTCATTTTTGCGACTTCGTCTGCGGCTTACGCATTTCAAAGCCTGACGCTCGAGTGCCTGACGTCCCATAAGAAATACGCGTTCTCAGAAATCAGGTTCGTCCGCTATGTCGATCATCGCACCCGTCTCAACATCGGTACGGCTGCGGGGACGTTCGTTGGCGAAAAAACATCGCGCGACTTCACCTCGCTCATTCAATCCGGCGAAGTTTGTGTGATCCGCCAGCGGGCGAAGTTCGAGTGCCGAGGATCGGCTTATGCGGACCATTTCCAGCAAGTGCAGTTTCGCAAAGACGTCGCCACAGTTACCTGGAGTCGGACTTATCCAATTCGTGTGGACGCGTTTCGGACCCTTGATACTCAATCGCTCCCGCTGCATCAATTGGCTGAGCCGGATGCGCTTTGTGTCTTAAGCGCCGAGGAGTAAATTTACTCCTGTAAATTTTCAGGATTCGGTTAGTGCCTGAATTGGTACGCCGCATGATCGGGTGGGCTACGCTACCTTCATAACCCATGAAACTTTCGTTTTGTTTCGTCGGGTTGCTTGCTTCGATCGTGTCCCTGAATGCTTACTCCGACGAGTACATGGATCTGCTTCGCGAGGATCCAAACGTACCCGTTCACTGCCGAAATGTTCGTATCGAGAGTTTTTCCACCGCACAGAATTATTTCGTCTACGGCATTGCCGGTGCGACCCAGCGCGGTTTCAGCAACGAGATCAATCTGGCCCGCGAAGAAGCTACCCGTCTCTGGGGTGCGCTCAAGAACGGCGTGAACGAATCCGCGTTCTTGTCCCAGATTCGTCCGGAACGCCGAGCAATACTCAGCGATTATTTCCGTTTTCTCACCACCGAAGGCGTCCGTATGGGATTCGATTTCGGCAAAGAAGGTGACCTCTTAGAAGTGCTCGCCCTGCGCGATTTACAGCGCTACTATCCGTCGAGCGAGTTTTTTTATTTCGGAGGTATTGAGTACCACAACGCTTCGAGCCGCGGAGCCTTGGGTGAGCTCGACCTCGTCGTCGCTCGGCGTTCGGATTGTTCAGTTGTCGGAATCGGCGAAGCGAAACTTGGAATTGGTCAGCTCTCTCACGCCAAAAATCAGCTCGGGCGCATCTTCGATTTCGTTAAATCAAAAATCTGCCCGACGAGCGGCCGCAGTACCCCGGTCTGTTCGGTTACCGTTCGTTGACTCTAACCACTGAATCAGGAACGCCGAACGTCCGAGTGTATCGGCGTCCATCCAGAGATCGCCCTGGTCATTCTGCCAGTGTGGTGGTCCCGCTTCGTATGGATCACTGGAGTTTCTGACAAGGTATTCGCATCGTGAACCGTTCTTCCGGCGGCCAATGACCAAGCTCCAGTGGAGTCGGCACTCTTTGTCCAGCGGAGAGCGTCGTTTGTACCCGTTACCTTCCATCACTACGGTGTAGCAGTAGGCGAACGGGATCGGCATGGGCTGGCTCTCATTGAGCAAGGTGTCGATCTGAGTGCGAAATCCATTTTCTTCGGTCAGTAAGAGTTGATTGCGGCAATCCAGGTTTGCAAAAAGTTTTGGATCGACCGGGGCGTCGCATTTCTTGAAAAAAAGCGCCTCAAGAATCCGGTACAATTTCGACGGCTGTGAAGTGAGTAAGCCATCGAATTCTTGATATGAAATCGGCGTGACAAAACCGACGCTTTTTTCGGTGTAAACCTGATAGAGCGCCTGAATATCTGTTTTCTTAAAATGCTGTTCCACACCTGGATAGGCGGTTCCGAGCCGAGAGTCCATTTCTCGATACATGGCAGCTACAGCGTCAGAGAGTCGTGCTTGGTAGTCCGCATCGTTTGCATGTTTCGGATCCGAGAGGCAAAGCGGAACTTCGCTGCCATTTTTCGTGAGGTCACAAACCGAGGAACCCCATCTTCCGAACCGTAAGGAAAGTGGATCAGAAGAATGCTGGATAAATAGCCATCGGGGGAGGTCGCGATTCGCGGCGAACCGGACTGCGTAGCCCACGATATCGATTCTTTTTGCGGGCTGATTGGGATGGCTTGAAGCCAAGCGAGCATCGAGATGAGTCAGATAGGTGAAGTAACCGCAGAGTGCCGTGCGGCCATAGCCTTGAGACAGCGGCTTGAGCGGACTCAAGGGCTGTCCGGGCGCCCGGAGGTCGACCTCCTTGCAGCTTTCGAGTGCAGGCGGTGAAGAACCGGGCGAAATCGCCAACATTAGACTCATGAGAAGTGAGTTCATCACTAGGAAACTCGCGCCTCGCTGATCGGATTATTTTCTCGAATCACTTGAATTCTTTGGGCTGCGATCGAGTGCCCGGACTCATAGAGCTTCCGGATGATCTCCGCTGAGACCTCAGTTCCGATGATCCACTGCTTGCCGTAGTCATCAATCGTGTAGGAACAACGAAAAAGCGCCCAGGACTCATTCGTCTCTGGAATCGTCACGAAAGGTGCCGGATCCTGGCGGATTGCGGAAATTTCGAAGAGCGCCTCTTTGAGTAGCAGTCGAATGTCCTCGAGGTTCGGACCGAGCGGCATACGAAACGTCTGGCTCCGCCAAATCGGTCGATTTGGGCTCGTGTAGTTTGCGATCTCTGCCTGAGAGATCACGCGATTCGGAATGATCAGATGTTCATCGAACAAACCATTGATGGTCGTCGCGCGCCAGGTAATCTCCTGGACTTGACCGATCCATTTCTGTCCGCCTTGCATGACCTCGATCCAGTCGTCGATTTCAAAAGGCTTGTCGAGCTGGAGTGCGACGCCTGCGAACAGGTTGCCAAGTGTATCTTGAAGCGCAAGACCAAGCACGAGGGAGAAAATCGCCGAAGTCGCTAAAATCGGCGTCAGGCGAATCCCGAAAATATCGTTCGCGATCCAGGCTCCAATGCCGATGGAGAGAATCAGGGTGAACAAGTTCACCAGTAGGACGGGAACGCCCTCTTTCATGTGCCCGATAAACAGATATTCAAAGAGTAAGATGCGGCACGCTTTGACGAACACAATGGCGCCGCTGATCAGGGTCAACAGACCGAAATACGAGATCAATCGCTCGGAGAGTGAGTCAGGTGCTGATTCGACGGTTTTTTGAACCAAGGCATAGACGGAGAAAAATGAGGAAAAGATGCAAAGGTGCGCAATCAGGTTAACGAAGAGCTTGCGCAGATTTTGGTGCCGGGTTGGTGACGCGTTCTTGAGGAGTGTTTTGTAAATGAGCCACGAGGCGATGCAGAGGCCGACGATGACGAGCCCGGGCTCGAGTTGTACGATGGCTTCGATCTTGGCAATGGAGATCCAGGGCTGATTGATTTTCGGATTCATATCACTACTAAGTGTACGAGCCCCTCGGGGGGGAATCCAACAGATTGCCAAAAAAAACGGCCCCCGGGAAACTCCCGGAAGCCGTGATCTTAAAAGGAGATCGCTTCAGCTTGACTACTCAACGAGGAGTCTCTCGAGGGCCTTCTTACGAACAGCGCCGTACTTGCCCGACGCCGTTTCGTTGACGGCGATTTCGACATCCGGCATCACGCCGTTGTTCTCGATATACGTACCGTCTTTGCGCAGAAGGAGCGATTCAGTCTGGCGAACGTCGAAGTGAGAGTTGGGAGCTTGATTGTGGCTGACGACGTTACCGCCGGCACCCATCGTTTTGGTTCCGACGATCTTCGCGACGCCGCTGTCCTGAAGCATCGCCGAGAAGATGTCGCACATCGACGCGCACATCTCGTTAACCAGCAGGATGACTTGTGGATTCTCGGAGTAGTCTTCGTTCTTCTCGAGTTCGTACGGAAAGAGCGTTTCGATCGAGAACGCACGAGAGAGTTTCTTGCCGGCCGCTTGATCCTGAACCATGTCGTTCAACGTACGGCGAGCAAGTTCACGCTTGAGGTCGCCGGCGCTGGTGTTTAGGATCGTCGACTCAAATTCGTCGAGCCAGGTATCGCTGAGGCGAAACTGGATCCTCGGCATGTCGATCGCCGTCGGGAACAATACTTGAGCCAATTTCGCGCCGAGAGAGAGCGATCCGCCGCCGTTGTTGATCAAGTCGATCACGATCGTTTTCACACCGAGCGTGTTAAAATCCTTGAGGGTCGCTTTGACCTGTTTAATGACTTCTTCTTCGTCTTCGGATGGACTGAAAGTATCGAGGAGAATCGTTCCGACGAGCGCTTTCTTGCCCGAGTCTTCGCCCGCTTTAGTGCGGATTTTTTCGACCGAGACGTAAGCAGGGTAAGTCTTGGCGCTCGAGATTTCGATGGCGCTCGATGGTACCGAGCGAACTTTCTTGATCGTTTGCATCGGGGTGAGCGGCGTGACTTTTTCGCCGGTCGCTGCTGATTCCCAACTTGCAAACATGTCCACGATTTTGAAGCTGTTCAAGAAAGTCTTGCGGAACTCACGGCTGATGGAAACCCAAGTCGAGAACGGGAATTCCGGACGTCCATTGAAACCGAGGATTTTGAAACGGAACAGTGGATTGCCCGATCCATCTGCCGTCATGACATAGTTTTCATCGAGTTCAGCAGGATCCGCGGATTCCGATTTCTTGGCTTTTTCGGCTTCCGTCTGATCTTTTTGGAACTTGAAGAGGTCTTTCACGATCCAAGGAACCGTGATCTCGATTTCTTTGTCGTCACGTTTCACGGTCAGGATGGCGTCGGAACCGGTCGGTTGACCGTTCTGCGTCGAGACGCGCGTGAAGATCTTGTTCATGTGGTAGGTGTAGTTCGCCTCTGGGTGTCCGAGGTTTCTGAAGTTCTTCAGATCGGAATCGATGATGTCCTTGAGGGTCTTGCCGTTCAGCTTGAGGATTTCGTCGCCTTCTTTGACCGGATAACCATCGACGTCGATCGTTGGGAGGAATTTCTTAACGAGGAGATTGTCGCCACTGCGCTCACCGCTGAATCCGAGATAAGCAACCGATGCGCGATTCGGCAGGCTCGAGTTTGTGAGTGCGCCGCTCGTGTGCGCGTCCTGGAAGGTAGACACGAAATTGAAAAGCAACGAATAGAACTCGTCGTTGTTCCGGGTCAGTTTAGCTTTTTCGATCGTCTCGAGTTTGAGTGTCTCGTAGTTGAAACCCAGGCGTTGTTGTTTGTACTCGAGTGGCGCGTAATTCTCACCGAACTGCGAATAAACCCAATAAAGGTCGGCGATTTTTTCCTCACTCGTCAGTTGTCGACGAGGCACCGGATCGCATCCGACAAAAAGTGTTAACCCGACCAATGAACTAAGGACCCAGCCGATGTGACTTCTACGCATAGTTTGACAGTTTTAGTACTGGCTCAGTCAGGTGTTGTCAAAAAAGGATCTCAACCGGTTTCACTTTTCTTTTTGGCAATGCGAGCCATAGACGCGAGCTGCGCAAAACTAAAACGGCGCGCCTCGATTCGAGTGCGCGCCGTTTTAGTTTTTCTAGTGCTCTGCGTTTGAAGCGCTGGTGTTAAGTCGCTTGAAGCTTCAGCGAGCTTTTGGCAGCCGAGGCGACCGGAGCTGCGCTCAAGGAACGTGCGAAATAGAACAGGTACGCGTAGCAAACGATCGGAAGCACGAAGCTCGTACGAAGACCAGCCGAGTCAGCCACGATGCCTTGAAACAGTGGAACGATCGCTCCACCGACGATAGCCGTGCAGAGAAGGCCGGATGCTTTTTCGGTTCCTTTGGTCATTCCCTGAACGCTCAGAGAGAAGATCGTCGGGAACATGATCGAGTTGAAGAGACCCACGCTGAGTACCGCCCAGAGTGCGATATCGCCACCTGTGGACATCGTGGTGACTACGCCGACGATTGCGCCCAAGATGAAGATCTGGAGCACTTTAGCTGGTGAGAACTTGGCCAGAAGAGGTGTGCCTAGGAATCGACCGACCATAGCGCCGCCCCAATAGAACGCGACGTAGTGACCAGCGGTTTCCGCAGTGAAGCCTTTGACGCTTTCTTCGCCCAGCCAGCTGATCAAGAAGCTACCGATTGCGACTTCTGCGCCGACGTAAGCGAAAATTCCTACGACACCCATCATCAGGCGGCGATTCTTGAAAAGGTCGCTCCAAGTCGTGTCGTCTTTTTTGTCGGAGAGGGAGTTCACTCGAGGGAGTTTCATCATCATCGTCCCGCCTGCGAGCACGAGGAGGAAAATCGCCATGAACAGATAAGGCTTCTCGATCGACTCAGCCGTCCCATCCGCAAGGATGAGCGCCGATCCAATGATCGGAGCGATCGTCGTTCCGAGCGAATTGAACGCTTGAACGATCGTCAGACGTGACGAAGCCGTCTCTGGATTGCCGAGTGCGGTGACATATGGATTGGCCGCAACTTGGATCAAGGTGATACCGGTCGCGAGGACGAAAACTGCGCCGAGGAAAAACGCGAACGCGTGGAATGCCGCCGAAGCGAGGAATCCAAACGCGCCGAGAGCCGTGATACCGAGGCCCACCACGAGAGCAGTTTTGTAGCCAACGCGTTCACAGTATTTCGAAGCCGGGATTGAGAAGAAGAAATAGGCGGCGAAAAATGCGAACTGGATCAAAATCGCTTGCGTGTAGCTGAGGGTGAAAAGGCCTTTCAAGTGCGGAACGAGGATGTCGTTCATGCAGGTGAGGAATCCGAAAATGAAAAAAAGCGAAGCCAGGAAAACGAGTGAACGTCCGGCTGACCCGCGACTAACTGTGGTGTTCATGCAATTACCTCTTACAGACGAATGACCGGGTGTTGTTTCCCGGGTTGATTGTTTCGGACCATCAAGCGGCTTCAATTTTTCTTTCCTCTGACACACATGAACCCATCCCGCGATTCGCGAGATGGGTTCCGGTTTCAATGCGCCAAAAGCTTTGAAGCGAACCTGCTAGGGAGCAAGATTTTAGAAAACGAAAAACTTAGCGACGGAACGCGGCTGGGAGTCTCATCATCGCGTTTTGGCGCGCCTCATAGAGGCTGATGAAACTTGCGTAGCTCCAAGTCAAGTCGCGCGCACCTTGAGGGGCACCCGTATCGCGGTTGAATTGCTCCGCTTGGTTGCCGCCCGGAGGCGTGTGATAGCGAGAGCGAGACAAGAACGACTCACCTTTGTCGACCATCGCTTGAATGACTTGGTTGCGCTCGGTGAGGTTCAGGGCGGCACCTACGCTGAAACGTTTGCCGGTCACGTTTTCGTAGAACGCGCGGTTTTCGTTTGTGATGCGGAGGAGGTTCAGGCCTGAGGTTTTTACCGCAAGCTTATAGTAGAACTCAGCCAGTGCATGCGTCGCCAGGTACCAAGGGTTACCACGTCCGGAGGTATTGTATCCGTCGTAGGTGTCTTCTGGGTAACGGCCGATGCCGGGTGCGAGATCCGATGGGAAATGATTGATCGGATAGATCGCGCGGAAAGCGTCTTCGAGTTTCAGGGCCGTCGCCAGAACGCGGCTATCTTCGATCGAAAATGCTCCGATCTCGAATTCAGCGTGGAGTACGCCCAAGATCACTGCGACGTCGAGTTGCGATGCTTTGTGACCAACGCCCCCTTGGCGATTGAGCGTGGCATCGAAATATCCGTGGTTAGGGTTCCAAAAGCTATTCAGAGACGCGTGGATCAAGTTGGCTTGTTGTTCGTAAAATGTTGCGGCTCCACCATCGTTGAGGAAACGAGCAAGTCGTGCGCCTTCGATGAGTGCGCGGTACTGAACGATGCGAGTATAGAAGTGATCTCCGTAGATCTCTTCCCAAAGGTCAAAATTGGCATCTCGCCAATGATGAGCGACGAACTCAAGGTCTGCTTTGATCACCGTGGTTGCAGGGATTTCGCCACGATAGAGCAATTGATAGACGATGTTGCCTTTGCCTTCGTTCAGAAGATCAAAAGCGACTCGAGTGAGGACGAAAGCGCGCAGCGCTGGTCCGTCATTCTGAGGACGACCCCAACCGGCAGTATAAGGAGCGCCGTTGATTTCGAATTTTGGTTCGCCGAGACCCAAATCGGCAGGCCCGCCGGATGGGTTTTGAGTCAGCTGATTTTGGCGAGAGAAACGAGCGTAGTCGAGGAGCGTGAGCATCGACTGCGTCGTACGCTCAGGTTTCACGCGATAGACTTCTTTCATGACCAGAGCGGCGTCGCGAATCCAGTGATAGTAGTAGTCTGGATTTGAGCGCGACGGCGAAGCCATGACTGCGCCAGGTGCTCCGTCTGCTGGAGAAATCGCTCGAAAAAGGTGATCGACCGAAATCGGGCGCTGTTGTTTCACCCAGTTGTCGAGATCGAAAACGCGGTTATAAGTCGAAGCTGCGCTAGTGTCTGCGAAGACACAGCACAGGGCCCATAAAATCCCAAATCCCCCGATGGTTTTCATGGGGAGACACGCTAGTAGAGAAGAAACCTAAAAACAACATTCAATTCCGATACTTATATATAACGCATACTGTCATTTTTTACGCACTGTTCATAGGCTAATGGTTAAGGGATTATAAATTTAACGCAACACGTTATTAACAGGATGTCTAAAACGTGAGGCGCTTTTGATTGAGGGAGTTGAGGCTATGAAATCCGCTGTAATCACCGCCAGAACTTTTCCAATTTTAGCCCTATGTTTCGTGGGCTGTACGACTTCCAACAAGGACGCCTCGACTCGCGCTGCGAGCAATGGGCTCCAGTTCGGAAGCGTCTTGCAGGAGGAACCGCAAATCGAAAAGGTCCTTTCTCGCTTCTGTGATGCCAGTTATGTGGCCATTCAGAGCACCCAAGAGGTGTCCTCAGCTGAAGTCATGGATCGCTTCGAACAGATACATGCACTGCGTCAAAACTGGAAGACTTCACAGTCGATTACCGAACTCACACAAGCGTCTTTTCTCTCGAACCAGAATCCCGATAATGTCGTGAAGGCGTTCGAGCAGGTCTCCACTCGGTTCAAACAAAACTTCCCCGAGGAAGTTTCGGCTGAGTTGACCAAGGTCGCTCTCGTCAGTCAGCTACGGCCGAGCGAGATCGTTTCAAAATTCGAAGATTTCAAAAGTGCTCGCGCTTGGCGGAGCCTCGCGGCAGTCGCCGAGTTAACCAAGATGTCGATCTTCGGTGGCAAGACTCAAGACGAAACGCTTGCCGTTTACGACGAGTTCACCAAACGCCAAGGTAAGGCAGCCAAAGAAATGGAATTGGTAGAGCTGACGAAGGCTCGCTTGCTGACTGGAAAAACGGTGAACGAGATTTTGAAGAGTTACGATCAGATCGAATCCCGTAACCAAGGTTTCGTGAGCCGCGTTCGTGTCGCCGAGTTGACTCGAATCGCGATGGTAACCGGTGCCTCTCCCAAGAGCGTGTTCTACCGGTTCGCTGAGCTCTCGATGCGCAAAACCGGCGCGTTGACGGCAAGTCAGGCGCTAGAATTGACCAAGTTCTCCATTCTCTCGCGTAAGTCTGCCAACGAAGTGGCGGCGCTTTTTGACCGAGTGATGTCGAGCGAGAAAACGATGGGTTTCAGCCTGCTCTCCGGTGAAATCCTTCAGGACTCGACGTTCGGAGCTGCAGTGGATGAGTGTAACGGTGGCTACGCCCGATTGCTCATGACGGTCGACTCCTACCGCGGCGGCTAGAACTGAGATTTGAGGAAGAAAGTATGAACAGTAGAACGTTTGTGATGTCGTTGGTTTTGTTAACGTCTGTCAGTCTATCCGCTCGTGCGGAAGAAGCGATGGATGGCTCGAGCAAGGAAGCGCTTGAGAAAACACAGCAGCTGCTGCGGGATCGCGCGGCACGTGAGAAAGCGTCGCAGGAGAATACGGCCGCTTCGGGCGCGCACGCCGAGGTCGTTAAGCTCGGAGGTGCGCAAGTACAAGACGGCGTTTACGATCTT
Source organism: Pseudomonadota bacterium (assembly GCA_027485695.1). GTDB lineage: Bacteria > Bdellovibrionota > UBA1018 > UBA1018 > UBA1018 > JAIXQO01. The sequence goes on from JAIXQO010000001.1 coordinate 746,974, forward strand.
TCGGCCGATGTGCTCAAGATCGCGATCGATGAGACGGGCGGAGATCCCGTCAAACTTCAGGCATGGATCGCCAATGCTCAGAAGGATCCGCAAGGATTCCTCGGAAGTCGTTTACCTGCGGGCAGTCCCGCGCGCGCTAAGTTGGAGAACTTGGCGAAACAGCTTGAGAAAAAATAGGCCTCTATGGAACATGGAATAGAGGTGAGTGATCTTCATTCCGCGCGAGTCGCGCGATTCAGCCGTGTTCTAGCCGATGATGCCGTCTTGTTTTTTGATGGCGTCTGCGGCCTATGCGACGGGTCCATCTCGTTCGTGATGCGAATGGATAAGAAGAAAACGCTCCGCTTCTCTCCACTTCAATCGGAATACGCGCGCAAAGAGCTTCCGCCCGTGTGGACTGCGGATTTTCAATCCATGGTGCTCAAAGAAGACGGACAGGTTTACACGCAGTCAGATGCGGTACTGCGAGTGCTCGAGTACCTGGGCGGATTCTGGTGGCTCTTCGGACGGATGATGCGATTCATTCCCAAGAAGCTGCGTGATCCCGTCTACTCAGTCGTCGCACGCTACCGTTACAAGGTCTTCGGGGTCAAAAGCGAATGCCGCATACCGAGTCCTCAAGAGCGCTCGAGATTCATTCTTTAGTTTCGATCAAAAAACTACGGACGAAACGGAACCGGGACGCAACCGGCAAAACGGTAGCTGCCCGTTGCAGCAACCCAGACATTATCTTTGGCCTGAATGAAACTCGCGGGTGCGAGACCCAATCTTCCGAAAGGGCGCTGCTCAAAGATCGGCGATTCATAGGAATCTGCGATCAGTTCTTCCCACTGCGTTCTTGCATCGAATGCATTCCAATCCGTGCATACGACGCTGGATGCTTCGGAAATCGATTTAGCAAACGAACTCATCGGATTCGCCAGATTGTACATGCGCGACCAATCTGACCTGAGATCCAGTGGGTCCCCGCGGTCGTTCATAACTGAACTCACCGGATGATAAGGATCGAGTCGCTCCCAAGGAATATAGTCCATGCGGAAAATTCGTTTGGCGATCCCTTGGCTGAAAGGAGAATCTCCTCCTCGGCGCGTGATGTAGACGATGTTTTCGCAACCCGCCGCTCGAAGTACGAGGGTCGGATGTAGATCAGCCCATCCACCGAGAGAAACCGCGCCGTCGCCCAACTCTTGGAATGAGGAGAGTCCAGGCTCGGCCGGAGATAGAGTCAAAGCTTGTTCCCAAGAGGCCTGGCCGAGGTTCTCGAAACGTTGGGTCTTGTCGGTTTGAACCCAGTCGAAAATCGGATTGCGCAACGTGAGCTGGATGTTGTTCAGGAGTAGAGGCGTACCCCAGTACCCGAATCGGATCTGTGCCGGTATCAAATCCATCGATTCGCCAATCCGCGCCCCTTGCTCAGGATTCAGCGCGGATTCAAACGCGCGTTTCAGATTTCTGAGTCGTACGGCGGATTCACCTTGAGCGATCGCGGTGGTGATCAGAGTGGGAAAAAATCCTCCCACCGGATCCAGCAAACGCGGTCGGCGAACGACCGTAGTGGCGTAGTATTCGTCAATGAGGCTCGCGAACTCGCGATCACAATCCGGATTTGTCGTCGCGAACGCTACCCAGTTTTTTCCGATCGCGCGTCCTGCGCAGCGATCCAGGTGAGCGTCCAAACGAATCGGCATTCCCGGCGTCGAGTCTCGAAGCGCGTAGAAATGAGCCATGTTGCTGAACTGCCAAGCGAGCGCGCGAAAATCAATGAAGCCGGGACGAAGCAAAACCGCCGGGTCGTTCTTGGCGTCGAACTTCCCGAGAAGAGAAACCGTCTCGCGAAGCAGGCGGACTTGCGTCGAGAGCCAAATGAAATTTTCTGGCTCCGGAAATTGTTCGGCGCGCGCAAGTGCAGTGAAGACGTTTTGAACCGCGGGGCCCGCGAAAATCCCACTCGCTTTGACTTGAATAAGCGCTTCTTTGAGGCGCGCTAAGCGAGCTGGGTCGAGACCGGCGTTTGGTTCGCGTAACCACAGTGAGAGTAAAGGGTAACTGCTGTCGATATTGCGAGAAGTGGCGAAAGTTTTGATCAGAGTGAGAAGGGCATTCCATTTCGGCGTGCGAATTAAATACTCCGTGAAGCCTTGCATCGACTTGATGAGATAGGCCGTTCGAATCGCACGATCGAGATCATTCGTATTCGCGATGACCGGGTTCATCTGGATACTTTCAAACAAGAACGACGTGATCGATGCTGAACTACCTCCGGCGATCGCGCGCGGTACGCCGTAGGTTTCTACCGTGCGAGCAAGCGAACCCCAATGGGCAGGCATTAACTCGCCGTTACCCCGAAGGGCGATGCAATAGTTCCCGGCGTGGGCAGCGATCGATGCGATTAAAGCGAAAAATGTAAGCAGAAAACGCATATCATTTGTCTAAATCAAGACCTGAGAATCCCGATAACGGAATTCTCAGGTCCACAACAAGGTTATGTACGACAGAACTAGTTCGAGGCTTCAACCGGACGGAGAACGATCTTCTTTTCTGCGTTCATGTAAACAGAGCGCAGAAATAAAAAAAAGCCCCGGAGAAAAGTTCTCCGAGGCTCTTGTATGATTCTAAAAAAACTCGCTTACTTCTTCAGTTGTTGCTGGCGAAGTTTGCTGTGTTTCGAGCCGTAGGCGAAGTAGATCACAAAACCGATCGCCAGCCAGACGATGAGACGCAACCACGTGTCGTGCGGTAGCCCGGTCATCACAAAGAGGCAAGAAGCTGCGCCTAGGATCGAAACCACCCAGAAAAATGGGGTGCGGAATGGGCGCTCGCGGTTCGGGTCTTTGATGCGAAGGATCGGGATACTCAGGCAGACGAGCACGAATGCGAGAAGGGTTCCGATCGAAACCAGCTCACCGACCAAGCTCATGGGCATCAGTCCGCCACAGAGTGCAACGAAAACACCGGTCACTGCGGTAGCGATGTGCGGAGTTTGGTGTTTTTTGTGAATGTTCGCGAACCAAGGCAGGAGGCCGTCCTTGGACATCGCATAGAACACACGAGTCTGGCCGAGCATCATGACGAGGATGACTGAAGTGAGGCCAGCGAGGGCGCCGAATTTCACTGCGAACGAGAGCGATTTTTGAGCTCCCATGCTCCAGCCCTTGAGCGAAACGATGCGATCGACCGCCACGGCAACCGGGTCAGAAACGCCGAGTTCTTTATAAGGAACCACGCCGGTCATGACGAGTGCCATGAGCACGTAAACGATTGTGCAGATCACGAGTGAGGTGAGGATGCCGATCGGAAGATCGCGCTGCGGGTTCTTGGCCTCTTGAGCGGTCGTCGAAACAGCGTCGAAACCGATGTAAGCAAAGAACACGACGCCGGCTCCGGTGAGGACGCCTTTCCAACCGTAGCTCAGGAATTCTTGGCCATGGCGGATGCTGAGACCTTCTTGCGGGACGAGGGCGGAAAGGCCCGTGGCCATCGGGTTAGCGATCCAGTTTTGCGAGTCGATCACACCCCAGCCGAGAACGATCACGGCAATGATGATGATCACTTTGACGGCGACGATGACGTTGTTCATCGAAGCCGATTCACGAATTCCGCGGTAGAGCACCCAAGACATAAAGAGGGCGATCACGGTCGCTGGAAAATTCCAGATACCCGCGACAGAGGTCCCATCGATCAATGTGACTATTTCCCAAGGTCCCTTCGTGAAACGGATCATCGTGTCCGAAAGCGGGATTCCGAGAGTCTTGGTGATCAGGGAGACGAAGTATCCCGACCAAGCAGCTGAAACCGTGACGGCTCCGAAAGCGTACTCGAGGATCAAGTCCCAGCCGATGATCCAAGCGATGAATTCGCCCATAGTCGCATACGAGTAGGCGTACGCAGATCCGGAAACCGGAACCATCGCCGCCATTTCGGCGTAGCAGAGTCCGGCGAAGCCGCAGAGGATTCCGCCGATAATGAAGCTGTAAACGATTCCAGGACCAGCGTAGTTCGCTGCGGCAGTTCCCGTGAGGGAGAAGATCCCTGCACCGATAATTGCACCAATGCCAAGCATGGTCAGGTTGAGCGCGCCAAGGTGGCGCTTGAGCGTTCCGCCGCCTTCGCCTTCGCGTGCGTTCGGATCGTTAGCATCTTTGATCAGTTGGTCGAGATTCTTTTTCAGGAAGAGATTCTTCATGGGTCGCAATTTCCCTTCGACGGCAAGCGGGGTTTCAGTTAAACAATTCCCTTAATGTACGAAACTGGCCGGAGGAACGTCAATCTATGAATCAGCCTACATTCGCGAAAAAACTCATGCGCAAGAAGTCGGTCCACAATGTGTTACGCGATTCTTCGTCGGAGAGTCATGGTCCGAACTCAGGAATGAACCGCACGCTCAGCGTATGGGATCTGACGGGATTCGGTATCGCAGCGGTCATCGGTGCGGGAATTTTCTCAACGATTGGCAACGCTGCGTTCAATGGCGGTCCCGGAGTCGTGTTCCTCTTTATGTTCACGGCGATAGCGTGTGGCTTTTCGGCTTTCTGTTACGCCGAGTTCGCGTCTCAACTTCCGGTATCGGGATCTGCCTACACCTATGCTTACGCGAGCCTCGGTGAATTGATCGCTTGGATCATCGGCTGGGATTTGATTATGGAATACGCCATCGGCAACATTGCCGTCGCGATTTCCTGGAGTGATTATTTTACTTCGCTCCTTGCAGGGTACGGTATTCGTTTCCCCGCCTACCTCTCGATGGACTGGTTGACGGCTAGCCGGGGTCATACCGCGGTCGAAGCGCTGGTCGCCAGCGGCATCCCGCTCGAAGAAGTTGCCCAAAAAGGCGCAACGCTCGCACAGGTCGATGCCTACCAAGCATTCATGAATGCCCCTCATTTTCTCGGGTTTCCGATCGTTTGTGACTTACCGGCATTCGTGGTGACCGTGCTCGTTACGATGGTTGTCTACGTCGGTATTCAAGAGTCCAAACGCGTCTCGAATATCATGGTTTTGGTGAAAATCGCCGTTCTCCTACTCGTGATCGGTTTGGGTGCGTTCTATGTGCGGCCTGAGAACTGGTCTCCGTTTATGCCGAATGGCGTGAGCGGCGTTCTAAAAGGCGTGAGCGGGGTCTTCTTCGCTTATATCGGTTTCGACGCGATCTCGACCACGGCAGAAGAGTGCAAGAACCCGCAGCGCGACTTGCCTCGGGCGATGATCTACTCTTTGATCATCTGTACTGTCCTCTACATCGCCGTGGCTCTCGTGCTCACCGGTATGGTGAGCTACAAGGATCTCGCCGTGGGCGATCCACTCGCTTTCGTTTTTGGAACCGAAGGCGCAAACGTCCCTTGGATCTCCGGTGTGATTGCGGTGAGCGCGGTGGTGGCACTCTTCACGGTTCTCCTCGTGTTCCAACTGGGTCAGCCAAGGATCTGGATGGCGATGAGCCGCGATGGACTTCTCCCGAAAATCTTCTCGGCGCTTCACCCAAAATTTAAAACGCCTTGGTTCTCGACGATCATGACCGGTTTGTTGGTCGGTGTGCCGACCCTGTTTATGAACCTGACCGAAGTGACGGATCTGACTTCGATCGGAACGCTTTTCGCGTTCTTGCTCGTTTGCTTGGGCGTCCTGAAGATGGATCCGAATCGTCCACGTGAACCGGGCAAATTTCGTATGCCTCATATGTCGAGTCGCTTCGTACTACCTGCGTTGTCGGTGATTGCCGTGATTTGGGTATTTAAGGCGTTTCCAGAAGGCGTATCAAATTTCTTTTCGACCGTAGATGCTACGGATCCATCGATCCAGGGCTGGGAAGTGATCAAGCACAAGATCCCACTCGCACTTTTCTTGGTGGGTATGGTTTGGTTGAACATCGAAGCGATCCGCAAGCAACTCTCGCTGATTCCGGTTTTGGGAGTAGTGACGACCGGCTATCTCATGACCGAATTAGGATGGATCAACTGGCTTCGATTCGGCATTTGGCTTTTGGTGGGCTTGTCCATATACTTGATTTATGGAATTAAGCACTCGAAAGCCAACGTCTCCGCTTAGTCGCGGACGGACGTCTTATTCGCTCTTCTTTTTTCTATTCGTAACGGCTTGTGCCTCTTCGGGGGGGCGCAGGCCGGGTCCGCTTGCGGTCGACGAAGCCGAAAAACTCATGCGTTCGAACGACTGCGAGTTCGAAGAGATTTCCGTAAAGACGGAGCCTGCGGAGATGCTGCGGCAGCTGCTCGAGCGTGAGTCGGTCGGACGTCTTAGAGCGGATCAGTTTTCGTTTCTGATGGAGCGTGCGCTTTGTCCAGGACGAGAAGGGCCGCCGGACTATGTACAGGTCGCACAGAACTACCGCGTTCACCCCACCTCTAAGACCGAATCGTATGCCGAGTTTCGCATTGAGTACGATTGGATCGGGACTCTGCTGCCGCTCACCGAAGATGACCGGACCGAGATCAAGTGGGAAGCCCAAGCTGGAACGTTCGTTCGTACCGTGCGTTTCTATCGAACGAGTATGGGATGGAAAGTGGAGTCGTCGTACTTTTCCGACGGAGAGTTCCTTCCTGCATCCGTGGTGCTCACTCAGTACAATTCACGACTCCCGGCGGATGTAAAAAAGCGACTCGAGAGTTTGCTCTAGTGTCGATTCCGCAGACTTCCGGAATTCAATCAAGATCAGTTGTATTTTGACGGTATAGTACCGCTGAAATAAAAGCTTACTCATCTCACAGTGAAATTCCTTTTAACTCCATTAATTATTCGTTCGATCTAGTTCGTTTTATTGACAGGCGGGGCACTTCTGGGAAAATCAGGAGTTCTATGTCGAAAACGCTGATCGCTCGTTTCCGAGAAAACTTTTCTCCAGGTCTCACTGTATTTTTGGTCGCCGTCCCCCTCTGCTTAGGAATTGCACTCGCCTCCGGCGTGCCGCTGTTCTCGGGTCTCATATCGGGGATCATCGGAGGTGTGATCATTGGTTCCTTGAGCGGATCGCACCTTTCGGTGAGTGGACCCGCCGCCGGTTTGACGGCGATTATCTTGGCAGCGGTAGCAGAACTGGGAGGCGTAGAACCTCTCTTTCTCGCGGTTGTACTGGCAGGAGCGCTGCAAGTCATCTTGGGTATTTCCAAAGCCGGAACCGTGGCGAGGTTTTTTCCCTCGAACGTGATTAAAGGAATGCTCGCCGCAATCGGCCTGATCCTAGTGATTAAGCAGTTTCCGCACCTCGTGGGATACGATGTCGAAAACTTCGGAGTTTTCTCGTTTCTCTTGAATCCGCAGGATATGGCTCAGCACTATCCGGACGCGGTCGCCTCAGGCGGTGAACACGATACGTTCACGGTGCTCGCCCATGCACTTCAGTTCTTTCATCCGGGTGCCGCCTTGATCGGCGTCATCAGCCTCGTGTTTCTCATTCTATGGGGAAAAACGATGCAGAAGAAATATCCGCTCATTCCCGGTTCCCTCGTCATGGTCATTCTCGGCGTTGTGCTGAACGCCGTGTTCAAGGCAGCTGGCTGGGAAAATGGTACCTTGGGCGAAGCTCACCGAGTGGCACTGCCGGTTTTCAACTCGGCAGGTGAGTTCTTTGGTTCATTCATGGGACCGAGCTGGGATCGCATCGGCGATTTCAAAGTTTGGAAAGTGGCCATCACGATTGCGATCGTTGCATCGATCGAAACCCTCCTCTCGTTGGACGCAATTGATCGATTGGATCCTCGAAAACGCAGGTCTCCTCCCAACCAAGAGCTTTTCGCGCAAGGGGTGGGTAACCTTCTCGCTGGTATGATCGGTGGTCTCCCGATGACCTCGGTCGTCGTTCGAAGCTCGGTGAACTTGGAATCCGGAGCGACTCACAAGACGTCGGCAATCTTGCATGGGCTCTTGATCTTGATCTCAGTTCTGGCGCTCTCGAGTGTACTGAACATGATTCCGATCGCGTCTCTCGCTGCACTGCTCGTCTACACAGGGTTCAAGCTCTCGTCGCTTGATCTCTGGAAATCCCAGTATCAAAAAGGTTGGGTGCAGTTCCTCCCGTTTGCGACGACAGTCATCGTGATTCTTTTCACAGACTTGCTCATCGGTATTTTCGTGGGCTTGATGGTCGCGGGCTTGTTCATTCTCAAGAACAGCTATGAAAATTCTCAGTTCAAGATCGAAGACATGGGTAAGCGCAAACGCATTTACCTCGGTCTCGATACGAGCTTCCTCCAAAAAGCCAAACTCTCTAAGTACCTCGAGGGCGTGCCGGATGGATCGATCGTCGAACTGGATGGATCAGAAGCCAAGAACATCGATCCGGATGTCATCGACGTGATCGAGAATTTCCAAGTGGGCGCGCAAGCTCGCGGAATTCAAGTGGTCGCAGGTGGAATCGCAGGCGTCGAAGCACAGCCCGAGTCCGCCAAGGTCGAAATGCATGAAGAGTACACGGCGCTGCTCAAGAACAATAGAGAGTGGGTGAATGAGAAGCTCGCCGAGGATTCGAAATTTTTCGAACGGCACGCTACGGGACAAACACCAAAATTCCTAGTGATCTCCTGCGCAGATAGTCGCGTTCCTATCGAGACGATCACCAAGATGGATCCGGGTAACATCTTTTCGCACCGGAACGTCGCGAACATTGTATCGTTCTCCGATATCAACGCGCTCTCCGTCATTCAGTACAGCGTTGAGGTATTGAACGTTCGCCACATCATCGTCTGCGGTCATACGGGGTGCGGCGGGATCAAGGCGGCGCTCAGTCAGAAATCGTTTGGTTTGATCGACAGCTGGATCTCGGACATCAAGCTCACTTACAAACTTCATGAACTTGAACTCAAAAAAATCGATTCACCGGAAAAACTCGAGCAACGCGTGATCGAGTTAAACGTGCTGGAGCAGGTGCGTACTCTGATGAAAATGCCGGTTATCCAAGTCGCTCGTGAAAAGTTCGGATTTCCGATGATTCACGGGTGGGTCTACGAAGTTCACTCCGGAAAAATCAAGGATCTCGACATCAATCTGGATCTCAAGAAGGATATCAACCCGCTCTTCCACTACCGGTCTTAGTGTAAGAAGATTGATTGAGTAAAATACGGGCGCGGGAACTTTCTTAGGTTTCGGCGCCCGTTTGCATTTTGGTGCATTGGCGGCGGAGTTCTGGAGACGCGTCCTGACGGGCGCAGACGCCGATCTTGTCTTGATACGCTTCGATGTTCTGTCCGGCATCTTTCTGGTAGCGAATCGCCTGTACGGCTGAACGACGGACGGCGGCTTGTGGGTCGTCGAGCGCTTGATTCAAATAGGTGCTGACGTTCGTGATCGGCATCCAGCGAAGCGAGAACACGGCTTTTTCGCGAAGAACGGTGTTTTCAGAGTTCAAGTAGTCGCGGACTTGCGGGAGAAACGACGGGTCGCCGCTATTCCCGATCGCGTCCAGGTAGGTCGCTTTTTCGTAATTTGTTTTCGATTGCGCGAGTAAATCGATGAGTGTTTTTTCGAGGTCTTGACGTTGAACGGCATCTTGTTCTTTTTTCAAAGATGCGCCCAGAGCGTAAGCGGCGCTTTCGTTGAAACCGGGTGCAGGCGCCGGTTCAATTGCGATGTTTTTTATGAAGTCCTGAGTCTCGCTCGTGATCGGCGCGTCGGTTGCCGTGAATGCGGTCAAGATCATGCGTTGTTTTTCCGGCTCCGCGGATGAGGCTTCGTAGATGCGCTTGAGTGAACGTTCGGCTGCGATACCGCCGACGGAGGCGAGCGCGCCGACTCCGAGTTTGAATAGAGCTTCGTCTTTTGGATTCGCACGCAGAAGCGCCTCGAGTTTCGCGACGAGAGCGGGGGATTTGGAGAGTGAACGGATGAGTTCGTAAAAAGTTTTCATCTTCTCGGAAGAAGAGATTTTCGATAGCGCCTGAAGGCGCGGCAGGAGTTCATTCCAAGCCCAAGTTTTGCGAGTGATCTTCTGACCGGCAGGTTTTCGATCAATGATGGCTTGCGCGATTGTGGTGGATTCGAAATCCGCTTCATTCAGTTGCGCGAGAGCCTGATCTTGGGCGACTGATGGACGAACGGCCTGCTCACGGATCACGTAAGAGGACGTTTGTAACATTCGCATGGATTCGTTGCCGCTTTCGATGGTTTCTTGTCCAATCACTGTTTCCACACCGCGAATATTCCAAGAGATCTCGTGTTGAGACGAAATCACGCGGTTTCTGATTTCTGTGCGATTCGGATGATAAGACGTTTTTTCTTTGCGAACGCGGTTTGATCCGATCTTGGTGAATAGCGCGTCGTAGTCACCCAAGGTATCTGTCTGTGAGAAAAAAGCGTATTGAGCGACCAGGTCAACGAGGATATTTTTCTTCTCCTCGAAGAGACGCGAAGCGTTTTTGGGTGCGATCAAGGTTTTGATCTCACTGAGGGAGCCGTTTTTATTGATCACGAATGCGACTGCAGGAGATTCTAGTCGCGCACGCTCCCGAAGTTCCGGTTCAAACTTTTCAAGTGTCTGAGGGTCGAATTCCAATCGGGCAACTGATCTGGTTTCTCCCGATTGAGTCTTGAGTGCACTAATTTTCAGTGAGCCCGAATATTGAACTTCCAGAAGGGCTTCGCCTTGAATACGAGCCTCGAGTTTTCGTTGAAACGAATAGAGGTGTTCCTCGTTTAAGGACGGAGCGAGCCTAGTCGATTCGGGAACCTCGGGCGTTGCATTTGAAATGGAGGCAGGCTTTCGACCATTCTGGAAATGCTGAGCCATGGGTCCCGATCCAATGCCGATCGTGACCGCTGCCATGGTCAGTATTCCGAATGTGAGTCCTACGCCCAGTTTCTTCATGGTTAGTTCCCGCAAGGAGCTTCTGGATCAGGTTTCTTGGGGTTGAGTTGGAAACAGTAGCCTTTCCAGTCGGCGATGGTTGGCTGCCAGAATCGTTTCCAGCGCATGCCGAAAATGCTGAATGAATCTGCGAAAGCATAGAATTTTCCAGAGAGCGTTTGGAGGAATCCGGTGAAATCAATCCGACGCTGTAGTGCAGAGATCGCGAGCTCGGCATTGAGGCCGGCTTTGCCGCGCACGATATCTACTTGTCCGCCCACGCCTCCGCGGAGAAACAAGAACTGGGCATAACCTTCGATGAATCCTGCGACGTCAATTTTGGCTGCGAGTTCGGCGCCGATTGCCGTGTATTCGACCGGAATCGAGAAGTGGGGAGAGAGCGATCCTTCGATCGCGGCGTCATAGGCGAGGCCAGCATCGACATTTACTGTAATGGGTCCGACCGGAAGCGTGACGACCTTGAGTCGGGATTGCGTAGTCGGAACACCAGCCGAGTAAGTGTATTTGCCGTTCTTGAATTCGCTCTTTTGATTCCAAACTTTCATTCCGGCGAGCGTGAGTTCGCTTTCGCCTTCGAGTAGGTTAGTTGTTTGAGCGGCCGCCTCTAATAGTGAGAGGTCCTTGCCCATGAGTTTTGCGACGAGCAGAGCGAGTACGCCGTTTTGATCGTCGTTTGCTCCCATGTCGTAACTGAAGCCGGTTTTTTTTCCGAAGACAGAATCTTTTTGCTCAATCGCCAGGCTCTCAGTCGGAGCGGCGTCGTTCGCGAATGCGGGCTTCGCGAGCGGTAAGATCCCGAGACTCAAAATGAGAAAACTGAGGTCACCACGTCTCATAACGACACGTTCCTTTTAAGGGCGTTTTAAAGATGGTGGTGGGTCTTATATAAGGGATCGGAGCGGCGGAGTTAAAACCTGAGTCTATTAATAAAGTACCCGTATAAGCGCCCTGAGAGCGGCTCAGCAGGTGTGTCGATGTAGACGCATGGGTTTCGTGGTACCACGTGAGCGCGAAAAAAAACGAGCTATGCGTGTTCGATTTGCGCGAGGTACTCCGCAGGACTCATCGTTCTTACGATGTTTCCGTTTGATAGCTCTACCACTCGATCATAGTGCCGAAGGGACTCGAGTCGATGGGCAATCGTGATGACGGTGCGGTCGCGAAAAGCTTCGCGCAAAACGCGAGTCATGTTCGAATCCGTGATCGGATCGAGTCCGCTGGTCGGTTCGTCCATGAGAATGATGGCACGTTTGGCCGCGATCACTCGCGCCAGGCAAACCAGCTGGCGTTCGCCGAGCGAGAGTTGTGTTCCGCCTTCGTTGATCGCAGTGCTGAGCGGGAGCGACAGTCCGACCGTCGTCAAAGCTTGATTCAGATCTTCGTCCGCGAGTTCGCCCGTGCGATCGAGATTCGATCTTAGCGTTCCTTCGAATAGATAGGGAAACTGAGGTACGACTCCGAACCTTCTGCGATGCGCGTGGATGTCCACCGTATGAATCGATTCGCCGTGGTAAAAAACGGTGCCGTCCTGAACGTGCGTCATGCGCAAGAGCGACTGCAAAAGGCTCGATTTCCCGGACCCGGTTCGGCCTACGAGCGCGACTTTTTCGCCGGCACTGATCTGTAGTGAGATTTGGTTCAAAATGCGCGGCGTATCCGCTCGATAGGACATCGAGAAATTCTCGAACGAGAGTTGAGCTTCCGGATGTGAACACTCGGCGAGTTTTTCCTCCGACGCGCGTTCCTCGATCTGTTCCTCAGGCAAGTCGACGATCTCAAAAACGCGACGGATGTGAGGTGCCGAGCGTGAAATCAATCCCGAAGCGAAATCTAGCCACCCGATGCTACCGGTGACGCCGAACAAGGACGAAATGATCACTCCTGCGAGTGTTGTCTCGACCACGCCTTGGTGAAGTCCGATACTGAGAAAAATCAAGGTGCCAAGCGCGAAAACCTCGCTTGAGAATCGGATCCAGAAACTGGTCCACATCTCGATACGAGACGTGAGATGAGCCGCGCGCAGGTAGCCCATCAGGCTATCGCTCATTCGATCGAGAAGTTCACGGGATTTGCCGTAGAGTTGGAAAATACTGCGCCCTTCGATCAAGTCCATCTCGCGAGCGATCATACGCGAGGTTTCTCGGCTCGTGATAGACCGAGAGTGATCCAGGAGACTAGATCTCGCATGCTGGAGGAGTCCGAACGCAACGAGCAAGGGTACGGCCAGGAGCGCCGCTACTGGATGCGCGAAATACGCGACGACGGCGATTGAGAGAACTTCGATCGATGCATTGAAGAAGTCGCCGACAAAAATAATCGCCGTCGACCTCACTTCGTCAAAATCGCGGATCAGTCGGTTGATTAGACGAGCCGATGGATGCTCGTCGAAGTAAGTGGTTCGAGTGCGACTCAGCGATGAGACCATCGAACGGTGGATCGACTGCGCCGCCCACATGCCGGTCACTTCAAAAAGCGCCCAAGAGAGGATGCGGAACGCGACCGCCATGAGCGTGATCAGGATCAGACCACCCAGATAAAAAGAAATCGATCCGAGAACGGGAGCATGAATCGGCGGCGAGTGATTCGAAAAGTTACCCGTGTACCAGCGAAAAACCGAAGGCGTCGCCGAAGCGGCAATCACCGTTGTGAGCGTCAGCGGAAAAAACTTCCAGAAGAGAGAAAGTTCGCCGAACAAGCGTCGATTGAGCGCGAGTATGCCAATGTCGCGCGCGATGGATTCTTCTTTGACAAAAGAATTCTCAGTGCTCACGCGAGATCCTCCGATTTGCCATCTCGTTCATAGGCCCGCGTGAGTTCCAGATATTCTGGGTGTTCTTGTTTTAGCAAATCTCCGGGCCGAGCTTGAACAACTAGGCGCCCGTTCTGAAGCAAGATGACCTCGTCAAAAAGCGCCAAGTGTTTCAATCGGTGAGTGACGAGGAGCATGCCGCGTTCCGATCGCATGAGGCGGTCGATCAGTGATCGCTCAGTCTTGCCATCGACGGCACTCAACGTGTCGTCCAGGATCGAATATCGTCCCAGGTGGAATGCATCTCGTGCAAGGTTGAGACGTTGGCGTTGGCCGCCGCTCAGGTTGACGCCGCCTTCGCCCAGCATGGTTTTCATGCCTTGCGGGAACGAGGCTAAGTCGGCTTCGAGTTCAGCGAAATAGGCCGCATCTAAGGCGTTTGCTTCGTTCGGATTCTCGGTGAGCGAGATGTTATGCGCGAGCAGATCCGAAGAAACGTACGGCTCTTGCGGAACGTAACCTAAATGTGTACGGAACCTCTCGTAATTTTCCTGATTCCAGAGCGCGTGGAGATTGCCATCGATGTCTTCGATCCAGATCTCGCCACTCGTCGGTGGAATTTCGCCGAGGAGAAGTTTGGAAAGGAGAGTTTTTCCGGCGCCAATTCGGCCGATGACAGCGGTTTTTAGGGAGAGATCAATCCTGAGCGATAGTGAATCAATCGTTTTTCGTCCGTCGAATTCGAGCGTCACGTTCTTGAGCACCAGAGCGCGAGGCTCGGAACGCAGCGGTTGAGTGCCTTCGGGCAGCGGCTTGAAGAATTCCCGGCTTTCCTCTTCGTTCAAAAACGTGACGATTCGACGAATAGACGGATTTGCGCTCGAGAAATGTCGGATCGTTTGTGGCAAATGCGTCAGGTAACTCGCCAGGAACGAAATTAACCAGAGGGAACCGAAGAAATGCACGAGATCGATCGGGATATCGAATACGTGAGAGGCGATGAGAACGGAGGCGATCGCGACGACCCACCAACTCATACTGATTCCAAACAGCAGGCACGCGAGTAGGTGAAGGATTGTCGCGTCTTTCATGAAGGCGCGCAATTGCTCTGAGAGCTCCCGTCTAATTGCGGCGTCCCAGGAGAGGCTGCGGATCAAACGAGCGTTCTTGATCCATTCGCCGACTTGGGCGGTGAATCGATCGAGTTCCCGGTTCGATCGATTCTGGTAGTGCATGAAAGCGAAATTGAGCAGGTACGAAATCGGGAGGATCAGCCAAAGAACCGCAGCGCCGATCAATCCCCCTTTTCCGGAGAAAGTGATGAGCAAAGGCGTGATGACGGTGATGGCCGCGACCGTCGGAATGAAATTGCGAACGAAGCTGTCGAAAAAAACTCCGACGTTCTTAGCGTCCGAAGTGATCAGGACTTTGAGATTGCCGCTGGATTGCGACAGATAGGATCGCTGACTCAATTCGAGGAGTTTTCTTGAAACGAGGCTAACGAGCCAACCTTCGGTCGCAAGCGCGATCCAGCTTCGGTATTGAGAGCTTCGGTAACTCGTATAGTGGTTGGCGATACTAAATACAAAGTAAGCTGCCGCAAGTCCGAGGTAGCTCGCCAAACGAGTCGGTAGTTTCAGGATCTCCATCGCAACGAGAGTAGCCCCCGTGGTTGCCAGTGCACCGAGGAGCGCGTTGATCGAAGCGCGAAGAAATAACGATCGAACTCGTGAAAAACACTGAGACCAGAGTTGACGTGGGGTCAGTCGCGTAAAAGGCGCGACCGGATTCGGCTCGTGCAACGGGTGAAGCCCTTGGGCGACCTCGGGTGGAAAACCGAGATCAGGTCCGGTCTCAAGCGCTAGTATCTGTTTTTTAAGCCGGGAAAAAGCCGGAGAGAGGGAAAACGTTTGCATCGACCAAGGCGATTGTCATCGAATCGGGGGCCGAATTCAATTGCCCAGTAAGCGAAGGACGTATTCTCTGAACGATTTTTGCTCTGTTTCGCTCAGTTTTTTCAAAAAGTCGCGTTCAGCCTTCTTAGCGTCATCGGCGATGCGGGTAAGGGCGCGGCGTCCGGCGGTCGTAATCGTGATCTTTTTGTTCCGACGATCCGAGGGGTCCGTTTCTCGAACCAGGTATTCCTTGTTTTCGAGGTGGTCGATGAGTTTCACCATCGAAGCCTTGTCGATCCCCATTTCTTCGCTCAGGCGGTTTTGATTGAGGGGTTCTGTGGACTTATCGAGGACCTTGAGTAGCGCCATGTGGGCACCAATGACCCCATGATGGAGGATCGCCTGAAGGAGGTTCGCCTTCCAGCGTGCGGTGACCTTGAATAAGCAGTAGCCGAGGTGTTCTTTCAATGCAGGATGAACTTTCGTTTCATCACTGAATTGAACGGTTACGCACTCGGTTGGTTTAGTTTTCTTTTTCGTCTGCATGGCTTGTCTGTCGTTACTCCACTCCTACCATAGTCCTCTGCTAAACTCACGGGGCTGAATAGACCCAAGACTTCATAAAATGATTGTTATATAAAATGGTTTGCTGTGCAAACGATTAGTGATATAAATGTTCAGTATAGACAATTAAGTCATTTGGGGAATCGAGAGCCAGCATGAATTCGCACCAGTTTTTTAACCGTTCCCCAGAACCGGCAGCGGGGCCTGAACACGGGTTATTCCTCACGACGATCATCTGCTTGTCAGGTCTCGCTCGCTTGGCTCATGGCGCGGATGCCATCGATCTGCATACGGCGCTTTCGATGGCCGATGTCACTCCTCAGGTTGAACGAAGCCGGGCACAGGCCGCAGAGGCTGCCTGGGGTAGAGTAGAAACCTACGGTGGCTTCCTTCCGAACATTCAATTGAGTTCGAGTTATCTTTTTGAACGAAAATACGTTTTCACCGACATCGATTTTGGCGGTAGACCAGCCTCGGTGCCGGGAGTTATTCCCCGCACCAATTATGCGTTGAGTTTGAATTGGCCCATTTTCGACGGATTCGCCAATATCAACCGCTATCAGGCAGGTAGGCTGAACGAGCAAGCCTCAAATTCCGATTTGGATTGGACTCGGTTCCAAACCGAGCGATCGATCATCCTCGCGTTCTATCAAGCGCTTTCTTGGAAAGAGCTTCGCGAAGTCGCTGAGCAAAACTTAAAAACGCTTCAGGAACACCTCGACGATGTTCAGCTGCTCAAGAAAACAGGAGTTGGTACCAACTATGACGTGCTTCGAGTCGAAGTGCAGATGAGCGAAGCCCGTACCGAACTCCTGAATGCTCAAGACGAAGAAGAGTTGTCACTAAAACGGTTCTTCGAAACTCTGGGCAAGGCTCCAGAATCAGCGACGTCAATCGCCGGTCAACTCCCGGTGGTCAGCGTTGCTCCGTCTGATCTGGAAAAACTCGACTCACGAAATCGTGCAGACCTGGTCGCGCAAGGTTACCGAGTGGATGCGAGTGCCGAGGCATCCAGTGCAGCAGCAAAACACTGGTTTCCTAAGCTCGCTCTATTCGGCAATTTTCAACACTACAACAACCGCGGCGATTCACTCTGGGACAGCAAAGAGTTCAGAGACGCTTATACGCTGGGGCTCCAGCTTTCGTGGAATCTATTCGACGGACTTGCGGCGAACGCGCGAGCCCATCAAGCGGCTGAAAAGCGCATCCAAAACGAGAACTCGCTCGAGATTTCTCGACTCCGCGCTTCGAATGAGCTGGAGAATGGGCGACGTAAATTTCGGTACTATTCCGAAGTTTTCAAAGCGCGATCGAGTGACGTGAATAAGGCGACCGAGAGTGTGCGTTTGGCGCGAGTAGGTCGCAAAGCGGGCGTGCGCACGACGAACGATCTGCTCGACGCCGAACTTGAGTTGTTCCGAGCGAGAGCCGGCGTGGTCCGTTCCCAAGTGGGAATGATCGAATCTCTGATTAGTTTAGAGCGTGCAAGCGGCACGCGTTTGTATCAGTTTCAGTAACGATATTTGAAAGGCGGCGTATAGCCATGTCACTCTCCACTGGTTCAACCGTTGGCGGAAACGAAAAATTAGCGGTTTCCCCCGAAGCAAAAAAGAAACGCCTGATGGTCGCCATTGGCGGCGTTACGGCACTGATCGCGATCTACATGACCGCGCAGTTTTTACTCTATGTCACGACCGATAATGCCCAGATCGAAGCCCACTCCGTGATGCTTGCTCCAAAGGTATCTGGGTTCGTCACCGTGGTGAATGTCGTCGAAGGTCAACGGGTCAAGTCCGGCGACGTCCTCGTGCAACTCGACGAGCGAGACTACCGCAATACACTCAAGCAGATGCAGGGTGAGCTGGCTTCGTTCGAAGCCAAACGCCGAGACGCTGAACGGAATTTCGGACGTATGTCCCAGTTGTTCAAAAGTGAGGCGATCTCCAATCAGCAATACGATCAGGCCAGTGCGGGCTATCAAGAGATCAAAGCGAAATACGACGCGATTGCCGCCCAAGTTGCGCAAGCCGAACTGAATCTGGCGAACACGAAAATCGTCGCACCGAGCGACGGATTTATCGCTCGTCGCTCGGCAAACATCGGTCAGCTGGCGGTCCAAGGCGTTCCACTCGTCGGTTTCGTGGACGGGCAAGAGCGTTGGGTGATTGCGAACTTCAAAGAAACCGAACTCGAAGGCGTCAAGATCGGCAAAGACGTCGACGTCAAAGTTGACGCCATCTCCGGCAAAACATTCAAAGGTCACGTCGAAAGTATCAGTGCCGCAACGGGAGCGACTTTTACACTACTGCCTCCGGACAACGCGACCGGCAATTTCACGAAAGTCGTCCAACGGGTCCCGGTTCGAATCAAACTCGATAGCCTGACGGCGGACGAGATCGAATCACTTCGCGCCGGACTCTCCGCAGAAGCCAAAGTTCATCGCCACTAGCGTTTAGTTAAACGAGGCATTTATGTCGATGACCCGCGAATCTAAACTGATCGTCTTCGTCGCCGTTCTCGCGTCGTTGCTGGAGATCATTGATACGTCGATCGTGAATGTGGCGATCCCGACGATGATGGGAAACTTGGGCGCAACGCTCGAGGACATCAGCATGGTGATCACGGGCTATGCGATCGCGAACGCGATCGTGCTCCCATTATCCGCGTGGCTGGGTGACCGGATCGGTCGTCGTAAATATTACCTCGCTTGTATCCTTTTATTTACCCTGACTTCAGTTGCCTGCGGATTTGCGCCGAACCTGCATACCTTAATCGTGTTCCGGATCCTTCAGGGCTTGTTCGGCGGAGCACTACTGCCCACCTCACAGGCATTGATCTATGAGCAGTTCCCCAAAGAAAAAGCTGGCATGGCCGGTGCAATTTTTGGGATGAGTGTCATGGTCGGCCCGACCCTCGGTCCAACGCTCGGTGGTTGGCTCACGGATAATTTTGGCTGGAGATCGATTTTCAACATCAACCTTCCGCTCGGCATGCTCGCGCTTTTTGTGGGCTCTTTGGTCGTTCGCGACCTTCCAAAAGAAACCGCTGACGTACCGGGCAAGAAACCAGGTATCGATGCTTGGGGACTCGTGGCACTCACCGCCGGAATCGGTTGCCTCCAGTACGTATTGGAGCGAGGAGAGGCGGATGATTGGTTTGCCTCAGATACGATTAAGATCTGCGCGCTGATCTCTGCCGTCGCACTTCCGTTCTTTGTTTGGTGGGAGTTACGGATCAAGAATCCGATCATTAACTTGCGCCTATTCCTCGATCCGATTGTGCGCAATGGAACCATGTTGATGTTCATGCTGGGGTTCGCGCTTTACAGTCTCATTTTCGTTTTGCCGGTATTCGCCGGTCGTACTTTGCACTTGGATGCCACGCAGACGGGAATGCTGTTCATTCCCGGTTCTCTCATCACGATGGTAGTGATGCCGTTTGTCGGCAAGCAGCTCTCCAAGCGAGATCCTCGGATCCTGATTGCGATTGGATTTCTATCGCTGGAGGTTTGCATCTATATGATGACTCAGTTCACTCCGCTTTCGAGTGAGTCCGAGATCTTGCATGCCCTCTACGTCCGGGGAATCGCGATGGCTTTCTTGTTCGTGCCGATCAATTCCACGATCTTAAGCCAGTTCAAAGGGCTTCAGCTCGGACAAGTGGCGGGTTTGATGAACCTTTGTCGTCAGATCGGCGGAAGCGTCGGCGTGGCGCTCGTTGGTACGCTTCTGGCCAAGAACTCGGCTCAGAACTACCTTGATATCACCTCTCACGTGTCGCTTCTGAACCCGAATACTCAAGCAACGTTTCAGGGCATGATTTCGGGTTTCGGGATGAAAATGCAGGAATCAATCGGCAACTCGTCGTCCTACTTAGCAGCGCTTCGGGTCATGAAGCTCAAGATCGAGAACCAAGTTTTCATGCTCTCTTACGTTCAACTCATGTGGACAGTGGGCATCATCATGACGGTTTCGTTCATTCCGCTCGTTCTGTTAAAATTGCGCGCTAAACCCGCTATGGTGGCGGATTCCCACTGATTTGATGCAAAAAAGAAATGGCTCAGGCAGTCGGTAGGTCAGTTCTACGCTGTGGAGTTTAAATTACATTCGAAAAATGTAATAAATAGTGGGCATCTTCGAAAATGAGTAGTAAAACTCCGTTAAACACTCATGTACGGAGTACACCCGATGAAGCTCTCTTTGTTCGTTCTAGCGATGTTTTCGTTCGTCTCCCATTCGAACGCCGCCACTCAGATTACTGCATGCACGTTGGCCCATGATGGCGCCGTGGTGCCTATCGACGGCCAGGATTACCAAGTACTCGCAGTCAATGCCGATACCGGCGAAATCATGAACGTAAACGAACTGGCAACTGAGGCTGAAATTGTCGAGTCGCTGACAGCTCCAGAGGCAGCCGTATCGCCCGCAAAAACCCTGGGCGGGACGCTCGGAGGCGGTGGAGGCTATTCATACCGTTCGGCATTCCGCGTCGGTGTCGCAACTGGTACCGAGAGCCGCAGTTACGCACTTCACGGCAGCACTCGCCAAAATCCAATTTACGGAGCGCGTAACACCAGTTTCTTTACGAATCTCCATATCTCTAAGACCATCGGCGAATACAGCGATGCCGGCGCGATCCTGGGCGTGAGTTCTGATTTTGCGAATAATCCGTTTAAGGCGGGCATTACGGACTACAACGTCGGCGGATTCTTGATCATCGGACTTCCTCTCGGCTATGGTGCCGACGGTACTGAAAACGTTCTTGGACTGGGCTTAGAGGCTGGCGCCAAGTTTCACCGCAAAAACTACCTGAACGAGTGCCCGAAGAAGGTCCAAGGTTTCGTCTACCCGACCGTCTCCTATGAGATCAATCGCGGTGACGCTTATACTTTTACCAAAACCTTCTCGATCTCTCCTGGTATGACGATCGACGGCATTCAGCAGCAGTTCATGGCGCTGAAGCTCTCGGTTCGATTCACGCTGAATCAATAAGTTCAATTTTCATCCGTGTCCGATTGGGGCAGAGCAAGTCTCCCAGAATTCCTTTGACCTTCCCATGATGGGAAGGTTTAGAGTGGATTTTGGGAGACTCCAAAATGTCCGATCTGACGATCCAGCTCTCGCTTGAGGGAATGACCTGCGCGAGCTGCGCATCCAATATCTCCAAAACCCTGAATCAGTTGCCAGGCGTGATTTCTGGTGACGTGAATCTTGCACTGGAGAGAGCTCGGGTGACTTACTCGGCGAATTCGGGCATCGGGCCAGAATCGCTCATTCACTCGATCCAAGAGATCGGATACGGCGCCAAACTCTATGAGCCTTCGGCGAGAATCTTGAGTGATCCACATCGGGATCGATCACTTTTTCACGCGATAGCGGCATTGCTACTTTCGCTTCCGCTGGCTCTCCCGATGATCCTTACGCCATTCGGGCTTCACGTTCGTATTTCCTCTACGCTCGAATGGACTCTCGCCTCGATCGTTCAGTTCGGGTTCGGATGGGTTTTTCTGAGGAACGCGTTTTTTGCGGTCCGGCGTCGCTCCGGTAATATGGACCTTCTGGTTTCGATCGGAACCCTAGCGGCTTACGGATTGAGCGTGTATCTGCTATTTGCTCGTCCGGGTGCCCATCTCTACTTCGAGAGTTCTGCACTCATCATCGCGTTCGTGCTTTTAGGTAAGGCGCTTGAGGCGGGTGCAAGACGAAAAACTCAGGCAGCCATTCTTGCTCTGCGATCACTTCAACCGGAACAGGCGAGACGCTTGATGACCGACGGTACTGAACAACTCATTCCTCTGGATTCGCTTTTTGTGGGTGATCAGATGGTGATCTTGCCAGGCGAAAAAATTCCGGCGGACGGAAGAATTCTGGATGGCGTCACTTCGGTGGATGAGTCGATGTGGAGCGGGGAGAGTTTACCGGTCGTGAAACGATCGAATGAACTCGTGATCGGCGGGTCGATCAACGGCGAAGGACGTTTAGTTGTGGTGGTAGAAGCGGTCGGGTCGGACACGCTGTTGTCTAAGATGATCGTCAGTATCGAAGAAGCTCAAGGTAAGCGCGCTCCCATTGAGCGAGTGGTCGATCGGGTGAGCAGAGTTTTTGTTCCAACAGTCTTGAGTATTGCGTCTATTACATTCCTGGGTTGGGGCTTAGCGAATGGAGATTGGGCGTCGGCTATTATTCACGCCGTAGCGGTGTTGGTGATCGCGTGTCCTTGCGCGCTTGGTTTAGCAACCCCGACTGCTATTCTGGTAGGAACCGGAATGGCAGCTAAATACGGTATCTTGATCAAAGACGCCGAGGCGCTCGAAACCGCTCAGCGCCTGGACTGGATCGCGTTCGATAAGACGGGAACGTTGACCCAAGGGCGTTTGAAGGTCAGTCAGTGGATGCGATCGGAAAACACGGTTGTTTCCGAAGAGCAAATCCGAAGAATCGCTCATCAAATCAACGGAACCAGCGATCATCCGATCGCGCAAGCGACGCGTAATTTTACGCAGCCCAAGAACGAGCAACCGCTTCTTTTGCTCAGCGAAGCAAAAACCATCGCAGGTCGCGGTGTGACCGCCAAAATGGACGATACCTATTACGCATTTGGAAACGTCGCATTGATGAAAGAAATGGATGTTCCGCTGCGCGCGCTCCGGGAGTGGATCGAGGCGGCCGATCAACGTGGCGAGAGTGTTTCATTCTTGGCGCGGTTTACAGATCGAGGGGAATGCCTGGCCGCGTTTTCTTTTGCGGACGAGATTCGCGAGGAGTCTGCAGCGGTTGTTCAGAGTCTTCGGAAGCGTGGAATTCAAGTCCTGATCCTGAGTGGAGATCGAAAATCTGCGGTCGAACTGATTGCAAAGAAACTCGGTATCACCGAGTTTCAAGCCGAGCTCCTACCCGAGCAGAAGCGATCTGCAGTTGCCAAACTTCGGGCGTCTGGAAAAACCATCGGCATGGTAGGAGATGGGATTAACGATGCGCCGTCGTTAGTAGAGGCCTCGGTGGGATTTGCCATGGGTCGAGGTGCCGATGTCGCGAACCAAGCAGCCGGAATCACCCTCATGAAAAACGATCTGCATAAGATCATCACCTCAATTGATCTTTCGCGAGCGACTTACTCGAAAATTCGACAAGGGTTATTCTGGGCGATGGTCTACAACGCCGTTGGAATTCCGTTCGCGGCTTTGGGTCATTTATCTCCGGTCGTTGCGGGAGCAGCGATGGCGCTCAGTAGCGTGAGTGTCGTGCTCAATGCGCTCACGCTCACACGTTGGAGAGAAAAAGCGTGACGATCGGCGAAGCGGCGAAACGCGCCGGAATCAGCGCCAAACGCGTTCGCCATTACGAGGAAATCGGAGTGCTCTCAAAAGCGGCTCGCTCTGAGTCTGGATATCGAATTTATGATGAGACCGATGTGCACATCTTGAGATTCGTGAACCGCGCTCGGAATCTCGGTTTCTCAATGGCAGAGATCAAGCGTCTGGTCGGACTTTGGAAAAATCGGCGCCGTGCAAGTCGCGAAGTCAAAAAAATAGCGAAGGATCACCTGGTGGGACTCGAACAAAAGATCATCGAACTTCAATCAATCGCGTCGACATTGCGCCATCTTTCGGACCGTTGTAGCGGCGATGACCGACCGGATTGTCCGATTCTTCAGGAAATCGAATTTTCCTCAAATAAATAGACGTATTTCAGCGCCCAAGATTCAAGGTTGGCGTTTTTCCGTTCGAAAAGAATGGGTAGAGCGCAGGCCTTGCTGCGTTCAAAATTTGACGATGGAGAACGAAAATGAATCTGAGCAGATTTCCTGAAAAAGCTTGGGCGGGAATCGAAATCCTCATTGTTTCGGAGGTGCCGGAGTTCGGCGAGAAGCTCGCGGAGCGGATCTCGGGGCTCGCGCCCGAACAGGAACTCAGACTCCACGTTTTCAGTCGCTACATCGAGGCTCATGATCGCGCAAAAAAAACCAAGAATCTGGGTGTTGTACTGCTGATCGAAAGCGAGAACGGCAATCTACCGCTTCACGATGTCATGCGAGAGTTACTGGTCCCCTATGAGTCGAGAGGGGTTCCGGGGGCGGCGCTTCTGCTTTCTGAAAAAGAGCTCACGGTTCGCGGAGCACTTTCGGCCAAAAAAACCGGTGCCTGCTTGGACTACCTTCCATTTTCCAAGACTGAATCCAGCGACGCGCTCCTCAAGATCTTGATGAATCTCTATCAGTTTAAACAGACTCGTTTCGAGGAAAAGTTGTTCCCTGCCTCCACCCAAGATTTGCTTCAGAATATCCGGGGCGCGAGCGACGAGGAACTCCAGTTCGAAACGCGTGTGAACGATCTATTGACCTCAAAATTGAATCTTTCTTGGATGGAATCAATCAAATCACGGTTTGGTGCGACCCTATTCTCTATTCACCTCAAGAATCCGGAAATTCTTCGAGGAATGGTCTATGAAAAAGTGATCCCCATCGACAAGATCTCTGAATTCTCGAAACGTAAGAATATCACCACCACGATTGATGCCGCGGATGTACCTAGTTTTGTATCCGCATTCTTATGGAACCTGGTCGAAGCGGCCCGGGCGGATCGTTTCGAAGAGATACTCAACCGCATGATTCCGGACCAGGACACTTCGGCGTTCGATGAGCCGATTCATCGCGTTCTCCTGCGTGAGAAAGAGAGCATTCTTCGTCTCTATGAAGAATATTACGGCGCCCGTCAGTCCCAGAGTTGGAGAAAAACCGGATGATTCGCCGAGGCAATCTCCGTCTCATCGCTTTTGACCCCGAAGAGTTGCAGTCAGGCGAGCTCTTGCTCAAGGCCACGGGCGATCAAATCGGCGATCCGATCGAGATCGGATCGGTATTCTCGCTGATCTTTACCTGGCAGAACCAGAGTCGCTGCTATTTACAGCGCAAAGGCCCGCAGCAAAAAGCAATCGAGATCAAGTTCGAATCTCCCGGTGTCATTTCAGAAATCGATTTTCTCCACTTCGATATCAAACAGAGTCAGACAGATTTCTTTTTGCGCGGCGGAGACCTTGTCACATTCTTCGTCGAGATCTTCCAAACGAGTTATCGATTTGATGCCGAGATATTCGAAGTCAAGAGTGCCGATAAGCCAGGGGCTCGCTACGCGATTGCTCCACCGCACGAACTTTTTGTACAAAAGTTGCGACGCTTGCCACGCGTTTGGCTAGAGGAAGAAGATCGTATTTCGGGACGGTTGGAGACACAGGCCGTAGAGTTAGTCGAGATCGGCGCGGACTCCATGGTCGCTCGTCCGCAAGAAGGTGCCGACTTCACTTTTGAAAAAGGCACCGAGATTCATTATGAACTGAACGGTTATGCGGGCAAGGCAACATTCCTCCGTAAGTCCGGCGACGATTTGGTGCTCCTGCCGAAGGCTGATTTTTTTGAGTTCTACCGTTCGGTTCGCTATCCACAGTTTGCCGGGCAGGACCTCGGGCTCCATGTGCTTGCTTCTCGCGAGAATCGTGAGCGTTGGGCGACTGTTTGGAAGACCGACCCAGAAGAGCCTGGAAGCCGCATTTTGCTTCAAGTTGAATCGCTCTTGACCAGGAAATCAGAACTGGATCTTTATGTCATTTATCCTCTCGAAGACGCGTTTGCGACACGGCTTTGGAGTAAGTTTTGCCAAGAATCGAAGTCCCATCGACTCGAATACCCTCGATCATTTGCGGATTCCGAAGCGGCGGACGTGGTGTTCGCCGGCGCGCCTTTGGGTTCTCCTGAGAAATTTCGATTCGTAAAACTGAGTCAAAAAGATCTCCTGCATCTGTATTCGAGCGTCGAGCACCTAAAAGCATTGATCACCGAGATGAAGCGTAAGAATACCAAGCGGAGGACGGGTTGAGGGCCTTTCTTTACAGCCTAGCACTCGTCATTTTCTGTGTCGGGATCGAGATGTCGATCTCCGCTCTCGACTATTTGAATTTGGTGCCGCCTGAGCGGATCCAAGTCATTGTCCCCAACACCCAAGTCAAAATGGATATTTCGGCGCTTCCGCCGGGATCTTACTTTGTCTCGATGGCGCGTCCGCGTGGACGATGCTCGATCTATCTGGATGGTCAGCTGGTCGCCAGCAACTACTCAAATTTGCAGCATCGCGACCAACTTTTCCTCTCTCATGGTTTCATGCAGGGGCCGGAGAACAACCGCCAAGAATTAATGGCGGAATGTGAGGACCGAGCCGGGGTGAAATCGACTCTCGGATCGTTTCCACTCGTTCAAACCCACCACTTGGGCATTGCGATTCAAATGGTGCGCGAAGCGGCACAGATCTATGTCGGCCCGATTTTCGCAGTCATTGCGATCATTTCTTACTTCTTTCTCTCGTTTAGACGGAGTCTCAGAGCCGATCCAGTGTTTTTGTCGATGCTGCTCTCGACGTTGGTCTATACCTTGTCGATGACACATTACTTTTACCTGTTCTTTGAGAATACCCACGCTGCGCTCTGGCACTATGTTTTTAGGAACTACTTTGTCATGAACGTGATCGCCTGCTTCTTGCCCCGGCTTTCTTTCCGCCGTTGGGCGCCGCTTCTGGCGATCCCGGTCGTATTGAGTCTATTTTTATCTTGGAGCTTGGATCCGCGCGTTTTCCTTAAAATCTACGAATTCGAAATTCTTGGATTCGGTTTAGCTCTATTTGTAATCGGTTTCCGACGGGGGCGGTTCCTGGACCGCGAGAGTGGGCTGATTTCGGCCGCTCTGATGGTTTATGGGATCTACCATTGGAACGCTTATTTCCCCTGGATCAATTTCAATACCGTCAATAGCCTCGGTATGGTTTTCCCGGTCGCCATTCTCGCTTCGTTGATTTACACGCAGTGGAAAGCCTCTCAACGCTGGATGATGCTCAAGGATTTCGATGCCGAGATGGATATTCTGATTCGCCATGCGACCCAGGAATCGGAGATTCCCACGGCGTTCGCAGCGAAGATGCGTTCCATGTTTAGTCGGTACTTCGGTCTAGATCGAGTGAGTGGAACAGAGCAGTTTTCGCGAGAAATTCGGAATCGCGTCCGGCTCGTGCCCAAAGATGATCGTCATCGCTTCTTTCGGTTTCACCAGTCTAAGCGATTGAATATCCGACGGCATTTAGAGCTTCTGGAACTACGTGATGGTTATCGAATGGGTCCGAAACTCCGGCCTTACCATCGAGGCGGCGAGACATCACTCAAGGTCTCTGTGCTCATCTTGGATATCAACAACTACGCGAAACAGATCTCGCTCTATGGTCCTCCTTACGCGGATTTCATTCAGCACGAGTTTATCCGAAAGATGACTTCGCTTTTTGATCGTCACGATGGAATCGTTGAGGCCGTTAACGGCGACGAGATGATTGTATTGTTCTTGGGCTCAGATCATCTTGGACAAGAATCGTTTGCGGAGCGCATCAGCGATGTATTGGCGGAACTTCATCAGTTCTTGAACCATGGTCAAACGGTTCTCACTGAATCGTTTATGTTTCCGGCGCAGACTATTTCGGCTGGATTCGCAACCGATGACGGCACTCTTAGCAAGGAGTCGGGACGTTACCATTTGAAAAACGCTCCCTATAGTCGCGCCCGAAGGATCGCGAGTGCCGCTACTTCGGATAGCGTGCTTTTGGATGATCAGACTCGCCGCATGGTCGGAGAGGTGGCGACGGTTCTGTTAGGTGAACCGTTCCCAGTGCTTGTGAAAAAGGACTTTATAGAAGTAACCGAAGTCTTGGGCGAAAAAGAGGCCGCCTAGCCATCCGGGCTACTACTTGACCTTGAGGACTTTCATCGTCTCTTCGAGGTCATCCGTTCCGACAACATCAAAAGGCAGCTCCGTTGCTTCCTTCCAGAATCGAGGAGTATCGGGATTTCCCCAAAAACGAGTTCGTAGTCCGACTCGATGCGCGCTTGCTTGAAACTCGCGGATTCTGTTTTTGTCATCTTCCGAGAAGAAATGTTTCCCGGCGTCGCCGAACACTCGATTCCAGCGGTGATATGACCACTTCGCGAACGGTGCGCGGGCGGTCTTGGAGAGCGGAAGTCGATTAAGCCCTAAACAAGCGGGAGCGGTTTTTAATCCGGAAAAGTATTGATCTGCCAGACCATTGTGATTGATCAGTATGAGATCGACCGGTCCGGATTTGACTTCGTTCCCTTCGGGGTCAAATACGGTCAGCATCGAATACTGCGCAAGTAGTTCACGCAGCATGGGGACGATTGCTTCGGTCGAAATCATCCACCTGATCTCGATCCAGATATAGAATTTCTTGCCATCACCGTGCACCGATCCTCGTTCGTTCACAAGTTTTTGCAAGCGGTCCAAGTAGAGTTCCTTGAGAGTTCCATCAGTCCAGAGGCCGATGTGAGTCACGCGTACTTGGCCGCGGCGATCAATGACGTCGACTTCGATGCTACGAAAACCCTGCTCTATAGCTGTATCGAGTGGTCGACTCTGTTGGTAGTCGTTATGAGAGTGAGCGATCGAAGTGGGGCCGACGGGCAGTTCGTAATGATCACCCGCAAATGCAAATCCAAGAAAAACTAAGAACGGTAAAACCATCTCCCAAGCTTAGCTCCTCTGGAGAAAACGAGTAGTCAATTCAATGAATTTTTCTCGCAATTTACCGAGCTTTTTACTCGTTCTCTACCCGAGTGTTTTTTGACGAATTCGGAACAAACCACAGTGTGGACTGAAAATTCTTCATTCAAGACCGAGAATACACGGGCGTATAAGGTGCGCGCCTTAACCGACCCTAACCACCTTGGGAGCCTCATGATCTCGACCCGTTGCTGTTTACTCTCCTTGGCTATCTCGATTTTTCTTCAGGCTTGTTCTTCCACATCGACTGTAGAGGATACAGCGATCGATCGCGAAGTCGCCGCCGCCGAAGACGTAGTCTATGCTGCACCTCCACCGCCGGAATGGACACTCTCGCGTCTGAATGGAACATTCATCGTTTATGATCCACCATCCCAGAGCTGCCTTCAGAATTACGTCAATCAAGTCTCGGGTGGTCGCGCCAAGAAGGACTTGGTCGAAGACGTATTTCACACGGCCAAGGCATATGGCGTGGATCCGGTCATTTTTCTCGGACTGATTTATGTTGAAAGCGGCAACTTCGTTGCGGATCGCACGGGTGGCGGTACGGGCGTTACTCAGATGACTAATGTCGCTATTCGTGATGCTTGTCATGCGCTCGAGACGACTGGCTGTCACTATAAGAAGCGTTTCGCGAATCCCGAGTACGAAGAGATCTGGAAAAATAAGATGAACGCCGCATTGTCGACGATCTACGAAACGTCTCGTCCCGAGGACTACTATCCATGGGAGCTCTATTGCACGAGCCGCCCGGCGGATCGTTGCAATGAAAATTGCGGGATCAACTCCCGTTGTTTGGGCGAAATCAAAACTGCGATGATGAAGGACAACCGTGTTGCTCTGAACTTGGGTGGATTGACGCTCTTGAATTTCATGGGAGTTGCCAATAAGCGACTTTCCAATAGCGCACTCATTCAGCGTTATCGCTACGCTCTCAAAGAATACAATGGCCATCCCGAGAACAAGCGTGCCTACCCGGGCAAGGTCTTCAGTCGAGTCGAAGCTTTCCGTAAAGCTTGCCCATTTAATAACCGCACGCGTTGACATTTGGATTTTTCCCGCGGGATAGTGTCTGGAAACAAACCTATCCCGCGGAGAAAACTGACATGAAATCCATTCTCACTCTTGCTCTCGCTCTAACGCCCTCGTTCGTGTTTGCCGCACCGTTTGATATCAAGCCGGGTCTTTGGAACTTGGAAATGAATATCGAGTCGGGCGGTAAAACGGTCAACCCTATGGCGGAAGTAAAAAAAGCAATGGCCGGAATGTCTCCTGAGCAGCGCAAGCAAATGGAAATGGCGATGGGACGTACCATGAAAGGTAGCGGAACTTCCGTTTGTTACACCCAAGCTCTCCTGAATCAGCAAAACGGCTTGGTTCCTGGCTCTGATGATCAAAAATGCAAAACGGACGTCAAGATCAAGACTTCGAGTAAATTCGCCGCAGATTTCAAGTGTGAAGGCGGCGCATCCGGCACGATGGAATTCAATCGGGATTCAAAAGAAAAATTCAACGGCCTGGTTCGTATGAATCGCGACGGAAAACTCTCCAAGGTTGTTTACGAAGGTAAATTCGTAAATGCGGATTGCGGAAGCGTGAAACCAGTGTCCGTTCAGTAGCGATTGATCCAAACAGATTTCTCCGTCGGTAAGTCGGGACGTGGAGAGTGAATCGTATCGAGGAAGAATAGTTCGGCCTCAGGAAAACGAGCTCCGAGCAGATTGAGGTTAGCCGGTTCGTTCTCAAACGCACCGATGACATTTCCCATGAGTGCGATTTCTTCGAGCGCATTCCTCTTGAATATTAAGTCATCCATCTTTGCGTCAGGTTTCATCAGTAGCGCCGTTCGTGGACCGGATGGAAATCTCCAGCGACTAAGCGCATTCCTCGTGCCGATTTCCATGGTTTCTCGAGGTCGTCCCGTCAAATAGACGATGATCGCTCCGGATCGATACAATTGATTCACGTAGCGGGACGCATCGGGTAGTTGGATATCTTCTGAAGAATAGAAATCTGAAAAAAAGCGCTCTCTCCAGTAAGTCACTATCGCTGCGATCGCCGCAGCGTTGGTGATTCCCGCCCGCTGGAGTGTTCCCTCAGTCGAATAGAGTACCTGGGGTGCCCAGATCGTGGTGAGGCGACGCGCCTCCTCGGGGTAGGCGAGTCGGAACTCCGGAACAGAGGCGAGTTCATTGAATATTCGGACCGTTCGAAATCGCGTGTCGAGGAGCGTATCGTCGATATCAAATACGATGACGGGCGATTCGTGTTTTCCGTACGTATATTCCGTATGTGAAATCAGTCCTAGGAGTGGATGGGGTATGGCTTGGGCAGGCGCACTGGATAGGGCGGCCAAAGTCAAATAGGCAGTTAAGACGGAGTGTCTGAGAGATCGCATTTTGTCCTCCAAATGGCTGGAATAATAGGGATCTCTTCTAAGCGCTTAAAAGAAGATGGGCTGTTGATACCCATTGGAGAGGTAGATGAAAAATATCTATTTCCTATTCAGACTATTCCTTTTAGATATGGGCCCAAATGGAACTGAATCACCTTCGATGTTTTTATGAGGTTGCCAAGCAAGGGAGTTTTACTGGTGCGGCGAGGGCACTTCGGACGAGTCAACCGTCCCTCAGCAAGATGGTGCGCTTGTTGGAGGAGCGAGAGCAGCTTCGCCTATTCGAGCGAAACCGCGCTGGAGTGGCTCTGACGGACTCGGGAAAAATTTTTTTTGAGCGTTGCGAGGTGATCTTTAACGAAGTCGAAAGACTCAAGAACTATACCCAGTCCAAACAGGATCGCGTGGAAGGGGAGCTTCGGATAGGTGCCTCGGACAACTTGAGTAACTACTTACTACCGGAAATTTTTCAGGAGTTCTGGAAGCGCTATCCGGGAGTTAGAATCAAAGTTTTAGCGGGTACCTCCGAGGTGATCAAAGAAGAGCTGAAGAAAGGTAAACTAGACTTAGGATTGTTCTTCCATCCGGCCAAGGAGAAACGATTGAAGACTGAGAAAATCGGCGCGACTGAATTTGTGCTCATCTGTTCGTCTCTCAATGAGCGACTCAAAAGCGGGAAATTTGATCGCGCTCTTCTAGAGGAGTTCTATTTTATCGGCTCGCGGCTGTCCGACTATCCGAACTCCCATCTCTGTCTGAATTTGATTCGATCGCTAGGGATTGAGCCGAATCTCTTTTTTGAGACGAATAATCAAGAGACCCAAAAACGTATGGCGATGCGTGAACTCGGGTATGCGCTATTGCCCTATTTTATGGTCGAGCGTGAGCTCAGAGAAGGGGCGCTTCGGAAAATCCGTGCTCCCAAGCGCCTGCTAGCCGAGGTGTACCTCGTTAAACGACGCGATTCAGAGCAGAGTCGCGCGACCGAGCTTTTTGAATCATTCCTTCGCGATCGTTTGCCAGACCGACTATCGCCTCGTTTCTAGAGTCGCGACTCAAGACGAGTTGTGATCGTGATCGCCGGAGGCAATCGGTGACAACTTGTATTAGTCGGGGATTTTAGATAAAAACTCGGCATGAGCAGAATCATATTGATCACTGGCGCGACGTCCGGATTTGGCGAAGCAATGGCACGAAAATTTGCGGCATCCGGCGATTCGCTGATTTTGACCGGGAGGCGCCAAGAGCGGTTGGATCGGCTCAAGTCGGAGCTCGAAAAAACGCATTCAGCACGCGTGAAGACGCTCACGTTCGACGTTCAAGATCGTATGGCAGTCGAACGCTCGATCGGGAGTTTAGATTCCAGCTGGAGTGCGGTTGATGTGTTGATCAATAACGCTGGGCTAGCGCTCGGTGCGGTTCCGATCGATCAAGGCGACGTTGATGACTGGGAGCGAATGATTGATACCAACATCAAGGGCGTGCTCTATGTTTTGCGTGCGATCATTCCCGGGATGAAGGAGCGCAAACGCGGCCAGATCATTCAGATAGGATCTACAGCCGCCAAGGTGACTTACAAGAATGGCAACGTCTACTGCGCGACTAAGCGGGCGATCGAAGCGCTGAGCGAGGCGATGCGAATCGACCTGCTTCCTTACGGAATCAAGGTGACGGCTCTCCATCCCGGCGCGGCCGAAACCGAATTCTCACAAGTTCGTTTCAAAGGTGACCTCGAAAAAGCCGCCAGCATCTACCAAGGCTATCAACCGCTGACGGCAGGTGATGTTGCAGATGTGGCGTATTTCTGTGCAAGCCTACCGGCGCATGTTTGCATCAACGACCTAGTGCTCACCTGTACTGCGCAAGCGGACACGGTTCACTTTCATAAAACCTAAGGTCCGATGAATAGTGCTTTTCAAGGTTGCTGTTTCGGTTACCAACATTCCACGACCTGGAATGAGAGATATTCTCTATCAGTGTATTAAGTCCACTTGAGCGACCGCAACTTCTTGTGTTTATTTCATCGCTACTTCACAACTTTTTTATTTTAGGAGTAGAGAATGAAACCGATCTTGAATCTTGTAGTGGTATCTTTGGCATTTTTGTCGAGTTTTTCTGCTTCGGCAGGAAACCTTTACGTGACTTGCGGTCGCGATGCCTATGAGTCCCTGGACTCTGGCGATTTGACCCGCGCTGAATTTTTGCTCCAGTTGGAGACTCGCGGACCAAACCAACCTCCAACGCTCCTGAAGATGTTCGACGAAGGCAACGACCTAGCTGGTTCTTTCCGCGTCACGTCCTATACCAACTCAGCAGCAGAAGGCATCAAGATCAACCTCGAAAACCGTTCGTTTGATCAGTACGAAATCAAAGTACGTGATTGCTCCGACATCGAAACCGCAACGGGAACAATCTCGTACTCGAAGTACGTCGGTGGATTCGCCGGTCGTGGTCGCCCGATTACTGCTAATTGCAGCTGCTCGAATCGCGCAGCCAAATAAGTTTCGAATCTTATTTTGAATATCAAAAAGGGAACCCGAATTTCGGGTTCCCTTTTTATTTGCAGGTGTAGCCGGTTTTTTCGAGCTTAGTGCGAATGTTCACGCGCACTTTTTCACAGATCTCTGGGCCCATTTGTGAGCGAGCGACTACCTCGGACGACTGGCCCTTTTGGTAATAGAGTTCGCAGCCGAGGTCCTTGGGTAAGATGGTGAGCACACGTTCGTCAGAGCCCTTCGTGCAGCGATGTTCGAGTTCCGCGTCTTGGATGGGAGACTCTTCGGCGAACGTGGAAATTGACATCATCCAGGCTAAAGCAATCAGGCAAGCGAGTTTAGACATAGGCTGGATTCTCCATTTAAGAAGGAAGTGTGAGGATTTCCGCTCCGTTATCCGTGATCAGCACCGTGTGTTCGTACTGAGCCGAGAGGCGTCCATCGGAGGTAACGATGATGGTGATGTCAGAGTCGGGAATCTCGATTTCGTCGATTGGGGCTGATGTCTCATTGACCATCGGTTCTACCGTGATCGTTCCCCACTTCTTCAGAAACGGACCGACGCCTTTTTTGCCAAAAGACGGAATAAACGGATCTTCATGGAATCCTTTTCCGATTCCATGCCCGCCAATCTCGCGAACGACGTAGAGACCTTTGCGGGTGACGTATTTCTCTACCGCGAAACCGATGTCGCCGGTCGTACCGCCCGCCTTGATGGCCTTGATCCCTCGGTGCATGGCCTCAAACGCGCATTCGCAGAGTTTCTTCGCCGAGTCCGTGACTTCACCTACGAAGAACATTGAGGATGTGTCGCCGTGGAATCCGTTTTTGAT
Source organism: Pseudomonadota bacterium (assembly GCA_027485695.1). Lineage (GTDB taxonomy): Bacteria > Bdellovibrionota > UBA1018 > UBA1018 > UBA1018 > JAIXQO01. Next base: position 781,312 of record JAIXQO010000001.1, read on the forward strand.
CGCTGTAACGTCGATATTGATGATGTCACCGTCTTTGAGGACTTGAGCACCGGGCAGTCCATGGCAGATCACTTCGTTGACGGAGGTGCAGATCGCCTTGGGGTATCCCTGATAACCGATACAGGCCGAGATGCCGCCGTGACTCAAAATGTAGTCGTTCGCGATTTGATCGAGCTCGTCGGTGGTGATTCCAGCTTTGACGAATTTTCCCGTATGCACGAGCGCGTTCGCAGCGAGGCGACCCGCTTGCTCCATGAGTTTGATTTCCCCGGCAGTCCTGACATTCATGAGTGCGAGTATAGCACGTTTTTCGCTATCAGGGCTGGTTTATAGAGTGTTTTGTTCATGGAGCGATCGGATCTGTTTACGGTCTCCCACGATCCAAAGCAGATCGCCCGGCTCCAGTTTCATCGACGAATCTGGGTTAAGGAATCGTATGCCGTTTCTCTCGATTCCGACGATCAATCCGTTGACGGCTTCGCGTAAACCACATTCTCGGATCGTGTGATGGATGAAGCGATCGGTCGGGAGTAGCGTCAGCGAAGTGAGTCCAAAATCCGGGGAAATGGGCGGCAGCTCCCCCGCAGGATTCTTCTCAAACGTGTCGCGAGCAGCGGTGAGTTGCTCATCGGTTCCGATCAGGAAAACTCGATCTCCCGGGAGCAGGAGCTCGAAACGTGTGGGAGCGAGGATTCTTTGGTCACCTCGCTCCAGCATCGCGATCGTGACTCCGAACCGCTCCTTGATTTTGCAATCCTCGAGTGATTTTGCGACGAGTGGCGAATTGGGAGAAACGACCATTTCAGTCAAATTCGCATTCCACGGTGCGAGCTCCGGAGTCTTGGATTTTTTTTCGAGCTCCGCGCGTTCAATTTCCGTTAGGTTCGATACGAATCGGCTCTCGATACGCTCATAAACCGGCTCGGAGTAGCGACTCAGGAAAAACGCAGCGAACGCTGCGATTCCGATGAAAACAATTCCAGTGACAGCGACAACAGAGATGAACTGACCGACGACGAAACCGGCAAGGACTACGCCGATGATGGCCCGTGCAATGGAGACTCCGAGTTGAAGTTTGCGAAGTCGGTTCAAGATCTCAGTCGTGTGGTCTTGAGTGCGCATGGCGCTCCCGACGAAAATCGCCCAGAGAAACGGTGCAATCATAATGAGAGTGAGGGCACAGGCGATGCCGTCGACCATGACCGCGTTCGAAAACAGGGGCGCGACTGTGGGGAGCGCTAAGCGACTCATGGCCAGCGTGATGGCGATCACGATGACGGCGTTGAGAGTAACTTTCACCCCGTAGACTCGCCAAATGATCCCGAGTGCGTTTTCGTCGGAGTTGGATTTCATCGCGTTCTCGTAACGGTTGAGTAGAGACTTGAACGAGTCCGGTAGTCTCGAATCCACCCATTCGTAGCAACGGTCTGAATATTTGATCAGGTAGGGCGTGGTGAAAGTCGTGATCGCTGACACTGCGACTGCGATGGGATAGAGGAAATCACTCGTGACTTTTAGGGTCATGCCCAGGGTTGCAATGATGAATGAGAATTCGCCGATCTGTGCGACGCTCATTCCGGATTGAACCGACGTTCGTAAATTTTGGCCTGAGACGATTGACCCGATCGTGATACTGAGTATTTTTCCCACGATTGTGACGGCCGAGATCAAGAGAATGATCCAGAAGTACTCCTTTAATACGTTTGGATCGATGAGCATTCCGACGGATACGAAAAATACCGCGGAGAAAAGATTCTTAACGGGTAAGAGTAGATGTTCGATTCGGTGCCCGTCCCGCGTTTCAGCCAAGATCGAACCCATGACAAACGCGCCCAGTGCAGGGGAAAACCCCGTATGATTCGCGACGATCACCATCATGAGACAGAGTCCGATAGAGACGACGAGTAATGTTTCGTTCGACATCATGGGGCGAAATTTTCGGAGGAGCACAGGCAGGACGTAGATGCCGAGCAGAAACCAGAGCACGAGGAAAAACACGAGTCTCAATGACGAAAACGCGAGCTCACCGCCGGATAGGCTCTGCGTGACGGCGACGGAAGAGAGGAGGACGAGAAGGAGGATCGCGATGAGATCCTCGACGATCAGTACTCCGAAAACGAGGGAGACGAAACTCTTGCCTTTGAGACTCATCTCTTCAAACGCTCGCACGATGATCGTCGTAGAGGAGATCGACAGAATGCCACCCAAGAATAGGCTATCCATCCGAGACCAACTGAGCATTTGCCCGGCTGCGTAGCCGAGAGCGAGCATCGTCATGATCTCACAAAGCGCCATGATTGATGCGCTTTTGCCGACTTGAGTGAGTTTCTTGAAGCTAAATTCGAGTCCCAGTCCAAACAGCATGAAAATCACGCCGATCTCGGCCCAAATCGAGATATTGGCGGTGTCCTTGACGGTCGGAAACAACTGAAAATGCGGGCCGACGATGAAACCGGCGATCAGGTAACCGAGGACGACTGGTTGTTTCATTTTCTTGAAAGCGAGTGTGACGGCAGCGGCTGTCATCAGGATTATGCCGAGGTCTTGGATCAGATCAGGTAAGTGAGTCATGTGTTTTCCCGAAAATCAAAATAGATTCTGTTTCATCTGTTGCGAACGGATGAACGATCGAGTGGCCGAGGTATTAAGAGCCGAGTGAAGCGAAGATTACGCGCGTATCCGTCTGGGGGGCCGGTGTAGGTCTGGGATCGTGGGCTCTTGATAGAGTTCCGAGGGGCGTGGTTCAAGCCTCATCACTTGAAATGGAGGTGAGAGAATCCATCTCGATGAAGAGGCGGGAATCGCAGAGTGAGCAAAAGGTGTCGATGAGTGCAGTGGATGCGTGTCGCTCATCGGTGCGTCTCCTGTTTCATCGTTCTGAGTGATGGGAGCGGGACCGACACGCACAAAAGCCGTAGAAGGATCGAAAACGACTTCTAGGATGAAAGAGAAAAAAACAATGAGTGCAACCGTGCATCTCGCCCAAAACATGAGTCGCCAATATCGCATAATACGCGAGAGCTGACAATTCAGGCGGATCGGACGAGATGCGTATGATGCAATCTCAGTCCTAGAGGCCGATGCCTTTGCCGCAGAGGCGGAGGATGGCGAGGACTGACTCATTCAGCTCCATCGATGCTTGATTGTAGCAACGGAGCGTGTCTTTGGCCGAATCCGTGCCCGCGCAGAGCGTGACTGCTTCCCAGGCTGGGAGAATTTTCTTGGCTTCGCGGACACATTTCAGTGGTTCGAGCGAGTTTTTACTCTGGGAGCACAGGCGAACGGCGGCAATTTTTTCCATCTCACCGGACGCGGATTTGTAACACTCGAATGGGCCAGCGAACGCGGTGGTCGTAACGATCATACCCAAGGACAAGAGAGCGAGGTGTTTTTTCATGACTCCATCTTCTGGAGAACGGATCAAAATGTCACGACGCTTTTGGTCTAAAAATCAGAAGTGCAATTGAGCCGATCACGATTCCCCAGAACGCGGCACCGATGCCTGCGAGAGTCACATTCGAAGCGGTGACCAAGAAAGTGAGGATCGCGGCCTCGCGCGACCGCTCATCGCGCGTCGCTTGATGGAGACTGTTTGCAATGGTCGTAAATAGCGCGATCCCAGCAAGTGAGAGCACGAATGCGGCGGGCAGTGCATGCAGAAAATCTCCGACGACTCCGGCGACGAGCCCTACGAGCAGGTAGAAAATTCCAGCGAACACGGCCGCCCAGTAACGCTGATCGCGATTTTCGTGAGCTTCGGGTCCCATGCAGATCGCGGCCGTGATGGCGGCCAGATTGATACCGAACACACCGAACGGCGCTAGGAGCATGGTCGTAACTCCCGTTCCTGTGATGACCGGAGAGATCGGCGTCGAATAACCGAAAGATCGAATCGCTGCGACTCCCGACAGATTCTGCGAAGCCATCGTAACGATGAAAAGCGGGAGTCCCAGGCTCACGATCGCTGACCAAGAAAACGTTGGCATCGTAAAAACGGGGCGCACGATTTGGAGTGAGACTGTTTCAAAATGGGGCGGTTGGTAGAGATAGCTGGCGGTGAGTCCGATCGCGAGCACTCCAATCACCGCATACCGAGGGATCAGTCGTTTGAGCCCGAGGTAAACGGCGAGCATGGGGAGGACAATGGGCGCGGCGGTTTTCAGGGATTGAAAAACCTCGGTGCCGAACCGGAATAAAACTCCGGCAAGCAGGGCGGAGGCGATCGAAGCCGGGATCCGATCAATGATTTTCTCGAACCATCCGCTGGCGCCGGCAAACGTGATCAGGAGACCCGAGAAAAGGAATGCACCGAGCACATCACTGAGCGGGACGGCGGTCGTGAGGCTGACGGCGAGGAGCGCGGACCCGGGAGTCGACCAAGCGGTGAGAACCGGGATCTTGTAGTAGAGGGAAAATGCGATCGAAGTCGCCCCCATCCCCAGGCAGAGGGCCGCGATCCAAGTGGCGGTAATTTCCGGGGGTGCCCCGGTGGCTTGAGCGGCTTGAAAAACTAGTGCAACAGAACTCGTGAAACCGACGAGAACGGCGATAAAACCGGCCGTAACTGGCGGAATGTAGCTGAGAAGACCGGTCGATGGGCGAGTCATAGAGTCTTAGATGATGCGCTGAAAAAGACCTTTCCACAAATGAGAAGGGGTGAGGTATGAGTGAAACTCTATGAGTACAGTTCAGATCGTCCGTTTGGATCCCACCTCCAAAAAAGACTTGGAGCGTTTCGTTGATATCGCTTGGCATGTTTTTCCGATCAAAGAAAACAAGCAATGGGTTCCGCCTCTGCGGCTTTCGGTTCTAGAGAATCTGGATGTGAAAAAAAATCCGTTCTACAAGCGCGCCACGATCGAACTTTTCGTCGCGGTCCAAAACGGCAAGGACGTAGGTCGAATTGCCGCGATCACGAACCGCGCGCACGAAGAATTCCACGATGAGAAAATCGGGTTCTACGGATTCTACGAAGCGATCAACGATATTGCGGTTTCGAAAGCGCTGTTTCGCGCCGTCGCGGAAACACTTCAGGCCAAAGGTTACTCCGAATTTCGTGGTCCGATGAATCCTTCGACCAATCACGAGTGCGGCCTCCTCGTTCGCGGACAATCTCAGCATCCGACGATCATGACGACTTGGAACCCGCTCTACTATCTTGAGCACCACGAGCAACTAGGTCTCGAAAAAGACAAGGACACGGTGGCGTATTTCCTTCCGACGGACAAGAAAATGTCCCTTCCAAAAAAAGTCTTCGACTACTCAGAGAAACTCAAAGCCGACGGGAACTTCAGGTTCCGGGATTTCGATCTCAAAAATTTCGATCGCGACGTCGAGATCTGCTACGACATCTACAATTCGGCGTGGGAAAAAAATTGGGGTTTTTTTCCGATGACTCGCGAAGAGTTCCAATTCATGGCCAAAGAAATGAAAATGGTGCTCGATCCGAGATTCGCTTTCATCGCCGAGAAAGACGGGAAGCCAGCCGGATTCATGCTCGGACTGCCGGATTTCAATCATATTTTCAAACGCATCCCGAATGGCAAGTTGCTTCCGACGGGAATTTTCAAGATCCTGCTCGGCAAGCGGATGCTGAAAACCGTTCGAATCATCACGCTTGGCGTGAAACAGGAGTATCGCGGCACGGGTATTTTCGCGCTGTTCACGGCGGAGTCTTTCTTACGCGCGCAGCAGTCGAAACTCATCGGTGGCGAAGCTTCGTGGATCTTAGAGGATAACGTCGAGATGAACCGCCCTTGGGTGGAGCTGGGCGCGCCGCTTTATCGCCGCTGGAGAATTTTCAAAGCTCCAGTTGCTCGGTTCTTGTCGTAGATCGACTGGCTTATTAGGGTGGTCATCGGGATTCACGAAGATGAGGACTGTTCACGTGAACAGTCACCTGATTCCTGAATGGCCGCGACTCAATGAGTTAAGTTCAGGTTTTCCCATCGAGTCTACGACCAGGAATTCAGGTTTAGCGGTGTTAGAGCGAGCTTCGCGGTGGACACTGCTTTGGGGCCTATGTTAATCGTCTGGTCTTCCAAGTTTTTTCTCAGGAGAGGTGGCCGAGTGGTCGAAGGCGCACGCTTGGAAAGCGTGTAACGGGTAACACCGTTCGAGGGTTCGAATCCCTCTCTCTCCTCCATTTTATTTAATATTACATTTCAAAAAAAGCACTGAACTCAACGAGTTCGCGTCTTTTTCTTTTTACTGAGCAATCTGGGCATCTTGGGAACTTACTAGCTTTAACTCCGTAAATTCTCGTTTAGGCGGAGTTTCGGCGGAGTAGAGGTCAAATACATTACATTTGCTCTTCATGTACTCGGGGTCTCTATGGCGATATCTTTCGGTTGTTCTAGCCGATTGATGCCCCATGAGTAGCTGTAGATCGTACAGATCGCCGCCGTTCTGCATGTAGAGGGTAGCGAATGTGTGACGAAGTCCGTGGAAGGTCACCCGGTCGGTGTCTGCCTCCTTGATTCCTTTCTGAAGTGCTCGAGTCAATTGCATGGGACAAAGCCGTGTACCGTCTGGTCGGCAAGCAACAAAAGTGGCGCTAGGGTGACTTGCTTTCTGCTCCCGTAGTCTTTCCAAAAGTCCATCGGGATATATTCCAAGGTAGCGGATACTCCGTCCCTTCGTGAATTCATCCATTATGGCGGTCTTTTTATTCCACTTTCTTCGAATAGTTATCGACCTGTTTTCAAGATCAACTGCGTCCCATTGGAGCCCAAGAACCTCTCCTTCTCGAAGTCCAAGCTGAATCGCTAAGTGAAAAGCTATTCCATAGGGGTGAGTGTCTGCCCAGCGAAGTAACTTCATTGCGTCCTGAGACTTCAAGTGTGGAGCTTCGAATGGATCTTCTTTAAAAGGCCGAACACTTGATACAGGGTTAATCGCCAAGTATCGGTAAGTCTTTACTGCTTCAGTAAATACCTTATGCAGCAAGGCTCTAACCCTATTTGCATACGATTTTGCTCGGCCCTGTTTCAACATCTCCCGCATTACTCGCTGAACATCGACTGGATGAATATCTCGAAGTTGACGAGGCCCTAATGTAGGTCGCAGATACTTTTCATTCATTAATCGATCAGTCATGAGCCACCCAGCTGAGTGGTGGACTTTTGCGTAGTCTTCGATAAATTTTTCAAAAAATTCATCGAATGTTATTCTAACTGAAGTGTTTCCGCCTGCTCTCTCATTGAACTTCAAATCTTCTTGAGTTCGACCCCAATGATTTGCTTCTTCTCGAGTTCGAAAAGTCTTCGAGCGTTTCGAATAGTCGGAAAAAATCACTTCTACTTTGTAGACGGTGCCTTTCTTCCGTAACAATTTTTGAATATAAGCCATAGCAAACTCCTTTCGTCGGAGTTCACCTGGGAAGGTTGTCAAAGATCGCAGCCTCCGACTAACCAACCCAGGTGCCAAAATCCATGTAAAAAGAACATCATTTGAACTTAAAAATGGATTACATCCTCTTCGGAGGTCGTTTCTATCCTAGCGTCGGCAGATTCCGTTAAATCGACGCCTACGACGCCGCTACTAGGCGATGGCATCCTACCATTCGCCGCATTAGCTGCATTCGAAGGGTCAGCTAGTCTAATGCGAACTTGTCGCTCCGAGTTACTACCCCCAGTTTTGCTCATTGTTACCTCTATACAGGCCAATTTTAAGCTAGGAGCGAGTCTTCGAAGTTCGTCAGTGAGCTGTCTGGGACGAGTCGGCCATCCTCTTTCGAAGCTGTGACCGCCCGGAATCATCGAGTTTAGCTTTGATAGAAGATCGGTTGGAGTCCCCGCCCACTCTTGTTTGGCTAGGTCGCGTATTAGCGGATAAATCAGACTGCTACTGAGAACGGCATCATTCGCAGACTCCTGATTTATTCTAAATGCCGCTACTGAATCTCCTGCCCGCCAACCGAATGCACCTTCAGCAGCTGTTATCCACTGCCAGGCATCAGCCATTCTCAGTCGGTGATTTTGAACGACATGGCCCTCATTTCGAAGAGCTGCCGAAACACCGTTAAGGATACAGCCGAAAAAGCTGGAGTGTAGTCGTGAAAACTCACTCCAAAAATCGCTTTCCGTTTTTCTATCTTCCTCTGAAATTCTTGGAAGATTTAATGTAATGGATCGACTAGCGAGATCGCCTCTTGAAACGAACTCCGCGATTCCATTTAGAATTATGGGCCGCTTTGCTTCTAAGATAATTTCATCGTCGTCGGTGAAAAGAGAGCGTTTTGATAGTCCCCCACCTGTAGCAACACGACAAAGGTCATCAGATAACCAATTTGGCAAGTGCGACACATTATCAAATGCCAACACCCAACTGTGTTTGGCAGACACCATCAAATCATCGGCATTTTTTGGCTCTTTTCTCAGCGGAACCTGGCTTGGGTCAATCAGTGCACGTAGCAATTTTACTACCGTGCTTTTCGACGCCCCTTGCTCACCGTACAGTACCAAAACTAGATACGGTCCGTTTCGTTGAAAGGCATTGACTATAAAGCCTATCAGCAGCTTGAAGTCGTCATCCGTTTCTACATTAAAAAATCTCTTCATTTTCTGAATAACTGTCAGATCGGAGGACAATTCCGGATAAGGAAGTGCCTGCATATACTTTGATCTTCTAAAGCGAACCGGCGACTTTTGTAGAACTGTCCACCCTGAAGCAGAGATTTCAATGACCTCCCATTTTCTATTCCCGAGGTCGACATAGATCTTGTCGTCCAGATGGCCAATTCTCAAATAGACTTTCTCAACCTTTCCCTCGAAGAGCGCTTTAGAAGAAATTGTGTCAATGCAATCATCTAATGACTGCTTTTTGGGCGCGGACTTCGTTCGTTCGTAATAGCTCCTTCTCAACCAGTCTTTAAAAATCGAGCCCTTAATGGCCCAGTTTTCTCGATGATCACCTACCGCAATTTCGGCGTAGAGAGTATCGTCACTTGTTTTGAATAGCTCAATCGCTCGACAGATATCGAGTAAAATAGCTAGCTGTTTATCTTGCTTGCCGGCATTGAGTTCGGTCATATTCGCACTCCTCGACGTGAACGATCTAAAAAATCCGAAACATCGCATTCAAGAATTCTAAGCGCACGTCCTACTTTCGCGGCGGGTATTCTTCGCTGTCGAATCAACTTGTATACGATTCGAATGTTTACCTTTAGCGTAGCGGCTACCTCTACTGGAGTGAGTAAAGTGCTCATTTATGTAGTCCAGTCCGGGGTTTTAGCAGGTCGACAGGATCCACTCCGAGACATTCGGACAACAACCGAGCCTCTTCTTCCGACGGTGATCGAATCGATGTTTCGATGACATGAATTACCCAACGACCTAGTCCGCAAGCGGCTGCCAATTCGGCTTGAGATAGTCCCCGTTCAGTTCTCCAAAATCTTAGTCTGTTCATTTTGTCCCTTCTGTTAGCAACAACCACTGTTGCTGTTTGATTCAGATGAGGTATCGAATAGGGCATGCGCCGTAGACTTCCAATTTCGGCCGAGAATTGAGACGAGGGCCAAATGTATAAGAAAAAGCATATACTTCAGGGACTTGCAGGCGATCCGAACGATAACAAGTTGTTCTGGATCAATGTTGAAAGTTTGATCTTGATCGCATCGGCTGAAGAACGAGGCATAGAACTGAATAGTCTGCCCTACGCAAAAGCCCTGCTTTCCGGTGTGAAAGCGGCTTTCTTTGAATCCAATGAAATGGCGAGAAAAGTTGCCGGAGAGAATTCTCTAGTCAAATTTGTAGATGAGCTTACCCAGATCTACATCAAGCCAAGGGGCAATAACCCGGACTATGACCTTATCAACGACGACATTCGAATATTTTGCCAAATGAGAAGTAAATTAGTTCCGATTCCCGAGGATAAAATTGAAAAGTTGTTTCTGCATGCAGATAAAACTCACAAGCTTAAAGGTGAAAAAGAGAAAAAAGGTCGAGAGCTGGCAATAAAGAATTTGTCTGTGGCGCTTGGTCGAACTTTTAGTCGATCCACATACAACAGAATAAGAAAGAGCTATAATGTTGCTCGAAACTCCGGGGTAGAGAAGAGAGTCCATGAAGAGATATTTGGCGACGATTGCGACGCAGTCAAAGTAGTTACTGAAAAATTAAGGGACCTACCCCCGGCCCCCCTAAAAGGTACTTCCAAGACGCGTACCCGTTGAGGGTAAATTACGACCTCACAGTCCAGCTAGAGACGGACGATCTTTTTGAGTTAACATGTCAACCAGGGATTACCACTTACCACACGCCCCTTATTCGACTGGCAAATCAGCTAATTCAATATCCTGCTTTAGCCATGGCTCGGAAAAATGCATATTTCCGCCAAACTCTTCCACGACTTTGTTATCGCGCATGAGGAGTCGGTGAATTTTCCATCCCGAGTATCCGCCGAAACCATTTTTGGCATTTATCGATACAACTACTACCCAACCAGGCTGCCTGACTTTGCCGCCGGTAATTGGCGCCGAACGGAGGTACCCTTTAAAGGGTTTGCGAAAGGAATATTGAGCAGAGAATGGGTCTCTCAACTTATCGTTAAAGTAGTCTTTTACTGTCGATTCATAGTTTTCTGGAAACGGACCATAGTCCAATTTGGCGATGTCTTCCGGCTTTAAAACAGTCGCGCATCCACTAACGAAAATAGTCACGAGCGCAAATACCAAATTTCTATACTTAATCATGATCTGTATATCGGTACTATTTAGCAAAAGCTGTAGACTATAGTCCGTAGACTATTTGTCACGTCGCGCAAGAATATCGCGAAATGGATAAAGGCTTAGCTAAGGCATTTGGACTAAATTTAAAAAAGATCCGGCTTGAGAAAAACTTTTCCCAGGAAAAACTCGCGTTTGAATGTGAACTAGATAGGACGTTTGTTTCTATGTTGGAGCGCGGTGTTCGACAGCCCAGTCTGACTACAATTTTCCAGATAAAACATGCTTTGAAAATCCCCGTATCTGCCCTAGTTTCGCCGCTCGAAAGTAAATAGTTAAGTTAGACAACGTTTACCGATAAAGGGAGCATAAAGCCCTTAAATCCAGCGGAACCGATGTCTAGGTTTTATCGCGGGGTAAGGGGAGTAAAACGTCAGGCACCTTTTTAGAAATATTCGTGCTAAACTCCGACTTGTGAAGACACTAGCAAATCCGCCTATTATTGAAGCCCTTGCACAGATAAATTATGAAACTTCTAGTCCGGTAGAAGATAGTCAAATTCACGGCACTAAGACTGGCCATGCTAACTGGAACGCTGAAGATGTTTTACAGCTTCAGATAGGGCCAAGCGGGATTAATACAAACCTTTTTGGGGTAAAACTTACCGACCCTACTTCAAAAGAAGTATTGCAAATAACTAAGCAGTTCTTCGCTTATTCCCAAACAGCAAAGTATACGAAGTGGGATAATTTTCGTCCTGCTATTCAAGGTCATATTGACAGTTTCTTGACGAGCTTTGCGGTCACAAATATTGATCGGATCGCGTTGAGATTCATAAATAAATTCGAGGTCAATGGTACCATTAGCGATTTAAGTCGCTTCCTAGCGATTAGGCCCACTTTTGATAGTAACTTGAATAGTCCACCTGACTCTATCGTGTTTCAGTACACAATGCCGATAAGCCAGGTAGAAGGTCGAGCCAATGTTGGATTTGCCATTGCGCGGGCGCCAGAAGATAAATTGTCAATTACACTCGATATTGACGTATTTATCTCGAGCCGATTTAAAGCGGATTCAGCGGAACTAATGAATGACTTCGACAAACTTCGGGAGCAAAAAAATCTCATTTTCGAGACATGTTTAACACCCGAATTGATTAAGTTATTCGGATAAAATTATGGCGATTTATTCTGGTGACTTACCATACAACTTTGTCGTCGCACCTGGAGTGCAGCTTGAAAGCCCATCTCGAGCTACGACAAACCCTGCTAGTTCTCAACAGTCTCTAGTCTCTCGTTTACGCACTTTTTCTTTTCCAGTCGTTGGAGATCAAACCTCTTTACCATTATCGCCGGAGCTGGAAGTAGCCCTGAAGTCATTGGAAGACTTATGGCGAGATCATCTTGAAGATTCTGAATACGCTCGTCCTGTTGTGCACAGTACTCTAGTCAATGCTAAGGACTTCTTGAAAATATTCTCGGAACAGTTCAAACATCTTCCTGAGGTTAGTGCATTCCCAAATGGAGAGATAGGTTTTGAGTGGGACACACTTAAAGGAAACCTCATAATTTTGGTCGACCAGCACAGTATCTATTTTGCTTATAAAACACGCCGAAATTCTAGAGTGAAGGGTAATTCTCCATGGGACTCGACTATTCCTAGCGAGGTAAAAGACGCAATCCACTTTCTTTATAAGGAGTAGATCGTGTCGCAAAAAGAGACCTTAACTAGATACTTATTTTCAAAAAGCGAGTTTAGTAATTACTCTAGCGATAATCCGCAATTGGTTCGAATTAAGCCATGCGCATTAGCTCCGATTATAAATAAAAACACGGGCTCACTCGAAACAAGTGTCTTTTGTACAACAGAGTACACACCAAAAAAAGTCATTGAAGTCGGAGTCGGATATGTTGCAGCTGCTAGGCAGAAAGAATTAATAGCGTCAGTATCGTTTAGTGCGGAGTTGGTCAGTAAAGTAGAGTTGAGGGTGGACCCTGATGGTATCGGTCACGCGGATCACTGCAATATCGTTGACTGGCCGCCAACTAAACAAGACTGGTTAGAGAAAAGTCGAGATTTGGCTGATTCAATAACAGCACACGAATCGAAGATTTTTATTAAGCAGTGAGAGTAACGAATTTATAGGGGTTACCTGAAAATTTCAGACGGATTTTAGACGGACAAGTGAACGGACCTAGACGCACAAATACTTCTAAGAAGCCTTCCCAGGTGAACCTATCGTATCGTTTTTATTACAAATTTATTACCCTTGTGTAGAGGTCGCACTGAATCAAGGGTACTATAATTCTATTGGAAAGCGTGTAACGGGTAACACCGTTCGAGGGTTCGAATCCCTCTCTCTCCTCCATTTTCCAAACTTCCATTTTGAAATTTTACTCAGGTCAGAGCGTGAACTCTCGTCCATTTATTCTCCCAGCAATTGCGTGTTGGAAAATGAAGGAAGTCCGGGATTCAAAATACAACGGCGAGATCGACCTTATGGTCGATGGTCCTGCGAGATCGTAGTCGCCTAACGGCTTCTACGCCCCTCGTACACGCGTCACATCAAATGCTGTGCATTTGCTGCGCTCGCGTCCCTCTCTCTCGTCCATCTACTAAAATTAAATAGAAACGAAATACCTCGGACGCCAGGTTCGCCGGTTCTATCGGCTTGATGGGTATGAGTCCAATGACTACCGAAGACACGTGACTTCTTCGTACACGGTCGTCTGTGGCGGGATCGGACCATACGCGATCGAGCGGGAGAATCCAGGCACACGGACCCCGTTTGCGTGGCGAACTTCTACATTGAGGGGGCGTGGTTCGGCGTTGAACATCGTGCAGAGTTCGTTCGCGGTGCCTTTGCGAAACTGAATGGGCGCTCCCGAGTGAAACGAGTGTCCCTGTTCCACATAGCGGACATCACGTAGGCGCATGGTTCTACTCTTGAACATCACCTTCGCACAGATGGAGCCGTCCGCTGACGTTTGTGAGGATACGGGCTGACAGATTTGCTCGGAGCGATAGCCGAGATCATCGGCAAGCGTGCAGGTGACTGGAAGAATAACGAAACAGACGAAGAGCGGGTAAAAGAGTGTTTTCATATTGCACTGCATCATGCAGTTGCCGTGCCCCGTTTACTGGGTCATATCGCCTCATTTGTTCCACGGTGTGGAACGTTGAGACGTTGGATGACTTTTGCGTCGGGTTTTGAGGGGCGGCTGAGGGACTCGCCTTTTTGCTCGATCACAAGTGCCTGGGGGATGAGGGATTCGCGTTGCTTAGTGAGCGATCGAGAACAGCAGATACGAAGGCTACAGTGTAGAACTGAATGTAGTGATTTATTTGCCTTCAGAACACGCCACATTTTGCGAACAGTATCAGACTCGTGAGTCGTGAAGCGGCTACTGTTTCAGATTTCTTCTGCTACTGTCTGCGAATGTTCAAAATAATCACTTCGACCGCATTCTTTGTTTCAGTGTTTTTTGTTTCGAACACTTTTGCAAACGCTCCAGCTACGACGATCGCCCATCGTATTCGCAATCAGTGCGAGCAGACGTTGTTCGTTTCGACCCAAGTTTGTATGGACGGTGTTCGCAAGCAGTTCCAATTTTTCACCGCTCGCGTCCAGCAGGCGGCGGTCGCTTCGACTCCCAGGAATAATCAGTCAGCGGTGTCGCTCTCTCTGGTTCAAGGCGCTCAATCTCGCATCAATGAACTAGCGAAGTTCGCCGGTAACGATGAACTTCTCATGTCTGAACTCAACCATAGCCGTCGGATCTTGGGGGCGATTGCGAGACGCTTGATGAAGTGGGATGCCAAAGATCAAAAAGAAGTCCCAGTGGTATTTCTGCGTATTCAAGAGCGATTGAACGCTATTTCCCGTGAGCTCGGAGTTTAAGATGAAAAATATTTGGATCGTTTCATGGGTGGTTTTGGGATCGTCGAGTTGCGTTCAGCATATTGGTCCGGTCGAGACGGATCCGGATCCGATCGTGTTCTATAAGCCAGGTGAATGCTTGGGGAATTCCCCGACGTTCAGCGTGGGTTCTCATGACTACTGTTTTGGCGCGCGCGTGATGAATGGCGAGCCTCAAGGTAGCGGAATCTCGTATCGCAACGTCGGCACGGTCAAAACACTGATCGCCGCGCAGTCCAGCGCTTCGAAAGACCAAGTCAAAATTTACATCGAAGACCAAAAAGAGCGCGCGCCTGAGTATGGATACTATATCTATGCAGTCGATCGTCTTTCCCGCGCCTATCGTTGTATTATGCGTGCTTCTGTGGCCAACGAGCCGGGCGTTCCGACGATTGTTTGCCAAGGGCAGCATGCCTACGACCGCCAAGGCAAGAAAGTCGTGATTACCGAAGTGTTCAGCAACGGTTATGCGCGAGTTTTCTTCAAAGAAAATCGTCCAACCGTGAACGGTGTCGTCGAGAACAAGATCACCGAAACGCGCGAGTTGAATAGTCTTCGACCACTGGAATCGACTCAGTTTTATAACTTCGACTGCATCCAAGCGAATCCTCAGCATTGTTCTGGGAAGTTTTAGTCGAGTTACATTGATATAGAAAAGAATTGCGCGCCTCAGATCAATGGTCTGAAGCGCGCTTTTTCATGGGAAAGTGAACGTCCGGATCTCTTGGGTTTTGACTTTCATCGTGAGTTTCTTCTTCTTCCAATCGACTTCGGTTGTTTCGATGAAGCCTTCTTCGGATACATAGCCGCCTCCGATCTCCTGGATCTGGAGTTTCTGAGCTAGCTCGCGTGGTTCGACGGTGATGAGTTCCGAGAGTTGAACGACGCGCAGGGTTTTTCCTTTGCGGTAAATGGTAGCGACTACCGTTTCCGGGTTCAGGCTAACGATTGAACCGAAATGAAAATCTCCTGTGGTGATGAGGGTCGCTCCATCCGGTGACAGTGATAGGTGGTGACGGCCAATGAACTTTTTCATCGACCAGAGCTTCTTGCCTTTGATGTTGAGGATCTCGGTTTTTCCGACCGCGCTGTACGGGTCTGCTCCTGGAGTCGAGACGAGTTGGTTGCGGAACAGAGGTTCTACGAAGCGAACGATCTGATTTGGGCCGGGTTTGAGCGCTAGCGCATCATATGCCAAGAGCGAGAAAATCAGACAAATCAGAGACCATCGTTTCATTGATCAGACCCTCCTGGCCCGAAAACGCGCTTTTTAGCAACGGATTCTGCAACTATTTTTAGATATGCGTCGTCGGAATTCAAATATCGTTTCAAGAGTTCATCACCGACGCCTGGATACTGCGTGGAGACGATCAAATTCCGTAAGACCGTGCTACTTTGCTTTTTCTGTTTCGAGAAAAATTCAAAATACGAAACGAATCGACTCGATTTGTATCGACCGAGAACGGGTACTAGGTAGCTAGCTTGGTCCCAATTCTCCTGATGGATGAGTTGTTCGATCGAAGCTTCCAGTGGATCAAGAAATTTTGGATCAACCGGGTACTTGAGAAGCAATTCTGAGAGCCGATCTTCCCCTGGGGTTTTTGAGAAAGTTGAGATGCAGATTCCGATCAACTCGTTTATCTCAGAGGAGAGTGATGGGTTCCTCTGGAGCGAATAGTTGTAATCGATGGCTTCCACGATCATCTCGAAACTCGTGTCGTAGCCCCAGATTCGGTGATGATTCATTCCCAGTGGTTCACTCTGGATTTTCTTCAGCCAGTTTCGAAGTTCGCCCAGCCCTTCGGCGACGTTCCAGGCAGTTAAGATCAAACACGCTTGAAATGCGACGAACTCGTCTGAATGCGATAGCAACTGTATGGTTTGTCGAGTCCTCTCGGGACTCGGGTTTTCCATGAGCTGCACTTCCATCAGGCCGAGTTCGTCATCGTCGTCAGCGTGGTACAGAAGTTTTTTGACCGGGTCTTCGTTTTCCATTCCTTTCTGATTTTACGATATGAACTAGTAGAAAAACAACCGAGCGATTCCGGACATCGCGCTGAAGGTCGGCTCGACCGCGTGTTGAGCGTAGTCGAGGAGCTTGACGGGGAACTGCGCATAGACCTGCGCAAACAGAAACGCATAGCTCGCGGCGTGGATCGCGTAACAATCACGCCAACGTATACCGCTCGAGAGTGTTCTTCTCAGCCATCGGCCCTCGATCCAGACCGAGAGGAAGAAACAGGGAACGAGTGTGACGACGACGGCGTTTGACACATAGATTTTCATCTCTGCGAGGTTGTCGAATGGATATAGCCATCCGCCATTGAAACCGACGAAGACGAGGAGTGCGACGAGAACCGCAACTACGGGATATCCAACGAGCGTCGTCACCAGATTTGCCAGGAACACCTGCTTGAGTGTTTCGCGCCCTTGGAGTTCGGCGTGTCGTTTTCTCAGGACCCAGGTTTCAATCCCGACGACGAACAACAGGTTCACCAAGAGGAGCGGTAGGCCGATCGATACGACAGGGATACCCACATTCGCTTGGCAGAACTCGGGAACGAGAAGCAGAGTAAGAATCCAAAAGATATACGGTTTCATATTAAGCTCCTTTCAGAACCGTCGAGAGTTGTTGGTCGTTCAGTTGGCTAGCGGGCGTGATCGTTCGGCGCTCCCAAGGAATGGAGCCCAAGAACCAGAGCCTCCAGAACGGAAGAGATGCGGTGTTATCTTGCTCCCAGACGTCGCGCAGCCGCTGGATTTGGCCAATCTCAACCCCGATTGAGCGGTAGACGAGATAGGCGAATTTCGAGCAGAACAAACGGTCGGAGTCATAGTTGAACCCAAGACCGTAGAATCGGTTTAAGAGCTGGTTTGACTCCGCTCTTAGTCGCTCGACTTGCTCTTGAGAGAGTCCCTGGCTCAGGCGCTTGATCTCGAATGTGTGGGCGGACGATTTTTTCAGGTACTGGCAGAGTGGTGTTTCCTTGGAGCGCGGGATCGTGCTCTCCGCGACGATCCACTGTCCCGTTTCATTCCGGAACACGATGCCGACGTGTGAGGTCCAGCTGTTGCTTCCGCGCGCGACGTTCCGGAAGATAAAATTCGGGATATCTAAGAATATCAGGTCACCTTCGGCGACCTGGGATTCGGCCTTCGCGCAGGCCTGCTCCCAGTTTTCGAATTTCTGGGGCTCGGCGTGCGCGGACGCAAGACCGACGAATAACGTGAGAGCTGCAAATGAATAGTGGTTCAGGATATTTCGGGCCATAGAACGGTACTTCCTCTTAAACCCAGAATAGTGGCATCCTGGTGAAAACCCCATTTGAACTCCCGACAGAAAAAGGTGTTTTGTGTCAGCCCAGGCTAAAACGACGGACAAAGAAACCAAACGGCTCGCAGTCTCCATCGCGATTCTCGAAGTGATCGAAAAAGAGGGCATTTTAGGCGTTACACACTCCAAAGTGTCCCGCAAATCAGGCGTCTCGCGTGCCTGGATTTACGAGTACATCGGTAAGGAAAAGGACGCGTTGATTGAGTTTGGAGCCGATGTTTTCGGCGGCTATTTCACGCGAGCGGACGTAGTCGGATTCCCGCGCGAAAAAAATGCGATACAAGCGCAGCTCCGCGAAGGCGGTCATTTCTTGCTCGACACCGCCGCCTCAAATCCTCTCATTGTAAAACTCTATTTTAAGTTCAGAGGGTCAGAAAATTCACTGGGCGAAGTGATCCGAAAATACGAATCACAGTGGATCAAAGGCGCCACGCAATCATTGGTGCAGTCCCTCGGCATTCCGCTCGGGGAGGCCGAATGGATGGCCGAGTCGGCGATGACTTTTCGAATGGCGTACGCTCATCGAGTGGCCACCTCACGAAAAACGGAAAAAACCCGCAAGAACGCGGATCGCGCGTTTGAATGGGTTCATTCCCTGATCGAGTCTCCCTAGAGCACTATCGAATTTGGAGTTTCTGCCGGAGGCTTGCGCAAGTGGCGATCTCAGGTGGTAGTTCGGATCCCACAAGGAGGTCATGAGCGAGCTGCTCGATTCGTCGGCTGGTGCCGTTCGGAGTCGCCAGGGAATAGTTTCCTTTTTCAAAAACGAGCGGGAAATCGGACGCATCCACGCCCACTCGGTACAGCACGTAGAAAAACGTCTGTAGTACGACCGGATCTGAGAAATGCGGACCTTGCAGTTTAATCGAGTCGAACGGAAACGGTTTGCGGTCATCAAATCCGCCGTGATCGTTGAACCCTTGAAGCCGGTCAGCACGCGCTTCTACTTCGCGAGACGAACGTGATTCATAGATGAACTTCACGTAGTCATCGAAATTCATCGGTGCCGGAGGAACGAACGCTTCGATCTGATTTCCTCGCGCACATCGAATCGCATAAGGGAGAAGGTATTTGATGTTCGCATTCAGTGGATGATTTTTTAAGATGCGAAGAATGCGTTTGAAATTCAGTTCTGCGAAACGTTCAGTGAGGGTCGCGGCGGGGTCTAGATTCTCTCCATTGCCGACGAAGAAAAGATCGCCTTTGAGTGGACCGAGGTCGTTTGGATTCTTAGGCAAGTAGCGGTAACGTCCTCGATTCCGGTTGGTAGCCAGAAACTCGGAATAGTTTTCGTACTCCCGGAGGCCGCGACGAACGGTGGACTTGCCATCACGAGAGATACTCCCGTAGACGCCCGGCCAGAAATTAAACGTATCCCAATTGGGGCGCGCATCGGTACGGTGACAGCCTGTGCACATGAGCACGTTCTCGTTGATTCGCGGCGGAGTGCGAGTGCCGGGATAGAAATCCATCGAATGAAATTGGAACTTAGACTCTTGCGGATTCCATTCGATCAGCTCGATGTTTTGAAATCTCGAATAGCTGGGATTCCCCTCAAATGAGAGGACGAGTTTAGCGTCTTGGCCAAAAAGAATGGTGCGTGGAAATTCCGGAGTCGCCGTCTGGAGGCTTCGTGAATGATAGAGGAATACGTAGCTCTTTTTGTAGTCGTCGGGCAATGCCTGAAGCAGACCTTCGATCGAAGTGATCCGTCGATCGAGAATGAGCCTTTTTAGGGCATTCAAATCCAGTGGGGCGGAATGGGCCAGCGTATTCAGCGCAAGCGTCACAGCCATGATCCATAATAGATTCCAACGGAGCCCAGATTTCCACATCAGGCGCGACATATCAGAGGGAGTCGCAAGTGACCAAGGGGAGAACGGTGATTTTGGTACGATTCGTTCTCTTTCCTAAACGTAAGCGTTTTAATCAAGTGTTATACCGTCGTAGTTCGCTCAAGATAACGCTAAATTCACTGCATGGACGAACAAGAGAGCAAGAAAAGCGCGTGGTCGGTTTTAGGCAAAGGCGCATTGAACGCGCTCAAGGATTCCGCACTTGAAAAGGCGAATGAGAAGATCGACGAAACGAAGCGCGATCTCTACGCCGCCGGCGACGATTTGCTCGGTCGATTGATCCTTCAGCTAAAGTACATCGCGTTCATCATTGTTGCAGGTGTCTTGCTCATTATCGGCGTGACGATGGGAATCTCCGAACGCTTCCAGTTACCGTTTTGGGCAGTAGCGCTTGTGGCAGGTGCAGGAGTTTGGATCGTGGGCCTAATTTGGAAAACTAAAAATATTCCGAGCCGCGCTCTCGAATCAGCCCCCAATCGCTAGAGGCGTTCAGCGATTTTTTTCGCGAAAAACTCGACCTCTCGGCAATACTGGTCGGTTTCGACGATAGAGCCAGATCGCTTGGGAAACTGAACGAGATCCGCCCACAATTCCGGATTTTCAAACCCAGCTGGGTGGCCGCCGCTTCGGATTTTGAACTGAACGAGGTTTCCCAAGCTTTTTAAGGACGGGCAAAACAAATAAGGCGAATCCATCGTATCCGATATGCCGGCGTATACGACGAACGGGATGCGATGGCGTTTGAGAGATGCTTTGACCAGATCCAAACGCACGGGAGAGGGTTTGCGATCTGCGAAGATTTTTGTGGTCCAAGCGCTCAGCCAAGGTTCATCGGTATTCTGAAACAACGGGAGTCGTGCTTGTTGATAGATGAGTGCGAGGTCGGTGTCTCGTTCAGCGAGCCAGCGGTAGGCAGCCTGAAAGCCTCGACGGTAGCCCCAAGGATCGCCGGATTCATCGTTTGCAGTCGTAAGGTCGAGATACGCAAGCGCCCAGTTTGCAGCAAGACCCGCGCGAGGAATCGTGCTTGCGACCGGTGCCGGAAGTTCGCGAAGGAACGAGCCACGGAGCCGTTCATTCAGGCGGTTTTCGATCCGGCTCCACTGCGCGGGATCGTACAGCCACTCTTCTTCGGTGTTGTCGAAGATCTCTTTCAAGCAGAGCGGATCTGGTCCAATGCACGGCCGTTGCTGCTCTTCGCGAATCACGCGCGCGATCGATTTCTTGAGTTCCGGGTGAGCAGTAAAAAACGCCTGATACCGATTCGCTCGGTAGTATTCGACGTACGAACCGTTCAGGCGCGAGTCGCGGGTCATCGTGAATGCATCGATGTAGGCAGCGGTGACGGTCTCTGGGAAATACTGCAAAGTTGCATGCACGAGCTGTTGACCGTAGCTGCGGCCGAGAATTTTCCAACGTTTTCCATTCAAGACCACGCGTCTGAATACCTCGGCATCCATGACAGAAGATGGACTAGTGAATTTCTCGTAGTAAGAAACGGACTCGATTCGATTCGAAAAAGACGTCGCACACCCGTCGAACCATTTGCCCGAGCCGCGTTGGCTCATGAAAATCGGGGACAGTCGCGGGAGCTGAGGCGCGTTTTTCCAAAAGAGCTTGGCCGTGTTGAAAGAGTGACTCGAAGGGCCGCCGTGGTGAACCATGATCGGCATGTTTTCGGTGCGCTGAGCGGCGTCGATCTCACCTTGAAAGAACACCCAGATTTTCTCGCCTTCGGGTTTTTCGTAGTCGAGTGGGACTTGAACCCAAATGGTCTGTTGAGTGGTTGGGATTTCTTTGAGGTACGTGAAACAGCTCTCGGGAACCGAGATCGGCAAACGATCAGTCCAGACTGCCGAGTGAGTTTTCAGGTAGCGATCGACGAGTTCGCGAGGTGTGGCGGCTTGAGCAAAAACGGGCTGAAAGAAAAGAGCGGCAACGCAGGCGAAAAAGCCGAAATGGAATGGCATTTCGACTCTATCGTCCAAGTGAGCAATCGGGTCAATAGAAACGCAACGGACTAAAAAACTCCGAGGGAGTGAAAACTCGCTCGGAGTTCTTAGGTCTTATGCCAGGGTCAGTTTCACTTCGATGTTGCCGCGAGTCGCATTGGAGTACGGGCAAACTTGGTGGGCTCTATGGATCAAGGCTTGTGCGCTCGTTGGGTCCATTCCTGGGAGCGAAATAATGAGTTCCGCTTCGATGCCAAATCCCTGAGGAATCGGACCGATGCCGACCTTGCCGGTGATTTTCGTGTCGGCGGGCATCGTGATTTTTTCCTGGCCAGCGACGAATTTCATCGCGCCCAAGAAACAAGCAGAATAGCCGGCGGCGAAGAGCTGCTCGGGATTTGTCCCGTCCCCGTTTCCACCCATTTCTTTTGGGGGGGCGAGTTTTACTTCAAGCTTATTGTCGGACGTAACTGAGCGCCCGTCACGACCACCGGTGGAGGTAGCTTCGGCACGATACAAGACTTTATCAAGTTTGTTCATAGAGGTAGTTCCTTTTGGTGACCTCATTAACCCGATAAATGGTCCATTTGTCAGCCTCTCTTTTCTCGATGAAAAGATCGAGGTGGTCTATCATGAGTGCGTGAGGATCGATTCTATGATCACCGTCCGAGACCTACATGAGTCGGATATTCCTTGGATTTTGGACTATTGGTTCAGGTCTCCTCGCGAACAGATCGAATCCATGGGCGTGGATTGGGCAAAATTCCCCGAAGAGGCTGTCATGCGCCAGAACCTCCTAGAGAAATGCCACTCGAACCAAGCGCTCTATCAATCGAAATTAAATGCGCTCATCGTCGAGCGCGATGGTATACCCGTGGGATTTCATACGCTGTTTCCTTACATCGAACAGGACTTCGGTATCTTTCATGCGCATCTGTTCCGACCGGGCGATCGTCGGCAAGGGATTTCGTCGCGTTCCTACCCGCTCGCTTGTCGAGTTTTTATGGAGCGATTCGAGTTGAAAAGAATCTTATTCAAAACACCCAGTCAAAATCGGGGAGCAATCCGAGTGAAAGAGAAACTCGGCATTCGGCACATCGGCGAAGAGTCCATCGGTTTCGGCATCATTCGCGAGGGGACATCGGCGCAAGTGTTTGAACTCGCTCGTCATGAACTCGATGCGCTCTTTATCACAAAGGACTGAATATGATCGAGCGACTCAAGCAAGTCCGCGAATCGCTACCGCCTTGTGAGCCGCCGCTCTGGGCGAAGACCGGCCATGCGCAGACAATTCTGGGGCATTTGATCCCGTCGGTTGATTTGCGCGGAAGAGGCAAGCCACACCTGATTGACCTGGAGAGCGCGGGCGAACGCATTCATACGCTTCATTTAGAAGGCACGCGACCGACGGTCGTTTACGTGTTTCATGGTTTGGGTGGGAGCATCGATTCCGGATACATGCGGAGGACGGCCACGATTGCGTCCGATGCGGGATTTCCCGTTTTTCTCGTGAATCATCGCGGTTGTGGTGACGGAGCGGGGCTTGCTCGAGGGACTTATCATTCCGGTCGCGGCGATGATTTATCTCGCGTGATCGCGTATGGAAAAAAACTCTACCCAGGATATCGCCACGTCGCGATCGGTTTTAGTCTGAGTGCGAATGCACTTCTGCTACTGGTTTCAGGTGCACGCGGAGACGTGCTCCCGGACGCGTCGATTGCCGTGAATGCTCCGATCCACCTAGAGGATGCATCTTTTCGGCTCGCGAGCGGGTTCAACCGCATCTATGACATCCGGTTCGCATTAGACTTGGGTCACTACTTGAAAGCCAATCATCCGAAAGTTCGAAACGAAATGAAGCCGTGGGATGACTTGCGAAGGTTCGACGAGCTCTACACGGCTCCGATGGGCGGTTTCAAGAGTCGAGAGCACTACTATGAGTCGTGCTCAGCGTTGCCCCATCTGAAAAACATCCGAGTTCCGACCGTACTGCTCACTGCGCTGGATGATCCGTTTGTGGATGGTGCGTTCTATCGCTCGGCGGTGGTTTCCGATCAAACGATTCTGCACCTCGAGGAAACGGGTGGCCACATGGGTTATCTCGCTCGTCAAGGGCTGGGATATTATCGGTGGTTGGATCACGCGCTGGAACGGTATTTGTCGATCTTCTGAGCGTCGGATGAGACACTAGCGATTTTGCAGTTTCGTGCAGGCTTTGCCTTGTTCAAGCGCAAGCTCGATGAATGCCTGGATCTTGGGAGAAACGAATTTCTGCGCAGGATAGACGAGCGAAAAGTGTCCGCTCCCATAACTCCAGTCGGCGAGAATCGGCACGAGCTTGCCCTTGCGAACCTCATCATCGCAGATGAACGTGGGAAATAGTCCGATTCCATCTCCATTCATGGTCAGGAGTTTGATCGTATCCAAATCATCCGACGATATTCGACTACGAATTTCCGCGATCTGGGTTTCTTTGCCATTGGAGAGTTCCAAGCGACTCTGGAATTCCGAGAATCGGATCGTCTCGTGTTTCACGATGTCCCTCGGATGAGTGGGAGTACCGAATTTTTTTAAGTAGGCAGGTGCTGCCCAAAAACGCATGTCGGCGGAAACAAATTTCCTCGCGATCAGACTGGAGTCCGCAAGCTCCCCTGCGCGAAACGCGACGTCGATACCCTCGCCGATTAAGTCCACCACGCGATTGGTGATCACGAGATCGACTTCGACCTTGGCGTAGCGTTTAACGAAGTTCCGGACGATCGGTAAAAGAAGCGAGTGACCAACATCCACGGCGGCTGTCACTCGAAGTAGTCCCTGAGGTTCCGCTTTAGTGGAAGCGACTTCGTTTTCAGCTGCCTGGATTCCTTCGATCGCTTCGACGCAGCGGCGGAAATAGAGTTCACCGGCCTGGGTGACATGAAGCTTACGCGTGGTTCGCTGAATGAGCGTGACACCGAGACGTTTTTCTAGAGCAGCGACCTTAGCGCTCACCGTGGTGTTCGGCATACCGAGTAGGCGAGCGGCTTGGGTAAAACTGCCTGCTTGAACAACTTTTACGAATACGGCGATTTCATCGAGTCCCATGGGAATAATCCTAATAGAAACGAGGGGATAAAGTCTCGTCTTATTGTGCATTGTATTGGATAAAGTTTACCGTATTTAGCATCTAATAGAAAAGTCGGGCTCGGCGTAAATTCAAGAAATCAGGGCGACCTTGGATTTCAAGTGGCGCCTGAAACATTAAACAAACACCCCATAGGATATTTATGAAAAAGCACTGCCTTCTGTTCTCGACCTTCCTCCTGACCGCAGCTCCTTACTTTGCACAGGCCGCCGATTTCGCGGTCGATCCTGCTCACTCAAGCGTCGGATTCAACATCAAGCACCTCGTCGTGGCTAACGTGAACGGTAACTTCTCGGATTTCACGGGCACCTTGAGCCTCGACGAAAAAGACTTCACCAAATCCAAACTTAATTTCGTGGTTAAAACCGATAGTATTTCGACCGCGAACAACAAGCGCGACGAGCACCTTCGCTCTCCGGACTTTTTCGATACGAAAAAATTCCCGGAGTCGACTTTCGCCTCGACGTCCATCAAGTCGGCAGGCAAGGATAAATACACGGTCGAAGGCGACCTGACCCTTCACGGTGTGACGCAAAAAACCAAGTTCAACTTGGTTTCCTTAGGTAAGGTCAAAGACGCTTACGGCGTTGAAAAACACATCTTTCAAGCGACGACCGAACTGAAACGCAAAGATTTCAACCTCACTTACAACGCTCCTCTCGAAAGTGGTGGTATGGTTCTGGGAGAGAACGTTAAAGTGACGATCGATGTTCAAGTCGCGCCGAAGACGGTCGCCGCTAAGTAACTTACCCTGATTCACAAGGAAACACGGATATGAGCCAGCCCCTTTCGAAAAATGCCCTCGAACAACTGTTCTTGAACGCTCGTTCGCACCACGCTTGGAAAAACCAGGATGTGAGCGAAGAGACCCTGCACCAGATCTATGATCTGGCGAAGTGGGGACCAACGGCGGCTAATTCGAATCCAGGTCGGCTCGTATTCGTGAAGTCCGCCGCCGCCAAAGAAAAACTCCTCCCAGCGCTGATGGGAGGAAACGTTGATCAGATCAAGGCAGCTCCGGTTACGGCA
Source organism: Pseudomonadota bacterium (assembly GCA_027485695.1). GTDB lineage: Bacteria > Bdellovibrionota > UBA1018 > UBA1018 > UBA1018 > JAIXQO01. Next base: position 807,192 of record JAIXQO010000001.1, read on the forward strand.
ATCGTTGCTTATGATTTAGAATTTTACGACCACCTGGCCAAACTGTTTCCGCACGCGGACGCCAAGTCCTGGTACGTCGGGAATCCGGCGCTCATTGAATCAACGGGATTCCGGAACAGCTCACTCCAAGGCGCTTACCTCCTGCTGGCAGCTCGCTCTCTGGGCCTGGACGTTTGCCCGATGTCGGGATTCGACAACGCCAAGGTAGATGAGCTTTTCTTCCAAGGGACGAAGTGGAAATCGAATTTTATCTTCACTTTGGGATACGGCGACGAACAGAAGCTCCATCCGCGCGCGGCACGGCTCGAGTTCGCTGAGGCGGCTAAGATCGTCTAGCTCGATACTTTTTTAATGAGATTACTTTAAATAATCTCTGATTTGAAGGACAATTCATAGGTGAGCAACTTGTTTAACATCAGGAAAACACACCATGAATCAACTCCCTACCTTGCTGGTTACTGGAGCGTCTGGCCATCTCGGTAGACGCGTCGTTGAGCTCCTTCTTCAGAAAAAAACGGCGAAAGTAGTCGCCGTGACTCGCCATCCGGAAAAATTGAAAGATATTCGCGATCCTCTGTTGACCGTGAAGCACGGTAATTTTGATGTACCCGACGCACTCGTTGAGGCGTTTCGGGGAGCCGACCGATTGTTACTCGTTTCAACCGATGCCTTGGGCCGGAGAGCCCAGCAACATCGAGAGGCGATTGATGCGGCTAACGTCGCCGGCGTCCAGCACTTGGTCTACCTCTCGCTTGCGAGCGCGGACCGAACGGTGGTGGCCCTGTCCGAAGAACACGATCAGACCGAGAAGCTCATCCACGCAAGTCCGCTCTCGTATACGATCCTTCGGAATCATTTCTACGCCGATAATCTGTTGATGACCCTGCCGCCGGGCCTTGCTCGCGGCAAGATATACTCAACGACAGGAACGATGGGCGCAGCGTTCGTGACCCGTGAGGATTGTGCACGCGTGGCGGCGGCGGTGCTTGCATCGCGCGAGCGCGGTAAGAAAACGTTTGAGGTGACTGGGCCCAAGGCAGTGACCTATCCTGAGATTGCTCGATTCCTCACGCAGTATTTCAAACGCCCGATCGATTTCGATGAAGTGGGGATGGTGGAGTTGAAACAAACTTTGAATCGGGACGGATTTCCGTCGGGGCTCGCAGATATTTTGGTGAGCTGTGATTTGGCGATCGGACGCGGGGAATTCAATGCGACCACTTCGGTCGTCAAGGATTGGACCGGAACGATGCCGATGAACGTCGCGGAATTCCTGGCTCGGAATTTGAAACTTTAGGAGAGAGAAGAATCCACATGGCTTCCATACCGACAAGAAACCCTTTGCCTACTTTTTATATCGCTCATGGCGGAGGCCCTTGTTTTTTTATGGACTGGAGCCCGATGGGACCGAGAGACACCTGGGATAAAATGGCCGAGTGGTTGCGAGGACTCGCCTCTACCCTGGATCAAAAACCCCGTGCGATCCTCGTCGTGTCTGCGCATTGGGAAACTCCGGAATTCACTGTGATGACCCAAGAGCGCCCCGGGTTGTTATTCGACTATTACGGTTTCCCCGAACACACCTATCAGCTCACTTATCCCGCTCCCGGAGCTCCGGATGTCGCTCAGCGGATCCAGGCTCTGCTTGGGGAGCAGGGTATTTCAGTTCGCACCGACGGTGAGCGAAACTTTGATCACGGAGTTTTTGTTCCGTTCAGATTGATTTATCCCGACGCGGATATTCCTGTGCTTCAGATTTCACTCAAAAACGATCTCGATCCAGAAACGCACTTACGTTTGGGGCGAGCGCTTGCTCCGCTTCGGAACGAGGGGATTCTCATCGTGGGGAGTGGGATGAGTTACCACAATCTTCGGGAGTTTTTCGGCGGCCGCTCAGCCGGCGAAGTTTCCGAATCTTTTGATCGCTGGTTAACTCACTCGGTGACTGAACTTAGCGGTGAGGCACGCTCCGAAGCGCTCAATAATTGGAGCAAAGCTCCCCACGCTCGCTTAGCGCATCCACGCGAAGAGCACCTCATTCCGCTTCATGTCGTTGCCGGAGCAGCCGAACAAGAGCCGGGTACACGCGTGTTTTCGGATCGCATCATGGGAGCGATCGTTTCGGGCTATCGGTTCGGAACCTAAAGCATTTCCCTGATTTTCGCGTCGATGCGCAGAAGGCCAGCTCAGTGCGAAAGGCGAGTAAACTCGTCTCCTTTTCGATTGCTTAAATCCGCACTCCGACATTGAATAGAGTCTTGAATTTAAATCAGATTCTAGTCGTCTCGGGGAGAAACGCTTGAAAGATCAAAGGCAGTCGATGTCGAGGACATGGATTCGTTCCATCATCATTATTTTCATCTCGTTCAGTTTCGGTTTCTTGATTGGTACCATTCCGGTGCAATCACGACTTTTCCCAGCGTACTCGCAGTGGGTCTCGTCCAAGGAGCAGGCGCAAGATCAGGTGAACCTCAATCAATCTGCACGCACGAACGACGATGGTTCGATGCATCTCCCGGAACCCGGAAGCCTCGATGAAAAACAACTCGTCGATCAACTCGGGCAGTACCCGCTCTATATTCTTCAGAAAGCCGAAGAGGCAAAAATTCGCCTGATCGATTCGACTCAGATCTTGTCGTTCTTCAGTCGCGCGACTCATGCCGAAGAAATTGAGGCCCAGGGCCAGAAATGGCGAGATCGCATTCACGGCGATAATTCCCGCAATGCCAAGATCTATCGCGCTCGCGGCCAAATTCAACTCGGGAATTTCTCCGCGCCTTACACGTTCTTTATTTCATTTCCTTTTGACGGCAAAAAAGCCTGTTTGAAACTTCAAGGTGTCATCGAGAACGGCGATCGCCGCACACGAATCGAACGCGAATTCTGTTCGGGGCTCTCTGAGTTCGTCAAATTCCAAGACATCCCTTATGAGATCGTTCAAATCAGCGAAGACGGCATTCGCGAGTGGGTGAGCTATGTGGCGATCCCGGTTCCCGAGTTGGTTGAACAGCCGGTGAAACTCTTGACCTTGGAAGCTCAAAATGGATTCTGGAAAGAAGAATCCACGATCGAATGGACACCAGTTGAGAAGAGCGAAGTCGACCGCACCATTCAAGGTGGAACGGGAGCCTAGAGGATGAGCCGTCATCATGCGTGGTTATCGGTCGGCCTGGTTTTCGTTTCGATTTGGGGAGTTTCGAGAGCGGAAGCGTTCTGCGGATTTTACGTCGCCAAGGCGGATACTCAGCTTTTTAACAAAGCGTCCAAGGTAGTCTTGGTCAGGAACGGCGATCGAACCGTTCTGACGATGGCGAACGACTTCAAGGGTGACCCCAAGGAATTCGCGATTGTTGTGCCGGTTCCAACCTTTTTAGAGAAAGACCAGATTCACGTCGGCGATCGCGCGGTCGTCGACCATCTGGATGCTTACTCGGCGCCGAGACTCGTCGAATATTTCGACGAAGATCCGTGCAATCAACGGCTGTACGAGATGGCCAAAGGGATGCCACAAGCTGCTACTATGGATAGCGGCGGCGCCCGCCGCAACGGAGCAAAAGCGCTCGGCGTAACCATCGAGGCCGAGTACACGGTCGGCGAATACGATATTCAAATCCTGTCGGCCAAGGAGAGTACGGGACTTCTGACTTATCTCAAGTCGAGTGGCTACAAACTCCCGAACGGCGCCGATGCGATTCTATCGAGCTACATCAAGCAGAAACTGCGTTTCTTTGTCGCCAAGGTAAACCTCAAGGAGCAATCCAAGACGGGCTATACCTACTTGCGTCCGATCCAAATCGCGTTCGAGAGTCCCAAGTTCATGCTGCCCATTCGCCTGGGTACGCTGAACTCGGATGGTCACCAGGATCTGTTCGTTCTAGCGCTCACCAAAAAAGGTCGCATCGAAACGACCAACTATAGAACGATCAAACTCCCTTCGAACGAAAACGTTCCCGTCTACGTCAAAGACGAGTTCCCGGCGTTCTACCGCTCGGTTTTCGATACGGCAGTCAAAAAAGAAAACATGAAAGCTGTTTTCCTGGAGTACGCCTGGAACATGAACTGGTGTGATCCGTGCGCCGCTGATCCGCTGACTCAAGACGAGCTCAAAGGCTTGGGTGTGTTTTGGCTCGACGGCGACGTTGAGTCCGCCGCTGCTCCCGCCGCAAAAGGCGCGAACAATCAGATCTTGCCGATGCCTGGCCCGCGCCGCCCGATGCCGCCGGGTGGAGGTGCGGCTGAAGTTTTTGTCACGCGTCTGCACGTACGTTACAACGCGGAAAATTTCCCCGAAGACCTCGTGTTCCAAGAAACGGGCGATACCGAGAATTTTCAAGGCCGCTACGTTCTGAACCACGAATGGAAAGGTTCCCCGAACCAGTGCGATGCTGCCAAGAAATACCTCGAAGGATTGCCGGCTCGTCGCGATACCGAGGCGATGACGCTTGCTCGGCTGACGGGTTGGGATATCAACGACATCCGTACCAAAATGAAGCTAGCCGGGGGCGTGACGCCCTCGCAGCCCAAGGACGCTCAAGATCCTGAGCCGAAAAAACTGAAATGGTATCAAAAGCTCTGGAAATAAAATTTCCGTCGCTCCCGAAGGACGCGCGTGATTATCAGATCATGTGTCTGTCCCTGAGTTTCATCATCGGGAATCTGCTTCTCGGTTTTGGAACGCCTCCTTGGAGAGCGGCGATTTACGTGTTCGGCGCGATCTTGGCTCAGTGGGGTTTTACTCGCTGGGCGAAACTTCCTCGTTTCGAATGGAAGAGTGCACTGATCTCTTCGCTGTCGATGTGCTTGCTCGTTCGCACGAATGATTGGGCGATCGCGGCATTCTTGGTATTCTTGGCGATTGGTTCCAAGTTCCTGATTCGCGTACAGGGTAAACACTTGTTTAATCCGACCCATTTCGCGATTTGTGCAGGACTGATTCTATTCGACGACGTTTGGGTGTCTCCTGGACAGTGGGGAACTTACGTCTTGTTTGCGCTGCTCTTTCTGGGGGCGGGAAGTTTCGTTGCATATAGCGCTCTTCGGTTCGACGTAAGTTTTTCGTTCCTAGGAACTTGGCTTGCGCTCGTGTTCCTGCGCTCGTGGTGGGTGGGGGAGCCGATGGCGATTCCGGTCCATCGGATGCAGAGCGGAGCGATCTTGCTCTTTGCTTTTTTCATGATCAGCGATCCGAAAACGACCCCCGAAACTCGTTGGGGCAGGATCTGCTTTGGCGCTCTGGTGGCCTATGGAGCGTTCTTTGTGCAGTTCGCGTTATTCCGAACTAACGGACTGTTTTGGTCGCTTCTTTTTTTCACTCCGCTCGTTCCGGTTTTGAACGCATGGCGTAGAGAGAGTCATCCCCAAATTCATCCCCATCAGAATCTTTTATCCACATGAAGCATTTTTCATTGCCATTAGCCGCGCTTATTTTCGACTTGGCGATGAAAAATTGGGTTCGTTCAAAAACCTATGTGGGTAAATTTGGCGTTCTGCAGCTCGAGTTACACTGGAATGAGGGCGTATTTGCGGGTTTTTTTTCGAACTCCGCCGCCTTGATCAATCAGGTATTTTTGTCGTCGGTTTCGGTGCTTTTGATCCTTTTTTTGGCGATCATTTTGTTCGTTTACCGAAAAGATCCCGTGCCCCTGTTTCATTGGAGTTTAATCGGGCTGATCACCGGTTTTACGTCGAACATCGTCGATCGGGCGATCTACGGTCGAGTGATCGACTGGATTCACGTGGACTGGAGTTGGCTGGAGCATTTCGCATTCAACTTCGGAGATGTGCTGATCTTATTTGGGATGATCGGCGCAATGATCCAGCTATTCGTTTTTCCGCGCGCCATCTGGTTTGATTCGGCGGCGAGAAACCGCGTACTCGTCGAGAAAAAATTCCAGCTCAGGTTCGCTCGGACGATGGTCGGTGTACTGATCGCGATCTTCGTCGGATGTGTGATGATGAGTCTCGAGTTGTTTCACCTTTGGGTACAGGCATCTGCCACCGGGATCGAACCACCGAAACGCGCGTTCGGTTGGGCGTTCGTTGCTTTTTTTGCGCTCATTGCTCCCGGAGTCGTTTATTTCGGACTCTGGATATCGCGTAAGTTCGTAGGTCCGATTCATGCGTTCGAGGCGTTCCTCGATCGATTGGATCGAGGTCAGCTCACCGAACGGGACCGCACATTCAAACTCCGCAAAGATGACTCGTTCAAACGCCTCGAGAAGCTCGCTCAGATGATCCTCGAGCGTTTTAATCCTCCGAAATGAGAAGAATCTCATGAAGGGCGATTCATTCGCATTCTCTCTGTCGATTCACGCTTGATGAACCGGTGAAAATCGATCAAAAGTTCATTCATGTTCTCTGCGTTCGGCCTGCTTTTAGCGTTGATCTCTCCCTCCTCTTACGCGCAACCGTCGGACTGGGCGACGCAGAACAATGGTCGTTGTTTTGAGCGCCACCTGAGAGAGGCGATTCACGTCAATCGCCTTCGTGCTCAAGAGTATTCGAAACTCACCCAAGGGCGGAGCGAACGAATCTCTAAGCTCCTGATTTACTTGGATCAGACCGGACTGCCGTCCGGAAAGTATTTCGATCTGCGCGCTCGGGAGATTCCCGGCTCCAGCGGAGTGAGTCTCGTCTGCGAGGTGATTCCTTCGGTACTTCCGGTGCTCGAAAAACCTCTGACGAAAGATTCGCCGATTGACGTCAAACGTTATCGCTCATTCTCCGTGCGTATGGCGAACCGCGAGATTCGCGCCGCCTACAAACAAGGCGGCTTGAACGCGACGCGTGCCGTGCTGGCGACAAAATTGGCGGAGCTCAACCAGGAGCCTAGATTCAATTGCCTAGCTCGGCAATTCCTCACGAGCATGGATCGTTTAGCTGAGGTGAGTGCGCGTGCGCCGAACCGCGCTGCCGCCGACCAGCTCGCGTGGGAACTCATGAAAGCGACGCTGCTCCAGTTGCGCATGCTCACGCAACTCGACCTGATGGCCGCGGAGTTTCAAGCGGCCGGTATCCCGATTCTCTGTGGCGAGATTCCGAAGATCCCAAATTTTTAGTCCGTTTGTATTAGAATCCCGTCGAGTAGTTCAGCTGCACGGTCTCTTGGCGGGTATCTTGTGCGGCGAGGTCGCGATCGTAAGAAACGCTGACGTTCGAGCCGAGCGCGTGAGTGACGCCGATCGTAGTCGATCCTCGCGAGGCGTTGTGGATCGCACGAGCGGAGGTGTGTGTGCCGAGCTGTTGCGTGATCAAGAGGTGGTGGCGGTTGTCCGCACCGCTCTTCTCGAAGCTCGCCGAGAATCCTTTGCCGGTGATTCCAAGGAGGCCGATGCCGGGCGAACCGAGTCCTCCGGAACGCGTTTGGATCGACCATCCATCCGCGACGCGGAATCGAATCATTTTACCCGTGTAAAAAGCACCGAGCACGCCGATGACGGCGGCCGGGGTTTTCAAGAATGAATAGTCAGGATTATCGAGGTACAGGCGTTTCGCGCTGTCAGCCAGTTGCGATTGAATCATTTGCGCTTGGTGCCTCTGAACCAGACTCAGGGTCGACTCTGAGAGTGACGTGAGCTGCATGTAGTAGATCTGTTCGTTGTAGGAGTCGATCAGGCCGTAGTTCTTTTGATATTCATACTGCGATTGGATCGATAGGAACTGATTGTAGAATTGGCGATTTCGCGTGCTGACGCCGAAAATAAATTCGTTCAGGTTCCAAGTTTTCTCTTGGTAGTGAGTATCGTAGAGAAGGGTCGTCTGATTCCAGAAATCGTCTTGTCCGACGCCCGTTCGATTGGTTTTTGTTACGAGCATCGTATTGAAATACAAAAAGCACATCGCGAACATGCCCGCGAAAACGAACAACGACTTTTGATACATCCCTAGCTTAGCCCACAACTTCATCCCTCAATCATCTCATCGGGGAGGCATCGTTGAGTAGTTGTGTCGTTTTCGACCTTTGCGGATGGAGAGACACATTTGCAGACTTTTGACAGTCCGGACAATATAAAGACTGTTCATTTCGTTTTTTGGGCAATTTTCGGGGAAAACGCTGAGCATGTTATACGCTAAATCGAACCTGGGGGTTCTCGCGATTTCAATACTGTTGGGTGCAACGAGCTGTATATCGCTCGTGCGACCGCAGGCGATCGAATCCGAAGAAGGCGGCTCCACCACGTTGCTCTCACTCTCATCGAAACCCGCGAACCAAACTTACAGCGAGTACACGGCAACTCGATTCGAGGGGAACTGGTACTCGGGCTGTTTGACGTTCAAAGACGAGGCGCTCGCGCAGTTGCGCGAGTCGGGACTGCCCGTTCCCGCCGGCACTCACGCGCGCATGTGGCTCAGCAATCAAACGGGCTTGAACGCGCGCGTATACGGCGTCGAATATTACAAGAATCTCGAAGATTGCTCGTCACCCACCGGGTCACGTCCGTATCCGCTCTTTTCCCTGGTCAGGAATTCCGACCTGAAAAAAGAAACCTTTGATCCGATCACCGGTGCCTGGAGGTTTCAAGAAACTCCGCATTCAGGCGGTTCCGTCTGGTTGAGTACCGAGCTATTCACGCTCGCAGGCTCGAACACGATTCGCTATTGCGGCATCACCCATACGCGCCAATCGGTTCCGTCCAATTTCTCCATTCCGGTCGATGCGGTCTGTGATCCAGTGAACGATTTCGATACGGAGCTCAAACTCACCCTCATGGCGGCTCGTGATGGGAAACTGTATTTCGGCAAGGAGCCGCCGTCGTTAGGTGAGTATCCTCGGGAACTGGAAATCGGATTTCCTTTTATTCGCTGATCGCCTAGGCTGATTTCATATGGAATCAGCTCAAAAAACGGCCGTGATCGTCGGGGCATCTGCGGGAATCGGATGGGAACTCGCCAAGCGTTACCATCAAGAAGGCTACCGAGTGGCGTTACTTGCACGACGTCTCGATCGACTTGAACAGTTGGCTACTGAAATGAATTCCGCAAAGCCAAATAGCGCGTGCGCGATCCGAGCAGATGTGACCGATCGTGTTTCGCTCGATGCCGCTTGCGCGGAAATCCTGAAAAAAATGGGGCGTATCGATACCGTCGTTGCGAACGCGGGATTTGGCGTATCAGGTCGGGTCGATCAGTTGACGACGGCCGACTATCGACGCCAGTTCGATACGAACGTATTTGGAGTACTCGATTGTTTTTACGCATTTATTACCGCACTACAAGTACAAGGCGGACGTTTTGGAATCGTCGGGAGTGTAAACTCTTATGTCGCTCTCCCGACTGCATCTGCGTATTGCATGAGTAAGTTCAGCGTCCGCGCGCTTGCCGAAGCACTTCACTGGGAGATGAAACCCAAGAACGTTTCGGTCACGCTGATTTGTCCAGGATTCGTTCGCAGCGAGATCCGACAGGTAGACAACCAAGGTACTTATAAATCCGCAGCCAAAGAACCCGTCCCCGCTTGGCTCATGATGGAAACGGATGTTGCCGCTCGGAAGACTTTTCGTGCGATCGAGTCGAGACGACGGGAATTGGTCTTCACCGGGCACGGAAAAATAGCCGTTTGGATCGAGCGGCATTGCCCTTGGATTTTCGCACCGGTCTTGAAAAAACTGGGTGTTTCCAGTCGAAGCAAGACGCGGTCTTGGAATGCGGCCGACCCGAGCGCATAGGAACTGCCTAGGTCACGTTCGATTTCATGACCACCGGTTTATTCTGGTGATCGGCGAACTCGTACTGAGCGAGCGTCTCGATGGCAGCTTTGAATCCGCTTCGAACGTAGTCGGTGAGTTTCTTAGCCGAGAGCGTGAAATGTTCTCCAAAAAACATCGCGGAGTCGTTCGGGCGCGGATGGATGTAAATCGTATCCGTGCCAGCGCGGTGTTGGAGCTCTTCTTCGAGGAGTTGAATCAGCTCGTTTCGGATCTGAGGGCTTAAGCCTTTTTGACTGCAGAACTCCTCGACGGCGAGGATGGCTTTTTTGTTCTGAGTCTTATAGTGCACGTGCTGCCGGATTTTTTGCTCGATGACCAGATAAGCCGATTGTACGAGAATCGCTGGCAAGCCATGTTTCATGAGCGAGCCCGTGAGTTTCTCGTAGTGATAGGGCTGATGGGTGTAAGACGCGAAAACTAGATCGCATCCGGCGTCGAGGGCAACGTGGGTGGAGAGCGTATCGCGGAGTTCGCCGTCGATGTAGTGAACTTCTTCGCCATCGCTGTTTCGAATCGTAAACGGTGAAAAGATAAAAGGCAGCGACGTGCTCGCCGCGCAGGCTTCGGAGATGAGAGCCTCGCTGTTGTAGCCGACACTCAAGTCATGACCGGGAGGGGCGAACGAGTTTTTCCCGAACACGATCTTGCGCGAATGATTGAGTTGAGTGGAGACGATGTAGAGTTCGGGCGCGATCTCTTCGAAACGGTTCGTGGGGAGTACCTGCTCCCGAAGGAATTCTTCTACGCCGGCAGTCGTAAATACGCCGGTTGTTTTCAACCACTTGAGTTGCATGAGGGCTTCGACGTCGCCCCGCATTAGTGATGCGACGATGGTCCTCAAAAGAGCCACTTGGGCCAGTTGTTCGCGCGCGAGTCCCGGTCGCAGCTTGAACAACATCGGATAGGTGAGACGCGGCAGACTCCGGGGAATCGCGTCCAGCGGATCTTCGGGTTTTTTGCCGACGAATGAATTGAAGATGTTTTCTAAGCTGTACCCAGATGCCAAATAAGTGGTGATGACGGACCCAGCGCTCGATCCCACGTAACAGGAGATCTCCATCGGATCAAAAGTTCGGGGTGTTTCACCCCGTTTGATCGTTCCATTACCGAACGAGAAACCTTTGCTCCTGAGGGCTAACGCTACGCCCAAATGAAACGCTCCGGCTTTGGTCGCGCCGCCGCTGCAAACGAACCCGATTTTTTTCTTTTGGCCGACGAACGTGCGAACGCCAGAGCTCATTCTTCAAGAGTAGTTGAAACTTAGGGAGCTGAAAAGCTACAATGGATGCATGTCGGCGTGGGTTCCTCTGATGGATTACGCGGTGAAAAAAGGCGTCAGTATTTCGACGCTTCGCCGTTATATTAAATTGCAAAAGGTTAAATATCGCATTGATGGCGGTAAATACCTGCTTTGGGACGATGAAGCGGAAGCGAGATTCGCTTATCCACCGTCGTCCTCATCATCGGTTCACTCGTCGCCCGCCGTGTTCAACTCACTGCCGGTGCAACAACAGAGTCTTGAGGAGGGTGCATACCTTCAACGGATCAAAAAGCTCGAAGCCAGCCTTCAAGCCGCTCAGGAAGAGATTTCCGAATTGAAAATGCTCGTCTCCCTCTATGAAGACCAACTTCACTCGCGCGCTCGCACTTTGTAGTCTCGCTCTCTCCATTGTCTGCGCTTCGGCCCGGGCCTCCCAGGAGCTCGACCGGCTGTACCGACTTTCGTCGATCGGCGTTTTAAAACCCCACGACAATATGGACGGACTCTTCTCGGAATTGATGACCGAGACGTTCAAAACCGCCATCGAACACGATTCGAGATTTCAATATCAAGACCTCAAACAGGCTAACTCCGTCCTCTCCAAATCCAAGATCCCTTATCACCAAGTGATCGAAGACGCGGACGTCCTCTCCAAGGTCGCAGCCCAGTATCAGCTCGATACTTTTGTCCGCTCCAAAGTGTTCAAAGAGGGACCTCGTTATCGTTTCACGATCGAATGGATTTTCGCAAAAGACCTTCAGGTCCTCTCATCCGACACTTTTCTCGTCGATGATCCGTTCAAGCAAGACAGCGGCGATGCCGGCAAGGAAGTCTTTAAGCGCGAAGTCAGTAATGGTTGGGAACGAGTACTGAAAAAACTCCCGTTCCAGGGGGCGGTGACCGGTCGCGATTCCAAAGCCGTGACCTTGAACATCGGTAAGTCGAGCGGCCTTAAGAAAAACGATACGGTCGTCATCGGCACGCTAGAGGAAGTCAAAGTTCATCCGCTCCTCAAACGAATCGTGGATTGGCGTTTCGCGTCCACGGCCAAGGTCAAGGTCACCGAGGTCGAAGACTCCATGGCATTCGCCGAGATCGATGTCGAAGATTATGGTCGTCAAGCGGGTCGATTCCAAAAAATCCTGCAAGTGATTCCGGCCCCTCCCGAAGTCGAGCATTATCCAACTCAGGTGACAGACCGAGATGCGCGCGAAGCAGCGGCCAAAAAAACGCCAGAGTTCGGTTACCTCGCTCCCGGACTCTGGATCGGTAATCTCTCTCGCGAAGCTTCGAACGCCACCGGCACCGCGGGTTTCGAAGGCTCGGCAAGCGCGTTTGGATTTCGGGGCGAAGGCCAAGTCTGGCTCACGCCTCAATGGTTCGCGGAACTCCAGCTGAACTACGCGATCGGCAGTTACACGCAAAAAAACATCGCGACCAAAGTCGAGACCGCGGCCAAGGACGTGTCTTATAAATTTTCTCAGTTCAAACTCTTGGGCGGATATTTCCTGCATTTCAGCCCAGATTTTTTCGGGCCTAAGGCGATGGCTCGTCTCGGTTACCAATCCGCAAAATTCAGCCTCCCGAATTCCGCGACCGAGAGCACGAGCACTGTCGACTACAGCGGGCTTACGGTCGGAGTCGGCGGAGACCTCCCGTTCCGCGAAGCGTTCGGCGGAGAACTTTCGATCGATTTCGGTGTCATTACGAGCGGCACCGAGGCCGGCGGTTATTACGGCACGAACTCGGGCGCGACACTCGTGGATTTCCGCTTGGGTGGTTACTACTGGTTTGAGCCTAAAATTAAGCTTCTGTTCTCCGTCGACGTAAAAAGCTATTCGCTCGATTTTGCGAGCGGATCGACGATCTCGAACAAGGTCCTCTCATTCGGGCCCCAAGTTAACTTTTACTTTTAGGTGTCGCTCTCTAAAGTCCGTATAGAGAGCGTTAATCGCTCCCATAGATCGTTTTATCGCCTGTTTTCGTAGGTCATTCCCGACGCATCCTCAATAGTCAAAATTTAGCCGATAATAGAGTGTAGTCATTTAAACGGTACGTCAGTGGCGTAAGGTAATATGAGCACTCGGAAGTCAGGTTCATTTTTGAGCCGGATCTCGACCGCAGGAATTTTTTCCAGCGGCATTGGTGCTCTATTGCTGACGATCGGCTGCTCGCCCAGCCTGCAATCGAATTTCGGCGGCTCATCTGAGCAAGCGGACTATTTGAGCGGACGCATCCTGCCGCTCGCAGGTTTCCTCGCCAAGAACGACACAAACGATTCAATGGGCCTCACGCGCGCAGCCTATGCGAGCGCGTGCGATTATCGGGATGTTCGCGTTCAACTCTATAGCCTGGATGCGAGCGGTAACCCGAGCGTTGCCCCTTTGCAAACGGCCTCACTACTCGACACCGAAGCTCGCTTTAAATTCAGCAATCCAAGTGCCATCGGCATCACTGCAAGCCAGCTTCAAAACGGAAACCGTTTTTTACTACGAGTCACGGGATGCGCGGGCGCTGAAATCCGTAGCGTTCTGACTCAAATGGGCGACTTCGACGTCACCGCAAGCATGGCCCTCATCGGTATGCTGACACAAGGATCGGTCGCGCTCCGTTCGTCGCTACAAGATTTGTCGAACGATGACGTCGTCGCGCTCGTAAAAACACTTTCTGCTGCGATCGCGGATCGAGCTACTCCAGAAGAGGCCTACGCCGCGCTCGAAGCGAATGCTGCCCTCAAGGACCAATTCGAATCCGCGTTTGGGCGGCAATTCGTCGTCGCAGATTTGGGCAATGTACAACCGCAAGTCGTGTCGACGACCTGGCCCACGGAAAACTTACCCGAGAACTCGACTACGAGCTTTTTCGTCGGTGCTAGCCACTGGAACCCAAACTATACGATTCGTTATCTCTGGAAACTCGATGGAGCGAGCGTTTCCACCTCATCGGCATTTAACTACATTCCTGGAAGAAATGCGCAAGGTGCCCATCAACTGGCTTTGTACGTCGGAGCGGATAACGGCTCCGGAGCCATCGATATTTCCAAGCCCTACTACTACGAAACCAAGACGATCCAAGTCTTGAACTCCGTTCTACCAACTCCGCCGAGCCTCTCGGTCGCCGGGAATGTAACCTCGGTCTCCAACGTTTCGGTTACGGCCTTGATCAATACGGGGGCTGCGCTTGCGAATTGTCAGAGTTTCTCCACGCTTGCGGTCACCGAAAACAACGCCGTCGCTCCAGATGATTCCGCGTTCACGATCACCTGTGGAACGTCGGGGACGCAGAGTCTGCCCATCACATTCAGTGATGGGACAGATGGAGATAAAATCATACGACTCTGGGCCAAAGACGCTGCCGGCGTCGTTTCAGCGACGCCTTCGACTCTGACGTTTTCGCTAGATCGCACGGGGCCAGTTTCCACGTTGACAGCAGTTCCTCCGTCGCTATCGAACGCTACTTCGTTCTCATTTGTATTTAGCGGCGTCGATGCGGGCGGAACGCTTGCAGGATTTGAATGCAAAATCGATAGCGGCAGCTATGCTTCTTGCGTCAGTCCGAAACTCGTGACTGCGATCTCGGCTGGCGCACACACGTTCAGCGTTCGAGCGGCAGACACGCTCGGAAACGTTGGTACTGCGGTGACCACCTCTTGGAGCACGGATCTGACGGCACCGACCGTGACTGTTTCATCAGCTCCGTCAGGCGTCGTGGCTACATCGAGCGCGAGTATCACATTCACCGGTTCTGATACGGGCGGCGGATCGATCGATCGATTCGAGTGCAACGTCGATTCCGCGGGTTATGCCAACTGTGTTTCTCCGCTCTCATTGACCTCACTGACTGCAGGTTCTCATACGGTTCTCATCCGAGCAGTGGATACGGCCGGAAACGTGAGCACGGTTTCTACGCGAACTTGGATTGTCGATACAGCTGCACCAGTCGTCGCGGTGACGGCTCCGATGGGTAGTGCATCAGCTATCTACGCGGGCGGACAGGCGCTCGTGATTTCTTGGACCGCGACTGATTCAAATTTTGGTGCGACTCCCATTCAGCTCGCTTACTCTACGGACTCTGGAACCAACTGGACATCGATCGGTTCCGCTCAGTCGAACTCCGGAACCTATACCTGGACGATTCCTACGACGATCGATAGCGCGAACGTCAAAGTCCGAGTGACGGCGACCGATTCCGGTGGCAACGTGACTAACGCTGATTCCAGCGGCCCATTCACGGTCGATAGTACTCCGCCGACGCTGACTTCGGGAGCGATGATCGTCAACGCAGGTGAATCCAATACAACCGCTAGTACGGTTCCGGTTTCACTCCAAGGCGTCGACTCACTCACGAAAATCCAGTCTTTTTGCCTGAAATATAACGATTCGACCCAGCCTGCGGCGGGACACGCTTGTTGGCGGCTCGTGACGGCGAGCCCTCCCAGTCTCACGCCTGCACTCACATTGAATCTTTCGAACTATTACTACCAACTCGGATTCTCTTCGGGCTCTTATAACATCTACGCTTGGCTCAAGGACGCGGCCGGAAACATCAGCAGTTTGAGTTCAAGCGGAGCTGGAACGCTTGCGCGCGATCGCGAGAGCGTGAACTACATTCCCGGAACGCCTCCCGTCGTCTCCGACCTCGTCGTCGCCAACAAGGACAATCCATCCAGTCCGATCGACGTTCAAGCGGATGTGCAGGTTTCTGCCGGTGGTTCGGTTTATATTAAATGGAGAGCGACTGACGCCGAGGCGCTGGGATCCACCCCGATTAGCTTGTATTACACGACGGATGAAGTGACCTATAACCTGATCGCGTCCAATCTCGCGAACTCAGGCAACGGCAGTTGCACGGTCAATCACGCAGGTACGACGATCGACGATCAGGCGACCGGTTGCTACCTCTGGACCGGAGGAAATCCATCGACAGCATTCCGAATTCGAGTCAAAGCGACGGACGTGAGCGGGAACGCGACCGTAAGCGGATCCAGTTACATGAATCTCTCGACGATTAATTTTTTGGGTGGAAATACGGATCCTGGACTGGGCGGCAGCGCACGCAGCGCCATGTTTTTCTCGAACGTGAATACGAACGGCGGGGCTGATCAGGGAAGTCTCGCTGTTGCCAAAGATGGAACGCTTTATTTTAGGGATATTCAGCGAGGTATACTCAAAGTTGATCCTCAAACTGGGAATCAAACGCTCCTGATTCGTACGACCGGAACATTTTCGGGGAACAACGTTTCCGTCGATAGCGCTACACTCCGATACCCCATTCGTATCACGCTCGATGCTCAAGACCGTATTCTGGTATACGATTACGACCGGATTCGTCGCATTGATACGACCGTAGAGCCTCATACGATTTCTACCCTCATTGGCGGAGGGGCATCAGTCGCTGATACGACGACCGCAAGTGCAGTCCAGATTACTGCTGTGCCTAGCTACAATAATGCAGGCGGCGGGACGGGATCGTTCTTTGCTTTGCCGAACGGAGATATCTATTTTCAATCCGAGTCATTTGATAATTTTCAGGTTCCGGTCAGTGGGCACAGGATTCGTGTTTTTCATTCATCTGACTCATCAGTCACATCGATCTACCTCTCGGGTACGGGAGATCCGTACAACGCGTCTCAAGATCTCAGTCGATGCCTCACGGGATCCGTTGGCGTGCTCTACGACGTTTCGACTTCGGAAGTCACGAGCATTCAGGCCTCCATCAATCACTCGGTTTCCACAGCAGCGTGCACTCATACGACCTTCAATAATTTCTATTCCATTTCCTACGATCCGACGACTGGAGTGCGCACGAGCGGATCTGACCCGACCGGTTTACCCAATGGAATGTACGTACGTGTCGTAGGCAAGAACGGTAAACTCTACGCACTATCCACGGTCGGGGCTCGAATCTATCAGTACAATCAGTCGACCAAGGTTTGGTCCGTTCTCGCGGGCACCGGTGTGGTGGGATCGTGCCCAGATAACACGGTGGCCACCAGTTGTAATATTCACCCCTACGATATGTATGTGACCGCTCAAGATCAGGTGTATTTCATCGATCGTGGCAAGGTGAGAATCATTGATAGCAGTGGGCGCGTGCAGACGATCATGGGACAAGGATTCGATTTCGGAGACGGATCCACACCGCTGTCGGCACGACTGGGACAAGTGAATTACTTCGGAACGACCAATGACGACCGGGTGATCCTCATTGATAGTATGTCCTTCTTGATGAGGGAGTTTCAGTTGGGAACGGGGACTCTGCAAACCATCGCTGGAAACGGTAGCAACGGCGTACCTAATACGACCTCGATTGCGACGCAAAATCCGCTTTTCCTCAATTTTAGTGGTGGGACGATTGATTCGTTCCAGGTGAATCCTTCGACGGGTGAGCCTTATATCCTTCGGGGAGGAGGAGCTGTAGCTCGACTCGATCGAACCACCTCCCTATATGTCGATGTAGTCGGAGGTGGCGCTCAGGCTTGGAAGACGGCGAATGGTCAGATCGGATCGGCCATCAATTTTCTTTCGACTTATGCCTGGATCTCGGGTTTTGGTGACTCAGAACTGATGGTATCCAAGGCCAATTATAATGGCGGTCAAGTCGATGTCTACCTCAAGGGTTATGACCTCGCGGACTCGGGCCGGCAGTATCATTACGGAGGATATGACGGAGTATCGGGTGGGTGGGCGGCCAATGGATCCATGTCGGGATCGGGCGCGCTTACGAACCAGTTCTCTCAATATGATTCATTCGACTCCAAGTGGTTGATTCCGGATGGAGCGAAAATTCGGCGCATCGACGGTACAACGATCTCAACGCTCACCACGGCGCCTCGGGCGTTTTCCGGATGGTATTACGACCGAACGAGTGACTTATCGACCAATCGTTTGTTCTATTGTTCGGGCGGCCGGCTCTACCGGTGGAACATCAATACATCCGTAGAAACACTGCTCGCCATGCCATCCACGATGAGCTGTCGCGGCTCGCGGATCTATTATCATCCGACCCGCAATACGTTGATTTTCATCTATTCTCAAAACGGACTCAATGGCATCGCTGAATACCTCTCACCGTAGATGGCGCCTAAAATCGGCGGTGGGCTCCTCCCAGTCCTTGAAACGGGACCAAAAACGCGGTGTATAGAGAGAGATGTCCTCAAAATCCGCCGAAAAACGCCTGCGTGAGCTCGAGCAGCTCGTCGAGAAACACAACCACCGATACCACGTCCTCGACGCACCGGAAATTTCCGATCTGGAATATGACCGCTTGTTCAAAGAACTCGAGACATTGGAAATCAAGCATCCGGATTTGAAATCACCCACCAGCCCCACGGTTCGTGTGGGGGGGGCACCGCTCGAGTCTTTTAAAAAATCCCGTCACGAAGCACCCATGCTCTCGCTCATGAATACCTACTCAGAGGAAGAGTTTTTGGATTTCGATATGCGCGTGAAAAAACTCCTCGAGCTATCCGACGACGCGCAAGTGGAGTACCACGTTGAGCTCAAGTTCGACGGTCTCTCGATGAATCTGACGTATGCAGATGGCGTTCTAGAAAAAGCCGCGACTCGCGGCGATGGCGAAGTCGGCGAAGAGGTGACTGCGAACATTCGCACGATTCGCTCCATCCCACTCAGACTCAATACTTCAAACCCGCCGAAACGCATTGAGATCCGAGGCGAGGTGATCTTGCAGATCGCTGATTTCGAGAAACTCAATCAAGAGCAAGAGAAACGCGAAGAAAAGATTTTTGCGAACCCGAGGAATGCAGCTGCCGGTTCGATTCGACAACTCGATCCCAGAATCGCAGCGTCGCGTCCACTTACCGCGTTCTGGTACGGCATGGGAGCCGCAGACGGCTATCAGCCCAAGACGATCGGCGAGTTTCACGATACGCTCCAAGCGTGGGGATTTAAGACGGGCAAGAATTGGAAAATCTGCCAAGGCGCTCAAGCGGTTCTCGAGTTTTACCGCGAGATTCATGCGGAGCGCGATTCACTCCCCTTCGAGATCGATGGCATCGTCGTCAAACTCAATTCGTTCCGTCAGCTTGATCAAGCCGGTTTCGTCGCTCGTGCTCCGCGCGGAATGGTTGCGTTCAAGTATCCGTCTCGCCAGGTGACGACCACAATTGATGACATCATCATTCAAGTCGGACGAACGGGCGCGCTGACGCCAGTCGCAATTTTAAAACCGGTTTCTGTCGGTGGCGTGATGGTCGGGCGAGCGACGCTGCACAACCAAGGCGAAATTGATCGCAAGGACGTGAGAATCGGAGACACCGTCGTCGTTCAACGGGCGGGCGATGTGATTCCCGAAGTCGTGAGTGTTGTCGTCGAGAAACGCACGGGTCGTGAGAAAAAATTCGAGATTCCTCGCGAGTGTCCATCCTGCGGTACCGAAGCCGTTCTGAAAGAGGGCGAAGCCGTGATCCGTTGTCCGAACCGCGCGTGCCCAGCTCAATTTGTCGAGCGCGTTCGTCACTTTGTGATGAAAGACGCGATGAACGTCGAAGGCTTAGGTGAAAAAGTAGTCGAACTCCTCGTCGAGAAAAAACTCGTACAGAAACTCGCGGATCTCTATCGCTTGGAAAAAGACGAGATCCTCCGACTCGAGGGATTCAAGGAGAAATCGACGCAGAAACTTTTGGATGCGATCGAAGCGACTCGTAAAACGGAGCTCTATCGGTTCATTTTCGCACTCGGGATCCGACATGTCGGCGAGCGGACTTCTAAATCTTTGGCCCAGCATTTTGGATCTTTTGACGCGCTTATGCAGGCGACGCAGAGCGATTTCGAGTCGATTCACGAAGTGGGTACCGAGATGGCGGCAGCCCTCGCAGAGTATTTTGGAAACGCTGAGAATCGATCCGAGATCGCCGAGCTCCTGAGAGAAGTCGAACTCATCGCTCCTCGTAAAAACGCCGAAGCCGGTGTTTTCAAAGGCAAGGTTTTCGTTCTCACGGGAACGCTCCCCACTCTCTCGCGAACAGAGGCGACCCAGATGATCGAGGCGCAGGGCGGCAAGACGTCATCGTCGGTCTCAAAGAAAACCGATTTTCTTTTGGCCGGCGCCGAGGCCGGAAGCAAGCTGGATAAGGCCAAAGATCTGAACGTTCGTGTGTTGTCTGAAGAAGAATTTCTTCTTCTACTACGAAAATGAAAACCTAATCTTTTGAGCACTGAAGCAACACAATGTACGGAGGCATGTTGGAGTCGGCCTTTGCTCCAGAGAGCGTCGTATCTGCCGGGTCGGTCGTGTAGAGGTTTTCAGAGCCATTGATTGCAAATACTGCGTCGGTAGCAATGGTTGATCGATTGGTCAGATCTCCGACAGCTAAAATTCCGGTGGTGTACTCTCGCCCGCCCGTTTGTCCGACCGTACGGCTGGTCAGCGGAGATCCCAAAATGTCGGTATTTCCGGTTCCTGCCGCTAACCAGGCACGTCCTTTTCCTGCTGTATATTGAGTCCATCCGGATGGACAGCTCGTGAGGTCAAAATGGAGTACTGTCCCGGATGGTATTCCTGCGCCTGTTGCACCTGAACTCTCGCATGCGGTGAGGCTCACATATGGTGGCATATTAGAATCCGCACCCGAGCCGCTTAATGTCGTATCAGGAACGTCGCGCAAAAAAACGTTCGTTAGTGCGTTTGAAACATGAAGCGTAGGTCCGGGAATAGATGAAGTTGCTGTGTTGTTGTAAGCTGGAATACCTCGGGTGTATTCGAGTCCTCCGGTTGCGCCGAATGCTCTCGCACTGAGTGCGATGGAATCGGCATCTGTATTCCCGGATCCGGCGCCCACGATGAATCTGCCTCTCAAGGTAGTGCTTTCCGGAAAATCGGCATCACAGGATGCTCCCACGTTCGGAGCAATTCCCGCAGCGTCTAGGTCATCAGCCCCTGCCGTTTTCTTGCAATAGGTAAGTGCGATGAAAGGGGGCATATTCGAATCGGTCAAAGACGCAATCAGTGAACTCAGAGAAGGAGATCCAGAACCGTCGTAATATCGAGTGACAGCAGAGTTCGCCGATAAGTTCTTTGTTGGACCAGGGCTCGAGCTCGTATTCGAAGTAGAAGTGGAGGCAGGAATTCCTGTGGTATAAGTTCTACCACCCGTTGCGCCTATACTTCTTGAGGTCAACGCGGTCGCATCTGCATCTGTATTTCCGCTTCCTGAGCCGATTAAAATCCTACCAGCGGCGTCCGAGTAAGTGGTCCAATCACCAGAAGGACAGGAAGCTGAATTGAAAGCAACTACGGCTCCAGCAGGAAGTGCGTAGGTTGTTTCAGGAGTGCTAGAAGTCGAGTCTGATTCTGTTGATAGGCTTCGAATTTTCGTTCTTGTATAATTGATTCGCTCACAGCCCATGAGGCAAATCGAAAATAAATTCAGTCCACAGAGAACCTGAAAGTAGAGGTGTTTCCTTTTCATAATTGTTGCCCACATCTTTCAACGAAGAGACTAAAATTTAAGTAATATTAATATATTAAAGCATTTGCTCACTCGTTTTAATGGATCAAGCGTGACCCTGATAATGTTGACGATGTGTCAATTTTGATCGACTCGGTGTGGTGATAGCTCAATTGTAAGGAGAGACGTAGGCTCGGTGTGTCGGAAGCATTTTTCTATGAAGCGTAACTAAAACAGTTCAACTGTTCAGGGTTTGCGTGGTACCCATCGAAGAATCCAAAAGGGGAATTCAGGATGAAATGGGTCATTACTTGTAGCGCAGTTCTTTTTGCAGTTTCCAGTTTCGCGATGCCAAAAGTGGGCGATCGTGTCGTCTACGTGACGAGTACTTCGACGGGTGGTAGCCCAGCTGTCACTACACGGGTGACTCAGGAGTTGATCTCTTTCGATGCCGCAGCCAATGAATTCACGGTTCGCCAAACGATCGCATTTCCAACTGGGACCCCTCAAGTCACGACGACGGTGATTGCTTCGGACGCGATCCCGAGCACGGATGTGATCAATCAAATCCTCTCATCTTGCGCGATGATGGGCGGCGTGACGGAACGAGTGGCCGTGGGACGCACGAATGTGGACACCTGCAAAATGGTCGGCGTCGATACGGTCGGTGGGGAGCAAGGAACGATTTGGATCGGAATGGTTCCGTTTGGAACGGTGAAATCTGAGTCAGTGACTACGGCAGGACCTTCGGTTCGCACGTCGATGGCACTCGAGAGTTTCGTTCTCGGACGTTAGGTCAAAATTTCGGTTTCTTGGGCTCAGCCCGGCGGACGATCACTTTTCCGATCTCGATGTCTTTCATCAGGCGTTCCCATCGATCGTGATACATATTGTATTTGGTCACGAACTGGTTGGCGCGAAATAGGATATTTGTCGAGTTTTTCGGGGCGATCACGATCTTTTGATACAGATCTTGCAGTTGTTTCCTCTGCGTATGAGGAGGCGTCATCTCAATTCCGGCGATGTACATGTTGAATAGGTGCTGCACCTGTTCGACCATCATGTCCGCGCGGGTAATCATGCGGATCACCGGATTTTCGTTCGGCTTCTGAGGCGCTTCACGAGCGGCTTTTTTGCCATCGACGATCTTATTCTTGCTCTCCTCGGGATTTTCTCCGAGGACCTTTTCTACTTCTTTTTTAAGGTTTTCGTCCCGTTGTTCCTCGCGATCGCGGAACCGAGACCATGCGTCTTTCTTATCTCGTGCCATGGTACTGTTCATGTTATCGCAGGAGAAAGTTTCCGTCCAAGTCCCTAGATCAGGAGAATTTATGCGTCAAAAAACCGTCTATGAGTGCAAAAGTTGCGGACAAAAAACTCCCAAATGGCTAGGACGTTGTTCGGCCTGTGGTGAATGGAACACATTAGAAGAGGTCAAGCCCGAGACGGCGGTTTCTGATTCCTCTCTTCAGGCAGTACGGAACGAAATCAAACTGGCCCGGCGCATGGAGGAAGGCCCCCGTCCAGATTTCGTGAAACTCGAGGAGATCGAGGAGAAGAGCGCGACCAGGCGGCTCTCGACTGGAATTCGCGAACTGGACCGAACATTGGGCGGCGGTCTCGTGCCGGATGCATTTACGCTCTTGGGTGGAGATCCGGGAATTGGCAAGAGCACACTGCTTCTGCAGATGATGCGCGGCTTGATTGAGACGAACTCGGAAATCTCTGTTCTCTATGTAACGGGCGAAGAATCGCTCAATCAAATCGCCGCTCGCGCGAAACGATTAGGCGTCGAGGGGCACGGAAGAATTTTTCTCGCAGCAGAAACACAACTCGAGCGCGTATTTGCGTCCGTCTATGAGTTGAAACCGTCCGTCGTGGTTTTGGATTCCCTTCAGACGTTCTCGTCTCAATATTCGGAGAGCGCTCCGGGTAGCGTCAGTCAGGTGCGCGAGATCACGAGCCGCCTCATGACGCTTGCGAAAACCGCGGGCATCGCTGTTTGGTTGGTTGGACACGTGACCAAAGACGGTTCCATCGCTGGCCCGAAAACCGTTGAACACATGGTCGATACGGTCCTCTATTTCGAAGGCGAGGGCGGGCAGAGCTATCGATTGCTCAGAACCGTGAAAAACCGCTTCGGCAATACGAATGAACTCGGTGTTTTTGAAATGGAAGGCGAGGGGCTCAGCGAAGTGGAGAATCCCTCGTCTCTATTTCTGACTGAGCGCAAGGAGCTCGTGCCCGGAACAGCTGTCGCAGCCTCGCTCGAAGGCACGCGTCCTTTGTTGATTGAACTTCAGGCACTCACCGTTCCGAGCGGACTTGCAATGCCCAGAAGAACGGCCTCGGGATTGGAGCAGTCCAAGCTCTCCATTCTGTCCGCAATCTTGGAGCGGCATATGGGACTACCGCTCCTGAGTCGCGATCTGTTTTTCAATGTGTCGGGCGGAATGCGGCTCTCAGAACCAGCGTGTGATCTAGCGGCAGCGGCTGCGATTTGGTCGAGCATCGAAGAAACGCCCATTCCTGGAGACTGGGTTTTTCTAGGCGAACTCGCGCTCACGGGTGAAGTGAGGCGGGCTACTCAGATTGAGATTCGTATTCAAGAAGCGCAGAAACTCGGATTTCGGCACCTGGTGATTCCGGATTCAACGCCAGCGAAATCTCTCCGCGGGATCGAGGCCAAGATTCACCGCGTATCGCGTATCGCGGAGCTGGCGAAAATCCTCGCCTAGATGAATCGGCTCCCATAAAATAGAGGAATCTCTAAAAATCTACCCTCTCCGATCTGGAGCAAAATTTCGCGGTATCTGTCGATCTTCTTGGTGATGGTTTCGCTCGCGTTCTATTTTGCCACTCGAGCGGAGAGAAACATCGGTCGCCAAACTCAAGCGACAGTCTCTCAATTACTCGAGCGAAAATACTACCGTCGGAACTCGCTTTTTTATGCGGTGTTTGAGTTCCAAGGCGACCATCAGGAGACTATTCGAGTCACCAATCGTCGCGGATACCCCGAAGGAAAATTTCAGGTCGGCGATGTCGTGGATATTGTCGTTCCCACACAAGACCCGACCCAGGCATTCATCCTGGATTTTACAGATTGGGCGGGCGTGATATTTTTCGGGGGATTTGGGTTCATCCTCGGGATGATGGGGTGGTTTGGAATCGGAACCCAAAGAAAAAAACGAGGAGTCACGGATGTCACGAACCGCGGATAGGTCCCGATTTCTCATCACATTGATCCGGGTATTTGCCCTCGTATTGATCGGCGTCTCTGTTTTTAGTTTTTGGAAAAAATGGAATTTCCTCGAGAACGCGACGCGAACGACCGGTCAGATTGTCGACATCGATCGAAAAGAAAGCCTCGGAAAAGACCGCAAAACTGAGGTCACTTACTACCCGGTTTTTAGTTTTCTCGATCAGGCTCAGGTCGAGCACCGAGTGAGAAGTCGCGCCGGTAACAATCCGGCTCGGTACTCAGTCGGAGACCAGGTCGAGGTGGGATACCTCGCTCAGAATCCGACTGATGCTGAAATTATCGGCGAGTGGATGTTTTGGATGGCGCCCGTGTTTTCCGGATTTTTCGGGGTCATTCTAGGAATCATCGGATTTTCAAGTCGTCGCAAACGGAAAAGTGGCCCGTCAGCCTAAATCCATTCACTCCAGCATCACGCGTTTGATCGCGCGATTCCAACGCTTGTAGTGAGTGGCTGCCTCGTCAGTCGATGAATGCGGCTTGAACTCGCGGTCAAGTTTCCAAGATTTGCGAATGTCCTCGGGCGACGACCAAATCCCGATTCCCAGTCCCGCCGCGAAAACCGCGCCCAGGCTCGTGGTTTCCAAGATTTTCGGGCGCTTGAGTGTCGTCTGCAGGAAATCCGCCTGAATTTGCATGAGAAGATTATTCGCCGCTGCGCCGCCATCCACGTGCAGTGCTTTGAGGGGGGCGCCGACGTCTTTTTCCATCGCCTTAAGCACGTCCGTCACCTGAAATGCGATTCCCTCTAACACGGCTCGCGCCATGTGCGATCGGTTCACGCCACGAGTGAGACCCGTGAACATGCCCGTTGCATCCGCGTCCCAGTGTGGTGCTCCGAGTCCGGTGAGAGCCGGAACAAAAACCACGCCGTTTGAATCCTTGACCTGCGAGGCGAGTGCCTCAATCTGTGAGGAGTCTTCGATGAATCCGATACCATCGCGGAGCCATTGAACGGCCGCTCCGGCGACGAACGTGCTGCCTTCGAGCATGTACTGAGTGCCATGCGCGCCGAGATTCCAGGCGACGCTCGTTAAGAGTCGATGTTGAGAGAACACCGGTTCGCTCCCAGTATTCATGAGCAGAAACGCGCCCGTTCCGTAAGTACATTTAGCGGTTCCCGCATCGATGCAAGCTTGTCCGAGGAGCGCGGACTGTTGATCGCCGAGTACTCCCATGATTGGGATTCCATCTGGCAAGAATGACAGGCCGCTCGTTTTTCCGAACTCTCCTGCCGAGGGTTTGATCTCGGGCAGGATGTCTCGTGAAATACCGAGCAACTTACAGAGGTCCGAGTCCCAGGTCCCGCGTCGCAGGTTCATGGCAAGCGTGCGAGAGGCGTTACTCTGATCAGTGGCAAAAGATTTTCCGCCGGTGAGTTTCGCGATCAGGAACGTATCAATCGTACCCACATGCAGGTTGTGGTTTTGATGAGCTTGCTTGACGTCGTCCCAGTTTTCGATCGCCCATTTGATCTTAGTGCCGGAAAAATAGGGGTCGAGTAAGAGACCGGTCTCCGATTGAATGAGGGGCTCAAGTTTCTGTGTCTTGAGCTGATCGCAGATGGCCGCCGTACGTCGGTCTTGCCAGACGATCGCTCGACCGAGTTGTTTCAGGGTGTTTTTTTCCCAAAAACCCACGGTTTCGCGCTGATTGGTGATGCCGATTGCGACGAGGTTCTTGACCGGGTGCTGCTGAAAAATCGATTCGATCGCGGTAGAGACGGCCTTCCAGATTTCATCCAGATCGTGCTCAACCCAACCGGGCTTAGGAAAATGCTGCTCAAAATCGATGCTCTTCTCGGCGAGGAGGTTCAGTTCCTCGTCCATGAGAAATGCGGTTGCGCCTGTCGTACCTTCGTCGATTGCGAGAATGGTTTTTTTGCCGGCCATCAAATTCAGGCTCCTTCGTTTCAGGTCGATTGATTCTTGGTTTCGAGGAAATGAAACGCGCTGGTCGCGGCTAAGCGAGCCGTGCGGTCCTCGATGTCATAGATTGGATTGAGTTCAAAAATCCCAAGCGCCGTCACTTTGGGCTCATGTCCGGCGATTTCACACATCTGGATCAGTTCGTCGGACGTGAATCCTTCGGCTTGTGGCGCAGAGACACCAGGAGCGTACGCCTGGGCGACGCAGTCGAGATCGAGGCTCAAGACGATTTCGTCGCAACGGCCGGCCAGATCATTCAGTTCTTTTCGGAAACGCGCGACTCGGTCCTCGTCTCGTACTTGGTCAAAAGGGATCGTGCGCACGCCTTTGGAGTCGGCGTACTCCCAAAGGGGGGCCGCATTGCAGTGGCTTTGGATGCCGAACTCGGTAAATAGTGCCGGATCGAGCACGCCTTCTTCGATCGCGATGTAAAAAGGAGAGCCGCTCGTGATCTCAGGAGCAGGTTTGCGTAGATCAAAATGGGCATCGAGGTTCAAGCAACCGATCTTTTTGCCGGGAGCTGCCTGGGTCACGCCCTTGAGAACCGAGTACCCAAAATCATGTCCACCGCCGACGACGACGGTGGGTCGAGTCTTCAGGTATGCTTGTGTAACCAGGCTGGCAGCGCGATCCAGGTGATCTCGGATCTTGCCGTTTTTTTCGGTGAGGGTCGTTTGGTGGGCCAGAGTTTCTAGGACGTCAAATTTTCCACGGAATTTGCGTAAGAATCGATCAAAAGCTTCGGGGCCGAAGCGCGCTCCTGTCTTGCCCCCGACATGGAAAACGCCAAGGTCATCAGGAAGATAGACCAAGCTCCATTTGATTCGACTCACCATTTCCCTTAGACTGACATAAAGAGATGATGGAAACAAATCTCCCCGACAAAAAGTGGTTTATCTACATCCAAGATCATCACGAGGGTCCTTTTACCGTGAAGGAGATCTTGGACGGCATTGCTACGGGTAATTATCCCGCCGATGGTTTCGTCTGGAACCAGAATATGACCGATTGGTTGCCGATCGGAGATGTGCCTGATTTCAAAGTCGCGCCACCTGCCGCCGCCACTCCCGCACCGCGAGTGGTTGAGCCGCAACCTACTGTACCTACGCAAACAAATGAGCCTGCGTTTACCTTGAATACTGGCGGCCAGCGAGAAGAACCGTCGCAAGTCGTCGTTCAGATCAAGCCACTTCAGAAAAAAGGCAAACCCGAGCCGGTTCCTCTCAATATCGAGGATGCGCGTGAATATCGCGTTGTTCGACCGGAATACATTTCCACTCAGCAGAGTGACGGATTGATCGCCGAACCCACGCAAGAGCTGGACTATTCATTCGGTACCCAAAAACGTAAACGCGAATGGATTTCGCTCAATCAATTACGAGTGATTTTCTTGATTCTAGGACTCGGCGCTCTGGGTGCCGGTCTCTGGCATCATCCGACGACCCGGGATTCCATCCAAGGTGTTCTCTCCAAATTCTCGCCGTTTCCACAGTTGAGTGATGTCGACGTCGGTGATTATGAGCGCTTGAAATCCGCGACCCGAGTTCCGCTATCACAGGGAGTTCAGATTGAACTTGCGGTTTCTAAGGCTGATCCGCTGAGCCCGACCTTCTATGTCAGTGGCAACCTGCCCGAAGGTGCCGCGCTTGAACTCTACGCCATTGGCGTTTCGCACACACTTCTGAATACGCTCGAATTTTCGGGACGCCTCGAGGGCAAACTCGAGAGTCACCTGATGCGCGCAGGACCGCTTCGTTATGCCGATGGCAAAGTGATTCCGAGAGGCGAGTACCGAGTTTTCATCATGGAGGCTCCGGCCGGGCAACCGCCCGAAGTCGAGCAGTCGCTAGCGACTTTGACCAAGATTCCTCGCCAACTTCCCGAAGGACTCCCCAAAGATCGTCGTCTGGTCGTCGAGAAGTCTATTTTCTGGGGTGACCGAGATCAGACTTATCTGGCCCGACTTAAGGATTTCCACGACAAGCTTGCGCAAAAAGCGACCGAGGAACTCTCGGAGCTTCGCGAGTTGGTCAAGTTGATCGACAGCCAGTACTCGAATACGAATTCGACGTTCGATCGATTAAAAGTTCAGACGCTCGGGCCGAGACAGGCGCAGGCTTGGGCGAGTTCGTCGTCCATCTGGAAACAGTTGGCCGTGCAGTTGAACAACGGATTTCAGAAAATGAATCAGCCCGGCAACGAGCTCGACTGGATTCACCTCAACCTCTACCGAGATATTCAAGCGATCGCCAAAAAGATGAATGACCTTCATCAGAATCAAGATCAGCCGTTCTCGGCCAAGGTTCCTTTTACCCAAGTGATGGCGGAAGACGTGTCGCTACGAGCTTCGATCGAGGAGTCGCTCCTCAAGTTCAAAGGCGCTCTTCTCCGCTTGGAGCAATCTCCGCTCGATGCAAACGGAATCCCGAACCGAACGGTTCTCGACGCCGCCGCACCCGCGGTTTCGCCACCACCACCGCCTCCACCCTCTGAGCCACCGATGCAGCAACCGACGGAGACCGACAGCAATGGCGCTTGAACGCAGAAAAGCGAAACGTAGACCCATCCTCGAAGCATTCGCTTTTTTCGTCGTAGTCCCTAAAAAAGGACTGATGAAACTCAAGGTCGTCGACGTCAGCGAGAGCGGCGTTGGATTCGACTATGACGTGGGTGGGGAGTCGTTCTCCGCATTCCCGGTAGAAAAAGCCGAGATGCTGGAGCTCAATTTCTATTTGAACCAGGCGCTCTCGATCCCGCTTCGGGTGCGAGTCATGCGCATCGAAGATATCCACGGCGTACGCCGGGTAGGTGCGGAGTTCGTGGGAACGGGTCTTGCGCCCCATCGCGGGTTGCTTGCGATCCTCGACATGATCGATCGCATCGTCGAAGTCGTACAGATCGAGGGTTAGTCCGGCCTCTGACGGCGGTCGCTGTCAATAAAACATCGCCACATCATCTCCTCAGGTTCCTCTGTGTCTTTGCCGATACGGATCATGTTGAAGGAGATGACTCATGGCCAAAGAAACAGATAACAGTAATAACGGTACTCGCGTGGTCGATTTCAGTGAATACCGCGCGCAAAAGCTCGAAGAGAAACGTCGTAAAACGGAACGCGTCCTGATCAATCATTTTTTGGGCGTGTACGTGGTAACGGGCAACAATTCCCTCCATCAGATCGAGATGGTGGACCTCAGCGAAGAGGGCTGCTCATTTCAGATCCCGGTAGACGCCAAGGCGCCTTGGGATGAGGGGACCAAAGAAGTCTCGATCCGCCTCTATTTCTCGCAAGAAAGTTTTCTACCCGTCCACGTGACGATCCAGAACAAGCGCACGGTCTCCATTCAGGGGCAGCGATACGCACGGTTCGGTTGCAGCGTGGATACGCGGGTTTCTACCTATCCCGCCTACATGGCATTCGTGAAATTCCTGCAAGCCTACGCGACGGTCTCCGAGCGCGATACGGGCAACGTGAATTTATTTTTTGTCTGATTGTTTTTGTTTCGGCCATCCGTGAACTCAACTTGCAGAGGGTCTGGACTGATTCGTCAGTTCAGGCCTTTTGCTCGTTTAGAGCCAGAAACGGCTTAATCGCCGACCTGGATGGCGACGTTTTCTTCGGCCGGCTTAGGGTGCGCGTTTGAGTTGTAGTCTTTTTCGTAAGCGTGCGTATCGGCTTCGACTTCGTCGAGGAATTGATAGAGAGCAGAGTTCTCACCGACCGGTGCGCTCGTCGCGGGCCCGTCAATGGCGGGGGCGCGGTCCATCACGCGAAACGGATTTTCGGTAGGAGCGGCGGCGATTGCAGAATTGAAAAGAAAAAGAAGCCAAACCATCTGATATCCCCAACTCATTCCAGAATATCACTTCGCATGCGCGTCACGACTGCCGCGCAAAAAAAAATCTATTTCTTGTTCTTATTCTGATTGAGCCAGTCTGACAAGATCTTGGCAGCTTTGTCGGGAGAGGTGGCGACCTGGGCTTGGATTTTTTTCGTCAGCGCTTCGATCCGCGCTTTAACGACAGCCGCCTCCTGAGAAGAGAGTGTCTTCCCAGAAGGCGTCTTCGGTGTGGTTGGTTGGGAACTCTGAGTTCCCGGGATAACTTTACGCGACGTCGATTTCGCCATAACTTTGGCTCTCTGGGAGCTCGATATATTTTTCGAGGCCTTTTTCGCGGGCCTCTAAGACTTCTTGCTCGGTGAGGCTGCCCAAGAACACTTCGTTATTCACGATGGAAAACGCGTACCAACGATTGGCGATTTTTTGATAGAGCACTTCGACTTCGGAAGTGTTGTTGGCGTTCGCTTGATTGGTGTTGGTTTTCGTGTTCATGGTTGGGCCTCCTGGCGTTTTGGTTAGAATGTTTCGGCTGTCCTTGCCTACAAATGGCTTATCGGCGGCGGGTAGGTCGACTCGACGGGAAAATTTTTCCATTCGTCTTTTTTTTAAAAAAATCTACAAAAGGGCGTCTACGAGCGTGACGTACGATTCTTTGACGACGGTTTCGGGGCAGGCGGATGCCTTTTTGAATCGGACGCGCTCGAAGGTTTTCTTGATGGAGTCGGAAAACTCCCCAATGCTGTTCCAGGTGCGACCGGCGACTTTGAGGACGGGATTCTTGAGGGTCTGAAGCGTGGTGGCGGCCGTCAGGTAGGTTCCAATGTTGAACAAGTTCCCTTGGGTCAGATTGAAAAAACGGCTCTCGAAAATGATTTTTCTGAACTCCGGCGTGACACCTAAGATGTCGGCAGTCGCCATCATGGACGTCGCGAAAAACACCCAGATAGAGACCTTGTCGCGGGCAATGGACCCAGCGCGCGCATGAATGCGGTGGTAAGCGAAATTCGCGATTTGCTCGCGGGCGTTGACGAGATTTGCAGCCACGGACTCATCCAGGGGGGCTGCCATCATCATGCGACGGAAATCTTGGGAGGAGACCGGCAGGAGATTCACCTCGTTCTTAGTCGCGATGTTTTGAGATTTCTTAAGTTCGACCTCCTCGATCGCTCTCGCTAACTCTTCGTTCGACAACTCGTCCACGGCTCCGCGGTAACGGTGATAGAGCGCGGGAGAATCGACGGCTTCGATGTTGATTTCGAGTTTCGCGAATTTCCGCTCATACTCGGAAATGATCGTTTTTCTCATGCGCTCCAGGTCGGCAAGCATGGTGCGGAATAGACGGCGATCGTCGAGACCCAGATTCACGATTTGCTGTTTTTTGTTCAGCCAAGTGAGTTTTTGATTCAGGTCCGAGAGTTTGTTTTTCAAGACCTCGACCTCAGGGGAGGTTTGGTCACTGAATGAGGCGATCAGCGCCTCTAATATCGGTACAAATCGCTCGTAGAGGTAGATCGGCGTCGGATAGATCTCGTCGACCGAGTAGCCGATGCGGCGCAATCGGGAGTAGTGGTTCTCGATCGATTCATTTCGAATTTTATCGAGCGTTTTGACGTGATTCTCGTAGGCAATTAGTTCCTTGCTTCGCCCGAAAACGGCGCGCGGCAATTTCCAGCGCAGCCAACCCCATTCTAGGTGGCTGGTCGGACTCTCGTGGCGGGAGGCTAACCAATCGAGGCTTTTTTGATAAGTATTGAGGGTTTCTTGGGAGACGGCGAGCGGGTGTTTCTCGTGGAGTTCTTCAAGCAAGTTCTTGAATCGCTTGTACCGAAACAGGTCGCCGTTAGCGAACTCATTGAGATCTCGGCCAGCCTGACTCAGTCCCTCAAGCGAGGTGCCATAGATCGAAGAGACCAGGGTCATAAATCCGCCGTAGGCGAACAGTTTCTTAACCCCTTTCACGCTCACGGCATCGAAAGGAATGAGGTTCCAGGTATCGAGACCGATGCGACGGAGATCTCCGGCGAGATTCGCTGACTTCCAGTCAATGGGAGCCACGCTCCAGTGCTGAAGATCGTTCGTCCAGTTCATGAGGACGTCCCAGTTGAGGAGTACCGTGGCGTTCGGGACGTTCGTCATGACGAGCATGGTGATGGACGTCAGAATGGTTTCGTAGGTGAAGTTTTTTAGGAGGCGGCTCGGAGAGAGCGTGTGTTGCCGATTGATGGCGGAGCGCGGGAGGTAGAGGCTTTTGAAGTTCAGAAATTTACCGATGGCCTCGCCGTAATACGACGACGTCGTCCGATAGAGCGCTTGCCACATCATCATGATTCCCGCGTGCATGTACGCGGCATTCGGCAAATTCGCCCAGTTGAGCATGTTCGTATCAAACAGCAGGAGCACGCCTACCGTAGAGACCGTCGTACCGAAAATCGTTCGAATCGTGATGAGTTTTCGTACGCGTTTAGCGGGAGGAACGTTGACCTCGCGCATCTGCTGAAAAAAACTCTTGGCCTGATTTCTGTCGGTTCCGCTGACTTTGCGGAAGATGTACTCGATCGGGTTTTTGGAGTCCGGTAGCGGCTCGTCGCTACTGATCTTGCGGCCGCGGTCGAGATCGTCGGGATCATAAACGACGAGCTGATCGATTTGGAATTTGGGATGTTTGCGAAACTCATCGACGACGGATTGAGCTTGGTCGCGCGTGTACTCCTGGACGAATACCTGGATCTCACCGGACTGGATTTTTCCGTCCGCTCCGACATAGGGCGCACCGAGGACATAGAGTTGTCCGGGGATCGTGTCGGCCTGGAATGATTCAGTCGATTCCGCAAACGCAGGACGAACGGCTGAGGCGCCCAGAGAGAGGGCGACTAGCCAGACGATTTGCGGGAGTCGTCTGAGGCGTGCGAACCACATGAAAACCTATCGTCAGGGCAGCGCAACAAGTTCAGGGAAATCTGAATAAGAAAGGGCACTTCCGTCCCGAAAGACTGAAGTGCCCTGATTGATTGAAGTCATAAGACCCGAAGGTCTCGTCAAAAACTAATAGCGACCTTGCGTGGACACGGCTCCGGTCGATCCCGTGCTCGGGGATTTCGAAGGGGTCGGCCAATATTGGTTGCCGGAGGTGTCGAATGTGACCTGACTAGCGGCCGCACCAATGTATGAAATCGTCACGCTAGTGACGCTAACTCCGCGAGAAACGAATGCACTGGCCACACTAGGCTTGGTTTTGAGAAATGATTTCATTGCGACAATCTTTGCGATTTCGATGCATTCGCGTTCGGATGTTGCTTTGATCAGACGAACATTGAATTTTTTAGAGCTGGATTCGGACGGAATGTTTGCGGCGGACACACTCGTGGACATTCGCAGTCCTTGAGGGGCGTAGGAAATTTGGGCGGTTGCACCGTAGAGTCGGCAGTCGATATCACCGGCTGCGAATACGGACGAGGAAATCATGCTGAGAGCGAGGATCGTGAACGAGCGAGCCAAGAAGCGGGTCATGAGCAGTTCCTTTCGAAAAACAGGAATGAACTTTTGATGGTGCCTCGCAATATACACTGAGATTAAAAAATAAAAAGGCTGATCTTTACGAAATGTTCGCAAATTCGGCCTAAATGGGCTTCGTTTTATATGAAAATTTTGACTAAGGTTTAGACAGTTTTACTTACTGAGCGACGAACGTGCCGCGAACCGCACTGTTGTAAGCGTCCTGAAAACTGTAATTTCCGGCGTCACTGATCAGGAACGCGAACGTTCCGGTCGACGCTTTCTCCTCCGGATTGTAGACCGAGCTCGATGGGAATGTGGGGGTTCCGGTCGAGACGATCTGATGGCGTTGACGAGCGGCGCGGTATTGGATGAAGACGGTCGTGCCCTTGTTGAACGTGCAGGTCATCGTCGCGGGTGGGTTTACGAATTGGGTCGCGGTGCCATTCGATTCACTGCAGCCGCAAAGGATCTGCGAGAAGCCATCGAACACTGCGATCTGCGCCTGATTGGCCGCGCACTCGGTCGTGGTTTCGGTGACAGGTTGGGTATCCAATCCATCGCAACGCGCACCCGCGAGTAAAAACAAGGTCAATGCACCCCAAGGCGCGATCCAACTACGTTTTAGGCCGAACATGAGGTAACTATAGGTGAACGGAGCGAAATTGTGGAGAGAACTCTTGCGCAGTGGAACCAGGTTTTTCGCGAAAAAATGTCCGGTGAACTCCACGGACCTCCCGATCCCGCACATGATCTGGCTCATTTCGAGCGCGTGGTGAAAACAGCGCTGGAGCTCGCTCGTCAGGAAAATGCAAACGAGTCAATTGTCCTGCCTGCCGCATGGTTTCATGACCTGGTGAATGTGCCTAAAAATGATCCGCGCCGCTCGCAAGCGAGCCGGCTGTCGGCTGAGGCCGCGGATCAGGTGCTCGATGAACTGGGATACGATTCGAGTCATCGAACGGAGATCAAGCACGCAATCGAGGCGCATAGTTACAGTGCGGACATCACGCCGACGACCCTAGAAGCAAAAATCGTTCAGGACGCCGATCGCTTGGATGGACTGGGTGCGATCGGAATCGCGCGTGTGTTTTCGGTGGGGGGGATGCTCGGGCGCAAAATCTACTCGCCTACTGATCCACTCGGTGAGCGCGGGCGTACGCTGAATGACCTCGAATACACGGTCGATCATTTCTTCGTGAAACTGTTTAAGACGGTCGAGAAACTGAATACCTCAGCCGGACGCGCGGAGGGACTCCGCCGTGTGGAACTGATGAAGTCGTACCTCAGCGAGCTCAAGCGCGAATGCGAAATTTAGACTAAGAACACAGCCTGTTTTAGCCAAAATTCCACGAACTTGAATGGGGCAGCGGTGGTAGGCTCCCGCCCATATGAGTTCGAGTATTTATCGTCGAGTCTTGCAGGCATTGATTGCGGTCTCCCTGACGGCCTCCTCGGCCCTGGCAAATAGTTTTTATTGTGAGCCCGTGTATCAGGCTCGCTATCAGAAACTCCAAGCACAGAAACCGCTTCGCACCGTCGGCAAAGTCGTGATCGGCCTAGGCGCGGGTGCCGCCGCTACGGCTGCGACGTTCTATGCAGGCAAGGCGATCAAAGGTCTCCCCGACGTGGTCGTAGAAAAAAACGATCCCGAAGTCCCGGGCCTGACCACCTCTGTAGCTACGAGCACCGAAGGCTGGGGACTCCTCGTTCAAATTGCCTCTCCCGTGGTCGGCGGAGCAGCCGGCGTGGGCGTGGGGCGTGCCGTCCTGAATCCAGAAGAGGGGCTCAAGTCAGCTTACCGCTTGCTCGCAAGCCTCGGCCAATCGCTCGAAAGTGAAGGCGGATTCTCTCCAATTGCGCATTTCTCAGCCGAACTCGGCTGGAAGAAAGGCAAGAGCGCGCGCTGGAACCAGTTCCTGGATGAGACGAAGGATCAGAATGAGGTCACCCGCCTGCATTCGCTCCAAGATTGGCTCGCCAAGCTCGCGGCTGAGGATCATTTCTGCCGTGACGGCAAGGTGCTGGGTTTCCATCAGTTAGCTCAGTTCATTCGTAAGAAACTCTAACTGGCCGGAATCGCAGACTAATTCCAAAGGCGTTTCCCCTCCCAGGAATTCACTTTTGCGTCTAAAACCTGTTGTCATCCGGACCCGGAGCAGGTAAATACAGTGACTCTTCGTCAAGATGCGGATCCGTAGCTCAGTTGGATTAGAGCGCCACACTACGGATGTGGAGGTC
>JAIXQO010000002.1 GCA_027485695.1 Pseudomonadota bacterium
ATTTGATCGGTGTTTCGACATCACTGTTCTTTACTAATCTGACAAGTCAGACCAGAAGAATTCAGCATGCCTACGCCCGCTCTCTCTTCACAAATATTCATCCTAGTTTTCAAAGAACGCACAAAACAGAGAGGCAACGAAGTCGCCTTCTGTTTGTTAACCGTTTGTCGTCGGTGAACAGTTAATAATCCCCTGGAGCGTTTTTTGGCAACATGTTTTTTCAAAAAAGTTTTCTTTTTCTAAAAGGGGCCATGCGTCCAAAAAGCCTTTTGCTAACTTATTGTTATCATTAACTAAAATACCCATTGATAATAACGCATAATGTTATAATATGTAGTTAAGTTTCCTTAAGATTCCACGGAGGGTCGCAGACGAAGAGGGCGGGTAGTATCCCTACCCCCTTTTGAAAAGGGCAAACCGGTAGAAATGCTGGGACGCAAAGCCAACGATGCTAAAGATTTCGATTCACCCCAACGAAATTCATGCAGGTCGGGTTGCCAAAAGAACCCATTCGCCTCTCTGGCGGCTGGCTGGCAAAAAGACAAAGGGGGGTCCCCCAAAGACCCCCTCTTCTCACCGAAGCCGGGAGCGCTCATTGATGAGTGGCCCGGCTTCACTCTTTTTACTCGGACGTTCTGTACATGCGCAGAGTGTGATAAAACCACCGCATTCATGGCATTCGACGGACTTCTTATCAGCGAAATCTTCTATTCTCTCCAAGGTGAAACGTCCGCGTCGGGACTTCCGTTCATTTTCATACGCATGACCGGATGCAATTTGCGCTGTAGTTATTGCGATTCCGCTTATTCTTTCAAAGGCGGCGAGAAACGCTCGATCGACGAGACCATAAGCTTAATTCAACAGTGGAAGTGTAAGCAAGTACTTCTCACCGGTGGCGAGCCACTGATGCAACGAAACACGCTCGCACTAGCAAAACGCCTTCACGATGACGGTTACGTCGTCAGCATCGAAACCCACGGACATGCGCCGATCAACGACTACGCTACCTTCGCCCGAATCATCATGGATGTGAAAACGCCGGGCTCCAAAATGAACCGCGACACCTGGATCAAGAACCTAGAGTTTCTGAAACCTTCTGACGAGTTGAAGTTCGTCATCACGTCCGCCGAAGACTATGAGTGGGCGCGCACGCAACTGCGTGAGTTCAGGCTCGCGGACCGCTGTTCGGTCCTTTTTTCGCCCGCCAACCACCATAAAGAGAGCCCGGGATCGATCCAAGGGTTTGACCCGACTGTTTTGGCTGAGAAAATCCTCGAAGATCAGCTCCCAGTACGGTTCCAACTCCAACTTCATAAATTACTTTGGGGTGCGGAACGACGAGGCGTTTGACAAGACAGAGCCTCGGGCTATAGATTTGTATTCAGTTAGCCCATTGAGGTGACGTGCCCGAATGGCTAAGGGGTGAGTTTGCAAAACTCATTTTCGTTGGTTCGATTCCAACCGTCACCTCCATCCATTTTTAAAACAAAAAGCCCGCGACCGAAGTCGCAGGCTTTTTGTTTTTTTAGAGTCACTCTTGGGAGTTGCACTCTAACCAAAGCCCCTATATTGAACCGCGCGTCTCTCTCAATCTAATCCGCAATTTTGCAGGGGTGCTTGTCATGATCTCGATGAAACGTCGTTCGCCGGTTATCGCGTTTGTCCTTTTGACTCTGGCTGCTTCTAGCTGCGTCACCTATTCAAACGGCGCACGAAGCTACGAAGAGCACGTGCAGATGGCGCTCGACGAACAGAAACAAACCCTGCTCGATTGCGGCAAAATGCTCAGGCCTGCGCGTTTGAAAAAAGGAGATGAGATCCGTGTCCAGTTGGAAATCGATTTTAAGATCGCTCAAGACGGCAAAGTCACCGAGGCTCCCGTCTACCGCTCCACGCCGATTCGATCCGCACCACTCGAGAGTTGCCTCACGAATCAGATCTCGAAGCTTCGCTTTGATCCACCCCAAGGTCGAATCGAGGGTGTGCTCATGCACTACCAGATTCTTTTCAGCTACTCTGTAGAGTAGAGTCACCTATACCTGATCCGTACCTACTTGGTGAAAAACGTCCAAAGGTAAAACAAACCGATCAGCGCGATACAGACACAAAAAACGGTGCGCAGGATCCGGTCCGGTATGTGCGTGGAAATATGTGCGCCCAATTGTCCTCCAATCAATACGCCACTCGCGGAAAACACTAAGATATCCCAACGGATATTTCCCAAGCTGAGATTAACAGCGGTAATCACCCAATCGGCGCTCGCCTCGAGCATGATCGCATTCGCGTTCGCCATTTTGTTCGGCATCTTGCGCCCATGTTCGGACATCGGCTGCGCGAGTTCTGCAACTCCGGTCCCCGTAGTCGCGGAGAAGATGCCGGCAATGATACTGAGAGGCGCGAGATAACTGGTCCGCCAAGGCAGGCCTTTTTGCTGAGCGACCCGTAAACTCCACAAATGCGTCAACGCAACGAGAATCATCACGATTCCCACGAGCGCCCGCAGAGCGAGGACGGGGAGCTTAGAAAAGAGCAGGATACCGAGCGCGACTCCAAATAAAATCCACGGCAAGAAATAGAGGTAATTCTTGAAATCGTGTTTCCTCATAAGCGCGTAACGAATCGTCCCACTCGTCATACCAATTGTCTCAGTAGCGATTCCAGTAGCGATCGATTGCGGAATCGGGGTTTGCAGCACGAAGTAGAAAAAAGGCTGAAAGAGCACGGCGCCTGAAAACCCAGACGCATTACAAAGCGTTGCAACTAGAATCGCGTACGGAAATACATACCAATATTCGAAACTCACGGCGCGATCTCCTCGGATCAAGAGTATTTCGAATGGACCTAAGAATCTACTTTTCGATTTTTGTTTCGTAAGCTCAGCCGTGTACGATGAATTCATGACAAACTCCGCTCGACTCGAGCGTTTCGCGCTCATCGTCACCACGTGGGCAGAACGTTGGTTCCCTGATTCCTATATTTTTGCCGTGCTCGCGGTGATTGCCGTAACTTTCGGCGCTTTGATCGCAGGAATCACTCCCGGGTCCATCGCTCATGCATTTGGTGAAGGCTACTGGAGCCTCATCCCATTCACCATGCAAATGACGATTGTCGCGATTTCGGGTCATGTCGTCGCGAGTTCCCCTCCTGCCCGTAGACTCATCACCCGCCTTGCTCAGATTCCGAAGTGCGAACGAAGCGCGGTCGCATACGTTGCCTTTTTTACTATTCTTGCTTCGCTATTTAATTGGGCATTGAGCCTCGTATTCGGCGGTCTCTACGTTCAAGCCCTCGCGCGCAGACGCGATCTCCGTCTCGACTACCGAGCAGCCGGTGCCGCCGCGTATCTAGGGCTTGGCGCGACTTGGGCGCTTGGACTAAGTTCTTCGGCCGCGCAACTCCAGGCGAACGTCGATAGCATTCCTAAAACTTTACTCCCGATCACGGGGGTGATTTCTTTTGCCGATACGATTTTTCTTTGGCAGTCCATACTCATGCTTGCGGTACTCACTGTGCTCTCGGTCGCAATCGCCTACTATTCAGCACCCACGCGAGAACGAGCCGTCACGGCGCAAGACCTCGGCATCGCGATCCAAACCGAGCGGGACGACAAAATTGAAAAGCCTCGTCAGCCAGGCGAATGGCTCGAATACTCGCCCCTCACCACCATCATTGTCGTCTTGCTCGGCGGTATCTGGCTCGCCGGGGAGTTCATGAGCAAGAACACCGTTCTCGCCATCTCAAACTTGAACACCTACAATTTCCTATTTCTGATGCTCGGAATGCTCCTGACGTGGAGACCAAAGCGTTTTCTACAATCCGTCGCTGAAGCGGTGCCGGCAACCGCCGGAATTCTCATTCAGTTTCCGCTCTATGGAAGTATCGCGTTCATCCTGACTCATGCGACGGACGCAAACGGCGAAAGCGTTTCGCACCATCTCTCAAACTTTTTTGTTTCAATCTCCACACGCGATACTTTTGCGGCACTCATGGGAGTCTATTCCGCGATTCTGGGATTTTTCGTCCCTTCTGGTGGCGGTAAGTGGATCATCGAAGCCCCTTACCTGATGCAAGCAGCGAATGAACTTCAGTATCACTTGGGGTGGACAGTCATGGTTTACAACGCTGCAGAGGCTCTGCCGAATTTGATTAATCCATTTTTTATGACCGTCCTCGTGGGTGTGCTCGGCCTCAAAGCTCGCGACATCGTCGGATACACGGTCACTCAGCTCGTGGTCCATGCGCCAGTCGTTCTGTTTTTACTTTGGGCGCTCGGCGAAACGCTTACCTATCATCCACCGATCGTCCCCTAGGAGTGTCCGATGTCGAGTCTCGAAATTTTCGAATTGCCCGTTTCCTTGAGAATTCGTGCTGAAATCGGGCGGGTCTACGAGTCTTTTGCCGTAGCGCGATTTGCCTCTCAATGGATCAGTGACCAAGTCGAAAATGATTTCCAAGAAGGGAAATCAAGCTACTGGGTTTTCGGGCAGTTCCGTCAAGAAATACGGGTCGAGCGACTCCTCCCCAACGAGATGATCCAGTTCACCTGGAATGCCTCCGGGCAGGAGCGCGAGACCCGCGTCACGCTGGTTTTTGAAGCTGTTGGACCAGAAACCCGCGTAAAAATTCGTGAAGCGCATTGGGAAATGCGACTCGAACACATTCAAACCGCGCTAGACCATGCCTGTGGCTGGGAGAATACACTTTGCCGCCTCAAAGCCTGGCTCGAGGCCGGAATTCAGCTAAAATAAACGGTATCCGGATCGACACGCGATCGGGATCTGCTCTAAACTAATGACATGATGACCAACGCGCGTGATTTCGACCAAGCCTATCTTGCCCTCCACATCCCCAAAGAAGATCTCTACTGGACCACCTATATGGGGATCGAAAATCGTGCGGACGAGCTGAATGCTGCCGAACTCAAGTTGAAGAATTTTGCGTCTAGTCCGGAGAACCTCGCGCAGGCGCGAGCGGCTTTGGTAAATGCCCAGTCCGAGAAGGATAAAATCGCTCTCGAAGGTTGGGTCAAGTTTTTCGAGTCCAACACCATCGAAAGCCCGGTGGCACAAAAGATCCAGGGCGAACTGATTGAACTGGAATCCAAGATCCGGGGTGCACGCGCGGCCCTCGAATACACCTACCAAGACTCGTCTGGAAAAACCCACAAGGCCTCGACCAATACCCTATCCGTCACCGTAACGACTAATCCGGACGCGGAATCCCGTCGCACGGCTCACGAAGCCTTGATGAAGTTAGAGCAGTGGGTGCTCAAGAACGGTTTCATTGATCAAATCAAGACCCGGAATCGTTTTGCGCAAGCCCAAGGCTATCCCAATTACTACGCTTATAAATTGATGAAGAACGAGGGGCTAACGATCGAAGAACTCGATCAAATCTTCGAACCTTTTGAAAAAGCGACCCGCGCGCGTATGTTTGACTTATTTGAGAAACTCGCAAATGAAAAAGGAGCCGGAATCCTCGACGCTCATCAACTTTTGTTCTCGCTCACCGGAGAACTCAGCGCTGAACTCGATCCTTTTTTCCCGTTCTCTAAATCCATGGCGCGATGGGGACTAACGTTTCATCGTTTAGGCATTCGATTCCGCGGCGCCGAACTCACCCTCGACCTCTTGGACCGAAAAGGAAAATACGAAAACGGATTCATGCACGGACCGGTTCCTAGTTTCTTTGACGGCGACCGCTGGAATCCAGCACGCATCAATTTCACCTCGAATGCGACGCCGAACCAGGTGGGTAACGGTCGAAATGGACTCGTCACTCTTTTTCACGAAGGCGGACACGCCGCTCACTTCTCGAACGTCACGCAAAACTCGCCTTGTTTCTCGCAGGAATTCCCGCCCACTTCCATGGCCTACGCCGAAACGCAGTCCATGTTCTGCGACTCCCTACTCGGAGACGCAGATTGGATGAAACGTTACGCTCGCGATCGCCAGAATCGCGAGATTCCTGATACATTGATCAAGAAAATGATCGAAGTCGGTCAACCACTCAAAGCTTACCGCGAGCGCGGCATCCTCTTGGTGGCGATTTTTGAACGCCATCTCTATGAGATGAAAGATGCTGAACTCACTCCAGAGAACATCACGCGACTTGCCCGTAAGTGCGA
Organism: Pseudomonadota bacterium; assembly: GCA_027485695.1. Lineage (GTDB taxonomy): Bacteria > Bdellovibrionota > UBA1018 > UBA1018 > UBA1018 > JAIXQO01. The sequence goes on from JAIXQO010000002.1 coordinate 6,128, forward strand.
AAAAGAAATTTTTGGACTAAATAGCGTAGCACGTCCAGTGCTCGTCGTCCCGCATCTATTGTCTGAATCAGCAGCCGGCTCATACCAGGGCTATCTATTAGCCAACATGGCGGTCTATCAGACTCGCGCGCATTTCAAAAAGAAGTACGGAGCACTTACGGACGAACCTCGCATCGGGCAGGACTTGGCCGACGCCTACTGGTCGATCGGCAACCGAATCACGCACAACGAAACGGTTAAACGCCTGACTGGAGAAACCATATCCGGCCAAGCGTTGGCGAATGTTTGCAACCTGAACGTCGATGAGGCTTGGGAAAATGCACAAGCATTGATTGCGTCGCTCTCGTCGCGCCCCGAAAAAGGTACGCTCGATGACGTCAACCTCGACTGCCGTGTCCGGGTCATTCACGGCAAAGAAACGATTGCGGAGACGAAAGAGTCTTTTGCCCAAATGTCAGGGGATTTTGAGGCCTGGATTGAAAAACACTATCCGAGACTCGACTCATAAAAACGACGTAGGTTCTTATTCTCCCAGCGCGCTAAAAAGAGCCGATAGCTGCGGTGCAATCGTCTGCGACTGCGAAGGCTGATTCAGGAGATGCTTCAGTGCTTCGGGGAGCTCGATCTCATGCCCCACGAGCGGCTCTACAATCGTCTCAAATTTTGCCGGACTTGCCGTGGCAACTAAAATCCACTCGCGCTGATCTTCCGGGATTAGCCTTCTTGCATACGCGGCCGTCGCCGTATGAGGACAGAGCACCTGCCCCCACTCGCGCTCACTCGTCCGTATGATAGACTCGATCTCTGCGTCGGAGGCGCACGTTGCGTGTACGTCCCGGCGCAAATCATCGATCGACGGATAGAGCGATTGCATTCGCTCGATATTGCTTGGGGCTCCAACGTCCATTGCATTTGCAAGTGTGGGAATCGTCGTTTCGGGGCGAAAAACACCCGTGCGCAGAAAGTCCACAACCGCATGATTTGCATTGTGTGCGAGATGAACAACGCCAATCGGCAGACCCAACTTCTTGGCCCAAAGCGCGGCAACTGAATTCCCTAGATTACCGCTTGGAATGATGAAATTCGGCGCCGTTCCGGTTTCTCGAAAACGCGCAAGCCCAGCCCACGCGTAGTAAATCATTTGCGGGAGAATTCGCCCCAGGTTGATACTGTTCGCACTAAGCCACGGCCGCGCGAGTAGCGCCTGTTTCACGATCCGTTGGCAATCATCAAACGCACCTTCAACGGCGAATGCCTGCACATTCCCCCCCCAGGCGCAGAGCTGTTTCTCTTGGCGGGGGGAAATGCGCCCTTTGGGGAAAAGAATTTTCACATCAATGCCGGATCGACCGTAAAAAGCTCCCGCCACGGCTCCCCCCGTATCTCCCGAGGTCGCAACGATCACGGAAAGCGGCGAAGTGCGCTTTTCCACGCGAATGAGTGTTTCCATACAAGCTGCCAGGAAACGAGCGCCCACGTCTTTGAACGCGGAGGTCGGACCATGGTAAAGCTCCAAGATAAAATCTCGATCGCGTCCCGGCACTGGACGAAGCGGTATTGGGAAGTTCAAAGCATTCTTGCAGATTTGCGGAAGCTCACGCGAAAGATCAGGGTCGCCTACGAAAAAAGGTGTGAGCAGAACAGAGGCAACATCTGGCAGTTCGGATACGCTATCGAAGTCTCGCAATGAAAGACTAGGGAAGCGATCTGGAACAAAGAGCCCGCCATCGGGAGCAATTCCCGATTTTAATGCTTCACGGATCGACAAAGAACGAGAGGAATCGCGTGTACTGACCCACCTCATAGGACGATCGCTCCTCGGGAAGAGATCTCGGAAACCCAGCCTTGAGCAGAAATGCTCCCGGATTCGGCGAAAGCGCGAATCATCGCGTCTCTGATCGTGTCTGCTGTTTTTGCACCCTGAACTAGCGCAAAAACACTGGGTCCCGCGCCGGAAATCGAACAACCGAGTGCACCCGCACCTAGCGCAGATTTTTTTACGGCTGCAAAACCCGGAATCAGGTGCGCACGCTGAGGCTCAATCACGACGTCTTCGCATCCGCGTTTGATCCACTCATAATTGGATTCACAAAGTCCAGCGATGAACATCGCGAGCCTTCGCGATTGAGCGATGTGTGTTTTGAGTTCGATCTCGCGTTTGAGCACTCCACGCGCCTGCTTGGTATCGAGTCTCGAGCCCGGATTCACGACTACTACCCGAAGATCTCGGGGAAAGGGCAGCTCAATGACCGATGCGACAGGACTCACTTCTGAGAGCGTCATCCCGCCGTACAGGCAAGGGGCAATATTATCGGCGTGACGAGCTCCACTCGCGAGCGCTTCGCCATCAAGAGCGAGATCAAGAAGGATCTCCCGAGAGAGCGGTTGATCCAAGAGAGCGTTCGCCGCGACGACGGCGCCCACTGCCGATGCCGCAGATCCGCCCATACCGGAGCCTAGAGTGATGCCTTTTTCGATGGTGACCTCAAAACCAAAACCGAGCTGGCACCGCTCGATCATGTTTAAAAGCGGTACACCGCCTGTATTGGTGATCGCATCGCAGGGAATCTCGTTCGCACCGGGCACACCAGTGATTCGCGTGATTCGAACGGTTTTTTCGGGGATTTTCTTGACCGTCACCCGATCCCCTACCCCGTCGATCGCAAAACCCAGGATATCGAAACCGACTGCGACATTGGCCACCGTGGCGGGAGCAAACGCGGTTGCTTGAGCACGACCACCACTCATCGAGTTGCCCCGAGATGCGAAGCTAGCCGCAAGAGGTCCGCAAATACGCCGGCAGCGGTCACCTCAGGCCCAGCGCCCGGTCCTTGGATCACCAGAGGGCGTTTGCGATAACGAGTCGTTTGAAACGAAACGATGTTGTCCGCTCCGCTTAAGCTCGCGAATGCGTGCGTCTTGGGGAAGGATTTCAGCTCGACCGACGCGCGTCCGGTTTCGTCGATCACACCAACGTATCGAAGCACCTCACCTCGGTTCGCGGCCTCCGAACGTTTGGCCTCCATGGTGGCGTCACCTTCGGGAAGCCTAGACAAGTAGTCGTCAACAGAAATTTTTTGCAATGAGGCTGGAATCAAGCTCTCTACTGGAACATCGGTAAGCTCAATTCGCCCCCCCGCCTCACGAGCGAGGATAACGAGCTTACGAGCAACGTCCGTTCCAGATAGGTCGTCGCGTGGATCCGGCTCCGTATACCCCAGGCTCCGCGCCTCCCGAACGATTTCAGAAAAAGGTTTTTTGCCGTCGAACGAATTAAAAATATACGAAAGCGTGCCGCTCAAGACACCTTCGACTCGAATGATCCGGTCTCCGGTCTGCACCAACTCGCGAAGGGTCTGAAGAAGCGGCAATCCCGCACCGACGTTCGTCGAGTAAAAGAATCGTTTCTGCCCGATCTTCTCGGCCTGGCGGATCGATTCATAAATACGCAGCGACTGGGTATTCGCTTTTTTATTCGGCGTAATGATATGAAGGCCGTTTTGCAGCCACTCCGGATAGAGCGATATAAACGCGTCGCTCGCCGTCGCATCAATCACCACCGTGTGCGGCAAATGCCCGGACTGGAGGTGACGAATAAACACCTCTCGATTCGCTGCCTGAGCCGCGGGATCTTTTGCAAAACTGTCCCATTGACCCGGCGTCAACCCGCGCTCATCGCGACCATCCAGGAGCATCATCTGGGAATTCATGATCGCGCGTACGCGAACATCGATTCCGAACCGCTCCTTCAGCGAGCCCAGTTCGCTCTCCAGTTGCTTGAGAAACTCTTTGCCAATGAGGCCAGCGCCGATCACGCCAATGCCGATGGTGTGTTTCGACAAATAAAATGCCGAGTGCACGGCCCGAAGTGCGCGGCTCGCATCTTTCGAGGAGATCACCGCCGAGATATTCCTCTCAGATGAGCCTTGCGCAATCGCATCGATGTTCACGCCCGCGCGCCCAAGTGCCGAGAAGAACTGGCCGGCCACACCGGGATGCGCGACCATGTTGTCGCCCACGGCCGCCAAAATACATTTTCCGACGACCACATCGATTCGATCGAGAGCGCCTTGATGAATCTCGGCATAGAATGCTTTTTCGATCGCCGCTTGCGCGAGCGGCGCATCTTTTTCAGATACGGCGAAACAAATCGAGCGCTCCGAACTCGCTTGAGAAATCAAAACGACGGATATTCCCCGAGCTGCCAGCGCACTGAACAGACGCTCGGCGATACCGGAGACACCCACCAGGCCACTCCCCTCGATGTTGACAAGCGCGATTTTTTCGATCGCCGAGAAGCCTTTGACGAGCGACTGAGATTTCGCGCCTGAGTGAATCTGAGTTCCGGGAAACGTCGGGTTAAAGGTATTTCGAATCCAAACCGGGATATTCTTGCGTACGGCCGGCTCCATCGTCGCTGGATGGACGACCTTGGCGCCGAAGTGTGCAAGCTCGCTCACTTCATCATATGTCATCTCATCGAGGACCACAGCATCTGGCACCAACCGTGGATCAGCCGACAACACGCCGTCGACGTCCGTCCAAATCACGATTTCGCGCGCGCTCAGGAGGTCTCCAAATATCGATGCCGAAAAGTCGGAACCGTTGCGTTTCAGAGTGGTCGCCACGCCGTCCGCCGTTGATGCAACGAATCCCGTGATGACCAGGCACGCATCGTTTGGTACGCCTGCCAGGAAACGATCCATTTTTTCTTGGGATTTTTTCCAGTCTACAACGACGTTTTTTTCACCAGGGTCGACGACCAAAATCTCGCGTGCGTCCACGAAATGGGCGGGTCGGCCGGACTTCTTTAAGAACTCGGCAAACAACAGTGCCGACCACACCTCACCGTGACCAGAAACCCACTCCACGATCCGCTCGGCCGCGCTCCCGGCATGCCAGATCCCGCGTAATACTTCGTCCAGGCTCTGAAACTGTTGATCGAGCGTCGCTACTACACCCGAAATCCCTAGCTCTCGAACCGCGTCGTCGTGGCGAGTGCGAAGCAAGGATAGTTTTTGTCGATAACCTTCGTCTCGCATTTGCGCTAGGTGAACCAATGCGATCAAATCGTCGGTCACGCCTTTCATCGCGGATAAAACGACCGCCAGACGTGGGTTCGTGTTTTGAGCGGATTGCGCATCGAGAATGCGCGAAACGCCACGATAGCGATCGGCGTTCAAAACGCTCGTGCCGCCGAATTTATGGACTTCCCAACGACGCTCGGAACTCGGGCTCGACATCACGACTCTCTATTTCTCGACCGCTTCGCACTCGAGGAGCGCTCCGTCAAAGACGGACTGGCAGGAATCTTTTTTAACGAGCACTTTTTTAGCGGTTTTACAGGAAGATACACCGGCCATCAGGGCCAGCAAGACAAGCAGAAACGGACTTTTAGACATAGGGAACAATGCCTCCTTTGGACTCCTTTGATTTTCACACAAGCAAATTAGATCCGATAGCAAAGACTGTTCACTCGACAAAAGCTTGGAGCTTTCTTACGCTGGTATAAAATCTTATGCCTAGTCCATTACAAGTCCTCCTTGCCAGCATCATCGAAACGCTCAGTCACGTTCTCCCGTTTTCCCGCTCCGTAGGAAACTACGTACTGGAACACCTGAATGTCCTCGATGAACCGTCCATCAGCATTCACACGCTTTCGCTCTTTGGAGTCATTCTCGCGCTCATCGTTTACTTCAGACATGACATCCTCAGCCAAACGGTCGCGATCTTAAGACTCATTGTTGAGCGCAAGCGACCGACCTCCATCGACGAGCGACTCCCCTGGCTCTACCTCATCTCCTGGATTCCTTTTTTGATCAGTTTTGCGGTTTCGAAACAGGACTGGTGTCGGGCATGGATCGAGAATGGCCTCGTTTGGTCCGGAATTCCGTACTTACTCTCCGGTCTCCTGCTCCTTTGGGGAGAAAAGCGAGCTGTCCCTCAAAAAGGATACGCGGCTTGGAACGCTGGAGAATCCATCTTAATCGGCTGTTTTTCCGCTCTCGCCATCCTACCGGGGCTCGATCGACTCACGGCCACGGCTTGGATCGGTCGCGCACGCGGATTTCGCATGGACGCGCTTTTCAAGTTCTTGCTACTGAGTTCCATCCCACTCCTCATCCTCCAACTCATGATCGAAGGCGAAAGGCTTTCAGACGCCTATCACTATATCGGGCTGATTCCGGCGGCGATTTCGCTCGGTGGATCGTTTGCGATCACGCTTTTTATCTCGTCTTTTTTGTGCGGACCGAAACCCCCAACTCGAATCGTCCATTGGGCCTATTTCAAGATCCTATTTGGGATTCTGGCTTGCTGGGTGGGCTATCAAACGTATTCGAGCGGTCTGTAGATTTTAAAACACTGGCCGAATCAAATGAAAACGGGTGCCGAGTCGATCGGCACCCGATAAAATTTCTGAAGTACTCAGCAAAAACGAGCCTTACTTTTTCTCGAAGTCGACCATTTCTTTGAGCTCTTTGCCCACCTTGAAGAATGGCACGCGCTTGGGTGGCACCTGAACCACCTGACCGGTTTTCGGGTTGCGACCTTGATAGGATTCGTAGCTCCGATTCACAAAAGATCCGAATCCGCGAATTTCGATCCGCTCGTCTTTTTTCAAGGCATCGCACATCATATCAAACACCAGGTTGACCACGACTTCGGCCTGACGGTGCTGGAGGTTGGCTTTTTGGGAGATGATATTGATGAGATCGGCTTTGGTCATACTCTTAGGATAACGGGAGCTTAGGAGCGAGGTCAAGGGTGGTTGTTGAAACCCTCAACTCATCCCCCTGCCCGTATGGCGTGTATCAAATTCATGACGATTTCAAACGCAATGAGGACGATGATCGTCATTTCGAGGGTCGTCTCACGCTTACTCTTAAGCAGGTCCGTGATCACTTCGACGCTCTCTTGGATGATCTTGCTCTTGTACTCCACCGCCCGGTAACGGGTATCTACTTCGAGCATCACTTTAAGGTCGTGGTAGATCCGGTCAAGCTCACTGTCTTCCCAAGTCTCTTCGGGGGTATCGACGATGTACAGGTTCGCAATGATCTCTTGCTTGGAGCTTAAGCAGAGACCGACGAACTTCAGCAAGTCCTCTTTGCTATCGATGAATTTACCTTCGAGCTCCAAACGCTTCGTGATCTGGGTCGCGCGCTCCAGCAAGTTCTCAATCAAGATATCGTAGTAGTCGAGCGCAGAACTCTCAGCGACCAGCATTGAGACGAGTTTGATCTTGGCAAAGGTGATTTTCGTACAAAGTACCCGGTCAAACCGAACTTGGTTCGCAGGCCCCGCCAACCCCGGAACCTCTTCCATCAGGAATGCCTCGGAGGTATCGCCGATACCAGCCGCCTCCTTGGTTGAACGGAGGAGCTTCAGAATGGAATCCTGAAGCACGGTGGGTACGTTGAAGAAAACGACGGTTCCGTAGTTATAAATGAAAGCGAACGAAAACTCACCCAAGCGGATCGTGAGATTGTAGTTCGTGAACTCGTCGATCGGAAACTCCGTCAGCCGCTCGCGGATTTCCCGCATCTTGAGACGCTCGGCAACGTGAGTCGCGCTGATTCTGAAGAGTTTGGTCGAGCCCTCGCTCGCACGATCAAAGATTTCGGATTTCTCGGACACCGGGTGTACTCCACAGCGATAAGCTGAATTTTCTCTGGTCAGTCCGATGTCCCGTATATTTCATATGAACGGTCTGCTCGGTCCCTCGACTTGATAGATCGAAACTCTCTAGGACGAGATCGTTTTGGCCCAGTAGCCGGTGGATTTCCTTACGGGCCGCTCCGGATTCATCCTGAAGCACGATCTCCATTTGAAATGAGAGCGAACGCCCAAGAACACGGTCTTCGAAATAACTGACGCCGACTAGGATCAAGATCGTCATGATCGACAGCGCTACCGCAACATCGTGGTAACCTAGACCAATCAAAATCCCGAGCGCAGCCACGCACCAGATGGTCGCAGCCGTTGTAAGCCCGTGAATCGTCCCGCGCGCTTGAACGATCGCGCCACCACCCAAGAAACCGATACCAGAGACGATCTGCGCGGAAATCCGCGCCGGGTCTCCGAAATGTCCGCGATCTGCGAGCGAAGTAGAAATCAGGACGGAAACGGCCGTGTAGAGAGCCGCTCCCATGCAAATCAAAATATTGGTCTTGATGCCCGCGGGCTTGCTCTTGAGTTCTCGCTCGAGCCCAATCAGCCCGCCGCAAATGACAGTCAGAAGGACCTTTGGGGCGAAATATTGAAATAATTGGAGATAACTCCAATCAATGGGGTGCAAAGGATTCATGCGTTGTCTTCTTCCTTGAAGCCGGCTTATTTCAGCTTAGGTAAAAGACACAGGAGCGTCAAGTTATCACTGGAAAGTCATGGGCCGGAAGCCCGGGGACTTAAAGCCGCGCGCCGTGGCGAACGTCTTTGCCGGAAACAACGAAAATGACGTCTTCGGCGATGTTCGTCGCGTGATCTGCGATGCGCTCGAGGTTCCTCGAGATCAGGATCAAGTTCAAGCTCTGCTCGATCTTCTTCGGATCGCCCATCATATAGGTCAGAAGCTCTCGGAAAATCTGGCTCTTCATCGCATCCACTGCATCATCGCGATCGAGCACGTCGGTCGCGAGCGCCAAATCACGCTGAACGAACGAATCGAGCGCTTCTTTGACCATGAACTGGGTTTGCTCAGCCATACGAGGAATATCAATCAAAGGCTTGAGTGGCGGATGCCCGAGGTATTCTTTGCCGTTGAGCGCGATATTGACCGCCTGATCGCCCATGCGCTCCAAATCCGTGTTAATCTTGATCACGGCCAAAATGAAACGAAGGTCGGCGGCTAGCGGGCTCTGGATCGCAAGGAATTTGAGGCAGTCTTCGTCGACTTCTTTGTGAAGGACGTTGATCTTGGATTCATAAGCATGAACCTTCTCGAAACGAGTGGGTTGGTTCTCCAGAAGGGCCTGAATGGCTTCTTCGATCGCTTTTTCGACGTATCCTCCCATCAAAAGGAGTTTCTCGCGAAGCTTAACAATACCTTGGTCGATAGAACGATCCATACTCTCAACTACCCTTCTCTCACCTAAGAGTGACGGGAATCCCGCATTCCGTCAACCGAAACGCCCAGTGATGTATTGCTCAGTTTTGGCGTCTTTTGGAACCGTAAATAGCGTGCTCGACTCATCATATTCCACGAGTTCCCCCATGAGGAAGAACGCGGTTCGATCAGAAACCCGGGCCGCCTGCTGCATATTGTGAGTCACGACAATCAGAGTCACCGACTTCTTGAGGCTGATCATGAGCTCTTCAACCTTGGCAGTGGAAATCGGGTCCAGGGCAGAGGTCGGCTCGTCCATCAGAAGTACGGGAGGCTTCATTGCCAAGGCGCGAGCAATACAAAGACGTTGTTGTTGGCCACCCGAAAGCGATGTGCCGGGTTTCTTAAGCTTGTCTTTGACTTCTTCCCAGAGTGCCGCGCCCTTGAGCGCCTCTTCGGCTACTTGGTCCATGCGGTCGCGGGAACCCGTCAATTTCAGGCCCACCACGACGTTTTCAAAAATACTCATCCCAGGAAATGGGTTCGGCTTCTGAAACACCATGCCGATACTCCGGCGAACCGCCACCGGATCAAGTTTACGATCATAGATCGAAGAACCACCCAGGAGGACCTCGCCCTCGACGCGCGCTTTGGGAATTTCCTCATGCATACGATTCAAACAACGGAGGAACGTCGATTTGCCACAGCCAGACGGACCGATCAAAGCGACCAGGCTTTTTTCCGGTACTGCGAGCGATACGTTTTTCACTGCATGAAAATTCTCAAAGTACGCATTGAGATTTTTTGCTTCAACGATGGGTTTCATCGGCTTTCTCCACGGGAACGGGTCGCCCATTTCATGATGAGATTGGTGACCAAAGTTAAACTGACCAGCACGCTCGCGGCTGCCCAGGCGAGGTGATTCCATTCCTCAAATGGCGCAAGTGCGAACGAATAGATTTGCACAGGTAGCGATGCCGCGGGCTCCAAAAGCGAACGCGGCCAATGTTGGGAACTCAGCGCCGTAAACAACAGAGGCGCCGTCTCCCCTGCCACACGAGCAAGCGCTAGAGCGACACCCGTTGTGATCCCCGAGCGGGCGGCAATGAGCACGATCCGGAGCGTGACCTTCCAGCGCGGGATCCCGAGCGCAAGGCCTGCTTCGCGGATATGCGAAGGAATGAGTTTTAAAACTTCTTCGGTCGTTTTAGCGACGACTGGAAGCAAAATGACCGCGAGGGCAAAACTACCCGCCAACATCGAAAAGTGCCCGATCGGCACGACGATTGCGGAATAAGCAAAAATCCCGAGCACGATCGAAGGCACACCACTCAGAAGTTCGATCGATGTTCTCACCCAACCGGCAAGCGCCGATCGGCTATACTCGGAGAGAAAAATTCCAACTAAGATCCCCACCGGCACGCCGACGATCGCGGCAACGAGGACCAAGAAAAACGAACCGACTACTGCGTTCCCGAGTCCACCACCGGACTCACCGACTGGCTTGGGTAGTTCGGTGAAAAAATTCAAATTCCAATGCGGTAGCCCTTGGGCATAGACATAGTGGAGGACATGGATGAGCGGAATGAGCGCGACGCAGGCAAGCGCGATCAAAAGCAAAATCACGAAGCGGTTTTTCAACCGACGTGCGATCGAAATCTGGAAATCGGCAGGATTCACGCGCCACCTCCCGATGGATTGGCCACTCGGTTCACGATCCGGCGAGCGAGGCCTTGAACGATGAACGAGATACCAAAAAGAATGAGGCCGATATACGCAAGCGCACCGATATGGAGCGGATTGGTTGCTTCTGGATATTCGTTTGCAATGAGACTAGCCATCGTTTGAGCCGGACTAAAGAGCGAGTTCGCAACCTCGTTGCGATTACCAATGAGCATCGTAACTGCCATCGTCTCACCAAGCGCGCGCCCTAGCCCCAGAACCACGGCTCCGAATACGCCGCTCCAGGAGACCCGAACGACTGAGAGCCAAATCATCTCCGAGTGCGTAGCTCCAATCGCCAGCGCCGCCTCGCGCTGAGCATGGGGAACGGCTCGGAAAACCTCACGAGCAATCGAGGTGATCGTCGGCGTGATCATGATCGCAAGCACGATCGAAGCCGAGAAAACACCCACTCCGTAAGGCATCCCGGAAAATCCAGGAATGAAACTCAAATGTTCTGACAACCAAGGTTGGACCGTCACCCGCACTCGTGGCGCAAGAACCGTGAGACCCCAGAGTCCGTATACAACGCTCGGAATCGCGGCGAGAAGTTCCACTAAGAAACCAATCACAGCGGCCACTTGGCGAGAGGCGATTTCTGTCAGGAAAAGCGCCGTTCCAATCGAGACCGGAACCGAGAGTGCGAGCGCAAAAAGCGACGTGATCAGTGTTCCATGAATAAAAGGATAAGCTCCGAAAATCAACTTGGCCGGGTTCCAGTCCGACTTGAACATAAAACCCCATCCATATTCATGGATCGCGGGAGCGGCCAATTGATAGAGGAAGAAGATGATCAGAATCAGAAGGCTCATCACGAGAATCGCGACGAATTTCAAACCACGCTCAAAAATCGGGTCAAAGCTCTTGCGTGCGGAACCTACGGAGTTCACTTCGGTCATCGCTTTCATTCGCCTTACTCCACTTGACTGATCTGCGTCCGGACACGGTCCAGGAGATCCTTCGGTAGCGGCGCATAGTAAAGCTCTGCCGCGAGTTTCTGTCCGTCGAGGTAAATCCAGTTTAAATACTCTTTCAAAGTTGTCGAGATAGCGGCTGGATTTTTCTTATAGATCAACAGGTAGGTAAACGAGGCGATCGGATAAGATTCTTTTCCGGGAGCATTGGTCAGAGAAAAACGGAAATCGGCCGGAATGTCTTTGAGATAGGCTGCCGCTGCCGCCGTGACAGAGTCAGAGCTCGGCTTGATGAAATTTCCCTCGCGATTTTTCATCTGCGCGACGGGCAGGTGGTTTTTCTCAGCATAAAGAAGCTCCACGTAACCAAGAGCACCCGGGAAATTCTTGATGAAACCGGTGACGCCCTCGTTGCCTTTGCCGCCAATACCGACCGGCCACTTAACGCTCGTGCCAGCGCCGATTTTTTCTTTCCAAGTTGGGCTCACGCGGGAAAGGTATTCCGTAAATACGGCGGTCGTGCCGCTTCCGTCCGCACGGTAAACGACGAGGGTCGGAACGTGTGGCAGTTTCACTTCTGGGTTTAAAGTCTGAATCTTCGCGTCGTCCCAGTAATAGATCTTGCCGAAGAAAAGGTCTGCGACAATCTCGGGCGTAATTTTCAAAGACTGAGTAACGCCCGGGATATTGTAGGTCAGCGCAACCGCGCCCATCACGGTCGGAAAATGGAAGATCTGCAACTTCGCTTCTTTGAGTTGGTCGTCTTTCATCGGGGCATCGCTTGCACCGTAATCGACCGTTTTCTTGAGAAGCTGGCGAATACCCCCGCCACTACCGATCGACTGATAGTTGAGCTCAACTGCCGTGTTTTTCTTCTGAAACTCGCTCATCCATTTCAGGTAGAGCGGATAGGGAAACGTCGCCCCAGCGCCCGTAATCGAAAGGCGCGAAGCCGCCTGTGCGGCCGATCCACCGAAACCGGCGAGCGATCCCAAAACTAAGCCAACGCGGAGGCCGAAAGCCCATAAGTTCGATCTTGCAGTCATGAGGGGCATAGTCTAACACTGAGATCGAGCGCCCATGTCAGAACTCCGTCAGGGTTCAGGGCTAGAAATCGAAGGACTTTATGCAAGAGCTGAGAAATCTGTCGATCATTTTTACAGTTGGAGTGGTTGGAGTCGTGATTTCCATCGGTGGCGGGATCTACACTGCGGTCCAGGCCAAAAAAGAACGCCTAGAGCAGACGCTTCCGACTCAAGCGATTCCAGTTCCAGCGACCTACAACTAGTTCGCCTAAAACGCACCCCTAGAAGCCGATCCCGGTCCGAAAACCCCAAACGTGGTTTTTGTATCTCAGCATGGACTCGGCGTGCCCTTCAAATACCTGAACGACCCATTGAAAAAGCGAATACTGCGCCCGACTTCGCATCCGAAGCGTCAGCTCGCGCCCGCCCTTAAGTGGATCCACGTGCGTTTTACCGCCTGGAAAAAATCGGAAAATGAGGTCACTCCGACCGAACTCACTACCAAAAAGGTTATTTACCGTGAGCTGCCCCTCATAGAGACCGCGGTACCACAACAAATCGCTGTTATCCGGCTCGATATTCCTCGCCCACCAGAATTTGAACTGCGCTTCGAGTTCGCGCTCTCCCCCGAGCGCCCAAGCGCGGGTCACTCGGATGGAGGAGCGATCCCAGCCGCGAGACTCGGCGCCGGGTTTTCCATTGGATTCATGCTCGTAAGGGCCTAAGTCAAACGTCCACTCAGAGAACGATAAGCGGTAGAAAATCTCTGGATTGTAGTTCATGTCGGCGAATGGCCGAGAGGTTTTGAAAAGATCCCACAGAATCAACTGCGAGTAGCCGACATAGAGATCGTAGTTTTTGAGCACTTTGGCTCGCACACTGAATTGAACTTTGGTGTTGGGTTTTCCGAGCAGAAAATAGATGGGTTTATAATGGTAGAGCTGAACGAGTTCCCGATTCTCCGCCGCAGCAAAAGACGCGCTTGAACCAAAGTAACTCGCTAAGCCGAACCAGATGAGCATCACCATGAGTTTTTCCTACCACGCCCAGGCCGATGTTACAGCCAGGAGATGGCGGAACCCATGGCGGATGCTCGAAAATAAAGACTATTGCAACACTGAGTGATTGAGCGGCTCGCTCACATAAGCCGTTTCTTCGTCGTAACTCGTTTCCTCGCGGGACTTGTCAGAAGAACGCTTCTTCGGCGTTTTTTTTCCACTCGCTCCGAAGACTTTTTCTCGATTCTTCAGGACCCAATACGCGCCTCCGAAGAGTAGTGCTCCTCCGAGAAAAAAAGCTGCCTTCGTGGCCATCCAAGGGAGGTCAGCGAGTACACCGTCTTTCTTAGCGGACTTCTGTTCCGCGGAGCCTTCGACACTAGAATGTTCGGCTAAACGCTGAGCGATTTTTTTGCTTTTTCTAGACATAGCGAATTTTCCTTTCGTTTAATCAAGAAAGGTTTCGCAAGACTGATGCCAGTCAGAACTCCCCACTCCGCGTCGGTCATGAAATCAGTAACGATTCCACCATTCGATCATGGACTCTTGACGACTACTGCCCTCGGCGTCGGTGCTCGTTCCCACAGATAGAATCCATTTCCCGCCGAGTCGCTTCATCAATCCCACTTCTTGAGTTTTATCCCAGTCGCTACCCACCGTAGCCGAGAATCCGCCCGGTAGCCTTACCCGCGCGGAATAGACACGAGTCGTCGGGTTATAAGCGACACTCTCCACAGGCGTCGATGCGAGAACAAAAAAACTGAAAAACCCGAGCGACTTGCGAGAGACCGCCATGCGCGTATCTTCGACCGAACGTTTTGAACCATCATCCAAGTCCGAGGCTCTCTCGTTGAAAAGTAGCATCGCGACGATGTCGTCTTCGTCGAACGCGGGCTCGGAGGTCAGCCGAAACGTCGTGCCGTCTGGAGTCTTGCGAAGATCAGCAAAGATCGTGCAATCGGTTCTCTTAATCGAAAGGCGACCATCGACGAGTAGCGCATTTTTCAGATCGACCGTCATACGTTCGAGGCGCGCAGTGCGGCTCAAATACTCGATTTTCATCGGCTGAAAATTCGCATGAAACGATGCAGGCTCCTGGGACGAGATCCGACCAGTGAGCTGAAAAGGAGCGTTCGGATGGAAAAGTGAATAAAGGATTCGTACGGGTTCCTCGCTAACGATGTCGAACGCCCAAGGAAAACGATTCTCTACTCCGTGCGATTTTTTCGTATTTTCGGGCACGTTTTCATCGGCAGATAAAATCGTTTTTGGCGTCGCCTGAAGGCTCGGAGTCACGATCCGGGGGTCCCCGCCGACGGCCGGCATCGGGGTGATCGGACTCAGTTCCGGAGCTTCGAGAGTCACTTCTCTCAGGATGAGTTTACCTTGCGCGGAAATCGGTCGATTGTCGGGAGACAACGTGATGACTCCATCCGCGCGAGTGATGAGCGCTTGACGGGGCGAACGAAGATTCGACTGAAAAGAAAACGGAACCCCCGAGATTGCGGAATCCGGATCCAATACGTCAAACGCAGCCGTACCTCGCAGACTATTGAACGGCGCTGGTATGGCGAATTGTGTACGTGAAAGCGACTGTACGACTTTTCCGAACTCTGGGATCTGAAGCGAGATCTTGGTTTCGCGCAGCTGAATCGCTCCCGATACCCAGTCTGCTTGAAGTTTCGCCACGAGCTCCATTCCATGTTGGCGAATCGGGGCCAGTTCGAAAGCGAGCTGAAATCGTCCATCATTCGTCTCTTCAACCGCGGCAACCACCGCTAGATGAGTCGAGATCACCGGATTCGGCATCGCGTGTTTTTGAGGGGAAACGGGAGAGCCGATCGTGAGATCCGTGTCGAGTTTCGCTTGAAGACGAATTTTCTTTTCCCGAGAAAGACGAAACCCGGAGATAGCCACTCGTGGCAAGAGCGGAATCAGACGCTGAATCAGGCCTTTGCCCTCGACGCGTCCCTCGAGCGTGCGAAGATTCACCATTCCGGCGAACTCAAGATTTGCACCCGGACTCGTTTTTCCAGAAAGTGCTGACAATTTCATCTGAACCGAAAGATCGTCGGTCTTCGTGAGTCCTCCGGTACCCTGAAGGGTGAGAGTTTTCGGCTCAAACGGCAAATTTGCGCGAATATTCATCGCGAAGTCTAGGGCGCGCGTCGCGTCTCGAGACTCGGAAAATCCAACGGTTCCCGAGAACCGAATCGGTCTGCGATTCGGATCAATGACTCCCTCGCCCACGGCCAAACGCACGGGTTGAAGACTCAACTGAGGAAGGAGTTCAAAACGAAATCGAGACGGCTTGTCACGGTCGGGTTCAGAGGTTTTTTTGGAATTTAAAACAGGCTTGAGCGAAAACCGCGGGAGCTCAATTTCGATCGGACCGACTCTCTCCACTCCGATTCCCCAGCGAATGAGACGGAAACTGAAATGAACTTGAAACTGTTTTGTGCAGAACGATGCACCGAATTCAGGAATCTCGGCACAAAATGGGCTCAGTTCCAATTCAACCGCTTGAGAAAACAGCCGTTCATTCTGGGCACTCAGATGAATTTTCTCCGGCAACCCTTGAGGAAACACGACGAACGACTGATGGTTCTCGAGCACCTGCCTAACCCATTTCTCGCGAAGGACGAGATTAGGGTGGAACCAGATCGTCACGACGAGACCGATCATGAGGAGCGGAATCCCGATGATCACTGAAAAAAATCCCAGAGCGATGCGAGTGGTCTTACTCATGACGTTTTAGAACTCCCGTCCGAGGCTCAAGAAAAATTGCCAATGTTCCGCGTCCTCAGATCCCTGAGGATTCGGGCCCAAGACCCAGCCATGTGCCACGGTCGTGCGAACCGCTCCGATCGGAGACAAGTAGCGAATTCCGAATCCAGGCGAGAAAAAGATCGTCGAATCAAACCCAAAATTCCCGTCCCCCATCCAGGCGTAATCGGTGAACAGGAGCGGATCAAAACCTTTGGGAAGAAACGTCGGAAAACGTGCCTCGAATCCCAGGTACGCCGACGAGAGTGCACCTTTGCGACCGAGCGGGAGTTCTTGACGACCAAAACCGCGGACGTTTTGCTCGCCACCCAAGAACGAATAGAAATCAGATGGCAGGTTATCGCGTAGGGACGTATCGGGTGGAACGACGACGGATCTGATTCCGAAACGCGTCCCCAAAATGACTTGCGGAGGATCATAGTGACCGAGGTTCAAAAGCGCCGTACCTTCGATTCGGAATCGATGAATTCCTGCAGTCGTATAACGGTTTTTCGCAATCGTCGTCGTGGCGAAAAACAGCGTGTACCCTTGGCGAGGGTCTCCGGCGTAAACTTGAAAGGGATAATCACTGAACCGGAATTCCGTCTCTAACCGATAGTAGGTTTTGCCGCCGGCCACGACACCATCAAACGTCTGTTCGTAACTGATACCTGGACCGAATTTTGATTCAAGCGTTCCTGCAGAAAAATCGATCCGATTGGCGAGTAGCGGCGAAACCGAGGTTGAGAAGTACTCTTGATACCTTTCATCAATGCGTTCAGCGAGCGCGATCGGTTGCAGGTACCAGCGTGGTATCTTGTTCGAAAAATACCAATCCGTACCGACTTGAAGGGATTGACGAAGTTTAGAAGCGTAGGCGTCGACGTAGAACTTAGAAGCCCCCGAACCCAAGCGGGTGTTCCGCCAAGAGCCTTTGAAGAAAATCAGCTCTTCGGTGCTGGCCCCGACGCCGAGCCTCAACAGCCTAGGCTCACCGACTGCCACGCGATGTCTGAGCGCAAAAGGATCAGAAACGCAATCAGGCGCGAAATAAGATTTAAACACGACGCCGTCCTGAGCCATGCGCGACGACGTCAAATTTGTGAGACGCTCATCGTACCAATCGTCGATTTGAAAGGCGTCGTAACGCCTCATCACCGTTTCGCTAAACGGTCGACTCTCGTCGTAAGTGGGCACGGGAAATACTTCGGGTTTACCTGGATCAATCGTGACCTGCACTTGTTCCGTATCTGTATTGGCAAGTAAGGTCACTTTGGCGCATGGATAGCCCACCTCGTGCAGGCGTCGATTCGTCCAGGATTCGATATCATCTAACGATGCGCTCTGAAGCAGAGCACCTCTCCAACCGACATACCCCACATCAAAGAACTGAGGAGGTGCACCGTTGAACTCCACGTTTCGAATTCGGGATTTCACACCCGGATCCACGATCAAACGATCGTTCTCGAATCGCACGCTTGTGTGATGATAGCCGCGTGTTTTGAGATAGGACCGCACCATGAATTCACGCTGAGAAAATGGAATATTTTTCCATCCGTCCGCGTCGCTGTCCGAGTCTCCACAGAGGAGGAGATCTTCGTTCTCGGTGAATTGGAATCCGCTTTGACCATCGAATTGGAGTTTACCTTCGCAGGCAGACTTCCGTGGGGTTGTGCAGCCCACTAATACCAACGATACGCAAATCAGCGCAAATAGAACCAGGCGTGCAAAAGGTGGGCGTCTCATGGAGTAGAAAATGAAGTGAATCACGGTGAAGGAACCCCATCATGCAGTGCCCCCGATCTTCGAGCAAGCGGACTTCTGCCCCATAACTCGCCGCACTGTTTTTATTTTTTTACTGGTTCAGTGGCGAGATTGACCGCTACTCTCCATCTCTATGTGGATTGCTACCTCAGTCGCTGTCGCGATCGTCGGATTGCTTCATTTCGGTTTCATGTTCCTGGAAATGTTTTTGTGGGAAAAACCCCTGGGCAGGAAAATATTTCGCCTGAGCCTGGAGAACGCTCAGACCACTGCACCCCTTGCAGCCAATCAGGGACTGTACAATGGCTTTTTAGCCGGCGGACTCTGTCTCAGTCTGTTTATGGGTAACCCGGAGTTTCGTTTCATCTTCCAAGGCTATTTCGTCGGTTGCGTCATTTTGGCCGGCATCTATGGAGCAAGAACCGTAAGCCGGCGTATTTTCTGGATTCAAACGTTTCCCGCACTCATCGCTGCTGCTCTACTCCTCTGGGAACGGAGCACGACGTAGAGTGAGTCCGTGAACGATTCTGCCACGAGTCCACAGTGCGGAACTTCATTTATACACTTTTTTAATATATTACTGGTGCGGGTCGCCTGGACTTCCATTAAACTCCGGCCCATGAGTTTTACCCACAAAATGTCTCATTGGGCGTTGAGCATCGTACTTCTCGCCACCAGCGCCCAGGCCAACACCATCGTTGATCTTCGCTCGGAAATGGGAAAAATCCGAAATCAAAGCAACAAAGGCTGGTGCTACGCCAACGCTGCCGCTGACCTGCTTTCGCATAAATTCCTGGAGCCGGCTAAAAATATCAGCGCTTCGGCGATCTTCATGGCCCTCAGTTACATCCATCAGTACGAAGATGGCGATGGCATTATGGATGGCGGCTACGACTACCGAGCACTCCTCGCCGCCAAGGAAATCGGCCTTTGCCCAAGCGAATTTGACCAAAAGATCCTCTGGTCCGGCTTCAATATCGGAAACCTCAAGGAAAAACTCGCGTTCATCGGCGAACTCTACGCGCTGAAAAAGAAAATCATTCAGCACGAGAAGAAACGCGATGCCAGTTTTCAAGCGCTTCGCGAACTCCATCAACAGTACGACGCCGCCATTCGCCGACTCAAGGGCTCAAACAGCATCCTAGCCCCCCTGATCACACGCTACAGCGATGAAGAAATTTCGAAATTCGTCGCCGAAACCGACGAGGACAATTTCTATTTCGAACTCGCAAAAATCGTCTGCCGAGGTAAGCAAATCACCATCCCAAACGACTACGTGGTCCGCAATACACGCTTCATTGGTTCTCCGAAAACCACGACGGTGATCGCAATGCCGATCATGCCCCTACTTCCGGTTCGCTATGTAAACCCAGACAAGAAACGATTCTTCGTGTCTCGAAAACACCAAACCCATACCTCAGCGACCCAGTTCGACGACTTGAATAAAACTCACGCAGGCTGGGCGGTGCCGACTGAGGTGATCGAAAGCTATCTGAAAAAACGCATCCCCGTGTCGATTTCCTACTACTCGAAGTTTCTTTCGAAAAACTTCTTAGAAAAAGGCTTTGCAGTGAAGCAGGCCGACGAACTTCGTACGGGATCACACGCGTCGGTGATCGTCGCTGAACGGACCGTGGGTCGCTCGCAATCCAAAGAGTTCCTCATTCGTAATTCTTGGGGCGAAGGCTGCGGTTCCTATGACTTGAAACTGCGTGCCACACACTGCGAGAAGGGTCATATCTGGGTTCCAGAAGATGTCTTGAACGTTTTCCTGAACGAAGTGACCGCCATCGAGTAACGCTTCTCAGGTCTGAGGCGTCAGAGAATCAATTTCCAAGCGCTTTAAAACGGGCGTATGATTCAATCATGCGTCTCTCAGAACTTTTTGTCCCCGCACCTGATCATCCGTCCGAGCTTCGTAAGGCAGGCACTGCGCTTTTGGCCCACTTCTGGCTTACTTCGGTGACTTATGCGACGACGCTCCTCTATAACAGCGAGCTAAAACTCCTATTAGAAACGACACCTGGTTTTAGCTCAATTATTTGGGCGACATTCGTCATCGTGATGGCCAGTCATCTCTATATGATTTTCTGCGTGCTCGCGCACAAGAACTGGGCGCGCTGGATGGTGGCGATCATGGTTCTGATCGCGTTTTTCTCGGCCGCCGCGAGCCTCATGGATTTCTCAAACGCACCACTGACGAATTCGCTCAATGTCGTCGCATTCGGGATCACGGCGTTTGCCGGAAGGATCCTGTTTTTTAATCCCGCGATCAAAGCACTTTTTACTGGAAAATGAGTCCAGAGTGACGCGTTCTTGACTCGTAAGCCTCCTGCCACTATTTTTAGTCCGCAAAAGGTCCCATAGTTAAATGGATATAACAGCCCTTTCCTAAAGGGCCGTTCCAAGTTCGATTCTTGGTGGGACCACCATATTTTTTGAAAATGAAAACCTCCGAACTCGTTCGGGGGTTTTCATTTTTAGGCAGTACGATGGCCCCACCAAGAATCGAACGAGAATTTTCGACCGCAAAAATAGGACTGAATGTCCTATTTTTTGGTAAGGCGCGCACGATGCGCGACTTAGAAAATTGTCCATGCCGAGGTGAGCGAAGCGGATGCGAGCGATCCGAAGGCCGATTCTTGGCGATACCGACTGCAGAATCGCTTCCTCCGAGATCGCGCTTTGCGCGCCTCTCGGAATCCGCGTCTCATCAAAAAGAGACGTCGGTCTCTTTCTGATGCGCTCGCGCTGGTGGGACCACCACTTTTCAACCTGGTTGCACCAGTGAACAAAGAACCCTTTTAATAAAAACGAGAGGGATTCAACATAATTGACAGCACTTTAAATTTAGAAAAGACGTATTTAAATTCTGGGAGTCGTGAGTCTTTCATATAGACACTTCCATATTTACTACCCCTTTGCCAGGACCGCTCATTCAACTCCTGCACACAGTAAAGCCATAAAGCACAACAATACACCAAAGTTAGATAGGTCCCTGATAAAGAAGAGAACTCACCTCTAGGTGAAACATAATTTCCTAACTTATTACGACGTTTCGCAGGTGTTTCTCAGTACTTAAATAAAAACATATAGTTAGACGACGGTATGTTTCGTAGCACGTAAAAGAGTCCAGCTTTTTCCGTTATACCTACTTTTAGCTTAACTATTAATTGAGTAAATAGAACATCGTGATACACTTCGACCCAACTATTTAGTAGAAATTTAAAAACTCTTTACTCCACTGTTATAACTCGAAGGACTTTAGCCTGAGCCTAGCTCAAGAGACTTTCTTTAAAAAAGGTAAACACTAATCATGAAACAACTAATAGTATCGTTAATGCTAATACCTAGCGTCCCTGCTTTTGCAGACACCTACAACTGCACGACTACTGTTTATAAAGACGCTAAAAAACTTGGTGTCATTGAAGTTGAACATGATTATTGGGGATCAAACGTCGCAATCCTTGGAAGCCTTGAAGTTTCAAACAAACAAAACTTTCTAGGCAATAGTATAGAGGAGGTCTACGTCATTATGGACGGAGCGATCTCTGGCGGGTGGGAGCTGAAAGACCAAAGCTTCAATGGAAGTTTTTATGTGCAGACAACTCAGAGCAATCTGTTCGGCACGATGGAACATCACAAATCCGAATCCATCTCAAATTTCTCTTTTACAGGAGACAAACAATTTGAAGGCTCAGGACAGAATGGATATTCCGTTCAAGGATATTGCCGTCTCATCAAACAAGCTGCCGGTTGGCATAAACCAAAAGTAGATTAGTTTCGAACCCTCCGTATTTGGACAAAATTCGCCTACACATTTTTCAAAGCATGATTATGAAAATAATCATTCATTTGTTGTTGTAAAAAAGTCCTACTGCACCAACTCAGTAGTCTAGGACTTATTGATTGGGCTCCATATAGCTTCTTACTCGATGGAGAACTATTTCCTAAGACATAGGCGCTTTGAAAAAGTGCGTGGAGCTTTTTTGATGACTGAGAAATCGGCTGTACGTCTTAGTCACTAACCTCTAAACCGATATCACTTCCGTAAACCAAAGAATTCAAGTTCATCATAAACTTAAATTAGAACAATACCGACTCCATTGAAATAACCGATTCACCTCTTGTCTTCTCAACGTCCCTAAGATTGTCAGCGCATTTAGACTAGGTTGCACGATCCGAATGAGGAACTGGTCTTGGACTTGAATCATAGACATCCTGAAAGCGGAGGATCTCCGTGAACCGCGATTCTCCGTCTCCGGGGAATCCGCAACGATCGGCAAAACCGTGCGTATCTTTGAACGTTCCGAAGAGACGATCCCAACAAGTGAGGTCCGAGTAATTGTAACTGTGAACCCCAAGCTGATGGTGGATCGAATGATGCTCGGGGCGCTGAAAGACATTGCCGATCCATTGCGGCGTGCGAATGTTCGCATGATAAAAATACTCAGCTATGGCCGCGTAGAAGGCGTACCAAGCTCCAGCCAGTGCACTGCCACCAAAGACACTATACACGATAAAACCAATGATGATGGAGTCCGCCGCGATTTCAACCGGGTGCTTGTAAAAAGAGGTCAGCACCTCAATTCGACTTGGACTGTGGTGAAGTTGGTGAAAAATGAGCCACCATCCATTCGCATGACGGAGTCGATGCCACCAATAGAAAACGAATGTCCCCACAAACCAATAGAACAGGCCCTCCAGGGCGGGGAATTTCCAATTTCCAAGTTGGAGAAGCGTGTGGCCACGGAAATAGAAGTTCCAGCTTAAGCCTCCAACCCCAATCAGCACCAGTTGAAGAAAGTTGATGAAGAGCGCTCTGGAGTACCACCCCTGAGCGGGTGGTAGTTCACGTCCGGGGGCTACACGTTCCCAAGTGGCAAACAAAATAGTTGCGAGCAAAATCAAAATGCTCGGTAGGGCTTGCTCGCTCAGGGCTGAAGTCAGTGTGAAACTCATACGTCCTACCTTGAGCTTAAAGGTCGTCTCCGCCTTGGACAAAGAAAATTACAGAGTGATCACCGTTGGAAATCGGCCTCTCACAGACAGGTCCGCGCGTCGCCGACCGAACCGCTTCCCCAGCACTTTCTCAAGAATGTGAACTTAAATTTTCCACACCGTTTGAACTAGCCATGCAACTCGTCTATACCCGTCTTGCACCTGCTTCAACAAAGGATGAATCTAAATGAAAAAAGCTCTTTTACTCGGAATTTTCGCGCTCGTATCCACGACTACCTATGCAAAATCGAAGTTTACCTACAACTCCATCTCCGCCTGTGTAAAAGACTTCTATGACAACTCGCCCCTGACCCGTGACGCTGCGTTAGAAACGTGCATCAAAAAGGCGAATGTCGAAATCAATTACAGATCCTTCGCGGACTGCGTGAAGGATCTTTATGACAATACTTCTCTGAATCGGGAAGCCGCGCAAAACGCGTGTCTCGACCAATAACTCAGGAAAACGCCACTATTGATGATAGGGACGATGAGAGATAAACAGTCTCAATGTCGTCCCTCTCCACACCGAGTATCTCCCCCGCCCGCATCGAAACCCTTGGTAGCGTCATGAAGGGCCTAATGGATCGCTACAGCGAACGCGTGCCCGACGTGAAGCGGGTCATTGACGCGATGATCAGTGAGGGCATCATCGCGGCCTCAAGCGACATTGAAAACGATCACATCGCTTTTCGGACCATGGGCGTTCCGAACTTGGGCCTCCGGTCTTTTGAGAAAATCTTTCTTCACTATGGCTACCAAAAACGCGACGAGTACGATTTCCGTGAAAAGAAGCTTACCGGCTACTGGTACAGCCCTCCCGAGCCACGTTTCCCGCGCATTTTCGCAAGCGAGCTCCGCGTGCATGAACTCTCCAGTGACTCCCAGCGGATCATTCGAAGTTATACGGACGCGATCACGCGCGATCCTGTTGAAGAATTGAACCTGGATGATGCTCTGGCCGTAGATCACTACCTCCATCAGCCGCTCTGGCGTACGCCCACATGGATGGACTATCAGACGCTCCTGAAGGAAAGCGAATACGCGGCCTGGGTGATTTACAATCGCTACTACTTGAATCACTTCACGATAGCCGTACACAACCTGAAACCCGGTTTTAGCACGATCGAAGAGTTCGTCGAGTTTCTCGAGCGTCGGGGACTTAAACTCAACAACGCTGGTGGTAAGATCAAAATCAGTCCCGACGAATGCCTCCGCCAGGCCTCCACGGTCGCTCAGATGATCGAGGCCGATTTCGCGGATGGGCTCACTCACCGCATTGCTGGATCATACGTGGAATTTGCAGAGCGCCGCGTACTTCCGCAGTTCCAGCACATTCCGCTGAATCAGATCCGCCGAGAACACCGGCGCGAGGGTTTTGAAACCGGGAACGCCGATAAGATTTTCGAAAGTACGTTTATTTCGCAAACCGAGAGGTAGCTTCACTTTGCTCTACGGCCCAAAACCGAACAGATCACGAACGCTACTTAAAAACTGCTGCGAGCGCTCGCAGATAGTTTCCACCGAGAATTTTTTGGATGGACTCACCTGAGTATCCTCGGCGCAAGAGTTCTGCGACCACGAATTCCCACCTTGAACTCGAGGCAAGCTCCGGCCCAGCGAGTTCAAACCCAGGAGCGGTGCTACCATTCAAATACCCATCTGACCCTAGCCCCACGTGATCAATCCCGACAAGTTTAATGACATAGTCGATTTGATCGACAAATTCCGAGATTCCAGGTTGATGGGCATCACTCTTCTTGAGATACGCAGCAATCGGAGTGATCCCGATCACACCCCCAGTTTGAGCAATCGCCCGGAGTTCCTCGTCTGATTTGTTGCGAGGATGCGGAGCCAATGCTTCGGCATTCGCGTGCCCGGCGAAAATCGGAGCCTTGGAAACATGAGCGACATCGAGCACAGTCCGGCGACCGACGTGAGAAACATCGACTGCAATGCCGAGTCGATTGAGCTCCCGGATGACTTGCCTGCCAGCCAATGTGAGGGGCGCGGAGTCGTCTCGAAACCCAGCACCCAGCGCCGTGTTGTCCCCATAGGCAACTTGAAAAACTCTAAGCCCTTGCGCGTAAAGCACACCGAGTTTTTTCAGGTCCTCGGGACCAGAGCCAAAACCCTTCGGCGGTTCTTCGATAAAAAGGAAAACTTGAAATGCGCTGCCTGACTGAAGAGAGCCCAGGTCGGTGGAGGTCGAAGGAATCTGAAAAACGCCTCCGTTTCTCCTCACCCAACCACCCACTCGTTCGATGGACGGCAGATCAAACGTCCAAAAGGCGCCATTGATTCCCGTGAGCTTCTTGATCTCGCCAGGAACGGCTGGAATCGATCCGTTTTTTTCGGTCAGCAGCGAGAGCTCGGCGTCAATAACGAACGAAGTGCGCAGCAGTTCACGTGAACGGTCGCCTATGGATGCGGGCCCCCTCGCATGAGAAGCGCATCCTAAGAGTGACGGAACGATTAAGCAGGCTAAAATAAACTGCGGACTGGTCATTCCTAATTTAAATTTGCTCGATCGCTCCATGGATGCCTTCTCGATGGAATCGGATACGTCCAAAGCTTCTATTCTCAAGAGTGCTTCCATCTTCAAGAACAAAACTAAGTCGCTTAAACTGAAACCGGTCAGCGCCGTCTTTCAATTTCAAGTAGATCTCGAATAAACTTCCATCTCGATCAGTCAACGAGAATACTATCTGGTCATCTAGAAACTTTTTCCCTCCTGGAAACCAAGAGGACAACTCTTGAATCAAAGACAAATGGTCTCGCCCAACTATCATCTCTAAAGCTAGGAAACGACTCACACTGAAGACACTGGAATTTTCATCTTTGGGCTTATCTGATGGATAGTAGTGCATCATCCAAGTATTAAACCAAGTCTTATAGACATCTAGATAGTCACCAAGCGAGACCCAGTCAAACCAAGGATCACCTTTTGCAGTTGAACGAGTTCCAAATTTCCACTTTAGCAGAGGCAACTCTTTCAGGATGTTTCGAATATTCCATTCATTTTGTGATTTAGAACGAAACGCTATTCCAAGACCGCCCAATCTTCGCTCATTGAGCACCTCAAAGTAAGCGCCAGTCTTACTCGAAAGATAAACTCCTTCCCACGCATCATCACTGCTCTTTACATGAATATGCTCACATCTACTGAAGAAGTTCGCCGTTTCAATAAATGGAAGAAAGTCATTCGGCTCTAACGATATATAGAAATGATCCAGTACAAGATGAGTCCGAGAATCAAAATGAATCATGAAGTATTTCTTATGCTATCTAGTCGGATCAAATTCCGGCTTCCAATCCCGATACTCGACCGGCACCTGTGGCAGCTCAGGCTCAGACATAAGCGAGCGCGTCTCGCGGTCCAGACGATTCAAAATCCTAGTGCGTGTCGACGCAGCTAACCTGGCGCTGCTCGACAAATAGATCGACTCGCGGTCCAGATCCACAGTCGTCGAAGAAACAAAAACCACGCTGCGATTTTTGATCGTATCGACAATGAGACGACTGAGCGGTTGGTCCCGAAGCCCGTAGAATTTCCCGGACTCATAGTACGGCAATGAAATACAACCGAGACTCGTATTGCTCGACTCGAGCGTCGCAACACCACGCGGATGCAGCGTCGGCCAAGGATGAAAAACGATTGCCCGACTATGCACGAGCGAATTCAGATTTTCATCGATCCCATGCATGCGAAGCGAGTACCCAAAACTCCCATTATAAGGAGTGCGATCGGTCAGGATGAATCCAAGCGAACTCTGATAGGAGCCGTTGATGTTCGAGAACTCCTCCGGTAGTCGATCGCCGTCTTGATCAGAATTCGAACCATGCTGCGCCCAAGTCTGAAACAAGACGCGTGCGGATTTTAGGTCAAATACGTAGAAACGACGAGCTTCGGTCTTTTTGTCGAAATCAACGATCGTAAGAATACCGTTTTGAATACCGGCGCTCGGAAAATTCGCAAGAATCGAACGCATTCCCCGGATCGCGCGAGAGAAAATCGCATACGGTACGAACTCAGCTTCGGGAATCACGGAAATCACATCATCGGGAACTCGTGCGGCTTGAACATCCGCCATCGAGTCACCGGACCCCAAATAGGGCGAAGGAATTCCATCACGTGATCGATTCATTTGGGCGTTTGACCAGATGGCACGCGTCCGATGATCGAGTTCTAATTTTCGGTAGAGTTCGCGAGTTGCCGCCTCATTCGCTGGGAACTGCCATGCGGCGTGAGCTTTGGGAGGACTTACGAAGAGTGTCGCCGCCAACAAGAGTGCGTGAGGGAACCAGGAGACGCCGTTTTTATCGGCGGGGCTTGAAATGACCGGAGACTCCGGTTGATCGGAGGGGTGGGACATAGACAGCTCCTTCTGTTTTCTATGCGTCCTTCCAAATGGACGCAGCCGCTGGGCTACCTTTACTTGCTGAATTGCTCAAGCAAAGGTCTGGTGAGCGGGCCTTCGCTAATCATCTCCTGATATTTAAGAAATATGCAAATCGCGGAACGCTATTTTTCTTCGTCACGAAGAGTCAGAATCTCGGAGCCATCGCGAGTGTCCGCGATCGCGTGCTCCCACTGCGCCGAGAGGAGCAGGTCATCGATGACTGCAGTCCAGCCATCGTCCAGATGCTGGATTGCAGCAAAATCTTAAATGAATAACTCATAGAGTTCGGCCGGAGAGGTCGGGTCGTCAGCGTCCGTGACACAAAATACTCTATCACCCAGGTAAGCAATTCCTTCGGCCTTGATTCGAGCGTCGATGATCTCAAGATCCGTCACGACACCCAAACAACTCAAACGCCCGACCACGCTTCCGCTACATTCGCCGTCCAAATAGGTGCTCTGACTGCCTTCTGCTGCCGCTAAGAAAACGAGTCGCCCCTTTTGATCGACGCTTAGGTCGGTAAACGAAAGTGGCACCCCCTCGAGCGCACCCAAGCTCACGGGGTAGGCCGCTCTCCAGACCGCGGCCGGAATCACTCTAGGCTCCCGACAGCAAGCGTCGAGGAACCCGTGCGCGTCGAGCTTGATGAGCGCATTTTGGCCAAGCTCACCATTACCCCGCTGGAGAAGAAAAATAGCGTCGCCTAAAAAGGCCGCGCCCTCGATATTCAGCTCCGAATAGTCGGACCGGAGTTTTGTATAGAGTGGACTCCAATCGAGCGTATGAAGTAGTAACGGCCGCGCGTTTTCAAACCCGATCCAGACCCCATGATTCCGTCGCTCGGTCGAGCCCGATGGAATCGCCAGTAGCCCGCGAGCATCTGGCAGCGCGACTAGCGATTCCCAATCTGGTTTCACTTGCTTCCTTAATTTTGGATCCAAAGGCAGCTCACCCTGCGCGAGCCGGATCACTTCTCCTGGCTCTTCGTGATTCAACGAAAATATCCCGAGACTCAGTTCATCATCCGCAATGACATAAATTTTACCATCGCGAATCACCAGCCCACTCGCCGCCGCAAGGTGTGCATATCCCCGTGAATCTAGGGCGTGATTGAGATCAAGTTTTCTGATCCGGATGGATGTCACTCTTTTCTGTAGGTTCATTTACTCTAGTATCGCGAAGTTTCGTCCGAGAATCCAATGAACATAAACACTGGACAAACACCGAGCAGAAACCTTAAGAAAGGTCCGGAATCATCGAATCTGTTTTCAATCGAGGCTCCCGCAGAGAGGTTTCCAAATGTTATCACTCATCTCCTATATCGCCCTCACCCTCACCTTTAATTCATCTCTTGCGAAGACGATCTCCGTACAGAGCCAATCGAAAAAATGGATCGAACAGAAAGCCTGCGCAACAACTGTTGACCAGAGGATCCAAGCTCATACCGACCAGATCGAAGAATCCGGGCTGAGCGCCAGCCGAATTGCATTTTTTGACGTGGCACTTCCTGGCTCTCCCGAAGAGTACCAGTCTCTGGATTGCCAAGGAGTTTTGATGGTGACCGCCCTGACTCAAGATGAGTCCGAATTTCCGATACAGGCAAAAATCGGCGGCACTAAACTCCGCCTCCTGACCTGCGCGAAGGAGCCTGCACCCAATAAAAAAATCTCCGCTGCGCTCGGTGCACATCGCATGTCCTGCTTTTTTGCCCTGCCCATTGAACGGATCTTTGAATCTGGAAAAATCACTCTAGACTGGGAAAAAAATCGAAAAGATCAGTTGATAGCAAAACTCCCATTCACTGCTGACGGCATCACCCGGTGCAAACCAAAAAATCCGAATTTAGAGCCCGATTTCAAGACAATCGTCCAACGAGAGTACTGCATCAAGCTCCCGTAGGGTGCTTCGGGTTCGAAGGGCTTAAATCTTCGGTCAATCCGAGAAAAAAGAAAGAGGCGAGAAACCCTGGACGTCCAAGTCCTGTTTCTCGCCTTGCTTCGTACCAACCACGGACGAAGAGAACTTAAAAAACTAACGACAGCTGACGAGCGTCTCCGTCACTCGACTCGTCGTGAATTGTTCACCGGATCCGATGAAACGGCCCAAAAAATCGCCATCGGTCGATTTGAACTGGAGGTCATATACGCGTTCATGGAGTTGATACTCCCGAATCACGTCTTCTGTACCAGAGCACCCGCAATTATAGGTAAACTCCAAACCGGTCGTAGAATTTCCGTCCGAGTCGGTTCTCGTCACCATCTGCGAACAAAACGAGCAATGCGTGCAGCCCTCGCTCCGCTCCTCTGACCAGGTCCTGAGCGTTCGAACTTGGGATTTGGCTTGAATCCCAAATGACTGATTCAGTTGGGCGGCCGACGCATCAATCGAATGATTCTTTTCGGAAATCGTCTCGCGCGGGATTACAAACTCGTATTCTTTGCCTTGCACAGAAATCGTCGCTCGCGGCGATTTGAATCCGTAGATGCCGTAGCTGAGCTGCACCTTCGCGGGCAGGTTACCATTTTCGAAATAGATCGAACGAGGCTCGGACTGAATCAAAAAGGGCGCTCGAACGCTTAACGTACCTTGGATTTGATCTTTCAAACCGACACAACCTGACATCGCAGACAAACAGACAACGAACAAAAACTTAATCACATGGCTCAGCATACTTATGATCCCGCCAACTCAATCGAGCGAGATACTCCTGGAATAAAAAAATTATTGAGTGCTTCGTCGGCAAGAAAACCGCCGGTAGGCTCACCTCAAGAAGACGATCTCGAGTACGATCGGATACTGCCACCATTTTCATACTTAGTAAACATATAATTAAATACTAGTTATCCATTAATTAGATACTGAAATACACAGGGATTTTCAGCAGATAATCGACGTCCACAATCAAGACTTATAAAAAATACCGATGAATCGCGCCTTTTGTGCAAAAAATCGAATCAAGATGAGAGCACGATTCGTTCACGTTTTATCCCGGAATCTCACCAAATGGATTCAAGCGATTCGCGATTTCTCGCCTAAGCTCGGCTAAATTCCTGAATTGGTGTACTTGAAAACCCAGTCCGCGAGCCGTCCTCACATTCTCGGGCGAGTCGTCGATGTAGAGAATTTTTTCCGGGGGCAACGATAGCTGCTGCAGCGCCAAGCGATAGATTTCAAATCCCGGTTTCGAATAACCGACCGATGAAGAGTTCAAGACCTGATCAAACGAACGGCGGATATCGAGCTCCGTGAGATCCGTATCTAGACGATTCGTCGCGTTCGTCAGAAGCAGAAGTGGGCCGAGTTTCTTGAGTTTCTTGATTTCGTTCAGCACTTCGAAATCCACGATTCCTGCAAACCTAGACCAGTCCCGCACGGCGCTCTCCACATCTACATCCGGAAAAAGCGCCCTCAATCGACTCTCAACCGCCGCGCGCCAGGCGCCATCTGATATTGCTCCAATCAACGCCTGCTGAATGGGAGACGAGAAAAACGCAACCTGTGAAAGCGCGCCGTCCGGAAGGCCGTATCGACCTTCGATCGCGCGGTTGCGGGACTCGGGAAAATTCCTGATCACTCCATCCAAATCTGTGATGGTCGCCTCAATCACCAACAATCGGGCGGGTTTCCAGCCAGGAGAGTTTTCAAACTCGCTCATCGAATCACTCATCGACTGGGGCTAGCGCCGTGAATTCCGAGCATGCTCAGCGCGCCTGCTCTCGCCATCGCGAACGATCCGTCGTCTCGTCACACGAGAACTCTGAGAAGTACGAGCACCGTCACCTCGCACCAGTCGCTTGGTCCGGCGACCCGCTGCACGAGGCGTATCAGAAGCCGGTTCGCGTGCAACCTCGATGCGTCTCGATTTTTGCCTCGATTTGCGGCTGGCGACTCGGGATTTCCGCTCACCGATCGGATTCGCTCCGATCGAGGGCATGACGGCAACGGGATCCAGAGCGAGCGTACCTTTGCGTACTTCGAAATGAACGTGAGGACCGCTAGACCGACCGGTATTGCCAGAGAGTGCAATCAATTGGCCACCATCCACTCGAGCGCCTTTTTTCACTAATAGTTTGTCGTTATGAGCATAGACCGTCGAAAGCTCGTCCTCATGGCGAATGACGACCATCTTGCCGTAGCCACGGATGCGATCGCTCGAGTAGAGAACGACTCCGGGACCAACCGCATAGACGGGCGTTTTTCGGGACGCGCGAAGGTCTACACCGTCATGATGGTCTGAACCGCGATAGCCGTAGCTTGAGGTCAGCTGGCTGTCACGGAGAGGCCAATTCCAAGACTGCGTTTTCGAACGTATGTTCTGCACTTGGCGAGTACTCAGTTCACCCACGTCATCCGTGCCGCGCTCGCGGTACGAGTAGCCCGAACTTGCATCCGACGAACGCGAATCGCGCCGCTTCCCCGACGACGCACAACCGCCCGAGACCAAGAGCCCCAGGGCGAGAGCGGCGATGCCGGTGAAACGAACTCTCGTCATTTCAGTGAGACCTGCCCATCTACGTGCTCTAAGCAACTTGCCAAGAGCGCATGGTGAGTCGTATCGAGCGTCAGCGGAGTGATCGCCGCGTATCCGGAGTTTACCACGTCGCAATCCGTGCCGACCTCCTTGCGGAAGCCCAGGTATTCACCGCCGACCCAGAAATAATCACGACCGCGGTGATCGCGGCGTTTCAGGATCTTACTCGAATAGTGACGGAAGCCCTGTCTAGCGAATGTGATGCCTTTGAGCTTCTTGTAGGGAAGATCCGGCACGTTGATGTTGATGATTGTTTGTGGAGGAACGATGAGATCTTTTTTGTTCTTTTGAAAGAATTGAATCACTTTAACCGCGGTTTTAGCGGCCGACTCGTAATTCTGTTCTTTTTCAGGAGGCGGACGTTTGAAATCGATCGCGAGACTCACTGCGAACGACGGAATACCCATCATCGCCGCTTCTCGGGCTGCGGAAACCGTGCCGGAGTAATAAACGTCCTGACCGAGGTTCGCGCCTCGATTGATCCCGGAAACCACCAGATCGGGTTTTTTATTTTTAAAAATCTCAGACACGCCAATGTGAATGCAATCCGCCGGAGAGCCACTGACTCCGTACATATTCTCGGACATTTTTAAAATCCGAAGCGGCTTATGAAGCGTGAGACTGTGACCAGTCGTACTTTTTTCTTCGAGCGGCGCAACCGTGATCACTTCTCCCAATTTTTGAAGCGATTTGACGAGCGCGTGGATTCCATGAGCGTGAACACTATCATCATTACAAACGAGAATTCGCATGTTCCTAGTTTAAAGGACACCTCTCAACATGCACCAGTAGGCAGATTTTACCCGCCTCCGTCAGAAATCTGATAGCCACCTCAGTATCCGCGCAGAAGCGGATCCCGAAGCGCTGCCTTGGTCTCGATCGCACGGTTACGAGCTTCGCCCTCGGGCGTATTCACGCTCGTGTAAACGCAGGACTCGCCCCGTTTTTCCAGTTCCTGACAAACCGTCGTGATGATCGTATTGGCGAGGAAGATCGAGGTCAGGGACGAAAGCGGGCCCGCTTTGGAACCACCGGGAGTCATCTCGATGGCTGCATCCCCTCGTACACCCCGGATATCAATCGCGATGTCGCAAACTTCGTAGAGCTTCTTGCCGCTCGAATGCCGGGCCGGAACATTCTGGGAGTGATTGAGACTCGAGAACGCGACCGTCTTGAGTCCCATCGACTTGGCCAAAATCGCGAAATCGACCACCGCCGAATTCACTCCACTCTGAGAAAAAATCCAGACCCAGTCTCCCACCTTGGGCTCCGCGCGCTTGAGGATCACGTTTGCGATCTCCGGAGTCCGCTCCAACACTCGAACCACGGGAGGCCCTGCCGTAGGCATCAAGAAGTCCGCAAAAAGCGGAATCACAAAACTTGCCCCGCCTGCCCGGTGATAGAGCTCCATCGGAAACATCGATGAGTGCCCACTCCCAAACGCATAGAGTAACGATCCACCCGCGATCGACTCGATCATTTGGCCGGATAATTTCTCCATCACCGCGCGATTGGCGGAAAGGGCGTCCTTGAGGTTATCGATCGCAATTTCTGGATACTGAGTCAACTCGGCCATCGGAAATCCATTCCTCGTGAGAAGTGAGTAACGGCACTCACTCCATTAGTTATTCAAACCACCAAACGAAGATCCATCGAGGTTGATGCCCCATTGAAAGCCGTAGGAGCTACAACCGTTTTTCTCCGGACAAAAAAGTCGCAACTGATGAAACAAAAACAAGCGCCAGCACTGCGATGGACTCTGAAACGTGAGATTGCTATCCACGCTGAGCCACCGACTATTGAGCATATCGTAAGACGCACTCAACTGCGGCATGACAAAATCATTCAACGAGTAAGTAACCTTGCCGCTCACGTTCTGGTTTTGGCTGCCGAAGTTCGAACGATTGTGCGAGTACGCAACACCAAAACTACGCTCGTACGTCATGAGCGGAATGCTCGATCCGGACTCAAATAGATAGCGAGCGCTCGCCGTCAAAACGTGACGACTCTTGTTCTCGTCGATCGGCTGGTAAGGAATGTAGTAATAATCGAAAAATCCGCCCACGTCGTCGTAGTTGAAGTTCATCAAACTATAGAAACGCGACAAAGGACGTTTCTCGGGTTTGTCCTTGTAGATCTCACGGAAGTTGAACGATTGTCCCGCCGACCAATCGAGTGAACGAACATACTGCCCGGTCGCGTACTTCGTACCGCCGGGCGTGCTCTGCTTCCGGATCAACTGCGAGTTGAAACCGTAAGAAATGGAGTTTCCTTGGGGTGCGAAATAGTTCGCGTTCGTGAAGTTCGAATCGAGCGGAACGATGTCGTAGTTATCGAACTGATAACCAGTGAACCCGTTGTTCTGGGCATAACCGAGCTGAGAAATAAACGGATGATTCGGCTCGCGACGATACGGGATCAGCGAATAAGAGAGTATCGGGCGGATGAGATGCTTCATCTTCGGATACTTGGGATTATCCATATCGTAAACGCGCTCGAACTGGGTCGAAAGATCGAGCTGTGTCTGGAGATAACCTCGCGAAAGCCGGGGCGCCACCTCTGGTGAGAACTGCTGAAACTGATAGAGGTACTGCAGGTACTGAGCACTCGACTGAACTTCCATCACATCGAAGAGACGAAAACTACGGCTCAACCGCGGATTGAGCGTTACACGGGTGGCCTCGCGAATCGGATCCTTGCCCACTTGGTAAGGTGAATTTGGAGCGCGGGGTTTTTTATCCTGCTCCTCACCATACATATCGGCATCATAGGGCCCATTGCCCCGCTGAAACCTTGCAACTCCTAAAGAAACGGATCCATAGATTCCGCCAAACAGTTCCTGCGAAGTGGTGTTCAAGAAACCTTGAGGCAACACCTGCACGACGCTGTTATCAAACACTCGCGGATCTTGAACGGGTACCGAATCATTCCCGAGCGTCATCAAATTTCGATAACGCCTCATCGTGACGTAGGCATTCCAACGATCATTGGATTTCAGAAAGGTCAGGTCCGAAGGGAGCGCGGCTGAACCGACGAGCTCTCCTTTGGGATCCAGGATCGTCATGTCGTTTGGAAAAAGCGATGGATACCAAGAGTCGGAAACGTTCGTCACGCGAAGGCGTTCTTCGATCCCAAACGGCAGCGATTGTCGCTGCCGAACAAATAGCGAGAAACGTCGCGAAGAGATCTCCTCGTTCGAGAGCCAGCCACCGCGAGCGAGCGAGTCACGGAAACGGCGATCCGTGAGCGAGAAGTAATTGATCTGGGCATCCCCGGATCCCAAGTTGTAGCGCCCTTCGGCTTCGAGGCGATTGCCTCGGCCACCAAAAACGCCGTACCCGATCGTCGCGTCCATACTCCGGTTGATCGCCCAGAAAAACGGTTGCACGAAATTAGTACCGAATGCCGTGAAACCAAAACGCGGAATCAAAAGACCGGTCTGACGCTTGGTCTTGATCGGTACGATCATGTAGGGAATCCAAAAGCTCGGCGCATCGCCGATCTTCATAGTCACACTCGACATGAACGCGTAGCCCTCGATCTCGAGGTCGACATCATTCGCTAGCAAACTCCAACTCCTCGGACAGTCCTTACAGGTCGTGTACTCCCCGCGATGGGTTTGAAACCGATCCGGTCCGAGCTTATTGATCCGTTCACCCGTGAGCGTGATTTGATTGGTGCTGACCCGTCCGCGAATGATCGATCCCGTGCGCGTCTCAAGATTGAAATGCATCTCGTCTGCTTGAATCAGCGCATTCGAGCTCACGTAATTGACGTTTCCATAGGCGGAGACGAGCTTAGTTTCTAAATCAATGTAAACGTTATCGGCATAAAGCGACTCGCCCGACTGGTGGAGAGCGGCCGAACCATGCAGCTCGCAACGATTGGCCTTGCGGTCACACTTGGTTTTTTGGGCAGACCAATGGATCGGGTTCTCTTCGGCGGCATGCGCGAGAGTGAGCGAAAAGATTCCCGATACTGCTAGGAAGAAAAAAATTAAAATTGGATGGATTCGGGAAAGCGACACGTGTGCTTACCTAATCTCCAAAGCGCGCGGGTGCACTCCTGCTTTAAGTCCTTGCGATGAATGACGCGGTCGAGGAATCCATGCCGTAACAGGAACTCGCTACGTTGCGCATCCTTGGGGAGCTGCTGACGGATCGTCTGGCTGATCACGCGCGGACCAGCGAAACCGATCAGTGCCCCGGGTTCTGCGAAAATCACATCCCCTAAGGTTGCAAAACTGGCGGCAACCCCCCCGGTCGTCGGGTCGGTGAGAAGAGTGAGAACCGGAATTCTTTCCTGACGGCAACGCTCGATCAACGACGAGGTTTTCGCCATCTGAAGCAAGGAGAAAATCCCCTCTTGCATGCGAGCTCCACCGCTTGCGGTAATCAAGATCGCCGGACAGCGTTTTTGAATCGCACGCTCCAAAACGCGGGTGATCTTCTCGCCGACGACGGTTCCCATGCTTCCGCCCATGAACTGGAATTCAAAAATGCCGTAAACGACGGGCATTCCGTGCATTTTTGCATCACCAGCGCGAAGCGCATCGAATGCGTCCATTTTAGCGGCTACTTCTTGAAGGCGTGTCCGGTATGCTTTGACGTCTTCGAATCCGAGCGGATCTTCGGAACGGCAATCGCTACCCCACTCTTCAATGCTGCCTTCGTCGAAAAGCTGCGCCATGCGAGTCGAAGCATTCACCCGGAAGTGGTGCTGACAATGCATGCAGACTTTGAGGTTTTCTTCTAGTGGGCGTGTCTGAAGGATCTCGCTGCACGACGGGCACTTGATCCAAAGGCCTTCGGGTACACGCGAAGCGCGATCGTTGGGTACGACGACGCTTTTGATCTTGGGAGTTTTAAGATTATCGAACCATGCCATTTGACTGAGCCCCGGTGCGCACCGCACCCGATTCCTGAGAATCTATGAATATTTATGGATCAGAGGCTATCAATGGAGGCCGGGAGCCGCAACTGTGTTGTCGAGGTGCTCCAAATTTCCTGAAACTCGCGTGACGCTTCGCGAAATCCCTCTACCGCAAGAGGATCGAACTGCTCACCTGCCTGCGAGAGAATGGTTGAAATCGCTTGCTCCACCGGAAGCGCTTCGCGGTATGGGCGCGTGCTTGTCATCGCATCAAACGTATCGGCGATTGCTACGACGCGAGAACCCCAGGGGATCTCATCGCCTTGAAGTCCGTGAGCATAACCATCGCCATCGTAACGCTCGTGATGATGCCTCAAAATCTCCGCTACGCTATAGAGACTCGGTAAACAACTCACGATCTCAAAACCCCATTCTGTATGGGCGCGCATCTCCTGCCACTCCGCCTGACTGAGCGACGACGTCTTGCGAAGCACACGATCAGAAACTCCCACTTTGCCCAGATCATGCAACAAGCCCGCGAGCGCGACATCACGGCGAACAGACTCGGATGCGCCGAGCGCTCTCGCCAAAGCATCACAGTAGAGCGTCACGCGTTTCGTGTGACCACTCGTGTACTGATCGCGAACGCCCAAGGTTTTCGAGAGCGCTAGCACCGCATGCTCCGTCGTGAAACGCGATGCCATCCGCAGCGCCAGATTTTCGATTTGAAGTTCTAAGATCGGTTTCCAAGCCCGAAGCTCGGCTCGACGTACATCCGTTAGGTGCACGTTCGCAAGCACGGCACGTTCCAGCGATTCGACTGCGCTGAGCGCCGCCGTGACCGGGTCATTTGCTTTTGCAACAACTGGCAAGCTCGGTTGCGCGGGCAATGCATCCACCATCAAATCGTGCAAGGCAGACTCGAACTCAGACCAATCCCGCGCCGCGCGAAATGATTCCATCCATAGATTTCGCGTTGAATTCTGTGTTCCGGCATCCATTCCAGATCACTCCTCAATTAAAAATCGAAGTTTATTTGTGTTGAAGCAAAAGCGGCGTGAGATTCACGAGAGAATAAAAAAAACCCCAGCAGACGGTCATCCTAACCCTGCTGAGGCTTGAGCTAATTACCTACTTTTACCGGAAACCCTTCCCTGGATTCCCACCACAACCACATCTTTAAGTCTACGTAGGTTTCCGCTCTCGTCAATCACTCCTCAAATATTTTTATCGCTAAACGATAGACTTGATTTTTCGGCGCGCCAAAAACCTGGCTTACCGCTTT
Source organism: Pseudomonadota bacterium (assembly GCA_027485695.1). GTDB lineage: Bacteria > Bdellovibrionota > UBA1018 > UBA1018 > UBA1018 > JAIXQO01. The sequence continues at coordinate 44,452 of JAIXQO010000002.1, forward strand.
GGCAGCCTGACTCGCAGAAACCCCTGCTATGCGAAATGCTTGGAGAATCGGTGAATACGTCGTCTCAAGTGCGTCAGACTCTTGAACTTCCACCCGAGCAGGCTGCTCCAGAATGACGACCCACTCACCTCGGAGTTCCGCGTCTGAGAGTTCAGTCATGCGCGCCGCAAGCACCGTAGCACCATCCGAGAAGACGCGCTCATACTGCTTAGTCAGCTCTTTACACAACGTTACTCTAAAATGAGGGAAAGACTCCGCCAATCGAGCCAACGCGCCCAGCACTCGCTCCGGGCTTTCAAACCAAATCCATTGCGTTGCAACCGAGTTCGCGTTGATCCGCGTAACGAGTTGATCGCGATCTTTTTTATCGCGCGGAAAAAAACCCAAGAATCGTGACTCTTGAACCGTCGCGCCCGAGAGCGCCATCGAAGTCGGAAGCGCCGAAGGCCCTGGTATGCCGCGCACTTCGATACCTTCGTCTTGGCAACGCCGCACGAGAAATGCTCCGGGATCAGACACTCCCGGCATACCCGCATCGGAAACCAAGACCACTCGCTTGCCAGACTTTAGTGCCTCAATTGCCCGATCTAGACGTGCCCCTCGCTCCTCAGAAGCATCAAATCGTTCGAGCAAAGGTGGCTCGACCTTCAGCGCTGAATAGAGATTTCGGGTGACGCGCGTATCCTCGCAGAGCACCAAATCAGCCTGTGCAAGCGCGCACCCCACCCGAAGACTCAGATCCCCCAAGTGTCCAATGGGCGTTCCCGCCAAATAGAGCACTCCAGGAATGAGATCAAAAGCCGCCGGTTTCCGCTCGTAGAGCGCGACGAGCTGTGAGGCCACCTCGCGTACTGGCAAATTTTTCCTATTTTCATCACCCATCGTGATTCCTACACTAATCGGAGGCGAGGCTGGGAGGCCACGAAAAATATGAAATCAAAAATTGAGAAAACCGACGACTCCGTGCTGATCTCTCTGGATGGGAAAATCGACTACGAGAGCCAAGAGCCATTTAAGGAATCCCTCCGCAAAGTCTCCAAAGAAAACAACCCTCAGACGGACTCTGTCCCTCGCAAAGTGATTTTCAATCTCGAGAACCTCGAATTTGTGGGCTCAAGTCACATCACTCAGTTTCTCCAGACGATCAGGGATTTCGGCAGCCGTACTCCCGAGCAGCGGCCGACCATCAAAAACGCGAGCCCGGAATTCAAAAAAATGATGCGTGCGTTCGGCGATCACGAGCGATTTGATTTCCAAGATCCTCCGATCGAAACCGGCCGCCGCCGCAAACCGATGGATCATTGATCTTCATTCATTGATTTAAAGATAGAAGTACATTTTCCGAGAACCGCGCCCTTTCCGGGTGCGGTTTTTTGCATTACGGAATCGAATCGATATCCATCCAGAGTATGTATTCGTCCGGAACTTTGCCGTCCTTACTCACAAGTTCTTGGGCTGAGAGGATTGGTTTGAGATGCGTTTTTTCGGAAAACGTTTTTAGACCGAATGAATCCGTGTGACCGATCACGACGGCATCTTTGAATCCGAATCGTTTCAAATAAGCGATCACCGTTTGTTCCGCCTCTGGCAAACGGATCTTATCCTGTGGCTCATTCGCGTCGCCCCGGCGGATCGCGAGCCGTCTCCACTCGAAAATGTGCTTGGGTGGTTTCCCGCCCCTCTGGGCCGTGATTCGCTTCATCAGCTCGGCCTCGACTTCGGGATGTTTCTGGAGCGCAGGGATGAGCGACGTCGGCTCTCCCACGTACCTGCTTCCATCAAAAAGCCCGAAAAACGCCAGGGTTTGATGATCAACATCCGAGAACTCGAAAAACACCATCCGCTCTTGCGGTAAGTGTCGATCCTCGTCCCAAAGCACATTGAGCCAAACGTTGTCGAACTTCTCGCGGTTCACTCCGTTGTATTTGCCGTTGTTGAGCTGCAGATAGATATTGCGATAGAAATCAGCTTTTTTGCGCGCATCCGCCTTGTTCGAGCGAAGCTCACGACGTCGCCCAAGCGGGTGCTCCGAAAGCTCCATGCCTGGCCATTTGTAGAACCATTGCAGCCGGTTCTCCGGCTCAAGCTTGATCGATCGAAACATGCGATGCCACTGACCAGTGTCATTCCACCGAGTGACTCCGAAATGGTGCAAAAATACGAGGGGGTCCGTAGCGTTCCGATAAGGCTTCGGATCGGGTTCTGGAATTCGTGAGGGATGTTCCAGGAATCGATTTCTCACCTGAAGTGCGTCTTCGCGAGTCCTCACCTTGAACACGGCTTCAAAAACCGAATCCACCGCATTTTGATCGAGCAAAAACTCAATCAGCTCCAATTGTCGGTCGTTCGACACGTGGAGCGCTAAGCGGAGCATCCCATCACTCTTACCACGTCCATATTCGATGATATGCTCGAGGGCCAAAAGCTGCGCCTCTGTTGAGATGCGCGGAAGAATATAATTCTGGGCAAACGATAAGTTCACTGGAGATTTCGAAGCCAAAATCGCAAGCAGATAGAATTCGAGTTGAACATGGTTTTGAATCGCAAGGAATCCATCGACATCTTGATCCGTGAATTCATTCAGAACATTGCGGAAAACCTGCGGCGGACCGCCTTGCTCCAATATATGAAACTCATGCAGTCGTTTAGCAAGCGGGCTCGACATCGGAGAATCGCGCTGAACAAGCACCCGAAAAACCATGAACTGCGCGGCGTTACCCACCTCGTTCGCCAGACGCCGCAAATCTGCCCAATGTACCTTGGTACCGACCGCGTTCTCTAAGAATCTAATGGCCTCGTTTCGATAGCCGTTTGCACTCGAGTAAGATACCCGCTCTGGAATGCCTCTCACTACTCGAGGGAGCGGAAGCCTCTCGAGTCCGTTTGCCGGAGGACTCGGAAACAGAAACCCGAGCCAACTGTTCGAGAGTACCTCGCGGCAATCCTTCCAGGTCTTGAGGGCTGCCTCGGCGTGAGTCACTCCCATGGGTCCGGAGAAACCGGAACCAACGGCACACACGAGCGCCAGTCGCACTAAAACGGATTTTCTCGAGCGTAACCTCACATTTATGGATCGTCAGAATCAGCCTTGAACTTGAAAGTCGTCAATTCCTGATCGCTGAATAACGTTTATGATATTTTTATCAATTAAAATGAATATTATATTGACCAGCTCCGTCAAGACCTCTAGATACCCTTACTGAAAGAGGAGGATCTATTTATGAAATCGTTGTCCCTGGCTATTTCACTTCTGCTACCTGCGCTGACCCAAATTTCTCACGCCGATCCCATACCCCATGCCGACTATGGGCGTATGAAACTGCTCCGTAACTATTTCAGCATCGTCAAACAGCAGTCCGTTCGCACTCGCTACCAGGTGTGGTTTAACGACCGCTCCGCGAATGCGTGCAATGTGAGCTTCGAGCAGATCTCGGACCTTCAGGAACTCGCGTCGATATCCGGAGATAGACCTCGACATGAACGCGCTGAAGTCTCTTGCGCTTGGGGCGCATTTGGAGGCGCGCCGCAGACGATCCCACCCCTCCCACTTGAGCGAGTCAGCGAGGCCGACTCGGTACTTGCGGCCATCCGCACGATTCATCCCCAAGCAACCGAACTGAAAATCGCCTACACGGGACGCTCTTCCCTAGTTGAAATCGATGAGTCGATACCGACGGGAATCAATGAAGCGAAACCAGACCGTCGAACGGGCGTCCAGGCGAACGCATCGTTCCTCGTGAGCGAAGATTTCCGCACCATCGAGAAGGCTCCCGGAATCTCCGGAGTCGGCTCCCTTCGCGTTTGCAATTTCAATTGCGACCGCGCGCCGATTTGGATTCCCTACGTGGTCCCCTCCTACGCTCAAGGAAAAACGATTCTTTTTCAAAGCAGTGAGGCCCCCACGGATCCAAAGCTTAAAAAAGTTCGCGACGACCTACTGGTAAAAATCCGTAAAACCGTCCGAGCGATCGCCCGTGGTCAATACGCCGTGAATTTCACGAAAATCTTGAACGCCCAGGGCTCCGATCTCATCCCTCGCTCAGCGAACGCTCAGGTCACGCTCGAACTGGACCTCTACGGGCGAAGCTCCGCGCGCCGGCAGATCAATTCAAACCTAAAATTGAATTTTGAGTTGAACAAAGCGAGTCAGTCCGTCGCGACGTTTACGGAGAAAAATAACGAACTCGGCATCAGCGTCGAAGCAAAACTGGACCTTTCTCGCTCTCCCGCCGATGGCTCGCTCGTCGTCACCTTAAAAACAGACCGTGGCGAAACAGCAGAGTTCGTTTACTCCGTCGATCCATCCTCGCTCGTTCGCGACGGATCGCGCGCGCTCGCCCACTATCTCTCGATTGAACTGAAACACCCGACCAAAGACGAAGCCAAATTCAAAGGGTTCGGTGACATCACCTCGATCGATGCGTACTTGGGCGGAGAACTCCGCGGGAAATTCTACTAAGCAAAAAACAACTGGGAGGATTTATGAAGTTATCACTCACGCTTTTAGTCGGCTTGTTGTCTGGATATGTACAGGCGGCTCCCCACTACCTAACTTGCAAAATTAATGAGATCACCGTCTATTCGGAATACGTTTGCACCCCGAACTCCGCCTCAGACCTCGTCACTTGGGTTCGAAAACTCTCGCGCGGCAAGGTCAACGTGCTCCTCAGAAGTCCCCAGACTGGGGCAATCTACACCTATCAAGTGTTTTCGGATTGTAACGACGTGGTCACAAACACGCAGTTCGTGCGAGGGGCCAACGAACGCGGCATGGTCGCCTCTTCGAAGGATGGCCCGTTCACGAGAGAGATGTCCGCCTACTACAATTCGTTCGGATTCGAGGTCTTCTGTAAAGTCTACCCCGAAGGTGCGTGGCGCCCGACTCGAGGGGCGGGAGAAGTACGCGACGAACTAAAAATGTACTGAGATTTTCAGGCCTTTTTCAGTAATGAATCAATCGTTAACCAGGTCAAGTCCTCGTGTTTCTCACCGGCTCCTTTGTCAGGATCGGTGAGCGCGAGGACGAAACCACCTACCAAACAATCGTGCAAGCGGATCACGAGGTTCGCTTGCACCGTTTGCGCGGCGTAGAACTCCATACCAATGGATTCGAAGATCAGTTTCTTGATTCGAGCTCGCGCCACCTCTAAGAAATCAAAATGGGCTGGGCGATGTTTTTCGCTCAGGCTGAGTAGATAGTAGAGATAGAGCCACGCACTTGCGCTCTTGGGGTACTCACGAGCCCAGCGGAAATTGCTCCGCACGTAGCGCTCCAGGGGATTTTTGTCGTGAGAGGATTTCGCCGGTCGGTCCAGTTCCGCATCAACGTACACTTGTGCGCGTTTACCCACTTGGTCGAGCGCCGCGAGTTGAAGCGCCATGAAGTCGCCGCCGAAATGATAGTGCGCGGTTGCAAAAGGAACCTTGGCTCGCGCGGCAGTCTTCTGAAGGGTGACACTTGCCGCTCCGAACTCAGAACTCAGCTCAATGAACGCATCAATCAATCGATTTCGAGTTTCCTCAGGGTTGCGGGTCGGACGTGAGGATGTGCGTTTTGCGGTGGCCATAAAATCAGTATCGGCCAAACTCTGACATCCCCCAAGTACAATTGAGATTAATATCAGTTTATTTAAAATAATTATTGACTCATAGAGTCAAAACATTCATAGCTGATTCGAACTATTTAAATGAAAGGTAAAAATGAAAAACTCTATTATCGGCCTGTTGATCTCCCTGTCTCTCGCCCCTTCCGCACGAGCCTTCGGCACCCCCGATCAAGACCCGATCGTTCGAGATCTGCGCGAGAAATTTCAAAAATCCTCCACCTTCACTGCGGCTCAGGTCATTGAAAAAAAATATCGGTGCGTCGACTTCAACGCCGGCAAAGACGATTTCAGCCAGAAGGAGCAGTCGTACGACCTCACTTTTCGCGAGTTCAACGGATACCTTCAAGCCAGTTTGCCCAGCAGTGCAATCAACGGCCGATTCTACTCGAGCAATGGTTCAGAAATCATCACGACCGGCCCCCGCAACGACTCGCACGGACAACTGTTTAACAGCGCTTTTCGGATCACGAGCGCCTCTTACCTGATTCAAGAATTCAGCATCACCATTCACGATCAGTGGGAAATCAGTAAGTTCACTTCGAAACCCATTGCCTACTTTCAATACTCAAACACCTACGTGAAAAGCTACTCGCTCTGCGTGCCGACCCCGACCACAAACGGTCAGCCTTAATCGCGGGTTAGAGCTCCACGCCCGGATAATGAATCCAGGAGGTTCCCTCGCAGGCCAAAAGATCGAATCGAACCTCGTCGAATCCGCCAAGTTTTTCTAAGCGGAGCCTGAGGTAGAAATCCATAGATCGCTTGAGTGCGAGCGCCTTTTTGCCACTGAGAGATTCAAGCACGAATTCATCCGCCATAGGACGGGCGAGGGACCTGACTTCGACGAAAACGAGCGTGGTTCCGTCACGAAAGATGAGATCCAGTTCACCGCGAGCGAACCTCACGTTTCGTTCGACGAGCCGCCACTCGGGATACCGGTTCAGAATCCATTCGAGCGCATCGCTCTCACGGATTCTTCCGCGCTCGGTGGTAGAAAGTTCAGCCAGGGATAATGGTTGAGCAAGAGTCATCGACTCCAGACTTAAGCAATATCCGTGACAACTGCGAGATAGGGCTAAATGCCTGGAGAGCGATTCATCACCGCCGCAACCGGTGCAAAAAGCAACCGATGCTCACGACTCGGCCCCATCTCCGAGAGTCGATTCAGGTGCAAAGGGGTTCCGTATCCTTTGTGGACTGAGAAACCATATCCCGGATGAATCTCATCCAGTTCGCGCATATGGCGATCGCGTGCGACCTTGGCGATGATCGAACTCGCTGCGATCGCAAGTGATCGACGATCGCCTTTGACGAGCGCGGTTGCCCGACCTTGCCAGGCCGGTAGAATCCGATTTCCGTCCACGAGCACGTGATCCCAATTTGTTTTTAGTCCCTGAAGCGCGCGATCCATCGCAAGCAAACTTGCGTGGAGAATATTGATGTCCTCGATCTCCTGGACCGAAGCAGTGCCAATAGCAAAGGTGACGCCCGACTGGGTCGTCAGCCAATCCGAGATACGGTCGCGATTTTTCTCGGTGATCAGTTTGCTGTCCTGGATCTCGGAGAGTTCCGGATGTTTTTTGAAAAGCGCACGGTCCGTGAGCCCCAGCCACTCTGGAGGAATGAGGACTGCCGCCGCATAAACCGGACCCGCAATGCAACCCCGACCGACCTCATCGACGCCTGCGACGAGCTCCACGCCAAGTTTTCTCTCCTCAGAGAGAGACGGTGTGCATTTTTCGAAATCGATTTTTTTCGCCACTTCGCCGTCGTCCTTCCGGAAAATAAAAAAGGAGAAGGCGATTCGCCTTCTCCTTTTTAAATTAAGATCACTCGCTCGAAAACGCGAATGAATTACTTCGAGGTCTTGTCCGCTTTTGGCGTGTTATCGACCAGGCGCTCGATACGAGCAGCGCGACCTTCGAGGTCGCGGATGTAGTAAAGTTTCGCGCGGCGAACTTTACCTTGCTGAAGGATTTCGATCTTCGACACTTTTGGCGAGGTGTAGAGGAAAATACGCTCGACGCCCACGCCGTGAGACATCTTACGGACGTTGAACGATTTGCCGCCTGGGTGGTTACCGATTTTGATGCAAACGCCTTCGTACGGCTGGATACGCTCTTTGTCGCCTTCTTTAATTTTCACGTGAACGCGGAGGGTATCGCCGGCGCGGAACAGAGGGAAATTCGTTTCCGACTGGTTGGTTTTCGCTGCGAGTTTCACTTTCTCTGCAAGGCCGACTTGGCGCTTGATGGAGCCTTTGGAGTTCGTTTTCTTTTTGATGAGAATCTTTGCCATAATGGTCAATTCCTAAATGAGTGAGCGATCATCTCTGGTCGCTCGATTTTTAACTCTCTAGCCTAGTGTCGCCTCGCAAAGAACTCGCGTTCATCGCTCGACCGGTCATTCTCAGTTGCCGAATAGACGATCCAAAATGATCGCCGCTGCGGCTCTGACGGAAAGGTGATTGTACTCACCGTCCGGGTCATTTTTCGGCCCATACACCGGAGCTAGAATCCGATGTACCTTGGGATGAAAAACCTCCGAAACTCCCCAACCGGTTCCGAAAACCAGGATCACTGGTCTCGTTCGTTTGGGATCTTCGAGCTCTCGTCGGTAATCGACGTAACTCACGGTATTCGGCAACCGTCTCGCATCCGTGAGAACCACTTCTGGTTCCTCTCCGTGACGTTCGCGGACTTCGCGTTCGACACTTTCGAAATCTTTGAGAAGCCGCACTCGCGCGAGCGCTTCAAATCGATCCGGATGGTGTTCCCGCGATCCCTCTTGTTTCCAGTGCCGAAGGATTCGATCGACAACCGGGTGCTGTGCCTCGACCGGAGTAACGACGTAATAACGTTTCACTCCGAACGTGCGGCATGAGCGCGCGATGTCGTGCAAATCCAAATTCGTCACCGCCGTTGCTACGATTTTCCCGGTACGATCCGTCATCGGGTAATGCAGCAAAACGAAATAAACAGGAGTATTCACGAGACGAGCTAAACTAGCAGATTGATGGCGGAAATCCAACGAGTTTACGGAAAATGTCGGGATCGGCGGGAGTTTAAATTCGTTTTGAACCGTTCACGTGAACAGTTCTAAGCTAACCCGCCGTTATCACTCTGTTAATCGTCGCGCGAGGGTCGCTTGGGAGACCGAGCCAGATCTGGTCGTTTGCGAGCCGTCCGTTCCTCGCTTTGGAGCCTTCGCCATTTCTCGACTTTGCCGTGATTGCCGGACTTGAGGACGTCCGGGACATCATGTCCCTCAAATGTCTCAGGACGTGTGTACTGCGGATACTTGAGCAGTCCATCCTTCTGAAAACTATCTGAAGTGAACGAATCAAAATTCCCGAGGACGCCCGGCACCTGCCTGAGCAAGCAGTCCAAGATCACGAGCGCCGGAAGCTCTCCGCCGGTCAGTACATAATCGCCCACGGACCACTCTTCATCCACGCAAAGGTCAATGAAACGCTCGTCCACCCCCTCATAATGGCCACAAACGAGGATCAATGGCCGCATTCCCTCGAGCAAACTCTGTGAAGACTCTTGGGTGAGTAGGCGCCCCTGAGGCGAAAGGAGAACGGTTCGAGGCTTGAGCGTCGATTTCTCAGCAATGATCTCACAAGCCCGGGCCCATGCCCGGTGAAGCACATCTACGCGAAGAACCATACCTTCGCCGCCGCCATAAGGCGCGGAATCCACCGTGCGATGTTTATCTAGGGAGAAGTCGCGCAATTGGAGCGCATGAAATCGGAACTGGCCGCTTTTGACGGCTCTGCCCACGATGGAGGAGTTTAAGTAAGGAGTCAGGACATCGGGAAAAAGAGTGATCACGACGACGTCCAAAGTCGCGGACGCCGTCGTGCCTAAATCTTGTTTTTCACTCAGTTGCTTACTCGATGATTTCAAGAACTGTACGCTTCTTGAGTTTGGTGGAAGCGCCGTTCAGAAGCGTGCGAATCGAGCGAGCAGTGCGGCCTTGTTTGCCAATCACCTTACCCAAGTCTTCTTTAGCGACTTTGAGCTCGATCACGGTGGTGTTTTCACCCACGACTTCTTTGACTTCAACTCGGTCTGGGAAATCGACTAACGCCTTCGCGACGATCTCGATCAATTTCGCAAGTTCTCCGAGGCTTCCTGACGCAGATCCAGCAGACATGGTGACTCCCCTTCCACTTTCACACCCGGTTTCCGAAACGAAAACCGTACGGCTTTTTTTCAAGCCGTCTGGGTGCCCAAAGCTTCTACCTGGAGTCGAGACCTAGCGGGACTGGCTCGACGCGACACCCCATCAATTATTTTGACGAAGCTTTAATGAGTTGTCCAACAGTTCTTGTGTAACGTGCGCCTTTGGCTTCCCAAGCTTTGACTGCGTCAACGTTGACCTGGATTTTCTTGGCTGGGTCCTTCTCTTTAGGAAGGTATTGGCCGAGTTTCTCGAGGAAATCGCCATCGCGCTTGGAATTGATGTCTGCTGCAACGATGAAGTAAATTGGGTTTTTCTTAGCGCCGTGACGGGACAAACGAATCTTAACAGCCATGGTAGGTCTTTTAATCCTTATCAAAAGTTAAATGGAATTGCCCAGGGATACCCGATCGAGCGCCTCGGCGTCAAGTTGTAAACTTTTTTAATTAAGTCACTTTTCCCCAAAGAAGGCCCAAGCCGCCTCTAAATTGCCCATCCGGTCGAGGCGACGCCCGTCACTCGCAAATGAAAATACCCCGGGAGCCTCCGACTGGATCCATGCGTCCGCAACTTCTGGAGACAACATGAACGTCGCTACCCATTCATTCTCTTCGGGATGGGCAATGAGCAGCCTGGATAGACCCGAGTCTTTTAATTTAACAAAGACGCTATAACCCTGTGGCAGATCGAGCCGGAGCTCACTTCTCTCTCCCGATCGAATCTGTTGAATCGCCTCGAACAACTCCGCTCGAAGCGTTTTCGGGGCCTGAATCTCCAGACGAGACGGCTTTGCGCCGATCCCCGAAGGCTCGTAATCCAAACGAATCTCTACCGGCTCATTTTGCCAAGAAAGGTATGCCATTTTCCCGATTTCTCCACTGGATGCGCTGAACTCGACCTAAACGCGAAAACCACTCACGATCCACCTGACCCACTTTGAGACAGGCGGCTACTCGTAGGAGCGTATCTTCTAGTTCCGGCGCAAAAAATACCGGCTGAATCCCTTGCAGTTGAAAATGCGCTTCGGCACCCGCAAACAGTTCCAACGCACGCAGAGCGAGGCGTTCAGCCGCCGAGTCGCGCTCTTTTTCGATCAAATGAAACACGGCCGCCGATTGGATAAAAGCCTTGAGATAGGTGGCGTACGGATCTTGGAGCTTGCGCCAAACCTCCTCCCATTTCTCGTGCGCTTCCCAGAATTCACCCCGGTGAAAGCACTCGATTCCCTCATCAAACCGTGTCATAACGGTGGTATTTTCCATCGTATTCTTCAGCTCCATTGCCCTTGAATCGAGACCGATCCACATGACCGCCTCATTTCGCTCAAACGCATTTTCATCGTTACCCTGGATTCAGTCGAAAGCCCAGAGTTTCAAACGCGCCGAGGAGACCGTGCCGCTCGTCGAAGTGCGCCACGAAGGTTTTTTTGCGGACTTCCCACGCGGACAAAAAGTCCCGGTACTTTTTTCGGAACGATTCCTCGAATCGGCACCCCACGATGAAAACGCCATTTCCCTACTCGTCACGCTCTCCGAATGGAAATCAGCCGAAATGGGCGAACTCGCCGGCGTCGCGTTCCCTTTTAATCTGTTTGAATTCGATGCAGCCCTGAATCCTTCGGCATCCCTGAGCACGCTTTTTGACGAACTCGAGACGCTGGGCGTCCGCGTTTTCTGCACGCGAATGGATGAGTCTTGGATCGGCTCTCATGCGTTTCGCTTCAACGACTACGAACGCTACGAGGTCCAAGACGAGATCCAGCGCGCGGGAGATGCATTTCAAAAACTCATCAGTTTTGAAAACGATGCCGGATTCCCAAGCACTGAGCCTAAGTGGGCCACCACCCTGTTTCGCCGCAAAGGCGAGATCCTCTCGATCGAACACTGGGAGTCTTTCAAGAAACAAAAACTCGTTCCGGAACTGGGCGCACGCGCCGAGAGTGCAGAATGGAAAATACTGCTCGAGTCTCTCACCCGGATCTTCGAGACCGATGCGTCTTGGAGAAACGATCGACTGAAAACCGCGCTCTGCGAGGCGGCGCCGAAACTTCACGAACTGCAATCATTTCCCAAGATCCTCCGTGCGATCTATGAATCCGTTCTGCCCGCCAGCGTCGAATGGGTCAGCTTAAATCCGATCGCCGAATGGTCCGAAAAAAATGACCGAGAACAAGCCTTTCTCTCGCGAGAAGAGGCGCTTCATTGTCTACAGGTCGCGCGCGATTTTATGACCAACCATGAGCGGGCTCTCGACGCACGAGGATCAAAGCCGACATGAAAACAACGCGATTCCTGCTCCCCATCACGACTATCCTGATCACCGTGCTCATCGCCTCGAACTTCGTCGGCGCGGGCAAGGTCTGTGAGATTGCCGGTGTGCCTTTTGATGCAGGATTGTTTTTCTTTCCGATCAGCTACCTACTCGGCGACGTCATGACCGAAGTCTATGGCTACTCGCAATCGAGACGGGTCATTTGGATGGCGTTCGGCTCGCTTTTTCTCATGACCGCCATGACCGCGCTTGTGCTCGCTCTCCCACCTCACCCCGAATGGCCGCATCGCGAAGCCTATCAAGCCGTATTCAGCGTCTCTCCTCGCATTGCACTGGGCTCGCTCCTCGGTTTCTGGTTCGGTGAATTCACGAACTCGTTTGTGATGTCAAAAATGAAAATCCTGACCCAGGGTCGACACCTCTGGGCGCGCATGATCGGCTCCACTCTCGTGGGGGAGTTTTTTGATTCGGCGATTTTCTACCCGATCGCTTTTTTGGGAGTCTGGAATACGGAGCTACTCGTGAAAGTCGCCGTTTCCAACTATGCTCTGAAAGTGGCTTGGGAGGTCATCGCCACTCCGCTCACCTATGCCATCATCGGTTGGCTCAAACGCGCCGAAGCGATGGACGCGTTTGACCAAGACGTGAACTACAACCCTTTTGCAAACCTGTTTCCAAGGATGAAGTCATGATGAAGAAAAAATGGATCATCACCGGCGCCGCCGGTTTCATTGGCTACCGTTTCTACCTCCGCGCGGCCGAAAAAAATATTCCGGTCCTACTTGTGGACAAGCTCGCTCATTTCCAAACCCGTACCTCCGAGCACGGCTTACCGGATGCTTCTCTCCTCGTCGATCGTGCGGAGTTCTTGAAAACCTTGAGCACCCAAAACCCGGCTGAAATCGGCGCGATCATTCACATCGGCGCCTGCTCGGACACGACCGAAATGCGCGAAGACTACCTCCGCGAAACGAACGTCGAATACTCGCAGACCCTTTGGAACTACTGCGCAAAACACGGCATTCCGTTCCTCTACGCCTCCAGTGCTGCAACTTACGGTGCGGGCGAACTCGGTTACGAGGACCGCGAAGACCTCACACCCCAACTCAAGCCCTTGAACCCGTACGGTGAGTCCAAGCGCGCATTTGATGAGTGGGCGCTTGCGGAAGAGAAAAAAGGCAATCACCCGCCCAATTGGGCTGGTTTTAAGTTTTTCAACGTTTACGGATTCGGCGAAGGTCACAAGAACAAGATGGCCAGCGTCGTCTACCACGCCTACCGCCAGATCGAGCAAACAGGTCGGGTCAAACTTTTTCAGAGCCATAAGGCCGAGTACAAAGACGGCGAGCAGATGCGCGATTTCGTAGCCGTTTCGGATGTCATCGATGTGCTTGTTTTCGCCCTCGAAAAGCCGATCAAACGCGGAATCTACAACCTGGGCAGCGGCAAGGCCCGCACCTTCCTCGACCTCGCCCGTGCCGTCTTCGCGGCACTCGGGAAAAAAGAGGCGATCGATTTCGTTCCGACCCCGGAGTCCCTTCGCGACCGCTACCAGTATTTTACGGAGGCGCCGATGGGGAAACTCGAAAAAGCCGGGTATACGCGCGGTTTTACGAGTTTGGAGCAGGGCGTGAGAGAAACGGTTGAGTTGCTGAGTAAACTCAGCTAATCTCTGTCCCGAACTTCGCCGGGTGATTCACCCGGGATTTCGGGGAATTCCTCCCGATCCTCGCGAAGTGATACGAAAGACCTAAAATGGCAAATACGAGACAGTCTACGAAACGCGCTAAGATCGAGAAGAAACGCACGACCCGCAACACCGCGGTGAAGAGCGCAACCAAGACCGCCCTCAAGTCGGCGATCTCGGCAGTGAAAAACCTCGACGGCGCGGAACTCAAAGCTGCTTACACGAACGCTGTGAAAGCGATCTCCAAAGCTGCTTCCAAAGGTGCGATTCCAAAAGGTCGCGCTTCCCGCAAGATCAGCCGCTTGACCCTTCTCGTGAAGAAGTCCAAGCCAGCTGCTATCAGCGCTAAGAAATAACTTTTTAAAAAGTTGATTGAGAGGGGCCTGAATCTGGAGACAGATTCGGGCCTTTCTATTAGTTCCGGCAGAACTTCAGTGCAAGACTCGTCCACGCAGCCATCGGGTCAATCGGCGCGGATTTGAGTTTTAAATCCAAGTCCTGAAGTGCGAGATGCAACTCGCCCAGTTCGCGATCATCCCAATGCGCGACAAAATCTCGGATCCGGTCTCGTCCCGCGGGACTCCCACCTCGAAGCGCCGTATCCATTTGGCGCGCGTACCAAGACAAGAGACCCAGGAGCGGGAAATAGTCCTCGCTGCTCGCCGCCCAACCCGGAAGAATCGAGAGCATCCGCGTGCGTGAACGCTTGAAAAACGCGTCGACGAATCCCGGTGTCGAAAGCGCCGCTTCGGAATCGCCGAAAGACTCTTTCCAATTCTCAGTGGGCGTTAACGACAAGCGCTCGAGCTCTTGCTCGACGCGGTCCAAACTCCAAGGCTCAGCATAGAGCAGCGCCGCCTCAATCGACTGCGGGAGCTTGAGTTCACGGCGTTCAGCCAGGTAGCGAATCCATGCCAGGCGATCGCGCTCTGCGACTTCTTCGCAAGGAACACAAGGGTATGCTTCGGCGATGGCTTTTTGTGTTTTTTTCTTGATGTCGAGTTCTTTTGCCAGAAGTACGGCAACAGAGACTGCGCCTCGCTCATCCAAGGGAATTTTGGTCTCTTGATTCGCCCAATCGATCAGCGGATCGAGGTCTTTCCAGACGTGTGCGTTTCGCACGGTAAATAATTGGAAACGAGTACCCAAGCCTGGAGATCGAAGGCTGTCCACGAACTCCGAGACGGTAAGATCACCTGCATCGAGAACGGTTTTCTCGAAACGAGAAAGCCCCTCGTCCGGCGCTGTTTTACTTTTTTTCTTAGGTCCCGATTGCGAGAGCGCCGTGTGGATGCGCTTGACGAGCTCGCGGGATTTCAAATCTTCACTACCAAAAAGCCAATACAGCGGATGAATGGTTCCGCCTTCGAGTTCTTTTTGGATGATCTTGGGCTCTATGCGTGGCAAACGGTCCCCTTAAAATTGCGCGAGCAATGCTTCGTGAAGCTCTTTTGCCATACCGTTTACCATTTCACGCACAGCGCGATCAAACTCGCTTTCATTAATCAGCGAAGAAGTGGTTCCGTAGTTCTGTTTCTGATAGCTGCCTGGAAATCGTTTTTCGGTCTGAAGCTGGGTCGCCCAAATGGGGCTTGCGCCCGCGGAGTCGGTTTTCGTCAGGCGAAACTCGGTCTTAATCACCGCTTGAAACTCGGTCGCCACAATCATTTCGGTGACTTTGCGCTCGGTCGGGAAAATCGCGTTCGACGACGCCGCGCCGCTCGGACTCATCGCATAATAGGCGTCCAAAATCGTTCCATCCAAGATCGCATCCGCCTGTTCACGGCTCGAAACGATTTTTACGCGGTCACCCACGATCAGCGTTCTTTGAACCGCAGAATAGATCCACTGTTCGATTCCGGGTTTAAACGATTGATTCTGAATCGCTGCCAAATAGATCTTGGTGATTCCCGCCTCCGCAAGCGACGAATCCTGAGACGTCTGGAACCGATATCCACAACTCGAAGTGAGCAGCGCAACGAGGACCGTAGAGAATACCAAAGAGCAGTACGATACTATCCGACGAAATCTCATGTTGACGCTCTCTCCTGGGGCATGCTCCCTTTCTACCATGAGTCTTTTTTCCTTTCATGACATCTTGCGCCGACTCAAAGAACGCTACCCGAATCTCGACGCTCGTATCGAAGAATCCGAGGTCGTTGAGCTTTGGGAGGCCTGCGTCGGGCCGACGATCGCCAAACACGCCAAGGTGATCAAAGTCGAGAAAGGCGAGCTGTATATCGAGGTCGATCACCCGACCTGGAAATCAGAACTGCATTTTAGAAAAACTCAGATCTTGGAAAAACTCCGCAGTACTGGGAAGAATTTCCAGCCGACGGACTTGTTTTTAGTGGAGAAAAAAATTCGACGGAACGAGCCATCTAACCAACGTTACACTCGCGGGAATTTCAAGAGCCGTCCGAAAACCTAAGCGCGCCGCCTAGAATCATTGCCTCGAAATAAAATTCGAGAGCAACCCCTGTGGCAGCCCGAAAACCCGGTACAGAATAAAGACCAAGAGCCCGAGAAAAATCACGACGAGCCACTTCCAATAAGAGGGCGACTCAACGGTATAATTTTCCGCAGATACCTGCACCGCAACTGTGGACGCTTTAGGAGTCGTCACCCGGGGGGCCGTTCTGGGTGATGTAACCGAGGCGGCTGGAGCGCCAGAGCTTGCGGCGGGTGCGGAAGTGGTCTCGGAGAAGCCTTCTTCCATCAGGCTGTCTTCCATGATTCCGCCATCCATCGAAAGCGTCTTCGTAACGGTCATCGTCGCGGTTGCATCTTCGCTTTCGTCTCCCAACTCCTTGAGTGGACGTCCGAGCCAACGAACCACTTCTTCGCGCTCATTGAGAGAGAACCAATAGCCTGCCGAGGCTGAGATTTCATCCGTCGCGGAGAGCACTCCTTGCTCCAGTCGACGACGGACTTCGTCTTGATTGAATGGACCTTCGATCTGATTGTTTTGCGTTCGGGATAAAAAGAGTCGCTCCATGGCTATTCTTCCTGCACGGATATTAGTGCAGTTTCCCCTCCGTCAGTGCTTGAACGGTTCGTTCTTCGGCTTCAAGAAATGCCCGAATCGCCGGATGCTCCGCCTTGCGAAACTCAGCCGGTTTGCCCCAAAAAACAATCTCGCCTTGATGCAAGAACGCGATTTGATCCGCCAGCAAGAGCGCCGACGGGATATCGTGACTGATGACGATTGAAGTCAGTCCGAGCTCGCGTTTCAATGTCGCGATCAAGTCATCGACCGTCGTTCGCGTGACCGGATCCAGTCCCGTCGTCGGCTCGTCGTAAAGCAAAATTTGTGGCTCGCGAATGATCGCTCGAGCGAGCGCGACTCGTTTTTTCATCCCCCCCGAAATCTCGTTCGGGTACTTGTCGTGGCTGTGAGGCATACCGAGGACTTGAAGCGCGTTCGCGACTTTGTCGGCGATTTCCTGTTTAGTCAGGTTCGTATGCTCCACGAGCGGCAATGCGACGTTTTCGAAAACGGTAAAATCATCAAACAGTGCGGAGTTCTGAAAAAGCATTCCGAAGAGCTTGCGGTGTTCAAGAAGCTCACGCCCTCGGAGCTTGGCCATGTCCTTGCCGCCGACCCAAACTTCTCCACGATCGGGACGAAGCAAACCCAAGATGTGCTTGAGGGTAACCGATTTTCCCGCGCCTGAGGAGCCCAAGATATACGTCAGTTTTCCGGCCGGAAATTCAATATTCACACCGTTGAGCACGACGTCACGTCCGTCTCGAAATGCTTTGAAGACGTTGACTAGTCGGACTTGGCCTTGCGTTTTAGTTTCCAAAGCAACCCTTCTTGTGGCTCGTTCTCCAAACGTTCAACGCGATTCGACAATGAAGTGAGGAGTTCATATGGGATTGTGCCAGCACTTTCTGATTGAGTCCATGGGTCAATCCCCGGTCCGAGGAAATCCACCCAATCCGAAACTTTCAACCCCCCGGCCACTTCGATCACCGTGAGATCCATACTGATCCGACCGAGGACACGGAGAGCCGTATTGCCTTTGAATACTTTTCCGCGGCCCGACATCGCGCGAAGAAAACCATCCGCGTATCCGGCCCCAATGACGGCGATGTCTCGGCCTTTGGGGAACTCGCGCGCGCGAACCACCTCTGTTGCGCCATAACCAATGGCCGCACCAGGATTCGCCTGGCGAATTTGCAAAACTCGGTACTGTACCTTGGCCACCGCCTCTAAACCTCGAGCCTTGGCACCGGCCCAGGGCGGAACACCATAGAGTGAAATTCCCGGACGCGCGATATCCGAACGCTTGACCACCTCGAGCGCACGCTCATTCCAGATCGATGCGCTATTGGCGAAATGAAAAAGAACTTTGCGCGGCATTCGATCCACCCAGGCCCGGAGCTCGTCCACGCCTGCGAGCTGACTGCGGGTCACCGAATGTGCGGCGTCTTCGGCCATCGCAAAATGAGTCATCACCGATTCAGGAAGCGATTCGGCATCCAGGGTTTTCAGTTTTTTCTCAACGAGCGCCAGGCGCTCAAGCCCCATGCCCATCCGGTTCATTCCGGTGTTGAATTTCAGGTGGTATCCGAGGCGCTTCTGCCACCCACCGCGAATGAAAGTATCGAGCCCTTCGACGCTTGCGATCACCGGATCGAGTCCGTAGTACTCGCAGTACTCGCCTACTTCGTCAGTAAAAGGCTCCGCCCCCGAACAGACGACGATACGCCCGCGAAATCTGCCGCGCACGGACTCTCTCACCTCGCGACCTTCCTCTAAGGCAGCGACCCCGAATCCATACAGACGAGGCGCCTCCGAAAGCACACCCACGCACCATGGGGCACCGTGTCCGTAGGCGTTCGCTTTCACCATGGGCAAGAGAAAACACTGATCGTCGAGCGCTTCTGAAAGCACTCGGTAGTTATTCAGGAGTGCTTCACGCGAGAGGATCGCGCGGGCGCGTAACGGAAGGATTTTCGGTTCGGGGTTCCGTCTTCGAGTCGTCATCGCTCCAAGTTTCCGACAGTTGAGATCTAATTTGACCTTTCAAAGATAGACTCTCCAGGCCGGGCTGTAAAACGACAAAGATCCCTTGAAATCGATTTCCTACGCGGGGATCAATTTCAGAAAGCGCTCGAACCCACGGAATCGCCTCGAAAAATGCGACGCCGTAGCGATTGAGTAGGAAACGGGATATGGGTAGGCTCTCTTCGAAAACACGCACGGATTCCTCAAACACATCCGAAAAAACGCGAAGATCGAGCTCGAAGGGAACTCGCGGCTGAAGCCGGTGAGGAGAAATATCGTCACTGGAAAAACCAGCTTCGCATTCGAGCACGAGCGCAGAATCTCGCGCCGAGTAGGCCAAAAAAATCATCGGACTCTTGAGTCGAAAACTCAGGGCACGGGTTGCGTCCTGGCGATTCGACGGAATCGGAGGTAGCCCGATGGCAATCGGTTTTTCGATCTCGGGCTTTCGCTCTACTGGCGCAACCGCTACCGCTTCGGGCTCTAAACGTGGCCGCACGGCTAAACGAAGCTCTGCGGGCGCCGACGTCGGTACGATCACGACGACTTTTTTGTTCGAAGTTTCCTGTACGGGCAACTCAACACTCGCCAAGTTCGGCGCCACTGTTTCGGCCTCAGGCGCAGAAGACGGCACTGATGAATCTGCGGTCCAATCTTGGCTCGAAACCGCGCTCCCGCCTGGCACTGCGGAATGATGCCGTTGCCGACGAGCCATCGCGAAAAAAGCCAGCATCAAAAAATATCCCGCCGCAAGTAGTAGACCCGTCGTGAGCTCCGAACTTGACTCTCGCTGGTAACGAAGTTCGATCACCTGAGGCGAGCTCTGAAAAAATCGCAGACGATAGACCTCGCCGGTGTCTGGATTAGTTACGGACACGAAAGTCGTTTCATCTACCTTCAGCGAACGCGCGACTTCGGCTTGAAGCGCATCCGGGCGAACAAAAGCCAACTCAGCTGGCCAAGGCATCAAATCAGGGCGAAGGCTGTACTCAGGTCGCTGCGAAAGCGGCCGAGCGAGCGCTAAATCGGTTTGAGCCCGTGACCGCCAGTCCAAGGCCTGGACTGAGACGAGCGCAAGCCCGGTGGCTGTCGCCACCATTCCCAACCATTTCCCTATTATACGGTTTTCTCGTTTCAAAGTTCCCGTTTCTTCCTATAAAACAAAGTCCCTGAGTGGCTGGGGTGAGTCAAACCACTCCCCGCTAAGAAAGCTTATCACATGAATTCATCTACACGCACGCCCCCCCACGTTCTGATCCTTGGCTCCGGCATCGCTGGATTGTCCTGCGCCCTCCAGTTCGTGGAGAACGCTCCTAGCGACATCCGGGTGACGGTCCTGACCAAGGCCGAGGCCACAGAAGGCGCCACCCGCTACGCGCAGGGCGGGATCGCCTCCGTTTGGTCCAAAGACGATACTTTTGAGGCACACGTGCAAGACACGCTCGTCGCGGGCGCGGGACTCTGTAGCAAGCCCATTGTCGAGATCTGCGTGCGCGAGGGCCCTGCCCGCGTGCGAGAACTGATCAACTGGGGAGTAGAGTTCACCAAGACTTCGCATCACACGACGGATCCGGCCGAAGCATTTGACCTACACCGCGAGGGTGGTCACGGCCAACGCCGTATCCTACACGCCGATGACCTGACGGGACTTGCAATCGAAAAAGCACTCCTCGCACGAGTCGCCCTGAACCCACGTATCTCTCTCCTCGAAGATTTCTGCGCGATTGACCTAATTCACGCGCGAAAAATCATCCAGGAACCACTCGCCAAGGACCGATGTCTCGGCGTCTATGCGCTCAACACGCGAACCGGTAAGATTGAAACGATCGCTGCGGACAGCGTCGTTCTCGCCACTGGTGGCGCCGGCAAAGCCTATCTTTATACGACGAACCCAGATACTTCGACCGGCGACGGAATCGCGATGGCTTACCGAGCCGGCGCGAAAATCGCGAATATGGAATTCATCCAGTTCCATCCGACTTGCCTCTACCATCCCGTCGCAAAAACCTTCCTCATCACCGAAGCCCTCCGAGGCGAAGGCGCGATCTTGCGAAACGGCGACCACGAATCATTCATGGAAAACTACGACGAACGCGGGAGCCTAGCCCCGCGTGATATCGTCGCCCGCTCCATCGACATGGAGATGAAACGGACCGGACAAAAACACGTCTGGCTCGATTGCACTTCGCTCGGCGAACATGAGCTGAAAACCAAGTTTCCAAACATCTATGAAACTTGCCTCAAACTGGGCCTCCGGATGGAAAATGATTTCCTCCCAGTTGTTCCTGCAACCCACTACACTTGTGGCGGCGTCCGCGTGAACGAATGGGGCGAGAGTTCCCTGCCGGGCCTCTACGCCATCGGTGAGGCATCGTCGACCGGACTGCACGGCGCAAATCGATTAGCGAGCAATAGTCTGCTTGAGGCCGTCGTTTTCGCGAACCGCGTAGCCAAGCACGCGCACGAACAACTCAAACAACCATCGATGGAAATAGAACTTCCGCCCTCGCTCCCGAGCTGGGAAACGGGCCGTGCCGCACCCCTCGAAGAGCAAATCGACATCGCGGCCACCTGGCAAGAAATTCGGCAGACGCTTTGGAACTACGTCGGCATCGTGCGTTCCGATCGCAGACTCGAGCGAGCGCAGAAGCGCCTCGCGATCATCCGCGAAGAAGTGAACGAGTACTACTGGACTTATCTTTTGACCAAAGACTTGATCGAGCTCCGCAATCTGGTCACGGTCGCCGAGCTCGTCATCCGCTCCGCGCAAATGCGCAAAGAAAGTCGCGGTCTCCACTACACGGTCGACTACCCGGCGGTAGACGACGAGTGGAGCAAGCAAGATACGGTATTATAGCCGCTTGCCTAGGTAGCTGAATTCAAGTCAGCGAGAGTCACGAGCGACGCTAATTTCACGCCCTTTTCGCGCAAAAATTCTTCGGCACCTTCTTGGCGATCGACGACCGTGAGCACCAGGGCCGGATCAAATCCTTCTTCGCGAAGGCGCTCGACCGCTTTTAGGCTCGAACCTCCCGTCGTTGTGACGTCTTCGAGTACGATCACGCGAGCGCCCTCGCGCATATTCTCGCGGCCTTCGACCCACTTACCCAGACCGTAGCCTTTGGGCTCTTTGCGGACAATGAACGCCGGCCACTGATAACCGTTTTGATACGCAATCAGGCTAGCGGCTGTTCCGAGTGGATCCGCGCCCAAAGTCAAACCGCCCACGCCTTCGACTCGAAGCGTGGGATCGGCTTTCAAAAGCGACTCGATTTTCTCAACCAGTAAACAGCCGATCACGTAGGCACCTTCGCTATCAAGCGATGTGCGTTTTACGTCCAGATAGAATTTGCTCTTCTTGCCAGAGGCGAGCGTGAAGTCGCCAACCCGAAAACTTTTTTCGCGCAAGATGCGAATGAGATCGTTTCGGACCGGTTTCTTAAGTGCGGTATTTGGGTTCGTCATGGGCGGCTCCTATTTATCCAGCAATTGAACTACAGAGCAATCCCCTGCTCCATCAAGACTGATTGCGATCTCGAAGCCAGCCAGCAAGTGATTTGAAAAAATCATCCCGATTGAGATCGTTCATCAATTCGTGGCGGCCTTCGGGGAAAGAAAACCATTCTTTGCGCGAAGAATGAAGGTTTTCCTGAAAGAATATCCGCGAGGCCTGGGAATCGACAAGAGGATCACCGTCGGGAATCCAAAATGAGATCGGTGCGTCGCATTTAAGCGGGGCCAGGAATAGCTCGATCTGGGTTTTTTCAATCGTCGTAAATGCCCGCGGCGTCATCCGCGAATGATTCAGTCGGTCGCGCTTGACGGCCTCGATGACCGCTTCGTCACGGGTGATGACCGAGCGATCGAACTCGGCCGAGAGAGAGAGTCCTCCCCAAACTTGGCTGAGCAAGTGGGCACCCATTCGTTTCATGAGCGGTACGTGAATCTTGAGTTTGAGATACGGCGCAGAGATCGCGAAAAAATCGAACTTTGGCTCGCCGAACCGTCGGAAAATTTCTAGGGTCGTGAGTCCACCAAAAGAATGGGCGAATAGTCCGTATTTTTTTGCAGTAAACCGCTGCCTGGCTAATTCAAACGAGGACTGTAGATCGCTAAAAAAACGATCGGCGTCAGCGATGTCCCCTCGTGCGCCCGGACTCCGTCCATGGCCTTCTTGATCCAAGATTAAGAACTCTGAAACTTCGTTTTTCAGATACTCGGGAAAATGAAAATAGCGCCCACCATGTTCGCCAAACCCGTGTACAACGAGCAGTGCGCAAGTGCGCTCAGATTCGGTCGTCTTACGTTTTAAGTGATAGAAGAAATGTGTTTTGCGTCCATCGCGCTCGAATTGCCCGACTTCGATTTCCCACTCCTTACCGGGTTTCGGATAAGAAGGAGGCAGTACGATCCCTAAATTCAGTCCCTGAACTTGTTGATAGGCCATGCTTAATTGAGCTGCGAGATGAGGCTCTCGATCGTCGCGCGCGAGGATTCATCGAGCACACCGAACCGGAAACTGAAACCCCGACCATCTTCGAAAATCCGAACGACCACGCCTTCGGCCACAAACGGCTGAAATTGTGGCGAAGTCTCGGTAGTCGGCGAAATATTGAGCTTCAGGGTCGAACCCACTTTTTTCGGCAACTGCCCCGAAAGCACCTGCATACCGCCCACGCTGATGTCGCGACCAATTCCGAAAAAAACCTGGCCGCCCTCGGCCAAGAGCACTTTTGCGATGATCGGCTTACGAACAGCCGAACGTTTTTCTTGTGGCTGAGCGGATGCGGACGTCGTAGCGACGCTTGAAAATTCCTGAAGGTCACCGAGCGACGACCAACCCGCAAGTCCCTCTTTCCAAGCAAACGATGAGGTCGCGTCGAGTTGATGCACACCGATCACCCCGCGAGCTTCGTCGAGGGTGTAAGGACCGGTTTGTTGTTCTTGATAGAACAAGAACCATTCTTTTTTCTGAACCGCAACGGGAGGCGCGGGTGGAGTCGGAGGTTTCGGAGGCGTCACCGGCGCCTGCGGAGCCGCGACTTGGAACGCCGGAACGTCGGCGAGTCTTGCCCAGGCGGCCATTCCTGGTTTCCAAACATACTGAAGGTAGGTCACCTTGCCTTGCGAAAGCTGGCTATAGATGTCGGCGGCTTTGAGCGGGCCGACCGATTGGTCACCCATTGCCAAAAACCATTCCGCTTGATCCCCAGGAAACAGGCTTGATCCGATTTGGTCCATAATCCCAATATAATCACGAACCAACGCACAGGGCTAATGCCATTTTGTCCTGAAACTGAGACGCCGGTTCTTTTTACCACCACTTTCGTCGGGTTCTTTGCCCCCTAAAACGTTGGAGAGCAAGAAACACACGGGAACTCACTTGGTCTACCTTTTGCTCAACCATGTGGAATCACCGTCTCTCCTCAGAGGTAAATGGACTCGTTATGGCTCGACAAAAAATCGGGATCTTATTCCCGGTCAGCATTCTCATGATTCTGCTGATCCTGATCTTCGCGATCGGGTTCGTCTTGACCTCACCGAGGACCGCTCACTTGGTCGATAATTTACACATTGCGTCATTTTTGCAGTAAGGTCCCGCCCGAAAGGGCCGTCGACCTCTATGCTCCGGTTTTCATCCACGTGGACTCTCAACCTCCTGACCGCTTCCGGAATCTTTTTGGGATTCGTTGGTTGCTCGCGTTCAGAGAGGCTCAAAGAAATTCCTCGTCAGAAAATCTCGACCGCTCGGGCCCCTCAAGACTCGCATGCAGACATTGAAACACCGGAACCAGCGCCAACGATCACTCCGACGACGCTTGCGCCGATTCCGACCTCTCCTCCAACTTCTACGCCGACTCCGGCTCCCACGAGAACCACTCCGATCCCTGCGCCGCCGACCGCTCGCCCCACTCCACGCCCGAGTGTAACTCCGACACTACCTCCGCCCGTGCCGCCACTGCCACCCTCTCCACCACCGACGCAGCGGCCCCCAGTACCGCCCGCTCCCGTTCAACCGGTGGCAGGCGAATGCAAAACATCGATTGAAACCGAACTTGAGCGCGCGATGATGGCACCTAAAACGGCCGCACGCTGGAAAACCGTGATCCTGTGTATTGCCGCTGATAAAAAAATCATGAGACGCGTGCTCTACGGCGAACTCGTCGAGAGTCTACTGAAAATAGGGGCCGAAGACGCTGCGCCATCACTCGCTGAACCACTGGCGCTCGCGAAACGCGTTCGCGCTCAAACACGCGCACTTCGTCCAGACTCCTTGATACTCAAAGAATCCGATCGAGATACGGTACGCGAATCGGTGGCCGGAATTATATTTGTGCAACCGGGAGCCGCGCTACCGATGGCGCCTCCGCAATTTCCGCCGCCTCTATTCGCTTGGAGAGCGAATGCGACGTTGCTGGACTGGTGGGAAACCGAAGCAGTTCTCTACCAGTCGCTTGCCGAGTGGGTTCGATTCCGAATCCTACCCAAAGCCTACGGAAACTCCCCAAAAACGCTCTCATTCCAGTTCAAACTTTTTGCCGATCAAATGAGTCGTCAACGTGAACTCATCGAAACTGCCGCCGTCTCGAAGCCTCCGCAAAAACGTGTGGACGATGCTCGGTTTCAACCGGTCACGCCATTCCGCATGGTCAGTGAACCCGTCTACTGGGTGATTCCGGAAAATGAAACTCCGATTGAGGACGAAACGGGCAAAACTCCTTACAAGGCCATGCTCGCTGATCTGTGGCTCGCGAATCGTGTGCAAGCGCTCCTCCCGGAGCTCAAGAAAAAATTCAACGTCAAAGCCGTTCACTCATTCGGCATTTATAGCCATCGGGTCATGATTGGAACCGGACGTGAGAACCCCGGATTTTCACGCCACGCTTCGGCGCTCGCGATCGATATCGGAGGGTTCGAATGGGATGACGGACTCAAGGCAAGCGTGCTCGATGCCTACAAGAAAAAGGACGAGTCCATGCGCCGAATGAATCTCATCCGAGATTACCTGGAGGATCAAAAAGTATTTCACGTCATCCTAGGTCCATGGAGCAATCGAGCGCACAACAACCATTTTCACCTGGATTTAGATCCGAAAAAACGTCCGGACACTTACGAAAAAAGCTCCCCTTACCGTACGCTGCTCGCGTTTTTCTCTTGGGTTCCGTTTGGTAACACGATCTATGAAATCCTCCCGAACTGGAATCGTGGCTCTGCGCCGCCACTCACTTGGCCTGCATCCGTGATCGGGGAACGAGCATCGGAAATCAGCCACGAAACGAGCATCCGACCCGAAGCCGAACGTGCGGAGCTGAGATTCGACTCGAACTATAGTGACTGCGTAGATTAAATCAACAGGCGCTCGATCGTTAGACATTCTTAAAGTAGGAATACAGACTAAAAACTGGTTCGCGTTGGCGTGCGTCTTGCTTTGATCGCCGCAACCACCAACGCGTCAGGAGCCCAGATATGTTTACCTCATCCCTAGCCCTAGTATTAATTGCAGCATGGACTACAACACCTCAATCACACGCGCTCGAATCAATGAGCCGCACGACTGCTCGATCACAAGCTATTTCACTGATCTCTCAAAACACTCAACTAAGAAACAACTTGAGAGAAATGGGCTACACCACCGAAGAAGCCGCTGAGAAGTTCGCAGAACTCAAAGAAGCCCAAAGTTCGGCTGAAAGCAGCGCTGACTTTTCAATGGGTACTCTCGCAATTTGTGGAAAAATGGCGCTCGAGCTCGGCGGAGGAGTCAGCATCTCCAAATGCACGACGCTTTTTAATTCATATGATATCACGGTCAAATCTATTTCGTTAGTGGGCGTGACGCTGACTTTGGGTGGACAAGCGGTCTATTTCCGCACGGGCAACCGAGACATCACCAACACTTACTGCTACAAAGGTGGAGAGCTCGGTTTTGCTTACCAGCTCGGCGCCGACCTAGCCGGACTAAAAGAAATTGACTGCCAGAAACTGGCACACGAGAGCATTGGGATCGACCGTGATGAACTCCAGGTGTTGACTGCCATTCCGGCTGTGAAAAACCAGGATTACGGCTTTGCTGCGCAAGTTTCCGTGGTCGGTGGAGTCAATGGCAACTTACTCACTGGAGTTAACGCAAACTATAGCTTCATGAAGATTGAACACACTATTCACTATTGGAAATAGATTTAGGTGCGGGGCGATCCGAGTGGTCGCCTCGACCATACTCAGCTGCATCGATACATGATTGTAATAGCGTATTGGCTGACGCTAAGGAGTACATATTTTTATTTGAGTACGCTGCGCGAGACTTCAGCTCCGGAGCGTGAGAAACTAGAAAAAATGACGAAATCATTCGCCGATCTCAGCCAAGCATCTCCGCCTCATTTGAAACTAAAAATTTCATGGTTGCTCGGTATCTACGCCGTCGTACCGGGCTGTTTGGCGATCATTGCGGCTGACCATTACCTCTGGGATGGCGACTTAGCGCGAACACTCCCCCACTCTCCTCAGGACCTTGCCTGGTTCACATTGTTTTTCGTACTCCCGCACATCGTTGCTTCGAGTCTTTTGCTCTGTAATCGCGAGTACATTCGCCACTATTCTAAACCACTGTCCTATGGGTTTGTCGCCTGCGCGGTTCTCGCGTTCTTACTACCGCTCGTCGTCCCGATGAATCTCTGGCTCCTCGGTTTTGGACTCCTCACGATTCACCACGTGTTGGCTCAGCAATTTGGAATGGCTACCGGATTATCACGTGCGACCGGAAAACTTGCGACCGCTTGGAAATGGACCGGACTCGTTGCGGGCGTTTTGGTCTATTACCTTTTTTATTATTCAAAGACTGTCGTACCGGAACGGGCGGAGCTGCTTTTTGTCACGACTACCACAGTGGTCAGCGTATTTGGAGTTCTGACAGGACTCACCTTCGCTCGCGCGGCGAATCGTCAGGTAATGGCGTACGGGTGGCTGAATTTTGCGATGATTGCTGTGGCTTATTTCGCGATTCGGACTGAGTATTTTTTCTTCGCCGTGCTCGCGCCCCGCATGATTCACGACTTAACGGCGTTTAGTTTCTATGTCGTGCACGACGTGAATCGTGGAAGAGAGCAAGGACGCTGGGTCTTTTTAAAATTCATCCCCATCGCGATGGTCACCCCGGTGCTCGCGATTCTGCTCGCGTCGTCACTCAAGTCATTTGTCGCGCTAGCCGTCATCCAGTTTCTGACCCTATTCCATTACTGGACCGAACGATTCACCTGGAAAAGTGGCACGCCTCATCGACGCTATGTCTCGCTGAGCGGTTAACGCCGGGAATCGCCCAAACTCTAGACACCTGCCTGTCTGATCAATAGGCATCCGAGCCTGTGCACCCACCCCCTCTGCGTAACTCATTGTTTTAAATAGTATTTATTTAATGTTTTTTTCGACACATTGGCACTCGTATTGCTCACCTTATCTTCAAACGCCCTAGTCACGTTCTAGGGCCCTACATTTTATGAGAAGAGATGAGGCTGCTATGAATAGAAGCACAAAGACCCAATCGACGCGCCTGAGACTCGGCCACGCGCTTGCCGCCCTGACCTTAGGACTCGGACTCAGTGCCTGCGGGAAACAATCCTTTAAGGCGGCGACCAGTCAGAGCAATACGGATTCACCTGGTAGCTACTCAATCCCGGCCAAGATCGACCTCTTAGTCGGAGTGGACAATACAGGATCAGCCTTGAATCAAAACATTCGCTCCCCGCTCCAGGGGTTCATGAACAATCTTCAGAATCAAAACTGGGATTTCCGCGTCGCGGGCGTACCCCTCTCTGGCTATCAGCAGATCAGCCAGATCGCCGTTTCTAAATATGACTCGAACTGGGGATCAAGCTACACGCCCCCTTATCCGGGAGCTCCGTCGACGGGCGTGCTCTCGACGCTGTTTAGAACTCCACTGAATTTCAACTTCGCCCCCCCACAAACGACGGACGGAAATGAGCCCGGAATTCGCACCATTTCCGATACGCTCACGCGCGCGTTTACGAAAAACTATTTCCTCAGAAACGATGCCACGCTCGTTGTCGTCGTGATCTCTACCGGCGAGGACACCTCGGATGGCGCGCCTACTTACGGCACGCCTCCTCCGACGATTTCGGCCTCGCTCTTAAACGGAATCAAGTACGCCAAAGGCACCCAGTACGCGAACGCCGTGAAACTCTATTCGTTCGTCAACACCGCGCTCACCTCAAATGGAGGCTCGGGCTACACGACCTCTTGCCTGGGGACGGGCATCAGCTGGAGCGGCAATCGCTACATGAACGCGGCACAAGCCACGGGCGGTAAGTCATTCAACATTTGTAAGACGTCGATGGCGTCGCTCTTCTCGCAGCTCAACGACGAGTTGATGAACAACCGCGAAAGCTACGTCTCCGAATACGCGTTCATCGAAAAAGAACCGAACCTCTCCACGGTCGTGATGAAAAAAGTCAAACGCGACGGTTCCCAAGTCGTCATCCCTCAGTCCAACGGCTCCTCGGACGGCTGGATCTACCTCGGCTACCAAACGAACAAACCGACGATTTCCTACCCGATCCCGATGGGTCACCGGAACGGATACGTATTCCAACTCATCGGCTCGGCTCAGCTCTCGGGACCTGAGAAAGCGAACATCACCTTTATTCCAAAAGGTATTCAGGATTCGCCATGATTAACGCAAACGGCGTACAGAAACGCTCTCTCAAAAGCGTTTTTTTCGTAGGTCTCGCAGCCGTAATTGCGGCGAGCGTATTTCACTACGGAAACGACGGCCTCGAAAAAGACTGGGGCGTGAAACTTGAAATGGGTTTCAACAAAATGCCCGAGACCGGTGAAATCGATGCCGAGAACCAACTCTGGCTCGGACATCGATTCGCGCGAGCAACCGGCGGCATTGCCACGCGCTGGCTCTCTCGAAACCCATCGGATTCCATCGCCTATACGAATACACTTCCGACGTTCGAGCAGCTAAAAGCACTGAACCCTAAAGAACGCCGAGCCTTCGTCAAAAGACTTTCCGCTGCCGAAAAATTCGATCTGTTTCGCGGTAGACTCGATTTCCCGCTCACGCTCGAAGAACGCCGCAGAAATCTCCGCGATGCTCAAGCCGAACTACCGCTGCTTCAAGGCTGGTCCATTGCGGCAAGCGCAAGCCATGCGGGACGACTCATCAGACCTTTTGCCGATTTTTCGTTTTTTAGACGGAGCCTTGCCGGAGTCACCATGCGTGAACCCGAGGAAGTCATTCGCCAAGTTCGCATTCACCCTGGACTCGATCTCGAGATTCCGTTTGCGGCCTCGGACGTCAAAGCACTGATTTCATTCTACGTCGGCGTGCGCATGAAAGATCGCCACCCAGACCTCCATCAGATTGGACGTGAGTCCAGTCCCATTGAGGCCGGTGACTACCACACGTTACTTTCGAACATGGTCGGTATCCAAGGTCATCCACTGAACTCGCTATTCGTCGTCGGTGGGGAAATTCTCCCGAAGCCGATCACCCGTTTCGAGAGCGAAATTCGCATCCAGGAACCAAACGTCTACCTCGTCACTTCGCACCTCTACACGCCGGTCCTCCGCTCGCCTCATTTCAAGGCTGCGGACCCGACAGAGCAAAACGTCGAAGAGCGTATGGACGTGAACTACCGTTTGATCGTCGACCAGAATCAGAAAATCGTTCGAAGCGAGTGGCTGGATGGTAGCCGCCCGATCGCCGCACTTCGCGCCGCGCCGCTCGAGCTGACACCTGAGTTTGAAAAACTCGGCGAACTCTACAGACCCATCCCACTCTAAGCCCGCAAACTACCGGCAGGAAAACTCGCGGATCACGCTTCCAACTTTTCGCGTCGACGCTTTTGCGATGAATTCGGAGTAGGTCGAGAAGCGACGTTCAATTTTTCTGGAGCTATAAGCTTCGAGCGAACCCCGAAGCGCCATTTTACTACTCGTAGATGCTCGCTCGTATCCTTTGAAGCCGAGTCGTTCACAAGCTTCGTTCAGATGTTTAATCTTAATCGCATGAAGGTAGTAACCTTCAGATTTAATCTCACCATTCAAAACGTATCTCAGTTGAACGGCTTTCAACTTTTTTTCATCATACGACTCTTGGATTCCACACAGATAGGCTTGGCCGGCAATCTGCGAACAAAAAACCCTCTCATCTTCGCTTCCCGACTCGACTTCAAACTTCAGAAGATCCGCATGAGCGATTGAAACGAACAAACCGGACAGTAACAAAAATTTTTTAAGCACGAGTGAACTCCAGCGTTCGCTTCAGTACAGATCAAATGATCGACTCTATTATGGGAACGCGCGACACTCGAATATCGACAGTTTGAAAAGTGGTCAATTCCGCCCATGAACCGATCCGCGATTCCGAATTTATACCGTTTCGCTACCTCCGGATCAGCTAGAGAGGCGAAACAAATTAAATTTGGGCCGCATCACTCAGATGAGTATCTGAAAGATGCGGCCCGTCCATTGAACAACTGACCTTGAAACGCTAGTCGAGAGACAATTCACCCGACAACGAATCCGCCGTGCGCTCGAGCCGACGAATCTTGGCGCTCGATACGGCCTCTGACCGGATCGAAATACGGGGCGCCTCGACCGTCCTAGTTGCGGTAGAGATCCTTGCCATCGCGCTCGTCGTAACGGCTGGTTTCTCATAGAGCGCGAACACACCAATTCCTTGAAGCGCGCCTAAGAAGAATCCTGCCGTTCCCGTGATCTGCTCGCTTGCCGTAAATGGGAAAAACAAGTTCACGGGCAGATTCAACCGGTCTTCTTTGAGAATCGTCACCGCCGTACCGATCATGATCTGGCTGGAATTCATCGCGAAGTAGACACGGGAATTCGAACCGAGAACGGGAATCGCAATCGGAACTTGGCCTTGAGAAAGCGTGACCGGAACGACATCGCCGTTCGGGAGCTTGCTTCCATCGGCGACCGGGAACTTGACGACCTCGTTTGCATTCACTCGGACTTGGATCGTGTAACCGTTTGTGACGATTTCACCCAGTTTCCGTTCCGGGCGTTTAGGATCCACAAGCGGAAGAGTCAACGGCGGGAGCGTAAACCCTGCTTTCTTCAGATCGGCTTTTAGATCAACGTAAACCGATTCACCTTCTTGTGTCGTTGCTACGGAGACTTTCTCAACGACGCCTTTGCCTAATCCGCAGCTCTGAAGCCCTACTGCGATCACGCCTATCACTACGAAATGGAATACCCTCATACTCCTTCATTGCTTTCTCACCCCATGACTCACGTTTCGGAAAAAACAGCGGCGTTCTCGAACCTCCTCAGAATTGTGGAGGATGACATCTAATTATTAATTTAATTTAACTTTTGTATTTCACCGTGAAAACAGGGTCGAACTTGACAAGAAGGCACTAAATTGAGAATGAGTATCAATATATTTTTACCTAAAGGAAGTAAGCTCTCATGTCGAAACTTGGAACTCATCGCAGCGCTTGGAAAGTTCAACGGAACCTGATGGTCGAATTGCCCGGAATGGGCAAGCCGGGCGCCATGGAACGCCGCCCTTATCCTTCTGGCCAACATGGTATGGCTCGACGCAAGTTTTCGGAATACTCGCTGCGCCTGCGCGAGAAGCAAAAACTCATTTTCAACTATGGCCTGCGTGAGCAGCAACTCCGCTTGTTCGTCAGCCGCGCAAAAAAAGGCCAATCCTCCGACTGGATGACCACGCTGGTTGGACTACTGGAGAGTCGCCTGGACAACGTCGTTTTCCGCCTCGGATTCGCGGCTTCGATCCCGGCCGCGCGTCAGCTCGTGCTTCACGGCAAGATTCGTGTGAATGGTAAAAAGGCGACCATCGGCTCGATGATCGTTCCAGTCGGCGCCGAAATCTCACTCACCTCCAAAGCATCCTCCAGCGTCGCCGTTCAATATTCACTCGGACAGCCACGCTTGGCGCTTCCGGAATGGCTATCTCTGTCTGCGGGGGACTCCCCTGTGGGCAAACTCAAGTACGTTCCTCCGGGCGACGCGGTTCCATTCCCGTTTGAAAGACGACTGGTCGCTGAGTTCTACGCACAAATCTAGTGGACATTGGGCGTCAATTCCTGAGATTTTAACCCTAGCCATCGTTTTCCCTTTGAGGGCCAACCGAGATGAAAAAAGACCTGCCTACCTGGAATGACACCGCGAAAATCGAACTAGAACGCATGGACGACGGTTCCGTCGAGCTCACGTTCGGACCTACGTCCATTCGCCTATCCATGGACGCTGCCTATGATCTTCAGTACCGTTTAGCAGGCTACTTGGCCAAGCAGGAGCTGAAGGAATACCCCGCTGAAAATCGCTTGGAAGACTTCTCGATGACCGAAAGCCGGGAATCTCTCATGCACCTCTCGCAGACCCGAACTCGTCAGCCTCGCCGCTTAGACTCTTAAACGGAGGTTCAGTTCGACCTCGTTTGCGTCTGTGATCGTTTAAATTCCACACCCGGGAACGAATGGGTTTAGTTATACACTACTCATGTTTAATAAGGTCGTGATCCTACTGGGACTTGTGCTCTTCGCCCTTGCGATGAATCAATCATCGACCGGTGAATCACCCGTCAAGAACCGAGGCATCGCGGCGCTTCCAGGAACCATTCAAGTGCTTTTCGTCGGCGCTCATCCCGACGACGAATATGCAGCCGCTGCAACGATCTACCGAATCACGACCGAACTTGGCGGCGCCGTCGATGAATTCGTCATTACCTCCGGCGAAGGCGGCTACAAGTACTCCGCACTCGCATCCAGATTCTACGGAGTGAATCTCACGGACGAAACCGAGGCGCGTCGCCTACTGCCGAACATTCGAAAACAAGAGCTTCAAGAGGCGGGCCGTATTCTCGGCATCCGCGAGCACATCCTACTCGACGAAGAGGATCGCAAATACACCACGGACCTCGTCGAGGCCGAAACGTTTTGGAACCTAGGCCGAGTCGAATCGAAGCTCCTCGAGCAGTTGAAAAAACAACGCTACGATTTCGTTTTCACCTGGCTCCCCTCGCCCTCAAGCCACGGGTCGCACCAATTAGCGACCTTACTTGCCATCAGCGCGGTGAGAAAACTTCCGCTCCAAGATCGTCCCGTGATCTTGGGCGCATCGACTGAGTTAGCCGATCTCGCGGCTCAACAAACCGGCCAAAATGCGCTCAATCCAAAAATCGAGCTGAGTGACGATCCCATCGATGCTCACAACTACCATGAGATTCCTTCTCGTCCGGAATCCCGTCTCGAAACCTCCGCACCCGTTTGGACTTTTGATCGCGAAACTCCGTTTGGTCGAAACCAGATGTTGAGCTACCAGAATATCGTGAGCTGGGCGATCGCCGCCCACAAAACTCAAGGCTCGTTTCAGACACGATTTCGGATGCACCGATACGAAAGATTCCGCCTCTTTGCCGATCAAGCGCCAAACGCGATGGGACAAGCGCAGGCGTTGTTTGAGCGGCTCAATGACCGAACGGTCGGCTCTCCCTAGGACAAAAAATCGAGCCCTCCTTATCGCGAAGGCGTGCCGGAGAGATTTCCGGTCGTTGCACCGGCGGGCGAATTCACTCCCGGTGGAACACTCCCCGGCACTGCCGGACGAGTGATATTCGGAATCGGCGTGGCCGTTTGAAATCCTGGCTGGATACGAAACCCGGAACTACCGGATGGAGTGATGATCGACGAAACCGTCGGCGAAGGTGACGCGCGAACCGCGGCACTTTGCCCCATAAATATAGGCTGCGGGTTTTGCGCGTGCGAGTCTCTCAATAAGAAAAAATAGCCCATTCCCAGTACTGCTACGCCCATCAACCAAGCTCTCGTGTAATTCATGATTCCTCCTGCAGTGATGCAAAAGAAACCTTTCACAGATCATTCCAATCGAATCTGGGGAATAAAGGTCTATGAGAATTCGATTGTCACTTCGATCGAGCCGCGACGTCTCTTTTCATGAACGCGCCTAAAAGGTCATCTCAATCACGTCATTCGGCACGGTGAGTTTCGCCGCGGTGGCTTGGATCACTTGCTCATTCGTTACGCCGGGTGCGCGTTCGCGGAGCACCAGCCCGTCCTTCGTGACGTCGATGACGGCAAGTTCGGTGACAATCTTCTTCACGACTTTTTTGCCGGTCAGTGGGAGCGTGCACTTCGGAAGGATTTTCGAGGATCCATCCTTAGCGACGTGTTGCATGGCGACGATCACGCGCGGAGATCCAGCGACCAAGTCCATCGCGCCTCCCATGCCTTTGACCATCTTGCCCGGGATCATCCAGTTAGCGATATCCCCTTCTTCGCTCACTTCCATCGCGCCTAAGACTGTGAGGTCTACTTTTCCACCGCGAATCATCGCGAAAGAATCGGCACTCGAGAAAAAGCTCGCTCCGCGCGCGGCAGTGACCGTTTCTTTGCCGGCATTGATCAGGTCGGCGTCGATTTCGGATTCCTTGGGATACGGTCCGAGACCCAAGAGTCCGTTCTCGCTCTGAAGCACGACTTCGATCCCTTTTGGAATGTAGTTCGCGACTAGGGTCGGAATCCCGATTCCTAAGTTCACGTAGAAACCGTCTTGAAGTTCACGAGCAATTCTCTGCGCAATTTGTTCGCGTGTCAGCATAAGCGCGTCCGTCCTGTTGTTATTGCGAGACCATGCGGCGTTCGATCCGCTTCTCGTAGTTTTTGCCTTGGAAGATTTTCTTCACGTAGATGCCCGGCAAATGAATCTGATCTGGCTCAAGTTCACCGGAAGGGACGAGTTCTTCGACCTCCACGATCGTGTAACGTCCCGCCATCGCACAGAGGGGATTGAAGTTCTGCGCTGTCTTGCGGAAAATCAGGTTGCCGTCGGTGTCGCCTTTCCACGCCTTAACAAGTGCGAAATCAGTCGTGATCGATCGCTCGAGCACATACTCACGACCATCGATCGCGCGCACTTCTTTGCCTTCGGCGATGAGCGTACCCACGCCGGTTGCCGTGAAAAATGCGGGAATGCCAGCTCCGCCAGCGCGAAGTTTTTCAGCGAGTGTTCCCTGAGGCGTGAGCTCGACTTCGAGTTCGCCTGAGAGCAGGAGCTGTTCGAATAGCTTGTTCTCGCCGACATACGAAGAAATCATTTTTTTGACCTGACGATTGGCGAGCAGTTTGCCGATCCCAAATCCATCCACGCCTGCGTTATTCGAAACGCAGGTGAGGTTTTTTGAGCCGGTTTTTGCAAGCGCATCAATCAAGTTCTCGGGAATTCCGCAAAGGCCGAATCCGCCGAGCGCGATCGTCGCCCCGTCTTTGATCTCACGAACGCCCTCATCCGGGCCGGAAATGACTTTTTTAAGTCCCATGAATCACCTCAAATGAGTTCGATGGCGAGCGCGGTTGCCTCGCCACCACCGATGCAAATACCCGCCACGCCACGTTTCTTACCGAGAGTCTTCAGCTGATTGAGCAGCGTGACCACGATTCGCGAACCGCTGGAGCCGATCGGGTGGCCGAGGGAGATGGCGCCACCCCAGACGTTGAGTTTTTCGGCTGGGATGCCGAGATCTTTTTCAGCGGCCATTGCCACCACTGCGAACGCCTCGTTTACCTCGAACAGATCGACATCGTTCATCGACCAGCCGGCTTTTTTCATCGCCCGGCGCATGCCTTCGGCTGGAGCGGTCGTGAACCAAACGGGATCTTGAGCGAATGAACCGTAGGAGACGATTTTCGCAAGTGGCTTGAGCCCGAGCAATTTTGCTTTCTCAGCGCTCATTAAGAGAACTGCGGATGCGCCGTCGTTCAACGTCGAAGCGTTTGCCGCGGTGACCGTGCCATTCTTATCGAATGCCGGTTTCAATTGAGGGAGTTTTTCGAAGTTCACCTTAGATGGCCCTTCGTCGGTCGAGACTTCTGTTTTGTCGCCTTTTTTGCCGACGATTTCGACGGGGGCAATTTCAGCAGAAAACTGACCGTTCTTCCAAGCAGCTTGCGCTCGCTCGAAGGATCGGATCGCGAATGCATCTTGCGCCTGGCGAGTGAAACCATATTCTTTGGCACAAAGTTCACCGCAGTTACCCATGTGCTGGTTGTTGTACGGATCCCAAAGCCCATCGTGAATCATGGAGTCTACGGCAGACGCATTGCCCATACGGAATCCACCGCGCGCGGTCGGGAGCAAATAAGGAGCATTCGTCATGCTCTCCATGCCTCCAGCGAGAACCACGTCGTTATCGCCGAGCATAATGGACTGAGCGGCCGCGATGATGGCTTTCATGCCGCTCCCGCAGACTTTGTTGATCGTCGTAGCTTGAACAGAAGTCGGGAGTCCAGCCTTGAGCGCCGCTTGACGGGCGGGCGCTTGACCGATGCCTGCCTGAAGGACGTTGCCCATGAAAATTTCGGTCACTTCGCTGCCTGCGACGCCCGCGTTCGAGAGAGCCTTCTTGATTGCGATCGCGCCGAGCTCCGGTGCCGAGAGCGAGGAAAGTGCGCCCTGGAATGCGCCTATCGGAGTACGAGCTGCGGAAACGATGACGACCTCTTTCATGGTATCGACCTCTTTTTCTTTGAAATTCGGTTAATAGAGAGGCCTCTACTTTGGCACTGCATTACCTGATATTCCAATAAAAAAGGGTGTTTCAGCCTGTTCCAGCTGGGACTCAGTCCACTAAAAATCCATCTCATTGATTCACACTTGAAAAGCAAAAGCGCCCTGGATATACCGCACGGCGCCACTAAATTGATCAACCCTGAATTGCATTTTAACCGAGAGGACTCCCCCATGCGTATGACTTTCTCCAAATGGACCGCGCTCGCCCCACTCTTCGCCCTCGTTGTATCGACGGCAAACGTCGCAACCGCTAGCGAAGACAAATACCAAAAATACGAAAAGAAAGTCGCTGCCGCCCAAAGAATCGCAGATCGTGCCACCAAGAAGGGCGACGCCCAAAACATCGCCGCTGCTTACTACCAATTGGCGAGAATTCAATCAGAAGCTCGCCGAAACGATGTCACTTGTGACGTCGCTTATCTTTCGGACTTAATTTCTAACATTCAAACCGTAGTCGACCACTCGAGTTGGTTCCAAAAGAATTTGACGGGCCTTTCGATCTACCGTGCCCATTCGAGCGAATCACTGAGCTTGCACCTGATGGCTGCCGGCCTCGTAAAAAACAAGTCCTTCACAACCGCTGAATTCGCCGCCGCCGTTCAAAACGCCATCGCGACCTCCACGTTCGAACTCTACAAGCCCGTTCCAGGTGTGCTCGCGCTGGGTTCGATCACCTTCTCCCAAGGTACGGCTGTAGACCACTCGGTTGAGTGGACTGAGTCCGGTGAAGTGAAATACATCGACTCCCCAAAAGTCCCCGCGCAGGTTTCGATCGTGAACGGAAAAGTCACGATCTCCATCAACGGCCGCGCGGCCTACGCGTTCAAGTTCTTGCGCGACAACACAGAAGTGACTGACTCCGTTCGCACATCGGACGACGTCCGTATCGAAGGCCTCGACTCGAACGGCAATCCGACGTCCGAATTCATCGACCAACTCTTCCTCACTCCAGACGAGTGCTCGGCTTAAATTGAGTCTATTCTGATTCCTCGGGCCCGCTTTTCGCGTTACGCGGAATGGGGGCCCATTTTTTTAGATGAAAATTAGGATTGTTTGACGCCAAGCACATTGAATAAGCCTAAATCACCGCATGGCTTACATCGTTGCACTGATTCTTGGCTCTCTCCTGGTCACGCCTCCCTCATACGCGAACGCGATTCTCTCGACTGAACTCCCCGACATCGTCGAAAAGGTTCTGCCAGGCGTGGTCAATATCTCTTCGATGACCATTCAGCGAACTTCCGTCTACGGAATGGATGAGTATTTTCAACTCTGGCGCATGCCCAAGGAACAACCGCAGACTTCGCTCGGCAGTGGATTCATCGTGTCCGCAGATGGATATGTGTTCACCAACTACCATGTGGTGGCTCATGCCGATGAGGTTGCCGTCACCCTGCTTAACCGCAAAACCTACAAAGCCAAGATCGTCGGCAAAGACCAAAAACTCGACATCGCGCTTCTCAAAATTCAAGAATCAAACGGCAGCACCCCGACCGGCCTGAAACCCGTGACGTTCGGAAACTCCGATAAAGTTCGCGTGGCTGAACCCGTATTCGCGGTCGGAAATCCTTTTGGCCTCAGCCATACGGTCACGACGGGAATCATATCCGCCAAGAGTCGCACGATCGGCTTGGGACCACTTGATAATTTTCTCCAAACGGATGCGTCCATCAATCCAGGAAACTCCGGCGGCCCTCTGTTCAATTGGAAAGCCGAGGTCATTGGCATGAACACCTCGATCTATTCGAAAACCGGCCAAAGTGCGGGACTCGGATTCGCCATTCCGATCGATGCCGCCAAAGCCGTATTGGGTGACTTAAAAACCCACGGCCGGGTACCACGCCCCTGGCTGGGCATCCTCGCCCAACAAGTCACGCCTGCCATGAAACTCTATTATCAGCTCAAAAGCGATTCAGGCGTTTTGGTAGTCAATCTCGTTGAACGAGCCCCCTCGCAAAAAGCCGGACTGAAACTCGGCGATATCATCACTGAGATCGAGGGCTCAAAAGTCAGCGAAAACTCCGAGGTAGAACGCGAACTTTACAAGAAAAAACCCGGCAATTCGGTTAAGGTCAAGGTCTGGCGTGGAAATAAACAACTTGAGATCCCAGTACGTCTCGACGAACTGCCGCCGATCGACGATCTCCCGCAAGGTATTATTTAAGGACCAAAACAAGGATCAAAGACCCCATGGAAAACCGTAAACAAAAGGTGGCCTCCATCACGCGCGTGACGCCCGCCGCTGACCTTCCGGTCGATTACATCCGGATGACCGAAGACGTGCTCACTACGCATTTCAAAGAACACGTCTCGAAGCTCGAGAAAAAATCCAAGCAAAACTGGTCTTGGAAAGTTTCTGGGAAAATCTATGGCGACGAGATCGTTTTCTCAGCCTCGCTCATCAACGAGAAACGCTTGAGCGCGACGACGGCCTACGCGAGCGCGGATTTCGACCCCAAGGCCTCGAGCCCCACCGCCGAAGAACTTCTCGCGGTTTGCGTCGATGCCGTGGGTGGACTGTTTGATTCGTTGTTCGGTGGAACGGGCGAAAAATCGCAGTTAGACGCTTTTCTTGATGACTCACTCTCCGCGTTCGAACGTGCTCCATTTGAATGGACGGAAGTCGAATTCGAGAAGCGCCGGATCTACTTGAAACTCGACAAAGCGAACCCATCGCTCGAGCAAGCAGCCGAAGAATGGTTGCGGGCGAATGATCCCGATCTCGCTTCTCAAGAGGCCCAGTGGGAGGCAGAAAGTGAAGGGCTCTTCGTCAAAGGTCCCAAAAAGAAACCGGACGATCTGAACTAGCGGTCTGATGCTGAAAGCGGATACGAGTTCTTCAGAAGCTCCCAGTGCTTCGGTAGAACTGCGCCCCCGCTTGAGTTCGACATCAAGTCTCCCTCGTCCCATTCGCTTCGGTAGCGGCAAGTTCCCGCATCCCAAGTTTCATAATAGTAGTCCACGAATCCGAAAATATGCCCAAACTCGTGTGCGATGACGGCGGTGCGAACACCTGAATACAGGTGCATGGTCTTCTCGAGGTGATGAACATAGGCACGAGAGCCGGCCGCCATATCCGCGAGGATTCGGTAGAGCCCCTCTCGTTTCGGTTGCCAACGAAGCGAGATCGAATGCGTGGAATCCCGCCAATAACTCTCGACGATCGATGCCAATTCTGCTTTTGCGGACTCCAGATCGCCGGCATCGACATTCACTTCGAATTTGCCGGGAGCAGTCTGGCGCATCTCAGGATTCACGCGAAAACCCGCCCGAGATTGCAAACGGCCGTTCACGATTTTACGCAAGAGTTCGATCCATTTTCGTCGTTCAGTTCGGACTGAAGTTTTTTGCAACTCGCGGTACGCGTTCGTGAAATAACCGGGGCGCAAGATGTAGGATCGATCCGACTCCGATAACTCTGGCAAAAAACAGTTGGGGTCCTGGTAACAAAGATCAATCTTCTCTAAGACTGATTTCAGGTAGGGCTCCGAATTCCGCCCATCCGCAAAATCCCAACCGTCTACGAGGCGAACAGATTCGCTTGAAAGCATCTGTCTTACAACGCTGTTGAGTTCGAGCCAATCTTCATCCACGGCCCGATTTTCGATGCGCTTGAAAAAGTCGTAAGCCATCGTCCAATCATACTCCATTCGTAACCACTTAGACGCG
Organism: Pseudomonadota bacterium; assembly: GCA_027485695.1. Lineage (GTDB taxonomy): Bacteria > Bdellovibrionota > UBA1018 > UBA1018 > UBA1018 > JAIXQO01. The sequence goes on from JAIXQO010000002.1 coordinate 85,487, forward strand.
GGGATCTCGCGATTTTTCGGCTCGACGGCGACGATTGGCCCAAGTCGGATGAGTCGGTGACTTTGATTTTTTTTCGCTAACTGTTGAGAGAGATCTCGAATTTCGGTCGTGCGTTGGTCGAGCGCGCGGGCCATTTCACGCAATTTTGATTCGGTACCTCGAAAACAATCGTCTACAAATTTGCCCTGGGCGACCTGATTCACGGCCTCCTCAACGGAACCCGAAACGGGCTGTGCGACGGGAGCTTCGGTCGGGCGGCCGTCGTTACTGCGCCCGCAACTAGACACACCGAGCAGAATGGCTAGGCCCATCACGGGCCAAAGGTTCCAAATGGACATCTGGCGAAAATAAACTGCCCGCTCACTTTAATCTATATTTTTTATATAGTTATATAACGATGTGTAATTACACGCTTTTTAACAACCTTCTCCCCGCCAAGACCAACGGAGATTCAGGCAAAAGCTCGGGTGCTTTTGGGAGACTTTACTCCAGCCGAATTCCCAAACCCGCAAGAAACCCTTGGGCATCGGGAAGTGCTGCTCTCACGCCTTGAATGGAATTCGCTACCGGATCGATCACGTAGTTGAATGCACCCCGCAAATCCGCCTTCAGTAGCTGGGTACCGCGAAACTGAGCATTGAGTAGATTCGTATCGCGGAAATCACACTCTGTTAGATCTGCATGAGAAAAATCGACGTCACGAAGCGACGACCGTACGAACGATGATTTCCTCAGTTTCATTCCGCTGAAATTTCCGTAATCAAGCTTGCCCGCTTGAAATCCGATTTGCACAACATCGGCGGCCATTGCCCACGAAACACCCACCAGTTTGCATTCCGAGAAAATCACATCGCGAAACCGCACGCCTCGAACATCGACGTTACTCAAGTCGCAGTTTTCAAAACGGCAGGATAGAAACCGAGAGTTCTGCAAGGACTGCGAACTCCAAGAACAATTCACGAACTTGCAGTCTTCGAATGACAGACCAGAAAATAGTCCACTTTCGGGCAACCATTCAGAGAACACTTCATTATCGTATTCGCTCTTGATCACTGATCCCCCATCAAAAGGAGATTAGACGCTTCACCGCGCTTCTGAAAAAGCGTGAAGCGTTTTTCGCCATTTGCGAAAATTTTCAGAAGGACAGGAGTCCGTAGAGCGGTGAAGCGTCTAATCGACGTTAGAAATCGCCGTCGTCTTCGAAGTCGCGGCGGATTCCTTCGACGATCGCGTCATCCGAATCCTCGTCACCTTCGACGTCATCTAGGCTCTCGTCGAGCTCGAGATCGTGGATGACTTTGCCGAATGCTTTTTCGTCGGCAAGATCCATGCGGATCGATTCCAAGTACTTGTCTGGATACTTGGAGACTAGCTCTTCGATGTACTGATTGAGCTTCTTCTCGCGAAGGATCATTTCCTTACGCTTAATCTTGCGCCAGTTCTTGATGTAGTGCAGACGGCAATAACCGGCAGTCGTCGAGGACGACTCGCAGGCGATTTCGCGGCAAGCATCCAGGTCATAGCCTCGGCCAGAGGACTTCTTCGAGACCTTCTTCACCTTTTCACCGTCAGCTCCGGATGCGGCTTTTTTGCCTTTTGCAGCAGGTGCCGGTGCGGGCGCAACGTCGACTTTTTTAGTCGGTGCGGCTACCGGCGTTTTGCCTTTAGCGGCAACGGGTGCCGTTTTGGCTGGAGCGGCGGCAACTGCTACAGGGGTTTTACCCTTGGCAGGAGCGACCGGTGCGGCGGCCTTCACGGGAGGCGTTTTTTTCAAATCTTTTTTCGGAGGTTCTGGCTTTTTAGGAGCCGCCTTCTTGGGAGCGGGTGCAGGTGCGGTTTTCTTTTTGGCGAGTGCGGGCGCAGGTTTCGCGACCGATTTCTTCGTCGGAGGAGCTTTCTTCATAGCCGGAGGATTACCTTTATGACCTGCGAGTTTCGCGAGGAGTTTTTTTACCATGAAATTTTTTCTCGAAAATATGCTATGTTAGCGGTGTGCCACGCCCCTCCAAGACCGTCAAGACGAAACTGATTGGTCAGACATCACCATTTATAGATCTGCATTTTCACGGTGCACTCGGCATCGATTTGATGCACGAAAAATCTCTCGATCGACTCAAAGATTTTTCCTCAGAACTCGAAAAATCGGGAATGCAGGCCATTTGTCCGACCACAATCTCGGCCCCGATCGAAGAACTCCTTCCGACTGTCGAAACTTTGGGCACTTGGATTCGCTCCCCCAAACATCAACCCGGTTGCAAGGCGCTCGGAATCCACCTCGAAGGCCCGTTCCTCAGTTCGAGCGCTCGTGGAGCACATCCAGAACGCGCCATCACCACATTTTCACCCGATAAACTGCTCAGCCTCTGGGAAGCTTCGCGCCAGACCTTAAAAATCCTGACCATCGCTCCTGAGACGCTCTCGGACACCGACCGCAAATGGCTGGGGGCCTGGTCTCGAAAAAATCGCGTCCGCCTTTCGATCGGACATACCCGATGTACGGCCTCGCAAGCAGAGGTGGCGGTGCAGGATGGTTTTACGGGCATCACCCATCTCTGGAATGCACACGCCTATCACCATCGCGATCCAGGGCTCTTTCAAGTCCTAAAGCCGGGCACTCCGATGATCGCGGAACTGATCCCGGATGGAGTCCACGTTGCTGCCTTTTGGCGGGATCATTTCCTGAAATATTTTCCTGAGCAAATCGCGCTCGTCAGTGATGCGACTCCCGTTGCGGGCCTGCCCGAGGGCATTTTTGGCTCATTTGGTCCCTTGAACGTCCAGGTTCGCAACGGAGCCAGTCGGACGGGTGATGGCGGCCTTGCGGGCGGCGGATACCTGCTGCCGGAAATGGTCGCGAGGATCTTGAACGAAAAATTGGCTGAGAAGCCTCGCTTGCCCGAGTTAAAAGCGTTACTCAAGGCACTTGCGCAAGCCTCAAGCCGTACCCCCGAACGCGCCCTCCTCTTGAAATCACCCCAAAAGAAATCAGCAAAATCACGCCTTTTTTGGTACCTTCACCCGACCACAGGCGCCATCACGTTTGAACCGGCTGCCATTAAAAAGAAATCGACATGACGCCTGAAAAGATGAAGATCAGCATTCACGAAATCAAAGACCAAGACCTCGAAATCGAGTTCGACAAAAATACCGAATGGCTCAATCAAACGATCACTGGATGCGATGAACAATCGGAGCGCGACGCGCTTCGCCCTGCGGGACTCAAATCCACAGCCTCACGCGATCGTCCTGCGAATCTCCGCGTGAACCTTCGTCGCGTGGACGAGATCTTCGTGGTCAGTGGAGAGATTCAGACCCAAGTCCATCTCCTTTGCAGCCGCTGTGCGAACCCGCTCATGCTTCCGATCGATCGCCATTTCTCTGTCCTCTACACCCAAGACAAACAAATGGGCGGCGTTCCTTATGTCGAAGGACACGAACTCAAAAACAAGAAACGCGGCTCCGCTCGACATGCCGCTTCGCCCGTCGGCGAAGGCCTCTCCAGCGAATCGACCGACGATGTCGAGATGACCTATCTGCCCGAAGATGAAATCGCTCTCGATGCACTGGTGCTCGAACAAATTCATCTCGTCATCCCTTATCAGCCGCTTTGTCGCGAAGACTGCAAAGGCATTTGTGCGAACTGCGGCACCGATCTAAATATCGGACGCTGTGCATGCAACAAACTCGCACAAAGCCCTTTCGCGGCACTCCAAAAGATGAAAGACTCCCGAAACCGATCCGACCGCTAAGCAAACGAACGACGATTTTTATCATCGGTGACTCGTTTAACGCTTCATCAATTCAACCCTGTCGGATCGACCGTTTAAGAGGAGAACTCTCGTGTCGAACTCAAATTGGGTGGCGCTTTTTCCAGGCCAAGGATCTCAAACGCTCGGAATGGCCAAGGAGCTTGCCTCTGAATTCCCCGTTGCTCGTGAAGTATTCGAAGAAGGCAGCGACGCGCTTCGCTTAGATCTGAAAAAGCTCTGCTGGGAGTCCGACGACGCAACTCTCACGCAGACTGAGAACACTCAGCCCGCACTTCTGACTGCAAGCACCGCCGTGTTTCGCGTCCTGAAATCCGAACTCGGCTTCGCGCCCATCGGCGCTGCCGGACATAGTCTCGGCGAATACTCGGCGCTCGTTGCACTCGGAGCCATCCCCTATGCGAAGGCTGTCACTTGGGTTCGCGAACGTGGACGTGCGATGCAAGAGGCCGTGCCTGCAGGCATGGGCGCCATGACCGCGGTCATGGGTTTAGACGACTCGACGATTGAAACGCTTTGCGCACGCGCATCGGACGAAGCACGCAAACAAACGGGACAATCGAGCGAGATCGTCACCGCCGCGAATTTCAACGCCCCATCGCAGACGGTGATCTCAGGTACAGTCGCCGCAGTTACAGTCGCCGAAACTCTCCTCAAGTCCGGAGATATTCCGGGCGGCAAAGCGATCCGCTTACCCGTCTCCGCTCCGTTCCATTCGCCCCTCATGAAAAACGCGAGCGAGCGAATGAAATCGCTTTTTGAAAAAGAAGCTTTCACTCCCGCTCCGCTCTCGGCTTGGATCGTTCCGAATCGCACGGCGCGCGCGCATCGCGAAAGCGGAGTGATCTTAAAACTCTTGATCGATCAGATCGAAGGATCCGTCATGTGGCGCCAATCGCTTGAGGCGATGTCAGGAGCTGGTCACACGCAATTCGTCGAAGTCGGTCCCGGAAAAGTCGTCCAAGGACTCATCAAACGCACGCTCAAAGACGCGACCAGCATCGGCGTGTCCGACGTCTCAAGCCTCAAAGCATTCGGAGAAAAACTGAAATGAAGAAAATCGCACTCGTTACGGGCGGCTCTCGCGGAATCGGCGCCGGCATCGTTAAAAAACTTGCGGCTTCTGGCTACCGCGTCGGCATTAATTTCCAATCGTCGGCCACTGCAGCCGAAGCCATCAAAATAGAAATCGAAAAAGCAGACGGCTCCGCATTTCTCGCGCCGTTTTCTGTAAATGATCCCGAAGCCGTGAAAAAAGCGATCGGTGAAATCATTGCAAAAGAAGGTCCGATCGCCGTGCTCGTCAACAATGCGGGCGTGAATGCCGATGCGCTCTTGCTTCGCGCGAAAAACGAAGACATCGATCGCATCCTCGACATCAACCTCAAAGGCGCGATCTACTGCACACGCGAGGTGGTGAGCTCGATGATGAAGCAACGCACAGGGTCGGTGATCCACATCTCTAGCGTAGTCGGCGAGTCAGGTAATGCAGGCCAATCCGTTTACTCCGCCACCAAAGCGGGCCTCATTGGATTCTCCAAAAGCGTGGCAAAAGAGCTAGCAAGTCGCGGAGTTCGCTCCAATGTTGTCACGCCTGGATACATTGCGACGGAAATGACTGGGGCCTTGACGGACACCCAAAAAGAGGCCATTCTGCGGAACATTCCACTCGGCCAATTCGGAACGACTGAGGATATTGCTAACGCCGTTGATTTCTTAGCGGGCGAGCAATCCCGGTACATCACTGGCCAAGTGATCGCCGTCAACGGCGGCCTTTATATATAACCCATAGGGAGAGAACGGTTCATGACCGCTTCAGTAGAAGAAAGAGTTCGTAACATCATCATCGACCATCTGGCGGTCGATGCGGCCAAAGTCACCGCAACGGCTTCGTTTATCGATGACCTCGGCGCTGACAGCCTCGATATCGTCGAACTCGTAATGACGATGGAAGAAGATTTCGACGTAGATATTCCGGATGAAGACGCCGAGAAAATCAAGACCGTCGGCGACGCAGTTAAGTACATCACTTCTAAAGTGAACAACTAAGCGCGAGCCTCTCAATCGAGAATCAGGAAGGGACCGGCAACGGTCCCTTTCTTTTTTTATTACTGAAATCTAAGAATAACTAAGTCTAGGTTTCAGCACAAAACCGATAAACTATTCGTCCTACGGAGAAAAGAAATGATCGGACCTCGTCGTGTCGTTGTCACTGGTTTCGGAGCAGTCACCCCACTTGGACTCAGCGCCGCTGAGAGCTGGCAAGGGATCCGCGAAGGTCGTTCCGGTATCGATCTCATCACACAGTTCGATACGACGGATTCTCCAGTCAAATTCGCCGGCGAAGTAAAAAACTTCGACGCCAACAAAACCCTCGAAACCCTTTTTCCGGTCAAGGATCTGCGCAAGGTCGGTCGGTTCGCTCACCTCGCCCTCGCAGCAAGCTTAGAAGCATTTGGACATGCAGGTCTCGTCAAAGGCGAATTCGACGCAAGACGCGCCGGTACCGCTATCGGCGTCGGCATGGGCGGCCTGCCTGAGATCGAAGACACGCACAAGGATTTCCTCGCAAAAGGTTTTCGCCGTATTTCCCCTTTCTTTATTACCCAGAGCATTCCAAATCTCGCATCAGGCATGGTCTCGATGTCTTTTGGACTCAAAGGATCGAATCTCTGCCACACGACTGCTTGCGCCTCAGGCGCGCACGCGATTGGTGAATCATTCCTCTCGATTCGGAATGGACAAAACGACATCGTTCTCGCGGGCGGCTCCGAGTCCGTCGTTTGCGCACTCGGAATTGGCGGCTTCGCCGCGCTCCGTGCTCTCTCGACCCGCAACGATGATCCTAAATCTGCATCTCGCCCTTACGACAAAGACCGCGACGGTTTCGTGCTCGCCGAAGGAGCGACCACGCTCGTGCTCGAAGAATACGAACACGCCAAGAAACGGGGCGCGACCATCTACGCCGAAATCGTCGGCTACGGGCTCAGCGGCGACGCCTATCACTTTACCCTCCCAGCACCGGAGGGTGCCGGCGGCGGACAGGCTATGGACGATGCCTTCAAAATGGCGGGGATCACGGGCAAACAAATTGACTACGTCAACACCCACGCAACGTCTACGCCGGCGGGAGATCGCGAAGAAGCGACGGCTGTCAGTCTCCGTGTCGATCGTTCGCGATGCCAAGTGAGCTCCACCAAGAGCATGACGGGTCACCTACTGGGTGCTGCCGGTGCGATAGAGGCCATGTTCGCAGTTCAAGCACTGCAAAACCAATTTGTGCCTCCGACGATTAACCTCGAGAATCTCGACCCGGATTGCGAAAAAACGGGCCTCAACTTCACTCCAAACAAAGGCGTCGAACGCGACCTCGAATACGTGCTCTCCAATAGTTTTGGATTCGGTGGAACGAACGCGACGATCTTGTTCAAAAAGGCAGCGCGCGCATGAAAGTCGTCATCGGCGCCGACCACGCAGGTTTTGAACTCAAGCAGTTCTTGATTGAAGCTCGTCCGGCCATCGAATGGATCGACGCGGGAACGAATAGCTTGGAATCCGTCGACTACCCGGACTTCGCTGCCAAAGCGGCGAACGAAGTAGAGTCTGGTCGAGCGCTCTTCGGTATTCTGATTTGCGGAAGCGGCATCGGTATGTCGATCGCTGCAAACCGCAAACCCGGCGTTCGCGCTGCTCTCTGTTTCAATGAAGAAATGGTGAAACTTTCGCGTGAGCACAACGACGCCAACATTCTCTGTATCGGTGCTCGTTTCACTCCGCGCGAAGAGGCACTCCATTGGATTGACCTGTTCTTGAATCATCCCGGAGCAACGGGTGAACGTCATTTGAACCGGGTGAAAAAACTGGGTACTTAGGGCGTTCCTCGGAAGCGCTCAGCTGAGTTTATTTCCTCTGCCCCGGCGGTCGCATCAGAGATCGCCAGTCCAATGTTCCATTCGGAGACGGATCTCTCGGCGCCGGGCCAAAAGGACTTATTTCCCCGGTCTTCTTGGGAGTTTTGCCCGCAAGACGGGCCACGTCTGAGCACTGACTCGCATAGGTCTCCATCCGGTTTTTCAGCCAGGGTGTGATTGCGAGAAACACTTGCTCTACCACCGCCTCGTACTGGTTGTCGGAGTTTCTCTTAAACGTAGGAAGCGAGATTTGCGTAGAGATACCCACCTGTTTACCTTCGCTGAGAACTGGACCGCCCGAGTCTCCCGGGTAAATAGAAGCTGGAACATCGACGGGAAAAATATTTCCATATTTTTCTATTTTTGCGTCCACATCACCTAGCGAATACGGAGTGCTATTTCGAGCGATCATTCGAACCTGGGGCGTGCCCACATCGATGGTTTCAAACTCTTGGGTCAGTTTTTTTTGCTCCATCGTGGGCTGATCATTTTTATAAATTTTGGAATAGTCCGCTACGAATCCAGGAATTTTTTTTCCGCCGACCAATTCCACGTCTTGAGCGCGGTAATGGACTTGATTCCCGCCGGTTCCATAGACATCACCTTCGAAATTTTTCTCAGCAACGCCAAGCGAAATTTCCTGGGTCGCATGAGGCAACTCGGGAATACAAACCACGGCAAAATCTGTGGCAACGCGCTCAGAAGTGAGATTTTTTGAGCCGCAACGGGTGCCTTTGTCCGCATTTTCTGGAAATACCTGCAGGATGCGCGAGCGAGAAACTCGGGCCAATCCCTTGGGGTCGTAGTAACTAAGCTCCAAGAGGTCTTTATCCTGATGGTACTTGATTGCCTCCGCGGACAAATCACAGACACAGTGAACACTCGTTAAAATCGCATTTTTGCCAATGAGACTGCTCGTGCAAGAGCCTGCACCACCATTCACTGATTTCAGACCAATCACGCCGGGCTGACGAGAGGCTTTGCCTCCGACAATAAAACTCTGCATCCAATCGTTTTCAAATTGAACCGAAGGTGCCAAGCGATTCTGCTGAGCGTGACAGACGGCCAGTTGCTCTGCATGCACTTGCCCCGTCCACCCGAAGGTGAGCAGAGCGATCCAAACTCGATTGAGAGACATCCATGTACTCATCACTCTAGTAGTGTAACAGAAGCCTGCGCCTAAGATCTATTCGATGAGTAGGTTCATCAAGACCCGTCTCTCGTTGAAACACTGAACCAGTTCGTCCATGCCCCCCAATTCGTACGAATGAGAGTCAGATTCATGACGAAAAAAAGTGCCAGGTACGGACCCACCGCAACTGGCTCTTTTATCTTTAAGAAATGATCTAGCGCTGGATGAAATCGCCCGCGCCGTTGAGCGGATAAAAACTAAACGCATTCGTGCGCTGCTCGTGGATGTTGATCGAAAACTGTAGCATCCCGCGAGCCGCTTTTGTCCGGCCCAATGCCGAGAGATAGCTCTCATCCCGACCACCAATCGGATTCACAGAGACGTATTCGAAAATTCGACCAATTTCCGGCACGAGGTAAAATCCATCCGGCGACGGTGTCTGAGGAAAATAATCGAGGCTTGCGAACGGAACTATGACTTCAAAACCCGTACCGAAACGCTTGAAGTTCATGACCTTATTTACGATTTGGGTAATCGTATTATTCCTGAGCTCACGGTCGTTCAAATAGAGAAGTCCGGTGCTCACCATGACCTCGTCGATCTGCGCCCGAGTGAATCGCGGGAGATCTCGCGCGAGAATCAAGGCATTCATGCGAGCGGCACCATCCGCCGTAACGTAGTTGTAATTGAGGGCTTCTTTCAATGCCGCTTCGTGAACCAAAAGCACCGCACGCTGGAAGATCGGCATTCGATTCCAGATATCGGCGTTGACTAGATAACGTTTCTCGAACACGGTCATCGGCTTCCTCTGCGTGATCACTTGTAGGATTCGACCATCGCGACAGAACGCGACTTCGCTCGTATCGTTCGAGGTCGGAAACTCGGAGTCCGGAAGAAACAACGATTCGGCACGAAAACTCCGAATCGACTCCACGTACATCGCCGCTCGAGTGGGGTTCATGAATGCGATTCTGCCGACGATTGCTTCGGCTTGAACGAATTCATTGTTTCCTGGCGCAGAAGTGACGGGAACTAACCCGAACTCTGGAGTTGCTCGGTGGTAATCGAGCACCTCGAGGGGGCGATCGGGACATGCGACGACTTTGCCACCGTTACCTACTTTTTCGCCTGCCCAGGCGGATACGGAGAGCATCGAAACTAGGACGATCAACGACCAATTCTTGTTTTTCACGGGTTTTGCCTTTCGTTTTCAAAGAGCGGAAAAAGTTGCATGGAGAGCCGGTAGACTTCCGTGGGTCGATCCGACTCGAGTACTTCCGCAAGTTCGTCCTGGAACTTGCGAATCATTTCTTTGGCCATGCCGATTTTTTTGGGGTCAATGGCCATCGTGATCGACGTGTGATCCCGAAGATGCACGGGATCGCGAAAAAGCGAGTTCTTGGCGAGATCCAGTGATTGCTCATGACTTTTTTTCAGGGATACTTCGGCGATATCGTCCGAAGTCCGCACGCTTTGGGTCGTGCGCTTAAGCGAACCGTCGCTCGTAATTTCTATTAGGCTGAGGTCTTTTAAGCGCTTAAGCGCGGAGTCAATGCGTTTGGCGGAAAGCCCGAGCTTGCGCTCGATCCAACTCCGGTCGCTCGAGAAATCTTTCATCCTGAAAAGACAGAGGATCGCGAAATGCTCCCAGTCCGCGATGATGCGAAACGCGGCCGCACTCAGTTCCAAATAGCGCGGCTGAAAAGAGAGGTCTCCATCGACCGGGCGCACGACGTTTTTACGACGCGACTGCGGAAACAGATCTAAAACTTCGCTGCGCTTCTGCGGGTCGACGAGGAGACGCCCGAGTACTCTCTCCGCGAGCTTACGCGAGACATTGCGTTTGCCTCCCATGATCGACGATAGAGCTCCGACGTGAACGCCGGCTTTCTTGGCGAATGCCCGAAGGGAGTAACTCGCGTTCGCGCCTTGGATGCGCACGAGTTCTTCGCGGAGCAGATTCTGAAATACGATCTGGGATTTCACGAAGGCGTTCGTATTTCGTTACGACTCTGGGCGCAACCTCATTTGCGACAGTGTGTTGCAAAAACGTCGCAGAAAAACTGCGACACCTCTACCTTTAAAGTTAACGCATAGAATTATATAAGAAAATGACCAACAAAATCCTAATGTTTTCTCCCGACAAACCCTTCCGATTTCGGGTCGATTTCGGGCATAGTGTAGGCATGACGAACCACACCCCATCGTTCTTCCAAGCCCCCCTTTCGTCCGCTGATCCTGAGCTTTTTGCTTCCATCACCTCCGAATCCAAGCGCCAAGAAGAGGGCATCGAGCTGATTGCCTCGGAAAACTACGCCAGCCGCGCCGTTCGCGAAGCTCAAGCGACCGTTCTGACGAACAAGTACGCAGAAGGTTATCCCGGCAAGCGCTATTACGGTGGTTGTGAATTCGTCGATATTGCGGAGAAGCTCGCAATCGATCGCGTCTGTAAAATTTTCGGTTCCGAAGGTGCGAACGTTCAACCGCACTCGGGCTCGCAAGCTAACATGGCCGCGTACTTGGCCCTCATGCAACCCGGCGACACGATCGTCGGCATGAGCCTCGCTCACGGTGGTCACCTTACCCACGGCTCTCCCGTCAATTTCTCGGGTCGACTTTTTCAGGTGCACTCCTATGGACTCCATCCGGATACGGATCGCCTCGATTACGACCAAATCAGAGACTTGGTGAAAAAAGTAAAACCCAAGGTCCTGGTCGCCGGCGCCAGCGCTTACTCGCGCATCATTGATTTTGAGACGATGGGATCCATCGCAAAAGAATCCGGCGCTCATTTAATCGTCGATATGGCACACATCGCGGGCTTAGTCGCCGCAGGCCTGCATCCGAATCCGATTCCTCATGCAACCTACGTCACGAGCACGACTCACAAAACGCTCCGCGGACCGCGCGGCGGCCTAATCTTGGGCAAGAGTGATGCGATGAAAGCCGTCAATTCGCAGATTTTCCCGGGTATCCAAGGCGGACCACTCATGCACGTGATCGCTGCCAAAGCCGTCGCATTCAAAGAAGCACTCGAACCTGAGTTTAAAACCTACCAGGCACAAGTGATCGAAAATGCGAAGACCCTAGCCGACTCTCTCTTGGCCGCGGGTGTTTCACTCGTGAGCGGCGGAACCGATAACCATTTGATGCTGCTCAATCTCGCAAAATTCGAAGACGGCTCTATCACCGGTAAGGATGCCGAAGCATGGTTAGACCGTGCGCACATCACCGTGAATAAAAACGCCGTGCCGAATGATCCACGCAGTCCGTTCATCACGAGCGGTATCCGCATCGGAACGCCAGCAGCGACGACGCGTGGATTCGGCAAGGGCGAGATTCAACAGCTCGGAAAATGGATCGTAGAAATCTTAAAGTCCAAAGGCAGTGATGACACGCTCTCTCGTGTCGGCTCACAAGTGAAAGAACTCTGCCTCAAGTTTCCGATTTATACTTGATCCGCACCTGCGTACACGTACAGATCAGTCAAAAAAGCCTCGCTTTTGCACGAACTAACCAGCCTTTAGAATGAAGAGTGATGATTCGTTTCATCGCTCTTGTTCTCTTGATGTTCTCTACTCTTTTTTTCGTGAATCGGTCGGCTATGGCTGAATCCGACGGAACGTTTTGCTCGGCATTTTTACAAAGTGACGCACAAATGTTCAATTCATTGCCCGAAAGAGTGAGGAAGATACTGCAATCACCCCGAACTGTTCAATGGGCATTGAATCGCGAGGAAGCGTGGGGTCCCTTTTTGAGGAGCCTCGATCAAGGTGTAGTGAACCTCTATCAATCGTTCGACACGCAGATTGACGACCTCAAACTGACCATGAGGTTCACGCGCCAAGCTGATGGCATTCTCCAACTTGAAATCGAATTTGCTCGACGTCTCGGACTCAGCATCGGAGAAACCAGTGCCAGCGGATTTAGGTTTCTCGATCTTATTGCAGCGCAACTGACTTGGTTCGCGCGTTACCGTGCTCGTACGGGTGCAGAGGAATTTGAAATCATCGGACAAGGCTTACAGAACAAAAAACTCGCCTCTTTCCTTAGGACGATCGGCTTTGAATCAAAAAGCAAACTCATGACGACTTCAGACTTCTGGGCCATTGGCCAGTTCGCCCTATTTCTGGGAGGTATCGGGACGGGGGCAACGTTGATCATCATACCGAGCCCGACACTACCTCAGGCACTTGAGATCGGCAGCGCACTCACGCTACTCAGCGGCGCGGCCTTTGGTAGCTTTGTGAAGTGGGGGTCCGGAAAAGATTTCGTGTTGAGGGTAGCCCCTGGTCGCCTCCCCTCATCTATCGACTGAGAAAATCTACGACGAACTTGCATCACAGCTTAGTAAGTATTTGTTATTTAAGTCTTTTTTTGCACCTAGCGTTCTCCATTTTCCCCCATTGAACACCTGCGCCACCTCCGTTATCTTGGGGCCTGGTTATGTGGTGCCCGTTTTGCTCTTTCACAGAAACAAAGGTCATCGATTCTCGCCTCAATCAGGAGGGGAATACGACACGTCGTAGGCGGTTTTGTCCGCGCTGCGAAGGCCGCTTCACGACTTACGAGCGACTCGAAGAAGTGATGCCGGTGGTGATCAAGAAAGACGGACGCCGAGAAGACTTCTCTCGCGACAAGCTGAAATCAGGCATCGAACATGCCTGCTCCAAGCTCGCGATCCCAGCCGAAAAAATTGATGATACGATCGATCGCATTCAGAAACGGGTGCAGTCTTTTGGCCTCAAAGAAATTCCCACCAAGACAATTGGGCAGATGGTGATGAAAGCTCTCCATGAGCTCGACAAAGTCGCCTATATCCGATTCGCTTCGGTTTACCGGGATTTCAAAGACGTAGATGAATTCGTGAACGAGCTTCAAGCACCCGAACTCCCCGTGAGCGACGAAAACGCATTGCTCTTTCCATTTGCCGCTCCACCGGAGAATACCCCATCATGAGCCCTACCCGCAGACACGCACGCGAAATCGCGCTTCAATTCCTTTATAAAGTCGATATCGAAAATCGTTTCGCCGAACTACAAGACTCCAAGTACTTGCTCGCCGGTGAGATCGAAAAACATTTCGAACATTTTCAAGCACCAGAGCCGACTCGCGAGTTTATCGCGACACTGATCAGCTCTGCTATCATTGACCAGCCGAAACTCGATCCAAAAATCGAAGAAGCAGCTACCTCCTGGAAGCTCGCACGCATGGCGACCATCGACCGCAACCTGCTTCGCATGTCCTATGCGGAGATGCTTCGTTTCAGCGGCGAAATTCCGCCGTCGGTCACCATCGACGAAGCCATCGAACTCGCCAAAAAATACGGCTCGGCAGAAACTGCCTCGTTTGTGAACGGCGTTCTCGACGCTCTTCGCAAAAAAGCCTCGTAATGAGCCCATCCTGGGCTTGAGCCTGAGTTTCGGTTCCCGCATACTAGTAGTCGATGGAACGTTCCGAACCGCTGATCCCGCTACGCAAAATATTCGAGCCCAACACAATTCTGGTCATGCAAGACCAGCCAGACTCCACGCTTTATCGAAGCGTCGATCAGTTCGTTTGCGGGCAACTATCGGACGCACGCGACGGACAACCACCCGCCAAAACCACTGAACTGGTCGCAGTGCGCTCACATCACGCGCCGGCGGCACTCCTTCTGATTTCGAGTCAACACTCGTTCACAGAAAAAGAGCTCTGCGATCGAATCCTTGCGCTCCAGCCAAAAACCGTCGTTTGGTCTCGTTCGGATCTCAAATCCATTTCGACTGAACAACTTGCCAAGTTCTTGGAAAAGAAAGAGGTCACCGCATGCATCGGGATTTAATGGCGGAATTTGCACTTCTCAACGAAGTCGGAAAACTCACTGAACAAGAGATCGATCGAACCGTCGTTGACGAAAAAGACACTCGTGAACTGACCCGCGCGCTCGAATCTTTTTCGCAGTCAGAAGCATTGCTCGGCAAACCCACTCAGGGAGCGCTCGTCGAAGGCTCGGCATTTCGCTCCGTTTCGATTCCGGTAGTCAAAGCCACTCCAAAACGCCGCACTTCGCGTGACCCGAGATTCCTCGGGACTTTTTCCCCGATTCTTCGTATGACAGAATCGGAGAAATGACCTTTCAACTTTCCACCTACCTCAAACTTTTGCTCGAGTGCCAAGGCGAGTCCCTCGTTCTTCTGGCCGGCATTTTGGGCGAAGAACGCACGCTTCGCGTCCTAGAAGACCGCGATGACGAGAACGACCCAACTGAGCTCGGTCCTGAACTCTTCGCGCTGATCGAAAAAGCCGCGGCCGATTACGAGCCACCGATTTTGGGCGAAGACACGAATCCACTTGATGACCTTGAGCGAGCCGCCGATAAGATCTATCGTTTTCCACATTTCCAGTTCTATATCTGGAGTTACCCTGGCTACCGGAAGTGGGTCGAGAGCGAGTTCGGTCTCGATGAGGGCTTGAAACCCACCGACGACATGATTGAGCGTTTGGCGGACGATGGACTCACCGAGTTCCACGCCTGGTACCGAAGTCTGAAGATTCCCGCCGCAATCGAGGACAGTTGCCTCCAGGTCATCTCTCGCCCTTGGAAGAAACTCAAACACGACCTTTTCCGCTCAACTGGGCTTTCGCCTTTTCGAGTGGTCTGAAGCGGTTTGATCCGATAAGCTCGCTGCCATGTCACCCGCAGCACTTTCTACTATCGTGATAGAAAAAGAGAGCCTGAAGTTTTCTTCGGCCCACCTGACGATCTTCCCGGATGGCTCAAAAGAACGTCTGCACGGCCACAACTACCAGGTCAGACTCGAACTCCAGACCGAACGACTCGCGGCCGGTCAAATGATCCCGTTCTCGGTACTTAAAACCGAACTCAAGCGACTCTGCGACGCCTGGGATGAGTACGTACTCTTACCTGCTCACTCCCCATTCCTCAAACGCGGGGAAACCGGCCCGGAGACGAACGAAAATTTCCGTATCGGCACGGACTACTACAGCCTACCCAAGAGCGAGGTCGTTTGGCTCGATTGTGAGACCATTTCTTGCGAGAGGTTATCCGAAGTTTTCTTGCGTGAATTCCACGCGGCCGTCGCGATCACGCTCGATACTTATCCTTGGAAATCTATTTCCATTCAGGTGCGCGAAAGCCCGCATCAGGGGGCGACTGCCACGCATGTTCGTCACTGAGCTCGTTCTCCCGTTTGAATTCATCGCCTCTCACTCGCTTGATACGCGCGAGGAACCCCATCCACATCTGTGGAAAGGCGAACTCCGCATCGAAGGTCAGCCGATCGCGGGGCGCGTGATCGATCTGCCAACCGCTGAGAATCGCCTTAAGCTCATCCTGAAAAACATCGAGAACACGTATTTGAATACGAATGCGCTGTTTTCAGCGGACACTCGCTCATTCCCCACCTGCGAGACCTTGAGTCACGACCTCTACGGGATGATCGACCAAGAGTGCATCATTCCGGCTCGAGCCGAGAATCCATCACTCCGCCTCCTCTCAGTCCGTATCGATCTCTATGAAACGGACGGCAAGTTTTACGGCGGAGCGATCACTCGCCTTCCTCACTAGTTGCGGTCGCGAATTCGAAGGCTTAATCGTCGCTCGGTTTCTTTTTGCCAGTACAAGCGGAACGCTCAGCGATCTCAAGCGCCATCCGTTGTTCGCTCCACTCCTTCCACTCTTTCAAAACCTCTGGAGAAATCTTCACGTCGTTCGAGCGAATGATCTCATAGATTTTTCTTAGGTTCGCGACCGAGTCCGTGATCAAGAGCCGACCGGAGGTCTCCATCGGAATGATTCGGGAGTTAGCCGGCATAAACGAGCGCGAGGTTCGAGCGAGGTATTCGACTCCCTCGGGATGCGCTGCCTGATAGCTCATCGTCACCAGGTCCCAGGTATCCGGAAGCACGGGAGCCGTTTTCGAGTCAGCCGTGATGATCGGGAGGGCACTATCACGAGCATCCCGCTGTCTCATGATTTGATAGACGGGCTTACCGCCGTTTTGGGAAACCAGCACGCGAGCGTAGTTCGAAAAATCGAGCGCTTTGGTGAAAAGGACTTCGGCGTTCTCGGCGGTGAGTTCCAGTTGCTCGGTCGCGAAGATCTTGCCTTTGACCTCAGCATCAAAAATATAACTCTGTCCCGTTAACCGACTCACGGCTTTCGCGCAGGTCGGGATGTCAGGACATTCTTTGTAAAAAGGGGCTGCGAGAACGGCGGACGGAAATACCGAGGTAAGAACAAGAGCAAGAGGCAGAATGTTTTTCATGTTCCTATGATCGGCATTCGGCCATTAAAAATCCAATGAAGTGTTTTTTAATCCGGTGATGGCATTGATAGAATTTAAAAAATCGGCAGGAAAGGCGATTTTCGCGCGGAACGCGCCCTTCAGGGTTGAGGTCATGGATGGCCAAAATAAAAGCCCGCGCATGGAAGGTCCACGCACGGGCTCTCTGTATTTTATGCAATCGAGATTAAATACCAGTGACGTCGATGATGACGGTACAGCGGTAAGGACGAGCGCCCGGATTCGAATCCGAAACGCAGCTGACTTGCGCTTTGCCGTCGGTCGTCGTCAGGCGTTTTTCGGTCAAACCGGCGATACCGATGACCGGTTCAACTCCGATGAGCGTGTCGTAAAGTGCCTGAGAATCCGAAGAACGAATCAGGTGCCCAACCCACTCCGCGCGGACTGGAGAACGGCGGTAATAAACCACGGTCGAATTCGTTGTACGACGAGCAGAAGCTTCGAGCGAAACCGTGCACTGTTGCTCAGGCAAACCGCCCTCGACAGCGCGCTCGCTGCAATACACTTCGATTTTTCCATCTTCGGTCACGAAGCCCATGAAACGACCCAATGCCGAAGGAGTCACAGGAGGCGGGACTGGTTGCGGTACGGGAACTGGAACAGGTGCTGGCTCTGGAACTGGCACCGGTACCGGAACAGGTGCCGGCGGAGGAACGGGAACTTCGGGTGCCTTTTGAAACGCGGCGAAAAACGAATGCGAGTCCGTTGAATCGAGCGTTGCGCGATAATAAACGGTACCGCTGCGAGAAATATCCTCGAAAACGACCGTTCCAGCGTGAGCAACTGAGGAAGCGAGTAAAGCGAAAACCAGCGTCGTAAGCGACGTGCGAGTGATCATGGTGTTTCTCCTTGTTGGAAAAACGGTATCCACAAAGAACGTTGAATGCAAACGTTGTTTCAACAACTTCGACTCACGTGGTCGAAGCCGATACACAGACTTAAGATTTAAAACACCCCGCTTGTTTGGATCTGCGAATCATCTGCCGCATGCGCAGATATTCTTTGGCCGCTTCGCGAGGCATTTTTTCCTCGGCATGGGTGTCTTCAAAAATTCGCAGCGCTTTTTTATCACCAGCGAGCGCTTGTTCAAACACCTTGAGCACGAGACGATCCATCGGTTCGTCACCGATCGACGCGCTCGGGTCCGCTTGTTTCATGCGTGCGCTCCACTCTTGAATAGCTTCAGGGTGGGGCGCCGCGGGTCTTTCGGGAATCACGCATTTTTTATTGGAACGCTTGCACCCGGCCGGCTTACAGGTCACTGAGAATCCCAAGAATGGGATCTTCCCGCCGCTGTATTCAAAAAGTTCGTTCACTTGAACACCGCGCTCGATCGCGATCACACGATAAAACTCATTTTCGTTTTTTGAGTTAAAATGAATATCGGGAGCGCCGCCCTTACTCGTGAGGCTCAGCACTTTGAACATCGCCAGTTCAATCCGCGATGTCTCCATGTCCCGATCAAACTCACGGTCCGAACAAACCAAGAGCGTGGGAGCGCCTTTTTCGTGGACGGTGTAGACGGGCTCCGCACTCCCGCCAAGCTCACTCGGACAAATCCACGGGAGCTCGCGTTTTACCGCCTCAGGATCGGCGAAACTCGAATACGAAACGAGCGACAGGACGAGGGACCAGAATGCGTAGGGCATTCCCCTATTTTCGTCGGAAATGATCAGAAAAGAAACCGTCGGGTCGTTGACGCCGGAGCCACTCACCGAAATCATCGTCCGGCAGTTCAAAAAATCCGACTCGCTTACCGCGTTGGATCGGGTGATCGAACTCAAGCTGTACGGCCGATAGACCCAAACCACGGCGCCAAGGGCGTTTAGAGGGCTTGGAGTCCTTGGATACGTAGGTTTCCTCACCGAGGAGCGGTGTCCCAGCATAAGAGAAATGCCGACGGATCTGATGGAATCGTCCGGTCATGAGATCGACCTTCAGTACGCTCCAGTCTTGCGCTTCTTTGCCCTCGAGTTCCGGATCACCTTGGAAAAGTACCTGGAAATGGGTTTCGGCTTTTTGAACCTGTTTGGTTTTTGGGTGTTTGAGAGGGTCTTTGAGGACGCCTTTTTGCGATTCTATGATGCCTGAAATGGCACAGACGTAACGTTTGGAAACTTTGCCTTCGTCGAACTGACGCTGAAGCAAGTTTGCGATCCGGGGGTCCTTCGCGAAAACCAAGAGTCCACTCGTCGGGCGATCCAGTCGATGCACGGGGTAGATTTTTTCTTCGGGCAGACGCTCTTGCAAGCGGTCGATGAAGCCTTTTTCTTTCTTTTTGTCGGACTTTTTCTCGGTATAAAGATCGATACCCGCAGGCTTCCACGCAACGAGGATGACGGAATCCCGGTAAATGATTTTAGCGTGACTCATGCCTTAGGCCCTCTCATCGTTTGCGGAAACGACCTTCATAGCAGATTTCTCCGCGCTCCAGGTATTTTTTCTCGAAATGGGACCGTGGGGAGTGATTTTTCAACCCTTGAAGCTCAATTTTATTCACGAGTTCCCAATCGGCTCCCAGGCGTTCCACAGCGGTGCACGCCTCTTCGAAATACTCTCGGATGTTCGTCGCCAAAACCACCTCCCCCCCGGGAGCTAGAACGGCTTGGATTCGCTCAAAAAAACTCGAAACGAAAAATCGCTCCGAAGCATTCTTAGGGTTTGGATTGGGATAGAGGATCCAGACGCGCGAGACGGATTCCGGCTCCAATTCCGACGAAAAATACGCACGCGCATCGGCGTTCAAAATCCGGAGGTTGGTGAGTTCGGGATGATGATCGAGGCGCCTTCGGCCCTTATCGCTTTTCTCTCGCGTGCGTTCGAGTGAGATCAACCGAATCTCAGGACATGCGCGAGCATGCTGAATGGCGAACCAGCCGACTCCCCCGCCGATCTCAACCTCAAGCGGGAGAGTGCGCTCGCGCTCACGCCATTCGATCTTCTCGCCTACATATCGCCAGAACTCGGCGCGAAAGGGCCGAGGATTCTTGGTCGATCCGTCATCGCCCATCACTAGACGCCTTTGCAGCGATCACGCAGGATCGGGTTTTCGTTTTTCTGAACGGTTAAGATCTTACGATAGCGTTCGCATTCCCAGGGTTCCACCGGGTACTGCCGGTCCCAAGCTTCGAAAAGCTTGCGGTTCTTCTCGGAAATGATGCCATGGCCCGGATAGGCGAACTCCATGTACATGTAGGTGCGGGCGACGGTACCTTTGGCAAACGGCATCGGCTCAAACTTGCCTTGATACACGCGAGCCTTACAGGCTCCAAAACTCGTACCTGCGAATGAGCCCAGTCCACCGACCTCGGCCATACTGAAATTGGAACGGGCGGCGTTCACCTCACCTACTTCCGGGAAAAGATTATACAGGTCGGCCTCCATCAAATTGAATGCGGGGTTCTTCTCCGCACAACGTCGGCCCTTGTATTTCTTCTTCTTGGTTTTGCAGGCATCGGAGCCTTCGCGCCACTCAGGAAACGAATGCCCGAACGCCTCGGCCGGTACTACATGTTCCCATTCGATTCGGGCCGCCCGCTTGCGGTCGTTTTGCGGCTCATAGCCGCAGCTTGCCCAATCGACCCGCTTGCCAGAGTACTCACAACGACAATAGAGCGTCTTGCCCCAGTCCTTGGAGAGATTCGGAAGCAACTTCTTGGCAGCGCTGAAATTTTTGACGATTTGGTTGCCGTTTCGGCTAATCGAGCCATCGATTCGCGCAGGGGCGGCTATCGGCGCGGCGAGAACCAAAATCGTGGCGCTCCACTTAAGTAATTTGACCGCAGCACCGAAAGATTGAGGCATGAGCTTCAAGGTATCTCCTGACTATACGAAAACCGCCGTTCCCCTCGAGTGGGTACTTAAGCTCATCGCCCGCACCAAGACCGGAAGAACGGTATTAGAAGAGTTTCTTCCTCTTTATAGTCGAAAATGGGTCATCTTTGAAGGTTATCCAGCGTCCCTAGTGAAACGACTTCGGGAGGAAATTCCGGGCGATCATCCGATCGGCGCCGCGTTTGTCGCCGATGAAATCTCGGGCGGACGAATCTTCTATGATCCAAATGCGCCACTCGGAATCTTAGCTCCGTTTTTGCTGCATGAGATGGTTCACGCCATCGATGCCGACCGCGGGTTTCGCGAGAAACGCGATTGGTCCAAACTCACCGCCGAAGGTCGCGCGTTCGAGGTGCAATTTCAATTCACGAGCGAGCTTCGCGAACTCGACTCCAAATACGACGAATTCATCCGCGCCCAAGTTCCTTCGGCCCGGAAACTATTTGAGCAGTTCAATGAGCAAATGATTTTGGATCTGTACGGTACATAAAACGTCGGACTGCCTCGCATCCCTGATTTTAACTTCGTTCCGCGTGATCCCTTTCAATCGATTAGAGACACCAAAAAACTGAAACAGATTCGGGCAAAACGCCCGACTATTTTGTCGTGAACCGGAACTCATCGAGATATGCCGCACCTAGACTAATTAACACCCTTCTCGAAGAGGTATCCGATGAAAACAGCTATTTTCTCGTTCATTCTTGCAACTACACTGGGCTCAAACGCTTGGGCTTTTTCAACTGACTACTGCGCAGAACGAGTTGCAACTGATTCTAAGATCGTCGCTGCAAAACTCGCGGGAATTCAGCAAGCCGGAGCATTTGTCGTCACCAAGATGTACAAAGACCCGACCCTGGCACCTTCACGCGATGGTGACTATGAAAATTTCGAAGTTTCAGTCGCAACTCCGGGCGTGATTCCTGGACGCGGACGCTTAGGAGCCAATCTCGTCGCGATCGTTCAAGTGAGCGAACAAGGACGGGATTGCAAAATCATCTCGAACCAAGTCGTCACACGGTAATCACTCACGGAGCAGGCTGCGGCCCATGCACTGACTCGGTCAGAGGATCGGCAGCCTGATTTGAGACGGAATTAGAATTCGCCGCTTTTGGTGAAAAGCTCAGCGTCGTAGTGCGCTTGGTGATCTTCGTACATGTCACCGCGAATTCGATACGGATACATGATGCTCTCAGGGATATTTCCCCAAGCGCCGCCAACGTTGATCACGGACGTTTGGTGTTTACGGCGAATCACGCAATGGCCCAGCTCGTGGTAGATGACCTCTTGCTGGCTCATTGGATCCAACGTCAACCAGATGCGTTCGTTGATAGTCACGCGAGGGGTTTCGCCTTCGGTGATCTCACAAACTCCCGTTTCGTTGAGCGTTGGCGTAGAGCCAAACGATACGATTAAATCCGTGATGGCGATCGAGCGGCCTTGTGCGGCAGCGACCGTTTCAAAATTGGAGACGTAGGATTCGAACTGCGAATCGACCTGATAGAGATCGACTTTGTCTTTCTCTTTTTTCGCGCAAGCTTGTAGCGCGAAAAATGCGGTTGCGATCATTACCCCTTTGATCAGCTTCATGTCCAAATTCCCCCGACGTTCCATTTGACTGGACTTGATTTATTTAGTCTCTGATATTGGGGTAAACCTCGCAATGCGTCATAAATGACGATCTTCAATATTTTGGGGTCTTTTTCTCACCTCGTTTTTATTCATGTTATAAATAAAAACATAGAGCTGAGTCACAAATGACCCGGGCACTCTCCTTAAAAAAAACGCCGACCCAGGCGAATTGCGCAAGAGTCGGCGTACAAAATTTCATGATCTAAAAACGAATCCCTTCGAAATCCGATCGACTCTCGTTATCGAGACTCGACCAATTGCTTTAAGTTCGTCAATCCTTCGGAAAGTGGATCTCCAATCATTTCCTCGAAGTTTAAAAAGAGACTCGCCACCTGAGTCATCAAGCTATTTTTTCCACTTGTCGTCCAGGTGACCCGGCTCCCTGTAGAAGTAGCGATGAGATTGAATCGCATGTCATGATGAGCTTCCATCGGTTCCACCAACTGCAGACTCATGACGATATCAGAGGGTGCAACAGAGGAGGTAATCTCCATTTTTCCAGCGCCAGCATCTGAATTTCCTTTCCAGTCGATAAATGCGCCAACACCGATCGCACCACTTCCTCCACCGACGACTTTTTTCATCTGTGGATCCAGTTTTTCGTAGGGAGACCACTTTTTCCATTCGTTCAAATTATTGATGAGAGGAAATACCTGAGCAGGATCCGCTTGGATCTCTACCGATCTCGAGTAAGAAAACTCACTTGGAAAAGTGCTTGCGTACCCAATGACTGCCAACAAGACGAGCAAGACGCCCGCAGAAACCTTTAGAAACACACGATCTCCTTTGGAAAAATCAGCTGACCTAAAACTTCAGATGAATGTCGGCGAATATAAATAAACACTCTGCAGAAGAACTAAAAAACGCACTGAAACAGCCAGAAGTGTTTCAGTGCGTTTCACATAAATTTCAAAACTTTATACGACGGCTAAAAAGTAGGAGATACCCCTGAACCGATCAAAGGTGAAACTTGTGCTGATTCAGATTGGAATCTCGTTCGGATTGCTCCGACCATCTCACGAAGCTCGATCGGCGATTCCGCGCCAAGTCCATCCAAAAACTCACCCGCTGTATCGAGTTCACGCATCCATTCGTCGCGGGAAAGACGAGTGACCGCATGGAACTGCTCCGGACCGAAATCGAGTCCTTCGAATCGGAGGTCCTCAAAACGAGGCATGAAGCCGATTGGAGTTTCCGTCGCGCCACCGCGTTCCTCGATCCGGGAGAAGATCCACTCGAGCACCCGCATGTTATCGCCGTATCCCGGCCAGACGAATTTGCCATCGGCGTTTTTCCGGAACCAATTCACACCGAAAATCAGCGGGGCTTGATCGCCGAGTTTTTCACCCATTTTCAACCAGTGAGTGAAATAGGTTCCGACGTTGTAACCACAGAACGGAAGCATCGCCATCGGGTCGCGTCTCACAACGCCCACCTTGCCCGTCGCAGCCGCGGTCGTTTCGCTCCCGGTACTCGCCGCAACGAATACTCCGTGCGCCCAGTTGAGCGATTGATAGACGAGCGGCACGGTATCTGCGCGACGCCCACCAAAAATGAATGCGGAAATCGGGACGCCTTGGCTCGATTGCCAGTTCTCGTCGACGGATGGACACTGGCTGGCTGGGCTCGTGAAACGAGCATTGGGATGCGCGGCCTTGGTTCCGCTCTCGGGCGTCCAGTTCTGGTTGCCTTGCCAATCGGTCAACCCTTCGGGCGCTTGATCAGTCAACCCTTCCCACCAGACGTCACCATCGGGAGTCAGCGCGACGTTCGTGAAGATCGTGTTTTTTGCGAGGGTTTGAATCGCATTCGGATTCGTGCGCAAACTGGTACCGGGCGCGACTCCGAAATATCCAGCCTCTGGATTGATCGCATGCAAGCGACCATCGGCGCCAGGACGAATCCAAGCGATGTCATCACCGACGGTCGTGACTTTCCAACCGCCATAGAGCTTGGGTGGGATCAACATCGCGAAATTGGTTTTTCCGCAAGCGCTCGGGAACGCAGCCGCTACATAGTGCTTCTTGCCTTGCGGATTCTCCACGCCGAGGATCAACATGTGCTCGGCGAGCCAACCTTCATCTCGACCTTGAGTGGAGGCGATCCTGAGCGCGAAACATTTCTTGCCCAACAATGCGTTACCGCCGTAGCCGCTTCCAAAACTCCAGATCTCGCGAGTCTCCGGATAATGGACAATGTATTTCTCGGGGTTACAGGGCCATTTCACGTCTTGCTCATTTTTCGCAAGAGGGCGGCCCACCGTGTGAACTGCTTTGACGAATTCGCCATCTTTTCCGAGTTTTTTCAATGCTTGGTCGCCCATGCGGGTCATGATCCGCATATTGACCACAACATAAGGAGAATCAGTCAGCTCAACACCGATCTTCGAGAGCGGTGAATCGACCGGCCCCATGCAAAACGGGATCACATAGAGAGTGCGGCCCTTCATGGAGCCACTGAAAAGCGGGCTCAATGTCGCGCGCATTTCCGCAGGATCGCGCCAATGATTGGTCACACCTGCGTCTTCGCGGTTTTTGGAACAGATGAACGTGCGGTCTTCGACACGAGCGACATCGCTTGGGTCGGAGAGCGCGAGGAACGAGTTCGGGCGAAGTTTCGGATTCAGTCTCGTGAGCGTACCTTTGGCGACCATCATGTCGCAGAGGTCTGCGTATTCTTTCTCACTTCCATCACACCAAACCACTTGGTCCGGGGTGGTCAACTCAGTCACTTCTTTTACCCAGCGGAGCAGTTCCGCGTGGTCAGTCATGGGCTCAATACGAGACATGGCATTCCCTTTCTTATTCCCGGAGCGTTCATAGGAACGCCTGACCGAGCACTACGTTGATGAGTTACGCCAGTCTAAGCAAAGAAAGATCAAATGAGCCAGTTGAAAGTAGCCCTTCCTGACCACGTGAGTCACTAAATCAGCTTGAGCCCGAACGCGATCTCCAGGCGATCCAACGTCTCTTGCGTCTCCAGGTAAAAGGCAGGATCGCGCAAGTCATCGAGCGACAATCGATCCCGGTAGCGTGACTGCACCAGTCCTTGTAGCAAGGACTCCTGCTCTTTTGTGAGCCAGGCTCCCGGCAAAACGTCCGACCTCTCGGATTCCGTTAGTGCGACACGTAGCCGCAGACACGCCGGACCACCGCCGTTTTTCATACTCTCTTTGAGATCAAAAAAATGCGCGGATTTCAAACGACCACTCTGGGAAATCAATCGATGAATCGCTGATTCCACGCGCGGATTCTCACGGCACTCTTCGGGGGCGATCAAAGTCATCTCGCCACTTGGGAGAGTCAGGAGTTGTGAATTGAACAGATACGAAGAAACGACTTCGGAAAGCGGTAACTCCGCTTCACTCACCTCCAACCACTCGAGCTGAATCCCATGGCGACTGACCGCCTCGCGAATCATTTGGCCCGATGTCCGAGGATCCTCGAATGTTTTTTCGTGGCAAAGATAGACGTTTTCATTCGTCACGCTGATCACGTCATTGTGAAATACGCCGGCATCGATTGCCTCACGCGACTGGCGAACGAATAAAACACGATCCACAGCCAGACCATGCAAACGCGCGATGGCCTGCGATGCTTCCAAAGCCTGACGAGCTGGGAATCTCTTGGGGTCGAGAGCAGACGAACCGAGTACTTCACGACCGTAGAAAAAAATCTCTACCCCTGGGTCGCTGTGCGAAGACGCGATTCGTCCATGGTTCGCGGCGCCTTCGTCTCCTAAGGTCGAGTCGATGGGATCATGGTGTAAGAAACGCGTTCCGCGAAATACCTGTTTGAGCATGGATGAGGTCAAAGGCGATTCGAAACTTCGGTGCAATTTCGCCGATAAATTCGCCGCCGTGAAATGAGCTTTGCTGTCAACGCAGTCGCGGCTCGGTGAAAACGTCCCGCTATTGGCCACCCACATCGACGACGCGGAATAAACGGCGGACACTAATTGAGGAGAATCTTGAAACGCCCGCTCGATCATCTCTGCTTCCGTGCCTCGGTAGCCCAAGCGATAGAGCGCATCCACCCGCGGACGCCTCATCGGCGGAAACAACCCTTGCGGAATACCTAAGTCCCGGACGAACGCTGCTTTTTTTAATCCTTGGAGGGCGGCCGCGCGCGGATTGGAAACGGACTGGGCGTTTTGCATCGACGCCTGATTGCCGAACGATTGCCCTGCGTAATGGTGAGTGGGGCCGACGAGTCCATCAAACTGAGTTTCCAGATTCATTCGATCGCGCTCATTCTTTTTTCAATTGAAACGTACCCGAGTAGCTCGATGGCTCATGCCAGATGCCTTCGACTTTGCGGCCCATGGAACCATCTAAGATTCCTGTGAACGTTTTTGGCTGCGCTTCTTTGCCAAAATTCGAGGCGAACTGTATCTGCATACCATCCACGTATCCCGAGATCGATCCTTGGAGTTCAGGTTTTCCAGCGCCTTGAGACTCCGAGATGGTGCCGCTGATCACTTCGTCTTTGATGACGAGCCAGAGTTTGAATGGGTATTCTTTTGCACCAGTATCTGCGCCATCAGCGGAGCGATAGGCTCCAAGCCACTTGCCAGAAAGCTTCTCAGCGCCCGGCAAAGTGACGGGCCGAGGTGTGGAACAGGCGGCAGATAGGACAAAACCGAGAATCAAACTACCACGGGCTAACCATCCAAATAGATCTTCCATAAGACTTATTTGATCCGAAGCCATGCGAGTTGGCTATCAAATCCGTATGATATTCCACCTAGTTCAAGATCAGAAATCTGAGTTTCTAAAAACACAGCGGCGGTTTTTCCCCCGTTCGAGAAAAACCGCCGCCGGCTTGGCCAGATCCCTGCGAGAAGCAAACCCCTCTCATAGGTCGGCAAAATCTTTGGATCGAACTAGTCTAAGTGCACAGTTTCGACCGAGGTCACTTGGGAGCGCGCCGTAGGCTCGCAGGCTATTCCAATTTGCTCACATATCTCACGCTCTTGTTTGCGAGAAAGGTCATCCTCTGCGTCCCTTTGGCGACCATGGATTTCCTGGAGTTTTCCCAGATAAGCGGAGCCTCGGAGATTTGAGCTAGTCTCCCTAAACTGTTCCATTTCGACTGAATGCTTCATCCGCAATTCATTGAACTCGAGGCGATGTTTTTTCTGAATCTGACGGAGTTTTTCCGTACGCGATACAACCGTAGTCGGAGCCACCGCTCCATTCACTTCTGTTCCTTGAAACGAGAGATTCCTGGTTGCGCCTACTCGATCCTCTGAATAGGCTGCGTTGACGACAGACATAAGAACAACGACTGAAATCCATCCCGATTGAACCATCTCATCACTTCCCCCAGAACTGATCCTAGGTGAGTCCATCGGGGTTCGAAATCCGTCATGTTTGACTCAGAATTGGCTCAGGCATTATCGAGGAAAACTTCACGAAATTGCTCAAACTCTAGACGTTTTTCCATCAATTGTTACAAGATAACAACAGTTGGGAAGCGCCTCCCACTGCACCCCGCAGAGTCAGAGGCAATAAACGCTCACTTCGAAATCAGTGAATACCTCATTCAAGATAGATTCGATGACATTCCAGTCACCGCCAGCTAGGCCAGCACCGATTTTGGGCATCGCGATCGAAAGCCCTCTGTCCCGTGCGAACGTTTTGAGCTGAATCATGCAGGCTCGAATGGCGTCGTAGTTTGCGTGGCAAATCCCGCGCGGAAGAAACTCATCTTGTGTCGCGCAATTCGCGATCCATTTGCCGTTTGGTTGAGCAACGAATTGTACTTCGCCGAGGCGCCAACCCTCTTGCTCGTACTTCTCCAAATAGCGTTGATAGGCCTCGGGATACTGGTCACGAACTAATTTAGCCACGCCAGACCCCATCACACCCTGGCAATTACATCCATGCGCGATGATCGTGGCGTTCGTCTCAAACAGATCTCCCTGAATGTAGTGGATCATAATCGCGGATTTATCACTGATTTAAGACTAAAACCACAACAGCGCCTTTTCCCCCCGCTTGAGAAAAGGCGCTGCCGGTTTTTGCACACCCCTCTGAGAGAAACCCCTCTTAGAGATGGCAATCTTGGCTTTGATACTCGTAAAAAATCCTCTGATAGTTGTCGGCCGTATACGGACCGCAACCCGGAAACGAGGTAGCCGTAGTCTGGTAACTCTGTAAACAACCTGCAAAAATCGCAGTCTCGCAAACCGGGAGCGGCGTCTGCTCCAGGAATCCCGCTCCTGGCAGTCCGTCGAGTGCGACGCTTGCCGAGCAATAAGCGGTGGCCGAGATCTGCCCGACGGCGAGACCGTCATCGAAACAGCCGCGGTTACAACTCATGTAGGCGTTCGCCATTCGATCCCAAACTTTGCGCCAGAACTGGGGTGAGCGAATGTGCTCTCTCCATTTGCGTTTGAACTCAGGATCCGGACGACCCGGGAGCGCCGGTTGAGATGCCATCGTGCCAAGACTCAAAACCTGATTCGAAAGTAAACGAAGTGCGTCCGCCGCTTGTGCGCAGGATTTGCCACGAATGGAGTCGTTCACCAGATTTGCTGCGCTCACTTCATCGATATCAGAAGAAGCAGGCGGCACTTCGATCATCCGCCCGCCTGGATTTGGTCGAGGCGAAGGAGGAGGAGTCGGAGTCGGTGTGGGTATCGGTGTTGGACGTGGCGGAGGCACAGGTATCGGAGGTGGCGGTATCGGGCGCGGAGGAACCGGCCGTGGCGGTACCGGACGAGGAGGCGCAGTTCTCACGCACCGACGAAGCACCGGATCATAAACCGTTCCCGGAGCACAGATCGGCGAACGAGGAGCAAGTGTACTACTCATAGAGGCCTCAGAGTGACCGAGAACTCCTGATCCCATCACTGCGGCGTATGCGACCATTCGCCAATGCATCTTCATGGTGAAACAATCCCCCCTTCTCTCGTTCGCTCTATTGCGTCTTACGTGCCAAAGAGAGCGACCATAAAATGGTCAACGGCGGAGAATTGGAGTCGTTTGTTCACCAGACGAATCGGGACCAGGAGAATGAGTGGTTGCGGAATGCTCCGTCCATGAGACGCGAGCGGTGGGATTCACCGAAAAATCAAAAGCCCAACCGTTCACAGAACGATTGGGCCATCACTGATTGATTCAATCAAAAGAATGTCTACGCTTGTTCACCTTCAGCGACGCAGGCTGCGATGACCAAGTCTCCGCTCACGTTCAAAGTCGTGCGGCACATATCGAGGAAACGATCGACGCCAAGAATCAGTCCCATACCCTCGGCCGGGACTCCCACTTGAACAAGGAGAATCATGATGAGCGGAAGTGAGCCACCCGGAACGCCAGCGGTTCCGATGCCGGCCAAGATCGAGAGGAGCACGACTTGGATTTGCTGAGCGAACGAAAGATCGACCTGATAGACCTGCGCTAAGAACAGGACGGTAATACCCTCGAAAAGTGCCGTTCCGTTCTGGTTGGCCGTAGATCCGACCGTCAGTACGAAACGCGAGATTCGAGCCGGAATCTTGAGCTCCCCTTCCGCGATCGCCAGCGAACGAGGCAAGGTTGCGTTCGACGAAGCCGTGCTGAACGCATAAAGATAGACCTCACGGCAAGTTCTGAAAAACTCGAGAGGCGAACGCTTGGCCCAGACCTTGAGCGCGATGGAGTAAACGACGAACTGTTGAATCAGGAGTCCAACGACGACGATCGCAACGTAATAAAAGAGCGCTTCGAAAATCCCGAGGCCAAATCGATAGGCCGTATTAAAGACAATGGCAAAAACAGCATACGGCGCGAGCTTCATCGCCTGCTCGACGATCCACATGCAAGCCTCGAACGTGTTCTTAAAGAACGGAATCAAAGACGGCTCTTGGTTCGCCTCGTGGTTTTTCGTACGGCTGAGCGCGACTCCAAAGAAAAGCGCGAAGAACATGAGTGCAATCATTTCACCGTCG
Source organism: Pseudomonadota bacterium (assembly GCA_027485695.1). Taxonomy (GTDB): domain Bacteria; phylum Bdellovibrionota; class UBA1018; order UBA1018; family UBA1018; genus JAIXQO01. The sequence continues at coordinate 116,004 of JAIXQO010000002.1, forward strand.
AGCGCGCGAGCGGCTGAATCGATCGGGTTCTTCGGAACGAGTTCAACGATCGATTCCGCAAACGTTTTGGCTTGCGCAGCGTTGGACTGGATTTTCTCGACTGCGATCGTCTGGCCGCTGACGTCGACCGACGACAGATTGAAACCGACCCCCGGTTTAAACAGGTTCACGAGCCCAATTCCGATAAAAACGCTCGCTGAGCTTGCGATCACCGTATAAAGGAGCGTCCGACCGGCGATTTTGCCCAGACCGTGTCCTTCACCGAGCTCATAGACGCCCAAAACGAGAGCCGAGAAGACCATCGGAACGACGATCATGAAGATCAGGCGGAGGAAAATCTGACCGAGTGGCGTGAACAGGTTTTTCGAAATACCCGCGACCAGCGCTGAATCTCCCAAAAACGCGTGAGCCAATGCACCCAACACCAGGCCCAGCACCAGGCCGATCAACAACTTAAAATGAGGCTTCATGGCGGCGACTCTACCCTAAGAGGCCCGAGTTCCTTTATAAATTTTTAAAGTCGGTGGATTTTTCGCTGCCTTAGGAATAGTCCTTTGATCCCGCTTGTTTCTCGACCCCAGACCGATCATCCTCAAGCAGATGCGTGAATGGTGGAACAGAAAAATCCTCGCCCCCTTGATGGCCGAACTGGCCAAAGGAACCGACCCCAAACGTTTGGCTCGCGCGGCTGCCGTGGGTGCCGTCAGCGCCGTATTCCCGGTTCTCGGAGTAACGTCCTTTCTGGGCGCATTAGTCGGCCTCGCCTGGAAACTGAATCAGGTCGCCCTGATTGCCGTGAACTACCTATTCTATCCGCTGCAATGGATTCTGATCCCGGTTTATATCCGGATCGGCGAGAAGATTTTCGTGCTCGAGTCCATCCCACTGGATCCGATCGTTTGGAAAACACAGTTCTCCGAATCGCCCAAACTCTTCTTCACCCATTTCGGGCAATCCATCGGAGCAGGAGTGCTCGCTTGGTTGGTCACGGCTCCAATTGCACTCGTGATCCTTGAGCGGTGGGTATTTTATCCGATTTTTAAACGGCTGGAGCGATCGAACTCACGTCCGCAGTAGTCGTCGTGTTTTCACCGGCGGCAATACGCCATTCGACTTTCTCGAAGAATTCAGCAATCGACCCAACTCGTTTGGTGTGTTCGAACCAATCCACCGAACGCTCGCGAACCACGTATTTCATCCACTGCTTGAGTCGTTTCAGAGTATAGACGTCGCCGTCGGTAAATTTCAGCGAGTGCTCCGCGAACTCTTGGAAAAGCGGCAGCCAGTTCTCTAACTGATCAAAGGGGCTGACGTAGTGGTCTCGGTCATCGCGAATCGCTTGAACGAGCGCGGGATCGCGAAGCGCTCCGCGCCCGAGCATGAGCGAACGCGTCCGAGCGTACATTCGGCACTCGCGCGCATCCTGCAGAGTCAGGATGTCACCGTTCGCAATCACGGGAATTTTTACGGCGTCCACGGCTTCGCCAATTTTCTTCCAGAATACAGGAGGAGCGTAGCCTTGCATTCGGGTTCTCGCGTGGATGGTCAACCAACTGGCTCCACCTGCTTCCGCGCGCTTGACGTTCTCGACGATCGGATCGATCGAATCCCACCCCAGTCTCAGTTTCGCCGATACTGGAATCTGAGACGGAATCGCCGCGCGTACGCCAGCCACGATCTGCTCAATTCGCTCAGGAAATCTGAGTAAACTTGCGCCGCCGTCATGTCGATTTACGGTTGGAGCCGGGCAACCAAAATTCAGGTCAATCGCCGTCGCTCCTAAATCCACTGCAATACGCGCGCTCTCACCTAAACGTTCTGGGTTTCCGCCCAAGAGCTGAACTTGAACCGGAAGTTTCGAGCGCGTGAGGGAGCCTTCGAGAATCTCCGGCACTTCGCGTTTGAACATCTTAGCGGGGAGCACCTCTCCGCTCACCCGCAAGAACTCGGTAACCGCGAAGTCAAAAGGCGCCAAACGCCCCATGATCTCGCGCATCGGCGCGTCCGTCACGCCTTCCATAGGCGCAAACGCGATGATGAATTCGGAATTCTGCGGTGATGGAAAGTGACTCACAAGATGGGAGAGATTACCTTACGAAGCGCTGACTCGTCGCCTATGAAATCGCGGCGCCTGAATGGGAAGAAGACTTGAGCACCCGAAGTCCGGGCATCTCTGGTGCCGTACGGTCCAAGGAAGAGCCTTTGAGCATTTGCAGAGCCTCGAGCCGCCCGAGTTCTACGCTGTAGTCCGAAGAGTAAGAGCTACTCAAGATTTCATCGTTCGGACCAGAGAGCCAAAACCCGCGGCGATGCTGAGACCAGCCGGTGCGGCTCTGCCAAAGCGTCGAGATCCAGAGCAGTGGGACCCGGAGTTTTTGCGAAAGACTCAGCGCCTCGATCTCCTGCGTGCACTGCGCGAGCCCGAACGGGAGATCATTCCAGAGAATCGCCAGATCAACCGAAGAGTCCAATTCCTCGAATTTTCCGAGGTTGGACCCGCCTTGAATACGGGCAATGAAAAGAGTTTTTGAGCCGATCTGGATTCGCGTCGGAGCCGCAAAGGACTGGACGCCCGAATGATCGTAATAGGCGATATGAGAGCCGATTTCCGGAAAAAAAATACCGTCTCCCGAACGGGGGGCTTTCGACTGACGGGAGAGATCCACCGGCGACGATTCTGTAGCGATCACTGCCGTTTTACCACTGAGGTCGGCGAGACCCAAACGTGCAGCTGTATAGAGTTCCATGACTCCCCCCCTCTTCGACCCCAAAGCTTTGATTCTCAAATCAGTGACTCGAGATTCCGGGCTACCAAATGGGGGAGCGGGACGACAATGAAAAACTCGCCACACCCAAACAGAATTCTGACAATTCGGCGTATCTACGAGCTCAAATCCGCGATATCGGCGCTGAGAATGACCGAGGACAAATTTAGACTCCCCGCTTCAGGCCCGTTGGTGTAAATAATGGGGCTATGCTTCCTCAGTTTTACCCAAATTCCGGAACCGTCGTCGTCGGCATGAGCGGCGGCGTGGATTCCTCCGTCACGGCTGCCCTGCTCAAAGAGCGAGGACTGAACGTGATCGGCCTCTTCATGAAAAATTGGGAAGAAAAAGACGAAAACGGTGTTTGCACCTCCGAGCAAGATTACGCAGATGCCGAAGCCGTCGCTCGTCGCTTGGGAATCCGCCTCTATTCGATCGAGTTTATCGAAGAATACCGCGATCGCGTTTTCGCGCGCTTTCTTGCCGATATCAAAGCCGGCCTCACGCCGAATCCGGATATTCTCTGCAACCGCGAGATCAAGTTCGACGCATTTTATGATAAGGCAATCGAGTTCGGCGCTGATTTTCTCGCCACCGGTCACTACTGCCGTACGGACGAATCACGCACACAACTCCTCAAAGGCCTTGATCCCATCAAGGATCAAACCTATTTCCTGCATGCAATCGACGGAAAAAAACTCAACAAAGTATTGTTCCCGGTGGGGCACTTAGAGAAAAAGGTCGTGCGCGAAATCGCCGCACGTTTCGATCTCAAGACCAAAGACAAAAAGGATTCTACCGGCATCTGTTTCATTGGAGAGCGGAATTTCCGAGAGTTTCTGAAACAATATGTCTCCTCGCAAAAAGGCTTTTTCCGAACTCTGGACGGAACCAAGGTCGGAACCCATGACGGATTTCCATTCTATACCATCGGACAACGTCGCGGTTTGGGCTTAGGTGGCCAGGGCGAGCCCTGGTTCGTCGTCGACAAGGATCCAGAGTCCCGAACTGTTTTCGTCGAACGAGGTGAAACGCATCCGGCACTCTACTCAGATGAACTCATTGCGGATGAGATCACTTGGATCTCAGGCGATGAATCAGCAGCTCGCGCCGCACAGAACCTCAAGGCCAAAGTCCGTTATCGCCAGAGCGATCAGGCCTGCAAAATTGATTGGGAACGATCGATCAACGGTCAAATCGCCGTAACATTTCCAGTCCCGCAGCGTGCGGTGACTCCCGGACAATCGATCGCCTTCTACGATGGCGATATTTGTTTGGGCGGGGGCGTGATTCGCAATCGAGGCGAACGCTTTGACCTCAAGGGCGTCACCTCAAACGAGATCGAAAATCTTACCCGGGTTCAATAAGTTCTTCGGATCAAATACCCGCTTCAGATCACGAAAAATCCGAATCTCCTCCGGCGTTCGGCTATACGCGAGAGCCGGTTTCTTGTGAATTCCAATCCCGTGCTCAGCAGATACCGATCCTCCGTATTTCGCGGTTTCCTCAAACAACATCCGATCCGACTCTACGCAAAACGTTTCGAATCGTTCCGCAGTCCAACCGGCCGGTTTCCGGATGAAAATATGGAGATTTCCGTCACCGATGTGACCGAAAATAAAAACTTCGAACTCAGAAAAGCTTTCTTGGTATTTTTTTTCGATGGCCTTTACGTAGGCGAGCAGGTTTTCAACCGGCACGGAGAGATCCTGCTGATGCACATACGAATCCAGGAGCACGCTTTCGGCCACGCGCTCACGGACGGCCCAAAATTCTTTTTTCTCACGCGGCGATTGCGCAAGCACGATGTCTTCCGCGCCCGGAACGGAGGCAAGTTTCTCAAAAAACGCTTCTTCGTCCGGTGATCCGTCTACAAATGGAATCGCAAATTCGAATAAGCCGATGATTTCTCCTGGGTTCTGGAGCGGTGACCGAACACCCAGGCGCTCGACTTCGCGCAAACACTGATTCGTCAAACACTCGAACGCGTAGAGTTCAAGCCCCGCCGTTTGTCGCAGAGTTCGAAAAAACTCCAGCAACGATTCAAAAGACTCAAACGACGCCAATCCCACTTGGCGCTTATTTTCTGGAATGATCGATGCGCATTTCAAAATCGCTTCAGTGACGACACCCAGCGTTCCTTCGCTCCCAATAAACAGGTGTTTGAGATCGAGTCCCGTATTGTTTTTTTCCAGAGCGCCGTTGAGCTTCAGCACTTCGCCATTCATCAAAACGACGGTCAAACCCAAAACCCAATTTCTCGTGGATCCGCGATAAATGACGTTCACGCCTCCCGCGTTCGTGGCGATGTTTCCTCCGACGGTCGACGAGCCTTTGGACGCGAAATCCACAGGCCAAACGAGTCCATGCGGCTCTAGGTATTGATGAAGCGCCTCGGTGACCATTCCTGACTCAACCGCCACGGTCATTCCTTGCGGATCAAAATGGCGTACTTGATTCATCTTGGTGAGCGATAGAACGACCTCTCCATGGGCGGCAATCGCGCCACCACTGAGCCCGGTGCGACCGCCACTGGGGACAACGGCGACTCCTCGCGCATGACAGGCGCGGAGCACTGCACTCACCTCTTGGGTCGAACGAGGGAAAACGACGAGGCTTGCTCGGCTTTCCATCGTTCCGCTCCAATCCTTGCCAAATTCAGCGAGCACCTCAGGCGCGGTGGAATTTTCGATCGAGGCTAATTCTGAAATCAAAGGCGCTAGATCCATAGGCTCGATTGTGTCGATCGGTCCTTATTTTTGCAATCTCATCCGAACGCCGATACGCATGATGGAATCGTTGTCATTGAATTCCTGAAAGTTCTTACGCCCTCTTGGAATCAGGAGCGAAAAAAACGGACGAACCAGCCCTTGATGCCCGAGCCGTGCCTCGGTCTCCAAGCGAGTCACAGCTCCGAAACGACTACCTAAGTCACGGTTTCCAGTCGGGTGATAGTTCACGGTCTGCGCGACTGTTGCGGCGAATCTTGCGGGGCGATCACTCGCTCCTGGCCGAGTCTCCACTGTGATGCCTGTTTCGACAGTAGCGCGAGAGTTAGGTCCCACGACAGTAGTGGCTTCGGTTTCCAGTTGAACACCGCCAGATGCATGCGCGACCAAACGACAATGACAGTTCGCCCGGATCTCCTCTTGCCCGCCGACGCGAACCCCCACGTTCACGCTCCAGGGAGCGACAAACTGCGCGAGCTTTTCTTCGGGAACCTCAGGACGGGCGACGACATCTACATTTCCCACTTGCTCGAAATAGAGCGCACCAGACTCATCCATCACGCGCGTCTTGAATTCACGCGGCGCACCCAGTACAGGTGCTTCCCGGTTTGGAGACACGTAGTCGTACTGATAAGTATTCAAAACCTGGTGATGCCACCAGTCTTGGATGGAGCGCGCCGGACTCCCATTTGCGGGATCGCGGTTCCGAATTTCCGCGCCGACGTTTGCTTCGATGTAACGGTTCTCACCGTAGCGTGCACTCACCTGCGCTCGGGTGACATCGATGAAACGCACCATCGCGCTCAGTTTTTGGCCGTCCCAACCTGAGAATGCCTCAACGCTCTCGCGCGCGTTCTCGAAAACGCTGGTTTCCGGATACCCGCTCGAGTAGACCCCATCGCCTCCGTGAAAATACAAAACCGATCGCTTGCTCGTTTCCGGATAAATCACCCGCTCCGGCATCCGAGTATAGAGCTCAGCGCCCACTCGCCCCGTCCAGACCCAAGCTCCTCGAGCACGACTCAATTCGAGATTCATACCGTGCGTGAATCCCAGATCGTTCGAGGTTTTTGGGAATAGGTATCCCCAGAGTCCCATCAATTTGTCGTCGTTATCGAGGTAGAAACGAAGGTCCCAAGAGGTTTTCGGATTCGGTGGACGTGAGGTCGGAGTGATTTCCGGTTCAGGCGCAGATTCGGCGACCATCGCTTGCTCCGGCCATTCGAGTACGCACTCCACTCCCAGAGCCTGCGAAGCCTGGACCGAAACGGAGATGAGTTGCAAGAGAGCGAGCGATAGAAACACACCGTGAACTATCCCATAGGTGGAAGAGTTCCACTATCCAGACCTAGACGGTTGAAGAGCAAGAATACAACTATTTACTCTTCACAAGAATTCGGATGCCCATCCTCATGGTCGTATCCACATCATTGAACTCGTCGTAAAGCTGGCGGCCATAGGGCACTTGAAATACGAAATAGGGCGAGACGCCGCCACGGCCATTCCGAGAGATTTCGATGTCCGTTTGTCCGGAGAGTCCCGTTCGCCCTGGAATCGGGCTCGGGAAATAAGCCAGTGCCTGCGTGACGATTACTGACGCTTGTGAACCACCTTTTTGATATTTTCCGATATCGAGTTTGGCTTGTGCTCCAGCGAAAACACGGGAGTTCGGTCCGACCACTTTGCGCCCCTCGGATTCGAGTTGGAACCCCACTTCGCTCGACCAAGTCATGTGGCATTGACCAGAAAACTCAATCTCCTGGGAAACTCCGGCGGCCACCCCGGCGATCGCACTTCGAGTGGCGACTTGCGCGTTGGTTTTTTCTGGTTTTACCTCAGGACGTTCCACTCTCCAACGAGTGAGGTCCTCCTCGACGCGAGAGACCACATGATCAGGATTCAGAACCTGGATTTCATTTCCATATTCGTCGGTGAAGGTTTCTTTGACCTCAAACGCATCGTAGCCATAACTGTCGTGCATGGGTATTGAGATCGCTTTTTCCCCACCCGGAGATACGTAGTCATATTGGTAGATGCGAAGCATTCGACCATGCCACCAATCTTGAACCGATATTCCAGGCGATTTTTTTTTCGGATCGCGCTCTCGCTGGGCGAATCCCAGGACTCCGCGGATATAGAGTTCTTTTCCGGCTTTAAAATTCGCCTGAATTCGAGTCTCATCTACAAAACTCACCATCTGTTTCTGTTCTCCGGACATTCGACTGTAAGCGGACGTCGGAGTCTCAGCGAATTCGGCAAGTTCGCGCTGGGTTGAAAGCAAAACGCCCGTGTCTGCATCATAGGTCCGGGTATTTCGTTCGTTCGTCATCGCCGGATAGACGGTTCGCGAATCGACCGCCCGGGTATAGAGAGTGGACGCAAGATCGATTCCATATGAAAATCGACTGTTGGCAGTTTTGTATTTCGCGCTAGCGCCCAGTCGATTCGTCATGCCCAGATCGTTCGCACCATCGGGCACTAGCCCCATGAATTTGTTATCGTTGTCGACGAACGCTTCGATTTCCACGACTTCTGCGTTCGGTTTTTTTCCGGGCGCGGGCTTCGGTGGATTCGGAACGGTCATTTGGCATTGGTACTGAACAAGAACCGGCGGCGAAGGTTTTTGTAAAATCCCGCACATTTCCGGAGGTAGCAGGCCAGGTACGGATCCACCAGGCACGGTGAGCTTGAGGAGTTCGCGGTTCAAGAGCGCGTTTTGATAGATCGACTGCGCCTGCGCCGATCCAAAAGAAAAATAGAAAACGAGGCTAAGGACCCAACCCGGCGCCATCCCTTAAGTGTAGCGCAAAGCACTTCAGCTGACTTCCGTCAATTCATTGGCCGCACTACCCTGCGGTTCCGCTTTGGGCGGGGAACTGACAAGTGAACTTGGAGCCCTTGCCTATTTCGCTTTCAACCCAAACGGCTCCGCCGTGTCGACTCATGATATTCTTAATGATCGCGAGCCCCAGGCCCGTTCCACCGGTGTCTCGGGATCGACCTTTGTCGACCCGATAGAACCGTTCGAAAAGTCGATCATGGTGCTCATTGGAAATACCAGGTCCGGTATCAATCACTTCGAGGAGCGTATCGCCCGAGGATTCTTCGCCCCAGTGCACTTGAATCAACCCGCCCGCGGGCGTGTATTTAGACGCATTATCGAGCAGATTGACTAAGACCTGCTCAATGCGTTTCGGATCTGCAAACACGTAAGCAGCTCGAAACTTCAGCTCAATGCGCTGATCTTTGGCTTCCAAGTTGCGTCTGACCTGCGCGACAATCCGATGCGTGAGTTCCTCGGTAGAAATTTTTTCGGCAACGAGCGAGTCCACTCCGCTATCGAGCGCCGAAAGATCCAACAAGTCGTTGATCAAGTGCATAAGCCGATCCGTGTTGCGATGGATCGTCTCGAGAAACGCACTCTCGACCGGGCGGTTAGCCTTGGCATCTTCGAGTAATGTATCGGTGTAACCTTTGATCGAGGTCAGCGGCGTACGCAGCTCATGCGAAACGTTCGCGACGAATTCGATTCGCATCTGCTCGGCTTTTTTAAGCTCCGTCACGTCGTGAAAAATCCCGACCGCGCCATAAACCGTGCGGTCCGGGCGTTTGAGCGGAGAAATCGAGAGCGAAAAGAATTTCTTTCGATCGTTCTGCACGTGCGGCACGGCCTTGAGGTTGAATACCTTGCCTTCGGTCAGCGTGTAACGGAATGCATGGACGATGTCCGGATCTCGAATCATTTCGATCAGCTTAGAACGGCCGTGATTGAGCCGCTCCTGACCGATCAAAACGACAAACTGAGTATTGTAAAAAAGAGGCGACTCCTCGAGGTCGATCGCCAAAATCGCATCCGAAATACCGGCCACCAGCGTGGAGAGTTCGTCCCGCTGTGCCCGAACCTCTTCGAAGGTCTCTGTGGCGTTCGGTGGTGTTTTGCTTTCCTCGGGTGCGGTCCGTGCGTGTTTCTTAAAAAAGCGGCGGATCATGCGTCCCCGGTCTTCATCCGGTAACCGACACCGCGAATCGTTTCGATAAAGTCCGCCTCAGTGCCGAGTTTTTTCCGGAGCCCGAACACATGCGTATCAATTGCGCGATCCACGACGCTGACACCCTCGCCTTGAACGAGCTCAATCAACTTGTCGCGCGAGAGCACTTTGCCCTGGTTTTGCATCAACGCCTTGAGGAGCTTGAACTCGCTCGGCGTGAGGTTCAGTTTTTCCGTTCCCACGGAAACATCGTAGGTTTGAGTATGCAGCACCAGAGAGCCGATTTTGAGCACGGGATTTTCTTCGACGACGGTTTCTAACTGCGACCGTCGTAAGAGTGCGCGCACCCGAGCCAGAAAAACCGGGATCTCAAACGGCTTGGTCACGTAATCGTCAGCTCCCGCCTCCAAGCCACGGATGATATCCGCACTATCTGCACGCGCCGTGACCATCAAGATCGGGAGCTTTGCTTTCTGCTGGCCGGCCCATTTCACCAGCTCAAGCCCACTGACTCCTGGAAGCATCCAGTCCACGACCGCGAGATCAAAACTTGAGTCCGCACTCAGGGCCTTCATCGCTTTTTCCGCCTCATCGAAGCCCGCGATCTCGTATCCTTCGCGTTTCAGATGGAGGGCAATCAATTCGCGGACGTCAGTTTCGTCTTCCACGACCAGAATCTTGAATTTTTTCATAGGGGTAGCTTACCTAAAGGCAGTCTCGCTGCCTTGTTGAGATTCTGTCAAATTTCATCTCTGCGTCCCCTCGTTTTTATGGTTTTTTTAACGAAGTCTGTTAATCTCGAACCGAAAAAGCCCATTTTCAACCTGAAAACGGATTTTTTTACCCTTTCATGCTGCGGCACGAGGGAAATTGCTAACGATTGACCGACCTTGAGGAGATCCTGTTTTGTCTAAGAAACTTTTCGTAGGTAATCTGCCTTTTACGGCTAAAGAAGAAGAACTTCGCGAAGCATTCGCCGGCGTCGGCGAAGTGGTCGCGATCAACATCATCATCGACCGCCAAACCGGCCGCTCCAAGGGATTCGGTTTCGTGGAAATGGCCACCGAAGAACTAGCTCAAGCAGCCATCACCAAATTACACGGCGCCGATTACGATGGACGCATCATCTCCGTGTCCGTCGCCAAGCCGATGGAACCTCGCGCTCCGCGCGGACCACGCGGCCCTCGCGAATAATTTTCGATCCGAATTCTTAAAAACAAAAGGCCTCCTGGGTGATTCCCAGTGAGGCCTGTTTTTTTGAGCACTCAGTGCTCCGCTTAGATTCCGGTAAAAATACAGCGTTCGCTCGACACCTTGAACTGACCATCGGCAATCTGGCGATCCACCCATGCACCGAGCGGTTCAGTCACCGGGGCGACTTTTGCCACGACCCGATCGGCCTCCCGCACGCAAATGAACGACGAACTCGAAGTTTCGGGGTCCGGACCGTCATTCAGGTAAAAAGATTCCGCGCAATAAGTCATACCCGGATCACAAATCAACCCGGATCCATATTTGTAGCTCGTTCTTTCACCGTCCTGACTATGGGAGCGGACCGCTTGAAAGAGCGCCGCCTGAAGTTTCGTTTGAAACTCCCCGACGAACTCAAACTTCACTTTCTGAATACGATCACCGTGAGCCTGAATCGCGTCGTTTTCTAATAAAAACTCGACGCGAGGCTGCCGCCGTGACCGTGAGGAACAGATGACTTTGCTCTTCTCTCCCGTGATTACGCCTTCGGAAAAATCCGGACGCTCATAATCGATCACGCAACGATATCCGCTACGAGTCTCTCGTCCACCCCCAGTCGCAGGAATACCCGACATGAGCTCGACGAGCGTCTGAGACGTCGTTGCACTCAAGGTGAGTTTCTGGCGGACTGTGGCTTGGGATTGAGAGAGGGAGAGAATGATTGAACCAACAACAAGGAGGGTTTTATTCATTCTGTGCGCACTATTACCGAAACCAGCGCGATTGTCAAAGTTCAGCGCATCGAACCGTTTACAAAATAAAAAAGCCTCACCCGGGAATTACTACTCCACGGGCGAGGTCTTTATTATTTAATTACCATAGAAAGAAACAGACGAAACTACGTACCGATTCGGACCGCGTTCTCTAACCGAGCGATGCGCTCTTCGAGCGGAGGGTGGGTAGAAAACAAACGCATCCAGTTCTTGCCGTGCCCGGAGATTTTGAAAGCATTGACAGCAGGCTTATCAGAAACCGGGTCCACGATCTCGTAAGTGCGCTGAAGTTTCTGAAGCGCACGAATCATCGAATCACGTCCAGCCAATCGAGCTCCACCCGCGTCTGCGCGGTATTCACGGTAGCGGGAGAACCAAGCGACGACCATCGTACCGAAAATCATGAGAACCAGTTCAACGACCATCGTGACCATAGAGTACATGAACGGAGATACTCCCTCATCTCGATCATCATCGCGAGAGCGGAACGCATTCATGAGCGCGAACGCGATGATCCGAGCGAGGAACATCACAAACGCGTTCACGACACCTTGAATCAAGGTCATGGTGACCATATCGCCGTTCGCGATGTGCGCGACCTCGTGCCCGAGAACGCCTTCGACCTCTTCGCGGCTCATGCGGTTCAGAAGTCCCGTCGAAACGGCGACCAGCGAATTCGAACGACTTGGGCCAGTCGCAAAAGCGTTGAGCTCAGGGCTGTCGTAGATACCGACTTCGGGCATCTTGGGGAGACCTGCGGAACGCGCAAGCGCATGCACGGTTTGAACGAGTTGCTGGAGTTCAGGATCACGCGTGTTCGGCGCAATCACCTGAACGCCCATGCTCATTTTCGCCATCCACTTGGAGATGAGCAATGAGATGAACGAGCCCACCATACCCCAGACCAAGCAATAGATCAGGAGGCTTTGGTAATCGATCCCGGTCGCCGTCAGGTAACCCCGAACTCCCAGGAGGTTCAGAATGACCGAAATCGAAACGATGACGAGCGCGTTCGTAAGAAGAAACAAACCGATCCTTTTGAACATTTGCATGATCTTAAAAATGGGGCTGAACTGGCGCCGGGTCAAGGGTGCGCTTCGCTAAAATTATTTTAAGGAATTTAAGCTGTTATACGCGTTAAAACGGCTGCGCACGGGTGGGAAACCGATTTTTTAAACTGCGGAATAAAAGGATTTTAACCCGAGTCGCCCGGGTGATCCGATTGCGATTAAAATCTCGTGCAATTAGGAGTCTATTCGCCCTTGATTCGAAGTAATGCCTTGAGCGCGTCTTGATCCTGCAGGGTAAGATCGTCAAACTCGATTCCGACGCGGAATCGCTTTTGTGGAAACTGATTCTGCTGAATCAGTGAAGCGTGCCGCACGATACCGCTCACTCGAAACACTCGCCCCCCCATCCGGAAGGTCAAGCCATCCACGCGATTACTCAAACGCGGAAATGCCCGAAAAGCGCGCTCTTTGAGAATGAGCCCCATTCCCTGTTCACTCACGTCAAACGCGTCGCCTTGGAGCCAAAGCGATTCCGACGATTCGTCAGAAGGATGCGCGACTGAGAACTTGACGGGCACGCGCGGTCGACTGCGGTTGCGCACTTGAAAGAGCGGCGCCTGAATCTCAAAAGTGATCTTATTTTTATTCAGCTCCACCCACTCGCCTTTGAAAGCGATTACGCGCTGTGGGAGATGTAACCGAAAACTCAGATTCTGGCTCGAGTGGAGCCAGGTTGAGCGCATGAACTCTTCGTGAGCTGGATTGTTCGCCTCCCAGTACACACCTAAACGTAATCGAGGCGCTTCTTCGCCGGAACGTGGACGCATCAGGGAATAATTCGCGATCCGAGCTTCCATACGAATGTCGTGATCATTGAACGCGACCCGAAGACTCGACCGATAGCGAATCGCCTCGACCAGGACGGACTCCCACTCGGCTGGATCATTTAATTCCAGCGATATCTCTTCGAGGTCCGGACGAGCCTTCTTCTGAGCGCGCATTTCCACTCCGATCGTTACCAGGAGCTTATCGGAGCGGTAACCGGGAGCGTTGAGCGAGTTAAATATTTTATATTTAAACGAATTCAAGGACTTCTAGACGGCCCTACCGACTTATTTGCGACACAGGGAGGGAGCTTACTCCCGGGAAACGTCGAGATGTGACGAAATGGAAACCGGGCGTTTGGTTGACTTCTCCAAACGCCCGATGGTCGGGAAACTAGAATTTCGAGTGGGCGGGAACATTCGCAGGTACGTTCGTGTCGGCTACTCCAGAACGCGTCGTCAAACAAACGATCTGCGTGATCGAGTAGTCGGTTGGACCTGCAACGACGTTTCCGGAGTAATCCACTCGAATGGTGTTCACTTGGGTCTCAGAAGAACGGAGGCTACCGGCCGCAGCACGAATGTATCCCATCGCACGACAAACACCGTTTTCAGACGATGGATAACGATAGGCGGAATAACCGAGATTAGAGTCTGGGTGGACAGGATTTGCAAGTTTGATCGATTTTTCATTCGGGAATACATTGCGGTAGTTCAAGCAGACAATTTGCGTGATCGAATAGTCAGTTGGACCCGCAACGACAATTCCGTCGCTGTTGACGCGAATCGTGTTGTACTTCGAATCCGAAGAGCGAAGGCTACCCGACGCCGCACGTTCGTATCCAAGCGCGACGCAAACCCCGTTTTCAGATGAAGGTGAGCTGTAACCCGAGAAGGGCATTCCGGAACCAAAATGAACCGGATCCTTGATCAGGGCCGAAACATCGTTCGTGGTAGGATCCAAAAAGGTTTCAATTTCCATCGAGTGAGCAGAAGCCAGAGATAGAGCCAGGGACGCGAGTGTGATCATTTTTTTCATCGGGTGATCTCCAAAATTGAGCGCGCACCTATCACTGCGAGTTCGACTCCACACAATGGAATTTTGAAGCGTACCAGTCGAACCCAAATCTGATTTACTCTGTTTCGTCTTTGATGAGTTGTCTTGGATCCTCAGGCCATTGATGGCGCGGATACCGACGCATCAATGGATTGCGGAGCTCCGGATAGTGCACGGCCCAGAACCGCATGAGGTCTTCGGTCACCTGAACCGCACGGTAATTCGGCGCCAATAGATGTAATGTGATGGGAGTTTTTCCCGCCAGAACGCGAGGACCGTCCTTCAGTCCGAAAAAATCTTGCATGCGGCTTTCGAGAAACGGATTTTTGCCCGCGACGTAATTCACTTTGACCCGCTTGCGACGAGGGAGATCGATGGTGCGTGGGAGTTCTCGGTTGATCGACAACCAATCCGCATCAGCCATCGAATCCAGCGCTAGGATCGCGTCTTTGAGGTCGATTTCTCCTAATAGAACAACGAGTTCTTTTTTCATGCGCGAGATGAAATCGGCTCTCACTGATCGGCCGGACTCGATCAGGCGAGAAACACGATCCAGGAACTCTTCCCAAAACTCGCGGACCTCTGCCTGTGACTGCGTGAGATCCCCCAGGAGTTTCTCAAACACCTCGTGCTCAGCCGGAAGTTCACTCAGATCGAGGGGTTTTTCCTTTTTCCATTCTTGAAGAACCAACTTGCCCCACATCTCCCGTTCGATGGAGGTCTCCTTGCGTCGGGCAAGGTCGACTTTGGTCTCCGTCTCGAAAAGGATGTCATCGGGGAAATGCTCTTCTAACCACGCAAGCTCAACCGCCTCGCAGGCGTAGACGGCGATCGAATTCGCGGATTCTTTTTCTTCGGCGTCGAAGAGATAATAGAGCCCGGGCTTGAATTCGGGATCCGTGAACGGAAAGCTTGGACCCGACGCCAATCTCAATAGACCGGGCTCCACCTTGGCCAAACGGTCGGGGCTTGAAGTGAGAAACGAGCGCAAAAGTGTCTCGGGCTTCGGCTCACTCGAATCAGGACTCAAACCATCGCGCAATTTTGCTTCGAGCCGGCTCCCGCCTCGCGATGAAACGATGATTCGCTCCTCGAGCGGAAATTTGGGTAAGCGGTCCCCTTCTTCGATCGCAACGAGTAACGGAATGAGCGCATGAGCGACGCCGAGTTTACGGGCGGATTCAAATACGAGCGCCGACCGGAGACTGAGCGGGATTCGACCGATCTCCATTCCGCGTTTGGTCCGATGAGCGCCTGAGACCAAGCCCATCCTCTCCAAACGAGCGCGGGCCTCGTCCAACCGCTCTAGATTCAATTTCTCCATCGTCGGAAATTCGCGAGCGCTCGCAAATCCGATCGAGGCAAGCGCGAACGCCACCTCCAGCGGATCGCTGCGCATGAGCTCGGGAACCTCAAACGGGCGCATCTCGATGTAGTCTTTTTCAGAATAGAGGCGAATCACCGTTCCCGGTCCGGTTCGCCCGGCTCGGCCCGCCCGCTGAATAGAGGATGCTTGGCTAATTTTGCCGAGCTCGCGTTTTCCAAATCCCGAGCGTCCTCGGTAATGTACCGAACGCGCGAGTCCAGCATCCACGACCAGGTTCACGCGCGGGAGCGTGACCGAACTTTCGGCGACGTTCGTAGATAAGATGACCTTAGGCGCGCGAGGATTCTCCGAGAACGCGCGTTTCATTTCGTCCTCGGGAAGCTCGGCGTGTAAAACCGCGACGTCGAGTTCGGGGAATGAGTCCTTGAGTTTCCGCTCGGCGTCCCTGATCTCGCGGAATCCCGGCAGAAACACCAAAGACTCCCGACCGTTTTCTAGCCGGCCTTCGCGGGTGAGTTTTCGAAAAGCGCGCTCGACTCGATCGCCGACGCGAAGATCACTCCCGTCAAAATGGATCTCTAGAGGATGGAGTTTTTCTTCGATCTTGAGTGAATAGGGTTTTGCCCCGCGATCGGTCAGGAAAAATTCGATGCGTGAACTCTCGAGCGTGGCGGATAGCAAAAACAGCTTCAGATCCGGGCGCGACGTTTCTTGCAGTCGAATGAGCGCGCCCAATGCGAGATCGGTCGCCAAATGCCGCTCGTGAAATTCGTCGAGGCAGATGGCGGAGACTTTTTTCAACTCGGGGTCGTTTTCGAGTTCTTTTAAGAAGAGTCCTTCGGTGAAAAAGACGATCTTCGAGTGGGGCGATCGTTTCTTTTCGAAACGAAATTGATAGCCGACCTCTTGACCCAACGTGACGCCATTCTCATCTGCGACCCGAGTCGCAGCCAGGCGGGCAGCGAGTCGCCGGGGCTCCAAAACATAGACCGCTCCGGGAAGCGCGTCGGCTAAGGCCGCAGGAATGCGGGTAGTTTTGCCCGAACCCGGGGTCGCTTGGACGAGGAAACGGTTGCCGCTCGGCAATGCCGCTAGCAATTCCGGAAGAAAACGGTCCACTGGAAGGGCAACACGCCCTCCCGAATTCCCGCCTCTTTTACTAGAACTACCGCTTGAACTACCGACACCCATCCGTTACTGTCCAATCAACTAAAAACGCTATCATTTTAGGCGCTTCGCTTCGACCCGGTCCGCGATTCTTCAGTCCAGACGATTGAAAAATCACGATCCTTGTCGATAGTGATCTATTTAAAACTACCTTGCTCTTGGAGGCTACATGGAATCGGCATTTTGGGTAAATTCCCCAGCCGTTGTTGGACTGATTACTCTCGTCATCGCTGCGATCTTCTACTTTCGCGTAAAAGCTCTCCCAGAAGGTAACGAAACCATGAACCGCATCGCGGGCTACATCCGCGAGGGGGCCATGGCGTTTCTCGCTCGTCAATACAAAGCCCTCGCCATTTTCGGCGCGATCGTTTTTGTGTTCATCGGCGTGCTCCTCGGTTGGGTTCCTGCAGGCGCATTCCTGCTCGGCGCGTTCCTTTCTCTTTTGGCCGGCTACATCGGCATGAAAGCAGCGACGTTTGCGAACGTTCGTACGACCCAAGCAGCGCGTTCCGGTAACAAGCCGAACACGCTCCTCGTCGCCCTCGACGGCGGCGCAGTCATGGGACTTTCGGTCGCAGGTCTCGGAATGCTCGGCATGGGCGTTCTCTACGTCTACTTCAAGGATTCGGAGCTTCTCTCCAACGTTCTCCATGCATTTGCGGTCGGCGCGAGCTCCATTGCTCTGTTCGCCCGTATCGGCGGTGGTATCTACACCAAAGCTGCTGACGTCGGTTCCGACATCGCCGGCAAAGTCATCGAGAACATTCCCGAAGATGACCCACGTAACCCAGGCGTCATCGCCGATAACGTGGGCGACAACGTCGGCGACGTCGCCGGCATGGGCGCAGACATTTATGAATCGATGGTGGCTGCGATTGTTTCGGCCATGGCCATTGCACTCACCGCTTCGGACGCTCAGCTTCCGGCACTCCTCAATGAGGGTGCATCGGGCTCGAACCGCACTGCTGGCGTGATCCTACCTTTGATCCTCTCCACGATCGGCCTCGTCGTTTCGATCATCAGCATTTTTATCACCCGCGGGCTTAAAAACATGGACCCAGCCAAGGTCCTTCGCATGACCCTGATCATCCCGCCCGTGATCCTGAGCTTGGTATCGTTCATCTTGATGCCAACGTTCGGAGTCACCCAAGGCGTGACGATCGCTCTCGCAGCCGGCGCATTCGGTGGCGCAATCATCGGTCTGGTGACCGACTATTACACCTCGATGGGCCCGGTTCAGAAAATCGCAGAAGCCTCGATCACCGGTGCCGGCACGAACCTGATCCGCGGACTCGCGGTCGGTATGGAATCGGTTGCGATTCCGATGTTCGTCGTCGCACTCGTCGCTTATATCGCTGACCACTACCTCGGTCTGTACGGCATCGCTCTGTCTGCAGTCGGCATGCTCGGCGGCACTGCAGTTGTCATGACGGTCGACGCTTACGGCCCGATCTCGGACAACGCTGGCGGTATCTCGGAAATGTCGGGTCTCGGACCAGAGGTTCGCGCGATCACGGACGAACTCGATGCAGTCGGGAACACGACGGCAGCCATCGGCAAAGGCTTTGCGATTGGTTCGGCGACCCTCACGGTCGTCGCACTCTTCTCGGCTTTCAACATGGAAGTGAACCACGCTCGTGAAGCTGCGGGCTTGGGCGAACTCGCTCTCCTGATCACCGACTCCAAGGTCCTGATCGGCATTCTCTTGGGCTCTATCCTTCCGTTCATGGTCGGTGCATCCACTATGCTCGCCGTCGGTAAAGCCGCAGGTGCAATCGTCGAAGAAATTCGCCGTCAGTTCCGCGAAATCCCAGGCCTCATGGAGCTCAAAGCTGAGCCAGAACCGAAGAAGATCGTCGACATCGCAACCAAAGCTGCACTGTCTGAGATGATTCTCCCAGGCGTGGTCGCAGTCGTCGTTCCTCCGGTCGTCGGTTATGTTCTCGGCGCTGCTGCTCTTGCAGGTCTCCTGGCAGGATCGCTCGCCGTCGGCGCAACGATGTCCCTCTACATGGCGAACGCCGGTGGAGCTTGGGATAATGCCAAGAAGTTCATCGAAAAAGGCAAACTACCGGGCTACAAAAAGGGATCTGACGTGCACAAAGCGGCCGTCGTCGGCGATATGGTCGGCGATCCGTTCAAAGACACCTCCGGCCCAGGCGTTGCCATCCTCATCAAAGTGATGAGCGTCGTGAGCTTGCTCGTCGCTGGTTTGATCGCTACGCGCTAACGCTGAACAAAATCTCGTTTGAGTCTTGCGCCCGATCCGAGTCTCTCGGATCGGGCGTTTTTTTTAGAGTGGTCCAGCTATTTGAAACGCACCAGACGTTCACGTCGTTCTCCTGTTCATCTTTTACGAAACAGGTTGGTCCCATCGGGGCGGATCATTCCTTCCATTTACCGAACGCGCGACCTAGTCTCGACGAGTCCATCCTGTGGACTCAATCATTCACGCGAATAAATTCGGAGAACCCATGAAAAACTTATTTCTGATCACGTTTTTAGCTTTGAATTCCATTGGTGCTTGGGCGACTGGCTACGAATGCGTCGGCGCGGTCAACGCCACAAAAACAACCTTCGTAATGCAAAGAGAAAACGCCACGTATGCCTACGGACAAGTAGACTTTGCGGATTACTTCATCTCGATCGACGAGAATACGACGTTGGGAGACATTGACCTGACCGTGAATTTCTTAAAACACTTTCGGCCGCAAGGTTATGACGCAAGCATCGCACTCGCGGTCGGCATCGTACCGCCTGCGCCGGGCAAATCATTCACCTATTCCATTCAAAATGATGGCAATGAAATCTCCGTCCGTTGTCGAGGTCTCTAAAAAGCCCGGAGTTCTTAAACAGCAAATTCTGCGAAACTCCTCCGCTACTTTTAGCATTATTCGCGGTTATCGCTTGAAGACACGTCGAATCATTCGATATCCGAACAACTCAACCCTAGTTTAGAAAGAAAATTTGCAAATGAAACACTCCGCACTATTCGTCGGCATTTTGTTCGCGAGTTCGGCGCTCGCCGCTTCTCCGACCTCTTCTCAATCTGTTTCCAATCAATCCGGCATCGCACCACGCTCGATGGCTCCCATCCAAAGCCTGAACTTTCTTGCTGGAATCGCGAGCTCTTCTTTAAGCGGCAATTCCTCTAGCGAAGTCGATACCGGTCGCAAATCCGGCATGAACTTGAGCGCATCCGCCGATATTGAGACATCGGTGCCTGGTTTCATCTTCGAGCCAGGGATCGCCTATCGCCAACAAGGCGCTAAATATTCGGTTGCCGGATTCGACGCAAACGTCTCAGCCGACATCGACTACCTTGCATTCCCAGTTGCTGCGAAGTTCGTTTTCCCGACTCAAGATGCATTTTCGTTCTTCGCCAAAGGTGGCCTTGCACCCGCATTCGCCGTCTCTAAGAGCGCCACTTTGAATGTCGCAGGATCATCGGAAACGCAGTCGATCTCAGACGGCACGAACACTTTTGATATCGCAATCCTAGTAGGCGCGGGCGCCAAATACACCATTTCGCCAGAACTCGACCTCATGGTCGAAGCCGGCTACTGGAAAGGCTTGCTCGACGTCGCAACTGACAACGATGGCGCGTCGGTCACCAATAACTCGTTCGGCGTTTCCGCTGGCGTGGCGGTGAAACTGTAGTCGATTTCTCGATTTCAAAAAATGAAAAGCGGAGCACCCAATTCGGATGCTCCGCTTTTTTTATTTTAAGACGGTGGATTTTAAGTGTGGCCGACCGCCTGCATAATCAGACTAATAGTTATTGGCTCGATAATTAAAACCTTCAAAACCAAGAACCTCGCCAGAACTCAAGTCAATCACAATGAAATCAAGGTTCCAGTTGTCGTGATAGTAATCCGCTCCCTCGTGCCAGCTGTTGTCCAAGAGGTAGTCCGTCAGGAACAAGGGTTTTTGAATTCGGTCAATGGTTCGCGCAAACGCGTTGAACTCGTTTGCATACTGGGTACCAAAGCGTTTTTGAATTTGAGACAAAAAGTCTTTTTTGCTCAACGGATCACGGGTGACTCGATCAAAAGCGTACGCCCAAGGCAATTCCCGAGCGCCTACTTGACTGGAACTTTTCTTCAACTCATTCAAGTCTGCGATGATAGCAGCGGTTGGGGTTTGTGTGAGCGGCTGGCAAAAACGTAAATATGCGATGAGCGAACCGCTGGTCTTCTTTTCGAATTTTAGTTCTTCGCGTTTGGTAGTTCCAGTTTTAGTGCGCTCAGGAACCGAGCGGACTTGATCGATGAGGAGTTTAAACAGCGGCGATGCCTGGTAGGGCATTTTGAGCGCGATGCCTGTATGGCTGGTTTTTTGAGAAATGAACTCAATACCCTCGCACGCGCTCGACTGCCCGACCCAGAGTGCAAAAAGTGAAAATGAAGCTAAAAGTTTAAAATTCATGACTAATATCTCCCAAGATGAATGTGTTCCCGAGTGTTTCTACGCATTTCTTCCTAGGTCTATGATCCAGACTAGACTCCTGTCGCTTCTAAGTGATTCAAATCGAGTAGAAGGCTTATTTTTATAAACGTTATTTAATTTATAATCAGATCGCAATTGATGTGAGCTTGACTCGCCTTTTCACTCTGGGATCGTTAAAATATTCATCATGACCCTTCGTGAACGCATTGAACTTTGCAAAAACGGCCAGTATCCAGCTCTCATCGGACGCCTCGCATCCGGCTGGCTAGTGCTCGGAGATACCCAACCGCTCCGAGGTTACTGCATGCTGATCGCGGATCCAGTGGCCGGGAGTTTGAATGACCTCGATGAAGCAGCTCGCATCGCTTATTCGCTCGACATGATTCGAGTGGGCGACGCGATGAAGTCGGCACTCGGTGCGTATCGTATTAACTATGAAACCTGGTGCAACGCGGATCCGGTGCTCCACACGCATATTTCGCCCAGGTACCTCAGCGAGCCAGAGAGCTTGCGCGTACAGACGCCGAGACAAGCTTATGATTGGAGTGGCGCTCGGAAGTTTGATCCAGAGATGGATCGCGAGACCCTAGAAAAATTACGAGCAGCTCTATTTTCGGAGTGATTTATTTGGAATGATTGATCGAAATGTTGGCGCTGAAATCACTCAATCCAAAAACGCGTCATTGACCACCACGCTCGGTGTAGGAACGACTGCCTGCACGAAGTTGAGCGCACGATTCGACCACTCTGCTTCGAACTGACGGCGCGGAACCGACACGAGGCTACGAAACAAACCGCATTTCAAGTTGCGCTCGACACGCGTGGGGAGAAACGAACTCAGCGCATCCATTCCGCCCGGAAATGCTTCGATCATCCCGGCGACTGCGCGGGGATACGCATAAGTCAGGTTCTTGCCGTCGACGCCTTTGATCTTGTCCCACTCGAGATACAATGTATCGAGGATCTCAGCCAAATCAGAAGGTTTCATCGACGAATGGGTGGCAAGCTTGCGACCCCAGTCATCGAAAAACGGGGCAACGGGAACCATGAACTCCTCGGAACGCCTGAGCGATCGCGGCCCACGAAGTGCCAGATGACGGTGATTCTCCGGCGCAGTAAAAAGTCGGTTGAGCTTGGCAATCTCTACGAACAGACCTTGAAAACGCTTTGCAGCGGCCGAACCCTCGCGGGTCAGGCCTGCCACTTGAGCCTGAATGGTCTCATCACTGCCCAATTTCCAGGCATCGAGCGCGCGGTCGAGTTCACTCAAGTTCAACGCGATCAAATGCGCCGCCTCCAAGAGGGATTTACCTTCACAGCGTTTCTTGAGTCCCAAGAAAACCTTGGCTTCGCGTGCGATCTCAAATTGAATCTTATCTAAAACGCGAATGGCTACCGAAGGGTTTGCCTCCCGATTCGAAGCATAGGCCGCAACCGCGACACCGAACCACTCGCCCGCATGGGCAGAAATTCCGGCCTCGACCGCTCGGCTTGTGAGATTCCGACAATCCCAGTCATAGGCGCGCAGGACGAGCTCAGCCATCTCAGCTAGGAGCCAAGTGGGCAGATTTCCTTCGCCCCAAAGTCTCAAGCGAATCTGATGATCCAGCTCCGCTGGAACATGACTCCCGACGGTCGCCGCCTGGGCCGCCAGGCAGAGCTCGAAATACTCCATCGGTGAAAGCACCGTTTCCGGACGGTACTCACGGAAAATGGGGGCTAAAAATGGGCAAAGCTCCAACCAGGTGTCCTGCTTCTCAAAGAGGAACGGCGTCGTCACACGAACCTGAGATTGAATGGCTTCCGGGCGGATCGTACGAGCCGAGAATTCGAACGGCAAACCTTCAAATGGGCCCACCATGCGGAGATTGCGAGCTTCGGTTTCGGCGGCGGTTTCCAGTGAATTCAAGTGATCGGTTCTCCAGCGATTCGAATGCGAACAATGAAGTAAAATCATATCGCATGATCGTTCGCCGTCGACAAGCAGTTTCACCCCGATTCTCTGGACTTTCGCGAGCTTAAAATCTAAAGTTGGATCCAAAGTAAACCACCGTTCACCCCTATCCCCAGAGGATCTCATGGCAAGTGCGCAAAACACCAAAAAGTCCCTCGACTCTTTCAAAACCGAATCGACTTTCGAAGTCGGTGGCAAGAAATACCGCTACTACTCGGTAAATAAGTTCGCGGCGGCGTCGGGTCTTCCGATCGCCTCCCTCCCGTTCTCCCTTAAAATCTTGCTCGAAAACCTTCTGCGCAACGAAGACAACCTCTCGGTTAAAAAAACCGATGTCGAAAAGATCGCCAAATGGGACGCGAAATCCGAACCGACCG
This sequence comes from Pseudomonadota bacterium, assembly GCA_027485695.1. GTDB lineage: Bacteria > Bdellovibrionota > UBA1018 > UBA1018 > UBA1018 > JAIXQO01. Next base: position 139,616 of record JAIXQO010000002.1, read on the forward strand.
AAGAAATTCAGTTCATGCCGGCTCGCGTGGTCCTTCAGGATTTCACCGGTGTCCCATGCGTCGCCGATCTGGCCGCCATGAGAACGGCGATCACGAACTTGGGCGGTAACGCCGAACAGATCAACCCACTCCAACCTGTGGACCTCGTCATCGACCACTCGGTCATGGTGGATCACTTCGGCCGCAAAGACGCCGAGGAATTGAACGCTAAACTCGAGTACGAACGGAACGGCGAGCGCTACCAGTTCCTTCGCTGGGGACAGAACGCATTCCAAAATTTCCGCGTCGTCCCACCAGATACCGGCATCATTCACCAAGTGAACGTCGAGTACCTTTCGCATGTCGCTATGGTAAACGGCGATCTGGTCTATCCGGACACCATGGTCGGCACAGACTCACACACCACGATGATCAACGGCCTCGGATGTTTAGGTTGGGGCGTGGGCGGAATCGAAGCCGAAGCAGCCATGCTTGGCCAACCCTGCTCGATGCTCATCCCACAGGTCGTGGGTTTCAAACTCAAAGGCAAAACCAATGACGGCGTCACGGCGACGGACTTGGTCCTGACCGTCACCCAGATGCTTCGTAAAAAAGGCGTCGTCGGCAAGTTTGTCGAGTTCTTCGGTCCAGGCCTATCGAGCTTGACCCTTGCAGACCGCGCGACGATTGCGAATATGGCGCCAGAATACGGCGCAACGGTCGGCCTATTCCCGGTCGACGAAAAAACAGTCGAATACTTGGCCCTCACGAACCGCGCCGTTCAAGGCGAACTCGTCAAAGCCTACTACCAAGCTCAAGGCCTCTGGTACGATGCGAACCAGCCAGACAGCAACTACTCCGACACGCTCGAACTCGATCTCTCGACGGTCGAGCCATCGCTTGCGGGCCCGGCTCGTCCGCAAGACCGCATCAATCTCGGCAACGTGCCTCAGACTTTTTCGAAGTACTCGCTCGAACTGGCCAAGGGAGACCTCACCAAGGTCAACAAATCCATGGAAGTCCCAGGCGACGCAGTAAATAAAGGCTACTCAGTCAAAGACGGCGCCGTGGTCATCGCCGCAATTACGTCCTGCACGAATACTTCGAACCCAAGCGTTCTGATCTCTGCCGGTCTGGTCGCTAAAAACGCAGTGGCAAGAGGCCTCAAGGTTCAACCTTGGGTGAAAACATCCCTTGCTCCCGGCTCCAAGGTCGTCACTGACTACCTTCAGGAATCCGGACTGCTTGCCGACCTCGAGAAACTCAATTTCCATGTCGTCGGTTACGGCTGCACGACGTGTATCGGTAACAGCGGACCACTCCCAGAAGGCGTATCCAAGGCCGTTGCCGATGGCGACCTCACGGTTGCTTCGGTTCTCTCTGGAAATCGTAACTTCGAAGGACGCGTGAACCCACAGGTCAAAGCAAACTTCCTCGCTTCGCCTCCTCTTTGCGTTGCTTACGCGATCGCAGGTACCGTGAACTTGGATCTGACCAAGGACCCTCTCGGCACCGGATCCGATGGCAAGCCCGTTTATCTAAAAGACATCTGGCCAACGGACGCACAAATTGCGGAAATCGCCAAAAAACACGTGACACAGGCGCAGTTCAAGAAATCCTACGCCGACGTGTTCACGGGCACGACCGCTTGGTCGAGCCTTCAGGTTCCAACGGGCAACCGCTATGCATTCCAAAATGATTCGACTTACATCAAAGAACCACCGTTTTTTGATGGAATGTCGATGACTCCGGCACCGATCAAGGACATCCACGCCGCTCGCGTGCTCTGCTTGCTCGGTGACTCGATCACGACCGACCACATCAGCCCAGCAGGTTCATTCAATGCAAAATCTCCGGCCGGTCAGTATTTGTCCTCGCTCGGCGTCGCACCAGTAGATTTCAACTCGTACGGATCGCGCCGCGGAAACCACGAAGTCATGGTTCGTGGAACGTTCGCGAACGTGCGCTTGAAAAACCTACTCGTTCCCGGCGTCGAAGGTGGCGTAACCCGCTACCATCCAGACGGAACGACCCAGTCGATCTACGACGCTTCGATGAAATATCAAGCAAGCGGAACCCCGCTCGTCGTCATCGCTGGCAAAGAGTACGGCACGGGATCGTCGCGTGACTGGGCTGCCAAAGGGCCAAAACTCCTCGGCATCTCGGTCGTCATCGCCGAGAGTTTCGAGCGCATTCACCGTTCGAACTTGATCGGAATGGGCATTCTCCCGCTCCAATTCATGCCCGGCGAAAGCGCGAAGACCCTTTCACTCAACGGCGAGGAAGCGTTCGACTTCGTCGGACTCACGAATCTCGCTTGCGGCCAAGTACTCAAAGTCAAAGCGACCTGCAAAGACAGCCCGAACTGCACCGTCGAAGAAAAAACCTTCGAAGTCAAAGTCCGGATCGATACGCCGAACGAGCTCGAGTACTACAAGCACGGCGGAATCTTGCTCTACGTGCTTCGTAACCAAGCCGCTAAAAACTAAGATGAACTTTGTGTGGCTCCGAGATCCGCTCGATCTCGGAGCCATGCGATTTCACTCCCCTAGGATGAACTCAAATGCCTAAAACCACGCCCAAACGTCAAAAATCAAACAGTGACACGCCCAGCAAACCGGCTAGAATGGGTGGTATGGAAAAAGAACGCAAACTCGAGCTGATTCAGCGCTCGCTTGGCATTCGGCACAAACTCAAAGTGCACGATAGCATGAAGCAACCTGACACCCACGAAGAGATCGCGGTCATGATGCTCGCTAAGTGGGAGCTGGAAGACGAGCTTCACGCGATCGAACAACTCCTTGCGGAATTGCGCCATGGCAACGTCGATGCAAAAAAACACGCGATCATCGACGACGAGATCCCGCTCGTGAAGAAGAAATTCAAAACCGTGGACAAGGCTGACGGCGGCAAATAGCCCCTTTTCTCACATTCCTGGATTTGGAATTTTTGATCCTCATTGGGTTTCGCTCACGTAGGACTAGCCGCCTCCGCTAAGATCACTTGCGCGTGCTAGTGATTTTTCGATTCCTCATCGTTCTATCTGTTCTCACGTCGGTTGCTCATCCTGCATGGGCAAAGAGTCGGGCTATTCTGTTCGGCGGCTACGATCGCCCGAAGGGCAACATCTCTCCCGAGTTCAATGATTTTGCGAATAACATGTCCACCCTTGGACGTGCACTCGGAGAACGCGGTTTCGAAATCGAAATTCTATTCGAAGAAAACTCAGGCTCTCGAACAGACGCCAGCTACAAACGTACGCGGGGTTTCGACGGCGGCTCTCGCGAATCCATAGAAATCAGCCTCGAGAGCACTCCCCCCACCTACCTCGGTTATGCGACTGAACGAGCACTGAGATCCCGTCTTCAGGAAGCGGCTTCTGACCTGAACCCGGGCGATCAACTCCTGATCGCCATCACGACGCATGGGGAGCTTGATCGCGTGAGCCGTCAGTTTGGCATCCGAATCTCCGCGACGCGCTTACTCGATTTGCGCGGATTTGCCCGCGAGTTCTCACGCCTAAAAACCAAGGGCATTCGTCTCGGATTTTTCCTCACTCCTTGTTACGCGGGTTCGATCCTCTCTTACCTCTCGACCTACGGCTGCGCGATGAGCCTGAGTCCCGCCACGAACGTAAGCTACTCCGATTCCCTGACTTCCGATCTTTTTGGAGGCGCGTCCTACACGTTTTGGGATCTCTATTCGCGATTCCTCCAGGTGACGCGAACAGATGACTTTCCGACTATTTCATCGCTTCCGGTCGACGGCGCGAATGCGCTCAGTCACTTAAACAATCCGGACGAGAGCGAACTGACTTCGGAGGAACTCAAGCTTTTTACGACTGTCTACCTGATCGACACTTCGACACCGAACACCCGCCGTCCGAACCACTACCGAGAGGCTTACCTCCAGTGGATGCTCCCTCGATTGCAGGCGACTCGCTCCTCGCCAACGGGGTTCGACTGCGCACAGTTTCTTTTTTGAAGGATCGATTCGACGATGTCCTTTGACTTGCGATTGGCCCCGGAATATAAATATTACACTTTAGATAGATAATATTACTGGAGATGGCTCATGACTGCGAAATTCTCACCGTTGATCATCTTGACCTTAGTGGCCACCTCCACGCATTCGACGATCGCTAGCCAATCTGAGGCGCGCATACTCCTTCGGTATACCGATCAGGACAAAGCCGACATCCTCGAAGAAGGCGTCCTCGAATCCACTCAATTCGATGGTAACGAAGTTTCCGTGACTGCGGCTTCCCCGATCGACATCAACCTTTTGGTCGATGACGAAACCGCGCCTAAGAACCGCTGCTTCGAAGGCTCCGTCAATGACGCTAAGAAAATCCTGCAAGCCATGGTTGAACTCACCGACGGCAACGGTGAACACTACTTGGAGAAAATGCAGATCGAGAAATCAAGCGCCTCAAAAATCACCGGTCACTTCACAGTCAAAGGCAATCAGGGCCTTAAGAAACACACGATCTCTATCAGCGCCTGCCGCCCCTCACCCCAAGAGTGAGGCGATGTATCCGGGCTTAATTTTGGCCTTGGGAACTCGCCCCTCGAACCACTCGCGTACGTCGAGTTCGAACCCGACTCCGTTCATATAATTGTAGAGCGCCTTGCGTAGCCCTTCTCCTAAGTGATCAAAGTTCACGCCGCTTCGATCCCGAAACGGAAGGTCGTTTTTCGCAAACGCCGTTCGACCGTCCGTCAACAGATCTACTCCGAATTTTTCAGGACTCAGTCCAACGGGACTATGTGCGGTCACTGAGAATCGATGCCAAAACGCCGATTGTAGGCAACCGGTCTCAAACAACTGCCTGACCAACTCCAAACTATCGACCGTCTCTTGTACAGTTTGCGAAGGAAAACCATACATCAGGTAGGCGTGCACCATGATACCATTCGCAGTTAAGTCTCGCGTGACGCGCGCGACTTGCTCGACACTCACGCCCTTATTGATCAGGCCGAGTAAACGATTGGAGGCCACTTCAAGTCCGCCACTCACCGCCACACACCCCGCTTGAGCCATGAGCTCGGCCAAATCCGCATCGAAGCTTTTTTCGAATCGCACGTTGCCCCACCAGGTCGCCTGGACACCACGCTTAATCAATAGCTCCGATAGTTTTCGGAGGACCGCGGGGGGCGCCGCCTCATCGACGAAATGAAATCCGCTCTGACCGGTTTCTTCGATGAGTCGTTCCATACGATCCACGATCAAATCAACGGGACTCGCCTCGTAGCGTCCGATGTAGTCGAGACTAACGTCGCAGAAATTGCATTTTTTCCAATAGCAGCCATGCGCAAGCGTGAGCTTATTCCAGCGCCCATCACTCCAGATCCGGTGCATCGGATTTAAAAACTCGAGGATCGAAAGGTAGGAGTCGAGCTTGAGTCCGTCATAGGTCGGGTAACCGACGTCTTTTTGCGGGATATCGTGCGCTGAAGTATCATTGGCAGTCGCAATTTGCCCTTTGAATAGGAGTTTCGTGCGAACGAGTCCCTCCGAACCGATCTTACCCTCAAAATAGTCAATCAAGCGGAGGAACGGAAGCTCGCCGTCGTCATACGTGATCGCGTCGACGTACTGAAAGACGCGAGGATCTTTGAGTTCACGAAGCTCCGTGTTCACATAACCGCCGCCGAGAGCGATTTTGGTTTTCGGGAAATTCGCACGAACGTATCGCGCAATCTGAAACGCGCCCAGCACATTACCCGGGAAAGGTACCGTAAGCCCCACCAGGTCGTACGTGCTGTCCGAGAAATACTCCGCTAGACACCCATCTAAACATTCGTCGATGAGCGAGCGTTGCTCGGGTTTCAACCGCGTCTCAAGCGCATCAAACGTGCTCTGGCTAGCCGCCAGTTTTTCACCATAACGGGTGAATTCGAATTGCGGATCCACAGCGCCGCGAACCACATCCGAGAGATCATCGAGGAATAAACTCGCGAGGTATTTGGCCTGATCCTGCCCGCCCAAGGTGCCAAACGCGTACCGGAGTTGCTCCACGTCGGGAGCGTCGGAGCCGTCTCCTGCGAATTCATAGAGACTCGCAAACCGGGGCCCCTCAGGAAGAAAGGTGCGTGAATTGATCCTGAGAGATGCGGCGGGATCCTTGCCTTGAAGGAATCGAATCGCCGTACCTGCGGTGTTCTGGTAGCGGGTGAAATTTTCTAAGAAGAAATCCACGGTGGGCGTAGAGATTTTCTTTTGAATGCAAACCGCCCGAATGCGCTCAATCCCCGATCGCGAAAATAATCGCAACACCAGGTCAATCGCAGGATCCCTCTGCTCACAGGCATAGCCTCGCCCCCGGAGAAATCCGGTCAGATACGCCGTTGCCGGGTATGGCGTATTCAGCTGAGTCATCGGTGGAGTCAGGAGAAGAATTTTCATAAACAATAGATAATGAAGAATAAAATACACTACTCGGGACCAGAGTGCCTGCAAATCTCACATTGCATCCGCAGATTCCCAGCGGTATTTTCACCCTTCATGTCTTGGCTCAAAACTTGGGTAAACGAATGGCGCCGAACGGCCCAGATCGCCTTAGAATTTCATCGTGGATTCCGCTTTTTCACCGTCAGCCGCGGGAAAACACCGCTCGTTGCGGTTTTCGGCTCCGCTCGTCTAGGTGCTCACAGTCCTGAGTATGGAATCGCTCGTGAACTATCCTTTAGATTAGGCAAAGCCGGTTTCGGTATCCTGACCGGAGGTGGTCCCGCGATCATGCAGGCTGGTAACGAAGGCGCCCGAGCGGCTGGGGCATTGAGCCTCGCCTGCAACATCGTGCTCCCCCGCGAACAACAGCCAAACAACTCAATTGATCGAATGATGACGATGAAGAATTTTTTCAGCCGCAAGACGATGCTGATTCATTTCTCGTCCGCGTTCGTGATTTTCGCGGGTGGGGTCGGGACACTCGACGAACTTTTTGAGATCATGACCCTTATGCAAACCGGCAAGATCCCCCGCAGCCCCATCTTTCTGATGGGCTCCGAATTCTGGCGTGGGATGGATACGTGGATGCGGGAGAGTCTATACTCCCGCGGCACCATCGATCAGCAGACGCTCGGCCTCTACAAAATCGTCGATGATATCGACGAAGTGGTTCGAGAGCTCAGCCAGCACTACAAGAGCGCTAAGCCACGAACATAAAATAAACGACGACTGCAAGTGCGATCCGGTAAACTGCGAACGCACTGAAACTGATCTTCTTGAGCATCCGAAGCAGGAATCCGATCGTCGCTACCCCAAAAACCAGTGAAGATACGCCGGCCAAGAGGACAGGCACGAGATCCTGGGAGCCATCTAAAAACTCACTAAAATGACGGACCTCGAAAAGAATTGCCCCAAAGGTGATCGGCGCCGAGAGTAAGAATGAAATCCGAGCTGAGGCGGCCCGCGAGAAGCCGATCAAGCGTGCACCGGACATCGTGGAGCCACTTCGAGACATTCCTGGAACCAGAGCCAAGCACTGAAAACACCCGATGATGAATGCGTCTTTCATCGTGAGCAGATTCGCTTCACGATTCGCTTTCGCAAACCGGTCGGACGCCCAGAGCAAAACGCCGCCGATGGTGAGCGTGACCGCGACGACCAGTTCGCCCCGGAGCGCTCCTTTGATCGCTTTTTCAAAAAGCAGCGCGCAAATGACCGCCGGAATCGTGCCCACGACCAGATTTGGAATGGTAATCCCGTGAGCGCGGAAATCTTTTGCGGCGACTGCCCAGGCGCGCGGGCGTAAACAATTCCACCAATCTCTCCAGAAAAAACCCACCGTCGCAATCAATGTTCCGATGTGCAAAAAAACGTCGAACGCCAGTCCGGGGTCTTCTTTGCCGAGAAAACGAGGCAAAAGGAGCAAATGTGCGGAACTGGAAACCGGAAGGTATTCCGTCACGCCTTGGATCAGGCCGTAGAGAAATCCATCAAAGAGCGTCGTGTTCATTTATTAAAAATTGTCCCACGACCCCGAAACAGAGAGAAGACAAAGAAGCGGACTGAAGCAGTCTTGCGGTATTCACTTCTCCGATCGAACACTGTATCAAAACGCTACAAACCCATTGAATGCGGCGCATTAACTAATCGAGTTTTCGATAGATAACGACCTTTTTGCTACTTTTTAGTTTTGGCGTATCCCTTCCTATGTCATGGTAAGGGTCGAATTTCACATTCAATCGAAAGGAAGATTCCCGTCATGAAAGCTATCAAATTGGCGGCGCTTTGCGCTGTTGCATCGTTCGCACTCACGTTCTCCTCCTGCACCAAAAAAGCAGAAGAAGCTGCTCCGGCACCAGCCGCTGAAGCTCCTGCTGCTGCTGCTCCAGCCGCTGATGCCGCTGCTCCTGCTGCTGCTCCAGCACCTGAAGCGTCTGCATCCGCTGCTCCTGCTGCTCACTAATTTCCGTTCGTTGGAAAGGAAAATTCCGCTTTATGAAACGATCTAAATTAGCGGCTTTCTGCGCTGTCGCCTCTGTGGCTCTCTCCTTCGCGGCTTGCACAAAGAAGTCCGAAGAAGTCGCGCCTACTGGAACGACTGGGACGGCTCCGGACACGGCAGCCTCCCCAGCTCCATCGGCTACAACCACTGAAGCATCGACCACCACTTCCGTCACCGACCTTAAAATCGAAGACGTGAAGGTCGGGTCAGGCGCTGAAGCAACCGCAGGTAAAAAAGTTACGGTGGAATACACCGGCAAACTCACGAACGGTACGCAGTTCGACTCCTCCGTGGGTCGCGCTCCATTCTCGTTCAACCTCGGCGCTGGCCAAGTCATCCAAGGCTGGGAAAAAGGCATTGCCGGCATGAAAGTCGGCGGCAAGCGTAAACTCACGATTCCTCCTGCTCTCGCCTACGGCGAGCAAGGCGCTGGAAGCGTCATCCCACCTAACTCGACGCTCGTTTTCGACGTTGAGTTGCTTAAAGTGGAATAACTCTTAATTCACGAAGGAGACTCTCCATGTCTGAAGAAAATACGACTGATAAAACCGATGTGCTTGTCGTTGCATCGAAACTCAAGGCGTACATCCGCGAGAAATCCGGAATGAACACCTCCTCAGCTGTCATCAGCGTGCTCTCTGATCGCATCCGCAAGATGTGTGACGAAGCAATCGAGAAAGCGACCCAAGACAAGCGCAAAACGGTCATGGATCGCGACTTCATGGCTGAGTAGAAGCCTAGTCAACGACCTTAGGTCTACACTCAAGAACCGCCGCGGACTACGTCTTCCCTCCCTCTAACCGGGATGGACGGCGTAGTCCGCGGCGGTTCCGCTTTTGGGGGCTTTAGACTATAGTGACTCCATGCGCAGCGCCCCCGACCATCAGTACGTTCACGGTTTTAGTCGAGATGAACAAGATCGCCTTTATCGACAAGCTCGATTCTTTGAGCCCTTGATCCATCAAGGGATCGATCTCTCCGAGCAGACGTCCCTTCTCGAAGTCGGCTGCGGAGTCGGCGCACAGACAGAGATCCTCATGCGTCGCTACCCAGACCTGCAGGTCACCGGCATCGACGCTTCCAAAGACCAGCTGAAGCGTGCAAAAAAATTCCTCTCCCCTTTCATTCAGCAAAAACGAGTGAAACTCACGCAAGCGCGCGCCGATCAACTGCCCTTCAAAGCGGCCACTTTCGACTCCGCGTTCCTTTGCTGGTTCCTCGAACACGTCGCAAGTCCGCTCAAGATTCTCCGCGAAGTTAAACGCACGCTGAAACCAGGCGCCCTCGTCTACGCCAATGAAGTGATGCATGCGTCGTTCTTCGTACATCCCTACAGTCCGGCCACGCTCCAGTACTGGTTCGAGTTCAATGACCACCAGTGGAATCAAAAAGGCGATCCCTTCGTCGGTGCGAAACTCGGAAATCTTTTGAAACAAGCGGGCTTCAAAAACATCCGCACTGAAATGCTCACCCTCCACTGCGATAATCGCAAACCCAAGCTCCGTGCGCAGTTCATCCAAGATCTGATCGAAATGTTGCTATCGGCTGCGCCCGTGCTCCTCGAGTCCCGACGAGTGACGCCTAAAATGATCGAGTCGATGAAAGAAGAACTCCTCACCCTCCAGAAAGATCCGAACGCTGTCGTCTTGTATTCCTGGATTCAGGCGAGCGCCGAGAAATGAAAAACATACCCCTCATTCCTCAATTGCATGCAATCGCAGAAAAACATGGCGAAACTCGAATCCGGCAAGTGATTCGCGTCTTCTATCAGAAGATGCATGACGACGTGATGATCGGTTTTTTCTTTTACGACAAGGATCTCGATCTGATCTCCGAGCGACAAAGTGATTTCATCCTTCGTGCGATGGGCGTGCGCGAGAGCTACACGGGCAAGAGTCCCAGAGACGCGCACGCGGCGCTTCCTCCCATTCGTTACGGTCAGTTCCATCGACGAATCCAGATTCTCTCCGATACGCTCAAACAAGAGGGTTTCTCTAGTCGTGAGGTCAACGCTTGGGTACAATTCGAACGATCGTTCGAAAACACAGTGGTCGGCTGATTCAATTTCGTGAAACACACACGCAGTCAAACGCCGACTAATATTTAAACAAGTCAACATCGTAGAATTCGCTTTACGTCTCGCGTTTTCGGATATTTTACATTATCCAGCTAGCATGATGTTACGACCACAAGCCATCTTGGCCCTGTCATTCATTGCGTCTGTTTCCGCTCAAGCCGACACCCAGAATCCATGCGCGGAACTCGAGGGTCGCATCCAAGCCAAAAGCGAAGCGACCGTGCATCGTGCTCTCTACTGCGAGCAAACTTCGGGCGCCGCACTGAATCCGGCTCAGTACAAAGAGAGCTTCGCAACGATCATCGACCGCACCCGGAGTGGCGAGGCGGCCGACATCATCGCATCGATTCCCACCTACCCGCTGAACAAAGCCACGTTCTGCTTGGCGGCGATCGACGAGAAGAAAACTTCCATCTTGAAATTCTGGTCCAGTGACAAAACCCGTATCGTTTCCCGATGGATGGCCGAAGGCTCCGTAGAGCCAGCATCGATCGAAAGCACGCACGGACTTCGCAATAATCCGTTTGGTGCGTTCAACTTCAAAATCGACACCAAAGGCGACTCAAACCTAGGCTCAACCCCTTTTGGCAAAACAGCGGATGCTGGTTACAACATTCCCGATGCTCAAGGCGGCGGCGATTTCATGGCCTACCAAGAAGTCTCCTCGCGCGCGATTTTCGGCAATCCAGCCGTCGCGAAGGTCGTTCGCGTTCGCACTTTCCCTTCGAACGACCCGGAACATATTCGCGCTTCGGTCGAGATGAGCTACGTGTTCAGCGTGGGTCTTTTCCAGATCGATACTAAGTCGATCTCATTCACGAGCGACGTGAACTGCCGCGCCGTTAAAATCGATCCAGTAAATTCAAAAGGCAAATTCCAACCGCCTAAAGCGACGGAAAATCCAAATCAAAATCCCAATCAAAACCCGAATCAGAATCCAAACCAAGATCCGAAAAAAGGTAAAGTCCAGCCGATCCCGGTCTCTAACGAGCCGACGACTCCGGTGAACGTGACGCCAAATGAGCCCGTCGTCGAAAAACCACAGCCGACGAACTCTCAGGTTCCGGTAGAAAACGTGCCGACGCCTGTCGAGGAAATACCTCCTCCGGTGAATACCGAAAACAACATTCCTCCTGTGTTCGAAGATCCGAACCTGCCGGTCGAGAACCTGGAACCAGTTCCGAACAACAAGCCACCGGTGAAGAAGAAAAAAGTCTACAAGCCAGCTCCACCGAAAAAGAAAACGCCCGTCGTTGTTGCGCCGAAGCCTGCTCCGAAACCGGTGAAAAAGCCCGTCGTTAAACAACCTCCAGTAGTGAAAAAAACTCCTCCGAAAAAGAAGGTCTATAAGCCAGCTCCACCGAAGAAGCCTGTCATCAAAACGCCTCCGGTCATCAATAACCCTTCACCGGTTGTCGAGACGAATGAGCCCGTCGTGAATACGCCGCCTCCCGTTCGCAAGGATTCGGTCGTCATCAAACAACCAGAGCCGATTCGTCAGGAGACCTTGAAGCCGGTAAGCCCGATCCATTTGCCGAATCCGAATCAAAATCCGAATCAAAACCCAAATCAGAACCCGAATCAAAATCCAAATCAGACGGACGTCACGCCCAAGAAGAACGTGCCCTCCAAAGTCACGCCTCCCGTGGTCATCGAAGAAACTCGCGAGACTCCGCCGGTGATCCAAGAGTCGCGACCGATCGTGACCGAACAGAATCCCAATCAAAGCCCGAATCAGAATCCCAATCAGAACCCGAACCAAAACCCCAAGCAGGTTCTGAATCCAAAAAACCAAGCGCCTCAAGAAAAGTTTGGCCGCAAACTCTTTCCACAGCGCAAGACAAAGCTGCAAAAATAGCTGCGCGCGTTTTCATAATAATACAAAAAAGGGGTCCACGTTCTGGACCCCTTTCGTGTCGACGCTCGTCAACAATGCCTCCTGATCGAACGTATTTTTCGCTCCCAATCTGGGTTCGTTCGTTTATATTCAATTCTCCTGTTTTTGTTTAATTAATCATCGGGAGATCGCGTGCTTACTATCCTCATTGCGCTCATCATTTCTTCCCCGAGCCATGCCGAAGACATCCGTCTCGGTCAGGGCATTCGGAACTCCAAAGGCGAACGCCTGGTTCCGTTTTGCATGGAGTTTAGTCAGGATGGTAACGGATGCAATCGCATCCGAGTCAAACTCTACGCCAAAGGTGAGGCTCTCGACCCAGACCAAGGGGACGATTTCGGCATCGAATTCCCGGGCTACTATTTTGACCGAGTTCAGTACGAAAAAATGGTGAAATCCGATCCGCGCGTGATTCCTGAAAACACGGACTACGTTTATGAGACGACGCACAGCTGGACGACCGGTGGTTCCCCGATCCGTAAGGTCTACGGTGCTCTCGCGGTCTCGTTCAACTTGTTTCAACTCGGTCTCTACCTGGACAGCAAACCCGAGTTTTTGGAGATGATTTGGCCGACCTCCCGCTGGGCCACTCTCCTACTCGCGCCTTACGTCTTCATGATCGCCAAGGACATTGCCACACGCGGAGTACCCAAGTGGGCAGGAAACCTGACGGTCGGACAGCGTAACCAAGCTCGTGCACGCCGAATGATGAAAGCTTACGACCTCGCACTCAAACACAGCGAGAACTGGACGATTGAGTCGAGCCCAATCAAGGTCAAGAACTGGATCTTCCGTGAGTGGGTCATCTTCTTAAAAAGCATTCATTTAAAGCAGCATCTACCCGCTTACAGAAATATGCCGCTTTCGGAGATCAAATGAACCGCGTCCTCCTCCTCGTATTCTCCTTCATTTCGGCTGTGGCATTTGCGGATGAAACTCCCTCTTTCCGCCTCGGCGCCGGTGAACAATTCGCGCTCGGCCAAGGCGTTCGCGATGGCGCAGGCAAGAGCCTCGTTCCTTACTGCATGGCGATCTCGTCCGAATCCTCTGACTGCGCGATCATGCAATTCTTTGAGATCGAAGGCGCGATCTCCGACTCCGAACAATCGATCAACGCCAACTATGGCGCTCCCGACGGACGCAGCCCGGACTACCGGCTTCGTGTTCACCGCTTGCCGGTCGGGCCGGAACTTCATTTTGATCGCGTCGACTCCGACTCAAGTCAAGAGTTCCTGGCTCAGCATCCGGGCCAATACTCGAAACCTCAACGCGACTTCATGCCGATCACGATCAAGTATGGGATCGGAAAAAAAGGCAAGGGCTTCATCATTGCCATCCCGCTTGCCTATGTCGGCCTGATCATGTCGGGCCTCGTGATTCGCGGTTCTTGGTATCAAGAGCACATCGTCAAGTGGACCGTCTATCAAGGGTCGATCTACATGCTCGGTGGAGTGGGCGCGATCGTCATGGCCGACGCGGTACTGGAGATTCCACGAATGATCATTCATTCGATGCGTAACAAGAATCGCGCAAGCAATATCCAGGAAACACTCACTCAGCTTTGGCAATCCGCCATGAAGCCCATCAATCCGGAACTCGGCAAAAAACAGGGCGATACGGTGGCGATCTGGCAATACGAGTTTTTCAAGGGTTGGATCTCAAAACTCCCACCATTTGAAGAAAAAGCAAACGGGACCTAAGCTCTCGCCCAGATCCCGTTTACATAGAACTGTACGTGGCCTCTGTTAAACGTAAACGCCGCGTTTGATTTTCTCGACAATGATCTTTTCTGGAGTTTGCGGATCGTTCGGATTGACCGAGAAGAAAGACTGCTGCTCGCAACGGCGTTTATTCGTGAGCAACCAACCCAGAATCTTGGCCAATTCCTTGTTCCTCTTATCTTGGAAGAATGGATCGTTTTTAAGTGCGTCCTGCGCCTTTTTGAGCGCGCGCACTTCTTGAGCGTCGTTTTCTTTGACCGGGTAATCGAGGAGATCGTATTTTTTGATGTCTTCCGGAAGAACTCCCAAGAACTTAACGTCCGGCGCCGAGTAGTCTGAATTCCGAATCAAACTGGCAGCCGATCCGGCTTTGAGCGTCCGATAAATATTCTGAAGCGTGTACGCGTCGAGATCTCCGAAGAAATACATCGGAACCGACAACTGGTCCTGAATCGTTTTACACCAGGCGCGGACGGCGTTCGATGGAACCCCTTGAGCACCCATCAAGATGCAGTTGTGCCGCTTGGTGAATCCGTTAGCGACAAGCGTGTTCGCCGTACCTTCGGACTCGACGATGAGGCAGAAATCGATTTTCTTGGAGGCCGAGAGCTTGAGGTTTTGTGGGCGGTTTTTTGGCTGAAACGACGTCGTACCGAGCTTCGAAAGATCGATCACAGCTTTGTCGCCGTCCACCAACGTTTCCGTGACGATCAATTGCTGCGAATAGGTCTGGCCGCCGCGGTCATTGGCGTAGCAGTTCAAGTCTTCGCGGTAACACTCGAGCATCTCGCAAATAAAATCGATGATCGCGTCGGACTCGTCCTGATCCGCGAAATCGAGCGGCTTGAGCGAGGAATCATTCTTAATCCGGCCTTTGGCCATGTAGTACAATTCACGCTTGGTGTTCACGCCGCCGGTATCGACGTTTTTCAGGAGCACTTCGAGCAAGAAGATCGCGCGGCTCATTTTCTTGACCGAGCTGACGTTCAGTTCGGTCGCGACTTTTTTATCGCCGGGCTTGAGGAATCCGATCCGGTGATCATAAAGCGCGTTGTCGAGCGAGCATTTCGTCGCATAAAGGACCGGGCGCTTGGCTTCTTCGAGATCCTTGATGAGGGCATTGCAGATCTCTTTTGAGATCTTTGGGAGATCTTGGGTAGCGCGGGTCGAATAGGCTTGGGCCATGATTTTAGACATCGAGCGTAGTCTCCTTTCTTATTTCTTAGCTTGTTTAGCGTTTGGCAGAATAATTTTAGGCTTCTTGGAAGGGGCGGCCGAAGATTTCTCTTTCGGCTTTGGGGCTGACTTCGAAGTCGTGGATTTGCTCTTTTTTCCCGGCACCGGCGAACTCTCGCCCTCTTCGTCCTGTGCTGGTTCCTCAAGCGATTTATCATCGCTCTTGGCTCCGGTTTTCACCAAATGCTGATCCAGTGACGTTTCCGCATGCTTGAGTGCTAACTCCGCATCACGAGCTTCGCGGCCCAGAAGTTTGAGCAGTCCTTCTTCGGCCCGTTTTTTACGCGAATCAGGTGCGTTGGTGATTCGGCAGAGTGCCTCCACCAGGATCGGGCCAAACTGCTCGATGTGGCGGATTTTCTCTTCGAGTTCGTTCGCCTTGTCCTCCCGGCGAATGTGACGAGAGAGGCGTTGCCCCGCCTGAATCAGTGCGCGGCGTATTTCCTCGACGAGTTCGTCGGAGGCGTCGATCGTCTCCTTGGAGGCGTTCTTGAATTTAATAAATGGCGATACGACCGAGATCGCCATGATATACGGGCCAAGTGGCAGGCTCTCTTTGGGCTGGGCCAGGCCATATGAACGCCAGTTCACGGTTTGGATCGCTTGCACGATCGCGCAGGCCGCCTTGTCGAACTGGAGCGGAACGCGGTTTGCGAACCGGAGCACTTGGATCGGCGAATCGTTTTCCATCGCTTTTTCGTCGAGGCGCGCGATCGCGACTTCGACTTCGACGGGTTTAAAATCGCAGATCGTCGGCTTGCGGGTGACGACCGAGAAAAAGTCGACCTTGCCGAGACGATTAATCGATTTCGAAAGCGCTTCCTCTCCAATCATCAGAACCGACTTGGTCGACGGCGCCATGAGTTGGATATTTTGGATCGCCATGAAGAGCTGCTTGAAATCCGCTTCGTTCAAGGCATCGACATTCTTCTCGAGAAGAGAATTCTTGATTCCAGCGCTCACGAGATCCTTCAGGGTACCTTCGTGAACACGTGAGAAAGACTTCTTGAGCCAGGAATTCACCTTCACTCGACCAAACAAGTGGGAGTGCGCGATGAATTCACCGAGCTTCATGGTGTGCGGATGCGGCTCGACGGCGGCAGGAATCTCCGGAATGACGGTCGAAACACGCTCGACGGTCACTTTCTCCGACTCGGGAACCGTGTAATGCAGGGTCAAGTGCGGGTTCACGAGTGTTGTGCCGTTCAAATAACTATAGAGACCGGCCTCGCCGTTCATCTGCAAGCGGCCGTCGATGATGAATTCGACGCTCGTGCCGTTTGGACGATCCCAATCGATCGTTTCCTTGGACTTGATCACGCCTTTGTTGTTCTTGATGTCCACTTCGACGATACAAGAGAGCGCCTTGCGCATGTTCTTGGTCTTGGTGATCACGCGAGCGCCGGCGGCATTCGTCAATTGCGCCCAAGTCGTGGCAGCTGAGATACCAATCCCCTGCTGTCCGCGGGAACACTTGCCG
The DNA here is from genome assembly GCA_027485695.1 of Pseudomonadota bacterium. Taxonomy (GTDB): domain Bacteria; phylum Bdellovibrionota; class UBA1018; order UBA1018; family UBA1018; genus JAIXQO01. Next base: position 156,461 of record JAIXQO010000002.1, read on the forward strand.
CGACCGAACTTGGAACTTGCGAGGTACTCGCCGTAAACTTTGGTCACGTCATCGGCATCGATCCCTGGACCGTTGTCGACGACCTTGATCCGGATCTGGTCGGAACCTTTGAGAGAACCTGCGCCTTTTTTCTCGATCTCGACCTCGATCTCCGGAAGGATGCCGTGCTCTTCGCAGGCGTCGAGTGAGTTGTCGACCGCTTCCTTGAGGGTCGTGAGCACCGCTTTGGTCGGTGAGGAGAACCCGACTTGCTGGAGATTCTTAGAGAAATACTCCGCCGTCGAGCTCGTCGTAATTTTATTTTGAGCCATGACGACTATTTAAGCAGAGAGAGGCGCGGCCCGTCAAACCTTTGGACTACGGGCTTGTTGGATTTCCATCCACACTTTGAGAAATGCGACGGCCATACCGGCCACCACTGGGCCCACGAAAATGCCGACGAAACCAAAAACGTGGAGTCCGCCAAACAAGCCAATCAAAGCTAAAAGAGGGTGCAAATTCGCCGATCCGCGAAGCACTACCGGCCTGACGATGTTATCGGCCAAACTCGCCAAGATCGCAGCCACCAAGAGCGTGATCCCCGCCGCTTTGGTCGGTGCGGTAAAAAGTGTGAGGACGGCGAGGCCAAAGGTGATCGGACTCGCCCCCACCACCGGAATGAAACTTCCCAGGAAAACGAGGAGTCCAAAAAACGGGGCGTTGGAGGTTCCCGCAAAAAGCGTTGCCACCAGATAGATCGCCGCCTGAATTACACCCGATAGGACGCTGGCCAGAAGAACGGATTTCGAGAGCTCCGAGTAAGTACGGATCAAAAACCGCATCTGATGCTTGGGGAAAATCGGAATTGAGACAATGTATCGAGTGAACCGTTCCCCGTCCACGAGCAGAAAAAAAAGCGCCAGGAGCATCAAAAACGTCGAAATCGACAGCATCGGAATGGACGAAAGCAGGCTCGTGAACAAATCTCCAAATCGAAGCGCGGCACTCTTGGCGATTCCGCTCAGGTTCGACACCAAGTCAAACGGCTCCATATGCAGCCATCCGGAAACCTTGAGCACGAGTTCATTCACCCAGGGCACCGACATCACCGCCTCCGACATGGATGCGCCTTCTGCGGCGATCGTTCCATTCATGGAACTCTCGCGAAACGAGCGAAAGAGAGTCGATCCCGCTCGAACACCCGTGATACCCAAAAAAATCGCTGGAAAAATAAAGATCAACGTCACAAGCCCCGTTACGAGGAGCGCGGAACGTTCGCGTTTCATCCGGCGACTCAAGCGCGTATGAATGGGAAATACGAGGATGGCGAGCGATGCCCCAATCGACAAGGGCGCGAAGAACGGCGTCGCTAAATATATGAACCAAAGTACGGCCGCCAAGGTGAGATACGACCCTGTTCGATTCATCGTAGTATTCATTGAATTGCCTGTTTTTTCTTTTCTTCTACGGTTTTAAAAACGTAATCCCAAAGCGGAGAGCTCACGCCCCACTTCGCATCGTGCTCTTTGAAATGATGTACCAAATGGTAGCGTCTCAGGTACCGGCCGACCGGGTTTTTCGGAACAAAGTGGTGCACGTAATAATGAATGTAATCGTAAGCAAGGTAGCCCAAGAGGAAACAGGCGAAAAAAGGATAGATCACCTCTTCGCCCAAGAGCGCTCGGAACGATACGAACAGGAGTGATGCGTAAATGATACCGGGTAGCGGAGGCATGACCAACCGGGTCGGATCATTGGGGTCGTCATGATGAAGTCCGTGCATCAGGTAAACGATGCGTTTGCTGAGCCTCGTCTCCGCGGGAAAATGAAACGCAAATCGATGAAGGAGGTACTCGGTCAAGGTCCAAACCCAGAAACCAGCCATGCTCCAACCCAAGATTCGCAAGAAAGAGAGCCCCATCGTGACGCTCTGCCAATAGAGGGTGACGATCACGGGTGCCCAGAGCACGAGCGGCGTAGCCGGGTGCACATGGGTGAAACGCTCTAGAAAATCGCTCTCGAAGAGACGGACCTTCGAGACGTAAGTCTTGGACATAAGAAAACTTTACCCCGGTTTTCCCCACTCAGGCAATGATTGTCAGAACCTCCGCCCCCATGCTAACCCCATTGTTCCATGCCCATTTCTTCACCCATCGGGATTTTGATCTTCATCGTTTTTGCGCTTCTGGTCCTCGTGCTTCTCATTTTGAGAATGCTCTTTAAACGCGTCGAGCAGCTACCGACCGCCTTTCAAGCGAGTTCCGAGCCCGCGCTTGCCCGATCATTTCTCGATCTGACCGACCGGATGAACCGATTGATTGCCGACCTCCGAGAATCGCAGGCGACCGGTGCCGCAAAACTCACCTTTGATAATCAAGAACGCTTGGAACGCGCACTTTTCCAAAACCGAACGGAACTCCAGGCCGGCCTTGCCCGATCTTCGGAGAATCTCGAAAAACGATTCCAAAGCTTAGAGAAACAGGTTTCCGAGCGTCTGGAAAAAATCGGTGAAAACGTCGAAACCAAACTGAACGCCAACCTCAAAGAAGGCTTCAAGCATTTTGAAAAAGTCCAAGAGCACCTTCAGGCCGCCGAGCTGAAACTCCAACAACTTGGACAGGTCGGCGAGTCGATCTCGGATCTGAACCAACTCCTCAAACTCCCTCACCTCCGGGGCGCATTCGGCGAGTCGACACTGGAGCGGCTCCTTGCTGACTTTCTCCCAATCCACTCGTACACGCTTCAGGCTCAAATCGATCCAAACTCTACCGAACGTGTCGACGTGGCGGTAAAACTCGGGAGGCAGATCCTACCGATCGACGCCAAATTTCCTCGAGAGCAGGTGCTACCGCTTTTTGACTCTAGTGACCCAGCACTGCTCGAAGTCGCGCGCAAGAACCTCGCGGATTTCATTCGCTCACAATCGAAACTCATCGCTGACAAGTACATCAAGCCTGAGCACGGAACGACGGATATGGCGCTCTTGTTCCTCCCGTCTGAAACGCTCTATTTCGAAGTGATTAGAAACGGCAAGCTCTTCGAAGATATGTCGAAACTGCGCGTCTACCCCGTCTCGCCAAATACGCTTGCCATGGGGCTACAGAGCGTCTCGATCGCCCAGGAATATTACGAGATGTCTCGCGGGGTCGAAAAAACGATGGAAGACATCCGTCGCGCTCGTAAGCATTTCGACCACTTCGGTAAGAAGTTCGAGGACGTCGGCAAGGGCCTTCGCAAGGCGCAGGACGCCTTTGAAACTGCGCACACGCATCTGGGGCGCTATGAATCGAGCATCTTCCGCCTGATCGGTGAAGATGCACCCGCTGCGGGAGAAGTCGAAAGCGATAACGGCAATCAGCCGGGACTCCCCTCGCTCTAAATACTCACGCGCCTAAAACTATTCTCGAATCAAGTTGCAAGACTCTCCTGAATAGGTACCCACATAGGAGAAGGCGCTAGACGGATCGTAGACCATGTCGAGTAAATCTGCAGGTGAAACAAACGACAAAAAGTTTGCAGCACTCGGACTAGCCTGAATGAGCGCAGGTCTATTGCGAGGTTCCGCAGACAGAATAACAGCTAATGACCGTTTGAGTTTTTCTGAAGTTTCCTTGTTTATTCCTAGTGCTCGACGCTGATCTGTGCCGAGAACTTGATCAAGAGCTACAGTCCAACGTTCTTTCTTCGATAGATTCGGAAACCGTCGTACCAGTGAAGGATAGACAGATTTCTCAATATTCTCCAAAAACTGAACTTTATACCCTATATCGGGCATCGGTACACCAGTCACAGAATACAGCGTCAAGGGTAGCTCAGAACAATAGAACTGAGTCTTGCAAGGCAATCGGGTGGGCTGATCGAGATCACGGATCACATTCTGAAGTCCAGAGATCACGTCAGTTTTCAATTCCGGATCGTACTCATACGACCTGTTATTAAGATTATGGCCACGTCGGTTCACCGCTTCGATCGTTAGCGCCCGTAACTTACTCCATTGCTGGGTCGGACTACTCTTCGCAAAAGTGGGGTCACTTTTGATCAGTGATTTATAGGAGGAATACTCACTCATTCTCGGAGGCACGTCACCGCGCAGTCGAATCACATGGAAGACCGTATCACGAAGATTTTTCGTATAATGAGCTGGAGACTCAACAAGACTCATGGCCCCCGACTTTGGATCTTCGGCGACGACTGCTGCGTGGGTCATCGCATTCATCAGTTCTGACAACGGGTCATCGCTCTCATCGGGGCGAACAAACACCAGAATATCCCCGGGTTGAAGCGTACTATTCAAATCGGTGATGGGGCGGATGAACTTATTTTTCCCGATCGAGACGGAACACTTTGGCAGGCCAGTGGTTGGGCACTGCAACCCCACGCAATCGGCCTCTGAACGGATGGCGCCTCCGCCGTCCGTACGCATCTTATAAATCACGTCGTTGATCACGCCACTTTCATCGGGCGAGATCAGAGATAGGTTCACCTGTTTTCCGCAGTTTTCACAGACCTTCTTAGGCGCCTTGGACGGGAAGTTCACGAGAGGAACGGGTTTCTCTGGCAGGCGGCGTTCGACACGCGTTTTATCCATGGGCGCAACTGCAGGTGATGGAGCCAAATTTCGACCTGGTTTCATCGTCTGAGCGTGCGCTGGCGCCCAAGAAAAAAGCGTTAGAATCAGTGTTAAACGTAAAAGCATACCGGCCTCGACTGCTTGGTTTGGTAGTGGCGCGACTTAGAGTGATCCAGCTCGCGCACTCACCTGAACTCGGTGGTTCGATGCAGGTTTAGCCTTAACCGTGACATCCGCTTTTGACTCGCTATTGGTGACATAGGCATAGGCCTGCTCGCCCCACTGGGTCAGCTGCTGACTGGATTTCATCAAATATTCTGACAAATAACCTGCCACACTCGTTGCAGGTTTCTTCTGGCCCGGTTTCTTTGAGGCCTCTATTTCCCGGCGTTTTTTTAATTTTTCCGCATTCATGCGATTGAATTTTGCAGTCGCTAATGTCTCACCGATCCCGAATGCCTGCGCAGGAGGCGCGGCGAGCGAGAAAACGAGACAAATCAGTACAAAGACCGAAGCAAAAGATGCGCGACTCAACTTTTCCATACTTCGTAATAAAGCAAACGGTGTTCCTACCTGAGCACCCTCTAAACGCAAGCCCAAGGCGGACTCGACCATTCAGGTCTGTCGACTGTCTAAACATTGGACAGTACGATTCCGTGGCTGGGACCTTTATTTAACTTGCAGTATGTATTTATTATTGACCAAACCCTACCCATCCCGCATCATCCGTCCGCATTAGGGACATTGCGGCAGAACCACCACCATCAGCGCCGCGACCGGTCTCAAAGGAAGTAAAAAATGAAATCCATCTCTTCGACCCTCGTGATGAAAATCCTGATTGGCGCAATGATCGCATCGGGCTTAAGCCTGACCGCTTGCTCGAGAGGCACCCTCCCAGCTAAATCATCCGGCTCTGCAAACACCGAAGACAAAAAAGACCCGAACGGTGACGAAGATCTCGTCGTTCAGACCCCTGCCACGAATCCAACCGAAGCACCGACGACGGCCCCAAATCCGGATCCGACGAACACGAGCGCTCCAGCCCCTGAGCAGACTGAAGTTCCATCTCCTCTTGCTCGTTACACCAAGACTCAGTACGCGCTCGACCTCGCGGCGGTGAAAAAAATCTTTGACGGAGAAAAACTCAACCTCATCATCGGATACAAAAATTCTGATGGATCCATCCAACTCGAGAATTTGGAGTCTCTCGCTGAGAGCAAGGTTGCAACCGGCACCTATCCGGACTTGATCGCGGTAAATCTCGAACTACGTTTGGTTGCTATCGTGACCGAGCAACTCGCTCTCAATCCGACCGCTTCAAAAGAAATGATTCAGAATGCGGCCAAAGCTTCGCTCAAGGCTTCGCTCGATAAACTCCGTGCGGCCGCCCAAGCACTTTTGATCAGCGTGGATGGAGCCGTCGCTCCCGAAGGAATGGATCCAAACGTTCGCGCCAGCGAAATCATCCGCTTGAAAAACCTTTTGAGCGTCGCATCGAGTAAGGACCTCAAAGATCAGATCGATCTTTGGAATCCGACTGCACCGGCGCCCCAGCCGACACAGACGACTGAGCCAGCACCCCAGCCAACTCAATCGACCGAGCCTAATCCAGCGCCGACACAAACAACTGAGCCAGCCCCCGAGCCGACTCAAACAACCGAGCCAACGCCGGCCAGTGCCGAAGAAATCACGGCAGCACAGTTGGCCGAACTCCTCACGCAAGCTCGTACGGCGACGACCGAGTTTAGCCGAATCTTGCTCCGTAAGACGAGCGGCGACCTCACCTCCACCCAGTACGAAGACTTAAAGCCACTGACCGCTCCACAAGCTCAGAACTTCGGCTCCAATAAGATTCAATACGAAGTTTCAAGCCTCCGCCTGAAAGCAGCATTCGAAAATGCTAAGAAATCCGGCACGGCCGGATCCAGCGAAGAGCAGATCGTCGAAGCCGCACAAAAAGCGATGAAGTCGATGACGGGATCAGCAGCAAAAGCTTACGGTGAGTTGGAAAAGTCCATCGCTGGAAAATCGAGCAAGGACGTGAGCCAAGATCAACTCAAGGCAGAACAGATCCGCGCTCAATCGCTGAAACTCGTCGCCGAATCCCCGGACACGATCAAAGCGATCGAATCCCTGAAGTAAGCGGGCGCACGCCATGAAAATCAATTTCGCGAGCGACAACTATGCAGGAGTCGCGCCGGAGATGCTTCGCGCGATCGAAAACGCGAACTCAGGCACCGTACCTGCCTACGGATCTGACCCTTACACGCAGTCGATGCAGGACAAATTCAAAGCCGTTTTCGGCGAGACTGCTCGCGCGTATCCAGTGTTTAACGGCACTGGGGCGAACGTGGTCGCCCTAGGCTCCGTGCTTCGGCCCTATGAAACTGTTGTTTGTGCCGAGAAAGCTCACATCCAAGTCGATGAATGCGGAGCGCCCGAACATATTCTGCGGGTAAAACTCGAGCTCATCTCAACGAAAGATCAGAAAATCACGCCCGAACAAATCCGCGAGAAACTCGTGAGACGAGGCGATATTCATTACGCCCAAGCCAGAGTCGTTTCGATCACGAACTCGACCGAATACGGAACCGTCTATACTGCCGCGGAAATCCGCGCGATCGCGGATGTTTGTCACGAGAACGGTCTTTATCTCCACTGCGATGGCTCCCGGATTTCGAACGCGGCTGCCTCATTAAACACTTCATTTCGGGCGATCACGACGGATGCGGGGGTGGATTTCCTCTCGTTTGGCGCTACCAAGAACGGCGCGCTTGCGGTGGAGGCCGTCGTTTTCCTGAACCCGACCCTGGGCCTGGATTTTGAGTTCCATCGCAAACAGAACCTCCAGCTCTCCTCAAAAATGAGGTTCTCATCCGCGCAGCTGGACTGCTTCCTGGACGAAAGCTATTGGCGAAAACACGCCTCTCACGCGAACCGCATGGCCGAGCGCTTGGAACAAGGACTGAAACAAGTCCGTGGATTTGAGCTCACTCAAAAACGGCAGGCGAACGCGATCTTCGGAACTCTGCCGCAGGCAGTGATCGAGCGCCTCCAACAGAAATTCGTTTTCTACGTTTGGAATGAACTCACGAACGAAGTCCGCCTGATGACGTCGTTTCAGACGACTGAGTCGGACGTCGAAGCGTTTTTAAGCGCACTTAAGACTTAAGATTCAGATCCGGATCCACTCCTCGATTGAGCGCGACAGCAAGCGCCAACCACTGGAGCTCCAGGAGTGCCGGCATCCAAGCAAGTGGGCTTGAGCCGAATACTCCCACCTGAAGTGACGACTGAATCATCTCGTTGCGCGGATCCTTGGGGAGACTCACGTGCCAAATGACGTCTTGATTCGTCCGCGCGAAATTCGGCCCGTGAAAATATTCTTCGCTTCCGTAGGCGCGCACGGGAATACGGGCCATTTCGGTGATTTTCAGTGCGGCTTCGCGAGCGAGATACTCGCCTTCCCATTCGCCGAGAATGATCGATGGACCTTGGCCTGCTCGACCCCGTAACCGATCCAAATCCGGAGTAGGAATACTCGTCAACGCATCCCATTCTTCGACGCATTTCGTGCCGAGAAGCAGCGAGGTCACTGCACAGATCGCTCCCGTGACTGCAGCAGTGTGTGGCTCGACTCGCTCCAGCGGGACGGTCGGGAGTAAGTACTGAGCAGACGGATGCTGAGCGACTCCAAACGCAGAAACCTGAACCGTGAACGCACCCATCCGGTCCGCAAGCTCCATCGCTTGAATGGTCGGGCCATAACTCCCGCGGTGAGTGAACGCAAAAACCCAGTCACCTTTAGATGGAATCGCATCTACACCCACGTGCGTGCTGGGAACAACGATGACCGGAACACGCGGGCGGGTGCGATCGCGTTTCAAGGTCAGTTGGCAGAGTTTTGCGGCGATAAAACTGGAACCCAGACCATAAAGGATGATGCGTTTCGGACCACCATGCGGAAATTCGCGACTCTCGAGTTCGGCCACTCGCCTGGAGATTTCAATCCAGGAGTCGCGCTGCGCGCGCATCGTTTGTTCAACGACGGATTTCGGGGCGTCTTGTTCCTGTGTTTCGCTGAGATTCATCGTGAATGAGCTCTATTTCTGCCCGGATTTTGGGGCCATTTTTTCGTTCAAGTACTGGAAAAGCAGGACGTGACTCTTGCACGCCTTTTTGAAGTCCGAAACAAGCAGGCTCTCGTTTTCGCCATGCGCGTTCGTGTACGGATCTTCGACCCCGATCAGAAGCGCCGGAGCGCCTCCCAGGGCTTCTTCGAACGGACGGACGAATGGAATCGTTCCACCGCATCCGATCAGAAACGGCTCTACGCCGTAACCTTGTTTCATCGATTCGCGAGCAGCGTCGAACGCCGGACCGCGCGGTTTCGTCGACCAACCCGCCGATCCGTCGCCTTCGGAATGAAGGGTGACTTCGAGACCCCAAGGCACGGTTTTTTGGAGATGGTCTTTTAACACTTTCATCACCGCGCGCGGATCCATGCCGTCGACGATTCGGATCGAGACTTTGGCCCAGGCGGTATCGTTGATGATGTTACCGGCTTGTTTACGCGAGGACGCTTGGAGCGCATTCACGGTGAGGCTTGGGAATCTCCAGAGCTGAAGCAGTGGATGGGGACCTTCACGGTGCAGGTGGGCGCCTTCGACCATGCCGCATTGCTCGCGGAAGGTTTTTTCGTCAAATGGGAGCCGCATCGCCTCTTGCTCTTCTTCTTTTGTCAAAGGCGGAACCATCGCATTCACTTCGGGGAGATTGATGTGACCGTTCTCATCAATCAGCGTCGCGAGCATTTTGGAGAGCGCCATCGCTGGATCCGGCACCGGCCCGCCCCACATGCCAGAGTGGATCGCCTTGGTCAGAGCGCGGACCTCAACTTCTACGGCGACTAAGCCGCGAAGCGCGACTGTGAGCGCGGGAATGCCGCAATCAAAATTCGTGGTGTCCGTCAGACACAAAACATCGGCGTCGAGTTTTGTGCGGTATTTTTTCAGGAACTCGAGCAAGTGCGTACTGCCGATTTCTTCTTCGCCTTCGATGACGACCTTGACGTTCACGGGGAGTTCACCCGTGGCCTTAAGAAATGCTTCGATGGTGGCCGTATGAATCAGGATTCCTGCCTTGTCGTCGGCGGTGCCGCGGGCGTACATGCGCTCTCCACCAGGTCCCTGACGATAGGTCGGTTCAAACGGCGGAGATTCCCAGAGTTCTTCGCGGCCCGGAGGCTGGACATCGTGATGCGCGTACAGAAGCAACGTCGGGGCCCCGGGTTTTTTCACCCATTCACCGTAGACATACGGGTGCGTGCCTTCGATCTTCAGGATTTCGACGTTTTCTAGGCCCGTTTCCTTCATGAGCGCGGCCACCGCTTCGGCGGAACGCGTGACTTCGGAGGCGGGAAAATTCGGGAAACTCACGCTCGGGATTCGAACGAGGTTTTCCAAGCGCTTCAGCGTCTGGGGAAAATTTTTTTCGAGCTCGGCGACTACGGATTCCAAATGGGGCGTCATGTCGGATTCGTTTCTTTTGCAGTGAGCGGACTCATGGAGAGCCAGCGCGTCGAGCCTCAGAGGTCGGCAAATATTCGACCATCTTCGGGCGCTTTTGCTCGGACTCTGCGTCGAAAGGCTCTTCAGAAATCCTCACAGCCCGCAGTGGGGATGCTCCGGTTTCTGAAGAGCCTTCCTCCTGGATCCCAAGCAAAATCACCACGAATCTGTTGTCGAATACTTTCCGACCTCTGAGTCGCCGTATCTTGACAATAAACATCCCCCCCACAAGCATCAACTGTTCTCTCGTTTTTTCACTCCGAACGCTGTAGAACCTTTTCACTCATGGCAGAACGTGGTCAAACCCGCATCAAACTTGCGCCCTCGTACTGGCGGCACACCTTTGGAGTTCCTTTTTCCGAAGACGTGAACCCATCGAGTTTATTCCTGAAGCACCGTCACTACCTGGTGCTCGACATCGAGACACAAAAACTCGTGCAAGAGGTCGGCGGCTGGGATCACATCGACAAACTGGGCATTTCAGTGGCGTGCGCCTACGATTCGAAAACAGACAAATACTTAAGCTACCTCGAAAAAGACCTGCCCGATCTCATGGAACTCTGCGAAGAGCGACTGGTCGTCGGCTACAACATTCGCGGGTTTGACTTGCCCGTGATGGTTCCTTACGGACTCAAGCTCCACAAGGTCGATTCATTCGACATCATGTACGACTTAGAAGCACTGACCCGCCAACGCTTCTTGAAACTCGAACACGTGGCGCAAGGAACGCTCGGCACCGGCAAGAGCGCGGACGGTCTGATGGCCGTCGAATGGTGGAAAGCCGGCGAGATCCAAAAAATCATCGACTACTGCATGATGGACGTCAAAGTAACGCGCGACGTTTTCGAGTACGGCCGCTCAAACGGTAACGTGAAAATCCAACGCTCCGAAGACAAAGTCACGACTGTTCCCGTGCAGTGGAACTAGGCGCGCAAAAATCTCGGATTCACTTTCATCGCCGTGTTCTCGTCTGTTAAACTCGGATGAGTGCAATCCCTCAGAAACATCGCCCTTTCACTTCTGATTCTGGTTCTCAGCGGCGGCTCAGCACTGGCCGAAATCCGCTGGCGAGCATCCATTCCTTTGAAATGCACGTCCTGGGTGGTGGCCCATTCCGAAATCCAGGAGCTCACGTTTGATGATGCCTGGGTTTCAACTCTCCCTCCACTCCCTGCCCAATTCACGCACTATTCAGGGACGAAAAAACTGATCCTGCAGATCGCAAGCCCCAGATACATTGTTGAAGCCATGAACGCCGTCACGGCGCCGTTTTACACCGCTAACCACGTGATCGGGGCCTCTTCGATCCCCGCGTTCTTCGAAGAGGGAGTCGACTACAATTTCATTTTCGTCGGCAATACATTCGTCTTCGCCAGGACCGGAACGGCGTTCATCCGAGACTTAGTTTCTAAACACAGTGTCCTCTCGCAGCTCTCTAGCGTCATGATGGCCGGAAAAATCCGCAGAGTCGGTGACCGGCTGGTGCTCCTGAATGATTCAGGTACCTATCGCCCGGACGCAGAGCGGCTCGAAGAGTTCCTCACCTACATGAGAGCCCAGACCCAAGTCGAAATCGATGCGCAGGTGCTTCGATTTTAGTCATTTTTAAGAGCAGGCGAGCGTCCTTGATTAGAATCATGAAGATTCTCTCATGTAAGCCCTCCCATTTTGGTGGGTTTTTCGCATCGCGTTTACATTCTTTTTAAAGATAAATTTCGCCATTTTTCCGCATAAATTCGAATTTAACTGAAATCCTGAACCGAAAAAAAGCGGGGTACGCTTTACAGAACGAACGCCGTTCACGCAAAATAAAAGTATCCAGGGATTAGGATGAGCGATGAACCCACGGATGGGTTTTTCTTCCTTCCCGCTCCTTCCGCTTCTCATTTCCCCTTTCATGAATCATCTTAAGAGACCATGGACTATAAGAGCCTGATCTCGAAGTCGTTTTCTCCCGTGCGCGGCTACAAATCCGAATCGCGTCGTCCTTCGCATTCAAACTCCCGCAGCGTAGTATGGTCAGCCGTTGCCGTTTTCGCGGTCTTGCTGGGAGGTTGCGCTCACCCAGGCTCCTCGGACAATCTCGAAACCTCTGAAAAAGTCGCTGTCCTGAACGACGACCAGTTTGAAACGATCGCGATCGTTGGTCTGAACGACATTCACGGTGCGCTTGCCCCAGAAAAACTCAAGACCAAAGACCCGACACCGATCGACTATGAACGCGGCGGCGCCGCCTACCTGGCCAGCCAAATCAAGGTACTGCGCCAAGAGCTCGGATCTCGAGTGCTCGTGCTCGATGCTGGCGACCATTTTCAAGGCTCCATCGATTCGAACCTACTCGAGGGCTCACCGATGCTGGATTTTTTCCACGAGATCAAACTCGATGCATCCGTCTTGGGCAACCATGAATTCGATTTCGGCGACGTGGGCGACTACACGAATGAACTCGCCAACAAAGACACCCGCGACGTTCGAGGCGTCATCAAAAAACGTGTCTTGGAGGCTCGCTACCCGTATCTCGCCGCGAACGTGTACCAGAAAAAAGGCGGCCTATTTCCCGGCGTTCCCGGCACCAAAGCAAGCGTGCTCCTGACCGCGGGCAGGCTCAAGGTCGGCGTCATCGGACTCTCGACCTTAGATACGCCGACGACGACACGTCCGGAATACGTCAAAGGTCTCGAGTTCCGCGATATGGCAAAAATCACGGAGGCCGAATCCAAGAAACTCCGCGCCGCGGGAGCCGATATCGTGCTCGTGCTCGCTCACGCCGGCGTGTTCTGTGATGTCGCAGACCGAAGCGGTCGCGCGATCAAGACCAGTTTCCTCAAGCGAGAGAGCGATCTTCAGAGCGCTTGTGATGAAAAAGGCGAGATCCCCGAGCTCCTAAAAAAACTTCCCAAGGGTACGATCGACGGCGTCGTCAGCGGTCACACCCACTCTGTGGTTCACCACTGGATTCGGGGCATCCCGGTCATTCAGAGCGGCACTCGAAATTACTATTTTACGACGCTCTATTTGACGTTTGACTTGAAATCGAAAAAACTCCGAAACGATTTGACCCTCATCGAAGGTCCGATCCCGGTTTGCCCGACTGTGTTCTCCCATCAGCGCAATTGTAACGGCGAGCTCCCGGCCCCTAAGAACGGTCGAGGCGAACTAGCGACGCCCCTATTTCACGGAGAAAAAATCATAGCCGACGCTGGCATGACCCAGATTCTAGCGCCGATCTTCGAGAAAACCGATCTCGCAAAAAAACGCGTCCTCGGCCAAGCCGCGCGCCCGATTGAGCATCATCGCCGCGAAGAATCCCCACTCGGAAACCTCGTCGCCGACGCGCTCCGCGATGCCACTCATGCCGACGTGGCCATCGTCAATCCCGGCGGAATTCGCGCGAACCTCAATCAGGGCGAAATCCGTTACGAAGATGTGTTCCGAGCCCTCCCGTTTGATAACTACGTTTCCACCGTCGAGGTGACGGGCAAGGAGCTCATGCTCCTGCTTCGCCTCACGCAGAATGGGATGAAAGGTTTTTTCCCGACCTCAGGACTACGCATCCGTGCGATTCGACTCGATCAAGAACCGGAAAAAGGCGATCTGAACGGCAACGGCGAATCCGAACTCTGGGAAACGAACCGTGTGATCGAGGCGACCTTCGCCGATGGCTCGACGATCGAATCCACGAAGACCTACAAGCTTGCGACCCTTGATTTCCTGGTCGGCGGTGGAGATGGCCTGGGCTATTTCTTTGATCAGCTGCCGAAATCAAAAATCCAGTGGATCGCCGGCGATACGGTGCGCGATACGGTTTCCGCCTGGCTCCTCAGACAAAAAGGCGGAATCAATAGCGATGCCGCCCCACTCGTTTCCGAAGCCAAGCCGCGCCTGAAACTCGAGAGCGCACCTAAACGATCTGGCAAGTCCAAGAAGAAGACGAACCGCTCGGGTAAGAAGCGTAAGAAAAAATAATCGCTCCAGATGACTGGCGCCATTTCACTGACGGACAAGTCGTCCCATCTCAGTGTCATGCAGCCCACGCTGCCGGGTTGCCCCTCTGCCGCTTTGCCTCTAGACTTAAATGGATGACGCTCGAACACCCCATCCAAAGTCTAGAACGTTCGATCCACCAAGAGTTTGAGCTCACGCGCTCACTGCTCACCTTCGAGGAGTACTTAGAAGTCCTCAGGCTCAATCCGGAATCACAGCTGAGATCCTCGGCCGGATACGCCGCAGATATGATGGATTTTTTCGGCAAAGACGGCGAACGATTCCGCATGTTTGATGAATCGACTTCGTCCCGCAAGGTCGTCGGCCAAGAAGCCGTACAGAATCAAATCTACCGCGCGCTCCGCACGTTCGAGCGCCAAGGCTACAACAACAAACTCATTCTGCTCCATGGCCCGAACGGCAGCGCGAAATCCTCCATCTTAAGCGCGATGCTCCAGGGTCTCGAGCGCTACTCGAAAACGACCGAGGGCGCGATGTACACGTTCAATTGGGTTTTCCCGATCGAACAAGTGACAAAAGGAACGCTGGGCTTAGGCGGCGGAGCGAAATCCTCGCGAAGCGGCTCGTTCGCAAAACTCCCAGACTCAGATGTCGCCGCAAGACTCCCCTCCGAACTCAAAGATCATCCACTCCTCCTCGTTCCGGCCGATAAACGTCGCGATTTTTTGATCTCAGTCTTAGGTGAGAAAAAAGCGTCCGAACTCTGGGAACGACTCCCACTCGCGCATCGACAAGGCGACCTCAACCATCGCTGCAAAGAAGTTCAACAAGCGCTCCTCAAGAACTACGCAGGCGATTACCGCCGGGTCCTCGATCACGTACAAGTCGAACGGCTATTCTTTTCGAAACGCTACCGCAAGGGCCTGGTCACCGTGGAACCACAACTCCACGTCGACGCGCAGTATGGACTGCTCTCGATGAACCGAAGCCTCTCGCAGCTCCCACCGTCACTCGCGAGCCTGAACTTGTTCACCGTCGCAGGAGACCTGATCGACGGAAACCGCGGTGCGATTGAATACAACGACCTCCTCAAGCGCCCGATCGACAGTTTCAAATACCTGCTCGTCGCCTGCGAGAGTGGCTCGGTCAATGTCGGACAAACGATCGTATTCTTGGATACGCTGTTCTTGGGTTCGTGCAATGAACTGCAGCTAGATGCGTTCAAAGAATTCCCGGATTTCACCAGTTTCAAGGCTCGCATCGAACTCATCAAGGTTCCTTACTTGCTCTCCATCGGCGAAGAGCGCCAGATTTACCAAGAAGAGCTCAAACAAGTCCGCCACTCGAAATTCGTCGCGCCTCATACGGACTGGACGATCGCGGCGTGGGCGGTGCTCACACGCTTAAGAAAACCCAACTCCATGAATTTCCCTCCTGGAGTGAGCTCGATTGTGGCGTCACTCTCACCACTCGACAAAGCCAAGCTTCTGGATACTGGAGAAGCTCCGAGTGGACTCTCGACCGAAGACCGAAAACTTCTGAAAGCGAACCTAAAACGCATCCGCGACGAGTACCTCAATACGCCCTATTACGAGGGCCGCACCGGCGCGTCCGCGCGTGAAATGAAATCGGTGCTTTTCGCCGCCGCGCAGAACCCGGATTTTCCGGCACTCTCGCCGCTTGCCGTGCTTCGTGAGCTTGAGGAATTCGTTAAGCGCACGAGTGAGTACGAGTTCCTGAAACAAGACGTACGCGACGGTTTCCACGACGCCGTCGAATTCATCTCGACGATCCGAAACGACTACCTGAACACCGTTGATCGCGAGGTTCGGGATTCAATTGGCCTTTATGACCAACACCAGTGGGAGGAGTTCATCCGCAAATACGTGATGCACATCTCGCTGGTTCTGAAAAAAGAGCGAATCAAAAATCCACGAACCGGCGCGCTTGAGGATCCTGATCACACTCTCATCGGCGAGTTCGAAAAAATCATCGAAGCGCCACAGTCAGAGGGTGAGCTCACCGCGTTTCGCAATAGCATCATCTCGCAAATCGGCGCCTGGTCGCTCGATCACCCGAACGTTCCCGTGGTGTACTCCAAGGTATTCCCCGAGTACTGGAAAAAACTCGAGAAGCACTACTATCAGTCCCAAAAAGAAGTGCTCACGCAGATGCACAACGCGCTTCTCCTCTACGGCAAGGACGGCTCTCGCGAAGGCGAAGGATTCGAGGAGAGCGAAAAACTCGCTCGCACGACGATCCAAAACCTCGTCACGCGCTACGGCTACGATGCCGACAGTGCACGCGAAGTGATCACATTCTTAATGAAGAGTCGCTACCACTGAGGTTTCGGCTGAAACCAGGGGCTATTCTGTCGTTTTCCCAATTGTAGAACGGCCATTTGCTCCGTTTTTTTTGAGTTCATCTATATGGACTTGTGAACGTTCACTACGGGCACGGACGGACCCATGCTAAGCTCTGCGCTTCCAACTGGGCGCACCTTATGAATAAAATATTTTTTACGATCTTGAGCCTGATTTTCGTCTCCACCGCGTCGGATTCAAACGCCCAGGAGATCCTAGCCAATAAACGATTCCAAGTTTCGTTCTACTGCCTGCTCTCCATTCAAGAAAAAATGGACTGCTCGACGTTCGAGCGCTCGTTCTTTGATAACAATTCGGGCCTGATCTCCCAAGTCTTGGATGCGCGTGAGGCGGATCTGCAAGTACGAATCACGAACCAATCCCGTCCGGGTAATTTGACCCGCTACTATATTCGCATCAAGCCATCCGATCGCTTCGAGGCAAATACGCTCGACTTACCTCCCATGGATTTCAACAATACGACCGACGGCACGCTCATCATGAGCGCCATCGAAGCGCGAATTCGCGTCGGATTTGCTGCTTTTCAGGAAATCGAAAAAAGCTCTGTTGGCGTCGCCGGAGATATCACGATCTCGACCAAGTCAGCCGTGAGCACGGACCCGAATAAACCCACCCCCGGCGGCAATCCAGGCAACTGGTATATCGAGGCCGGCACCTCAGGGACCGGAACCACGCAAGGCCAGGTTCAATCCTCGTCACTGGCTGGATCCGTCGTCGTCGACTATTTTGACCCAAAAGGAAAATTCCGTTTTCAGGTCAGCCCTTCGTATTCGCAGCGCGTTCAGACGATTCCAAACGCGACCGGTGTCGACCGCGGATCCGTCACGAATCCTCGCATCTACCTCAAAGGCATTTACTCGGTCTCTAAACGTTGGAGTTTTGCGCTGATCGGCCTTGCTGCAGGATCCCGAGGTTCGAACCTTGATTCCTATCGCACGGTATCGACCGGAGTGGAATACGCGCTGGTCCCTTATCGTACGAATGAGACTCAACAACTCATGTTCCGGATCGGTCCTGAATTCACAGTCGCAAATCTAGAAAAAGCCAATGAGCGCGGCAATCTTCAGGAACAGGTATTCGCGGGATTCGCGCAGATCGCTTACGTGAATCAATTCATCCAAGACCGCGTCGTGTTCAATGCCTCGGCCAAGGCACTGACCTATCCGGGCCTGGGTGCAGGTGCGTACAATATCTACTCGGGCTCGCTCAGTATCAACGTTCGTGCCACTAAGGCGCTCGTCTTCTCGGGCGGAGCGACTTTCTCACAACAGAAAAAAAGTCTCACCTACCCAGCCGCGGTCGACTACTCGAACCCAGCGCAGGTCTTGTTTATCACGGGAGCGGCCGGCGTGAACTACAGCTATAATTTCGGCGTGAAACTGATTTTCGGCGCGGCTTCTAAAAAAGCCTCCGATCAACGCTGGAACTAACCCTTTGAAAGCCACTATGAAGCTCTTTTTCAGCGCACTTGTCGCCTTACTATCTCCATTTGCGGTTCACGCGAACCCAACTCTGCCCAAACTCAAGATCCACTGGGCTTGCCAGTTGTTTTTCGATGAAGCGCCGCAAGTCGATTGCAATACATTTAAGAACAAGTTCTTTGCTGCCGCCAAAAACGCGATCACCGAAACACAGAACCTGACGGACGCGGACATTCAGATCCAGATCACGTTTCAAGAACTCCCACAGCACATCCATCGTTTTTATCTGAGACTCACGCCTTCGGCTCGTTTCCATTCAGACACGCTCCTGCTTCCGGCCGAAGACATTCCCGCGCTCATCGAACCGCAAGTGGCGATGACGAGGCTAGAAAAACGGCTGCTTGCCGGTATCGCTGCGTTTGCGTCGCTGGATCAAGCCACGGTCGGACAGGCCGGTGATATCCGGATTTCAACGACTCCGCTCACGGAAACTCGCCCAGATGAGAGCGGGACTGAGAACCCGGATCAGCGGGTCTACTTCGAAGCAGGCGCCAATGGAAACGCATCTACCCAAGGCGATTTCAAGAATACTTTTTTTACGGCGGCGATGTCCCTCGACTATTTCGGACCGGGGAATAAATTCCGAGTCCAAGTGTCGCCGACTTACTCTTACGTCAAATCCACCGGTCTCTACGCAACCGGTGTCTACACGGGCGAAGTTCAACTACCCCAAGTCACCGTCAAAGGAATCTACTCCATCGCCGAGCGCTGGAGTTTCGCGGTCGTCACGCTCCAGGGCTCGGCAAACGGCACCAATATTCGCAACTTCTCTGAATATTCGACCGGCATCGAGTACGTAGTTGTTCCATTTAAGAAAGATCAGCCACACCAATTCATGTTTCGCACCGGCCCGTCGCTCTCGCGTATTATGCTTGAGTCTGAAAATGACCGAGGAAACATCCGCGAGCAGATCATCGGCGGTTTCGTGCAGCTGGCCTACGTGAATCAAATCATCAAAAAGAAACTGGTTCTGAACTCAAGCGCCAAGGCGTCGATCAATCCAGGCTTGAGCAACTACAATTCCTATAACGCAAACGTCGTCGTCAGTTACAACCTCACCAAGAGCATTCTCTTGAACGGGAGCTCGAGTTTTACCTACCAAAAACAGAGCCTCACCTATCCGTCGGTCATCGATTTCACGAACCCCGCACAGGTCTCGTTTATTGCGGGAAGCGGCCCAGCGGGCCTCAATTACTCCTATAGTTTCGGGGTCAAGTTCACGATCGGAGCCGGCAACAAAAAGACTAGCGACCAGCGCTGGAATAACTGATAGAGCGTTAGACGATCGTGGCAACCAATATCCAAAAAGAACTGACGGCTGATTACTACCTGGTGCGATACCGGGTCGGGCCCAATCAGCATGGACTGAGGCTTGATCAGTTCTTAAAGGAATTCTACCGCCGCCGGTCTCGCGAACAGATCAAACACTCTATTGACCAGGGGCAAATCACAGTCGAGCGCAACCAAGGGCCGCATTTGCAGGTCGGTAAACTAAAACCATCCTCGACCCTCGTCGGTGGCGATCAAGTGCTCGTGATGTCGGAAAAACTCCCGGAGCCACCGGTTAATTTCAACTACAGCGTCATCTACGAAGACGAGCAGCTTTTCGTCATTGATAAGCCGCCGAATCTCCCGGTCCATCCATCGGGTCGCTATTTTTTCAATACGCTCCTGACCCATCTGAAAACCAAAGGCGGAACCGGGATCATGGATCACGAGGATTTCTTCTTCCTCGCTCACCGGATCGACAAAGAAACAAGCGGCATCCTGGTACTCGCCAAAGACAGCGTGTCCTGCGCAAACTTGGTGAACCAATTTGCGGAGCGCAAAACACAGAAGAAATACCTCGCGATCACCCGCGGTATCCCACCTGAAACATTCGAATGCGGGGACGCGATGAATCGTCACCGCAACTCTCGCATTTCACTGAAGATGGAGTGCATGCCCGAGAGCGAAGGCGGCCAATCCGCTTACACCTCTTTTAAGAGACTTGAGACGCGTGGCAACTACGCACTCGTGGAATGCACCCCAAAAACCGGGCGACAACATCAAATTCGCGTGCACCTGGAGCGCGTCGGTTTTCCGATCTTAGGCGATAAACTCTACGGACAGGATGAGGATTTTTCGATTCTCTTTTACGACCGCGAGCGCCTCACTCCCGAAGCCGAAGCCCGCCTGATCCATCCCAGACACGCGCTCCACTCCTGCGAACTGGGCTTCACGCACCCGAAAACGGGCGAAAAAATGGTGTTCAACTCCCCGCTCCCACCCGACCTTCGCGAGTTTTTTGACAAACAACGGTAACGCGATACGATTCAGTTCATGAATCGATTGAATGTGGGCGAATGCCTCTTGGTTGGTTTCCGTGGGCTCACCATTCCGGACTGGGTCCGTGAACTCGCCTCCCGCTACGGCCTGGGCGGCGTGATCTTGTTTGATTACAACTGCCAGACCAAATCCTACGACAATAATATCGCATCTCCCGAGCAAGTCGCCCGGCTCTGCAACGAGATCCACGCCCTGCCATCGAACCCGCTTTTGTTCGTCGACCAAGAAGGCGGCAAGGTGAGACGCCTCAAAGAGTCCAAAGGTTTCGCTCCACTCCCAAGCCACCAGAATTTCCCGTCGCTCCCCATTTCTGATCGTCAGCAACTCGTGACTTCAAGTCTTGCCGAGCAGCGACGCCTGGGTTTCCATTTCGATTTGGCCCCGGTCATCGACCTGAACTACAACCCAAAAAATCCCGACATCGGCGCCGTCGAGCGCTCGTTTGGCGAGGACCCCGAAAGCGTCCGCGAACAGTTCGCGATCTGGAACGAAGCCGCCAAACAAACGGGCATGGGTCTCTGCCTGAAACATTTCCCGGGTCTGGGTGGCGCGACGGTCAACAGTCACCATGAGCTCACCGACCTGACGGGCACGGTGACGGATGAGCAACTCGAACTGTTCTATGAATTAGGAAATCAAATTCAGGGCTCCGCGATCTTGGTCAGTCACGGCATCGTGAACGACTGGGAGCGCGAAGTACCGGTCTCGATGTCCCAGGTCGCGATCTCAAAACTCCGCGCACGTTTACCGGACGCGCTCCTCATCACGGATGACATTCAGATGCAGGCGCTCCAGCAGAAATTTCCGACGCGCGTGGCCTGCGAGCGCGCGATCGATGTGGGGTTAGACCTGATTTGCATTGGCAATAATCTCATGACGGATGATGCGGGCTTGCTGGACGCCGCAGAGGGACTTCGTAGAAAAGCGGGGGAATCAGCGGATTTTCTCGCTAAAATAGAAAAATCCATTTTCAGAATTCAGCAAATCAAAAAACAGTTCTCCACTCACGCTTGAGATTCTTGATGAAATCTACCCTCTGCTCCATCCTTTTTCTCGCCTGCGGCCTTTTTACTTCAGAAACGTTGGCCTCCAGTTTTGACCGTTCGTTTCCTACCCGGAA
This sequence comes from Pseudomonadota bacterium, assembly GCA_027485695.1. Taxonomy (GTDB): domain Bacteria; phylum Bdellovibrionota; class UBA1018; order UBA1018; family UBA1018; genus JAIXQO01. The sequence continues at coordinate 177,838 of JAIXQO010000002.1, forward strand.
CGATCACTTACGAGAACAGCTAGAAAACTCTCCGCATCGCCTATTACCGAAAAACAAGTATGTGTATTGGGCAGTGGATGCGGAATTTTTCTATATGACAGCGGGAAATTATGACCGAACTGACCTCAGATATCGCCCACTGAATCCGTATCACGGTGATGGGTACTGGATTGAAAACCGTCTCGAACTGATCCCGATCGAACAGGTTAGACTGAACCTCAAAACGGTTCCTTACTACGGAACCATGAGCTACGGATATGGTGCTGCGGCAAAATTTTTTCTCATTGCCGGCTTAACCTTCGAGGATCAAATCGGTGAGTCTTCCTGGAAATACCGACTCCGAGTGGTGGATTTAGGCATGCAGACTTTTGGGCTCGGAACGGTAGTCGAGGAACGCCCCATGAGTGGCGCATTCATGGAAGTCGAAACGGGCGACCTACGAATTCGTCAAACCGAAGACGGAACAGGAACACTTCGAGTTTCGGGTGAGATGTACGATACACACGTGAGTTTTCAAGATGAAATCGCCTATGTCGGCTTACTTCACTATCAAAGGCAAAAAGGATTCTCCTATCGTTCGATGACAAATTTTTACGCGGGCAGCAGACTCTGGTTCCAACCCAGTTCAATTGCCGCTGGTTCAGAAAACGGGGCTAGCTCAGATGGAAGCGGCGCTGTCGCTCGGGATTATTTAGGAGTAGAGGTGGTTAAAAACTCCTACAATTGGGCAGCCCTCGCCAAGGCGCGCTTTTCCAGCGGGAGAAACGACCGTGGTCGCTGGTCTTGGGTTCTCGAACCATCAATTCGCCACTATGGCGATGGTTTCGCTGGTGATCTTGCCCGCAATATTGAGCAGTCCTACACGGGTTATGACCTTCAAGCCACGTCCTATACGAATGCCATCAATATTTTTCGACTGGATGACAACGTCACCGCGCCCGCACTCAGAACCTGGACTAGTTTTCGGTTGAATCGATGGAGTGATTTATTTGTCGACCAAGAGATCGGGAAATGGATGTTCAAAGATCGCGCAAATGAGTCCTACCATTTTTGGAATATCGGGATGCGTTTCTATCCCATCCGAGAACGAAATGACTATTTTTCATTTTCTATGTCCAACAAACTGCTCACTGCATACAACCCGAGCACGTCCCAGTCGGTTCTCCCAGATCAAGCCGACGAAGAGGCCAATAAACCTCGTTTTGTCGAAAACACTCATTTCGTAGTGACGGTGCACGGATCATTCTGAGCGCGAGAAACAGTCCGTTTCTTAGGCCTCCGCCGTGGACCTGTTTCAAATTTATACATTTTTGGTAGTAAATTTGACACCCGATTAAATCGAGCCTATATAACGCCCGACCATCATCATTCCTGGACTTGAGGCTTATATGACTCGTTTTACTCCACTCGTTTTTTTGGCCGCGCTCTCCGTTCACGCTTCGGACGATCCGAAACCGACCTGCGAAATCCGTGGCACGAACGGTGCGCACAACTTAGCGATCGTCTATACATCGTCGATCTCGCTCGATGACTGCCTGATGCACGCACGTGAATTCGCCGTGAAGCCACTGACCGATGGCACCCGTATTCTTCACCCGAACAATACGGCCACGATCAAAACGTGGACGGGCGGATTCAAAAAAGTCGTCATCCTTTATGATTCTGTCGACGGCAAGAGCCGAACCGTTTGGAAGCGTGACCCTGGCGCTGCAGTGACGACCCGAGAGCGCGTTCCAGAGAACTTCTGGGACTGCTGGATGAATGGCAACTGCATCTCGCGTTAGTCGGTTTCTATAACTCGAGCAATCGGTCGGCGACGGACTTGAAACCGTCGCCCGATTCGAATTCGGCGATGTATTTGGGCGGGTGTTTCATCCGCTCCAGATAAGGCTCGACGTTCTTGACCCCGACCGAGTGACGGAAAAAATCAAACATCGGCTCGTCGTTCGGAGAATCTCCGAGGTAGATCCACTCTTCATTCACAAACGGCACGGGACGTGCCACTCCGGGCATCTGAGAGGCGAACCAGTGCTCGAGGCCTTTGCGCTTATTGAAATCCCCGTACCAAGTGTTGACGTGAATGCTCGAGAGTTTCGCAACCGCCCCCTCGCTCTCGCAGAGCGCGAGTAGTGCGTCCACATCGGCTGATGGCCAGGCCGGTACGTCCTCACAGATATCAATCGCCAGATCATTCTCACGAAACAACTGGTCGCTTGCGAATTTGGCGTGCGGGAATTTGGCTAAGATCTTGGCTTGGAGTGCAGCTTTCTTGGATGCGGCATTCAAGTCTGCACCCGGCGGGAGCATCGAACGCCGGCGTTTCTCACCGTCCAAGTAGTAAATGAATGCACCGTTTTCGCCGACCACTGCATCCACGGGCCAGAAACGCGCAATGTGATCGCACCAACCCGCTGGGCGGCCTGTGACCGGAACCAAGAGGTAGCCTACATTCTTCAGGCGCCAGAGTGATTCGAACGCGGGGCTCGTGATCTTACCGTGAGAGGAGAACGTATCATCGATATCGAAACAGACACCGCGAATGCGTTTCAGAGTCGATTCAGGAACGGAGGCGAACGGTACGGGTTTTTGAACGGTCACTCAGGTTGTCGTCTGTGTTCGCAGACGCCTCCAATGGAACGAGAACAGGTAAACGGTTGATTGCGGTCTCGGATGCCGCACGGATCAGCGTGGACGGTCACTCGGGCACGTGGAAATTTTTTCTCCACTGCTTGTTCCATTTCGTCTCCGATCTCGTGCGCTTCTTCGACAGAAATTTTCCCGCAAGTCGTGAAATGAAATTCAATGTGCCGGCTGACACCACTTTTGCGGGTGCGCAAGTCGTGGATATCGATAATGCGCGAAGAAAATCGTTTGAGCGTCGCCTCGATGGCGGCGACCTCCGTATCCGGTAGACGTGAATCCGTGAGCTCTCCGATCGCAGCCCAGATCTGCGGACCAGAGATGTAGAGGATATAGAGACCGATCAAGAATCCAATGAGCGGATCGATCCAAGCAGCACCCGTGAAATAGATCACGACGATTCCGATCGCTACACCGGCACTCGTCGCCGCGTCGGCGAGAAAATGGAGCGCGTTCACCTCAATCGCGCGACTCTCAGTCGCTCGAGCAGCGCCCCGATTGTGCAAATAGGCGATCACGCTGACCGCTAGTGCAACGATCATGACACCGAACGCGAGCCAAGGCTGTTTCAAGGGCTCCGGGTTTTTCCAATGATCGTAGGCTTCGATGAAAATAAAGATCGATGCCGGGACCAGGAGCAATGCCTCGAGCAAGGACGAGAGCGTCTCGATTTTACCATGCCCGAACGGATGCTCGCGATCGGCGGGCTTGATCGCTTCACGAATTGTGAAAAACGCGACCGCGCTTGAGAGCAAATCCAGGGACGAGTGAATGCCTTCGGAGAGGACGCCCACCGAGGAAGTCAAATGGGCAACGAGGAATTTGCCCGCCGTCAGCCCAAGCGTCGTCCAAAGCGCGAAACTCGCCGCACGAAACCGCTGTTTCTCCTGAGATTCATCCGAGAGCTGCGACGGCGTCGCTGGTTCGGAACTCGGTTCAGTTCTAGTCAATCGAGAACACCGCCCCGCCGGAAACGTAAGTCTCAGCGTTTGTCAGATTTGCGCCGAGCTCACCGATGTAAGCGATCTGTGGATTCGAGCTCTTGAACTTGGCGCCTAAGACGAGTGTCGCGATCCAATCGGATCCGCCCGTTTTGAATTCCAGGCCCATCGGGAAGGCGACAAAAGGTTCGATCGAACCGCCGTTCGTGTTGTGAAACTCTTTGTGCAGATAAGGGATCACGGTCGGCTCAAACTGTCCGCGGCTCCCAGAATAACGGTAGTACATCCCCTGCACGGCCACGCCGATGCCGGGCTGCTGGTCCACATCCGGGAAAAAATCAAACGTGTAGGCTCCACCTAAACGGAACTGACGCTCCCCGCCACCAACCCCGGTCACCAGGTGCAAGTTCGAAAGAGTCGACAAACCTCGTTGATAGCGGACGTTCACGGCGATCCCGGTATCGTTCGAAAGGTTGAGCTCCGGCTCAACGCCGAGGGCGTTTTTCCCGGGGTTTAAGAAGTTTGGGATGCTAAAAACCCCTGCCTGCGCAGGATGAGCGAGCATTAAACCGAGAACCACTAAGGAAAAGAAACGTGAACGTGATGCAAAATGGGTGGTGAGTTTCATCGTGAAAATCTCCTTTGATTTCAGAGTCTGCCGTCATTTTCCCTAAGTCAAGAATTGACAGTCGAACCCACTTCGCCTATTCCTATTTCCTCATCGCTCGTCTGAATTTTGTGGTGGCCATAGCTCAGTTGGTTAGAGCACCGGATTGTGATTCCGGGGGTCGGGGGTTCAAGTCCCCTTGGTCACCCCATTTAAATCTGAAATAAAAAAGGCTCTCGAATCGCAAGATTCAGAGCCTTTTTTATTTTCACGATAGGTAGGGCCACCAAGGGGACTTGAAGCGAAGAAAACGTTCTGCGGGGAATCGCGGAAGCGATTTCGCGCAGAGAGGCGCGCAGGACGCGCGACTCAGTTTTCGGAGGGGAGCCGACAGCGCAAGCGCGGAAAAACGCCGCAGGCGTTTTAACGAGATGCGTGTCCGAGAGCCGATGGGATGCGAAGCAGACCGAGGACTCGGAGGGCATGAGCCGCAAGGCGAATGGGAGCGGCACGATGCCGCGAGTGTAGGCGGCCATGTGTGGCCAGGTAGAACTGTTCACGTGAACAGTGATTTGCATCGCTAGGTGCGCGGACGAACATGGTCACCCCATTTTCATTTTCACGATAGGTACGGCCACCAAAGACACTCATCTCGTTAAAACGCCGCAGGCAAACCAATCCATTCATTCAGCCTCTATTCAGTCACCTGGAGAAAGATCTTCCGACGTCCTTGAACCGTGGGACAAGAATGCGGATGATGAAGATGATCAAGAGATACACGACGGAGCAACAGACCAGATGATCACTCGACGCAATCTACGATTCTATATCCCGCTCTCAATAGGTGTAGGGACACTTTTGATCGCTGGACTCATCGGCTGCTCAAGCCCACCTCGCTACCCGGAAAGCGACCACTACCATCAAGGTAAGTTCTCAAATCCTGTTCCAACCAAGAAGATGGGTTTTTTCGGCGTGGTCGGACATATTCTTTTCGGTCGTAACGGAAAATGGCAAAATCACTTATCAGTCGAAGAAACCTACAAAGACCCGTCGCCACTGAAAACGGGACAACTCGCAGTCACTTTCGTCGGACACGCCACCACTCTCATCCAAACAAAAAGCACTGCAATCCTCACTGATCCGGTCTGGTCGAATCGTGTCGGTCCATTCAGCTGGGCTGGTCCGATGCGCTCAAAACCTCCGGGAGTTCCGTTCGAGAATCTCCCAAAGATCGATCTCGTCGTCATCAGTCACAACCACTACGATCATTTAGATCTACCTACCCTAAAGCAACTTTGGGAGAGAGATCATCCACATTTTGTAGTGCCACTTGGTGTCGCTGACCTTCTGCTTCGTGAAGGAATCCAATCCACACAAGAGCTCGACTGGTGGCAGTCGATCAGATTCTCCGACGAACTTGAAATCGTCCTCACCCGCACTCAACACAATTCAGGTCGAGGAATTTTCGGCCGAGACGAATCCCTCTGGGGTGGATACTTCATTCGAACGGATGGTCGGTCAGTCTATTTTGCGGGTGACACAGCTTATTCGGATCATTTCGAAGAGACTTACCGTCGACTAGGCCAAGTGGATGTCGCATTGATCCCCATCGGTGCTTATGAACCGAGAGAAACAATGAGTGCAAATCATCTGAACCCTGCCGAAGCGGTCAAGGCATTTACGGAACTTCGAGCAAAACTGGGCATCGGTATTCATTATGGAATGTTCCAACTCACGGCAGAGGACTTCGACGCTCCTCCGAGAGACCTCGCAGTCGCATTAAAAAATGCGGGTCTAAGCTCGGACGCCTTTTTAGCGGTCAAGGAAGGAAAAACGACTTTTTTCCCTCCAAAATAGAACAAAGAAACCGATCAGCGCACTCCTCGCCCACTGATCATGATCCACGCTCACTAGGCAATGAGGTGTCAGCCCTATTTGTAAGTCGTTCGAGATTCCATTAAACTCGTCCTATGTGCTATAGCGCCATGGTCAAAGCCGAAGTAAAAAAGCTCGGATTCGTCTACAAGGCTCGCGTTCAACTCGACATGTTCGAAGATCTCTACACACGGAAACTCGATGGCTCCGGTGAGAAGACTCTCAGAGCCATGGACCATTCGTTCTTGGAGAGCCCAAAGTCCATCCAAGAAAAACGAATCCGCGACCTGGTTCTCAAATTTCAGGATTCCGAGATTAAGAAATCTAAAACGGAACTAAACACACAACAACTCAGACTCAGTCACGCTGAAAAAGCACTGATGGCCAAGACCACCAAGAAAGCACTAAATGACCAGCGTATCGCTACGAATAAAATCGAGCAGCTCACGCAGAAGATTGAGCGCCTAGAATCCAACGAACTGACTGAAAACGACTCCCGCATTTATCCAGGCCTCTATTGCCCGCTGATCGTTCATGAACAGAATGAACGAGTGTTGCGACCGTTCCGCTACCAGCTTCGCCCCAAAGATCAAGACCTGACATTCGATCGTCGTTTTGACGGCACTTACAATGCGAGACGCGACCGTTTGACAGAAGTGTTCTGGTGGAAACAGGTTTTCGGACGCAATCACGGTATTCTCGTCATCGAAGCATTCTACGAGAATGTGAAACGACACGATTTTGAAAACCGGGCACTCCGCAAAGGCGAGACCGAAGAAAATCTCATCCTCAAGTTTCATCCACGCTCACTGAGAGAAATGACCGTGCCTTGCATTTTTGATTCAAACAACGCCCAAGACTACACGCTCCACTCTTTTGCACTGATCACGGATGAACCCAATCCAGAGGTAGCAGCGGCTGGACATGACCGCACACCCATCATCATGAAAGCGGACTATCTGGACAACTGGCTCATACAAGAGAAGGATCTCTCAAAATACGAGCAGATTTTTAACGATAAACAACCGACTTATTTTGAGCATGAGGTAGCGGCATGAACGCAAGCATCGTCCCTGCGGATCGTCGCTACGCAGAAATTTGGTACGAATGGCGACAGGATCCGGTAGCTAGGCAGTATAACCCATTCGCTCCATCGACCGTCGAGGCACTCCGTGAATTTCTCACAACGGTCAGCTCGGACATTACTCAGTTTGAACAGGTAGACCGCTTCATCTGGTTTCTGGAGTCTAATCATGAAATCGTGGGGAACCTGAACCTCTACAACGTCAATAAGACCATGTTGACTGCAGAAATCGGCTACCTGATTTCTCCAGACGCACGGAGAAATGGATTCGCCACTTTTGGAGTTCGCACCCTCACTCAAATGTGTTTTCAAAAAACTCCGCTACGCAAACTGATTGCTTACGTTCACGAAGACAATCTCCCCTCTAGACGCATCTTAGAGAAACTCGGTTACCGGGCCGAAGGGTTACTCCGAGAGCACTATCTCATCGATGGCAAGCCTGCGAACGAAGTGGTTTATGGGATACTCGCGAGGGAATGGATTCAGATGAACGAGCTAGCTACGTGAGTAAAAAGACCCTTTCTAAAAAGCTTGATTCTGAAATGAATCCCGTTGAAAAGAGAGTTCTAGAAAACATCTTTAACTCAACGGGCCTAAGCCGCACGAAGCTTGGACTCAGATTTGATCGCGTGGCGCTTAGGCTCATTGACGAACTCCGAAATCATGTGGCGTCTGAAATTTCACTTCAGCGCACCGTCATCGTTACCGTCAGCGCCCCCATTCGCCTTCCCGGGGAAACGGCCGAGAAACTCAAACAGAAAATCTCCCTGCTCGCCTCGTCAGAAAACCAGTTTGTCGAAATTAAATCTCAGATGAATGGCAATCGGGTGAGAATCAAATTAATCGAGCGGCATTCTCGGCGCTCGCCTCAGTTTATTGGCTTAGTTCACAATCAGACCTCGAGCGCAGCCGAGATTCTGAACCTCGTGGAGACGCAAATGCGTCACCAAGATATCTAGAAGCAACTAGGACGAGCGCACTTTGAGCCCCTCTGCCTACTTCCTAAACCCACACCTCTCCTCACCACTGGTATTCGTTCCCGCACCGGCCAACTGCCCACTCTCCCCAAATCGTATTTCGCAGTAGTAGCTGGGAATAAAACCATCCGTCTTAAACGTCACTTTCCAGTGGTCATACTCAGGCTCACTTGCTCGAACTGTTTTCTCACAGAGAGCAGTCGTACAACGCTCAAGCCCACTCGCGATCTCTCTTGCACGAGTCTTGGCATCCATAAACACGACCCAAGCGGACCACTCCCATTTAACTTCTCGATTCCCGGCATTCGAATCTTTGAACGGACGTCGATGCAAGAGGTCGAGCCTCCTTTTTGCAAACTCCATCGCCTCCCTCGGCGAATCAACCGGCAGGGAGAGCGCGAAATCCTCTCTCACCACTTTTGCGGTATAGTGATGCTCGTCTCGAAGGCGCGACCACAGTCCGATCACCAGGCAAATCAACGACAAGAGGCCGATGATCAGGAGCCCCTTCTTTTTCTTAGGTTTGATCGGGGTTTTCGCTCTCTTCCGCATTTAGTATCTAGCCTCGACACGCGTCGCCTGCGTCAAGTGAACGTGAGTGAGGAGCGTCCATGGCGCGAACTTTTTATCCATCTTCTTAATTTAAGAGACAAACCCGTGCCCTCCAAGCTCAAACCCAGCGCTCGCGATTTTCTACCGCACCTTAAAACTCTTCATGAGTCGCGACGCCACCCGGTTCTCAATCCGCCGGGTCGCCGATACGAGATAGAGATCTTCATAAGCGTCAGCGAGAGGACCCAAGAGAAACAGTGTTTTGTTCGCCAGGTACTCACGAATCGCGAACTCGGGCACCACCGTAATTCCCACCCCCCGGAGCGCGAGCAGCTTCTGGACCATCACGTCTTGTGCCTCCGCGAGAACATCCGGGTTCACGTCATACTTTTTAAAAAAGCTATTGATCTCCTGCCTCACGCTACTGTCCGCGGTCGGAAGGATGAACGGTTTCCCGTTCAAGGACGCCGGGAAACCTTTTTTTAGGTGAATAAACGAACGATCTCCCACAATCCAAAGCGGAAGCCGCGCAATCCGCCGATGAAAGAATCGCGAAGACTCGCCGGTCGGCAGCGTATTCGTCAGAAAAAGATCGATTCGATGAGCCTCGATACTATCGAGTAGCTCCTGCGATTTTCCCTCAAAAATGGAGACCGAGCATTTCCCGTCCTCGAGCGCCGCTTGAACGAGCTGAACCGTGAGGTGCTTGGGAATCGTATCGAGTGCACCGATTTGCACATGCGCCCTACCGGACACGGGTTGATCTTTTAGAACCTCAACCATCTCCCCACCTAATCGAAATATTTCTCGGGCGTAAGAAAGGAGTAGCAGACCGCTCTCGTTTAACGCGATTTTCCGGTGACTCCGCTCAAATAGGGTCACCCCGAGGCTGGATTCAAATTGCTTGAGCTGAATCGAAAGCGCCGAGGAGCCGATGCCCAATTGTTTGGAGGCCGGAGCAATCCCCCCCAGATTTGCGACCACAAAAAAACAATACAAGTGGTGATAGTTGACCCAGACGGATTTGCCGTTTACTTCGATCTTCATGGATTGATTATATCAAACTATAATTCATATATTATGACATTTATCAAACTATGTACTTAACCGATGATGCACCTATGAATACAACTCACTCTGATACCTCCGCTCTGACCCCTAAAGCCGCGATCGAACGACTCATGGAAGGAAATCGCCGTTTTACCGCAGGCGTCCGCGCCGTGGAACCACTCCTGAGTCACATGCGCATGCGTGACCTGGCCGAAAAGGGTCAAAAACCTTTTGCAATCGTCCTCACCTGCTCGGACTCCCGAAGCCCGGCCGAGATGATTTTTGACCAGGGACTTGGAGACCTGTTCGTGGTCCGGGTCGCTGGAAACGTGATCGCCCCGAGCTTGCTTGCGAGCATTGAGTTTGCAGCAGCGAATTTCGGTTCCGCAACCGTCCTCGTCCTGGGTCACACCCAGTGTGGCGCCGTCAATGCAACGATCCAGCACACCCGGAATCCGGCAAACCCACTCCCATCGCCTCACTTGGAGGAGCTCGTGGGCCGCATTCGTCCGGCCGTCGATCACACGCTCAAGGATTGTTCGAGCGAGCACCCGGACCTGCTGAAAAACTCGACCATCGAAAACGTTAAACGCAGCATGCGCCTGATTGAGAGCCAGAGTGAGATCATCAGATACCTGGTGCAAGCCGGAAAAATCTCCGTTCGAGGAGCCGTTCTCGACATCTCTACCGGACAAGTGGAACTCTTGAGCGCTTAAGGAATCGTGAAACATGTATCGACTGGAACGTGAGGACTTCGTCCAATCACCGTATATTTCATTGTGGGCGACGCTTGGATTTCAGGCGGGATTCATCAATGCGTTTGGATTTCTGGCGTGCGGTCGCTATGTTTCGCACGTCACTGGTTTCGGAACACAGATTGGTGGTGCGATCGCAGAGAAAAACCCGCTCCTCGCTTTCGAGCTCCTCGGGTTTCCTGTTTCGTTCATTTTGGGCGCATTTATCAGCTCATTTTTCACAAGCGCCCGCCTCGAACGAGGACTGATTCCTCGCTACGGCCTGATTACCTGCATGCTTCCTTTGATCCTGGCTGGGGTTTGGTTGGCGGGCGAGTTGGGGGTTTTCGGGGAGTTCGGGAATACGGCTTCGAGCGAGATCGAGCTCGTAGTCTTGTTCTTGCTCTCGTTTGTTTGCGGTATGCAAAACGGTTGCTTCGCGACCTTGACCAAAGGCCAAATCCGGACGACCCATCTGACGGGCATCAGCACCGATATCGGCACTGATTTCGCGCGGATGTGGTTTGGTAAACTTTCGCCCAAGGAATACGAACTGACCAGGCGAACAAATCTTTCGCGTATTGCCACCTTCGTTGCGTTTGCGACAGGTTCCGTGATTTCGGTCCAGCTGAGTCGACAATTTGGATACGCCTCACTGGTCGCACCACTTGTGACCTCTGGCCTCTGCTACATTGCGATTCGACGTATTCAGTCCATATTGAATATCCGTTTCAAAACGGTGCCTCCACTCACCACTGCCCCCACCGCCACCCCAGCGCGGGCCTGCTAGTCAGTCATTCGGGGGATATACGATTCGTCAGCTGGCGTGACGTATATCCCCGGAGGCAAGCGTTCGCTTGAGCTCGATTCAAGATTCGTGATTCAATCACACCATGGCAAGCATCCCGATCATCGACCTGGCGCCTTTTTTGAACGGACGAAGCCGAGACGTCGTGAACGAGATTCGCGACGCTTGCGCGGAGTACGGATTTTTCTGCATCCGAAATCACGGCGTGAGCCTTGAACTTCAGGCTCGGCTAGAAAAACTGAGCCACGAGTTTTTCGCCCTTCCAGAGTCCCAAAAACTCTCGATCTCCATGAACCAAGGCGGCCGAGCTTGGCGAGGATTTTTTCCCGTTGGCGGTGAACTGACCTCCGGAAAACCCGACCTCAAAGAAGGCCTCTACATCGGCGAAGAACTGGAGCCGACCGATCCACGCGTCGCACGCGGTTGGCCGCTTCATGGAGCGAATTTATTTCCGGATTCAGCGATCCCGCAATTGCGTGCCACCGTTCTTGAGTACACCTCGCAACTCACCGACCTCAGTCACACAATCATGGAGGCCATCTCACTGGGCCTGGATCAGGAGGCTGATTTTTTTCACCGCCAGTATACCGCAAGACCGACGCCACTTTTTCGTATTTTTCACTACCCGCCCATCACGGCAGAGAATGAGTCATCATTCCCCTGGGGAGTCGGCGAACACACGGATTACGGGTTACTCACGATCCTCAAACAAGATCAAATCGGCGGACTCGAGGTCAAGGTCGGAGAGACCTGGATACCGGTTCCACCGGTTTCAAATGTTTTTGTTTGTAACGTGGGAGATATGCTCGATTTCTTGAGTCGAGGAAAATACCTTTCCGCGCCTCACCGAGTGAAAAATACCTCAGGCAAATCTCGGTACTCATATCCATTTTTCTTTGATCCAGATTTCGCCGCTCAAGTGACTCCACTGCCCGCATCTGGGAACGAGGAACCGCGTAGGCGTCAGCGCTGGGATCATCAAGACCTGCACGCGTTCCAAGGCACTTACGGCGAATATCTTTTGGATAAGGTAGCCAAAGTATTCCCAGACTTAGCGGGAATGAAATTCTCCTAGGAGCGCGAATTGTTTCAAATCTGCGCGTGATCCTGACAATAGAACAGTCTTACGGGACAAATCTCAATCGCGCCTATTTTTCGCTCTTCGTCATTGAGCGGCCACTGCTATCTCAGGCATCATGAAGAAATCCACCCAGTCTCTGGTCGTACTTTGGGCCCTCGTTTCGGCAACCACTGCCCCAGCCATCGAACCTGGCTACTACACGCTCCAGTCACTCCCCACCGAACTCCGTCCTCTGAATTATGATCAAGCCGTTGCGGCTTCGTCATTTCGTATCCGGAATTGCTCGACGTTCGCCGTCTCTCCGACAGGCTATATCGTCACCGCTCTCCACTGCATCACCCACTGTTTTCGATCCGCCACGGATGTTCTGTTTCCGGAAACCTCTTCGACTACGAAAAAATCAGCTGACGGAACGACACTCTACAGTCTATTTCGAGCGCTCGGACTCGGCACCGGCTCAAGGACCTGCGATTCCTCGACATTTGATCTCTACGATCAGAATGCGCAAGTCGTCGGTTCAAAACCACGGCTCGTTGCATTCGGTACGGGTTACCCAAGCTTTGATGAGAAAGCATTTCAAAGTGCGGAATTCACCGCGCAGGACGCAAAACTTCTCGCATCCAATTTCCGGGACTGGGCGATCTTGAAATACGAACCGACCCGCCCCCTCGAGTGCGTGAAAATCGCCAAATCACCGGTGACCATCGGAGAACGCGTCTGGGCGATCGGGTACCCAGCTCGCACCACTCGCACGGGCGTGCCTGGCGCCGCCGGCGGCACACAAGTCGTCTCGTATGGCTCGGTTTCCAACAACGTCTATGAGAACCAGTACTACCGAGAGCTGAATTTTGATGAACGCGCGTATCGCCTCGCTCAAAAAACCTACCTCGAGTCTGGCGAAACGTTCTTGTCCGATATGGATATTTTCAGCGGGAACTCAGGATCGATCTCCATCAATGAGAACGGCGAAGCAGTGGGCGTCAATGTCGCCATCGCTACGAGCAGCGGCCTGGCTTCTGGCACCTACTACCGGAATATCGCCCTAACTCAAAAAATCGGGCCGATCGTCCAGCAGCTCAAATCCCTGCTTTCTCGAACGGAATTCGATCAGGTATTTAACTGCTCCACTTCGCAGCCATAACGGTTTCGTTTCGTAAAATTCGGTGTAATAGTCGGAGGCCATGAAGCTTGCATTCTTGGCCTTTGCTATTTTGTCGTCATTCTCGAGCTATGCGGGTGATTGTACGGTCGCCGTTCCCAAAAACGAATTCGTCTACGAAGGCTACTCGATCTATTTCGATTTCTCGAAACTTCTCTCATCTCATGGCTACCAAGTGGTCGACGAAAAAGCAGCTCCGAGGTTCGTCCTCGAAATCCAAGGCCAGATGACCTACGGCCGCTGGTTCAGAAGCGCTGAGACCGGGTACATCTTGCGCGAAACGGGCATCGAAAAACCTCGCGCACAGGTTTTTAAAACCAGGACCTGCTATTTCACCGACCTCTGCGCGGTAGTGGATTTCCAAAAGTCTTTTACCCGTGCTTATCAGGAACTCGATAAAACGCTGGCTCGCTGCGAGTAATCGCCCCATTCCCGGTCGAAGACTGATGGCTGCCTCAAGGTTAGGCCGCTTTTTTGCGTTGCAAGCCTTGTATTTGACTCATTTTGAGAGACACTGGAGGACTCAAACCCGCTTGAGGAGCCACTATGATTTTCAACTCCAATACCCTTCGCAACCGTCAAGATCGTGCCGCAGCACGCTTGAACGAAATCCTTGCTCCTAGTGATCTGGTTCTTGTCTGTGCTGGCTCGCCGATCCAAAAACCGGGTGGCCTCGATCAAACTTACAGCTACATCCCGCACCCTTCTTACTACTGGATTTCTGGGCGTCGTCGCGTCGAAGGCGTCATGACTTACTCTTCGAGCGAAGGCTGGAAAGACTACACCAAACCACACTCTCCAGAGGAGTCACTCTGGGAAGGCTCCCAACCCGAAAGTGATGCGGGACTCGATCTCGCTGATCTCGCCCCAGTCCTCTCGAACGACTCCGGACGAAAACTCTATTTCCTGGGCCAACCCTCGCCCGCACTTCTGAACGGCAAGAACGTCGCATCCGCAGAGGAGACTCTTCAGGCGCAAATTCGTCTCGAACAAGCGAGAAGAATCAAGGATCCGGCCGAAGTCGCGTTGATCGAGCAAGCCGCTCACATCGCCAAACGTGGTTACGAACGGATTCAGGCGATCCTAAAACCCGGCATCACCGAGAAAAACCTCCGCATCGAATACGAAGCGGAGATCCAGCGCGCGGGCGCGCATGGAGTGCCTTATGATACGATCGTTGGCGCGGGCTCAAACGCGGCGATTCTCCATGCGATTCCCACCAGTCGTGTCATCAAGGATCAGGATCTGGTCCTGATCGACGCCGGTGCGGAGCTGTACGACTACTGCGTTGATATCACCCGCGTGTACGCCGCAACGAAATTCAACTCTCGCCAGCAGGCGCTCTACAACCTAGTGAAATCAGCGCAAGCCGAAGCGATTTCCCAACTCCGTCCCGGGCTAGCTTGGAGTGCGGTTCACGGCATCACGGCTCGCGTGATCGCAAATGGACTTAAACAAATGGGCCTAATCAAAAGCAGCGTCGACGCCGCTCTCGAGAGCGCCGCGATTTCCGTGTTTTACCCACATGGCGTCGGGCACTTGGTCGGCCTGCGCGTTCGCGACACCGGTCACGTTGAGAATCGGAATCCGCAAAAACACTACGGCGTTCGCCTGCGTGTGGATCTGAATCTCGAAGAGAACTACCTCGTCACCGTTGAACCCGGCTGTTATTTCGTCGAAGCCCTCATCAGTGACGAAAAAATCAGGAGCCAATACGCCGATTTCATCGAATGGCGCGAAGTCGACTCCTGGCGCGGGATTGGCGGCGTTCGCATCGAAGACGATATCCTCATCACTCGTGACGGCGCACGGAACCTGACAGATATCGTCTCGAAGTAATCACCATCCGTTCAAGATCAAATTGAGAACGCCCCCGGTATTGGAGTGACCACCGCGGATGCGTTGCCAAATGGGGCCTGCTTCCAGTGTGGTGGAGGATTTTTTGAAGCGAATACCGGAACTCAACCGATTCTGGTCAAATCCCGAGTAAACGCTCTTGGACCCCGAATTGAGATTCAAGAACAACTCGTCCCAGAGATAGAAGCCAAACGAATCGTCCGCGTTCATCCAGTTGACCTGGCCACGTGCACGCGCTCGGTACAAGACCGGGGAAACTCCCTCCAAATCGCGTTCTTCCATCCGACCACGAAACGCCCATTGCAGTGGATACTCTGGCCACTCCGGTTTCCATTCTACTTGCTGATAGATCCGTGATTCGTTTCGAGGCGTCGGCAGATACTGCGGTGTCCAACCGTATCCCATCCCCAAGGTGAGTTCCGGATTCAAACGATAGAGAATCGCCCCACGCATCAACACCGACTGCGACTGACCGAGGCTACCGATGTAGCGGGGCTGAATCTCTCCGTAGAGCGCCCACTGGTCTGTGATTCCAAGCGTACCCGAATTCTGAAACCAATAGATGGAATCTGCGGACGCGGATGATGATTGGAGTATCAGCGCAGAGAAAAAGGTCGTCAGTACGAGCAACATGAAATCCCCTTAGGCAAAATGGAATCTCTACTGTAGCTGCGTTTATGATTCGAAACCGCTTAAAATTCTTTAAGAACCTGGATATTCGGAATCGAACCCTGCTGACGATTCATTTAAGCGCGAATCAGCGTTTTTTCTCCGTTTGCTCCAACTGCTTCATGAATTGATCGAACGCCTGAGGATTCTTTTCGAAATAGGCTGCGGCCGAATTATACAGATAATAACCGAGCGCCTGGTCGAGCAAATTCACCCCGTAACCGAACCAAGCGAGACGCGGATTGCCCGTTTTTTCAGCGAGCTTACGAAACTGCTCTCGAGTCGCGTTATCAACTACGGTTTGCGTATTGCCGACTCCAATCTCCCAACCCGTATCGAACGCCGCCCGTGCCGGATCGACGCCGTCCTTGATGCAAAAACTCATGATGCTGGAATCAATGAACGATACGACTCCCATCGCGAACATTTTCGAAACAAACGACCGAGCCTGCATATGGTTGAGCAGTCCGTTGGTCAAAATCGTCTCGTTCGACATATAAAGGAAGTTCTGGAGAAAATCTTTGTCCGTAACGATTTTACCCAAACGACGGACAGGATTTGGATCCTGGTAGTCGCCCCAACGCGCCGATGTCTCCACTAAAACCTGAATCGCTTGGGACATCGAGATATAGAGAAGGTCTTTGCGAACGCCCTGCACGACCCCCATCACGATGCCTCGAGCGGCCGGAGCGGCCTTATTGACGAGTTTGTGACTAGCGGCTTTTGCCGGAACGACGAGAGCTTGGGCTCGTTTTAAATCCAAACGTTTCAACGAACCTTCGACCACTTGGCCGAACCGGTTTGCAATCTGACGCGCGCCAAGCGAAACACCTTGATAGAATGGCGTTCCCGAGAGCGCAAGCGCACCTTGCTCAAGCGCCGTCCCTAAGTACTTGAGTCCACGAGTCATCGTGAAATAGACCGCGACATCCGCCGCACTATTCGCCCAAAAACCGCCCCCACGACTCATATTCTTGAACTGTCGCCAATTCGCGTTCCATTCGGCTTGGATTCGCGCGTAAGCTTGATCGGCAACCTGACCGGAAATTGCACCACTTTCCTTCAGGCGATCGACTTTCATTTCGCCTTCCAAAAGCATCATCTGTGCATTGAGGTAACGATCGTAATCTTGTTCGGCAACCGCAATCGACATCAAAAACGGGCCGACGGCGACCCGATAGAGTTGACGAGCGGACTGTTTGAAATCTGCCGACAGCCCACTGGCGAGCAGATCCCGCATCACATCGGTTCCCGATCGAACGGTCGCCTCACGGCTCAACACCGAACGAATGCCACTATTACTGATCGTGAACCAGACATCCGGAAGCCCGTTTTGGTTCGAATCGCGTCCGACGAGAATCAGGGGTTCCAACTTCGCGAGCGCTTCGCGAGGAATCACACCTGGCAGAGGGTCATAGACCGTGGTTACTCGGAGCTCGAGAGCGCCCGCGCGAGTTTTTCCCTCGCGAATGTGTAACCGGTAACTCTCTCCATCAGAGTTTTTCCACGTAAAATACGTATCCGCTTGCGCGGCACTGACGGCGAAGAGAGCGACAAACGAAATCATCCAACGATGTAGAACCAAGCAATTCATGCGCGGGGAACTACCCGAAAAATCCAGTTCCTGTAAACGGAAGAACCCCGGATGATTTCGCTTTTCTTTGGTCCTTGCTGTGGAATTTCCGCAAAAAACACGTGAAAACAGCAAGTATTCAATTCACACTGATGATTACCAACCGTTCTACGACGAGGACCTGCTATGAATCGCGCACTCTGGAGTCGAGTTTTCAAAATCGCCCTGAACTTTTGGCCGTGCATCTGGTCGAGTGGTGGTCGCATCACTCACCTTTCGGAAGATTTCACCCTGCTTCGCATCCGACTCCCACTCAGTTGGCGAACGCGTAACCGCGTCGGCACGATCTACGGCGGGAGCATGTACTCGTCGACCGATCCGTTTTTTATGTTGATGCTGATGGAGATTTTAGGACGAGAGTTCGTCGTTTGGGACAAAGCCGGAAACATCCGATTCAAGCGCCCAGCTCAGGAAACGCTGTATGTTGAATTCAGAATCACTCCCGAAATGCTCGCAGCCGTCCGTGAGACTGTCGCACGCGCGAAAGAGGGCAGTTTCACCTGGACGATCGAACTCAGGAGCGCAAGCGGCGTCGTCCATGCGGAAATCGAAAAGACGATCTATGTAGCCCAGAAGTCGTTTTATCGCGAGAAGCTCGCTAGTCGATCCAGACTAACCGAGAAGACTGAGTAGATCGTCGCGAGTCAACGTTACAGCCCGGTCGCCGCCCTCGAGGGCCTGATGAGCGAGCTCCCGCTTGGAGTCTTGAAGTGCGACGATTTTTTCTTCGAGCGTATCGCGAGTGATCAAACGATGAACAAGAACCGGGTTCTCTTGCCCGATTCGGTGCGCACGATCGATGGCTTGCTCCTCGACCGCGGGGTTCCACCAGCTATCCATGATATAGACGTGGTCGGCAGCCGTCAGAGTCAGACCGACGCCTCCGGCCTTGAGGGAGATCAGGAACACGGGCGGACCATCGGCACGTTGAAATTCTTCGACAACACGAGCTCGATCCGTCGTACTGCCATCCAAACGTACATAACGAATCCCCTCTTGCGTGAGTCGCTCCCCGATCAGATCTAAGAACGAAGTCCACTGCGAGAACACGAGCGAACGGTGCCCCAGTTCAATAGACGCGCTGAGGCTCTCAGTAAGCAGATCTAGCTTAGAGGACGTTTTGGCTTGTTCGCCCGGAATGAGAGCGGAATGGCAACACGCCTGCCTGAGCCTGAGGAGCAACTCTAGGGCGCTGAAAACAGAGCCGCCTTGCTCAAGTTTCTCCACCACTTCTCGACGAGAACTCGCAAGCAACGTTTGATACAAATCGCGTTCCGATTGCGATAGATCGCACTGGAGAGTCACTTCGGTTTTTGGAGGAAGCTCCGGGGCGACGTCACGTTTCATGCGCCTTAAGATGAACGGTTGAATGCGCTTTCTTAAACGCTCGAGAGCGTGCGCATCCCCCTCTTGAATCCGAAGAGATACTTCGCGCTCGAATTCCGCACGCGTTCCCAGGAGCCCCGGGTTCACGAATTGAAACTGACTCCAGAGATCTGTCATTCGGTTCTCGATCGGCGTACCACTGAGAGCGATCCGAAACCGCGCCTTGAGTGAATGAGCCGCTTGAGCGATTTGCGAATCCGGATTTTTCAGAATCTGTGCTTCGTCGATGATTGCAGTGTCCCAGACAGGCTCTGTCAGGATCTCCCGATCTGAACGCAAAATACCGTAACTGGTCAGCGTCACGTCGCAGTCCAGCCTCAATCGACGATCGGCTCCGTAGTAGAAACCCACGGTGAGTTTTGGGCGAAACCGCGCGAGTTGCTCTTGCCAACTCGAGAGAACACTCGTCGGACAAACAATCAGCGCGCGCCCTCGAATCGACGCAATTGCCTGGAGCGTTTTTCCCAAACCCATGTCATCTGCGAGCAGCGCTCCCAAGTCCGACTCTCTCAAGAAATGCAGCCAATTCACGCCCTGCCGCTGATAAGGACGGAGTTCGGCTTGAAGGTCCGACGGAAGCCGCGCATTCGGAAGAGTCGTGAAATCTTGAATGCGGTCGCGAAACGCCGCCCATCGCTCGGGTAGTTCCACGCCGAGTTCGGTTGCGATGGCGACTGCTTCGGGTCTGAGAACGGGAGAATTCACGCCGTCTGGTTGCCCATCTTTGAGCGCAAAAAGACGCTCGATCCGAGCACCGTACTTCTCAAACCAATCGCGCGGAACCTCGGCAAATCCTCCATCGAGGAGACGAACAAAAGAAGCGTTCTCGCGCCAAGCCTCGAACGCCGCCGTCATCGATGCTTCACGTCCACTACCGGTTTTAAAAACGAGTCCGAATGAGCCCTGTTCTGAGAATGAAAACTGCGCTGCTAGATCAGAGACGGGATTAAACGCTGCATGACCGCTGCCATCAAAATCCCAGCCCTCGGAGCGGCTCAGGAAATCCACGGCCTCAAGACCCGAGAAGATCGCCCGATTTCCAATCGATAACTGAAGCCGTTCTCGCAAGTCGATCGCAAGCTTGCGCTCTTCGGCCTCGTTTCGCGCACTGTATGGAGACGGGTACTCGATCGCCGCCACGACCGATAACCGGTCCGAATCCATTCGATCCGTTCGGAGGACCACTCGGGGTAAATCGTGCGTGACGTTGGGGAGTCGTCGCGTTTGGATTTCCACTGAGATTTTCGCCTGGAGCTTAGGCAAAATGTCGCTCACGAGCGCAACCACCTCAGGACCACTCCATCTTCTACCGGGCGGATCAATGAGTTTCCGTTCTTCGGGAGTCAGTCCGGGGTCGTCGAGAATCACCATTTTCCTTGCGGAGAGTGCAAGACCACCCTCGAAGATCTCTTCTACGGGTGCGATCTCCTGGGCTAACAATCGAAATCCATCGCCGTCGTCTCGGATGACGGCACCGATGGGCTGCAATTTTCCACCGATCGACAGGGGTATCCCGTCGAGTTCCCATCCCGAGATGTTTTTCAGGCGAGGAGAGATTCGACTCCATCGCTCTCGGTCCAGTCGAGTCACCGACGGATCACCCCAAAGTGAATCGATAGCGAAATCATCCTGGGTCGCGACAATCTTGGGTTTCGCGATTCGACCAGAATCGCGCCCGGAAACCTCACTCATCAATGTCTGTGTGAGGCGTTCTCCCTGGATTAAGCGCTCCAAACAGAGCCGTTTGCCCTCGCGATACAAGCGGTACTGAACCGCGTGCGAAGCGCCCGCGCGATCTGATCCTACTTCGGGTGCCTTGAGGCCGCCTCTCAGCGCGACGACCGCGGCTGCCACATGCGAACAGGGTTCTGATTTTTCATCGCAGTCGCAGAAATAGTCTTCGTCTCCGGGCCAAAGGCTAACCTTGTGACTGACCGCTCGCGCATCGGAACTGACCCGAAGCACGATCTCCTCACCGGTCGCTTGATCCAAGTGCACGGCTCCCGCTCGGGAGCTCGAGACACCTCTTGACCAAACCGCCGGAAGGCAGGCTTTTTGAAGCTGCTGAAAGAACGCAATCATTTCCGGCGAATTCAGCTGAAGCGTCATGGAGTGACCTTAAGCGCGGCCCATTCCACGTACCCTTGGTAGGCGGAATAGACTCCGAAAACAAAGAACAAGGTTGCGGCAAAAATTCTGACCCATTTCATCTGCACCCGATGAGCGAGGCGATCACCGAGGAATACCGCGAGACCGTCCGTCACCATCATTCCCAAAGTGGTGCCGATCGTGACCCAAAACATGGATTGAAAACGTGCTGCGAGTGCTACGGTGGCAAATTGGGTTTTATCACCCATCTCGGCCAAGAAAAAGAGAACTGCCGTCGTTAGGAATGCGCCGTACTTGGCCGAAGACTCACCTTCGTCCAAGGTGTCTGGTTTCAAAGTCCAAATCCCAAAACCGATAAAAAGCGTAGCAAGAATGAACGAAAGCACATGCGGATGCACTTGCGCCGCCGCCCACGCCCCGACGCTGGAGGCGAGCGCGTGATTGAATACGGTTGCGACAAAAATCCCAGCCAGGATTGGAAGGGGTTTGCGGAATCGCGCCGCAAGCGAGAACGCTAGCAGCTGGGTCTTGTCCCCCATTTCGCTGGCCGCAACGAGAGCAAAAGAACTAAAAATGGATTCGAACATGAGTCGCCTCACTCTTACTGAATAAAATGTCGTGAGGTCTGGAAGAAGAAGCAGGGCTTTTCGACAAGACGACACGACGGTTGATCATCGTGTCAGTCTCGTCAGCCGGTCAGACCGGTGATGGAACCGGAGCCTCCGCAAATGCGCCTAAGGCTCAGTCTGTCGATTCCATCTCTGCGAGGTCTTAAAAATACATTTTAAAACCTTACAGACGACTACTCCCTGAAAGGAACTTCTTTAAGATAGGGGAACTCCAGGCGTGCGGCAACCTCATTATCGAGAGCCGCCCCATTATACACCCATATGTATAATCATTCCCTATTTTACCATCTAATCTCTTGCGCGATTTCGTCCTATTCTGGTTTCAACAGGTTCTTTGAATCACTGCATTCCAAATAAACCCCCAGGAGAACACTTATGATCCAGCTCAGAAAATCCGAAGCCCGTGGCCACGCCGATCATGGCTGGCTGAAGTCCCACCACACTTTTTCGTTCGCCTCTTACCGTGATCCGCGATTCAACGGATTCCGCGATCTCCTCGTGATCAACGAGGACCGAGTTGCCCCCGCTCAAGGATTCGGCAAGCATTCGCACGACAATATGGAGATCGTTTCCTACGTCTTGGAGGGCGAACTTGAACACCGCGATAGCATGGGAAATGGTTCCGTGCTCAAACCCGGCACCATTCAGCGGATGAGTGCTGGCACCGGCGTCACTCACAGCGAGTTCAACGGATCCAAAGAAAAACTGGTTCATTTTTTTCAGATCTGGATCCTCCCCGAAGCCCAGGAATTGGCACCTGGATACGAGGAGAAGTATTTTGAACCCCAGTCTAAACAGGACCAACTCCGACTGCTGGTCTCTCGCGACGGTCGACAAGGATCGATTCGAATCAATCAAGACGTGGCACTCTATGGTTCGCTACTCAGTGCTGGAAAAACCGTCGAGCACTCCATTGCTCCGTCACGAGGCGGCTGGGTGCAAGTCGCCAGCGGTACCATCGAACTCAATGGCGTCCGCATGACGAGCGGCGATGGTGCCTCGATCGTGGATGAACAAAAAATCCAGATTCGAGCAATCGAACCTTCTGAATTCTTGGTTTTCGATTTAGCGTAATCGCGGAGGACTTCCACTATGAGCACTATCGTCGTACGCCGCGGATCCGGCGCCGTTGATCAAGACATCCAAATCCGCAATCACCGGATCCTCTCGGATAGCAACGAGAAATCCGGAGGACAGGATGCCGGGCCATCCCCTCACGACCTCTTGGCGGCAAGCCTGGCCGCCTGCACCTCCATGACTCTCACCATGTATGCGGCTCGCAAATCCTGGGACGTCTCGAAACTCGAAGTCCAAGTACAAATCACCCGCGAAGACGCCAGCGGAACGGTTTTCGAACGAGTGATTCGTGGACTTGATCATTTTTCCGAAACGGACCTAGCGCGACTCCTCGAAATCGCCAACCGTTGCCCCGTTCACCGCGTCCTCAGCGGAAAAATCGAAATTCAAACCCAAGTGGCGCCCTGAGCGCTCGGAGAACTTAAAATGAAACTCGTCGCAATCGTCGGAAGCCTTCGAAAAAACTCTTATAACCGCTCTATTTTTCGTTTCTATCAAACGTTGCTCTCAAATGGCGTGACGATCGAAGAAGTGAGTTTCGCGGATTTCCCGCTCCTGAATGAAGACCTCGAAGTATCTCAATTTCCGGAATCCGTCACACGCCAAGGCGAACTCATTCGTTCTGCCGACGGCATTTTGTTTTTCACGCCCGAATATAATTCATCGATTCCCGGTGGCCTCAAGAACGCGATCGATTGGATATCCCGTGTAGACACCTCTCCGTTTGCTGGAAAACCGGCTGCGATCTTGAGTGCATCCCCTGGGAAACTCGGAGGCGCTCGCATGCAACCTCACCTGAGACAGGTCGGCGCCGCTCTCGACATTCAGTTCATGAATCGTCCGGAGATCTTGATCTCAACCGCTCATGAACAGATCAATGAATCCGGCGAACTCATCAACGAATCGACCCAAAAATTCCTGCGCAAACACTACGCCTCATTCGTCGCGTTTGTCGAAAAATTCCGAGGTGCGAAGTGAATACGATCGAGCTCATCATCGAACCTAGGACTGCTCAGATCGGCGATGAGTTCGAAGTCAAACGCATCCTCCCGTTCCGCGCACGACGTATGGTGGGGCCATTCATTTTCCTGGATGAAATGGGGCCTATGACGGTTTCAACCGACGGTTCGGCCGACGTCCTCCCTCATCCGCACATCGGCCTTTCAACGGTGACGTACTTGTTCGAAGGCGAACTCATTCACCGGGACAGCTTGGGTACGTATCAATCCATTTTGCCGGGCGAAGTGAACTGGATGACAGCCGGTCGTGGGATCGTGCATTCCGAACGGTTCAGGAAGACCGAGAGCGGTCACTCCCGCGTTTACGGAATTCAGGCTTGGGTGGCACTACCGCAAGCGCTCGAGGAGACAGAGCCGAGTTTCGCCCACTACGCGAAATCCGAACTTCCGGTATTCGAAAAAAACGGGGTGCGCATTCAACTGATCGCGGGCTCTGCGTGGGAGTTCTCGTCACCCGTAAAAACACACTCGCCACTTTTCTATCTTTCGACCGAGTTCTCACCGGAACAACAACTCGTTTTTGATGCCTGTGGGCAAGAAGCCGCATTCTACCTCGCCCAAGGCGAAGTTCGCATCGACGGAGAAACGATCGCCGCACCAAAACTCGTCGTGCTCAAGACCGGCGCATCCATCGAGATCTCCGCCACAAAAAAATCTCTCGGCATGCTCCTCGGTGGAGAAGCCTTGGACGGGCCGAGATTCATTTCATGGAATTTCGTTTCCTCTTCCAAAGAACGACTCGATCAAGCGCGCGATGACTGGAAAGCACAGCGATTTCCGAAAATCCCGGGAGAAACCGGCTTCGTCCCGTTTCCAGAAAAATAACGTTTAGCGAACGTGCATGAATTCGCGGATCGTGTGTCGGAGTTCATCGGCGTTCATCACTCCACTGACGACGGCAGGTTCGGTCGGGCCGGCGATGAAGAGCGTGGTCGGAACGCCTTTGACCCCGAATAGTTCCGGAATCTCCGGCGCGTGGTCGATGTTGACCTTGAACACGTCGATCTTGCCTTCGAACTCCTGGGACATTCGTTCTAAGACGGGCGCAAAAACCTTACATGGACCGCACCAGTCGGCGAAAAGATTCACGAGAGCCGGACGCGAGCCCAGAAATTCCCACTCTTCGCTCTTGGTGGGGTCAAAGATGCGGGAATAGAACTGGTCGCGGTCGAGAATCTCAATCATGACTCATTCGACCATGAAAACTGGGGATTCTCGATATGAAAAAGCAAACTCACTTGGCATGTTTTAGGCATATCTAAAAGTACAGGCGGGAGAAACTCCCCGCTCTCCGTGACCACTCATGGTTGACGTCAAACCAAATACGGGAGGCCAGATGGAACAAGACAAAGTCGTCTACGAATTCCGCATGGGTCCCGAAGTATTTCGATTTGAAGCGCCATCCGAGGCCGAAGCCGAAGACTATCGAAAATACGCACTCCTCCATTTTCATGATCGATTGGGAACTCACTTCGACCCGCGCGTGGTCGAAGGACCAGAACGGGTCAAATTTCCTGCCAATTTCGTACGAAAAGTTGTGAACGCACCGCCGTTCGAAGAACAGCCCTGCTGAGGTTTTCACGCGAACACTTCGGCCGACTGTCTATCGCTATCAGCCGACGGAGCCCAATTCAGCGACCAGATCCCAACCGTAACGCTCGAGTTTCGCTTCGCCGACCCCGTAAACACCTTTGAGATCCTCGACGGTCCTCGGATTCTTGATGGCCAGTTGCCGGAGCGTTTGGTCACCAAATACCACGAACGCCGGTAGATCGAGCTCGGTTGCCTTGCGTTTACGCCACGATTTGAGCGCGATAAAACGTTTTTCTTGTGCGGGATTGAGCTGCTCGTCCGTGACCACAGATTTCTTGGTGGGCGTCCGACTCCGTTTGAGCTGCGCTTGTTTCGACAGATCCACCCGCTTCATCGGGCGTTGAACTTTGCGAGGCGACGCTGGATCGCAAGTATCGCAATGTCCGCAGGATTCGATTCGCTGGGAATCTTTGTAGTAGGTCAGGATTTCAGAATGCCGGCACTCTCCGCCTTCGGAATAAAAAACGAGTGCTTCCAGGTTTTTCCAGCGTGCGTCCTTGATTTCCTTCGGTGCTTCGCTGCTCTGAATGAAAAACGACTGGAGACCTTTGTCTTTTTTCGAATAAAGCATCAGGCAAGTCGAAGGATCGCCATCCCGCCCCGCTCGTCCCATCTCCTGATAGAGCGCATCGATATTGGCCGGCATCTGATAGTGCACGACCAAGCGTACGTCCGGTTGGTCGATGCCCATGCCAAACGCGTTTGTCGCAACCAAGATCCGAAGCTTGCCTTGAGCATAATCAGACTGCATCTGCGTCCGCTCATTGGGGGTCATGCCCGCGTGATAGAAACCGACACCCTCATGAGTCGATTGAAGGCGGCCCGCGACCTCTTCGGTGATTTTGCGGGTCCCGCAGTAAACGATGATCCGTCCAGAAGGTGTCGCCGAAATCGCTGATTCCAGAAGCGTCCGTTTCTCTTCTTCGTCTTCGCAGAACTCGACCTGGTAGTAGAGATTCGGGCGATAAAACCCGTGAACCATGCGCGCCGGTTTCGAGAGTCCGAGCTGAAGCGCGATATCCTTAAGCACGGTCGGTGTCGCAGACGCCGTGAGCGCAAGGACCGGAACGTCCGGACGAATTTCTTTGAGCGCATTCAACTGAGAATACTCGGCGCGAAAATCATGTCCCCACTGCGAAACGCAGTGTGCCTCGTCGATGGCGAAAAGCGCGACATCGCGGTCTCGGATCCAGTTCCGGAAACCATCTTTTTGGGCGCGCTCCGGCGAAAGATAAAGCACGTAGGGCCCGCCCGCTTGTATCGTCTTGAATATTTCGCGTTTCTCTTGCTCCGGTTGACCGGAATGAATCGCACCCGCCTGAATACCCCGAGCACGAAGATTCATCACTTGATCTTTCATCAGCGCGATCAGGGGAGAAATCACGACTACGAGTTTATTCGAGTAGACGGCGGGAAACTGAAAACACAGCGACTTGCCCCCGCCGGTCGGGAGAACCGCCATCACGTCTTGACCGCCCAAGATGGCATCAATGATCTCGCGCTGACCCACGCGAAATGCAGGTAGGCGAAACGCTGATTGTAGGAGATTTTCGTAGGGTGACCGATCCATGGGCAGGATGTGAGTCTACTCTGGGCGCCGCCGGTATTCGACTCCAAACTCAGGAATCCTACGACGCGTCGTCTCGGAGCACAAAAAAGACCCTACCTCTGACCAGATCTTCGGGTAAACTGACCCAGGTCAGCACCACCCGTAACCTTTGGCACCTATGAAACGTACCCCTCCTCAGGAACCTGCCGTCATTTCCTCGTCCCCACTTCCGGGTGACGCAGAGCTGCGTCAATGGTTTCACGAGGGCGCCTCCGGTAACGAGGAGTCCTACAGTCGATTCCTGAAAGAAATCGGAGGGTTTGTCCGACGTTTCCTTCGAGGAAGGCTGCCAGTTACCTCGGCCCGAGGCGAGGAGATTTTGGAGGATTTGGTGCAAGATGTTTTGATCGCGATTCACACGAAACGCCACACTTACCGGACGGATCACCCGATCCTTCCCTGGGTGCAGGCGATCGCGCGCTATCGTACGATCGATTACCTTCGGATGATGAAAGCACGCCCGCAAACGATCCGTTTTTTCGCGGACGAAGACGGCGCGGAAATGGACCGCCTAGACAATGCCGTGTCTTTGGAGCGTCACGAGGAAGAAAATCAAAGACGTCTTGAAACGGAAAAACACGAGGAACTTCTGGAACTCATGGAGATCCTCACCCCTCAACAGCGACAAGTACTGACGCTTGCGAAACTCGAAGAACTTCCACTCCAAGAAATCGCTGAACGACTGGAAATGTCGCTCTCATCGGTTAAAGTGACTGTGCACCGCGCGGTCCAAAAACTTTTTAAGCAACAAGCTGGCAAAAAAGGAGATGCATGAAAACCTCAGAACTCATCCAGACTCTGAGCCAAGACGCGAAGAAAAACCCTCTCGAACCATCGGATGGACTGCGTGTCCCACTCCTTTTTTGGATCGCAGGCTCATTCCTCATCGTACTCCTCTCCCTCTGGCTGCTGCCGGTCAGGCCTGATTTAAATGAGCGATTCGCTGATCCGGATTTTTCGTTTCTGACTTTGAGCTGGTTCGGCTTGACCGTGCTCACCGCCAGACTCGCACTCCTCAGCGCCTATCCTGAGGAACGCATCAGCAATCGCTGGGAATACCGCCTGATATTGGCAACGATCGGCCTACTTTTGGCCTGGGTCGCATTTCAGTTCCCCACCCAAAATCTTGGATTTGAGTGGTACCGCGAACGAAACTACCTGAACGGTGGCTGCGGGATGGTCATCGTTGTGTCCGGACTCATCCATTTTGGCGTCGTTTTAGGCTACCTCAGGAAGATCGCCTCGACCCGCCCGGGAGAAACCGGATGGATGCTTGCACTATCGACGGGAGCGTTCAGTACCAGCATTGTTCAGTTCGCCTGCGCCAATGAAAACTCCCTACACGTACTGCTCTGGCATGCGGTTCCGCTGTCGATCCTTTCGTTGATCGGTTATGGGTTGGCAAAAAAGTTTTTGCGCTGGTGAGGTAACTTTTGACCTCTCGCATTCGTAATCTCCTCCAATGAGTCGAATCGCGATAATCGGTAGTGGAATTTCTGGACTAGTATCGGCGTACACGCTTCATCAGCGCGGACACGATGTCCATTTGATTGAAGCTGCCCCTCGCCTGGGTGGACACACGGCCACTGTGGACGTGAGCGTGCCATCGGGACGCTACGCGATCGACACCGGGTTCATCGTATTCAATGATTGGACTTATCCGCAGTTCATTCGAATCATGAACGAGCTCGAAATTCCCTGGAAGGAATCCTCCATGAGTTTCAGCGTCCGTTCAGAGAAAAACGGACTTGAATACAATGGCGCGGACCTGGACCGACTCTTTGCCCAAAGACGCAATCTACTCAATCTGAAATTTTACAGAATGCTGACCGAGATCCTTCGATTCAATCGCGAGTCCCTGGAAACCCTCGACGGTTTCGAAGGGTACACGCTGGGACAATACCTCTCGCAGAAAAACTACTCCCGTTACTTCGCAGAAAACTACATATTCGCCATGGGTGCCGCCATCTGGTCGGCCAGTTACGCCCAAATGGAAGCGTTCCCCATTCGCTTCTTCGTGCAGTTTTTCAAGAATCACGGGATGCTCTCAGTGGACGATCGTCCAAAATGGCGAGTCATTCAAGGTGGCTCGCGTAGTTACATCGAACCGATGGTCCGAGGCTTTAAAGAAAACATTCGACTGGGCACTCCCGTACAAGGCATTCGCAGAAATGGGGATTCAGTCGAGATTCGATTGGGCGGAGCGACCCCCAGAACCGAGCGATTCGATTACGTCGTACTGGCCTGCCACTCCGACCAGAGCCTGCGAATGTTAGAGGATCCATCGAGCCAAGAGCGTGAACTTTTGGGAGCTATTCGCTATCAACCGAACTCGGTGGTGCTCCACACGGATACGTCGGTTCTGCCGCGAAACAAAAAAACTTGGGCGGCTTGGAACTATCACCTCTCGGCAAAAGACTCCGAGCGAGTGGCCCTGACCTATCACATGAACATTCTTCAAGGGTTTTCCTCTCCCGAAACATTCCTCGTCTCGCTCAATATTGACGAGCGTATCGATCCCAAGACCATTCTCGGCCAATTCGTCTACGACCATCCGGTTTTCAGCGCCGAGGCGGTT
This sequence comes from Pseudomonadota bacterium, assembly GCA_027485695.1. Taxonomy (GTDB): domain Bacteria; phylum Bdellovibrionota; class UBA1018; order UBA1018; family UBA1018; genus JAIXQO01. The sequence goes on from JAIXQO010000002.1 coordinate 207,505, forward strand.
GCGGCACAAAAACGAGTCGATGAAATCAGCAATCGGCAAACTCGAACCCTTTTTGCGGGCGCATATTGGGGATACGGTTTCCATGAAGACGGTGTAAAAAGCGGCCTACGCGCCGCCGAGGCGCTTGCATGAGCGCCGAGATCAAAAGTCGAGTCGCGCGTGGTCGTGTTCGCCACCGGAGATTCCATCCATTCGCGCGATCGTTCGAGCATTCGGTCACTTATTTTTACGTCGACCTCTCGGAAGTGGACCGCCTGTTCCGCTTTCCGCCGTTTTTCGCGCATGACCGCGCAGCCGTCGTTTCATTCCAATCAAAAATCCTCTATCGAGGAGACGAGGGCCAAACTCTCGAAGACGCGCTTCGCAACCGCGTGGAAAAAGAACTCGGTTTCAAACCGCAGGGGCCCATTCGAGTCCTGACGCAACTCTCTTATTGGGGCTACGGTTTCAATCCCGTGAGTTTCTACTATTTTTTCGACCCAGAGGAGCGCTTACAGGCCGTTCTCTCAGAAATCACCAATACTCCTTGGTCAGAGCGCCATGCCTACGTGCTGGATCTGCGATCCCGTCAGATCCACGAGTTTGATAAAGTTTTCCACGTGTCGCCGTTCTTGGACATGAACTATCGTTATTCCTGGGGGTTCTCGCTCCCCGGTGAATCCATCCAAGTCCATATGGATAATTTGGCGACCAACGATCGCAAGAAACACTTCGATGCGACGCTATCGCTCCGACTCGAACCTTGGAATCGAACCAGTGTTTTTGGAGCGCTCATCCGGCAGCCGTGGATGACCTTCAAAACGGCTCTTCTGATCTATCTGCACGCCGCTATTTTGTGGATCAGAAAAACGCCTTTTTACCCCCATCCCGGTCCTCCCAAAAAAAATCAGGATCACCAGGAGAATCATTCATGAGATCGGTTTTAGAACTCCCTCGCACCTCCCGTCTGCTAACTGATGATAGAAAAATCGACGTTTGGGCCCGCCGGGTCCTTGCCCAGAAATTGGGGTCCATCCAAGGCGGAACGATTCGAATCTGCGATTCACACGGCGAAGTTCGCCTCGGCGATGGCAACGGGCCTGAGATCACGGTGAACCTGCATCGTACGCGTGCGTACTCGAGAATGCTCCTGGGCGGAACCATTGGTGCCGGCGAAAGTTACTGGGACGGCGACTGGGACTGTAGCTCACTGACGGGCCTGATCCGCTTGTTCGTCAGGAACCGTGAAACCATGAACGGCCTGGACTCGGGGCTCGCTCGGGTTTTGAGTCCGATCGCAAAATCACTCCATCGATTCCGCTCCAACCGCTTGGATCAAGCTCGCAAAAACATCGGAGCTCACTATGATCTCGGTAATGATTTTTTCGCCCTGTTTCTCGACGAAACTTGGATGTATTCCGCCGCGTACTTCAAAGACTCCGAAACCTCGCTCCAAGACGCGCAAATTGAGAAAAACGACCGTCTTTGCCGAAATTTGGACCTAAGACCAACCGACCATCTGCTCGAGATCGGCACGGGCTGGGGCGGGTTCGCTATTCACGCAGCTAAAAAATATGGCTGCCGCATCACCACCACGACTATTTCTGAACGACAGTACGAACTCGCGATCGAACGGGTCCGAAAAGAAGGGCTCGAACATCAGATCACCGTCGTAAAACAAGATTACCGCACCCTCACGGGCCAGTACGATAAGCTTGTTTCGATCGAGATGATCGAAGCGGTCGGGATCGAATTCCTCGATACCTATTTCGAGACCTGCTCCCGATTACTCAAGCCGGGTGGAATGATGGGCCTGCAATCCATTTTGATTCGGGACCAGTATTTCGAGCAAGCTCGCAAGAGCGTCGACTTCATCCAGGCGCATATCTTTCCGGGGTCCGCGATTCCTTCGCTGAACCGAATCCTGCAGTCGACCCAGAAAAAAACCGAGTTCCTCGTCGAGCGCATCGATGATTTCGGCGAGCACTATGCAAGGACCCTCGCGCTCTGGTCGAAAAACCTTTCGCAAAACCGCGATCGCATCGCTGAACTCGGATACCCGGCCTCGCTCTACCGCCTCTGGCAGTTCTATTTCGCCTATTGCGAAGGCGGATTCCTCGAGAAAAGCATCACGGTTGATCAGATCATCTTCTCAAAAGCAAAACACGCATCCCAAAAAGGAATTCACTCATGAGCACTTCCACGACGACCCCGTTCCTGAGTTCACTCGAGAAGATCACCGGCGCCGCGATTGGAGTAGCCGAACGCGGGCTCGTGCCCGACGCGATTCTCAGAGCCGGAATCCGGAAACTCTGCGCCGATCGCCTGAAATCGCTCCAAAAAACCACACTCGAGGAAGAAGCTCGAGACCTAGAACATTATGTCGAATCGCTCCGCAAGGGGCCGCTCGCGATCCATACGCGCGAAGCGAACACGCAACACTACGAAGTTCCGAGCGAGTTCTACGTCGCCGCTCTCGGCAAGAATCTCAAATACAGCTCCTGCTATTACTCGCGCCCCGGGCAGACGCTTGACCAAGCCGAGGACGAAGCGCTCGCAATCACCTGCGAACGAGCGGAGCTCGCGCCCGGACAGAAGATCCTAGAACTCGGCTGCGGCTGGGGCTCGCTTACCCTGACCATGGCCAGACGTTTTCCGACCGCACAGATCACCGCGATTTCAAACTCCGCAACCCAGCGTCAGTACATTCTGAAAAAAGCCGAACAAGAGGGACTTAAGAACGTCGAGATCATCACGCACAATCTAGCGCAAGACATTGACCTCGGAACCGATCTTTTTGACCGGGTCGTGAGCGTCGAGATGTTCGAGCATTTCAAGAACTACGAGATTCTCCTGGAACGTGTCTCGCGATGGCTCAAGCCTGAGGGCAAACTATTCGTGCATATTTTCACGCATCGACAGTACGCTTATCCTTTTGAAATCGAGGGAGAGAGCAACTGGATGGGACGGAATTTCTTCTCGGGCGGGCAGATGCCTTCGCACACGCTGCTCCTGCATTTCCAGAAACACCTCGGTATCGAACGCCTCTGGCAATGGGATGGCACTCACTACGCCAAGACAGCCGACCACTGGTTGGAGAATCAAGACCGCAATCGAACGGCTATTTTGGATGCGTTTCGCAAGACGTACGGCGAAAAAGACGCCGAGATCTGGTTCAACAAATGGAGAATATTCTTCATGGCCTGCAGTGAACTATTCGGCTACGACCAAGGCCGAGAATGGGGCGTCACCCACCTCCGTTTCGTGAAGAAAGCATAAGCCTATGAAAAACACGACGAGACTCCTATTCACCCTGAGCGCGATCTTCTTGGCGAGTCCAGCCGGGGCCGAGACCTTCGGTACGGATCAACTGTCCTTAAAAGGAAAGACACTTCTCCTCAACGGACTCGGGGAACGAACGGCGACGCTTTTTTCGATCCGCGTGTACGATGCCGCATTTTACAACCCCGTCCCGATCACGAGTGATAGCGAGGTCTGGTCATCTGCGTTTCCGAAACGCTTGGAGATCCGCTACGTCCGCGCGTTTTCACTCGAAGAAACCAAAGAAGCCTGGGTCTATCAATTCAAAGAGAGTTCCGGCATGGAAGAATCCGTCTATGCCGAAGGACTCAAGCTCCTCAATAGCTGGCAAAAAGCGATCGAGAAAAACGACATTCACCGATTCGACCTGAACGAGGACGGCACCGCGTTTTACATCAATGGAGAACTCAAAGGTTCCATCCCGGGCACAAAGTTCCGTGATGCGTTCCTGAAGATCTTCTTCGGCCAAAATCCACCGACCAAGAGCTTGAAAAAAGCCTTGCTCGCTGGGGGGAAGGTTTCATCATGAGTTTTACAAAAGCATTTTGTTCATTCGTTCTTGTCTCAATGATCATCGCGACGACCTTAGCGAGTTTAGACAGCAGCGTGATCGACGGTTTTCGCTACCTCTTCCAAGACAAGTGGGGTGTAGCGACGCTCATGGACGCCTATTTCGGGTTTCTGTTTTTCTACCTCTGGGTCTTCTACCGAGAGAACTCGGCAGTTGCTCGCTTTTTTTGGCTGGTCGCCGTACTATCGTTCGGAACGATCGCGATGAGTTCTTACCTACTGCTCGCAATCCGAGCACTCCCGACGGGCTCTTCGCTTGAGGATCTGCTCCGGAAAAAAACCGCATGAGCATGACATCACTCGCACTCGCCGCGCTGATCTTCTGCTCGCTGCTCATGGGGTTCAGTTGGTGGTCGGCCCGGCGTCTCGATAACTACAGCATTGTGGACGCAGTCTGGTCGCTCTCGTTCGCCATACTAGCTCCGGTCATCGCAGCACTGTCGGCAGGTCACCCGCTGCGACGCTTGGTGATCGCAACCTGCGTCCTCGTGTGGTCTTTGAGGCTGGGCATTCATCTCACCACGCGTATTTTCGGCCATCTTGAAAAAGAAGACACACGCTACCAGGAGCTCCGTCGTGAATATGGGAACCGAGTGGCCTTTCGGTTCTTCTTGTTCTACCAGATGCAAGCAGTATCGATTCCGATCCTCCTTCTCCCCGCACTGATCATCTCCGCCAACGCAGAAGAGATCGCGCATCCGCTGGAGTTTCTGGGCGTCGCGGTTTTCCTGATCGGTTGGATCGGAGAGTCCATCGCCGATCAACAACTGAAACGGTTCGTTCGCAATCCCGATAACCGTGGCCAGGTCTGCCAAGTGGGACTCTGGAACTATTCACGCCATCCGAACTATTTTTTCGAGGCGATGATTTGGTTGGGCTTAGGGATTTTCGCACTCCCCTCCCCGAATGGGATCTACGCGTGGATCTCGGTTGCGGTGATTTGGATACTGCTCTTAAAAGTAACCGGCGTTCCCTATGCCGAAAAACAGAGCCTCAAGTCCAAAGGTGATCTCTACCGAGAGTACCAACGAACAACGAACGCGTTTTTCCCAGGACCTAAGAAACGCCCATCCAGCGATAACCCACGCCGGGCTCCGTCTGAATAAACTCAGACGCCGAATCCAGCGTACGCAGTTTCTTGCGGAGCTGACCGACGTAGACTCGAAGATACTGAGTGTGCTCAACGGAATTTGGACCCCAGATCTCTTTCAAGAGCACGCGATGGGTGACCACCTTACCCGTCGATCGAACGAGAACCTTAAGAATATCGTATTCGGTTGAGGTGAGCTTGAGCAATGCTCCCCGAAACTTGATCGTGTGTGCAGAAAAATCCATCTCCCACTCTCCCGTGCGATAAACGGTGGTGACTGCATCAATTCGATCCGCATGGCGAAGCGCCACCCGAATTCTCGCCTGGAGCTCTGCAAGACTAAATGGCTTGGTCAAATAGTCGTCCGCCCCTCGATCGAGGGCGCGAACCTTGTCCTCGTCCGTCTCACGGGCCGTCAGCACGAGAATCGGCACGGTCATCCATTTGCGTAAATCGAGAAGCAGATCGGCTCCATCACGATCCGGCAGCCCCAAGTCCAAGATCACCAGTTCAGGACGAAACTCGATGGCCGCTTGATGCCCCATCGCGGCGGTTTCCGCGATTCGGATGTCAAAACCTTGCTCACGAAGCGAAATCTCTAAGAATCGTGCGACCGACGCTTCGTCTTCTATAATCAGGCAACGGCGCTTAATCAGTGGTGATTCCGGACTCATCGCAAAACCTCGGGCGGAAGCGTTTCGGATGCGAACTCCAGAGTGAACTCGGCTCCAGGATTTCGGTTCGCGGCCTGGACGCTGCCGTCGTGCGCTTCGACGATGGATTTGACGATGGAGAGTCCCAGACCAACCCCACCGGAATCCGCCGAAGGATGAACTCGGTGAAAAGGCTCGAAGATCTTCTTGAGTTCAGTGTCGGGAACTCCCGGACCAAAATCCCGAACGCAGAGTCGCAAACGAGCCCCCTCCTCCTCCAATCGAACTTGAATCGGCTCGTCTGGCGGTGAATAACGGTGCGCGTTCACGAGCAAATTTAAGAACGCGTGTTCGAGTAGTTTTTCGTCCGCTCGCAAGTAAAGCTCGCGACCGGAATCCGGGACGACCCACTCGATTTTTCGATCTCCGAACGTGTCACTGTACCGATTGACCACCGAGCGGGCGAAATCGCCGAGATCAAAAAACTCTCGCTTCAACACGAGTGCCCCCGCCGAAATGCGGGACATATCGAGCAGGTTTTCAATCGTGTGGTGAAGGCGTGCGGACGCTTGTCGAATATCGTTCAACAACGCTTGTCGGTGGTCACTCTCCGTACCCGGTTTCGACAACAAACTCGATGCACCGACCAGGGTCGTCAGCGGCGTCCTGAGCTCATGTGAAACCGAATTCAACAGTGCTTGGTGGAGTTTCTCCGAGCGTTCATAAATTTCGTTCTTGCGAGACGCGGATTCGAATTGCTCACGTTCAAGCGCGGTCGCCAAGTGCCCCGCAATGGTGTCGATCAAATTCTCTTGCTCGACCGACAAGGAACGCTGCAAATCATCAGGAAAAAGAACGAGTGCGCCTAAGCCACCCGATCGCCCCGGAAGCGGTACACAGAGACACTTGGCCGATACGAGCGTATCCGTCTTCCAGCCTGCTCGCTTGCCTTGTTCGAACGACCAAACGGCAACGGCGAAATCTTTGTCGTCAAGCGGATCGCCACCGCCGATTGGCGTGGGCGAAAGTTTTTTTTGCGAAACGCCCAAGACGACCGCTCGGCAAGGCAATACTTCTTGGATGCCTTGGGAACCCATTTCCGCGATCTCGCGTTCGGTTCGAACATCGGCGATCTTCTGGATCAATCGATAGAGCAAATTCGCTCGTTTCTCCCGAAGCGCAAGATCCGCCTCCTGCCGACGAATCCGAGATGCCAGGAGCCCCGCAGTCAATGCGACCGCAAAATACGCCACGATCATCATGACGTCTTCGAACTCCGATATTGCAAACGTCAACGTCGGAGGAATGAAAAAATAGTTCCAAATCAACGCACTCAGGGCTGCGCCAAACAAGATCGGCCCGAGTCCCGCCAAAAACGCGACCGGCAGCAAAGCAAGCAGCAGCAAAAACCCGATGGTCTGGTAATTCGTAAAATGTCGAAATACGTAGTAAACGAAACCACAGGCCACCAAGTAGAGGAACGTTTTTAAGTAGCTTAAGAAGGGCGAGGTCCAGTCCGGCCAAGCCAAATGAAACCCGCGATAGATGGGTTTTCGTTTCTGTCGGATTACGTGGATGTCGACTTCGCTTGTCTCTTGGGTGAGCAAGTCCAAAAGATTGCCGCCCGAGAAAAGGTCCCGGAACATCCGGCGATCGGGCCGTCCCATCACAATCTGAGTTACGTTTCGCTCGGATGCCACGCGACGGAGTGCTTTTGAAATGGAGCGCTCTCGAGTCGTCATCACCTCGGCGCCTAATTCACGCGCAAGGTTCAAATTCTTCATGAGCATCTCATGATCGGCTGACTCGAGCTTGGCCTCCGACTCCACATAGAGCGCGATCCAGGGCGCGCCTAAAAGCTGAGCCATTCGTCTCGTACTTCGGATCAGACGAGCCGAAGACGGGCTGTAACTGACTGCCACGAGCAAACGCTCCCCTGCATTCCAAGGACCCGCGATTCCGCCCGACTGCATCCGCTCCAGAAGGTCTGCGTCTACACGCTCCGCTGTGAAACGAAGTGCCAGCTCTCGTAGCGCCGTGATTTTCTCGAGTTTGAAAAAGTTTTCTTGAGCACGATCTGCTCGTTCACCGGCGTAGATTTTACCCGCCTTCATCCGTCCGAGGAGCTCCTCAGGCGGCAGATCGATCAGTTCGATGGCCGATGCCTGTTCTAAGAATCGATCCGGAACCGTTTCACGAACCGGAACTCCAGAAATTTGATAGACGAGATCCGCGCGACTCTCCAAATGCTGGACGTTGAGAGTCGTGTAGACGTGAATCCCTGCATTCAGGATTTCTTGTACATCCTGATAGCGTTTAGGATGTCGGCTTCCGGGTGCGTTCGTATGCGCCAGTTCATCCACGAGTACGAGTTCAGGTTTCAATTCGAGGATTCGATCGAGATCCATTTCTCCGAGTTGGCTCGTACCAGTGACCCACGCCCGCCGCGGAATGATCTCAAAACCTGCGAGCGCGGCCTCGGTATCAGCCCGTCCATGGGTTTCTACAATGCCTACGACGACTCGTGCACCGGCCTGACGCTTGGTCGCTGCGGATTTAAGCATCGCGTAAGTCTTACCCACACCCGGACACATTCCAAAAAACACGCGCAACTGACCGCGACTGCTTTTTACTTCTTCGTTTCGGATCCGCTCAAGGATCGCGTCTGGGTTCGGCCGATGATCGCTCTCCATCTCTACCTCTCGCCCTATTGAATCACAAATTTCCGTTTTCGGTCACGAGGTTCATCGAGTGGAAACTTGGTCGAGTCGTTGATTCAACTCGAGCACGTTCACCGTGGGTTCCCCAAAAACACCCCATTGGCGAGGTTGTGCGACCTGATCGACGACCGCTTCGACCTGAGCGATCTCGATGCCTCGGGCCTCAGCTACGCGCCTGATCTGATAGCGAGTAGCCGCGACACTGATTTCGGGATCCATTCCGCTGGCCGATGCGAATAGTAGGTCCTGGGGAGGTTCCCCTGCTTGCGAGCCATGCGCTTGAATCAGGCGTTCTCTCCGTTCGTTGACCAGTTTTTGAAGAGCGATCGACGCGACACTGAGATTGGAACCCGCGGACGGCAACGGCTGGTAATCGATCGCCGAAGGTCGCGGCCAGAAGTATCCCGGCTTTTCGAATTTCTGCGCGATGAGGCGAGATCCGATCGTTTTTCCGTTCACAGTGATCCTGGAACCGTTTGCGGGATCTCTAAACAATGCTTGGGCGAGTCCCGTGACTGCAAGCGGATAAGCGACTCCGAGTAAGATCGTAAAGAAAAAGAACAACTTGAGTGCAATTTTTGAATGGTTCATCTGCAGTCTCCTTTAAACTAAGCCTAAGAACGTGACCAAAAGATCAATTGCCTTGATACCGACGAACGGGACGACGATCCCGCCCAAGCCGTAAACCAGTAAGTTTCTCTGAAGCACGCGACTCGCTCCTTCCGCACGGTAGGGCACGCCCTTGAGCGCAAGCGGAATCAAAGCAACGATCACAAGCGCGTTGAAAATGACCGCACTCAAAATCGCACTTTCTGGAGAGTCTAGTCGCATCACGTTCAGGACACTCAGTGGACCCGTTTTTTGCCCCTGTAAAATGTAGAGCGTACTGAAGAGCGCCGGAAGTATCGCGAAATATTTGGCGACGTCGTTCGCAATACTGAACGTAGTGAGTGCCCCCCGGGTCATCAGGAGCTGCTTACCGATCTCGACGATCTCGATCAGTTTCGTGGGATTTGAGTCTAAATCCACCATATTGCCGGCTTCGCGAGCGGCTTGGGTGCCCGTGTTCATCGCTACTCCGACGTCGGACTGCGCGAGCGCAGGCGCATCGTTGGTGCCGTCACCCGTCATGGCGACCAAGTGACCACTCTCCTGCTCTTGGCGAATGCGTTTGAGTTTGTCTTCGGGAGTGGCTTGAGCCATGAAATCGTCGACCCCCGCTTCGGCCGCGATCGCGGCTGCAGTGAGTGGGTTGTCGCCCGTAATCATGACCGTGCGAATTCCCATTTTTCTCAGTTCGGCGAACCGTTCTTTGATCCCGCCTTTGACGACGTCCTTGAGTTGAATCACACCCAAAATAGACTTGCCGTCGATCACGACGAGCGGGGTGCCGCCTTTTTTGGAGACGCCTTCGATGATGCCTGCCAAATCACTCGGAATTTTTCCACCCATCGACTGAGCGTAGCTCTGGATCGCGTCGCCTGAGCCTTTGCGAATCGATCGATCTTCCGACAAAAAATCTATTCCGCTCATGCGAGTCGTCGCCGAAAACGGAACGAATTTCACTTGGTGAGGCTGCAAGGTTTCGGCGCGCAGTGCATACTGTTCCTTAGCCAAAACCACGACCGAGCGACCTTCTGGCGTTTCATCGGCAAGCGATGCCAACTGCGCGGCCTGCGCCAGGCGTTCAATCGCCACACCTTGAACCGGTAGAAATGCCGAGGCCATACGATTACCGAGCGTGATCGTTCCCGTTTTATCGAGGAGAAGCACATCGACGTCACCGGCCGCTTCGACCGCGCGACCACTCATCGCAATCACGTTCCGACGAATCAGGCGATCCATTCCACTGATTCCAATGGCACTGAGCAAACCTCCGATCGTCGTGGGGATCAGGCAAACAAGAAGCGCCACCAAAACGGGCACCGTGATGATCGCAGACATATCCTGACCTGCTGCCGCCGCGCTATAGTCCGCAAATGGTTTTAAGCTCATCACCGCGAGCATGAAAATGATCGTAAGCCCCGAGAGCACGATGCTGAGCGCGATCTCGTTTGGAGTTTTCTGCCGTTTAGCGCCCTCCACGAGCGCGATCATTCGGTCGAGGAAACTATGGCCTGGTTCAGCCGTGATCCGAATGACGACGCGGTCGCTGATCACTCGTGTTCCACCGGTAACCGCGCTTCGATCCCCGCCGGATTCGCGGATCACGGGAGCGGATTCACCTGTAATCGCGGATTCATCCACGCTCGCGACGCCTTCGACCACTTCTCCATCTCCAGGAATGAGGTCCCCGGCCTCGCAGATCACTCGGTCGCCTTTGCGCAGTTCGACGGCGGACACCGTTTCTTCTCCGGCGCCTGAAACCCTGCGCGCGCGAGTCGTCGTCCTAGATTTTTTTAGGCTCGCGGCTTGCGCCTTGCCTCGCCCTTCGGCGAGTGCCTCGGCGAAATTCGCGAAGATGACCGTAAACCAGAGCCAGACCGCGATTTGCAATTCAAACATTTTTGAACCAGATCCAATACCAAAGATCACATAGAACGTTGTCAACAACGCTCCGATCTCGGTCACGAACATCACTGGATTTTTGGCTTGGACACGAGGATCCAGTTTTAGGAGTGCATCGCGCATCGCCGGGAAAATCAGTTCTCGATTCAACCACGAAGACTTGTTTGTTTCGGTTGTCATAAATTTCTCCCAATTAAAACGCTTGGCCGCGAATCATCATCAAGTGTTCAATCACCGGCCCAAGCGAGAGCGCAGGTAAGAACGTCAGAGCACCCACGATCAAAATCACGGCGATTAACAGGGCCGCAAAAATACTCGTATCGACTTGGAACGTACCCGAAGACGGTGGCGAAACTTTTTTAGCCGCGAGTCCACCGGCAACCGCCAAGATCGGAACAATGATCGCGAATCGGCCGACGATCATCGCCACCGATAGCATCAAATTATAGAACGGCGTATTGGCACTGAGACCCGCAAACGCGCTGCCGTTGTTGGCGGCGGCTGAGGTGAACGCATAGAGGATCTCCGAGAAACCATGAGGACCTTTGGACGCTAGTCCCGCAAGCCCGGCCGGCGCGATCGCGGCGATCGCGGTACCCAGCAAGATCGTCGCACAAGGAGCGATCACGGCCAGGATCACGAGCATCATCTCACGTGCCTCGACTTTCTTACCTTGGTATTCCGGCGTTCGGCCGACCATCAAACCGGAGATGAACACCGTCAGCAGCACAAAAAGCATCATCCCGTAGAATCCAGCACCCACGCCCCCGATCACGATCTCTCCGAGCATCATATTGAGCATCGCAATGCCGCCCGAGAGCGGCGAGAGTGAGGAGTGCATGGCGTTGACCGCTCCGCAAGAGGCTGAAGTCGTCACACTCGAGAAAAGCACGCTGTTCATGACCCCAAAACGGGTTTCCTTTCCTTCCATCAGTGCGCTCATTCCAAGAATCGGATTAGACGAATACTCCGATACGAGCGAAAGCGATGTGAGTGTGATGAACAAAACCATCATGACACCGAACAGGATCCAGCCATGTTTACGCGCGCGCGCGATCGTTCCATAGGTGTAAGTCAGTCCAGCGCCGATCGCAAAAATCGAGACCATCTGAAGGAAATTCGAGAGTGCGGTTGGATTTTCAAACGGATGTGCAGCGTTCGCATTGAAAAAACCACCCCCATTCGTTCCGAGCATCTTAATCGCGACTTGAGAGGCGGCTGGACCGAGAGGAATTGTTTGGCTTGCACCTTCCATCGTCAGCACGCTCATGGCAGGCGCGAATGTTTGAACGACACCTTGGCTCACCAGGATCAGCGCGAAGATCAATGACAGAGGCAAAAGCAGATAAACCGAGCAACGAATCAAATCGACCCAGAAATTTCCGATGGTTCCCGACGAACGACGAGCTAGGCCCCTCATGAGAGCGACTGCGACCGCGATTCCCGTGGCCGCGCTCAGAAAATTCTGTACGGTCAATGCGACCATCTGGGTGAAATAGCTCATGGTGACCTCGCCTGAGTACCCTTGCCAGTTGGTATTCGTCACGAAGCTTACGGCGGTATTCAAGGCGGAGTGCCAAGATACGTTCGGCAATCCACCCGGATTAAGCGGAAGGCTCGCCTGAATCATTTGCACAGCGATGACGAAAATAATTCCAATCGCGTTAAAAACAAGCAACGCGATGGAATAATCTTTCCATCCCATTTCTTGATTCGGATCTATACCTGAAACGCGATAGGTCACGCGCTCTAAACCACCCAAAACGGCGTGCAGTCGAGTCTTGCGACCCTCGAATACCTGGGCCATGAATTCGCCCAAAATCGGCGTGATCGCCACGACTGCGACTACGAAAAGCAATAGCTGAAAAACGTCAAATCCGTTCATGACTGACTCCTAGAATTTTTCCGGATTGAAAAGCGCGTAGACGAGATATCCAAGCGTGAGAACTCCAACGACACCCGCGATCACGAAACCCATAGATGCACTCCTTGCTAAAAACGATAAGAGACTGAGGTGACGAAGAACGCCTGATTCTGCCGTTCCCCACTGCGCGTCGGGAATACGTCGTCGTCCGCTTGAAACCCGCGAATCTCATTCCTGAACAAAAATCCAGTCTCGGGTTCGAGATCTACCCCCAGTGACGCGCCCCAAACTCGAAACGAACGACCATTCGGCGTATTCGTGACTAAAATTCGATGTCCATCCTCGTAACGTTCACCACGAGCAGAGATCGCTAGATTCGCCGTCAGCTTCTTGCGAACAATGAGTGTCGCACCTTTCCAATGACCAGCCTCACCGGTCGGTGCTTGGTCTTGAAATCCGATATCTGCTTGCGCCAGAAACGTCCAAGTCGCATTCGGCTGAAACGAAACCACTCCATCATGAAAATGCCGAAACGAGCTCTCGCGGCCGATAAACGTATTATAAGTCCATTTCCACTCCGGGTTCGGCGCATAAGAGAGTTGTGTTCCCAACGCCAGATTCTGATTGGACTCTGAAATATTCTGCCAGCCGTTCAGGATCTGAACTTGCGCGGACCATCGATCGTCAAATGAATGAGAAAGCCGCACGCCGGATTGATAGTACGGCGAATAGTCAGCGACGAGCGAACGCGTGTAAGTCGGGTTGTCGCTGGAGATGAAACTTTCGGCACCGATATGAGAGAAAAATATTCCGGCGTCAATCCAGGTCTTATCCGCGATCCGATACCCGGCGAAGGCCTCCTGGACGTTTCTCGAGAGTGACGGACCGGAGTAACTGCCGTTCGATGGCTCTCCTGCATAGTTTGCCTGAACCGATGTACCGGCCTGAATCGCGAGGCGCCCACGGGTGCGCTCACGATTGATTTTGGCCTCTAAAAAGGCCAGGTTCACGTTCATTTCATGATGACGGGCTGGTTGCGTCGTATAGGATCGGTCGAAACCGCGAGGGCGCGAAAAATCGTACGCGAAGTAAGTATCAACGAACCCTCCCCATTGGACGGGACTCACATCGTCCGCGGGCGCATAAAAGGGGATGGTACCTGCGAAAAACGCAAGCAGCCACCGGGGGTTTTGCAGAATAGAATCAGTTCTCATTTTTTATCTCCCGTGATTTGGGCTGGCAGTTCGATCTGACAACGGCGAAGTTCGGATTCCGCAGCGAGCCAAACCGCGATTTGTGGTTTGCAGGACTCAGGTAGCGACTTCGGAGCCGGACGAGCGGCCATTTCCGCAGTGCCTTGGATACAAGACCGCATACGATCGATCTCGGCTTGCGATGTCTTGTTTTCTTGCTCGCAAGATTCTCGAAAAGGCCCGCTCGCATAGCTAAATCCGCTCGAAACTGCCCAGATGCCAATCAAGCGGCAGGCATGCCGGAGTTTCGGAAATCGACCCGTTTTCATAAGTCCAGGATGCTCTTCGGGATATAAAGAAAGTATAAAAACGCACCCCCTTGATATTCCTTGGGGTTCCTCGCTACGATAAGCACTCAACCCAAACGGCTCAACTACCGAGCCTGGAGAAATCGAAATGAAATCGACTTCCTTATTGACTGCTGCATTGATCGCTGGCCTCGCCTCCTCCTCCGTTGCAATGGCTGACCACCACAACACGGGCACCGAGAAAAAAGCGGACGCCAAGAAAAAGAAGCATGACAAAAAAGGCGAAAAACATTCTTGCGGCGGCAAAGATGGCTGCGGCGCTAAAGAAGGTGCAAAAGAAGGCGCGCACGAAGAAGGCCATACCGACGCTCCTGCTACCGAAGAAGCGAAACATTAATCTGACCGCATTTTTTCATGAGCGGCCGAGGTCCGTTGGGATTTCGGCCGCTTTTTTATGAAAAGCATTCCACTCCATGGCGTCGGTATCGGCCTACGTTCTCCCCACACGCCGCTATTCCTAAAATCACCGCCCAAGTCGGTCGACTGGATAGAAGTCATATCGGAAAACTTCTTTCCGCTCCCGGGAGAATCTCTCGATGATTCCGAGCCGCTCCGAAACCTTCTAAAAATCAGGAGTGACCTACCGATCTCTTTGCACGGCGTTTCGCTATCACTGGGGAGCACAGATGACTTGTCGAAATCCTATCTCTCCATTTTACGAGAACTGGTCAGGCAGGTCGACCCCTGGATGATTTCCGATCACCTCTGCTGGACAGGGGTTGATGGTCTCAATACCCACGACTTACTGCCGCTTCCCTACACGGCTGAATCCATTCAGCATGTCGCGGAACGTATTCTCCGGGTGCAAGATTTTCTAGGGCGTTCGATCGCGATCGAGAACCTTTCGAGTTACGTCACATTCGCGAACTCCGAGATGCAAGAATGGGAGTTCTTGTCCGAGATCAGCCAACGCACCGATTGTGGGATCCTTCTCGACGTGAACAATATCTTCGTCAGTTCGATCAATCATGGGTTTGATCCACTTGAATACCTGGATTCGATCCCGCCGGATCGCATCGTGGAAATTCATTTGGCGGGCCATTCGCGCAAGGAAGGATGCATCGTTGATACCCACGACGCGCCCATTTGCACAGAGGTTTGGGATCTCTATCGAACTTGCCTGCGCAAGGTCGGACCACGCAACGTGATGATCGAACGCGACGCTCGCATTCCGGAATGGCCCGAGATGGAGCGAGAGTTACTCCAGCTTCGAGGGATCTATGAAGCTCGCTGAAATTCAGAGGCGATTTCAAACCGCGCTCATACAAAACGATCTCGACGGTATCCGGAACGAGATCGCGAATAAGACTGATCAACGAATGGTAGTCTATCAAACCTCCTATGAAAATCGGCTCTTCGAATCGCTTCGCGATGATTTCTTGGAGCTCCAGTCCGCCGTCGGTGAACGCGAGTTCCAGGAGCTTCTGCAAACGTTCATCGCAAACCATCCGTCTCGGTCCGCGACGTTGTTCGGTTATAGCGAGCAGTTTGTCAGGTGCCTGATCGAACAAAACTCTCCCCTTGCACATCTCGCCATTCGAGAGTGGGCGGGACTGCGGGTCCGCCAACGAGTGGAAACCTCATTTCTCGAACTCAGCGCAGATCAAATTCAGACCCGAATCCATGAACTCACCCTTCAAAGAAATCGCGCTTCAGAGCTGGTTCATGACGATCATCAGGGTGCTTTCGTATTGGTCTGGAAAAAACTTGGAGACGTTTTCGAACTCGAAATCTCAGCGGAGGAAGCCCGTGTGCTTGAGCTCACCCCTTTTAGCCGGACGAACCTCGTGGAGTGGGCAAATCGGGTGATGCAATCGGGAATATCTGGCGAAACACTGAAAAGTATTCTGTCTGAGTGGACCCGCGATAAAATCATCGGAATGGTTGAGTAAAACTCCTCTTTGTCCCAAATCTCCTCATTTCCTCCATTCGTGCCATGGCACCCGTCTTGCTCTCTTGTCATTCATGCATTTCACAACCTTCGAACGCGTTCTGCATCCGCACCGGCGTTCAGAGAATCACCAGGAGATCCCAGTATGAAAAATACAAATTTAGTGCGCGTCGCACTCTTGACCATCGTAGCCACCGCTCTCAGCGCCTGCGCTACCTCGCAGCCGAAACATAGTTACGCACCCGGTACTGATGTAAATTCCGAAGTTCAAGCCATGGAAACTCGTTTCCAAAAAGCGGTGGCCGAAGACGTGCCGGTGCTCTCACCTCAACATTTTGACCAAGCGAAACAAGCTTTCGCGGACGCTCAGAAGATGAAAGCGAATGGCAAAGAATCCGCCGACGTCCTCGATAAACTCGGATCCGCTCGCGGCCACTTGGACGCTGCCATGGCCACCTCTGAAGCTTCGCGCGAGAGTGCCCGCGATATCGTTCAACTCCGTCATGATGCGATCGCCGCGCATGCTCCAGAGTATTTCGAAAAAGACTTCCGCACGGCGGACAGCCAATTCCGTTCCTACGCTCAACGCTGGGAACGCGGCAAAAATGATATGGATCCCGGCGAACGAGCCGAACTTCAGAAGATGTATATGGATCTCGAGCTTCGCGCGATCAAACAGAACGAGCTTGGAAGCGCGTCCAACCTGATTCAGTCGGCACGTAAGATGAATGCCGGGAAATTCACGCCACAGACGCTGACTGAAGCCGAGAATCGTTTTACTGCCGCTGAACGAGTGATCGAAGCCAATCGTCACAACCAAAGCATGATCCGCCCGGCCGTACTTGAGGCAACGCTCGCCGCTCGCAAGGCACATGACATCACGGAGATTGCAAGAAACTCCCAAGGTCGTTCTCCTGAGCAAATCGCGATGGAAATCCAATCCCGCAGCGACCAAATTGAGAAGCAACGGAACGAAATCGCCCGCGACGCTTCGAAGATCAACGCTCGCGACAGTGCGATCGCCGTCCTCGCATCCAACAACGAGAGTCTCAGCGCACGCAAACGTCTCGATCGCTCCTTGGAACGAGCTCGCATGGTGTTCACTAAGGATGAAGCCCAAGTGTATCGCCAAGGAGACCGCCTGATCATCCGCTTGAAACAGATCCAGTTTCCAAGCGGCCGCAGTGAACTTCCGCAAGCATCGTTCGCGACTCTCTCCAAAACCAAGGAAGTCATCGCGCTCCTGGGCGCCGAGGCAGTCAAGGTCGAAGGTCACACCGACTCTGTAGGCGGCAAGGCCCAGAACCAAAAACTGTCCCAAGACCGTGCAGAGGCAGTGGCTCAATACTTGGTTGCCGAATCGGCGGTCAGCCAGGATCAAGTGGAGTCCATGGGGTTCGGTTATGAGCGCCCTCTCTCCACCAACAAAACGAAACAAGGCCGAGCTCAGAATCGACGGGTCGACCTCGTGATCACACCAACGGGTGCACAGAATACCAGCACAGCGGAATAGATCACGCTCCCAGACTTCGGATCATCATTCCCCTCAACAATGATCCGCGGCCAAAGCCGGCTCCCACCAGGAGCCGGCTTTTTTCTTTTTCGAGGGGGAGTTTCTCCCACCTCAAACGCGGTACGAGGATTGCTCTGATGAAGAGGGTAACGTCGAGATTCGCATGAAGCGTCATTTCTCAGGAGGAGGCTTGAATGGTAAAATTTGGAACTCTCGGATGGTCATTTTGCGTTCTCAGTCTGGTAGGAGTTTCGGTGGCCCGTGATGTGTTCTTTCGTGAACAGCCCAGCTCTCTGAACTTTATCGAAAATCGTTTCCGTGCGCCGGCAATCACGCCCGACGAGCGCCTACCTTGGGCCGATGGAATGATCGACGACCCTCCCGGAAAATTTTCAATCGCGCCTATACCCCCTGCGAACGCCACGCGTGGATCGAGGTTTCGAGTGGGACCGGCCTGCACAGGAGATGTCGGCGATCCCCTGCGCCCGGGCGATACCCGATTCGGTACTTGCGGTCCGATCGGCCCCGGCCCTGTGCCTGCAGAGTAGCTCCGCGTCCCGGTCGATCTAATTTCCGTGCTCGTCCTGGATCTCGCCGACGAGTTCTTCGAGGATGTCTTCCATGGTCACGATGCCGAGCGTCTTGAGCGTCTTCGGATCACGAACCACGGCGAGATGGCCTCGTTTCTCCTTGAGGAGCTTCATCAATCGGTCTTGCGGAAGCCCGGGTTCGACGAAAATCGCGGGACGAGCCGCTTTCTCAAAAGCGTCGTTTTGAGCGTTTACTTGCCAGAGGTGCAAGACGTCTTTCATATGAACGACGCCCACAACGCTATCTAGACCGTTTTTAGTCAGCGGGAAACGTGTATGCATTTTCTTACGAGTCACGGCGAGATTGCCCTCGAACGGACGCTCTAGGGACAGATATTCCACCCGCTCACTCGGAATCATGATGTCCGAGGTGCGTTTGTCAGAAAACTCGAAGGCCCGATTGATGATCTGTGCCTCGCTCTCGGAAATGATCCCATCTTCGTGGGATTCTTTCATCATGATCTTGAGTTCATTCTCGCTCACAGCGGGCTCTTCGAAACCGAAATATCCCAGGCGTTTGAGGATGACATTTGCAATCCAGGTGAACACGTTGATCAGCGGACGTGCACCCCAGTAGAACCAGCGCAGTGGCTTTGAGACCGCGAGCGTGATTTTTTCAGCGCTTTGGATCGCCATGCTCTTCGGTACGAGCTCACCAAGCACAACATGTAACATCGTGATCAAGAAGAACGATGTGCCAGCCGAGATCAAGTGATAGACGCCCTCTTCAGCGCCGAGAGGACCCGGCGGAAACAAGAGCACGATGAGATTGAAGAATGATTCCTCGCCAATCCAACCCAGTGCGAGACTCACTAGCGTGATGCCGAGCTGGGTCGCCGACAGGTACTCATCCAATTGGTCTACGCAGAGGATCGAAATTCGCGCCGAGGCGATGCCCTGCCCCGCGAGTTCCTCAAGACGAGTCCGCCGAACTTTTACGATCGCGAACTCCGCCGCGACGAAAAAAGCGTTAAACGCCACCAATGTAAGTGAAATGAGAATGTAGAGAAGAGTCAGAGATAAACTGGGGGGAGGTTCCATAAACTTTGATCGAAACCTTAACATCGCTTTTTGGGTTTCGCCACCGCACCCAGGAAAACACCACGAAACACCAAAATTCCACAACACAGTGCATTAAATTAATTTATAACGGGTAGCTCGACGAGGCGCGGTCCCCGCCCAATCGAAAACCAACCCTGTAGGAGTGTTTCTCATGAAAGCCTTGAAATCTCTCGTCCTAGGATTGCTCTTCGTCGCGACGGGCGCATCCGCACAAGTTCGGACTCAGACCTATTTTAACTATCAAGATCTGTACGCTTATCTTCCCGGTGTGTGGATGACCAACAATCCAGATCGTCCTCAACTCACGATCAGCTATTCTTATGGTCAACTCATGGGAAGCGTGACCGTCGAGCAACGCTCCGTCTATGGCGATCTCGTGAGAAGCTACGAAACGGCTGAGCAACCAATCCAATACATCGGCCAAAACTTGATCGAGTTCAGCGGCGAACAGTATTTCATTCAGCTCGTTCCAAGTGATGACTATCGCGACCACGAGCTTGAACTCCGCTACGTCGGACGAAGCAACGACGGTCGTCGCTATAGCTTTGATGACGGCATTTATTTCACTTCGGCAACGAAGGATTTCTTCGCTTACATCAACGTTGGCCGTTCCTGCCCAGCTGGCACTTACTACAGTTACGACTACGCTCGTTGTATCCGGATCTACGCTTACAACACGATTCCTTCGTGCGTGATTCGTCCATCGTACTTGCGTGCCGCTCGCCCACGCTACTCTTACGAGTACCGCGAGTTCAACTCGCCGAACTACTCGACGAGATCCCGTTACCGCACCGGCTCTTCGTACAATCCCGACCCACGTCGCAATCGTACGTACACTCCTCGCCCAGTTCCGGCTCGCCCTCCAGTGATCGTCGCTCCTCCTCGTGGATCTGATCGCCGTGACGATCGTCGAGATGACCGCAGAGATGATCGCGGCGGTCGCGTGGGACGTGGCGGTTCTACAACACCTCCAGTGATCGTAACTCCTCCAAGCACCGGACGTGACGAGCGCCGTGAAGATCGTGGCAGCCGCGGCGGACGCGTAGGTACCCCATCTACTCCTCCGACTACCGGCAACCCGGGCCCAGCTCGTGGCAATCCAGATCGCGGAACCCCTTCGCGCTCCGGACGTAGCCCTCGCGGATAAACGCAAACTCGAGGAACTCGAAAGGGTTTCGCGCGACGCGTGACCGAGCTGCGCACGGAAGTGCCATCTCACTAAAATTCAAAAGGCCGGGACCCCGATTCGGAGTCCCGGCCTTTCTATTTAGGAAGATCTTTTCAAATTAGTAACGACGAGCGGATTCTGGCTTCTTACCGAAAGGCTTGCTGCCAAAAGTCT
This sequence comes from Pseudomonadota bacterium, assembly GCA_027485695.1. Taxonomy (GTDB): domain Bacteria; phylum Bdellovibrionota; class UBA1018; order UBA1018; family UBA1018; genus JAIXQO01. The sequence continues at coordinate 228,169 of JAIXQO010000002.1, forward strand.
TCGCACGATACGGTTTCTCGGATGCGAAGCGGCGATCGCCACCACGGCTGTCTTCGCGCGGCTCGACGCGAGCTTCCGAGCGAGGCTCGCTACGTGGTTTACCCCACGGCTTCGGCGCCCAGCGGTCCGAATCCCCTCGACGCTCTTCGCGTTTACCTTCGAAACGGTCGCTCGAACGCGGTTGATCGAATTTACGACCTTTGAATTTGGACTGAATAAAAGGGCGTTCATCGGAACCGCGATCGCTGCGTTCCCGGCGAATTTCCCCGCGTGGTGCAGCATCATCGGAGTCACGTCCGCGGCTGAAACGTCCGCCGCGTGGATCGAAATTCTTCTGAGGCTTCGGTGCACGCGCTTCGGTTTTCTCGGTGATGGTGAAGATCTCCGGGAAAGACAAACAGAGGAATCGTCCGGCTAGCTCTTCGCGATCCATCTCAGCAATCGCTAGTTTCCATTCGTCCGACAGCAGGCTCGTCGCACGGCTGAAATCATTTTGCGCCTGGAAGCGAGTCAGGAGTTCGCCGATTTTTTTAACGCCGATTTCCTTGCGGGTTGGAATCTTGCCCTCTTTCATGCGGGACTTCGTCACGCGTTCGATGCGGCCGATGAGCGCGCGATGGCTTGGGGTGACCAAACTCAGCGCGTAGCCCGTCTTACCGCTACGAGCGGTACGACCGATGCGGTGAACATAACTATCGAGCTCGCGAGGGATCGAATAGTTGATGACGTGGCTGATGTCCTTGACGTCGAGTCCGCGGGCGGCGACGTCCGTGCAAACGAGCATTGATACACGCTTTTCACGGAATGCCTGCATCGTGCGTTCGCGGGCGTTCTGGTCTTTGTCGCCATGTAAACAATCGACCTTGTAACCGCGCTCGGAGAGGTACTGCATGAGATCCATGACGAGCACCTTGGTTTGACAAAAAACAATGCCGTAGAAATCTGGCGCAGCATCGATCAGTTTACAGAGCACTTCTGGTTTATTCGACTCAGAGGTCGCGTAGTAGATCTGCTCCAAGTTCGTCGGGATCATCTCAGTGCGGTTTTTCTGCACCATTTTAGGATTTTTCAAGTAGTCGTCGGCGACGTGACGAACATCCGGGCTCATCGTCGCGGAGAACAACCAAGTATTCGTCGCGCCTTCAGGCGGAGTTTCGAGGATGGTCGTCAAATCTTCTTTGAAACCCATCGAGATCATCTCGTCGGCTTCGTCGAGCACGAGGACCGAGAGTGAATCGAGCTGGAGTGTGCCTTTTTCCAAGTGGTCAACCACGCGTCCCGGAGTTCCGACGACGACGTTTGCACCACGTCTCAGGCCAGCGATTTGATCGCCATAACCGGCGCCACCGTAAATCGGGAGCGCTTTCACGCCCAGGTGTTTACCGAGTAGCGAGATTTGCTCGGCGACTTGAATCGCGAGTTCGCGCGTCGGGCAGAGCACGAGCGCTTGCACGCGCTTCATGTCTGGATCGATGCGATTCAGAAGTGGGATCGCGAACGCAGCCGTTTTTCCGGTGCCGGTCGCAGCAAGACCCAAGAAATCGGTTGGCTCACCCAGGAGAAACGGAATCGTCTCGGCTTGAATCGGAGTGGGTTCGGTGTAGCCCAGTTCTTGGATCGCTTTGATCACGGCTGGGCTGATCGGGAGGTCGCTAAAATCTTTGAAACTTTCGTTGATCACGTCTTTGGAACTATTCTCAATAATCGGCAAGGGAAGGCTCTTTTCTTCGATAATAATCGAATCCTCGGCGTTAAAAACAACGCCGCACAATTTCATACTTGCCCTGCACTAAGCGATCATTGCTTGAGAATCGAGAACTCCAGGACATCGATGAAGACCCGACTCTACTCGATTTCGAGCCAAAACGGTGGATTCGTTTCGCGAAACCGGTTGAAAAAAGAGTTCGAAATCAGGTCCACGCCGTGGACCCTTAAATAGTTTCTATTGAACTTGGCGTCCTCTCACCACGCAATACCTGAGTTGCCGCCTTTGCGCTGAGACCCGCTCTACGATCCGGACAAAACTGACGGGAATCAGGGAGTTACCCAGGCCTCGACTCAATCCAACTCGAGGAATCCGCGTTCTACAGCGCTGCATTACTCGATCTAAAGACTCGTGAATCATTGAAATAATTCAGGATTTTTCCTTGTTCCGCAGCATCGACCACGCTATGACGCGCCGCATTCATCGTTAGGGTCTTCAGAAAGGAACCTATGAAAAAGTCAACTTGCGCTCTCCTCACCCTCATCACGACCAGCCTGCTTGCGTCCCCCCGCGCACACGCCTGGAATTTCTATGTAGACGGAATGGCTCCGTCCCTCGATCCGAACGCTGCAGAAATGCTTTTTGATCCATCCGCTGATCCCGGCAACTGCCAAAACTCCGTGGACCCAAAACGTATCTTGCTCATGATCGACTTCAACTCGAGCTACCGCGAAATGTGGGCCGCGAAAAAATCGGCCTGCGAACGCGGGATGAAATTCGTCCTCATTCCAGACGAGTCCGTCTCTGTATCCGTCGGGCGAAAACACGAGGCCATGAAATACGCCTACGATCAGTACAGCTACCTATCGGATCGTTGCGGTGAGGATAGCACTTCTAGCGACCCTCGCTGCTCAAACGGAACTCGCGATGCCCTCTACAAAAAAGCCGAAGAGCTTGAGCGAGAGGTCGAAGCCGCCGCTAAACCATATGAGTTCGATCCAAACGTGGAACTCAACAAAAAGGTTACCGAACTGAGCCGCCAAGGCGCCAAGATCGTCTCTCTGGTCCTCTCCGGTCACCATTCAGGTGGATCGTTCTATGGTGAAAACCTCACCTCGACGGACCTGGATGACAGCAGCTTTTTTTCGGTCGTGAGCCGAAACAAAGATCTGTTTAGCGATGTGCATTTTCTCGGTCTATGGGGATGCAGCGGCGTCACTCAAGGCGAGGTCACCAAATGGCGCGTCGGCATCCCATCGATCGAAGTCGTCGCCGGTTTCTACGACAGTGCCCCACTGGGGATTCGCAATTCATCGTACGAGTTTCTCGGTGACATCGTCGCCAAAGCCCGCGATCTCTCAAACATTTCGAACCCGCAGACGCTCAAAGCGGCGATCAACGGAGTCAAACACGCACGCTCAACCTATTCGAGCGTATACGTGCACACGGCCGCAAACGAGGACTACATCTATTTCAACAAACCTCGCGAAAGCGGCGAAGGAATCCAGAATTTCTTCGAACCGCTGACGAACGAGATCCGTTGCCAGGCGTTCCGCACTCAGCGTTTGCCGGGCCACTTGACGGCGCTCAAGGCTTGGTATTCCGGAGCGGAGCCGCTTCCGCAGGATTCACAGACCTCGCCACTTCGTCGCGTGTATTTCGATATGCTCCAAAATCACGATTGTTATCCGTCCAACCTCAAAGACTTTCAGCCGCACCAAATCGGATTGATGAGATTCTTCGAATCGGGCGTGAAACAGAATTTCGCAGGCGTGTTCGCCTCTGAAATCCAAGCTTCTGAACGTGAACTACAGGCATTGAATCCTCGGGCAATCCGCGATCGTCTCAGCAGCCGCGCGATTTCTCCGCTCTCTCGTCAGGTTGCCGACAAGCGCCGTGAAATCGAGGCCGCAGAGCAAGAAATCACGCAGCTCAAAGAGGGATTCGAAGGTCGTTTCAAATCGAGCCCAAGCTACAAAGCCGCGTTAGCCAAGATCGACGCTCAATACGAAGAGCTGCCGAAACGCCTTCGTCGCAAGATTGGCGATACCTTTCAACAAGAAGGTCTTTCCGCGACGCGCGAAAAAATCGGAGCAATGAAAAGCCGTCTCCAGCGCAAATCCGAAAGCTACCTCCTCGCGCTGAACGAACTCGAGAATCTCCAAACTCGCGTGCAAGCAAAACACACGAACGAAATCGACGAGATCCAGTCCCGAGTCAATTCAGCTAAGAACGAGTCCTCGCGCATCGAACGAGATTTGAACGAAGCTCAGTCCCGGGTTGATACGACGATCGGATCGCTCGAGGACGTCAAAAACCGGATCGGCTCGATCTCGATCTCCCAGGTTCTGGAAACGGGCACACGCAAGGATATCCTGGCCGTGATCTCGAAACTGGATCCGTATTTCGGCTCCAGCGCTCGTATGGATCGCACGGCGCAGGGTGAATTCCCGGCGACCCGCGCGATCTACACCCGATTGAACCGTATGTTGCGCAATCTCGACGCCGATTGCATGCCGTTCCTCGAGTGGCATGAGCACTCGTCCTCAAGGTTGCCTCAGGTACGTTGCCAACTCTAGAGGAGGCAACCTCACTCAACGATAAAAATCACTCCAGGGACCGCTGCTGACTCAGCTGCGGTCCCTTTCTGCGTTCGCGAACGACTCGAGGAATTTATTCATCTCACCGGTGCGGCATTCATGTGACCAGAGGACGGTGCGGTGAGTGTCGTTTGAGAACCCGGTCGCACCCTTGAGAATCGTTTTGTAGTACCGAATGAGCAGAAACGCCCGCAGGTTTTCGTCACTCCGGCAAACCGCGCGCGCCCAGGCCATGCGCTCCATGTCTTTGCCCTGCGCCTGAAGGCTGAGGAAATATTTGCGGTGACGATCCGTCGTATAAATACTGGAGATCATCTCCGGCTTGGAGCGCCAATGATCCTGAATTCCGCTAGAAAACGCATTTTTCACGGTACCATCTGCGTAGCCTGCGATCATCACGAACCATTCCACTTCTGAAATCGGTCGCGAGAACATGTTCCAGTATTGATCCCATCCCAAGGCAAAAACCGCACTTCTGAACGCCGGATTAAACTCACTTTTGATGACACTAATTCCACGGAGGTTCCAAAGCGCGCAGCTGATGAAAAAGAAAACGGCAGCCGCATCCAGAATTCTCCGTCGAGGAAGAGAGGGCGGCGGCAATGCATTCTGATCGGGAGCCAAAGGCGGGATTAACTTTTTAAAGAGCGATACCCGCTCAACTCCCTTCCAAAACATCGAGGGCAAGAACGGGATCCAGACGATCGCCCCCACCAGCGGGAATATTCCGATATCTAAGAAGATCAAAAAAGAAGCATGAAAAGCGATGAACCCAATTGCAGTGATCAATCGAACGATTTCCGTTCGTCGCCCGAGGATCGGAACGAAGATCAGGAATGGGAAGACTCCCTCGACGAAAATCGTCTGGTCGTTCAAGTACTGAAGCACCGACGGAGGCAGGTCTCTCAGAAAAGCGCCCAAAGAATTTCCGAAACTCTCCGTCCAGAGCGCATAAGCTACACCTTGGCCGGCTTTCCATTCTGGAACATCCATCTTGATGATGGCGGCGAAAAAATAGAGGGAAAACGCCTGGAGGGCAAAACCCAAGGTATCCGGTCCAAAGTAATAGGTGCCGTTCGTCCGAGTCGGATCGGTCCGCTGTTTTTCATCCAGCGGAAGCAGCACAGTCCAACACAGTAGCAACCGCAAGAGCACATCCGCTCCACTGAGAACCGGCTCATTGCGGAACTGAATCGACAGTCCCAATACATACAGGCCAAATGCCATCCAGCGAACGGCCACTCCGCGAAAAAACTGGACCGCAAAAAAAGCATGGATTCCGAAAATAATCGCAACCAAGTACCACTCACCCGCGGTCAAATAGAGGGAGAAGCGCGCCGACTGGACTGCGGAAATCGTCCTCGGATAAAAACCGGTATCCACATAGAACTCGAGGAAGCCCACCATGCGAACGGCAAGATCGTAGAGCACGAGGACTGCTATCGCCTGCCGAAACAGAACCAGCGAACGTCGATCGAATGCCGGCAACCACGTTTTCCATGACTGAATTTTCATCGCACCTTAAGCTTAAAAAGTTTTCTTCATTGCTTCAAGCATTGTCGCTAAGGTGTGAACACCAGAGAATATCTCACCCGGATGAATTCTCACGAAAATCCCCTAGGAGGCATTCACTCATGATTCAAATCTCGACGCTCACCTCGCCCCTTCTTAAGCTCCTGGCTTACCGATCAGGGCTATTTATCGCGATTGCGCTCTCTGGGATCGCCCATCAGAAGCTCGCCTACGCGGATACGTCCTCGGAATCGCCGAACTCTTCTCTACGTACCGAAAGCCACCTCCTCGAGTGGAATGGCCACCCGGTTTTCGAATTCCGCGAAAAACTGGGGAGCATCTCCGCGGGAGACCGGCTGAGTCTCGCCCGCTTGCACCTCGAAACCGCCGTCAAGAACACAACTCCTCCGATTTCGGAGCATGTGCGATTCGTCGCCACCCCACACTCGATCGATTTCTATATCGACGAGCGCCCCATTTTTAGCCTTTTCGATCAGGACGCTTCGGGACTCAGGCTTCAAAAAGAGTGGCTCGCAACTCAAGTGTTGGGAAATCTCAAAACCGCATTGAGCGCAGGACCGTCAACGCTTAAACCATTGCCGTTCGGGCTTTCTCCCTGGGTCTGGGCTGCGCTTTATTTCGTAGGCTACTTGCTGGTCGTTGCGTTTCTACTTCAAGGCTTCGGCGTCGCGTTCAGAACGCTCGATCGATGGAAAACCTCGGCGGCCGCCCTACGAATCGCGAGGTATCTGCGCTATTTTTCCAGCGACCGCATTTTTAACGGCGTCTCTGCGCTGCTCGGACTCGCGAGATTCAGTTCGATCGCGATTGCGACCTACCTGACAATTCCACTCGTGCTCAGCGTGTTTCCTTGGGGAGCGACTTACGCACCGAAACTCCTCGCGTTGATCCTGGACCCCATAAAAGAAGTCGCCACCGTGGCGATCGCTTATCTGCCGAATTTGTTCTTTATCGCGGTGATCGTATTTTTCACCCGCATGCTCCTCAAGATCTCACACTGGTTTTTTGATGAAATCGGTCGAGGAACGATCCGGTTCTCAGGCTTTCACACCGATTGGGCAGAACCCACCTATCAATTGGGGCGGATCCTCATTCTTGCATTCTCGCTGATCGTGATTTTTCCTTATCTGCCGGGCGCCGGCTCCCCAGCGTTCCAGAGCGTCTCAGTATTCATCGGTGTTCTCATCTCGTTCGGTTCGAGTTCCGCTATCTCAAACGCCATTGCCGGTTTCGTTCTCACCTACATGCGGCCGTTTCAACCGGGGGACTTCGTTAAGATCGGCGGAACCACCGGAAACGTAGTCGAAAAAGGCATTCTCGTGACCCGTATCCGAACCATCAAGAACGTCGACATCACGATTCCCAACTCGGCCATTCTCGGCAATCACATTGAAAATTTTTCGACGAATGCGCGCGCGAAACTACTCATCCTGAATTCGACGATCACGATCGGGTACGATGCCCCTTGGAAATTGATCCATGAACTCTTGATTCAGTCGGCGAAAAGGACGCCAAGAATCTTGGAGAACCCGACACCGTTTGTGCTCCAGACCGCACTCAACGATTTTACGGTCTCCTATCAGATCAACGCCTACACGGACGATGCGAGCCTCCAGATGGATACGTACAGCGCGCTCCATGCCGCCATCCAAGACGAGTTCGCGCGTGCCGGCGTGGAAATCATGTCGCCACAGTACCTTTCGATTCGAAACGGCAACGATACGATGCTACCGAAGTCGTCAGATGGACCGGATGGTCACACGCGAGCGCCGTTTGAAGTTCACACGGTCAATAGCCAGTAGACGAACGATGACCTAGGAAATCTTCGGGGTAGACACACCCACTGAATTCGGGACGGCAGCGAACGTGATCTTCTCTTGATCGAAGCGGCGTTTGATTTCCATGAGCATCCGATGACGGATCAACCCTTGAAGATCGAACGAGCGAGCTTTCGTAAACACGGTGACTTGTACACCCAGGTCTCCGAATGCTGTCACACGCACGACCGGCACATGATCAGCGGGTGCGATCTCGCCGGAGCCCATCACAGAATTCGCAATTTCTTGAGTGAGTGCCTCGATACGAGATAAATCCGCATCGTAGGTCACCTGGAAAACGACGCTCATCCCGACTTCACGTATCGGACGACTGAAATTCGTGACCATCGACGAAGACAGCTTGGAATTCGGCACAACGAGCAGGCTCGCAGTCCCGAGCTCAATATGCGTGCTTCTCCAACCGATCTGTTTAACCCGTCCTTCTAAACCACCCTCCAGACGAATCTGATCCCCCACCAAAAACGGTTGGTCGACCAAGAGATAGACACCACTGAACAAATTACCGAGTGTATCCTGGAGGGCGAGCGCGATCGCAATCGAGCCGACGCCGAGAGAAGCCAAGAGCGGCGTGATCGACACTCCTAGATGCCCGAGCGCAACGAGCATTCCGAGGGAGTAGATGACGAATCGGGCAATCTTGACAAAGAGTTCCTGAAGACTCGATGAGAGTTTTCCCTCTAACTGAGGGGATCTGAGCAAGGCCGCGACGACTCGACTAGCCGTCCAGGCCAGGGTCAAGATGAGGAGAACTCCCATCCATTTCTCGAAAATTTCGACCCGCTTTTCGGGGATGGGCAACCATTCGCTGGACGCTCGGGTAATCACCAATAGGACAAAGACAAATACAGGAACACGAACAACGGAACCTACCGACCGGGCGAATCGAATGGAGTGAGAACGAGCATTCATAAGTGCAAATAAAGTAATAGACGCAGACTCAGACCGCAAACGATTTGGAGGCAAATCTCCGGGCTGACTGTCGATCTTCTAGACACACAGTTTTCTGGGATACCTCCGTTTGGCGCTTTACTTTAATACATTGCACAACTATAAAAACATACCATGAAGAAGAACCAGCTCAGCCTCTTTACTGCTCTCTCCATCGTCGTCGGTTGCGTGATCGGCTCCGGAGTTTTCGTGAAACCCGGCAAGGTCCTCCTCGCTACGGGCGAATCATCGACCGCGATTCTCGCTTGGGTTTTAGGCGGCCTGCTCACGCTCGCCGGCGGATTGACCGTCGCCGAGATCGCGTCGCGCATTCCTAAAACCGGCGGCCTCTATGTTTTCATGGAAGAGATCTACGGTAAACGCTGGGGATTCGTTTCCGGATGGGTTCAAGCGCTCATCTACGGGCCGGGCCTCATGAGCGCACTGGCTCTCTATTTCGGTTCCCTCTTCACGAACTTTTTCGGCATGGATCCAACACAAGCCAAAGGTGTCGCGTTCATCGCGCTATTCCTCCTCGCTGGGGTCAGCGCCTGGGGGACTTCTTACAGCGCATGGATCCAAAATATTTCGACCGTCATTAAACTCATCCCCATTGCACTGATCGGCGTCGCTGGCCTGTTCATGGGCCATGAGCCGATCTTCAATCAAACACTCACTGATCCGTCACTCAAGGCGGTTGGCCTAGGTTCCGCAATCTTGGCGACGCTCTGGGCGTACGACGGTTGGATGCAAGTGGCGAACGTCGCAGGCGACATCAAGAATCCCGCCAAAAACCTTCCTCGCGCAATCGTCGGCGGTCTCGCCGCGGTGATGTTGGTTTACGTATGCGTGAACATGTCGCTCTTTCACGTCCTACCCAAAGATCAAATCGCACTCTTGAACGAAAAATCTGCCGGCGCAGCATCCGAGATTTTGTTCGGTTCATTGGGCGGAAAACTCATCTCGGCCGGGATCTTGATTTCAATCTTCGGTTGCTTGAACGGAAACATCCTCACGATGACCCGCGTTCCCTACGCGATGGCGACTCGCGAAGCTTTCCCATTCTCCGCGATTTTCTCGCGCCTTCACCCGAAATACGGAACGCCGTTTGAGTCCATCGTCTTCAAAACGATTTGCGCTTCGATCATGATGATTTTCTTAAATCCGGATCGCATCACGGACATCGCGATGTTCAGCATGTACCTGTTCTACGCGTTTTTGTTCATCGGCATCTTCAAGATCCGCCGCATCTACGGCAAGCCAGCTACAGGCTCGTACGCGATTCCACTCTACCCAGTGATTCCGGTCGTCGCATTCGCCGGCTGCCTCTACATCTGCTACAGTATGGTGGCGGGCGCTCCGATTGATGCGATCGTCTCGATGGGGATCGCCGCCCTCGGCATCCCGGTCTACTCCTGGATGGAAAAGAAAAAAATGCTTGCCCTCGCTGACGCTATCGCAAATGCGCCTCAGGTTGAGTTCGCGGCCACTAAACGCGTTGATCGACTGACCGAAGAGCTTTTCCAAATGGAAGTAGTCATGGAAGTCGGCGCTGGACTCACGACTAAAGTCGTCGGCCCGCGCGAAGAAGAAAAGCAGCTTTCTTAGTCAGGTCACACCGATGTTTTTACTCACGCTCCTCGTTTCGATCGTATCGATTCGAGGAGCGTTTGCATTAACCGGCCTGTCCTATCTGCCCACCAATTCCCTTCCCGAAGGGATTTGCCAAGTCAGGTTTCATGACTACGAATTTAAACCCTACAACGGCAAAACTCCCCGGCTGGGCGTACTCGCGTGCACCGCCTCGTTTCTCACCCAAAGAATGCTTCTGCTCTCCGCTCACTGCCACCTCGATGTCGCCTACTACAAAGATGACAGAGGTGTGGAAACCTCACGTCGCCTGGACGCAAAAACGATCGATATCGCTTGTGCTAAAAAACAGGTTTTGCACCGACGTCTTGAAGTCAAAAAACGCCACCGTCCCGACTCGTTTCAACTCCAATCCGACTGGAACATTCCCGATCCCGATTTGATGATCGTGGAACTAAAAAAAGATTTCCCCACCCGGATCGAGCCACTCATCATTGCGGAAAATCCAAATCAGGAAACAAACTACGTCGACATTTTCGGATATGGCCGCACGGATAGCCGAAATGGTGCGATTGAACTACTCGGCGAACCACTGAATGTGTTCACGAGCGAGATTGAGCGCGCCCACTACCACCGCACGCTGACGGATCTCTACAAAGGCACGCGAATTACGGAGTTCCGCGAGATGAACTTGTCAAGAATCGCCGAATTGTCAAAAGACGATCCCAGTTACCCGGATCATTTAGGACCGATCGCTCTCGCAAATCCCGCTCGGGCCATTCGATTATTTCTCGAACTCATGTTCTATCCAAAAATCGAAATCGATCGAGACAACACTCCGATCAAACTCGGCGACTCAGGCGGCCCCGTTCTGGATTCGAACGGTCAGATCATCGCCGTCAACACCATGGCTACTCGGCATCATGATTCAAATGAACTGCAGAAACTTCGGGGATTCGCTACCCGTCTGACGCAAAATCTCCGTGAATGGATCCATCACGTGATCGCTCAGTAGATTGGGATTGGCGGATGAAGGAAATTCCGATTCAATTGCTGTAAGTGAAAAAATACTCCGTCCTATTTTTACTGGCAATGAGCTGCGTTTCCGCTCAAGCTGAACCTCAAACGCCCACGTTCGGTGACGAATTAAAATCGCCCTGGACGACAGACGCTCGACCCTGGGTGCTTGGCGGAGTCGCTGCCACTGCGGCACTCCTGATATTCGAAGATCAGACAGTGGACCCCATCCAGGCCGACATCGCAAAAGATCGCCCCATTGGAAGCGCCTCGAAATTCGGTGACTACGGAGGACAGCTCGTACCAAACGGAATTTATGCGCTTGGCATGTTCGGATACGGATGGATGTCCGGAGATTCCGCCGCCCGAAACAACGCCTGGCTCATGACCAAGGCGAGCGCCTACGCCGTCACCGCCAGTACTGTTCTCAAATACGCGGTTCGCGAGCCACGCCCGGCAGGAGGCGATCGCACATCGTTTCCTTCGGGTCACACGACCGCCGCGTTCGCGTTCTCGACCTTCGTCGCCGGAAGACACGGACTATTTCCTTATGGAGTGCCTACAATCGGAATTTCGATGCTCACCGCATTTAGCCGGATCAACGACAATCGCCATTTCACCCACGATGTAGTCGCTGGAGCCACCATCGGAACCGCGTACGGCCTCGGGATCAGCTTACTTCATGGCGGAACTAAAAACGAAATGGAGGTGAAACCAGGCACACTATCAATCGAAGGTTTTGCGCCCGTTTACGAACGCACTTCGCGAGGAACGCTTCAAGGCGCTGTGCTTGGGCTGCGTTTCTAGGCAAGTCCACACTGTGTTCACCTGAGTTTGTACGTTTTTTCATTTATCACTCAAATAATTGAAACGATTCACATCGTAACATCACTCGACTCTGAGTGAATCATTTTACATCAATAGCGAGACACCTTAGCTTCCGCGCGCACTTGAATGCTATCCAACGAAGGAAAGACACAAATGAGTACGCGTAAAAACAAATTCAAAACAATCAGCGCACGTTGCATCACGTTTTTCGGAATGATGATCCCGTTCGGATTTAGTCATGCAAATGAGCCTTCGATCACTTCCGAATTTTTCTGCAAGAACTCGTATGAGTCGACCATCCGAATCAATCAAGAACGCCGTCGCGAGTGGGTCGGTGGAATCACTGCCGCCGCAGGTACGATTGGCTCCATACTCCTCGTAAAAAAAATCGCGTCGAACTATTATGATGATGCCGCAACCGTCGGCGAGGCAACCGGGCTCGTAGGTATTTTTGCGGCACCTCTAGGCGGCTTCGGGGGATACTATGCGGGCTATGGTGCCTCGTCCCTCTTTACAAAATCACTTCCCAAAAGCCGCCACGGTCATGCGGGAGCTATGATCGCCATTGAAGAGTCACTTCAAACCTCCACCACGCAGAATGAAGACTCCATGCTGACCCGATTGACGGCTACCCTTCATGAGTCGAACCCGACGGTCACTATCGACCAAGTGCGGAAAGAGATTTCAGAGCTCGCCAAAACTGATTCGTTCTGCCCGGCCGACCAATATGGCGATCGTCATCCCGTTCGACTCAAAAAACTTCTGAAAATCATCAAATCGACTCTCAATTAGTCGATTCGATTCATGACGGAAAGATCGAAGTTTTTTCTGTTAAACTTCGTCTTTTCCCGGAATCCGGTGGAACGCGATCTTGGCATGATCAGCGCCTTCCGTACTCAGGGATGAGGCGAAGGTCACGGCGTTCTTACCAAACTTGGAATTCACGCGGTCAACGGAGTCAAAAAGCCGCTCGCGTTTGACGTCGGCAAAAAGCGAGATCTGCCGATATTCATTTTTCTGGAGATCCGAAACCGTCACGCCCACGCGCAGCGGCCTCTCACCACGAGGAAGCTCCGTCAATATCAGCCGCAAACGCTCGCGTAGGAACAACGTATCTTGGGTTGCATCAAATTTTTCGTAACGCTCCCACGACCCGGCGCCTTCGCCCGACCATTTGACCGAGAACGCGAGTTTGCCGGCGTAATAGCCTTCTTTGCGCAAACGTGCCGCCAATCGCTCCAGTAGTTTCAGTGTGATCGAGATGGCTCCTTCATGATTTCTATAGATCGGCGAGAGTACATGCTGATGACTCATCGTTTTGGTCTGCGTATCCGCGAGCTCCAAATCTTTTCCGCGGATCCATTCGTAGTACCGATCTCCGAGCACACTTCCGAATACGGTATGCGCTCCGCCGACATCCCGCTTCAGCAGATCCGCTATTGTTCGGACACCAAACCCGTTCAAGCGCGCTTCGGTCTTGGGGCCGACACCGGGAAGCACGCGCACCGACAGCGGACTCAAAATTCGCTCACGGTTCTCATCACTGAGGATGACGAGGCCATTGGGCTTCTCTAAGTCAGACGCAACCTTTGCGAGGAGTTGATTTTGGGCGATTCCGATCGAGGATTTCATTTCAGAACCGACGCGCAACTCGATCGATCGTTTCATCTCCAGCGCTAACTCCCTCGCTCGCGCCACGCGCGTCTGAGAGCCGGTGAGCCGAAAACTCATCTCATCGATCGAGAGTACGTTTTCGATGGGGAGCACCCGCTCTACCGCATCCAATATTTTCTCATGCATTTCGATATAGAGCGAGTGGCGCGCCTGTACGAATTGGATACCGGGGCACATGCGCATCGATTCACCAACGAGCGTCCCGGTACGTACGCCGAATCGTTTCGCCTCGTAGCTTGCAGCGAGAATGGCTGTCGTCGGTACATCGAGCATAGGAACCACCGCAATCGGACGACCGCGCAAACGCGGTTCCACCTGTTGCTCACACGATGCGAAATAAGAATTGAGATCGGCAAGCATCCAGCTCACTTCGGGAGTCACGGCCATTTCCTCGAATTTAGCCGAGTTTCAGCCACTCTGCACGGTTGATACAGAGAGTTAATTTCCACTACCTCAGTCGATCTTAAAATTCTCTTATTTCCGAGCATTGACTTCTGAACCACGCGCCTCAAGTATCGATGCCTAGTAGTACAAGAATTTGATCTAAATATAGGCCGAAGAAGTACAGGTTCGGCGTTTCTACCAGGCACCTCATGCCTGACTATTTGGAGTCTTCATGCGCTTGTTCGCGGTTTTTATTGCTCTACTCTTCTCGATCTCTTCTTTCGCCTTTGAACGCTATCCTTTCCCGATCTCTCCCGATGCCCGCCTCACCCCAGGCTCTACTTGTGCTCCACGAGACGCAACTGAACGCAGGTATCCCGAAGGAATTTTCTACTGCGATCGCGCCGTGGGAACCGCGCGCAAGCAATTGATCATCAAAACCTACGACATCGAGCTGGGTTATCAAATCAGCAGCATGAATCGCCAAGACTTCAAGATCGACCACTACATCCCGCTCTGCATGGGTGGCAGCAACGAGACGTCCAATCTTTGGCCGCAACACAAATCGGTTTACTTCTACACGGACCGGCTTGAAGAAGCGGCTTGCACCAAAATGCGTGAAGGCCGTCTGATTCAAGCACGCGCGATCGACCTGATCCGCGAAGCCAAAGCGGATCCAGCGCGAAACGCACCCCGTATTTTGAATTTCGTTCTTTCGCTGTAAATCAGCGAACTGTCAGAACACGGACGTGAGCCGAACATTCGGCGAATTTCCGAACCAGGCCGCGCAAGGATGCGCGAATTTTTTCCGATTAAAACGTCAAACGCGCATTGCCAGTGAGATAGCCTTTGGGGTCGTTGTCCTCAGGCGCATCGGTATTGAGCATTCCCAACCAGAAATCCTCTAAGGATCCGGCCTCAGTCGTGGTGAAAGGTCGACGATCGATCAATCGATTCGTCGCAGAGACCGCGGAACCGATCGGGGTCATGAGAAACCACGCCTTGAGCAAGATCGGCGCATAGACGGGTCCGTAGTCGATATCCTTGTGCCCCACATAGGTCTGGGCATTTTCTTGAAAATAGCCGTCATCCTCGAAATTGTAGCAGCCAGAGTTGTAGACGAAACGGATTTTAACCCGGTAGCCGAGCGCCTTTTCGACGGCGTCCATCAGTGTCTCGATGGGTGCAGAAAAATCATTCGAATGACCGAATAGATAAAGGTCCAACGTTTTTTTCCCCGACCGCCGGAGCTTCTCAATGATCATTGGCTGGTACTTCGCAATCAGCTCATCCTCGGCTAGGCTTTCTAACCAACCGGCGGCGTTCTTCACGACGACCGAGGTTACGTAGTGTGAACAGGCCCAATACGAAAATGCGTCTACAAAAGTTTTTTCGAACTGGGTGCTGTTGTTGCCAGAAATGCAAATAGCCATCTCGCGAAAATTGGTGAAGCGAATCGGCGGTAGTAAAATAGTGGGCGATTTCGGCTCCTGCGCGCGAGCAGACTCAGCCAATACTGAGGTAGAGAACGTCACGCCAAGTACAATCGTCACGAGGCTCCAGTAGAAAAACTTTTTCATCGATCTACCTCAGATTTTCTCGAAGATCGACAACTGTGGTCCACGCGGAGAACGCACATCGCCCGTCTTAAGACTCATCACAAGAGAGGTGCGGACCGGAACTTTCGTATCGGTCGAAGGAATGAGAACATCTTTGAGTAAAATTTGGCCCGTCGATGGAGAATAGTGAGCGTTCGAACTGAAATACCGGCGTACGACTTCGCCATTTTGAATCACACGAACTTGCACAAGCCTAAGCCTCATCGGCATGAGGAAATGCTCCTGACAGGCTTCTTTGGCATCGATCTCGACTTGAGTGTGTGAATCTGCCCAAACCTTGAGCTGTCGGTAGCCCGTGACCTGCACTCGGCACTGAGGTGATTCGTCTCTCGCCTGTCCGGACGGAGAAATGGAAATCCCCAGTCCGATGACGATCCCCAACCCTAAAACCATTCCGGTAACACGATTCATACCCCACACCCTTTTTTTGAATCACGGTTTTCTCAATAATTTGGGTAGGGCTTCCCCCCCGGGAAACCCTACCCGCTTGCGCTTCCAGTCCCCCCGGACCAGAAACAGAGGACAGCTGAGAAATTTTACGCTACGGCTAGCGACACTGCCGGAGTGCTTCGATCAAATCACCGTCCGGAAATAGCCCTCCGAACGTCTGATCTTGAGGCTCGATCGCCTTGCCCGTGCGATCAAATCGGGTCGGAAGCAAGGTTTTCAAATCCGTCACCGGATTCGCGAGCAATCGAGGTAAATCCACTTGGATCATCGGGCCGCTCGTCGAAGAACAAATCGGAATAGAGGTCACGCCTTTGAGCATATCGAGGAGTGTGCGGGCACGATTCGCCAAATCGATCTCGATACAGATTGAATCGACGAGGAAATCCCCTTGGCGACGATCTTCGTTTTTGCAGAGCAAGTCGCTCGACTCTTCGAGCGCGATCGTATCTTCCGCAATCTGCTCGTACTGGTCACGCACGCTGAGAATAGCGTCGCGATCTACTAGTTGACCGAGGTCGTTTTGCGCTCGAATCAGGTTCACGATCTGACGGTCCGTGAGCTTCCTACCTTTTTTCTGAGCTTCAGAAATTTGGCGGGCGACCGTAGCCGCCCCCCCTAGATCGTAAGCAGTCGCCAATTTTGCGCTGGTTAGGATCGATCTCATATAAGTTTTCACGACCTTGAGCGAGGCCATATCCACCGTGATGGCTCGGTCTTTGGGTCCGGAGCTATCCGCACGAGTTTCTGTGCAACTCCAATAGCTCGAATAAGTTCCGTCAGGTTGAGTGATTGTTCCACTTGAACAATACTGAGTCGCCCGAGGCTTCGAGAATTCGAGATTTGCTTTTGGAATACTCAAGTCGACGCCGCCCATTTTTTCGAGCTTCTCGATTTTAGCGATCGACTTCTCGATGGCGGGAACTAGGTACCTAGAAACATACACTTGCGCGGTCTGTTCGTTCGCACCGCGTGCCGTCTCGCCGAAAAACGTATCGACTGCCTCTCGGTAGCCTGCCTTGAGCCAACGCGCGCGAACCTGCTCCACCTTGGCTTTTTCTTCGCTATTCAAAAGCGCTTGCGCCTGGCTATGCATGCCTTTGATGAGGGGAAGGATATCGGTGAATGCGGAATAGAAAATCGCCTTACGGTTACTCGGGTCTTCTGCGAGCGCCTTGTCGAACATGCCACCGGCGTAGGTGATGCCGTCGCCACTCAGAAGCAACTCGCCGATCCGTGCGTAAGTCTCAGCGGCCTGTTCTTTTTCACCGGCTTGGGACTGGGCGAGGGCCTGGGACTCCGTGATCGTCGATGGCTTTTCTTTGGTATTGCCGCGAGTGCAGCCCATTCCGGATGCCAGCACCAGCGTGAGAGCGGCGCTAGCCCATTTAGTTTTTGCGTTCTTGAACATAGCCTCTGAATCCCCCTTCGGAATCGAATTACGCGGCGTATTAACAACGCGCGTTATTTCGGTCAAGGAAAATTCTACAACGAGGAACTCCTGGTCAAGACCCAGGGAGTTGGCAGTTTAGGTCATTTATTTCAAGCACTTATCAATGAAATGCGAAAACTCTACTCGGCCTCTTCTGGCAACGGTGCGAGCGGAAACGTTTCAAAACGTTCGTTCGGAACCGCCAGCTCCAAAGGCTCCCCCAGTCGTGCAGGCGCGCTCTGAGGGACGGTAATCACGTCACCGTTCTTGAGTTCCATCTCATATTGAACGGGCGCCGCTTCTGGAGGTGTCACCTCAGCTGCTAAAGAAGAAGCCATCATCGAGGATCCAAAGAGCGCAAGTGCGAGATTGATATTCATGTCATCAATCATTTCCCGATTTCAGGGAGATAGGCAAGACGCACCACGCGTCTGGACTCAGGCTCTCTGACCCGGGTCACTTACGAATGAGTTGTCCAGCCGAGTTCACACCCGGCTGCTCTAGATACGATGCTGTCGGAATGTTGTAGTATCCGGTATGAGACTTGGGCTCGCGAAACTCCGTGATGCAATCCCCTAGGCCCAAGTCGCTACCGATATCAGCGCGGCTGGCGATCTTCCTTCCAGCCGGAGGACGCTTGCCGCATTTGCCTTCATCGGTAGTGAGATCAGCCGTATCGCCGGTCACGCAGATGCCGAACTTTTTGCCTTTGTTGAATACCAGGACGCCGGATCCTTGTCGGGGCAAATAGTCGAGGTTCTTCACCATATCGTCCCGATCATGAAGACGGACGTCGAACGTCTGATCGCGCATGCATTCCACCACGGAAGGACAAGAATATTGATCATGTCCGGTCACATTCTCGGGGCGTCGACAAACGATGACCTGACCGAACGTTTTGCCTTCCTCAACCGAGTAGTCCGAGCAATTGAGCTTCATTTTGCAAAATCCGCTGGTGATGGACTTCGTTCCTTCGCCCAGTTTTTTCTTTTCGGCTTCACAGCTGAATGCTTCCGCACTGACGGTCGACAAGCCGGAGATCTTACAGGGCGATTTCAAGTTGTAATTTTGATAGGCGCAATCCCCTTCAGCGCAAACGTGGAGCTTGGTGAAATCCACCGTGAAATCGGCAGTCGATCCGCGTACGGCGCTCGCCGAATCCAGCGACTTACCGTCCAGTGACTGAACGACGTTTTTTTTGATGCCGCGCTCGTCGAGGTAGTAAATTTTCCCTGCTCCGCAGGACACTCGGATTTTCTCGGCGACCTTACCCGCGCTCTCCTCCATGCGACATTGAATCCGGACTCCGTATTCGGATGCCGCTTGCGCGGAAGAGCAGACGACTACCGAGAGCAGAAACCAACGCAAAATATTTTTCATCGGATTTCCTTTTGTTTTTCCCAAGCAATCGTCCTTCCCAACTCATCCCGTCCGAGCGCCAAACACTCCGGGCGAGCCATCGTTCCCTTGAGATCGAGCAACACGAGCGTTCCCTCGTTCATCGTATAGCCGAGTTTCTCGAGCGTGGCCTTGTTCACGGAGCAACGAGCTCGGCGTGAGCCATTCGTAAACTCCAGCGTCGCCGTCGACGAATCGAAACTCTTCAGTGTCGCTCGCGCACGCGCATCCGCTCGAGCATTCATCGGAATCAGGACCAGAAAACCCACCCACATCAGGAAACCGCTCGAAAGAGTGCGAAAGATCATCTGAATTACATGATCACATGAAACGCCCGCGCTCATCAATTGACACGAAACTGACGTCGATTTCATTTGGCGCAAGCAGGAGCGACGACCGAAATTCCGAGGAGTACGCATGCGAGCCTTACTTTCAGTGATCGGTCATTTTCGGGTTCCAAAGGGTTAACAGTCGGCAAAAATTTGACCTGCGCCATCTCCGTTCGCAAATACGCAGAAAACCATAAATTTTACGCAGTCTTCATCCAATCACCCACATGTGAGCACAGGTTCACACCACTAGAAGCTCATTTCCTCCGAACAAAAGAAGAGACAGGAGGAAATTAAGATGACCCGCAATCATCACTTCGAAATAAGAAGCTTATTCGCGGTCCTACTCTTAGGAACCCTGACGAATGTGAGCGCATGCAAGAATCCAATCTCTAAAGACAAGATTGAATCGGCGATCGTCGAATCGCCCGAAGCTCCCCTCCAAAATCCAAATCGTTCCACCTACCTTTATACGACGAGCGGATTTCCAACCTCGGCTGCATCGAATATCATCGCGAAATGGACTCTGGATGGGGATCTGATCCAGAAGATTTACGATTATGGAACCAGCACCTCCCTCAGCCCGATGGACCTCGTTCTCAAGGTTCTCGATGGACGCCAAAAACTTCTTTCGCTCACTATCAATGGATCAGTGGCCCAAGTGAATTCGATGGAGCTAAACGGCGGAGATTCCCAAATATTTATTTTCAATCCCGCAGCCCTCACGACCGGAACGCGACGACTTGCTCTGAGCGAAGACGGTGGATACCTGGTCGTCCGAACGGCAGGCGTCGAAAAATTTAACTCCAGTGGAGTTCGACTTGGAACAGCACCTCGCTATGCAGCCGGTGGCACTTGTGTGGCAACCGCACTTTTCGACGTGACGGAGGCGAAACCAAACGCAACAACGACGATTGTACTTGCGGCGAATGCAGCGGCCTCTCCCAACAACAAGATAAACCTCTACCAAGTGACCAGCGGAGCCTGCATCGCGGGCGTCATACCGACCGGCCCCGCCACATCCCTCGTTCCCGTGGGCATGTCATACGATACAGACAGCAACCAGCTCTACGTCCTCTACTACCCGTTCACGGGCGCAACGACGAACGCGCAAATTTGGAGATTCGACGTCGGCGCAACCACGCTGACCAATGGGACATTGATTTTCAACGACGTCGGAGGCGACATCGCAGTTGCGAACGCAGCACCGTCGAGCCTCGGTTCTGCGATCCGATTTTCGAGAAACCCAGTCGACGGTACGGCAATATACGTAGGAACGTCGTACAATTCAGTCGTCAAGTTGGTCGAATCGTCGGGTACTTGGACCAAATGGAAAAATCAGCCTCTGATCTTCGACGATATTTTCGTTCGCGGTATTTCAAGCCTGACGATCGTGACAGAGGAATAGAACCTCACCCGATCACTCTCACAGCCCGCGAAGCTCTTTGAGCCGTTTCTTGTCGGCCACGATCCAAATGAGGTCACCGGCTTGAATCGCGAATTTGGAATCCGGATTCAAAATCCGGTCCCCACCACGCTCCACGCCCACCACCAGTCCGCCGGCTCGTTCACGAAACTGCGACTCAGCGATGGTCGCGCCGACGAATTTCGATTCCGATCCCACTCGAAACGGGGTCAATCGATATTGCTCGTTTGTGATCTCAAGCGTGCGCTCTTCTTGATGGCCGAGCTCTACCCACGCTTGAAATTTCGCGATCGCTTCCTCGGGGCCGATCACGAAAACCTTGTCGCCCGGAAAAATACGTTCCTTGCGAGATGGCGCCATGATTCGCCGAATTCCGCGCTCAATGAGCGCAACCGACACGCCGAACTTCTCGCGAACTTTCATCGCTTCTAACGTCTCCCCCGCTTCCGGATGATGCGGCGGGATCAGGAACTCTGACAAGTGCGCGTCCCAAGGGGTCAGTTTTTCGATCGTTCCCAGCGGGGTTTCGATCGCGCCGGTCGCATCTTCACTCTCCCAATTGGTGAGGAACCGTTCTTCAAACCAGCGATACCCGCGATCCAAACGTCGAGAGAGGAACGCGAGAACACCCAGGCTCACGACAAACGACAACCCCCAGGTAAAAGACGCGAACTGCGTGATCAAAAACGCGAGGAGGCCAAGTGCCAGGCCGATTCGAACCAAATGCAAAAGAAACACGATCCAGCGGTATTGGCGTTTGCGGACCAGAGCCTGTTCGACATCTCGACGTGGACGCCCCATCGCTAGCGCCCAGAGAAACGGAGCCGCCAAAAAGAGCGTAGCCATTCCTCCGGCCGGCTGAGCGAATCGTGGAGTGATCCCTAAGTTTCCGGTCAGAAACGGCAGAAACAGATTCCTGCCGCCGAGGATCAGCGCGAGCGAAATCGTGATGTGCATGAATGCCTGAAACGCATGCGCTTGAAGAAGCTCTTTCCAGTGGCTCTCGCCCTGCACTCGCTCCAACTGCGAGGCATATCTTTTCAGAGCTTCTCGCCACGAGGCTGGGAGCAGAGATTCAAATCGATCCGTCAGTGGATCAGAGAGCCTGAGCCAATAAGGAGTCATAAAACTCGTAACGATCGATACGAAAATCGCGACGGCGGGAATTTCGGGACGGAGCACTTTGGAGCGAATGCCCAGAGACGCGATGATGAACGAGAACTCGCCGATCTGACTCAAGCAAAGCGCCGCCCCAAAAGACGTCCGCACGCTTTGCCCCGCCAAGAGTGAACCGACAAAAGACGCGAGCGGTTTTAACGTCAGTACGCCCACAGAAATGACGATGATCAACTTCCAATGCGAGACGGCGATGCTCGGATCAAGAAGCATCCCGATAGAAACGAAAAATACGGCAGAGAACAAGTCTCGAACCGGAGCAACCAATTGCTCGATGCGCGGCCCTTCGAGCGTTTCTGAAAGCAATGATCCCATCACGAATGCACCGAGTGCGGGAGCAAATCCAGCCTTGCTCGCGATCAGGACCATAGCCAAGCAGAGCCCCACGCCCAAGATGACCAACGTCTCGGCATTTAAAAAACTGCGTGTGAACCGCAGGAACGATGGGAGGAAGAACGTCCCTAGTACGATCCAGACAGTCAGGAAAAAACCGAGGCTCAAGACGCTCTCGATGAGCTCGCCGCCCTCGAGTTGTTTGGAAACGGTGAGCGTGGTCAAAAGAACGATCACTAGCACAGCAACCAGATCCTCAATCACGAGGACACCGAGCACGAGCTTGGAGAATTTTTTCTGCTTCAGGTTCAGTTCGGTCAGCGTACGGTAGATGATTGCGGTGCTAGAAATCGACACCATCCCGCCTAAGTAAAGGCTCTCAAGCGGCTTCCATCCGATCGATCGAGCCAGTGTATAGCCCGCGAAAAACATGACCGCAGTCTCTAAGGACGCGATCAAGAGCGCCGAGCCCCCGACGTTCATCAACTTCTTGAAGCTGAATTCCAGACCAATGCTGAAAAGTAGGAAGATGACGCCGATTTCTGCCCAACTTTTGACGCTCGAATGGTCGACGATGGACGGAAAAAAAGTGAAATGCGGCCCCACTAAAATACCGGCCACCAAGTACCCGAGCACGACGGGCTGCTTAAGCCATCGACAGAAAAGTGCAGCCGCTGCCGCCACCGTGAGGATCAATGCCAAATCAACGATGAGGATCGGTAAATGGTTCATGGGATTAACCAAATCTTATCCATTCTGCCGATTGCAATCACCTTCAAATTTAGAGAAACTGCACACATGATCAAGTTGCCCTCGATGCTCGAATCCGTTTTGAAAACCGTCTCCGAAAAAGGCCCCGAAGCGACGAGAGCCATTCAAGCATTGCTCGATGAGCACGGCGGCGTCTCCGGCCTCATGCAAAAACTCAAAGAGCCCGAAACTCGCCAAAAAATGAAAACATGGTTCGAGGACGGCAAAACTCTCGTATTGTCCCAAGAACAAGTTCAGAAGATCCTGGGTAACGATACGATCAAAAAAGTCTCCGAACGACTCTCGTCGACTCCTGAAAAAGTCACGATGGTTCTGGCGGAAACACTCCCTCCGATCCTGAAAAAACTCGAAGAGATCGGCTCTTCGATCCCGGAAAATTCCGCGATCGGCAAAGCGGTCGATAAGCTCAAAGGGCTTTTAAAGTAGGCAATCAGGCAAGTGGGCGGTCGGGCAAAGCGCCGGAGACCTGATTGCCCGTCGCCGCGTTTTCACGACCCCTTATTTGCCAACTTCTGCAAATCAATCACGATAAACAGGCCCGTGCCTTCTGAGTAGACGGTTCCATCCGCGCCTTCGATACGGCCCCGGACAAAAAGTTTTTTTCCCTCTCGCTTTTCCACCTCGGTATAGACCGTCACGATCGTTCCGACCGGAAGCGACTTGCGAAAATTCACTTCGAGCTTAGCGGCAAGCACAGGCACGCCATCCGCCCAAGGAAGCGCGCCCATCGACTCATCCAGTAACGCCGCCTGGCTCCCCCCATGCGCAAATCCAGGAGGTCCCTCGGACTCCGGACCGAACCAGGCACGCACCAAAAACGTTTCTTCGTCGTCGTGCCGAAAGAACCGAACTCGAATCGCATTGGATTCTCGCGCGCCGGAGACGAACGAGTGTTTTCTCGTTCCGGCAGGGAACGGTTTTATCTCTTGCCAGGCTTCGTCCGCGCTGGGGCGTAGGCTGCTTTCGGTGATCATGAGTGGGATGCTCCTGGAGATCATAGTAACCCGCGCTCTGTGAAAACGCATCTCGCCCCCCTCGTCCAGCCGTCTCTTTCAGAACATCGGCTTCAGGTTTTCAATCAAGTTCGCCTCTGACTGCTCCGAAAAGATCTAGAGCCCCCTCGAGGAGATTCGTTCGTTGAAAAACTCGCCATCCGTCAAACGCACGCCGGTTCGCAACCTCACTGTTTTCACGGTGTTTTCATTTGTGATCATCGTCGCGCTCGCATTCGCGGAGTTCCAACTGCTCCGGGACTCCATCCAACAGAACGAACGTCACCTGAGAATTACGACGCTTCTGGGTCGTATTGCACTCTATGACGAGACTTTGACGATGTCGGCGAAAATGGGCGCTCAGAGCGGTTCGCAGGAATGGGAAGCTCGCTACAAAGATACTGACCCGCTTCTCACGAAAACCTTGGCCGAACTCGCCTCACTCACCTCCAAAGAATCCGTCGCCCCGATCCAAACCGCCAACAACGCGCTTGTTGAGATGGAGACCACGGCTTTCGCGTTGAATCGCCATAACCGACACCGAGAGTCCATCGCACTGCTCAGCTCTCGGCGGTACGAGGACCAAAAACGACTCTACGCCGAAGGCATGGATGAGGTCCGGGAAATCACCCGCCAACTCCTCGCCTCTGAACGCAGCCGAATCCAAGAAAATTCGACGACCATTTTCGTATCGATGATCTTTTTGACCCTCATCGCATTCAGTTGTTGGATTGCGATCATTCGAGTGGTCCGCAATTGGGGTGATGAAAAAATCGAACAACTTCTGCAGAGCGACAAGTACAAAGCGCTCGGCGAGACCTCGACGACGCTGGCACACGAGATCTCGCGCCCGATGGCTACGGTTCGCCGCGAACTCGCACAAATCCGCCAACAGGGTTTTGATCCGGAATCCTGGCCCAAACGCGTCGCGCGAATGGAAGCCTGCGCGGGACAAGTCGAGCGACTCTGCCGGACTTTGCGACCATTTACACAGGAACTAGAAACGACCGATCTGGAACCGGTTCTTTTCCAAGAACTCGTCCAGGATACGCTCGAGCTTTGTCGCGGCCGATTCGCCAACCACGGCATCCGAATCGAAGAACGATATGGAGCACCCGCAATTGTTCGCTGTCGAGCAGTCCAGATTTCCCAGGTGATTTTGAATCTGTTCAACAACGCGTTCGATGCCATCCTCGCTCATCCGGTGGAGAGTCGCTGGATCCGGATCGAACTAGAGGTCGACTCCGAATTCGTCCACCTGTCGATCACCGACTGCGGCAATGGCATTCCCGCGGCCATCGTCGAAAAAATGATGTCTCCATTTTTCACCACCAAAACCTCCGGACGCGGCACAGGTCTGGGCCTCAGCGTTTCCACCGAGATTGCAAGCCAACATGGCGGTTCTCTCCAATACGATTCGACCTCGTCGAATACGCGTTTTTTGCTCGAATTACCGGTACAAACGGTTCGTGCAATCACTGAACGTTCGGCGTAAACGTCCGCAGCGTTGTCAGCTCATGGCGAAATCCAAGCCGCGACCGGTTGACTCGGACTCTATCTAAACTCTCGAACACCCGCTAGAATAGTGCGATGAACCCTACTCCCCTTGCCGTCCGCACCGCGGACGCAGCCGACTGCGACCTCATCGTCGAATTCCAACTCACGATGGCCATTGAATCAGAAAACCTCGCCCTCGACCGGGAGACCGTCACCCGGGGCGTGGCCCGAGTACTATCGGATCCTGCTATCGGCGAGTACCTGATCACTGAGGAAAACAGCACTCCGACCGGCTGCGTCCTACTTCAGAGGGAATGGAGTGACTGGCGCGCCAAATGGGTCTACTGGATCCATAGCCTCTACGTCGTTCCGTCGTCGCGTCGTCAGGGAACCTTTAAAAAGCTCTATGAACTCCTGAAAAATCGCGCCGAAAACGATTTCGATTGCTCGGGCCTCAGGCTCTATGTCGATCGCGGGAATTTAACGGCTCAAAGGGCGTACGAAAAGGTCGGAATGACCCAAGATCACTACGTTCTTTACGAGTGGCTAAAAGAGTCTTGAAACGGGCAGCCAAACCTCGGTAAGCTCTAGAGAAATTTGAATTTTTTAATTCCTTTAACCTTCTTTCCTTGAGGAGATTTCCATGAGCGTCAACGCCCCCAAGAAAATCGATTCCGTAAAAGTCGTCATCGGCGACAAAACCGTTGAGTGCCCAGCATTCGAGGGTATCGAGAACGAGAAGTCATTCGACATCGGCAAACTTCGCGATCAGACCGGCTATGTCACTTTCGATAACGGTTACGCGAACACCTCTCCAGTGATCAGCGACATCACCTACCTCGATGGCGACAACGGTGTTCTTCGCTACCGCGGTTATCCGATCGAGCAACTCGCAGAAAAGGCATCCTTCGTCGAAGTCGCCTATCTCCTGATTCATGGCGAACTCCCGAAAAAAGCCGAGCTCGACAAATTCGTCAAAGGCATCGAAGAAAATCAAACGGTCGATAGCAACTTCTACAAAATCTTCGACGCGTTTCCGAAAAACACTCACCCGATGGCGATGTTGACGGCAGCGACCGTCGCACTTTCGGGCCAGTATCCGAACGACAACGAAATCACCAACAAGGCCTCGGTCGAAAAAACGATCTATCGTCTCTTGGGCCAATTCCCGGCTCTCTGCGCAGCAGCCTACCGCCACTCGAGAGGCGAGTCCCGCATCTCTGCTAAACCAGGACTCGACTACTGCTCGAATTTCATGAGCCTGATGTACGCCAAAGACGGTTCCTACTCCGTACCAAAGGAAATCGTCTCGGCCCTGAATCTCCTCCTCATCCTCCACGCCGACCACGAGCAAAACTGCTCGACTTCGACCGTGCGCTTGGTCGGTTCGTCGAATGCGAACCTCTACGCCTCGATCGCTGCCGGCATCACCGCTCTCTGGGGCCCGCTCCACGGCGGCGCGAACCAAGCGGTCATGGAAATGCTGGAAGAAATCCAAAAATCCGGAGGCGATATCCAAGCCACCGTCGCCAAGGCAAAAGACAAGGCCTCGGGTTTCAAGCTGATGGGATTCGGTCACCGCGTGTACAAGAATTTCGATCCGCGCGCCAAGATCATCAAAAAAGCCTGCGACCAGGTTCTGAACGCTCTCGGCATCCAGAACCCGCTCTTGGGCCTCGCGCAGCAGCTCGAAGCAGCCGCGCTGACCGATGCTTACTTCGTCGAGAAGAAACTCTACCCGAACGTCGACTTCTACTCGGGCATCATCTACAGCGCGCTCAACATCCCAGTGGAAATGTTCACGCCGATGTTCGCGCTCGGACGCATGCCGGGCTGGATTGCCCAGTGGAAAGAAATGATCGACGGCGGCACCACAAAAATCGGCCGTCCTCGTCAGATCTACACGGGCTACGCCAAGCGCGACTACGTTTCAATCGACGCAAGATAGAACTCATTTCCAGGAAAAACTAAGAGAGGGAGAGCTGGAAAAGCTCTCCCTTTTTGCTTTTTATAGGCGAGTTCCGCTAAGCTGGTTTCCCAAGAGGTATCGCCGATGAACGCCGCCATTTTTACCGCACTCTTCGTGTTCCCTTTTCTCATCGAACGACTGGCCGATCTGCTTCATTTGAAACAAGCCGCACTCCCCCTACCCGAAGCGCTCGACTCACTCCAGAAACCCGATGAACACGACAAGGCCTACCACTACGCCATCTTGCGTACGCGCCTCGGTTGGTTCTCAGAGACCACGCAACTCGTGCTTTTTATCGCATTTTGGGCACTCGGAGGATTTCCGATGATCGCCTCCTTCGCCGAAGGATTCACAGACTCGCCCTTCATGGCCGGGCTCATTTTCACCTTCAGTTTGCTCGGTCTTCCATTTTTGATCGGAATTCCATTCAACTACTACTCGACTTTCGTGATCGAGGAAAAATTCGGATTCAACCGCACGACCAAGAAACTTTTCGCGCAGGACTTGGCCAAGAGCCTCGTGCTCTCGCTGATCTTGGGTTCAGCCCTCATCCTAGGCGCCTATAGTTTACTTGACCGGCTCGGTGCAAACGCGGCGGTCGCACTTTTCATCTTTTACGCGGTTTTTCAGGTGGTGATCCTCTTTGTCGCCCCCGTGCTCATCCTTCCGCTCTTTTTGAAACTGACGCCGCTTGAGGACGGGGACGCAAAAAGCGCGATCGAGGCCTACCGCGCGCGCCATCCGTTCAAACTCAATGGCGTCTGGGTCTGTGACGCTTCTAAGCGCTCCGCCAAGTCGAACGCTTTTTTCACGGGGTTCGGAAAATTTCGACGTTTGGTGCTCTTTGATACGCTCTTGAAATCACAGTCGCCGCGCGAACTCACGGCGATCGTCGCGCACGAGGCCGGACATTTCGTCAAAAACCACATCCTTCGAACGCTCGCTCTAGGATTCGTGATCACGTTCGTGTTCCTATTCGGAACCGTGGAACTCGTAAATCTGCCGTTTTTGTATCGTTTTTTCGGCTTCGAGGAATTCGCTCAATTCCAATACGTTTATGGGCTGCCGCTCGCGGTACTTTTTCTGTCCAAGCTCACTTATCCGCTCTCGATCGTGCAAATGTGGATCTCGCGCAAACACGAATATGAGGCTGATGCGTTTTCAGTCGAGACCACGAATGACGGAGAGGCACTCAAGACGTCTCTCACTAAACTATCGCGTGAGAACCTCTCGCTACTCACCTACCATCCGCTCTATACGGCGCTGCACCTGTCGCATCCGAGTCTTCCGTCGCGCTTAAAAGCGATCGACTATCTGAACGCCCAGAGACAGAGCTCCGGGGCGCCGGCGTGATCGTCTCGGTGGCGATCCTGGTGTCTGCTGCACTGGTAGCTGCACCGAAGTCGTTCGCGGATACTCCCGATTCGACCAAGTCGTCCATTCAATGGAATGAAACCCGGATTTCCAAAAAAATCTCGAACTGGAAAACGGGAGATCTTCTCGCGGCTCAAGTGGTGTTTCGAGCGGCAATCGAAGGGAATAATCCTTGCGGGTTTTCACAGGAATATCTCACGGCGGCACCGCAGTTATTTCAAGGCGAACTCGACGGACGAAAAACAGGCGCCAATACTCAAATCTGCGGAAAGCCGATCATTGAACTCACGGGAGACGAGACGCAGAAATGCGCGAACCAACACGCCGCACGTGTTTGTTCGCGCTTAAAATAAAAAAGTCCCATCCAGCTATCGGCGTCGAGGCCCTGGGCGCATATTTGGATTGGTGCGGATATTCGAACGCGAAGGTGGTTGAGGACGCTCTCCCGGCTGGTTACGAATCGTAGAAATTCGTCCTCCTTCGGAAACGGGCGACCTCGATGCGAGAGCATCAATGATCGGAATGCGTCGATCAATTTCCTGAATCGAAATGCCTGGATCGTAAGCGTGGATCTTGAGAGCCACGGCCCCCTCGCCACCACTCGCTCCCGACTCTGGCGCAACTGACGCCGTTGGCGCCGCTGTGTTATTGCGATTCACGACCTTAAAAAGCGCCACGCCAGTGATCGCGGCTACGAAGATTGCGGCCACTGTTTTAGCATTCTGGCGAGCCTGAGGGGACGCTAATAACTGATTCCTCATCCGAAGGAACAAGTTTTCATTACGCTTGAGATCGGACATGGTTTTGTCCGCTTTTTCGAGCTTTTTTGCGTATGCGTGATTTCCGGTCTTGAGGCCAGAGGACTCTTCGGCTCCCGTGAACGAATGAGTCATATGCTCGCGTGGTACGGCAATCGGTTCCGGCCGAAGTGATTTTTTCTCTTCGGCTTTGCCACCTTTGAGAATCCCGCGAAGCTTACCCAGTACTGTGCCTTTGGTACCTTGCGAAGGCGGCGCGATTTTTTCCGAATCCATCGGTTCCAGCGTCTCACCGGGCGCAAGATTCTCAGAAGAATCGCCATCACTCGTCGATCGAGGATCCGAACCCATCATCGAGGCTTGAGACTGAGTCGAATCAGCGATCATCGGGCCATCCATCTCAAGCCCAATCGCATCGCCTTCGCTCAGTTGGAGGTCTCGATCCGGATCCGGGAGAGAATTTGCGGCCGTTTGCGCGAGCTTCTTGTCTTGCGCCAACGCCTCCTCATCAAAGGCGATATCCGGACCATCGCCTCCCAGATTCGATCCTGCAGCAGGACCCGCGACCACGCTCGGACCATCGTGTGTCTGTGCACTGGGGGCGCCGAGAGCCGGCGCTTTGACGATCTCAATTTTGGTGCCCTCTCCGACTTCGACGCTCGCGCCCTCGGAGACCACCTGACTGGATACGACTACACCGTTTAAGGTCGTGATACGGCCGGAATCATGCTGTTCATAGTTCAAGCGACCGTTGAACAAAGAAAAAATACAAATCACCTTGGGAGGACTCGCAGAATCCGGAAGTTTCAAAATCTCCTCCGTGACGACGAATTCCTCGCCATCGCCCATTTTGACCGCCCATTTTTCGGACCACGGTTTCTGGTTGGTCAGTTTGGATGTCACTCGGAATTTGATTTCTACTTTTTCGTTGATCGTCTGATCCATGGTTGCTCTTTCCTTAATTTCCTAGTTCCAAACCCAGTAAATAACCTTCGCGAATCGCCCGAGCGGCGTCGATCTCCCCGGCTAATTTTGCGCCACCGATCCGATGCGATCGTTTGCCCAATCGCTCGAGGTCCTCGGCCACGTCCGTGACACTCTCTTGCCCAGCGCAAATCACGATTTGATCCACTTCAAGTTTTCGCTCGCCGGATGGCGTAGCAATCAACAAACCATTCTCCCAAAGCCCGCGGTAATCGACTTGGCCAATCATCTCGACGCCGTTTTTCTTGAGACCTGCGCGGTGGATCCAGCCCGTCGTTTTGCCGAGCGTTGCGCCGAATTTTTCCTTACGTTGCAGGAGGTAAATTTTCCGATCACACGACGGGGTTTCCGCGCGTATAAGCCCACCCGAGGAGCGGAGCGTCCGATCCACACCCCATTCGGAAAAAAATGAGGTCAGGTGTTTTTCATAGGACTCGCCTTTTTCGCCGGACTTCAGACAATACTCGGCGACATCGAATCCGATTCCGCCCGCGCCAACGATTGCGACGTTCCGTCCAATCGTCACCTTGCCGCTGATCAGATCTGGATAGGCGACGACGCGCGGGTCATTTGATTTCTGAAGCGCGATCTCGCGCGGCTTCACGCCACTAGCAATCACGACCTCGTCAAAGTCTTTGAGCGCATCTGCCGCAACCCGAGTTCTGAGCTTGAGAGTAACTCCCGTTTCCTGAACTCGGTTCGTGAAATAACGGAGCGTCTCAGCGAATTCATCTTTGCCCGGGATCTCACGAGCAAGCCTGAATTGCCCGCCAATCGAGTCCGAAGACTCAAAAAGCGTGACCGAGTGTCCGCGCTCCGCGAGCGTTGTCGCAGCGGAGAGACCGGCTGGACCTGCACCCACGACGGCGACCTTGAGACGTCGCGCTGCAGGTATCAGCACCCGCTCAGTCTCGTAAGCAGCACGTGGATTCACCAAGCAGCTGGCGCGTTTGCGTTCAAAAATGTGATCCAGACAAGACTGATTGCAACCGATGCAGGTGTTGATACTGGCGGATTTCCCCGCGCGTGCCTTGTTTGGAAACTCCGGATCCGCGAGGAATGGACGTGCGAGCGATACGAAATCAGCAGAGCCTTCTTTGAGAATTTGTTCTGCCACTTCGGGCGTGTTGATCCGATTGGTCGCGATGAGCGGGACTTTGATCTCGCCTTTGAGCTTGCGAGTAAACTCAACGAACGCACCGCGAGGAACTTTGGTTGCAATGGTGGGGACCCGCGACTCATGCCAGCCGATGCCGGAGTTCAGAATATGCACGCCCGACTTCTCGAGCGCGCGCGCGAACTGCACGGTTTCATCGAATGTCATCCCTTGTTCCACTAAATCGATGACGGGAATGCGATAGACGATCAGAAATTTCGGACCGCAGACGATGCGGATGCGTTTCACGACTTCGAGCGGCAGGCGAATACGATTAATGAAACTACCGCCGAACTCGTCCTGACGATGATTTGTTCGCGGAACCATCCACTCGTGTAGAAAATAACCCTCGCTGCCCATGATTTCGACGCCGTCGTAACCGGCGGCTTGAGCGTACCGCGCCGAACGAGCAAAATCGGAGATCGTCGATTCGATCCCTCGTTTCGAGAGCGCGCGCGGTTTGAACCGCGAGATCGGAGATTGGATCGCGGAAGGCGCGACCGGAAACGGGTGATATGCGTAGCGTCCGGCGTGCAAAATCTGCATGACGATCGAGCCGCCTTCTTCGTGAACGGCTTCAGTGATTCGACGATGCTTAGAAACTTGCCATGGAAAATTAAGTGAAGCGGCGAAAGGGCTCGTGCGACCCACGAAATTCGGTGAAATGCCGCCCGTGATGATGAGACCCGCCCCGCCCTTCGCACGTTCGCGAAAGTACGCCGCAAGTTTTCGATAACCATCGTTCAAGTCTTCAAGACCGGTGTGCATCGAACCCATGACAATTCGATTTCTCAAGGCCATAAACCCGAACGACGCTTCACGAAAAAGATTTGGAAACTGAGGATGCATCTCACCCCCAATGATGTCATGAACAAACGCTCGGTTGAAGTGATTGTCGCGAAATCTTATCTAGTTTTCATAGAGTCGATCCACTCGACAGATTCGTGACAGCGCTCAGTGTGACAACACCCACTGGATCGTCAGATGACCCGTCGCAATATATTTTCACCGGGACTTGCCCACTCCGTTTTCAACTACTCACCTCGTCCGCATTCCGATATGAAAGAGCCCATGAACCGCATCTATGAGCACCCACTCACCGTCGCCGCTTCTGAAATCGATTCACTCAAACACGTCAACAACGAAGTCTATCTGAAGTGGCTCGTCGAAGCCGCCGTCGCGCACTCTGAATCACTCGGCTACACCATCGAAACTTTTCTCGCAGGAGGCGCCGCATTCGTCGTCCGAAGGCATGAGATCGACTATTTGCTCCCCGCCTATCTCGACGAAGAACTCGTCGTACAAACCTGGCTAGAGACGATGGAGACCGTAAGATCCGTCCGCTGCTACCAAATCATCCGCAAAAAAGACGGTAAAACGCTTCTCCAAGGCAAGACGCTTTGGGTTTACATCGACTTAAAAACTGGCCGTCCGAAACCGATTCCCCAAGAAATGATCCAAAACTACAGCCAGTTCCTGAAATCCAGCGACACATGAATTCACCACCCAAGAGAGCTCTCATCTGGCTGGTACCGTGGTTGATCGGACTCGGAGCGCTCGGGGCCCTGTCCCTGTACTCGCCATTTCCGCCTCCAGGCGCTCATACGGACGCTCGAATCTCCGCGATGCTCACACCGAGCGGAATCCTGGAATCAGTCGTATTCGAACACACTCCCGACCATGAAATAAATCTTCGTCCTTACTATGACGAGCCGATGAAGCGCGGGGGTCTGTTTGAACTCCCCTTTCTCGCACTGGCCTACGCTCTGGTGCTGGCCAGCGCGATTGGATTTCTGCGCGCTTGGAGACCGTTCCGATGAAAATCGAGGCTCCCTGGTACGTCTGGATCTTTTTGCAGTCGAACGCGCTTGAACTCCCTTTCTACGCGTTTGGACTTCGTCGTCACGGCCCTGCCCAGGTCGCGCTGACAGCAACATTTGCGAATTCGATCACCCATCCGATTGTGTTTTTCGGAATCATGTCAGCAGGGTTGCCACGCCTTCAGGCGATCGGGATTGCCGAGGCTTGGGCGGTACTGGGAGAGACGGCGATCTTTTTCTACCTACTAAAAAACAAAGAGGGAATCGGCCGCATTGCGATCGTTTCCCTCTGGGCAAATTTAGTTTCTTGGGAGATCGCGCCGCGCTTAACGTACTGGCTTTTTCTCTCCCCCTAACGACGATTACTTCTTACAAACCAGGTCTTTTTCGAACTTAAATGCGTCGCCGAGTAAGTCGTAACGGTAGTTCGGATCTTCGACTTTCATCGCAGAGATCGAGCATTCGACCGGCTTGCCTTTGGTGCGGTGACAACTCAGAAACACGTTCCAATCGGCGCTGACGAGAGCGAGCGACCGGTGATCTCGCGCCACTTCTCGAGAAACGCTCGCGACTGCGGGCAGAAGATCAAAAAGTTTCTTAGCGTCGCCACCCGTGAACTTCGCCGGTTTTTCGTTCGACAAACCGGACGGTTGAATTTTTGCGATATCGATAAATGCCATGCCGCCGTCATTTGCTTGAGCAGCGCCAGTGACCAAAACGAAAGCAGCAAGAACGAGATTTTTCATGAATAAGTGCCTTTCTTCAGTTGGGCCGTCGGGAGCGGCAATGGAGTAATGGTTGGCCTGCCTATATCGCCATTCCGCTCAATTCCACAAGTGGAATCATTCCTTGACGAGGAACTCTAAACCTTGCGAATCCAAATTCGAGAAAACCCCTGTTTACGCCCGTTTAAAACAAAAGTCCCCACTGTTGAGGGGGGCTTTTTCTTTGACCCGACCGCCTCCGTCCTGCGACATAGTTCGCGGGTAACGACGTTGATTTACGCGCTGATTTTTTCACTTCGAATTTTCGTGATGATCGCCAGTTTCGCGATCGCAACGCAGACCCACGCGCAATCGATCGTCAGCGCTCCTCCCGAGGCATCACATGCGGCGTTCCTCGAACCTCCGAACGTGCAAGCTTGGCCGGCAGAAATTCGCCGAACTTTTATCTCGCTCGTCGATCAGGGCGGTATTGCGCTCATGAACGCGATTTTCGACGGCATCGAAAAATTCGATCTTTTCGGAACCTCGATCCTGCCGGACGGAAAACTCAAGCTCGGACTCCGCTACGAACGTTCCGTATACGACAACCTCGACTTGCGAGGCACCTGGACCGTGATTGATCGCACTCGCATCAAATTCGATTCCGCTCCTTTTCCAAACCTCACGACTCTGAATACCGATATCGCAACACCGGCCATCGGAGCCCCTTACGCTTCGCTCACGTTCACCGCCGCAGGATATGTCGATTTTGCACAAGTGAGACAGGTTGAGTCCCAGGAATACCGCAATCTTCCGCCACCCGAAACGCTGCAGATTTCGTCAGAGGGTGTTCCAGTGGTGCAGCCTGAGCCGGACTCCAACATCCAAGACTTAAACCCATTCACGCCTTGGTACATGTTCGACTCGTCTATTCCTGCTCGTTTCAGGAAAATACTCAATCCACTCAAACTACCAGCTATTCTCCCGCTCAGCGTGGCCACCGTCAAACGCATGCAAATCGGCGAAGTCCGAAGCTATGGCGTCGAAGGTTTCGTCGAGCTCGGCCTCGGCGTCGGATGGAAAGTCATACCCGATCCAGAGGCGCATGTGGCGGGCGCAGACTTCAGCGTCTCGGCGGCAGTCGGCGGACAGTTTCGAATTTCGGTTTTCAAAGAAAGCGAACGCTACGTCAAAGTGAAACTCACGCGCATCGGAGAACTCACTCGCAAAGCGGCATTCTCACTCGGCTACAATCGGAGCAAATTGTTTCCCGGATTCCTCTTATTCAAAGATTCGAAACTCGAGCAAAAAAACTTCCTCTCCTGGAACATGAAAGTCGTGCCATTCCAGTGGGAATCGTCCGTCAAGAACGCCAAACAATTCGACGTCGGTTACCGTTACGATTTGGAATCCAAGGACGCGCGCGATGCATTTCATAAAGCCGTACTCGGTTCATTTAAGGACTCGCGGGATATTTCAGAAATCGCCCATGATCGGCCAGTCACCGAGATCTTCTCCCGGCGATCCGCCACCGAGACGCGCAAGAACGAGCACGAGGAAAACTTCGCGACCATTATTCGCTATCGATCAACAAGAAATGCCGAAAGCGTTGAGGCCGATATCTCCCTTCCGGACGGGCGTCACCAAGTTTCCCGGAGCGTTTCCGGACATGAGCGGCTTTTCAGCGCTTGGTTCGGCGCGAATACTGAAAAAAACTCGCGTAAGTTCACGGTCGCCATCGACCGTGAACTCTATCAAGAAGGCAAGCCGACTTCGCTATTCGTGATCTCCGAATCTTTTTGGGATGATTCAATCACTCGACCTTCTGAGATTCGCAAGGTCACCGATGAGATCGAATCTTTCTTGAATAAACCGGATCTTTTTCCAGCTTTCCCGGATCGCGTCCCCGTTCTTGAAAAACCTGGTAAACTTCAACGCGTCCGATTTGGCCGTAGCTCTTTTTATTACGGATTCCACCTCGACCTGGACGATATCCGAAAACTCTTGCGGTTACCGATTTCGGAACGCGTGCGATTGACCGACGGACTCTTCGGAGAAGCCGATCAAACGCGCATCTTGGATGCCTGGGAACGGGCATCCACTGCGGATACTCTCCGGCTGCCTGATCCACTTTATTCAGCGCTTCGAGACTTGTTCCAAACCAAAAAGAATGCGTTGCCCCTCATGTTGCTCGTCCGCCGCGTGTTTGCGGGAGAATCACTCGATTATTTCGTATCGGGGCAGAACCTGATGTTCGGGCGAATCGAAGAACACGGCAAACTCACCACCGGAGTGGACGAAATCCTGGCCCTCACTGAAAAAGAACTCGGCTTCGAAGGTTACGCCGACCGGGCTCGCGCAGACGCCACGGCGGTCGTCGAAGATCTCAAGCTTGAAGCGGACGAAGACGGTTACCTCGTTCTTAAATTTAAGCTCGCGACCGAGGCGCAAACGCTCCACTTTAAACTACTACGAACGACGGGATTGAAACGATTCATTCGGATCGCCGACCTGCTCATCGACAATACAAAAACGGCTCGATTCAAAGTTGGCCAAAATCAAATCCGCTTGGACGCCAAGAGCCTCGATCTCCTGACCTCCCGACTTGCCTCGAGCCTCAATCAGGACGATCACTACACGCTCTATTTAGGTTACACGCGAGACGGCAAGAAATACGGCCCCGCTTCACACAACCGGTTTCAACCGCCTAGGACCGGGGGACACTACGTACCGGTGAAGTCACTGCAGGGTCCGAATCAGAACGATTAACGAACGAACCGATACTCAACTAACGGTGCGGAGCAAACCAACGATCAAGCTCCTCATGAAAACCCGGCCCCGTATAGGACCGCCAGTATTCTTCTACCATGCCTCCCATCCAGGGAACTGGATAACCATTTTTCGATTTTTTACGCTGATCACCGATGGCGGCGTCTAAAACCTTTTCATAGGTCAGGTGGCGTTCGGTTGCGTTTACGTAAGCGACAAATAGTCGAAGAAGCGGCGCACAAATCGGCTGATCGCATTGGAGGGCCCGATAGCGTAAGTGCTCTAGACCGAATCCGAATTTGGGGTCTATGTAGTTCTTGATACCATCGCGGTCACGAAAGTGATTCAGAAGATCGTAGAAGTCGCCGCCGTAAAAATCGGCCGATCGATAAAATGAATCATTCTCTAGAAGGATTTTTTCACGAAATTCTCGCAGGGTTTGAATCATTTCTTGGGAAAATCGCTCTTGAGACTGGATCAGGAGACTCGCCTGGAGCATTCCGGTTTTCGAATCGCGATAGGGTTCGAAGCGGGTTCGATTTTTTGGATTTTTCCAAACCGAGCAATTTTTGAGTGCATCGAACTTAGGCAATTCAAGACTCTCAAATAGAATATTGGCCGCCTCGAAATGAAGATCGAGGTACGGCTTACGGTGTTCACTGGCAAGCCCATCCATTTCGCGAACCAGGCGATCATAGAATTTTTTCTGAAGAACGAGTTCTTCGTATGGGTGGGCAATCGCGGCCAGGACGTGCCCAAAAAAGTCGTGGTATGCGACTTGGCCCGAAGGCGCTACCGGCATCACTCCGTAAGCCGATAGAATTCTAGCCCACTCCTCGAAATCGATCTGTTTTTCTTTATAAGCTGTCGTTTGAACGTAACGAGACAAATGGTCTTCTCTTCGAAAATCAAACGTCCAAACCCGCAGCTCCTCGCTAGTGTTTCCGAGCCGCTTCTTATTTACAAAGACTCCGGGCAATAGGTAGTGCTGCCGCGTGAGTCGGAATTTTCCAGCGCGAAAATATAACTCATCATGAACCGCCTGAAGCCAGCGACGTAGACCTTCATCATTGACGTTCATGAGCACGCCGTTTTGTTCGACCATGCTGCCAGGACTTGCGTCGAGTGACCAAAGCTCTGATGATCGAGGAACGCCACGACGTTCTCGAAACGCCGATAGCTCGGGAATATGCTTCATGCGAAGTTCTTGAAGTTCAGCTAACCGGGGACTGTGAACAGCCGTTTTACCAAAGACACTCCGGAAATCTTGATGAACATCGTAAACGGCGAATTTGCCAAGCGCCCCTTGAACGGCCCCGTCCTTCCCCAACCAAGATTTTCGGATGACCTCTATGAACGAATTTTTGCCCGGTTCAACCGTTGAGCCGAGCTCCGGTTGCTCGCTGACCGAGATCACGCAAAATGGCCCGTCTATGGACGCCATCGCCGTGCCCGAAAATGTGAGAAAAAATCCAGCTAACGCCCAGTTCATCCTCATAGGATGAGTCCTCGGAGTTCCGCCGACAATGTCTCAAAATTTCCTAGGAACGAGTGTCAAACGGGTGATGACCGAGATGAATTCCCACTGGCCAGCGCCCGAAAACGAATACCCAGTTCCGTGCCCACAAACGCGACCACCAGGATCACGGGCATAAAAGAAACGAACCCGCTAGCAAGCCCCGAGACCAGTGCTTGGCGACTCAGCTCGTCCCAAAGTTCCGGATGAAGTTTCTGGTTCTGGATGGCCCAGAGACCTTTGAACGCGACCTGGTCGATCAAGAAAATGAGCGCCACACTGCTGACCGATTGAAACCGGTTCCGCGCGGCTGCCCTCGTCAAAAGGTACCCTAAACCAATCCCGATGACGATCCGCGTGATCATTAAAACGGCAACCGCAGCTCCATTTCCCGTTATTTTTGGGCCAATAACAAAATACTGGAGGGCCAAAATGCCAAGCGAAGCGGCCATAAACAAAAGTGTGCGAACTAAGTGATTCATCCAGAAACTCCACCGGCATCTAAATCCGAGGCCCAGGGTCGTGATAGGACCCCGAAAAAACCTCGGCGCAAACTTCTACACCATGGAGAACACTCATGATTTCTCTCTGGTAGATCCCGTGCATCTCATTTAGACTGAGACCCATCCAAATTAAAGTTTTATCTGCAGTTTTGGCCCTATTGAACTGACTGCAGCTTAACCACCCGAGAAGGAAACTCATCTCGCATGGCTCATTCGGAAGCACCCGTTGATATTCTCGTCAGAGATGGAAAAACCATGGCCGACATCAATGATGATGTCTGTCGTCCATTAGAAAATTTCCCCACGAAAAAATGGTGGGTTTGCTTCGGCGCCGCCCTTTTCGCACTGACGATCTGGCTCTGGTCTGTTGGCAACTTCGTCGTTCGCGGCCAAGGTGTCCTCGGTCTGAACCAACCATCCGGTTGGGGTACAGACATCACGAACTTCGTGTTCTGGGTCGGTATCGGCCACGCTGGAACCTTGATTTCCGCTATTCTTTTCTTGTTCCGCCAAAAATGGCGTACGGCGATTAACCGCTCTGCAGAGGCGATGACGATCTTCGCGGTCATCACCGCGCTGACGTTCCCGCTCCTTCACACGGGTCGCCCTTGGTACGCGGCAATCTGGCTGCTTCCTTATCCAAACCAACGCGAACTTTGGGTTAACTTCCGTTCCCCACTTCTCTGGGACGTGTTCGCCGTTTCGACTTACTTCACGATCTCGGCCGTGTTCTGGTACGTCGGTCTGATTCCTGACTTGGCGACGGTTCGTGACCGCGCCAAAAACAAAGTCCGGAAACTCATCTACACGATTCTCTCGATGGGCTGGAGAGGATCGAACAAGAACTGGAATCATTACGAGATGGCCTACATGATCCTGGCCGGTCTCTCGACTCCTCTCGTTCTCTCGGTTCACACGATCGTTTCGTTCGACTTCGCCGTCGGTCAGCTCCCGGGCTGGCACACCACGATCTTCCCTCCGTACTTCGTCGCCGGCGCTATCTTCTCCGGTTTCGCGATGGTGGTGACGCTCCTGGTGATCATGCGCGAAGTTTTCGAGCTCAAGTCCTACATCACCATGGACCACCTCGAAAAAATGAACAAAGTCATCATGGCCACGGGCATGATCGTCGGTTACGCGTACATCTGCGAGTTCTTCATCGCTTGGTATTCAGGCTCCCCATTCGAAGGTTACGTGTTCATGAACCGCGCCTTCGGTCCTTACTGGTGGGCATACTGGATCATGTTCTCTTGCAACGTGTTTATCCCGCAGATCTTCTGGATCCGCAAAGCACGCCGGAACATCGCCGTCATGTTCGCCGTCTCCTTGTACGTGAACATCGGCATGTGGTTCGAACGTTACGTCATTGTGACGACTTCGCTCCACCGCGACTTCCTCCCATCCTCTTGGGGTATGTACTTCCCGACTTGGTATGACTGGGGTTGGACGTTCGGCTCGTTCGGGCTGTTTTTCGCCCTCTTCTTGCTCTTCGTCCGCTTCTTGCCGGTCATTGCTATGGCAGAGGTCAAGTCGGTGATGCCAGGCTCCTCCCCGCACTAATCGAAACAAAATACTAAAGCAAAAGGCCCGGGGCGATTCGCCGCCGGGCCTTTTGCTTTGTAACAGCTCTAGAGTCCACCCACCGGCGCATGAACCTAGTAACAACGATAGATCGCACTTCCCAAGTGAGTGTATGCGCGATCTGAGAATAAACGACTCAGTACCGATTTCGTGCGATAGGCGTGAACCTCCACCCAATCGATCACCCCGGCACCGTTATACGTAAACATCTCTTGGGCAAGCGGTGAATCACGATAAACTTTCTGAACCGGACCTCTACCCTGGCGGTCATAAAAAGGAGTGAGCGTGAGAGTCACTTCCCCAAGCTCCGGCATCGTGGCTCGACTGCGATAGGTGTAATACAGCGCCTTCTGCTCCATCATCGACTTTTTCTCGAGTCGGGTTTCTTGATAGCCCTGGAGCGCATTGAGAAATCCCGTAAAAAAAATGGTCGGAGAGTCGCGGTAGGGCTGGTTCTTAAAAGAAGCGGCCAGGAGTTTTGTCCCCTCCGGATATTGTGGATTCAAAAAACTTTCACCGTAGGGACGATTGACGAACGCGGTCACATCGAGAATCGCTGGGAACTCGGGCGAGGACTCTTCTTTTTTGAGATGACAGTCTCGACCAAACGCAGGCACAGCTTGACTCACGCTAACCAACAATAAAACGAGCTTTCCGATTTTCATGTGCGAGAGACTACCAGCGGTTTTCATCTTTTTCCCGGCGGTCCACAATAGTGATCTAGTTTAATTGTTTATAAAAAGTCGCCGGCGGAAAAACGTAAACAGGCGCCGACTAGTCAGGACCCATTTCGTGATTTATTGTCTGAATGAGTAGCAATAAATGTATTAAAAAAGCGATCAATCGATTGAATTAGTCCTCTTTGTCCACCGCCCGCATGAGCTGATGCGTCCGTTTCTCGCGAAATACTCCGCCAAACGATCCGCGTGATACTGCCTCACTCTCGAGCCGGATCATTGGGACCACAAGTCCAGACGGATTCTTGTACGGATGGAGCGTGAATGAGATTCGACTGAGTTTCCGCTCGTCCGTCAAATTCGCCTCATCCACGGAAAAAAGTTTCTCTCCGATCAAGGTGCCTTTGGCGAGATCAGATTCGAGGTCGATGGTGATCTGAGGATGGTTGAAATTTGAGTCTAGGAGATCGGCCTGCAACCACATGCGCCCACTCCCACCTGGCACTAACTGAAGCATCACGAGCTCACATCGTGCGGTTCGGTCCACGCAGAGTTTTGACTCGGCTGGAACCATCATCTCTTGCTGACTGCGAGTCATCTGATCTGAACCAAACGGCGAGTACCACGAGATCACTTCTTGGTAGAATTCGTAGGCGCCCTGTAACGTTCCGTCCGTCAGCTTGTACGGATCGCCACCAGCCCGCGAATTTTTCAGAGTCGTCAATGCGAACAGCACTAGGAGAATGACTCGCACGACTACCGCCTTTCGGTTAGTTCAAGTGAATGATCAGCGTATTTCCACCGAGTGCGCCTCGACTGCCCGGATTCGGGACCGCCGTCGTGGTCGCTTGAATCCCCCCGTTCGCGCCGAGGCTTTGAATCTGGAGGTACCCGGGATAAGTCTTGAGGTCATTCTTGCGCTGTTCTTTCAAGAGTTCATAAACGCTCTGCCGCTCGAGTTTCACGTACTCAAACGCCACGATGGATTTTCTCACTTGATCGACGTCCGAATAAGCTCCCTTGAACTCCTCCAAACGCTTGGTCGCGACGAAAATCGTATCCTGGATATCCTGCTCGGAGAGCGCTTCGTAGTACTGACTCATCTGTGAACCGCTGGATCCGGAGCTCACATGTCCGAGGTAGTTCGATTCGAGGTATTCCAATCGGGTGGCCGTTCGATTCAGATCATCAACTTGACCTTCGAGGATCAAGATCCGACGTCTCATCGCGAGCAATCGGCCTGAACCATAGACCTTAGGCACTTGGTTTAAAACCCTTTCTGGAACGAGAACACGATACTTGGCGTACTGGCCATTGGTCATTTTTTTCGCTAGGTCCAAGAGTCCATTTCTGAACTCGGCCAGGTTTTTCACGATTTTCGGACGCTGGGAAACTGGCATCGCGCTCCACTCGGCGTCGAATACCGCGCGCTCCGTTTTCAGCTGATCGCGGAGGGCTTTTTGAGCTGCTCTCAGGTCGTCGATCTCTTTGCGGAAAACCCGGGCCATGGTTTGAGGTTCTTTTTCGAGTAAGTTGCCCAGCGCTTCGCGGTACGCCGCTTGATAGACACTCTTGATCTCGTCGATCGTCGCCCCCGGTCTAAATACCGTGACCTTGTCCATGCGGTACATGGCGGTCCACCACTTCTCTACGGCGTTTTCCAGTAACTCATAGGCTGTTTTCGCGACGTTTTTGCCGTTTTGTTGGATGATCTGTTTCGGTGAACGAGACAGGATTCCGAGCAGCGCCTTGCGATTCGGGCTCGATTCCGGCAAATGCTCCAGGAGCTCCATTACTGCTTTTCGCCCTTTGAAGCCCATCGCGGTCTTGAAGAACGCAAGCGGCACCAAGTTGAAAAGCCCTGCTGATACGTTCTCTCCAATTTTTTCATGGATTGCCCGGTAGTCCGCATCGAGATCCTGGTAAGAGATCTTCATCCCTTCCATCCCGCCCATTTGCGAGTTGGCGAATCGCATGCGAAATGCCGCGCGTCGGGCTTGGTTAAAATTATCTGCTAAGAAAATGCGTGATCCATTGGGCATTTTTGCAGAAATCGCAGCGCCCGGCCGGAACGGCAATCGAACGAAATAGGCGTTCATCTCGGGATGTTCATATAGTCCGGTAGTCATTTGAACTTGAACCGTGATCCGAAGCAAAATATCCGCAACCGAGAACGGATCGAGTCCCGCGATCATGGCCATCAGGAATGCGCTGATCAGTTTGGCTTGAATACCGCCACCCACGAACGAGGCTACACCATTGACCATGGTGCTCCAGGCGCCGATCAAGGACAGGCCCGCACCGCCGGTGACCGAGGCAACGAGTGCGACGACGAGCACGGTGACAAAAATCACCATGACGGATGACATCACCGTGTCCCATTTATCCCGGAAGATTTCCCAGTTCGTTTTGAGCTCTTGCTCGATCTTCTCGTCAATATCCTTGATTCCAGCGACCGGTACCAAGGTCGCCCGAAGCGGTGCCATCGCGACGAAAACCTGTTTGAACCTGAGATCAAGCGGCGTGTCTTCGCTGAACAGTCGCTCGTCTTGGACGACTTTGGCCGTGCTCGCTAGGCAGAAGTCCTCAATCATTCGTTTCTGACTCTCGTCCGCGATACGGATACCTGCACGGAAGGTGCGTCTAGCCAGCGCA
The DNA here is from genome assembly GCA_027485695.1 of Pseudomonadota bacterium. GTDB lineage: Bacteria > Bdellovibrionota > UBA1018 > UBA1018 > UBA1018 > JAIXQO01. Next base: position 272,151 of record JAIXQO010000002.1, read on the forward strand.
AGATTAGTAACCTTGCCCTCGAGAGGATCAAACGATGCCTTGAGGTGATCCAGCACGGTAGGCGTGTCTAGATCGGCGCGAATTCCGATTTTCTTGTTCTTAGGAACAGGATTCGTATTCGCTTCGACACTCATACGAACGCCCAAGAAAGGCCTCAACATGCGCGTATCCTCGATCGTGAGCGAGGAGAGTATTTCTTGATCTAAAATACTCATGGAGGCGAACGCGAGCATATCCTGCCAGTCGTTCGTAGAGAAATCATTGATCGATTTTACGGTCATATTCAGCGCTTTTTGCCCGGCTGAACGGAGGTCCGCTTGTGCATCGTTCTTGTCGGCATTCTTGGGAGCATCCTGTGCGAGCAACATGCCCTCGATCTGCTTCCAACTACTGATCGAAACTCCGACTTCGGCGGTTTCGCCCTTCGCAGGGTTGGCATCCGTGCGGACGACTATCGGCAGGTCCAATTTTGCTGGCTGAACGGTGACGTGGTAGAGCCCCATGAACCCGAGCCACTCCTCGAAATTCGCAAGGACGCGTTCTTTTTCTTTTTTGGAAAGGCCCGCCGCAGTGGGCTCTTTTTTCTCGACGCGACCGAGCTGAACATCCAGCGCTTGTTTCTGGAGATGCTGCTGCACTTTTAACTCCGAATGCGCGTCGGTCTTGGCGATCGCAGATTCCGGCAACTGAACTCGGCTCGGTTGCCCGTAAACTTGAGAAATATAGAACGTACGCTCTTCTTGGGTGACCTTTTCGGACGGCAGTATTTTTTGCTTTTTTGCGACTTTCTCGTCGTAAATCCGCATTTTTTCCCGGATCGCGATCACACGTTTGCTTCGGGCTTCTTTTTCCTTTGCTTCGGCTTCGGCCTGGGCGGCGGCTTGTTTTGCCTCTTCGACTTTTTTGGCAGCCGCAGCTTGCTGCTCGGCTTTCTTGCGAGCGGCGATCTCGGCTGCGGTCGGTGGCTTGGGTTTCGGGGCGACCGGCTTCGCTGCTGCGATGACCTTGGGCTTAGCGGGAACGGACTGGGCTGCTGGTTTCACCGGAATCGGCATTCCGAGTTCTTTTCGCAGTTCCTCGTACGTCTGACGAGATACCGACAAGAGTACCTTGCCCAGGACTACACCCTCGGCGCCTTTTTGGTTAGGAGAGCCTTGTGGATTCAAGCCTTGGGCGGCATCCGTGAAATTGCGTGAAAGGTTTGAGAAAAACTTCTCGACGTATTTACCCACGAGCGGATCAGACTGGAACTCTGCCAGTCGCTTGACTTCCACATCGTTATTCCCGCCGTCTGCGACTCGGTATCCGCCCTGAAGCACCCGATTGATCTTGGCGAGATAGAGCCCTTTTAAATCTTCGTCCGTCTGAGGAACCATCAATTGCGTCGTGGCTGGGAAAAACCGATCAGCCCGCAAACGCGACTTGCGGCTCCTGGCAATCTCGGCGAAATCAGCACTGATTTCCTTGGCTCGGTAGCCGCGAGGACTCCGGTCACCCGAGTCCCGCTCCGGGCGGTTATTCGATATCCCCCATACGAACTGAGCCCATTTATCGACCTCGTTCCGTACCAGGGTCGCATAAATGCCAGCCGGGGCTTCGGCAATGTTCTTTTCGAAAAACTCCTCAAACCGGAAATTGGCTCGGTCTTCTTCGAATGCGGAGTTCCGGAGCACGCCTTTCAGCTGTCTAGCTAAGTCAGCAGTTTTTTCGTTGATCCGAATCACTCGAAACCGTGCATCAAACCATTTCTCCGCGGATTGTGTAATAATATCCGAAGTTTCCAAGCGAAGACGTTGCAGCTCAGCGTCGTGTTTTTTCTGATCGAAGGGCTTTTCGACTAGATCGTTTTGCTCATCAGCAGTCTGAATCGCTGATTCCTCGAGCGCGATTTCCTGAGCTGATTTCATGTTCAGGGTACCTAGCGCCGCGCCAGCACCGCAGATCAAACTCGTTTTCTGCTGCTCGAAATTCAGGACGGAAATTCGGCGCGCGAGTTCGTCGACATTCGGAAGATCACCCGCCTGGTAGGCCCCCACGAGCGCGAACTCCGCAGGAGAGCGGATACGTTGCTCCGCCTGCTTGCAAACCGACAAACGCGAGGTATGATCGGTGCGCGCGAGTTCGAGCGTCTTTTCGCTCATGCGCTTGAAATATTCATCATCCGTCTCGTTCGGGGCGAGCGAGAGCGATTTTAAATTGGGGAACATCGTCACGAGTCCTGTCACGACTTTGCGCGCGTCGTTCAGGTCGAATAGCTCCTGTTTCGTCACCTCTCCTAAAATTTCTTTGAAGCGGGCGTCGATGTCGCTCTTAAAATCCCGCGCCCAGAGCTGTTGGAAAAACGGCGCATCGGAGATCGCCAAGCTCTCAAGACCCATCGACTGATATTCGCGGCCGCAACCACGAATGAACTCATGCTCGTCGCGTAAGTACAAACCACCCGGCATCGTCCGGCGAATCGCCCAACGATTGGACGCCGCCTGCCGAATGGCCATGAATTTTAGATAGGATTTGTAGGCGACTTCGCGGTCCTGTGCCGAAGGCGCTCCCAGGTCTCCGAGCGTGAGCAGTTCCCAGTTCTGTTCATCAGTCTCATGGACTCGAATCTCGGATGCCAGCACGGAGCGCTCTTGGTCTAACCAGGTGCCGCGCACGCGCAGACCTTGGCCTTGCGACTGATCGGAGTCCTGAGCATAGAGGAATCCCACGACCGGGGAGACTTTTAGACTGAGTTTCCTCAAATGGTCGATTTTCATCGTCGATTTAGGAGAAAATTTCCGATGCGTGACGCGGTAATAGTTTTTGAACAAAAACTCCATCATCACGTAATACCGATCGATGGCCACCAAGAGGTTTTTGATCTTGAGATCGGTACGATTCAAAGGCGCACGAACATAACTCTCATCCCGAATGCGTTTTTGGAGATCTTCCATTCGACGAATGATCTCGAGATAGGCCGGATTCGGTTCTGCGCTCTTCGGATCTTTGGTCAGGTACATGACCCCGAATGCGTTGGCGTTCGGGAATTGTCCGCCGCTCTGAGCCGTCGGATCACCCCAGAGGAGTTTTTGCGCGAGTCCCTGCTTAGCGTATTCGCCACCTTGATCCAGGATTGCTTTTTCAATACGAGATACCTCAACCAAGAGTGGATCCTCGGGGAGGGTCGCGATCGCAGAGATCAGTCCAAATACGAGGGCAATGCCCACGGCTCGGGCGTAGAATCGAAATGGGAACTGGACTAAAAATTTGGGCGAGCGAATACGCATCTTAGAAACTAAGAGAGCAACCCTTGGGCCAATCCGAAAAAGAAAAACGCCAAGGGTTTTAAGCCCTTGGCGTCTAAATCTCAGTATCGACTGTCTAAACTTTAAACAGTCGTAATGAATTTTGGGTTACTTGCAGACTGGCTTGGGGATCACGAAATCTTTGAAATCCTTGGTCCAAGCAAGCGCACGCTGAAGAGTTCTCTTAATGAAGCCTCGAGACGGGGGCGGCGTTATTCCGCATTGTCCTGCGTAATCTCCTGCCATCACTTTGGCCACGCCTGATCGACGTTGTTCCATGAATCTCTCCAAGAACGCATGGCCGAATGCATCTCCACAGATCTTTTCACCGGCCTTTGCACGTTCAACGACCTCATCTCGGAAGGCGCGGTGCATATCCACTAAATCTTTAGAGGTCGAAGGGTTCAGTACATCGCAGGTAGGATCGTAGGATTTCATCATTCCACGCTCACCAGGAGCGACCGTATACTGAATGTAGTTGTCCTTCTCGAGCTCCAATTCCATCATCTCTTTGATATCGGCGCGCATGGCTGCAAGTTCTTCGGGTGTCGCGTTTGGGTTTTTGGCATCGACATCTTTGATCATGCGGTCATAGGTCTCGACGATCGCTTTTTTCACGTTGTCGTTCATCTCTTGGGCAGCTACGAAATCGGCTTGGTCCTTCGAGAGTTTTACACCGCTCTTTTGCTTTTCTTTGAGCTTATGAGCGACCGTCTCATTGATCTCATTTCGGGTCTTATTGACCTTGTTGAGCGCTTGATCAGCCGCGCGATTCGCTTTTTGGTAAGCATCATACGCCTCTTGCTCTTTTGCGGTCAGGGTTTCTTTATTCAAGACTTTCATTCGGGCTGCTTCGCCACCAGCATTACGAGCAGCTGTGTTCGCTTCACGAGCGGCAAGAGCGGCTTTGCGATCTGCCTGCAGTGCCGTATAGAGACTTTGAACGCTGGCGTCATCGCCTGCGAGCGCTACTATTTGAGAGGTTACCACGATGCGTGAATTGATCGGCTGATCACCCTTAGGCGATGGATTTAGGATGCCACTTGTTCCACCCACAGTACCAGAGATTCCCGATGTTCCCGCTGTACTTGCTGAGGGCTGGTTCAAGTAACTATTGCCTAGACGCTTTTCAAAAATATCATCGGCCATTTGAGCGAAATTGCCGTTCTTATTTGCGCGGAGTGCATTCAACTCTTTGGCATTGATTTTATCGAAAGTCGTGTTGAATTCTGCTTTTACTTTTGATGCATAAGCCTCGCCAGATAGGCCCTGGCCGGCAAATTCTTTCATCGCTGTTTGGACGCGCGAGATCTTGGACTTTAGCGTTGCGTCGCTCAATTCTCTCAGAGTGAGCTCGTATGCTAGAACCGTTTTCGCGTATCGAGCATCGGCTTTGACACCGAGTTTTTTCAGTGCATCCATGGTATCACTCTCATTGAGTGCTCCCACTTTTTGAACCATTTTTTCGGCCAAACTGACGATCGATCCGTTCACAAACGCAATCTTGCGTTCCGTGGTTGCCGCTTTATAGCTCTTCCACTCCGCTTTAGAAAACGCGGAGGAGCTAAGGTTTCTCGGTAGATAGGTCACGTCCAACTGCTCGAACTCATAGTCCGCAACCGGCGTAAACGCAGCGGTCTCCGCGCGAGCCACCTCTTTGAACTCTTGCTTCGATGCCGTCTTACACGAAGCTAATGCGGCAATCAGTGGAAGGCACACGACTAACTTTTTCGACACTTTCATCCGGAGTCTCCTATAACTCGCATTTAAACAGATATTTGCGCGCGCCGATTCCTGGCGCCTGTTGTTTAACAGTATTTCAAGACTTCTCTTCGGCTGCCATCGATAATTTTTTGATTCGCATTTCAATCAAGCGTGTTTTTTTCATGGGCAAATGCCGTTGATTTTTTGACTCCTTCGAGCGACTCTCGCTTTCTATGGCGAAACTTGAAAAAGCACTCCTGGCCGGTGGTTGTTTCTGGGGCGTCGAAGAGCTGCTCCGCAAAATCCCAGGCGTTTTGAGCACCACGGTCGGCTACACAGGCGGTCAGACCGAAAACCCTGTCTATCCGGAGGTCAAGACCGGAACGACCGGCCACGCCGAAGCAATCGAGATCGAGTTCGATTCTGAAATACTCTCTTACGAGCTCCTGCTCGAAGCGTTTTTTCGGATGCATGATCCGACCACCCCCAATCGCCAAGGAAATGACATCGGGACCCAATACCGCTCGGCGATTTTTTATTTCAATGACACGCAGAAAACGACCGCCGAGAAATCCATTCAGACCGCTCAAGCCAGTGGCCGATGGACCCGCCCGATCGCGACGGAGGTCACCCCGGCCACGAAGTTTTATTCGGCCGAGGATTATCACCAGGACTATTTGATCAAGAATCCAAACGGTTACAACTGTCACTATTGGCGAACGTAAGTTCACATTGCATTCAGTTGAACGACTGGGTTATCAGGCGCTCCAAACCAAATGGAGGAACCCATGAAACCTTTGTTCGCTACCCTCGCTCTACTACTTGTCTCGAATGTTCAAGCGTCTGACATCGACTCCATCTCCGATGCGACTCTCCTGGATGATGCACAAGACCCGGCGACCTCGGAAACCTTCACCTATGACTCCGTGATTCGCTATTTTAACGCCAACGTTGGCCGCGTTCCGACTCTTCAGGAACTCGCGCCTTCGAGAATCTGCGCTACTTTTAAGCCAGGTTCCCAAGTTGCTGATGGATCGGTGGGCATGGGGATTTTTTCGCATGTTAACTTGAAGGTCTATTTTGGCGGTCCATTCGCGGAATGGATTCGACAATCACCGAGCTGGAATGCGCAGCAAATTCAGCAATTACGAACCGAAGCCGCGCGCGTGGATTTCATGAGCGACATCCATAACGTGCGCACCGCGCAGGAATTCGCTATTCGCGGTTATAGAAAAGCCACGCCTACGGTTTTGGAGGCTGAAGTAAAAATTCGCAAATCCCCTTCGGGCCGCTACTACTACACCGTCGAAGGCATTCAGGCGAATTCGGGCCTGCGCCTGATCACGCACGCAGGTGTTTGCGAACCAACCAGCATTTTCGCAGGATCCAAGTTCCCGCTTTAATTCTGATCAGACGGATCGCGGGCTCGTGTCTCGTCCGGTAAGTTTTTCCACTTCTTGGGGCGGCAATAAAGTCAGATAGAAAAATGGCCCGCCAAAAGTGGAAAGGACTTACCGGACGAGACACTAGGGTTTGCTCTCAGCAGCCTTGGCCCGCAGATACGCATCAATACTCTTGAGCTGTTTGTCATTGAATTGCAGCGTCAGCGATTTCAGTCCTTCAACCGAAGGGTGCGATCGTTTGTCCAAAAACGAAACGAATGCCGCGAGCCCCGCCTCGCCCGGTTTGATGGGGAGAACCTTCGCTGCGCCGGTTCCGTGGCAACTGAGGCAGTCCTGTAAATAGAGTTTTTCTCCACGCATCGCCGAAGGATCGGTTCGTCTCTCCAATCGAGCCGAGCCGACCCGATTCTGGTAAGAAGTGAGGATGATCTCTCTCACCCCAGACACCTGCAGAGGCTCCAGCAACACGCCTTCGGATCGAATCTTGGATTTGGTCAAAAGAGGCAAAATAACGCGTGGCGCATCAGAAACGGGTTTTCCGCCTTCCAAATACGCGAGCTGAATCTGGGGGTATTTCACCAAGAATGCACGCGGCAGAAATCGAGTGTTTTTGGTCTCTCGGCCCTGAATCACGACCAAGTCTACTTGTGCCCGTTCGGCGGCGGTCAGGCCTTTGAGCGCTTCGTCTACCCACGCAGCTAGGCTGGGACCTTGAAACGCGACCATTCGACCTTCGCCGTTTTTTTCACGAATTTCAGAGGATTTCTTAAGAATATCTGCCGGCACAGCCAGCGCTCGGTGAGTGACTTCGTTCCCCACCAAGGACTCCAGTTTAATCGGAATCAAGGAATCCGCCCTTGCCTGCGTCGCTCCTAAGCCAAACAAGCATATGATCGCCGTTCTGGTCCCCCACTGCCTGCATTGTCCCGTCAAACCCATCCCCTGATTGAACCCCCTCCCCGAATTCCCGTCAAGAAGGCTTGGAATCGAAGAGCGTTCCATGTTAGTTTAGGTTCCAAATTTAGGTTCACTCCAAAAGGCGGGCCTCCCAGGCACCGCTTTTTTTTTGATCTGACGAAAAGGACGGACTCGAGTTTTGAGTACGAACGCTACGAATACCACTGCTGCGCCCTTAGCTCCTCGAATAGAGGCGCTCATCAAACCCATCCTTGAACCGATGGGCTATGAAGTCGTGTACGTGGAGTTAGAGGCAGGCAGAAATAAAACGCTTCGCCTTTTCATCGACCAGCTCGATCCAACTCAAGGCTCCATTGGCGTCAACGACTGCGTAAAAGTCACGCGGGCGCTCGATGAGCCGCTTGAGGCGGCATCGAACATTGATCCGTGGTTGAACACAGAATATGAACTCGAAGTGAGTTCCCCCGGAGTGGATCGCCCACTCCGCCGCGAAAAGGATTTCATTCGCTTCGTCGGTCGCGAAACGCGCCTCACGACGCTCCGTCCGCTCTCCAGCGGCGAGCTCGCTAACGAGGACTACGCGAAACGCAACCCGAAGCAGAAAAACTTCATCGGCGAAATCGCCGGATTCGAAGGAGGCGCGATCCTCCTCAAAGTGTCCGCGAGCATGGGGTCGGTCAAGACCCAAGCCCAGCCGAAGAAGGGCGCCAAGAAGCAGCAGACTGCAGCCGCTGCGCCCATTGATTTGATTCGTTTACCGCTTTCGCTTGTCGCGAAGGCGAACCTTGAGCCGGATTTCGATCTCACTGCAGACGATTCCGAGAACACGTAAGGAGATACAACCATGAACGCAACCGACCTCGCACGAGTGATTGAGACCGTCAGCAAAGACCGTTCGATCAAACGCGAAATCATCATCAGCGCCCTCGAGCAAGCCGTCCTTACCGCTGCTCAGAAAAAATACGGCCCTCACGCCATCTTAGAGGCTCACTTCAACAATGACTCCGGCGAGATCGACTTGTTTCTCTTCAAAAAAGTCGTGGAGAGCGAACCGGAAATGCTCGAGGAGAGCGAAGAAATCGACATGGCCGATGCAAAACTGCTCGACCCTGAATGCCAACTGGGCGACGAGATCGGCGTGAAAGTCGAAACCCCGGACTTCGGCCGCATCGACGCTCAGACCGCTAAACAAGTCATTTTCCAAAAAGTGCGCGACGCCGAACGCGAGATCATCTTTAACGAATACATTCACCGCAAAGGTGAAATCATCACCGGTATCGCTCGCCGCGTGGAGCGAGGCAACCTGATCATCGACCTCGGCCGTACAGACGCCGTCCTCCCTCGCCAAGAGATCATCCCTGGAGAGATCTTCAAGCCAGGTGACCGCGTTCAGGCATTCCTAGAAGACGTCGCCACGACGACTCGTGGACCTCAGCTCTATCTCTCTCGCACCAGCCCTCGCTACTTGATGAAGCTTTTCGAAGTCGAAGTCCCGGAAATCCGTGACGGTGTCGTCGAGATCAAAGCTTGCGCTCGCGAGCCGGGCGCTCGTTCCAAAATCGCCGTCATCTCCAAAGACCGTGACGTCGATCCCGTCGGCGCATGCGTCGGTATGAAAGGCGTTCGCGTTCAGAACGTGATTCAAGAGCTCAAAGGTGAGAAAATCGACATCATTCCTTGGAGTGATAATCCAGTGATGTTCGTCCGCGCTGCGCTCTCCCCGGCCGAGATCTCGTCTGTGAAAATGGACGAACGCTCCCGCATCATGGAAATCATGGTCGAAGACGATCAACTCTCGCTCGCGATCGGTAAGCGTGGTCAAAACGTGCGCTTGGCCGCAAAACTCACCGAGTGGAAACTCGACATCATCAGCCGCTCCAAACTACAGAGAAAAACGAGCGATGTGACCTACGCCCTCCAGCAAATTGATGGCGTCAGCGACACGTTCGCACAAGCGATTTTCCAAGCCGGCTTCCAGAACCTCAAGTCTGTGACCGAAGCGTCGATCGAAGCCCTGCAGAAAATCCCGGGCTACGAAGACGAGGCCGCTGCTCGCGGACTCAAAGAACGCGCCGAAGCAGCACTTGCAAAAACCGGAGTGGTGCCGGCAGCTCAAGAAACCAGATCTGAAACCTCTTCGAGCGGTGAAGGCGCCAAAGACGCCAAAACCCTCGCCGAAGAGCGCCTGCGGGAGATGATGCGACAAGCGTCTGAAAATAAGGAATAATGGCCGCGCCTTTTTGGCGCATGAATCAACAGACCAGCAATCATCAATCGAATTTTTTGAAACTGTGAAGGAAAAATGGTGGATCAACCTACTACTCAAGCCCCTAGCATGAAGGTTTACGAGCTTGCGAAAGAACTCGGAGTCGACTCCCTTTCGCTGCTCGATCGCCTCGCGGGCCTCAACATCAAAGTCAAGAATCACATGAGCGACCTAGCTGCCGACGAAGTCGTCATGGCTCGTGATTCTCTCAACCCAAAAACCCCGGCCGCTGGCGCGAAGAAAAAAGCCACGGCCACAAAAACCAAGTCCGCAGCAACCAGTACCGCTACGGCTACTGCCAAGACTACTGCGACCGCAAAAACCGCAGCAAGCACGACGACAACCGCGGTTCGCCGGAAAAAAACTCCGACCGCGCCCGTCGCTGAGCCAGTTGCAGCACCGATTGATACGGCCGCCTCTTCGGCGAGTTCCGCATCGACCGTCATTCGTCGTCGTGTGAAATCGGATGACGGAGCCGTGACGAACACTCTCGTAACGAAAACCGCCGATTCGACATTCACGCATACCGAAGAACTTCCGCCGCCTCCATCCACGGATGAAATGACGGCTGAGGAACACGAAGCAATGCTTGCGGCTCAACAAGAAGAACAAGACGGCATGACTCAAGAGGCTTATGCAAGCTCTGAAGAAACCTTCGTTGCTTCAGAAGAATCCGCAGAAGTGATCGATGAGCCTTCGATGGTTGAACCGGAAACCGAAGCGACGACCGAAACGCCTGCCGCTCCGACGGCGATTAAAAAATCGCCGATCATCCTGCCTCCTCGTCCTCAAGCACCTCGCAAGAGCTTCCTGAAAATCGTGGAAGCAACTCCGGTTGCAAAGCCTCGTATCATTGCGGCAGCTCCGTCGATCCAACCTCGCACGCCTGGCGCAAGCCCGATCACTCCGGCTGGCCAGCGCCGTGATGGGCCGATTCGCGGGACTACGCAAGCCCAGGATAAAGACGGCTTCCGCGTGATCCGCATGACCAAGGAAAACTTGGATCAAATGGCGGAAGAAGAAAATCAGCGGAAGAAAACCGCTCCTCGCGGCCACGAAGCCGAAATCAAGCCCGAGGACGTGCGTTTTGCCGACTACCGCAAAAAAGAAGTGGTCTTCCTGCCTCGCCGGAAGAAGCTTCCGATCGGAAAATCTGTGCAACGCACCCAAAAAACCGTCGCCGCCGCCCACAAACGGGTCGTGGAGATGGAAGAACGCATCGCGATCACTGATTTCGCTAACCAGATGGCCGTCAAGGGCGTGGACGTCGTCCGCAAGCTGATGGGCATGGGGCAAATGGCGAAAATGACTGACACCATCGATTTCGATACGGCGACGCTGGTCGCTCCCGAATTCGGCTACGAAGTCAAAAACATCGCATTCCAAGAAGGTTCGGTTCTCGAAACTGCGGCAACCGACACGGCCGAAGAACTCGAGCAACGTCCTCCAGTCGTGACCATTATGGGTCACGTCGACCACGGTAAGACCTCGCTTCTGGATGCGATCCGCTCTGCTAAGGTCGCCTTGGGCGAAGCAGGCGGCATCACTCAGCACATCGGCGCCTACACGGTCGAACAAAACGGCAAACTCATCACGTTCATCGATACCCCAGGTCACGCGGCGTTCACTGCAATGCGTGCTCGCGGAGCGAACGTCACCGACATCGTCATCCTGGTGGTGGCGGCGGACGACGGCGTGATGCCTCAAACGCGCGAAGCTCTTTCGCACGCCAAGGCAGCCGGAGTTCCGATCATCGTCGCGATGAACAAAATCGACAAACCAGGCGCAAACCCAGAGAAGATCAAACAACAGCTCTCCGAGCTCGATCTCCTCGCCGAAGAATGGGGCGGACAGACGATGTTCATCCCGGTTTCGGCTAAGGCGAAAACCGGTATTGCAGAACTTCTTGAAGGTATCTTGCTTCAATCCGAAGTTTTGGACCTCAAAGCAAACTCCGAAGCACGCGCCAGCGGTTCGGTCATCGAAGCTCGCCTCGAAAAAGGTCGTGGCCCGGTGGCAACCCTCCTCGTCAAACGCGGTACACTCAAGGTCGGCGATTTCATTACGTCGGGCACTTTCATGGGTCGCGTAAAAGCGATGATGGATCACACGCGTGCGACTCAAGACGAAGTGAAACCGGGCATGGCTGCAGAAGTACTCGGCTTCGAAGGACTCCCTTCGGCTGGTGAAAAATTCGACGTCGTCGAAAACGATAAAGCTGCTCAAGAGCTCGTCGAAAACCGCCGATTGAAAGCGCTCCAAGAGAAACAAGCTGCGCAGAAGATCTCGCTCGCCGATCTCTTCTCGAAAATCCAGACGGGTGGCTTGAAAGAGCTTCCAGTGATCTTGAAAGCCGACGTCTCGGGCTCGGTGGAAGCCGTCCGCGATAGCTTGCTCAAACTCTCGAACGATCAGGTCAAAGTGAAAGTCCTCTTCTCGGCCCCAGGCGGGATCACCGAGAGCGACGTCATGCTGGCTCAAGCGTCGAGCGCGATCATCTTTGGTTTCAACGTTCGTCCGGAAACCAAGGCTCGTCAGCTCGCAGAAGCTCAGCACATCGAGATCAAGTGCTACAACATCATCTACGAACTCATTGAAGAAGTGAGACAGTCGATGACGGGTATGCTCGACAAGAAAAAAGTCGAAACGTTCCTCGGCCGCGCCGAAGTTCGCCAAACTTTCTCGGTGCCGAAACTCGGCGTCATCGCAGGTACGGCAGTCATCGACGGCAAAATGGTTCGCGGAGCTCCGGTTCGTTTGCTGCGTGATAGCCGCGTGATCTTCGAAGGTAAAATGAGCTCGCTCAAACGCTTCAAAGACGACGCAAAAGAAGTCGCGACCGGCTTCGAGTGCGGTATCGGCCTTGAGAACTATAGCGACATTAAAGTCGGTGACATCATCGAAGCTTTTGAGATTCAGATGATCACTCCGGAATTGAACCCTGTTTAAGCGATTAGAAAAGAGAAGTACCCCATGAACGAGACCCGCAAAGCGAGATTAGCCTCGGTGATCCAAGAAGAGCTTTCGATTCTGATTCGAGAACTCAAGGATCCGCGGGTCCCGTTCGTGACCGTCACTCGCGTAGAAGTAACAGACGACGGATCGCAAGCGACCGCTTACATGCTGCTCCTCGGGCAGATGGAAGGCGGCCAAGCCCTCGTGGACGCGCTCGAAGGCCTGACCTCGGCCGCAGGCTTCCTGCGCCGCGGATTGGCCAAGGTCCTGACCGTCCGCCATATTCCGGTTCTCTTATTCAAGGAAGACAAGGGACTTGCGAACTCCACGCGTGTTCACGAACTTCTGAAACAAATCGAGAGCACTTCTCCTACTCCCGTGACCACCCCAACGGGCGAAGGCGAGAAATAGTTCCGACTGTTCACGTGAACATGATCGAGACGAGCCTAGCCACGGCGTCTACGGAGTATTTTCAGTGTCCATACCTTCGGGCTTCCTCCTGATCGATAAGCGCCCGGGCCCGACCTCGGCCGGCGTGCTTCGCGATTTGGAGAATCGGCTGTCGGCGGTTTTTGAAACCCCACGTAAAATGCTTCCTCGCATCGGCCATACGGGCACGCTGGATCCTTTTGCCGAAGGTCTGCTCGTCGTCGCCCTGAACGAAGGCACGAAACTCGTGCGCTATTTCCAGTCCTGCGACAAAACCTACGAGGCGCGTCTTCAGCTCGGCGTTCGCACGCAGAGCGGAGACTTATCGAACGAGGTCCTGGAGCGAGCCCCGGTTCCTTCCTTGACCCTGGATCGGGTCGAGCAAGCATTCCAATCGTTCATCACCGGACCCTACGAACAAGTCCCCCCGCTGGTCTCGGCCAAGAAAATCGACGGCAAGCGTTCACTCGATTGGTTACGCGAGGGCATCGAAAAACCAAAACCCGCTGAACTGAAAAAAATTCACGCATTCTCATCCATCGCGATCCAATCACCCACCTATCACTTCTCGGCCTCCGTCGAAGGCGGCACGTATATTCGTACGCTGGGCGAGGATTTGGCCAAAAAACTGGGCACCCTGGGCGCGCTCGAAACATTGCGACGAACGCGAGTCGATCGTTTTGATGCCGCAAACGCGGTGACTTTGGACGCACTCGATCGCTCGACTTTCGAGTCTCCGGCGTTTGTCCCACTTTCCCGGATTTTCGCTCCCTCGGAATCGGCGGAAATTTCTTCCGAAATTGAGGATCACATCTACGCGGGTCGACAGCGACCACTTCAAGCGATTGCCCCGGGATCTTCTCGCTCTTGGATCGCGCTCCACCGTGCTGGTCGTCTGATCGCCATCCTGGGACGCGAGCCGGATGGATCCTGGAAGATCGACCGCGTGATGGTTAAAATCTAACTTCGCGCATTCAGCTGAGAAACTCGAAACGGTTTCGAAATCTGTCCGCGATGTAGACCTGAATTCCTTATTACATAGTATAGATTGATTTGTTAGTATCCGACCGAATCGGAGTACTTATGAAGGCATTTCTCGTCCCTTTCGTCATCCTGAGTTTTTCAAGCGGAGCCTCCGCCAAACCTGCTTTCGGACCACGACAGGAACATGCTCCGCTGACGGTCATGCAGCCGCCTTCGAACCCAGCCGCCTCAGTCATCACGACCTCCTCGGAATTCTTGAGTCTCCCCAAGGACGCCATCAAATGCCGTGAGATTGCACGTTACGGAAAAAACGTTCGCGAAGACTGCACGTACCAAACCGCACGCGGCGCTCGTACGATCCACAAGCTGACTCTGACGGGTACGTTCGCCGAGAACGCATACGCGCATGGCAGACTCCTCTCTCTCGAGATTGAACAAGGCTCATTGAACGAAGCGCTCCACAACATCGAAGCTTTCGAAAAAACGCTGAAACCGCTCCCACTTCGCGCGGTCACCGGTCTCTACCAATGTTACGAGAGTCGAATGATTCGTGCCGCCTCGGACGAATTCAACGAGGGCGTTCGCCAACTCCACGCGGGCTATATCGCCGGAGTCCAAGCGGTCGGTCGTTCGCCTAAATTTCCAGAGGCGTCCTCCCTCGTTCGCGCCACCTACTCGATCGAAATGGGGAACTTGCTCGGAGGGATCATCCATCGATTCTCCGGAAATTTCGGCAGCAAAACGGGCGCGTTCCTAAACCTCGCTCATGAATGCGGCCTCAAGGTCGCAAGCCAGGTCATGACTCAACTCGACGAGATCATGATCGAAAAAGGACTGATCAAGGATAAATTCGCCTGCACTGGAGTCGTGGGCACACCGAGCTGGACCAAAGACGGACGACTCGTGCACGGTCGTAACCTCGAGCAAACAGCGATGATTAACACCTGGAACAACCACCCGGTTGTTTTTCTCGTCGATGAGAAAAAAGATCCCACCGACAAAACTGCCGCTACTCGCGCTTACCACCGTTACGTCGCGTTCGGGACTGCCGGTCTGATTTTTCCTGGCGGAATCAGCGGGATGAACGATCAAGGCATTACGGTTTCGCTGCATCAGTTCAGCACCACCGCCGTTGACGGCAGTCAGCCGAAAAAATCGGCCGCGATGATGCCGTTCCTCGAACAGCGTATCCTTCGCGAGGCTTCTTCGATCGAAGAAGCTCAGAAAATCATCGAATCAAGCCGCGTATTCTCCGGTTGGACGATTTTCGTCGGCGACGCTCGCAACAATCAAGTCGCTTCGTTTGAGATCACGCCAAAACGAATCACTCGCACGGACCAAAACGGCGCGGTTCGCGCACGCTGGAACACGGGCTATATGGCGCAAGTGAACATGTACCTGAACCCGCGCAAGCAGAGCGAACATTTCCATGGTCGCTACAACAACTTACTTGAGAACACGTCGCGATTCACGATCGCAACTCGCAAGCTCCGTGAACTCTACGGCAAACTCGATCTCGCCTACACCATGAACATCTTGGCCGATCACGAGGACCTCTACGAAAAAGGCGAACGTACGTTCGGCCGTTCTGTCGCTCGCGTATCGAACATCATGTCGTCGATCGTGATTGCGGATCCG
Organism: Pseudomonadota bacterium; assembly: GCA_027485695.1. GTDB lineage: Bacteria > Bdellovibrionota > UBA1018 > UBA1018 > UBA1018 > JAIXQO01. Next base: position 287,732 of record JAIXQO010000002.1, read on the forward strand.
AAAAGCGGCAAGAACGAAGCCTACATGACGATCGCCGACTCTTATCCGGCCGTTCAAGGCTTTTACGCCGGGTTCGATGTGGACTTTTCGAACATGAAACTCACCTCAAAAGGAGCTTTCAAGAACGGAAACTACATTGGACGCGAAGACCGAGAGAACGCGTTCCACGAATATCACTTAGCGTACAAGGCCTATTCCTCACACACTGAAGAAGGGTTACAAAAGGCACTCGTACGCCTGGATGCATTCGAAGCCAGCAACCACGCGGCACGTGTGACGGACGATCCGGTTTTCGACTACATCAAAGGTCGATTCGCGTTGAATATCGCAGAAACGAACACGACCAATCGATTAGAATACGCATCCATCGCCGCCCTTCATTTCAAGGTACTCGAGTCCATGTCGAACTATCTGCACCCTCTGCGCAAAGCAAACGTCATCATGCTCGGTATGCGTGCACGAGAGTTATCCGGCGATTTCAGCCTCAGCAGTCAGGAACGAAAATTTCGATTTGATTTCGCGAAAAGCGTCGTCCAAGCGATCCTGAAAAATGAGAAACGTTCCTGGATCCCGCAGATGTCGGGATACGTGCACGCTCGCGACGATCTCGAAAAGAAAATGGCCATCTGGCAAGCGATTTACGATCGTAAGACCGAAAAGAATCACCCAAGCGTCCTGAAAACTATCGCGATTCAAGACGTGGATATGGGTACAGTCGACTAGTCTTAATAGCACGTGCTCCTTGTGGACAAAACGTCCACACAATCTATCGAAATGTTTGATAGATGATCATTTTGGCTCCGTATTCACATAGATCCATGCAGAGAGCGTACTGATCGGTACCCTCCCGCATTGAAACCCTATTGTGAGTCGAACCATGAACATCTTAAAATCACTCGATGATCGATTCCTCAAGTGGAACCTACTACTGCTTGGAATCGCTTGTCCTGCCACTGTCTACGCTTCAGATCTCCCTTCGTGGATTCGCCAATCCGCTCCAGGCGTAAACACCGATGCCGTCTTAGTCTATCGCGACCAAAAACTCTTATTTGAATACTACGGCAACGACTATACCGCAGATAGAAAACACCTCTCCTGGTCGATGGCAAAAACGGTGGCGGGCGTTCTCATCGCGCAGGAAATCGACCACGGCAAGCTACGCCTCGATACGCCGATTAAGAATTTTTTTCCGTCTATCAGCGGCTCCGCAACCGTTCAAGATCTCCTGCAGATGTCCTCCGGCATCCGGTTCAAAGAAGAGTATTTCGGAATCCCCGTCGATGCGGATGTCACGCGAATGCTCTATATGGATGGAGTCGTCGAAGGGATGGAACCTTATCTGACCCATCTTGGCCGCAGAAGGCAGAGCCCGGGCCACCATTTCTATTATTCGAGTGGTGATGCGAATCTCTTGATGGCGATCTTGAGGAAAACTTCGGGCACGCAAGAACGATACGATCAAGTTCCATTCGAGAGATTTTTTGAACCGCTGGGTATCTCTGATGCGACCTTTGAACAAAGCAGTGACGGCATCTATGTAGGTTCCTCCTACATCTACCTGAAACCCACCGACTATGCACGAATCGGTCACTTGCTCATGAATCGGGGGCGTGACCAAGGTCGGTCCACTATTCCGGAGTGGTATTTTGAACTGATGACTCAAGTCGCTCCCGGTGTTTCCGAGAAACCCCTTCGAGGCACGTCATTTACACGCGCATACTCGAGCCAAATCACCACCAATCTACCGATCCCGGGACGAGGCGAACGGTCCGAATATCCCGCTCTCCCAAGCGACGCGCTCATCATGATCGGCCACCAAGGGCAGCTCGTGATCGCGAGCCCGAGGGAGAAAGTCGTGATCATCCGCTTGGCTCATGATGGAGGCTCAAAATTCAGTCGCCAGCAATTTCTGGAGAAAACTGCGGAATGGATCAAGAAATCAAGCGAGCGCCCTTACCTCGTGGCATCTGAGGAACAGAAGGACATCGATCCAAACTCAACTCCCCAGAAAAAAATCTCCATCCCGCTGTCATTTCAAACCATTAAAAACATCGGCAAAGTACCCCAGCTCATTCGAGCGCTCGGAGCCAAGGAATACTGCTCCTGCATTTTTGTTTTGGAACGATCAGAAGAGCAATGCCGCGAGGACCTGAAAGCGTCTCTCCCCGTCTTACCGACATTTGAAATCGATCGAGTGACGGAACAACCTCAAGTGCGTGCTTACCTGGGAACTCGAATACTCAATCGACATTCTATTGCAGAATACCGAGGGTCCAAGCTGGGATGCCGGCTCAAGACCAGCGAATGAAATTCTGGGGACGAATCACGAACGATCAGTGAATATTGCTGGAAGCTGAAGCATCCCTACGAGATCAAAGGTACTATCTAGTAGCCATTTAAAAAATCGGAGACCATTTGAAGTCGGTCCACCCCATGGACTTGCATTCTCTATTTACACGCAGAATTCCAAACGGTAGTTACCACTGAACTAAGCAGTGGAGTTACGCATGAGAAACATTTGGTTACTGGGTTTGTTGTGGAGCGTTTCAACGTTTGCAAATTCTTTCCCGGCCCAAATTGAGGTTTCGAACCTGAATGCTTTTGTTCAGGAATGCAAATCGGGTCTGCAAATTTCGACTCTGAAAAAGATCGTTTTCGAAAAACACCTTGCCGAGGTTGCACCGACGGGTGACGGACGGGGCGAATCCAAATCTGCCAAAGGCTGGAGTATCTCTGCTCTCCCCGGATTTTCTGGACTCAGCTATTTTATGAACGTCGGTGAGGAAGAAGGCTCGATCGTTGAAATGTCCGGACTACCCGAGCTCCTGAACGCTGAACTCGGGACTGCTGGCGCCTGGACAGAGAACGATCCGCTTCGCGATTCGACGGTTACGATCGGCCCCCGTACTCGCGTGTTTTGCTCCGCATCCTCGCTTTCGCATCCCGATCGAACGAATCGTTTGGTTCGTACGATTGATCGCGTCTACCTCACCTCGGGAAATGGACCAACCTCACTTTTGGTTGTTCGTTTGAGGCAGAGGCTCGAGAATCCGAATCAATTCGACTTGGTAAATATCTGGACTGTTCAGGACGGATCCAGCCGCCAGATTTTACGCGGTCAGGCTCGATTGCTCTAATCGACTTTAGGTCGAATACTTCAGAATGCCGAGCTTCTTGGCCCAGGCCTCTTCCATGCGAACCTTAAGGAAGGTGCCTTTTTCCATGTGGCGCTTGATCTCGACCGAACCGTGCTCGTGAATGAGTGCTTCCATTCGGCTGTCGGCATACGGGATCAGGAGTTCAAACGTCGCTAGGCGCGCCTTGAAATGATCGAGGATACGCGTACGGAGTTTTTTGACTTCTTCTAGATCCAGCGCCGAAACCAGGAGAGCTCCAGGCGCGATCACGCGGAGTTGATTTTTCTTCAGCAAGCCGTCCGGGCCTTTTTCGATCAGATCGATCTTGTTGACGATCACCATTTTCGGTCGATCCTCAACACCGATCTCTTGAAGCACCTCTTCGGTGACTTTCAGCTCCTCGTACGCCGTCGGACTCGAGCCGTCGACCACATGAACCAGTAGATCCGCTTCGAGCACTTCTTCTAACGTCGAGCGGAACGAGGCGACGAGTCCGTGAGGGAGACGCGAAACGAAACCCACCGTATCGACTGCAACGACCGGAGGATGGGAATCCGGCGAGAGCATTCGAACCGAAGGATCGAGCGTCGCAAAAAGTTTGTCCTCGGCGAGTACCTTGGAATCGGTCAGCGCGTTGAGTAACGTCGATTTACCCGCGTTCGTGTAACCCACGAGCGCGACCTTCAGCACGGCCTTGCGTCCTGCGCGCTGGGTGATCCGTTCGGCCTCGACTTCTTTGAGGCGTTTCTCGAGCATCTGCATCCGTCGCTTGACGAGACGGCGGTCGACTTCGATTTGTTTTTCGCCCATGCCGCGGTTTCCGGCCCCCCCGCCTTGCTGACGCTCAAAATGGGTCCACAAATGCGCGAGCCGAGGCATGACGTATTGGAGCTTGGCGAGCTCGACTTGGGTTTTCGATTCTTTGGAGCGCGCGTGCTGCGAGAAAATTTCTAAAATCACCCCAGGACGATCGAGGGTCGGAAATCCGATGAATTCTTCGATATTCCGAAGCTGGTTCGGCGAGAGTTCCAGATCCACGATGATCGCGTCGGCACCTTTGTGCTGAGCAAGGACCTTGGCGGCTTCGAGCTTGCCTTGCGGAAGGTAGGTCGCCGGATTGATCTTGCGGATTTGCGCCGATAGCTCGCCCACGACCACGACTCCCAAGGTATCCAGTAACCGTTTCAACTCATCCAGCGGATAAGCATCACTACCCAAACAAACGACTTTGAGTTTTTGGTCAGGCTCGCCGGATTTTGGCTTAGGGAGTAACGATTCAGTGGATTCTAGCATTTGAAACGCCTACTCTAGAGATAACCCTATGGAAAACGCAATCGTGAACGTGAACGGGGCGTTTCTTTCGTCGCCCTCCGCCCCCGCAGTCCCGGTTTTTGACCGCAGCTACCTGTACGGAGACAGTCTCTATGAGGTTGCCCGAACGTACCAGGGCAAGCTCTACGCTTTGAATGACCATTTGGTGCGTCTGGCGCAGTCCGCCGAACTCTGCCACTTAAAATTGGATCGCCCCCTCAGTCATTACCGCGACGAGTGCGAAAAATCGGTCCGAGAATTCTATTCCCGGCCCGCCAATCGCAAAAAAGAGGCCTATTGCCGCATCGTCATCAGCCGCGGAGTGGGCGCCATTGGATTCGCTCGCACTCAGGTGAAAACCGGAACGACCTACGCCATCATCGTGCAACCTTTGAACCCACCTGACGAGAACAAGTGGAAAACAGGCTATCATTTTAAAATTGTCGAGCGCGAACGTAACCACCCTCACGCGCTTGATCCAGCGATGAAAAGCGGCAACTACCTGAACTCGTTGCTCGCATTCCTCGAGGCGACGGATGCGGGAGCCGAAGACGCGCTCATGTGCGACCGGGACGGATTCATGACCGAGGGATCTACTTTCAATATTTTCTACGTGAAACGCAACATCGTGGTCACGCCGCCACTCGGAGTCGGGATCCTCGAAGGTATCACGCGCCGGAAAATCCTGACTCTCGCCCGCAAACTCGGACTCGAGACCCGAGAAGTGCGGTTTCCGCCCTCACGCCTTTTTGAAGCCGACGAAGTTTTCATGAGTTCGACAATCAAAGAAGCTTTCCCCGTCACGAAACTCAGCCAAGGCTCCACGACCCACAAGATCGGAAACGGCAAGCCGGGTCCGATCACTCGCCAACTGAAAGACGCATTCCTTCAATCATTGCCCGCAGAACTCTCCATCCAAAACTGGGATGAATCCTACCGATGAAAACGAAAAAATCCGCCTCCTTGAAGCCCAAAGAACTCGATCTCCTCTCCAAGGCCTCCATCAAAGCCGCCAAAGCGAGCGGCAAGGTCTTGAAACATTACTACGAGCGTTTCGCCAAGAACCCACTCAATGTCCGCGAAAAAATCGGCGCGGGCTTGGTAACGAATGCGGACCTTGAGGCGGAGCACGCAGCCGTTAAAGTCCTGCAAGCGGCGACGCCGACTTTCGGCTACTTGACCGAAGAAGGCACCGTAGATCCAGGCGATAAATCGGCGCGTTGGATTTTAGACCCGCTCGATGGCACGACGAACTTCGTGCATAACTTCCCGATGTTCTGCGTTTCTCTCGCACTCGAGATCCAAGGACGCATCGAGATCGGCGTGATTTATCACCCGATCTTGGACGAGCTCTATTTCGCGACCCGTGGCAAAGGCGCCTTCATCAACGGCGAACGCATGAACGTCTCCAAAACCACACGTCCCGAGGACGCCCTTCTGAGCACGGGATTCACCTACGCGGGACGCAAGAACAACGTCATCTCCGAAGAGATGCACGCGTTCGAAGAACTCACGCGCGTCGCCCGCGCCATTCGTCGTCCGGGGAGCGCGGCCCTGGACCTCGCCTACACGGCGCGCGGAGTTTTTGACGGATTTTGGGAACGCGGGCTCTCCCCCTGGGACGTCGCCGCAGGGTCGCTCATCGTCACTGAAGCTGGCGGGCGCGTAACGGATTTCCTCGGGAAACCGTATCGCTTGGATGCGCCGGGAATTCTTGCCACCAATGGCAAGCTCCACCGCGAAATTCTCGGCTGCCTGAAATAGGCCGCCAGAGAATTGCCGTTTTTTTTGCGCGCAATTTTTATCGTTCTTCAGTCAAAATGAATGCATGGATCTGATTCGCCGTCGCGTTCTCAATCGCTTGATCAAACGCCCGATCGCTCTCGTGGTGGCACTCTTGATCGCGGCTATTCCCATTGCGGGATGCTCCAAAGCGTCGCCCACTGGTAGACTTGGATCTGCGCTGCCGCCGCTTGCGCTCACGGAAACCGAGTGCGAATCGAATTTTATTCCCGAAGCGCTCCCACTGGGAAGAGCGACCACTCGCGAAGAAAACAAAGAACTCCTCGCCGCAGCTCTGAATCTCGAGGTCATCGCACAAGGATTTCTCGAGGCTTCGAAGCCCGGAGAAACCAATCCCCTTCATGTTCCTTCTTACTTGGAAGTGCGCACCTGCGATTTCTCCAATCACCAAGAGAACAGCTCGTTTTTCAACGACTGGTGGGCGCACGACCTGAATTTTGTATCGACGCCCGATTGTCCAATCACGCTCACACAAACCTCCGCGCCTCCGGTAGCGCCGAGTGCGCTCGATTCGATTCTCCTGAAGCATGAACTCGGCGGCGTCCTCCATTTCGAGAGCAACAGCGTTTTTTTCCAGAATCTCACCACGATCGAGAGCCTAACCTGGTCGGGTTCCATCGAGAAACGCACGCTCGAATCCAATCCCTCGTTTCGCACTCAAGAGACTCGGTCGACCATTGAATTTACCGATGATACCCCGGCGGGTTTTGGCGACATTCAATACGGACGCGTCGATCAACTCTGTCAAATCAGCGTTCGCCCGTTCCCGGTGGGACGAACCGCCGGCACCTATATGATTCCAGTTTCCGGTGAAGAACTCCGGGTCACCGTGGAACGGACATTCACGGGTTACTCCAAGAACGGTATTTCGACTTTTTACATACAAGGTCGAGAACTGCCGCTCGTCGAGCTCCGCTCCATCATCGAAGAGCTGGTTTCTGAGGGCCGACTCAAATCCGCGTATTCTATCAGCGCTCGTTGACCCGTCTGAATCTCGCATGAGTGTTCCGATAAATTCAGGTGTGAAATACTTCGGATACACCTTGATCGCGGTGATCATGAATTCTATTTCGTAGAATGAGGCGACCTTGTGTATCGCAGGCGCCATGAAACTCCTGAAACCTACCTCGATTGCGCTGCTCACCGTTCTCTCTCTCCTGGCGAATACTGTCACCATGAATTCAAGCTGGGCAGATGAACCAACCCACCAGTCCGAGTCGCCGAATGCAGCAAAAAAGAAACTCCTGCGATGCCTGAGACGACTCGCGCGCAAGCAAGATACTCAGTCGGGATTTCAACAGTTCCTCACCGCTTTGGAAATCCTCGAAAACCAAGGGGGCACCCGGGCCGCGCTAGAAAGTTGCCGTGAGGGGAAAATCTCAAGCACCGTGCGTTCGCTCGAAACCCCCTCGCCGCGTCTGCATTCATTCATGAAAATGAAAAATCAGAAAAGTCTCGATCGTTGCCGAGGAATTGCCGTCAATGCAGGCGCCGCATTGATGATCGGTGTTTCGGGACATTTCCTGGGCATTCAGTGCACTACCCTGGACTTCCGAACCGCGTTGATCGTTTCGGCCGGAGCGGGTTTCGGCGGCGGCATCGGCATCGGCGCTACGGTTCAAAACCTGGATCCAAATGATGGGGATACTGAAATGTACGACCTCTTCGGAGGTCAACCGTTACCACCGGTCGTCGTGGGACTCTTTAACCAAACCACCTCTGGTATAGGGATCATGACTGCGTATGACGTATTCGAGGACCCCTATTCGGAAAATTCCGGCACCCCTCTTGGAGAGGTACTCCAGCATCCACGAGGCGTCGGGTTTGGAAACTATGCCACCTGGGGAGTCAATGCGGGCGTTCGGCTCCTGAAGTTCACGCGTGCGGACGACATCCGCGCATTCGAGCGGGCTTTCAACGTTGAACTGTAGACACTCATCGAGCAGTTCAGCGTCAGCACTCTGACGATTTGGCGCTATACCGACTCCACAACGTGAATTCGCCTTTTCAAAAGAACCTGCTAAACTGGTTCAAGAGAAGTGAGACGCCACGACATGGATGCTTGGGTATACGTCTTTTCAAAATTCACGCAGGAAGCTTTGCTATTCGAAATCCTGGTCCTCTGCATTACCGCCGCGGCTTACGCGGCGTACTTCGTGACGAAGAAACGCAAGTACGGGGTCGTTCAATCCGAGATCCCTTCGAATTTGGTCAAAGTCTATCTTGCTCAGCTGGTTACCGACGCCGAAGATCTCCGAGTCCAACTCTTCGGACTCCTCGGTAAAAACAATCTCGATGCCGAGCTCGCAAAACGCTTAGTCGGAGCAACCGCGCACGCCCCAGTTCCTACGGCCGCAGCCACCGCCACTACTACTGCGAGTAGTGCCGCGGCAGACGCGGAACTCCAAGCTCGACTCAAGGACCTCGAAGCAAAAATGCAAGAGCAGACCAAAGCGCTCGCATCCGTGCTGAACGAGAAAACCCGATTGGAACAAGAACTCGCTCTCGCTCGATCACAATCGAGCGCAGGCTCTGAGTCTGCGCCAGTCTCCGGCGACGCCAAAGGACTCTCAGACCGCGTTCAACAACTCGAAGCCCAGCTCGCGGAATATGCGATCATCGAAGATGATCTGGCGAACCTGAAACGCCTTCAGCGCGAAAACAAGCAGCTGAGAGATCAAGTCGAAAAATCGGGTGGCAGCACGGCAAACGCTCAGGCTGCGAATACCTCGACTCCGGCCCCCGCCGACGCCCCGATCACGGCGTCGAGCCCCACGCTACCTGTTGATTCCCCTGAAACTCGTGCAGCCGAAGCAGCTCCAACACCTTCCGCGACCGAAGCTAACGCTGCTCAAACGCCATCCGCTGACCCGACTGCAAACTTCGAGAATCTCGTAGATCAGGTCGAAAAGAGCCTCGAGAAAGCGAACACTCATGCCGAAGCCGCACCCATCGCCCAAGAATCAGCCCCTGCCCCTGTCGAAGCCGCGCAGCCAAAATCAGAATCTGAACTGGCCGCTGAATTCGAAAAGATGCTCAATTCTTAGTTGCGCGGTGGTTTTCTCCGCGCTTCTTTCGAGTATCCCATCGGTGGCCGCCATTCCCGCAAGCAAGCCATTGACGGAAATCGAAAGCGATCTCGCGCGTTTCTCGGCAAAAAAAGAAATTCGCTTCGATCGACTGGCAGAACACTGGGAGAATAAGTACGGCATGGCCGCCGTACCTCATCTCGTTTCGATCGCGAAAAATACGAAGAAAAAAGACTCCGAACGCTTCATCGCCCTGCTAGCCACCGCGCGCCTTCAACCGACGAATGCGTCTTCGATCGTGCGCCCTTTTTTCAAAGACTCGAGCTGGATGATGAGAAGCGCCGCTCTCCAAGCGTCCGTTCGTTTGGAAGATCGCTCAGCCGCACCCGAGATCATTCGCCTACTCAAAGACCCAGCGCTCGTCATCCGCTCCGAAGCCGCTCACACGATCGGCACGATGAAACTCGCTCAGGCCGAAAACGACCTCGTGCAGGCGCTCTTTGATCCGAAAAACTACCGCCCAGCTGGATACCAAAAAGGACGCGCAGATTGGGTTCCGGAGCGGGCGCTTGAGGCCCTGAGACGCATTCAGGCTAAATCCGCAGCTCCACGACTCTTGACGCTCATGAATGGCGCGCACGACCCGAAACTCCGCGCGCAAGCGCTTTATACGATCGAACAACTCGAGGGCAAGAAACTCGTCGCGAGCCAATCATTCAAGGATCGAGCAGCGTCTTGGAATAAACATTACTCGTCGAAACTTTTTAATTCTCAGGCAGCTGCTAAACGCGCTTCTTCGTCAACCCTGAGCGCTCAGGGCTCTTCAACATTTGGAGTGAAACCGTCTTCGCCTTCCAAAGGCGGCGGTAGATCATCCGCGACTGGTGGAGCATCGCCTACCGGGCCCTCCTCCAGCGGCGGTCCTTGATCCAGAGAGCCGGCGGTATTACCGCCGTCCTGTAAAAATTCCGATTGATTGAGTTCTTGTTGCGTCCGCTCTTCTTCAAGGCGCGCCAGTTCAGTTTTCACTTTGACGATCCGGCCAATGCGATAAATGAGCGTTTTTTCTTCGATCAGGTCGGACTCTTGATGCCGGAGTTCGTCCAGTGCATCTCTCTGAACCAGTTGCTCGCGTTGCACAGAGACCTTGATCGCGGGTGTTCCACCGAGCATGCCTCGCAAGAGCGAAACCCGAAATCGAAACTGAGCTTTGACGTACGGGAGCGTTCCGCCTTCGGCGTCTGAGAAGTTTCGCTCTGCCGTATTGTCCGTCCACTTGGTTTGCACGATCCCCGCCTCACGGTTACTCACGTCCAAGCGAGTACTCTTGAGGGAATCCAAAACCGCCTGCCAAACGATGTTCATATCCGCGGTAAAAACGCGGCTTTTGGACTGTTCACGATTCGCGCCGATGCTTTGTTTATAAGCGGTCGCGCAAGACGACGTCAGCGCCCCTACGAGAATGACAAGCGATAACGAACCTGTTCGAGAAAGTGCCATCTCCCCTAGTGTCCCGTATCATCACACGAGACGCAACTGACGGCGAATCGGAACCATTCGCCGTCAGCACAATGACAGAGTCGCGACTGATCTCAGCCTCAATCCTGAGCAGTTTATTGAACCGTCCCTAGACTGAACGTGAATCGCTTGAGCATTTGCGGGAGCGTCTCGGCCGAAACTCGAGAAGCATCGTGCGCGGAATCGAACTCGAGCTGAGAGAGCGTCCATCGAACCGACTGCAGACCGCGCGCAAGATCAGCAATCGGAACGAGCGCGCCATTCGCAGATGGAAAAACCACGACTTGAACACTGCGATTCCCCGTTGGCTGCGATGCCTCGTGCACCGTCACGACTGTATAGGCGTGGTCAGCCGGCGCTACTCCATAGGACGCAGGCAGCGGACCCGGCGCGAGGTCTGGAGATGCGAGGAATTGAACCGGCTGCGGGGTACCGGTCGAACCGATCGCGGCCGTAATCCGATTGCCGGTGGCCGAAATCGCGGCCGCCACCGGAATCAACGTCGCACCGCTGGGAGGCGCGACCGGAGCCTGGAGTCGAATGGTCGTCGCCGCGTCGTTCGAAATCGGAACCGCCTTAATGTCGGCGGCCACCATCGACTGGCGATTCGATTCGAGGTCAATCAGGTTCATGCCGTAATAGTGACCTTCGAACGGATTTCCCGTCACCACAAGGTTACGGTTCTGCGGTACATCGAGGGTTGCAGCTGGATTTACTCGGTTACGAGTGTTCGGGATAAACGGTGCGCTCCACCCCACCTTGCGAGGCCTGATGAGATTGACGTAATCGTGAGCGCCTGGATCAGACGGCAGGCCCGCGAGATCCATGAGTCCTCCGGACGCGTGCACAACCGAGAGGCGAGAGGGACGAACCGCGCTCATAGGCATGCGAAACGTCGGCTTGTTAATCGACACGAGCAAATTGACCCGTTGAGAAGGGAACGCGATGTTCGAAGGCAACTGCCGAGCACCGAAGATATTCACCGTGTCTTTGAGCGGGCTGATCAGCGACTGAACGTTCAGAGCAACGAGGTCACTCACGCCCAGGGCACGAATCACGAGCCCCATTTCAACGTCGCCACGTCTGAACGGGAGATACCCACTGGGCTCACCCTCGACGACCTCCGAGCTCCCAAGAACCCCAGTGGGTTTGACGTAAACAGTCAGGCGTCCGGGAGGGACCTGACCGACGACGACTTCGCCGTATCCATCCTTCCGGACACGTACCCAGCGTTGTTCGACGCCACTCATTTGGATGTCTGCATCGAGAATCGGCAATCCGGTCAGCTCATCCACCACATCGACACTGAGCCCGGGCCGTGTCGGATCCGCGACAAAAGAAAACCCGAGCGTCTCAAACGGACCTGATCCAGCAACAGCGCCTCCCGCGCCGTAAACCAAGCTGACTAAACCAATAAATAAACCCGCGATCCACCTTGATCTTGAAGTCATATTCTAAAACGCTAAAGAAAGACGTTGTTCTTTGTCAAATTTCTAACGAAAATGGAACAATCCATGACGCCAGTATCCCCGTCCTTACCCGCCGCAAAATCATCGATCGAAAAAACCCTCGAGCTCGAAGCGACTGCACTCCAGCAGTGCCTCCAACGCTTCCAAGCGGACTCAAAACCTTGGGAAACCGCTTTAAGTTTGATGAACGAAACCCTCGATCGCGCTGGAAAAATCGTCGTCACAGGCGTGGGAAAATCAGGCAAAATCGCGCAAAAAATTGCGGCTACTTTTTCGAGCACTGGCAGCCACGCCACGTTCCTGCATCCCACCGAAGCCCTGCACGGCGATCTCGGATTCGTGCGCCCGGGTGACTGCGTCTTGGCGATTTCTTACACTGGAAATACAGAAGAGCTCATTCGTCTCCTGCCATGGTTGGAACAACGCAAAATTCCTTACATTGCATTGACCGGAAACATGGAATCACTCCTGGCAAAACAAGCGATCGTGACTTTGGACGGCTCCGTCGAACGCGAAGCCTGCCCTCATCACCTGGCCCCGACCACCAGCACCACGCTTGCGCTGGCGATTGGAGATGCCCTCGCGGTCGGCCTGATGACACTTCGAAATTTCGACGCTAACTCGTTCGCACTGAACCACCCGGGTGGCAGCCTAGGACGCAAACTCACCTGGAGAGTCGAGGCGGTCATGAAAAAAGGCGACGACCTCGCGATCGTCTCTCCCGATACGACCATGGAACAAGTCATCGTCGTATCCTCCCAGAAAAAACTCGGTGCTGCCGCTGTGGCAGAGCCTTCCGGAAAACTCCTCGGCATTATCACCGATGGTGACATCCGCCGTGCGCTCGCTCATCGCGAAAAAATCTTCACCATGAAAGCGAGTGAGGTCATGACGGCCAACCCAGTCACCATTCTCGGCGAATCACTCGCGCAAACCGCCCTCCAGGTGATGGAGAACCGCCCGAGCCAAATCAGCGTACTTCCGGTGGTCGATGCGAACGGAAAAATCCAGGGGCTCGTCCGACTTCACGATTTGCTCCACTCATTTTAAGGCTGAGGCTCAAAAACGATGGAAGCCAACGACACATCGATCGAAACCGACCTCCACGACCCAGATGCCTGCCCCAAATGCGCGGGTCCACTCCGGGAGCGCCCCTTGCGGCGTTTTCCTGTCGTCACCCAGGCCATTTTCGGTCTGAGTTTTATAATTTTTTTAATGTCGTACGAGAAGTGGAAGGCAACGCCGATCGTTCTCTACCTGTGGACCGCAGTCCAGGTCGGTTTAGGCGTCGCTCTTGTACGACTTCGACGCCTCGCCCATAAACGCATTTTAATTTGCATCCGCTGTGGTGAGCCTCTACGATAAATTACAGTAATCTTTCAGTAATGTCCGTTAACCACTTCCCACGGAGGGAATTCCCTGTGCTCAACCGTTCTCAATTGAAACCGCTCGCCGGTGGCATCACGGTCGCGATCCTCGCGACTGTTTTCATCGCGGGTTGCACCGATTCTCAAGGCAACACCAAACCGAACTTCGTCACCAAAGACGCGCCAAAAGCGGGCGTCGTCGCCAAGATCGGCGATGCTGAGATCACCGAAGAAGAACTGATCGGCGACGCAAAAGGCGAATTCTTCGAACTCAAGAAGCGCGAATACGATCTGAAAATGGATCGCCTGAATCGCCTCATGGAAGAAAAAATCATCGGCGCTGACGCGGCAAAAGCCGGCATGAAACTCGAAGAATTCATCGAGAAAAAAGTCATCGGCAAAATCACGATCTCCGACGCTGAATACAAGAAATTCGTCAAAGAAAAGAAAATCCCAGACGATCAACTCAAGCAACATCCTGAGTACAAGGAGCGCATCACGCAGTTCCTCGAAAACCAGAAGAAACAAGAAGCTGTGCAGAAGTACTTGTCCAAAGCGACGAAGTCTAAGCCGGTTGAAGTTTACTTCAAGAAGCCTGAGATGGAACGCGTTCAAATTGCGGTCGGCGACGCTCCGATCAACGGCAAAAAAGACGCAAAAGTCCAGATCGTCGCTTTCTCTGACTTCCAGTGCCCCTATTGCTCCCGCGGCGCTGAGTCGATGGATGCTGTGAAGAAGAAATACGGCAATAAAGTCGCGATCTCCTTCAAACACTACCCACTGCCTTTCCACCAACAAGCACTTCCGGCTTCGGAAATGTCCATGTGCGTGCGTAAAGTCGGCGGCGACGACAAGTTCTGGAAGTTCCACGACATCGCATTCAAGAAACAAGACAAGCTTGATGTCGAGAGCTTGGCTGGCTACGTAAAAGAAGCCGGCGTTGATCAAGCCAAAGTCAAAGAATGCTTCGACAAAGGCGAGTTCAAAGACTTCGTCAAAGCCGACATGGATTACGGCAATAAACTCGGCGTTCGTTCGACCCCTACGTTCTTCGTGAACGGCCAGCTCGTCGCTGGTGCACTTCCGGTTGAACAGTTCTCCGAAATGATCGACGAAGAACTCAATAAGAAGTAGTTCTCAGCCACAAGCGAGAACCCGAAGGGGAGCCGGAATCCGGCTCCCCTTTTTTTATTTTGGGTCTTCCTGACCCAAAACCCTTCGGGCGCGTTCGCTCCGCTTCCGCGTGAAAATTTGCTCTCCTGCAAATTTTTTATTCTGCTCGCCCCATCGTAATCGTTGCCAAACTGTACGCCTAAACTTTTGATAGGTCCCCGGGACCACACCCGTAGAACTCCAAGGTTTTTTAGCTCCCCTCCTTGGCCCCATTCTCGCAATCTCTCATTGAAACAAACCTCAAGGGAGTATTCGCATGTTTCAGAAAAGCCATTTCACGTTGGGTCTCAGTTTCGTCGCAAGCACTCTGCTCGCAACCACCCTGTTTGCCAGCAACATCAGCCCCAACCAAGAACTCTATGAAGTGGGCTTGAAAAACGTAGAAACAGGCCACTTCGGACCCCTTGCCAACGTCCGATCCGTCGGAGGTTTAAAATGTATCCTGACCCATGCGGATAAAAGTTACACCTGCAAGCTCGACAAAGAGAACGCGGACCATGCGGCTATCTTCGAGGCACTTAATGCCCAAGAAGTGTCGACTGAGCAAGAATCTAAAATTCTCGGCGGGCCCAAAACTTCCAACAAGTCCGTGGGTGGGTTCACCTGTAAAAAAAGTGTCTATGCAGACTATCGTAGGAAACCCGAGTACGCCTGTTTCTTCACGCGCCGAGGGTTGAATCTAGACGAGCGACTCAAAGACTCGGTAAACGACAGCCATCAAAAACCGAACTCACTGCCGTCGTCTAGCACAGACGGCCCGAACCCTTTACCGTCCCCAAGATTTGATAACAACGGTGCTGGAAAACTCGATTAAATCATCTTCTTGTTGACCTGGGCGGCCGGATCACCGAGCCGCCCAAGTAAGAAAAAAGGTTTCGATCAGCGGCGCATTTCGACCATTATCCCGGCCCTGCAACCAGTCGTATGAATCCAAGCGCCAAGAGAGTAATTGCTAGGGCTGGATTCGCTCTCCAAATCAATACCATGACGAAGATGACGATCGCTAAAATCACCATCAAAATGAGGATGTCTGTCACGAGATCATCGTTGGACGAGACGGTTTCATCCGCTTTTTCGAGCAGAGATTTTAGGTGGCTGCGCGAAAGAGTGTTGCTGGAATCTCTGACCACGTTTGCCAGATTCTGTCCTACTTGATTTTGACCAGATCCATCGATGCTTGATCCGACTGAGGACACACCTCGCGCTATATCTGAAAAATACTCGCTTACTTCCCGAATTTCACCCGAAGAAAGTCCGTCCGCCGAATGGATGGGGTAATTTTCTTGAGCGAGCACTTGCATCTCTGACTCTCCAGAGCGAGTAGAAAGTCCTTCGAGTCGAGCACTAAAATCAGAATCGCTCATATCGTCTAACTTACGCTGCGCAAAATGAATCAATCGACGCGACAACTTGAGCGCTCTACGAGACCTTAAGGGTGAAATTTTTTGATAGTTCGCCTCGAGTTGCGCTCGCACTATTGAAAAAGACTCGCCTCTCATTGCGAGCTCAATCATTTCTTCCTGACTTGCCATGGCTGGTGCCGCGATCTGAACGATGTAGGCGCCTAAGACTATTAACGAGAGTGCTGACTCTCGAATGGATTTCCATCCCTGGTTGAAGCGTAACATCTGATCAAATACCCCTTTGAAGAAAAAAAAATTCCTATACGATTGCACTCGACTCCACTGTGTATCAAAAACATTTAGATTTTAAATAAAACGGCTCAATGAAAAGAAAATGTGCGGACAAACTGTCCAGGTCAAAAGCCCTGATCCGCTGAGTAATCTGAATAGGAGAAACGATCTACGCCATGGACTTCTTCCCGACGCTTAACTGGAATTCCACTCGCCACCGTCTCCTGCTGACCGCGCCTCATTCGGGCGAAACCATTCCACCCGAAGCAAGCTGGCTGCAAGACGTTCCAAACTCCGTACTTCTGATCGATCCGGACCGGTTCGTGAATGAGCTCTATGGCCCGGCCGCAAGAACGCTCGATTTGCCGTTTCTCTTCACCCACGTTCACCGTTACGCGGCCGACTTGAATCGCTATCCGCTCGACGTCGATCTGGCCTCGGTCGAGGGTGCATCAAATCCGGCTGGAAAATTCACACACGGATTCCACTGGGTTGAGACCACGCAGGGCCACCGGCTCATCAAAAACCCGATTTCCGCGGAAACCCACCAAGCCATCGCGCATCACTACCACGATCCGTTCCACGCACGGATCGAAGCGAAACTATTTGATCTTCGCGCCGCTCATCCTGGACAGAAAATCTATCATCTGGATCTCCATACGATGCCCTCTCGCGGTAGTGAGTCGCACACGGATAGTGGAAAAATGCGAGCTCAAGTCGTGCTCTCCGACTGCGAGGGCCAGAGCGCGCTCCGCCCCTATTTCGAACTCGTCAAAAAAGCGATCCTTGCACAGGGATTCGAACTCGCCATCAACGACCCTTACAAAGGGGGGCGCATCACCCAGCGCTATGGCAAACCCGAGATTGGTGTCGAAACACTGCAGATTGAGCTGAATCGGATGATTTATATGGATGAATCCACCCGAGAGCGTTCTTCGGAGTTCGAAATCGTGCGCGAAAAATTGACGAAAATGATGAGTGCCATCGTCGACGGAATTCCGTCACTTCCGTAGAAACGACAGAATTATACTGATTTAATGTAACAAGGTACTTCTCTCGTTTTACCAATTCGTCATGGTAGAATGAGAGTATGCAGTGGGTCTCGCACCATTTTTTAAAACTCTTCGCCCTTCTGCTGGTCTCACTTGCTTCGGCGTCCTATGTCCCCGTCGCGTATTCGGCTCAACCGGGTTGCACCGCAACGATCAGCAAGCCGGAGGACGCGCGCATCGGTATGCTCGTGCGATTGGTGTCCAATCAAGAGCTCCTCGTTAGTGACCACTACCTTTTGGGTAAACACGAAGCGATCTTCGACTGGATCGAACTGAACTACGGAAAAGTACAAAAAATCCTTTGGAGCGGAGAACTCGAAATTAAATCCTCGCCTGGGGCACCTGATTTGATTTTGCGCGCCAACGAAACCTCCTCTTTCGCGTATTCAAAAGTGGTGAAAAAAGATCCCCTCGCTCCGGGACCAAAACCGGTTCTGGCGCTTAAAGGGTTTCTAGATCTCCATCCCAACAGCCGAACCGCGGCGACCGAGTACATCCCCCATCATCCGGATTACGAACGAATCGACATTGAATTCTCTCAGCACAAGCTCGCCGACGTTCGCCATGATTTGCGTGGGCTCGCCTCAAGAATTTTCAGTGCTATTTTGATTTTTGAGAACGAGTTCGGTGATATTCCCACTCACATGACCTTGGAGGAATTCGTTTGCCGCGAGCTTGAACTCACTCCAGGCCACTTCTTAGGAGAGCTACAGAAACTCGATCGAACCATCGAATATCTGGAGCGCCGACTTGGTCGGAGTTTCAACCGTGAGTCGGTCATTGAATCTGCTTCAAAGACTCTGAACTCCAAGCAGGTGAACTTACTGCAAACCAGATTAACCCTCAATAAGTTGAAAAAATTCATGGATGGGTTCGAGGACTACGTGGTCGCCTACCAATTGGCGAATCCTCCCAAGGTCCTGCTGTTGTCCTTTCCTCGATAAAACCGCGCTGAACCCGCGAATCCCCTCGTCAAGCAGTGTCCGAAACGACTCAATTACATATTTTATATTTGTTTAATAAAATTAAAAATGAGGGCGAGGGATAGTTATGACACTCAATCCAAGAAGCGGGATTGCTTCGATGATTGTATTTTCGGCAAGTTTTTTTGCGTTGAGCTCGTGCCAGCAGGAATTTGCGTTCCAACCGCACCAAGCGATCGCACAAACCGAGACCATTCAATTTACGACGGCGGACCTTCCGCCACTCAATTCCGACATCTGTCAGACCAATCCAGAAGCAGACGCTTGTAACCGCGATCCTGAGGTCACCACTCCAGGCGTGGTCACGGTGCTCTTTACGATGAGTCAGATTCCGCAAGGTGCGGCATCCCTCATCATCGGTAACGCGATCAAGTACGCAAGCCCGGTGAAAAATCCGCGCGTCTTGTTCTTGAAGGACTCCGCCACTCATGGCGAAGACGAGGGCGATGCCGACTACATCAAGAACGTCTTACTCGCCGGCTACAACGTTGAGTACCGCGAGATTCCCGCGGGAGGACTTCCTCTCGACTATACGTTCAGTAAGGACCTCGTGATCGTTAGTAACCCAGGGCACCCGCTCTCGGATCCCCAAACGTTGACGACGCTCGAGGCTTTCAAAGGTGGTGTAATCCTTCTGGGAGACGACCTGGCACAAGGTGCTAGTTTCTCGGTTGAGGACTTCACGGGCATCACGTTCCGCGATAACGGGGCCGCGATTTCCTGCGGCGGCAATACGTTCGCCTACGACAACCTTCTGGGCTATTCCTATCAAATTGAAATGAATACGGAGTTCCTCCCAGGCCTCTCCGATCAGTACAAGAATTACACGTACGGGAACGATATCGACATTGGCGAAGCCCGATCCGGCACGCAGGTGCTCGCTTGGGCCAAAGCCGACGCTTCGACTTGCGATATCGGCAGCATCCCTTCCATCGTTCGCCGCGAGAAGTAGACGGTCACTCACATTTTCTTCTTCCTATTCGATCGCGTCTCGGAGAAATAGTCTCCGAGGCGCGATTTCGCGTTTCTGTCACTGAGGTTACTTCCTATGTTCATCGAAACGGAATGCGGCACTGAGATCGAGATCAAAGATTGCTCTGGAAAAGAGATCGATCCCTCTTTTAAGCCGGTTCTCGAGGCCGAGGGAGCTCGAGTCCGCTATTTCTACCGGGACGGCTCGATCGGCCAAGCGACCCAAGAAGGCGACGGCAATTTCTACATCGAAAAGACCTGCATCTTGAACCGTAAGAAACCGGCGGCTTCGACCAATAAATTCTCGAATGAATATTCCAAGGCTCGTCGCCTCGCCAAAACCGGCAAGAAATCTTCGTAGGCACGTCCGCCACAGCGCTGACACTGGGCATTTTCCGCCCCTTTTTTGACTGACCATTCGTCCTTTAAACTGAAACGAGCGAGCTTCTCTACTACGCTCGCTTGAGGACGAAAAATGGCGACGATCTCAAACGACTACCCCACGCAACGACGCACGGTTGATGAACTTGAGCAGGACTACGAGCTCACCAAGAAACGTCTCAAAGACGCTTCCGAAACGCGCGAAGCGCGAATGGAGAGCAACTACAAGCGCGGACTACAAGAAGCCGAAGAACGCACTGACAAAACCGCGAACACCCTCCGCGATGAGTTCGTCAAAAGCAACAGCGCCGCTCGAGAGAACGATCGCGCCGCTCGCTCAGAGCTGACGAAGACTCACTATGACCGTCTCGGACGTATCCAGGAACAAGCGGACACGAATCGCAAAGCGGCCGCCCACCATATCGAACAACTCGAGAAAACCTCGAGAACCGACGCCGAACGAATGAAAGATCTCCAAAACCACTACGAAGCTCGCTTGAATCGGAACAACGAGGACCGAATGAAAACGCTCGAAGAAAGCGCGCGTAAACTCAACGATTCGAACGGTCGCGTCATGCGAGCCGCCGGTACCTACACCGAAGCCGAATATCAAACGGTCCGCAGTGACGCCGAAAAAGCCATGGCGCAAGCGCGCGAAGACTCCCGAAAAGCCCGAGCCGAAACGGCGAACGCCGTCGAAGCTGCCGAAGATCGCACCCGAACGATGCAATCCAAGTACGAAAATGACGGCGACGATCGCACCGCCCGCACCCAGCAGACGTACGAAGAGAAACTCAAGAATAACGCTGAATCCGAGCGACGCTCGCGCGAAACGGAAACCGAACAGCTCCGCAAGCAAATCAAGGATTTCGCGGCTCAGGACAAATTGTTTGGCAAGGATCTGAACGAGGCGCGCGCGCGTACCATCCGCGAGACCGAGGGTGAATACAGTGACCTTGCGGTAAATCAAGAGATCGCGTTTCGAGACGAGCTCAACCATCAAAAAAGCCTCGAGCGATCCTTGGAGCGAAATCTCAACCGCAACTTCGACGACGCACTCCGCGAAAAAGAAGGCAAACAAGCGTTAGCCATCAAGCGCATCACGGCGGAGACCCAAGATAATCTTTCTCAAACTCGAAATGAATTCGATCGCGCGATTTCTGAAACAAAAGTTTCCCATGAGCACGAAAAAGACTCGATGAACCGAACGTTCTCCGCGCAACGCCAGACGCAGTTGGAGAATACGACTCGCGCGCTCGACAAACAGGCCGAGGCGTATCGAAACGCGATGTCTCAATCCAACCAATCCAGTACCTATCGAAACGATGAATTGGAAAAACAGAACCGGGACCTCCTCACGACCCAAGATCCTTCCAAGGTTTCTGCCGGCGTTGAAAACAAAATTCGAGAAAAAGTCGCCATCGACTACGACAAGAGACTGAACGCTGAACGCGATCGCAACTCCGCCCAGGCCGCTCACACTCGAGGTGAATATCAGGAGCGTTTTGACCAAGTGATCATGGACAAGAACCGCTCCGTCGCAGGCGCGCACCGCCAGGCGCTGACGACGCAAACGGAATTGAATCGACAGTTCACCAACGTGATCGATGAACTCGAATACTCCAAGCAGCAAGCACTCAAAAATGCGAATGATACGAATACCAAGATCGTCGACACCACTCGCAAGAACTCCGAGCGTGCGCTCGTCGCCCAAGCGCACCAGAGTTCCGAAACCGGAGCAGAACGTGATCTCAATAATGAATTACGCCTAAAAGCCCTGCAAGAAGATCATGATTTCGCAGACCGCCAGACTCGGCGCGAATACGCCGTCCGCATGAACATCGCGCAAAAGGATTTCGAGCGTAAACTCACCGTTCAGCGCGAAGATTACGAAAACCAGATCGATGACCTCAAAAAAACGCTTTCTACATTCCAACGCGATTCTGACAAACGAACCGCTCAGCTCCTCTCCGAGCAGGAGCGGGCCTCGGGCAAGAAGATCGCCGAACTCGAAAGCCAGATGAAACAACGAGAAAAAGTTCAGCAAAGGTCTTACGAAGAAGAGCTCGATAAGGTAAAGAGAGCCAATGCCCTTCTTCTCTCCAAGAAAAGTTAAAATCGTTGCTACTCTCGGCCCTGCATCCAAAACCGTTGACCAAATCGAAAAGCTGATCCGCGCCGGCCTTGACGTCGCGCGTCTCAACTTCAGTCACGGCGATCACAACTTTCACCGCTCCCTCATCGAAAACGTTCGCGAAGCGTCAAAACGCGTCGGTAAGCCCGTCGCCATCATGCAAGACCTTCAGGGTCCTAAGATTCGCTGCGGCAAGCTTCCTGAAAAAGGCATCGAGCTTAAAAAAGGCGACAAGGTCCTCCTCTACCCGGAAGGCTCCACCCCGAAAACTCCGACCACCGGAAAAATCCTTCTCCCGATCTCGAACGAAATCGCTTTGTCGGTTTCAAACGACACCTCCGTCGGTAAGAAAATTCTTTTTGACGACGGCAAGCTCTGCACGGTCATTCGATCGATCGCTCCACCCGAGATGGTCGTCGAAGTCGAAGTCGGCGGAAAACTCACGAGCCACAAGGGCATGAACCTTCCCGGCACGCCGCTCACCATTCCTTGCCTGACCGAGAAAGACATCGTCGATCTCCAGTTTGGCCTCTCGATGCACGTCGACGCCGTCGCGCTCTCGTTCGTTCGCTCCGCGCACGACATCGAGGACCTTCGCGCCCGTATCAAAAAATTCTCAAGCCATCATCCACTGATCGTCGCAAAAATCGAACGCGAAGAAGCGATCACCTCTCAACACTCGATCATCGAAGTCACGGACGGCGTTCTCGTCGCTCGCGGTGATATGGCAGTAGAGATCGGTGCTGAACGCGTTCCGACCGTACAGAAAAACCTGATCCACGCCTGCAACGAACTCGGCGTTCCAGTGATCACGGCAACGCAGATGTTGGAAAGCATGATCTCCTGCCCAACGCCGACACGCGCCGAAGCAAGTGACGTCGCAAACGCCGTGTTTGACGGTACTGACGCGGTGATGCTCTCCGGCGAAACCGCCGGCGGTCAGTATCCGATCGAGTCGCTCGAGACGATGGCACGCATTGTTCAGGAGAGCGAACGCTCCAAAGAACTTTACACCGGCCCACAGGGCATTCTCCCCATGGCGGGCTCGACGGTTGATTCGATCGAGTTTAGCGCGTCGCGGATCGCGAATCACGTCGGCGCCGTCGCGATCACCACGATCACTCACTCAGGAGTGGCAGCTCGTTCTCTGGCAAAATTTCGCCCGGACACGAAGATCGTGGCAATCACCGAGAGCGAAGACGTTCTCCGCTCACTTGCATTTGTTTGGGGCGTTCAAGGCTTGACGATTCCGAAGATCGTCGGCACGGACGATATCTTTGCTGTCGTCGAGAACGTGCTCACGGAGAATGGACTCGCCGATCCCGAGGATCTCGTCGTGGTGACCGCCGGCGTTCCGACGCTGGCACGCGGCACGACGAACATGATCAAGGTGCACCGGGTCGGGGTTCCTCCCTTGAAACGCACTCCTCGCACTGCTAAATCCTAAGCGACCCTAAAAATGATTTTCTTGCCGGGCCCTTTCGGCGCTCACGCATAGTCGAAAAATCGGAAGGATTGCCGATTTTCACGCGTGCGAAGCATGCGCCCAAAGGGTTTCGGACAGGAGTCCGAAATAAAAGTCATTTTTAGGATCGAACGATTAACATCCGATCGAGGTTGATGCTATCCCATGCAAAACGCTGAAGTCGTACCCGTTTCTACGGTCCCAAAAGACGATTCCACTCTCACGCCGCTCATGCGGCAATACAATGAGCTGAAGTCTCAATCGGGCGAAGCGTTGCTGTTCTTTCGCATGGGGGATTTTTACGAGCTCTTCGGCGACGACGCCGTCGTGGCCTCCAAGATTCTCGACCTGACCTTGACCTCACGAGACAAAAACAAGGAAAACGCCTTGCCGATGGCGGGCCTGCCTTATCACGCAGCCACGGGCTATATTCAGCGACTGCTCGAATGTGGCAAGAAAGTCGCGATCGGCGAGCAGGTCGAAGATCCCGAAGAAGCGAAGAAACGCGGATCGAAATCCATCGTTCGTCGCGAGATCGTTCGCACCTTCACGCCGGCACTCCAGTGGGAACACCACTCGACCGATCGGGCGCTCATCGCCACTGCGGTGAATGCAACCGACCGCGTGCGTTGGGTGATTGCGGCGATTGAACCCTCGACGGGAGAGTCTTTTCTTTCGCCGCCCCTGCATGAACATGAACTGTTCGAAGAATGCTCGCGCCTCGCCATCCGCCACTTCTTAAGACTCGGCTCTAAACTTCCGGTTGCGCTCGCGCAATCGATCGAGACTCGCGCGGACACCTTGATGGAGGACGTGCCCTCTCACCGCATCAGTCTGGAAGAAGCCCGTCGTTTGATCGATCAACAATTCGAAACTCAAGGACTCCGAGCGTTTCTGCCAGAAAATGGCGACTTAGAGGCAAGCGAGCTCGGTTACGGACTCCTTCTCCAGTATCTATTCAAGAACCAGAACCGTACCAAACTCCCGAATCTTCGCGCGCCGAGTCCGCTTCGCGCCTCTCAGCACCTGAGACTGGGACCTAAGACGGTCACGCACTTGGATTTGCTCCCGAGACGCGATCGAATCAACTCTCGTAGCCTCTATGAATGGTGCAATGAGACCAAGACTGCGATGGGCGGTCGCTTGCTTCGCGAATGGATCTTGAATCCACTCATTGATCGCGCGGCCATCGAAGCGCGCCAGATCGCAGTAAAACTGATTTTTGACCGAAAAAAAGCGGCACCGATCTCGGAACGACTCACCTCGATTTACGACATTGAACGAATCTTAGGCAAGGTCTCGAACCGCCTCGCCACGCCTCGCGATACACGGGCACTGGCTGCCAGCGTTCATGCGGTCCTCTCGCTAAAACCGCTCCTCATCGAGCTTGCTCCGTTCTCGCGTGAGTTCGATTCGCTTCTGCAACGGCTGGATGCCTCTGAGCCGATGTCTGGACCTTTGGCGGAGAAGATTCTTCGCATCCAAAACGAAGACGCCCCGCTACTCTCGCGTGATGGCAAGATCTTCAAAATGGGTTATCAAGCCGAACTCGATCGCTTGATCGAAATCACTGAACGCGGCGATCGCTGGCTCATCGACCTCGAAGAAAAAGAACGCGCCCGCACTGGCATTCCATCACTCAAGGTTCGCTACAATCGCGTATTCGGCTACTACATCGAAGTCACGACCACCCACCTGAAAAACGTTCCCACCGATTATATGCGTAAGCAGACGACGGCAGGGGGAGAGCGTTTTTTCACCGAGGAACTCAAGCAATTCGAGCAGACGCGCATCTCGGCCGACGAGAAACGCAAGGCGCTCGAGCTTGCGCTTTTCGAGGAACTGAACGCTGAAATCGAAAGCGCCTCGGGCGTTCTTTTACAACTCTCCGAATCCGTCGCTCGTCTCGACGTACTCACCTCATTCAGCCGGTATCTCGACCGCGCGGGTCCGTATGTTTTCCCCGTGCTCGATGAGAGCGTCTCGTTCGAAGTCGAGAACGGTCGACATCCATTGGTCGACAAAGGCGACGGCACGTTTATCCCGAACTCGCTCACCCTCGGCCACGAACGCACACTCCTGATCACCGGCCCGAATATGGGCGGTAAGTCGACGGTCATGCGACAGTTCGCGGTACTCGTGCTCCTTGGGCAAATGGGAGCACCGATTCCGGCTTCGCGCGCACAGTGGGGAGTCGTCGACGCACTTTTCACTCGCATCGGAGCCGAAGACGCGATCTTCGAGGGCCAATCGACATTCATGGTCGAGATGACCGAACTCGCTCACCTGCTTCATCATGCGACCGCACGTTCGTTTCTGATCTTGGATGAGATCGGACGCGGAACCAGCACTTATGATGGTCTCTCGGTTGCTTGGTCGTCGATCGAATGGATCACCAACAAGATCGAATCGCGTACCCTATTTGCGACTCACTACCATGAACTGACCGAACTGCCGGTCAAGCACCCAAAACTTCGAAACGCGCACTTGGCGGTCGAGCAATCGAAAACCGGCCTTCGATTCTTGTACGAACTCCGCCCGGGTCCATCGAGCGAGAGTTTCGGTATTCAAGTCGCTCGTCTTGCCGGACTTCCGAAATCCGTCATCGATCGAGCAACTCAGATCCTGCGTGGCCTTGAGAATGGCGGCGGGAAGTCGGGGAAAACGACCTCCGCATCGATCGACCAACTCTCGCTCTTCTCGATGAGCGCACACGCGGAACCAGCTGAACCGGCGGTGGACCTGAGCGAAATTCAGTCATTCTTGGGTGAACTACAAGCATTTCCAGTGCTCGACACGAGCCCGATGCAAGCACTGGCATATGTCGGTAAGATTGCTGAACGCGCCAAATCCCTCCAAAAAGATCTCTTGAATCATTAAATACCGGTCCTCACCGTAGACCTGCCGAAGCAAGCTTGACGCATGGACTGAGTCACACTTACACTCCATTCATTTAAATAAATGATGGAGTTTTTATGATCATCCGCAAGTCCGCAGCTCTCACTCTTAGCCTCTCCATCCTGCTGGTCACCGGCTGTAAGCTCTCCGAGAATGCGCAAAAATCAGCCGACAATTCTCAGCTTGCGGCGCAGAACAGCACGAACCTCCTCGACTTGAATCAAAACGCCTACGGCGACGGCCGCCAAGGCGGATCCCGTGAAAGACGCGAGAACGCACTTACCTCAATGGAGCGCGCAACGTCGCTTGAGTCCAAGATGGTTTCGGCTGCATCTTATTTCAGCGCGATGGAATACCAGCTTTTTAAGAACGAAGGGTTCCGCGAAGACAACTCCGAAAAACGCGCGCGTCTCCAAAGCGAAGGCATCAGTGAATTCCTCAAGATCCAAAAAGACTACGCCAAGCCCTCTTTGGACGCCGATCCCGTGACCGGCAACGCTCCCGAACTCCGCAACTCGCTTGGACGCCCTGAGTACCTGAACGCCTTAGCGCTCGCGGGAGCTCTGCACAAGATCAGCGAGCGACAGATCGAAGCAGCCAAACGCTATCGTTTCACCGTGCAGTCGCCGCTCGACTTATTCGCTCAAGCCCTGTCATCCAAAACGGCTGTAGAAGGTAGTCCCGCATCTCTGGCCTCCGCTCCCACGTTCGTTTACGAGATCCTTCGCGAATCGCGCGATTCGATCTTGCTCCTTGAGCTTCGGGCGAACCTGATGGCAGGCACTGCACTTCAGGTGCTCGGTGCTGAGCCCGTAGCAGTGGACACGACGACGGGTGAACTTCGCATTCAAGCCAGCGCTGTTCAATTGCAAGACTCCATCGATCGCATGAAAGCTGCGATCCAAACGATTCTCATCCTCAACCAAGGCGGGATCACGCCGCGCTATTTCGCGGACGTGGGCCAAGGCATCCGCGCCGCTAGCGCGAAATTGTCGGCAATTCCAGTAGCCGCACTCGAAGAGACGAAACATCCAAAACTCCCGAAGCTTCGCGAAGTACAAGCGCTCGTCACGAAACTCGCCGGCGCCCGTTAAGCATCAAGCGTTCATTTGCTCTTGAACTAGTGCGAGGAGTTTCCTCACAGGCGCGCCCATCGGGCGCTCGGGAGAGGACGCACTCACCCACTCGCCGTTCTCATGAGACGGCGAATTTTTCGCGATAGACTCTGCGTTCAATAGAACGAACGCGCGGCGTTTCACTTGATGGCGGGTAACGACGTATTGAATTTGGACTTCATGATCCGGCGTGCGCGGAGCTTGCGAGATTTTCGGGAAATCCCAAAGACCGTTCCGCCACTTCGCTTGGGCATCCGGTTTTTCCATCCAAACCCGGTCGCGTTTTCGATCGAACACGACAAGTACCTGTTCCTCTACCTGGATTTTCTCGAGCCGCTTTTTCTTTTCGGGATACACGGCAACCTGTTCATTTTTCCGGGCAGAACAGCTGGGGCTCAGCGGACAGATCCCGCATTTCACCTGGCTCGCAGCCGGGACACAGACGGTTGCGCCGATTTCCATCCAGGCCTGATTTACGATCGAGGGATCGATCTTGAGTCGAGCCGTCTCCGCAATCAGTCGTTCGGCATGACCCCAGAGTGTTTTCTTGTATTCGGTATCACCCAGTTCTGAACGAGAAATCCGGAACAGGCGCGCGAACACACGTTCGACGTTTCCATCGACCAGTGCTTCGGGTTGATGAAACGCGATCGAGAGGATCGCGCCTGCCGTATAGGGACCCACGCCTTTTAGACTTTCCCATCCGTCGCGCGTATTTGGAAATCCTCCTTGAGCGACGATCGCCTGAGCGGCGGCTCGCAGGTTTCGCGCACGAGAATAGTATCCTAAGCCCTGCCACTCGCGCATGACGTCTTCGTCCGTTGATCGGGCCAGCGATTCAACGGTCGGAAATGCTTTTAAGAATCGATCGAAATAAGGAACGACGGTCACAACCTGCGTTTGTTGCAGCATGATCTCAGAAACCCAAACCCGGTAGGGCGAAGGGTCTTCGCGCCACGGCAGGATGCGTTTCTGTCGCTGAAACCAGTCACGAAGGGCGATTAAATCGGTAAATGGACGACGAGACATCGTGACCTCGTTGTAATCCGGGACTGTCTCTTTAACAAGGATTTGACGCTACTTCCGTGAAAACCGCTCTGTTTTACGCTGAATAGGCGTTTTTATTCCGGGAGCGTGCCGAGTTGCATTATTCTAATACCTATCGTGATTCAGAAATCGGCCTTCACCTTTGCACTGCTTCTGATCGGGGGTTTGACGGCAAGCACGCTTGCGGCGCCACTCACTCCTGAACAATTCAAGGTCGCGCTCGATCCTGGGCACGGCGGCAACGACCTCGGCGCGCTATCCTCGGGCACCCGCGAAAAAGATTTCACGCTCCGACTCGCAAAAGAGCTCAAACGACAACTCGGCCAAAAAAAATACCCCGTTATCCTGACCCGCGACTCCGATCGCGAAGTGAGTCTTGGAGAACGGACGAAAATCGCCAACCGAGAGAAAGCGAATCTTTTTCTTTCGATCCACTTGAACTCCCCCCCGGCGGGCACGAAGAAGAGCCCCGAAGGCGTGGAAACTTACATCCTCAATACGACGACCGATCAGACGTCCAAACGACTGGCCGAACTCGAGAACAAGGGCGTGGATCTCGCTGCGAGCGAAACCGGCAATCACGACGTGAACCTCATTCTCAAGGATCTCACGCTGGATTCATATCAACCGGAGAACAAACGCCTCGCTTGCCTGGCGCAACGTCATCTGATCTCCGTGACCAAACAAAAACATCGCGGAATTCGCCAAGCACTATTCGTAGTGCTCCTGGGAGCCGAGATGCCGAGCGCCTTGGTCGAAGTGGGATTCATTTCTTCCGAACGCGATCGCAAACTCCTGCAGAGCGACCACGGTCTACGCGCAGTTGCGGCAAGCTTAGTGAGAGCAATCGAAGAATTCAGAATGACGAGCGGCACTCCAGACGCGAAAAAAATCCTCAGCGAATGCCCCGTCGAGAACTGATCATCGATTTTTAGCGGCGATCTGTGAGTCCGCGAACGACGAGGCGCTGAAGCGTTTCAATCGAACGCACGACGCGCCGACCCTGCTTGAACTTGCATCCCTTTTCTTCGAGGTCGAGTTTCTGCGCTATTGCCGTGATTTCTTCGAATAAGAGAACGGAATTGTACGAGATCTTTTTGTCGTTCAAGCGGGCTTGAACGCCCACGCGAAACGATTGAACAAGGTCAGAGACGTAGGCGCGTTCTTCGTCGGTCGTTCTTTCATCCGCAAAATCGGGGTGGCTTAGGTAATAAAATAGCGCGTCTCTGAGGCGACGTTGCTGAAACTTGCGGTTTCCGTGCAGCTCTTGCCAAGCATTGAAACCTGTCACCAAGCCCCCGATCGTCGATCCAGTCACGAATCCGTATTTGAACGACGAGTTACCGGTCAGTCCCAGGAGGCCCCCAACCACGCCTATGATCACGCCTCCACCCACGACTCCGATCACGGTCGTGCCGAGAATGTCTTGCTGGGTGATGGGATCTTTTTCTCGGGAAAAATGGAGTTTCTTGTTCGGCTCGTAACAGCTTGCTTGTGCGGATCCCGCGAGGAGGCTCACGACCAAAACGAGCACGACAGAATGGATGGGTTTCATTTCAGCGAAACTACATCGGCGCCCTGCAGTCGATGAGGAGGAACTCCCATTTCTGTCCCCTACCTCGCAGGAATTGAAAATTCCACTTTATGGACCGCCTCATCCTTGGATATCTGCGCGCCTAGATGACTAGCTCATCTACTCTGTTTCACGAACGCTCATTCAAGCTGAACCTTCCATTCCACCGGAGTTTCTCATGCGCCACCTCAAATTCCTTGTTCTCTCGGCAGTCTTTGTTTTCGCCCAGTCCTCGCTCGCAGACACGATGGACGTAACGGATCTTCCTCCCGGTTCGCTCTCTCAACTGACCCTCATCAACCGCAAAACCGCCGAAGAACTCAAAATCGAATGTGTAGACGCAGCCTGTACGTCCGTTCGACTCCAAGGGTTCCGCGATATTCCAGAATCTTCGACTCCTGGTATCGTGACACTTCCGACCGAGCTTTTCGCTAAACGCATTGAGCAGTGCCGCCAAGAACTCGGTCATCGGACGGTGATCTCAGAAACCAACGATGCTCTTCTGGAATCGTTCACCAAAGCTTATTTCGGTAACCACAAAGCTCCCGGCGACGTGATGGTGCTCGCCTTACTTTATCCGGTCGTCGCAGTCATCGTCGTCGGCCCAGTGATCGTCGTCACGAGCACGCTCCTCGCTCCCGAAGCGGGCGTACAAGCCCTCACTCGCCCAATCCAGTACCGAAATGCGGCT
Source organism: Pseudomonadota bacterium (assembly GCA_027485695.1). Taxonomy (GTDB): domain Bacteria; phylum Bdellovibrionota; class UBA1018; order UBA1018; family UBA1018; genus JAIXQO01. The sequence continues at coordinate 318,484 of JAIXQO010000002.1, forward strand.
TCGATCGTGCTTCAGGTGGACGAAGATTCCGGAACCGAGTCCAAGAAGCTCCGCAAAAACCGCTATAAACGCGTGGAGCGCCTCCTGCGTTGTACGGTCGATGGTCGGATCGATCGTTACGCTCAGATCACCCCCATCTTAAAATAACTCGATTCTCAGCGGCGGCACCGGGGGCGTTATTTCGCCCCCCGAGCCACCGCCTACTTTTCAGACACGACAGGTGTTCAGAGTTTAGACAGCTCCCGGGTCCGCCCCGTGGGCCTCTTCCTCTATTTATCTTATAGATATCCAGCACTTAAGTACGCTCGACACAGAGAGTCATTTTGGCACCACCCTTGCTCTAATAGGTATTGAGGGAATCACCCCTCGTCTAACGGAGGAAGTATGAGTGCTTTAAAAACCAAGCCCGCACGCACGCTTCTCGTTATCGCGCTCGCCCTGGCTGGAGTCTCCCTCTCTGGTTGTGGCAAGAGCAGTAACGGAAACGCAGTTGCCCAAGCCCAAGGAATCGATCCCCGAACCGGTCTGCCCATCGGCGGCGGAGCGATCGGATCCGGAGGCTGTATCCCGATCACGCAAGCGGTGCAAACCGGCATCCCAGTCGTGATGCAAAACATTTACATGGATTCCGCCAACATCGTGGGCGGCATGATTCCGAACTCGTCCCAACAAGTCGGCGCGATTGGTTTCGGCGGAGGCAACGCCTACGGCATGTACCAACGTACGAGCCCTTACGGAACGATCCGTCTGGATCTCAATCAAATCGGTGCCTATAACGGGATGCCTTATTCGGGTTACCCTTCGCAGTCGATGTGGAACCAATCCGGCTCCTACGCCTGGGGCAACACGGGTCAGTATCCGTACGGTTACAACAACTACAATCAGGGCAACCAAATGGTCAGTGGACAAGGCATCATCACCGTTTCATCGACGGCGATGCAGGCGATCCTCTACAAGGTCATGTCTGGAGAGATTCAGATCAACGTGAACCCACAAGTGGTCATGCAACAACCACAAGCGGTTTGCGTGAGCGCGGTGGCCATCAACGTCGGCCACTACAACAATCTGATCTACGGCGGAAACGTGTACCTTTACCTAAACGGTACGTCCCGCGGTTATATCCTTCAGTTCTAATTTCTGAGTCTCCCTCCCTGCAAAGGGCTCTCTCCCTGGGCTCAATGCAACCTCCTGACCCGTTTCTCGACTGGAGATCCGCTTTTCGTGTGCACCAGGGCTTGGTGACGACGAGCGCCAGTCGGAAACGGGTCCTTCTGTTTTTACGGATACCGTCGAAAACATGACGACAAGCAGTCGATCCAAAAAGCGCTATACTGAAAAACGTGTCACGCGCCTCGGAACTCGATGAAACCTTGAATGCCTTCCTGCAATCGAAATCCGTCGATCGTGCCGCCTCGCCCAGAACACTCGAGGCCTACCGCGCGGATCTCGAGCAACTCTTCTCCCATTTAGAAACTGATGAGCCGATTGCATTGAACGCGATCTCATCAGCGACACTCGATTTATTCGTGAGTGAACGACTCCAGGGACTCAAACCCTCCAGTCGCGCGCGAAAAATTTCCGCGATCCGACAATTTTTCAGATTCTGCGTGATCGAGGAACGACTCGAAACCAATCCATCCGAATTCCTCGATACGCCCAAGCGCGACGCCCGCCTCCCTAAGTTCCTCAACGAGAGTGAAACGCGCCGCCTGCTTCAGGCCCTAGAACGAGGAATTCCCTACGAACACGACGACACCCGCGACGCGCTTCAGAAGCGCGATCGGGCCATCATCTTCCTGCTCTACGCGACGGGAATGCGTGCCAGCGAGATTCTCGACATTCAGCTGGGTGATATCGACTACGCACTGTCGCTCATTCAAGTGCGTGGCAAAGGCGGCAAGGAACGCCTCGTTCCTTGCGCCGATCTCGCTCGAAATGAACTCGAAGATTACCAGAAAAACGGACGAGAGAAACTCATCGGCGCGAAATCCGACCCAAGGCGCGTCCCGTTTTTCGTGAACCACCGGGGCGAGAAACTCACGCGACAAGCTCTCTGGCAACTCGTGAAACGTCTGGCGCTCGAGGCCGATCTCTCCGACCAATTCTCTCCGCATTGGTTGAGGCATACCTTCGCAACGCACTTACTAGAAAAAGGCATGAACCTTCGCACGCTTCAGCTCTTGCTTGGACATGCGGATCTCTCGACGACCCAGATCTACACCGAAGTGAGCCGCGAACATCTGAAAGAGAGCCTCAGGAAATATCATCCGCGAGGCGACAACAAAGGCAAAACGTAGCAATGGGAGCGCGCCGATGGATCCCGTTTTCCCTGAGCATCGTCGAAGTTTGGTTCAGTACCGCGTATTCGGTCGTCCATAAGATAACAATCTGGAGCGTTTTTACTGCGACGTTTTTCGTATTTCCCGCGCGTGCCAGCGATGGACCTGCTCTCATCCTTCCGCAAAACTTTTTTACTGCTGCTTGCAATGAAGTTTTGGTCGAATGGTCTCAAGCCAAACTACCCGAAGGCAAAAGAACCATTGAACCGGGCGACTTCGAGCTCATCGAGTGGATGCGCGATCACGTGGTCATTCACGCGGATCGCTATCCACAACCCGATCCCCCGGTCTCTCTCGCCATCAAAAAGATTTCCCAAGCGAGAACCATTTTAGCAATACAGGCGGATCGCCTGAAGACTTTTGGCCTGACTCCGATCGAACGAGAGCTTTTCGATTTCTACCGACAATCCAACAAAAACATCTGGTGGAAAATCTATCAAAGCGGCTCATATGCTGGCGTGAACGGCGTTTCATTTGGGCACCTACTGCCAACGCTCTCATTCCAGATCATGACGAACCCTCGAGAACTTACGGAACTCAGGGAAACTGCAGAACGACTGACTCAACTTTCACGCTATATCAATACCTATCAGGCATTGATTCATGAGCTATTTCATTTTCGATCGTGGCCCAAGACGGGACACGGTATTGCCCAGATGATCGTCAATGATCACTCACCGATTGGCCGCAATATCTTCTTGTTTGAAGAGTTGCTTGCCAACCGAGCGGCCACCGGCTCTGTCGAAAAATCCGTTCGAGCGACCCGGATTGCGTATTTGAAGAGTTTTGAGTTCTTAGAAGCTCGCGGACTTTTGCCGAACAATTTCGCTGAATGGACTGCAGAAAGTCAGTTTACCTTTTTCGAAAAAGAAAGCCGACTCGAACTGGCGTTTCTCTACCAGGCATTTTCGATGCTCGATCAAGCGCCCGGAAAAGCGATCATTTTATCACGCCTCGAATCGGCTTACGGCATTCAAATTGACCAACTACTACGACTCTGGAAACCCGCAGTCGGCGTTCTTGCTCCGAGGCAGTCCCGCGAAGAGATGCTGAACTACCTCAGTCATCTCGCACGTTATTTTCAAACCAACGGCCAGGAGTGGTAGTCGGTTACAGCGTAACTCCGAAAATCCCTTCGGCGAACAAACTGAACGTCCGATGCGAAACACGCACATCTTCTCCGCGGAGCGCGCGACGGAGTTTTTTCTTGCGCACCGGAACCGTCACGAACTGAGTCCACGCAGTTGCTGGGAGTAGTGCAACCTCGGCTACCAATCCGCCGGCAAAACCCACGGGAACCGCAACCAACATCAAGGGTATGGCCGTATCTTTAAAATCAGTAGCGATGAGCGGGAGAAACACACCTAAGATGACGCCCCCTTCGACTATTTTGCCGATTCGCGGAAACGTCGAGAGCTCATCGGCACCAGGCACGCCGACTCCGATCTGGCTCTTTTGAACGAGAACGCCCGTTTCACGAGAGAACAACCGACCTTGAACTCGAACACAGGAAACGGAGCTCGGACCACGGCTCATTTCCAAGCACGTGAGCTCTATTCGGTTCCCCGTACGACGATCGGTGATGGAACCCGTCTCCTCGTTTGCGAAAACCGAATACGAAACCAGAGCGATCCCTGTGACGACTAAGAACAAGCTGACTTTTTTCATTCGAACTCGGCGAATACCGTAGATTCTCGGAACCCACCAAGGACAAACCCTGGCCCCGGGGTGGGGGTTTCGACGGAGTGCGTGATAAAAGAGCCTAAATCCCTTTGTTTTCGAATGAATCAAAGAATCAGACCCCGAGCCCCGATCTTCGGCGCTGTGCATTTGATTTCGAGAGTAAACACATCCGGAACACCCTGAAATCGTCATGGATAACGGTTTACTTCCCAAAACCATTCCGTTACCCCTCTCCCATGAAAAAGATCTTCTGGATGGTTGCCCTCGCTCTCACGTCTTCGTTCGTCGTTACTTCCGCACAAGCTTGCGGCTGCGCCCCTCTCGGAAGTGACTTTTTCGAAACCGTCCAACGACATAACCAAGAAGTAGCGAGCGGTCGTTACCCTCCGCAACTCGCCCTCACGGTCGTCACTGCCGAAGTCAAACGTTACGAGCAACTGCGCCGTGGACCCTATCCAACGGAAATGGTGCTTCAAGTGACGGATGTCCTCCAAGGATCCCTCTCTTCGCGAGAGATCCTCGTCGAAGGTGACAATGGAATGCAGTGCCGCCCTTACGTCACGAATTTTCCGATTGGACAGCGTTTCGCATTTGCCCTGGAGCAAGTGGGCGGAAAATTCTCGATCGGTATTTGCGGTCGTTATTCAAAACCGCTGAACTAGAACAAAAAGTGTCGCGTCATCGCGATAAAAACCCTCTCCTTTTTCATTCCGCAATTGACGAAGCATGCCAAATCCGCTTCCATGGGGGTTCCTATGAACGCCGATTTAGCCGCACGCATTCAGATGATGTCCATTCAGATCGTCCCGTTCTTCGTGGCGATCGTTTTTCACGAACTCGGTCACGGACTCATGGCTCGCCACTGGGGCGACACGACCGCTGAACGCGAGGGACGTCTCACCCTGAATCCGGTCGCACACATCCATCCGATCGGAACGGTGCTCATTCCGATCGTGAATATGATCACCGGTATCCCACTGCTTTTTGGTTGGGCGAAACCAGTGCCGATCAACCCCAATCGATTTCGCAAGTACCGCCCGGGCCTATTCTGGGTATCGCTTGCCGGACCGGCTGCGAACGTTTTTCTTGCGTTCGCTTCGGCGCTTCTGTTCCACGCGCTTTCGCTCGCGATTCCGGAGGATTTCTATCTCTATGATCCGATCACGAAAATGTGCATGGTCGGCGTGCAAATCAATTACAGCCTCGCTTTGTTTAACTTGCTACCCATCCCGCCGCTCGATGGCGGACGGATCATCGAGAGCATGGTCGGTTTCCAAGGAACGCAGCGCCTGCGTGTGCTCGAGGGTTACAGCTTCTGGATTCTCCTCGGATTACTCTGGACAGGCGCCCTCAGCATTCTCGGCGGTCCTATTATGACGCTTTCTTATAAAACGCTCGTTCTCGCGGGCCAGCTCTTTCCCACAGGTTAATCTATGACTTCGTCCCAGAAACAAATCATGCTCTCGGCGCTCACCCCGTCGAACCGGATCACGATCGGCAACTACATCGGTGCGATCAAGAACTGGGAGAAAATGAGCCGCGATTACGACTGCTTGTTTTTTGTGGTCGATCTGCACGCGCTGACCGAGCGCCGCGACCCGACTCATCAGCAAGAACTCTCTCGCCGCGCGCTCGCCTCTTACATCGCGTGTGGCCTGGATCCCCAGAACGTCACGATTTTCTTTCAGTCGCATGTGCCCGCGCATGCGGAATTGTCCTGGATCCTCACTTGCCACAGCTACATGGGCGAACTCTCGCGCATGACCCAGTTCAAGGACAAGAGCCAGAAACACGGTGAGAGCATCCCGGCCGGACTTTTCTCGTATCCGGTGCTCATGGCGGCGGATATCTTGCTCTACCAAACGGATCTCGTTCCAGTAGGCATTGATCAGAAACAACATATTGAGCTCGCTCGCGATCTCGCGATCCGCATGAACGGACTCTATAATCCGAATCGTGCCAGCAAATCCAAGCTCGATGCCGCCCTCAAACAAGCGGGCGATACAAAATCCGATCCGCAAACCGTCAAGATTGCGGGCGATCTGTTCAAACTCCCGGATGCCTGGATCCCCGAAGTCGGCGCCAAGATCATGAGCCTTCAGGATCCGACCAAGAAAATGTCCAAGAGTGATCCCGATCCCAAGGCCGCCGTTTACATCGACGACTCGGACAAAGAGATCGAGAAAAAAGTCAAAAGCGCTGTGACCGATTCCGGTTCCGAGATCCGCGGCACGGCTGATCAGCCCGGAGTTTTAAATCTCCTGACGATCCAGCAATCTCTCACCGGAAAATCGCTCGATGAACTCGTACAATCGTACGCAGGAAAGATGTACGGACACCTGAAAGCGGAAACAGCCGACATGCTCGTCGAGAAAATCCGCCCGATCCGCGAAGAAACCGAGCGACTAGTCCGAGACGGCATCTACCTCCAACAGGTCATGCAACAGGGCGCCGAAAAAGCTCGGGCGCGCGCGGATGCGACCTTGAACCAAGTCAAAGACGCCCTCGGCCTCATTCGTTGATAACGCAATCGTTCATGAGCGAAACGGACCACCTTTTTTTGGACATTAATAAAGGCTTAGGCCATGATCACAGTCAACGGACTGTCACCGCCGTTCACCCAATTAACCGCTGATACTCCTGACGGGTCACCATCAGGATATGAGGAGATGGATAGCCTTGAGCGTTTCTCACCGCGTACCCATTACCATTCGAGTTGAACATTTCGAGGGTCCTCTCGATCTGCTCCTCTATCTGATTCAAGGTCATGAACTCGACATCTCCAAGGTGTCGATCTCCAAGATCACGGACCAATACCTTCAGTATGTCCGCCTCATGCAGGAATTGAATTTCGACGTCGCTTCGGACTTCCTAGTCATGGCGGCGACGCTCATTCATTGGAAATCCAAGGCGATCCTCCCGCAAGAGGTCGACCCGAACGCCGTGAATGCAGCAGAGGACGACGGCGTCCTCACTCCTGAGCAGCTGCTCCGTCAGCTCCTCGAACACCAACGCTTCCTCAAGGCCGGAGAGGACCTCGCCGCACTCAATCTCCTCGGCGCCGATGTATTCACGCGTCCGAACACGAAACCACCCACCGAGCGCGTGTGGCGAGAGATGTCGATCACCGACCTGTCGCTCACCTATCAAGATGTGATTGCCAAGAGCCGCAAACGCAAAACGATCCTCAAAAAGGAAACCGTGAGCCTCGTCGACAAGATCAGCACGTTCGCGAACCGCCTGAAAATGGGCGAACGCGTGACGATGACGGCGTTGATCGACGATTTCAAATTTCGCCCCGAAGTGGTCGTCACCTTCCTCGCGTCGCTCGAACTCGCGCGACTAAAAAAACTCAAGGTCTATCAAGAGGGCGGCGCATACACGGATATTTTCCTCGAACTGCTCGAAAGCTTAAAAAATTTCGATACGACTCTGGCCTCCGGATTTGACTCCATTGAGAGCGCCGTCGAGAGCACGATTCCTCATCCATCCGAGGTCGTACCGGCGGAGGCTCCGGTCTCCGAACTTGAAACCGTGAACGTGGCCCAGCAGGAGCTTGTTTCCCCATGAACGACGAAAACAACAAATTGAAACCTAGCGAAACGACTTCCGAAATGATCGATATCTCCGAGACCGACCAGAATGAGTCGATCCGCCTGAGCGACGACGAAGGTTCCTTCGACGAAGCGCCGACCGAAATCTCCGCTTCGGCTACTCATACGAGTTCAGATGACTCAGAATCCGAAGACATCGAGTCGCTCGAGATCGCTGCACAAGAATGGCGCAAAGATCCGGTTTCGGAAGCGAACAGCGAGGAACCCGTTACACTCGTGGCCGATCCGTATGGATTCTCCGCGCTCGACGTGCAGGCTGAACAAAGCAGTGATGAGCCGATTGACGAGGCCGTAGACCTGGTTGAGGACGAAGAGATCGATATAGACCTCGACGAGGAAACCACTGACGGCCTCCTGCTCGAAGAATCCGAATCTAGCTCGGAGCCAGAACTGAATTTGGACGAGGTCGAAGAATCTTTTCTTTCGCCTTCCGAATCGGATCCGCTCTTGGAGTCTCTCTCGGCCACGATCCAAGCCCAAGACGAACAGGCGGCTGCCGAATCCCTCGCGCAAATCGCCGAAGTCCTCGTCGATGCTCAAGCCGAAAACGACGCGCAAATCGCCGAAGATCGTGCTCTTGAGGCGCAGGCACTCGCAGATTCCGAAGCTCAAACGGTCGCGCCGATGGATCCGGAACTGGCAGCAGCATTGCCAAAAACTCCGGTGGCCGATGAAAACGGTCAATACGACCTTCAAGATCTGGAGAGCGCCATTGAGGCGATTCTTTTCATGGTCGAAAAACCCATGAGCTCGCAGAAACTCCAAGAGTGGCTGGGACCGGATTTCTCGTTTCACTTCTTTCAAGAAGCACTCACCAACCTGAAATCGCGTTACGCGGAACCGCACCATGGGTTCGAGCTCGTCGAAGTCGCCGGTGGATACCAGTTCCGCACAAAACCGACTCGGGCAGCATTGGCCAAAAAACTCGCGCGCATTCAATTCCAACGCCTCTCTTCAGGTGCGATGGAAACGCTCGCGATCGTCGCTTACCGCCAACCGGTCATGAAAGAAGACATCGACGAAGTTCGTGGCGTCGACTCTTCGCATTTCGTCCGCACGCTGATGGATCGCAAACTCATCCACATCACGGGCCGCTCGGAACTCCCGGGTCGCCCGATGTTATACGAGACGACCGAAGAATTTCTCCAAGTCTTCGGCATCAAAGAAATCCGTGATCTCCCGAGCCTGCGCGAACTCGAGCAAATGGTTCCGGAGAGCTCGGCTGGAGAAACCGAAGATCCTCGCGTGAAACAGATGCGTAAACTCGTTTCCGAAATGAAGGCGGATTCTTCGGTCAATCTCATCTACGATCCATCCGAAGACGAGAAATTCCTCAAGGACATTCGCGAGCGTGTGAAATCAATCGAGATCTCGACACCTTCGCTTGAAGCAGAAAAAGAAGCGGCGAAACAAGCTGCCGCACTTGCTGCTTTAGGTACTGAGGCAGATTCTCGAACAGAGCCGGCCAAAGATCTATTTGAGGCCGTGCCTCCGATACTACCACCTTCGCAAGAGGCAATACTCGCGGCATCGGAGTCAGAACTCGTTTAGTCATTTGAACCGGAGAACGTATGACGGAGCAATTCGTTTCAATTGGCGTAGATTCTCTGATTCTTGGCGAGCCGCTACCTGCATCCATCTACGTATTCATTCAGGGACGCTTTATACTTCTGCGCTCTGAAGGAGATGCGATTACACCCAAGCTCTTTGATCGCTTTCGTCGAAGAAAAGTTGAACACGTTTTCGTTCAGAACTCCGACCTAACTCACATCCAACATTGGGTGGAGGTCAATAATACGCTCCTGAAACTCCCCATCAGTAGCTTTCCGCTGGTCGAACTTCGTCAACGCAGCGTTCAGGAACTCAAGAACTTGTTCGATATAGAAGAAGGCAAAGAGGTTTGCCTTCAAACGGTGAAACCCTTCTTTGAAGCCGCCCATTCTATCGTCAAAGACCTTTTGAATTCTCCGGTCACCACGATTCCACTCAACCAACTGCAAACCTATTCCGTCAGCGTTCTCGAACACAGCATTAACGTCGCATTCCTCTCAACCTATCTCGCTAGCCAGATGGGTTACAACCACAGGCGTATTCTGGAGTTAATCGCGCTCGGAGCGCTCTTGCACGATGTCGGAAAACCCGCGATCAAGACGCGAGAAACTGATGACGAAGATAAAATTGAGCAGCTGATGCGCCAACATCCCGAGCTCGGCTCAAGAACCACCGACCATTTGGGCAGCAATCTTCCGATCGAAGTGCAGATGATCATCGCCCAGCATCACGAATATGATGATGGGACCGGTTTTCCACGTGGCCTCAAAGGGTCTGCCATATTCGATCTAGCTCGCATCGTCTGCATCGCGAATTTCTATGATGAACTCGTTCGAGGCTCTTCTGGAGCATGGGGACACCGCCAACGAAGCGCCCTGCACTTATTGAAGACGGAATACGAACATCTTTTTGATTCAGCAAAACTCGAAAAAGTGGTCCACGTCCTGGAAAAGAGCATTGCCGCGGAGGCGTAAGCTCACGTAATTGAATGCTATTATTCAAATTTAACAAGATTCTAAAACAGACACTTTTCTACCTCATGAGTTGATGTATGATGAGTCAAAATACGACGAGAGAATTCTGCATGAACAAGATCCTATTGATCGAAGATTCGCCGGACTATCAATTGCTCGTCGAAGAAACTCTTCGATCCGAGTTTGAAGTACACAAGGCTGACACCGTTTCGCGTGCCGTATCATTTATTGCGGACACGGACTTTGATCTATTTTTGATCGATGTCGGTCTTCCGGATGGAAACGGGTTCGAGCTTTGCGAGCGAATCAAACAAAGCAAAAAAACTGCCGATATTCCTGTGATTTTCCTCACTGGCCAAGATCAAATGGAGCAGAAGGTTCACGGTTTCTCACTTGGGGCCGACGATTACGTGGTGAAACCTTTTGATCCTCGAGAACTCAAAGCGCGAATCTCCGCGCGTCTTAGAACAGCAAAACAGGCGGCTCCGGCCGCATCTAACACCCTAGAATCGGGCGGCATCCGAGTTGATTTGATCCGCCAGAAAACATTGATTTTGTACCCAAACCGATCCACCGAAGTCGACTTGAGCCCAATCGAACTCCGACTCCTCATCTCGCTGCTCAGCCGAGCGGGCGATGTGTTGAGCCGAGGAGAACTGCTCAAAGAAGCCATGCGCGAAAACGTGCATGTCCTCGAGCGCACGATCGACAAGCACATTTGCTCTCTTCGCGAAAAACTCGGTGATCGCGGCAATTTTATCAAGACGATCTACCGCAAAGGCTACGCCTTCACTCCCGGAAAAACGCTGAACTAAAAACTAGAGGATTGCCTCCGGTTCCGAGGCTTGCCGATGCGAGGACGCATGGCGGTCCAAGATTTCCGCGAGCGCTCCTCGAGTGATCGGTTTCGTCAAATAGTCATCCATGCCCTCATTCAGGCACTCCTCTCGGTCGCGCGCGGAGGCGTTCGCAGTCACGGCGATCACAGGAGTTCTTCGCTCTGGATGGTTCCGCTCCCACTCTCGAATCCACCTGGTGGCCTGAAACCCGTTCATCTTGGGCATTTCACAATCCATCAGGACCGCGGCGAATTCCTGGTTCTCGAACTCTCGAATCACCTCGGTCCCATCGATTGCTGAGACTACTTCATAGCCGAGACCCCGGAGATATTCTTCGGCCACGAGCAAATTCACCGGATTGTCCTCCGCGACCAGAATTTTTCCCGTCCTCTGCCCGCGAAGCACGGGTTCGGAACTCTGTTTATTCCAGTCCACGATCGCCTCCGTTTGCTCCGGACGCTTGAGGAGCGGAAGCCGGATGAGAAACTCAGAGCCCTGGGTCAGCCGACTTTCTACCTTGAGTGAGCCACCCATGACGGAAATCCAGTTCCGGACGAGCGATAAGCCTAATCCCACTCCCGCGTGCATTCGCGCGCTAAAACCCTCGGAATCCTCGCCTGAGTCAAACACCGTATTCACGAACTCCGGATTCATGCCGCTTCCGGTGTCGATGATTCGAAACTCGATGTCATCGACGTCCGCCGACGCCTGAAGCTCCACGGAGCCCAATTCAGTATGCCGAATAGCATTGTCGAGCAAATGATCGAGTATCTGCGAGATCTTGACCGGATCACCGTAGGCATTACGAATCGATGGATCGATGGTGCAGATCAGCTCGATCCCTTTGCTCTCGGCGCCTTCACGATGCAACTCCACGCGCTCATCGAGCAGATCGCGGAGGGAGAATCGCTGAGAATCGAGCTGAACATTGCCGTCTTCGATACTGGAGAGATCCAAGAGCCGATGAACGATCATCCGCAGTTGCTCAACCGACTGTTTCAAGGCGGCTGAAAACTTACGCGCATCCGCTTCCCAAAGATGTGGGATCAGCAGCTCCACTAAACCCATGATTCCATTCAGTGGCGTGCGGATCTCATGACTCACGAGCCTCAGCACCTGCGATTTCATCTTCGATGCTTGTATGATTGAACGCTCACTGAGCGGGGTCGCGACCGCGCCGATCCATTCGAAATTTCCCGAATCGTCTCGAATAGGAAATTTCACGATTTGATAGAGCGTATCTACTCCTCGAAACGGGAGACTCGCCTGCGTACGCACTTCATGCTCGGTCTCACGAGCCGCGTCGCTCAACTGTCGACTCCAAGGTCCAAATCTCGAAGGATCCAGATCCGGCTCAAGATTCCCCGCCCGGTTCATGAAAAACGCATTGCCCTGGAGGTCTTCGACCCAAATCAGTTCCTGACACTGCAGGAGAATCTGTCGATAAGCCTCGGCGCCGAACTCCGGAGGCGCACGCGAGTTTCCGCTCTGGCGCCTGGAATGCCAGAAGGTGGTCCCTGTCATCAGAAGACCGGGCAAAAAGCTACAAGCCATTAAAACGATCGGATCCGTCATTTTCTCCATCCTTGAGAAATCATCTATTTTTGGCCTATCCTGAGCCATGCTGGGATAGACCCAGTCGTCACTAGTACGAGGAGCACGCTTTATGCCGCACCAAAAACGCCCTGAACTCCCCGTTCATTTATTGCCGCTCGAACGAGCGAATCCTGGATTCTTGCAAAAATTAGTGGATCGCTTTGAGGCAAATACTATCGACGAGTTGCGGCTTCTGGACGAAAAACTCAAACACGGCGAACCGCTAGAACTGAGAAAAATCCTTCACCGCATGAAATCGTCTTGCCGAATGATGGGGGCAATCGAATTCGGAGACGCCAGCGAGAGACTCGAAAAATCCGTCGAGACGATGGAAGCGAATGAGCGCGAGAAACTCATCCGCGCGCACATCACGGCAGGTGAATGGTTGCTCGCGAACTTACCTTCGGTGCAGGATTTATTGAATAAAAACCCCGGTTAGTTTGAGATCGATCTCAAAGCGACAGCACCAGTAACATGAGCCAGAGGAGCGTCACCGTTCCAAACTCATGTAGAGTCGTCCAGGTCTCTAACCCCAGGAATGGTCGGACGAAAAAATTCTGTTGAAGCAGAAATAAGAAAACGACTGCGATCCAGAGCAAGCCTCGAAACAGGAACCAACGACGGCCTGGACGGAACGCAGAAAAACACGTCCCGATGAGCGCCACACTCCCCCATCGCCAGGACAATGGGTTCAGAAGCTGATTCATGATGAGCCAGGGAGTCAGCCAAACAAAACTGTCCTGGGCAGAAGGTGCGACCGGACGCCGAAGTACCAAGAGACCGAGCAATGTCCCAAGCAAGATCGCCGCGATTCCGTAACCGACGAAACTCTGATCGAGTTCAAACCAACGCTCGATTGCGACCCAGAGACTCTGGTTCGTACCCGAGAAGAAATACAGCGCCGGCTGCGACTGGATCAGTTTGTACCAAGAGATCGAGTAGCTGAGCGCCTGATCAGGTCCGAATACCATCGACGGAACGGCCGCTCCCCAGAAAACGGAACTGAACAGGAGTCCCGAGAACAGGAGTTTCAAACGCGGTTGAGGCGCGCGAGGCTCACCCGAGGGATCACGCCGGGAGGCGGCGAGAAAAAACGGCACGAACAAGAACACGTAATAAATCCGCATCCACGGCAGCAGTCCCAAGATCACACCCGTGATGAAGGGAACGCGCGAGAAAAGCGAGGTGGCCGTCACGATCAGGCTGAAAATGAGTAGCTCCATCTGACCGTGCTGAAGGCATTCGAGGATCCCCCGCCAGGAAAGCCCCAGACCCGCGAGTAAATACGCGATCTCAATCCAATCGCGATATCGTGCGCCCGTGAACAGAACGATCGAGAAGAACGCGATCGAGATCAGGCTCAGGACAAACCATGCGTCTTGAGCCGAGCGAGGCAGGAAATTGAGGAGCGCCAGGAATGCCGGGGAAAACGTGAACGAGGAATAACCCCGGTCCGAATAGGGCTCCAGTCCCGCCTGTAGACTGCCCCAAACCTCCGAGTAGGTCTGAAAGATCTGGGGAACCTTGGGCGATGACCAGACGATGCTCGAGCCTAAAAACTGGGAATAAAGGGCGAAAAACACCGCCAAAGCGATTACAGCAGCGGCTACCGAAGGCTGAAACAACCGTCCCAGCCAAGGAATCTTGGTTTCCTGATTTTCCGCCCTGTCTGCCATATGCTCCGACTCTACCTCATCCGAGGGACCGAGTCGATGTGATGGAGTTTTTGCAAAGTCATGTTACACTCGGGCAAATGTCATCAGAACGACTCCAAAAGATCCTAGCACAAGCCGGTATTGCCTCCAGAAGAAAAGCGGAAGAACTCATTGAAATGGGTGAAGTTTCCGTGAATGGAAAGGTCGCAAAACTCGGCGATCGGGCCACCATGGGCGTGGACCACATCAAGGTCTCGGGCAAACTCGTGCTCGAAAAAGAAGACCATGTCTACGTCGCGTTTCATAAACCAAAAGGCGTGATCTCGCTCATCAGCGACCCGGACGGACGCCCCGCTTTGGGCGAATACCTCGTCAAAGTGACCCAACGAATTTTCCCCATCGGCCGCCTCGATTTCAACGACGAGGGTATTCTCCTCCTCACGAACGACGGCATGCTCGCCGAAGGCATCCAGAAAAACCCGAAATTCCCGCGCGTTTACGCCGTGAAACTCAAGGGTCACATGACTAGCGAAATGCTCCAACGCCTCGAGCGCGGCGCAAAAATCGGCAACCGTTTCGTGAAGCCGAACTCCGTTCGCATTGTCGAAGAGCTCAACAAGAAAACCAAAGTTGAGATCGTGTTCCTGGGCTCGGCGAACGTCGACGTCAAAGGCTACTTCGAAGACAAGGGTTTCTTGGTCGAGAAAGTCGTCCGCACGGCATTCGGTCACATCACGCTCAAAGGACTTGAGCTTGGTGAATATCGAATCGTGCCGAAGTCCAAACTCGAGGCCCTGATTCTCCAACCCGAGCTCGGCGTGCGAGATATTCAACAGCGCCATGAAAAACAAAAAGCAGTTCTCCCGACCGATCTTCAGGATCCAGGCGTCCCAACGACCGCCAAGCGCAATGCACTGAAATCGAAAATCGTGATTCGCGCTAAATCTGATTCGGCTGGCGATAAACCTCGTCCTGCCTACGGTAAGACTCGCTCAATTATTACTCCGGATTCCGAACGCGAATCTCGCGGCGGTGAACGCGCCCCTCGGCGGGATTCTCGTGGTCCAAGTAAATTCGGACGTTCCAGTGGAACCTCCGGTGGCCGCTCTGAAGTAAGCTTCCCCCGCTCCTCCGAACGCAGCGAACGCGCACCTCGCGGTGAACGCAGCGAACGCACGCCTCGCTCATTCGGTGGTGAACGAAGTGAACGGGCACCTAGACCTTTCCGAGGTGAGCGCAGTGAGCGCACCGAACGTGCACCTCGTGCATTCGGTGAGCGCTCTGATCGTGCACCTCGGTCTGATCGTGCACCTCGGTCTGATCGCGCGCCTCGCGGTGAGCGCAGCGAACGTACCCCTCGTGCATCCGGTGGTGAACGCGGCGAGCGTCGTCCATTCCAAAAACGCGAAGGTGGCGAAGGCTTCGGCAATCGCGCCCGTTTCAATGATCGCGGCCCACGCAGTGACAGTCGCGGTGAACGCGCCGGTTCGACTTCTCGCGGTGGTTTCGGCGGAGCTCGCCGGGACTCTCGCAGTACAGGCGGCTTCTCTTCGCGAGGTGCAACTCCCAAACGCGACGGTGGTTCCTCCCGTACGGGCCGTACGACGCTCACACGTGTGAAACGCCGTGACGGCGGCAGCATCGACGAGTAAGTCTCATGACCCTCCCTAGTCCGTTTTTAATGACCTATCGCAAGCTCGTGATGCCCGGAGATGAGAATCCGGCTCAGGTGCTATTCGGCGGTAGACTTATGCAATGGGCAGACGAAGCGGCAGCGCTTTTTGCCATGTGCCAGATGCGCACGAAATCGGCAGTCACCCTTAAGATCTCGGAAATCTTGTTCAAGAATCCAGCACGCTCGGGAGATATTCTCGAGTTCTGGACTCGGAACAAGAAAATTGGGACCACCTCACTTACGGTAGAGTGCGTGGTCGTGAAAAAATACATCGGCAAGGCGCTCGAGAAACCCGAGGCGCCCTCGGACGATCCTCGCCTGGAAAACGACCCGACCCATCTGATTTTGAGCTGTGAGTTCGTATTCGTTTCGGTGGGAGCCGACGGAAAACCGATTCCACACGAGATGCTCTCGGCCCGCGCTTAGCTGAGCAACGTCGCTTCGCACGAGCCGAGGAATTCAGGTCACTTGATCTTTTTGCAATCCATGTAAAAGGCGTGGATCTCTTTTTCGAGAATAAAATTGGACTCACTGTAATAGTAAATCAATCCGCGATCACCGCCGTTCAAAATCGAGTCGGAAATCTCAAACCAAGTGCGATAGCTCCTGTTGAATCGGGTGAATTTCATTTTCATAGACTCTTGGATTGCACCCGGGAAAATCTCGTACTGAGTCGCCGCATTTCGCGTAAACGGATTATTCTCCGCGGGTTCAATCGTACGGATATCGTTGCGGATCGTTCCCGAATCGATTCGATCAATTTTGCCGCTCCACCAATTGATGAAAATCGACACTTGTTTAGGCGCCCCCCATCCGTTCACTCGCTGTACGGACTCACAACTGAAATCGTGCGACGCCTGCACGTTCGAAATCCAAGCCCATGACATCATCATCCATACGAAAGTATTTTTCATTTTTTCTCCTGGGTAATACCCATCGCAATTTTGGGTATAAATTACCCTAAATAAGAAATAAAAGGACTGCTTCCACAGTGAGGCCACTGCGATTTACATCTAAATTGTTCAATATTTTACTTCCCATCACGCTCGGGAAACACTCGAAATAAGACTCTCGATCGCGCTCAACAGCGAGGAAGTGCACGCTATTGACTCGAGAAACGTTTATGCTATTAACGTTTCTAAAATGGAAATATTTGAACTCCGCTATTTTCTCTCCGTCGCTCGTTTTGAGAGCGTCCACCAAGCGTCCGAGCATACAAACGTATCGCCAGCGGCGCTGAGCAAGGCCGTTACGCGACTCGAACAAGAGCTATCGGTCAAACTCTTTAGTCGCGAGGGTCGTAACATCCGCCTCACGGACCATGGGCTCGCGCTTCAGCGACGCGCGTCTGAGATCGTACGCCTCGAGGAGTCGACCCGAATAGAGGTCGGCGGAACCCAAGGCAAAATCCACATCGTTATTGCGGCTCCAGAGATCCTGCTCGGAAAATTCGGTCTCACCGTGAGCCTAGACATCAAAAAACGACTTCCGCGGGCTTCATTCGAATACATTGCGACAACCGACGAGCTCTCGCTCGATTTCGTCGCGCGCGGTGATGCCCAAATCGGGATCACGACCTGCGACGTTCCCCCAACCTTAGGTCTCACGACCCGAGTTTTGGGAGACGCGACCTTTCAGACATTCGTTGGATTCAGTCACCCGCTCTATGCACCAGGTCAGGCAAAAAAAATCGTACCCGTTGAAGACTTGCTCAAGTATCCATTCGTTAGTCCTACACACGCTCTACTGGGCCAGGTCGGCGCAAAACAATCGCTCGACGGTTGGCGAGACGACCGGTTCCCGAGAAAAATTGACTACCGGACCTCGAGCCTAAAAACCCTCGAGGAATTCGTCGTGAGTGGCGCTGCAGTCGCATACCTACCGGACTATTTTTGTGAGAACAAGGCGCTCCAGACGCTCAAGATCTCAGGCTGCCCGTATGCCTGCACCCAGAAGGTGAGACTCGTCGCCAAGAACCCGCGCGACGTCGGGTGGCTCAACCGTTTGTTCTAGCTACATCGTTTCGAATCGAGAAACGATCCATTCGATCCAGTGCGTATTTCAACAAGACATGTTCACGTATGGTTGAGTCCATGACGTCGATGATCGACGCCTAGATAAGGACTGACCGATGAAAACGACTCTATTCGCCACACTCCCCATCTTGGGATTCAGCGTATCTCTGCAGGACCCCGCTCTCCTCGAAGTGAAAACGCCAACCGACGGAAACGAATCCGCTTCCAAAATACAAATCTCAGAAAATGACTTGCGAATCCGAGAGGCCACACACCTCGAAGTCTACGCCGGTTGCAAATGGGGCAAAGCCTCGTTCGCGCCCGAGCGGATCACATCAGAACCGCTCTCCATCGAGATACAAGCGCTCTACGAGCGCATGGCTTAACGATTCTTCATCAGAGACTCGCCGTGGAATACCAACACATTCATCTTTCGGATCAGGAACGCGAGCGCCTCAAAGATCATTTTCTGAAAATGCCGGAAGTGACCCCGCTCTCCCGGGATCCGAAATTTTTCTCACTCATCGTCGCACTCGGTATCCATCAAGAGATCGGAACGATTCACGACGAGTTTTCTACTTTCCTCTATGACGGCAGTACAGGAGACAAAGTCGACCGCTCCGACCTGCGGTCCGAGCTTATTTCTTACCAAGGCTACACCGGTGTACGGATCTGGTCCGTACGCTCGCAGCACCTCGATCCACGAGTGCGCGGACTCCGCACACTGCTTCATCCAGGCCTCTCGTTTAATGATTTCAAACAGATTCACCAATGCGTATTTTTTCCGGAGATCATCACTCAGATCGCAGCCCTCCAAGGAGCCGAGCTCGTATCGGTCCGGCCTTGGGGGCTGAACACGGTATTTGGCGGATTTGACCCGAATCGCTCCTACTATGAAGGTAATATGTGGGAGTTTGTGAATGCGGACGCGATTCGCTATGCCACCCTCCTGGAGAATCGCCAGGTCGCATTCTGGGGAACACATGACCTCGTTTCTCATATCGCAGGAATGAGGCTGGAGGAATGGCCCAAAATCCAAGCACGCGGAAAACGCATGCGCGAAATCTTTGAACGCTATTTCCAAGGAATCGAGCGCCCAACACCCTATTCGCTGGTACTCCCCTATGCGCTCGGCATGCTGCTCGATGACCTGGCTCAACCGATGAACTATCACTCGGAGAGTCGCCTATCTGTTGTGGAGCTACTTGCAAAAGCGTTAGAGACTCAAGTCATTTCCCCCCATGCAACTCCCTATCTTCTCAAGTATCCGCCGTCTATTGAGACGCTCATTCAACTGGCACGTTCAAACGATCCTGCTCGAGCCCAAAGAGAAGGTGAATCCACGCTCTATCAGGTGATCCAAGAGCTCGGACGTTTCTCGCAAGCGAGTCATCGTTCTATTTCACGCTAGAGCCGACTGTTCACCGAGCTACTCGCATATCCGAATATCCAGAATGTTCATTTCTCCTCAAAACTGAGCCGCCTAAGCTGCACAAGCTCCAGCTCAGCCGAATACGGGCCAAACCGAGTTAGTTGCGCACCGCCGCAAGTACAATATTTTCTCCAGTACCCAACTTTTCACTTCATTCCGCGTTGACAGTCGGACGCGAAACCAGCTATTGCTATTGAACTCACAAAGTTTGCCGCGCGGTGGAGCAGCCCGGTAGCTCGTTGGGCTCATAACCCAAAGGTCGTAGGTTCAAATCCTGCCCGCGCAACCAAACTTTCTGTAACGACAAAAGCCTGGAATCGAAGGATTCCGGGCTTTTGTCGTTTTAGGAACCGAGCAACCCGGGCGGGATCCGGGACCAACGACCCTCCGTCGTAGGTTCACAAAAAATGCCACGGCGGCATTTTTTCACGCGGAAGCGAAGCGTACGCGCCCGCAAAGCGGGTTGAGGCCAGGAGGGCCGAAATCAATCCTGCCCGCGCAACCAAACTTCGTGAAAATAAAAAAGGCTGGGAATAAGCATTCCCGGCCTTTTTTATTTTGTCCTGCCTGAATCACTTGAGAGCGGACTGGTACCTCTTGAGGATCTCAAAAACTTTTTCCTCTGGCGCAGGCTTCTTAATGATTTCTACAAATGGATAACTCGTCTTCAACTGAATTTCGCCAGAGACCAAAAACTTGGGAATCGTCGCGTCGAGCACTTTGGCAACTTCGTCGCCCGTTGTGCGTTGTAAACGATAGTCCAAGAAAATTAAGTCTGGTTTCGATTCGGCTGTTCTCTCAATCAGCTTCGAAGCCTCCTGAAACGTTTCAACCAGTACTTCATCAGAACCATAGATATCCGCGAATATTTCACAGAGATCCGATTCATCATCGAGATAGAACACTTTAAGCGGCACTTTTCGTCCTTTCAACTATTGGCAGACGGATTTCAAAACAAGTGTTCTTGAACTCATGTTTGATGGCGATCGAACCTTGGTGCTGTTCTATAATTCCTCGAGCGATCGACAACCCGAGCCCTGTACCCTCACCTACCACTTTGGTGGTAAAAAAAGGCTGAAATAATTTGTCTTCTATTTCGCGGGAAATTCCCTTACCGGAATCGATCACTTGGATAACCACAGATTCATCAATGGTAAACGCATTTAACTTTACCCAGCGCTCATCTCGTTCCTTGACGGCGTCAATCGCATTATTGATGAGATTGACCAGTACTTGCTCGATTTCGACTACGTCACAAACTAACTGTATACCATCATCTACTTGGGCATGAATCGGCGTATCATGACGTTTCGATTTCGCCTCAGTTAGAATGAGTACTTCGCTCAGCAGTTCTGAGAATGCAATCAGAGCGCGTTCATTTTTATCAGATGAACGCGCGAATTTTTTTAACCCATTCACAATCTTTTCAATACGGTGAGCGGATTTCCGGACCATTTCGACTTTTGCATCAAACTTTTCAGGTGACTCTCTAAACTTCGTCAACACTGAAAGGCCACCCGTGATGATTGCGAGAGGATTATTGATCTCGTGTGCAATTCCCGCAGACATTTCGCCCAAAGACGCAAGTTTAGCGGTATGCAAAGATTTCGCACGTTCCTCGGCTAACTGCTTCTGTAGCGCGATATCTTCGGTAATATCTCGACCGATTCCTAGAAACCCACTAATCATCCCATTTTGATCACGAAGGCCCGTGATATTCAGGCGCACAGGAAACTGATTCCCGTCTTTTCGTACGAACGTCCAGTCCCTCTCGTAATAAAGACCTTGTTTCGCCCTAAACACGAGCGCCTCAAACTCATTGGAAATTTCTGCTTTGGATTCTGCACAAACTTCTTTCCAACAATCCACAATCTCCTCGTGAACATGGAAAATGCTGGGAGTCATTTTACCAACCGTTTCGTCCGCTCGATACCCCAGCGCCCGCTCGGCTTCTTTATTGAATCCCGTGATCTGACCCTGGAGATCAGTAGTAATGATCATAAATCGAGCACTTCGACGAATCGCTTCGTTTAGGTCGAGCGCTGATTTCAGTTCATGTTCATAAGTCACTTCGGGGGTCCGATCCCAATTGATACCATACATCACTAGGGGTTCGCCGTTTTCGTTCCGAGTCACCACACCTCGACCACCGATGTACTTTCGTTTACCTTCTGGTGTTTTGATTTCGAAAGTCATATTCAGTTCTTTTTCGCCACTCAGGGCCAACTGCAACTCACGAATCGATTGATTTTTACTTTCTTCCGTCAAGCTACTCTCCCAGGCTTGATAGTGGCCAGAGAAAGAGGAGGGAGAGATTTCAAATAGCTTGTACATCGACTCATCCCACATCAATTCGTTGTTCGTGGGATTAAATATCCAAATTCCGACACCAGTAGATTTCAATATGAAATCGTTTTTTTGCTCGAGAGCGACATAGTCAGTGAGATCTTGGCACGTTCCTGATAGTGCCACTGGTTTCCCGTTTTCGTCCTTCAGAACTTTTCCAATACCGCGGACGTGCTTGATCCTCTTACCAGCATCCAAATAGACTCGATGATTGTAAACATAATCTTCGGAACGTTCGATAGCTCCCTTTGTGAATTGGTCTAACTTATCCAGATCATCGGGATGAATTCTGTCGCGATAAAGTACATACAAATTGTCGGGTGATTGTGACTCGTCGATCTCAAAGATTCGGTAGTGCTCAGATGACCAGTTCAGCGCTCCTGTAATCAAATCAAAAGTCCAAGATCCGATTTTTGCTGTGCTCTGCGCGTCGAGAAGTTCCTTCTCCGACTTTCTCAACTCTGTGACATCTCGTCCAGTAGCGTATACTTGTTTCGAAACGGGATCATATACGCACGACCAGCTAATGAAACTGTACTTGTCGGACTTGGTACGCATGCGAATTTCGAAATTTAAACTCGGACGCCCTGTGTGGATTTTGAAAAACTCTACATGAGACCTAGATTGATCGTTCACATGAACGACGTCAAAAAATGACTTCTGGAAGAGCTCTTCTTCATCCCATTCTAAAGCCTTAATGAAACTTGGGCTCACCTTCCTGAAGATGCCATCTTCTCCGATGACGCAAATCAAATCCCGAGAGTAGTTAAAGATACATCCGAGTTCGCGGTTTGCGAGTACGATCTCAGTGACATCGCTGAATGTACATGCAACTCTGCGACCCGAAGTTGAGTCAAACGGCACCGCATTGAGATTAATCCAACGCTCATTGCCGTCTGTATGAATCAAACCCATGATCACATTTCGAACAGGCAAATGGGTTCGAAATGCAACGGCGACTGGATGAGACCGATCTTCCACTGGTGAGCCATCGTCCCAGATCGCTTTCCAATATGTATTATTGACGAACGCATTCGGCAATTGCTCTTCGGTGAGCCCTAGTATTCTCAGAGCTTCGGGATTAAATTTTTCGATTTCTCCGTTTTGATCCTGAATCACTAAACCTTCGGACATGGTCTTCAAGATCGATAGACTCTCAATTTCAAATGACCTGGAGTCGGTGAGGTCCTGACAAGTGCCAGAAATCGAAACAACCTTGCCCTCACTATTGCGGGCGACTTTACCAATTCCGCGTACGTACTTGGTGCGTTTACCGCTATCGAGAAGAATTCGGTGCTCGAACTCGAAATCACGTTGATGGACGGTCACTTGCGTTAATGCACTATCCAGCATCTTTAGATCGTCTGGATGGAAACGGTTCCGATACTGCTCAAAGAGTTGGGTAGGATCCTGAGGTTCTGAGATCTCAAATATGCGGTAGGTCTCACTCGACCATTCAAGCTGACCGGTGATCAAGTCATAGCGCCAGAAACCGACTTTTGAAATCTTTTGTGCCTCCAATAGATCTCGCTCAAGCCGCTTTTGTTCCGTGACATCGAAACGGACAGAAACAAATTGCTCGATCTCTCCATCAAGACTACGAATCGGAGAAACTACGGTCTTAACAAAATAGCGCTCCCCCGTTTTTTTACGGTTTTCGATCTCTCCAGACCAGGAGTTTTTGGATTGATTCATGTCCCAAACAGTTTCGAAAAAATCTTGCGGATACACGACGGAGTTGGCCGCTAGATAGTTTTTCCCGATCAGCTCGGAGCGAGAGAAACCGCTCAGCGCACAGAAATTGTCATTCACTTCAGTGATGATTCCAGACTTATCGGTAACAGCTATGATGGCAACTTCTGAAACGGCTTTCGAGAACTGAAAGTTCCGAAGGGCATCTTGCATTGCTTCTTTTACGTATGAGGCTAGAAACCTACCGAATAACGCTGTCACAAGTCCGGTGAAGAAAAGAAACAGGGTAATCGAGTACTCCAGTCGTCTGGTTTTTTTCAACCGGTCCCGGTAATCGTGCAGCACCTGACCAACTTCCTGGATATTCTGATTTTTTAGCGCCTCCAGTTCCTCGTTCAGAAAAGCAAAACGTCGATCCATTTCGGCCATTTGGGCACCGGCTCGGACGCGATCCCCCTTCTGATAGAGGGTAAAAATGCGTGTGGACACCTGATCCATCGACGCCATTCTTCTTTCGATCTCGCCCAATCGCGATAACAAACTCTTGCGCTGTGGGTTTGAGGGATCAAGAGCTTGAACACGGCTATTGAGCTCGTTTGTTTTCTTGGCGAAGTTTATAGCGGCAACTTCGTAACGTTTCCGCTCGAGCATCACATTTCCCGAGCCAAAAAGATCATTTCCGGGTGCATTTACCTCATGGGCAATGCGTGAGAGTTCGCTCGTCAGGGCGTATATTCCGGCTCTTTTGTCTTGAATAGAAAGAGCCCGATCAAAATCCTTGATGTGCTTCTGGGAAAAATAGACTGAGCTTCCGATGGCGCAAACATTAAAAATGGCCATTACATAGTACAAAATCGGCCAATTCTTTTTCCAGAAACTAAACTGCATGCGCACATTTGAATGAAAACTCACACACGTACCCCCTAGATGGCTCTAAACCCAATAAGCGTCCTTAGGCTGTTCGGCTGTTTTCAACCGATGTGAAATCATTTCAAGGTTGTTACTGAATGGTGAATTCGAAATCACGGCACTACGAAGACCGTCAGAATTATCTCTGTACTTTTTTCATGTGTAGAGTGGATCTCAGCAGTTTCCACGTATGAAACAGACGTACTCTGTCGACCAGTCTTGACGCGATCCAAGCGATTAATTCTGTCAAAAAAATGGAGAGTGCATGACTGAATAGCCCCGGACCGCCAAGACCGATTCTATTTTTTGAGCCTCAGGCGGATGGGTCCCTTGAATGCCGTCGGATCTACGACTTGATTCCCCTGAAGAATGTCAATTTTTCCCTGGTGCACGAGTCGACGAGCCGCCTGACGTACCCGTTCCATGACCTGAGGGTCTTGCTTGTCTTCGGGTCGCAAGATTTCTGACGGGCAAATAGTTGAAGAAGAGCCACGTTTCTGAAGTAGCGAGAGAATATTTGCTTCATCATCGTTCTGCGCAAGCTCCTTGGAGCGACGACATTTCTCACCGCAGTACTTAACATCCGCCCAATTGCGCTCCCATTTCTTCCTCCAGATCATTTCTCGACCACAAACGGCGCAGTTTTTCGAAGGCAGGTTTTGTTTCACATGAAAATAAAAACACAAAACTCTGCGCGTCCCAAGCGCCCGTTTCGAGCTGGCTCGTACAACAAAAATCCAAGTGCAGAACGCAACCCAATAGGATAAGTCCACGAGATGCTCCCTTTCATTCACCTCGCGAATATTCTCGGTATACTAGCCTATGGTTCAACACCGGCCATTTCGATGGAAAATCCGATTGAAACGAATCACCGATCCAACACTGATCTCAGAGGTCATCCAGTCATGCGAGTTCATTTCCCTCAAGCTTCTGATGTTGAACTTTATAGCGATCAAACCGCGCGAGGTGGCGGCACCCTATCATCTCTCATCGATCTCCCCGGCTATAGCGGCCTCGAGTGGGCAGGCGTATTAAGGGGTATTCTGAACGATCAGGGGGAACGGGTAGGATTTGTCGGGGTTCGCATTCCTCTCAGGATCCCTACAAACACCAGGTACCTCGAAATACGGCTCGATGGAGAAAACCAATTGATCATCCGAGCAAACTTTCAGACTGCAACCACGTGGATTCCAGGCATTCCCGGCAGTTTGAGCTATCAAGTCACCTTGATCAGGGATCAGACGCGAGCGAGTGTCGCTACCGTTGACCTTCACCAAGTACAGCCCTCGATTCGGGGTCGACAGATTGGTTTCGACCTTGCTCCCCCGTTTCGAGTACAGGACGTCCAAACATTTTCGATCGAGATGAAACTTTCTGAGCAAATGGACCCTCGAAAAGGTGTGGGCATCCCATTCAACATCCGAATTCTGAAATAGAAGATTCTCAGCCGCTCAAGATCGGCTTCGAAGACGAAGGCAGTCCACTACTTTGGAGAATGATTGATCTCGAAATTTCAGAAGAATCATCAAGTGGAAAACAAGATCGGATGCCTCGTTAATCAATGCATCCGTGTGATCATTTTTCGATGCAATCAGAGTTTCAACCGCCTCTTCGCCCACTTTTTGAGCGACTCGGTCCAGTCCCCCAGAGCATAACTTCGCAACGTACGAATCGGTCTTCTGAGCGTTTTTAATCCTCTCCTCGATCGTCATTTCGAGGTCACGTAAAAAACCAAAACCACCTGAAGACTCACTGGGAGGTCGCTCCTCAGAGAAACAAGTCCAATCTCCTGTGTGGCAGGTAGGTCCATGCGGTCGAACTTTGACCAGAAACGTGTCTTGATCGCAGTCGAGAAATAGTTCGACGAGCTCCAAATAGTTTCCCGATGACTCACCTTTGGTCCAGAGGCGCTCTCGTGAGCGACTGTAAAAAGTGACTTTTCCGGACTTCAGCGTCTCCTGATAAGAAGCTTGGTTGAAATATCCGAGCATCAGAACCTGCTTGGATTCGACGTTTTGAATAACGGCCGGGATTAACCGATTCGGATCGCCGATCGTTCCGGAGGTCCATGGATCTTGAGCTAACATCGGATTGGGATCCCTTCATTCTTTAGCAATTGCTTCAACGTAGGAATCAACAGCTCACGCCGGTGGAATGCTCCTGCTGCTAGCGCGCCATCAACTCTTGCCACTTGAAATGCGTCTTGAAAATGAGCGGCTACGCGCGCGCCTCCCGACGCTACGAGCGGAATATCGATCCTGTCTCGGACTAGGGAGAGTTGCTCCAAGTCGTAGCCGCCTCCCACGCCATCGGAATCCATACAATTCAAAACAATCTCGCCGGCACCCCTCTCTTGAGCCTCACAGACCCAATCCAGAGTACGCCGATTCTCTCGAGACATTTTTGATTCAATTCCCGTGTTGCGGTAACACCAGAAATCTCCATCCACTCTTCGTGAATCCACTCCCACCGTGACGCATTGTACGCCAAATTCTCTTGCTAGTTCAGAGATCAATTCTGGTCTAGCGAGCGCGGGAGAATTCACAGAAATTTTATCCGCACCCGCGTGTAGCACTGCTCGTGCGTCTTCTACGCTCCGAATTCCTCCGGCAACGCAAATGGGAATATCCACGACTCTTGCAAGTGCAGAGATCCAGCCCAGATCAACCCTTCGGTCTTCAGCGCTTGCGGTGATATCGTAGAACACCAATTCATCGGCACCTTGGGCGCAATACCACTGAGCCAATTCGACCGGATTTCCAAGGTCTTCGTGATTCCGAAATTGAACCCCTTTGACCACCCGTCCATCACGAACATCCAGGCACGCGATCACTCGTTTTGTTAACATGGTGGGGCGCTCATTTCTCGGATTGCCTCCGGAAGAGAGATCGTACCTTCGTAGATCGAGCGACCGAGAATAGCAGCTCTCACTCCGGATCGACGTAAATCGCGAAGGTCATCCAAACTCTTGATACCGCCTGATGCTTGAACTTCCGACTTCTGAATAGCCGTATCGGCATCAGATAAATGCTGTTTCTCAATCGAGCGATTGATGGACTGGTAGAGCGAAATATTGGGGCCCGACAACATTCCATCTCGAGTGATGTCTGTGCATAGCAAAAAAGGAATGCTGTAATCTTTGTATTGATTCAGTACCTCGCTTACTGTCAATCGACTCTCTTGCGTCCAACCATGCAATGCAACTTTCGGCTCTGAATCACCGGTACACCAAACATCCAGAGCCAACGTCACCCGTGAAGTTCCAAAGCGATCAAATATTTTACGTGTCTCAACAACATTTTGCACAGCAAGACTACCCACTACAACTCTATCCGCTCCAAGCTCTAACAGTGTCTCTGCGTCTGCGAATGATCGGATTCCCCCACCCACTTGGACTGGAACAGAGGAGCTCCGAAGAATGCTTTTCAGGAGGCCAAGTTGACGTTCCTGTGGGTTTCTCGCTCCTTCCAAATCAACTACATGGAGCGCTTCCGCTCCTGATCTGATAAAATTCTGCATGACCTCCAGGGGATCACTGCCATACTCAGTCACCTGATCAAACTTGCCTTGGCTGAGTCTCACACATCTGCCATTCAATAGATCGAGCGCCGGATAGAGTTTAAAACTACCTAGACTATTCATCTCTCGAGAGCTCCAAAATTTTTAAGTAGTCGAGCGCCCGTCGCCCCGGAACGCTCTGGATGAAACTGGGCGCCGAAAAAATTATCTTTCTCAATGAGAGCCGAAAATGGATGACCGTACTCGGATATCCCGACCGTAAACGGGGTCAGTTCGGCAGCAAAAGAATGCACAAAGTAGAAGTAAGCACCCGATTCAATCCCGTCTACTAGTCGAGAACGACTCACTGATTCGACCCATTCCACGGAGTTCCAGCCTAAATGCGGGACCGGAAGTCCTGAACCTCGCGGTAGCTGCCTCACCTGGCCAGGCACGATCGCTAGAGTCTGAACCAAGTCTTCTTCGGAATATTCAAACATCAGCTGCATCCCTAGACAAATGCCCAGCACGGGTTGTTTGAGACCTTGAATGCATTGAATGAGCTCCCGCGCGTGCAGAACACTCATGGCGCGTCCTGCCGCACCCACTCCGGGTAACACGACTTTCGATGCACGATAGATTCGATCCGCGTCAGAAGTAATTTCCGAGGGAATACCGAGGCGTAAAAACGCGTTTTGGACCGAGCCCAGGTTAGATCCACCGGAGTCAACAATGGTGATCACAAAACACCTTTGGTGGAGGGCAACTGCGCGTCTCCTTCGTTCCGCTGAACGGCTTGACGGAGGCTTCTCGCAAACGCCTTAAAGAGGCCCTCAATCTGATGATGAGTATTTTCGCCTTCGACTTTGAGGTGAAGATTTGCGCGGAGCGATTCAGAAATGCTGCGAAAAAAATGAATCACCATTTCCGTAGGAAGTTCGCCCACCCGCTCACGGTGTAACACTCCATCAAATTTAAAATAAGGGCGGCCCCCTAAATCGAGTGCAACTTGCGCAAGCGTCTCATCCATCGGGAGGAGAAACCCATAGCGACCGATTCCCCGTTTATCGCCCAAAGCCTCCCGGATAGCTTGCCCGAGAACCAGCCCCACATCTTCTACGAGATGGTGCTCGTCCACCTCGAGGTCACCCACTGCCTGGATCCTGAGCGATATCGACGCATGACGGGCGATTTGTTCCAGCATATGATCAAAGAACCCGATCCCAGTCGAAACAGCGATGGGTTCAGACTGATCGAGGTCTACCTGGATCTCTACCGATGTCTCCTGAGTTTTACGTTTGACGATTGCCCTTCTCGGGTGGTCCGTAAGAAGGTCCACAATTTTTTCCCAACTCTGCTCGTTGGACAACAACAACCCTTGGACACCCAAGTTTTCCGCAAACTCAAGATCAGTTCTTCTATCCCCAATCACCGCAGAACGTGTGCGATCCCAATCATTCGTCTTAAGAAAATCACGAACTAAACCTGTCGTCGGTTTTCTACAGGAACAACCATCAGCGGAGAAATGCGGGCAGATCCGGATACTTTCAAACGTGAGCCCTTCTGAGTTCAGTACACCCAATAACAAGGACTGGATCAAATCGAAGCTCTTCTGAGGGTATCCCACTCCGCCCAGTCCGTCTTGATTGGTGATCATGACAAACTGATATCCAGCCCGCTTCAGCTCACAGAGAGCAGAAATCACACCCGGAACAAGCGCAAATTTTTCGGGAGTATCAATCTGAAAATCCTCGGGCTCTTGAATCAGCGTTCCATCCCGATCGATAAAAAGAATCTTACGCAAACTCATTGAACACCCTTTCCAAAAATTCTCAGAACCTCATCGTTTTCTTGGCGATTCCCCAAGGTCACCCGGATGCAATTCTCGAGTCCTGGTTCGGAGTGGCGATCCCGTAGCAAGATTCCTTGGGTCCTGGATTCTTCGAGAATCCTTGCTCGATCAGAACACTCGATCAGGAGAAAATTCGCTTCAGAGGGATAAACTTGGAGAACGTTTGGCAATCTCAGAAGCTGCTCAGAAACCCGATTTCTTTCACTACGAATCAGCTCAATCCTTCTCAGAAGTCTATCTGCAGCAATCGTGTCGGTAGCGTCCATGACGGCATGAAACGCAGGCGTGGAAATGGGATAAGGCGCACGTACGCGATTCAGCACCTCAATGACCTGTGGGTCTGCAATAGCCACTCCGCAACGCGCTCCTGCACAGGCCCAAGCCTTGGACAGCGTCCGAAGGATGACAACATTTGATAAAGTTTTGCGGGTGCTCAGGAGAGAGGGAACTGTACTCCACTCCGCATAAGCCTCATCAATCACGACCACAGCCGAATCACCTATTTTTCGGGCGATCCGCTCCAGCTGTTCGGCTCCAAAACCAGTTCCAGTGGGATTGTTCGGAGAACAAAGAAAAACAACCTTTACTCGGTTACTCGGATCGAGGGCCGCTTGAACGATCTGATTCTCGGGGAGGATCCAACTATTTCCGCTTTTGATCATCGGAACTTCGAGGGTTGCTGCACCTTGGATCTGTGCCGCTATTTTGTACACGCCATAGGTCGGAGGCGTGATGAGAATTCTATCCTGACCGGATTCACAAAACGTCCTGACCACCAGCTCGATTGCTTCATCTGAACCACGACAAACGAGTAATTCATCCGAATGAATACCGTAAATACTGGAGAATCGATTGAGGAGTGCACTCGGCTGAGGCGAGGGATACCGATTGATTTGAACGAGTCCCGCACCCTCGAGATCCGGACTTTCATTTGCATCCAGAAAGACACGGCCAACTTCGGACAGACTGCGTGCCGATACGTAGGGTTTTAACTCTCGAATGGCAGGTCGAACGAGTGCAATGAGCGGATGCGAGTTCATCTCACCGCCTGTAGCCGAATACTAACGGCGTTCCGGTGCCCGTGGAGGCCCTCGACTTCGGCAAGTTGCTCGACGCCTGGGCCAATGGACTGAAGCCCCGCTCGAGACAACTCCTGAACACTGATTGATTTCAGGAAGCTCTCAAGCGCTACCCCTCCAGTTGCACGTGCATAACCGTAAGTGGGCAAAACATGGTTAGTTCCGCTTGAATAGTCGCCTACGGATTCAGGTGAAAAAGGCCCCACGAATACCGACCCGGCATTCTCGACCTGATCTACCCATTTTCGCGCCTCTGTCATCTGAAGAATCAAATGCTCCGGAGCGTATGCGTTTGAGATCTCCAATGCTTGAGATAGGTCGCGGCAAAGAATCGCATAACTTTTCTCAAGTGATGCGCGAGCAATTGCCTCACGAGGCAACTGCCGAACCTGTTGCTCCATGGCCGCCATCACACTCTCGATCAAAGCGGGTGAATCACTCACGAGTACTACCTGAGAGTCCTCACCGTGTTCAGCCTGCGAGAGCAGATCACTCGCGACAAAAGACGGATTTGAATCTGCGTCAGCAATGACCAGCACTTCAGAGGGACCCGCTGGCAGGTCATTCATCGCGCCTCTGGCATCTTGAGAAACCTGAAGTTTCGCTTCAGTCACCCAGGAATTTCCCGGGCCGAAAATCTTATCTACTTTCGGTACACTCTCCGTCCCATAGGCAAGCGCTGCAATCGCTTGAGCTCCCCCCATCCGGAATATGGAAGTAATGCCGAGCAGATCGGCAGCCACTCGAATGTAGGGATCAATCGTTCCGTCTCTGCGCGGTGGAGTCGCCAACACTCTCAATTTTCCGCCCGCGATCCTAGACGGCACTCCCAACATCATGACCGTCGACGGAAGTGGAGCGTTTCCGCCCGGAATATACAGTCCCACCCGCTGAATGGGCCGGTAAATCTTTTCGCAGACGACACCAGGTGCAGTCTCTACACTGATCCGAGAGGGAATTTGAGCACGATGAAAAAGATCAATTCGCGCAATCGCCTCTTTCATGGCCTCGAGAACCTTGGGATCCACCTCAGAGTACGCTTGTTGAATCTCTTGTGCACTAACCCGTAGATCGTCAATGCGCACACGATCATACTTTTCGGTCAATTCTCGCACCGCCAGGTCACCTTGTGCTTGAACCGCGCGAATGATCTCCTGAACCTGGCTACGGAGTGCATCGGTATCCTGCTGAGCCGGACGATTCAAAAACTGAGACCGAGCCTCGACCGAGAGTTCAGACCACACGAACCTTTTCATGCGATCACCTTCTCGATCGGCAAAACGAGGATCGAACTTGCTCCCACCGCTTTCAAACGCTCAATTGTATCCCAAAAAATAGTTTCCCGAGCTACAGCGTGAATCGCAATACGATCACTCCCCCCACTCAGCGGAAGAATCGACGGCTCTTCCATGCCTGGTAATATTTCCTGGACCGATTTTAAGGCCGAACGAGGAGCATTCATCATGATGTACTTGCTCTGCGATGCACGCAGTACTCCGACGATTCGCTGTAACAATCGCTGCAAATCGATTTCGATCTCGCTTGGAATCATTTTTCGTGTCCGAATCAGTACCGCTTGACTCTCGAGAACT
This sequence comes from Pseudomonadota bacterium, assembly GCA_027485695.1. GTDB lineage: Bacteria > Bdellovibrionota > UBA1018 > UBA1018 > UBA1018 > JAIXQO01. The sequence continues at coordinate 350,825 of JAIXQO010000002.1, forward strand.
GTGTGCACCTCACGGAGGTCGTTAGACCTCATCGTTCCGCCCGTAGAAACGAGGTCAAAAACTGCGTCCGCTATTTGTAACGCCGGCGCAATTTCCACTGAACCTTGAAGCTCGACTACTGTGCTCGAGAGACCACGTTCGCGAAGGAATTTCTTCAGAATATTTGGATAGGAAGTTGCGATTCGCTTCGATTCAAGAAATTCCAACCCAGGAAATGGCGTTTGAGCCGGGAATGCAAGTGACAGTCGACAAGTCCCGAATCCGAGACGTGTTGAAATATCCACGGCGGAACCTTTCTCTAGCACGACATTTTCCCCGGCGATGCCCAGTTCACAGACGCCGTCAGCCACGTACTCGGGAATGTCATCATCTCGGACTAACATCAGATCAATCGGAAAATCCTGACATTCATAGATGAGTCGATCTTTATGAAAATCAAAATCAAGACCGCTCTTGATCAGCAGAGCAATCGACTTTTCGGCAAGCCTGCCTTTTTTCTGTATCGCGATTCGGAGTCTACGCACGAATGTCGCCTTTCTTTTGCTGATTTTTTGCCTTACCCAAAGCAAGCGCGTAACCTCCGCGCCCCTGCGCGAGTGCCCGGGCCACTCGAGTGATGGTCGCAGTGCTCACACCCGTCAACTCTTGAATCTTGCGATAAGGAACATCTTGATGGATCAGCTTTGCAACCTGCCATCGATCTGCGATCGCACGAAGCTCGGCTGGGGTACACAAGTCCTCTAAGAACAGATCCACTTCACCTACTGACTCCAGTGCAAATATCGCTGCATAGAGGTCTTTTTCTCTTTTTTCTTCGCGCTGAATGGGGAGAGTCGTTTTTTTCATGGGTCCGCCAAGTGTTTTACTGTGTTAACACACTAAAACACGCTTCCGCCACGATTTTTATCAGAATCTTTTATTCAATAGATTCCTGGACCTGCCGACACTCTTCTAGTTGCCGGATCAAAGACTTCCTGAGCGAGCGAAGGACCCGGCTGGATACACTAGACGCCTGGACGCTCAGTAAGAGCGGGATCCGAAACTTCGGAGTATTTGAAAGCACCACCTGACGAAGTTTGCCGCTAGATACCATTCGATGAGTCACAATGGAGGGCAAGTGAGCTAGTTGATCGGTCGCGAGCAAAATCTCGGTAGCGATATCCGCCCTTTGTACTTCGAAACCAGATTTCCTGGAGTGCAGCGAGAGCGGGCTACGATCGTCTCGGAACCGGAATCCACTTTCGATAGAAAAATCAAAAGGAAGAATAAATGGATATTCGAGGAGATCAGAGGGTGAAAACGGGCTTCGATTCAGTCCTTTCTTTGATTTAAATAGTGGGTGCTCCGAACGAGCATAGAACCCCCACTCAAGATCTCCGATTTTTTCTGAAACCCAAGCACTTGGCCACTCGATCGCTCCCGTATGAATCGCTATTTCAAACGCGCCCTTAATCGCTGGAAAAATCATCTGGTCTGGAAATAGCTCCAGTATCCGAAAATAAACATCAGGGTCCGACCGATTTAGATCCGTCACACAACCGGGCAGAAGATTTTGCACGAGGTAGTTTGCGGATGCGAGACCCAGTATTTTTGACTTTTTCTTAGGTCCACGGAGGAACTTTGTCTGAGTCAACAGCTGTACCGCAATCTCATGAACTCGCTGCCCCGAAGGCGTCAGAGCCACTCCGCCGACTGAGCGATGGAACAAAACTTCACCGACTGCGTTCTCAAGACTCTTGATCACTCGAGATACTTGAGATGGCTCCAGTCGAAATTCCCGCGCCGTCAAACGGACCGAACCGAGTCGACATACCGCAACAAGCACCTCTAGATCACGAAGGCGAATATCTCGCAGCAGCGGCTCAACCTTAAAAACTTGGTTTTGTAGATCGTAGATCTTTTGATTCATTCGACCATCTATATTTTGTGTTGCTCGGAAAGCAACACCTGTTTTGAACTTCGTATCTAATCGAAAAGTACGGATCAACGTATCTACACCTCTACAAAGGGAATCATCCCCGAGACCAACTAGAGGTATCTATGAAAAGAATGAATCGTTTCTTTCTGACCCTGATCTTGTCTACTTTCCTCTCTTTTTCAGCGAAAGCGCGCGAGTATGACATTGTAGATACTGCCGTTCGCGCAGGTAGCTTCAAGACGCTCGTCTCACTCGTTCAAACCGCCGGACTCGTCGATACTCTGAAAAGCCCTGGGCCATTTACTGTTTTTGCGCCAACCGACGCTGCGTTTGCAAAGTTGCCCAAGAAACTCGTTGACCAACTTTTGTCGAATCCGGACCTCCTCAAAAAGGTCCTCACCTATCACGTCGTCTCAGGTGAAGTCTCTGCCCGCACAGCTGTTCACTTCGCTTCAAGAGCAGTACGCGGCACGCCCATAGGAACCGTTGCAGGACAAAATGTCGTCTTGAATCTTCGCGGCGCCCATCCGCAACTTTTTATCAATGACTCGCGTGTGATTGGAGCTGATATCCAAACAACAAACGGAGTGATTCACGCGATCGATACCGTCCTTCTTCCTGAATTGAACTGACTGCTGTTTTAGTTCCTGAATTCCACTAATCATAGAGGACGTAAGGGCCTGGACGAACTGCTGAAGAGCACGTTCGTCCAGGCTCGTTCTCTATTAAGAATCGTGATTTCATCACTTCCGATTCTTGATCGACCCATCTGTCCGCTGTTTCTTGGATTTGAATCGTTCGGCTCTCACGCCTAGATCCTCGCGAATCTTGGATTCATTTTTGAGTCGACCATGATCGGAGATGCGTTTTCTCCAGCGAGTGAAGGACGCGCTCTTCAGATGTGTCCGCATGAAAATCACCACTTCATTCGGTGATAGACCGAACTGTGCTTCGATATCCTCAAACGCTGTTCGGTCCTCGAGCGCCATCTTGATGATGCGAGCGATGTCGTCTTCGGAGAGACTCTTCCACTTTTTTCTTTTCTCGGAGGAAATGCCCATGTCGCTAGGTATGACTTGAACGCATTGAAAAGAAAAGTCACTTCAGTTTAGAACGTCACCTTCCTTAAGGTACGAAAATCCAAACCGCCCCTTGCCGCGTATTATTGTCGTCCTTATTTGCCGAAACCGCAGCGGTTGAACCGTCCGCACTAATAGCGACGCGAAATCCTTGGCCAACGGCAAAACCAGCGTAGCCGGTACCGACTAGCTTGGTTCCGAGCTGACTCCAAGTCCCTAAGCTTCGACCAAAGATCCAGGTCGCTCCCATCTCTGAATTGTTGATATCGTCACCATTCGCACCCACCACCGCGAGGTCCCCATCCGCACTGAGTGCAATCGAATACCCAAGCAACCCGGTACCGATCATTCCGGTCGCCACAAGCTTGGAGCCCTCTTGAGACCACACTCCCGAGGACCGCTTGAAAATCCAGGCGGCACCTTTGCGGGTGTCATCAAAAGCGCCTCCGACAGCTGCCGTATTACCATCGGCACTGAGCGCTACCGAGTACCCTTGCATCGCGTTCCCAACTGCACCCGTGCCCACGAGTTTAGTTCCTTGTTGAACGTAAGTGCCAACATCGCGAGTGAACACCCACGCTGCTCCTTGGTAGGCATCGCCGATTCCACCCACTAAAACCGTATCTCCGTTTGCACTCACCGCAACCGAAGTTCCAAATTGAGGGAGCGGATTTGCGGTGCCATCGCTTGGAGTCAATTTCGCTCCGAATTGAGCCCACGATCCGTTCGTTCGCTTAAAAATCCAGATAGCGCCTCGCCCGCTGGAATCAGCGGCTCCGCCGACAACGAACGTGTTTCCATCTGCACTGAGTGCAACTGCTCCGCCTTGTTTTGCCCCCGCGCCGTTCGTCCCAACTAGCTTCGTTCCCTGTTGTGACCAAGTGTTTCCACTACGAACGAAAACCCAAGTCGCACCGGTTTGTGAATCATCTTCCGGTCCACCGATCACCAATGTTTTGCCGTCGGCACTCATCGAGACCGATTCACCTTGGCGCGCATCACCCATGGCCCCAGTCCCGAGAAGTTTCGATCCCTGCCTGGTCCAGGTCACTCCACTCCGGGTGAAAATGTAGGCTCCACCATTCGGATAGTAGCACCCACCCGTCACAAGAGTGTTTCCATCCGCCGCGATCGCTACTCCACATCCGACGTTTCCGCCTTGAACTGAGAGTTTTGCGCCCTGCTGATTTGCAATCGGCGTCAATACGGAGGATGTCCGATTTGCCGTGAACGATTGATCCGCATCATAAACGTACGTTCCAGCAGCGGTGGTAAATGAAACGGAGCTGACCGCAGACGCGATCGAACGCTTTGCTTTCTTCGCGGATTTTTTTTGCTCGAGCGAGGAAGCATAGGTCACGGAGTTCAAATTTTTCTGTCCGGATTTTACTTTTTGCGCGTTCGCCAGAGGCGTGTAACCGGCTGGCATCACGAGGACATCCATCGAGGTAACCGAGCGACTCACGATACTGGCAGTCGTGCCGTCGACAGATACAGATAGCACTGTCGTGAAGTCAAATTTCGTACTGGTGATCGTGAGTAACGTGCCCACTCCACCTGTAGTGGGACTGAGGGTAAAGGTCGCCGTCGGATCAGGAGGCGTCGGTGAAGGGCTCGGGGAGGCGCTCGGTGATGCACTCGGAGAGGAGGTTGGCGAAACACTGGGGGAAGCCGTCGGAGACGCGATCTGAAGTGGACCAATCGTCAGCGTCAACTTACTAGCGGCCGGCGGATCGTTTTGCGTCGGAGAACAGCTCACTAAACCCAAAAAACAAACGACCCCGAAACAGCTGTAAGTGAACGACTTCTGACGAAGAGTCTTCATTTTTTGATCCTTGAGCGTCCGAACCGAAATATGCCGGATCAAGACCACTCTTAGTCATTTCGGACGAAAGATCGCATCGCCTGAGCCCTTTGGTACAGATCCAAGAAGAATCCAAAAAGCCGCTCTCAGCCCCAGCGACTTCAGGTGATTGTGAATGCTAACACTGAATCTGTAGACTCGCCGATCGCCCCAGCTTTTCTAGCGGCAATACACGCTGATTGCCAAAGCAAGGGGGTGTGTTATACCTCCCCCATTCCAAAGGAAACCCGATGATAGACACCGAAACGACCCTCGCCATCAAAGAAGCCATTCGCACCCTTTCGGTCGAATTCGTCAAGGTCAAGGCCTGGAACGATCAGACTTTTAAAATCGAAGTCTCTTCGGCAGTTTTCAAAGACATGCGCCGGCTGGATCGCTTCGAGCTCTTGAACAACCTTTTGAAAGAACGACTTCCCGAAATCTTTGCTACCTACTCGTTCCAATACAAACCCTTCACCAAAGAAGAATGGGTGGTCAGGAACGCCCGGAAACTAGAAAAATAGAATTCGAAGCACCCGGGATTAAATAGTGATGATAGATCATTCGATACGCAACTCCCAGCCGCTACCCAAAATCCTCCTGATTCACGGTAGCCCCGTCGGATCGAACGGAAATTCGCACTTGCTCTCAAGAGCCTTGATCCAAGCGCTTGGCGGTCGCGCTCAAACAACGGATCTCTACTTAAAACAAAACCTTTCTAGCGAGGTCATCACTACTGCGATTCAGAACGCAGATGCATTCGTGTTCACGACGGGCACCTACTGGGACAGTTGGGGCAGCCCTCTGCAAAAATTCTTAGAAGACTTCACCCGACTCGAAGGCTCCCCCCTCTACCTGGGAAAACCCGCCGCCGTATTGGTCACCATGCATTCCGTCGGCGGCAAAGAGGTCCTCTCTCGCCTGCAAGGCGTGCTAAATACTCTCGGCATACAAATTCCTCCCATGAGCGGGATCGCCTATTCCTATGCGGCGCAACTCGCAATGGACACTGAGGCGGGCAAAGCCGAACCGGATTTCTGGAGCGTCGCCGATCTCAAGAGAATCGCACACAACCTGCTCGTCGCGGTCGAACGGAATCGGAATGCTGCGTCCACCTGGAACGCTTGGGATTTCGATGCACGCGATCCACATAAACTCTGGGTGACACCGAATTAATCGGTGGCGCGATCACGACCAATCATCACGCGGTCCTGACCGTGGAACTCAGGCGAGAAACCGTCTCGCCTTCTCCACTATCCACTCGTCCCGGGGGCATGGTAGTGTCGACCCATTATGTCCTCGACCGATCTGCCCTCGACCGAACAAAAATGCGAAACTTGCCGTAGCGATGATGTCACGGATGCTTGCAAACTTTGCGAGAACCCCATTTGTGACGATTGCATCTTAGCGCCGCCTTTACATACTTTCTCGTTATTGGAAACCATTCCTGAGCCACTGTCTCATGTCGTCTATTGCCGGTTCTGCTATGACGAAAAAGTCGAGCCCGAGGTGGTTCGCTATGCCGAGAACTTGGAAAAAGCGAACGAGTCTTTCATCTTCTTCAAGACCCAGCGCAAAGAAATCCCGCTCATCAAGAAATCCAAGGAAATCATGCGCGTCGTGGATTGCGATGATCGCGATGAAACGATCCTAAGGATGGCCTTTATTGCAGCTGAAAAAGGTTTCAATGCCGTGATCGACGTCGAGGTTCAGCATCAGAAAATCCGCAACCACCAGCACCACACCCATCGCTGGAGTGGCACCGGGAGTCCCGCGATGATCGATGAAAACAAACTCGATCGACAACACAAGCTCGATCAGATCTATCGCTAACGAACTAGTGAATGGACTGCGGCTTTTCGTTGAGCTCTAAAATCGCCCCAGTAAGGCGATCGATATCGACCGGCTTAGCTAAATGCATCTGAAATCCCGCCGAATACGCGTCTTCGCGATCCTGATCGCTGGCAAGTGCAGTCAGCGCCAGCGCAGGAATCATTTTTTCGTTTTTCGGTCTCAGTTTTCTAATGCGTTTCAGTAACGAATAGCCGTTTTCTCCCGGCATCGCGATATCGAGCACCAATTCATCGGGTACGAACTCCTCTAATATCCGCATAGCATCGGCCCCGCAGGTCGCGGCTTTTACCTCTGCCCCGGCCTGACTCAACATTTCGGTGAGCGATTCGCGCACATCCGAGTCATCTTCTACGACCAGAATCCGGATACCACCGAGCTTCATGACTTTGCCTTTAGTGACACCTCGTGCGGTGCGTGTACGCCCCGCTTTGCCAGAGTCCTTGTCTTCGTTATCAACGTCGATCAACGGGAGGGTCACCGTGAATGTCGCGCCCTTACCCTTACCCGCGCTCTCAACGGTGACTTCGCCACCATGCATTTCTACTAGGTGGCGAACGATCGCTAAGCCGAGTCCAAGCCCCCCATGCGTTCGTGTATTTGTGGTCTCCGCTTGGCTAAAACGGTTGAAAACCTGAGGTAGGAAATGGGGCTCAATGCCGATTCCTGCATCAATCACTTGAATCCGCGCTTTTCCAGCGACGGTTTCCAGCGTGACCAAGACTCTGTTCTTCCCGCTTTTAGCGGTGAATTTGATCGCATTCGTCAATAGATTCCAAAACACCTGCTGCAGACGGACGGGATCTCCCGACACCTGGCCGACCGAAGCATCCAGTCGCGTCTCAATGAGGATGGACTTAGTCTCAGCGACCGCACTTACGGTATCGACGGCCGCTTGTATGACCTCATCCAGTTTCACAGGGGCTAGCTCCATGTTGAGCTTACCCGTTACAATACGGGAAACGTCGAGCAAGTCTTCGATCAGCTGCGCTTGCGCTCGAGCCGCGCGTTCAATCGCCGAGCTCGCTTTTTTCGCCTTAGCCTGATCCATCGGTGCACGCTGAAGCATCTGAGCCTGCAGAATCATCGCAGTGAGCGGCGTTCGAAGCTCGTGCGAAAGCACCGCAAGAAACATATCCTTGGCCAAGTTCGCTTTCTCGGCCTCGGTTTTCGCGACTTGAGCTTGCCTGAGCAGCATGCGGCGATCCTTGTCCCGATTCTTGCGCTCGGTAATGTCCTCGATCGAAAGCAAATACATGCCGATGCCTTCGTGAGAATGAATGGGACAAGCCGAAACCGTCATCACCCGCGCATCAGAACCAGGAACCTCGCCATCGATCTCCAAATTCTTGAACGACGTTTTATGCGCGAGCATTTCGGCCAGATAATTCCTCAGTGGTCCGGCGTTGCACCTGCCGATTGCGATCTCATAGAGGCTTTTGCCTTCGGTCTCGCCTTTGGACGTCCTAAAACTCTCGTAATAAGCTTGATTCGCAGAGACGACTTCTAGATCCTCGTTCAGGACGAGTAGCGGAGTTTGTACCGCTTCGACAATGCTCTCGGAATAATCGCGAACCCATTCCGCGTCAATCACTGCGCGTCTCAGCAAATCGATATTAATGAGTGAGATCACCGCACCGGCAATCTTGTGATCCGAAGTTTTGTAGGGACGGATCTGGAGCCGATGCCAGCGCTTGTTACCGTCTTGAACCTCGATTTCCATTGTGGTGACCGTTTCAATGACTTCCTGAACGAGCTGATCCAGATTATCGACTAGGATATTCGGCTTGATATCGTCGATGTGGCGACCTACGTCGGCCGGAAGCAAATTCATGATACTGCGGGCTTTGGGTGTGAAACGACGTACGCAGCGATTAATGTCGAGAATGAGGATTGGAATTTCGATCCCGTTCAGAAGATTGATCAGATCATCATTCATATGAGCCGTCTCGAGGCTACGGTTCTGAAGCTCGTCATTCACCGTGGTGAGCTCTTCGTTCGTGGACTGGAGCTCCTCTTTTGCGGTCTCCAGTTCTTCGTTCATGCTTTGCAGCTCTTCGTTACTCGAAATAAATTCTTCGTTCACCGAGTTGAGGGTGTCGTAGGTTTTCTGATGTTCCTCGTTGAGGGCGTGCAAGTACTCCTGATTGGCGCGAAGCTCTCGCTCAAGCAAAACAGTTCGTTTGACTTCTTTTTGATCATTGAGCTTACCGGCTTTGGATCGCGAAACCGGAATGGAACCTTTCTTCGGATGAATCACCACGGAGGTATCCTGGAACAACACCAGAAAAATCGGGTCTTTCGTGGACGATCCTCCTGCGACTGGTGTCACGATCAAATGACAATGACGAATCTTGCCGTCGAATTTGAACGGTAGCGCCTCTTTGCGGACCCTGACCATTTTGGTCTTTGCTTGCCCGATCGCCGTTTTGAGTGCTGAGAACAAACCTTCGCGCACCATCTTGAGTAAGTTCTGCTGAGGCTGCCCCGGGGCCTGCTCCAAGTAGACGCTGGTTCGTCCGCGGTATTGGAGGATCTCTAGTTTCTCGTTGATAACGACGCCAGCCGGCGCGAACTCCGAGAGCAGAAGCGTGTCGATCTGTTTGGAGAGATCAACCGTTGGCCGGCCCACAGCCAACGCCAATCCAGGGGTCGGCGGGTTTTTTGTAGGCGTATTCTGCATGGTTGCGAACCGAAGCTGGCTAGTGACCGCCTCCCTCGAGAAAATCTTGTTCGTTTTATCGAGCACCGAGAAAAAATGATCATGACTCATGATGCTCTCGGTACGACCCAGAAGCAAAAAACCCGGCTGATTGAGGCAATAATGAAACGTCGAAATGATCCGCTTTTGTAACGCTTGTTCGAAATAGATCAGCACGTTTCGACAAGTGATTAAATCGAGTTTTGAAAACGGAGGATCGCGAGCCAGATCATGGCGGACAAAAACGCAGAGATCCCGAACCAGGCTATTAATCCGGTAGCCGCCTTCGACCTTGACGAAGAAACGTCGCAGTCTTTCGGGGTCGACGTCCCTTAAAGCGCTTTCGGAATAAAATCCGATGCGGGCTTTTTCGATCATCCGCTCGCTGAGATCTGATCCGAATAGTTGAATCGGATACAACGATGAGCGCTCACCCAAAAACTCGAGCAGCGTGATAGCGATCGAATAAACCTCTTCTCCGGATGAACATCCCGTCACCCAAATTCGAAAAGGAGTTCCCAGGTCCTTGCCCTTGATCATCGCAGGATAGGTGCTGCTTTGAAGTTTTCGAAAAACTTCCGGATCACGAAAAAAAGTCGTGACGTGAATCAATGCCTCTGCCGCCAAGGTTTTGATTTCCTGCGGAGTGGCCTGAAGAAGCTTAATGTATTCGGGCAAATGGTCGATTTTTAGAAGCGCCATTCGACGCGCCAGTCGACGCTTGATCGTGGGAGCCTTGTATTCACTGAAATCGATGCCGGCGGAGGTCCGAAGAAGAACGAAAACTTTTTGCAAATCCTGCTCATCCGAAGGTTTCGATAGCACTTCGGATACACGGCCTGAAACATAGGGGTGATGTGCAAGCCGCACCAACTCCTGAGCCAATTCAGGGATCGGCAAGCAGAAATCGACGACTTCGGCGTTCACCGCGTTTTGCGGCATTCCGACGTACTTAGCAGACTTCGGATCTTGCGCGAGCGATACGCCATTTTCGGATTTAATGGCTCGCAGCCCCTCGGTTCCGTCGGTTGCATTGCCAGACAACACGACGCCGATCGCGCGATTCCCGCACTCGGCGGCAAGCGCACGAAAGAAAAAATCAATCGCCATATTCGGTTTGCGTAATGCTTTTTCGCGAGCAAAAATGGCGAATCGTCCACCAAGGATTCCAATATCGACCCCGGGTGGAATTACGAAAACCTCGTTCGGACAGATTTTCATTCCGTCCGAGATTTCCCGAACCGGCATCTGAGTGGCTCTCGCCAGAACAGTGGTCAGTAGACTCTCATGCGTAGGATCCAGGTGCTGGATGAGTACGAACGCCATGCCGGTATCCATGGGGAGCTCATTCAGAAGTTGGGTGAACGTCTCTACCCCGCCAGCCGAAGCACCGATCCCAACCGTTGGAAAAGAACAGGGAGCCGAATGTGACAGGCGCTTAGGAGTCCTCGCTTGAACTCGAATTTTTTCAGGAAAAGACGAGACGAGAGACTTCTTTTTTTTCATTGCACAGAGCTCCACACGGTTCGGTTTGGAAGCGGCAATGCGTTTGTCTTGGCAGTGTCGGTAAACCCTCTACTTACTTATGAAACTCGACGATACACCCAGAAACACCCCTGTCAATTAACTAAGTATACGCGTGTCTACATAAAGCGCTGGGTGCGCCTGCAAGGGTTTGAACGGTTAAAAAAGAGAGCGCAGTCAGTCGCAAATGACATTCATCACGCCTGCTCAGGTCGGATTCCAAAAAGTCGTTCGCGGCTATCTCATCGGTAGCCTGTATCTTTCTTTTGTACGACTAAAACTGGCGACTCTCGCGTCAGAACCCACAATCCTGATCCGCATTGGCGCTAACTCGATTCTAAATGAATCACTCGAAAGACTCACAACACTCATGGACGCTGAGCCGGCGGCAACGATTCGATACCGAGTTTACTACTCGCGAACAAATCAATCATCCCGACATCCGAAAACGAACCGGAGAACCGTTGTAGTGTCTTACCTTGAGCATCTACGACGATCCAGGTGGGATAGCCTTCGATCACCTGGGTTTTTGCGAAGCGACCATCCTGATCAACCGTCGCAAATGAGCCAAGCTCGCGCGCTTTTTCTTGGTTTTTGTCGGGTTTGTCTTGTCCAACCACGGCTCGAATTCCATGCGTCGTCACCGTACTAGAGAGGTTCCAGCGCTGATGCATTGCCTGAATGACCTCTATCGAAGCGTTGCAGGCCGGACACCAGGGAGCGACGTATACGAAAACGCACTTCGGTTTTCCGTAACAGGCATCTCCGGGTTGTTCTGACTTTCGGGAAATGGGTGGCGCTTTGGGGCGATTGAACATCTTGAACGTTTTGAAGGTCCCGAATCCGATCGACGCAATCAGAACGATCGACCAAATTGGAAAAGGTTTCTTTTTGGGTTCGAAGATCTCTTGGGCGCGATCCGGTTTCATTTCGATCGTGAATCGTTTGTCTTTTTTCATAAATGTTCTCCCGTTCTAGCCAGTCAAGATTGGCAACCGCTCGGGGAAGTATTTACTCTACATTAGTTACCCAATTTTAATGAGAAATAGATAAAAATACAAAGGTCGATTCTTGGCGATTCAAGCAAAAGAGGCTCACGACTGCCACCACTCGGGTCGCCTGCGTGAGCCTCTTCAGGGTCCATTAACTCTGCGCCGGTCTAGCGACGCTGCTCTTGCTCTGGAGCGCTCGGCTTGCGGTTGCCGCGGGTCATGCCCGATTTATCTAACGAGCGATCTTTTTGTTGAAGACTCCGATCCTCTTGGTTTTCTTGGGTGCTGATGCGGCCGTCCTCTACTTCACGATCATCCAGATGACCCTCATCATCTCGGGTCTGATCACCACCCCACTTGGGCTGAAACGCGCGATCACGACTTGCATCGCGATGATCGTCACGGTCGGAATCAGCTGGTCGCTTGGTAGAAGCGTCCACGGATGAATTTCCTTTGCGAGCGAACTCCGAGTTTGCTTGCGTTGCCTTGGGATCCGCGGACGGACTCCTCCCCTGTTGATTGCGATCTGCTTGATTCTGAGGATTGGGATTCGGTTTTTTCATGGAATCGTTTTTCGAAGAATCAGGCTTGTTATTTGTCGTCATGAGAAGTCTCCTTTTAAGAAAATCGGTGGGAATACGTTTCGCATTCGATACAGCAAACTCCAAGCCAGCGGAACATGGGACGATGTGCCCCACCTCAAGGATTTACGACTGAGTGACCCATTCGTCCTTGAGAACGCCGGCATGCGCGGACGACGGCTTCATGGGTCGTCGAGTTCGGAGCGCGATGAAGTGGTCCACCATTTCTTGCTCTTGCTTGAGGTCGATTCGCTGTTTTAAGTTTTTTAAAAGTTCCGATTCTTCTTCGATGATGTGATGCTCGACCGACTCACCTAAAACTTTGACTCGCCCGAGCCATCGATCATCGTCTCGAGTGTAAGAGATTTTTTTCATCAGCTCCTCTGCTACGGCATGCTCTTCATAGGCTTCAAATACTGCCGAGCGCAGGGACTCGATTTTAGAGGCAACCGTATAGACCGCTTGCTCTTCGGTTTTTGCGTGCGCTTTCAGCAGTTTTGAGAAATCCGCGTAAGTCGCTTTTTTCTTCCGAATATTCTCCGAATCACTCTTCAGAACCTCAATCATCTCTCGAAGATCCGTGTGATCTCTTTTCAAAGTCTCCAAAATCGAATGAAATCGATGGGAAGAACTTGTGTGGATTTTTTTCATGTGAATTTCTCCTCGTCGCCATCTTTTGCAAGACCTGTGCACCGACGGATCTCGCTAGATGATCCGTGACTCAGGAGGAATTATGCCCCAAGGAGCTGGAATTAGAATGAACGATTGCCTTTGGCATGAAACACGGTAGCGCGTCCCTTATTGGACCTCGCTCTAATTTTTATCAGACGCTTCTCGGCTTTGGCGCCATCGGACGTTTGCTCCGTACCGATATATTGAGATTGCTCACTCGAGAGCGGTGCTTTTTTCGCGGGATGAAACTGGTTCCCCGTGTTCGAAGGCATGATCTTGGGTTCGAGATGGTCGGTCGAGTTACTTGTGGCCATAGTCGCTCCTTGATTTTGAATAGACGAAGATAACGCTTCAAAAGAGAGCAATTCTTGCGCCCAGCATTTTCGACCCCGAACTCACGCGCGTCGTTTGGCACAAGCTCTGCAATCCTATCGCGACCGACCGTTTTTCCCCCACTTTCGAAAGGATGCTCCCCATGGATCTCGTCCCTATGACCCTCCTGATTACATTTCTGACGGTTGTCGCCGCTTGTAAAACTCGTGACCCAAACAAAAACTTGGTCCCCGAAGGCGCCAGCTCCCAATACATCAATCGAACCGAACCAGCCGGAGTCGCACGTCCACCCTCAATCCGAAATGACGATTGACTCGTCTCAGAAGTTTTTCTATCGAGGAGATCATGGATCCTCGTCTGAAACACGCTCTTGCCTATTTAGTGACGTTCGCTATCGCATCGTTCCCTGTGAACTGTTTTGCTCTGGATACAGAGAGCGTGAACCAACGGATTCAAACGCTTCAGACCTCCGGCGCCGTTCCCGGAATTCAGGTGACGGTGACCCAGAAGAATCGAACAATTTTTGAATACACGCGAGGAATTCGCGCGATCGGCCACCCAGAGTCGGTGCAATTACAAGATCAGTGGCATCTCGGCTCTTGTACGAAACCGATGACAGCGTTTTTAATCGGAAGACTCGTCGATCGAGGACTGCTTCGTTGGACGACGACCGTGGGAGAAGTCGCGCCACACGGAATCGTCCTTCATCCATCCGTGGCTTCGATCACGGTTGAGCAATTGCTCTCCCATAGCTCCGGACTCGTAGGTCCAACCACCGTCGAAGGCGGACAGCTCTGGCCTCTACTTTTTGCAGAGCCATCGCAAACGGCGAAACTTCGTTCGCGCTTGGTCGCAGGAATCTTGGAACTCCCCACTCAATTTTCGCCGGGTTCAAAACGTCAGTACAGCAACAGCGGCTATGTTGTTTTGGGATGGATCATCGAACAGCGACTCAGACGATCCTGGGAGCAAGTGATCCGAACTGAACTTTTTCGCCCGCTCCAGATGAAATCATGCGGATTTGGACCGGCTGGGTGCGAGAACGCTGAACATCCGACCCAGCCCTGGTCGCACATCGACGGAGAACACGGACTCGAGAGTGTCCCACCTGGCATCTCTGCCGATAATCCTCTCGCTGTTGGACCAGCAGGTACCGTGCATTGTAACGCTCAAGACTGGACAAAATTTCTCCGTGTCTTGTTGAATCACACTCAGGCCCCCCGCGGCTGGATCAAACGAACCACCTACGATAAACTCCTCAGCACCGATGGAGCCACGCCCTATACGTTTGCTACCGTTGCCAAGCTCGATCGCAAGTGGGCGCAAGGACCAGTGTACTCCATGGCCGGAAGCAATACGATGAACTATGCCATCATGATGGTGGCACCCGCGATTGATCGCATTTACACGATCAACCTGAACTCGGGTACGGAAGCCGCCGAGGCAGCCGCAATAGATATCGCGAGCTGGCTCACCGAACTCGAATAAACCTATTCTCAGGCAAAGACCGTTTTTCAGACCCAACCACCGAGATCAGACGGTCCTGGCCGAGATCCAAACCGGTCCATCGGCTCTGCTTTTCTGTATGACGATCAGGTATCTCCGGGCGTTTCTTGGCGTTACAAACGGCCCAATGATAGGTTTTTTCGAGTAAATTGCGCGATTTTTTGCAAACTCGAGGTCTACTCCTCCATCAGCTTCTGCGTACGAAATTCGGACTCGCACGAAAATGCGCCCCGTTTGGCGCGGCACACCCAATCGGTCCGCAATCTGCACAAACACTCCACAAAACGAGGAGCCTTTTGTGTCCACTACCGCATTTGAACGCCTGGATCTGATCAAGAATGCCATCGCCCGCCGAGACTCGCTCATTCACTTGAACGGGAGCCTCGGGCTGACGAAAACCAAAACAAACTTCTCCGACGGGACATTTCTGCGGGATCTCGATCTAGAGCGCGACGTCGATGCCTGGCTCACGCAGCGGAAACTAGAATTCAGCGACGTGCTCATGCGCTATCAAGCGTACGATCCTTCGCTCCAATCTTTTGATCGCCCCCAACATTTTCCGGTTCGGCTTCTTAAGGGACTCGGCTCGATTGCTTCGGGCAAAAACATTTTTCTCTTTTTTCCAAATTGCTTGGGCGTCCCGGCACGCGATGAAAGCGATGTGATCGGTTTCGAATTCGTCGACGTCTGGCACAACTTGTTTCTGAAATCCGTACTTCCTTGCTGGAGTTTGGTCGGAGATGAGGAATCGCTTTTTCCGGTCGCAACCGAACTCTGTGCGCGTTTGGAAAAAACAATTAGCCTGGCTTCGCTCTTTCACGAAGTCGGACACCGAGTTGGGCCTTATCGAGTCTCCCCCGCTGCTGACCCTCGCTTGAAACTCTCGACCATGAACGTGGATATATTGGGAGAGCTCGCGACCGACACATTGCTCTTATTGAATCTACCCGAGTTCCCGGAAATTGAGCAATTCGTCGTACTTCAGCGCTTATTTTGGTTCTCTCGCCGCGGCTTTCTTGACAATCCCCGGTCCGCTATCATCAATGAAGACAACGACGCGTGGATCGGAGCATTTCTTTTCAATCGCTATCTCAGCAGCGGAGCAATCACTGAAACGAACGGACGACTCCGTTTCGATTGGTCCAGGTTCCGTGGAGTATTCGAAGCAGTGCTCCGCGATATCGATCAACTGGGCAGCGAGCTGGTCACCCTACCTCCCGCCGCCCAAAACGCGCATGCCAACGCTTGGCGCGCGCGCGAAGTGGAGCAGGATCCGGAAACGGGTCAATTTGAACTTCCCGAAGGAATGATTCGCGTATTCAGCCGCTGCGTTTCCATTCCGGAGATCCCTCACTTTCAACCCGTTCTTTCCCTAGGAGTATAAAATGAAAACGACCCCGGTACTTTTGATTCTGGAAACCTCGGACATCGGTGCTCGCTACACGGGCCTTGCCGCACGAAAACTCGGATACGAACCCGTATTTTTGGCGGATCTGCCCACGTATCAAGCCGACCCTCTCGATCAACTCTCGGAGTTTCGCTGCATCTCGACCTCAACGACCCACTCGGCGGTTCTCGAGACGATCGTTCGCGATCAAATCGATGCACCCATCGTCGGCGTGCTCACCTTCCTCGATAGCCGACTTCGCGTCGCGGCCGAACTCGCGGCACGCTTGGCAGTGGCAGGTCCGGATCCAACCGTGATTCGTCTCAAAGGTAAAGACGCCGTCTCCGCGCTGATCCCTGAATTCAGCCCTCACACTTTTCCGATCACGCCAGAAACTACGCTTGAATCTCTGGTGCAATTTCTGGAAACGAACGAATCACAGGATTGGATCTTGAAACCTTCCGACGCTGCGGGCGCCATCGGTCTTCAACGCCTCAATCGCAATGAAGCAAATCTTGGAAATATCCAAAATCGGATCGCTGCTTCGTCCGTGGCGGAGCACCTTCGCCCGGAACAGTGGGTGCTACAAGAATGGGCAAAAGGTGAACTATTCAGCGTCGAAGGTTTCGTCCACCAAGGGAAAATCGAATTCATCGGCTGCAACGGTCGCACAAAAATCGGCAACACCGAAGCAAGCCTGTTTTTCCCTTATGAACCCAAACTCTCTCCCGGAATCTGGGAGCAGGCCCAACAAGCCGTCACCACACTGGTGCAGAGAAGTGGTTTTGAGAATGGCTATTTTCATACGGAGTTCATCCAAACGAGCGATCGTCCGGTCCTGATCGATGCCAACATCGGCCGACTGGGAGGCGGGCCACTCGGCGAAATCCTCGCTGAATCGCATTCAGTACCGGTCGTGGATGTCTATGCGCACGTCATCGCAGTCACCCTTGGACTCGATGCGCTCTCACCGTATCTCGAACGCGCACGTCGTGAAATCACCGGCATCTGCTACGGGATCCCAAACGAAGCGAAGATCCATCGAGTCGACCTTGGCCAAGCCCACGACTTCTCACACACGCGTATTGTGGGTGCGGGAGAACTCGTCAAACCCATGGGCGAAAACAACTGGTCGTGGGTCGGTATTCTGACCGGACCAACCGAGACCATTCACTCGGCCGCACGCTCGATCCGGATTGAGACTTCAGGTGGCTGGGTCGACGCATGTTACTCCTAGTTCCATGGCTCGCCGGAATCGGAGCCGTGCTCATCTGGGTTCTGATTCCGGCGCTGATTAAAATCAGCGCAAGCCAAATGGACGAGACGGCACTACTCGTCTTGAGATTCGTCGTTTCGAGCTTGCTCTATTTTCCGATCTTGTGGCGATCCCTCCACAAAGCCAAACGGATATCGCGGCGAAACTGGTGCATCGGGGCTTTGCTTCTTTCGGCGAATTTTGGCCTTCAGACCTATGCGATTCTCGTGACTCCGATCACGCTCTATGGGGCGATCTTCGCAGCGGGACCGATCTTGACCTTGATTGCATTTTCTCAAGATCGGTCTCGCTTACCCTGGATCGGAATGATGCTCGCAAGTCTCGGAATGATCGTTATGGTCGGTGGTTCTTCGAATACGGGTATTACCCTCTTCGGGGTACTTGCCACCTTAGGCGGTTTAATCGCTTGGATTGGCGTGACTGGTTGGATGATGGACCGCCAGAACGATCTATCGGCCGCCGAGCTCTCTGCATGGATGCAACCGGCGGGACTCGTTTCGGTGCTCCCATTTTGGTTGATGCGAGGAACGCCCCACTCATTTGAAAACTCAGCCCTAATTCCGGTGGTTGTCATCGGTGCGGTCGTACCGCTCTCGTTCTATTTATTTTCGACGGCACTCCGACGAGACGCTCGGATCGGCATCCTATCGCAATATCTGGAGCCACTGTTCGCTGCCGCTTGTGGAACCATGCTATTTCAAGAACGCTGGGGCTTGGCTGAGAGCGTGGGTACGTTTCTGATTCTCTCTGGCGTCTGGAAATCTACGTCACTAGCTGAATCAACGGAGAACCTCGTTTAGAATCGATATCCAAGCCGTATCAATGAAATTCTGGATCGCGCTCCAAGTCCGCATGCGCTTGCGGGTTGATTTCCAGTTTCTGTTTTCGATGATATCCCAAAGCTCGTCTCCCATCTCCCCTTCAGGAAGATACGAGGTAAGATACTCGCTCTCTAAGAGCCAGCGACAGCCGGGGGTTTTGAGTTTCAGAATTCTGCCGTCTTCCTTTTTGGAAAAATGATGATAGTCCCGATGAGGCATCACATCCGCCAGATAGTCATTCAAGCGCCTGGGACGAATTTGAAACTGAGGATCCATCACGTAGAGGGCCAACCAACCGGGCCGATATTCAACTGTAACGACATTTGCGACGTGAAAGTTGTTATAAAAATACTGGGTGCCGTTCATGACGTTCACCGCATGGATGTATCTCCCGTTACACCCCACTACGAGCGCGGCTGATCGAATTTTCATTCCCGATCGAGCCATCGCCTTCTCAAAATCTGCCCAACGGACTGCGCAATTTCCCTCAGGATCGCAGGTCCTGGTGATATCGCTTTTCGCAGCTTGAACAAAAAGATAGTCCAGGTGTCGAGGTTGAAGAATTGTGAGATTGGATTTCTTCATGAACTCGACAGCGGGTGATGTCGAATCCGAACCCGTCGCCGAAATCGCGAAAAGAGATAAAACAATAGTTCCAAATCGTACTAGTGCGCTTCCGTATCCCATACAAAATATGGGTCAAAATACAATATTACATCACTATAGTATACTCATTATTTACTACTTCGCAGTGGTTTCAAGTGCCCACCCTTTATACACGGTCACGCCAGACTTGATTTAACCCGAATGGGGCGCCTAACAACCCGTCTTCACAAGGTTCGGAATCGTTTTCAGGCAGGAATCCCCCTGACCCGCTTGAAACTTTTCACAGGCGAGTCGATGGTAGAATTGATTCTGTTCGCAGGCGCTCTTGTTTTTGAGCTGCTCCTGATGCTGAGCTTGGAGCTTCTCCAAACACTTCATTCCTGCTTCGCAATCATCGGTGCCTAGTTCTGCAAGACAGTAGCTCAAAGCATAGCGACTCGTGATTCCGGGGGATGGGCAGTCACAGTTTTCTTCGTAAACGCAAGCACTCGGGGCGACGGAGACTTCGGACGCCGCCTCTCTTTTGGACTCCAAAGCCGGTACCGACGGTTTCTCTGTGCACGCAATCCCGGTCATCCCAGAGACCAAAATCCCAACCAATCCAAATAATCCGCGCATTTGTTTTAGCTTCATTTCGTTAGTTTATTTTAAGGCACCCTCACTCCGCAAGCCCGGTTGGATCGAGCTTCCTCTCCGCCCCATTTCGGTCTAAAGTCGGACATCAAAGGAAATCCGTATGGCCGGCAGAAACAAAAAAGAACTTCAGGGCGTCACACATCTCGGGAACCAGAAAAACGACTATCGATTCGAATACGATCCTTCGATTTTGGAATCTTTTCCCAACAAGAATCCCGACCAGACCCAATGGGTCACGTTTGTTTGCACGGAATTCACTTCGCTCTGCCCGATGACTGGGCAGCCAGATTTCGCTAAGATTTTTATCAACTACATCGCCGATAAAAAAATGGTCGAATCCAAGGCCATGAAACTCTACCTCTTCAGCTTTAGGAATCATGGGGATTTCCATGAGGACTGCATTCAAAAAATCTGCAACGACCTCGTGGCACTCTTGAAGCCTCGTTACATCGAGGTGATCGGTGAATTTACCCCGCGCGGCGGCATCGCGATTTACCCGTTTGCTTCCGCCCATAACGGCAAGCCGGAGTTCAAGGAACTCCATCGAAATCGCCTGATGGGCTATGCCCCTGGCAAATACACGATGGACCTGGGACGACCTTACTGATTAAATGAAAGGCATGAAAACACTCTCGATCGCAACCCTATTACTCGTTAGCTCCCCAGCGTTCGCGTTCTCTGGCGCGAAGAAAACCGACCTCTCCTCCGATCGTGGCAAAGTCAGCTACGCCATCGGACAACAGATCGGCCGCCAGATGAAGGGCGAAGGCATCGACATCGACACACAAACGTTGGCAGCGTCGATTCAAGACGTCCTCGATGGCAAAGAATCCCGCCTCAAGCCGGAAGAGATGCAACAAGCCATGATGAACATGCGCCAAGCGGCTGAAAGTAAAATGGAAGCCGAAGGCAAAGCCAACCTCGAAAAAGGCGAAAAATTCCTCGCCGAAAACAAGTCCAAGCCAAACATCAAGTCTACGGCAAGCGGCATTCAGTACGAAGTACTGACCGAAGGCAAAGGCAAGGCACCTAAGGCAACCGACAACGTCAAGGTCCACTACAAAGGCACCCTCATCGACGGCAAACAATTCGACAGTTCCTACGATCGTGGCGAACCAGCAGAATTCCCGTTGAACCGCGTGATCCCAGGTTGGACCGAAGGATTGCAGCTCATGAAGACTGGCGGCAAAAACCGCTTCTTCATTCCAGGCAACCTCGCATACGGACCACAAGGACGCCCGGGCATCCCTCCGAACTCCGTCCTGATTTTCGAAGTCGAACTTCTCGACATCGTCAAAGCGAAAAAATAATCGTCACCATCTGACGAACCGAGGCCTCGGCGATTGATTTCGCCGGGGCTTTTTTTTTACGCAATGAAGACGATCATCTGTCCTCACTGTCGACCACTCCTCAGACAAGAATAGCTGTTCCCTGATTTTTCCATCCCGTTCCCCGCCGTATTCGTGAACAGTGAAAGGAATAAATATATAACAATAATTTACATGAATTCGACGCATCGCTACCTTCTGACCTTGAGAGAAAGGACTTTCATGTTCGCTCACTTCTCGAAGTCGATTCTGTTCATCTCCGCCCTCTTAGTTGCAGTATTCTGCCAAGCCAGCGACGACCCACCTTCGAAGAAAAAATGGACGACAGAAATCTGGGCCGGCGGAGGACGCTACGTCTCCACTCGCCCTCTTGATTCGTCGGCAAACTTTTATGCGGGCCGTGATTTCGTACACGTACACTATGGAATGCTCCGCGCTTACGAGGCTTCAGACCTGGGTAAGCGGATCGATGCGGAGGCCGCACTCCCTTCGCTGAATGACCTCTATACGCTCCAGAGAGAAATTCTCTCTACCTATCAACGCGACTCGAGAGCGCCTCAGGTTCCACATTATAGCGCCTGGATCATTGAGTCGTCGGCCCACTTCCAGGTGATCGTTGCGCTTGGCCGAGATACTCACGATCAGAAATGGACCGATGACGCCGTATCCGCGTACCTAGCTGACTTAGGCAAACAAATCAGTTTCGAGCAACAACTCCAATTCGCCCAAGTCGTCGCACACAATTTCTACGGCCGCAAAGCGAATGATGGCGCACGTTTCGCAAGCGGCGGGCCGCGGGAGTTGGCAACTCTGCTGCGACTCTCTGGCTTTGAATCCGATGATGTTTCGCGCATCGAAGGCGGAGTTTGCGGCGATATCCATCACCACATCAATCAGAGCATTCTCCGTGCGATGAACCCGGACCTAAACGGCGCTCCGTTCTTGTTCACGCTCAGCTACCCGACTTTGAACTCACAGCACATCATTTCGTTGATCGCCGATCCGAGAGCCCCTCCTGGTTCCAAACTCTACTTCATCAACTACGGCGAACTGACCGAAGCCGACGTCACAAACCCTCGCTCCCAACTCCAGTCCCTATCGCAAGTGCAGAGCTTCGATCAGCTCGGTATTCGTGTCCGCATTTTTGCGACCGAAGGCACCATCGAACGTCACATCGCTACCCTGCTGACCGATATCGGTTCGCAAATTGCGGGACTCACGCTTGCGAATCCTTCGGATCAACCGCTTGCGTATCAGGAATCTGAACGCTCTGATCGGGCAGGATTCGCATTCTCGCGCGAGTACATCAAGAAAAACGGAAAATACAGCAAGACTAGAATCGGTGCCGAGTACGTCGATCTCAATTCCGGCGGGGAATCACTTGCTCTGTTCCTCACGAACCGAGCATCCCGAAACGAAACTACCGATGGCGAACCCATCGCACTCAAGAAAAGCGCCTCGAGCCGGACATGGGCTCTCGCATTGAACGGAGCAGACCCGGCCGGTCCGAATCTTTTGCAAGGACGCGTCGTTGCGATCGGACAGCAGCGATGGAGTACCGCGGCTCTGGGCTCCGAAACCGGAAATGTGAGATTGGAACTTCGGCTTCGCGAGGAAGCCGATACGGCAGTCGCCAAAAGCGCCCCCGATCATAAGGTCGAAGGAATCGCTGACGGGGACTTTTCCGCGGGGCTCGCGCTCGTGACTCGTGTTCGCTCACCCGATGGTCGATTTGCACTCAAATTTTCCGCTGCCGTTGAAACGGCAATTGGACTACGAAACCTGCTCTCGATCTATGATTTGCTCGAAACCCCTAAAAAAACGATCTCTAATCTGCGCCTGACGCCGAACGCGATCCGGGGAGATCTGAACATCACTCGCCGGTTCTCCGACCAGCCCTACCCCGCCATTTCGTTGAGCGGCTACTACCTGACGAGCGCGGTCGGCTCACGAAGTGACGTCGCACTCCACTTCTTACCCAACTCAGGAGATCGCGCCACGCTCGGTTACCACAGTCCCGGACTCGGATGGCAGCACAACCCTCTGATGTTTCAAGACGAGACGCTTGAACCGAGTATCTATGGCTTCTATCAGAAGAGCATCGGTCGCAAGAGCCGATTCCAGCTCGGAGTGCGCGGTGATTATTTCACCACCTCGCAGACTCCCTACGTCGGCCTTAGGCTACGATTTCTTCCGTCTAAATAGCGAATGGTACCCTTAGTCGGCGATTTCCAGGATCTTGACGTTCGAAGGCAAAAGCGGGAGAAGCGGAACCGTTTTATCATCGAATACTGAGTCGTAGGTAAAGTGGAATCCGCCGATCGTCATGTGGGCAAGTTCCGCAATCACCGCACCTTTGAAAATTCCGTTGTACTTGCGCAGTACCCAAGGGGCGTTCAGCAGAACTCGTTCACTAGACTTATCGAGTTCTGGATTGCGGCCGCTATCGAGAAGCGTGCAGAACTGCTCTTTTGGATAGTTTGCCGGAGACAAGTCCGGAATGGTTAGGCTCTGACTATACAAAACATCTTGAAAGAACGCTTTCGAACGTTTTGAGCCCCCTTCGGACGTTTCAGCGCGCATCAGCGGATCACCATCGGAAGCGCCAATCGTCATACCCGGAGTTTTCATGACTGCAGACCAGAGCGAACAACCATTCGTTCTCAACATAGAAGAATAGTTTCGCTCAGGAAAAGCAGCCTTCGTTGCTTCGTCCGCGAAGTCATTGAACAAATCCGTTCTTAGAGAGTTTGAACCATATCCAACCGAGATTGCTTGTCCCGAAGAGATCTGAATATTCTCGCTCGTCAGTGCGGATCCGTCGACCGACTTGACCGAAACGTCGCGACCGCCTTTGATCGTGCTCAAGGTAAATACGACTTTTTCTGAATAGATCCGGCAACCTTTTTTGCCAGTCTTAGCCACAGCGTTTTTCAGAAATACGGGAGCTCCCGTGATCACGATGTCGCCCATGCAGCTGAACTCACCGGAAATCTCGAGGTACTTGTTTCCATTCTTGGCGATCGCACCTGAAAATTCCGCGTCCGAGATATCATCTTTTTCCTGATAGACCTGAATGGATCCATCCGACGACGAGTAGATCGGCATACGGCCGCTAGCGATTTTGCGGATGTCAGAAGGTAGCGGCGCTCCAATGGTGATCTTGGATTTTCCGTCGTAGAATTTTGCATCTGCATCGCCTTTGAAAAACGGCTGAACCTTGGGCTTGTGGGAGGCGAGCACATGGCTGAGCGTAATCAGCTTCTGATTGGCATAAGGAGCGTTTACAAGTGCTCCTGCAATATGTGTATCGCCCGCAAATGATAGACCGTTTTTGGACTCACCATAGTAGCCGCCTGCTTTGGCGCTTGCTTGAGCGTCATCGCCTGGGTAATCGCGGTCTTTCCAATCTTTGGTGAAAAACGCGTCTTTAGCACCGGCGTCGAGATTCATCCCGAAGTCCGAGATCAAGTTTGAATCCGGACCCAGCACCAAGTGACAACCGATGCAGCCCGTTCCACGGACGGCCAGCGCCGGACGGAATTGGCGAATCGTATCGCGCTTGGTAATGACGGAAACCTTAGCGGATGGAACCAAGCGGGTTGGCTTGGCGATACTCTGAGCCTTGACGATGAATTCGTACTGCGCGACTTCATGTAGACCGTCGACTATTTTTGAGACCGTGTCCGCGTCGTTCGCGTCGACCTGCAGAAACTTGGTCTCTCGCGTCGCACCATTCACATAGGTGTATTCAATCACGTAGAATTTCGGTTTAGGATAGGCTTCCCATTTTAGAGTCACCGTTCCGAAACCCGGATCCGCGCTCAAGATCTTGAACGCGCCTTTCGGAACCACCGTGACAGTATCTGATCGCATGGTACGCGCGCCTTTTTTAGCGACCACGGTGACGGCGTAAGTTTCCTCGATATTTAGTGAATCGATGCGGTTCTGCGTGTTCGCTACCGCCGTACCAACATTTACTTCGGCATCGACGCCTTTTTTAGCGACGACCTGATACGAGAATCCAGGCGCGTAAGCGGACCACTCTAGGGAAACGGCTTTCACTTCGGCTTCGTCGTCGGCCTTGGTGATTTTGAAATCACCGTATGGAGTTCCTTTGACGACCGGAGAATCTTTGGTCGTATTGATCGCGGTGACTGCCTTCACATAGAAGTCATACGTCACTTCGACGTCGAGATTCGTCACTTCATAAGTCAAACCATTACCAACGCTGACCGGAGCTCCGTATGCAGCGTCGGTTGCCTTCTTAGAATAAACTTGGTAGCTCGCGGCACCTTTGAGTTCGGTCCAGTCGAGTTTTACTTTGCGGACACCCTCGGTGACTTTTGATATGATGAACGCTCCGAGCGGGAGAACCTCAACCGTATTTGAGTCAATAGAACCAGATTGCCCCGTACGTTTCGCGCGTACGAAAATGCGGACGTTCGAGCCGTTCACAAAACCGGTCTTGAGTTGCGCATTGAGGTTTGGGCCGACTGTAACGGGAGCGTTTGTAACGCCGTTTTGGGCCACGATCACTTCGTAATCGGTTGCTCCTTCGGCTTTGGTCCACTCCAGATCGATCACTCCGTCTCCGGCGACGGCTTGGGTGATCGTGAAGTTGCTAAACGAGACACCATTCACGGGTTTTGATTCCGTACGACCGCCATCGTCGTTGGTGGCGATGACTGTAAAAGGGATCACCGTACCCGCGGGAGCTGCCGCTATGGTCGCTTGCCCTGGAGCGATTTCCACGACCGCGCTTTTAGCGGCCGGAGAACTCACCTGAAAATACTTTCCACCTGCGACAGCGCCCCAGGCGACATCCACCTGTGAAACTTTGCCGGTGATTCCAGAGATGACCGGAACATCGAGCGGACGTGCGTTGATGGTATTGGTCGTCGGTATGCAATCACCATTGATCAGCGCGCAGGCCTGAAACGTATAGAGCGTGCCGTTCTTAAGGCCCGTGACTGGGAGCGCTTTTCCCAAGGCCGCTTCTTTCTCTACTTGCGTGCCGGCTTTGTTAGCCGCTTCCCAATAAATGAGACGGTAGCCGCTTGCCCCTTTGAGCTCAGACCAGCTGACCGATGCTGCCTGCGAAGCGGCCGAACGTCCGATCATTTGAAAACCATCGAACGGAATCAGACTCAAACGGTTATCGCTCGGGCGTTTTACTTTGGTGTTCGACGCTACGACATCGAAATCGTACGCAACACCGTTCTCAAGGCCGCTCACTTGAGCGGTGACCACAGTACCGGACGTCGTCAGCGTCGCCGCGATTTCCTGAAGCGCGGATCCGCTTTTTGCACCGCGGACGACGAACTTGTCCGCACCGAGTGCTTTTTTCCATTTGAAGCTCACTTGCGCGTTGCCTGCGGAGATTTTCTCCAGTGAGAACCGCTCGATTGGGACGATCGAAAGCGCGTTGGATTCCGGTGACTCCCCGTGTTCGGAGAATGCAACGACCGTATAAGTGTGTTCCTTACCAAAAGCAGAGACTACGTGAGAATCTTCGAGTTTCGCGAACTCGGTTTTCTCGAGAGTAGTGACTCCGGAAACTTTTTTGATGAGGCGATATTTGATCGTGCCCGGAGCTTTGACGGCACTCCACTTGAGTGCGTTGTTATCGACGATTTGCTCTAAGCTATTCAAGGTCGGGGCGGACGGAGAATCACAAGCGACTCGTCCGCAAGTGGTATTGCATCCGTTGACGTCGATGACGGGATCAACCCAGCGGCATCCGGATTCTACGGCGGTGCAAGTGAGCTTCGCGCAGCTCAGATCTTGGTTAAACGCCTGGACGGGGGCGCGGGTAAATTTATATTCGTTCGAGCACGCAGTTAAGAGCGATAACGATAAGCCCCAAACGACGACTTGGATGTTTTTCCCCATAGTAATCCCCACTCTAGGATTCTATCGGCGTGGACGGGGAAAAGAAGCTGGGTCATTTTTGACATTTTGACTTTTTTTCCAACTGTCTAACGAACTGTATAGTCTCGCGTGACACAGGCGGCTGGATTATCTCTATATAGAGGCTAGAATCGGCGACTCTAGAAGTCCGGGGTATGCAAGGTCACGCGATCTCCCGAAATACGGTCGAGGGGCGCTTCTGGAATCGGCGAGACGGACTTCCGTTTTGCACCCACCTCCGGCCAGCGCCCCGAGAGCGCCTGATCCAGAATCGCGTTGAGCTTCAGGATTTGCTTCGCATCCGAGGCCAGCAGCTTCGGGAAATCAGGAGAGGAATACTCTTTCTTACGATAGGAGCGCCACACGAAGAAGCCTTGAAGCTTCATCCACTCGATCTTTTCGTGATTCGGGTCAAATCCGCGCGGAGGCCGCGTCGACTTGCGTTCATCCGAGAATCCGCCCGGATATCGAGCCGCGAATGATTTCGTTTTAAAGAGCGCCTCAAAAGGCGCGGCGTTTTCCGCGATTTTCTCCCGGATCGTTTTCAATTGGCGAGAGGACGGCATGTAGAGCCCCCCCGCTAGCAGAACTTCGTCGCCATCACGATCCTCGGAGTTGATCATGAAAAACAGGCTCGGGTTACTATCAAACATGGACTGCGAGGGCCGCGTCGCCGTGTATCCGATGTAGTTCTTAAAGAGTCCTCCCCCGTACTCTGCTACGCGAGAAGCTGGACGTTTCAATCGACCGATCCCTTTTTGCGGGAAATGATAACCAGCCGCTTCTTTTTTCAATTCGCGAGCGAGTTCCTTGGCCATGTGCTGAAGTGGCGCGCGGATGAGTTCGTCGTACTCGGTCTGATGACGATCAAGCCAATTGGGATTCTTCTGGCGGGCGGCCGTTTTCAGGAAATCAATTGAGCGGGATGAGAAACGAGGGGTCGAGTTCATACGACCCCGTCTTATCACCAAAAATCAAAACGGTGAACTTCGCCATTCGTGAATTCGGGCGAAGTAAAAAACAAGCTCATCGCCCCATCCGCACTCACTTTAAACGCGACGGCACCGTTCTTAGCGGCCGAGAACGCCGCCGTTTCACGGGTTCCGAAACGATTCGGTGCATCGGCGTGGGAGAGCACCATGGATCCGACCTGAAGGAGGCTTCCATGGAGATCCAGGATCAATGCCCCATCGATAGAGGAGAGCTCCACCAGACGTCTCACCTCAGGAATCGTATAAAGCAGTTCCGCGTTTGGAGAATGCGGAAAAATCGAATTAAGCGCCGAATGAGTGCCTCGCTCAATGCCTTTGACAACGTAGCGTTGCAGATTTTCCGGTTCGTCCAAAATCAAGAGCGCCCCGTGACGCTTCATGCTGACGTCAAACAAGATCTGAAACAGGCTTCGAGCCACCGGAATCGGACGCGCCTGACAAGCGCTCTGACTCATTTTGCCTTTCATAGCGAGGGCAACCGAATTCATCACGTGCTCAATGTCGTAAATGGTCCAACTCTCTAGCGCGCGCTTTGAGGCAATGAGACCGTTTCGATCGGCGACGAAAATATTGTCATTATCCGAAAGGTGAACCACCACAGAGTTCGGATTTTTGAGGCTACCAATGATCGGATGGAGCCAGTCCGGATAAAATCTAAAACCTTGCGGAGCGTCCACATCCGACGTGGGGAGCGCCTCGAATGCTTGAATGCCCAAGTCTTCTTTGACTCGGAAATAAGTGTATGGCGAAGTCCCCAGCCAATCAAAAACCTTGAGGTACTCGGGATCGGAGATCTTGACGTTCGCCTGATCCGAAAACCCTGGTTCAACGACAATGGTCTTGGCGAGCGCTTGATTCTCCGTTAGTCGACGACTCAAACGTCGAACGTAATCGAGAATACTGCCCCACGATTGAATTTGCGTCCTGGACTCGAGCCAATCGACGACAAATTTTTGCTGAACCCACTCTCGTTCAATGATCTGCGAGATTTCACCTTCGGTCATCGGACGCAACTCTTCCCAAATAACGGACGCGCGTTCCAAGTAATGCTTCAGCGCCGGAGTCAGAGGCGCGAGCGAGTATACGCGCGCTTCTTCTCCATTGATCCGGAGATCGATCGGAAATGGTCCCTGAGAGGCTTCGTAAAGTTGCGGAATCGTATCGAAGATGAGTCGTGAAATGGATAACGGCTTCATGAACCACTAAAATGAAGCCTGAAATCGCGCTTGGCCAGCTCTAAATCCGGGAGTTCGAGGATTTTAATGAGCCTGAGCGTTAGCGACGCCTTCGTCAGGAATTCGAGCCGAAAGCAGCGCAGTTTTGATGGAATCGGAATAGAGTTTTTCTTTGTCCTGGGGGAATGTCGCGGTGATGAGCGTCGTTTCCAACTCCCCAAGCGCCACCACCCATTTCAAAACCGTTTTTCCGTCCGAAACTTGGGAGAGGTGCACCAAGATTCCAGGCGTTTTTCCGAAGGTTTTTTTCTCGATCGGCTTCAGTAACGTCATTCCCTGTTTTTTGAATTCATCGGCCGTGAATTTCTTGGTGATCAGCCCAAGTTCCATCGGTACTTCCGCGACCAGAATCGTCGCTTCGTCTGCGTTTTTCACCGTGACGAATCCTGCGTAGCGGTCAGCTGAACGAAATCCGGCCGGAGGACTCAGGGACACTCTCGTACCCGCAACGGCCATGAGACCTACTGCGCCCGCAGTCGTGCTCATCGCAAATAATACCAGTCCAGCGGAACGAATACTCCAAACCTGTTTGCTCATAGCATCAGTATAAAACGGGGGTCGAAAAAATGGCCTCAGGTTAATTTTTGACGGACTGAGCCCGCAGCCGCTCCGCTACAAACGCCAACCCTTGCGCATTCAAGTCCAAATCGAGCTTCAATAGCGCGAACTCCCGTTCCCCAAACGTGATGCTCCTTGTGCGAAGAATTCGAACCAGAACCTCGTCCATCGCTCGCCGACAAAAATCCGACAACGCCGCCCCCGTTTCCGATCTCAGGGAAGCATCACGCATCACTTGATCACTCTCTTTGAGATAGGTTTTCAATTGATCGGCGACTGCCTGAACCTCGTGAACAGGACCAAAATGCGTGGGATAAACCGTCTGGGGCGCGAGCCTAAGAATGAGATCGATGCTCCGGATCGCTTCATTTCCATCAAACTCCGTCGGACTCGTCGAAGGAATCGCGAATAACCCCTGCGCTTGAAGGACCGGATAAATCAATCCAAACGAGTCCCCGGTAAACACCGCGGCGTTCTCCGGGTCATGGATCACGAAATGATGATTGGCGTGCCCTCGCGTATGAAAGAAACGAAGCGCACGTCCACTCCCCAGCGCGACTTCCTCACCATCTGCGATCTCGCGCACGCGCTCTGCCGGAATGGGCTCGATCACACCGTAGAGTTCTTGAAATTTTACCTCTCCATAAACTTGTTTCGCGCTCGCGAGCAGTCGACTCGGATCGATCAAGTGACGCGCGCCCCTCGGATGCACGAGCACCGTTGCATTCGGGCAGGCCTGGAGTAACTGCGAAGTTCCTCCCGCGTGATCCAAATGAATGTGAGTGACGATCAGGTAGCGGACTTGATCTACTGTGTGTCCAGACTGCGCGAGTGCTGAGAGGAGCCTCGGGACCGAGTGAGCGGTGTTATTGTCGATAAAAGCGGCCTGGCCGGAGTCGCAAACGAGATAGGCTGCCGCGAACTCATCTTCTAAATAGCCGCAATCGATCGTGGTGATAGTCCGTGAATTCATGGGCGTCCTCCGGGTCCATAAAAACCTTAACATTCTCACCGGTTACTCACCGATAAAAAAACCACGCCTCGGACCCACTTCCATAGACTTGCCAACCTCCCGATCCGCCCCATCTTTGGCCTCATGGGCGCCATCGGTACGTCAGGCGAAATCACGCCCTTCACGTTAGGTAAAACTTCTTATGCGCCTCGAAATCAAATCCATTCTCCAAGAAAACTGGCTCACTCGTCGACGCGGAAACGAAAAACTCGTACCCACCCTCATCCTCGTTGGATTCACTACACTTGCGACCCTCCTCTATTGGAGCGGCGCACTTCGAGCAGACCAATGGATGACAGCATCGTCCCACACGGTATTTCAGTCTCACGAATACTGGAGGCTCTGGACCACGCTATTCGCACATGGAGATGCTGCACACCTCCTGGGCAACCTTCTCTTGTTTACTCCATTTGCATTCTTACTTTGGTCGACGTTTGGAACATTTTTATTTCCCATCTTGGGAATAGCGCTCGGCGGGGTGACGAATTTCTTCGTTCTGCAAACATTGCCAAGCGAGACCTCACTCATCGGAATCTCGGGGGTCGTTTATTGGATGGGTACGGTTTGGATCACTCTGACCTATCTCATTGATCGCCGTGAATCCAAATCCAAGCGTGCCTTAAAAGCTTTTGGGGTGTTTCTGCTGCTCTTCGTTCCCGATGCCTACCAACCAAACGTGAGCTACCTCAGTCACGCGTTGGGCGCGTTCTTCGGATTCGCTTCGGCCGAGATCTATTTCCATTTGAACGAGAAGAAATTTCTCAAAGCAGAACGCTACGACTGGAAACTGGAGGTAGACGATAGTGACGAGTGGGATTGGCAAGGGACGGCATCCGATGTGGCGTCTACCGCCCCACTCAAACCCTGCACTCAGCAGTGTGGGTAGGCAATGGCTCGCGCATAGATCGCTAGAGTAAGAAACGAATCGACCGATCGGGGGGAGCTTCACGGCCTTGCAGAAAATGATTGAGGTACGGTCGAATGAGATCGAGTTCAGTGTTCACGAATTTAGCGCCACCGAAACTCTCGATGTTTTTTGCCTGCAGCGTGAGCGCACGTCCATCTTGTTTCAAAACCCTTTTGAGAAAAGGGAAAAACAGCGGTTCCTTGAGCCAGTGAGGAATCAACCCCGCTGGCGTCTCAACACAAGTCCACGCCCCTGAGGTCGTTTCGCTCTCTGACCAGAAGTGAGTGGTAAATCGCACCATCACGCCTTGTGTATTGTAAAACTCGAGAATGGCAGTCCCGGGGGCTCGGAATCGAGCAATGGTGTGAGTTCGTGGATGGCGCTCAAAAATCCGCGAGATCCAACCAGAGCCCTGCTGCTCGCCTTGGTAAACGATTTCGCATTCTTGAGGGGAAACGAGTCTTGCCTGAGCCGTCATGGCCACGCGTTTCGCTTCCAGGCGCAGGATACCGCGATGTACATAGGGCGTATGAAATCCATCGAGCAGATTTTCAATCGCAAGATCCATCGGTGATGGAATCTCGAAATGCAAAAATGAACGGTGCATCGGTCGAGGATCCGCGGACGTGGGGAGAGACGAGAACTCGATTGTCGACTGATCACGCTCAGGTGAAACCCAAACCCAACCGCCGTATCTCGCGACTGAAGCTCGGAGTAGAGGAACCGGTTTACAGTTGGATACGAGTCCGGGGATACGCGCGCAGCGGCCTGAGCTATCGAACTCCCAGCCATGATAACCGCAAGTGATTCGGTCACGCGAACTGGCCCCGTCTTGTGTGAGCGGAAAATTTCGATGCGGACAGCGGTCTTCGAAAAATCCCAGTTCTCCATCACCGAAGAGAAACAGGAACCATTTCTTACCGCCGAGACGAATTGCATGAGGACGTCCAACCTCGAGGCGAGCCTCGGGCCATACGGCAACCCAGGAAAATGGTCTCAAACCGGACATTCTGATTTATTTATATCGAGTTTAATATTTAAGGAAGCCCGATCTCCCGACCTTGGGACCACTAAACGACAAAAAGGGGCACCGATCAGGCGCTAAGACACTGTTATCATGAGTTTTTCACCCAAAAGAATTCGCTTCTCCCCCCACCCGCTCGCGGTGTATTTACTGGGGACGCTATGAAACACGAAACCACCCCTGCGAAAGCCCCGATCGTTCCGAATCTGCTCTCCCTCATCGGCAATACCCCGATGATCCGTATTTCCGGTCTCGATACGGGCGTCTGCGAACTCTACGTCAAGATGGAGAACCAGAATCCGGGTGGATCGATCAAGGACCGCATGGCGCTCAAGATGATCGAGAACGCCGAACAAAAAGGCTGGATCAAGCCGGGCGGCACAATCGTCGAAGCAACCGCTGGTAACACGGGACTCGGTCTCGCGCTCGTGGCTTCGCAAAAAGGCTACAAACTGATCCTCGTGATTCCGGACAAGATGAGCCAAGAGAAAATTTTCCACCTCCGTGCGATGGGGGCGCAAGTCATCCTCACCCGCTCCGACGTCTCCAAAGGTCACCCGGAATACTACATGGACTTGGCAAAAACGGTCGCCGCTGAGCGTGGCGCCTATTTCGTCAACCAATTTGAAAACGAATCAAACTCCACGGCGCACGAAGAGTGGACGGCACCTGAGATTTACGAACAACTCGATGGCAAAGTCGACGCCATCATCGCGGGCATCGGCTCGGGCGGAACGATCACCGGTATCGGTCGCTATTTTGCCAAACACTCGCCACAAACCGAGATGATTCTCGCCGACCCGGCCGGATCAATTTTGCTCGATCTACTCGAGAACGGTAAACCGGGCACCGGCGGCGCGTTTTTGGTCGAGGGCATCGGCGGCGGTTTCTTACCTCAAGTTGCCGACCTCAAGAACGTAAAAAAAGGTTACACGATCACCGACGCCGAAAGTTTCGAAGTTGCGCGCGAGCTTCTAAAGAAAGAAGGCATTTTGAGTGGCTCTTCGGCCGGAACATTAGTCGCGGCCGCGCTCCGTTACTGCCGCGAGCAGAAGACTCCGAAACGCGTCGTGACATTCATCTGCGACAGCGGAAATAAGTACCTCTCCAAGATGTATAACGACTACTGGATGATCGATAACGGATTCATTCAGCGCGAGACCTTCCACGATCTTCGCGATCTGATCGCACGTCGCCACTGGGAAAACGCGACCGTGACGATCACTCCTGCAGAACCCGTGCAAATGGCGTATCGCCGCATGAAGCTGTACGACATCTCCCAGATCCCCGTGCTCGATGACGGCAAACTCGTCGGAATCCTCGACGAGTCGGACTTGCTCACTGCACTCATCGACAACAAAGACGCGTTCAATGGCGACGTTCGTTCAGTCATGACCCAGAACGTGCAGACAGTTGAGATCAAGACGCCGGTCGACGAACTTCTTCCGATCTTCAAGCAAGGCAAGGTCGTCGTCGTAACCGAAAAAGGCAAGTTCATGGGTCTGATCACGCAGATCGATCTCATTCACTACCTCCGCCAAAAAGCGGGTAAGTGAGATTGATGGCTATTTCGGCCACGAAACCGTCCAAGCTAGTATCGGCCCATTTCAGGATTGAGTCCGCATGGAGGTATTGCTGCCGGAAGGTGCACAGGTACGAGCGCCTTGCTAAGAAACACTGAGAAGACGCTCAGGGTTCTTTTTCCGACCTTCTTAAGCTGCCCAAAATTCCACATCATCGAATCCCGGTAGATCCCGTATAAAATAGAGGCTTATGCTACCGATTCGGATGTTTTTCGTCCTAGGTTCAATCCTCGTTCGCTGCCTGGCGATTGCGCAAGCGGTGGAGACCCCCACCTACCCCGTTCCCATTCTAGTCCAAACGTCTCAGGCACCTGTGACCATCCGATGGCCCGACGGCCGCGAAGCCAGATTCGTTCAGCAAAAAACTGCACAGGTCGCAATCCGCGCACCATTCACGATCACTGCACTCACTTGTTCTGGAACTGCACCGGCTCGATGCCAATTCCTCGACACTTACCAAATCATTCGAGAAAAACTCGTCTGGTATGCCCACCCCGATCGATCAAAAATCGGACAACTCGTCCAGATCGTCAACCGAAACGGGAGCGACCAGACAATTTTTCAAACTTATTCGGCCTATCAAAATGAGAGCACCTTTGATTCCGTTTCCCGGTACGGTTCCGAACGCAATCCCATCATCTATCGAATTCCACCACTCGGCATCACCTGCGATCATTTCGATTTTTTGCCGCAGGCACCTCGCGGACAAGTTCATTTTCAAACGATTTCCATTCAGCGCATGAGTCCAAACTCAGATACCGGCATCAATGAAAATCAACTGTCTACCGTTTTTGAGAATGCAGTTTTTAGATTCGATTCGGCTGGAGTTCTACGACTCACTCGCACCGACGTTAATCCACGCGGCTACGCTCGAACATTCTTAGATTCAAATGACGGCATTCACTTTTTCGACGTAAAAAAAGGAAACGACGCTTGCCAGTTTGGAACCAACGCCGACTTAAGCACGCTCACTCGCCAAGCCAATCAACTGCTGAGGAGCCTCGATACCGCGCCTCCAACTGCCTTAAAAACGATTGATTCGAGTACCCTGAAAAATATCATGGAGTACGCGCTCACCATAAAAACATACGAGAACGTGCCGGGCCAGTCTGAACAAAAAATGACCCAAACCGGCAAGGAAGTACAATGATTCAAGCATGGGTATTTTTTTTGGCTGTTGTCATTGCCACAACTCCTGCTGCACGAGCAGAGGCTATTTCACCGGCACAAAGACTCCGTAAGCTGAGCCAGCACCTGCGTGGGTTTCCTCCTGGTGCTGACGAGTACGAAGCGCTTCTGCCACTGGATCCTCAGGCACAAGAGAAGTACCTACTCACTAAAACGGATGAATACCTCAGATCCATCCAGCACCTCTCCAAGATGCGTTCAAGACTTGAAACAGTTTTTCGAGTGATGCAACCCGAAATCCCTCGTGAACTCACGCACGACTCTCAAGGAAAAAAACGCGAAGGTGCCGATCCCGTATATACACGAAGTGGCGGATCAACCCGCCTGCTGTTTGACAAAGTCATTCAACAAAATTTACCTTGGGATCAGTTATACACCGCCAAAGACGTCACATTCTCTCACGTAGGCACTTATGACAATAAGACCTTCAAATACGTCAGCAACACTGATCTCGAAGAATACATCAACGGTAAAATCTATCTTGAAGACGCGAGTTTCTATAGCTCTCGGATCAATCATCAAACCTCTCGCTGTTCTCTGGACGAAGATGCCATTCATCTCCCCACATTTCTAACGATCCAGCCACTTCGTCCAGATGCCAACCTTGCTGGGGCCATCAGCTCGCCCCTCTTTTTCGAACGATTTGCTGACACGGTCACGAACGTCGCTCGCCGACGAGCGGCCGCCGTGTTTGACATCATGCTTTGCGACGAGATGCGCCCGGTGTCGTTTGCAGATGCCTCAGAAGACAAGCGACTCCTCGAGGAGTCTATTGGACGCCCCGTTCGTGGCCAGCCTCAGTCTGAGCACGCGCGAACAGGTCGAGCACTCGAGCGCCAGCATGGCACCGATGCGGCCTGCATGGGTTGCCACTCAAAACTCGATCCGCTCGCCCGTGCGTTCCGGGGCATGGGGGATCGCCTGTCTAAAAATCCTTCACAAGGCACTCTCGTCTTCAAAATTGGGGCTCACTCCGTTCAAGAAAAATTCGTTGGTCTAGCTGGAATGACTCAGACAATTGTTAAGCAGCCGGAATACGTCAGTTGCCAAACCGGACGGTTTTGGAACTGGTTCATTGGCGAAGATGTTCCGCTCACGACTGAAAGGCATTCAATACTGAATAGAAAATTTGAAGAGTTCGGCCGCCGCCCCAGGGAGTTCATTCGCTACCTGGTGAACCAGCCTGAGTTTTATCAAAAACCTAAAGTCGACTCGCCGTCGGCGGCATTGGGAAAACGCGCTGCCAAAATACTCAAGGACTGCACGAGCTGCCATTCCGACTCAGGAGAGGCGCCTGACCTCTACCCCTACCCGATTCGTGGCACCCAAGAACTCCACAACCGTTGGTTGCGCAAGATTCGCACAGAACTTGATCTCGACGGGAACGGCAGCCAACGCTCCATGCCTCCCAGTTATTCGGGCTGGGACTCGAGCTACATCTCGCAATCCGTGCAGACGATTCGTGACTGGCTCTGCGCCGGCGCACCGAATGAGGACGGAATGAAAACGTCTGAATCGATGGAGGATCTATGTCATCGATAAAATTTAGGCTGGCAGTCGGTTCGCTGGCGCTCGTCCTCTCAGTTACGAACGGTTACGCGCTCGACACGAACTACGTTCGTTTTATTTCCGGTCACGACTTGATCAGAACCCTCAGGAAAACATTTCCATTTGGAACCAGTTATCTATCGGACGACTGCAACCGAATCAATCCTGCTCAAAAAGACTCTCTCGGACTACCGAGTACACTGACTGGAAAACCAGGAGCATCCAAGCCTGGTCCCGTCTACTTCCAATGGTGGAAAACCTGCATTGAAAAAAATGCGCGCGACCAAATGAGCCGTGTATACGACGATACCGCGGGAGCCAAGCCGAACGCATTTCAAGAAATCGTTCCCCCCGATTGGCAAGAACGCGTGCGAACGAACCCGTGGATATTTCGGGGCCAACCGTGGGTCAGGATGGAACCCACGCTACGTCAGGCAACGCTGGCTCACTGGTTCAAAAGAATCGGTGGTTACACGATTACGCTCGATCAGAAACTTTGGGTGGAAAAAATGGAACGCCGTCTACTTGAACAACACAGTGAATCGACTCTCGAAAAAATCTACCTGGTCGTTGCACTCAGTATCCTGACGCACGAAAAATTTCTCACATACTAGGAAACACAACTATGAAGCCGACACATCCATCTACGCGTCGACAATTCATTATTCAATCAC
The DNA here is from genome assembly GCA_027485695.1 of Pseudomonadota bacterium. Classification (GTDB taxonomy): domain Bacteria; phylum Bdellovibrionota; class UBA1018; order UBA1018; family UBA1018; genus JAIXQO01. Next base: position 388,513 of record JAIXQO010000002.1, read on the forward strand.
TTGCGACCGCGCTTGTTTTTGGCTCGAAATCTTTGCAGGCACAGGCCAGCCTGTTCGAGCCCCGCGAAAGACGCAAATTCGAGAGAATGATCGAAATCATCAGAAAAAATCCGAAACTTTTGAAGTCGCCTGCACCAGGGTTTTTCGTGACACTGATTCGTCGAGATGGAATGGATTGCACACTGGGCTTGGACCCACTAAAAAAATCTATCTATCGCGACGAAAAAGACGTCTACCTAGAATATCGAGATGAAGACATCGTCGACGCAGGCGAACACCATTTCGCACCGAGTGCGGTCGCGCTCAAGAAACACGCGAGCGAACTAGCGGTTATCAACGGTATTGTCATGCGCCGGGATAGCGGGCATGAGTCACTGCGTGAATACATGATGAGCGGAGATCAGTCCGGAGCGACTCCCATCGCATCAGCAGCGCACACGATGGCATTTGACTTAACGGCATTCGGTTTGATTCATAACGACTACTCGATCTATAGCGCCGGCAAAGAGATCATGCTTTCTTCTGCTTCGACGTTGCTCCCGAAAATTGAAACCAATCAAGGCGAAGAGACCGAATTCCTTGACTCCGAAGAGGAACAGACCCTACTTCTTGAAACGATTGCTGCATACCGATCGATGGTCAAAAAAATCCCCGAAGTTCGCCGCAAGTTTACAGAGGTACCTCCCATCGAAATTCGTGAGAGCAAGGAAGTACGCTTAGTCGCGTCGTCGTTCCTTTCCGGTACCTCGGCCCAAGCACAGTTAATCCTCGGCTCCGATGTCTTCCTCGATACACACTCAAACCATCCAAAAATACATGGCGATGGACAAAAACGGTTTTGGAATGACGTCTCAGCGATTTTTGATTTCTTTAAGCAGATTCCTTTTCACCAGGGTTCGCTCTTTGACGCCACAACTTTCTTTGTAGTCACCGAGTTCTCTCGTACACCGGCCCTGAATGGCTCGAACGGCAAGGATCATAACCCGTTCACGAACTCCTGCTTGCTCGCCGGAAGAGGCGTAGCCGGCGGCCGACGTATCGGAGCGAGCCACGTCCTTCCGAGAAGCACGCGTGCAGATCAGATGCCGCTTCATATCGGGATGCCGTATGATTTCGCGCAGGCGAAAACGGTTTCACGCAGCGGAACCGGCGTATCGCTCATCTATCCTGAGAACGTCATCAGCACCCTTCGGCAAATCATTGGTCTACCCGAAAATTCGTCCAACGCTCTGACCGCAGCCATTCGCCGTGTGTAGACGATATGAAAAAGCCCTGACTCTCTCATTAAAAAAAACAGGGCCTTCATTTAATGGACAGGCGCTTTAGTACCGCGCCTCGACCGCTTTCCAGTTCACGATATCCCAGAACGCTTTCAGAAAATCCGGACGCTTATTACGGTAATCGATGTAGTACGCGTGCTCCCAGACGTCACAAACGAGGAGCGGCTTCTTGTCCATGGTGAGCGGCGTTTCTGCGTTGGAGGTCGTGACGATCTCGAGATCGCCTTTTTCGTTCTTCACTAACCACGCCCAACCCGAGCCGAATTGGTTCACAGCGGCGTCGGAGAATTTTTCTTTGAATTGATCGAACGTTTCGAATTGTTTGACGATCGCATCCTTAAGTTCACTCGCGACGAGCGGTGAACCTTTGGGAGTGAGTGAGTTCCAGAAAAACGTGTGATTCCAAACCTGGGCAGCGTTATTGAAAATCGCCCCATTTGAACTTCTGACAATCTCATCGAGCTCTTGGTTTTCGTGCTTCGTACCGGGAATGAGCTTGTTCAGGTGGTCGATATAGGCTCTGTGGTGCTTGCCGTAGTGATACTCCAGTGTTTCTTTGGACATCTGGGGCTCCAGCGCGTTCATCTCGTAAGGCAGAGGGGGCAAAATATGGTTCATGAGAATGCTCCTTGAGTCCCATTTTAGGGCGGGTACTTCAATGAAGCACCCGCCGTGCCAAGGGAATAACATTTGGATCATCCATGAACAAAAACACTACTCAACGATGATCAGCCTTTGAAAATCGGGAGTCTCCGGTATTTAGTGTCATACGCCGGATGTAACTCGTAGAAGAACCAGAGTCGTTTTTCCGGTGATTTTCCAAACTCAACGTCATTCTGAATTTTTTCGAGGAATGTTTTTAGGATTTCTGGATCATTGAGTTTCTCGCGCGCAAACTCCTCGAGTACGTAGTCCTCGACGTACTCTTTTTGCTCAGTCCAGGCGTTGAAAAATCCCCACGAAGCAAGTGAGTCCGCGGAATCCGGTTCGAACAAGTACATCGCGATCCCGATGCGGGGTTGATTGCTGGGAACAAAGAGCGAGTCGGCTGGAATTTCCAACTGCTCATTTTTCCATGCGCCTGTCCACGTCGCCCGAACATGTCCTTCGACTGATTTTGTTCCCAACTCGATTTTCGTCCCTCGGAATACGTCAAACGACCCGCTGAGCGGTTTTTTCAGTTTTTCGAAACGAATGCCATGCGCGCTGAGCTTAGCCCCGACCCATGGCGCGACATCCGCATCTACCCAATAACCGCGACTCGGAACAGTTGCTGATTTCGACGCTTCGTTCTCGGTCCAGAGCGGAATTTTCCATACCGTTGGTTTCTGATCGTCATAACGAATCCAGTTCTGTCCCGAGACCGTAGATTTCTCGACCTTGTACTCGTAACCCTGAAAATCGTAGGTCTTTGGCTCACCTTTGATCTGATATGCGAGCGGATACAATTGCCCGGCGAGTTGCGATGCGGCCAAGTCTGCGGCCTTCATCGTCTGGACGTATTCTTTGCCGCGAGAAGCGATATCCGCCGTCAACTCTTCGAGTACGTGCTCGGTGGCTGTTGCGCGCTCTTCATAGTTTTTCCAGGAATGCGTCTCGACCAGAATTCCTATCCGGTTCCGATAGGCGAAATACGCATAGCCCATCTTCGGGGAATCCGGATAGTGCTCGATACCCGACATCGGATCATCCGTCTTGAGAAACTCCGGATAGAACCAGAGGGGCTGATGTTCCCGACGAGTCAGACCGCTCATCAAACGATCCTGTAACGAGAGGCTCAGGGTTTTCAGGGCCCCCTGTCCCACCAAGGTCGATGGCAATACGAGCGCGACGTCATGCTGGAATTTCGCGCCGTCCGTCGTGTGCAAATCCACCCATACTTGCGGATCCCATTTCTCCATGAAACGGAGACTCGCCTCGACCTCTGGCGTATCGAGTTTCGCGTAGTCGCGATTGAGATTCAAATTCTGACTGTTCACGCGCCAGCCCATCTCGACGGGTCCGTTTTGATTCGCGCGGTTCCATTTTCCGAATCGCTCGTGGCCATCGATGCTCAGAATCGGACAGAACAAGATCACTTGTGAACCCAGCACGCTCTCACGCGCAGGGAGCGCAAGTTGTTCTTTTAGGAAATGATAGGTGGCGTCTTTACCCTCGATTTCACCTGCGTGAATACCGGCCTGAATCCAAACGACGGGAAGACTTTTTTTCTTAGCCACCTCAGGACTGAAAACTCCCGAACCAGATACGACGAGCACTCTCATGTTCCGGCCTTGAGGAGAAACCCCCATCGATTGACAGCGCACCTTGTTCGGGTAAGCGCGAGCGAGCGCGAGGCAGAGTTTCTCGGACTCTTCGGCTCGTCCGGTTTCTTTCCAGCTCGAGGTTTCGGCTTTCATGGGAGGCAATTTGGGAGCGCTCCATGAAAATGGAATGAGAGAGAACGAGACGACGGCCAAAAGGGCGAAACGGATGAGCGATGAGGTCATGTATTCGAGTGTAACGAGGTTTTTACGCCCTGCCTACCCTTCTCAGTCCATCCATTGTTGCGAAAATTAGCGCCGCCATCCAATCGTCGAGGCCGTAAATTCAGCGCAGTCCATTACCATCACTTTTGACGTGACGAAGTTTTTTCCGTTATTATTTAGACATGTCGAATCAGAAGAAGATCACGATAGAGCTGATGACTGACGAGGCACTCGTTCTATTCGATCTCCTCGGACGATATTCCGATAACGATAAAATCGAAATTGAAGATCAGGCAGAGCAGCGCGCACTTTGGAATCTAGAATGCGAGTTATAGAGAGTCCTGTCTGACCAACTTCTGCCAAGTTACTCAGATTTAGTTGCTCAAGCTAGGTCCAGGCTCCGCGATCGTTAAGCGCATCAACCGTTCTGCCTCAAACGAGCAAAAGTTGAGTTCAGTATCGCTCATGTGGATCTTCCCGTGATTTCGTTTGAGAGACCGCGGAGGACTTTACCATAAATACTTGAAAATACTCATATTTAAAGACTATAAATGAGTTCTACTTTTCCTATTCCCAATTCTCTTCCCCCCGTTTAATAAGCCCGACCAGGGGAATCTCTTATGAGAACCGTTTGGATGATCGCGCTCGGGCTGATGATTTCGCCCTTAGTGCACGCTTCGAACCTGCAATACCGAAACGTGCCTGAACCTGTAAAAATCAAACTCGAGGCCGCTCTCGATTTCCTACGTACCATTCATCTGGACTCGCCGACGCCCCTTCACCAAGAAGCCTTCGGCGGCGCACCCAATTATGCGGACTGGTTCGAAGCTCGCGTGAAACGAATCACGATGGGCGGCTGTGGCGGGGATCCTTCGGTCATCGCCTGCGTCGAGTTCATTATGCCGACCTGGCTCTACCTCACCCAGACGTTCGTCCGAGGAAACTACTCTCCGATCATTCAGTTGGGAGTCCTGCTTCACGAAGCTCGCCATCAAGAGCGCGAACACAATGGTTGGGTACATGAATACTGTCCCGTTCCATTTCGAGATGATCAGGGCCGCGATGTCGTGAGCTCATTCTCGGGCGTTCTCTTAGAGGGTTTGCGAGGCTGCGAGGCGAATGCGCTGGGCTCATATGGGGTCGAGTACTTGTTTCTTTCGAACATCGCTGACCACTGTGTGAACTGCGCGCCTGAAATGCGCGCTGAGGCGCGGGCCGTTGCCGACCAACTCATCGTACGGATGGTTGATCCGCGCGCTAAGAATGCGCTTCTCCAAGATCGGGGCCGGCGATGAAACGCGGTCTCGTACTTTTTGTCCTCATCGTCGGAGCGCTGAGCCTGGTTTTTGCGATCGCTACAGGACGCCCAAGACCAGAAATTCCCAAGTCGGCGGAATAACGTCAGTGCAGGTTGACCGCTAGAAGAGATGAATCCATCTCTGCGCGTTTTCCAATTCTCTTGCCGCCCAAGATATAGATCATGAATCCCACCCAAGCCGTCGCAAAAAGAACCGTTACGATCGGTCGTGGCGTTTGCGCATCGAGAGCACCGATACTGGTCGAGATGACTGCACCGATCCCCATCTGAATGAATCCCATGAGTGCAGAAGCGGCTCCCGCATTGTGAGAGAATGGTGCGAGTGCAATCGCCGAGGCATTCGGGAAGATCAAACCCACACTGGAGAGAAACAGAAACAATCCACAGGTGGTCGCCCCGAAACCAAACCATCCGGAAATCGTTCCGATGAATAACAAGGTTCCCGCAGCCACCTGACCGAACATCGCAAGCCGGAAAATCTGCTCACTGGAATATCGACGCGTGAGCGCGATATTGAGTTGGCTACTGCCGATGAACCCGATCGAGAGTCCAGCGAAAATCAAGCCATAGGCCTGCGGCGTGACTTTGAAATAGTTCAGAAACAAGATCGGCGACCCAGCCACATAAGCAAATAGTCCACCGAACGCGAACGCACCTGCTAGAACGTAGACCGAGAATTGCGGAATACTCAGAATCTCACGAAAACTGCGGAATATCGCAGAAGGCCTCAGCGATACGGTCGGATCAGGCTTGTGCCCTTCGGGCAAAATAAAACGAACCACGCCGAGCAAAGTCGCTGCCATCGCGGAGAGCACCCAAAAAACGCTCGGCCAACCCCAGGTCGTCGAAACGTAGCTCCCAAACGAAGGCGCCAAGAGCGGAGATGCACCCAGGATCAATACCAAGATCGAAAACACGCGCGCGCTCTCGGCAACCGTGAAAAAATCCCGAACCATCGCCATAGATGCGACCGAGGCCACACAACCACCCAAGCCCTGAAGCAAGCGCCAGGCGATGAGTGCTTCTACTGATTTCGACTGTAAACAAGCGAGCGATGCGAGAATGAACAACGTCAGACCGAAGTAAAGTGGCGGCTTACGACCAAACCGATCCAGGCACGGACCGTAGATCAACTGCCCGGAAGCCAGGCCCACAAAATAGGATGAGAGCGAAAGCGACACTTTTGCGACGGTCGTCCCAAGACCCGTGGCCATTTCCGGAAAAGCGGCCAAATAGAGATCGATCGCGAACGGGCTAACGGCCGAAAGCGACCCCAAAATGAGAAGCAGGGAAAATGTCGATACGCGAGATTTCATAGGAAATCCGGTTATAGCACGGAACTTCCGACTTGAGGGCGAGACTTACGTCAGGATTGCGGACTCGGCAGAGTTTGCCGTCCCTGGATTGGGTGATTCCTCAGGTGATGATTCACGGCCTAATCCCCTTTTATTTCAAAGATGTTTCCCACATAATTGATTCTATTGAGACCAGGAGGAGTCGTCGAATGAAGCGCTTAAAATGGATGTTGGGTTTATCCTTGGGCCTAAGTGTAGGACTTGCGCACGCCGAAGGAGAGTTTCTCCCCTCGCACATCCTCATGATGGACGCAAAGTTTAGCCACCACGTCCTCCTTGTCGAAAAACAGAGCCACCAACTTTTCCTCTTTGAGAATCGTGATGGCATGCCTCACTTGGTGAAAACCTTCGCCATCGCTACCGGCAAATTTAAGGGCAACAAGTCGAGCGAAGGAGATCACAAAACTCCCGAAGGCGTTTACGACATCTACGAATTTCTCTCCCCCGATCAACTGGTCTCTAAGTTCGGCCCTCAGCAATCTAAGATCTACGGCGCCGGCGCGTTCCCGATGAACTACCCGAACTTCATGGACCAACGCGAGAGCCGCAAAGGTTCCGGCATCTGGCTCCACTCAACGGATGACGACAACCGCATCTCCAAAGAACTCGACTCCCGTGGCTGCGTCGTCGCCAAGAATCAAGACCTGCAAGAGATCGCGCAGTACATTGACCTGAACCGTACGCCGATCATCGTGACCCAGGAAGCGAACTACCTCACGAAATCCACCTGGGAACGCACCCGCCGGGACATCGAAGGCGCGATCAAAACCTGGATGAAAGCCTGGCAAGACAAAGATTTCGACCGCTACATCGATGCGTATGACTCTTCGTTCTATGACGCGAAAAAAGGCAGCTATCAAGCTTACCGTGCCTACAAGAAAGCGATCTTCTCGAAATCGGACAAACCGACGATTCAGTTCGACCACCTCTCGATCGTGACCGCACCGAACTACGCCGTGGCGTATTTCCAGCAAGACTACAAATCTGACCACATCAATGACTTGGGCAAGAAGACGCTCTTCTTGAAAAAAGTGGGCGATTACAGCTGGAAAATCGTCGGTGAGCTCTGGGCTCCGACCGACGCGACATTGCCAGCATTCACGCCCGCAAATCGGTTCTTCAAAAATAGAGAGACGGCGGTCGGTTCCCGGTAAGACTCTATCGGTCCTCATTTCGGATCAGGATTTTCTGGGCAAATCTTTTCTTTTCTAAGGCTAACCACTTGAAAACACTTTGATTTTTTTGCCCAGTTAAACTGGGTGAAACCATTGCCGGTTTATTCATCCACCTTTATATATCCAGTCATGAAACTGGATTCGCCTTTACGGAAAACTCGAGACGCCCCTCAGGCAAGAGACAGTGATTTCGTCGCTTACCTGAAAAACGATTTCGCGTTCCGTTGCCGCAAAAACCCAAGCTATCGCCTAGCCGCATTTGCACGATTGATCGAGACTGACCTCTCCACTCTCAGCAAGGTTTTCAAAGGCACTCGAACCCTGAAATCCCGAGCCATCCGCCGAATCGGCATTAAGCTCGGACTGGACCCCACGCGGGTCGACGTTTTCGCGTCTCAAGCACTTCGATCCAACGCAAAAACTCAGCCCCGCACCGATGCGATTCAATCGAGCGGAGACTACCCCACGATCTCGATCGACTCGTTTCAGATGATCTCCGACTGGTACCACTACGCGATACTGGAACTGATCGCGCTACCTCACTTTAAGAGCTCCGTACACTGGATCGCGCGCGCTCTCCGGATCACACCGACCGAAGCACGTCTCGCCGTGGAACGCCTCAAGACCCTTGGCATGATCGAAGAAACCAAAGACGGAAAAATCGTCGACCGTTCGGGAGGCTATACCTCGACACTCGCGAATGATTTCAGTGCGGCGGCGTTTCGAAATCTTCAGAAGCAGATTTTGGAAAAAGGCGTGCAAGCCTTGGAGGAGATCCCTTTTGAAAAACGCAGTCAAACATCGATGACCATGGCGATTGACCCGGCCAAAATACCCATCGCAAAAAAAATGATCCAAAAGTTCCAAGAAGAGCTGAACGCGTTTCTAGGTGTCACCACCAAGACCACTGGCGGCGAAGTTTATCACCTCGGCGTTTCGCTCTATCCCGTGAGTTTCAGCCCTCCTCAACCCGAAAAAATTCCTGTTCAAAAACCTCGCAAAACAACCCCTGAAAGGCAGTCCCTATGAAAAAGAAGCTATTGTTCGTTTTTGCTCTCGCCCTATACTCAACGCTCCCCATGGCTCAAAACGCCGCCGCCAAAAGCCTTCGCGCGCTCGAAGGCGGTCGCGCTGGACATGGCGGCGTCGTTCAAGCTTGCTTCAAAACGATGAGCATCAAGAATGACGTCGAGAAAATGCTGCTCGAAAATCTTGGCCGCCCGACCTATGCGCAGAAAGACCCATTCACGCTCATTCCTGGCGCACTGGAGGACATTAAGGATATTGATCTCTACGATTTGATCGCCCCATCCCCACTCGGAAACGAACTATTCGAGACCCGTGAAACGGACTACTTGAAAATCATCTCTGAGGTAGAAAAAACCGAAGAGGACTTTGATATCAACTACTCTCCATTGCGACTCGTGACCTCAAAAAAATGGCGGTCAGATCACTATGAAGGCTCCTATGAAGCCGGTTTTGGAACGAAACGAGTGCTACCACTCTCTCAATTCAATTTCGTCAATCGTGGCGTCGTAGCACTGGGAGATCCAGCAATCGCCGTTTTTCAGCCAAGCGATTGCTTGATTCTCCAGATCGCAAACCAGCAACAGATCTCTTACCGGAGTGCCATAGTAAACATCGATCAACGACTGTTCGACTTACTGAATAAGAAGTCTCCGGTTCAAGCCGCGGCACTCTATCACCATGAGTGGCTACTCAGACTCACGATCGACCTGCTCGCTTACCAAAAGAATCTGCCGCAACACCTGCAACTCATTTTAGGTGTTGAGAACCCTGCCGTAGTCGCCCAAAGGCTCACCAGACTGTACTATTCAAAAAATACCGCATCTTGGGTTGATTCGAGAAATATCCACTGGAGAACTTACGAATCGCTTGGATTTTCGAATCAGTTTTTCTCTTTGAGAGCGGAAAAGTAGGATTTGGATCGGACTTTTTTTGCGGAACCCTCAGAGATTTCTATGAAGGATCTCGGTGGGTTCCGCATCACGGTTGACTCGTTCACTTCCAATTCACCCGAAACAATTCTTTTCCCCGCCAGCGCAGCACACCTTCATCACCCGCAACGACCGGCCCCACTCCTGCCGGAGTACCCGTGAAAATCGCATCCCCCACAATGATCGGGAAAAATGTTTTTGCGTATTCGATGCACGCTTGCGGAGACAATCTCATTTCGCTTCCGCACGCAGACTGGCGAACAACGCCGTTCACAGAAAACTCAAAAGGCTCATCCAAGTATCCAGTAAACTCCGAAATCGGAATCCATGCACCTAAGATGGCCGAGCCATCGAACACCTTGCTCACTTCCCAAGGATGCCCGTTTTTCTTAAGTCCGGCTTGAACTTCACGAAGCGTCATATCAAGTCCCAGCGTCACAGCGTCGATCGCGCCAGCCGCGTCCAAGCGAACAACAATCTCGCATTCATGATGAATGGAGCCTCGACCTTCTGGGAGCTTGACCTGAATCATGTCGCCCTCGCGGTTCACGCGCTTTAAGATCGACGGTGGTTTCAAAAAAATCACCGGCATTTCCGGTACGGCGTCGCCGAGTTCCTTGGCGTGATCGAGGTAGTTTTTACCGATGCAAATGAGTTTATCCATGGATGATCCTTTTAATTTTTCACCGCGAAAAGCAGTCCTTCGGCGGTGGGGAGAAATGTGGTCGTAAACTGCCCGCTCTCGACGACTCGCGCATTGAATTTTCGAAGCGCCTCGACCGAGGCGATGGTTTCCGGGTCGGTTGCCATATTCTCTGCGATCCCACCCCATCCAAACACATTGTCCGCGAGCAGCACTCCTCCTGAGCGCAGATTTTTGATCGTCCATTCCAGATAGGCCGGATAGCTCGTTTTATCCGCATCGATGAAAACGAGATCAAACGGTCCGTATTTCTCGATCTGAGGAAGTTGCTCGATCGCGGGGCCGACATAAATTTTTGTCCGCTCTGCGACCCCAGCATTTACAAAATTCCTGCGTGCCACCTCGGCATGCATCCGCGAGAACTCAAAAGTATAGAGCATGCCACTCGCGTTCATCCCACGAAGCAATCGAATTCCCGAGTAACCGGCGAGCGTTCCGATCTCAACCACCTTCTGAGGTTTTAATGCTCGCGAGAGTACCTCTAAGTGTTGGCCATCCATCTCCCCGACATGAATGCTCGGCATACCGGCATCGGCCGCAGACTGGCGAATCCTTTTCCAGATCGGGTCAGCCTCAGGGCTCGTGAGATTTTCGACGTAGCTACTGATACCTAAGTCGGATTGTCCGAAACTTTTGCTCATATCAGAGATTAAACACCCGATTGTGATGAGTTCAAAGTCTTGATCACCAAAAATCTCGGTGCACGGCTTCGGCTTCAGATTCCAGGTGAGGTCCGGAAACACGCGGTGCATTTTGAGCGGATAAATAGAGGGTTTCGATCGAATTTGCCCACCCACCGCGGGCGATAGACTCGAGCACTTGCGACGAACATCCGTAGACCACTTCGCCGATGCCCGCCCAATAGATCGCGCCCGCACACATCGCGCAAGGCTCAGTGCTAGAAACCAAGGTCGATCGCGCGAGCTGCTCCTGTGAAAACCGACGTGTAGCCTGCGAGACCAGATTGAGCTCCGCATGGCGAGTGACATCTCGATCCGTAAGAACAGTATTCTGCGCTTGGGCAACGATCTCGCCATCCAAACACAGAACGGCACCAAAAGGATGGTTGCCGCTTAAGACCGCGCTTTTCGCGAGACTGAGCGAATACCGAAGGGAATGTAAAACAAAAGGAGAGAGCGCATTCATGAGCGATTCCTGATTTCAGATCAAAAGAGGATTCGCTCTCACCGGATTTTGGCGCCGAATCAAACCCCAGGAGAGCGAGAGTGGGTTTGAACCAAAAATCCTTGGCCTTGTTCTCTCACAGGACTTGGGTTCTTGTGAATGAGAATTACCGCCGGTACTCTCAAGCCACTTCAGGAGAATCCGCTATGAACAAACTTCCTTATTTTGAGCTCGTGAGCTTCGATATCTGCCCTTATGTTCAGCGTTCTGTCATCACGCTCCTGCACAAGAAGATCGAACACAAAATCACGTTCATTGACTTGGAACAAACCCCTGAATGGTTTGACCAAATGTCACCACTGGGCAAGGTCCCCCTCCTCTTGGTCCGAGATACCCCGGAGTCAGAGCCGACTGTGCTTTTTGAATCAGCGATCATCAATGAATACATCGATGAAATTTCTCCGCCTCGACTGGTTTCTGAAGACCCTCTCACGCGGGCCCGCGAGCGCGCCTGGGTCGAGGTCAGCTCTGAACTCCTCGGCTCACTCTATGGCGTTCAAATCGCTCAGACCGCTGCAGAACGGGACGAAGCACTCCGCGAAGTCTGGGATCTGTTTCCAGCGATCGAAAAAGGTGTGTCGGGTGGAAAGTTCTTCTCGCCCCAGGGTTTCTCCCTGGTGGATACGGCGTTTGCTCCCGGATTCGTTCGCATGCTCCTACTCCCCGGTGTGGACCAAGCTCCTGAGTGGAAGAAATTCCCGAAGACCCACGCCTGGGCAAAAGCACTCGTCGCGACTCCCGAAGTGAAAAACTCCATGATTCCGAATTTCAACGAGCGCTACTTCGCTTACCTGAAAAGTCGCGGGAGTATTTGGGCGAAATAAGCTATAAGTTTGCCCATCTCATGCAGAAAATCGAATTCCATCTTCCTCGAAAAATCGAAGCCGATCCTCGCCGTGCCGAGATCGAAGCTATCCTCGCTCAGGACCTCAAACCGATCTGGTCGCGAGGACGAATCCCGGTTTCGCACCTGACACCGACGACAGCGTTCATTACGTGCGTTCGAAACGCGGCTGGCCGGAAACAGATTGAAAAGGGCCTCGACCAAATCGAACCTTATCTCATCACCGAGAAAAATGGATTGATCGTCACCTCTGAGAAATCGGGCACGCCCCTCGCGAAGCGCGTTTCTCGACTCCTCGTTTTCACGAATGATGGATCCGAGCGTTTCTACCGCGGCTGCGAGACGCTGCTTTTTCACCACGGCGATCGCGTTTTGGGAATCAGACTGGATCTTTCGAGCGCTGAGCTGGGTCAGGAGCTTTACGGGATCGAAAAAGGCTTGAAAGCTTTTCTCGTCGTGGATCGAGAAGCGGTGACCGAAATGCTGCTCGCGCTCCTCCCCGAATCCGACTCAATGTCGAGTTAACAGCTGAAAACTCCGGGGCAGGTTTCGTTTCTTTCTGCGATCGGTTCGCGCCGAAAATGGAGCCAACGACTAGGGTTGCGGCAATGAGCGCACTTGGCTCGAGGTGTTCATCCAGTAAGTGAGACGCGAGCAAAAGCGCCAGAAAGGGCTGTGCCAGCTGCACGAGCGCGATTTTCTCCATCGGGCCGCGCGCCAGCACTCGATACCAGAGGAACATGCCGAGCGTCTGGCTCACGACCCCGAGGTAGAGAACGGATCCCCAAGCCTGAGGCGCGGCATCAATCGACGGCAGCGGAGAGCGGGAGAAAACAACGAACGCTGCTGCAATGATCCAAGGGAGCGCGAACAAGATCGCCCAGCTCATCACCCGACGTCCGCCAAACTCACGACTCAGTCGACCACCTTCGACGTATCCTAAGGCACTCACCATACAAGAGAGCCCGATCAAGACGTCTCCGAAATTGAATTCCTGCGCTCCTCGAGAAACGAAAAAACCGAGCGCCGAGAGGGTTCCGATTCCCGCGAAAATCCAGAAACGCACGCCGGGATTCCTGCGGTCACGAATGGAGGCGTAGGCAGCTGTGAACGCCGGAATGGTTGCCATGCCGATCGCTCCATGAGTGCCGGAGGTCAGTTTCATCGCCCAAGCGATCAGAAACGAGAAACCGATCACCGAGCCAAACGACGTGATTAATAGTGGTCCGATCACCCGCCTCGGTGGGAGCTTGCGGTCAAACACACCAATCGTGATGAGAGCGACGGTACCTGCGATCAAAAGCCTGAGGATCGCAACCGACTCGGCAGGAAACACGAGCGCTGCCAATCGAGTAGCTGGGGCGGTGGCACTGAATAAGAGAACGCAGATCGCGGCTAGAAGCAGGTTCATACCCGTAAATTACTACTTCTGGCTACTTCCAGACAGATACAGAGGCTGCCCCTTATGAATGGTACAGATTATTATTTTTACCATTTCACTCATACAGATATTATTCTATCTACTCAGTAGAACTACGGAGCGATGAATATGAATCTCTACGAGAACTTAGCCCTGGAACTTGAAAATCAAATCCGCTCAGGCACCCTCCGCTACGGAGAGCGACTCCCCTCCATCCGCGTCCAGAGCGATGCCCATGGTCTGAGCCCGGGAACGGTAGTGGAGGCCTACGCTTGGCTTGAGGAGCGTGGACTCATCGAACCTCGCCCTCGCTCTGGCTATTTCGTCTCCGCCCCACGCGCAGAGACACCAACGCCTGAATCAGACGTGGAGTCCGTGTATCTCCCACCGGAGGATCCGTCTCCCGAAGAACTCATTCACGCGCTCCGACAAGCGATCTACGACCCTAAGATCTTGCCACTCGGAATTGCGACTCCTGCAGCCGAATTTTTCCCAAACGCACAGGTGGAGCGGGTTCTGAAGCAAGTGCTTCGTGAAGAGCCTACGACGCTCTCGGATTACATCTATCCGCCGGGCACAATCGCGTTCCGCCGCGCAGTTTCGTCGCGTTACCGCAAGCTTCAGGTCGAAAGCGAATGGAAAGACGCGATCTCGACCAGCGGCGCGACCGAGTCGATCGGGCTTGCACTTCGAGCGGTCGCGAACCCGGGAGACGTCGTGCTCCTGGAGTCCCCCACCTATTTCGGTATCATCCAACTGGTTCGCACGATGGGCTACGGAATATACGAAGCACCTTTGCATCCGACCGATGGCCTCGATCCAGAGGAGCTCGCCCGCGCAAAACGCAAGATCGGTTCACGCCTCAAGGCCGCGGTTCTCGTTCCGAATCACTCCAACCCACTCGGGATTGCGATGAGCGATGATCGAAAAAAGGAACTCGTCCTCGCCGCCCGGAAAACTGGGATCACACTCATCGAGGACGAAGTCTATGCGGACCTCTCGTTCGCGGATCGACGCCCCAAACCGCTCAAGGCATTCGATCCCGACGATTCTGTCATTCTCTGCGGGTCGTTTTCCAAGACGATTTCACCCAGTGTTCGCGCGGGATACCTTTTGAATTCACGGCACCACGAAGCACTCTTCGCACAAAAATCGACTGTTTCATCCGGCGTCAGCACGCTTGCCGAAGAGACACTCGCGCTTTTTCTCAAAGACGGATTCTACGAGCGGCATCTCGCCCGAGTCACCCGAGAGTACCAACGTCTGCTCGGCCTCTACACATCGACCATCATCCAGTCGTTTCCCGAAGGCACTCGAGTCTCCAGGCCCGCCGGCGGCTACGTACTCTGGGTGCAACTACCGGGAGAGATCGACTCGCGTTCCCTGCAGAGGCGAGCACTTGAGAAACGAATCAACATCGCATCGGGCGTGCTTTTCTCACCACAAGGCGCATTTCAGTCCTGTATTCGCATGAATTTCGCGTTTCCGTTCACTCCGCAAATTGAGCGCGGAATTCGAACACTGGGCGCGCTCGCCATGAAATGAGAAAAAAATTTAGCCTTCCATTTTTACGCTACACAACAATTAAAATACGCGTGTTATTTTCGAGCGATGAAGAACTGGTCCCTACCCGTTTTGCTTCTTGCATCCTTGGCCCTATCTCCCATCGCTTCGGCCTCTCCCCGTCCGGTCGCCCTGATTTATCGGGGTCCTGGAGCCTGTACGGGTGGGTGCTTTGAATCGCCCGCCGCGATCCTTCGTCAAATGGGTTACGACGTCCGGTTTGTTGGGCCCGATGCGACCGATCCAACGATATTTCTCGGTGTCGCTCTCTGGTTGCAACCCGGCGGACTGGTCGAAGATCAAAACGCAGCCATGAATCCGGTTTTGAAAGACTTGATCAAAAACTATGTCCGCACCGGAGGACGCTACATCGGAATCTGCGCAGGAGCCTTTCTCGCCAGTGAAACCTACGGTTGGGGATTTCGTCGGCCGGGCCTCGGATTTCTCTCAGGACATGCGGCACTCTATCGCCCGACCCGTCGCTCGGACGGACGCATTCCGATCGCGACCATTTTTCCAACCCAAGTGCACGGACAGAATCGGGATCTCTACTGGGAAGTGGGCCCGGTTTTCCCGCAGGCGCCCTTGGACGCCGATATCGTCTCTCGATATCCAGGCGGTGAAGTCGCCGCGCTTCGTAAAACCGTAGGAAACGGTCGAGTATACGTCACCGCATTTCACCCGGAAGCACCGACAGCTTGGCGAGATTATTACCAAATCACCTCCATGGATACGGATGGACTCGACTACGACGTGCTTCAGTCGATGGTGCGCTGGGCAGTTCAACCTTGATCTCTCACTAAAATAATTTATAAGGCGCGTCATGACTCCATTCCTTCGCTGTTTCGCCCCCTGGATTCTCGGCCTTTCTCTCGTTTTGTCTCCGGCTCACGCCGAAGACGAGCCACCTCTGCGTCCAATTCGAGAGTTCTTCGGGCCACAAGGAAACTTCCCGGCCGACCGTTTTTTCAAAGTCGCCGTTGTGCAATGGAACCCACGCGGATCCGCTCCCCTGGGAGCATCGCCCGCTCAAGTCGACGCTTACCGACTGAGAAATCTCCAAGACATGGAGGTCCGCATTCGTGCCGCCGCTTCTCAGCGTGCCGAGTACATTTCGCTCTCCGAGTTCGCCGTCACCGGTTACCCGGATATCCCGGAACTCCCTTCGGCCGATGATAACTTCCGCAACCGCGAAGACGTGCGCCCCTTCGTCGAATCGATTCCTGGTCCCTCGACTGACTACATCGCACGCCTCGCTCGCGAACTGCGCGTATGGATTCAGTTCGGTCTCGCTACGCGCGAACCATCGGACGCGTATTTCAATAGCGCCATCGTGATCGACCCGAATGGCCGCATCGTCGCGAACTACGCAAAACAAAATCTCTACCAAAAAGAGGGCGACTACCTCTCCGCAGGAAATCGAATCGTGACATTCATGACTCCGGCCGGAAAATTCGGCCTACTGATCTGCGCCGACGTGTACGATCCTCGCGTCCTCAATCAATACGCCCGTGAACGTGTCGACGTCCTCTCCCTCAGCACCTCTTGGGCCGAACAAAACACGGGAATGGGCTATTTTCAGGCGGCGGCCCGCCAAACCCGTGCATTCCTACTCGCTGCGAATCAGACCTATTTCCCAGATAGCGGTGTTGTGAACCCAGACGGACGAAATCAATCGCACATCCGTCAATCTCGCGACGCGATTGCGTACGGATTTCTACCTCGCAAGTTTTAGACAAAGAAAATAACGTCATGAAATATTCCGCTTCTTGATCCCGGATCATAGAGCGGAATATCATAGATGAGTGACTCGACTACTCATCATCATGGACGACTGGGAAAAACTAGAACGCTACGAGGAGCGGTTTCGCCCTCATTTCGAGGTGCATACAGCGCCTCCCGGTGACTACTGCATCGAAGCAGCCTTGGAACATCGCCCGGACGTGATCCTCGCCTGCCTGGCGTTCGAATCCATGGACGCTCGCGAGCTACAAATCGTGATCCGTGAACACGAACAGCTCCAGCAGACACCGATCGTTTATATGACCGAAGATCACGGCGAAAACGCGACGGAATCCGAACTCGACGTCATTTTACCGGAACAAGCCCATTTCGACGTGATACTTTCCGCACTTCAACGGTTCTAAACGACGCTCTCATCGCTTGACCCGCGCTTGAGTTCACGCGCGAGCGTTTCGCGATCGAGTTCACCTTCCCAAGCAGATACTACAAGCGTCGCGACTCCGTTTCCGATGAAATTCGTGAGCGATCGCGCTTCGGACATAAATCGATCGATCCCGAGCACAATTGCCAAGCCCGCAAGCGGCACCTTAGGAACAACGGCTAGTGTCGCAGCCAGGGTCACGAAACCAGCGCCCGTGACACCGGACGCTCCCTTGGAAGTGAGCATCGCCACACCGATGATCGTCAGCTGATCCTTGAGCGTAAGCGGAACCCCCATGGCTTGTGCGATGAAGATCGCCGTCAACGTCAGGTAGATGTTCGTGCCATCCAAATTAAACGAATAGCCCGACGGGACAACCAATCCCACGACCGACCTCGGACAGCCGAGTTTCTCGAGTTTACTCATCAGCGGAATGAGCGCGCTCTCCGAGGACGAAGTGCCGAGCACGGTCAGTAGCTCTTCTCGAATGTAGCGGATGAATTGAAAAATGCTGAATCCCGTGAAACGCGCAATGAGTCCCAGCACGACAAGAATAAACAGTGCGCACGTCAGATAGAAACAGAACATCAAGTACGCGAGCGACGACAACGACTCCACTCCGTACTTACCGAGCGTGAACGCCATTGCGCCACCGGCCCCTATGGGCGCTAGACGCATCACCGAGTTCACCATCCCGAAGAAAATATGCGAGGCGGACTCGATGAATTGATGCACGGGCGAACCCTTTGCACCCATTCGGTTCATCGAATAGCCAAAAAGTATCGCGACCAGCAGTACCTGCAGCAAATCCCCATTCCCACTGAACGCATCTAAGAAGGTTTTTGGAATCACGTGCAAAATGAACTCAACCGTCGACTGATCGGCCGCACGCTTGGCGTAGCCTTCGACCGCCTCCACCTGAAGACTCGCCGGATCTACTGAAAACCCCTCACCTGGACGTAAACCATTGGCGACCAGCAGGCCGATGATGAGCGCGAACGTCGATACGATCTCGAAATAAATGAGCGCCTTACCGCCTACTCGACCCACTTTTTTCATGTCACCGGCGCCCGCAATCCCGAGCACAACCGTGCAGAAAATCACTGGACCGATCAGCATCTTGATCAGCGAGATGAATCCGTCACCGAGCGGCTTGAGCTGCGTTCCAACCGACGGGTAAAACGTACCAATCAGTCCGCCCACCACAATTCCGATGAGAACCCAAAAATAGAGATGTCCCGACAATCGACGAATCAGCTGCATAGAATTTTTCTACCGGTAGTAAGAACGAAAAGGTTTGCGTGAATGCTCGACGAAAGGACGTACTGAGGCTCTACCCCACTGAAGTTCGGCGTAATCTCGCCACTCAGAGGGCACGCGGTCGCCGTTTTTTAAGAGGCGCTGAAGCATGAGCGCCGTCTCTGCGTCTGCGATCGACCATTCCGAGAACAAAGTACCCCGTTGAATCGCGCCGGTCTTCGAGAGGAAACTCAACCATTCGGTTACTTCGTCCTGAGCATCGCTCGAGAGCGGCTGTTTAGCCCTGAGTTCCGGGTAAAAAATAGTCTCCGTCGATCGCTCATCACGGAGGGCTTTCATCCCGGAGCGGTACCAGCTCAGGAGCATTCGGGCATGTCCTCGTTCGTGGAAATCTCGCGGCAGGATCGAAGGGAAATCCGGACTCGGATACCGCTCTTCGATGTATTCGAGGATTGCCAGAGACTCTGCCAAAACGAAACTGCCCTCTTCGAGAAGTGGAATGAGTTCCGTGGGGGCGCGCTCGCGAAACGACGGCGACAGACTCTTGCCCTGCTCAAAACCCACGTGCTCCAGGGTAAAACCCATTTTTTTCTCAAGGAGCGCCGTGTGGACGCTGTAGGTGTAGGGACTCAGCCAGAGATCATCGATGAAGAGGCGAAGCGGTGGCGACATGGGCATCATTGTCACCCAGAATACGGGCTCGCCCAAGAAAAAATCCGGAAGAAAAAGTACCCCGCGTACCTCATTCTTCCGGATTCGACTCACAGACTCATCGCCTCCGTGAAGCGACTTGCCTTTGATCGGCGATTTATAGCCCCGCCTTGGCCTAAGCGCGAGAACCGTTTTGTGACATGTCGGTGCCGTTTTTCGCAAATGCGTTTTAACCCACCCACTGTCTAAGCCTTGTACAAGCGACTCTCACATATACATGATTTATATGTATTTTTTCGCACATCCCTCGAGAAACCCTAGCAAGGCGAAACCGGAGACGTTAGAATCCGTCGCTATGTTTATGCGGAATTTTCACTTCATCGCTGCGCTCTTCGTCACTGGAGTGGTTTCCTCCGGGCCAGCCTTCGCTGAAAAACCTAGACCCATGAACCCAGCACTCCACCACACGACTGATCGCCCATTCGCATTCCGAATGCAGATGCCGATCTATGTCACGAGCAATCTCGACGAGATCAAAATCTACGTAGACACCGAAACCTGCCTCAAGGCGCTCGAACGTATTCAGCAAACGATACGAACAGACTACAAATACGCTTACCCAAAAAACGAAGCTGAAAAAAGTAATCGCATCTTCGACGACATTCAGGACCTCTTGAAATCACCGGTCCTCTCTAAAACCTGCCGAGAGACCGCAAACCAAGTTTATGCGCTAGTTGCTCCGCTCGGTTTACCGAACTCGCTCGAGGGTTCTTACATATTCCTCGAAACTCTGAACTTGTTTCAGATGGACCTTCTGCGTCCCCTGACACCTCAACTTCGAGATGAATTGGGCGGCGAGTGGCGCAAGAAGAGCCTATTTCGCAAGAATCAGTATCAAATCATGGGTGCATACGACTGCCTACAGAGCATTGTCTGGTTCGACCCATCCCAGAGACCGTTCGACCTGGCAGCAACACTCGCGCACGAGGTAGAACACTTCTATCAAGACAAAATCACCCACTGGGAGAATAGCAACGATTTCACACCTGCACGCATCGCCGATACGCTCAATATCGACGAATCCCTCGCCACCCTTCACTCGAGCTTCGCGCAGTTCATCCAGGACCGTGAATTCAATCGCGACTTCTACCGCAGAAATGGCGAAGAACGTCATTTCCAACCCAAAAAACCTTTTCGCTATTTTACTCTAGGCCTAGACAACACCCTCTACTCACAAAACGGCATCCTGGATGCGCTCTGGAAATCTCAAACGCATTTTTTCAAAGATACCCTCTACACCTCTCATCCCTTACTCCTCAGAGCGCTCCATGAGCTGCCCCCGCCTGAGGATATTCGCTGGGACGAAGTAAGCGAAGGAACCAAGTATTTCAAACGACTCCCTCCATCGTTCCGCGCACTCTACGAGCTTTCGAATAAGATTCGTTCCGCCTATTTTCTTGGCAATGTATCTTCTCCGAACCGAGCCCTGCGCAGAATTCAATTGGAGTTCAAACGTCGCCCGCTGATGGTGCTTCCGCTCGCCGGTTTAAGTTTCGCGCATCAAGAATTTAGCAAAGGCGAATACAAGAGAACGGCCGAGATCATCGGCGAATCAACATTTGAGAAGCTTCGAGCCGAAAAAAATCACTACCCACGTCCGATCGAACTGTATTTCGAACGCGGCTTCTCGCCTTCTGAAGGCTGCCGCGAATTCACCCGTCTCGCAAAAGAAGGTCGAATTGACGACTACCTAGGAACACGTCTGGGTGGGAAACAATCCGGCGGCGATGGCGTCAGACCAGGCGGCGACGGCGTCAGACCAGGTGGCGATGGCGTCAGACCAGGCGGCGACGGCGTCAGACCAGGCGGCGATGGCGTCAGGCCAGGCGGCGACGGCGTCAGGCCGGGCGGCGACGGCGTCAGGCCAGGTGGCGATGGCGTCAGGCCAGGTGGCGATGGCGTCAGACCAGGTGGCGATGGCGTCAGGCCGAGCACCCAAACCTATCCGTGCTTGCATCCGGAAACCTGGGGAGGCATTTGAACGTGAGTTCGGTGAATCCACAGTTCTCCCAAAAAACTTCGCGCTTCGCGACGATGATCGCTTCGGGCGCTTCGGCCCTCCCTCCGCTGATTGAGGAGTCGATCGCCATTGCGATTCTTGCTCGTCAAATCGAATTCGATCTCAAAAGATCACGAGAGATCCTCGGTTCAAATGCACCTTCATCGATCGAATTCATTCGAACGCTCTCCTCTTCTGGGCACATCGAAGAAGCGGAACGCTTGCTCAAAGAACTGAAAAATTATCAGTCCTGGGAGAAACTCGAGGAACAAGCCCGACTCGCGGCATTTCGCGGTGAATGGGCGGTGGCGATCAACTCCGCCAACCAAGCCCTTCAGGAATCAGATGTTCCGGCGATCTCGCAGTTCTCGCTTTTACAAGTGATTGCACTATCCGCATTCGAACTCGGTGAATACCGGATGACCGAGACGTGCTTGAAACGTGCGGAACTCTACTCGACGCTTTTTCCGAAATCACCGCTCGTTACCTACCTAGAAATTACGCGACTCAGACTCCAGATTCGCCTAGGTCGATGGGTCGACATCGAAAGCCGACTGCAAAATCAATTTTCGATCCCAGAAAACAGTCAGACTCCCAATCGAGATCAACTCTTGAGCTGGGTTCGTTTGGTGCTCGATTTCAAACGGTTTCACGGGCTCGACTTTAAAATCGAAGCTCAGACCGCGTGGACGTTATCGGAGTGGCTGGGAGATCGCACTTATCAAGACCTCGCGCAATTAGACTATTGGGTCTCCTGTGGCGCAAACAGGGATGAGATGCCGCGACTTCAAAGCCCGCGCGCGCTCCGTTACTTAGAAGAAATCAAATGCCAGTCACCCGAGAGCCTCTGGTCCAAGGAAACACTCCTCTGGTTAAAGCAAAACGCGAGTGGAGTAAAACCCCCGAATCCATCGCCACTCACGCCAAAAGATGCGATTTGGGTCACGCCGTTTCAACTGAGATTCTCTCGTGAGAAAACCCGTGCTGAATCCATGCCCATCTCTGATCGCGCAAAAAAATGTCTGAATGAATACGCCAAGGGCGAAGTGGAAAAAGAGCGGCTTTTCCAAAAAGTTTGGGGCATTCCGAAATACTTGCCGACCCTTCACGACTCCGCCGTCAGAAAGACGCTCAGTCGCATCAACGCGGCAACCGACCTGGGCCTCAAAACGAGACAGGGCCGGCTGACACACGCAGGCGAAATTCTGATCTATCCGTTCCAGATCTCATCAAACTGATACTGATCGCGGAAGTACTCATAGCCGACGATAGACTTTCCAGCCTCGAAACGCCAAACATGCACGCTCCGATACTCTTGAGGCTTTCCGGCGCGCTCTAATCGATGCGTGATCAGCGCCATCGCATGCCGATCGCTCATGAGCAGATCGTGCAGCTCCATCCGGTACGTGCCGCCGGTGAGCTCTTTCATGCGAGAGACCCAGTTTTTCAGTCCCGATTCGTCCACGTATTTTCCGGCGAGTTTACCCCGTCCGGCGATCTGAAATTGAACGCTCTCCGGACGATTGAAAACCTCGGGAGCGAATTGCCCCTCGGCGAGACCAGCGTACAAAGTTTTTAGCATTTCCAGTTGTGGGACCATGGTATTTTTCTCCTTCAGTCGTTAATCTCACGAAAATCAATATGAATCCGCTCAGAACGATCATCACCGGCGACGCAATCGAATGGCTCCAAAAAGAACCCGTCCAAGCACCAGGACGATCGTTTGTCGCCTCACTCCCGGATTTCTCCGAGTTTCCGGCCCTCAGCCTAGAGGGCTGGCAAACATGGTTCACTCAAACCGCTGAACTCATCCTCTCGCGCGCGGCTCCGGATGGATTCTCGATCTTCTTTCAAACCGACATTAAACACGACGGCATATGGATAGACAAAGCCTATCTGATCCAAAAGGCTGCCGAAAAGCAGAATAACCGCTTACTTTTTCACAAAGTGTTCTGCCGAGCACCGGCAGGTCAAACGACATTTGGAAAACCTGCGTATTCGCATCTGCTCGCATTCTCGCGGGATCGCCGCCTAGAAATGGACGATTCGACCGCCGACGTCATTCCGTCTCTGGGACAAAAAACCTGGCCGCGCGGGATGGGGTTTCAAGCGTCACAAGCGGTTGTGAATTTCCTTCGAACCCAAACGCCCGATCACACGATCGTCAACCCATTCTGCGGAGAAGGTGGTTTACTAGCGCTAGCGGAACAGTACGGCATTCATTCAATCGGCATCGAAAAGAGCGTGAAACGCGCCGAAAAATCTCGGCGAACTCGGGCGAACATCGAAACGGGACGTTTTTGGGTGGATGGGGACCCGTCAGAAAACGCTGACGATTAATCGATTTTTCCTGATTTCCACTCCAGGTACTCTCGCACTTCGCGTGCTTGGGAGTGGACGAGTTCCATGCGACGTTCTTTGACCCAAGAGACTGGAAAAAAAAACTCACGCGATCCGGCGCGGACGCGCACGCCGTATTTCAAATGGACATCGCTCGACTCTGGATCGTAATCCTGAACCAGATCTAAGCTTCGCTGCGTGGTCGTCGGAAGCAGCATCTGCACTCGAACTCCGTTGAACGCCATAAATTCATCTGCGAGAAAGCCCCGCAAATACTCGATTTCCACGTTGAGATTCGATGCACTCGTCATGGGCCACACTTTGCTTGCGGGGACGGCTTTCGATCAAGGGAAATTTAAGCCTTCTCGTAAAACGCCAGAATACCCGTCGCAATTTTTATGCGGTCTAGCTCACGATAACTGTCCGGCATCTCCGTGCCAAGCCCATGGTAGGTCGCAACGCGGATGCCTCGAGGCATCGATTCTAGTTTCTTAAGAACACGTTCTCCACCTTCGCGCATGGATCGATTGTTACCTTCTTCGTCCTTGTGAATGGTCACACGTTCTGGCGTGTTGAAGGGGTTGAAAAGATAGAATCCATTGTAGGCGGACCAGTCTTCCTCGAAGACGTCGCCTAGCTTGAATTCAACTCGCGGTAAACCGAACTGCATGCGCACGGACTCACTCGCGTTACGCCAGTCCGGCCTCGATTCCAGGCCCGTGAACGCGCCGTCTGTGAATAGTGATCCTAAAATGCAAAACTTGCCGGCACCAGATCCGATATCTAGGACGCGGCAGCCTTTTTTGTAAGCGAGGAAAAGAGCCGCCTCAAAGGCGACCTGCACGGGCGTGAAATAGATCCGACTGTGCTCGCGGATCGCCGGCGGAAAAAGTGAATCGAACTCATGGTCGCTCGGAAATTTACCCTGGGCGATATCAAATCGGATTTTTTTGATGGTCTCGGAACTCACTCCACCATTTTCTCCGGAATAGCCGAGATTCTCAAGCGTTCGATCAAGAATCGTCCGAATTTCGTTTTTTCTGAGTACGTATCCAATCAACGATATCACTTCGACCGTCCCCGTCGATTTCGAAAAACTCGATGCCGAAACCGATCGGGAAAAGCGGCTGAACCGTCTTTTGGACCCAACGCACGACCCCTTTGCCGGTGACTTCGGTCCCTTCGGGTTCGATTCGGAAAGCAAAACTAAAAGTGTCAAATCGTTTCGGCAGATCCCCACCCGAATGTGCGACAAACAAGCCACCATCCCCGAGATTGAGTACTCGAGAGGTGACCATCTGACGGGTCACTTTTTCACGAAGGATAATCGGAAAGTCGCACGGGATTCGATCGCTTTTTCTTTTTTGACGGATGTCCTCGGGTTCGAGCAATCGGCGCACCACCGTGATCAGGGCCGCTTCCTCCACCGGGTGCTTGAACACCGCCAGAACGCCAAAATACGCCGCCTCATCCGGATCGAAATCGGGGTCGTCGACGATCAGCACGATCGGAGAATCGCCGATCTTAGCTTTAATGTCGCGAATGGCTGGCTCTTGCTCTGAGACATCGCCATGGATGGAAGCAATCACCAGATCGACCGGTGACAGGTCGATTTCGCGAGAACCACGATCGAGATCTTCGGAGAAAGTGGACAACCACCCCTCGTTACTGAAGAGCTCAACGAGTTCTTGGCTTTCGATTTCAGGAACGCCGACCAGTAATATTCTTTGCTGACTCATGATGTTGTGTGGGCCTTCTAAAAGAAATGATCAACTCATTTAAGATATGAAACAACCCCCGAACATAATCATGAAAAATATTTCATGACCGGGAATGCGCCTGCTATCCTGATGCCTATTGATCAGGAGCATACCGAGTCCATGAGCAGTTTCATTTTGATTTTTGTTTGTTTCGCGCTGGGAATCGTTTTCCGAAAACTTCGTATTTTTCCGGATCAATCATTCACGGTTCTTAATCGATTCGTTATTTACATCTCTCTCCCGGCTCTGACATTGCTGCTCGTGCATCGTTTGGAATTCTCGGGAGGTACGCTCTACCCGATCTCTATGGCGTGGATTCATTTCATCGTCGCCGGCATTTTTTTCTACACGCTCGGCAGATCGCTCGGTTGGTCTAAAAAAACCGTAGGCGCACTCATTCTCACCGGAGGCTTGGGCAACACATCGTTCGTCGGTTTCCCGCTACTCGAAGCACTCTATGGGCGCGATGCCATCGGAACCGGCGTACTCGTCGATCAACCGGGGACTTTTTTCGTCGCAAGCACCCTGGGAGTCGCCACGGCCGCACTCTTTTCCGGGAACCGCCCAACAATCTCGACGATCCTCCAGAAAGTTTTCACGTTTCCTCCACTGCTCGCACTGATCGCGGCATTTCTGATTCGCCCATTCCCGCTCTCGACGGATATCGAAGCCGTTCTCGACCGTCTGGGATCTACACTCGTTCCGCTCTCATTGATTTCCGTCGGCATGCAACTTCAAATCGACTCCGCTCTACTTAAACGCAAGTGGAGACCACTAGCCGCAGGTCTCGTTTTCAAACTGGTGCTCATGCCGGTTTTTTTTGCGCTTCTCTACGTGGTGATCCTCGGACAGAAAAATTCCTCAATCCTCATTACACTTGTTGAATCCGCAATGGCTTCCATGATCACTGCAGGAATCCTCGCTGAGGAGTACGGACTTGATCGAGAAATCGCAAGCCTCATGATCGGTATTGGCATTCCGATATCACTTGCGACCGTGCCCGTTTGGGCATGGCTATTTGGTCAATGGATCGGGCCATTTGCCACTTCATAAACGGCCAACTCGCTCATATGGCTTGCAAGCAAATTCCACGAGCTGGAATGCCTTCTCAATCGCGCTCACTCATTAAGTAAATCATCTATCGATAATAACGCTGTTCTGCTATAGTCAGCCCCATGAGCTTTACCTTGCACCGTTCATTCGGCCCGAAGAATCCTTTGAAGTGTTTTAAATGCCGGACGTCGGTTGATCGTAAAGACGGCTCTTGGAAAGACCACGAAGGCAGCCAAGTGTTTTTGTGCAAAGGCTGCATGCCCATGATTCAAATGAGCATCGGCAGCCACCGCGGCATCGGCGGCGGCGCTCGTACTTCTCAGATCAAGAAGCAGTCTTTGTAATCGATGGATCGGAGTTTCCTCCGCCCTCCATCTCCACGCCAGACTCACTTGCGGGAACTTCGAATTCTTTTTTCTCTTCGGATTTAGGCGCGATTCCGCGATCTTCGTCCGTTTCGAGCTCGACTCCGCCCATCTCCATTTTCGGCCGTTGCTTGCCGTTACTGGGGGCCGCGTACATCAAATTGCGCTCGAAATCGGCCGGGTTCGTGGAGGCCTCTTTTGCGGCATCGAGGTCGATGATTCCATCCGAATAGAGTTTCACCAAGTGCTGCTCGAAGGTCTGACCACCGCCTGCTTCGCCATCGTTTGACTTCGAGATGTAGTCGTTGATCTGCCCCGTAAGATTTGGGTCGGCGATGCATTCACGGATCCCGGTGTTCGCAACCATGATCTCCTGTGCGGCAACGACCCCTTTGCCATCCGCCCGCTTGATCAATCGCTGACTGATCGTAGCCGTGATGTTCTCCGCTAAACGCATGCGGATCATTCGTTGCTCTTCGGGAGGAAAAACGGCGACCAAACGGCCGATCGTTTTGATCGCATCCGTCGTGTGAACCGTCGAGAAAACCATGTGACCGGTCTCGGCGGCCTTGAGCGCGATACCGATTGTTTCGGCATCTCGCATCTCACCTACGAGGATGATATCCGGATCTTGCCGAAGTGCGTATTTAAGTGCACCTGCGAACGAATCCGTATCCGGGCCGACTTCGCGCTGTGTGAAACGCGATTTTTTCTTGGCATGTACGAATTCAACCGGATCCTCGATGGTCAAAATGTGCATCGGCCAAGTGGAATTCACGTAATCGATCATCGCTGCCAGAGTGGAGCTTTTGCCGGAACCGGTCGCCCCGGTTACTAGTACAAGTCCACGATGCATGCCCGCGATGGTTTTCAGCACCGGCGGCAAATTCAATTGATCAATCGACGGAACTACGGCCGGAATGATCCGAAGGATGATTCCCAACTGGCCGCGGTTTTTAAAAATGTTGAAACGGAAACGTGCGAGACCTTTGATCTCAAAAGATCCGTCGTAGTCTTTGAGTTTGTCGACAGTGATCGTACCGCCCGAGGCCTGAATCAAGGATTGGCAGATGTCGCGGACGTCGGCGTCGGAGAATGGAGCGCTTTTGACCTCCATCATCTCGCCTTTCATGCGAAATCCTGCGCAAGAGCCGACGTGAATATGTACGTCGCTTGCTTTGTGTTTTACTGCACCGGCTAAGATATTCAAGAATGCTTGATTCACGGTCGTCGCCTCTCCCATTCCAGGTGGAACACGTCATAGGCTCATCGTTATTTCGGGGGGCGAGCTTGAACGAAATGAGACCTGAGGAAAGCTTTTCAAATGAAATCTATTAACGATTAACGTCATATCGCCCAACCACAGCCAACCAATTGACACATCGAACAGAACCAACTTCGAGAGATGAATCGACCGCACTGTAGACCGTTCATTCTAAACAAATGCAAGCTGCTCAATTCTCAGAACGAGCAAAAGTATGATAGACATGCCCGAATGAGTCGCATTTTTTTAATTTTCTCCGCTCTACTGGCGTCAGCAACATTTAACAGACCAGCCTTAGTCTTTGCTGATTCGGCGATGATGCAAAATTTTGAACAAGATGGACTCGTTCATTCAAATCCAGAAATTCTAGAGAGTGATATCGGAGAAATCGAATTTTTAACTAGCCCAAACTCACCAGTCCATCACCTCATCCGAATACCTTTTAAGACATCACTGGGAACTGGATTCGCTTCAAGAGATCTAGCGAATAAACTGATATTTTTCCCTCTGAGTGAGGCAGAGAAAACGAATACTGCTGCATTCCTAGAAATCACCCGCTCACCGAATGGTAATACAGTCGACATCGACATGGTGTGGGTCCACCCAAGCTTGAGAGGTCGAGGCATATCGAACTTTCTCTATCAAGAGCTCGCACGGCGGATTCCTGCACATTCAAAATTGATCGGCACTCTAGATCAATCAAATCTTGAAATTTTTTGCCAAGAACTATCAAGAATGCTCGGGATCGATCGCTGCAGTTATATTGAACTTCACCGGTCTCGAAATCGAATCACCAAAGAGATGGAGACTTTAGCCGTTCAAGCAACTCCGGCATTCAAGAGTCGATCAAAGATTGGTCACCATTTAGTTGAAATCGAATGCGATTTTTCTGAGCCAAACGATCTTTCCGTTACTTTGACGACTCGGGGTCTCTAAAGTTCTGAATAGGACGTAAACACCCTTCTCGAAGGCGATTTTTTTCATCTGACCGAGAAAAGGCGAGAACCATCCAATCATTGTGTTCGTCCGGATCTTGTAAAGTCAATTCTACTCGCCACTCACCAACGGACGTTTCTTCACAGAACAAATATTGAGCACTACGTGCTCTGGTATCTAGGATAATGGCCGAGTGATCCGAGAAATAGAGTTTTCCTTGTTCCTCGAGTAGACGCGCATCCATTCCGAGGATCTCGGCCGCGCCCGCGTAGTCACGATTCGCAAGCTTGCGAATTCCGCGAAATACTTCATTTGTGACCGCGATCCGTGCTGAGCGTTTTTCACGGAGCTGCCGTTCGTTTTCGATCCTGGCCGCTTCTTCGCGGGCGTTTTTTGCCTGGGCATCTCGCAAACGAGCCTCGAGTCCCGCTGGATCGCGTAACCGTTCCCATTCATCGAGCAAACTCGAGTCAATGCCTCTTAGCATCTCACCAAAATATTCAATGATGCGCTCGACTTCTTCTGTTTTGGATTGATCGGGGACGGTCTGGGTCAGCACCTTGTAGACTTCGCTCAAGTAGCGAAGGAGCAATCCTTCGACGCGTTCAAGCCCATACTCGCGGATATAATCGTGAAAATTCTGGAACGTCTCGTACATCTCACGCGCGATCGATTTCGGGCGGATGTTGTCACCGGCCACCCAGGGGTGTGCGGCCGCGAACGTATTGAAAGTATCGTAAATGAATTCACGGCGCGGTTTTGGGTGCTCGATTTTTTCGAGTTCCTCCATGCGCTCATCGTATTCCATGCCGGCTTCTTTCATCTCCTGGAGGCGAATCGTTTTCAGGCGATCGACCTGACGGCGAAGGATCAGGTCCGGATTCTCCAGAATGGATTCTACGAGCGTTAACACATCGAGTGCGTGATCGTCGCTCGTCGGGTCTAGCAACTGAAGTGTATCGATCAAATAGAGCGCAAGCCCTTGGTTCAAGGAAAAATCCTGCTGAAGATCCACGTGCACGCGGAGCGGATTCAGCTCGAGAATTCCTCGATCCAGGAGTGAGCGAAAAAGCTGGAACGAGTGTTTCAGGTGACGTTTTTTCTGCACCGGCGTCTCATGAGAGCGGCGAATGATGTCACGAAGCGGTTTGCAGTTTTCCGTCCCCGGCCGCGAGAGAACATTCAAGACCATTCCGTGCGTGACTTGGAATCGAGACATCAGAGCCTCTGGCTCGCCTTGACTGAGTTTCGTCAGAGTGTCTTTGGTCCAAGGTACAAAGCCTTTTTCGGGTGGTTTTCGTTTTACGAATTTTTTGGCTTTCTTGGGGTCGCCTGCGTTTTTTTCCTCGGCGACGAGATTTTCGATCACGTGCTCTGGGGCTTGGACCACTACCGTACCCTGATCATCGAATCCCTTACGTCCAGCGCGACCGCTGATCTGCTGGAAATCCCGAACACTGAGGATCGTCGTTTTCTGGCCGTCGTACTTGCAGAGTTTGGTGAAAAGCACCGTACGGATCGGGACGTTTACCCCGACCCCCAAGGTGTCCGTTCCGCAGATGACTTTCAGCAGGCCCTTTTGCGCGAGTTTTTCGACGAGCACTCGGTAACGCGGGAGAAGCCCTGCGTGATGGATGCCTACCCCATGCTTGAGGAGCCGCTGAATGTCTTTGCCGTAAGGGCTTTTAAAATTGACCCCTTCTAATTCGTCGTTGATGCGCTTCTTCTCGTCTTTTGAGGAGAAATCCGTGCTGAGAAGATTCTGTGCTTCTTCGGCGCACTCGCGCTGAGTGAAGTTCACCAAATAGATCGGTGCCCTCGACTGGGCGACGAGATCCGCGATTTTGAAATGAAGCGGGCGTTCGCTGTATTGAAAATCAAGCGGCACCGGGCGAACCGAGGACTTAACGACCACCGTCTCTCGACCATTGAGCTCGGTCAGTGCTTTTTCAAAAAACGTCGTATCCCCGAGTGTCGCAGACAACAGAACAAACCGCGTTTTATTCAGCGTCAATAGCGGGATCTGCCAAGCGACCCCGCGTTCTCGGTCCGAGTAATAGTGGAACTCATCCATGATCACATCGGCGTAAGGCGTCTCATCGCCGAGCCTCAGCGCGAAATTCGACAAGATCTCGGCCGTACAGCAGATGATCGGAGCTTCACCATTGACGGTGGCATCGCCCGTAATCATTCCAACGTTGTCCGGTCCAAACTCTTGGCAGAGCGCGAGGAATTTTTCGTTGACGAGCGCCTTGATCGGGCAAGTGTAAATGGATTTCTTGCCTTCGGACATTGCCTGAAAATGAACCGCCGCTGCGACGAGTGATTTACCTGAGCCCGTGGGAGTATTTAAAATGAGGTTCTTGCCGGAGTAGAGCTCGAGTATGGCTTCTTCTTGCGCCGGATAGAGCGAGAGACCTTTTTCGGTCACACCATCTAGGAACAACTCCATCGCGTGATCAGGGCGAGATGGATCGATTTTCTTCAGTAAGTCAGCAAAGAGCCAAGCCATGCGCTCACCTTACCCGATGAGCCCGTGTTTTACTCCCCAAAAGACATCGAAACACTGAGCCCTGCAAACCAGGCAGAGTCCAGACGAGTTCGAGGCGCCTTGCGTCGATCCCGATACTGTTCGGCCTCAAAGAATGAGCGCGCGAATGCATAACCTGCATTGAAATCAAACCCGAGTTCTCGGGTAACCGGTCCTTTGAATCCAATCGAGAGTTTCTTCTCATCGTAAAACAAGCGCTCTTTGCGAACAGCGCGATCACGTCTCAAGAACATTTGCTGATCGAATTCTCCCGCGCCATATAGCTGATAAAATCCTGCGACCTGATAGCCGATCGCAGTCCGAACGGTCCAAGGCGCGATTGTGAAAAAATCGAGGCTCCAGAGCGGTGCGAACTTCCAAGCGACCAGCGCGAATGGAGCGCCGGCGGTGATCCGGAAATTTGGCGAAGCAATGTAGGTGTAAGCGAAACCCGGCAGTGGAATATTATTCAAAAACGGACGGTTGTTCGAATAGTTCACGAGCAATGTCCAGTGCTCTTGGGCGCTCTTGCTCCACCCGTACATCGTCGTCGCACCCATGGTATTTACTCGCGTAGACGTGAATGGATGATCACTGGCAGAGCCGTAATCCGCATTCATCCCCCAAAATCGTCCCGTCTTAATCTGGTGAGCGTAACCCACCCCCATTCCAACGTTGTACATCCGATCCGGAATCATCGATGCGACTGCGAGCGGTGCCGCCCCTGACAGCGCAAACCGCTGACCGCGCAATGACAGGGTCCATGTGTCTTTGGCCGTTTTTGCGACGGGAATCACCAAGCCTAAACCTTGCTGATACACGGAGGTTTTTTCGGTGCGACCGGAGTAGTGCTCGTTGCCCTGGAATGAGCCTCGATAGAGCACGCGGGTTTTGCGTGAACCGACTTGTCCCATGGGGAGCGAGAAATCGAGCGCCTGCGCAGAAGACGCCACCAGGCAGATCATAACAAAAATACGCATCGCAATTTTCATTTCGTTCGAGTGTCGCGTAACTCGGGCAACGTTTCAATCGCCTGCGAAGGTGGCATTCCAAACCGGATGACGCGCGATCCGTGCGAGCGCACTACAAAGAAGTGTTTTGCCGGGTTCCGTCTTGTGCCAAGACGATAAACCACTCGGATGCGGAAGCGCGATCGCCTCCGTTTTCCAGCCATGATAGTTCACGTAGAACGATTGACCGACGACTTCGTTGAGTTTCGCGCGTCTCGAAAAAATCTTTTCGCCCAGGATATCTTGAATCGCAATCCTCCCTACCGCGATGACGAGCTCGGGTCTCAGGATCTCAATCTCTCGGCGAAGATGCGTTCCGCAGTTTGCGATCTCACTCGCATCGGGAACTCGATCGGCGCCACCACTCGCCTTGCCCGGAAAACAACGCGCGACTGCAGCCATGTACACTCGAGCGCGAAAAAGCTCTTCGCTCACGCCGCCCGCCTCGCTGAACCATTTAAACAGTGTTTGCCCTGCAGTATGCGCAAATGGGCGCCCTTTGCCTGCTTCGTGCGGACCAGGCGCTTGCCCGACCAGAAGGATCTTGGAATGAACGGCTGGACCATGCACGGGTGGACCGACCATTTTGGGACAGACTCGACAGGCAGCGATCTTTTTCTGAACGGCGATGAGCCGCTGCAATTCATCGAGCATCGATCGACACTACTCCGCGCGAGCGCGCTCCAACTGATAGCGAAATACCGGATCCCAACGGAGTTTCTGTGTGCATTCTTCTGCGCCCGATTTGCCGCATTCGAGTCCGGAGGTAGAAACGGAAATATCCGGACACAAACCCGATTCAATGGCCAAAGAGCCTTTGACCCCGCGAAGCGTTTCTGCGCCCATGAATTCGAAATAGCGCGTCTTCGGATCTCTTTTGAAAATCATCCACCACGCTCCCGCCGTTCCGTTTGGATACGATGCGGAGAGTGATTCTCCGCGCGGCACTTCGATCAACGCACCCGTTTCAGTAGAA
This sequence comes from Pseudomonadota bacterium, assembly GCA_027485695.1. GTDB lineage: Bacteria > Bdellovibrionota > UBA1018 > UBA1018 > UBA1018 > JAIXQO01. Next base: position 422,150 of record JAIXQO010000002.1, read on the forward strand.
AGAAAATAGAGGTCGTCTCCGTCGCGACAAGCGCGTGAGATCACCTGAAATCCCGCACCGGGAACCAGTTTCTTGAGGCGGTGGTTTTTGCGGAGAAGTCCGCTGGTCTTGAGATAACTGGAAAACGCCGAGGACTCGCGCTCCGTCGGCACTCGCGGCTCGCCGGCATATGCAACACAAGCGAAGCAAATCGCAAGACTGAGCCAACACGTCCAAATGTACTTTGTGTTCATAGAAATCAGTTTGCCTTGGCTGGCCGAAATAAAACAGGGACCCGAGCATCACTCGAGTCCCTGTTGCTTTTTTTCAATCTCTAGCAGCTACCGAAATTACTCAGTCTGCGCACTCGCTTCGGAGCTCACGACTGGAATCGAAGCTGCGGAAATCGAGGAGATTTCACCGCGTGGGCCGCGTGGGTTCGGACGTGGGGATCCACCTCCGCCACCGCCGCCACCACCACCACCACCACCGCCACCTGGGTTAGGGCGCGGCTCAGGACGTGGTGCTGGGCGTGGCTCAGGACGTGGGTCTGGGCGCGGCTCAGGACGTGGTGCTGGGCGTGGCTCAGGACGTGGCTCAGGACGTGGCTCAGGACGTGGGTCTGGGCGTGGCTCAGGACGTGGGAACGGACGTGGCTCAGGACGTGGCTCAGGACGTGGTTCTGGGCGTGGCTCAGGACGTGGTTCTGGGCGTGGCTCAGGACGTGGTACTGGACGCGGCTCTGGGCGCGGTTCAGGACGTGGCTCTGGGCGTGGTTCTGGGCGTGGTTCTGGACGCGGCTCTGGGCGCGGTACCGGACGTGGTTCTGGGCGTGGCTCAGGACGTGGTGCCGGAATCGGAGCTGGACGCGGTTCAGGACGTGGGTCTGGACGCGGTACCGGTACTGGAGCTGGACGCGGCTCAGGACGTGGTACCGGACGAGGTGCCGGAACTGGAACTGGGCGTGGCGCTGGGCGAGGAACTGGAACTGGGCGTGGTGCTGGTCGTGGTACCGGCACCGGACGTGGTGCTGGAATTGGGCGTGGCACTGGACGCGGTGCTGGGATCGGACGAGGAACGGGCCGTGGGATCGGGCGCGGCACTGGTCGAGGAATTGGGCGCGGGATCGGACGCGGCATTGGGCGTGGGAACGGATCCGGACGTGGCATCGGACGTGGGAACGGACGAGGTGTCGGATTGTAGATCGGGAGGCACTGCTCATACGTGTAGCTCCAGTAGTATCCTGGATAACAGTATGGCGTTGGAGCCGGCCATGGAGCCGGTTCAGGTTGAGGGATCGGAGGATCCGACGGCAAAGGAGCCGGATAGTTCAACTGCTTCGTTGCACCTTCGACGTTTGGTCCATTGTTGGTCAAACGAACCAACCCGTATTGATCCGCGTGAATGCCGTCTGCAGGTTGAAACTCGATGTAGTATTGATCGTTGCGGTACAAGATCACGTTCTGACCCAAGTATTGGATCAGTTGCGGTCCGCCCGAGTAAGAACGGCTCACGCTCCATGGGTTCATGTCACCATAGAGTTCGTTGCCGTACATGCTGACCTGAAGGTAGCAGTTCGAGCAATTGCTTGCCTTCCAGGAACCCGGAAGAATATTAAGCAACTCTTCGTAGGAATACTCGGATTCGTCGGCCTCGGAAGCGAGTTCGAAACATTGAAGGGCGTTTTCGCACGCCGTATTGTCGGTGTACGTATTGGACTGACATTGTTGAAGTGCGTCGTAGGCAGCATTCGAGGCGTCATCGGCAGTTGCTTGAAACGAGTAACCATTGCTTTGGGTCTCGCAACGAATTTGGTCAGCAACTGCCCAAGACGGTGCTGCAACCAGCAACCAGGAGAGTAGGACAGATTGATACTTTTTCACGGAAGAGTTCCTTTCTAAATGGATCTTGTGCGCTTCAATGCGAACGCGATGCCAGAAAAATATCTTTCATCCTGACGCGCCATTTAAAAATAGAAGTTGGAAAATCTCCCTTATTTTCCCGAGAATTTTGGAAAAACTTACTAATGACAAAGCGTTTCACTTTGATTCAAAAAAATAAAATGCGAAGCGTTACAAGCAGTGCCAACACGATTCCAGAGCCAAATTATCACTGCTCGATTGCACCTTGCTGGATCAAGTTTGACAAAAGCAGCGCTACCACTTAGAAACGCGCCGCAGCACATCATCAATCTCTGCTGTAACAATTTTTCGATGGAGACTTGCGGTGAAACAAACGAATACGACGGTCACAATAGCCGCCCTGGGCCTTCTTCTCTGGACTTCAAACTCGGTACAAGCGGCTCCACGCACTCCGCCGATCTTGCGCGAGATCTGTAGTCACCAGGAGCTCCGATTAGGGCGCTTGGATCGAAATCGCAGAACGGTCGTCCCCGTTCTGAACATCACATTGTCCTCGAATCAAATTTATCGCGTCGATCTAGATTGCGGTCCTGAACCGCGGCTCCATTTTTACACCCAAACCTACGACCTCCATCGCGTGACTGTCTCTACTCTTGAGCAAAGCTCCCTCAGATGGGACCCGCGCAGAGAGGCTCTATCCATAAAATCCATCCTAAAACCCAACCGAGATCACCTCACCCTCTACATCAGACCCATCGCTGATGAGGTTTCTGCAAGAGACTGCGATGGCTGTTATTCCGAGAGGTTTACAGAAAACGGAACGATTCGAGAGCGTTGGTTTGACTCGAGAAACCAAGAAATACCCGAGCCGAAAACGGTTCAGCTCGGAAAAAAGGTGCTATTCTTTAAAAACTGGATGTCACCCGTCGCCTCCATTGGACTCCTCTCACCTCATCCGATCCGAAGAGAAATCGAAGACCTCGCCGTCCGCTCCTTACAATCTCCTGAGGAGCTTTCAGAATTTCCCGAAGATGAAAAATTTCTCGGTGCAACCCCACTCTCAAACCTCAGAGACCGATTGTATTTTTCAGCTTCGTCGCTTCTGTTCCGCGGGAACTTCGACGTGAACAACCATACGGTTGAAAACACCGCGACTTTCTACCGCGCGCAGATTTTTCCTTATTCCGAAGTGTTCTCGGCACTCAGCCGCGTTAGTCTTTGATTCCAACTCAAAGATGAATTTTGGCGCGCAATCTTCACTGAACTTGTGATTGCGGTTGTATGGATCGCTAGCGCCTATTCTTCGCGGACTATTTGCGTGGACAAGTACTCACTCCCAAAAGCGTGTAAGGAGGGCACCAGCCCAAGATTCCCGTCGCAAGCGGGATCAAGCCCAAAAGAAACCAGGGATTAGCCGGCCCTACAAACGCCAATGTCGTCAACACGACGCCAGCTGCGATTCGGACGATTCTTTCAACAGGATGAACATTTTTCTTAAACATGAGGGACTCCTTTTGTTATGCGGTTTTTTTCATACGACGTAAGACGGTCTCGAGCGGGCAAAATCCGGTGAACGACGATTGAAACAGATTCAGGCCCACGAACGCAGTGAACCACAACCAATTCGGGTGCACCCAGTGCGCGAGTGCAAGACTGGCGAGAATAAACGTGCCGGCGAAAGCGCGAATCGTGTTTTCAATCGTCATGGGACTTCTCCTGTTACTTGAGGGTTGAGTTCTTGGTATCGAGATTTTCCGACCAACCAAAAATAGAGCGCTGGAACTGCAAAACGAGAGATCAGCGTTGCGGCGATTTCACCAAAAATCAGACTCACGGCGAGCCCTTGGAAAATGGGATCCATCAGCATGACCGAGCTACCAACGACGACGGCTGCCGCAGTTAAAAGCATCGGGCGGAATCTGATCACACCAGCAGCGATCACGGCCTGCTTGAGCGCCATTCCTTCTTTGAGTTGATGCTCAATAAAATCGACGAGGATGATCGAGTTTCGAACAATAATTCCAGCCCCCGCTATAAATCCAATCATAGACGGTGCTCCAAAATAGAAACCCGCCCATGCATGACCTGGCAAAATACCAATCAAGCTGATCGGAATCGGCGCCATGATGATGAGTGGAACTGTAAAACTCCGGAACCATCCCACAACCAGTACATAAATCAGGAGCATCACGACTGCGAACGCTCCCCCCAGATCTCGAAACACTTCATAGGTGATGAACCACTCCCCGTCCCATTTGACCGTGACCGACGAAGTATCCCAAGGAACCTCGGCCGTTTGTTGAGTGTAGGGAATGAGCGGCTGAATTTTAGCGAGTCCATAAACGGGCGCTTCTTCAGCACCGGACAATTCACTCATGACGTAAACGACTGGCTTGAGGTTTTTACGATGTAGGACTCGATTCTCAACCACGACCGGCGAAAGAAGCGATTTCGACAGTGAAGTCGATCCAGACTCAAACGACGGCAGCGATTGCCCACGGAATGGGTCCGGAGAACTTCGGGTCGACTGAGCTACGGACATCACAACCCCGATCTCTTCAGGCGAGGATACATCTTGAAGCGAAGCAAGCCGCGACTCACTCATCGTCAGCCGGCCTGCATACGAAACTTGCGAAGCACTGACGCCCGCTTGTCCTCCAACACTATAGTCAAACCCGTAGATGCGGCGCGGACGCCGCGGACGAAGTGTTGTATCAAGATCCACGACACTCGGTACCTGCTCGAATGCGGTTTTCACCTCGCGAGCAACACGGTCACGAGTCTCAGCGTCAGGGCCATAAATTTCTGCCAGCACGGTGGCGAGAACCGGCGGCCCCGGCGGAATCTCGAGCACTTGCGTAATCGCGCCATTTTTGCGCGCGAACTCTGCAACTAATGGGCGAATAGACTCGATGATTTGGTGTGAGCTGCGCTTTCGATCGGACTTGTCTTTCAATACGATCTGCAAGTCGACTTGCTCGTCGCTTCCGCGCAGAAACGTATGCTTCACCATTCCTGAAAAAGAGTACGGCGCGGCCTCTCCCGAGTAGACCTGAATCTTTTGAATTTCCGAGACTTGTTTTAAGCCGTCGATCAGCGTCTGAGTTTGCTTGAGACTCCCCGCTAACGAAGTCCCTGATGAATAGTCCACCAAGATCTGAAACTCGTTTTTGTTGTCAAAAGGGAGCATCTTGACCTTGACGACCTTGAAATAAACGAGAGACATCGATGCTAGGAGCAGGAATCCGGTACCGCCGCCGAACAAAAGCGCATTTTTTTTGTAGCGCAATAACCATTCCATCACGTTCTTGTAGAGGCGATCGAGTTTAGAATCTGAATGTCCCGCTGATGCCGCTTCTCCACGATGCTCTTGCTTCATCAAGCGTACGGCTGCCCACGGGGTAACGATGAATGCCACGAACAATGATACGATCATCGCGAGGCTCGCACCCACGGGAATCGGTTTCATGTACGGCCCCATGAGCCCACGAACGAACGCCATCGGCAAGATGGATGCAATCACGGTAAAGGTCGCGAGAATCGTTGGATTCCCCACCTCGATGACTCCATCCATGGTCGCTTGAAAAATGGATTTCTTGCGGTCCAAGTGCAAATGACGCTCAATATTTTCCACGACGACAATCGCATCGTCGACCAAGATTCCGATCGAGAAAATCAGGGCGAATAACGTCACCCGGTTCAGCGTATAGCCCAGGAAATAGTAGATCGCGAGCGTCAGAGCGAGCGTGACGGGAATGGCGATTGCGACCACAAACGCCGCCCTGATGCCCATGAATAATGCGATCAAGATGGAAACCGAGATCGTCGCGATCAGGAGATGCTCGATGAGCTCATTAGATTTTGCTTCGGCAGTTGAGCCATAGTCTCGGGTAACCGAGAGACGAACGTCGTCCGGAAGCCGTTTTCCAAACATCTCGGCATGGGCGAGGAGTTTTTTGGTGAGAACAACCACGTTGGTGCCTTTGCGCTTTGCAAACACAACAGAGACTGCCGGCTCCGGATTGAAGCCTTGGGCGCTCGAATACAAGACCGAAGCTCGAGTGCGCTCTTCTGGTCCATCGAGAACTTCCGCAACGTCTCGGACCCGAACCACCTGTCCGGAGCGTTGTCCGATGGCGACTTTGCGAACATCGTCCGCGGACTTAAACCGTCCACCGATTTCCACGTCCATCACCGAGTCGGGACCCCAGGTTTTGTCTCCCGGTAGCCGTTGATCATTTTTCGTGAGGGCATCGGCCAGAGACAGCACTGATATTCCGCGTGTTGCAAGTTGCTCAGGCTGAGCAATCACTCGAACCACTCGCTTAAGACCGCCGAGAAGCTCAACCCGACTCAGATCCGAAGTACTCGACAATTCACGCGCGAGTGGTGCGATGAGCTGCCGGAGTTCGTAATCGGAGCGTTTGGATGAACTATAAGTCAGAGTCAGGAACGGGACGTCATCGATCGAGTAAGATTTCACCATCGGTTCCATCGACTCGCGCGGCAAGAGCGATCGAACCGTCATCATTTTGTGATGAACTTTTACTAAACTAGGTTCGATCGGCTCTCCTACCTTGAAACGAACCGTGATCAACGCACCGTTAGCGCAACTACTCGAATAGACGTATTCGACGCCATCGAGCCCCCAAACCTCCCGCTCAATCGGCTCGACGATTTTTCGTTCGACTTCGCTTGCTTCCAGTCCGGGCGCCCCGACTTGAATATCAATCATCGGGACCGAGATTTGTGGCTCTTCCTCTTTGGGGGTAATGAAAACCGCTCCCAGTCCAAGAATCAACGATGAGCCAATCAATACTGGAGTGAGCTTAGATCGAACGAAACCGCGCGCTAGTCGCCCGGCTATTCCTTCATGGTGTTCGAGGTCACTCACGGGAACCTCCTAAGAGAACAAAAAGTTGAGCTTGTTGCCGAATAAGTTCTGAGACGAGCTGCCCCTCTTGATCGATGACATCCACACGACGGGATAGAACATCAGAAAGCTGAAGCGCATTAACGGAGCCCGTCCGAAACAAACGCTCGGTCACGAAGATCTGCTCCCGAAGCAACCGGGACGAATCCCGAAGCCGAGTGAGGTTCTCTCGGATCAGCGGAATTGCGTTTTCGAGTGCTCGACGCTCGGCGCGACTATTTTGTGCAATCTCCTGGGATTTCGCTTGAACTGATTGAGCATGAAGTCGGGCTTGGCGATAAGCACCGATTTGACGAGCATCAAACAGGCTCCACTGTAAATAGGCTCCATATTCAGACGAAGTTCCCGAATCGCGCGGGGATTGCATCCATTGACCGGACGCATAGATACCGACCTGTGGCAGCCAACGGGATTTCTCGGATTGGGCGTAACTCTCCTGAGCACGAGCCGAGAGACGAAACGCCTGGGACCGATAGTCTTCTTGATTAGATCGGGTGGATTCTTGAAATTTCTGATCGATGAACCCGATCGCATCGACCGATTGGAGGCCTTGAGCACTGAGCTGGGGCATCCCACTCTGCTCGCTCAGCCGTATCTCAATGGCACGCATCTCAATCTGAGCACGGGCGACGATGCCCTGGAGTCGATTCTCGAGCGACTTCATGCCGAGCCAACCGGAGTAACCGACGGGATTATCTCGCGAAGCCAAACGATAACGTTCAAGGATGCCCTGGAGTTTTGCCTGAAGTTCCAAGATCGCCTGGACTTCGGACTTGAGATTGGACCAAATCGCAAAATCTCGAACGACTTGTGAATAGATCTCTCGCTCTGCGGCCTGGACTTCCAGTCCGCGACTCTCCAGCAAATACCCCGCGCCTTGAGCCGATGCTCGAGACGAGCCTCCTTCGAATATTGGGAGCACGAGTGATAACTGGCCCTGCTTAAACCACTCGCGACTCGGATCATTCATCACCGACGGATTTAGATCCGAGGCTTGGAGCGAACGAGCCCCGAGCTGGGAAAACAAAGTGGTGGAAGGACTATTCGTGGAGAAAACCCCCGCACTCGCCACCAATCTGGGCGCCCAGTGTGCGTTTGCGCGAGATTTTTGAATCTCGAGCGCCTCTTTCTCTCGACGCTCAGATTCAAGCGCAGGAGCCCCTGAGGAAATCGCACTCCAAACCGTATCAAAACTGGCATCAGCCCGTGCGGAAACCGAAAATAAGAGAACCGAAAAAATAACGAATGAATTTTGCATAAAAACTACTCTTTCGGAGGGCAATAGAGGCGTGCGAGCGTCTTCATCAGCTCGACGAGCCTCGGATCCTTGAGAGAATAAAAAACCTGATTCCCTTCGCGCTCGCCGATCACGCGCCCCTCTTTTCTCAATCGAGCCAAAAACTGGGAGGTCGGAGCCTGCTCTAAACCGCACGCATCTTGTAGCTCCTGAACGGTACAAGCTCCTTCGGACAACCGACAAAGCACCAGTAATCGGGCGGGGTGAGAAAACGATTTGAAAATCTTACTCACCTCTACTGCCTGCTTTTTATTGACGGCAATGCCTTTCACAAGAATATCCTTTCGATATCTTCAAATATATTGCAGATTATATATATCAATCAAGATATATTTAAAGAACAATATACACACACGAAATCAAAGGAGTTTTCCATGAATACGATCAGCATCCCAGAACTCAGAACCAGAATGCAGGCTGGCTTAGAAAAAAACGAACTCATCCTGGATGTTCGAGAGCCAGAGGAATTCTTGGCCGGACACATTCCAGGGGCGCGAAACTTCCCCCTCAGCCAACTGGAGCGAACTTAGAACGAGCTCCAGAACTATCATCGAATTTACGTACATTGTCAGGCCGGAAAAAGAGCGCAAACCGCGTCGCAGTTTCTCATTCAGCAAGGAATTCAAACGCTCGTTTGCATCTCTGACGGGGGCTTTGCGGACTGGAAATCGGCTGGATACCCTACTTCAAATTAAAACGCTGACTAGAGCAGAATTCGGGCGCGCTCCAACAGCAACTTGCGATCCCGGACCACAATCTTACGCCCGTCGGTATCGATGATTCCCTCGCTCTTGAGCTGCCCGAGCGTGCGAATCACCGTCTCCTCCGTCGTGCCCGCCCAATCGGCGATTTCCTTGCGTTTCCAGGCATGATCCTTAGAACGGTTTTGAAAGATCAGAAGCGCCTCGGCAACACGCTCTGCGGCTGAAAGGTCGGTTGCATGACAGAGCCGGCTCTCGAGCTCGTGCACTTCGCTCGAGAGCTTACGGATCGCCGCAATCGCGACTTTCGGGTCGTGCTCGAGCATGGTCAAAAAAACATTCTTAGGGATAAAGCAGACCTCGGTGTCTTTGACTGCGCGCGCCGAGCTATGGCACTCACCATCATGCAGTATCGCCTTGTAACCCATGACGCCGCCGGCTTCGACGACATGCAAAAGATGCATCACGCCTTCGCTGGACTCATTCTCGAGCTTCACTGCTCCGTCTTTGATGCAATAAAGGCCGTCTAGCTCGTCCCCTTCGTGAAACAAGTACTCGCCCTTTTTGTACTTCCTCATGACCTTGGATTCATCGAGTGCATCAATGGAGGCCCCTTTGGCTTCACAAAAGATGCTCAAATGGCGCTGATCGCAATTTTCGCAATGATGTTTCGTAGGGGTCTTGGACATGAATTTTCACCTCGGAATGAACGGATTCCTCCATTTTAATTCAAAACCTGACGCCTGTCATGTTGCTAAGAATCCATTGGGGCCAAGATGGGAATTAGGAGCAAAATTCATATGAAAGCGATGCCAACGATACAAAAATTTATGACCACTACGCCCCACTCGATTGGGGCAGAGCAAAACCTCAAAACCGCCCAAGCGCTGATGATTAAACACGAAATCAGACATCTACCGGTGATGAAAAACGGTACATTAGCCGGAATACTCACGGACCGGGACTTGAAACTCGCATTTGGCATTCGCGGCGTTGACCCCGAAAAGACCCTCGTCGAGGAAGTCGCCATCGAAGAACCCTGCCTGACCTCTCCACAATCTTCGCTCTCCGAGGTCGCACACCTCATGGCCGATAAAAAAATCGGGAGCGCGCTCGTGGTGGACCACCATAAACTGGTCGGAATCTTCACGACGACCGACGCACTCATGGCGCTGGCCTCGGTGCTGGAAGCTCGCCACCACTAAAAACAAGCAGCGACCCAAGCAAAAACAAACGCCCTTTTCTGTCCGCCACAGAAGGGGGCGTTTGTTTATTTTGAATTTCAGAAATAAGAAATCAGTTTGCAATACTCACTGCCGAATGTGTCGTACAGATCGGCGCACTGCTCGTTGGGTCTACCCGAAAGATTCCTGTGAATTTAGACTCCAGCGACAAAACTCCCATCACGACGAGGATACACCCGAAAATTTGTCGAGAGTGTCCGCGGGACGAGCGGTAAATCCACTCCAAACCTTGCCCCCCCAATAAGAGGCTCGGCATCGTTCCGATCCAAAATGCGATGAGCACGCCCGCGCCGCGAACTGCGCTCCCAGTTCCAATCGCAATCCAAACAAACGTCATCAGCCAACCACATGGCAAAAACGCGGAGAAAAATCCAGAAACTCCGAGTGTTCGAACCATCTTCCACCGCGAACCGATCGAAAAAAGAAAACGGGACAATCCTGAGAACCCCGGAATCGAAAACTCTCCTACTGGACGACCTCGAATGAGTTTTACGCCTGTCCCAATCAGCGCGACCGACATCACGAGGGCGAATAGAATGGACGCTCCCTGCACACCGCGAGAAGCCAATAGCCAGTCACCCAAATACCCAGCCAAGGCTCCAATCGCCAAATACCCCAATAGCCTGAAAAAATGATAGGGAACCGACGCCCAGCCAGTCTTGCCGCCCGTTGCCGCAAGCACCAAACCTCCGCACATGGAGACACAGTGAAGACTGCCCGATAGGCTGCCAGCTAGAATTCCCAGGAGAAAATAGAGTTCAGTTGCCATCAAATTGGCCCCAACAGTTTGAGAGAAACCGTTTTGCGTTCATTCTTGCTCGCACCGAACTCCCAGATCGTCCAGAGATCCATGGTGAGATTGCCCCGGCTACCCAAGAGTTTATCCGGAAAAATAACGAAAAATGAACGAGTGACTGACTCGCCCGTCTTTAGACGCAAAGCTGAACGGTCTTGCTCGATCAACTCTATGCCTTGAGCCTTGAGTTCCTCCGGAAATTGGAGCGCGACCGTCACGTCGCTCGGACTTAAGTTGTAGAGCTTAGCCCAAAAATGATTGGAGATCCGTCGAGTACCCAGACCAGAACCCCCATCGACGATTTGATAGGGAGAATCAGTCGCGCGAAGAACATCCACCTGAAAAATCTCGTGCGTCGCCATCCGAATACTCAAACCCGTAAGCGCGACGATCAAAAGCGCGCCATAGATCTTGGTGCGAGTGGGCACTCGGGGCCCCGGCTTGCCAGCAAGTCCGAGCTCGCTTTCGTAGCGCACCAATCCACGTGCGCGTCCAAGTTTATCCATTACTGAATCACAAGCATCGATACAAGCCGTGCAACCAATGCATTCCATCTGGAGTCCGTCTCGGATGTCGATCCCGGTCGGACAAACGTTCACGCATTTACGGCAGGCGACGCAATCATTTGAACGACTGCGATCGTAGGAGACCGCCTTGGTCTGTTTGTCGATCATAATGGACTGAAACCGACCATACGGACAGGCAATCAAACAGAATTGCTCGCGGAACCAGCCGAGATCGAAAAGAAAAAGTCCGACCAGCGCCAGCATCCAAATGAACGCGGTCGGATGCTCAATCGGCGAACGAGTCATCCACTCGCCCAGCTGATCCACGCCAACAAAATAGGCTAAAAAACTATGAGAAACGACCAGAGCGGCCATCGCAAAAATACCCCACTTTGCGAAATGCCTGAGAATTCGATCAAACGTCCAAGGTCCCTCGCTCCAGCGTTTTTGTGCGATCCAGTCCCCGTCGATCCATCGTTCGATTCGCCGAAAAAAGAAATCCGTAAACACGGTCTGCGGACAGCCCCAGCCGCACCAGGCTTTGCCAAAAAGTGAGGACGCTAGCGCCGCCGTCAGGGCGAAACTCGCAAATACCCAGAACAGTCCGGGTACATCCTGAGGGAGAAACAGTTGCCCCCCCAGGAAGAATCGACGATGCGCGATATCCAGCATCAACACCGGGTATCCGTTTACTTTCAACCACGGCAGGCCCAAGAACAGCACAATCAAAACAACTTGAACGACCATCCGAGCGCGTTGGTATCGCCCAAGCACATATGCCGGGAAAATCTTGACTCGATTTCCTGAGACGTCCGTTGTTTTAATTTGATCGCGATAGTCCATGGGCCGCCTCTGATTCCTTACTGAGTGACTTTCTCGCCCTGAGGATCTTTGGCTTTGGCGACTTTTTGTCCGTGAATCGATTTCACGAACCCGGTCACGCTCGAGAGCTCCTCGGCCGAAATCACTGCGCCCCAAGGCGGCATGCCCTTGTCGAGAACGCCGTCTTTGATCACGCGATAGATTGCCAAAATCTCACCTTTGTCATGGATCCAGTAATCATCCGTCAAGTTAGGTCCGATGAGACCGCCACCGTCCGCGGCGTGACAGGACGCGCACTTACTTTCGAACACGGCTTTGCCACGAGCAACAGACGGACCGTCTTTGACAAGCGCTAAGAGTTGATCCGCCGTTACGTCAGGACCGTTGTTTTTTTTCTGAAGTGCCTGCACCTCCTCCAGACCGCTTGTCAGCTCCTGATCTAATGTGCGCCCCGGCCCCATCACATAGTAACCGAAATAGACGACCGCAAACGCGATCGAGAGATAGAAAGACAGCTGCCACCAAAACGGCGCGGGATTATTGAATTCCTGAATGCCATCATACTCGTGGTCCTTGATCAGTGTATCCACGGGTTCATTTTTCTTGCTCACGTCTATTCTCCATCCAAAGGTTGACGACTGGTTCGGTCATATAGTTTTTTCGCCCCGCCCCTTCCGGTCCAAAGCACGACGCCAATAAACACGGCTGCGAACAATATCAGTCCAACGAGTGGAAGTTGGGGCATGGGGAAAAAACTCAGCGCTTCTTTGATCATTTTGCACCCCCCGCCTGACTCGTCATCTGACCCAGTACTTGGAGATAAGCAATGAGAGCGAGAACTTCTCGATCATCTTCGATTTGACCGCCACTCTCCGAGCGAAGTGATGCTGCAAGCACAGCGGCCTCGGCCTTGGCATTTTCACCAGCGAAATTCTCCTCTTGTTCTGAATAAGGCACGCCCAGCACTCGCTGAACCGAGATTTTGCGATTCAGCGACGCGTAGTCGATCGAGTTCTTAAAGAGCCAAGTGTAGCTCGGCATAATCGACTGTGGAACGACATCACGAGGATTCAAAAAGTGACGATAGTGCCAGAGGTTCGGATACTTGCCTCCCACTCGCGCCAAATCCGGTCCAGTTCGTTTCGAGCCCCAGAGGAATGGACGATCATAACGTGACTCTTCCATGGTCGATGCTTTGCCGTAGCGAAGCACGTCCGGAACAGTCTTACGAATCATCTGCGAGTGACAGAGGTAGCAACCTTCTTTGATGTAGATGTCACGCCCTGCGAGTTGAAGCGGCGTATACGGTTTCGTCGTGATCGATTGAAGCGAATACGCGTTCTCAATATAGTGCTCACCCGTGATGAACGGGAAAAGCTCGATAAAAGATCCAATCAAGATCGCCGTGAGTGCAAGCACCGTGAGTACAATCGGCATGCGCTCCAATGTCCGGTGCTCGAGTTTCGGGATCTGAAGGGCTTCCGCACGGCGGAATGGAGCGAATCGATCCGTCGTATCTGCGAGGTTTTCGGCTTTTGAATTCTTGATCGTGATCCAAACGTTCACGATCATCAGCACAAAACCGCCGAGATAGAGGGTTCCACCTACCGCGCGTACCCAATAGAGCGGAACGATCTTGACCACCGTCTGAACGAAATCCGGATAGAGCAATTTCCCTTGGGCATCGATTCCCTGCCACATCAGACCTTGAGTGATACCGGCTGCCCACATCGAGATGATGTAGAGAAGCAATCCAAGCGTCGCCACCCAGAAATGGACTCGCGCCCAGTTCCAGTTATGCAATTCGGTTTTCCAGAGTCTTGGCACTAAGTAATAGATCATGCCGAAAGCCAAGAATCCGTTCCAACCGAGCGCGCCTGAGTGAACGTGACCAACGATCCAATCCGTGTAATGCGCAAGCGAACTCACCGACTTGATCGAGAGCAAAGGACCTTCGAATGTGGACATTCCGTAGAAGGTGGCTGCCGCGATCAAGAACTGAATGATCGGGTCGGTCCGCAGCAAGTGCCAGGCTCCTCGAAGCGTCAGGATCCCGTTGATCATGCCGCCCCAGCTAGGGATCCAGAGCATCACACTAAATGCCATGCCCACGGTCTGCGCCCAGTCCGGAAGTGCGGTATTGAGCAAGTGGTGCGGTCCTGCCCAAATGTAAATAAACACGAGCGTCCAAAAATGGATGACTGATAATCGGTAGGAGTACACAGGACGATTCGCGGCCTTGGGAATGTAGTAGTACATCAGTCCCAGAAACGGCGTCGTTAGGAAAAACGCGACGGCATTATGTCCGTACCACCACTGCACGAGCGCGTCAGTCACGCCGGCGTAGACCGGATAGCTCTTGAGAAAACTCACCGGTAACGAGATCGAATTCACGACGTGTAGTACCGCTACCGTGATGAAGGTCGCGACGTAGAACCAAAGCGCGACATATAAGTGTTTCTCGCGCCGTTTGACCATCGTCCAGATCAAGTTCACGCCAAAAGCGACCCAAACGACCGCGATCGCGATATCGATCGGCCACTCGAGCTCAGCGTATTCCTTGCTCTGGGTGATCCCAAATGGCAGCGTCAGCGCGGCCGAGACAATGATCAGTTGCCAACCCCAGAAGTGAAATCGACTCAGGCGATCACAGGCGAGGCGTGTTTTCAGCAAGCGTTGTGATGAATGGTAGATCCCGGCGAAAATTGCGTTGCCTGCGAATGCGAAAATTGCCGCGTTCGTGTGTAGGGGGCGAAGCCTGCCGAAACTGAGCCAAGGAATTCCCTCACCCAGACGGAAATAGGCCAACTCGAATGCGATGAATACACCCACCAGCATCGCAACCGCACCCCAAACAATGGTCGCTAACGTGAATTTTCGGACAATATCGTCGTCGTATTGGAATGTTTCCACGACTGACTCTTGATTTTTCATTTCGTTTCCTCTTCCTCTGAATTTTCCAACATGCGGATCGCCGGCGTTTCGAGATCTTCGTACTGACCGGAGCGAACCATTTGAACAAAACCGACAACAAACAAACCACCGAGCGCAAGCGCGACGGGAATCATGAAATAGATCACTTCCATCGTTCCTCCTGACTCCGGCGAAATCCGATCAAGGTCGCTGTGAACGCCGTCACTGCCGAAAGCGGCATCAGCACGGCAGCCAAGAGCGGCGACATCAGCCCCGCGACCGCAAGCGCTCCGGAAAAAACGTTATAAGCAGTAGAAAACAGGAAATTGTATCCGAGCACGCGCCTCACCCGAAGTGCCCACTCGTCGAGTGCCAAGATCGAATGGAGGCCTGGATTCAAAGTATAAACGTCGGCGACTCTCAGGGAGTTCTCCAAGCCCCCGCGTACTGCGATCGAGACATCGGCCGTTTTGAGTGCAAGAGCGTCGTTCAATCCGTCGCCCACCATCAATGTGAGGTTGGACTGACTCGATGCTTGGCTGGATTCTATCAATCGAGATTTTTCCTCGGGCGACAGTCGAGCATGTGCCTGCGAGGGTGGGATACCGAGAAGGTCAGCAATATTTTGGACCGCGGCTCGTTGGTCACCCGAGAGCAAATGCACTCGGAACCCTCGGGACTGAAACCGCGAAACTAAATCACGAGCCTCACCTCGCACCTCATCCGAAAATCGATAGAGACCTACCCACTCGTCGTCTCGCAAGAAATCGACCGTCGTGAGTGATGCCGAGGCATCGGCCCCTCGAAATAGCCCGTAAAATTGACCGTCTATCCGTCCCTGAACGCCGAACCCGGGAATTTCTTGAAACTGTTCGATCGCGGCGATCGGTCCGACTCCTAAGTGACGGGAAATCGCACGCGAAACAGGATGTGATGATCGTGCGGTCAATGCACGTACAATTGGATGAAACGCCCCAGGGACAGCGTTTACTTCCACCTGAAGGTGCCCCGTCGTCAATGTGCCGGTCTTATCGAGGAAAACATCACGAACTTGGAGGAACCGCTCGAAAAAATCAGGATCGCGCACGACGGCACCTTGTTCGAGCGCACGTTTCATTCCCAAGCTCAGGGTCAACGGCGCCGCCAGCGCAAAAGCACAGGGACAGGTGACGATCAGAAGTGAAATGGCGCGGACCAAGCCACTCTCCCATTCACCTTTGAATCCGAAATATGCGAGCACGCCTAACGCGACGACGAGCACGATTGAAACGAGCCAAAAGGCGCGAGTCTCATTGACGCGCTCAAAATTGGATCGACCGCGATTCGAAATCGCTTCTTGGTCGCGAAGGATTTTTGCAAGTCGCGTATCGGGGCCCGTTGCTACCACCTCCACGCGACTCGCGGACGCACTCGACTCCGAGCCCAGCCATCGGGAGCCGGCGTAAATCATATCACCCGCAACGACGAGCATCGGTGCGGACTCTCCCGTCAGAAACGCCTGGCTCACAAATCCACGGCCCTCCACTAGTCGGACATCCACGTCCATCTCTTTCGGATCACTCAGCGTCAAAAAATCGCCAACTCGGAGAACCGAGTCCTTGAGTATCCAGGACCGAAATGCAGATTGTCCGAGCCCCAGCTGCCGGAGGCGTGCAAGCGCGTAGCGACTCGCGAGCAGAAGAAAAATCAGCGCTGTCATTGAGTCGTAGTAGAGCGAATGCACTCCGTGCAGGAGATTAAAGCCGCTGAAGAGGAACGCTGCGACCAATGCGAGTACGATCGGCAGGTCGATTGAGAACCGACGGGAGCGAAACGCATGGAGGACGTTTGCGAACAAACTTCGCCCGCAATATACCAAAGACACCACCGAGAGCGCCGCCGAGATCCACTCGAAAACCCGCTCGAACGAGCCCCCCACGCCGGAATAGAGCGGAATACTCATCAGCATGACGTTGCCGGCGAGTGCGCCTGCAATACCGAGATCAATCAATCGACGTCGATTCTCGTCGTTCTGAAAGCGCTCCGCCTCGCCTTCGGATTTCAACAGCTCGGGACGATATCCCCAACTCGCCAATCGTTCCGCGATCTCCGAAATCTTGCCTTCCGGGCGAAGCTGTATTTTCACGGTCGACTTCGAAAGATCGAGCCGGGCGGACACAACGACCTCAGGCAAGACTTCGGGTAGTTTCTCGATCAGCCAAACGCAAGCACTGCAATGCACACCATCGACGTAGAGTTCAGGTCGCTCACCACAGACGTTGTTCCAGTTTTCGTAATGGGCGGCAGGAATTTCGACCGGGGCCGCACGCTTTAGTTGAAACCCTTCGGCTTTTCTTTTGTAATACTGGGACAAGCCCGATTGCTGGAGGATCGCGAATACGGTTTCGCAACCCATGCAGCAGAACTGACCGACGAGAGCTGGATTTCCGCAGTGCAAGCATGGGCTTGCCGACTGTTCCAACGGCTCGGGAATGACAACTGGAGTGCTCATCTTGTTTCCAAGATAGGTGCTCCTTCGAACTCCCAGTATGACGGCGGTCAGGTTTTACAAGAATTCATTGATGTAAGTATAAAGAGAGGGTCCACAGAGTGAATCCCAGGTTCCCAAACCCATTTAAAACGGACATCATTGAGAACCATCGTCACCCATAAACGCCGAGGAGAACCCCGTTCATGAAGCCACTGATTGCTTGCCTTGTATTCACCAGTTTATTGGCGCTGCCTCGCACCTCCCACGGTGACGAACGCTGGAAAATCACCATGCGTACCCTGGAGAACAGCCTTCAGGCCCTCCTCTACGAGTCCTCGAGCTCGCCGCGGTTTGCCGAGGCTCTAAAGAAAGAGTCGTTCCAAAAAGAAATCGCCCGTTTTTCCTCCACCGCTAGTGAACTCTCCGAGCGCAAAGGAACCTCAGGCGATGCCGACCCGAGCATCGAGTTGATTTCTTCGCTTTTCAAACAAGAAGCTCAGCACCTGCAGTGGGCGGCAAAAAATAAAAATACGGAATACGCGCGCCATTTGGTGCTTTCGATGACCCAATACTGCGTTGCTTGTCACACGCGCACTTCCGGCGGCATCGAATTCTCCAGCCGTTCCGGGAACGAGAAAATCGAGGCGCTCGACGCCGCCGAACGCGCGAGTTATCTGATATCGACGCGCCAATTTGATCTCGCCCTCGCCGAACTTCAGAAACAACTCTCCAACCAGAAACTCCCGGAAGAAAATATTCGGGACTGGGAACGATCCACACGAATGGCGCTCTCGCTCAGCATTCGCGTGAAAAATGACCTATCCGCGACTCAGGCACTCCTCACGCAGCTAGATGCGAACCCTCGCCTACCGGAATATCTCAAGGCTCAAGTATCGGTCTGGAAGAAATCCATCCAAGACTGGGATCCGAAATCGCTTCCAAAAACCGAGAAAGCCCTGAATGCCGAAGCTAAGAAACTCATCGCTTCCGCAAAAAAAACCCAAGAATACGGCATGGATCCATCCGCGCAAGTTTATCTCCTTCGGGCCAGTGCGCTCTTGCATGAGCAGCTGCGTCTGTTTCCCCGAGGAAAACTCACCGGTCCTGCGCTTCACGACTTGGGACTTGCGTACGAAACATTGGAGAGCGTCGGTATTTTCGAACTCAAAGACTACTACTATTTGCTCTGCATGAAAGAGTCGCCGCACTCCGCGATCGCGCAGAGCTGCTACCGACAATACGAGCGCGGTGTCTACGACGGATATACGGGGTCAGGTGGAACTCACGTTCCCGAGGAACTGCAAGCACGCCTAAAAGAACTCAAAACGCTCAGCACGCCTACTCAGAAGTCCGGGGCCAAGAAGCCTCTCTAAGATTCTCGGGATGAAACCCACGTCGCGCGGCTGAACATCAGACTGCGCGACGTGCCGGCGTTCCGGATCTTGCCGAATGTAAGGCAACGGAGCGCGAGTTCGACGACTGAGAAACGAATACATCTTGTGGCTTGGTTTCGGTTTGGGCGATTTGTCGTTCCCAATTCTGAAAGATTCTCTCCGCAATCAAAAATCCAAACATAATTCCGAGGCTGATCGTTACGCCAAAGAATCGAATGAGCGCGCAAAACCCTAGGACCTTGGCAAAAATGCGGAAGTGCTTGGGCAATGAATCTTGGAATTTCCTAAAGCTTGCATAAATGTCACGCATCAATGAACCCATGGCCCGATCGATTTGGTCGAAGTCGCGATTCTGAGCGGCAATGCGCTGCTGGTGCGCCAGGAGCAAGCGCTGCTCTTGCGCTTTGGGATTCGCATCTAAAAATGCCCGGTGCGTATTGTTCCGTAGCACGCACGTATAACAATGCTTACAAGCGACGATTCGATGTGATTGCGCTTCGATCCTCAGGTCAAAACGAATCAACGGCTTGTCGCACTTTGGACAAGGGTGATTCGCAGGCTCGAAATCTTTTGCGTCAGCGATGTATCCCCAGAGCGAACCCACTTGGGCTCGGTCTGAATCCTGAAGTAATCGCCCGACGCTAACGATCGTGATCGAGCACTTGGAGCATTGCGCGGACATTCCGTTTCGGGAGGTCGACATCGATAGCGAAGTTTTGCATTGTACGCAGTTCATTAATATCGATTTTCTCTGACGGAACTGCCCGAGGTCAAAGAAACTAGAGTGCAGATAATTTTAGAATCCTATGATTTCAATCCGTGTCGAAAACGACGCTATTCGTTTTTTTACGCTAAAGGTCCGAGAAAAAAAATACTATCCGCAGCTTTCGCAAACCTTGGGATCCAGAGGCTCGATCTGCAGTGTTGCATGGGTGATGTTGAATTCATCTCGAAGTAGCGCCTGAGCCGCAGCCAGCACTTGCGGCGAATGAGCCAGACTCTTGACCTGAATGTGAGCGGTCAGCGCGATCTCGCGTGTACTCAAACTCCAGATATGCACGTGATGCACTGAGGAAGCGTTTTCGATCGACTCCAAGCCTTTGACTACTTCTTCGGCGTGAATTCCAGTCGGTACTCCGTCGGTAACCTGATGGAGCGACTCGCGAAACAATCGCCACGATGCAACCAAAATGACCCCGGCCACGAGCAGACTGACGACCGGATCGATCCAGGCAAAACCCGTTTTCATAATCAGGAAACCGCTCAGCACGACCGCGCACGAAATTCCGGCATCGCCCAGTAGGTGGAGGTAAGCGCTCTTGGAGTTCAACTCGTGATCATTGGAAGAGAAGAACAGAAACGCCGTCCCCAAGTTGATGACCACTCCGATCGCAGCGACGATCATCATGGAACTTGAATCGACGACTTGAGGTTGACTGAATCGACCGATGGCTTCCCAGATCATCCCACCACAGATCAGCACCAAGAACAGTCCCCCCAGGAATGCTGAGAGCACCGTACCTTTTTTATAGCCATAGGTTCGACTGAGCGAAGCCGGTTTTTCAGCTAACCAAAGTGCAACCCCCGAGAGCACGAGAGAAAACACATCCTGCAAGTTATGTCCGGCGTCGGCAACCAGGGCGATGGAATTCGAAAGTTTACCGTACGTGAATTCGACGCAAACGAACGCCAAGTTCAGGGCAATCCCCCAAAGGAATCGTGACGATAGCGAGGTCACTTCATGATGATGATGGTCGTCATGACCGTGTACATGATCATGATCGGATGAATGCGAATGCCCCATGAAATGCTCCTAGCTTCAAGCCTAACGGAATGTGTGCAAATTCGAAAGTTCCAGGTATCGTCTAGTCCCATGAATCGCCTATTTCCTTGGATGCTCACGATCGCTGTGACCTGGATCTCCTCTGCTGGTGCAGAGCCCTGGCGAGAGCTCGGAATGGGCACCTCTACGGTCATCAACGCCGATGGTAAACCCTGGTTTACGGTCGTAAAGAAGCGACGGACTGAAAATGGTCGAATCGAATCAGAAATGACCTTTCAAAACTCCCTGCGCGAACCGCTTTCGATCGAAACGTATACGACCACCGCAAACGGAGAACTCGTCAGTTATCACTGGAGCCAAAAACAACTTGGCCGCGATGCGCAGATTGATGTGACCGCTCAGCGGCTGAAAATTCGATATCAAGCGTCCGCAACGTCTCAGGCCAATGAAAAAGTATTCGATATCGATGCCGAAGAACGAACGATGCTGATCGTCCCTCCCATGATCGATGAACGCATCCTCAAAAACTGGGAACAACTCAAGAGCGGCAAGAAGATTGAATTTCTGGTCATCGTCCCCGACCGCCAAGACTATTTCCGGTTTCGATTCACTCCCGAGCACCCGAAATACTTAGGTGGATATTCGTTCATGCTTCGAGCCGCTAGCTTCTTCTTAAGCTTGGCCGTGGCCCCAATCGCGTTTCATTTCACGGCTGATCCAGCACTAGAACGGATTGAGGATATTCCGCCTCCCATCAAACGACTCAACATCAACGGCGAATGGGAAAACACGAAGACAGATATCCTTTTTCGCAAAAACGAGAAGAAATAAGCCCGATGAAGTTCAAGGCTGGTGCGGGGCCTGGGCAGGCACGGGATTGTGCTTCTTCTTTGCCACAGCTTTCTTGATCTGGAACTCTGGCATCGACTTCCAATCCCACTTGATGTCGGATGCAATCTTTTCAATGATATCGACGTATCCCTGCGCGCGATTGTAATGGAAAAGCGCCTCACGACGACTCACGGGATCTTCGTCCACCCAGCCATTCTTATGAAGATAGTTGGCCACGCTCAGGATCGCATCATGGGCTCGGTAGAGATCCGCCGGTTTGTTTTTACGACTTGAGCGCCCCCATTTCTCGTAACTCGAGGGCAGGAACTGGGAGTAACCAAAAGCCCCGGCAAACGAGCCCTTCCACGCGAGCACGCGCTTTCCCTGCGCCATATTCAAACGTCTGTATGCGCGCAACTCCTCAGTCGCCCAGGCCGCTTTGTCTTTTAGACGAGAAACTGTTTTCTCAATCATCTCCGGAGTAGGATTCGGCTCTCGCGCGCGAAGTTCGTCCAGTGCGAGCGGCAAAAACGACGGATGCTCGCCTTGAATGATCGTCAGAAACGCTGCCCCGACCGGCTCATTCCCTAAGTGTTTGCCATGCTTGGTTTCCACCCAGAGTAGCGCTGCAACCACACGTGGGTCTACTTGCGACTGCTGATAGGCGCGTCCAAATGTCGCTCGATGCTCCTGCAGGAAATCCGTCGTTTTTTGGATAGCCGTCTTGGAATAGTGCCCGGTGTAATCGGCTTTTTTTAGGAATCCAAATAGGTTCAAGAAGATGAGGCTTTTTCGTTTCTCGTCATCGTAGGGATAGTCTTTTACGAGCGCTCGCAAAAAATCGCGATCAAAATCCAAACCATCGAGCTTTTCAAACGCCCATTTCAGCGGATCGGGTTCAATAGTTCCGGAAGGACGCGGCGTCGGCTGAGCGACATCGGCCCCGAGAGCGGCAAGCGAGAAGAAAAACGGAATGCACCACTTCAGGGAACTTCTCAAATCAGCGATACTCCAAGAGTTCGATTTCATAGCCGTCTGGATCATCGACGAACGCCATTTTTGTTTTCCCGTTCGGAGTGAGTCCAGGACCCCAACTCAAATCATAACCTGTTTTTTTCAATCGCTCTTGGATTTGATCGATCGAATCCACCGAGTACGCGACATGCCCGTACCCATCGCCCTTGGTGTAACTGGCCGTATCCCAGTTATGCGTCAGCTCGATTTGGGTACCACGCCCGGAGTCATCCGGAGCCTCCAAGAAAACGAGCGAAAATCGATCCTCAGGATAGTCCTGTCGACTCAAAACTCGAAATCCTAGGCCCTCGGTATAGAAGCGGAGCGACCGATCCAGATCTCCGACGCGAATCATGGTGTGAAGGTATTTCATCGACTAGAATTCTAGGACTCTTCGCCAAAAAAGTCCCGGATTTTTGGGCAAAATTTGCCTCTCACCAAGACGAGGCACGACGACTAAAATAGAACCGTGGAAATGAGTTCAACTAAAAACGAGATTTATTCGGAAGACAAAAAATGGGCGGACTACGTCGCCCAGAAACGCGCCGAACAACAACTCAAACTCAAAGAACTCGAGAACGAGCATCGGCTCGAACTCACCAAGGCCGAAGAACGCCACAAAATGGAGAAGAACAGCTTAAAGCAAGCCTACGAAGTCGACCTTTCGTCCGAAAGTCGCTCACATTCGGATTCTCTCTCTCGACTCCGAGCCTCCCACGAAGAGGAACTCAAGAAGGTAAAAAAAGAAAACGACGTCGAATTTGAGAAACTCTCCAAACGCGAACGCGCGCGCCTCGACGACTACAAAAAGAAACAAGAAGAGAACCTCGAGAAGCTCCACCAGAAAATGGTCAGCGCCGAGAACAAGATGAGCGAATCCAGCAGTTAGGACTCTGACCGATTCGCAAACCGCAAAAAAAAGCGGATTGAACGTTGCCGTTCAATCCGCTTCAACTCTGTTCGCTGGAAAATCAGACTATCCGCTCACCAGTGCGCACTTACCCGTAAATGCAGGCTCTTGGCTAATGATTTGATCGAGAGTCTTGACGAAACCTTTGGCGTTCTCTTGATCATAAAGCTGTAACGATTTTTCACGTAAAACGTTTTTCCAAAGTACTTCATCTAAGCCATGGCAGCCAGATACGAACGCGAGAGAATCGACGTGCACTCCGTCTCCGAGGGCGACCTGGGTTTTGATCACATTCATGTTTTGATCAATGTAGTCTTCCCGCATCTGCTGAGTGATGTTGTAATTCAACATCGAGCACTCACCCCATGAGGAGGTATACTGCATGGTAGAAACGAAATTCTTGGTACTCACCCCTGGGTCGACCGACGAGGTGGTCTTTTCGATCGATGAATGAACCATGGACGAAAGAACACCGCTTTTTTGTGTATTCGCGCCCCAGGTATTGCCGAGATAGTCATATTTACGCAACCAACCGTTGCTATAGACCATCTTTGCGCAAGCGTACTGATTCGCATAAGCATTCGAGCCAAAACCGAAAACCATCACCAATAGGAGCAGATTTCTCATTTTTTTCCCTTCAATTGTGGAAATATTGCTTATAAAGTTTGAGCGGTATCCAATCTTACGGTCAAATGAAAATTCGAAATCATTTTATACTGCTCTTATTTTCATCCTCACTCCTGGTTTCTTTCGCAAATGCGGAGCCTAGCCGGATCGTTCCGCCAAAAAAATGGCTCAATTTACTTTACTACGAGAAGTCGGGCGACCAGTTTCGAAGTCGGGCAGAGAACCTTTCTTTTTTCGTAGACCGCGAGCGTGGCCCAACGGATCCAGAGGCCGAGCTCGCTGCTGAAATCGCTTTTTTTAGCCAGGTCGTCCCCGAGAACGAGAGCCATCCACAATGCTTGTTTCCAGCACGTTACGAGGTACTGCGACACTACGCGGACCTCAGTCCTCGAGTTCGCTGCCCCAAACTGGACGAGTGGACGGAAAACTATGCGCCCTCCAGTATCGTTTTGGTCTATGCGTCCCAATATCTAGCCAACCCAGCCTCAGCGATGGGACATACTTTTTTGATGATCCCCTCGAGCGTTCAAACGCGAGGGTTTTGGCTCACCTATAACTATGCGGCTTCGATCCCGAAAAAGACATCCGGGGTCAGCTATGTGTGGGGCGGATTGACCGGTAAGTTCATGGGAGACTACTCCGTCATGCCCCTCTATCAGCGCCTGGAACAATATGGCGCCATAGAAAATCGTGACCTCTGGCTCTATACTATTCGAACATCCGAAGACGAGAAGCGACTTTTCATCTTTCACTTATGGGAACTCGTCCACAACTCGCATTTCCGCTATTTCTTCAAAGATGAGAATTGCGCTGGCATCCTCCTGCGAACGTTCGCCGCAATTTTCGAAGACATGGATGACGTGAATCGCCTGGACTTCCAGGTGCCTCCGATCCAGGTGGTTCGCACACTCGAGAAGAAAAACAGAATCGCCCAGTTCGAAATCATTCCATCGCAAACCAACACGATTCGAATCTTTTTAGATCAGCTATCTCGTGAAGAGCGGCAGGTGTTTTACCAAGCCATTTCTGATCCAGAAAACTACCCAGAAAAAATCGATCCGAGCCACCTCGTTACGCAAGCATTGCTTCTTTACTTAAGCGATCAGAGGAATCGCCACCAAGGGGAGCTCAATGCATCTTTGAAATCTCTCGAACGAAAAGTGATCTATCAGAGAACAAAAGTCACCGATGCCCCCCAGGCGCTCCGAACTGATTCTGAACTTGCAAATGCGCCTCACCGGTCACATCCCTCCAGCCAATGGTCTCTCGGAGCGATTTCGCAAATGGATCGATCGCCACAAATGGAGATCGGATATCGATTCACTTTTCACTCATTGCTGGATCCAGACGCTGGATTCTTGAAAAATTCGGGCATGGAGCTATTGAAACTCCGCATTTCAGTCCGACCGGACGCCTTTCGCCTCAAACAGCTCACCATCGTGCAAATCCAGAACTTCCAACCGTATCTGGCGTTTGATCCTCATTTCTCTTGGAGAGTCTCTACCGATCTCAGAGAGTCCCTACTTGATCCTCGTCGAGCGAGCCCATACTCGCGATCATCTGTCGGATACGGAATCAATCGGGAGTTAGGCCATCAATACGCCTATCTATTTCTTGCCGCCGATTTAAACATGGGTAACTCAGCTCCGGAGAGCGGTTTTGAGCTCGGCCCAGAAGTGGGTGGAATTTTTTCCATTCAATCGCTGAAAATTCATCCGTCCATCTACCTGCAACGTGGATTGCTCTGGCGCACGCCAGGCTGGCATCTCCGTTCGACGATCGACGCTCAGTGGAATATTTCAAATCGAACTTTCATCGCTGCAGGATTCAGATTTGAAAAACTGCTCTCTCAATCAGTCCAAGGCAGAGAACTCGCCCTACGATTGGGCAATCAGTTTTAGGTATTCGAAACGGTATCAAGCCTGAGCATGCTCGTCTTTTACTCACGACTCCATCGGGCGGAAGGACAAGAGAACTGATGATCGAGGGGGGAGATCACAAAGGGAATTGAATGGATTCCCTCATTCTCAGTCCTTGCGCCGGATCGAGTCGAGAGGCCTTGGGCGCACTCTCGTCGACCGACGAACGTTGAACACTTTGATTAAACTCCGCCGCTACCGAAGCCGCGAATGAATCCGCGTTCCCAGTCCAACTTACGCTGAACTTGGTTCTCGCGAATTTTCTGCTCACGAAGCTCTTGGCTCGACGGAATTCGATCCGTTTCGCACTGAGCGAGTCGCTCTGGGCTCACTTTTTCCATATGCGCGAGTTCACTCGTCACGCTGCTTTCAGTCTCATCACAAAGCGCCGTGACTGAGGCGCGAGCGGTCGTCCCGACCAAAAGTAGACTAAGACTCAGGGCGAACAGGCCTCCCAATTGATTCGTTTGATTCATATCTTTCGTTTTCATTTTCTCTATCTCCTACCCTGAAGACCCTATCAAACGGTTGTTTAGCCCCCATGAACTGGAGATGAAAAAGAGTTTAGAAATGATCGAAATCTTTGAGGTTTTTCGACAACTCGTTGACGCTACTCAACCCCAACAAGGTTTCAGCCGATAGAACTACTATGAAATACTCCCTGTTCGCGTCGCGTGTCGTCGCCTCGCTGGTCATGAGCACCTTAATCGCACCTACTACTTACTCGCGCGCGGAGACCGTCAACGATGACGACAAAAACAACTCCGGAGACCTTTTCATGAAGGTCGACACGAAGAAAAGCATCAGCATCAACGCCAAAGGCGAGGACGCTTCCGTCGTGTTCGGCCTCTATCAATGGATAGGAAAAACGGATGCGCGAGAAGACAAGCTCACCGACGAACAGAAAAAAGAAGGTGGCTGGAAAAAACTGCGCGGCAAAGCGCGAAGAGATAACGACGGCAAAAAGTGGCTGAAAAAAGATGCCCTGGAGACCGGCGATCGCGATCCGATCAAAGAAAACGGATTTACCGCGATCCAAGTCGGCGACCAAAAATACTATGTCGCTCAACCGAAAGATCGCGAGCAATCACTCTCCATTTTCGATTCGCACGGAAAAAGACTAAACAACCAAGAGATCGAAAACATCGAAAATGTGGAGTCACATGCGGCCGAGTTATCGCTACGTGAAACGTTTCTCCCCACAGCGAATACCGATCCACATTCTGAATTAGCCGGGACGCTCTACCTTGAATACCAAAAACGGCTTACGACCGAAGAGATTCAATTTCCCGGTAGGATTGCTGGCGAAAAAGGCCCAAAACTTGACGTGCTTGCCGACTACGCAGGCCTCTCCGAAACAGAGATCGCAGGCAAATGCGAAGAGCTCGACAAAAAACTCAAATCACCTGCTCCGTACGAGAAAGCAAAAATACCTGTGACTTTGAGCCGTCTATCGAAAAAAGAGGCTGCGAAAGACGAAACCGTCGCGACAAACTCTGATGCAGCGGCAACCTTGAACAATCCGTTTTACCCGCTCCAAAACATCAAGGATCGACGCTACGATAAGCCCGGAAAACTCAAGATCCGTCGTGCTGTAAAACCAAAAACCAAAAATGAAGCCTATCCGGCCGACTACATCTTCATTCATTCGGACAAGCCCGAGGAATCCGAATATGAGATTTTGGACTTCCCGGTTGATCAAGCGACGTTGGATCGATTTTTTCCGCGTCCAAAAAATGCGGTCAAAGATGCCGATGGTAATCGCACGCTATCCGCCGAGTGGACGCTCGTAGATCCAGCCACCGATACACTCTTCCCTCGCACGTCCGAAGAAGCATTCTGCTTTTTCCGCAAACAGGCGAAGGCGGCCGCTGACCCAATATCGGAACCTTCTCAGACCACGACCGATACTCCTCTCCCTGCGGCTCCAAAACCGAAAGGCGTAACGATTGATAAAAACGCAAACAGTGTGGAACAGTTTCAAGGTCAACTCAACGAAGGCCTGAACGTGGTTGGCGACCTCAATAACAACAAAGCTCTCGCAGCTCCAAAACCGCGCCCTGAATCAGGCTGCAGCGAAGCCATTAAAAAACTCAAGCCATACTCCAAGATCAAATCGGAATACGAAGCAATTCTAATAGATCCATGGTTTGTGAAAAAAGCGAACGCTTGTAAAACCGCAACCTCATCCGGTAGCTCCGTGCTCGGTGAAAAATCAGCTTGGACCTCTAAAAGCATCTCCTTACTGAGACAAATGTTCAGCGATGAGAACGCTCAGAGATTCCTCAAATGCACTTCAGTGCCATCGACTGAGGACCAAGTCCGGGCCTGCACAGCAAATGCTCGGTTCGCACTCACCTGGAACATCAGTACACCTGGTCAGTTCGGATCAAAAACCCAATCGTTCATCGACGGCTTCGGCAGCAGTGAACAGAGCTGCGCGCTTTTCTTGTCACTCAAGGAGAAATTCGAACAGATGACGAGCGCTGCCCCTGAACCTTCGGACTTCTTCAGAACCGCATTTATTCGCAAACAAGCCAAGGCTGACTACCTGAAATTGACCGGCCCAGGTGGCGCCTGCCACGTGGACCATGCAAACCGCTCCAACCAATCGCTCAAAAAGGAAGCAGACGGCGAAGCGGTCTTGAAAGACGGAACCACCGATAACAATAACGCCGCTGGTGCGTTGAAAAAATAGCCATGAGGAAACGAACCCTCACCCGTCATTTCTACCGGCTCATCGGGCGCATCGCGGGACTAGCCGCACTGTTCTCCTGTGCGCCTAGCACGAGCCGCGCAGAAGAACGCGAGAGCGACCCTTGTTTCAAAGTCACCGCAACGACCGAGAAAACCACCTGCGTAGAACTCGAGATCTCAGTGGATTCAGCGCAGTGCCCGGAGAAGCGGAAAAAACGCATCTCGCTCGAGCGTCAAGATTGCTCCGATGAACAAGGGGTCGCTTATTTCGTGATCGACGGTGAACTCCACTCCGTGGGGTTCGAGCCCGATCAGGCCAAGCTCGCGCAAAAGCCCAAAAACGCGACCGGTCCGTTCCGAAAACCCGCTTCGACCGACTCCGGATCAAAGCGAAACACTCCTTTTTAGTGGTAACGCATATAGTCTAGCACAGAGGCGAAGTGCCGTGGTTTACTTGATCTTATGATCAATACCTCAGCCAACGTCTACTCACTGCTAGCGCCCATTGTGCTTCTGATGATCGTCGTAGAGATCATCTACTGCATGGTCAAGAAGAACGGTTATTACAGCTTCCAGGATAGCCTGATCGGCATCGGAACCATGATGATCGCCCAGTGCGTGAATCTGGGCGTCGCGGTTGCGATCCTTTCGAGTTACGGCTGGCTCTACACGAACGCCTCGCTTGCGCATCTCGAACCCACGATCACAAACTACATCCTGTGTTTCATCGGTGTAGATTTTCTTTTCTACTGGTTCCATCGGGCAGGACACCGGATCAATTTTTTCTGGGGAGCTCACGTCCCTCACCACTCCGCTGAGGAGTTAAATTACGCAGTCGCGCTCCGGACGGGATTCTTTCAGCGCGCCTGCTCGTTCCTTTTTTATTTTCCTCTCGCGATCGTCGGATTCTCACCAGAAATGATCCTTCATGCGGTCGCTTTGAACCTGCTCTATCAGTTCGTTCCGCACACGAGAGTGGTGGGCAAGCTCCCGAACTGGATTTCTTCGTGGCTTAATACGCCCTACCACCATCAAGTGCACCACGCCGCGAATCCAATCTACTGGGACAAAAACTACGGTGGTACTTTCATCATTTGGGATCGACTGTTCGGTACCTACCAAGACCAAACAGACCCCGTCTATTACGGCGTATCGGTTCACCCCAAGAGCTGGGACCCGATCTACCTCACGTTCCATTGGTACACCGTGCTTTGGAATGACATGCTCGAGGCCAAGACCTGGGGCGATCGTCTGCGCGTCTGGTACAAGCCGCCGGGCTGGCGCCCAAGCCATTTGCCGCCTTACCCAAAAGCTCCGCATACGAGCGAAAAAGATCAGATCAAATACCGCACGCAACCGATTCCCGGAGCGACGCCTTACCTAGTTGCGCAGTTATTTCTCCAGATGGGACTACTCCTCTGGACCATCTCAGACAAAGGCGATGCCGGCGTTTCGCCCTGGGTGATTGTGCTGATGAGCGGGATGACTACCTGGTCGGTCATTCATTGGGCAGCCATCCTCGAAAACCGCAACTGGGTGCGACGAACGGAATTCGTACGCATTATGGCTGAATTTGCCTGCGTGATTGCGTTTATTCCCGAGCCGTACAAGAACTTCGTCGCAGCCGCGAGCGTAGGTTCCGCGTTCTTTTTCAGCGCAGTCTTGATGCGTGGAAGAGACGCCTCTGCGATGACAGCCGGCGAATAGCGACTATTGAACGGCGGCAAACCTGATCCAGGTCCACGTTTCTCGTTTGCCGTTCAGGGTCTGCGTCTCAACTCGCCTCACCGGCGAAAGGCATTCCCTGATGCGTGCGATCCAACGGGAGTCCGGCCCAGTCACCAAGTGGATTGTCGGAGCTTTTGATTCACGGAGTTTCGCGCAGGTATCGACCGGATATTCAATATCGAGCGTCCATCCTGAGGATCCGATCATGGTGAGTTTCCACGGATTGAATCCATCGTCGGTCAAGTACAGGTCGCCCGCTTGAGATGAGGCTCTCACCTGCTCGCCGATTTCATATCGACCGGCTGCGCGGTGGGTGATCCAAACCTCGGTTCTCACGAGATAGAGCGCGCCCCAAATAAACAGGAGCGCAAAACCACTCATGAGCGCAGGATTTGCCAACTCACGAAACCGCTTCTCAGCCTGAATGGCTCCCTCGAGAACAAAGATTCCACACGGTACATAGTAGTAGGTATGCAGAGTGATGTGGATCCCATCCAAAACGAGGAGCGCTGAAATCGAGAGCAAAACGAGGAATACCTCGCGATACGCCCGCGCATAAACGAAAAATCCAAGAACCAACAGACCGATCCCGTAGGGAAACGCTCCGAAGAAAATTTCTTCGTAGAATTGCCGAGCCGAGAGCGAGAATCCAAGCGATTTCAAATTCGCGATTGGATCCAGATGCGCCTGATTGAATACGTGAGGCCCCGTGAAATGCTCCAGGATGTACCCGGTGTAGTAACCATACCAGATCGCACCCGATACACAGGCCAAACCACTCACCGCATACGCCCAAGCCCGGCGCGTGAGGCGCGGCCAACCGGATTCACTCCGTTCAAACAGAATCGCAAAAAAAGCGACTACGAAGACCGGTTTCACGAGCACGGCGAGCGAGAACGCGAGAATAGAACGGAGAAAATTTTTCTCCCGGAAAAATGCGATCCCGAGCAACGCGAGTGGAAATCCGAGCGCCTCCGGCAAAAAAGAAAAAAGATAGTATCCGATACCCACTGATGAATAGACGTAGATGAGCTGACGAAATGCGGGGGTATCCGATGCTGTCCGCAAAAAACGACGAATCGCGAATAACTGAATCCCGAGCAGAAGCAGAATCGAAAGCGTGAACCCCACCCGTGGCGTATCGACGAGAAAAAACGGCGAAGTCAAAAACGAGAGAAACTGGAACTCACTTGCCACGACTCCGTCATAGGGCCCATTTTGCAAGACGCGCGGATAAGCGAAAACACTGAGCCACTCGCCGACGCCATGGTCCCGCACTCGATCGGCGAGCGCCATCGTCATACCCAGCGTATCCGTCTGCCGATGCATGTGTGCACCACTCGGTCCCACGCTATAAGCGCGGTAGAGCGAGGCCACCATCACGACGACGATGAGCAGACGTTCGATCCAAGTCCGAAGTGTGACAGTCATGAAAAAGATTTAAATCGAAGCGCAGTCCAGCTGCGAACCATCGCCCTGCTTCTGCACGAGGATGGTCCTGAGTTCCATCCAGACTTGGAAATAGAGCCATTCCGGTGGCGAGCTCGGCTCGGGATGATGATCCGGTCGAAGTTTCAAGCCATCCGTTGCCAAAAGAATTTCCGAGACGATGGAGTTCTGTTTCAGTTTTTCGCACATGGCCTCGCGAATCAGCGCGTAGTGGCGACCTTTGGTCGCGGAACGATAAGGGAATCGCTCTCCCTCGAACGAAACCCAATCGATGCCAAGTTCTTTCATCTGGTCTTCGGCAGATTTGCCGGCGCTCTTTGCTTCAAACGCGACCATCTGAGAAACTTCACGGCGCGTGTGCGGATAGCGCCCTTTGAATCGTGGATCTCGACCATCCTCTGGATACAACATCATTTGCCAGAAGCCTTCGATGCTCAGATATTTTTGCCCGCGGAAAACAAAGGGCGAGTAGGAGAAATTCGACAACACTCCAAGCTCGTTGCGTTTAGAGAGAATGACTTCACCCGGACCGGCCTCGTGCGGGAGGACCTCCCAATACGGCTTGCCCGCGGTCGGATAGGTTTTCCACCAGTGGGCTGGATAACGATCCCGAATGGACGAGTGGCTACACCCTAATACACCGCTTGAGAACGTCACTGCGACCCCCAGTACCCAGACCAGTTTTTTCAACATCTCCCGGGTGTATCGAGACGCTCGCCAAAAATCAACGAATCCACTCCAAACTGGGGAATGAACTCCCCTATCCGGCAATTTCTGGGCTGAACCTCGACCGCAGAAGTGCTAAAATAAGAGGCTATGAGCCGCCCTTCGACGCATGCGCACGAAATCACGCTTTTTTTCTACCCGAGTCCGGGCGTCAGCTGGAAATCACCGGCCCACCTTACGCTGACGACCGCTCTCACCAAGCTGACGAATCAACCCCGCTCGATTGGGCATGTGAGTATTCGTGTGAGATCCGAAGGTGATCGATTGATCGACTTCCACACCGGCATGACTCAGTCCCAGAAGGACGAAGGCCGCGCCGAGATCCTCCGACTGGGATATGGCCTAGGCATCTTATTTCATGATTTTGATGGCGAGCTTGAAAACACCGAAGCGCTCGACGCCGAAATTTTGATGCGATCCCATCGTCCGGGGAAACTCTCGTACATTCGTTTTGAAATCACGCGCGCAATCGCTGAGCGCGTAGAAAACTACCTAAAAGCGTTCGCCGCCTGTGGCGCTGACAAACATTACGGGTCCCCTCACCGACCGCTTTACGGCGAAGGGGGCGGTTGCTCGGCCTTCGCCGCAAGCTTCCTCGAAGTAGCAGGCTTACTAACATCAGAGCATCGAGATCGGTGGGCAAGGAATCACCTTCTTCCCCGATCTCATGTCGGTGGTCCAAAAACCGGTCAGCGTGTCGGCGTTCTTCAGATGCTGACCCGCTTCAGCTGGGCACGCTCTGATGAGCCACACGAGGAGTTTTTCATCTGGGACCCGGACCTCATGCACGAGTGGCTCACCGAGGCCTGGAATCGAGAGTCCAAGACTCCGTCGAAACTCTACCGTACGGAGACCTGGAACCAAGCTCGCGGCCTCATCGTGGATGCGCGTGAGAGCGTCTGCCCGAACCACGATTTTTTCCTAGGGGAACCCGACCCCACTCGCTACTTCAAGAGATCCCTATGAATCTGAATCCCGTTCATCAAGACATGGCAAAAAAATTGGCCGTCGAATTCGGCGCCGATCCACGCGTCGATCGATTCACGAGCCTCGAAGGCGAGCACGCGATGGATATCCTCACCGTCCGCGATCGGCTCAACGGCGAAGTGACTTATTCGTTCACGATTGGGCTCTCGGATGCCACGCTCTATTACAAAAACGAGCCCGTTTCATTTGCGCTTGAACTGGGTGCCGCTGCGTATCGTGACGCCGCAGAGTTTGTTCCTAATACGCTCGCCAAGGCGGCGCTTCGGATCGCGCACAATCGCTGGGAGTGCCAGCCCGGAACCGTATTCAAGGATCTCGGCGGAGAGAACGCTGTAACGAATGGGATGCGCCACCTCTATTTTATTCGCCCACTCCTCTGGAAAGATCGCCTGGAAAAAATCCAGCACCCCGAGAAGCGCACGGCTTGGTTGATCTGCATGCCGATTTCGGACTCAGAACTCGAGTACCTACTGAAACACGGGGCGACCGGTCTCGAATCCGTTTTTCAAAAAGAAAACGTCGATCTATTCAACTGGACGCGGACGAGCTGCGTCTAGATCTCGCCCGCGGCGAATCGCCACGGGCGAGACGGCTCTCACAAATTACTTATCCCCTGAAGCAAAACGACGGATGATGCCGATCTGAAAGAGCTGCGTCGACAAGCGATATTCGGGACCCGCTTTATAAGTGGTCGCTGTAACATTGCCGTTAGGGCCACGAGTCTCTTGATCAATCATGGTACTTTGTTTCACGAGGTTCACAATCTGGCAGTTGCCAGAGAGCGTAAGCTTACTCGAAAGTTCGATCGCGATCGTGCCTTTGATCACCTCTCCTGAGCGTGCGAGACCACCACCATTCGTAAAATCGACGTTCTTCTCCTTTGGATAGTTCGCGTAACGTGCATTCACGTAGAGTTTATCACCCGCAAAGATATTGAGTTGGCCACCAAAACCCCATGCATCCGTCGAGAACTGCTCCATTTGGCCGTTCGGAAGCATGACATTACAAGCCGCGCCACCTGCACTGACCGAGCCGGTGATGATCGTCGAGATCACATCATTTTGAAGAATGAGCCCCGTATCAATTCCGCCGGATCCATGCACGTGGTCTTGCATACGAGAATAGAAGTTCCAACCACCTGTGACATTCCCGGATGCACCAATGAAAAAGTCGGCTCCTTTATCGGTACCCAACGGACTAAAACCAAACATCGTATTGTGATCGAAATCGATTCCTGAGGAAAGATTTCTTGGACCATTGATTTCTTTATTGGCGATGTTGAAAGTCCCACGAACGTGACCGAGCACCCTCCATTTCTCATTACTATCCGCTCCGATTCCGATGAGATTTCCGTAGGCCAGGAGCTGAGCGTTGGCGCCTTGACCGGCCACGTCTTTCTTCATCACGCGATAACCGAGTCCCGCACCAAAACGAATGAATCCATCGTTTCTCCACTTAGAAGTCACACCGGGTTTCAGCGTATTGTCGTGATCACTCGACGGTTCATCTACTTCGACGGTCACAGCCGTCAATGTCGCGCCATCGGCCAATTCAATTTGAACTTGCGGCTCTGCAGAAAGAACCGAAACCGAAAACAAACTCATCAATGAAAAAACAAAATAGCGAACAATCATACTCATTCCTCTCAGGAAGATTAAAATGCGGGGTAACCCGACATTCTATGAGGCAAACGAGTAAAGGATTCAATTGAGTCCACAAACCAGGAACTCAAAGGGTGTTTTCATCTTGCGACGTCCACACCCAAGAGCTCCTCGTTTTGGGCAGATCTTTAAGGTTCGGAAGAACTACTGGAAGATTCGCTAGATTCGACAGCTGAATTGGAGTCTGAATCCTCGCCCACATTCGTAGACGATCCTTCTTGGTCACGCCGTGGCCCACGACCACGTCCACCCCGACGACGACGACGTTTCCCATTGCCGTCACTCGCATTCTTTTCGCCGCGATCAACGCTATCGCCAGCAGCCGTTTCAACATCATTTGAAGCTGCCGAGGCAATCGTTCCGCCTTCTGCAGGCGGTGGAGACTGTTCGCTGCGCGGTTTGATCACAATTCGCGGACGATTCGGATCGAGAGGTTGCTGCGCCGGTACCGCAGGACGAGGTGCTGAATTGCGGGGTGTGGCTGGACGAGGCGAAGAATGCCCTCGAGGCGCCGACGTGCTAGGAGCATTGCTGGTCAGAGCGCTCAGTGCCTCTGCCGGCGGACGGATCTGCTTGCCAATGAGTTTTTCGATCTTGCTGATGACGAGGCGATCACGCGAGGTGATGAGGCTCGTGGCTTTGCCTTTGGCATCGGCTCGGCCAGTCCGACCGATGCGGTGGATGTAATCATCCGCTTCACGAGGCATGTCGTAGTTCACGACATGAGCGACGCCATCGACGTGGATCCCTCGACCGATCACATCGGTCGCAATGATCACTCGATAGCGACCTTGCTTGAAATCTTCTAGCGCCTGTTCACGGTCGCGCTGACGAAGATCGGAATGCAAATGGGTGGCGTCGTCGAATCCGCGACTGCGGAGCGAACGCCAAAGGCGGGTCGCGCCTTCTTTGGAACTCGTGAAAATGAATACGCTGCCCGGCTCTTGTCGAAGCAAGCGCAAAACAACGCCGATTTTCGCCTCTTCTTTGGTGAAGATAAAATGCTGATGCACGGTCTTGGCCGGCGAGGTCGGTTTGCCGATTTGCACGCGCACGGGATCGCGAAGGATGCGGCGAGCAAGTTTCTCAACCGGTGGCGCGAACGTTGCCGAGAAAAACATCGTCTGGCGTGAGGCCGGCGTGTCCGTCATGATGCGGTTCAATTGCTCGGAAAATCCCATGTCGAGCATGCGATCGGCTTCGTCCAAAATCACGAACTCCAAATAATCGAGCCAGATATTGCCGCGATCCAAGTGATCACAGAGACGACCCGGGGTTGCAACGATGACTTGCGGATAAGTGTTCAGGGCTTGAGTGTCCACTCGCATGTCGATTCCACCGATCAAGACAGCGGAACGAACTCCCATCGGAGCGGCGAATGAGTTCAATACGACTTGGATTTGAATGGCGACTTCGCGACTCGGCGCCAAGATCAAACCATAGGTACCTTCGCGGCCCTTGAGTTTTTCGACGAGAGGGAGGACGAACGCGGCGGTCTTGCCCGTACCAGTCTGAGCGGAAACGATTAAGTCCTTACCTTCGATGGCCAGTGGTATGGCCTTAGCTTGAACCGGGGTCGGAGCTTTGAAGTTGGCCGCTTCAATCAATGCCAATATTTTGGGATCAAGACCCAGCTCGCTCCACTGAACCGCTGCCTCAGGAATGGCGGGTGCAGCTTGAACTCCTGGAGAATGGACCGGAGCTTGAGACGCCGATTCTGGAGAGGCAGCCACCTCGGTAGTCGAGGTTTCTGGGGACGTAGACGATTCGTTAGACATGGATGATTCCGCTCTTTGTGAGAGGATTCACCTCTCGATACGCTCTTGAGTCAAGAGACTCAGTTCCTAGAGCTTACACTAGAAAGCTCCTCTAAAATACCCAAATACTGTGCCATCCGCGCCTGACCTAGCCAAGGGGACAGACCACGATCGAGCGGTCGTTATTCCGGGAATGACTTGCCCCCACTTCCAAACCCATGGCCGAAAAACCGAAGCGTCTTAGCCAGTTGGCTCACCGCCAGATAGAAATGAAATTGGGATACCAACCCTGCCGCTGACGTTATTCTTTGACTCCGACGACATAGGCGAGCCAAGTCTCGCAGTCGTCCGCTTCTTCCAGTCGGCGGTATTCACTCGTCCCCTCACCCTGGTCATCGTCCAATTGCCAGAGCACGACACTTCGCTTGAAACCGACCTCTTTGAGGACTTCGCGAACATCACGGACACCCCAAAGGCGCCAGTGATAGGTGAAAACGTCATTCATCCAGGTTCCATCCGGCAGTTGAAAATGAATGGAATAGTCGTTGATCGCACGAAGCGGATCGTACTGATGCTGTTCCCAGACGTATTTGACCTTGCCATAGCCGGGGACCTTCACTTCCGTCGCCTCAGACTCGGCTTTGACGAATCCCGGCCCTCCCGCCAATTCAAGGAAGAACGTTCCGCCTTTGACGAGAGACGCGTAAGCAGCGCGAGCGTATTCCAATAACTGCTCTCGCTCATGAAAAATAAAGAACGAGAAATTATGCGCACCGATCGCATCGAATTTCTCTCGCGTAGGTTTCAGCACGTTTTGATTCAGGAACCGAACACGTTTCTGGGCATCGGGCGCCAAACTCGCCTGATTCACCGTTCGAGCGTACTCCAAGGTTTCTTCGCAAATATCCAAGCCCACAGCGAGGTGTTCCTTGGATTTTTTGGCCCATTCACACGAGATTTGACCGGTTCCGCAGAAATCTTCGCGCATCTTCAGCAGGCGCTTGCCGGTGATTTTTTTATGAAAATACGGCATTTGATCGATCTGCCAATGAGGGCTCTGTACGGCGTGTTCGTAAATCCGGAATTTCGAGATGGGCGGCAAGGACCTAGGATTGCTCTTATAAGATTTTTTCACTCTTAATCGAATATTCCAGGCCCGGGTCAGTGCGCAAGTCAGTTCTCGTTTTATCCCTGGAATGTCCGACCGAAAAATTGATCACTCCATGCGATCCTGGAAGCTACGGACGACGCGGGTGTTCGCATGGGGACTGCCTCCTAGATAAAAGGCTTTTAACATGGAAGAGGTTTGCGGAATAGATCCGTGCTTGCGCAAATCTTGCGGAAAAACGCCATGAAACACGAGTTTTCCAAAAAGGTTCGCACTCTGTCCAAATAAAAACGAGACAGCCCCTGAGTTGCGCCCCTGCAGTTAGGTCATTTTGAGAAGACAAAGCGCCGGCGCCCTACTAGCATATCGTCATGACTGAAACTCAAAACAAACCTTGGTTGAAAAACTACGCGCCTTCCATGCAAAAAACCATCGACCCCGACCAGATTCAAAACCTGGTCGAATTGATCGATCAAACCTGCAAGAAGTTCTCTTCGCGCACGGCCTTCTCGAACATGGGTTTCGAGATGACATTTGCAGAGATCGACGAAGCCTCCAAGAAAATGGCGGCATTCTACCAATCCGAGCTCAAGCTAAAAAAAGGCGATCGCATCGTCATGATGATGCCGAATCTGCTTCAATATCCGATTGCACTTTTCGGTGCAGTCCGCGCCGGCCTGGTCGTCGTCAACACCAACCCGCTCTACACGGCGACGGAAATGCAGAAAACGTTTGCGGACTCCGGAGCAACAGCGATCGTCATTCTTGAAAATTTCGCTGACAAACTGGAACAGATCATCGGCCAGACTTCGATCAAGCATGTCGTGGTCACCGAGATCGGCGATTGTTTCCCGACCATCAAACGAACACTCGTGAACTTCGTCATTCGTCACGTCAAGAAAATGGTCCCGCCTAACAACCTTCAGAATACGATTCGTTTCCGCGACGCTCTCGCACGCGGCGCGACTCTACCGTTCAAGGCTCCGGAAATCGTCAATACGGACCTTTTGTTTCTCCAGTACACGGGTGGAACGACGGGCGTTTCCAAGGCGGCGATGCTCACTCACCGCAACTTGATCGCAAACATGTATCAGATGCTCGAGATCATGAAGACCAAGCTCACCGAAGGTGACGAGGTCGTCATCGCAGCTCTTCCGCTCTATCACATCTTCTGTTTGACGGTGAATTGCTTCGGGCTATTCAGTTTCGGATCTCACAACATTCTCATTACTAACCCCAAAGACATCCCGGCATTCATCAAAACCCTCGAAAAAACAAATCCAAGCGTCATGATCGTCGTGAGCACGCTCTCGGCCGCATTGATGAATCATCCGCTTTTTGCTTCGCTCAAACTCACCCGACTCAAAGCAACCGTCGCCGGTGGCATGGCGCTCAAGCGCAGCGTGGCTGACGAGTGGAAAAAACGCACGAATACACCCATCATCGAAGGCTACGGCCTTACCGAGGCGTCGCCGCTCGTATCCTGCAACCTACTCGACGGATCAGACCGTATCGGAACGATCGGCCTTCCTGCTCCGTCGACCGAGATCAGAATCGTCGACGAGAACGGTGTCGATGTGGCTTTGGGCGAATCCGGCGAGCTTTGGGCGCGGGGACCTCAAGTGATGAAAGGCTACTGGAATAAACCCGAGGAGACGGCCAAGACGCTGACTCCGGACGGTTGGCTCAAAACCGGAGACATCGCCGCCATGGATGTCGATGGCTACTTCAAGATCATGGACCGCAAGAAAGACATGATCATCGTATCGGGCTTCAACGTCTACCCGAACGAAGTCGAAGAGGCGATCATGCAAAACCCAAAAGTCCTCGATGCTGCCGCAATCGGAGTCGAAGACGCTCATTCAGGCGAAGTCGTGAAACTCTTCATCGTTAAACGCGACGCCTCGCTGACTGAAGAAGAAGTAAAAAAGTACTGCCGCGAGAAACTCACGGCGTACAAATGCCCGAAGCATGTCGAATTCCGTCCGGACCTTCCGAAGACGAACGTCGGCAAGATCCTCCGCCGCGAACTTCGGTAGTCACTCAGCGACTCGACTTTTGAAATCGGTTGGCCCCGGCGTACGCGAGCGCCGGGGCTTTCTATTTTGTACGACTTCATCTATAGATTTCGAATCACCCTGGTGGTTCTCACTCCGGACGAGACGCGCCGTACCCGGTTAGGACAAGACGACGCTCAAAATCATATGAATACTGCTTGGATTTGGCTCGGAGTCGCTGGACTATTCGAAATCGCCTGGTCGATCGGTCTCAAATACACTCAAGGTTTCACTCGACTCTATCCGTCTATCGCGACTTTATTTGCCCTCGGCATCAGTATGTTTCTCTTGGCCAAGGCGGCCGAAAAACTTCCCATCGGAACTGCCTACGCCGTTTGGGTCGGCATCGGGGCCTTGGGCGCGGCTGTATTGGGGATCGTACTTTTTCAGGAACCCGCGACTCCAGGGCGTTTATTTTTTCTTGCCCTGCTACTCATTTCTATCGTCGGACTAAAATTCACCGCCGGTGGTGGCAACGGTTAAAACGAACTCCCACGCCGGGAGAATACCTTTTTGAAACGCACTAGATAAAGTTCGAAACACTTTGAAACGGGGCACGAGCCACTACTGAGAAAAAGCTCACGGTCCGCCCCGTGGAACAATTATACAGCTCATGTGTATAAAACAAATACTCGCCCCCTTTTCACTTGGATACTGACTGGTTTCTTCCTGCTCGTACAACCGGTACTTGCCGACTCGTTTTGGGCGTTTCCTGAAAATCCAGAACAAATGAACCGCGGGCGACTCAAGGTCACTTACTATCCGCTATCGATGTCGGTCCGTGCAGACGGCGAGAAGTTCGGCCCACAAGAGGACTATCGTTTCCAAATATTGGACAATGACCTGATCCGAATCAAAGCCAGCCCAGCACAATTGAATTCTCGATCTGATATCGATTTCTCAAAATTTCCTGGGTACGACTTTGTATTAACCGAAGGGTACTATGGCGATAAATACAGCGATGGTATGCCCCGCTATCACCAAGTGTTTTTTCATATACCGGACAACGGACATTCTGATCTTCCCGCTTTTTTTGTGAATCGCCCCAAGGGAGTTAACTTTAATTTTTGGAAATCTTTTCCTGAGTTTACGTTACCCAAAGGCAAGATTTTTGACTTGTTCACCTCTTCTTACGACTCCCAAACCGGTCAGATTGCCGACTATTCTCGCCATGGTTGGACAGGACTGCGCCCGGAAGCGGGCGGAAAAGGTTCGAATACCGCTATTTTTGATTATGATGATTGGGCTCGAAGCGAGTTTTTCAAGTCCTATAACCTTGCGCAATACCTGGCTGATCCCAAACTCGCGAGTCTCTGGCTCATCGCCTATCCGATTGAGTCGCTCCGGCAACTTTTTTTAAATGGCGTACAAGGTCTCGGTGGGCACCCACTCGGAGAAGCTTTGAGGCGAATCTATCTTGATTTTGAATTTTGGGGCCTTTGGGAGCATGAATCTGGTTTCTGGGACATATTCACGGACTTGATCTTAACGACGCGCACGCAACAACCGCAGACTCAAATCATGGTTTGGGGCGCTAAACCGTACCGCACGTCTTACCATGAACGCATTGATTCTACGAACGCCGACCGTAAGTGGAGTGAGAACACTGCACGCATTACGGGTCGTGACCTTGACCTTTCGCTCGATCAACTCGTCAAAGACAAGAAAATTGACAATTGGGCGCTCACTTCTATCCTCCCTCACTTAGGCTCGATCGAAGCACTCGGCTATATGAACAATATCTCCGAGAATGCTTCCTATCACTTGATCCACGAGATCGAAGTCGAGAGAAAATTGTTTCCCAGTAAGAAGATTGTTCCAGTGTTCTGGTACTGGGTAGAGATCCTCTCTGAAAAACCGTGGGGACTCTCTGAACACTTCCTAAAGACTGAAAGTGGTTCCTTACGCAAAGTCGCGATCAAACCCATCGTTCCCCCCAGCGTACTTCACAGTGTGACGGCTTGGTCGCTCTTTTTAGCGGACGGTATGGGGATGTGGAGTGACCCACTTCCGCTCGGTGATGACGAAACACACTACGCGATGGGCGAACCGTTCGGCACGGCACCACTCGGCCCCAAGAACTCCCAATACCCCTCCCACACGACCCGTGGACTCGACTGGTCCGCGCTTGCTGCCTATCAGCTTTCACAAGAACTTCCGAAATCGATCATCGAAGCAGACACTCGAATTCAAGAAGTTGAATTTTCAGTGGATGGCGGCCGGAACTGGCACTCTGGCGATGACTTGCGCCCCCCGATGGCCGAAGTCCGCCAGCTCCCAGTCATTCGCGCTAAACCATCCAAAGAAGGCGATCATTGGCTGGTTCTCGGCGTCGATCGCAATGGCCCTCTCTCGGTCCGTGACGTTTGGATTCGTATCCAAGGAAAAACAGCTCGTATTCAGCTCAAGGGATTTTTCACGACCATTCAAACTTTCCAAAATCAATGTAACGGAATAGCCGTCGGTCCCTCTGGGGATCCGTCGACTCGCTGTCTGGTCGAGAGAAATCGAACCGAGCCACCGATTACAGTCAAACTCTATCCGAATCCGATTGAAAACGGCCTGGTCAAAGCAGATCTCGAGATTCCTGATCCAATTCAAGGGCTCGCTTTTAAAGCCCTGATCTATGATCAAAGCGGACGTCAGATACTTCAATTTGATGATACCACTCGCGGCTCGACGACACGTTTTGAGATACCGTTTGAGCGCATGGCGCCCGGAGTTTACTGGCTACGTATTCAACTCGCAAACGAAGTAAAGACGGTCAAGTTCGTCAAAATAGACTAATTTAAGATCGCTTCGAGCGAACTGAACACCGTGAAATGATTGTGCCCGAAATACCACGTATTGTTCGGGTAGGTCGGGGGGTTGTAATTGATATCCCCCACAATATCGGCACTCGTGTAGACGTTAAAACCGTTGGTTACTCCGCCGTAAGCCGTGTCATGCACACAGCAGCAGCCATTGATACCGGCGACTATTAACGTCTGAATACCCCACTGACGGAGTTGATCAAGCGCAGCTTGGCTGCTCTTGCCAATGAATCCACTGTCATTGTCTTTTTCAAGAACTGCATGGGTTGTTTGGTTGACCACGCTCATGAGCCGAGTATCCGTTTGATCGTAGTTCTCATACTCGAAAACCAAGACCGGAACACGGTTCGACACGGCCCAACTCAGCAGCTGGATCTGGCGCTGTACGAGCTGCTCTAATCCAACGCTACCTTCGGCGCCGCCCCGACGATAAAAACCATATTGCATGTCGATCAGAACAACCGCTGTCGTCCTTGGATCGACTGCAGCTTGAACGATCTGTGGGCTAACAAAAACAGAAATGAGACCAAAAACCCAAGCCGCGCGAGGCACGAGCGTCCGGAACGAAATCGAGCGCATGACAGTTCTCCCCCAGAACTTCAGATTTAAAGGTGCGAAGATGGGATTGCAACTGCGGGATGCGGAACTGACTCGATCGCTGGAGTTTGACCAAACGTGATCAATCCGAATCGAGCCGCAATAACGCAGAGCACATACCCCAGATCCACCTCGAACCATTTGACCGAAAATTTCACACTACCTGGATTCTGGTGGTGATTGTTTTGAAATCCTTCGCCAAAAACGAGCCAACCGACCATGGTATTGTTACGAGATTGATCGGTGGTGTTGAAGTTTCGATAACCATACCGATGAGCCAGCGCGTTCACCATCCAACCTTGAACAGGATGGCTCATAATTCCGAAGAAATATGCGCCGCCAATCCAAAGCGAAGCGGTTCCCCAACCAATCAGGCACGCGAGTGCCAGGTGGATCAAATACGGTACAAACCAAAGACGTTTTCGATTCAAGTAACTGACGTCGAAATCAATATCTTCGACCACCGCCATCATTCCCGGACTCTTTTTCGTGAGGCGCGCGAGGATCCTCTCGTACGAACGCAATTGCCCCAACCAAAGTCCCATCACGCCTTGATATGCGGGGCTATGAGGGTCTTTTTCCGTGTCTGAGTACTGATGATGAAGACGGTGCATACAAGCCCAGGCCTTGGGGTCGATACCGGTCACCCAGCTCCCTGTGTGCTCCACCAAAAAGCGCGTCACCGGTGAAAACCGAACGGCTCCGTGCGCAAGACCACGATGATAAAGTACGGTGATATAGAAAATATTCACCAGATAGCCCAAAGCGAAGACCGCAAAAGCTATTCCGATTTCTAGCTCAATAGACATATTCCGACCTTTCTTATCATACGGTGAGCATTGTTTGTAATCGCTGGGGAGGCCCGAGTCAAACCGCTTAATTCTGTGCGCCAATGACACTCATCGCTTGAAATCGTTTTACCCCGACCTTGTAAACAACTAACGAAATCATAACGGCGATTGAAACACCGGTTACAGCGTACGCGAATGCACGTAAACTCGGCATTTCAATCCAATCCATGGGAAGGAGTGAAACGGCACCAGCAGGAGTCATGAGGAGCACGACTCGACCCAATCCCGAGGGGAATATTTTC
Organism: Pseudomonadota bacterium; assembly: GCA_027485695.1. GTDB lineage: Bacteria > Bdellovibrionota > UBA1018 > UBA1018 > UBA1018 > JAIXQO01. The sequence continues at coordinate 466,824 of JAIXQO010000002.1, forward strand.
CCCATCGGATAACTGCTCATCGAAACGGTCATTTCTCGAACAAGAGTCGCCACCAAATTCCCTCTCGGCACGAAAAAGGCGAGACTTCCGGAGAATACGTAGAGGGCGAACAACCCAACGAATGCGAGCAAGCTCGCGAAAATCGCTCGAACCCCCATCCCCTCCGGCCCCCAAACCATGAGTACACCGATCGCTAGACATCCCATGACGAGATCCCCGAGCGCGGAAGGGTGCGTTGAATGAGTTGACACGAGAAAAAGTGGATGCCTAGGTGTCGACAGCTTCGACTCAAAACCGCCGCTCGCGATGAGTTCGCCCAACTCCATCCATCCGCCAAAAAAGAAATTAATCCCGCCCCACGCCGTCATGATGAGCGCATTCAGGGCGAGGTAGTAAAACAGCAGGTAATCGTTTTCAGGTTTTCCAGCGAATAGCATTCCCCACATTCCGATGAGAAAAATCACGTTGTTGATGAACATACCAAGCGCTCCTGCGATCAAATTCGGGAGATTCGCGCGATGGGCGCTCAGACTGTAACGAATAGATCTCAGTATCCAACCCACACTAACCTCCAAAACTCTGGTGCCGAGACTTCGCGAAACGGAAAAAAATACGGTTCCAAATCGCGAATACAACGATCCAAAACAGAATCCGCACCACCCACTCAAGCTCGCTCATTTCATAGAACTCGCCCTTGATGCAAAAATGGCCCACCTGAAAAAAGAAATCAGACGCCGGCAGCTTGAGGAAAATCGACCGCCCGGGCTCGCCATAATCGGCGAGAGGACCGAATACACCTCCGAGCGCGAGAAAAATCTTGGTGATCGGGAGCACGAGATACCGAGTCTCATGCCAGAGTAGTTGTGCCGAGGCCAACACAGATGCCATGAGTGCCTCCACCACACCGAGAAGCGGGATCAACAGTAGGAGACGGAAAAATGCATCGATCACGTCTTTCGCCGGCACGCCAAAAAACGGAAGCAGCAACAGAGCCGTGACAGCATAGACCAAACGCGCCCCGAGCGTAGCTCCGAATTGACCTGCAAATGTCATCGTCAACCAAGATCGCGGACGTGAGAGGGAGATCGAGAAATCAGCCGCTGTCCGCTGCATGAACGGCGATCGCAAAAACGTCATGAATAACAGTTCGGTGATCGCGATGTAGACAAAAATCTCTGAGCGCGAATAGTGTCCCTGGTAGGCGTTGAACCGTCCCCACATTTGGGTCAGTAGCCAAATAAAAAACGGATAGAGCGCCAGATAAGCGAAGGCGCTGAGAAGATCCGTGAACCGCTCCCGCAGCTGGAATCCCGCGTAGCGGAGGTAGAACGGTAACTCACCTCCTCGACTAGCGGCCCGCATATTGATTCCCTAAGACTTCTTCGAGGGTGACCTCGCTGATATTCAGATCCTGAAGCGTATCTCCGTAGTGCCTGGATAGGGCGAAAATTCCTTCGGACATCGGGTAGGAGTCCGTCATGAGCTCATAAACGTGCGTAAAAGAATTTTCTTCCCCACTCAGCTTAAATCGCGAAACATCCGCCAAGAGCCGCTTCGTCGAATCACTGGTCGTTACCCGGATTCGACGAAGGTGCTTGAATTCACCTTTCATCTGCTGAATGGGTCCATCAAATTTTTTCACGCCGTGATCGATTAAAATGCATCGCTCACAAAGCGCCTCTACATCGCTCAGATCATGGCTCGTCAACATGAGTGTCGTGCGCTCGTATTTTTGCCAATGCTTAATGAGCTCACGAAGGCTATTTTTCGCAACCACATCTAAACCGATCGTCGGCTCATCCGCCAACAGCACTTGAGGACGATGCAAGAGCGCAGCGACGATCTCGCAACGCATTCGCTCACCCAGGCTCAGGGATCGCACTCGACGATTCAAAAACGGGGTGATCGCAAACGCGTCTGCCAGCTCTCGAATTCGGCTGTGTTTTTTTTCGCCCGTCAGGAAATAGATTTCGGCCGAGAGATCTAGACAATGCCCCACTGTCATATGGAGATAGAGCTGCGAGCGGGTCCCGAAAACTAGACCCAAGCGCTGATTCGCCTCGCGACTACCCGCCTCAAATCCCAAAATTCGAGCAGACCCCTCGCTCGGGCTCAAGATTCCACAGAGCATCTTGATGGTGGTACTCTTGCCGGCCCCATTCGGACCGAGAAATGCGACGGTCTCTCCGGCATGGATTTCAAACGAGAGGTCGCGCACCGCCGGAGCACTCGTCTTTGGAAATTGTTTCGTGAGTTTTTGGGCTTGAATGGCGATCTCTGAACTATTCATGAAGATGGACTCCTGGCATGAGGCACCAAAATGATTTTTTAACGGTAAGGTTATTTCATCCAAAAAGGAACTATTTAAGAGCCTTCGAATCGAAACAAGTCCAAGAGTAGAACCGAAACTTGCTCATCTTTTGCTTCGCGAATCACCGGCTCGGAGCGTTCGATTGCATCGAGAATGAGAGATTTGATTTGCGCATGCGCTTCAGCAGAAATGCTCATGACAGATGAGAAGTGTAAACCCTTCTTGGGACGATCCTGAATTTGCTGTATGGCCTGCAGTCGCCAATTCATGTGGTGCCTGGTAATCCAAGGAGAGTCCGATGCAATGTGCACCCTTTCATCAGTGACCGCGAGGCGCTTCCCGTTCCCTTCGACCAGCCCCATCTTCCTCAAGAGTCCGATCATTTGTTCGATCTCCGCACTCGACAGATTCAGCATCTCTTTGAGCTGCGTTGTATCTTTGTATTGATCAATGCGAAGTAGCATATGGACCACGTTGTATTTCCAGGAACTGTAGTATTCGGACGCGAGCTCAGGCTTGGTCTCACTACGAGTGTTGATTCGATTCTTGATGCTTTCACGTTCTCGAAGCAGCGCCCGAATCTTCTCTTCAAAATAGGACTTCAACTGAGAGGATCCTGAACGTTCACGGTTCAAGAGCAGAATCAAAAAATCTTGCTCAACCTCATCGAACTGAAGGAATTCACAAACTCCGAGGAGTTGCTCTTGAGAGAAATGCAGGTCCCCACCCAGGACCTGAGAGATAAAGCCCGGCTGACAACCGAGGAACTGCGCCATTTGCGATTTCGCGCCCCAGACCTGCTTTCGGGCATTCAGGAAATGATCGATGCATTCTTTATACGACTTGAACGAATAAACATCCTTCATCTCGTATTTTTAGTATTACTAAAATCTTTTGTCAAAATTTTAGAATCTTTGAATTGCCGGATTCTTACACTTCATCCATATAGCTAACAACGTTTAGCTAGCCTCAACGACTGCAACTTCTAGGAGTTTTCTATGTATTCAACACTTCTCCGAGTCCTCGTAACTCTCATTTCATTTCCGTCGGCACAAGCGAGTCAACCATTGTACTTCGAATGCCAGGTGGCAATACACGATGCAGACTCCGGCCAGGAGCTACACCGTGCCGTTTTGAAAACCTTCGAACCGGAGGTCGGCACTCCCATCTACAATACAGATGGATCTATTGCTGGATTCACCCCCGGCGGGAAGCGCTGGTGGGGAGCAGGTTCTGGATGCTTGGGAAATCGCGATGTCGTCGGCCCCGTCACCCAACAGCCGGACGGACGATACAGTGGCAAAATCCTGGTGTGGGGCAAGGACCGGGTACTGAAGACCGGTAAACAGGAATACCTCGACTACTGTTTTAAGATGGCGGATGGCACCCAAGATGGCCCAAACCTCGGTTATGCGGAAATCTATCTCGCTCGTCGCCCTCTCGAAAATGATTGGCTGGCCTCTTCACCGATTCAGTATTTGGACCGCGGTTCCCCTTTGATCATTCGGGGCCCAGGCAAAGGCGAAGTCTACGTGGGGAAATACCGCCTCTCCGCAAGCTGCCAACTGACCGACCAACCCTGAGGTCCACGGCGCGGACCACAAGATCGGGTTCGCGCCTCGTTTCTTTGGTGCACATATACACAGTTAAACGATATAAATAACTACCTCTACCGATTCAGGACTATTTTATGAAATCTCTGCATTCTAACCGCTTCCAGCTTTTTGTCTTCACCATCAGCCTGGTGGTGGTTGCGCCTTTCGTCAATCCGACGGCCGCTCAAGCAAAAGAAGGTGGCGCTACCAGCGGAGGCGGCCATGACCTGGGACTGTATGCAAAACGAATCATCGGAATCGTAGCCGATGCCATTAACGACTCGCAAGGAATCTACACGACCGAGCAGAAGCAACTCATCAAACTCCGAAGCAGCCAGGTCAGCAAAGTCTTAATCTCCGACGCCGAACTACCTGTAGCAAACAGCGGTCACGGTATCGGTACGAGCATCATCCAGCAAGGTACGGCATTCAGCTCGTGGAGCCCCGACACTCAAACTGGACAAGTTTCACTCCAAAAAGACAAATTTAACGCACTCGTCGATCCGATCGCCATCGAAGTCCTTTTTGCACACGAACTCGCCGTGATGGCTGGACTCGAAACAACCGGCGACTATCACTTGAGCGACGCATTTGGAACTCTCCGAAGCAAATTCTGGGAAAAACGATTGGCGAGCCAAACGATTTGTACGTTTACGGTTTTTGATAAGAAACTTCGCTACGGTTTGAATGTACCAGACAAAATAGTCGGAACTGCAACCACTGGATTGACTTCGGGTCAGACCATCGGAGGCGGACTCGCACTACTCTACCACCTGAAGAAACACTCCCGCGCCCGCGCCAATGATTCTGTGATCATTCGATATGTACTCGGTAACCACGGATATCTCCGTGCGATCGTCAGTCGCGCTCCGACGACTCTAGGCATCAAAAACGACGTGATGCTAGCGGGTCCAATTGCGGCAAACCTCACCCCAGAGGTGGTCTATTACACTCCTTACGACTGGGAGGTAGCGATCCGCGAATCACGCCTGAAAGAATACGATTTCGGATTCATGATGGTCTCGTGCGCGCGGCTCGACTAAGTAAAAAATTCGCTCATTACTCAACGTCCGCACTCATGCAAATTTCTTTTTAAAAGTCCTGGTTTAATCCACTCGTTCTTCTACACTCATCGAATAGAACTCTCCACGAAAGGGATATCGATGAAAAACATCAGGATGTTTTTGTGCGTAGTGGCAGTTGGACTTTGGGTCGGAATCTCCGGTGCGACCGCAGATAGCGAAAGCGAGGCGGCCCTGAAAGCTTTTGATTCGGCAATTGCCAGCCGAAATTCAGCAGTGGCGGCCTTCTCGCAGCAGGATTTTCGCGCGCTTTCGCAGGACGCACTCAATGAAGTCGTCAACCAGGGCGTTTCCGCCTTGCGTGAACGCGGTGAATCTTCGCTCGCGCGGACTTGGGAGCGCGACTGGCAAAGACGATTCTCTTCGGCGCTCACCGACATCGGTACGCTCGACCTGGGCGACCATCGACCGTTGTCGAGGTGGTTGGCCGATTTCTATAAAGTACTCGAAGACCGCTTGGGTCGAGACACAGCCCATGCCGGGCTCCTGGGTGATATCTACCAATTGAACTATGCGATCCCGGTGACTTTCGCCCCCCGGGCAGCCTGGTGGAAATCTCCTTCGGACGCAGCTAACGTCCGTGACTATGGCAGTCACTTCGTGCCTTTTGCATCGATCGTCACCTACTATGTCGTACAAGTGGGATGTCAGCAGGTCATGAAGAGACAAGGTCAAGCGAGTGCGGCTAAACGCATTTGTAAACCAGCCGCACAGAAACTTCGCGATGCGATGAATGGAACGCTTGCTCCGATCCTTTCAAACTTCATTTACCTCAAGGCCAACGGCGCGAATCCGAGCCTTAACATCCAACCTCAAGACTGGGTCTATACGAGAGCCGAGGATTTGGTCGACTAACCAATCATTCGAGAGCGTGACGAACGCAATCGGCTCGCGGATAAAACGCGGCAGTGTTTGCTCTACCGGCCCTGATGGTTCGTCACCCACCCTTTTAAGATCATTGTTCAAAGGTAGCCGCACAGAAGGGCCAAGCCCTAGCCCTCCCCCATTTGCCAATTCAATGACGCCACCATCGGGCGCTTGGCTGGGAATTTCCGAGGATTTCAAGATCATAGTACTATAGAAGTCCATGCTCGACCGTTTTCCACAGGCAGATCTCACCTCTCGCGCGACTCACACTCGGACTACTGCACTAGTCTTGGCACTTACATCTCTACTGCCCCCGACAAATGCATGGTCATCGTTCTGCAGCACCGAGGTCGATGGTTTTTCTCTGCTGAAAGAAGAAGTAAAAACCTTCAACGTTTTCGCAGAAGATGTCCTCAAAAATACCATCGGAAAAAGAATCAAGTCCTGCATCCATCTAGCCAAAATCGACCCAAAACAGATTTTTTCTGATTTTGATCGACAGATGTCCGGCAAACTTAAGATTCCAGCCGTCACCGTCACTCAGGTAGAGTCAGCTGCCGAAGCATCTTGCAGCTACCTGAACGAAATTATTTTGCCCGTCGTCTACAAAGGCACCAACGCAGAGTGCTCCGACCCGAAGCTGCTAACGGGAGTCTATATTCATGAATACGCCCATGCCTATTTCTCTGAGAATCTCGATCTAGAACCAGAATTTCGAAATTTTTTTTCGGAATTAAAACTCATGCTCGCTCTAGAAAACAAATCAGACCGTTCAGCAGCAGAGACTGAGACCATGAACCGGCTTCGTGCAACATTTAGAAAAGACGTGATGATAGATCCATTCGTCGTTTCTCCGTTTTTTAGGGGACAGACTGGATTCCGAGAAGGCGCCAGCAGTAAAATTTCGATTCATAACGCTCATAGCGAGCTGTTTGCCGATTTAGCGGCAGCCGTTTCACAGGATGACCCGGAAATCATCTCGAAATTCGTGGCATCCGTGAAACTTCCCAATTCTCAGATTATACCGAGAAGATTTGACGTGGAACAGGACGACAAATCAGTGGTGCCCTGTAACGTGGATCCACATCTCTGCTTGAAAATGTCGAGAAAACTGCTTTGGAGCCTCTACTTAACGGAGAAAAATAAAAAAAACTTCAACTCAGGTGAGTTTCTTCGAAAAGTCGCCCTAGCCATGAGTCACTCGATGAATCAGCAACTCAATAGACCGCTAAATATCTCCAACAATAATCACTCAGCTCAATTCACTCGTTTATCGGAATCAGTTACTCGCTTATCAGAATTCGAAATCGTAGAGAGCCATCTGACGCCTTTGGCCCAGAGCGCGATTCTCAATCAGAGTCTCAGGAAACTTTTTTCAAAATAAACAGTCCATTGAGATCTCAGAAGAAAAACCGAAAAACCTGTTTCGCCGCCTAAACAAAAAAAGGAACCCGAAACCGGGTTCCTTTTTTTGTTTAAATGGTGGCCCCTCAGAGAACGCGAGTGCGGCAAATGCAAAGAATTTGAAGCAACGCGTGTCCGAGCGGCGAAGAAACACAAAGTGTTTCTGAGATCGCAGAGGAATTCGATTCGAGGTGTGTCGCCGTCTAAACTAAAAAAGGAACCCGAATCCGGGTTCCTTTTTTAGTTTAAGTGGTGGCCCCTCCGAGAATCGAACTCGGACGCCCGTGAGGACACTGGATTTTGAGTCCAGCACGTCTACCAGTTCCGCCAAAGGGCCACTTTGCGAATGGATCCAAAAACTAACCGAACCCAGGGCCGGACGCAAAGGAAAAGCCATGACTTTTTGCTCTCCGTAACCCCATTTAAACCGTTTTAACGGCTCAAGGTTTACAGCTCCACCCGTAATACAGACTTCGCCCCCCCGACCTTGAGTTCCGCGATCACACCCAGCGGTAGCGTCCGTGTTCCATTGCCGTGACCGACCTTGAGCCCTTCGAAAACGGGTACTCCGAGTTTTGCGCCTAACTCCGCGAACATCTCGCGGATCGTGAGCTCCTTGGGAAGCGCCGGACGAAGTCCCGCCGGGGGCTTGTCTTCGCACTCGGAGAACGTGCCGAGCACGATTGCCTGAACGCGATCGAATGCGCCCGAGAGCTCAAAATGTGAATTCATGCGGTCGATGCGATAGAGCGCTTCGCTCACTTCTTCGACGAACAAAATCGACCCGGCGAGTTTGAATGCATACGGAGTCCCGAGCACGCTCTCCATCATGCAGAGGTTCCCGCCGAGGAGTTTACCTTCGTATTTCTTCTTGGCTTTTTTCGGTACGAAAACTGGGCTGAGTGCGTATTCGAGTTCTAGTTCGTCGCCCCGAAGCACAGCCTGGAGTTCACGTGACTCTTGCGCCGTCATCTGCTCGAATCGAATGGTTCCGGGCATGGGGGCATGTACGGTTTTCCAACCCCATTTCACGCGCACGTATTCCTGGAGCAGCGTGATGTCCGAAAATCCATAGAGCGTTTTCTTGGGTGGCTTGCCGTATTGCTTCGTCAAGCGGTCCAGGTGCGTAAGGATGCGAACCGCCCCGGAGCCTCCGCGTGCCGCCCAAAGGACATCGATCTCGGATTCGAATGCGAAATCCATGAACGCTAGCGCGCGAGTTTCGTCATCGCCCGCGTAGAATCGCCAGTTCTGGTGCACTTGCGGATGTACCAGAACGGTGGCGCCCCATCGGCGCATGACGTCCATATTTTTTTCGAGATCAGCTTTGGGGACAGCACCACTCGGAGCGATCACTCCGACGATCGGATATTCCATGCTCATGTCTGTTCATGATCGCGTGATTAGACGGTTGGAGCTAGCGCTTTTTCGAGGAGCTGAATCGAACGGGAGTCTTGGGTGGATACGCGATGGAAAGACGTGAGGTGCTCTTTGAATTCCGCTTGTTGTTCACGGTCGCGTTTTTCGGCTTTGGCTCGGTCAGACTGCGTTTTGACCTGATCCCACTTGGTGTAGATCAGGCGAAACTTCAAGCCTTTGCCAGAGAAATAGCGGAGCGCCTCGAGGTCCTTGTCGAGAAACCCATGGCGGGAGTCGATCAATATCAAGAGCTCTGCCAGGTGAATGTCCACTTCAAGATATGCTGAGATGAGCTCTTGCCAGAAATCGCGCGACTCTTTGGATTCGGCCGCGAAACCGTAGCCCGGTAAATCGACCAAGATCGCTTTGACCTTTTTCCAGTCATAGAAATGCAGTGCCTTGGTTTTCCCGGGCGAACTACTGACTTTGGCGACTTGGGCACCGAGAAGCGCATTCGCTAGTGAACTCTTGCCCACGTTCGAGCGTCCGACGAGCGCGATTCGTCGTTCAGTGCGGTCGCGAAAAACCGAACCTTTGAAGTCGTTCTCAAACTGGTCCAGTGCGGTGATCGTATGAAGGATGATCGGCGATTTCATGAAGCCCTACTCTAGCATGCCGCCCGGGGGGCCTGCGCTATCGAATTTGATCTTTGAGAATCAAATTTGAGAATCACGGGACCCCGCTTCGGCTCAGCTCGCATTTAACCCAGTTTCATGGCCCGGATTACTGGCACGAAGACTGCTTTTAGGCCAGCGAGAGAAAATTCAAGGAGCTGAGCTGACCGTATGAAAAAGAACACTTTGGAACTGACCCTGATCGACCCTTCTGGACATGACCGCACGTTTTCTATCGAAGCGGGACGCATCTACCGTATGGGACGCGTGATCGGAGACTCTGACATCCTCCTCAAAGACCTCGAGCTTCCGAACCACGTTGGCCATTTTCGTTGGAATGGCGAGACGCAAGGTCCACGGGCAACCATCGAGTTTCGCATCGAAGAAAACGCGCCTTCGGCCGCGCTCTTCGGCATTTCACTCAAATCATTCGCCCTCCCCATTGCGACCGAAATGACGATCGCGCAGACCGCATTTACGTTTTCTCGTGCAATCGAGGGACGCGCACTCCCTCCAACCCCTTCCAGCGTAAAAGCCTGGAAAACTCGATCTGAAACGGGCGCAAAACTTCTCTGGGACACCAAAAAAGTCGCGGCAACTCCTCTGTCTGTTTACTTGAGTGGTGAGACCGGCACTGGCAAAGAAGTGATCGCTCACCTCGTGCACGCTTGGAGCGAGCGCGCCTCGGGACCTTTTATCCCCATCAACTGCGGAGCACTGCCGCTCGGACTCGTCGAGAGCGAATTATTCGGACACGTCAAAGGCGCGTTCACCGGTGCCGATCAATCACGCGCCGGCGCGTTCCTGCTCGCGCACAACGGCACGCTTTTCCTCGACGAAGTCGGCAACCTCCCTCCCGAGGTTCAAGTGAAATTGCTTCGGTTTCTAGAAGACGGCGAGATTCGTGCGGTGGGTTCGGACCGTGTCGTCCATTCGAACGTTCGCCTGATCTGCGCGACTCACCTGCCGCTCCCGAAACTCGTCGAAGAAGGCAAATTTCGCAAAGACTTGTACTACCGAATCGCCTCTTGCACGCTCAAAATCCCTGCGCTCCGCGACCGTCCCGAGGATATCGAACTGTTGGCAGGAGAATTCTCAAGCTTGTTCAAAAAATCGCTCCCTCCGCAGACTCTGGATCGTTTGAAGAGCTACTCATGGCCGGGCAACGTTCGTGAACTTCGCCATGCGATTGAACGCGCCTGCGGGATGGCCGGACCGTTTCAAGAAGCACTCACCGAAGACCTGTTTGAATTCGAATCCGTGGGAGAAACTACCGCGACACGCGAACAACTCGACCCGCTCGCCGGCACGCTTCGCATCGATGAGATGGAGAAAAAACTCCTGATTAAGGCGCTTCGTCAGAGCGACGGGAACCGTCAAGAAGCCGCGCGGCTCCTCGGCGTTGCACGAAGTACGGTTTTCGAGATGATCAAGCGTTACCGGATCGCGTCCTACCGAACTCAGGTGGTGTATTCTAGGGCGTGAACCAAGAGCCGGAGCGCGAACGGACCAAGTCGTGCTTCGGCTTTTTTTAGCTCATGATGAATCGAGGCATCAGCACTTCGACGATCTGCCCCTGGACTCCGCGGGACTCCAGCCAATGATTGAGGGCATCGCGGATCTCCTCGCGAAATGCTCGTTTGCCCTGAAGGGTCAACAATCGATCCCGCTCCATCGGTACGAAGAGCGATCCAAGTTCCGCGCGCGCGAGTTGAATGCGCGATTCGATCCATTCGCAGACTTCGGGCTCGCTGCAGGCGATGACGATTTCCATGTCGGCCGAATTGAGCGAATTTCTGGCCATCATCTGCCCTGGCTTATCCCGTAGCTCGAGCGTAAAACTTCCGAGACTCAGGGTTCTGGGCGGAAGGTTTTTACGGGCTTGTTCTTCGGCTTCGGCTTTGGCCCGGGCGACTTGATCGGCAGCGATTTGCTCGATGCGGATCCGCTCTTTGCGGCGAAGGTAACCGAGATGGCCGAGCTTACCGATGGAGAGAAGCGCGACTAACAAGATGAAAAAAACGAATCGAGCATGACTACGAGTCGGACCGTCCTCTGATTTGAGCTCTGCTTTGAGCGTCTTGAACAACTCGACGGTCGAGCGTGGAGATGCCTTCAGCGCAGAGATCAGCTCCGGAATAATCCCTTTGAGCTGAGCGAGTTTCTCTTGAACAATGCCGAGGATTTTTTCCTTCACTGCTCGTCTTTCACTGTACCGACTCGACGGAGTCGACGACGTACTTGGTCTCACCTACCCACGGCAAGAGGGAGAGTTTTTCTTTGTAGTGAACTTTGACCTTGGCTCCGTGGGCAATGACTCGGTTCAGGTCCTCGAGGATTTTGGGTTCATTCTCAACGGAGAAATTCCAGCTCCGAGTCGCAATTCCACCTTCGGAAGCGTTGTTCTCGAGAAACCCTTGGTAGAGTTCACCTTCCCACGTCTTGAATACGTAGCCTCGATTGGAGAGCTTGACGATCGTGCCGATCCGAACGCCCTCGCTAAAATTGAAAAAGGTCATGAATGCGAGTGAGCCTCCACCGACCAAAAGAACGAGCAACAGGAACGTCCAACCGACTTTTTTAAGCGTCATTGCCATATCGTAGTGAGGTGAGCGTAATCGAACGCATTCGTGCCGGCAAGACGACTCTTCAAGGGATTCCAGGTCGGCAGCTTATTCCTATCAAACGGAGCAGGGACCCATCCGATCCGAACGGTGAGGATTCAGCCATGAAACTACGCATTTTTGTCATCAGCCTAACGTCGGCGTTTCTCGCCAGCTGCGCTCTACTGTCTGACCGAGCCGAGGTTCGCGAAACCTCCCCCTACACGACTTCCGACGCCATACGCGCCCAAGATTTGATCGTAGGGATGCGAGCCGACGACGTCCTTCGCTCTTGGGGGAACCCTTCCACGGTCGAAGAACCCTCCTCCGAGACGACTACTTCCGAAGAACGCTGGATTTACCGTTTCGGACCTCGCCATCGTGCCTTCGAAAACGTCATGCCGGAACGCATCGTCTATTTTCGGGCCGGACGCGTGGTTGGCTGGGAATCGCAATAGAAGCAAGAGACTGGAGCCAGAAGTCAAAAGCCAAGAGCCAGGACCCAGAGTAGAGATGGAGTTTAAAGAGAGGAGCACATCTCGTGTTTCTGTCTCAAACTCGACTCTGGCTTTTGCCCCTGTCTCTGGGTCTTTTGTCCCTGGTCCCCTTCTCCACGCAGGGCCTTCTCGACGCTCGGATTCAGCCGTGCTAGGGTCAAAAACAAATGGAACATCTGCTGGAATTCGAGAAGTCGATTGGCGAGTTAGAGAAAAAACTGAAAGACTTTAGAGACTTGTCGGTGACGCAGTCAGTCGACTTATCGCAGGAAATGCGAGCTCTCGAGAAAAAATGGAAAAACCTTCTCGAAGACACCTACGCGAACCTCTCCCCTTGGCAACTCGTCCAAGTTTCCCGCCACCCCAACCGCCCCTACACCAAAGATTACATCGACGCGATTTTCACCGATTTTCAAGAACTCCATGGTGATCGCGCATTCGGCGATGACGCGGCGATCGTCGGTGGAACAGCGCTGTTTAATGGCGAACCTGTGCTGGTCATCGGCCAACAAAAAGGCCGCACGACGAAACAGAAAATGGAGCGCAATTTTGGAATGGCCCGACCTGAGGGCTATCGTAAATGCATCCGCCTCTTGGAACTCGCCTCTCGATTTCATTTACCGGTCATTGCCTTCATCGACACACCGGGAGCATTTCCCGGATTAGACGCCGAAGAGCGCGGCCAGGCCCAAGCGATCGCTGAATGCATTCGCACATTGTTTACGGTTCAGGCCCCGATGATCGGATTCGTGATCGGCGAAGGTGGTTCCGGTGGCGCACTCGCACTCGGCGCTACCGATCGCCTCTACATGCTTCAGTATTCCACCTACTCCGTCATTTCTCCCGAGAGCTGCGCATCGATTCTATGGAACGATTCGACGCTTGCGGAGCGCGCGGCCGAACGTATTCGCCTCACCGCCAAAGACCTATTCGAGTTTAAACTCATCGATGCGATCGTTCCCGAGCCGATGGGCGGTGCACATCGCGACTGGGATGCGGCATTTGACAGTATCCGCGGCGTCATCGCGCGCGACCTCAAAAAATTCGACGGCGTGACGAAGAACGAGAAAACACTGCACGCACTGATGGAAGATCGGTTCGAGCGCTACCGTAAGATTGGCACTCAGTTCGTCACCGAAGACACTTTAGAAGCAGAACCCAAGCCCAAAGCCGGTCTGAGCACCAAGACTAAGACCAAGAAGACGAAGAAAAAGGGCGTATCCAAAAAATGAGTTCTAGCCGAGTTCAAACGCCCATTCTCTCGATGACTGGCTTCGGAAAATCCGAAGGATCGATCCAAGGCACGCGCTATCGCGTGGAAATGAAATCTTTGAACCACCGATACCTCGAGATCAAAGTCCGCCTCCCACGTGAACTCTCATCCGCGGAAATCCCGCTCCGGGGACAACTACAAAAAGAACTGGGTCGCGGCTCAATCGAACTCAAAGTCGAACGACTCGTCGATGACTCTGACCCAGGCGCGACTGCCATTAATATCGAATTAGCCCGCAAATACTATGCGGAACTCGAGGCGTTAAGACTCGCAACCGGTATCGAGACCCGTCCGACGATCGCCGACCTTCTTCGCTGCCCGGACCTATTCGAAGGTGCGTCTGGTGCTCAGGAGCTCTCGTCCGAGGATGCTTGGAGCGGGCTCTCACCCATCATTCGTGAAGCGACTCATTCGCTTCTTTCGATGCGCTCGACCGAAGGCCAGGCGCTCGGCGTAACCCTACTGGGTTCCATTTCCGAACTCCGCACCTCGATCGAAACGCTCCGTAAACTTCGCGAAAAATCAGCCAGCGAATACCCGATCAAACTCCGCGAATCCATTGAGCGCGTGATGGAACAATTCAAAGTAGCGCGCGAGTGGCGCGAAGAACAATTCATCGAGACTCGACTCTCTCAAGAACTCGCGCTCCTAGCCGAAAAAACGGACGTCGAAGAAGAACTCGTTCGATTCGCCGGACACCTGGACCATTTTGAGAAAACTCTCCGCGAAAAAGGTCCGATTGGTAAAAAACTCGATTTCCTCCTTCAGGAACTCGGCCGCGAAATCAACACCCTCGGTAACAAAGCTCAGTCCATGGAAATGAGCAGTCATGTGGTCGCCGTCAAAGTCAAAATCGACCAACTTCGAGAACAAAGTCTCAACATCAAATGAACGCAAAAAATAGACTCGTCGTCATCTCCGCCCCGAGCGGTGCCGGAAAAACCTCACTCTGCGCGAAACTCCTCGCGAATATTCCAAACCTCGTGCTCTCGATCTCCTCGACGACCCGGGCTCCGCGCGGTACTGAAAAACACGGAGTCGAATACGAGTTTCTCACCCGCGAAGATTTCCAAGCCAAGATTCAAGCCGGCCGGTTCGCCGAATGGGCTGAGGTACATGGCAACTATTACGGAACCTCCAAAGATACGATCGGACGTGCGTTCCAAGCCGGGAACTCGGTTCTGCTCGACATCGACGTTCAGGGCGCAAAACTCATTCGCCAAGCCTATCCGAGCGAAAGCGTATTGATATTCGTTCAACCACCGTCGATCGAAGAACTCGAGAAACGCCTTCGTGGCCGCGGCACCGAGAGCGAAGAGAATATCCAGAAACGCATGAAAAACGCACGAGACGAACTCGCCGAGATGGATTCGTTCGATCATGTCATCATGAACGATGAGTTCGAACGCGCCGCCTTTGAGCTCGAAGCGATCGTGCGCCAATCCATGGGAGTCACCTATGCCTAGCTATCAGGAAGGCTCTCTAGAAGGTCTGAAACGAGCGATTCTCTCGTACTATCCGGACGTCAACATCGCCACGATCGATAAAGCCTACGAGTTCGCCAAAAAAGCACACGAGGGCCAGAAACGCTCCAGCGGCGACCCGTATATCATCCATCCGACCGAAGTCGCGATCACCTTGGCTGAAATGCGCCTCGATATTGCGACGATCATCACAGGCCTCCTTCACGACACCGTCGAGGACACGGGTGTCACCCTGGAGACGATCGAAAAAGAATTCGGCAAAGACGTTGCCGAACTCGTCGACGGCGTGACCAAACTCTCTCGAATCACGTTTCGCACGACCGAGGAAAAACAAGCCGAGAACTTCCGCAAAATGCTGATCGCGATGGCCAAGGACATCCGCGTGATCCTGGTCAAACTCGCAGACCGCCTGAACAACATGCGAACACTCGAGCATTTAGCGCCCGAGAAACAAAAACGGATCTCTCAAGAGACCCTCGATATCTATGCACCGCTTGCGAACCGTCTCGGCATCAGCTGGATCAAAATCGAGCTCGAAGACCACTGCCTTCGCTATCTGCATGCCGAGGTTTACGAGAAACTTGCCCAGAAAGTCGAACGCAAGAAATCCGAGCGCGACAAGTTCATCGAAGACTTCATTGATCTGATCAAAGAGAAACTCGAAGAATACGAGATCCACGCCCAAATCGCCGGTCGCGCCAAACACTTCTACTCTATCTTCAAAAAGATGGAGCGCCGGAAACTGGATTTCGATCAGATTCACGACATCATCGCGTTTCGCATCGTCGTCGAGAACATCACCGAGTGTTACAAGGCCCTTGGCGTCATCCACGCCGGGTTCAAGCCCGTTCCCGGCCGTTTCAAAGACTACATCGCCATGCCCAAGGCGAATAGCTACCAATCCCTCCACACGACCGTCATCGGCCCCGAGGGCGATCGCATCGAGATTCAAATCCGAACCACCGAAATGAACTCGGTGGCCGACGGCGGCATCGCCGCACATTGGCGCTACAAGGAAGGTCGTTTCGATCTTCGTACCAAGGACAACGTCGAGTGGGTGCATCGCCTGCTCGAATGGCACAAGGATCTCTCCGATCCGAACGAGTTCCTCGAGACCGTGAAAATCGATCTCTTCGAGGAAGACGTATTCGTTTTTACACCGAACGGGGCTGTCAAAGAACTCACCCACGGATCGACACCGCTTGATTTCGCGTATGCCGTTCACACCGATGTCGGTAACAAGTGCACCGGCGCTAAGGTCAATGGCAAGATCGTTCCGCTCAAATACCGACTAAAATCGGGCGACACGGTCGAGATCATCACCTCTCCGACCCAAACGCCATCCAAGGACTGGCTCAAAATCGTCAAATCCTCGCGCGCTAAAGCGAAAATCCGCGCGGTGATCAAGCAGCAGGAACGCGACCAAGCCGCCGAACTCGGTCGAGAGCTCCTCGAAAAAGCTCTGAAGCCTTATGACATCACATTGAGAGCGCTTGAGAAATCAGGAGAGCTCCTCAAGGCAGCGCAGTTCCACAGCATGCGCGGCGGCATCGACGAACTCATGGTTGCCGTCGGCTACGGCCGCATCTATCCGGAGCGCGTGCTGGAGCAGCTGCTCCCGAAAGAAAAACTCGAGGCGCACCTAGAGAGCATGAAGCCTTCTGAGGAAGAGATCCTCAAGAAGAATATCAATAGTTCCAAGGTCAATGACTCTAAGAACGTCATCACAGTCGGAGATCAGGCGGATATCCTCATTCGTTTCGGTCGTTGCTGCAGCCCACTTCCAGGCGACAGCATCATTGGATTCATTACCCGCGGCCGCGGCGTCACCATTCACACGGCTAATTGCCAGAAGGCACTCGACAACGACCAAGAACGTCGTGTCGACGTGCAATGGAATAAAAAGTCGCTGACCGGTGGTTTCGGCAGGCGTTCTGTTAAAATCCGAATCCTCTGTCACGACGAGTCCGGACTTCTCGCAGTCATGTCACAAACGATTACGGCGAGCCAAGTGAACATTACTTCGGCGAATATTCGAACCACGAAGGACAAAAAGGCGATCGCGCTTTTTGAAATCGAGGTCAACGATATCGCCCAACTGGCGCGAGTCACCGCAGCACTCGAGAGCAAAAAAGGCGTGATCGCAGTTGAGCGCGTGAAGTCTTGATCGGCTCTATAGCCGAGCTTTAGATCTCATCCCTGGAACAACACCCAAATTTAGCCATCGTTCGATTCGCATGTCGCGACGAGCTTCTTTGAGTTCGTCAGATGTTTTTTGTTCTTCAACCTTGTCCGTCTGGGATTCAGTTCGCTGAGAGTTCAGTGATTCAGATGCAACAGTGAATGGAACAAACAAAACCATGACGAACGCAACGAGGGACACTTTTAGTATATTCAGCTGATTGAACATGATTCTATCCTCCTAAATCCAGACTGCCTTTAGTCCTGATTTTTTAAAAATACATAAAAAGTAAATTATGATTCCCTAAAAACGAACTACCCTGTCAAAAACAAATCTTATTGCTCGATGCTCGCATTACCCATTTAGAGCAACGTGCCGCTCAGCCACATCCCAAAAGAAACACTATCCTGCCAAGGCTGAACCGGACGAGATCCCGCCATTTCACGTCTCAGACCGTTGTCCCATGGCCCCGACCCACGAATATGAGGATAGATCGAGAGCATTTGCGACAGTTGATAGGTGTACCCAATGTCTACCGGAGCAAACCAACGCTTCATCGAATCCCAGTTTGCGTTTTTCCGGTAGTCGACCAAAACTCCTGCACGCAGTCCATGCCGATCATTGAACGCATAGTTGATGCTCGGATTAAACGACAGAACGATTTCTGGTTTGGTGCCCGGAGCTAACCCCTGAATCACATCTTGGCGGGCGCGGGCCATTGAGTCTCGATAGATAAAAAATCGAGGTGTCGTCAGCATAAACAGGCTCCACCTGGAACCTGCAGGTGCATAAGAAACCGAAGTAAACAATCCTGGTGTAACGATGGCTGTTCGCTCAGTAGGTATCTGGCCCAGTCCTGGGACATCGGTATTCACCGCACCGGTCCAAGACCATTCTCTCGTTTTCAGGAGCTTGCCGGAAACTCCGAGTCGACCACCTTGGTCGCGAAACTCCCACTGATTCGTCAGAACTTTTTCGATGCGGGCTTGATAGTCTAAGGCTAGCCTCTCACTAAACTTGATACGCGCAGAAAAATTGGTCCAAATCGTCCAACCAATATCAGATCGATTTCCCATTTCATTGGGAGACTCACTCCAGGGCTGACCGATCCCAGGACCATCAAAAAAAGAAAAGTACGTGAATCCAACATATTTTCGTGCTTGATCGATCCAGGTGGATTCTTTCGCAAGCGCGCTCGTTCCGTCCGGCCGTGGTCCTCTCCCCACATCTAAATTCTGAGCAGGCGTATTCGCAGAAGTCGCTGAGACTCCGGAACCAGTGGGATTTGCTCGCGCCTCCCTCCCAAACTGAGGAACTAGTACTATCAAGTAGAAAAACAAAGCGGTTCGAAAAACAAAGCGAGCTCGATAAACTTTCATCGCAAATTCTCCTAGTTGAGGAGGGACCTCTGAGACGAGTACCAAAAAAACTCAAAAGTGAATCATCGATAAAAGCGATTCGAACTTTCAGAAAAAACAAATCACGAGCCCCTTTGGTCGATGCCTGTTCTTAGAAAAGGCAAGACTAGGAGCTCGTGATTAGAATGAGGGATTAGAATCTTGCGTGTGCTCTAGCTCCAGGCAAATAGCCTTGCTCAAGCCACATTTTAGTTCGGCGCTCACGAACGCGATCGCTGTGATCCGTCCGGCGTTCGCTTTCGCCATGGACTTCGATTTTCTCGGTACTGATCTCACTCGCATAACTTTTTTCGGAAGCCAGTGAAACAGCAGGAATTGCAGCAACCAACCCGGCCAACAGCGAAACCACCACAAACACTATATTTCTTTTCATCGTTCTTTCTCCTGAAATAACCATGCTTGAAACTGATGATTATTTAAAATAGATAAAAACGACTAAATAATTCACTTAAAGTGAATCATAGTTTTTCACATCAAATCAAAGTCGAGAAGACAACCATCGACGATCCACTTCTAGTTTCAGAATCTCAAGCTCCTGGTCGACCACTCGCATGTTTGCCTCCAACGTAGCCTGCTCTCGTTGATTCACAAAAAGCATCGAACTATCGCCATGTTTAAATCGAATGATCTCGGCATTCTCAATTCGTGATGCCAATGCCACTTCTGACTGAGCGAGACGCAGCCGCTCCAGAGATGCCGTCATCGCCTGTTCGATGTCTATCTTCAGGTTTTCCCAGCGTTCGTTCGCCCACCGCAAGCTGACCTCACTCTTAACTTGTCGTGCGTACGCGGCCTGCCTCCGACCGATGCCGGTGTTAAAAAAGAGCGGGAACTCAAGTTGCAAACCCAGTCGCCATTCATTCTCATTCAATTTTGCATTCCCTAAACCGCGATCCCTCGCTAGGTAACCGGCAATATCCAATTTCGGTAGGACTTGATTTCGAGCAAAACGACTTTCGATTTCCCGCGCTTCAAGTTGAGCCCCAAGCGCCTTGAGTTCCGGAGCAGATATTCTTGCCGCACCCGATGTGGCACGTTGTTCGGCAGACACCAGCAGATCTCTCGGTCGGACTCTGAGCGGATCTGGTAGTTTTTTCTCGTCTCGGGAAATCCAGTTGAACAAGGATAGCTCAAGCTCTGCTCGCTCGACGGCCCTCTGAGCAGACACCAGGAGGCCACGGCGCTGAGCCACGACTCGGTCGTTATCGGCTTTTTCGATTTCTGGAACGTCTCCGCGGCGAACGCGCTCAATCAGGAACTGCTCTCTTTGTATCGCTATCTTCAATAGATCTTCGTTCAGACGTTTTCGCTCCAGAGCCGCTACCCACTCCCAGTACCGATGTAATCCCGTTCGAAGTGCATCGAGTACCTGTTGATCTCGCGTGAATCCTGTCGCGTCGAGTTGAGCCTGGGCAACCCCCTCACGAGCGCGTCGCTCATCAATCATTCCGTTTCTCAGTAACGGAATTTCGAGTCCAGCCCGCAACTCTCCGTCTGAGTTCGTTTGCCATTTTGAGTCGTAAATCGGAAAACTTCCCACACCACGTCGATAGCCCGCGACTGCTCGTGCTCCCCAGATCCGAGTGGGCTGCTCGATCGATAAGTCGTATGCATGATAAGGGTAAGCAGCCGAGTCCTGATCCCAATACTGAAACTTGAGTGAAGGATCAAATCCCCCTCGCGCAGCTCTGAGTTCCCCCTGTGCGGACGAAAAATCCTCCGAAGCCATTTGGCTCACTGGATGATTTTCACGGATCCGCTGGATCAACTCACTCTCTTCGAGAGCGTAAGTCGATTGCGACACCAAAAAAAAACCTAAAAGCGCTCTTCTAGTCGGGCACATGGGAAGAATCACTCCGTTTTTTTGGCTGAAGACTTTTGTTGCTCAGAATTTTCGGGGACGGTTGGCGGGAAACCATTGAACTGCCGCCAGAGCTCGTAGCCCAGTTTGACCTGATTCAGTATGACCCATCCCGATGCCCTTGCCCCTTGTCTGAGGTAGCGAGCAGATGGCCAAGAAGGCTCTTGCGGGTCGGGGGTCACGAGAATTCTAAAACGACCTTTGCCATCGTCCGATGCGTCGACGACAGAAACCACTCCCCCAAATGTCCCCACGGCTACACTCGGCCAACCACTGAACTGGATCGCCGGCCATCCCTCGAACTGAACCCGAACTTTTCGCCCAACTTCGATCAATGGCACATCATTCCCAGAAACCCAGAGTTCCACAGATCGCGACTGGGTATCCGGGACAATGACGGCAACTTCTTCACCCGCTTTGACCAGCTGACTGCCCTCTCCGAGCCGTCTTCGTAGAATTGTTCCCGATCGGGGAGACGTGATGAATTGAGACTTCTGGCGGGACACCCGAACTTGCGTTCTTTGAAATTCAGCTTGAGCGCTAGCCAATTCACTCTCAAAACGTGCCACTTCGATTCGCGCGCGCTCCACCTGAAGTGTAGAAGAAATCCCCTGTTTCAAGAGCGACTCTTGGCGATCTAAGTTTGATTTCGCGTTCAGAATAGACAACTTCGCCGCCTGAATTCTACTTTCCACTGCACGAGTCTCATACTGCAAGCGACTGAGTATCTCGGGATCTACGTCTGAAATAGATACAATCGGATCTCCCTCTGCAACTAAACTTCCCTCTTCGACGTGCCAAACCCCGAGGCGGCCATCTACCGGAGCATCCACTGACTGAATCCGATCGGTCGGTGAAAAAGCGACGACTCTACCGCCACCTTTGGCGGTTTGTTGCCAAGGAATCAGAGCCAGACCTACCGTCAAAACCAGGAAACTGCCGATCAAGATTCTCTTGGAATGCTCGAAATAGGCAGGCGTCACCACCTGCTTCATCGACTGATATTCGAATTGGAGTTCAGACATTCGCGCTCCCTCCGAGCTGGATGGTACGATCCATTCTGCGCGCAATTTGTACATCATGGGTTAATACAAGCATGCTGAAGCCGCGATTTTTACTCACGAGAACATTCAGTACTTTTTCTAGAGAAGCCGTATCAATCTGATCGAGGTTTTCATCGATCACGAGTAGTTTCGGATACTGCAAAAGCGCCCGCGCGATCATCAAACGATGCAACTGTCCGCTGGACAAGATATTCAAGCTACCTTGGAGCACTGTTTTGAGTCCGTTTGGAAGTCGATTCAAATCCTCCAAAAGACCTAGCTCATCGAGAACTTGGGTCACTTCGTCCAGAGGTCGCGCCTGCCCCAACGTCAAGTTCTCTAAGATCGAGCACGGAAAGAATTCGATCCCCCGGACTAAGACTACTTCTCGCCTGAGATCATCGAAACCGAGATGCCTGATAGAACCGCCATTCAGAGTCAGCTTGCCTGAGCTGATGTCTCGAAGTCCGTATATCGCAGATGCGATACTACTCTTTCCGATCCCATTGGGCCCCATGAGCGCGACGCGCTCCCCTTCATTTACCGTAAAACTCATCGGGCCCAGGCTATTTCCGCTCTCAAACTGAAAAAACACATCTTCGACCGACAAGAGCGCCCCTCGAGATGGCGATACCGAAACACGGTTTAACCGCGTTGAATCCTCTTCGAGTTGCAGCGAGCGAAGATGGGTCACCTTATCAGAGGAGGCAATCAAATCGTAGTAGCTCTCGAGATACTTGGCGAACTTCGTGAATCCACCCAATGATGCAGTCAATACCAACTCGCTCGCAACCAATTGCCCAAGCGACAACTGTCCTCGCATCACCAACCATCCACCTAACCCTAGTAGTGCTGCACTAGCGACTGCGTGCAGGAATGAAACTCCCGCAAGTTGGGTCAAAATGGATGAGAAGTGATCCCTGCGTCGATCAATATAGTCACTCACCAACAAATCCGCCCGATTCCTCACGTAAGGAATCGCGGATGAAGATCGAGCGAGAACCGGATTTTTAGCCAACTGCTCCAACCATCCAATCACCTCGTATTTGCTCACCGATTCCCGAATGCTCGTTCGTGCTGCACGTTGCCCCGTCAATTGCACCAATACGAAGAAAAAACCCGCAATCATCAAACCAAAAATGAGCAGGAACGGATGGTAACTCGCCAGCAGGACCAGTCCGATAAAGGTCTGCAACATCACCGCAAATCCATCAATCAACAGCACTGAACCGGCTTTTTGGATCGTGGTCACCTCAAAGAAACGATTCAATAACTCCGACCCATCGGAATCATCAAACTCTTGCTGAGAGACTCTCGGAAGTCGTTCCGCCAAAACAAGCGCCTCGCGCGCAAAAATTCGATTCTGAAGAATTTCTACCAGGTTGCGCTGCAGGATCCGAAAAACACCATTTAAAACCAAAACCACGAATACAACCAACGTGAGGATCACGATGGGTTGTACCAAGTTCCCCAACATCACGGCGTTGACAATATTTTGACCGGCAATAGGAACGGCAAGTGACAAGACACCAATCGCCAGTCCGTAGAGCACGACAATCAAAATATCTCGCTTCTCCCGCAACAACAGCGCCAACAAATACCGTTTAGCATCGGCTTCCGGAGGGCGTGAACCACCATTAAGAACGAAACGAGAAAGTCCCATGATGATTAATTTAGCTTTATTTTAAATCTTCATAAAATATAAAAAAGTTATCTTGAAATTCGCTTTTTGCGAACTATAGTCACAGCATGAAAAAGTGGATCAACTATCACCACCTCTACTACTTTAAGGTGATTGCCGAAGCGGGCAGCATCTCCGAAGCCTCTAAAATTCTTCGTATCGGCCAGCCGACTCTCAGTTCCCAATTAAAACAATTTGAAGACCAGCTCGAGCAACAGCTGTTCGAAAGAGCTCACAAAAAAATGACGCTCACCGAGAGCGGGAAAGTTGCTCTGGAGTACGCGCGAGAAATTTTCAGACTCGGAAGCGAAATGACCAAGACATTTTCCGACCAGGAAACGCCCCACCGTCTCAGACTCAATATCGGAGCAACAGATAACATCCCAAAACACATTGCCTACCAACTCGCCTCACGCGCGCTCAAAGACAAAAACTGCATCGTCCAGATGTCCGAAGGCAGCGACCAAGACATGATCGAACAACTCCTCAGCCACAAGATTGACTTGGTGATCACCAATCACAGCCTCCAAACCCAAGGGGATCAAAAGCTCTTCGTTCGAACGATTGCACAAGATCAGGTGATCTTTTGCGCATCGCCGGCCTGGAAAAAGTTAGGAAAAAAGTTCCCCCAGTCTTTGAACGGGACTCCGTTCATCATGCCTCACCGGCAAAATCAGATCCGTCCATTGATCGAGCACTACTTCGAAAAAAATTCGATCCTTCCGGAACTGGTAGCTGAGGTTCAGGACACGAGTCTCCTGAAAATATTTGCAACCGAAGGCGTCGGCGTGATTCCAATCGCCTCTTCGGCAGCAACTCCACTCATTAAAAAGGGCGACCTCATTCAAATCGGCGAGGCCGCGGGCATTAGCGAACCCATCTATCTGGCATCAGCTCAAAGAAAGTTCCAAAATCCAGTAGCCAAAATGCTCTGGACTGAATTTGCTATTCGCTGAATCTACGGCTGTTAGTGCTCGTACTCAACCTTCAAAAATTGACGATATCCAATCGAGCGACGTCGTTTTGAATTCTCTCCATCGAAAACCCGATGAGTCGGCAGAGAATCACAGCCCTTAAAAAGTGGTCCAGATTCTTGATTTCACTCGATGGCCAGTATTCTTCTTCGACGCCCATCACCCAGAGGCTCACGCTACCGCGCGTGCGGTTCACCCATGCGTATCCAGAACCGCTCGGGAGCTTTTTGAGAACATTGCCATCCTGTTCGAAATCAAGAATCCAGAAAATGGGAAGATCCAACCAGCGCAGTCGATTAAAAATTTCTTCATTCGAATAACCGACGACTAGATGGTCGAAATTGTTTCTGAGCTTTTCTGCGCTCATCGCAGAAACAAACTGTTCTTCGGTAATCATCAAAATTCGCTCAGAATTTTCGAGCCTTACCCGAAGCATATCTGGATGAATCAACAACGACATGACGTCAAAAACCTCGTCGCGGACTATCCCTTGAATCACCACTCGATGACGCATTAATTCATTTTTAGTAGGATTCTTTGTGTTTTCATTTACTTTCATAAATTGATCATCCCAGATGCGTCTCCGCTTCGTGAATTTAATAATATTAAACTCTAACCTAAATATTTTTAAGTAACCCGCTATGACATGGATCAACTACAATCAACTCTACTATTTTTATGTAATTGCTTCGGAACTCAGTATTGCCAGGGCCGCCGAAAAAATGCGACTCACTCCAGCGAATTTGAGCATTCAGTTGAAGCAACTCGAGGAAGCATTGAATACGCAGTTGTTTGATCGAACCAAGAAGGGACTTTCACTCACCCGTAACGGTGCGCTCGCCCTTCGTCATGCCAAAACGATGTTCAATTCGAGTGACGCCTTGGTGAAAGAGATTGCCGAAACGACCAGCCAGAACCGTGACATCATGAAGATCGGTTCGATCAGCGGCATTTCTAAGAGCGTGCAGTTTGAATTGATTCAGCATTTTTTTGAGTGCGATTCTACTCGCATCGAGTTTCACGAAGAGTCTGCCGACAGCTTGCTTGAGAAGCTTTCGAAAAATGAGATCGATGTCGTTCTTACCAATCATCCACTCAGTCATCCAAGCGCCGTTATTCAAAACGTTCCTTTAGCTGACTATGAAATATTTGCCGTCGCCGCTCCCAACTACGCTAAAATTGCCTCGACCTCGCAGAATGGGAGAACTCCAGTTTTTATAGCCAAAAACTGCGCCTACCGCGAGCACGTGAACCATTGGATCGAAAACAATTCACATTCCTATGCGATCAAGGGTGAAATCGACGACGTCGTCCTTCTTCGTATCACCGCTAGTTCTGGCAAGGGCGTCGCCCTCCTCCCATCGATCGTCGTTCGACATGAACTACTCAATCAAACACTCCAGATCATGGACCATATCCCAAATGCGCGAGAGTACTTTTTTCTCTCAGTCAATGCATCAACGACTCTGCATCCTCTCATATCGAGTGTCGTAGAAAAATTCAGCACTCCGCAGCCCAATATTTTTTCTTCAAATCACTAGGAGAACTCGATGTTTTTCGGCTTGAACAGCAACTTAAGACAATACACCAATCGCCTCGAACATCAGACCTTTCTCGGAAATGCTCTCGCCTGGGTCGGCTCTGCCTCTCCTAGGGTTCTACCCGGAGTTGCCTTATCGGTCGCTTATTGCTCCATCGTTCGATGGATCGTAGCGGACAAGTCTGAATTTGCTCTCGATATTGGTCCGTTCGAGTATTCAGGAGTTGTCCTTGGACTCATGCTCGTGTTCCGAATCAACGCCGGTTACGACCGCTGGTGGGAAGCCAGGAAACTCTGGGGTAGCGTGGTCAATCAATCCAGGAACCTCGGGATCATTGGCCTCGCCTATTCAACCTCGGCGCCAGCTCGGTGGAAACGAGAATTCTCTTCGCTCGTGCAGGCATTTCCCCACCTGATGCGCCTGAGCTTACGTGGTGATCGCAGCATCCAAAGCGTATCTTCGATCCTACCCACCGAAACTCTACGAACGATCGAGGCCGCCTCCCACCGCCCGTCTATTTGCGCACTGATGATCGCTCAAAACCTTCACGAAGCTCGTACGCAGGGCTGGCTGGACTCATTTTCGTATCAGCGTGCGGAACGAGAGCGAGCCATTCTGATTGATGACATCGGCGCCTGCGAGAGGATCTTGAAAACTCCGATGCCTTTTGTTTTTGCGATCAAGCTCAAACGTTTTTTGCTATTTTTTCTGCTGTTGCTTCCATTTGCTCTCGTCTACCGCCTGGGTTGGTGGTCTGTTCTCGTGGATTTTCTCATCGCCTACCCGCTGCTCGCCCTGGACCGAATCGGGTTGGAACTCCAAAATCCATTCGCACGGGAAAACTTGAGTCACCTACCTTTGAACGAGATTTGCGAGACGATCGAAAAGAACGTACTAGAGGTCGAAAATGCGGCTTTGGCAACGAGCAAGGAGCAATCCCGACCTCGCCTCAGCGAAGTCCGTAGCGAATAGGTATGATTAAGTAGCTTTTCATCTAGTTTTCATTTGAGCTTACTGTCCTCGCTGTATGAGAGAGACTGGAGATCTGCATGAAAATTTTATTCGATGGACTAAGAAAATTCCGCTCTGAAGTGTTTGACGATCATAAACCACTCTTCGAGGAGCTCTCAAAAGGGCAAACCCCCCACACGCTTATGATCACCTGCTCGGACTCCCGAATTGATCCGAACCTCGTCACCCAAACGAGCCCCGGTGAGCTTTTTGTGGTCAGGAACGCCGGCAACATCGTACCCGCATATGGCTCCTCCCGAGGCGGAGAAGAAGCGGCGATCGAATATGCGATCGAAGTCCTCAAAGTGAAACACATCGTCGTTTGCGGCCACTCCCAGTGCGGCGCCATGGCGGCGCTTCACAAGCCAGAAAGCGTGAAACAGCTTCCTGCCGTCGCTCGGTGGCTAGAGCATGCTGAATCGACGAAACGTCGCTGCGAAGCCATCGGTAAGTTCGACTCGGAAACCACAATCGAAGAAAACGTCCTAGTCCAAGTAGAGAACCTGAAATCGCATCCCGCCGTTTCAGCAGCGCTTCGCAAGGATCGGGTTTCGATTTACGGTTGGGTTTATCATTTCGATCGAGGAGAAGTGACCATCTACGATCCGGTTCGTAAACATTTCGTGCCGACGATGGAGATCAAGGATCGCGTCGACCATAACATGGAAAAACTCGCGATCTAGACGGACTTCAGTCTGATAGACAGCCCCCCACACCCACCTCAGTAAAAACGGACGAACGGCTTAGGATGTTTTCCCTAAGAGTTCGTCCGCTTTCTTTTCAAATACTTTGAGCTCATCGGATTGCTCTTGCCGTTTATGCTCTTTGGCTGCCTTCTGGGCTTCGATAAACTGCTCACGGCGCTGGATGAAATCCTTGATGTAGTCCCGGCGCTCGGGACCGTTGTGATGCTGCTTAAAGAAGAGACGGCGTTTTTGTTTCTCGCTCTCGAAAAACTCCGTGTATTCACGTTTCTTGGTCCGGTCGAAGTCGCGCAACTCTTGTTTTTGCCGGGACTTGAGAATTTTCCGTTCCTTGTCCAGCTCGCTACGTTTGGCTTCGATGCGAGCTCTCATTTCTTTGATCGTCAGCTCTCGGACGGGTGCTATAGGAATGACCTGAACGGTCGGACTCGCGACTGGACTCATCGTCGGACTGACCACAGGACTTGCGACCGGAGGCGGAGGAGCGATATCCGCACCCACCTCTCCTACTACCCCTGCCAAAAGAAAAACGCCTAGGAGAGCTAGCCCTCCCAGGCGATTTCGCGGGGATCCGCGAGCATGGAGCCCGCGGACCGTCGTGACGTTTCGGATCAGTAAACCACTTGAAGTTTTGAGATCTTGAAGCCCCATTGAGTGATGCTCATATCGGTTACGAATTTGAGATTGAGCGTATCACCCTGAACAAAATCCGTCATATAGTTTTCCATCGTACCGCTGATGCGTTCGACTTCTACTCCGGATGCGTCAGAGATAGCAACATAGTCATATCCCGCCTCGGTATCGATCTTCTCGAAGAACACACGGATAAAACGAGCTCCTGGGATACGAACTTGATAAGGCGCCTTTAGGTTGTCCACATAAGGGTGCGCGCTTTCGAGTGCGTACGAGAAATCATTGAATTCCGCATCAGCTGGCCATGGGTTCGGCGGAACGACGTTATCGATTGCGTTCAGCATATCCACTCGTCCACGGGCCGCGGACTTGGTTCGGAGTCCGTTTACCGGTACGCTCGTGTTCATGAGACGGTCTTTGATATCGACCGCTTTCATCGTCGGGT
Organism: Pseudomonadota bacterium; assembly: GCA_027485695.1. Taxonomy (GTDB): domain Bacteria; phylum Bdellovibrionota; class UBA1018; order UBA1018; family UBA1018; genus JAIXQO01. The sequence goes on from JAIXQO010000002.1 coordinate 495,466, forward strand.
TTTCCGACCAAAGAAGCGCCGCCATGCCCGCTACGTGCGGACATGCCATGCTCGTTCCACTGAACGTATCGTAGCGATTGCCCGGAACCGTGGAGAGAATGTTCACGCCTGGTGCCGCGACGTGCACCGAGCTCCGACCATAGTTCGAGAAAGAAGCGATGCGGTCTTTGTTGTCCGTCGCTGCAACTGAGACAATGTTCGGGATGCTGTAGCTCGCAGGATAGCTCGGACGAGTATCATTATTGTTTGCCGAGTTTCCAGCCGCGGCCACAAAAAGCGCACCGGCATCGTTGGACTCTTGGATCGCGTCGCGAAGCGCTTCGGAGAACGGTCCACCACCCCAGCTATTGCTAAGGACCTTGGCGCCCATACGAGTCGCGTACTTGATGGCGTTGATCGCGCCTTCAGAACTTCCCGAACCTTCGGCACTGAGGAATTTGACCGGAAGGATGCTGACCTGCCAGTTCACGCCCACGAGGCCAACGCCGTTGTTACCGACTGCGCCGATCGTACCCGCACAATGAGTACCGTGCTCGTTGTCGTCCATACTGGCGTTCGTTCCGACTCCACCATCGACGAAGTTCGCACCATGAATATCGTCGACGATGCCGTTGTTATCATTGTCGATGCCGTCGCCGGCGATCTCATTGGGATTCGTGTAAATATTATCGCGAAGGTCATCGTGATTGTAATCGACGCCCGTGTCGATCACTGCCACAAGCATGTTACGGCTACCCGTGATGCCACGATCCCAAACCGGAGAAACGTGGATGTCGGAGCCAGGGGTTCCCACCTGACCGGCCTTGTCGGCTTGACCAGTGTTCACCATGTCCCATTGAAGGGCGAAATCGGTGTCATTCGGTGTAACGAGTTTACGGTAAATGTAGTTCGGTTCTGCATAACGAATCTGCGGATTCGAGCGAAGAGTTTGAAGGGCTGCGGTAGCCGCTTTTGCGTCCCGGATCGTGACTTTCTGTATGCGCGAATCCATGGCGAGCGACTCGACCGAGAGGATTCCACTCACGCCTAATGTCTGCTTCAGCATCGAAGAAATAGCCATTTCGGCGTTTCGTGCGCGAACGCCGTTCTTCAGGCGAACGATGAATTGACCCGGCACTACTTCTGGTTTTGAGTCTTTGGCTGGCTTAGCTTCGATCGAAGAACTGAGCGCAAGCGCCGAGATCCCCATGACGGAGACGGATTTAATCAGATTCCAGTTCATGTTTCGCCCTCCTTGGGCTGTTTTCCAACGCAGAGATCCCCCGATCTCTGAGCCGAAGATTCCAAGATCCTTCTCAGAAGCTCCCCCCTCATCCTAAGGAGGGAACGAAATCATGCGACTGCTACGGTTACAGCGCATGCTTCAACTGGGTGCACTCGCCGCTGGAGACAGCGACACACCGTAAATCCTGAGCAACACAGCCCTCAACATAGCGAGCCCTGCTTCTACCAGGTGGGAAGAAGTCGGGATTGAGGGCTGAGATCCTCAGACTGAAAATGCCTAACCGTTAGAAATCGTATCGCGCATGAAAATCCCGTCAATGGGGGTGCTAACGATTTCTTGAATAAATTCTAAAAATCTTTTGAGCCGAACTGTGCTTTACGATCTAAGGTTCACACCGGCACTATTTAAAATTCCGCTCCAGGAGCGGCGACCGGAATCTAAGACGAGACCTCAGTGAAGCGCGCCTCTTTGACTCGAAGCTGTGGTGTAATTTTTCCGCGGAATCGGCTGATTTCGGGCACCGCCAGCCACTGCGCCGCCTCATGCGTGATTTTTTCAACGAATGCATCGTCTTCGGCGGCACCAAACCAGAGCGCTTCCATGAACGAACGATTGCGACCTGGGTCTGCCGAAGGCGTCAACACCATCTTGAGATGACGCTCCTTCAGGATGGAGTGTCGAACCACTTGGGAGTCGACCTGAAAGAGCGGCTCCGGATTTCCCACGCCAAACGGTCCGAGCTTCTCAATTTCAGTCAATGCCTGAATCGTGAACTCTTCGAGACTCGCTTCACCGTCGGTCAGGAGGGGCGGATCTTCGGTCACGCCCAGATTCCCGATCGCCTCGTCGAACGCCGAAACGAACGCGGAGAAATTCGATTCATCGAACGATAGGCCTGCCGCATGCTTGTGCCCACCAAAACCCAGCAGTAGTGCAGCGCACTGACGGAGTCCCTCGAGCACATCCTTACCACCATAGGATCGAACACTGCCTTTGACATGATCTTCGCGGATCGACAGTACGATCGCAGGCTTGTGATAGAGTTCCGTCACTTTGGAGGCGACAATTCCGACGACCCCTTCGTGCCAATCTCGCGAACCGACGACGACCGCATTTTTGAAATGACCTTGCGCAAGGCCCGTTTCGACTTGGTCTTTGACCGAGTCCCAGATCTCGTTTTGCACATCCATCCGCGAGCGGTTCATCGTCTCGATCTGCGAAGCAAGCGTCGCCGCCCGTCGATCATCGAGCGTGACCAACATCTCGAGCGCGACACCGGCACTCGCCATGCGGCCCGAGGCGTTGATGCGTGGACCAATCGTGAAACCTAAGTGCGACGGGCTGATGTCTCTCCCCGAGAGCCCCGCCTCAGTGAGAAGTGCGCGTACGCCGGGCTTGCGAGAGGTTTTGAGCACATCCATTCCTTGCTTAACTAAGATGTGATTGTCACCCACGAGCGGAACCATATCGGCCGCCGTGGCGATGACGACGAGATCCAAATGCTGTTTTAAGTTCGGGATATTCTGCGGCGACCACCATCCCAGATCTCGACCTCGCGCGCGAAGGGCGCGAATCAGGTAGAACGCAACTCCACAACCACAGAGTTCCTTGAGTCCGCTTGGGCAATCCGGGCGCTGAGCATTGACGACAGCATGAGCGGCAGGAATCCCTCGTGCCGGATCCACTTGATGGTGATCCAGAACGATGACGTCGATACCGAGTTCATTTGCTTTTGTGATCGCATCGAAACTCGTGATTCCACAGTCGACCGTCACCAGGAGAACGACGCCAGCTGCATGAGCGTCCTCAACACCTTTGACACCCAGGCCGTAGCCGTCTTTGAAACGATCGGGCTGAACCGCATCGAAGGAATAGCCACAATCGCGAAAAAAATGGGAAAGCAGCGCCGTTCCCGTCGTGCCATCGACATCGTAGTCGCCGAATACACGAACGCGTTCATTCTGGTTTCGCGCTTGAACCAGACGATCCACAGCCTTGGACATGTCCATCATGGTAAAAGGATCCTTGAGAGCCTCTAGACCAGGCTGCAAGAACCCCTCGATGGCTTCACGGGTCTTGAGTCCTCGATTCACGCAGACCCGCACTGTCAGAGGGGATAGACCCGTCTCCCGTGATAGCCTCTCGATGAGTGCACGCCCCTCTTCGGTCAGATGAAGGTCAGAGCGCAATTCCCAGCGGCGTGATTTTTTCAAATCGAAGTTCCCCTTTAAGCCGTGATCCTATCTCAAGAAGCGCAGCGCCAGACAGCATCTAATACAAAAAGAAAAGGCCCTCGTCAGCGACGGGGCCCTTCTGAATTTTCAGGTGCAGGTCTCAGGTCTAAACCGAAGGACGTGCGATTTTTTTGCCAGAACCGGAAGGCTTGCCCGTTTGTTTAGCTTTTTTGGTGCGGGTTTGTTCCCACTCGGTCAAATAGATCACCAGAGACGAGGCGATAAAGACCGAGGAGTAAGCACCGACGACGAGACCAATCATGAGGGTGAACGCAAAGTTCTCAATCACCTCGCCGCCAAACATCCACAGCGAGAAAACAGTCAAGAACGTCGTCAGCGTAGTCAGTAACGTCCGCGCCAAGGTTTCGTTGATCGAACGATTGACGGCATCGCGGATATTTAGGCCCGGATTACCCTGAAGCGTTTCGCGGACACGGTCAAAAACGATGATCGTGTCATTGTTCGAGTAACCAATCAGGGCCAGAAGAGCGGCCAAGATCTGAAGGTCGAACTGTTTTTGGGTCAGGATGAAAATACCGATCGTGATCACCGTGTCGTGAAAGAGAGCCAGCACGGCGCCTGGTGCGTAGCGAGTATCAAATCGAATCGCGACGTAAACGAGAATACAGAGCAACGCATACAACATCGAGAGGTAGCCGCTCATCCGCAGGCTCTCACCCGCAGCCGGTCCCACGACGTCGACACGTTCAATCGCAAAATTCGTTACAGCCGCATTTTTAAAGATCTGCTCAACACGCCCAGAGACGCTATTGAGTTCTTTTTCGTTCGCTTGCGTTTTGATCAGGAACTGGCTTTCCGCCGGAAGGCCAATTTGCTGCACACGAACGTCGTTCATGCCGCCCTTCTCGAGGGTTTCACGAACTTGGCCGATCTCCCAACCCTGTGGCGCTTTGAGCTGAACCTCAGCACCACCGGTGAAATCGATTCCATAGTTGAGGCCCTTCGTAAAAAAGAGCACTCCCGTGGCCAAGATCATAACGACCGAAACTCCGGTCCAGATGTGGCGTTTGCCGACAAAGTCGATATTGATATCGGATTTGATGATTTCAAACATTTTTGTTTCTCCGATTCCTTAGATGCTGATCTGCGCGTTGCGATCACTGCTTAACTTCGTCACATACGCATCGAAAATGAGTTTACACGCAAAAACGGCCGTAAAAAGGGTCGTCACGATTCCTACCAACATGGTCACCGCAAATCCTTTGATCGGGCCGGTACCATAAACCAGGAGAACCAGCGCGGCTGCCGCGTTCGTCACGTTGGCGTCCAAAATCGTACGAAACGCTTTTTGGAATCCACTATCCACGGCAGAGACGACACTCTTACCGAGCCGGATCTCTTCGCGGATTCGTTCATAGATGACGACGTTGGAATCGACTGCGATACCGACCGTGAGCGCGATACCCGCGATACCTGGGAGGGTCAAGGTCGCTTCCAGTCCTACCAAGCAAGCCAGAACGAACAGAACGTTCAGGAGCAAGGTCACGACCGCGATCAATCCGCTCAAACGGTAGTAGAAGGTCACGAAGAGAAACACTGCCGCCGCTCCAATGAGCGCCGCCATTGCACCTTTGTGAATCGAGTCTTGCCCCAAGCTTGGTCCCACCACGCGTTGCTCAAGGAAGTCGAGCTGAGCTGGGAGGGCGCCGGCGCGAAGCACGGTGGCCAAGTCTTTGGCTTCCATCATCGCTCGATCGCCCATCGTTTGACCGAGGGTGATGACCGCGCGGCCGTTCGAGATACGCGACTGGAGCACCGGTGCGCTGTGCACGACGTTGTCGAGCACGATCGCGAGGCGTTCTTGAATGTGTTCGCCCGTGACTTTATCGAAGAGCACCGTACCTTTTGGGTTGAAGCTCAGGTTGACTTCGGGCCGGCGGTTTTCGGGATTGATGCCAACACCAGCGTCTTGAAGGTCATCCCCGGTCACTTCCACGCGAGAGTGAATGAGGTACGGGATGCGGTTTTGGTTTTCAGGAGCGCCTGGAAAAGATTTCACGCGTTCGAAAAGGATCTCGTTGCTCTCAGGGATCTTACCCTTGGCCTTCTCGTTGATGAGGCGGGTGTACTCCGAGAACTTCATTTTGCCTTCGACGTAGGAGATCTTGTGCTCGTCTTCGATCGACTGAACGAGGGATGCGATCTGAGCCGGGCTCATTTCTTTGTCGTTCACCAGTTTGAACTCGAGGCGAGCCGTACGGCCGATCAGCTCTTTTGCGCGCTCGATGTCCTTGACGCCCGGAAGTTCGACCACGATGCGGTCGGTGCCTTGAGAAACAATGCTTGGCTCGGAGACGCCGAACTCGTCGATTCGGTTACGAATGACTTCGATCGACTGCGTGATCGTGCGGTCCTTGATGTCCTGGCGGAATTCCCGGGAGAGACCCAGTTGAATGACATTGCCTTTTTCTTCGGCGAGGCGAAGCGAGACATAGTCAGACTTGATGAATTCCTTAGCCTTGGTCACTTGTCCTTCGGGGAAAGTGATCTCGATGCGAGGGTCTTCGCCCAAACTGGCGTCACGAAGCGTTTTCACGGACGTGAACGGGATGTTCTTATCCTTGAACACGTTTTCCAAGCCTTGACCTTGACGATCGAGGACATCGCGATACACGCGGTTGAAATCCACGCCCAGCACCATGTACAGGCCGCCTTGAAGGTCGAGGCCCATATTCATTTTCTGTTTTACCGGGAACTTGGAAGTTTCCGGATTCAGACCGAACAGCGTCGGAACGACATAAAAGACGGAGAAAACGACCGTTACTAACAAGAGAGCGAAACGCCCCCACCAAGATTTTGCCATGCCCCTATCCTCTCGGACGGATTAAAAAAAAGAAAGTCGATTGTAATCCAATTGAATGGATCTGAATAACACTTTCGGGCGAAGCCTTCAGGAACTTCGCCCCAAATTGTGGATTTTCGTTCCGGATCAGGCAGTCTTGCCTGCGGAACTCGTCTTTTGAGCGATCGTGGATTTGAGGAGTTTGATTTCCACACCGCGGTCAATTTCTAAGGTGACCACGCGCTCGTCGAGCTTTTTGACTTTGCCGATGATACCGGCTGCAGTGACGACTTCATCGCCATCGGCAAGAGCGTTCAGCATGGACTGTTGCTCTTTCATTTTCTTCTGCTGCGGGCGAATCATCAGGAAGTACATCACCGCGAACATCGCGATGAAAGGTACCAGCATCGAGAAGGTGCCGGGAGGTTGTGGTGCTCCGGCTGCAGGAGCGGCGGTGCCGTCAGCGAATGCTTGTCCAGCTGCGATCAGTCCAAAAACAACGAGGGATTTCATCATAGAGAGTTTTCCTTTCAGTTCACGAGTACCGTTTAAAAACATCTCCCTCAGCAAGGTTTCGCCGGAGGGAGTTTTAATTCGGAACCCCTTAATTAAATTGAGGTTTTTTAATTTGCCTCTTGTTGTAGAAACTTTCGCGCCATTCGTCAAACCGATTATCCAAGATAGCGGCGCGCATCTCTTTCATGATGCGCAGATAATAGGTCAGATTGTGAATCGAGTTCAGCCGGGCCGAGAGCGCTTCACCACAAACATAGAGATGTCGCAGGTACGCTCGAGAATATTGAGTGCAGGTCTCACACTCACACTCGGGATCAAGCCGGCCGCCGTCATCCTGATATTTGGCGTTCTTGATGTTGATTTTGCCCTCTGACGTGAATAACTGGCCATTGCGAGCATTTCGAGTCGGCATGACGCAGTCAAAGAGATCAATGCCCGCAGCCACGCATTCCACTAAATCTTCGGGGCGCCCGACGCCCATTAAATACCGAGGACGGTCGGCCGGAAGAAGCGGTGCCGTGTGACGCGCCATCTCCTGCATCAAGTCCGGCGTCTCACCAATCGAGAGTCCACCGATAGCAAATGCGTCAAAAGGCATCGCAGTCATCTCTCGGGCTGATTGCTCACGCAGGTGTTTGTAGAGTCCACCCTGAATAATTCCAAACCTCAGCTGATGCGGCTTCAGTTCGTATTTCAATCCCCGCTCCGCCCATTTCACCGTGCGAGCCATCGCCTGTTTCACTTGGTCTTCGGTTGCGGGATACGGAGGGCATTGGTCAAACGCCATCACGATGTCCGAACCCAGTGCACGCTGGATCTCCATGGAGAGCTCAGGCGTGAAACGGTGTTTAGATCCGTCGATGTGCGACTGAAACGTCACACCTTCGTCGTCGATCTGATTCAGACCCGCGAGCGAAAACACCTGAAATCCGCCGGAATCCGTCAGAATCGGGCCATCCCAATTCATGAACTGATGGAGGCCGCCCAGGCGCTCCACTCGCTGATGTCCCGGACGGAGGTACAAGTGGTAAGTGTTACCGAGGATGATCTGCGCGCCCAAATCCTTGAGTTCTCGGGTCGAAACGGCTTTCACCGTTCCTTGCGTGCCGACCGGCATGAAACGAGGAGTTTCAATCGTTTTCGGCTTTCCGTCATGCCCGGGGAGGGTGAACACTCCGGCGCGAGCGCGTGAGACGCCCTGCGAATCGGTGAGCGTTTTCAAGACGGTAAAAGAGCCTTTTTGCATGATCGTGGTAATTTGAAGGAATCAGTTGGGATTGTCGATCTGAATTCGCTCCACCCCAACTGAACTCGTAGACACCACGGTGTGGGATCGATATGAAAGAAAAAACCTTGATCCACTCGCCCGAAGAAAGGCTCCGAAAAATGAAAACGATCCTGATGATCAGCACTGCCCTGAGTTTGATTTCTGTCCCTGCATGGGCCGCCGACGTTTGCACGGTCATGGTCGTCAATGGTCGAGTCACTCTCGCCTGCTCGAACATCAACAATGGAAATCCGGCCTCGACTTCGGAGAACGTGACGACGGTGTTGAAATCTAAAATCGAAGCGGGTTTCGAGCTCTCCGGTCAAACGGCCGATATCGGTGGAGCACAAAACTCGCAGCTTGCCGTGGTCTACACTTTGGTCAAGAAATAGACGAATCCCCAGGCCAAAAATGCGACGTTTTGCTTGCTCGGAGCAATCCTTCGCGCGATAAGGCGCTCGCAAATGATCGACCCACAGATTCTGAGCATTCTGTTTATTTTTCACTGCCAACTCTCGATGAGTTTCACCTCGGGAACACAGAGTTTGTGCACCGGCCAGGTGGTGGACTCGAAACAGATCCTGACTGCCCGACATTGCATAGAAAACGGCGCGGATCACGCCCCGCTTTTGATCGCTGAATGCGGAACTGGCGGAAACCAACGCTACTTCCTGGAGACGCTGAAGATCGGTCTAGATGAATGGAATCGAGCGCCAGGAACCGATCATATTCTGGTTCCTATTTCGCCCGAGTCGCCAGTTCCTGCACTCCCTACGGGAGCGAGCAGACAACCGCCTCGCGCTACCCATCCGGCGTTGTATTTCGAAGTCGACGGTTCACTCAAACGCGGCACTTGGTGTGGCGTCCTGAACCGCGAAAACCGATGGATCGAATTCGGCTGGCTCGATCGAACGTCCGTTGTCCCACTCCGATATGAGCGAAGCACGAAAACGATCACGTCGGAAACGAGCGCCCCTCACCAACTCCTCTATCCGGGCGATTCCGGTAGCCCGCTTTATTGCAAATCTCCGATGTATCCTTGGTTAGAGCTGGTCGGAGTGACCTCGAAACTGCTCACGATCGCCGACCACCCCGAAGAAAAAATCGGCAATCGATTCACCGTTTTTTTTACACAGTAACCACTAAATCAGAAACGGATTAGAAGTTTTCTCAACTCCGACCCGCGTCGAGGGACCATGCCCCGGGTGAACGGCAGTGTCTCCATCCAAAGTCAGAATACGATCCTGAATCATGCGAATCATCTGCGGCCCATCCGCTCCCCAGAGATCGGTACGTCCAACGCTTGCTTGAAAAAGCGTGTCGCCGCTGAACAAGGATTCCTGGACCCCGATATCGCTCGACTCATGCATCCGCAGACAAGCGCTGCCCGGTGAGTGTCCGGGCGTATGCACGACCGTAAATTTTGCGCGCCCTAGCTGAATCTCTTCTTCGTGGTTCAACCGATGTTCGACCGCACGAGGTTCATCGTATTTCAATCCGAAGAGCTCTCCCTGTTTTTTCAACATATTATAAATAAACTCATCACCCTCATGGATCGCGATCTTAGCCATCGGATGCGCTGCTTTGATCGCTCCGGTAGCGCCGATGTGGTCGAGATGACCATGGGTGTGAAGGAGCCACTTGAGCTGCAAAGGCTTGCCGATTTCCGATTCCGTTTTTTTGACGAGTTCTAGGATACGAGCTGCGTCGTCGCCCGGATCCACGAGCGCGGCCTCCCCCGTTTCCGAACAAACGAGCAGGTGGCAATTGCACTGAAACGGACCGACAACAATTTTACGGTCAAGGAATGAGGATTTCATCGTTAACGATCCTATCGAAAATACCGTCGCGTGGCGAATTGATGTTAAAATCAAAAGATGAAAAATTGGAATATCGCGCTCCTGATCGTACTCATTGGGTCTTCGATCAGTTACGCTGAGCTCTCCGAGAGTGACCGCCAGATGTTGGATGAGGATCTCTCGTCGATTCCCTCGGCCTACTCGTTCTACACGCTCCACGGTCCTGAGTTAAACAAGGCTCCAGAAATCAAGATCTACGCGGAAAAGAACCGCCAACTCCCACCCGTGATCGAGCTGAAAAACTCGGTTTTTTGGATCAGTGGCAAACCGACCTGCCGACTATTTTCACCGAACCAAATCGACTTCGTATTCGCCGCCATCACCGAGGCATGCCCGGCCAACGCGACCGCACCTTGCGAAAATCCAAAGCCCTGCGTTCCATTGCAGTCGTTTTTTATTCCTTTTGGTCGTCAGGGAACCATGCACGCGATCCCCGTCCAGGCAAACGACGAATCAGCTGGATTTGCCGAACTTGCACAAACGACGAACCCCAAATCATTTCCCCACCCACTCTTCCTAGACCTCAAAGCTTGGACAACGCCGAGCCCGCTTTTTATTAGCCCGAGCAAACTACAAGAGGAACAGAAGAAAGAAGCTGCGACCTTCGTCAGCGATGCAAAGCTCAAAAAATGGATCGTCGACACCAAAACCTGCTTCGAAAAAAACAATCTCAAATGCATCACTCAGCGATTCGGTACCGAAGTCAATCCCGATCAGATCCTGCTTTTTTCCTGGAACGGGGAAACTCCATTCACGTGCAAAAGCCTGAATATCGAGAAGAAAAAACCACAAGATCGCAAATTGCGTATTGCGGAAATCCTACCTTGCCTCTGGAAGACACCATTTGAATCTCTCAACGAAGCTGAGCAAAACCTGCTGAGCTCGTTCAAAGACTGCCTCACTCCCGAAGCCGTGATCGATGGCGACGTCACAAAACTCCGCATCCTGAACAAAACCGAAGTCCTCATCAACAACGCTTGCACGCTGGTGCGCGAGGCGAACGGAGAGTTTCGATTCAAAGAATTTTCTGGCTACGGCTGTTAAGACAGACCCCTTAAATAACAAGAGTCGGGCCACGCATTCCGCGGTCCGACCCTCTTGAGAATAGAAATCTTTAGAAAGAACTACTTCGGCTGTTTTGCGAGCTCATCGGCTTCTGCTTCGGTCAAATCGCGAACCGTGCCGTAACCTTCAAAACCCGGGCCCATTTCGCCGATTCCGTCGACAGAGCTAAGATCCGACAAGAGCAGCCAGGCCTTTTTGCCGTTTTCACAAGTCATCTTGAGCCAGTCGTCTTGTTGAAACTCGATCTTGGAAACATCTTCTTCGAGGTGATCAAAAAGATCTTGTCCTTGATCGTACTCAACACCTTTGAAACGCACGCGGAAATAACCTTCGGAGAGGTAAACCAGGTGCTCGATTTTTTCGCCTTTTTTCACGGAAACCGGGGTCCCGAGATCGACCGGCATATCGAAATCAGCCTTCGCTGTGAATGGCACGACCTTCGCGAACGTGACATAAGAGATCTGGTTTTTTTGATTGCGGGACGAGTTCCAAGCCTGAATCACGGCGGCAAACGGAAGCTCACAGTCGATTTTGCGCGAAAGCGATGCATCCGGCGCCTTGCGGCCTTGAACCACGAGACCGCGTTTTACGACTGAAAATCCGGCGGGGTATTCTCCGGACCAAAACGGTGCACGATACCACGAGGAGTCGTATCCACCGGCGAACGAGGACGAGACCAAAAACAGACCCAATATGAACATGTTTTTCATGAAAACCCCCTGTGAGAAAATTGAATAGGTTTCAACTATTACAGGGGGGAGTAAAAATCACCTGGATTCTAGAACTGGACTCAAAGGATCAACATCGCGTCGCCGTAGCTGAAAAAACGATATTCTCGCTCCACTGCCTGCCGATACGCCTCAAGCGCAAGCTCACGCCCCGCAAACGCACAGACCAACATCAGTAATGTTGATTTCGGCAGGTGGAAGTTCGTGAGCAGCGCGCCCACGACCTCGAAACCGCGACCCTCAGGATGAATGAAAATGCTGGTGCGTTGCTCACCCGTGCGAAATTTTTTTGAATCTCGGTCCCATGCGCTCTCCAGAGTTCGAACACTCGTCGTTCCCACGGCAACAATCCGGCCGCCACTGGAGAGCTGGTTCTGAATTCGGTCCGCGGTCCCCTCGTCGAGGAAATAGCGTTCCTCGTGCATGGAGTGGCTGCGGATATCCGAAGTTTTAACCGGACGAAAAGTTCCCAAACCTACATGAAGCGTTACTTCTTCGCGGCGTACACCGCGCGCGGCCAACCGCTCAAATACCGCCGGTGTAAAATGCAGTCCAGCGGTCGGGGCCGCGGCACTGCCTTCGGTCTTGGAGAAAACGGTTTGATAATTTTCTTCGTCCTCGGGCTTTAGCCCCCCCGCGCGCTCGATGTAATGCGGGAGCGGCAAATTTCCATAGCCCTGATCGACGGGATCGCTCTCGAATTGCACCACCACTGTGCCCGACGGCGACTCGCTAGATCCTCGGACGAGCACGCCCGGGATGGGCTCGCGGGTCTCACGCGAGTCTTGGATCGCGATCTCCATTCCCGCCAGTTGGCGAGCCGAAGAACGGAGAAGTCCTTCCCAGGTCAGCGGAGCGATTTTCTCGAGTGCGACGAACTCAATTTCTCCGCCGATCTTGCCTTCGGGCAATCGGCGATGTCCTTTCATTCGAGCACGGATCACACGCGTGTTGTTCAGGACGATACTATCGTTCGAGCCAAGGTATTCGGGCAAATCGCGAAAGGTTCGATGACTGATCTCGCCGCTCGCTCGGTCGACCACCAGAAGCCGCGAGGAATCCCGAGGCTCGACCGGCTTCTGCGCAATGAGACGCTCGGGCAGATCAAAATCATATGAATCGAGGGAGAACGGATCGAATGGCACCATGACAGACTTCTCTCCTACCACAATTCCGTGTCGCTCGCTTGGCGTTCTGAAATTCCATGCCGTGGAGCAACCGAAACACGGCCCCATTGCTATTGAATTTTCCGAGTTCACCCGGTCATTTAGGACCGTTGCTTTCAATGGCGATATACGAGCTAATATCCCTATGAAACGAATTTTTCTCGTCGCGGCCATGGTCCTCGTTCATTTGAGTAGCTGCTCTTCGACGCATAAGAAAACTCGCGAACTCACCCCCGGGCAAAAAGCCATCGAAGCCGAGATCCAAGAACATGCCGACGAATTCCGCGTCTGCCATAACAAAGGTCAAAATCAAAACGCGACCGGATTCATTCGAGTGGTTTTTGACGTTCATCAATCCGGACGTGTGATCGGAACGGGAATCCAAGAAGCGACACTGCAGGACTCCGTCGTCCAAGAATGCGTCCTGGGCGTGATTGAAAACATTCGATTCCCTGAACAGAAAACCAAGTCGGTTCAGATCACCTATCCGCTCATTTTTAATTAATTCCGCGGAAATTTGTCTTTAGTGGCGATTCAATCGCTCGGCGACTTCGGCGCTTTCATAGATCGCGCGATCCGAAATGGCTACCGCTGGGCCGAATGAATCAAAACCGTGCACGTGGTGCGTCCCAGCCTTGATCGGACACAGTGTCCTCGGAGTGTTTGATAAGATTCGGTTCGATCCTCAAAAAACTCAACGCCATCGAGTCCACTTACCCATTTTTATCCTTTGAGTTTGGATTGAGCTATTTCGAGACCGAACTCACCTATAGGTCCCCCGCATAGAACACCAGATGTTCTACTTAGCCACTATTTAGAACGGATCGTTCTATTTTAACTTGTCGCAGTCATACATACTCTCTATATAAGCCGCATGACCAGCGGCGTCCCTTACTACCGAAAATTTCTGAGCGAACGACTCGCGTCTCGCGTTCGCAAGAACGCACGTTACTCGCTTCGAAGTTTTGCGCAGAATCTGGGAGTGAGTGCGGGTACGATCTCGCAAATCTTAAATGGAACTCGCTCACCTTCGGCACGATTGATTGAACGATTCTTTGCCGCAACCCAGCCCTCATCCGAAGAAAAAGCCGAGTTCATTCGCTCGCTCTTTGAGGAAAAGAAGTCCCAGGGCAAAAAGCGAATTTCACCCAAAATCAAGCGTGCGGCCGAACGAGCTTCATCCAGCCCATCCCCTATCTTGGCCTATGGTGCGATCGAACTCGATCGGTTCCATCTCATCGCGGATTGGTACCATCTCGCGATCTGGGAAATGTCCGCTCGGAGGGATTTTGATCCCTCCCCGCAACGAATCGCGCAGAAACTTCGGATCTCCGTCATCGAAGCCAAACAAGCACTCGATCGACTCGAAGAAGCGGGGCTGATCGTTAAATTCCGCAATACTTACAAAAAAACGAAAAATCAGATCCAAACGAGCGACCTAAAGAATTCCACCCAAGCCCATCGCAAACACCAGGCGCAGATGCTCGAAAAAGCCGCATTCGCACTCGAGACGGTGCCAATCGAGAATCGCTTCCATGGCGGGATCATCATGAATATAGACCCTGCTCGCATCGGCGAGCTTCGCGAAAAGGTTCAAGCCGCGCTTTGGAAAATCGCAGAATCGCTCAGCGGCGACGCCCCTTCTCAAGTGTATCAAGTTGGCCTCCAAATTTTTCCGTTAGAAACCGTTTCATCCCCGAAAGGCAGTCACTCATGAAAACGCAATGGATCCTCTCTGTACTATTGGCCTCTTCTCATTTAGCCCACGCCGCTGGAGGTGGCGCTGGAACCCACGGTGGCGACATGCTCGTGTCCGAGTGGGTCGGCTCAGCACTTCGAATTGCAAAGGCAATTGATGATTACAAAACCGAGAGCGCTTGCAATGGCGTGACTGGCGATATTCTCCGAAGAGAAATCAGTGCGACCACGGTTCAGTCTGAATTCACCGTCAGCTGCGATGGCGGTGAACGAGATGCCTGCTCGGACCGCGACACGAAAAAGACTACACTCTCTCGCTCTCGCATCTTTAACAAAGAGGATCCGTTGAATTATTTGACCGTGAATCTACACGAGTATTTTGTTCTAAAAGAAATTGAGAACACGAACGAATTTACTAAATCGCAAGCTTGCATTCAGCAAATTCAACTCAGTGGCGCCGACTTAAGTAAGCTGCGCTATCGAATCAATCCTCTGACTGGGATCATCAAGGAATTGCACACCAATCCAGACACCTATCTCAAGTGCGAGGTTGGCTGCATTCCTGGACGTTGCACTGGGTCGGGCGACAATCTATACCTCGTATTTGCCGCTAGCGCCTTTCACGGTGACATTCTTAGAGAAACTCCATCGGGGCTCACTGAAGGCCTAACTAAATTCGGGACACGAACAAACAAAATTGATTCGTGGGAGGCTGGATGGAAAGTAAAATACGATACTTTAACGGGTTCCACGTACGTGTCGAGAAATTACAGTTTGTACGAGAATTTTGTCGCCAACAACCTGAGAACTCCTCAAAACAAGCCTATCAAAAATTACACAATCACACAGTTCGGTTTGGCTTATGTGAACGATAGCGTTTTTGAATTAGTTTTTGCTTCAAAATTCGATCGCGAAACGCCCCTTCTCCTCGCCGGAAAATGTTCGGTAGTTCGCGAACGTCCCCTGTTTCAGCACTAAAATCACGCACCCCTGGGAATGGGTCTACCGACTGTTCTCAGGGGTTTTATTTTTACCAAGTCCGGCGAACGACCGCGTCCGGATAGTAGTGAGAGAGAATTTTGCGGGAGTTAAACCCTTCGCTGCCCATCTCCTTGGCACCCCACTGGCACATCCCCACTCCATGACCGTAGCCACGACCACGAAATACAACCGAGTCACCGTTCAGGGAAAAAATCTCGAAGTTCGTGCTCTTCAGCTCAACCGGTCCAACCCAGAGCCTGAACTTCTGTGCGGGGATCCGGCTCTTGAGCTCATGAAGTCCGCCATTCCAACTCAGCAAAACTTCCTGAATCCGTCGCCCGCCTTTTTTGGCGAACGCGGTGAGCGTGAATTCCATTTCGCTTTTGCCGATGGTCGGGAACGGAAACTTGGGAAACTTGAGCCCCGCCAGGACGCGCTCGATGAGGGTTTTCTTGCTGAACACTCCCTCCCATGAGAACGCGGGCGAAGTCTTGCAGTACGGACAGACCACCTTGCGTTCGAAACCCGGCTCGGCTTTGCCCCACACTTCTTCAGGGAGCGCCGTCTCGCCGCCGCAAGTCGAATGGTAGTAGGCTTTCATCGGTTTCACGCTCGAACGAGCCGTCAAGATTTGACCGCGCGTCCGACTGACGCTTTGAGAGGCGAGGAAATCCTCTTTTTGCGCGCCTTCGTACACTTGATCCTTGGTCGTGGACTCGAGATCAAAATGCTCTTGGGGACGCTTCTTCGCTTCGATGATCTCATGGTACGCGTACGTGCGCGCCGCCACGACCTGGGCGTCAATCGCGTCGCGGTTCCAGCGCGAGTTGAATTCCGAATTCACCAGACCCTCGAGGTATTTCTCGATGGGTAGCTTGTTCACCGCCTCACAGCCGCGTGTGCCTTTGGCCCCGTAGAAATAAACCTGCGAACGAAAAGGGCGGTCTTCGATGCGAACAAAACCGGACGGAGATTCGACCCGAACGGGCGACTGCGCCTCATAACGAATCGAGGGATCCGACGCGAGCGTCACGCGCACCCGCCCGGATCCTGGGCAATCGATTTTCCATTCCGTGCCTCGATTGGCGGTGAAACGGTGAGGACGAGTTTTGGATTTCGACCCAATGAACGCAGGCTCGCGCGTACTCAACGCTTGAAAAACGAGATCGTACCCACGGATTTCAAAGGTGTTTTTCCACTCACCGACTCGGACCCGGACCCAGGGCTCCACTCCACCCGGCACCCCTGCCTCGGGAACCGAAGCCAGAGATGGAATCCCAACCAGAAACAGACCGAAGCCTAACGTGAGAATTCTTCCTGAATTCATCTATATTTAGTGTAGATGAAGCTCGATCGTAGGCTCAAGCAAAAGCGACGAACCGAGGTATTCACTCAGGAGATAAAAATCGTGAGCGTCAAAACTCCGTTCCTCGAAAAACACGCGATCCACGCTATACTTATGTTCACCCGCGTTTTCGCCGAGGAAGTGACCATGGATTTCACCCCAGAACTCAAAACCGAACTGAAAAAAGCCATCCGATTCTCCGGATTCGCGACTCTGATCGTCGTGACCATTCTGCTATTTCAGTTCCGCTCTCACACCATCAAGAACCGCTCGCGCGGACTCGCTTCCGAGTCCACGCAGTCTGAGTCTTGCGCCGTCTCCGATCAACTGTCGACCGGTAGCTCGTCCCGAACGACGGCTTCAAGCTGCGCGAACTAAGAATCTCTGTTCCACGCTTGGTCAGTCGCATCTCTCCGCGCAGTACGGAATACTCCCCCATGCCGTTCGACAGAGTCGGTCCGGAGCCTGACGCCGGTCGCGCACCATTCGTTCCCTGCCGTCAAGCGAGCGCTCTATCTAATGCGCAGATCAAGTGCGCCCGAGAATGATGCTTACCGCAGACTGGCGAAACTCATTCGCAAGGAGTGCCTCTAAGTTTTGAGCTTCGTATTTCGTACCGAGAGCTAACGATTCAAACACGAAATCTCTAGATTCAGGTGCGCATACTGATTCAATTGCTCGTCTACGAGTTGCTTCAATTGGACGACAAACTCCGGCGATGCTCGCTCCTGAAAATCACGCGAGCAGATCGGCGTCTCAATCGTGCGCAGGATGAACTCACGAATACCACTCGCATTCGACGGACGTCCGCTCGGTCCGTAAAAATTCACGAGCCTCGGTCCGTAGATCTCCGCTCCCGCGTAGTACTGCGTGAACGCCTTGAGACTCAGGGTCAATCCCGGCTTGAGGTCCTCGAACGAATACTGCGGCGGCACTCCCGATCGGCCGAGTCCAAGTTCGATGAGCTGAATCCAGGTGCGCTCGTAATAGGAAAATGAGTCCACGCCTCGATCATCGCCGCTACACTGTGGATCTTTGATCATGAACTTCTCGTCCCAGATATCGCTGGAGTCATCATCGCAAAACAGCATCGGCTTGGCCACCGCACGTCCATAATATCCCCAAACCATGGCATCGCGGTCGTATTTTCCGAGTTTGATCGCTGGTCGATCCGCGCCGCCGTTCGGATACTCCATGATCGACGAACTCACCTCGCCTGTGGGAGGTTGCAAGGAACCTTTGAAGTTATGCGTGAGCCCGAGTGCGTGCCCGAGTTCGTGCGTGAACCCGTAGCGGAAACTTCCGAAGACTTGCGCGGATTCGGAGAGTTTGCAATTGCCCAGACTTTTCCACGGCTCCGCATATGCGAGTCCCGCTTGCGCTTGCTGGCAACGCGTAAGAATTGATTTCGCATTGTTCACGATCACAGGAGCATTCATCCAAATTCGCGCGCCGTAGTTCTGGTTCGTTTCCGGATCCGAGTACCAGACCGTGTGCCCGGAGTAAGTAAGACCGGGCTTCGGCGCAAGTTCGATCACGATACCAAAATCTCGCCCCATGAACGGCTCGCGGTCGAAAAACTCTGACGATGCCACGATTCGTGGCTGGGTGAACACTCCTTGCGGCGCTAGATCTCGGAGGAGCCGATTCCAGTCCTGAATGGAAACGTTGAGTGCCGTCAAAGCCTCTGGCGAGACGCCCGAGCCGAAAACCGTGACCGGGATCGGAAACGCACGAGTCGAAAAACGCAGAATCACGTCTCGTCCAACGCGCGCTGAGTACTTCGCGAAAAAACCGATATCTGGACGCCCGAGTTTCGGCACGAACGCGGGATCGCGCGCGAACGGACTCAAAACCCAGTCCACGATGAAACTGGTCGCACGTCCTTGAGCATCGACGAGCTCGACCTCTAAAACACCAAACCGGAGAGGAACGCCCCGCGTGATGATGGGTGCATTCTCTCTCAAAGACATCCGTCCGATCGAAAGCGGCGCGCCGGCGAGCTCGTTTCTTTCCAAGAAGAACGCGTGTTGATTGATGAGCTCTTGCCCTTGGTCGTTTCGCGTAAGCGCCATTCCCTCAGGTGAGAGCGATAATACATCCGCGCGGATCTCGTCTTTGGTTCCGCACTGAGAGATGCAGGCGTTCAACCAGCCTGGGGTTCGAGACGGAACCAGCCGAAGCGGCTTGATCGAACTCTTGTCGACGGAGAACTTGAATTGCTCCGCGTATTCTCCCGAGACACTTCTCAGGCTGGAAACCAACGTCAAAGGTTCACCAGCAAAACATGGTGGCATCGCAAGCGCGATCATCGCAAAAGTACCTAGTAAAAAAGAGGTCGGGATTTTCATCCATCGCGCCATAACAAACCCTTGAGGTCGACGAAAGAAACGTACTGCGCAGGCTTTTCTTTCTGTAGACCTATTGGTCACGGTCTTGGATTTCGTAAACATGACCTCTGGGAACTAGACTTGCGCGACCGGGAAAAAAGCGGTTAAATTTCAGCCATATGAAAAAGCTACTATCGCTCGCCTTAGCTATCACGCTCTCTACCTCTTTGATGAGCTGTTCGACCGTATCCAAGTCGCTGGGAGGAGATATCTCAGACGCTGAAATCAACGCCGAAGCCGAAAAAGCCTACGCCGAGGTCAAAGCGAAATCCAAGATCTCCACGAACGCCGAATGGACCGCGATGGTGAAACGCGTTTCGGATCGAATCGCCGCTGCATCGGGCGAAAATTTCAAATGGGAAGTCGTCTTGATCGAAGACCCTCAAGTGAACGCTTGGTGTATGCCGGGCGGAAAAATGGCCGTCTACACCGGGATCATGCCGGTTCTGAAAACCGAAGGCGCGCTGGCCGCCGTCATGGGCCACGAAGTCGCGCACGCCACTCGCCGTCACGGTAAACAGGGATACGCACGTGCGATGAAAGGCAACCTCGCCGGTCTCGTGATCGCGGGAGCGTCGATCGTCGGCGGTCAACTCCTCTGTAAAACTCAGACCTGCAAAACGATCACCGCTCTGGGCGGAGCCGCCGGTGGCCTCGCGATTGCGTTTTTCGACCGCAAATTCTCCCGCGCCGACGAAACCGATGCCGATCAATACGGCCAAGTCTATATGGCTCGCGCGGGTTACGATCCGGCCGAGTCCCTCCAGCTCTGGGATCGCATGGCGGCTGCGTCCGGCGGAGCAGCCCCTCCCGAGTTCATGTCTACTCACCCCGCGAATGATACCCGCAAAAACAACCTCAAGGGTTGGCTACCCGGGGCCCAAGCTGAGTACCAGAAATCAGCTCAGAAATACGGCTTGGGCGCTAATATCAAGTAATGTTCCCGCCCACTTTGTAGTAGAACAGAGAGCGCTATCTTATCGTTCACCCTCCAGCTCGGGCGCAGAACCCATTGCGGCGTTTGACTCAGACGCTTCTCGACTTCTGCTCAAGCGTGACGCGTTCGCCCCGACGGGGCGATGAGCAGGAGGACAGGAGTCCGGCAAGAGAAGCGGTTGAGGCCAAACGCATATGATTTCTCTGAGCAACGTCACCAAGCAATTCGGCGAAAGCATCCTTTTTGAGAATGCTTCGTTTCAAATCAATCCTGGCCAAAAAATGGGCCTCGTCGGTCCAAACGGCGCCGGTAAATCGAGTCTTTTTCGATTGATCATGGGAGAAGAATCCGCCGATCAGGGACAAGTTTCCAAACCTGAACGCTTGGTGATCTCTTATTTCTCCCAGGACGTGGGTGAGATGAGCGGTCGTTCCGTTCTCAACGAAGTCCTCTCCGCAGCTGAGAAAATCACCCGACTCCAAATCCGCATGAAAGAGATCGAGCAGATCTTGGAAAAGTCGGCCGAAGAGCCGATCGACGACGATCTGATGGCATCGCTTCTCGAGGAATACGGCGAAGGCCAGAGCTTCTTTGAAACCCGCGGAGGCTACGAGCTTGAACCTGCGGCGAAACGAATCCTCACGGGCCTAGGATTCAAGCCTTCGGACTTGAACGAACCCATTGAATCGTTTTCGGGTGGTTGGAAGATGCGAGCGGCGCTCGCCAAAGTCCTCCTCGTCAATCCCGACGTTCTCCTAATGGACGAACCGACCAACCATTTGGATCTCGAATCGATCCTCTGGCTCGAGCATTGGTTGATCGATTTCAAAGGCGCCGTCCTCATGACGAGCCACGATCGCGATTTCATGAATCGGATCGTCTCGAAGATCGTCTCCATCGAGCAGCGCAAAGTCATCGTCTACGGCGGTAACTACGACTTCTACGAAAAAGAGCGCCAGATCCGCCTCGATCAACTCCTCTCCGCGCACAAACGCCAAGAAGACATGCTCGCCAAGGAACACGAGTTCATCTCCCGTTTTGCTGCTCGAGCCAGCCACGCGGCCCAAGTGCAATCTCGCGTGAAAAAACTCGAGAAGATCGAGCGCATTGAGATCCCGGCCGAACAGCAGCGCGTGAAATTCATTTTCCCAAAAGCTCCCCGCTCCGGAAACGACGTCGTTAAGATGGAGAACATCGGGAAAACCTGGACCAAGGAAAACGGGCAGCAGAACCGAGTATTTCACGGCATCACCGGAATGGTACGCCGCTTGGATAAAATCGCGATTGTCGGCGTGAACGGTGCGGGTAAATCCACTTTCTTAAAAGTGATCTCCAATCAAACGGATGCCACCGAAGGAAAATCCACGATGGGCGCCTCGCTCACCATGGGTTATTTCAGCCAGCACGCGCTCGAAGTCCTGAATCCGAGCGCGACCGTGCTCGAAGAAATCCAAACTCGAAATCCGGACCTCACACTCGGCTCCGCACGATCGCTCTTGGGCGCGTTCTTGTTCCCGGGCGATAGCGTTCACAAAAAAGTCTCTGTTCTCTCGGGTGGCGAAAAATCTCGCCTCGTTCTCGCCGGCATCCTGTCCCGTCCGGTGAATTTTCTCGTGCTCGACGAACCGACCAACCATTTGGACATCGTTTCACGTGAGATCCTCATGGAAGCGCTCCAAGAGTTCGAAGGTACCATCGTCATCGTCAGCCACGATCGCCATTTCCTCCGCCAGATCGCGAACCGCGTGTTCGAAATCCATGACGGCGAACTGCGCACGTACGAAGGCCGTTACGACGAGTATCTAGAGCGCGTTGAATCTCAGATCTCTCAGCTGAGCTAAGCCCTTACTGCTCTCTAGCGGATCTTATCCAAGAACGGCTTCCACCGCTCGATATAGTCGAGTCGAAGTGCCTCTGAGTAAGGAGTCTTTTTCTCGATACCCGAGAAATCCTTGAGCGCCGCAGCCCAAGGTCCTTTGAGGATGAACTGCCGTGAGCAGGTTTCTTTTTCCCGACCGGTGAGCGATGCACCTGGCAGGAAATCCGGGTAATAAAAATCCATGCTCGAGAGCACGGTGATCCCCACAACCTCGAACGTTGCGGCATCAATGAACGGGCCACCCGAACCCTTGGCGATCATATCGAACGGTCCGCGCACGGATTGCGCGGTTACTTCGAATACCTTCTCGGGCTTCGTATAAACGAGCGGCGTTCCGCCAGAACCACCAATCGAGAAGATTTTTTCCTGTCCCGTGAAACGACCGTCTTTTTTGAGTTTGAACGGCGTGCGCCCCGTCGCCACGCGATCGAGCTCGATGAGTGAGAAATCTACCCCCGTTCCGGAAGGATCGTATTTAGATTCCAAGATCCGAGCGCAACGAAAAACTTGAGCGGCCGGGATCGCCATCTCGGTCATGCCAGGCGTGCGAGTCGAGGGTTTGCGAATGATCTTCTCGTTGTCTTCATAGAAATCAAATACCCAAGCAGAACCGTCGCAGCCTGCCTGATTCACGAGTCCGCAGTGACCAGCGGTCAAAATCGTCTTTGGTCCCACCAAGAACGCCGTACAGACGGATAGGCTTGGCTTGTCGTTAAAACGCACTCCCTCGCAGGTATTCCACTCCTGCTGATAGCTCGGGGCAAGTGCCGTATAGACTTGGGCCGCGCGATCATCAAAGTTGTCGATGCGACCGCGAGGCACTTGAAGCGCAACGGAGCGAGAGAGTTCCAAAATTTTACCAGGACTCGTTTTGGTTACGAACTCACGACTGTCGTCATCGTAGACGCCAGCCTTGAGAACCCACGATGAAACCAGAACCACTGCGATAAGGGAGGCGCGGTATTTCATGCGCGCCTTCTATCGCTCGCCCATCCAAAACAAAAGGGACTCCACACCGTGGAATCCCTTTTTTAGGGAAATTTAACTCGAAAAAACCGCTTCAATACTCGAGCACGCAACCGATCTCGTCTCCTTTGAAGTTCGCTTTGGCGATCGCCCAGAAGGCGCGGGAGAAAACGGTTTTCTTCTCGGTATCCACTTCCAAACTCGTCGGATCAAAAAGATGGTGATGGATCACCTTGCAGCGCTCGAGCGGGAGTTCCTCGACGAACACGCAAGAGCAGATCTCTTTGGCGCTCAAATGCGCGTGAATCTCGGGAACGTCGAGTACGCTGCTGGGCCACATGACCTTGGAATAGAGCCAAAAAAGCGAGATCGCGAGCAGGAAAATGAATCCGACTTTACGAAAGATTTTATTCATGGCGCCGCCCCCCAGTTCATCGCACGCGAGAGCGACTTGTAGAGGTCGTCCATCGAGAACTTACCTCCGAGTAACCCATCGCGCCCCAAACGAACGATCACGGTTTTCTTAGAAGGAATGATCAAGACGTGTTGATGCTGGTGCCCTTTCATCCAATAGGCATCGGCGGGCACGGACGAGTAGTACTTGCCGATCTGCGCGGTGGGCACCGGTTGGTTCAACCAGAATCCTAACCCGTACGCCAACTCGCTGGGAACGTTATCTAAGCGAAGGGTTCTAAAAGCCGAACTCGGGGTCGAAGCGCGCTTGGACCAGTCGTCCGGTAGGAGCTGTTGACCGTCCCACTTACCGTCGTTCAGATAGAGGAGACCGAGCTTCAAGTAATCTACGGCAGTCGTGTAGAAATAAGACGAGCCCACAAGCGTGCCCGAGCCATCTTCTTCGAACGTGAATCTCGTGATTCCGAGCGGCGTTGCGATCCGGTCCTTAAATACGGCCCGCATGGATCCACCCATGGCCTGCGTCAGCGCCTTGGAGAGCAGTGCGGTGTCACCGCTTGAGTAATAGAAACGATCACCGGGAGGTGCCATCGCTCGACGCTGCGTGATGCGGTACCCTCCCATGTCCTTGAAAAATGGAAAACGGTACAGCATTGCGACGACCGTCGAATTCAGTGGAGAGGATTCGTAGCCCTCCATGGAGTAAATACCCGAAGTCATCGTTGCCAAATGGCCGAGCGTCACCTGATCCCAGGCCGTGTTCTCGCCTTCTTTGACCCATTTCGTAACGGGATCCTCGAGCTTGACGGTGCCGTCTTTGACAGCGATTCCTAGGATGGTGGTCGTAATGCTTTTTGCGACCGACCATCCCAGGTGTTTTTTGTTCTCGTCGAAACCGAGGCGGTACTGTTCGTAGCGAAGTGCGCCGTCTGTATAAACGAGGAGTGCCTCGGTCTCGCCGTAAGTGCCATCGACGAACGGAGCGAGTGCCTCGTTCAGTTTTGGTTCCGGGAGTCTTTTCAGTTCAAATGCCTGAACCGTCAAAGACCAAAGAGCTACGACGATGATTCCGAGTTTCATTTTTATCCTCTTTTGCCCATGAAGGTCTGAAGCAGGTCCATCGGCAAAGGTACGATCGTGTGCGTCGTTTTCTCCGCGCTCATCTCGCGAATCGTCTGGAGATAACGAAGTTGCAAAGTGATTGGACTCTGCTCCATCACGCGAGCGGCTTCGAAGAGTTTTTGCGATGCCTGGAGTTCACCTTCGGCAGCGATGATCTTCGCACGACGTTCCCGCTCTGCTTCGGCCTGTTTCGCCATTGCACGTTGCATTTCCGTCGGAAGATCGATCTGTTTGACTTCGACGTTCGATACTTTCACACCCCATGGCTCGGTCTGCTGATCGAGGATCGTTTGCAAGCGGTGGTTGATCGCATCACGGGAGGCGAGCAACTCGTCGAGTTCCACTTGTCCGAGCACCGAACGAAGCGTCGTCTGCGCGAGCTTGGAAGTCGCAAGCAAGTAGTTCTCCACCTCGACGACCGCACGGTTCGGCTCGACGACACGGAAATAAACGACGGCGTTCACCTTGATCGTGACGTTGTCCTTAGTGATGACGTCTTGAGGCGGAACATCGAGCGTCACCGTGCGCATGTCGACTTTGATCATGCGATCGATGACCGGAATCAGAACCATGAGGCCAGGCCCTTTGGCCCCGATGATGCGACCGAGACGGAAAATCACGCCTCGCTCGTATTCATTCAGAACCTTGAGGCTCATGAACAAGAACCAACCGATAACGAGTAGGAAAAACAGCACACTACCCGAGAGCATTTCAAACATGAGAAGATTTCCTTTCTTTTTTCACTTTTAAAACAAATCCGTCGACGCCGGTCACTTCGACCGAATCGCCACGCGACAACAATTCATCCGAACAGTATTTCCAGGTTTCGCCGCGAATGAGTAAGCCCCCCCGCGTTTCCTGATCCCGTGGTTCCACTTCCGCTGTCTCGACCACACCTCGGTATCCCAATAATCCAAGAGGACCCGAACCACCCATCGATTGACGAGCGAGTTCCGAATCTCGTTTTACTCGTGCGGCGATCCAGCCCAGCGCAACCGTCGACATGCCTAAGAAGATCCCAGCAGGAGCCCAGATATAAGGACTCACGCCCATCGAGATCTGCGAGGGATCCACGACCCAGATCAATCCAAGCACAAACGCAATCGCGCCACCTGCTGCGAGCACCCCATGAGTTGAGGCAAATACCTCAACCATGAGCCCAAGAAGCCCTACACCGATCAGAAGCAATCCACCGGTACGAATCGGGAGCGTCTGAAATGCCATGAAGCTCACGATCAAACAAACCGCGCCCAAAATGCCGGCGACTTGAATGCCCGGCATTTTGAATTCCATGAAGATCAGGAGCATACCGATGGTGGTCAGAAGAGCCGCGATATTCGGGTTCGACAACCAATGAAGCAATTCTTCGCCGGTATTCATCTCGACAGCTCGAATCTCGGCGCCTTGAGTTTGGAGTTTTTTAGGGGTCTGTGATTTCCCGAGTTTCACGGTCTTGCCGTCCAAATCCGCGAGCAGCGTTTTCAAATCACCACTCATCGCTTCGATCAAACGATTCGCGAGCGCCTCTTGCGCGGTGAAACTCTGGCTCTTGACAACGATCTTCTCAGCGAGATCCGCTGGACGTCCGCGAAGCTCTGCCATGCCTTGAGCAAATTTTACCGTATCACTCAGGACTTTTTCGCCCATGGCGCCCGGGATGTCTTTGCCGCCGCTATCTACGGGGTGCGCAGCACCCATGTGAGTACCTGGACTCATCACCGCAAGATGAGACGAAAGTAGCAAGAGCGCACCCGCGGAGGTGGCGCCCGCACCGGACGGACTGACATAGACGACGACCGGCACCTGAGATTCGGAGATGGCTTGAGCCATTTGTTGAACACTGGAGACTAAACCACCGGGCGTATCGAGCTCAACGATGAGCGCTTCGGCGGATGCCGCCTCCGCTTCGGTGATCGATCGTTTCAAGTATTGGAGAGACGCCGGATTGATCGTTCCGCGAATTTCGGATCGAAACACGGGAGCTGGCCCCACTGGCATGACAGCCTCTACCCCGAAGGCGAGCGCGAGGGTCGCGACTGCAGTCCATCGTATTTTCGTGAAGTTCATCGTGGAAAAAGACTACCGACTAGAGAGAGGTTTTCCTAGTTGTTTCGCAAGCTTTTTGAGTTCTTCCCAAGCGTGACGTTTAGCAATGGCGTCTTTTTGAATCAGCTCGATCGCCGGCAACACGAACACCTGTTCTTGAGCGGTCATCGTGACATCGGGATGAGAAAAAATTAAAAGTGGAACGTTCTTGAGAAGGTATTCATCCAATCGAGCGAAATCGACGCACTCGTATTCGCTGCCGGAAATACCGATGGATCCGAGCATTTTTTGGAGGAACGCGGATTCACGAAATTCCGCGGACACGAAAACCGGTAAACGAGCCGTGATCACGACTTCATCTCGCGTAGATGTCGATTCATCGATGGCATCTGGGGTCGTTCCTCGACGAGCCATCACGACCGCGCCTCGCGGAAGCACCATCGACCAAGAGTCATAAAGTTTGGAGTAGGAAATGCCAGACATCGATGCCCCCGATACTACTCAGGAGCCAGGACACAAGCGAATCAAATCTTGAATTGCGCAGGAGCGCTCAAAGACCTTTTTGCTATTGCAGGCGATGCAATACCGAGCGGACTTTAACGCCGCACTCCGGACATTTCGCCGTCTCTTGCGTCAGGTTCCGGCTAAAATCGGTGGAATGCGTAAAATGCAGGTTCGAGCCGCAAATCGCACAATGATTGTAGCGCGCGATCACTTCGCGGGGCTTCCCGTAATAGCCGGAGCCACTCTCTTGTTCGGTGGCCAGCTCTCGGGTTTCAGATTCATTCAACAATTCTTCGTCGATGCGGTCGCTCATTTTGGGGGCATCCTTTCAGCTTACAAGAAGCCTTTCGTCGAAAGGGCCCGCCCCTTTAACAGGGAAGTTTTGCCGACGTGGATCGAGCCATTCGGCTGAAACCGTCGCACTGTTCCGTTTTTTTACCCGACCATTCAACTCCTAGACACTGTGTGAACGAGTGAATTGACACGGATGATCATTACCTTTAGCTCACGATCACCACTTTGCCCGTAACCACCTCATGCCCCCCGAAAGGGACCACAAATGATCAAAACAAGCCTTGCCCTCCTAGCCACTGCGCTCTCCCTCAATACCGCATCCGCAACCCAGATTTACGCGACTTATGCCGGAACACATATTTCTCCGAAAAAGATGGTCGAACTGGACGTCCATCGCACGCAACAAGCGCTCGGCCGTTACCTCACTGAGCAACTGGGCTGTACGAACGTCAAACTCTGTCTCGGCAATTTTTTGCCGCATGAACCGCGACTTTTTCGGACGATCCCAGGTTCCTACCATCTGACACTGACCGCTGATTGCCGGGCAAACTTCGAGAATTTCAGCTTCGATATGAATACCGCCGACGACTACGAGGACTATACCGATTCGGTGGTCGGTTACTTTCAAAACGGAAACTGGATTGAACACGATATCGTCGCGCGGCCGAACGGCGAAGACTATCGTCAGGCTCGAAGCATCATCTCAGTACAGGGATGTGATTCGTCGCCAATCGACACTTCACTCCCGTATCGGACGATCACAAACCCAAATCAGGCTCGCCGTCTTCAACGCTAAGCGTCTTCATTACATGACTTAAAAAATCGGGATTACGCGCCGTGCAGCGGCGGTAATCCCGATTCATTTCAGGATCTTCAACTGAAGATGTGAACCATGCTCCCGCTTGAGTTCGGACTTGCTTTCGCTTGCGCTCCGCATTACATGACGTGGACCATGTTGGCTGCCCAAGACCCTCAGAATTCTGAAAAAGCCTTTGATCTTAAGAACCTCCCATCGGTCATCGATGAGCGTTTGAGCTTGGAGGCATTTTCTCAATTAGCTGGAAGCCTCGGTGGCCATCCGTTTGTCAAAGTCGTCGTCGATCGCGAAAAGAAACAGATCCATTTTCTCAATCACTCGGCGTTTCCGTTTCACTCGGACTACATCGGCACGCACATCATCGGCGTATCACCCGCCAAAATTGACGCCGAGATCGACCGTTACAATCAGATTTTTTATCACGACCCTAAACGCCGGTTTTTCCTCTGCGTGCTGGCACTTCATAAACGCGAAGACCGTCGCTTCTTCTCACTCGAGACTGTCGAAGTCGACTCCATGTCGCTAGAGATGATGCGCGAAATGTTCGCCTCCGTCCGAGAGATGACGGATCCGTCGCTTGCGATCTTCGTGAAACCTGCGAATCACGTCCAAGAATCTTACCTGACGGAAATCGATCCTCAGATTCTTCCAAGAATCCTCGCCCATGAATTGTTCGCAACTTCTCGATACATTCCGCTGAATGCGGGCCAGACTGAAGGTCGCATTCGCGCATTCACCGATGAACAAGCCTATCAACGCGAACGAAGCTCGATCCAGTGGTACGACATCATCGTCATGCCTAAGGTTCCCGAAGATATTCCGCGCATGAGCGGCATCATCAACGCCGAACATACCACCCCACTCTCGCACACGAACGTGCTTGCGGCCGGTTGGCAAATTCCAAACTGTATTCAGATCGGAATCATCGATCGGATCTTACGCGAAGACCTGAACAACCAGTGGGTCCGCTATACCGTTTCGAGCGACTTGACCGAAGTAAAACTCGAACGAACCGGCGCGCGCGATGTGCTAACGGCCATCCCACCTTGGCAACACACACGAGTCACGCTCGAAGTTCCCGAGACTCAGAACATTCCGATTTTGTCGCTCGACCAACTCCGCATGAGCGATCGCAACCGTTACGGCACCAAAGCCGCAAACTTAGGCGAACTCTACCACGTTCTGGCCAAAGGTTCGGAGCGCCTCACCGGGTTCTACAAAATTCCGCGGCCACCGCGCGCAAGCCTCCTCCCTTATCTCGCCTCTACTCTGGGCGCCCCTGAGAACGCGAACCTCTCGCGCGAAGCCGGGCAGTTTATCAGAAAATTCGTCAACCTTCCTCGCGGCGTCGCGATTCCGTTCTCGATGCAAAGCCGATTCCTCGAATCTTCTCCGCGCATCCAACAGGCCATCGGCAAACTCAAGATGGCGCTCGAGCTGAACGCGCGCCAAGTCGAGCCGCTCTGCGTGGAGCTCCAGAATTTGATCCTGGCGACCAAAATCCCGGAGTCTATTCGCGAAGAAATCGATCTCAAAATCGCGGAGAATCTCGCGGGTGTCTCCAACTTCGTCGTAAGAAGCTCATCGAATGCCGAAGATCTCCAGAATTTCTCCGCTGCGGGAATCTATGAATCCGTCAACCACGTATCGACCGCGGACAAAATCCTGGAGAGCGTGAAAAAAGTCTGGGCTTCGATTCTCTCTCCGCGCAGCGTCCGTCTTCGCCAAGAAGTTTCCATCTCGCTCGACGATGTCTACATGGGCGTCATCGTTCAAGAAGAAGTTCCGAGCACCATGGGCGGAGTTCTGGTCACGACGAACCCGGCGAACCGCGCCGATTTCCGGAACGTTTACGTGAACGCCTCCAAGAAATCGGTCGTCCACGTCGTTTCGGGCACTGATCTCCCCTACCAATTCCTCTTCAATACGGTCGAACGAGCCGGTCGCACCATCTCCATGGGCAACGCGACCGAGGACCTGAGCGAAAAAGAGAAAAACACCCTTCAAAATCTGGCAATTTGCGGTCGCCTCTTGCAATCACATTTTTCCGCGAGCTACACGTTCGCCGACCCGGTTGATATCGAATGGCTGGCAAACGGGGACGAAATTTACATCCTCCAGCTCAGACCTTACGCGAGGTAGGAGCAGGAACAGGCAACCACCATGAAAACCGTAGTACGTACTTACATCGGATTTCAGTTTTTCTTCCAGATGATGGTCTGGTTGCCGATCTTCTACGAGTATCAGGTCCGAATCGGCATTTCGCCGGAGCAGATTTTCCAAATCCAGAGTTTCTACTACATCGCATTTTGTTTCCTGGAGATACCAACTGGACTCATCGCAGACCGTCTCGGTTACCTGCGCTGTTTGCGCGCAGGAGCAGTTGTCCTGATCGTTTCGAACTTACTGCCCATTTTCGCTCAGTCAACGCTGGGAATGGTCCTCCATTTTTTTGGAATCGCCCTTTCACGCTCGCTGATCTCCGGTGCATCGAGTGCCTACCTCTACGATTACCTCGCCGCTCAAGGGCAAGTGGCCCTCTACAAAGAAGTCGAAGGCAAGGCCCGCTCCTACGGCCTGATCGGCAAAGTCATCGCTTGGGCCGGAATCGGCACGATGATGAACGGGTGGCTCACCATCCCTTACTGGCTGACCACGCTATCTGCCGTTATTTCCGTCGTCTATGCGGTCAAGTTACCGGCTCTTGCACCTTACACACAAAAAGCTTCACGAGCGATTCACCTGCACATCGGCGAATCGCTCAAGCAAGTCGCCCTGAAACCCGCGCTACTCCTGATCATGCTTCAAGGAGTAGGACTATTCGTCTTGGGGCGAATCGTGCAAGTGAACCTTTTTCAGCCGATTTTAGCGGGAAAAAATTTCGACGTGGCAGCGTTCGGATGGGTGATGTCGATCATGACCATCTTCGAAGCATTCGGCTCCCACTCGCCCGGACGGATTCGAAAATGGCTCGGAGATCTAAACGCCGTTCACGTTCTGACGTTTGGTATCGCAGCAACGCTCGCCTTGCTCCCGCTTGCGAATCACGGACTGACCGTCGCGCTCCTTTGTATTTTCTCAGTGATCGTCGGAGTATCTTTTCCGATTCAAAAACAATTGATCAATGATGCGATCACCGATTCAACTTACCGGGCTACGCTTTTATCCATCGAGTCCATCGTCGACCGCGCGGTTTGCGCTTGGGTAGCGGCGCTCCTCGCTCAGTTCCTGGCAAACCCATCTGGCCTGGAACGTTTCCTATATTGGTCGGCAGCCGCAACCGCGATTGGCGCAGTCGTTTTGATCATTTGTTTCGCGATCGTCAGTAGATCCTCGAAAAAGAGTGAGGTGACATCATGAAACGCCTCGCATTCATCGAGTCCTCCGACATTGGCGTCGCCTATTCCGCCGAAGCGGCAAGAAGCCTCGGTTTTGAGCCCGTTTTTATCTGTGATCTCACTCACTACGCAGCCGATCCACTGATCCAACTCAATCGCGAGCTGGTCATCGACACAGATACGAGTTCAGTCGAGAATATTCTAAACGCATTGCCGGAATCCCTGCGCGCGACGATCGCTGGTGTACTCACGCTGGCGGACTCCCGACTCTTGATCGCAAACGGACTCGCACAACGACTCGGAGTTCCTGGCGTCGACCCATCGGTCGTACTCCTCAAAGACAAATCGAACGTTGCCGCACTCGTTCCGGAATCCAGCCCCGAATCGCAGATATTCTCTCAAGAGAGAATTCCCTACGACATCCTCCAGAGCTTGCTCGATCAATACGGCAGCATTTTCATCAAACCAAAATCGGGAGCGGGTGCCCTGGGCGCGTTTCGACTCGACCGCCGTTACTACGAGCCAGAAAAACTCATGGAACGCCTCCTTCAATTCGCAGTTCCAGCAGCGATGGGCGAAGGAATGTGGGTCGCACAACCTTACCTCGAAGGAGAGCTCGTGAGCCTCGAAGGGTACGTTCACGAAGGACAACTCCAGACGCTTGGTTTCACGAACCGTCGTAAAATCGGCGCAACCGAATCTGCCGCACGGTTTCCTGTAGACCGCGAGATTCCCGAAATCGAACGAAACTCCATGATCGAAACCACGCAGAATCTGGTTCATCGATCGGGTTTCCGTAACGGCTATTTCCATAACGAATACATTCGTACATCGCGAGGCGCACAGCTCATCGACGCCAATATGGGGCGAATCGGAGGAGGAGCGATCGCCCAACAAATCGCCATCGCCTATCGTCTCGACCCGGTACAAGTCTTCCGCCACCTCATTGAACTTGCGATTGCACCTGATCACGCAGTCTCTCCTTACGGCAAAGTCTCTCGCGAGAGCTACGCGATTCTCTACGGAGTCGCTGAACGCGAAACGATTCAAGGACTGGAAATGCCGGAACTCGAATCCTGTTACCACACTCGACTCATCGGCGACGGTGCCAACGTCGCTCGCATGGGAGAAAACGATTGGTCGTGGGTCGGGATCTTAAGCGGCCCCACGAATGAAACGCTGAGCACGATCCAAAAAATCAAAATCAAAACTCGCCGATCGGAAGTCACGCCATGGTATTAGGTGCGATGAATAGAACCGCGATACTATTTGCTGCTTTGCTCAGTTTCGGCGCGCTTTCGGCGATTGCGGATACGACTTCGGTATGCAAAAAAAATCACGTCTTTTTCGACTTGGGAGAAACACTCGTCGATACCAAGACTTTTGGGTTTGATCCTGTTTTCTATCTCCCCGGAGCAAGAGAACTCCTCACAAAACTCATGAGACGCGGGCACCCACTCGGTCTCATCACGGATGTACCCGTCAGCTGGGGCGATGGATATCCTTCCGATGCGCCGGTGAGAGATCGAGACTCAGCCCAAGTGCTCCACCTCATGGATTTCGTAGACGGAAAAATTCCCGGTTCAGGTGCATCTTGGAGATCGGGCGACGCGCCTTTTGATTGGAACTATTTTGGAGCCTTCACTGGCAACGGTGCTCGACGCGTGTTTCACGGACGGGTCTTACTGCCACATGCTCTCGAGGAGCGCAAAGATACGGGAAATCCGATCCTATTCGTTCGTGCTCTAGAAATGGCGAAACGCGACCATTGTCCGGCCGTTTATCTGAGCGAAGATCCCGTTCAACTCGAGATTGCACGCCAAGTGGGATTCACAGTTTTCTTGGTTCGTTTCGAGGCAGGCTTGCCTGTATTTCCGACCATTTCTCAAATCGAATCCAGATAAATCTCCGCACGCTGCAGCACGCCAAGATTCCAGGATCCACAGTCGACGATTACCTTTGACACTTTTAGTTCGCGGCTGCTACTAGCTACCGAAATCATTAAATCCGGGGGGATTATTCGTGAAACCATCTCGTAGCACTCGAGTATTTGGGGTCTTTTTGTCATGTGTTGCGATCGTGGCAAATGCGTCGACAGTGGAAGAAACACCCAAAGTCGGCGCTTCGTGGTTCGATGAAGTCGCTCTTCCGGCGCTTCTCCGCGGTACTCTTGAGCCGAACAGCTCGACCGTGAATGAAATTGATACCTATGCAAAAACTTTTCGCGTGCGCCTTGCCTCCAAATCACTCGCTTGCAAAAAGACCGTCGCGCAACAATTAGGATTCAAGGTTGTTCGAGGCGTATCGGGCCAACCTTCGAGTTACAATGTTCGTGGCGCCTGCAAGGCTGCTGATGTCTCGAGTCTCGGCCAAGCCGAAGACATCAAGATTACATTGGGCACCGATTCGGAAATCAACTCCGTCATCAAGTCTGCGCTCACCTCGCGTGAAGCCGCTTGCCTCTACCAACTCCGCGTGGAAAAAGCCGCCAAGCAAGCAACGAGCCTCCTGGCCAACAATAGCAATTTCGTTTTCGGCGTTCAGGGAGATTTCGTCAACGTCTACGGCAGCCCCGAATGGAATCGCGAATGCCTCGGTGCCTCCTCCGCCTATTGCCTCACCGCACGCAGCAGTGGTTACCGCGCCTTAAGTGTATTCACCAACAGCACGGCTCGATCCGAGTGTGCAGCAGGTCTTCAGATCGCAGAGCTAGAAACCCAAAAACAACTCTACGGTCAGGCGTTCGATCAATACTTCTCGACCAATGAGATTCGAGTAGGCGCCTGGCGGTACGTAAGCGGCTCGGATAGCGCACTTTGGGGACTCGTCATGCGTGACCCGACGACGTATGACTCGAATGCTGCTATCAGCTCAGCACTTGGCAAGAATGCATTCTCCGGCCGAAGTGGCTACATCGGTAACGTCTACGGCGAAGCTTACCTCGACAGCCCGGATGATCGTGGCGAAAACTTCATGACTGTTTCGGTGACATCGGCAGCGGCAGCTGCACTGAAAGCCGCGGGCGGTTTCGAGATCTACAACAACAAAAACCTCCGACTTTTTGAACTCTCCCGCACGCTCACTGACCGATCCGCACTCCGCTACGTCGGTGGTGATTACGACGTAACGAGCTACGGCGCTTCGGCGGTCGAGATGCAGAAAATTCTCCGCGATCCTGTTTACCGCGGTTACTTAACGTTCGTGCACCCACTCGGGAGAATGACTCTTGGGCAACACATCACTCGACTACTGCAAATCAATCCACGGACTCCGTACAAATTCCAACTTTATCCGTCGGCAGTTCCTCATGAGCTCTACTACCGCTTCGCGCTGGCGCTCTTGAACCAGTGTTCATAAAAAAACTCGCCGGCTAAATCTGGAACGAGCGATGCGGGTGATACTCACCGAGCCACTCGCGTAACTCACAGCGAGGATTCGTGCCGTCGATCTCGACGTAGGCGAACGTCATCCGCAGATTCTGCCCGAGCCCACTCCAGTCCAGGTTGATCATCCGAGTCCAGGTGCCCGTGTTGATGTACTGTTTGCCGTCCGGGTAGATGCGATCAAGCGGACGGTGCGTGTGACCGAAAATGATCGTACGGACCTCGGTTTTTTGGTCGAGGAGCATCCGTGCTTCGCCTTCGAGATCCTGAAAAAGCTTGGTTTCTTGCTTCAAGATTTTGAGGGTCTGTTCGAAACTTCCACCGTTTCGACCTTTGAATGCGCCTTCGATCCGAGTCTTCAAAAAATAGTAGAGACTGTACATGACGAAGCGAAGCGTGAAAAACGGATGCAAGATCAGGCCGAATAGGACGAAAACCTTGACCGGACGGACCTTGTCCACGTACGAGCGCTCCCATTTCATCCGGTTGATGATTTTCAGAACGTAAATACTGCCCCACGGAAGCTTGAGTACGGGAGCGGGAACGTCTTCTTCGATAAAAGGCTCCTCGAAATCCATCGCATTGCTGGCTTCGTACTGATTACCGTGACGAATTTCTACGCCTGCAGGATCAGAGATTCGATCCCGATCCGCGATCACTTCAACATGCGCCGAGGGGAAATCTCCCTCTGGATCCCAGGCTCGAGTAATTCGCTCCCGGATCTTGGGAAAAAACAGCTCGGCGTCGTGGTTACCGATCAAGTACTCGATTTTCTTACCCGGCTTGGCAGCAAAACGACGAAGCGCTTCCATGACCTTAGGATGGCCCGCGAAGATGGCTTCGAGTTTATAGAGGGCCATCTCTTCGTCGATGGATTCCTCGAACTCCCCGCCGACAGGCACGTTCAGGAAATCGAAATAGTCGCCATTGATGATGAGCTCGACCTGAACGGGCGTTCCGTCGGCTGCAAACCCGTACTTACCGGTCGAAAAATAGTCGAAAAACGCGGACATCTCGTCGTCGAGGTGGAAATCCTCGTGAGGATTGAGTTGCCCCTCGAAAAAACGACCTGCCGAAAGGTGGCAGTCGCTGATGACGATTTTGTAGCGCTTGGACATGTCTCAATTCAGTGTAACGGAAACCAAAGGCACTCGCATGCCAAACTCACCAAAATGCTTGAGCCATTTTTTTGACAACGCAAGAACTCGGAGTGCCTAAAACAAAAAACCCAGGCTCCTTTCGGAACCCGGGCCTCTTAAAATGCATTGAACAATAGAAGACTAACGGCAACCGCCGTCTTTGAAGTCAAACGTGATTTTGGTCACTGGGTCGACTTCTGCTTCCGGAGCAAACAGACCGCCGCGCGAGGTTGCGCCCGTCTCATCGGTGTTCGAGTCCATGCGAACCACTTTGTTATTCGGGAGACTGAACATCGTGTAGGTGATCTGGTTGTCGTAGGTGTAAACAACTGCCAGAGGCGTGATGCCTTGAGCGACGGGAGCGTTCTTAATCGTCTTGACCGTCAAGGTAACCGCTGCGCCTCTTTCGCCACGCTTAATCGCGACAAAAGTCTCTTTGGTCTCAAGCGTGGAGACGTTGTAGAGCACTTTGCCGTTACACTCAACGGACGTCGCGAAAATCGTACAGTTCGTACCTTCGACTCGAAGGCCTTTTGGTGGACAAGCAAATGCGGACGAAACAAACAACGTGCTCAGGGCTAAGGACAATAACTTCTTCATAACTCGATTCTCCGTTTAGGGTTGGATGGTCCCGAATAAATAAACAAAGACCATAGATACCACAAAGCGGATTTTTGCCGTGAAACCCCCAAAAGAACCCCTTTCGTGCGAATTTCGACTGGTCCTCGTTCAAGAACTCGGTTAAAACGTCCCCTGCATGGCGCTCATCGTTCAAAAATTTGGTGGTACCTCGGTCGGAACGCTCGAACGCATTCGAGCGGTCGCCTCCCACGTACTAGACACTCAAGCCCAAGGACATCAGGTCGCGGTCGTCGTTTCTGCGATGGCGGGCGAAACCAATCGCCTTGTTGGCCTCGCCCATGAACTCCATCCCATACCCGACTCCCGGGAATATGACCTATTGATCGCAAGCGGCGAACAGATCTCGGTGGGTCTTGTAACCTTAGCGATTCACGCAGAGGCTGAGCGACGAGGCCTGATCAAACGGGGCGATATTCGCGCGGTAGGTCTCCTCGGCCATCAGATCGGTATTCGCACAGACAGCGTTTTCTCTAAGGCGCGCATTCATGCGATTGATTCGACGACACTAGAAGGTCACCTAAAACTCGGCCGAATCCCGGTCATTGCCGGATTTCAAGGGGTCGATCCCGATAACAACATCACCACTCTCGGTCGAGGCGGTTCGGATACGAGTGCGGTTGCGATCGCAATCGCCCTCCAGGCAGATGACTGCGAAATCTATACGGACGTCGACGGCATCTACACGACCGACCCGCGGATCTGCCCTCGTGCCAAGAAAATTGAAAAAATCTCGTTTGAGGAAATGATGGAGCTAGCTAGCGGCGGAGCCAAGGTGCTTCAAATCCGCTCGGTGGAACTTGCGGCAAAATACCGGATGCCGCTCCACGTGCGCTCCAGTTTTTCACCGGTAGAAGGAACACGCGTCGTGCATCAAGATCTCTTAGGCAAAGCCCTCGAACAAGTCGTCGTCGCTGGAGTGGCCGCAGATGCGAGCCAAGTCAAATTCACGCTCAAACGACTCAAGAACGATTCTGAGTTACTCGCTAAAATCTTTGGAGAGCTCTCGAACGCCGCTATCGTCGTTGATGTGATCGTCCAGGATATTGCGACAGATGGAACGATGGCCCTGAGTTTCACGGTTGGTCAAACCGACCACCTCAAAACCCGCGATATCTTAAATAAACTCCGCGACACCGTTCTACCGAACGTCGTCGTCGAAGACCGCGCACCACTCGCCAAGGTCAGCATCGTCGGCGTGGGCATGCAACATCATCCGGGCGTGGCATCCAAGATGTTTGGATTGCTCTCGGCTGAGAAAATCGGCATCGAACTGATCACGACGTCAGAGATCAAGATTTCGTGCTTGATTGAAAACGCCCGAATGAAAGACGCGGTAAACGCCCTTCATCGGGGTTTTGGATTAGACGCATAACGGGTCCTAGCGCCCTTTGACGAACGCTAGGCACTCTTCGTTTTCTTGAATCGCGACTTTCAGGTTCTTCTCGGCTTGTGGATTGAGATTCAAACCACGCGCGAGGAACGCGCGCGTTGCATCGATCGATTCAGCCGTGCAATCCTGCGGCGTAATATTCGACATCTGCTCGCCCCACTCACCGCCCTTAGTCTTGGCGATGCGCTCGAAATCGACGAAATACTCCGTACGATACTGCGCTAATAACGCCCGTTGCAAGAATGGGAACAACGACCGATAAGCGCCGCGGAATTGCGACATCGTATATTTTGGAGTCGCCTGAAGAGATTCGGAGATCAGTGCGCGCTTGCGAGCAAGATCCGGAAATGCGTGCTCGACACCGATCGATTGATCGACGCCGGCTTTGGATGGGTCGTTTTTCTTCATCGTCGCAAGCATCCGCGCGGCTTCAGGATTTCCGAGGACTGCAACCCGCCGCGCGATCGACCACTTGCGATCGGTATCGAGCGTGAGGCCAACGACATTCTCCTGACCATCGAAAACTTTGATCAAGCGCTTAACTCCCGCATCGCTCTGAACGGTATTCACCCAGGCATCCCACCAGAGTTTGAAATCGTCGCCTTTGAGTTCTTGAGATGCGATCCGTTTCCAGATCTGATCTTCGACAAAATCACGGAGCGGTTTCTCGCCTTCGGGACGAGCCAGACCGATGAGATCCACGAGCGAAAATGGCCTGCGGGATGAAAGCGCAGCAAACAGATCCTTGAGGATGATCTCGTCCTTCTCCGCCCAGAGCGCAGGATTACGAATCAATCGCTCCAGTTCCTCGCTCGTAATCGCGCCCGAACGCACCATCCGGTAGAAATCCATGATCACGAGTTGACGAAGGAATGGATCGATCACTTCGCCGAAATTCTCGATCAAGAAAGCCCTCGAGCGAGCATCCATCTCGACCTGAAAAAATCCATAGTCGCTCTCGTTCAGGTAAACGGCGAGCGGGCACGCCTTGCCAACCATGCTGGATACGGGGGTTTTGGCTTGGTCGATTTCGACTTCGAACGATTCACCGAGCGCAACCTTGCCTTGCATTTCGGGGTCTTGGTTCGTGACAAAAGTCGCGATTCTGAATCGATGCTGACGCAGCGGCTGCTCGCCCCGAGCGGCCGACTGGAAAATCTCAAATTTGGATATCTTACCGTCCGCGCATTCGAATTCAGGGCGCAAGAGGTTCGTCCCACTGGTTTCCAACCAATCATGCGTCCAGCGCTTGAGGTCGCGATTCGATGCCTTGGCGATAGAACCGATGAAATCCGCGAGCTCCGTATTGGAAAAGGCGTGCTTCTTGAAATACAGTTGAAGCCCTTTTTCAAAAGAACCTTCGCCTACGAGGAAATGAAGTTGCTTCAGAACAGAAGCACCTTTGCCGTACGAAATCCCGTCGAAAATGCTCTCCGCTACCGCCGTATCTGCGACCGGAACTTCGATCGGATGGGTCGTGACCAGCTGATCTGAGCGATAAGCCCAACCTTTCTCGCCGTTGAATACGCGCATGAAATCACGGAACTCCGGAAGCTCGCGCATGGCGAGTGCCGAAACGTAAGTCGCAAAACTCTCGTTCAACCACAAACCATTCCACCAGCGCATGGTGACCAAGTTGCCAAACCACATATGCGCCAATTCGTGCAAAAGCGTATCAGCAAGCGACCGTTGATCGCGAATCGTCGGCTTGCTTCGCTTAATATAAGCTTCATTAAAAGTTACGGCGCCGACGTTTTCCATCGCCCCCGATGCAAACTCAGGCACGATCAGCTGATCGTACTTCTGAAAAGGGTACGGCGTACGAAACAGTCGCTCATAAAAACGAAATCCCGTCCGAGTGTAGCGAAACCAATCTTTGGGGCGAACGTGCTTAGCCAGTGTCTGGCGCGCGAACAGACGAAGCGGCACCCGGGAATGCGGATCTTCCCAGACCTTGAACGGCCCTGCATGCACGGACCAAACGTAAGTGCTGATCGGGAGCGATTCCGGAAAAAGCCAGATGCGGTTGCCGGACTCGGGATTGAGGATTCGCTCTTCGCGAGTCGTGCTCACGACTTCCCAGTTTCCAGGGGCCTCGACCTCGAGGCGGAAGCGCGCCTTCAGATCGGGTTGATCAAAACAAGGAATCACGCGACTCGCGCCATAAGGCTCGAGATTCGTGTAATGGTATTCGTTTTGGTCTTCGGGATCGACGACCTTCATGAATCCGCTGCCGTCGGTCGAAAAATCATGTTTGAAGGCAATCTTGAGGCGATTGGCGCCTTCAGTCAGGCTTGAAACGGGGAGCTCGACACCTTCGGAGTTCACAGTGTAATCAATTTTTTTGCCTTGATTCGTGACCGAGAGGACTTGGCCCTTTTGAAAGTCCACCCGAAGCGGGCTCACAGGCAAACCGATGTGCTCGAACCGGATTTCGACATCTCCCGAGAAGCTCTTCTCCTTGGCGGCAAGTTTGATCCGGACGTCATAGGCGACCTTTTGGACCCGTTTGGAGCGGGCCACAGCCTCGGTTTCCTTGAGGGAGGGGTCTTTTTCGATGGCCGCCTCGAGAACGGGCGCAGCTTTTGTCGCGGGTGGAGGGGCGGCGGTCTTACAAGCCACTAGACTCAGGCTCATCGCCCAAAAAATACCCCATTTTGCGGATTTCATTGGCCAGACTCCTCGGTGATTTAACTTATTGAAAAGAGAGGCTTTCATTCTCTCCAGGTCACCAAAAATTTCAACCTTTCTCATCGTGAAATTCCACTCTTAGGACCCCCCATCGCTTCTTGACTAATCCGCCTGGGTCAGTCAAAACTCAGGCCTATGGCTGAAAGCGCAAAAAAGTGGGCAGATAACGCTGCAGGTAAGTTTTTCGTCGACGATCAATGCATCGATTGCGATGCGTGCCGAACGGAGGCACCCAACCATTTCCGTCGGAACGACGATCACGGGTACTCCTACGTCTACAAACAACCCACCACCCCCGAAGAAGTTGAGATCTGCGTGGCAGCACTTGAAGCGTGCCCGGTCGAAGCCATCGGACAAGACGGCTAATTCATTTTTTGTAGAATTAAATTCAAAGGGCCGGGTCGAGAGACCTGGCCCTTTGTGTTTTTGAGTCCCACGCCTCTCCCACTCTTCACAAACCAGTGGCACCCTGACAAAACCGACTGAGCGCCCACTTTTGAATGCGCTCATTCTTTGACGCCATTCTGTCTCACAACAAATGAGTTTGTTCGACTCGATCGATGATACCGCTACCCAGATGGGAGGGTCATCGCGGTGCCACCACCCTTGGTTATTACACCTGCGTAACGAAGACCCAAAAGCGGGTTCGTCTCTACAAAAATCGTTTCAATCATCCGAACAAACATCAAATGGTTTTTCTGCGCCTTGAGCGCGAAAACGAACAGAAGATAGGCAAATTTCATGGCTCAATTTTCTCTGAAAACGAAGATCAATTCCATTGTAGCGCTGGGAATCCTCGCCTCCGCCACCGCAACGGCTCTCTTGGTCGGGACGACTCACCTTCAGCAAAACGCAAGTAGCGTCCAACAACAGGTATCAGACGATTTAAATTTTCTGTCTCAAACCTACAATGCGACGAATACTGCCGCGCTCGCCGCGATGGATGCCATTGTTGATGCAGACTCACGAAAAGTGGCGAGCGACCTCAACGAGGAAGTCAAATCCTCTGCAGACGTAACGACCTTGAATCGCGAACGCCTCCGATCGCTATTCCTGACCTATACGAGCGAAGAGGAATGGAAAACATTTGAGACCAATCGAAACGATTTCTTCGGTCAAATCCACGCACTATTCGAGGCGATTCCTAGATCCATTACCCCAGAACAAACCACTCAATATGATGATCGCATCGACGGGTTGGCGGTGAACCTCAAATCTTCGATCGAGAAGATGAGAGAAAATATGGACTCCCAAGCGAAGCAACGACTCAAAAAAGCCGTTGAACAAAGCGATTTCGTAAGACACCTATCGATCATTGCTTGCATCATCGCAGTCACGACGCTCATTGTACTCGGTTTAAGAATCTCACAGCAGACTTCGACGCAACTCCGTGAAACATCCGGTGATTTATCTTTAGGCGCCAAAAGCCTCGAGAGTATCTCAAAAACACTGTTTGAGAGCTCAAAAACCCTCAGCGCAATGACAACACAAACCGGCGCGTCCTTGGATGAGACCACTCAGGCGACCGCGAGTCTAAATGACATGGTGGAACGCACCTTGAGCGCGGTTGATCAGTCGGTGCGAATCTCTAAGGACTCCGACCAGCAGGTCATCGAAGGTCAGTCAGCCATTAAACGAGTCGTCGAACAAATGAGCGAAGTTCGCTCGATCTCTCAGGAACTGCACGCTTTCTCCGCCTTACTCGAAACGATGGATGCAAAACTCCAAGTCATTAACAATATCGTCATCAAGACTCAGCTACTGTCTTTTAATGCGTCTATTGAATCCGCCCGCGCCGGCGAACATGGCAAACGTTTCGCTGTAGTAGCCGACGAGGTTGCCAACCTTGCCAAACTGAGCGGTGACAGTGCTCTCGAGATTTTTGACCTGGTGAAGAAAAGTCGCGAAAAAGTCGAAAGCGTCATTTCAAACACTCAAGACCGGATCAACCAAAGCGATTCGGTCGTGATCAACGCTCAGAAAAAACTCAGTGAATTGATGGGCAGTGTTCACCTCATCAAAGAACAAGTCGGCGCCATTCAAACTGTGGCCCTAGATCAGGCGCACGGAATCAAACAAATCAACTCCGCGATGCAAGAAATGCAAATCGCGGCGAGAAACGCCGAGAAACAAGCTGAGGAACTCAGTAGTACCTCGAAACGAGTGAATGAACTACAAACCAACGTTCAGACAAGCACGCTCAAACTAGAACAGATGGTCTGTGGATCCGATTCGGCGGGCGAAAAACTACCTCATGCCGTCTAGTGACATCATTCTATCACTGACGAAATCACCGAAGTCCGTAGGATCCTAAGATCTCCCGAAGTCTGCCGTCCGACCTCATCGCCCGTACTTTCTGATCAAAAAGCTGTGATCGCTTCTTGGAGAATTCGATTTGTCCGGGCGCTGGACTAAACGCCAAATATATTGCCTCGGACTTAAGACATCCGGCTTGCTTCGGCTCGAACGTACCTTTCGATCTGGAAATTAAATATCGGACGACGGATTCGTCTTCAATAATCACATCGACTCGCGAGCTCTCTAGTTTTTTGATTAACCTCTCCCCAGTATCTATGCCCGACATGAGATCCACTTGATCGGAGTCCAAATGATTTCGGATGTATTCATCCACGGGTTCCCCGTACTTATAGTCCTGGACTCCCCCCAGACGAACGGACTTGAGATCCTTGATTTCTCGAAACTTCCAAGTTGATTTGGGGTGAACGTAAAAACAAGATTTCTGCCGGACAATCGATTCCCGGGGAAACACGAAATCCGGCACGTCCGATTTCAGAGCTCCGATCACGATATGTGCTCTACCGATGCGGGTTTCTTCGATCACCCGAGACCAGGGCATCAAGTCAGTCAGGATCCGATGTTCCGGCTCAAAAACCCGTTTGACCACCTCGATCAAAATACCGGGTTTATCGGAGTTCTGGGCGCACACAAATGGGCACCAAGGATCGCTCGCAATTCGTATAATTTTATCTTGGCCGTAGCTGTGCGAAAAAGCCGATAAAAAAATAGCGCCGCTTAATCCGAGTATTTTCATCTCTTC
Organism: Pseudomonadota bacterium; assembly: GCA_027485695.1. Taxonomy (GTDB): domain Bacteria; phylum Bdellovibrionota; class UBA1018; order UBA1018; family UBA1018; genus JAIXQO01. The sequence continues at coordinate 539,363 of JAIXQO010000002.1, forward strand.
TTCAATACCGTTTCCGATTATTCGTGAAATGCAGATCACAGATTAAAACAATTGATCTTATTCCCCGATGATCCATTGATGTTTCGAGTTTCACGTTTATCTTCTATCACCGCTCAACTCGTACGGATCCAAGTCACCGTGTTGACACTCATTCTGTTGCCGCTGACTTGGCTTGAAATCCGAATCATTAACTCCTCTATTAGTGAAAAATACCAAACGGAACTGCAAAAGAAAACCGCAGAACTCATCGATGCGGTTCGACCTTTCATGTGGGATTACGCGCAAGAAGAACTGGTGGCCAGCTTACGTCGCATTCACATCGAGGATACTTTTGCCGGCCTACTCCTGACGGACGACCACGGCAACGTCCTATTTGAGTCAAAAAACTGGCCTGATCTCCCGAAGACAGATTCGACCATTCACCCCATTCGAAAAAATGCCCGCATCCTCGGCCACTTCGCTATGGTCCCAAACAAGCAAATACTGAACACGGCGATTCGGGAAACCTATACGTACGCACTCTTGAAACTCGTCCTCGCATTTTCACTGATTGGTGGACTGAGTTTCATCGCCATTCAACGACGGCTCGTTCGGCGTATTCTCCGCCTAAAACGCGATGCCGAAAAACTCCAGCGTAAGGAACTCTCTAAGCCGTTCGTTTGGGGTACGAGGGATGAGTTAGACCACCTGGGGGGCAGCCTAGAAAACGCTCGTGCGGAGTTGAGCGCTCTATTCGACGAACAAAGGCAACGCAACGAAAGTCTGAAAAACAAGAACAGCGAACTTCAAGTTCAGATCAGTCAAAAAACGATGGAAATGATCCACCAAGCCCGACTTGCGTCCCTCGGCGAGATGGCCGCCGGTATCGCGCATGAGATCAATAATCCTTTGGCTATCATCGAAGGATCTACCTACCAGCTCAGCAAGTCCTTGTCGGGAAATGCCGATGGCCAGAAACGCACGGAGCAGATCAAAAATTCAACCGCGCGAATCTCTAAAATCATCCAAGGTCTCAAAAAATTTTCTCGAACATCAAAAAATACACAGATGTCGATGCATTCGGCAAAATTCATCATCAGTGAATCAATCCAACTCTGCGACCCCAAAATTCATCGACATCACTGCAAAGTAAATTTTGATTGCAAAGAAGACTCGTGGATCCTGGCGGATGACTTGGAACTCGAACAAGTCTTCGTCAACTTGATCAACAACTCGATTGATGCGACTAAAACAGATCCCAGTAAATGTTGGATCAATATCACACTGACTCGCGAAGATAACGACGCGGTCATTCAAGTGATCGATGGCGGAAACGGAATCCCGCAAAACATCCAAGAAAAATTGTTTAATCCATTTTTCACTACCAAGCCCACTGGTGAGGGCACTGGGCTTGGCCTCTCAATCGTCAAAGGAATCCTGGATTCCCACCATGCCAAAATAGGCATCAGGAACGAGATGAAAAACACCTGTTTCGAAATTCGATTCAGCGGAACATCAAAAAAAGGCGAAGAAAATGCGGCTTAGAATCGTTTACATCGACGACGAAGTCGATCTCTGCGAACTCTTCTCGGATATCCTCTCCAATGGAAATCGGGAAATTACAACTTACACCGACGTGGCAAAAGCGCTTGAGTCTATTCAGGGGTCCATGCCCGATATTGTTTTTTTAGATTTTCGACTGGTGGATACATCTGGAGATTCCGTGGCATCGGAACTCCCGAGTGATCTACCAAAAGTTTTGATCACCGGAGAAATCGACGTTCAAGTCGTCAATTCGTTCGTCAAAATATTTCCTAAACCGGTCCCATGGCAGGAAATAGACCAATTTCTACAATCGATAGAAAGGAAAGCCGCATGAGCAGCTCTCCAGCAAAAAAACGCATTTTGATTATGGATGATGAGCCTGAAATCCGTTCACTCTTCACAGACTTACTCCAGGCGGAAGATCGACATTTCATTGAAGCTGAAGATGGTGTCGATGGTCTGACAAAAATCAAGGAAGCCACGTTTGATCTCATCATTAGTGATTTAAATATGCCAAAAATGGCTGGACTAGAATTTCTCGAAACCATTCGAAATCAGGGAAATCTCACCCCAGTATTGATCGTCACGGGATTTACGGATGTCGCGAAAATCAAAAAGGCATGGGACCTGGGTGCTTTTGACTTCGTGGATAAGCCATTCGATGTAGAACAGATGCACTCCCTCGTCCGCAATGCGCTCGAATTCGGCAAACAACAAATTGAATCTTGGAATCAACTGCGCCAGGCAAAAAGGCGAGGTGCGGAATGAGTGAAATTGAAGCAAAGTTTGATTTTAATGAGCTTTTCGTTTCGATTACGGACAAACGCGGCGTCATCCTGTCGGGAAATGAAGTATTTGTCCGCGTGTCCGGTTATCAGCGATCAGATATGATCGGTGCACCACACAATATCATTCGTCATCCGGGCACACCAAAATGCGTTTTCAAGTTGTTGTGGTCGACCATCCAGGCCGACAAGCCCATCTTGGCTTATGTCAAAAACAAGACCAAAGACGGATTGCCCTACTGGGTCTTCGCGTCCGTTTACCCAATCGCCGAAGGCTACTTATCCGTCAGGATCAAGCCAGGCTCGCCACTCCTCGACCAAATCAAAGTACTGTACGAAGAGCTAGTACAAGTAGAGAAATCCAAAGGGGTCGCCGCATCCGAAGAACTGCTGAAACGCAGACTCTTGGAGCTAGGCTTCAATGACTACCATGAATTTTCACTGGCGGCTGCTAAAGCCGAGCTCACCCATAAACAGTCCACGATCAGTTCCGAAACATCGAAAGCCCAGGAAGCGCCTCAGTTCCGATTAAATCAACACACCATTTCCGAAGAGACCCGATTCATGAGCGGGCTTTGCGGTCGCAACAACGAAGAATTCATCGATGTAAGTCGAGATTTTGACCATGTGTTCGCGGATAGTGATGCGATTCGAACGAACCTCTCCTCCATCATTCAATCCATTCGACGTTTCGAGTCTCTATCCGTCAATATGTCTCTCGCCTCGCATCGGCTCGGATCCAAAGGACAAACTCTCGCCACAGTCGCCGAACGATTCGAACGCTGTTCTCAGGTGCTGCTCGGTCAAGTGGATAAGTTTGAACAATTTAACGAGAGAAACCAAACCAAGGTCAAAGAACTCAATCACGTGCTGAACCGTTTAAGACTCCTCAATGAAATGCTGGAGTTTTATACACGTGAAGTGGCTGATGCTTCGAGCCGACATGCCATGAGGGAAATACCCAACTGGCAGATGATCCAAAATGATTTCACGATTATGATCCGCGAGGTCATTTCACTTTTCCAAGAGACGAACCAGCACACAAAACGAGCAATCGATGAACTCAATGATTTCCAGCAGGTTCTTAAGAGTTCGCGAATCGCGATCAGAAATCTAGATATTGTACGAATCACCGGCAAGTTGGAGAGTGCATCTTCCGCTCAATTGGAAAAATCATTCCAACCTTATGTCGAAGAAATGTTGGGATTCATCGAACTCACTGACCGTAATTTAAGTGGTATCGAAGAGGCCGCGCGTCACTATCAATTCGTCTATGACAAGATTCGAACGCTTTGCCTCAAGAGTACGTCTCGCCTACTCGAACTTGAACTCCGGAACCTTCGAGTCAGATTCATCGAAACAACCCCGAATAAACCCTCGGAGGCCGCATGAGCATGGATCCAGAATTACTTCAGTGTTTTATCGAAGAATCAGCCGACTTGCTCACGCAGTGGGAAGCGATCTGTCTTGAACTCGAAAAAGCACCTTCCAGCGACAAGTGGGACGCGCTTTTTCGTGTGGCTCACAACATCAAAGGAACTTCACGCTCGGTAGGCTTAGATGATGTCGGCGCATTCGTTCATCGCGTGGAAGACGGCATTACCCTGGCAAAACAAAACAAGATTGTGCCTGATTCCGGGTATTACCGCGCACTTTTTGCGGCTCAAAAAGAGTTAATCGACTGGGTAACTGCCGCTCAGGCTAACCCGCAGGTTCCGTTCGCACCGTCCGATTTTGAGCACCACTTTCGAGCATTGCTTGGGCAATCGACACCAGAGCCAACCGCTGTGAACGAGAAAACAGATGTCGCTCTGCTAACGCCAACGGAAACTGTCGCGACGCCCGTTCTGGAATCTGTTCAGAACTCTCCACAGCATGTACCCAATGAAATCAAACCAGTCGGCAATTCAGCATTTTCGGAGCCACTACCGTCAGGCTTAGTGGGAAAAACAGCACCTGCTCCCGCTTCGACCGCGACTCCAACTGCGACTCCCATCCCCGATGAGACGATTCGTGTATCCGCACGAAAGCTCGATGCGCTCATTCAAATGGTCGGAGAAATCTCTATTCAGCAAAACGTCGCCGCCCACCGCTCTCATACCTCGACCAGTAGCCATCAGGATCAAGCGCAATATTTGTTAAAAAAAATGACTCGTGACCTCTACGAAAAAGCCCTGTCCCTCCGCATGCAAACGGTTCAACCGATTTTTCAGCGCCTGGACCGCACCATTCGGGACATCTCTAGCACACTCAATAAGCAAGTAAACGTGAGCCTAGATGGATCTGAGGTTGAACTCGATAAGACTGTTTGCGAGAAGATCATTGAACCCCTCACTCATATGGTTCGGAATTCCATCGATCACGGCATCGAGTCTCCAGAGATCCGAGAAAGCAGCGGTAAATCGAGAACGGGGAATATCCAAATACGCGCCGTACAAGACACCTCTTCGGTCTCTTTAATCATCGAGGACGACGGCAAAGGTCTGGACCCTAAAAAAATTCGCGATAAGGCGTTAGAACGTGGCCTGATCAAAGAAAATACTCCACTCAATCCGAGCGAAGTATTCGCTTTGATTTTCTTGCCCGGATTTTCAACTGCAGAAAAAGTCACCGACGTCTCAGGGCGCGGCGTCGGTATGGACGTGGTCATGAGGGCAATCGACTCCCTGCGTGGAGAGATTCAAATCGCCAGCGAAGTCGGCAAAGGTACTCGATTCACGATCACCCTCCCACTATCACTCACCCTCATTGACGCCATCTTGATCGGAGTCCAGGGAGTTGAGTATGCCATTCCACTCGATTCTATTCACGAAGTGGTCGACTTGACCTCGGAGCATAGAGATCAGAGTACGATGATTCATTTCAATGATCGAGTCATCCCTCGAGTACAACTTTATAAGTACCTCAAGACTCATACGAAAGACCAAATGCTCGGCCACCGTGCAAAGAAACTCCTCATCACCCGCGCCAACAACGGCATGGTGGCGTTTGAAGTTGATTCCGTTGGCGAAAAGCAACAGATCGTTGCGAGAAACCTTTCCCAAAATATCCGAGAGACTCAAGGCATCTCCGGCGGAACCATATTATCGAATGGCGATCCGGGGCTCATCGTGAACATTGATCAAATCGCGAGACTCTACCTCGCTCAAAATCAGTCGAATTACCAGGAGGCGGCATGACCATGACTACGACCACTGAAACCACCAAAGAAAACCGGTACCTCATTTACCGTGTGGGAACTGAACTCTATGGAAGCCCGCTCCTCGAAGTCCGGGAGGTCGTCGAGTACCAATCCCCTAAATATATGCCGAATATGGAGCCCTATTTCTCGGGTGTCATTAATATACGCGGCTCAATTGTGGGCGTGATCGACTTACGAAAGAAATTCAGCGCCCCGAGCGACGTTTCTCGCTACACGGCTCTACTCGTCTGCGAAAGCAGCACCGGCGCCATCGCCGCAATTGTCGACCAAGTCGAAAAAGTCGTGCCGATCGATGAAAGCGTCATCGAGAAGAAGCCCCCCGTTATTTCCCGGGTCGAATCGGACTACCTACTAGGCGTTGCGAACGTCGGAAATCAACTCATCACCTTAGTACATCTGCGTCCTGCATTGATGGAAATGAAATTGATTCAAGTAAAAGCGGCCTGAGGAAATAGTTTATGAGTATCAAAGCGACATTGACGAAAAAATTGACGGTGATTTCGGTTGTCCTCGCCACCTTGGGAGGACTGGGAAATCTTGCTGTATTCAACAAACTCATTCATCGACTGGAGTCCTCTAAAAAAAACGAAGTAGACCAACTCACTCAAAAACTGGCCGGACAGATCTCTGCCCAGTTTTATGAACGCTACGGAGACGTCCAGGCGTTTGCGCTGAACCGAGTATTTGTCAATGGCTCAAAAAGCGAGATGACTTCTTCGTTGAATCGATATGTCGCAACCTACGGAATCTACGACTTAGTCATGATACTAGATTCGCGCGGAAATGTTTTATCCGTAAACAGCAAGTCCCCTGATGGGAAGCCTCTGGATGTTTCTTCGCTTTCGGGCCACTCGTTCTCCAATGATGTCTGGTTCAAAAATCTTGCCGAGGGAAAACGGACGCAAGACTCCGAACACAAGCTCGATGGAACACTGGTCACAGACCCCACTCAATACGAATGGCTCAACCAGGCGTATGGAGAATCGCGAATAGTTAACTCTTTTGCTACGGCGCTTACCGACGAAAACAACAAAACCGTCGGGTACATCGTCAACTTTGCAAACTTCAAATGGGCCACTGATGAGCTCAAAGCCAGCCTGAACCAGAACAACTCCCTCGGCAACCAGAACGATGTCTACGCCATTGTATCACCGACTGGTAGCACCATCTATTCAACCGATGGACACTCGACCGACTCTGCCGCCAAAGAAAAATCTGAAACTCCTCAGTTCCAATCATTTCTGAGCTTAGGTTCGCTCCCAACTGCGCAGTCTACTTATGAACTCACAAAGGGCGGAAAAAAGACTCCCGTCTATGAAAGCATTTCAAAAATCGAAGAACAGAAGTTCACCCGGTCACTGGGTTGGCTTGTTCTCGCTCAGCGTCCTGTCGCGAGCCTTCTCGGCTCCGCGTCTCAGCTCGTAGCCCTCTACTACCTGGTCATGACTGCCATCGTACTCGGTAGTAGCCTCATCTTTTTCGCTTACTCTAGACGAGTCTCGGGTCAGCTTCGCGATACAACGACGATACTAAGCTCGGTCTCTCAAGAGAACGATCAAGCATTAGTCATCCTCGATTTGAGCGCTCGAGAATTAGCTTCTTCTACCAACGAGCAGGCCTCGGCAGTGCAAGAATCTGGCGCTGCCCTAAACGAGATGTCGAGCATGATCAGCAAAACGATCGAAAACGTAAAATCCTCCATGGGCTACGCTCAAAGCGCGAACGAGAAATCAAAATCGGGCGAAGCAATTGTCGCGAAAATGGTAGATACAGTCGAAGATATCGCTCGCGAGGCAAGTCAACTGAACGCTGTTTCCCAGGCGATTGGTGAGATCCAGTCCAAGACGAGCATGATCAACGATATTGTTTTCAAAACCCAGCTGCTGTCGTTCAACGCTTCTATCGAGGCGGCGCGAGCCGGAGCACAAGGACGCGGGTTCGCAGTAGTCGCCGAAGAAGTCGGAAACCTAGCGATCATGAGCGGAGCAGCTGCGCTTGATATCGAAAAATTGATCGATTCGAGTAAACGCAGTGTGGATGAGATGCTGACATCGATTCAAGGTCGGGTAAAAGACGGCCAAACCGTCAGCAATGAGGTAGAGAATAGTTTTTCGGAGATTCGACAAGCGGTTGAACAGATCAGCGATCAGGTGTCAAACATCACCAATGCCGCTGAACAACAGGAAATCGGAATCAATGAGATTCAGGCCGCTATGGTCCAGCTCGACGCCGCTTCTCAGAAGACTTCCGAAATGTCGATTCGCACTTTGGATTTGATTAAGACGATCGATACGCAGGGCAAAAAACTCAAAACTTGTGTGGTGACTCTCACGAACGTAGTGGACGGAGACGGCGCGCAACCGGGAGTTCTCCCATCCAGTAGTTCATCGAGCGACCGAACTGGTGAGGGTTCAGTGGCCGTTTCGTCCCTACCCTTGGAGAGCGTGATCGACGAGACGGTGTCTCCCGACGATGCAACATTCAAGAAAATCGCTGCCTAACTCAGATCGAGGATTCCATGCGCTTACTGGATTCTGAAATCGAAGAGATGTACCGATTCGTCGAGTTAAAAACCGGCGCATGTCATCAAGGCAGATTCCGTAAGGACATCATCCTCACTAATGTGCAGCGACTGATGTTACAGGAGTCCACCAAGACGTGGTCTGAGATGGTCGAAAGATCAAAATCAAATACAGCAGTGATGGACCGCCTACTCACGGCGATCACTATTCATACCACTTCTTGGTTTCGGGAAGCGCCCCACCTCGACTACCTGACTAAGTGGCTTGAGACCCATTATGAAAAATACACCCGGGAAAAATTACGGGTTTGGACGGCAGCTTGTTCAACTGGAGAGGAATCCTATTCTTTTGCGATGGTTCTCGAAACCTTTCGGCAGAAAAATCCTCGTTTCGACTATGAAATCAAGGGTACGGATATCGATCCCATTTCGGTTCGTCGCGCGAGTCGATGCATTTTTACCAGCGACCAAATCCATTCGATTCCCGCAGCATTTCAATCACACCTCTGGATCGGATCGGGCCGTACCAAAGGTTTATTCACTCTGGATCCGGAAATCCGTTCGCGAGTGAAATTCGATACTTGGAATTTAGACTCTGGGACCTTTCCCAACAATAAACAACTATGGGACATCATCATTTGTAGGAATGTCCTCATTTACTTCGATCAAGAATGCGTGAAGCGAATCACGCAACGATTCTGCGAATCGGTCAGTGAAAACGGCTTAATGATTCTTGGACACTCTGAGACACTCCCTCAATCTCCCGAAGGATTTAGTTTTCACGGGAATTCGATCTATGCGCGCGGCAAACATTCGGCTATTTTGAATTCAAATTCCGCGATGCGCGAGAAACAAGCGCCCAAGATTCTGATCATCGACGACTCAAAATCCGTGCGCCTGACGATTGCCAAAGAACTCTCACGCAAAGGTTTCACAGTGGTCGAGGCAATCTCTCCTGCCGAGGCGACTGCGGTGATTCGGAGAGAATCCGTGGATGCCGTCACGCTGGATTTAAACATGTTGGAACCAAACGATGGTTTCAAATGGCTTGCAGCTGCCCGTCGCGAAAATTTCAATCAACCAGTGATCATCGTGACGGACGCTCGTCCGGACGAGGCCGATAATATTTTCAAGGCACTGGAATCGGGTGCCCAGGACTATATTCAAAAAAGTTTCTTGGCCGGCCACAGCGATGAGCTCAGTTCCCGACTTCTTGGACTCATTGAAGCAAGTCAATCTGCGCTTCTGCCCACATCAAGGTCGATTGCTACCGCGACTCCCAATACTGTGCTGACTGACCCGGTCTCTTGCGAAGCCATCGTGATTGGTTCTAGTACCGGAGGTCCCGAGGCGCTTTCCCAACTGCTCGAAGATATCGCAAGCAAAAATGCGCGACTGCCGCCCGTCATCATTGTTCAGCACATCAGCCCAAATTTCGCCTTAGCGTTTTCCAAGCGACTCGCACATCTCTCTGGATTGAAACTCGCTAACTTCGCACCTCAAACAAAACTCGAATCCGGACACCTCTACATGTCTCCCGGAGATCAACACATTGCCTTGAGGCGTACAGGTCGCGATTTAACGATCGAACTACAAGATGGCCCGCAGCTGAGCGGTCACCGGCCATCCGTAGATTTTCTTTTTGAGTCTGCGGCTCGTGCAAATGCGCAAACGTTGGCTATCTTGCTGACCGGCATGGGTAAGGACGGAGCCAACGGGATGCTCGCGCTGAAGAAACAGAAAAACTCAACTTGCATCGCCCAGGACCAAGCGACGTCTGTTGTGTATGGCATGCCACGAGAAGCCGTTCGACTAGGCGCTGTTGACTACTCCGCATCAGTTCAAGAGATCCGCAATATCGTGATCTCCTCTACTCCGCTTCAGTCCCAGGTCCCCTTGATCAAAAAACGGTCCGCTTAGGTGAGCGCTATTCCTTAACGCCAACGACGTAAGCGATCCATGCATGGGCGTGGTCGCCCGTCTCGGCGGGAACGTAATCTCCCGTACCGCGACCGTTCTTATCGAGAGTTTCCCAAAACACGACCGTGCGTTTGAATCCGGCGTCGAGGAGCATTTCGCGTACTTCGCGGATACCCCAAATACGCCAGTGGTAAGTGAACACGTCTTTCATCCAGCGGCGATTCGGCTGCTGGAAATGGATGGAGTAATCGGAAACGCAGCTGATCGGATCGAACTGGTGTTGCTCCCAAACGTATTTGAATTTGCCGAAGCCGCGCATTCGGAATGCGCGTGACTCTTCCATGCGCTCAATCATGCCTTCGCCGCCGGCCATCTCGAGGAACACCGTGCCCTTCTTGTCGAGACTCGCGTGAACGGCTTTGAAATAATCGATGACGAGCTTGCGCTCCTTGAAAATAAAAAACGAGAAATTACAGGTCGCAACCAAGTCGAACTTATCTTGAGTCGGCACCATCACGTCTTGCTGACGGAGTTCAATGCGCTCACGTTCAGACGACGTCAGGGACGAAAGGTTTTCTTGCTCCGCATACGCTAGCGGCTCTGGATCTAGATCGAGGCCGACGGCTCGGCGATCCTTGTGACTCTTGACCCACTCACACGAAATACGCGCGGTGCCGCAGAAATCTTCGCGCAGGCGGCGCGGCACTTTGCCTTTGCCCAGGATCCATTCATGGAATCTCGGAAAATGCGTCGTATGCCAATCCGGGCACTGTACGGCTTCTTCGTAGAGCGCGTACTTAGAGATCGAACGCGTGAATTCCTTCTTCAAAGGCTTTTTCTTAGTTTTCTTTTTCTGGGAAGCCATCATTTAGCTCACTTTTTCTCTATGACGATAGACCATTGCGGAAGCTCGGATCGAATTCGTTTTCGATTCTGAAAAAGCGTGATGCGGTTCCGCCGTAGGCGGAATTTTCAGAAGGACAGGAGTCCGCTCGAAAACAATTCGATTCGAGCGCTAAAATTTCCCAATTTGAACGAGTTGATTCGGATCGATGCCCTCAGCAGACATGATCGCAATCCGGCGAGCAACTCGGCGAGCGAATGCGCCGAATGCTTGCGAAACGGGATGCTCCGGATGCGACACCGTAATCGGACGTCCGTAGTCACCACCTTCGCGCACTTGCATGACGATCGGAAACTGGCCGACGAGCTCCGTCTTGAATTTCTGAGCAAGGAGTTTGCCGCCGCCTTGGCCGAAAATGTAATATTTCTTGTCGCTATCGTCCGGTTGGAAATAGCTCATGTTCTCGGCGATGCCGATGATCGGGATCTTGACCTTGTCGAACATGGCGTACGCCTTGCGAACGTCTTGCAGAGAAACCTCTTGAGGGGTCGTCACCAAGACCGCGCCCGTCACCGGCACCATCTGCGCGAGAGAAAGCTGAACATCTCCGGTACCTGGAGGCATATCCACCACGAGGTAATCGAGATTACCCCACTGCACCTGATGGCAGAACTGCTGAATCACGCTGTGAAGCATCGGACCGCGCCAAACGAGCGGCTGATCCGGGTCGATGAGCATACCCATCGACATGACTTTGATGCCGTGAGCGATTGGTGGGATGAAGAATTCTTTGCCGTCAGCGGTTTTTTCGATTTTTGGTTGTTCCGTGATCCCCATCATTGTCGGGATGTTTGGGCCATACACGTCAGTATCCATGAGGCCGACGCGGGCACCTTCGCGAGCCAGAGAAGTCGCGAGATTGACCGCAACCGTGCTCTTGCCGACACCGCCCTTACCGGACGACACGGCGATGATGTGCGCGACGCCTTGGATGGACGAAACCCCGGGAGCGCGAGCGCCACCTTGATGAGAGAGACCGCGATTCGCCGTTCGAACGCGAGCTTCGAGTTCGAGGCGCACGGAGCGGACGCCGGAGACTTTTTTGATTGCCGCTTCGACGTCGGACCTAAACTGCTCTTTGAGAGGATCAGCCGGCGTCAGGAGAACCAATTTTAGACTGACATCGCCGGAACCGCTGACCGTCAAATTCTCGATCATCTCGAGAGCGACCACGTCGCGTTTGATTTCAGGATCTTGAACGGACTTCAGGGCCGACCAGACTGCATTCTCTAAGCTGTTCATAGTGCTCGGAAAACTACCACCCGCACTCCAGCCTGTCACCTATTCCGACCTGAAAAACCAAGGAAATTGCAGCAGATTTTGACCTCTGTTAAGCTGATGAACGTGCAAGGACGCACTTTCTTAAAAACCGCACTTCTGGCCACCCTCACCAGCTTAGGAGCCCCGCTCATGAGCATTGCCGGCCCACCGAAAACGACGCTTTCCAAACCCGAAGTCTATGCCCACCGGGGCGTTCGGGCCCATGAACCTGAAAACACTCTGCCTGCCTATGAGGCGGCGCTTGCCGCAGGGAGTGACTGGGTCGATATGGACGTGGTGCTCACGGCCGACGGCGAAGTGATTCTCTCGCACGATCCAGTGCTCAATCCCGACATAGTTCGGGATGAAACCGGCCGATTCATTTTCGTTAGCCGTGAACTCCTGAACCAACTCTCATCCGGGCCGCGCGCCGCATTCGATCAGAAATACGCGGTAAAAAATCTGACCTTAGCCGAACTCCAAAAGTTCGACGTCGGTCGCCTCAACCGCAAGAGCGGCTACGCGAAATATTTTCCCGCTCAAGTAGGGCGCGATGGAATTCGCATGCCCACCCTTCGCCAAGTGATTCAGTACGTAAAAAAGGCGACGGGCGGAAATGTGGGTTTCCAAATCGAAATGAAAACGGATCCGCTCAAACCAGAAACGAGTGCTGACCCGCAGAAATTCGCCGCTGCGCTCGCCCGGGTCCTCCGCGAAGAAAACGTTATTCACCAAACCGAGATCCAAGCGTTTGATTTCCGCTGCCTCTACGCACTTCACCAGATCGATCCGAAACATCAGACGGCGTTCCTGACCTCACGGGACAACGAGATCGGTGGTGTGGATGATTTCCTTTCGCAAGACCCCAAGATCGCGACCGCTTGGAGTGGTGAACATCGCTTAGCCGATCACCGCGGATCGATTCCGCAAATGATCAAAGACTTAGGCGGTTACGCCTGGGAGCCCGAAGACGCGCAACTCACCCAAAAAACGCTCAAAGAAGCCCATGAATTGGGCCTCAAAGTCGTGGTCTGGAGCTGGCCCGAGAAACTCGGGCAGGCGTTTGATGAGACCATCACCAGCCGAATGATTGATTGGGGCGTGGACGGAATCATCACCGATGATCCGGGTCGGCTGAATCAAATGCTTGAAAAAAGAGGTCTCCGGACTCCACGTAAATACTGCGGCGGACTCATACAGAACTAGGCCGCTCTCTATAAAAGACGACATAGCATACGGGCAAAAGGGACTTTTCCCCAGAGCCCGTTAGTCGATCACGGATAGAATCTTGGAATCCTCGGAGTTCAAATCAAAAGAGATGATCCGTCCGCGAATCTCCGCGCCATTGAACAAGTAGACCTTGCCGCGAGGTGCGATGACTGCGCCCGAAAGACGAGAGCCCTCGAAATGGACCTCGTTCTGAAGCGGGAAAATCCAGAACAGGTCGCTTGAGGAAACACCCGGAGTCAGGGTCGTCATGATGCGCCCCCAGTAATGATGATTCCCTCGAACGCGAACGACGGCCTTGGCGCCGGGAGGAACCCGAACTTCGATCCCGGCGATCAAAATGGATTGCTCAGAGGCGATATCAAAAAAATTGATATCCGGCTTCACACCATTCAAGACCAACGTACATTGCTCGCCGAGGTCCGGACTCCAACTACAAGTGATCGAACTCGTCCCGTTTGCAGACTCGCCTTCACAAACCTTGAGCGCGGCTTCCGTCGCCAAGATCGGCGCCTGGAAATCGAAATCCGCCAACTTCTCTACCGGTCCAAGTGAACTGAGACGTTTGACATTGTATTTCGATGCCGTGACAAGCTTGCCGTTCGGCACCTGTGCGGTGCGGATATAAATTTCTTTGGCAGCACGGACGTCTGCGCGAGTGCGGTTCGGGAAGAGCCAGGACCCCACCTCGGAGTTATAGAGCTGCACGTCTTCGGCCGCCATGACGCGTGCCGAGGTCTGGGTATTCCTGAGCACTGCAAGCTCAGTCGTGTAAGTACTCGTGTCTGAAAAGGTTCTCACAATTGCATCCGCACAGAGCGCTACCGGAGAATTCGGCGGCATCGTTGGCGTGGGAGTCGGAGTCGACGTCGGCACCACCGTTGGGGTGGGTGTAGGAGGAAGTGTGAAAGTTGGAATTGGGCTCGGATTCGGGTCTACGCCCGGAATCCCTCCGCCCGGAGGTGGCTCCAGGATCGGATCTCGCGCGGAGACCTTCCCGGTTTTTTCGCCTTGAGAACATCCCACGGCAGCCATCGCGATCAAGAGTAAGGCGGGAATACTTCTAGTGAATGAATTCCGCATCGTTCACCCAGCCTAACACCGCGAAAAAAACCGACCACCTGGTATTTTTTACCGTTCAACTTAAGAAGTTCACTCGTCCGATATTCAAACAAAAAGGGAGACCTGTTTCCAGGCCTCCCTTCTCTAACTTTCCTCAGATAATCCGAGGGTTACTGACCGTTATTGAGAGCGTTCAAGTCGCGAGTGACTTGAGCAGTATCCGCTACACCATCCAACCAGAGTTCGACGCGGCGGTTCAAAGCCCAAGCTTCGGCATCGTTCGCTGGATCGACGGGCTTGCGGAATCCAAAACCACGGATGGCCATTTTTTCGCGAGGGATACCCTGTTGATTCAGCTGACGTCCGACGGACTTGGCGCGATTCACCGAGAGGTTCTCGTTGTAAGCCGCTCCACCACGAATGTCTGTGTGACCTTCGACCCGCATTTTCTGCCAAGCATCCGGGTAGCGCGTCAGGTACTCGGCCACTTTGCCGAGGATCGCGTACGAAGTCGGGCGCAAATCAGAACGTGCGGTTTTGAACCGAAGAATCGCTTCGGGGAGATAGATACGAATCGTGCCCGTACCGACGGCTTGAGCGAATTGCGGCGCCTCAACTCGAGCTGCAGGCTCTGCTGGCGTCACAGTGAGAGGTTCTGGTGTCGGCTCTGGCGTTGCCTCAACCGGAGTTTGTTCCACCGGCTCATAAGGTTTGTCGCTGGAGCTGATCGGGAAGCCGTACTGAATGTCGGCCATGTACCACCACACCTCGCGGGGTGAGAGGTTGAAATCTTTCATGACATGGGCGCCGAGTCTCCAACGTCCTTCGTCATCACCCCACTCATAGTTGACCCGAGGTCCAGCAGCGATCGTGAAACTTTGAGTGTCGAGCAGCTCATCTTGATCGAAAGACACGTCTGTTCCGAACAAACCGTTCAATACGATACCGAGCTGCCAGTTTTCCGTCAGACGATAGCGCGGAGAGATCTCGGCAAAACCAGCGCGAGTTCTCACCTTCCAATCGCGGTTCAAGGAATCCTGACCGTCGACGTTGTTGATGAGGTAACCCAGACCTAAATCGATCACCCAATCATTCCAGTAATGAGAATAAAGAGCTTTGACGTCGAACTGGAATCCGCTTTTGTCTGCTTCCAGAAGTGTGGACTCTGGGGTCACCGTCGCGAGACCGAGGTTCGCACCGAAGAAAATCCAGTTCTTAGGTTTTGGAATATTCTCGAGGGGATGAGTCGAAGAAGTCGAACCGTATTCATCCGCAGCGATCGCCACACTCGCACTCAACACACCTGCCAAAATAGCGCAGGACCACTGCTCAACCCGAAAGAGCTTCATGCTTTTTACACTCCTGATGGAAATTAACTTCTCTTTAAGTTTCGGGTCAAAAGACAAGGAATGTCAATTCTAGTACTGAGTGATTATGAAAAGCTTGTTATGGCCGTCAAAAAATTGAACCACGTCCCGCCAACTGTTCACGTGAACAGTCACCGTTTATGATTCAAAAATTCTTCTCGAAACAAACGTTCGAGCTCTTCGCGTGAAGGCGCGCGGCCGATCTCTTTTTCTAGCGACGTCATCACCGACGACTCGAACCCGCACGGATCGAATCCTTGAAATCCTGAGAGCTGGGGATTCACGTTGAGCGCAAGCCCGTGGTAGCTCACCCATTTTTTGAGGGCGACGCCCAGGGATGCGATCTTGCGCGATTCGAGCCCGGAGCCGATCCAGACTCCGGCTGCGTTTTTGACCGCGCGACTCTCGAGCCCGTAATTCTTAAGTACGGCCGAGATCCAATGTTCGAGAAAACGCACGTACTTGCCAATATCGCGCGCGAATGGAAACGCTGGGTTTTTCAGATCCAAGATTGGATAGACTACGAGCTGGCCGGGACCATGCCACGTCAGGTCGCCCCCCCGCTCGATTTCGAAATACTCGGTACCTTCGGGTAATTGGAGAATCGGCCTTGCACGTTCTCGCTCGACGCCGGTCCACTGGAGGCCGCGCCCCCGCGTAACGGTGGGTGGGTGCTCCACAAATAAAATCGTCGAAAAACGAGTGCCTTCACTCACCTCTTCGACGAAACGTTTTTGGAGATCCCAGACTTCTTGAAAATAAACGGCGACGTTTCCCTCCCCTTTGAGCGAGACGAACTCGACTGGGGGAAAAGACACGTCGCCCATTTGAAACTATTTCTTCTTTTGGAAGATATGGATCGCGTGACCGAGTGCGGCCTCTGCAGCTTCCATCAGAGACTCCGGCACAGTCGGGTGAGCATGCACCGTGAGAGCCAGATCCTCTACGCGCGCGCCCATTTCAATAGCGAGCGTCGCTTCTGCGATGATGTTCGAGGCTTCGACGCCGACGATGTGAACGCCGAGAAGTCGTCCCGTTTTCTTGTCGCCGACTACCTTGACGAAACCGTCGGGCTCGGCAACCGAAAGTGCGCGGCCGTTGGCGGCCATCGGGAACATTCCGATCGTGACATCAAAACCTTTTTGTTTCGCCTCGGCCTCCGTGTAGCCGACGGTCGCAATCTCTGGATCCGTGAAAATCACGGCCGGCATCGCCAGCACATCAAATACCGTCTTCTGACCGGCAATCGCTTCTGCTGCAACGATACCCTCTTTGGAGCCTTTGTGAGCAAGGAGCGGTTGACCAGCGATGTCGCCGATCGCGTAGATACCTTTGACCTTGGTTTCGCGGTTTGGACCGACGGGGATGAATCCTTTGTCGTCGAGAGCGATTCCGGCTTTTTCTAAACCGAAATTTTTGCCATTCGGGCTACGTCCGATCGTGACGAGAACTTTCTCGAACACTTCGGATTTGCCATCGGCGAACGTCACTTCAACGCCGTTTTTCACGGTTTTTTGTGATTTCACGCCGACGCCGATTTTCAGCTCCACTCCGCGCTTCACCAAGTTTTTCTGAACGACAGCCGTCAGCGCCGGATCGACTCCACCGAGGAGTCCAGGGCCTGCTTCGACCACGGTCACTTTGGTTCCGACTTTGGCGTAGAAGGTTCCGAGTTCAAGGCCGATGTAACCACCACCGATGCAGAGCATGGTTTTTGGAATCGACTGCTGATCGAGAGCCCCCGTGGAGTCGAGGATGTTTTTCTGATCGACTTCGAAACCTGGAAGTTTTGCGGGACTGGAACCGACTGCGATCACGCACTGATTGAACGTGAGCGTTTCTTCGCCGCTGGAGGTTTTGACGACAAGGGATTTAGGCGATGCGAACGTCGCCTCACCTGCAATCACTTCGCAACCGTTTGCCTTGAGCAAGCTTCCAACGCCGCCGGTGAGCTTCTTAACGACCGTCTCTTTCCAGCTGACGAGCTTCGGCATATCGATCGCGGCACCTTTGACCGTGATTCCCATTTCAGATGCATGGTTCATGCGCTCATAAAGGGAACCGGCGAAAATCAGCGCCTTAGAGGGAATGCAACCACGGTTCAAGCAAACGCCACCGAGTTCGGCGCGATCGATGACCGTGACTTTTTTCCCGAGCTGAGCGAGACGGATCGCAGAAACGTAACCTGCGGGTCCAGCGCCAATCACAACCACATCAACAGTACGATTTTTCATAAAATGGAGATCCTCTACGAAGGGATTCTTAAAATTGCCAGATGATGGAATAAAAACGTGGCCGTTAGGGCAGCGAAGCGGACCGTCAGGCCACTTTTTATTACAGCATCATGAGCGCTGGGTTTTCGATGACTTGAATGAAGTCCTTCATGTATTCGGCCGCCACTGCACCATCGACGATGCGGTGATCGAGCGAAATCGAGAAGTAAGTCCAGTCGCGAATCGCGATTTCTTCCTTGCCGTTCACTTTGATCGCGACCGGTTTGCGGAAAATCTTGTTGAATCCGAGGATCGCGACTTCCGGGTAGTTGATGACCGGGGTCGCAAACAGACCACCAATGGAGCCTGCGTTCGTGAGCGTGATCGTTCCACCCGTGAGGTCGTCCATCGTGAGCTTTTTCGCACGAGCACGATCGACCAGGTCCTGGATCTCGCGAGCGAGCTCAAGAACCGATTTGTTGCCGACGTCTTTTACGACTGGGGCGGTGAGACCGTCTTCGGTCTGAACCGAGATCGCGATGTTATAATAGTGCTTGAGCACGATCTCGCCAGAGGCTTCATCGAGCGACGAGTTCATGATCGGATACTTGCGCAGCACGGACGCCATGGCTTTCATGATGAACGGCAAATAAGTGACCTTGATGCCTTCTTTTGCGCCCAAATCTTTGGCAAGAGCGCGAAGTTTCACAAGCTCCGTCGCGTCGGCTTCTTCCACGTACGTGAAGTGAGCGGCGTGATCCTTGGACTCACGCATTTTTTGAGCGATTTTCTTGCGAAGGCCCTTGAACGGGATGCGCTCTTCGAGCTGAGCCGAAGAACGAGCGCTTGATCGAGCAACCGGTTTGGAACCGCCCTTCAAGAACGCGTCGATGTCTTCCATCATCACGCGGCCGCTTGGACCAGTACCGGAAACGTCCGAGATCGTCACACCTTGTTCGCGAGCGTATTTGCGTGCGGCCGGAGCAGCAGTCACTGCGCCACCGAGCGAAACTTCGGAGCCTTTGACCGGCGTGGATGCAGCCACAGGTGCGGTAGCCGCTGGTTTTACGGCGGCAGGAGCTGGAGCAGCGTGTGCCGCTGGCTTGGGTTCTTCTTTTGGTGCGGACGCGCTAGCCGCGCCACCAGCCGATTCAAACGTCAGCATGACTTCGCCGACTTTGACGGTCTTGCCTTCTTTGGCGACAAGGCCGGAAACTTTGCCGGAAACGGGGCTTGGGAGCTCGATCGTCGCCTTGTCGGTCATGATCTCGCAAAGCGGCTGGTCGTCTTTGACCTGATCGCCTGGCTTCACCAACCACTTCACTAATTCGCCTTCGTGTACGCCTTCGCCGAGTTCTGGGAGTTTCAGTTCCATGGTTACTTGAGGTTCCTTTCAGATTCGATAACGCCTTTTAAGAAAAATTCTCCGGCACGGTAACTGGACCGCACAAGTGGTCCGGAGGCCACATAGATAAAGCCAAAAGACTCTGCGCGCTTACCGATGCGCTCGAACTCTTCTGGGGTGTAAAACTTCTCGACTGGGAGGTGGTTCAACGTCGGGCGCAAATACTGACCGATCGTGAGCACATCGACGCCGAATGAACGCAAGTCCTGAAACGCTTCGTCGAGTTCCTGTTCGGTCTCGCCTAAGCCCAGCATCACCGCGCTTTTCGTGAAAAGCTTGTGACCGTTGTCGATCGCGATTTCCTTCGCGGCACGCAGAGTGGAGAGCGATTGCAGGTAACCCGCGCGCGGATCGCGAACGCGGTACTGAAGACGACGAACGGTTTCGATGTTGTGTGCGTACACGTCGAGTTTCGAATCAACGACGGTGCGAACAGCATCGACATCACCTTGGAAATCCGGAACGAGCGCTTCGACGATGAGCTTGGAATCGAGGATTTTTAGGCGCGAAATCGTTTCAGCAAAATGAGCGGCGCCCCCGTCTTTCATATCGTCGCGATCAACCGACGTGAGTACCACGTAGTGGAGACCCAGTGTTGCGACGCTTGCGGAAATCTCGGCCGGCTCGTTCGGGTCAAGCGGTGGCGGACGGCGCGCCGTCTTGATCGCGCAGAATCGGCAAGCGCGCGTGCAGGTATCGCCTCCGAGCATGAAGGTTGCCGTTCCCGTCGACCAACATTCGGCGACGTTCGGGCAATGCGCTTCTTCGCAAACGGTGTGGAGTTTTTTCTCGCGAAGCATGCCCTTGATCTGGGTGTAGTTTTCACCAGACGGCGGACGGATCTTGAGCCACTCGGGTTTTTTCGACTGCATGATCTCGCGAGCGCGCGCCGGCGAGAGCGGACGAGCTTCGTCGTCGTCACGAGCCTGATCGGGCATGAGGACTGGCAGTTCCTTGAAGATGGCCATGTGGCTTACCGTTATAGAAGTAGCGGGCGCGTCGAGCAAGTTTTACGGGGTGAGGTTCAAGAAAAATCGATAAAAACAGAGTGCTTCAATGGACTTGCCTTATTGTTAACAACTCCAAACATTCGCATTGAGTCCGCCTGTGTCGACACCTTGACACTACTCAGCACCTCCAGACTCTGCCATCATCTAAGAATGGGGTGGAACCAAATGAAATCAGGACGATTTCGCGCCGACTTGCCTGCCAAAAACCAAAAAGGTCAGGCGACGCTCTTCATCGCGACGATCTTACTGACGTTCATCTTCTTTTTCACCTTCGTCGTGAATACCGGCCTGGTCGTCAGTGCCAAGATCAATCTTCAAAACGCCGCCGATCTCGCGGCCTATTCGGGCGCCGCTACACAGGCACGACAACTCACCTATATCTCGTACTTGAACTATGAGATGCGCCGAACCTTTAAGAAATTCCTGTTTCGCTATTATGCGGTTGGGAACATGGGACAGGACACGCACCCCACGACCGATAACGGCGCCGTCCGGCGCTGGGGGCCGAATAATACGGATCCGCCTTTTGGCATTCCCGTCACTTGTATTCGAGCGACGGCGGGCGACCCACAGTGCTCGCGTAATAACCTGCCATCGACTCTGTCGAGAAACTCGATCAATAACTTGCAGACGAGTAACGACACGACCATGTCAGCGCTCTATACGAGCTTAAAAACCATCGAGGCCGCCCGTAAAAACATCTGCGTCCTCGCGGGTACTTATAACGTCAAACTCCTTCTACTCTGGTTGACCAACACAGATCCCGAACTGAGCGGGATCATTGCTCAGCAGCAAGCCGCCGCGACCAATCCAGACGCCACTAAACAGCTCCAAATCTTGACTGCTATGGCGGGATGGGCACGCGGACTCGGCCTCATCCCCAAAGAACTCCTCCTCCACCAACGGATCAAAACCCTGGAACAGGTGATCAACCAAGAGCCTGAAACCTTGACCCGTCAGCGAGTCGAGGACATGAAAAACAGCGGAGAGTTTTTCCGGTATGAACGCTCGATTCAAGCTTACCTGACCGCGTTCAATAGCCTCGGTAACCACGTGTTCCCGAACCCCAGCGACATTGTCCTGCGCGAGCTCCTCCCGACCAAGGCCGGAGGCGCGGACCTGATCAAGCTCAATGACCTCAAAGAAAATTTCGACGTCTACGCGATGGATTTCGGAATGCTCGGCGCTGGAGTCGCCAGTCGAACCAACAATCCTTGTGATCCGGCCGCGCGCCAAATCATCCGTACGAACGATCCGACCAGCCAGGAAAAAGACTGCGTTCCATGTCTCGTGCCGTTTAGCTTCACGACAAATGGCGGCACCATGGGCAATTTCACTCCGGTACTCGGGGTGGAGAAAGATCCCGAGATCCTCACTTATTACGCAGTCAGACTCTCCGCCAAAGCCCGGCTCCTTTTTTCGCCTTTTGGTGAACTGGAAATGGTTGCTTACTCGGCTGCTCAACCGTTCGGAAGTCGGATCGGCCCATCTAAAACCGAAGTCTCATTCACCCATCCCGGATCTCCGAGCGCAGCCTACTCTGCCCAAGACTACTGTTCGTTTACGAACTTCAACAACGCGAACGGTGCCACGCGCCGAGTTCGCTGTGCAGAGAGAGTTCCCAATCTATCGGTCAAACAGGGCGAAACGACCCTCAGCGGTACCAATGGTTGGAACGTCAACGATGTCGTATTCAATTATTTCCGCGCTCTCGGCGGCGCCAACGTCGTCGACCCACCCGCTCTAGAACAAGCCTACCATTGGGCCATGTCTCCTACCCCGAGTGAACTCGGCCTCTATAACATCCCGGGCGACCTCAACCCAAATGACGACCCGTTTCTTCGTCACTATGACAATCAGGGAAAATATGCGATTTGGGCGCCACTTTCACTCGATTATGCGGCAACCGGCAATACCAACGTCGTCGCTCAAGAGATTCGCTCAGCCCTTCAAGAAATGGCCGGAGGCGCAGGAGCCATCGCCTCCTTATCTGGTACGACAGCTACGATGTTCGCGAACCTCGGCCAGGAGTTAATCACCTACATCAATAGCCGTCTGGTCGCGGGCAACGGCGAAAACGGCGAAGGAATCAACGTCTACCGGTTCAATGACCCGACCCGCACGCTAGCGTCGGCCGGCCTAGGACCAATCCCGATCAACAACAGCCGAATCTACGTGCGCGATCCGCTCGCGCTCCGAACCAGCTGGTCGGATACCCTCAATGCCGCGATCCGAGACAAAAAACGCGATACCTACAGTGTGAAATTCGTACCTTTGAAATCCTTATCCAGCCCAAACGGTACGTTTACCGATGGCAACGGCGGAACCATCTTTAAAAATGCGATGCCCGGCACGAACGGTGTAGACACCGAGATCCAAGACCTGCAACATTAAGACGAAATCGGACGGGAATAACGGGCGTTTTTTCATCCAGAAAAAACGCTTGCCCGAAAGCGTCCGATGATCGAACTTGGATACGGGCAACTGCCCGAGGAGAACACATGGCTCGCAAAGCAATGAAGAAAAAACCCGCGAAGAAAATGGCAAAAAAAGCTGCCAAAAAATCCGCAAAGAAGTCTGCCCCTAAAGCTCAGAAAAAAGCCGTAGCCAAAAAAGGCAAAAAGCCGGCTAAGAAAGCCGCTGCTAAAAAAGCTGCGCCTAAGAAAGCTGCCACTAAAAAAGCGGCTCCGATGAAAAAAGCAGCCCCTAAGAAGGCCGCCCCTAAAAAAGCAGCTCCGAAGAAAACTGAAAAGTCTTCTTCGATGATGAGCACTCTTGGAGCATTCGGCGGCGGTATCGCGGCCGGCTCCATCGGCTCCTCGTTCGCTCACGAAATGCAAGACAACGAAGAGTAGATCGATTCATGGAGATACGGGACGTTCTGTATGGCGCAGTCTTAATTGAGCCACATGAACGTCCCGTACTCGAATCCCGTTTTTTTCAGCGCCTCCGTCAAATCAGACAACTCGGATTCGCCGAGTACTCCTACCCCACCGCCACTCACAACCGTTTCGTTCATTCGCTGGGCGCCCTCAAGGTCGCAACCGACGCGTTTGAAACGATTTTTACTCCGCTTCTGAAGCGTGGTTCCCCTCAAAATTTTCATGCGTTTCGCGCGCTCGTCAGGCTCGCAGCACTCTTACATGACGTCGGCCACGGCCCGCTGTCGCACACAACTGAGTTTGCGATGCCAAGCCTTGCGGCACTCAAGCTTCCGCTGGGGCATCTAAAAAACGCCGATCGCCAAGCGACCCACGAAGACTACACCCTAAAAATCTTGCTCGACTCCGAACTCACACCACTACTCGACCGCGCGGGCGAACCTTACGGATTTCGAGCGATTCACATCGCAGCGCTCATCGATCCCGCGATCGTGGTCGATGATGGCTATTTCTCGGAGAGCATGCCGGGCATGGGGCTCATCGATTTTCGTCCGCTGCTCCAGCAATTGGTTTCAAGTGAACTGGACGCTGACCGGATGGACTACCTCCGTCGCGACAGTTTTTTTGCTGGAGTCAGTTACGGTCACTACGACTATAGCTGGCTTGCCCAGCACTTGAGTCATCATTTTCGTGATGGCCGCGCTTATCTGGCACTCAAACATCGTGCGCTCTATGCGTTCGAAGATTTCCTCCTCTCGCGATATCACATGTTCTTGATGGTCTATTTCCACTACAAGAGCACGATCTACGACGAGATGCTCACACGCTATTTCGAGACCGCGCCGGGTGAATACCAACTCCCTTCGGACCTCGAAGGCTACGTTCAGACGCATGATGGCCAACTCTACGAGCGGCTCGCTCAGAGCTCCAACCCTTGGGCCAAACGCATCACTGAGAAAAAACCGTTCAAGCTCCTCCTTGAAATGCACAGCGGGATTCCCGCGAACGCTGCCGTTCAGACCCGGAATCTCGAGCGCCTTCATGTGCTCAGATCACGTCTGGAGAAAGAGCAAATTCCTTTCATCGCAACAACCGATGAAGGCGAACTCTCCAAATACTATCGCAAAGGGGGCGACCCCATCTATGTGCGGTACGAGGATCTCTTTCATCCCGAAGAATTCATTCCACTCGAGGAGTGCACGGATCTCTTCCAAAAATATCAGGAGATCCGGACGATCAAGCGCCTCTACGTCGCGCCCGAGGACCTTGCTCGAGTTAGAGAGTGGCGAATCAGCATCAACGCTTAAACTCGGGCGGAGCTGAACAGGTTTCCCTGGGAACACAAAAACCGTTTGCGACCCAAAAACTATAAGTGTCTGCGATCATCGGCCAACCGAACAAGGTAGAGTGCGGTGCCCGACGATCGAAATAGGCTGTATCTACCGCACCACAAAGATGTGCGACCTCGTGAGCAACCAAGCCACCGAGGGTAACAACAGAGCTAAACTCACCGCGATTCAACTTGATATGATTGCCATAAAACGTTGCTTTGCCAGCATATCCCTTATTTCCTAGGACACACTCGACTCGGGCCGTTTCCATTTTTCTGAGTATGCAACCGACCATTTGCCTGGATCGCTTGAGCTGAACTGGTGTTCTTGCGCGAGTCCACCGGCCTGGATCTTGGGAAATCAGTTTTTCTAACAAACTTTCCACTGAGTTGAGCGAAAGACGTGCAAACTGTTTTGCGGTTTCGAATTCGCGAATGGTTTCCGAATCGCAATTCACAAACTCGTTACTAGACGCAGGGGCAATGGAGGTCAGAATGACCGTCCCAACGATCCAAATAAAATCGGGGAATTTTTTAAGTCGAGTACTCAATTTAGAATCCCTGCGCAACCTATCGTCGCACAGACTTCACGCGTGCTTTTTTAATGGTTCGAGCTTGCGCACTCGAGGATCGTGGCACTGCCATCCGCTCTCGGTACTGCCCTTGCGTCTGCGATAGGCGCTTCATTTCTTGATCGACCCCAAGATCATCGCGGCGCTTGACGCGAATTTCGGAAACATCCTGAGGGATCGCACTCGTTCCCACCGGCGCCTGAGGCGGTAGAGGTGCGTTAGCCAAAACGCGCGATCCAAAAGTCGCAATCAGGACTACAGTCCCAATACCCATGAATCGATAGAAATGCAGATCGCGTTTAAGGGCCATGTATTCCTCCAGAACCAACGTTTTACCACGGATGCCGCATCCCGTTAAGCAAACGCTGGACCAGACTGAGGACCCGGTCTTATGCCTTGAAAAAACTAGGGAAAATACCCCCATTTCTATGGTAACTCTGTCTATCTTAAGCCCCTCTGTCTAACGGATCGACACCCATGAGCACACCACGCAAAACACCGCCGCCGATCCGTCTGACCGGAGTTCGGCAGAATAACCTAAAAAACCTCACGGTCGAGTTCCCGAGACGGCAGCTCACGGTCGTGACCGGCCTATCGGGCAGCGGCAAAAGCTCGCTCGCATTTGACACTCTCTACGCAGAAGGACAGCGCCGTTACGTCGAGAGTCTATCGACCTACACGCGTCAGTTCCTGGAAAAAATGCCGAAACCGGAACTCGATACGGTTGAAAACATTCCGCCGGCCATCGCGCTTGAGCAAAAAAACAACATCGTCAACTCACGCTCCACTGTGGGCACCCAGACCGAGATCATCGATTATCTACGCGTACTCTACGCCCGCGTCGGCAAAACATTTTGCGTGAGCTGCGGAACCGAGGTCAAACTCGTCGACGCAGAGCAGATCCTGACCTGGGGCAAAGAAAATCTAGCCGAAAAACGCGTCCTCATCCTAGCCGCACTCGATCTCAAGGGCGAGTCCGTCACCAAGAAAAAAACCTCCAAAAAAGCGGTCATCGCTACACTCCAAGCTCAACTCGAAATGCTCGCTCGCTCGGGCATCGTGCGGTTCCTTCGCAAACAAGACGAGGAGATCGAGGTTTTCGAGGCCACCGAACTACTCTCGAATCCGAAACTGATGGTCGGTGATTTCTATCCCGTGATCGACCGGATCAAGATGCCGACTGAGTTCTCAAAAGACGACGTCTCGCGACTCTTGGGCTCGGTCGAACAAGCACTGGATTTAGGAGCCGGCGAAGTCATCTACTACACGACCGACGGAACCTGGAAACGTTTCAAAAAAGACTACGCCTGCCCGGCCTGTGCTCGATCGCACCGGCAGCCGGAGCCACAGCTGTTTTCTTTTAACAGCCCGATCGGCGCCTGCCCGAGCTGCAATGGTTTCGGCTACAACCTTGAGCTCGATGAGCGCATTGTAATTCCTGATCCAAAGAAAACACTCAAAGGTGGCGCCGTCGATCCTTTTACCAAACCTTCGTTTTCCGAATGGCAAACCGCGATGCTGCGATTCGCGGAACGAAACGGAATTCCCGGTACCAAACGCTATTCAGAACTCACACCCACAGAACGTAAACTCATTTGGGATGGGGACGGCAAAGACGACAAGTATCCGGGCATCCGAGGTGCGTTTGAGGAACTGAACAGCTACAAGTACAAGCTGCACATCCGCGTATTCATCCGCCGTTACCAGAGTCAGAACCTCTGCTTGACGTGCAACGGCGCAAGGCTCCATCCCGATGCGCTCGCAGTGAAACTCGGTGAACTCCGCATCGATCAGGTGCTCGATCGCCCGATCGGACATTCCCGCGAGTGGCTCGCCTCGCTTAAATACACTGCTCGAGAGAAAAAACTCATCGAAGAGCCGCATGCGCAAATTTCACGTCGCCTCGAACTCCTCGAAGAAGTCGGTGTCGGATACCTCACGCTCTCCCGTTTGGCCAAGTCGCTCTCTGGAGGTGAATTCCAGCGTATTAACCTCGCGACTCAACTCGGGAACGGCCTCGTCGGTACGCTCTATATCTTGGACGAACCATCGATCGGCCTCCATGCGTCCGACACTGGCCGCCTCATTCGAGTCCTGAAACGACTGCGCGATCAAGGAAACACGGTCGTCGTCGTTGAGCACGATCTTGAGATGATGAGAGCAGCTGACTGGATCATTGAGCTCGGCCCCTATGCTGGCCGCAAAGGCGGCGATCTCGTCGTTCAAGGCTCGGCCGAGACCATTCGCCAAACCGCGAACTCCACGACGGGCCAGTACCTCACGGGCAAAAAGAAAATCGAACGCGTCCGCCCAGCGCGCGGCAAAGGCAAACGATTCATCCAGCTCACGGGTTGTCGCGAAAACAATCTCAAGGAATTCGACGTCTCGTTCCCGCTCGATCGTTTCGTGATCTTGACGGGCGTGTCGGGCAGCGGAAAATCGACCTTGCTTCATAAGACGCTCTACGCAGCGCTCGCGAAATTGTTTCACGGCTCGATCGAAGAAGTCGGCCGTTTCAACCAGCTCTACGGCGCCGATCAAATTCGCGGCGTCGTACTACTGGATCAATCTCCGATCGGAAAAAACTCGCGCTCTAACCCGGCTACCTACCTCAAGGCCTGGGATGAGATTCGCCGTATCTATGCGAACCAAGTCCTCTCGCTCAAGCGAGGGTTCACGCCCCAGCATTTCTCTTTCAACGTGGACGGCGGACGCTGCCCCGTTTGCAAAGGCGAAGGAGAAATCGCGCTCGACATGCACTTCATGGCCGAGCTCAAGATCCCGTGCGACGAGTGCGAGGGCAAAAGATTCAAGAAAAACGTTTTGGACGTCACCTATAAGAGCAAGAGCGTCTACGAGTTACTGACCACGACGATCGACGAGGCGTTTGAGATTTTCCGGGATAATCCCATTCTTCATCGCAAGTTCGCGATCCTGCGCGAAGTGGGCTTGGGCTATCTACAAGTAGGCCAGAGCGCAACGACGCTTTCCGGTGGTGAATCACAGCGTTTGAAAATCGCAGCCACACTCGATGAACGGTCGGCTCAGAATCTACTCTATTTGTTTGATGAACCGACGACGGGACTTCACCTCGACGATATCCAACGATTGCTCACAGTGATTCAAGACTTAGTCGACGCCGGGCACAGCGTGATCATGATCGAACATCACCTTGATCTCATCGCCCAAGCCGATCACGTCGTCGACCTAGGACCGGGTGGTGGCGAACTCGGCGGAAGCCTCGTCGCCGAAGGAACTCCAGAGGACCTGGCTCGCCATCCGAAATCCGTGACCGGACAACTCCTGGCCGACGGCGGGTACTTCGATCTCACCGCAGATCGCGCTCCATCCGTCGCCAACGACGATCTGAATAACTAGTACAATTGTCAAAGGACGTCCGTCGTCTGGAACGCAATTTAATGAGAGGCAGAGCTCCATTTCAATTTAACAGAGTAGATCGACGTTCCTTCGCCACTTGTTTGACCAGTGATCCAAATCCGATCTGGATGAATCAAAGGCGACGTGTAGTTTGCGACCGAAAACTGATGATCCGAATCGCGAGTAATCGACGGAAATCCAGTATCACCGGCCGAAGGAATATCCAGAATATGCTCGAGTTGTTTTTCGCTACGATTCAGACGAAATAGTGCTGTCCTCATCTTTTGTAATGAATAGAGTCCTAAATAAGCCCATCGCTTGAAGTTAAAAGGAAGTCTGGTCCAGCCTCGATCAAATGGAGGACCTAAACATCGACGTGAAAGCAAAAAAACATCTCCTTGGTGACTAAACAGACGAGGAGAATCGTATCGCTCTGGAAGCGATTTTTTTAGTGCAGTCCATTCACCATATGCCCCGCGTCTGGCAAAAAAAATCTGCGTGCCAAAACCGGTATCGTCGCCGTCCTCATTTCTTCCGACGCCCCAGAGGTCGCCGTTTGAATCGAATTCTATCGATACTTCGCTCACACCACCAGAATAGACAACGGAGTCTCGTCTGGAATCCACAGGCTGCCAATCAAAGCCATTATCCGAGACTTCCAATTTTACATTAATTTTGCCAGGGTTTAGTCGATAGTGCGGGCCTGCATATGAAACCTTAAATAAGCGAGTCCCCTGAATCTTCAGATCCCACACCACTTCATTTGGTCCTGCAACCTCGACCGGGCGGGACCAAGTGCCATCCTTATTACGAAAACGGTGCATGACTCTTTTAGGCTCAAAAGCCCCGGGGTTTGTACCACCCTCGAAATAGAATAGATGCAAAACCCCCTGAAAAGATTTCAACAAGGCTTCCCGTACATCACCCTCTACTTGCATCGCTAATTCAAGAATCCAGTTCTTACCGTCGTCGACTGAATGAGCGACGTAGGTGATCGTTTCATTCGACGCGAAATGATTTTTAGATGAGCGAAAGGCGACAAAAAGAACGCCATCATGACGTTCTATCGAAACATTGTTGTTAGATCGATTCGGTAAAACTTTCTCAGCGAACAACACCCCTGGCGTCACCCATGCTTGCGACTCACTGATCGACCAATTACCCGCAGCAGAAGATCGCAAAGAGGACAAAAACAATAGGCCCATGAAAAAAATGAGCGTGCGCATAGGGCCCTTTTCAATAACAAAGCTCAGAAGAAATTCGAACTTAGCGAGAGGTCGCAGGAGCGAATCGCATCATTGGCTCTCGTAGCGCTCTCAGGAAAATTTCTACGCGGAATCGGTCCGGTGCGCCTTCGATCGCCCAAATCGCCTGATCGGCAACTACCAAGAGGTCGACCACTCGGCCGTCCCACCTGCGGAAACGAGCTGGATCCCCTTCGATCCGATAGAACGGATCCACCACGCGTGCCGTGCTTCGAAGCCAGGGGTGGAAACTCAGATCAATCGCCAAAAATGGCCGACCACGAAGGATCTGAATCTGGCCGCGGAGCAAATACTTCTCTCCTCGCGCAAGCTCTGCTGTTTCGTTCGTCGAGAGCCCACGAGGAAACTCGCCCCCCAATGCTCGATTCACCCATGCATCGCAATTCGTTTTTGCGTTCATCATGCAGGATCGCAACAGTTCTTCGTCGCCAGAATTCGCACTATTTAGCCCACTCATCACCAAAAAGAGGGCCACTCCGAAATACTTACCCATCATCACTCCCCTACTCGCATCTCAGCGGTCTTCACCAAGTGAACCTTGAGTCCCGGAGCTAAGCGATAACCTTCCTTCCAATTCAGAAGGTACTTCGGGTGCCTCATGTCCGGCTCGATCAGTTTCCGGAGACGATTAATATTATAATAAAGCTTATTATCGTGCGCTTCTGGACGGTATTTCTCCTTCCAAACACGCTCAATCAACTCTGCTTTGGATAGCCCGCGATCCGGATGTTCCGCATCGCCCTCATGGACTTCCGTCAACGCTTCGAGAATTCCGAGCAGCACGTACTGCTTACCGAGCGGAACTTCGTTTTGCTCACGCGTTGAGACGATGAGCGAACGAGAATCGATCAAAAGATCAATTGCATCGTTTTCCAAACGCTCTCGTTCGCGCGAGAGCGTTTGATTGAGACTAATGAATTCCTCACCTACGGCCTTGGATGCGAGGTCGAGATACCAGTAGGCCTGAGGGTAGTTGCCTTGCAAACGGTAGAGCCGGGCATAGGCGTAGAGAACGTAAATATGTGAGTGCCAATCGCGATCCTTGAGGAACGCCACATGCGCTTTCTGATACCAAGAGAGCGCGACGTCGAGCTGGCGGCGCACTTCGGCCAACCGACCCTTGATCATATAGAGCGGTCCATTGACTCCGGGACGCTCGAGATTTTCGTAGCGGCGGAAAAGCAGATCCACCGTATATTCGGCGCGCTCAATGAGTCCGAGTTCGAAAAAGTTATAGACCAGGTTCGACCAGATCTTGAGATACTCGTTCAGTCGCTCGGCCGAGTGATCATGGACCAAGAGCTGATGGCAGTGTTTCCAAGCTCGGAAATAGTAGCGATAAGATAAGCGCGACTGCCCCGAATAGCTCGCAACGACACCTTTGCAGTACCAGGCTCCGGGGAGCGCATCTTGTGGAGCCGTATCGAGCAGGACGTCGAGTTCTCGATTCCACTTCTCGATCTCAACTTGGTCATTCGCTTCCGCAGCTAAACGCAGAAGACCCGAGATCGTTTGAACGCAGATTCCTGGATCACCCAATCGCTTGGCGTAAGCGAGCGCTTCGAGGAAACTCTCTTTCGAGCGCGAGAGTTCACATTTCTCAAAAAGCGCACGAGCGAATTCCAGGGCCTTCTTGGCCTGGATTTCTCCGCTGAGCAAATCGCGATTTTGAGATTTAGGATCCAACGTACTTCCTTTTAAAGGCAAAAACTCGCTTTACGAACGGAAAGCAGAAGCTGAAAGTTCTTCTTTTTCGCTGTATATCACGATGATATGGAGGGTGTTCCACTACTAAAGGGGTTCAGAGAAAAAATTTCTCGAATTCTGAAGAAGCGTGAAACGTTCGCGCGCATAGCGCAATCTTCAGAAGGGCAGAAGCCCGACAAGAGAAACCTTTTTTCTAGAACCGGATGAAACTTCACCATGAAACTTTCGGTCTGTAAATATCCCAAAGAATCTTCTCTCGATTTGCTGAAAAATCGTCTCGTCTTCCTCCATGGCATGGGTGGAACCGGCAATATGTGGCGCCCGATTGCGGCTAACCTCGAAACCAGTTACGAGCTCCTTTGCCCCGATCAGCGGGGCCATGGAGACAGTCCGGTCGAGTCCATTGAATCTGAGTCGTTCACTCCGCAAGCGTTCGCGGCAGATGTCGCAGAAACCATGGAAGCCGAGGATTTTACTCCCGCCTGGATATTTGGACACTCCATGGGCGCGAGAACTACGGCAGGCTTGGCGCACCTGCGCCCGGATCTTTGCCAGGGATTGGTCCTCATTGATTTAGGCCTGAGCGGTGATCAAGGCGGCGGAATTGGGACAATCCTCCGATCATTTCTCGGATCCCTTCCGACCGATTTTGCCGATCGTACGGAGGCGCGAGAATATCTCACCGCTCACTGTCCTGATGCGTCTATTGCACAGTATCTACTCGCCGTGTCTAGACTCAATCGAGAGACCGGGCGACTCTATTTTCCCTTTCAGACCGAAGCACTCATGAAAACCACGGTTGATGCCTTGGGCACTCCTACCGAATCTTGGATTCGCGAATTCGCCGAGACCACCGGAAAACCCGTCTGGATTCTCCGAGGTGCTCTCAGCCGCGTCTATCCAAAAGACGATTTCGAAGCAGAAAAATCCCGCCTCTCGAATGTTCCGAATATTCATTTCGTCGAAGTCGCGGGGGCTGGTCATGGACTGCCGTTTGAAAAACGACTCGAGTTCTTGAAGCTCATCCGAGAACAAATCCTCGCTTAAACTGACCGAGGTTCGGCAGTTTTTGCCCATCCAGGATTAAAACCAAATCCTGCATCCTTAAATCAGGATGCCAATAGAGTTTACGGTCATTTTTACATTAATGGGATTCTTGGGTGCGGGAATGATCAAATATGCTGACCCGGTCAGCGACTGGATGGATCGCAAAACACGCGCCTGTCACCAGTTAGTTAAAAGAAATCGAAAACCCAAGCCCCCCACTCTGGCATCCAGCGCTGAAATTCCCGCCGGTGTTTCCGCTGCCCAAGAATTACCTCTCAAATCTGAAGAAGTTCACGAATGGATCGAAATGATGCTGGAAACCGCCAAAGCGAACGGCCGCGATGGTGTCGAGCGATTCCTACGCGAATACCCCATCACGTCGAGTTCCGGAAAAAAAGCGCCGATCGCGGATTTCATCAGCGATGACTT
The DNA here is from genome assembly GCA_027485695.1 of Pseudomonadota bacterium. Taxonomy (GTDB): domain Bacteria; phylum Bdellovibrionota; class UBA1018; order UBA1018; family UBA1018; genus JAIXQO01. The sequence goes on from JAIXQO010000002.1 coordinate 572,373, forward strand.
GATCGCCTACTTGGCCGATCACCCTTCGCAACTCGCATTTATCGAGGTTCTGCTCAAGTTTGAAACCGTCGTTGGTTTCGATCTCGCCAAATCGTTTGACCTACTCCAGGGCTGGAGGCAAGCAACGATTCACATGAGCGGTGAAGAATTCAATGCGTATGGTGAGGCTTTTGCCGGTCGGCCATTTTCGGATTTCATCAACGATCCGCTTTTAAAACGGAGCTATTCTCAAGCGTTCAGAGCTGAAAAAACCACTCAAACCGGGAACAAGATCGCTCTCTCCATTAACCTAGAAGAGAACAGTCCCATTGGCATCTTATTCGCGCTCAACCGACGTCCGGACGAAACAAACTTGGATTTCTATGCTCGTTTCGAAAAAGTAACCGCTCGACTAGAGTCGAAGGCACAAGAACTTTGGAAATTGAAACCAGGCGCTCCTCCTCCTAAACCTCTTGGAGTGCAAAAACTCCCGGAGAGTGGAATGAGTCATATCGAATATTTACCCGTCAAAATCGAATCATTCGACCTTGGAGACGCGCGAGCGTACGTCGACTACTTGCTTCAGTTACCATAAATAAAAAGCCGGACCCCCACTCAGGCGTCCGGCTCATTCTCGAATCTGAATATCGAATTACAGACCTGCGACTTCTTTTTTCACGTACTCGCCGACCACGTCTGGGTTGGCGTCGATGTGAGCATCGTCGATGAGTTTTTTCATCGCAGAATCCTGGAGGAAGCGTTTTTTCTTACCGGCGACCTGCTCGGAGAGCTTGGTCTTCTCCAGGTCGAATTTTTTCCAGTCTGGGTTCTTCTCTTCTTTGACGAGAGCGACAATAATTGCGCCGGTCGTCTCGAACAACTGAGGCTTGGTCTTAATCGCCGGATCGGTTCCGAAAACAGCGCCGATCACCTTGGCGTCGTCGCCGATGCCCGGAATCATTCCGATGTTCTTGCCGATCAGACCGGACTCGCGAACCACCACGCCATAAGGCTTGAGGAGCTCATTGAGTTTCGCGTCGGCTTTTTTGTCGGACTTCAGGAGCGCCAACGCTTGATCAGCCGTTTCCTTAGGCGAGAGTTTGCCTTTTTTCTCAGATGCCGCAGGGATGGCGACGAACTTCACGTTGCGCTGGGTTCCAGCCATCTCGAACTCTTCTTTGAGCTCGGTTTCGGAGACCTGAACTTCGCGATCAAACTGCTTCACCCACTCTTCGACGAGGAGCTGCTCGCGAATCATTTTCTCGAACTGGCCAGCCGTATAGTTGTTCGCCTGGAGCGTTTGTTTATACGTAATGGTGTCGAACTTGCCGTCCTTCTGAAAGTACGGAAGTTTCGAGATTTCGTTACGGATCGCCTCGTCCGAAGGCTCAAGACCCTTGCTGTGAGCGTCCTGAATCATTAAACGCTGCTGAACCAGCTCATGAAAGGTGCTCTCACGAACACGAAATTGCTTGAGTTGCTCCTCGGAGAGCTTGCCACCAGCGAGGTTCTTGATGAACTCTGCACGACGGTTGAAAGCCTGATTGAATTCCTGAAGCGTGATGCGATCCGAGTTCACTTTACCGGCAATCGCAGCATCGTGAAGACCTCGAGTGGCTTTCGGCGAAAAGACGCCTTGAAAAACGAAAACGAGAGCGATGAATCCGATGATGGACCCGATGATGATCGAACCCCATTTACCTCTGAGAAGACTGAACATTTTGAATCCTTTCCGTTGCTTTACGGTCTCTTCCTCGCTACTGTTTTTCAAGGGATTTCCGCACGCTTAACTCGCATGTCCACCGGCGCAATGAGGCTCACCGGGGGCAGGCAATCGGAAAAACGGCATGCTCCGCTATCTCAAGGAATATCGATTTTATATCACCCTTTTCTTGTTTTTGCTGATTCCAATTATCGCACTGGATACCCAGTCGAGGAATCCGCGAGACTATCGATTCCACGACCATGTCGTTCTCAAGGTCACTTACCCCATCCAAACGGCCGTCAGTTGGCTGATTGAATGGTCGGTCGGGAGCTACCAGAGCTACATTTACCTGTGGAACGTTCGGAACCTGAATACGGTCCTTTTTGAGGAAAACCGTAAGCTCCTGGGAACGATTTCCAATCTTAAGGAAACCCAGAACGAGAACCAGCGCCTCCGAGAACTCCTGAACTTCCGCGAGAAGTTCAAGCTCCAGTCGACCGTAGCCCGGGTGGTTGCCCGAGACGTTTCCACCGAATTCCGCGCCATTCGCGTCAACCGAGGCGAAAAGGCCGGTATCCGCAAAGGCATGGCCGTCGTCACCCACGAGGGAATCGTGGGCCGAGTCCTGCGCACGACGGACACCACTTCGGATATCGTCACCATTCTCGATCTATTGTCTGCCGTCGACACGATTGTCGAGCGCTCCCGCGCACGCGGAGTGGTCGAGGGGCTGACCGAAGAACTTTGCCAGCTGAAATTTGTTCTCAGAACGGATGACATCCAGATCGGCGACATCCTCGTTTCCTCTGGGCTCGGGGGTATCTACCCAAAAGGTATCCCGGTAGGCGTCGTCTCCAAGGTTAAAAAGAAACTGTTCGGCATCAGCCAAGACGTCGAGGTTCGCCCGAGCGTCGATTTCACCAAGCTCGAAGAAGTCTTAATCGTGACTCAGAATAACATCGAAGTATTGGAGACTCCGGTACTCGCGGTTCCTGAGAAGAAAGCTGCGAAATGAGGAGTCGGTTTTTTCGATTCTTGAACGCACCGCTTCTTCTTTTGGCGGTCTGCATAGGACTCGCGATCCAGAGTTCTCTCTTCTATAGTTATCCGCTCTATTACTTCCAGCCGGATTTTGCATTCCTCGCCGTTCTTTGGGTCAGCCTGAGGCGCAACTTCACCGAAGGTGGAATTTTGACGCTCATCATTGGGATGATCGTCGAATCGCATAGTGCCGCACCTCAGGGCTACTTCATGCTCTTATACATGTTACTCTATTTAGGAATGCGCGCTTTCGTGCGTTACTTCGTGATCGCGAACTGGGCGTCACTTTCTCTCGTCGCTATGGTGGCCCACGTCCTGTTCAAGATCGGAGGCCTTTTCGTACTCGCGCTTTTTGATCAAGCGGGACGGCAGATGTTCCACTTTTTCATTCAGATCGTCCCAAGCACTCTGATGGCTGGCATCCTTGCGGTATTCTTTTTTCCGCTTTGTACGGAGTTTGATCGCCTCACCCAGAAGACGTCTCGCGGAAGATCTGTTTTCGAAGAAGAGCTCATGGGCGAAGAAGCGCCTTAAAAGGATTTTGAAATGGCATTTCTTGGGCAAGAAGAACAGATCCGGACATTCCAAGATCGATTTCGATACATCTATATCGCGATCGCAGTCGGTTTCGTGTTCCTATTCTCCCGACTGGTTTACCTGCAAATCATCAACGGCGATAAAATGCGCCAGTACTCCGAGGAAAACCGAATTAAGCGCGTGAAAATCGCCGCGCCTCGCGGGATGGTTTTCGACCGAAATGGAGTTCTTCTCCTCGACAACCGTCCAGCATTCGACCTCGAGATCATTCCTCAGTATTTGCGCGAATCCCGCCAATCCGAACCCGTCATCAAGATGCTCGCCAGTCTCTTGAACATGACCGAAAAAGACATCCAAGCCACGCTGACGCGCATGCGCGGGCAACCGTCCTTCATTCCCGTCAAGATCAAGACCGACCTCTCTCGCGAGGAGGTCGCCCTGATTGAAGCCTGGAAAATCGACATGCCCGGCGTTCAGATTCAACAAGAGATCAAACGCACGAACCTTTACGGCGACGTCGCCTCTCACTTACTCGGATACATCGGCGAAGTCAGCGCGACTGAGATCCCGGTGCTCAACCGCACCGAAGATCGCTATAAACTCGGGGATAACGTCGGTAAATTCGGCATCGAGCAGAAACTCGAGGACACGCTTCGCGGTGATGACGGCGAAAAACTCGTCGAAGTCGACGCCTTAGGAAGAATCAAGCTCGAGCGCAAGAGCGGCGGACGCGTCTTCAACAGCGAAATCGAGAAATCAGCGACTCCCGGCAAGAACGTCGTCCTCACCCTCGATCAAGACCTGCAGAACGCGGCCGTTAAAGCGTTCGGAGACAAAATCGGATCCGTGGTCGCGATCGATCCGCAGTCAGGAGAGATCCTCGCGATGCTCTCTCGCCCTTCGTTCGATCCGACTGAGTTTTCGCGCGGAATTCCCGCGGCGCTTTGGAACAAACTCATCTCGAACGAAAACCGCCCGCTTCGAGACAAAACCATTCAAGATCACTACCCGCCCGGATCTGTTTTTAAAACGATCACGGCGATCGCCGGCCTAGAAGAAGGCGTGATCGACGATAACACTCGGTTCAGTTGCTCAGGCTCTCTTCAAGTCGGTAACCGCCCTTACCACTGCCACAAAAAAGGCGGCCACGGTGAGGTCGGCATCTACCAAGCGCTCGTCAAATCCTGCGACGTGTTTTTCTACCGTGTGGCTCAACGCTTGAAATCGGTCGACGATCTCGCGACTTGGGCTTTTCACTTGGGCCTTGGTCGACGTACCGGTATCCCGCTCGCACGCGAGGTTCCAGGACTCATTCCGACCGAGGAATGGAAACGTAAACGCTACAACCAACCTTGGAACATGGGTGAAACGTTGTCTGTGGCGATCGGCCAAGGTGCCGTTTTGACGACCGTGCTTCAGCTCGCGAACACCTACGCATCGATCGCAAACGGCGGAACCCAGTATCGTCCCTATTTCGTCAAACGAATCGAATCGATCGAAGGCAAGATCCTCTCTGAGAGTAAGCCCGAGGTTCTCGATCGCACGCGCTTGAAACCGAGCACTTACATCGCCATTCGCAAAGCCCTCTGGGGCGTGGTCAACGACCCAGGCGGAACCGCGTTCTCGCAGCGTTTGCCCGGAATGGATTTCGCCGGAAAAACTGGAACCGCGCAGGTCATCAGCCTTTCGCGCGATAAGATCTACTCCAAATGCGAGAACATGAAATTCCGGGAACGCCACCACGGTGTTTTTGCGGGATTCGCACCGGTCGAAAACCCGAAAATCGCCGTCGCCGTTCTAGGTGAACACACCTGCCACGGAGCTTCGGGCGCCGCTCCGATCGCCAAAGCGATCATTGAAACCTATCTCCGCAAAATCGATCCATCGCTCTACAGTCCAGCCGCCGTCGAAGCTCGACAAAAAGAAGAGCGCGAAGCTGCCCGCGCCGCAAAAAAATTAGCGACTAAACCCGCGTCCGACTCTCCAGAAGACGAAGACGTGATTCAGACCGAAGGCAGCGAGCACCTCTCCACGGGCGCTCCTGCGGGAGAGGAATAACCCGATGACCCATACCTACATGGAGTCCCAGGAACAGCCGAATGAGAACCTGAATCGGATCGCGGCTTACGACGACGAACTCAAGAAGTTCAACTGGAACCTTCTGATCATGGAGTTCATTCTGTTCGGGATCGGACTTTGGAATCTGGTCAGCGCGACCTCGGTCGACGACAAATCGGCTGGTCTATTTAAATCGCAGCTCATTTGGTTCGGAATCGGTCTCATCATGACGGGCGTTGTGCTCCTCATGCACTATTCGATTTTCTCCCGACTCGCTTGGTTCATCTATTTTTTGAACATCGTTCTTCTGGTTGCCGTCCTGATCGTGGGCAAGTCCTCCCTCGGAGCGAAACGTTGGATCGGATTCGGCGGATTCCATATCCAACCCTCCGAGTTCATGAAAATCTCGATGGTCATCTGTCTTGCTAAGTATTTCGAGACTGAACGAGTGACCAATGGCTTAGGTCTCAAGGAACTTCTACTACCCACCCTACTCGTCGCGATACCGGCCGGACTCATTATGAAGCAGCCGGACTTGGGGACGGCCATGATCATCCTACTCACTTACGGATCGATGCTGCTTTTCATCAAGGTCAAACCTAAGGTCATCATTTTACTCATGATGGTAGGCGCGATCCTGGCTCCAACGATCTACGAATTCGGACTCAAGCCTTACCAGCGCCAACGAATCGTTTCGTTCATCGACCCGATGAGCGACCCCAAAGGTTCCGGTTACAACTCCATTCAGTCGATGATCGCCGTCGGTAGCGGGCAACTCGTCGGTAAAGGCTACAAAAAAGGCACCCAATCCCAGCTCAATTTCCTTCCGGAACACCACACGGACTTCATTTTCTCTGTGTTCAGCGAGGAGCATGGATTCGTGGGGTGCGTAATCCTGCTGATTCTCTACCTGATATTTATTTCAAACGGGGTGCAGGTCGCCTACCAGTCCCACGACAAATTCGGGATGCTACTGGTCTTCGGCCTCATGTCGATTTTCTTCTGGCACGTCTTCGTCAACATGGGAATGGTCATGGGAATCTTACCGATCGTGGGGGTCCCACTCCCGTTCCTCAGTTACGGGGGATCGGCGCTCATCACCGCGACCATGGGGGTTGCGATCGTGACGAACGTGGCGAATAAGAAATTTATGTTCTGAGTTCAATCGACTCAAAAGTCGCTCGTCGGCTCCTTGCCTACTTGAACTTTTCGCCTATGGCGAAAAGACGCGTCGTGCTTTTATGACTGGTCATCATGACCAGTCACCCTTCGGGCGCGTTCCGCGTGAAAATTTGCAATCCTGCAAATTTTTTTAGACTCGCTCCGTTTTTGAGTCGATTGAACTCAGAAACAGCAAAAAATACGGGTCCGCGCGCTGCGGCGTTCCGGGCGAAACTGGGTTTTAACGTGTTTCGCCCTAGATTTCTGGGCGGGGTCGGCCTAATCTGACCGAAATCTTTTTTGCTCAAGGAGCCAACCAAACCATGCAATCTCGCCGTATTCTTTCTGTCGTTACTATCGCACTCGCTCTGTCCGCCTCATCTTGCGTGGACATGGAAACCCTGAGCGGTGGCCTCAAGGCCCAGGTCGAAGGACAGAACACCAAGGTTGCTGAACTTCAAAAGGCAACAAACGAGCTCTCCGCTCAAGTCAAAACCCTGAACGAAGAAAACAACTCCGTGAAGGTGCTCTTGACCAAGGTCAACGATCACGTCGTTGCTCAGCAGTCCAAAATCGATGAGATGGACGCGACCATTAAGCAGCTACAAGCTTCGAAATCGGCTCCTAGCCGTTCAACGACGCCGCCTGCACGCCGCCGATAAAATTACCTTTCTCCGGAGAATCGTTTACCCGTCATCCTTGAATGAGGATTCATTTCCATGCGCCAAATTCCACCCAGCGGTATCAATCTTTTTCAACTCATCTATCGGTTCATTCGAGAATATGAGGAGAAGAGCGGTGGCGTAAAAGCATTGAACTTGAGCCTCGGAAATCCGGACCTGATCCCACCTCAAGAGGTGATCGATCTGAAAACGCGTTTCGCTCAAGATCGCGGCATCGATTCCTACACCTATGCAGAAGACCGTAATTTGAACCGGTTCTGTGAAGGACTCATCGAAACATTTACCGGCCTTAAAGCCGAAGCCTATCCTCATCTCCGGTACACGCCGACGGCCGGGATCAAAACCGCCTCTGCACTCCTGCCACTTGCGTGCGGCATGCACCTCCGGGACCGCAAAAAGTTCCATGTCGTCACTCACCTTCCGGCCTATGACGTCATGGGTACTTGGACGAGTTCCTATTTCGCATCAAACCGGATCGTTTGGCCATTGAGTGCCGAAACCGGAATGAAGATGGATTTAGGCGCTCTGAAAACCGCGCTGAATACCGCTCAAGTGGAACGTCCGGATTTGATTTTTGTGATTCGTCCGGGCAACCCGGCCTCGCAAGGCGCGACCCGCGAAGAATGGGTATCGCTCATCGAGTTTTGCATCGAACGCGGCATTCGTTTAGCAAACGACGGCGCTTACACGACGCTGACGAATGGTGGCCACGTCACGCTTGCAGAGGTCGCCAAGGACTACCCAAAACTCGAGTGGATCGAACTCTATAGCTTGTCCAAGGCTCTCTCCGATCCGGGCGCTCGATTGGGCGCGATTTTTGGCTCGCAGGATTTCGTCGAAGACTGGGTGCTGGTCAAAGGCAACACCGACTCCGGCCCGAACCCGCTTCAGATGATGGCGTACGGAGAACTCTTCAAGGACGTCACGCTCTCGAAAAAACTTCTGAATGACACGTACGAGATCTATAAAAAACGTCTCGACCTTCTCGTGCCGACCCTCAAAAAAGCGGGACTTAAACCGGCTGGAGAAACCACTGCCGGATTTTTCACGCTCTGGAAAGTGCCGAACCGTGCATTCGGCATCGACCTGACCCAGGGCGAAGGCTCGCACTCTGAACGCTTCAATCGCCTCGTCATCGATCGCACGGGAATGGTGGGCGTTCATTTCACGGGCCCGACCGGTGAACCTTACATTCGCTATGCCGTGTGCTTCGATATTCTCGAGCCTTCGGCCCGCGCACGATTCGAGAAATCAGCGGCGGAGATCCGTCCGGAATACTGATCGAGCTGGGCGTTATTTTACTCCGACGGAACTGAGAACGAGTGGGAAAACCCTCGCGCTGGATCTGTGATCGTGAATTTACCCGTGCAGATCGATTTCTCCGCATCATAAGTGAGAGGCTGATCGATGCGGATCTGATATCTGCCACCGTTCGAGGTGACAAAAGACGAAACCACTTGCTCGCCGCTGATCTCCTCTTTGAGCTGGAGGCAGTCATGCTTGATTTCTTCCACGAAGGAAGATGCGGCCGTTTTGAGACTGAGATCTGCGAGATCATGTGAAATACCCGCGGTTGCTTGAGCCGTCGGTGAACTCGATGGCTGTGTTACGACGGTTTTTTCTCTTTTGGTGCAAGCCCCTGTTCCTAAGCATGAAACAATGAAAACACTCCAGGTTACGATCCGTTGATGAGTCATATGCATGATTCTACCGAGAATTCGCACCACCACGTCAAACTTTTCTGTAAGGCATTTCTTAGAACTTGAATTCAACGCAGTTTTGAAGCGAAGGGTTCGCGCCTAGGGATGATTTCAAGCGACGAACATCGGCATCGAGCTGCGACTGCTGATAGCGGTGCAGGAGCCAGAGCACGGTCTGGTCGTGAATGTTGTAACTGGAGGCCAGCTCTGAACTCGACGGCTCCCCGCCCGCCTGCATGCGAGAGTTCTGCGGAACCCGACTCCTCAAACGGTGATACTCAACCACTCGCCTAAAGTAAGAATCGCGATCCTCGATCCTCGATGCCTGCATCAGTCGCGGGCTATGCACTTGTCCCCAGGCCTGCAATTGATTGATTGCCGATTCCATCTGATCCAAGGTTTCCGGTCGATAGCTGGAGGAATTCGGAAATCTGCTCGGTGGAATCAGGAGCAATTCAAACAGACGTCCGAGATTGGTTTGAAACCCCGTCATCTGAGGAAAATAACCTCTGGAAAGTTCGTCGTCACCGATCACATCGAATTTGATGACCGAACCGTGACCGTTCGCTTCCAAGACGTAACGAAAAAAATCGGTCCCACTCCGTAGAGCTCCCGCATCGTTCATCGCCAAATTCTTGCGAAGCACGTTGGATTGCCACGCGCGAGAGACCCATCGATGATTCTGCGCCGAGATGACGCAAGCTGAGCGAACGATCGGCAGGAATAGGGACGCGCCTGAATAGCAGGTCTCGTCAAACACGAGGATCCGACTTCCTTGATGGCGAAGGGTCGCGAACTCTTGCTCATACTGCGAAAACAGTTCAGGACCGATTCCAAGCACCTGATGCCCAGTCAACTGCCCCTGCGTATCAAAATCAGGTTCGCTGCCGTGACCATCCATCCCGATAAACAAACTCTGAGGCAGCCGAGGCGCCTGATTCAGGCTCTTGAGCAGATAGAGGAGCTGCATTCTCGGTTGGCGTACGATCACGGGATAACGAACCGATCGACCTGCCGGATGAATTTGCCCGAGCGGGAACAAGAGATCGAATTCCTGAATCAACGACGTCTGGGCAAGCACTTCGTCAGGAACAAGAATCCGAACTTCCCAACCACGAACGGCGAAATTCATCGCCAGGCGATATTGGCTGTCTCGAAACCAATTGAGATTTTCGTCGTCGACGCCTGCGACGAAAATAGCCAGCTTCCAGGTCGGATCCACTCGGGGTGGCGCGGAAAAAGCCGTCAGCGCCTTCAACGAGACTAGGAGTGCAATCGACAAACGCAGGAATGGCGCAAACCACGTCATGCCCGAAGATCTACATGATAACTATTTAACTAAAAAGCGGGATCGAGCCGTCTCTAAAAATCCACAATCAAGAATGATTCTGGAGGACCGGGAGCTCTTTCCAGTCCTTGTGACGATCAGTGCCGCGTGCGGTCCCGAAGATGGAGCGCAGCTGTCCGCAGGCAGCCAAGATGTCCCGCCCACGGGAGATCCGCACGGTCGCAGTCACTCCGCGATCAAGCAAGTAGCGCTGGAACGCCTTGACTCGGATATCGTCCGGACGTTTGAACTCTGCGCCTGAGTGCTCGTTGAACGGGATCAAGTTCACCTTAGATGGGATGCCGCGTGTGAGCTTGATCACGCGTTCCGCGTCTTCTAACGAGTCGTTGAAGTCCTTGAGGAGCACGTATTCGAATGTGATCCGGCGATGCGGACCCAGTGGGAATTCACGGCAAGCTTTCATCAGCGCCGCGAGATTCCATTTCTTGTTCACCGGCATGATGGCTGAGCGCTGTTCGTCGGTCGAAGCATTGAGCGAGATCGCAAGTCCGACGTCGACGCGTTTTCCGAGCTCAGTGATCGCGGGAACCAGACCACTGGTCGAAACCGTGACTTTGCGCTTGGAGAAACCGAGACCATCTTGATCAATCAAGATCTCGCAAGCCTTAGCGACGTTCTCGAAATTATGGAGAGGCTCGCCCATTCCCATAAATACGATATTCGTGATGGGAGCGCGCATGCGCAGCTCATGAACTTGGGTGACGATCTCGTGCGTCTGCAGGCTGCGGTCCAGACCTTGAACGCCGGTCAGGCAGAACTTGCACGCCATCGCGCAACCAACCTGAGAGGAAATACAGGCGGTCAGTCGGCGCCACTGCCCTTCGTTCAGTTTGGCGTCAGTTTTTGCGCCTGAGAACCGCACGCCCTTTTGCATTTGGGTTGCTTCGGTTTCTTTTTCTTCGTCGTCTCTGAATGTGCCTGGGTCGCGACCATCAAGACGTGCAACCGCGTCGGCGCCGGATTTCTCCTGAAGCGCGGCCGGAATGATCACGGACTCGATCGTCTTCTGATCATGAAGCGTCCAAAGAAACTTGTGAGTGCCATCGAGCGCCTGCTGGTTCACGCGCTCGGTGAGGCGGAATATCTCGACGTTCGCTTTCAACCACTCCCGGAGATCCTTGGAGAGGTCGGTCATCTCATCCCATTCCGTGACGTAACGCTGATAGACCCAATGAAAGATCTGCTGCGCGCGGAACTTGGCGCGTTTGGCGCGCTTCTTCTCAAACTCATCGTCCGTGAGACCACGGTCACGAGGAGCGGAGAGTGGGAGCAAAAGCTCCGCTAAGTCGGCTTTGGTGAGGGATTGGAAGAAAATCATAAAACTGGAGTATTCTTAGCGGGAATTTGCAAGCTGGGCAATGGTTTTCAATCGGTCTACAGCGTGGACTTGGGCCACGTCTACCCTAGAATGCCCTCGTCGCGCCTTTGCTGAATTTTTTCCGCCGCCCACCTGATCCGCTACTCGGATTTCAAGAATACCCAGATCAAAATCAGTGGCCGGCCCCGGTGCTTTTCCCATTGAGGATAACGGCCGGCGAACTCATCATCCCCCACTCCCTCGACCTTCTGCCAGAGGCGAAACCCGGCTCGCTCGGCGGCGGCTTCGATCGCGCCTGGGGCGTGCGCGAAACTCTCCAAGAAATAGGGATCTTCGCTATCGGCCTGTTTGAAGTTCGCCTGCGTTCCGGCACCGATGCGTAGAGGATGAATCTCAGAGACGAAGAACTCTCCTCCAACACGCAAGAGACTGTGAACGCGCGCGAAGAATCGGTCGAGTTCTCGAATATGCTCGATCACGAGACTGGTCAGCGCGGCTTCGAAACCCTCGCCAGAGAACGGGTATGCAAAAAAATCGCCCTCTACGAACTCGACGCGATCACTGACCAGCTTGGAGCGCGCCACTTCCAGCATTCCTGCCGACTGATCCAATGCGATGACCTGATTTTCCTGTGAAACGAGTCTCGCCGTATGCCGGCCCGTACCGCAGCCGATTTCCAGCACGCTCTTGCCTCGAAGATGCTGATAGACCGGCGGGAACTTCAGCTCGTCGATCGCGACGGTCGAATTGACGTCGGTATCGTACGTTTTCGACCAAAGATCATAGCCGTTTTTATTATCAATTTTTTGAGTAAAGGATTTCTTAGATTCAGTAGACATGGGTACCCCGATCTACTCCTTGACCGGTAGGAGTGAGGGGCGTGAATTTTGAGTCGCGTTCCGGAGATTTCCGGCGGACACAGCGCCACTGATTCGTCTTTTATAAATGGCCGTGATCCAAAAATCAAGCGCATGAAATTATCGTTGGGTTTCAGAAATATATGTTACGCCGGAATGATGCTCATCCCGAATCTGACGCTCATCATGAGCCTTGTTAGCGGCTCGGCCTTCGCCACCTCCACCCCTCCCATCAAAATCCTCAGACTCTCCACCAGCTCCAAAGTCGAAACCCTCGACCCTGCTCAAGCGGATGATTTCTACTCCAGCCTCGAGGCAGGTCGCGTGTATGAGGGGCTCCTTCAATACCATTACCTGAAACGCCCATTTGAACTGGAGCCGCTATTGGCTGAGAAAATGCCGGAGGTCACGAATGGTGGAAAAACGTACACGTTCCGAATCAAGACGGACGTCCATTTCCATCCGGATTCTTGCCTAAAAATCGGAGAAAATGGCTTGCGTTCCTTGAGGGCGAACGACTTCGTTTACAGCATAAAACGGTTCGCAAACCCGCGCGATCCGTCGAGACTCTGGTACTTATTCGAAGGAAAAATCCAAGGCTTAAACGAATGGAAAGACCGTCAGGCAAAACTTCCCGCCACGAATTTCGACGACCCGGTTGAGGGCCTCTTCGCTCCTGATCCTCGGACGCTCGTGATCACGCTCACCCAACCGAATCCTCATTTCCTCTGGGCGCTCGCAATGACTCAGGTCGCAGCGGTTCCGAGGGAATGCGTCGAGAAATACGGCCCAGACTTCGGTTCTCATGCGATCGGTACTGGGCCATTCATCCTGGAAAATTTTAACCGCGATCACAAAATCACTTACCGAAAAAATCCCGCGTATCATGGACGCTACCCAACAACGGGCGAAAAATCCGACCGTGCAGAGGGGCTGCTAGTCGACTCTGGAAAATCACTGCCATTCGCCGACGTCGTCGAAGTGTCTTATTCAGCGGAGTGGATGCCAGCTTGGATGAATTTCCAGCAAGGAAATCTCTCGCTCTATCCAGTTCCCAAGGACCTCATGCTGAACGTTGTGGATGAAAAAGGAAATCTAACGAGCGAATACGCCAAAAAAGGCCTGAAACTCCACACTGCGCCATCGATGCATCAGTACCATTTCTCTTTTAATATGAAGGATCTGCTCCTCGGGAAAAACAAACTCCTCCGGCAAGCGATTTTCGCATCGATTGATCGCGAAAAGTTCGCGCAGCTTTTCATGCCCAAGCGCGCAATCGTTGGACAGAGCTTCATCCCGCTCACCTCTCCCGATTTCGATCCGAAGTACCGCAGCCCCACGACCTACTCGATCGATCGAGCAAAAAAACTCCTCGCTCAAGCCGGTTTCCCGGATGGCAAAGGACTACCTCCCCTGACGTTCACTGGATTCACATCCACAAGTGCTCGCCAACAGGCTGAGTTTTTTCAGAACTCGCTCAAAGCGATCGGAGTTCCCGTGCAACTAGAGTTCGTCGAATGGAACGATTTTCAGAAACGGCTGGAGAACCGCACGCTCCAGATGTGGATGATGGGAATGGGCGCCGACTATCCAGACGCGGAAACCGCGTTCGTAAACTTCTGGGGCAAGAACCCTTCGGCCATGAGTAACGAAAACGCCTACTCGAATCCCGAGTTCGATGCGCTCTACGAAAAAATGGCGACGATGAAACCGGGCGCCGCGAGACGCCCACTCTTGAAAAAATTGAACGCGATGCTCGAAGAAGATGCGCCTCAGCTCATCGTGGCGAATGCGATCGAACGCACGCTCACTCAGCCGACCCTTAAGAATTTCAAGCCGAATGCGTTCGACCTGCGTACATCCAAGTACTGGAGAGTCGAATTTAAGTAGTCATTAAATCCCGAAAAACGCCCGTAGCGAGAGGCAAAACGCCATCCGCCATTTGAACGGATGCAGGGAGATTTCGCCTGAGCGGAGCATGTCTGCGAACGGCTTCCAAGGCTTAGCCTCATTTGAGATCCGCATCCAATTGCGTTCACTGATGGTGATCGCATGAACTTTGACCCCAAAACGGCTCGAAAGGAATGCGACACGGGCCTCGATTTCGCCCTGACGTTCTTTGGCCAGGCTCGAGAAATCCGGGGCACGGCATTCGGAGAGCTGGCCCTTTTTGAAGATCAACATCAGGTCCTGCTCTGGATCTTGGAGCCGAAGATAGACGGCAAATGAACTCGGGAGTGAACGACTCCACCAACCGTTCGTGAGGTCTCGGAGCAGGAAGTGATCCGACGGAAGTTTTTTCACTCCAAACTGTCCGGTCAGTTTCGCTCGCACGAGGCGTTTTTGATCCGCGTAATTCGGGAGCGCGAGCGCCTCCTCAATCACGGCTCTCAGATCGGGTTCACTCACCGTTTGAAACGCAGCCTTCCCCGCATACTTCAATTGATGGGTTTCGAGATTTTCATTGAGATCAATCGCATGGAGCGGGAGAGTTCCCACGGAGTCCAAGAGTTGACCATTTTTTTCCAGGCCCACCACGCGTGGTTCGTCCAGCAGCGGCGCGGAATCCGGAAATAGTTCCTTGAGTGCGACGTAATCAAATCCGAGTTGCATCAGAGCCCCCAATCCGATTCTGCGAACCCTGGAAGCACCGTCCTGGCGGCCTCTTCAGCGTATTTAGGATTGAGTTCGCGATGATTTTCCGCGATTTTGCGCTCAAACTCGTCGGATCCGAATCCACTCGCGGTGAGCGGCAGGACGCCGAACGCGGGGATCTCAAGATCACATTGCTTGGCCGTCACGGTGTTGATTTGATCAGGTGAACGGTAGGCCTCCAGCAAATCCCCGATCTGCATCTCGGTTTGGAAAAGCACACCGCTCTCTACTGCCGTTTGCCGCGGATTCATCAAGAACAGCGCACGGTCCTCGTCGCGTTTGCGTTGAAGCATGAGGAGCTCCACATCGGACACCGCATCGATTGCGAGCGTGACTTCCGCGAGCGAATAAGTCGCCTGAAAAAACCGCACCCAATCTTCTTTGACCGAAGGCGGATCGTAGAACACCCAGTGTCCGCGTTCGATCCGGAGGATCTCGGAAACGGCACCCATTTTTGTCTCGATACCTTTTTTCAGGTCGTAGAAATCTTTCCACTCTACTTGGGCGAGGTCGCTCCAAGCGGCCGTACGAGGAAACGCGACGGTGCCGCCTTTTTTCACCCACTCCATGAGCTGGGCCAAGTTCTCGCTCGTCAATAGACGCTGATCATCCCAGAAGACGAGTTTCACCGTACCCAGAACGTCCAGCAAGCCCAGTTCCTCAGCTTGAGAACTCTCGGCGAAACCCAACCCCGGCATCATCGAACGTTTTTTGAAAACACCACTTTCGATCCAGGGGCTCGAGCCTAAGACCAGTACTTCAGGCTCCATGGTGAGTTCTCGCTCGAACGTGAGATCCGCAAAAAACGAAAGCCGTTTCTTGAAACTCTTGCTCAAGCGGAAATACTCGTCCTGATCGATCAGCACAGCGCCTTGGCGTCCACCGTAAGTCAGAAGCGATTTCAGGAGCAAGAACTGCCGTTCGCTCTCGGAGAGAGTGCGGAACTGTCCAAGTCCTGTCCAATGACAGATCGGGAGCATTTCCTTGCGATCCCGCCCGGAGTAAACGCGCGCGAACTTCGTCGCCACATCGTTCAAGCGATCAAACGACCGGAAACGTCCGTCGACCTCCGAGAAAACCTGCGAGTAGAGAAACATTGGATCCGCTTCGGGAGTCAACATCTCCACCTGAACGAAATCAAACTCGTTCCCGGTTTTCTTGAAGCTTTGGAGCTGCCGAGCGCGGAATTCTTTTTCGCGTTCGTAGTTACGTCGATTGCGTAGGATTTCAGTCGACTCGGGGCTAGCGAGAAACGTCGAGGACTTGCCGAATGCCCCGCGGAATTCCGGGTGCTGTTTCAGTTTCTTGAGAGACTCTTCGAAATCGGTTTCACCGGAATGCGAAAAATCGCCGAGATCCGTGCCACGTCCGAATTCACGAATCGTCGGCAGCGAGTCGTAATACTTATGATAGCTGCCGGTAAGGATCAGCTGAATGCGCGACTTCGCGTCGCCGTTTTTGCGCGCGAGATCCGCAAGCCAGCCTTCGCATTTTTGCAAAAACTGCGTGTAACGTTTCCAGAGCTCCGGCGATTGCCAGCTTGGCAGAGCATGCATGACGGGCGGCAAGCCGACAATAAATGGTCTACCATCTCGATCACGCGCCCACATGCTTTCATCGAGCGCGATTTCTTTCGGAAGTCCCGAGTATGGAAAACTCACGCCGACCTCGGGCGAGACCACAAGACTGACCGACATCTTTTTTTCGATGATCGTCTCGAGAAACCGCACTAATGTGTGCTGGATATCGCACTCGGCGTTTTGCCAAGGAATAAAGGCCGTAACGTGACGAATGCCGTTCGCCTGAAGCTGACCAAGTAACGACGGCATCTGCGACGGGCGAGTTTCCCAGTAGTTGACCGCGATTTGTAGCGGATAAATCTGTGTTTTCCTTGCTCGCACCATAATGGTAATAGGATGACATAAGCCGATTAAGTAAGTAAAGGAGTCGCCTATTATGTGGTTTTTCTCTGAAGAAGAAAAAATGCTTCAAGACACCGTGCGTCAGTATGCCCTCGCGGAACTCGCACCAAAAATCGAACACCTCGATCACGAAGAGAAGTTTAACGACGCTGCTTTTCGTAAGCTGGGGGACCTCGGACTCCTCGGCATCACCGTAAAAGAAGAAGATGGCGGCGCCGGACTCGGTGCTGTGGCAGCGACGATCGCCATGGAAGAAATGGGTGCAGTCGACGCATCCACAACGCTCTCTTACTTGGCGCATACGATTCTTTGCGTGAATCAAATCGGCGCCAACGGCTCTCCCGAGCAAAAGAAAAAGTATCTTCCGAAACTGATCTCGGGCGAATGGATTGGCGGCATGGGCATGAGTGAACCAGGCGCAGGTTCCGATGCCCTCGGCATGACCACCAAAGCCACGCGCACTGCAGACGGTTACAACCTTTTCGGTGGAAAAACTTGGATCACCAACGGCCCGAACGGCGACATTTTCTACGTGTACGCAAAAACCGGCGAAGGTAAGAAAAACCTCTCCACGTTCATCGTCGAACGCGGAATGAAAGGTTTCTCCACTGGGAAAAAATTCTCGAAGATGGGCATGCGCGCTTCGCCAACTGGAGAACTCGTTTTTGAAGACGTGAAATTGCCAGAATCGGCGCGCGTCGGCGAAGAGAACTCGTCCGTGAAAATGATGATGCGCAACCTCGACCTCGAGCGCGTGACCATCGCGGGCATCTCGCTCGGCATCGCTCGCGGCGCGATCGAAGCCGCAACCGCGTACGCAAAAGACCGAAAACAGTTCAATAAACCGATTGCCTCTTTTCAGCAGATTCAAGAACGCATCGCCGAAGCATCGACGAATTACGAAGCTTCGCGTGCCCTTGTCTACAGTTGCGCCAAGATGTGGGACGAAGGCAAACTCGTCGGCAAACAAGCCTCCGTGATGAGCGCCCAGGCCAAACTTCACGCTGCCCAGATGGCGACCAAGGTCGCGCTGGACGCCATTCAAATCCTCGGGGGCTACGGCTATACCCGCGAATTCCCGGTGGAACGCATGATGCGCGACGCGAAGCTCATCGAAATCGGCGCCGGCACGAACGAAATCATGCGCGTGATCATCGCACGTCAACTACTCGGCGAGGCGGCAGACCAATGACTTCAAGCACTCCAGAACAGCTGGAAATGATCGCTGAACTCCGTGCATTGACCCGTAAATTTGCGCAGGAGAAACTCGCGCCTCGTGCGGAACACGACGACCGTGATGAAATCTTTCGCCCGGAAAACATCCAGGCGCTGGGCGAACTCGGGCTCACCGGTGTTCCGGTTGCCGAAGAGTACGGCGGCGCGGGCCTTGGCTACGAAGCCTATACGGCCGTGATCGAGGAAATCGCGCAAGCACATGCGGCATATGCCATTTCAGTTGCCGTAACCGGACTTCCGCAAGTGATCCTTTCCAAGTTCGGTAGTGATGCGCAGAAGAAAAAATACATCCCAGCACTCGCCTCCGGACGCGCGATCGGCGGATTCTCACTCTCCGAAGCGTCCTCTGGATCCGACGCCGGATCCCTGAAGACCACCGCTCGCAAAGACGGATCGAAATACATCGTCAACGGAACGAAGCTCTGGACGACTCAAGGTGATTCCGCCGAGACCATCGTCTTGATGGCTCGTACCGGCGGCCCCGGCCCCAAGGGCGTTTCCGCATTCATCCTGGAAAAAGGTATGAAGGGTTTCTCCTTAGGCAAGCGCGAGAAAAAAATGGGGCTCGGGTCCTCACACACGATGGAGCTCGTTCTCGAAAATTGTGAAATTCCCGCCGAAAACCTGATTGGAAATGAAGGTGACGGGTTCACCGTCGCGATGACCGCGCTCGACTCCGGACGCATCACGATTGCTGCGACTGCAAACGGAGTGTCTCAAGGAGCGCTTGCGACGGCGATTGCCCATGCCAAACAACGCGAGCAGTTCGGAAAACCGATCGCCGAATACCAAGGCGTGAGTTTTATGCTGGCCGACATGGCGACAGCGCTCGAAGCATCTCGCCATTTGGTCACAAACGCCGCACGCCTCTACGACGCAAAACTTCCGTTCTCGACCGAAGCCGCGATGGCAAAACTATTCGCTACCGACAGCGCGATGAAAATCACGACGGATGCCGTGCAGATTCTGGGCGGTAGTGGCTATACGCAGGAATTCCCAGCGGAGCGCTACATGCGCGAAGCCAAGGTTCTGCAAATCGTCGAAGGCACGAACCAGATTCAGAGACTCGTGATCGGAAGAAAACTCGTCACGAATGCCTGATCAGCTCATTGTGAAATCCATGAATCTGAATTTTAACGCTGCGGATCCATTCTCATTGAGTCTATTTGTAGTGATGGCGATCGCAATGGCGTTTGCCTGTTTTTACGTGCTTTGGCATTCCGTTAACCGTCTCGTTTGGACCGGATCATTCCTCGGAGTTATATTCATTTCTTCGATCGCCGCCGCAACTCGGCTGATGACTGAGAGCTTGTTGCCCTGGGGGCCTCTCGTTTTTTCGACGATCTTGGTTTGGGGGTTCACGTTCCCATTGAGCGCATCAGGTCGCGCGGTCGCTGGATCGAACACTCTCTCTACGCTGATTTTGTTCCAAAGCTTTCGAATACCTTTGGAGCTCATCCTGCATCATTGGGCAGACATTCAGACCGTGCCCGAAACCATGACTTGGACTGGCCAAAATTGGGATATTGTCGCGGGCATCTCATCTCTCCTGAGTTGCCGCTGGGTCAATCGATCGCGTGCCCTCGCTTGGACCGTCAATACGATTGGATTTTTGCTTCTCTTAAATGTGTTGCGAGTCGTAGCCCTTTCAGCGCCCCTGCCTTTCTCGTGGCAGCTCGAGCGCCCGCTCTTACTGATCGCTTATTTCCCTTATAGTCTCATTGCTCCGCTCTTTGTTCTGCCTGCTTTTTCAGCTCATCTTTTGGTGTTTCGAAAACTATTTGAAGAAGGGCGCAACCCACTCATACCAAACAAAAAACTGACCTAAACACGACTGATGAGGATGCCAAGGATCGGCCTTTGTCTTGTCATCCTCATCGAAAAAGTGTACCCGCCTGCAAGGAAATCCATACAATGAAACGTTCTCACTCCAGCGCGCTGTTCAAATACCTGAAACGATCACTCGTCGTTTTACCATTTGTGATCTCGAACCCAAGCTTCTCGAGCCAAGAATGCGAAATCGCCGTTTATTTTAGCCAATTTGAGCGATGTCCCCTCGGTGAGGTCAATCAACTGAATCAGGTGGCGAATCAAATTCTTTCGCAAAAAGGCTATCAAATGAGCTCACGGTGGGACTCTCCATTTGTGCTCGAAGCCTACGGCCCCCGATCCGAGAATAGCGTACGCGTATTCTTGAGTTATCAATCTCAGTTTGCCGATGAGGGTCTATTGCCTTATTCCGTGGATCAAACCATGCGCGGCAGCTCGGACTCCTCCTGTATCCGCCCACTTATTCAGACGCTCGAACGCCTCGAGACATGCGGCCCGACTCGACCATCGAATTGACCGGGGCGCACTCCTCCTCCTCGATCGTTCGCTGGACACCCGAAAACCTAGATCGCTCCGGATTCGGTCGGCTCCGGGTTGAGGTGCCCCGTTTCGGAATCCATTTTGTTTTCCGATGATGCCTGCGTTTGTAACGGCGTCTCAGTGTGCAAAGCACATCGCCATTCACCGCCCTCGCGAATCCAGGTCGACGTGTCGAAACACGATTCACCATTGGACTCCAGACGATAAGCGATCACGGCCGTTTCACTGTTCAAAACCTCAATCTGCTCGTCGCGGATCTCGAATGACTTCACTTGGTCTACGTGGGCTCTCATCATTTTTCGATAAGTGGGCTCGTCGATCGCCCTCGCCCCCTGAGGTCCGCTGACGATGCAGGGAAACCGGGTCAAAGAAACGGCAGTTCCTACATCATGATCCTGCACGGCTCGCCAATATCGGTTCTCGAGTCCCAAAATTTCCTGTTGTTCGCTGGTATTGCGCATAGTTGGCTCCTTGGGCCGTAAATATTGCAGGTTATAAGCCAGTCACGAATCCTCAAGTTCTACTGTAAAACGCGCTCAATCGAGCATTTTTAGAACTCACCACTTGTGATGAGCTGGGCCCGGGGATAAATACAGACAAACCCATTTGCTTCGAAAGGGCCTCCTCATCCCATGTCGGTCACCGCAACACGTATTGGCACCTCATCTCTCCTCGTCGAATGGAGCGGCCTTCCCCGCCCTGCTCGCTCCGAAAGTCATCAAGCTAAGACCGCATTCGCACCTCATTGGGACACCCTGAAACACCGTTTCGGCACTCAAGAAGTTGCCTTCTACAATGCCCCGATCGATGAAAAAGTCAGCCAGCTTTCGGCGACGGTCGAACTCGCTACTCAAATCCGCAAAAGCGGCAAATTTAAAACGGCTCTTTTCCTCGGTATCGGCGGAAGCTCCCTGGGACCGATGAGCTTGCTCTCGGCACTCAAGCACAAAGCCAACTCGGGTATCGATTGCATCTTTCTCGAGAACCCTGATCCCGAAGATTGGGTCTACCAACTAGGAAAACTCGATCCATCCTCGACACTCATCGTACCGATCGCCAAGTCAGGCACGACGTTCGAAACACTCGCGCAGCTTCTGCTCGCGCTCGAGTGGCTGGGCCAAGACCGCTGGAAAGATCACGTCGTCGCTATCACTGATCCAGTCAAGGGCGACCTCCGCAAGTTTGCGACCGAGGCAGGACTTCGCACGCTTCCGATCTTCCCTGGAGTCGGTGGACGGTTCAGTTTATTCACGCCGGTTGGACTTTTTCCTGCCGCGATCGCAGGCCTGGATGCCGAAGCCTTGCTGGCAGGCGCAAAAAAATGCCGGGATTTCTGCGAGAAGACTCCGGTCGAAAAAAACCCGTTTTTCCTGATCGGCGCCGACCTCCTTGCCCAATTCAAGGAACGCCCAATTCACGTCGTGATGCCCTATTCGACCGAGCTTAAACTGTTCGGATCTTGGTTCGTCCAACTCTGGGCAGAGTCCCTCGGCAAGGACGGCAAAGGTTTCACCCCACTCGCTGCGCTCGGCGCGGTGGATCAGCATTCGTTGCTTCAGCTTTTGCGTGATGGACCTGACGATAAAGTGACGTTCTTCCTCCGCATCACGGATACCGAAAACAAGGTCACGATCCCATCCCTCAAAAAACTCGCCACCGGAGCACTCGCGTCGACGAGCCTTCCGGCGTTTGAAATCTTGAACGGCACCACGCTTCATGACCTGCTCACGATCGAATACCAAGCGATCGCTAAGGTCATGACGAACCGAAACCGTCCACATTTCCTGTTTCAGCTCGATCGACTGAACGAAGAGTCGCTCGGAACTCTGACTTTTGCCCTTTCCGTCATGACTGCATTCACCGGTACGCTCTGGGGCGTCGATCCGTTTGACCAACCCGGCGTCGAAGAAGGCAAGATCTACATTCGTGAGAGCCTGACCCGCACCCGCGAAGAGAGCAAACCGGACCGAGAGGACGCGTATGACCGCCTCCGTACCTACGGATCACATCGCTCGTCGCCTTTTGAGGAATCCGATTGACCCTTGTTCGATGACGCGGCTAGAATTTTAGACGACATGTCGTCAAACGATTCTTCAGAAGCCACAAAAGTCCTCTCAGCCGACCAAGCGACGCTGAATCAGGACATTCAGAAGGCAAAAGAGCAAGAAGCCTGCTTGATCATCATCCGTGGCTCCCCACAAGGGCATCGCTATTTCCTTACCCAAGAGGAGATGGTCATCGGACGCGATGCTGCTGCTGAAATCTCGCTTCTGGATCAGAGTATTTCCCGCCGTCACGCCAAAGTGATCAAGCGTGGTGAACAAGTATTCCTGATGGACCTGGGTTCGGCGAACGGGACGCTCATCAACGACAAGAAGCTGGCTCCGAACGAAGAAAAAACCCTTTCCAAAGAAGACATGATCAAGCTCGGTAACTCGATCTTGAAATTCCTTCCACGCGGAGAGCTTGAGATCATTTTCTACGGAAACCTGGGCCTCGCCGCTCACACGGATCCGCTGACCAAGCTCTATAACAAGCGCTACCTCATGGAAGCGCTCGACGCCGAGTTCAAACGAGCCAAGGCGCTCCACTCTGATTTCACCATCTTGTTCATGGATCTCGATCACTTCAAAAAAGTGAACGATACGTTCGGACATGATGCCGGCGATTTCGTGCTCAAAGAATTCACGACACTCGTCCGCAATCAGTGCCTGCGGCCCAAAGACATCTTCGCCCGCTACGGTGGCGAGGAGTTCGTGGTGCTCATGGCAAATACGGGCGCTAAGGCGGCCGAAGAACTTGCCGAAAAGGTCCGCGCTGCCGTCGAGCTTCACCCGTTCATCTACGAAGGCAAACGCATCCCAGTCACAAGTTCTCTCGGACTGGCAGAGTTGCAAACGGGTATCGAATCCGCGCAGACCCTCCTCAAACTTGCCGACCAGGCGCTCTACGAAGCTAAGACCTCCGGACGTAACCGCGTCTCCGTTGCGAACGGATAGGTCTAGGTGAGCATTCAGCTCCTTCAGATCGCGATCAAATCCACCGGCTTGGTGGTGATCCTACTGAACGTGATACTTTTTGCACTCCACCTACCGCTCGCTCCGTTCTCGACGCCCGGCACGCGAGCGAATGAGGCCGTCATTGTTCATCTCGCATTCATGGTTTTGCGCTGGGGCGCGACAGCCCTGCTGATTGGACTACTCGGCGTGCTCGCCATTTTCACCCAGGCACCCAAAAAAACCACGTTCGCTTGCATTCTCGTGGCATGGGGCATTCACGCAGCATTGGGTCGAATGAACCTCATCATTTGGAACAAATGGATCAGCTCCACGTCAGCCAGTTATGCGACACTCCACCTCTGGTTGCTCGCAGGTGCCTACCTGGTCACGCCTCTGGTCACTTTATTGGCTTGCTACAAGACTTGGTCCGTCATCTCGGCGAAAACCTGAACGTTCACTCGTTCCAATCGAACTCAAAAACCGTATCGCCCGTTCGGGTCACTGGTGAATTGAAAAACTCCCGATACGCAGTCCGAGAGATATCTGATTTTCCTTCGATACCCATCGTTTTTCCAATCGCTTCCCACTTGCATTCAGAACCAAAAAATACAGATCCTTTTTTTGCGCCTGCAATAAAGGCTTTCACCCGCGCGGTGACTTTGTTTTTACCCGGTTTCAATAGAGTTTGAGAATTCTCTACCAATGTTCTTGCGCCCACTGTTTTCATCTCTGGAACATGAATCATTTCTACGACGGGCGTTCCATTCACGAGTATGCCCCCTTCCCAGTCATCACCCTTGAGACTGAGACGGCAATGAGAATTCGTCACTGGTGTGAATGCCGATGCGGGAAACTCCAACTCGAATTGAAATGCCTGATCTTGAATCGAACCCGCGCCTCCGTACTGAAATTTTTTCTGCTGAAGAATTTTCGCTGGAGCACCCGCCTTTTGAATCGCCTCCAGGACTCGTTCCGATTTCGGCGTAAACACGTCTTCTTTGAGTCCTTGCACCAGCATGGCCGAAACGAACGCTTTGTGACGGGAGAACGTTTCGTTGGGATCAGGACTGAGGTAGTAGTCGAGCGGCTTGCCCGCAAGTTTTCCGAATTTTGCGGTGATCGAAATCCGATTCTTGCCGGGTTTGAGATACGGGTTCAGGAGAATCGAGTTCGGATACCCGAGCGCCATTTCGCCACTCACTCCGGCGCCCGTGGTCGGGTCTTTGAGCTGAATGAAGCCCGCCCCGCTATTGACCGGAACATCAGCGCCATTCACCGTCACCTGAACATCGAAATATTTTGCATCTGTAAACAACTCGATGACATCGGTTTTCAAAAAATACCGGGGGATCGAATAACCAGAACCCTTCATGGACGATTCTCCGTTTCCTACGAAAATCAGCAGACTACACATGCAACCGAGAGTTCTGATCAAATTTGCGGCTTTAAACATATTTCTAGTTTAGTAGACGCATCTAACGATTCACAAGCCCATTGTGACTCGAAGCGCAACTGGATATCCGTTCGAATTTAGAGCACGGATCAGTTAATACCAGTTCATGAACCGCATTCATCTCCTAGACCCGATCACAGCTGAACGCATTGCAGCAGGCGAAGTCGTCGAACGCCCCGCCTCGATCGTCAAGGAATGCGTCGAAAACTCGATCGATGCGGGTGCCACACGAATTGAAGTACAACTCGAGGACGGCGGCAAAAAGAAAATCTCCATCACGGACGATGGATTCGGCATGAGCCGCGACGACTTGATGAATGCCGTGAAACGTCACGCGACGAGCAAGATCCGAGAGTTCTCAGATCTGGAGAGTCTCGCCACGCTAGGTTTCCGCGGCGAGGCCCTGCCCTCGATCGCTGCCGTGAGTAGACTCTCGATCCTCTCGCGCGAAAAAGGTGAATCACAGGCCTACCTCTGGGAGCAAGGCCAAGTAATTACGGAAACATTCGGCCTATTCGCCGGCGCAAAACACGGCACCCGGCTGATGGCCCAAGGCCTCTTCTCGGAAATCCCGGCGCGACTGAAATTCTTGAAGTCCTCAAGCAGCGAAGCGTCCCACATCCGCGATTGGCTCGAGCGACATTCCCTCGCTCATCCGGGGATTGGATTCAAACTCCAGAGTGAGAGCAAAACACTTTTTGAAGTACGTACCGGCGAGACGGCCGAAGAACGCGTACGAGCCGTACTCGCCGACGGCGCCGATTTCCCGATCATCGAAAAAGAAATCCGGATCGGTCCCGATTTCTCCATCCAGATTCAGTGGGTGCAAGGACTCTCGCTCTCCCACACGCGCTCGATGATTCAAACCGTGAACGGCCGCCCACTCAAGGACCGCGTACTCAGCCAAGCGCTCTTGAACGGCTTCAAGCAGTCACTGCTTCCGGGACAATTTCCGGCGCTGCACTTGACGATACGAATGCCCGCCAATTTAATGGACGTGAACGTTCACCCGACCAAGACCGAAGTGCGATTTCTCAACTCCGGCCAAATTTTCTCGCTCATCGAAAAAGGCGTCAAAGAAATGGTCACAGAAAACGGACAAGTTCGTTATCTGCCGCAAACTCAGGCGCCTGCGCCTTATTTTTCGGACAGCCAGACGCGCGAGTGGGCACCGTCGCAACCATCACGTTATGCTCCGCCGTCTTATCATGCTCCGGCGGTAACGCCCCCATCGCTCGACACTCCCGAACCCGCATCGTTTCCGACGATGGATTTTTCGTCGACTCCTTTTCAACCGGCGCTCGGAATCCACTCCGTTGCCGAATCACGTCCGATGCCGCAACCGTTGCCATCCATGGAAGGCGAGAACGCGTCACCATTCCACTCGATCATGGGCGGCCAGTATTTGGGCACACTTTTTCGCACGTACTTGTTGTTCGATCTAGGAACCGAGATCGCGCTCATCGACCAACATGCAGCGCACGAGCGAATCCGTTTTGAAAAACTGAAATCAAACGTGTTCAAACCGGGCGCAGATGTCCCGATGCAGCCGCTTTTGCTTCCGGAATCCGTTCGCCTCTCGCGCGAAGAAGTCTCAAAACTTACGCCGAAACTAAAACTCCTCGCTGAACTCGGCTTCGAAGCCGAAGCATTCAGCGATGAATCCATCCTATTTCGTGCGGTACCGGCCGCTTGGGGAACGGCCGCACTCCCCACTCGACTTCGCAATCTGCTCGACCGCTTGTCTGAAGTCGAATTCGATCCGAAATCGTCACAAGAAATCCTGCTCGACGAAACGCTGTTTGAAAAACTGGCCTCCGAGGCCTGTCATTCCGCCATTCGTGCCGGCGACCAACTTGAGCGAGTCGAAGCGATCGCACTCCTCGAAGAACTCGCCTCGCAGGAACATCCCTGGAACTGCCCACATGGTCGACCGACGATCGTTCGCGTCGCGCGCGCTCGTCTTGAGGAGTGGTTTTATCGGCGAGTGTAGGCCTCCGGTTAAATGTCATTTACTTGAAATGTTTCCCACTTTCTGGAATCGTCCCGAAGCATGAATCGCAAAACTTGGATCAATATCCACGTCGGACTCGCAGCGTTTTTTCTCCCCTATTTGCTCTTGATGCCGCTCTCGGGAGTTTTCTATCTACTGGACTGGAAAGGCTCCGAGCAGAAATCTACAGCATTTGAGATCCAAGGTTTCGCGCCATCGAGTGAGACTGAGGCCGACACGTTCTTTCGCGAGCAATTTAAAAAACAAGGCTCCAACTACTCGTTCGAGTACCTCAAGAAAAACGGCGACGGTTTTCTCTTCCGCCCGACCAGTCAGAATTATCATACCGCCACCAAGACAGAGACCGGCTATCGTGTCGAACTCGTGCAACCCAATATCACAAGGCGCGTGATTGAACTCCACAAAGGTCACGGACCACGATTCATGCGAACCGTCGAGATTGCGTTTGGTATCGCGCTGATCTTGGTCACGCTCTCCGGCATGTACCTCTCACTCACCGTCGCGGCTTACCGCAAGCTCACGTTCGGTGCGTTTGGTGTGGGGGCGCTGTTTATTTTGATTTCGATTTTGTCTTGAACGGGCGACTAGCGACTAGTTCATCTAGACGATTAGTCGATAGCGAGAATTCTTGCCGGCGGTACTGGCAGATATCCGAGTGTTTTGAATTTCTGTCTGAATTCGGGTCCAAAACTGACTTTGCGAAACACCTAAGGCTCGCATCGCCTCACTCGCGGAAAACTCACGCGTCCCAAAAAACATTCTCAGGCGCACTCCGAACGTCGTCTCTCCGGCACTGCGTTTCCGATGTTGAATCGACAGCCTTTTTGGAGTCCGGAGCCAATAACGATCTCCTACACTTAAGATCTCGAACCCAGGATCGACGACAGACAATTGCTTCCGAACTCTCCGGATCAGCTGATGCACCTGCTGCGGACTCGTCAAGTAATGAAAATGACGATCGTAAAGTACTTCACAGGCCAAATGGGTCGTCGTGAACTTACGATATCGCTCCGACAGCAAGAGCCTGACCAATCGATCGGGGAGCTGGTCCGCTTTGAAACGAAGATCGCCCTCAATAGACCAAGACTGAGAGAGCCGCGTTGCGGCGGAATCGATCCAGAGCTCCGGGATCGAGATGCCTTTTTGTTTCGCTAAACGTTCAATCGTCCTGCGGTAAGCCGGGAAAGGGGTTCCAAAATAGATACGAGCAATCGCGTCTTTGTCATTTTGATGAAGTGCTAATCTAAGGTCTCCATCACGTGCGATCTCACTTTGACCACTATCGAAAGCATCGACTATGAGAGAGCGAATTGCCTGAGTTCTACCTTGATTCCTGAGTTCTGAGATCGCCAAAGCCTTGCGATAGACAAAAGTATCGTAATCACGCTCGGACTCTTTGAACCCACACTCGGCTTTAACTTGCTCAAGCGCTTTTTGCCTAGTACGTAGGTCGTTACCGTTTAACGACTCGTTCAAAGCTGTCAAATTGAGCAATGTCAATCGAAGCAATCTCAATTCACTCGACTTTGATTGCTCGGAAAGTGTCGAAAGAGCATCGCTTGCCCGATCATAATCGCCTTCATATAAATACGCTTGAGCAGCATTTAATCGAGCGATACTTCGCATGTACGGACGGATCCGTGGATCATTCGAAGCTTTTTCCAAGTGGGGGATCGAATCAATAAAGTTCCATTCGTGAATCTCCAAGAACCCCTCGAAAAGAGATTTGATTGGCGCTTGCCGCTCATCAACAGACGCCAACCATCTCCTGGCCTCAGATGTCGCGCCAACTCGGATCAAATTCGCGGCGTACTCAACTACGGCGTGCGAAAACTGGAAGTCAGCAAATACTCTTGGTCGATCAGGAGTTATAATCGGGTAGAGCACTCGCAGTCCATGCTCGGGACTTCCGGATCTCCGAAAAACTTCCGCCAGATCGATCAACGCATCGACTTTTAAACCTCGCTGCTCGGAATGACGACACGCGAGAGTCCGGGCATCGGACATCCGGCCCGATAAAATGAGCGCATCTGCCTCCCAAAAAAACTGGCTGCGAGATCGGCTGAGAGAAATCGTTGATTTCATTCAATTCGAAAATATCAGTTAAGAATTCACACGGAAAGTTTAATTATCCGAACACGATAGATCAGACCGCAGTCTGTATTGTGGAACAGTCGGCAGAATTGACTGCATGAAATCACTCGTATATTTATACAAACAAAAGAGAATAAAATGAAAAACAAACGAATCATATCACTCTCCCTCTTACTGACTCTGGGTATCTCTAGCGCCTCAGCTGCCCCTTATTTCGGTCAGGGCGGCGCTCATAATGGCGACGAGCTTCGAGGCCGCGGCGAGCGAATCGCAGACGGCAAAGACCTCCAGTGGTCGGACGTTAACCGTACGGTTGCCGCGTGCTTGGCCGAACAGATTCATCCGGTCATTGAAACGATTTGGAACGTCAGTCTACCGAAGCCGGTTTCCTCGGATCCTTCGATCGATATTCCACCCTTAGGCATCTACGACCAAAGCTTCCGAAATACGTTCGGACGACAGGCATTAAGAAAAACGCGGCAAGCTTACGTTTCGTTCCGATACAGGTCCTTCAATCAGGAATCCCATCTAAGGAACATATCCAGTACAATCTACGCCCAACATCCTAAGCTGGGCGTAGGTGTTCGGACTCCTTACAGAATTGACACCAACGCCAGCTTTGACTTCTTCATTCCCAGCATAAATCGTGAGGAAACCGTTGTTACACTCATCGCGGAAGGTATTTCTATCCTTTACGCGCAGTCAGTAGCTATACCTCAAGAATATGACGCTCTCGGAAATCCAGCGGCTGGAAAGTTACTATTCAAGGCCGTAAATGTTCGGCTCTATCCAAGCAAGCAGGCCATATCGCGTTTTAAAAATAACGCCTTCAATTCTGCGACGAAATACGAATTTAACAACCGTGAATACGAAAACTGCTTACGTAGTCGCATTGCCGCCATCGCTGCTCAGGTTGAATAGTAATATTGACGGGAGGGCATTCCAACATGTTGCAAAAAACGCCCCGAATTTTGTGTCAGTTCGGAATGTCCTCTCTCGTGCTTCTTTCGATCGCGACTTCGGTCGTTCGTGCAGACTCATGCGCGCCATATGAGAAACTATCCCGATTCATTCAAGAAAAGGTTCTACCTTCGTCTGGATCTACATTAGAGCAGCGAGCTGAGGAACTTCGACAGATCCCCACGATTATTGCAGAAATCTCACAATCCATCTATGAAAACTACCGTCTGGGTCGAGGCCTACCCATTTCAGCCGAAAACTGCCTACCGAGTGGATACAGTGACCGCATACAACACAATATAGCTGCAGTTTTCTTTCATGAGAGCATTCGCGAGATGAACGAGTCGAAATCTCAAACTGCACGATCGATTGCAAAACTCCTTTTGAAAAAAGAACAAGCCGGAGCGTTCATACCGTTTACATTGACCGGACACTGGAAAACTTTAGATCGTCCATTAGAACGCTCGACATCTGATCAATCGCCTCTAGAAACGTCGTCGGCGGGATTTCATCGCGCGCAGGCAGCGGTATTCGCGAACATTGCGATGATACCTCATAGCGACTGGCTACTCGTTTTTGCGCACGAGATGATTCACGTGATTGACGAACAGATCCACGCTAATCTTAGCATCGTTGCCAATCCGGACCTTGCTCGAACAGTCGCGCAAATCGCGAATTCAAAAGCCTCCATCAACGAACTGACCCAAGACGAGCGATTGACCTGCGAGAGATTCCTGGTGTCCGCATTGAATCGGGGCTTCCTCGCCGAACTCAGAGCATGGTGGCTGGTTCGGCAGATCTACCACGAACTTCATCTGCCCCCCATTTTTTGGTTGGAACACCTGTATGCCGAAGGCACACCGAACAAGTCCACCGAAGCCCGATTCGTTCAGGCTCTGTCCGAGCGTTTTCCCACCAGCTTAACGGGACTTTTCGGACTACCGATCATACAGGCTTTGGATGCGAATCACCGCTCTAATTGGATCAAATACCCTCGCCGGGTGCCTTGGGGCAGTTTGAAACCATTGGTAAAAAAACTTTAGCGAGGAGATTCTGCGGGGGCCAGATTGGCCACGAGCTCTCTTTCCGAATTGGCACGATCGACGGATGATTTTAACCTCGTAATGCCCCTCTAAATTCGATTAAATATCGAATGAAATGCTCCAGGCGCCCGCTCACCCCACAGCAATCCTCTCCGGTCCGACTGCCAGCGGAAAAACCGCCCTCGCACTGAGACTCGCTCGTGAACTGAAAAAACAAAACATCCCCCTCGAGATCGTGAGCTGCGACAGCCTGCTCGTTTACCGGGAGATCTCGATTGGAACCGCGAAACCGACTCGGGATGAACTCGATTCGACGCCCCACCATCTGATTGACTGCGCCTCTCTTTCAGAAAACTACAACGCCGGCGATTTCGTCAGACAGGCGGAATCCGCAATCGAGGAAATCCACTCCCGCGGTGCTCGTGCAATTTTGGTCGGTGGCACCGGATTTTACCTCAAGGCATTTCTGTTCGGCCTCTGGGAGGGTCCAGGCACCAACGAATCATTTCGTCAGTCGATCGAATCCAAATCGACCGAAGAACTCGCGCGCATGCTGGAACACTCGGACGGCACTTGGCCCTATCCATTCGCCGTGAACGATCGGTACCGGATCATCCGACAACTCGAACGCGGCGGCGAAAATGCCCCTTCCTCCCGTGACCGCTCACCTCGAGCGAATGTGGGGTTTTTCTGGATCGACGATGAGAGTGAGAAACTAGACGCCCGCATCAACCAGCGAACCAAGACCATGATCTCGGATGGCCTGATCGAGGAAACCAAACGAGCTTTGGCGGAATTTTCGGAAGCCCGCGCACTCGACTCCGTTGGATACCGAGAAGCTCGGCGCTACCTCTCGGGCCAAGAACCCGAAGGACGCAAGGTCAAACCAGGACTCGAAGGACTTGCAGACGAAATTTCGTTATCGACGAGACAACTCGTTAAGAAGCAGCGAACCTTTTATCGCGGGCAGTTCAAAGCGCATCCACTCGTCCAGGCGCGTGAGTATGATTTCCCGAACGAAGAACCACGTATCCTTCAAGATTTACTCAATTTCTACGGAGCGAGATCCATTCCATGAAAAAAAACAACGGCGATAAAACCCTCCCTGATCTCAACCTAAAAGCCGCACGTCGTATCTTTGTCGTCTCCGACGGAACCGGTGAGACCGCCGCCCAGATGACCAAAGCCGCGATGGTGCAGTTCTCGGGACAAAATATTTTCTTCTCGCGACACAAAAACATCCGGAACGAAATCCAGATCGAAGCGATCCTAGAAGAAGCGCGCGAGAAAAAAGACCTGATCGTCTACACGATGGTTTCGCCGACGCTCCGAACGTTCTTGGTGAGTCGTGCAACGGAACTTCATATTCCTTGCGTCGACCTACTTGGACCACTCCTCCGCGGACTGGCGAGTTATTTCGGCTACGAGCCCAAGGCGATTGCTGGCCTCCTTCACGACGTGAACGAGAGCTATTTCAAGCGAATCGAGGCGATGGAATTCACGATTGCCCACGATGACGGCAAAGACTTGAACAACCTGGATCAAGCAGACCTCGTGATCCTCGGCATTTCTCGCACCAGTAAAACACCGCTCTCGATGTACCTTTCCCACCAGGGCTGGAAGGTCGTGAACATCCCGATCATCCGGGATTTTCAGCTCCCAGAGCAGGTGCATCAAATTGATCAGAGACGCATCATTGGACTCACCATTGAACCCGAAAACCTCACCTTAATTCGACGCAATCGATTGACCAGACTCGGACAAGAGCGCGGTGGGGACTATGCTGACCCCGAGAAGATCAACGATGAGATTGCGTATGCTGACGAACTCTTTAGACAAAATCGTAAGTGGCCCGTCTTCAACGTAACCGGCAAGGCCCTCGAAGAAACCGCCTCTGAGATCATTCGGCTCATGGCGTCGCGACGCTTGACACCTTCCACGTAGTAGTAGGAGACTTCCAGCCTAACAGTCACTCGAAGGGAAACGATACGATGGCAGCTCGTGGCTCGAAGGTTTGGTTGAACGGTAAAATTCTTCCGGTGGAAGAAGCGAAAATTTCTCTCTACACGCACGGCCTCCACTACGGGACGGGCGCATTCGAAGGCATCCGTGCCTACAAACAGACCGCAGGCGGCGGCGCGATTTTTCGCCTCGAAGACCACATCATTCGACTTTTTGAGAGCGCCAAGATCATGGGATTCACGATCCCCTTCACTCCCGAACAAATCATGAAAGCCTGCGTGGATACCTGTATCGCGAACGGCTACGAAGAGTGCTATGTCCGCCCGCTCGTTTTCATGGGCGATAGCGCACTCGGCGTTTACGTCGGCGACAATCCTGTCCTCGAAGTCGCCGTTCTCGTCTGGGAATGGGGTTCGTACCTTGGTGACCGCGGCATCCGCGAGGGTGCGCGTCTCAAGATTTCTACCTACAACCGCCCTCACCCGAACTCGATCATGACCAAAGGTAAGATCACGGGCCAATACGTGACCGGTGCGCTCGCCAAAAAAGAGGCGAAATCCCAAGGTTTCGATGAAGCACTCCTTCTCGACACCGAAGGTTACTTGGCCGAAGGCAGCGGCGAAAACTTGTTCATGATCCGCGACGGCGTCGTCAAAACGACTCCTCTCACGACGATCCTGAACGGTATCACCCGCCGGACGGTCATCGAGTATTTCCGCCACCTCGGTTACGCCGTCGTCGGCGATCGATTCACGCGTGACGAACTCTATTGCGCAGACGAGGCGTTCCTCACTGGAACTGCGGCCGAAATCACGCCGATCCAAAGCGTCGACGGCCGTATCATCGGCGCCGGAAAACCGGGACCGCTCTCGCAGAAAATCCAACAGGACTACCAGAAAATCGTGCGCGGCGAGATCAAACTCGACTTCATGAAGAACTGGTGGACGCCGGTCAAGCCGAGCTGAGCACCAGCATCAAAAAACAGGGCCCTCACTTAAATGAACAGATATCTGCTGTGTTTGTTTTCGTCTTTCCTTTTTGTTTCCTGCGCACAACTTCATCACGTTCAAATCGGTGAAGTGGTGTCCGAACCAAACGGAAACTATCAGCGTTTCGACATCAAGGTAAGCGATACTGGTGTTGATATCGGCGAAGCCACACAAGTAGCGAAGATCTTCATGAACCAGAGACAGCGAGACACATCCGATGCCGTTGCTGGAATCGTGGGTCTGTTTCAGATGGGTCCTCGGACGGGGAATCCAGTTTATAGCTCAAACTACACCTCCAACTTGATTGAGCTCATTTATGCAAAATGCCCGTCAGGAAATATCACCGGTCTAACTTCGATACGAGAGACCAGAAAATACCCCGTTATTTCTGGTGAAATCGTAAAAGTCACCGGATATTGCATCACCAAAAAAGGCGCCTAAAATGATGAGAACTCTGATCTATCCGCTTATCTGCCTGCTGGTCTCCAGTTGCGCATCTATCAATAGCGTTTCTTTGACTCCCATACCACCTACTCGCAACGCCCCTGTTCGCGCGCAAAAAAGTCGGGTCATATTTCTCGGCCTAAACTTCGACAACGATTTCGTCGACGGCGTGGTGGACGAACTCAGACGGCAATGCCCGAACGGAAAAGTCACCGGGCTCCTGACCAAAGATGAAACGATTAATTACTTCTTGTTCTTTGTGTACAAAAAACAAGTCACTGCAAATGGGTATTGCGTACCGAATGCTCCAATGAACTCAAAACCCAAAACTACGCGTGTGAGTCACCTGGACAGTGAGCTCCTTGGACAAGCAAACGGATCTTCGAATGAAGCAATTTAAGATTTGGCTTCCGATTTTTTCGAC
This sequence comes from Pseudomonadota bacterium, assembly GCA_027485695.1. Lineage (GTDB taxonomy): Bacteria > Bdellovibrionota > UBA1018 > UBA1018 > UBA1018 > JAIXQO01. The sequence continues at coordinate 607,325 of JAIXQO010000002.1, forward strand.
GATTGCCTTTGCTGGGTGCGCTCATAGTTTACATATGACCCATGTGAGCGACTCTGCTCTGAGCCATGCGGAATATTCGAAGAGCAAGGCGATCGAGGCCCGCTCTGAGCAATTCAGTTTTCTTGGTTTTACTACAGATACGGACTATGTAGACCAGGCCTACTCGAAGCTCGCAAAAAGCTGCCCGAACGGCTCTATTGAGGGAATCACCACCGAGTACTCAACTGACCTCGGTTTCTTATCATGGACAAATATCGTGAACATGCGTGGCCTCTGCACCATGCAACCCTAATCAGAAATCGAAATCATGACCACCTCTGGCACCATCCGTTACGCCCTGGGACGCATCGAGCTCGACTTCTACAACAACACCGCGGTTGAGAAGAAAACCCACGCGATACGCGAGCTTTGCGAGCAGCTCCGTAAAAATCACAACGTCTCCGCTCGCGAGATCGACGCCGAAGAAGCCATCGAATACGGCGTCCTGGGATTCTCGATGATCTTCCCGACTCGTATGTCCACAGCGACCGCGCAGGACCGAATCGAAAAACTCATGAAAGAGCTCGAAGAAATCTCTCCCATGCGAGTCGTGCGCGAGGAATGGGATCTATTTGAGGAAATGTTAGAAGCCGGAGACGGAAGCCCTCCGTGAATACTCGATTCAACCGCTATTGGAGTTTCTACAAAACTCACCAGACTTGGGTTCAGCTCGGTATTTTCATCACGGCACTGACGTTGATGTACGTGTTTATTCCAGGGGTGCGATACGGGCGTATGCGGTCTGATCTGACCACGCCTCGCGACACTTCCTCGAATCGCTCAACGACTCAAAAACTCGACTGCAAGAACGCCGATAGCGAAGCGTTCACGAATCAATTCATGAACGAAATAGCCGAACACGAGAAAGCCGTACTCGGTTCAGATCAGCTCGCATGGAAACGATTTGAAACCTGGATTCAAGGGATTCCTTGTATCGATGGCGCCTACGCCGAAGGCATCATGGCAGTGTGGGAGAACGGCATCACCCAGAACTGGCCACTCTTCCTCTCCTACTACCGAACGCCAGAGGCCGAAAAACCTCGGCTGAAACTCATGGTCGAAGCCATCTACAACGCCGACGGAAACGACGTGATCGAAGAGCGTTCTGGAAAAGCGCTCCGGGAGATTTTCGCCCAAAACTGTCCGCCCGAATTTCAGGACCTTTGCAGCAAGAAACCCTCTCGCCCTAAGAATTAAACGTCATTGCACCCAGTTCGCTCTGGAGCTGGTAGGCCGCTTTGAGTTCAGGAACGGTGACCGTCGCCGTACCGCGCTTGCCAACGACGACGCCGGCGCCGAGATTTCCTAAAATCGCCGCCTCCTCGATGGAACCTCCCGCCGCAACCGTGAGCGCCATCAGACTGATCACGGTATCGCCGGCGCCCGAAACGTCGAAAACTTCTCGCGCGTAAGTCGGGATCAGTTTGGGTGCGCTTCGACCTTTTTCAAAAAGCGCCATGCCGTCCTTACCACGCGTGATGATGACGGAGTCACCACCGGTCGCTTTTAAGAGCGCACGCCCGCAAGCCGTCAGCGATGCATCGTCGGTGATCGCGATTTTCGTCAGCGCCTCGGCTTCTTTGGTGTTCGGGGTCATGAAACTCGCGCCTTCGTAGAGTGAAAGCGGCGTCTTGGAATTCGGATCTACCGCAATCACCAGCCCACGTTTCTTGGCGCGCTTGACGAGCTCAGCGAAAAATCCGCGGTCGAAAATGCCCTTGCAGTAATCTTGAATGATCAGAATGTCGGCACGAGCCAACTCTCGCTCCGTCTTGGCGAGCATCTCCGATTTGGTTTTCGCATCGATCGCGCCGGTCGTCTCATAGTCGACGCGGAGCAACTGCTGGTTCATGCTCACGACACGCTCTTTGAGGATCGTGCGACGAGAGGTGGATCGAACAAGACCCGAGGTTTCAGCGCCGATGCCTTTCATCAGCCGATCGAAATCTTCTGAATAACGGTCCTTGCCCACGATTCCAACGAGACTCACTCGTCCGGAGAGCGCACGAATATTGTCCGCGACGTTCGCGGCGAGACCGAGTTTTAGTTTCTCCTCGACCACATGAAGAATGGGCACCGGGGCTTCGGGAGAAATCCGCTCCACTGTACCCAAGGTGTAGCGATCGATCCCCACGTCTCCCACGACCAGCACACGAAGTGATTTGAATTTGCCGAGCAGTTCTTCGATACGACTAGGAGAGAGGTTCTGTTTTTTCATCGATTTTCGGGCTTTCGGATACGCTAGACGCGTTTGCGCGACTCGCTTGGTGGGCCGCATGAGAAAGTTGACGATTCACTTCATCGAGCGCCTGGCGCGGGAGAATCGTCTTCATACACGGGTAGTAGTTGCAGACGGAACCGCGGCATTTAAAATCCTCGCCGCAATACACCTCGGGAACCAAAATACTGCGCGCATCTTCGTCCGTTGTATAAGGTCCCCAACGAACCGCGCTTTGCACACGTATCGGTGGATAGAAGCTCACGACGCCTTTGCCGAGCGCAACCGCCACATGGAGTGGACCTGTCGACGGCGCCACGACAACCGCCACCTCGGTAAACAGCGCGGCAAGGTAGTCCACGCTGAGCGGTTTCGGAGGCACGGATCCGGGCTCGATTCCTGAGAAGGTGATCAATCGTTCGCGGTTCTCCGAGATCTCGTTCTGAATGCGCTCCAGGAGATGTTCCTCTGTGGGACCTCCCGTCAGAAGGACGGTGTGCCCCTCCTTGAGTAGCGCGCGTGCAAGCTCCACGTAGTAGTTCTCGGGCCAATTGAGCGCGCTCCCACCCATCCCCGGGTGAATTGCGATCAATCGCGTCGCTCGATCCGGATCAGGCTGATAGCCACGTTCGCGAAGGTACTCTTTGGCCCACTCGATTCTCTCGGGTCGCACGCCTACGCTCGTCGGCAAGGTTTGCGTCGGAACACGGACGCCGAGTTTCCGAAGTAACTGAAGGTTGTAGTCCGCCTCATGCATCTCAACGAGTGAACGGCGTTGGCGGGTGCCTCGGTTAAAAAAGAAAAACGAGTGAATCTTGGAAAGCGGCCCAATGCGATTGGGAATTCCAACGCCGTAGAGCGCCGCCGTCACGCGAAGTTGTGACTGGAGCACGATCACGATTTGAAATCGCTGAGCACGCAGCTCTTCCATCAGACGGAAAAAACCGCCAATACCGCGGTGCCGCCCTTTAGGTTCGTAAACGAATACTTTGTCCACGTTTTCGATTTCACGCAGGAGTGGAGCGACGAATTCCTGCACCATAAACGTGATTTGGCTGTTGGGATACGTTTTCTTGAGCGCCGTGATGACGGGTGTACTCAAGATCACGTCGCCCAGACGATCGGGACGAACAATGAGAATACGAGGTGCGACCGCAGAGGTGCGGGGCAGAATCCTCATTGAGTACCCTCGCGCTGAGATACTGCGATCACTTTTTGCGCCATCATATCGACGACCTCGTCGAGCGTGAGTTCGCTTGTATCAATCAAAATGGAATCTTCGGCCTGTTTCAGCGGCGCTACTTTGCGGTTTCGATCGGCGGAATCGCGGGTTTCGATTTGACGTCGCACCTCTTCGAATGACGGCACGTCCTTGCCGAGCGCTTCGAGTTCGGACAAACGACGTTTTGCCCGCTCCTCTACGCTCGCCGTCAGGAAAAATTTCACGTCCGCATCTGGAAAAATCACCGTGCCGATATCCCGACCCTCGAGGATCGCGCCTCCAGATGCGCCCATCCGACGTTGAAGCTCCAAGAGTGCCGAGCGCACCTCGGGAATCGCCGAAATCTGACTCGCGATCAAACTCACCTCGGGCGTACGAATTGCTTCGCTTCGATCTTCGCCTTCGATGAAGACACGGTTGGAAGGATTCAAATATGGAATCCTTTTGAATTCGATCTTGAGGACACGCGCAAGTTCCGCTGCGCGAGCCTCGTTACTCTCCTCGCCTCGCTGTTTGAGCCACCATCCGATCGATCGGTAGAGTGCACCCGTGTCCACGTGTGTGAATCCGAGCCGTTCAGCGAGACGCTTAGTCGCGGAACTCTTGCCAGTGCCCGCGGGCCCATCAATAGCCACGACGACACCCGTCTTAGGAATGCGATGGACTAAGTCAGCAGCGAAATCAGGGCTCATTTACTTTTCCGTTTCAGGCGGTCAAATGCTTTCCAGGCTTTTTCGTTCTCGCTTCGCGTACCGATCGAAATACGAAGCAGATCATGGAGTCCGTAGTTTGCGACCGGACGGAGAATCACGCCCTCTCTCAGGCAGTGATTGAACAGCTCCACACCGCTCATACCGAATCCAATTTTCGCATTCACTAAGAGAAAATTTCCTTGGGACGGATAGAAAGGAACTTTCCAACCTTCCAGTTTTTTCTCCCAAGCCTTGCGTTCCCGAACGTTCAAAGAGAACGCCTTCTTGACGAACGCACGGTCCTGAAGCGCAGCCTCAGCTGCAATGAGCGCTAGCGAGTTCGAATTGAACGGCTGTCGTGCGCGCTCGATCATCGCGAAGATCGACGGATGCCCGACCGCGTAGCCAATTCGAAGACCGGCCAGACCGTAAATTTTAGAGAAAGTTCTGAGCAAGACGACATGATCGAACGCCGGATAGAGTTTCTCAGGCGGAGTAAGGTCTTGAGCCGTGACGTATTCCCAATAGGCGTAATCCAGAACGACGATCATCCCCTCGCGCGCCTCTTTGATGCGTTTGACGAGTTTCAAGAGGTCTGAATTCGGAAGATAAGTGCCGGTTGGATTGTTTGGGTTCGCCAAGAACACGAGTTTCGCGTCGGGGTTGTCACGAACGAGTTTTACGATCGCATCCGAATCCGGAACCAGATTCTCATCGAGACGTGCCTTCAGTGTTCGAACGCCCTGCACCTGAGCGCAGACTTCGTAAGCGACGAATGCGGCGTCCGTCGTGATGATCGCTTCACCCGGTTTACAAAAACAACGAATGATCAAATCGATCACGTCATTTGAACCATTACCGATGAGGAGTTCTTCGCGTTTACGTCCCAGGAATTTAGCGAGCGCGGATTTCAAAGCAAACGCGGATGCGTCTGGGTAACGATGCAGTTCGGAGAGACCTTTTTTGATCGCCTTGATCGCTTTGGGACTGGAGCCAAGCGGGTTTTCGTTCGATGCGAGTTTAACAACGGACTTGAGTCCGAACTCTCGCTTGGTTTCCTCGATCGGCTTGCCGGGAACATAAGGAACGAGTTTTTGAATATGATCAGGGAAATTTTTTGAATACATCGGGTTGCCTCGCACGGAAATGCTCGCTTCACCCGGGCCAGAGTCGAAGGGCAAAGGCCCGCCGAGCGAAGGATTTTCAGTCCTTCGACTACACCACGGGACGCACTTTGACGCAAGCCGCGCCTACGGAACTCCACTCGTTCGCGGCCCATTCGAGGATTCGTTTAACGAGCGCGTCACGAGCGTCAACAGTCATGAACTGACTGAGCCCGACCGCATCCACCGGAGCGCCGGCTGGATCCCAGTTCAGACCGAAATGGATCAGTGAAGAAACCGGACTCTGGGTCACAATAGAGACCGAGAGTTTTTTACCATTCCAGTAGAGGTCATCCCCGGACCGGTCCCATTTTTCACCGGTCGCTTCTTGGACGAACGCGCGCAACTGGGCCGCAAAAAGCCGCTGGAAAAAAACGATTTCCCGCAACTCGGTCCCAAAAAACTCTCCCAAGAAATGGATCATACTCGCCGCACGAATCGAGTCCGAATTGAGACGGTCTTCCCAATCCACCAAGTGATCCGTTTTGACGTCACAAGGGCCGACGAACGCAATCAACGCGTCACCTACTTGTTTATATTGTGAGAGAATAAAATGCGGGCGAAGCTCTGGACCAAAATAGGCACGGGCTTCGGAAGAAAAATAGGTTTTCAATTCTGTTCTCATCAGAGCACCACTTTTTGGTGATTGCAGGCGCGAAGGAAACGTCCGCAAGACTCACATTTTCCGCAAATCTCTGGGCCCGAAAAATAGCAGCTCCACACTTTTTCGAATGGAAACGGTTTTCGGGTCAAGGCCTTGAGACGAGCAACGATTTCACTCTTGTCGAGCGTCGCCGTAAAAGAATTCACCCTCACGCCCGTTGACGTCGAGTAAGCGAGCGCACGGGTAGACTGCTCCATGAACTCCACCGTGTTGTCGGGAAAAGTCGTGGCTTCTTCGCGATTGAAACCAACGAGGATTTCGTCAATTTTCTCGCTCTCCGCAATGGCGGCTGCAATTTGAATGAAAATTCCATTACGATTCGGCACCCAGACGGCCTTGGCCGATGCTTCGATCGTGGGCATCGTATCCAACTCGCGTTGTTCGAGCAGCGGAACACTATTCTCTTCGTGGGTCAGAGCGCTGGAACCCAGTTCCTTGAGCCAGGGAATATCTAGCGATTGGTAGTAAGCTCCGTAGTAATCGGCGAGATCCTGAGCTGCACGACGCTCGGATTCGCTCGCACGCTGCCCATAAAAAAGCTGAAGCGCTGAAATACGGTGTCCAGCCTCATAGGCCAACGCCAGGTTCGCTGCGGAATCGAGTCCCCCTGAAAGCAAAACCAAAGACGATTTCATATGGAGCGCTTGCCTCCGTAGATCACCGATTTACGCATGACTCGTCGGTAGTACACCGCCGTCTCGCTTGGCTGGTAGCCAGGCCGAGAGCGAACTTCATTAAATCGCGCCGGACCGATCAGATAGGCCGCGAGCCAATGAAATGCTTGCTCCTCGCCATACTGCGCACGGAGGTGATCGAGATAGTACAACGCGATCCGAAGATTCTGCCACGGATCCAAAAGATTCATGCTGAGGGGACGCTCTTCGGGAGGAATCCATTTCAGGACCGCCCGCGCGGTTGCCGGGCGCACCTGAAGCAGTCCTTGGGCCCCCACTCGGCTGACTGCATTTGGATTGAATGAACTCTCAACATCGACCAGACCTAAAATCAGAAATGGATCGAATCCATGCCGCTCGCATTCGGCGACAAAAAAACGTGAAAAAACCGGAACGGCGTGGGCAAAGGCTGGCAGAGCCGCCCACTTGTCTCGAAAAATATGCTCCACACGCGCGCGTTTTTGATTAATCTGCGGCGATTGAATCATCCGGGTGAGTCCGGAATCGCTCTCCCAAACTAAACCGAGCGCCGATCCCAGCATGATTCCCCAGAATGAAAGACGGTGCCATTGGTACTTAAAGAGACGTGCCACTAAGCGGTCCCTCCCCAAGTGGAAAGGGTGAGTTTCATCTGGAAGGCGTCTTCGCCATCCGAATAAAACGACTTACGGGTCTGAAGGACCTCGAAACCGCATTTTTGGTAAAGGCTGATCGCAGAAGAATTCGATACCCGAACTTCGAGCATGACCTGGAGCCGATCAGTCTTGAGTCCATGCTGAATCATCGCGCGAACCAGGCGTTCACCCAAACCGATACCACGGTAAGGAAGATCGACGGCAACGTTCAGCAGCTCGATGGTCTCGCCCAGCTCCCAAAACACGATATAGCCCGTCAGTACCTGATCCGTCTCATCATCGGTCAAAACCCAAAGGTGGCTGTATGGCTTATCTACCTCGGCTTGGAACTGAGCTTCAGTCCAAGGCTGACGGTGAACGCGTTTTTCGATGGCAGCAATCGCCAAAAGTTCATCCGCCGCAATGGGGCGAAGACTCAGTACCGGATCATTTTCCATGAGCGCCTGACACTAGCAGTGAGGTGCGCCTAAGTAAACCTGGGTGCGTCATAAGCCCGAGCTTTACTGGTCAGAATTTAAATGGATCGAATTCATTCAACACACCAGAATGCGAACACCCCATTTGCCACCTCCGCTGATATCCCGTGAAAACTATTCATCGAAACCGAAGTCGGTCACTCGAAGGGCACCGATCGCAACCCCGGTTCTCAACGGAGTCCACTGAGGTAGCCCCCCTGCTCGACTGGATGCAAAAATCCCTCACTCATCAGCGTAAGTCGTCTCCAGATCAGTCCGTCCATCACTGGTCACGCCCTGCGGCAACCACTGATACTGTGGCGAAGCTAAATTCCATTCATCATCAGAGAACCGGTACTGCGATTTTCCGATAAAAAGTTTCCAGCTCGTTTCGACAGGACCGTTTTCGCCGAGGATAGCGGTCACATTCGCAGGTGTTTTGGAACGAAGAACTTGTTGTACTTCTGGCAAACCAAGATCACCCGGCGCTGCGATGACCTGGGAGAACATTCGGGAGCGAACGTCGATCGACGTCACTTGGTACCGACAAAAACTGGCCCCTAAAACTCCGAGGCATTGTGGAGAAAACTCGAGATCCGTTGGGCCATGGCGCCACCAAGGAATCGGCAACCCCGACGGCGCCGATAGCCCGAGTTGAAACCGAACTCGCTCCCCCGGATCGATTGTGACGGAAATCCACTGAGTGGTGATTGCTTGGTCTTGAAATCGCATTTCTCCACTGCCTGATTGGCGCCCGACTCTCAATCGATTGGCCGGAAGCTCCGCCGTCATATAGAACGAACCACGTTTCAACCACTCGGCACCTCGGAGCCCATAGGCCCACTGTCCGACTTGAGAAACGACGCGGAAAACAGGAATCTCTGAAATCTGAATCCAAACATTCCAAGTAAATCTCGAGCGATGAGAGAGCGTCATCCAATCTCCATGAAGCGTCCCCGCACGAAGATCATCTCCGAGATTAAAAGGTGTCGCCCCTAGTCGATTTCCGGAGAGTGAGGTGCTCCCTGACTTTTCAAATATAGGCGCGCGAAATTCGATGGGAAGACTCACGGGATAGTTTTTAAAGGGTCCCCCGACAGAGTCCGGAATTTGAATTTCTCCAAACCAACCTTTTGAAGTGGGTTTAAATCCGGTCCAAATCGCCCAGCGATCGGCCGAACGCCATTCTACGAGATTTGCACCGGAAACCCAGCGAACGGGGCGATTTTCACCTTCGATCCAGATCGACAGATCCTCTTGCTCCCCCTGTCGAACGGGGGTTTTCAGATAAAAACCACGTTTTTGATCATACAAAAAAGAACTCACTGACCCATCCCCTCTTTGGACCCTGAGGTCAAATGGCGAGGGTTCCGAGGGGACTTCCTGCTCCGAGAAGACGGGTTCTATTTGCCTTTGAACGGTTTTGGGTTGCCCCACGGGTTTCTGGGGCGCGCAACTGACGAGCATCCAGCAGCCCATGAACCATCCCAGTACTCCAACATTTTTAAGGACATTCTGCATGTGGAACGCTTTTGCAAGGCCTTGGCCATTCCATTGAAACCGCCTCTTGGTGTAGAGTCTGAGTCTCATGAGCTCTCAAAATATGAATGCTGAAGATTTTAACGAACCAGAAATCCACTCGCGCGTCGATACGATCCGTCACTCCTGCGCGCATATCATGGCCCACGCGGTCCAGAAGCTGTACCCAACTGCGCAATTCGGGATCGGCCCGACGATTGAAAACGGCTTTTATTACGACATGGAACTTCCGGCCACCCTCACTCCCGAAGATCTCCCGAAGATCGAAGCCGAGATGAAAAAAATCATCGCTTCCAAGGCTCCATTCATTCGCACCGAGCATTCGATCGCCGAAGCGCGCGAAAAATTCAAATCTCTGAATCAACGATTCAAGATCGAAATCATCGATACGCTCGCCGCGACGGGCGCCACGTCGGTCTCTACTTACGGCGAGGGTGACTTCGTTGACCTTTGCCGCGGCCCACACGTCTCCAACACGAGCGAAATCCCGGCGTTCAAACTGATGAGCATCGCCGGCGCTTACTGGCGCGGCAAAGAAACGAACCCGCAGCTCCAGCGCATTTACGGGATCGCGTTCGAAACGCAGGCCGAAGTCGACGAATACCTGCACATGATCGAAGAAGCCAAGAAACGCGACCACCGCAAACTCGGCAAGGAACTCGATCTGTTCAGCTTTATTCCCGAAGCGCCGTCGTCGCCGTTCTTCCACCCAAAAGGCACGATCATCTACAACCGCCTCGTTCAATACATGCGTGACCTCTACGTCCCGTATGACTACCAAGAAGTCATCACGCCGCAGATCATGGACGTTGCCCTCTGGCACAAGTCTGGTCACTACGACAACTACCGCGAGAGCATGTACTTCACGAAGATCGACGAGCGCGAGTTTGCGGTGAAACCGATGAACTGCCCGGGCCACACCTACATCTACGCGTCCTCCAAGCGTTCGTATCGCGATCTTCCGATCCGAATGGCGGATTTCGGCCGTCTTCACCGCTACGAGAAATCGGGCGTGACTGCCGGATTGACCCGGGTTCGCACGTTCTGCCAAGACGACGCACACATTTTCTGCCGTCCAGACCAGATCGAAGTCGAGATCGGCAAAGTCGTTGAGATGATCTTGAATACCTACGAACTATTCGAATTCACGGATGTCGAGATTAACCTCTCCACGCGCCCCGAAAAACGCGTGGGCTCCGAAGAACTCTGGGACCATGCCGAGAGTACGCTCGAACAAGTTCTCAAGAAACTCGGCCGCCCATACGCGATCAACAAAGGCGATGGCGCCTTCTACGGTCCTAAGATCGATTTCCGCGTTTCCGATGCGCTGAAACGTAAACATCAGCTGGGTACGATTCAGCTCGATTTCTCGATGCCGGAACGTTTCGGCCTGGAATATACGGACAGCGACAACACACCAAAACGCCCAGTCATGGTTCACCGTGCAGTTCTCGGAAGCCTCGAGCGTTTCATGGGCATCTTGATCGAGCACGTGGCCGGAGCATTCCCATTCTGGCTTGCACCAGTCCAGGCTCGTATCGTTCCGATCAAGGAACCGCACGTGGGTTACGCGAAGGAATTTGCAGCCGAACTGCGCGCTCTCGGTATTCGCGTCGACATCGATGATCGTAATGAATCGATGGGACTCAAAACCCGCGAAGCTCAAATGGCGAAAATTCCGTTTTCGCTTGCCGCCGGCGATCGCGAGATCGAAGCAGGCGCACTCGCGCTCCGTAAATACGGCGAACGTGAAATGAAAGTCATGTCCAAGGCCGACATCGTTGAATTCTTCAAGCAGTTGAACGCTGTACCTCAAGCCGTTGCTGCGAAGATGAAACATGTCTAAACAAAGAAACGGTCATCGAAGCGCAGTCATTTTCGACGTCCTTTACGGATTCATCCCGATCACCGAATGGGAAGAACAGATCATTAACTCGCCGTTCTTCCAGCGCTTGCGCTGGGTGAAGCAGCTGGGTTTTTCGAACTATATTTTCCCGGGCGCCGAGCACAATCGTTTTGCGCACGTGATCGGCGTCATGCACTCGATGGAGCAAATGCTCCAGTCATTGGGTCTGGCAGTTCCGCAGGCGGAACTTTTCGATCCGAAGGCTCGGAGCGAGGCCGCGATTCTTCATAAGAGCTTGCGGATTGCGGCACTCCTCCATGATCTGGGCACGTTTCCGTTTAGTCACGCGATTGAATACGCTTACATGCGCCACGGCAATGCTTCGCGGTCCACTCGATCGACCAAAGACGGCAAAGTCAAAGCCGCCAAGACGCTTTCGAACAATCACGAACATCTCGGCGCGTTCATCATCAAGAATACGAACTACGACGGCGGCATTACGCAGATCCTCGAGAAGTACTACCTCGATGTGAACATGATCTCCAAAATCATCAAAGGCGAGTCCCCGTACCTCGTCGCGAACTCCCTCATGCATTCGGACCTCGACGCCGACCGCATGGACTACTTGCTGCGCGATGCGCACTATACGGGAATGAAATACGGTCAATTCGACCGCGATTACATCTTAGCAAACTTGGTGACGTTCGATGCCGGAAACGGACAACAGGGATTCGGTGTTCGTGAAAACGCCGCTCATGCCGTAGAGGATTTCCTGATCGCTCGTTTCTCTTGGTACTCGCAAGTAATCAAGAACCAGGCTTCGGCGAAATTCGACATCATGTCGAGCCACATCGCCAAGAGCTTCTTAGAACACGATCTACTCTATCAATTCCCGGATCTTCTGACCTTTGTTGAGAAACGTGACGAGCGTTTCTTCTTCTGGAACGACATCTACTTCATGAATCGTTGCCAAGAGATCCACCTCAAAAAATCGATCAAGGATCATAAGACTCGCGAGCTGACCGAGATGCTGCTCTACCGTCGAGCCCCGAAGACGCTTCATCATCCGCTGTTCGAGCATCGGATCTTACGGGATGGCGTCGACGACAAGGAAAAACTCCTCAAGCGCATCCATGAGTTTGTGGCTGAGCTCCAGCACACGCTCAAGAAACACGGCACCGGACGCGAATGGATCTTGGTCGATATCCCTGAAAAAGACGTCGTGTTCACCAAGAACCCGCTTCTCAAGCACAAGAAACACATGAATCCCTCGCTCTATACGGACAGCGACACCGTCAAGATCATCGATCGAAAGGGAAATCCATCGATCCTGCCGGAGCGCGAGAACTCACTCATGAAGCACCTCTCCGGATTCATCAATTTCGTGCCGAGCGTTTATGCGAATGATCAGGCGTTGAGTCTGCTCCGCAAGAAAAAGCTCATTGGCTGATTTCGGGGCTTTTAACTCGTCAGGCAGCAACTCAAAATCGCGACGATCAGAATCACGAGTTCTTTGAGGGTCGGTGTCTTTCGATATTTGTATACGTTCTGACTATAAGGAACTTGTTTGATATCGATCGATGCACCGGGGTTTAAAACTCGATATAACATCGCAAGATCCATAAGCTGACTTTGTATACTGTCGACGTGTCGAACGACCTCTTGCGTTTGAAAAGTGCGGCCGTCTTTGAGGTAAATTGAAAATACTACCCAGCCGTCTTCGCCCAAAATCCACCTCGCAAACCCGCTCGATTTGCTATTTCCTGGGGGAGTTGCGAAATGAATCGATCGAATCTCTGCCAGTGGAATGCTGACTATATCTCTAGCGCCGAGTAAGGCGCTCTCCAGATAAACGAGGGCATTTCCTTGAACTTTCAGCGCGAACGATCCCAATAGCCGTTTTAAAAACTTGAACAAGATCAAACTAAAACAAACAGCGCAAAAGGCTCGAAAAAATCCGCCCTGATAGAAAATAGTCTGATGGAGAGCCGAAAAGACGGCAGAGACCGCTAAACAAACTGCGAGCGAGCGAAAACCTTTTTGAATTCCCCACGGAGCCGGTTTTTGCAGCATAACTCAAGCGCCCTCGCTCTTTTTAGTTCCAAGGATAAGCATCGCCGCCATAGAGGCAGTTCGAACGAGCTTGATCGTTTTTCTGAAGCACGCGGCGAGTCTGCCCTGCACTGCTTGCATCAAACGGATACATGACGGCGTCCTGGTATTCTTGGGTCGGGTTACTTCCGCAACCAACAAACCGGGCGTCGCTCTCGCTCTTGGAGTTACAGCTGTGATCGAGGCCCGCGACGTGACCAAGTTCGTGCACGATGTTCGTCACGAGGTCTGGCTGAGGTTTTCCTTCAGCAAAGAAATCTTCGTAGTTAATATCGATGTTCGCGACGTGCATCTCTAAGATAGGATTCGCCGATCGGCGGCAGTACTCCGTGAACGCGATCGCACTACGTGCGTTGGTGTACGGCCATTTCATATTTTTATAGATGACGACTTCGCCGGTATAAGTCCCGGTGCCATCCACGATCGATTTCGAACAAAGCGAAGCAGAGCGATTGAGCGTCGATTGACGAGGACTGTCTTCGGTTCCGATATCAAAAAGATTCACTTTATGGACTTTGAGAAAAAAACGATTCCAAACGTTTACGGCAAAAACGATCTGCTGCATTTCGGCTTTGGTGAATTGATCAGCGCGAAACGCGACCGGGATCGGAAGCGAACGCCAACGTCCCGAGAGACTGCCCAGTTGGTTTTCCGCGATCTCACAGTATGAGATCGACGAGGTCGTGCTCTTCTTAGGCTCGACGCCCGGAAGACAAGACGTCACGAGAACGCCTAACAACAAAAATGAGAAGGCCCTTCCACAAACGGACATGAATCGGAATCCCCCAAGTACCTTACTATTTTAGTACAATATTGAGTCCTAAATCATCTTTTTTTAACGCGCCCCGAGAAGTAGGCATGTGTCCAAAAAGACCTCGTATTCAGCTCGTTTTAGGCTCTTTTCAAACGGCCTTTTAGAAATCGCCCTTGAAGAATCGCTACCAAAACGACCGCCCCTAGAAACGCGCCCAAACACGCTGGACCCGAAACCTGATGGATGATTCCCATACGGCTCAAGAACTCAGTCGACGCGTATATTCCTATCGATAATACTGAGCAGACTCCGCCCAGCCATTCTTGGCCGAATCCAAAACAGAATTCAGTGATCACCATCACCAGCGCAAAAGGAAAAACCCACCCGGCCAGGAGGGGCACTGAGATCCAACTGATCAAAGGCGTAACCGGGTTCACTCTCCCCTCCATCCACTCAAACGGCAGGCATGTCAGCCAGGAGTAGAGACTCACCCGACCGTGCTCTCGCCATCCTCGCTCACCTCGTTCGTGCGCCAACTCTGATCCGCACCAGGCTCCGAGGAGTGCCGCCGCATAGTGGGCACCCCCAGATAGATTTCCGCGTCCGATCCAAATAAACTCTACCGCGAGAAAAAACAGGATCACGGCGATGCGGGAAAACTCGCCGCCACTTCGACGGGCAAAACCTCGAAACAACATCAAAACCATCGGGCGAAAAAATCCCGGTTTCATTCCCACCAACATGGCCGCAAATAAGACGAGCGATGCGAATCCCAGCTCTCGGAAAAGTCGAGCCATCCACTCCGAACATCCAGAAGCTTGTGCAAGCAGCTTTAACAATCGGTCCCAGACGCCACGTACGCCCCACCAATGAATACCGGTGGAATGGGTCAAGTGAACCCACCCTCCCCAGCGTATCCAGGTAGAAGTCACATCTCCCGCGCGTTTCGAATTAAACAGCAACTCCTCCATCCATGAAGTCGGATCCACGCCCATCGAGCGCCATTTTTCTGTCCACTCCAAGCGGAACCACTCGATCTCACTGCGCGGGAAGGCTAGCCGCTCATCGATCAACGCCATCCACTCTTCCCGGCGATAGCAAACCGGCTCACTCCATCCAACCGTCACTCTGGCAAAACAGTCTGGGAGTGTGAGAAAATCAGAGACAACCCAGAACGACTGAAACGAATCCCAAAAAGTCATAAAGGATTCGCTTTCAATCATCAGGCCCTGCGGCTGAGGCAGCCGCTGACGAGGAGAAATTCGATTGCGCGAGTGGCTGGTTCAGAACTTCTATTTGGTTTACGCCGGTGTTCCCATCTTTCTTGGGTTCCTTTTACTCAAGAAGTTCACCGACTCCGCGTCGAACAGCAATTTCCGCAGAGATCCGCATGGGCGCTCGGAAACACATCAACCGTTTCGTGAACTCGACGCTCAACTCAAGGCACGTGAGCAAGAGCGCGCACGAGGTCCCGCCCTTCTGACCGGATTCCGTACCGATGCGCCTCCACACGAAATCCTCGGCGTGAACCCAAACGCATCCGCTACCGAGATTCAACGCGCCTACAAAACTATGATGAAACGGTACCACCCGGATCTCATGGGCCCCCCCGGCAGCCAACCGTGGAAAGACGCGCAGGCGATCGCCGAGGCCATCAACCGCGCACGCGACGTCCTCCTCAAAAAATAGGCAGGATTGCCTATTTTCACGCGGTACGCGCCCAAAGGGCGGAGGTCCAGGATGGACCGAGGTAAAAAATTACGCTCATCCGAAAAACCGCTCACCCCAAAGAAAACGCGACGCCCTAAAGGGCTGAATCGCGAGTATTTCTGGCATTTTTTTCGCTATCACTGGTCCGACTATGCCAATCACCATTCAAAGCATCGGTCGCGCCACCCGAAAAAACGAACGCATCTCCATCGAATCCGGATCGATCCTGGGTCTACCATCGATTTTTGTCAGCGGCGCGGAAACCCGTCATGCCGTGCACCTGAGGGAACTCTTCATCAGTGCATTTCGCGCACAGAGCCTCAAGCTTCCGCGTAAGAAACTCCAATTTATCCTCCATCCTGAACCTTCCGACTTTGATCTCGCGAATTGGGCGGTCCCGCTTGCGCTTCAAATTCTCATCGATCAAAGGGAAACAAAAACTCCCGTGAACTGCTGGTCGATCGGCGGTCTCTCCCTTCAAGGAGAACTCCTCTCTTGCTCGCATACTCCGCAATTGATCGCGCAATCCCTCCGCGAGCCGGGGCGAGCGTTAGTATTGCCGAGAGCCGATGAAACCATCGCAAGAATGACATTCAGAGCACTCAAACCCACGCAAACCCCGCTCCTCTATTTCGCATCAAACCTGAGAGATCTACAGGCGTGGGCATACGGAAATCTGAGCCCCGTAGAGTGGGATCAGTGGATTCAGCTCGGCGACCAGAGCACTGAAATACTGAGCCTACCGAACGTCACGCTTCACCGAACGCTCGCTCAGTCACTGAGGCTCTCACTTGGAGCACATCTCTCACTGTTCTTGTTCGGTGCTCGCGGCCAAGGCAAATCATTTCCGCTCGAATGGATCGAGGCGCTGCTTGAAAAACCGCGTCCGGAGGTCCGAGCCGAACTTCTCATTCGAGGGCTCTCCGATCAAACGCCGCTTGTTCGCATCCCCACTCAAGCGCGTCCTCAGGACTTGATCGGAAAAAATGCCGATGGACTACTCCATCAAGCGCACCGAGGCGTACTCGTCGCTGACGAGTGGGCGGAATGGTCCAAGTCCGCGCTGGAAACACTTCGTGAACCGCTGGAGCGCGGTAAGATTTCGAGTTCACACTCGCAGGGCTCGTTCGAGGAACCGGCCAGGTTCTTGTTCATCGCGACCTCTAACGAGTGTCGATGTGGTGGTGTTCGCCGCGAACGGACCCGCTCCGGCGAATCCGGTTGTGTCTGCGGATCGGTCGAAGTGCTGCGCTATCAAAAGCGAATCCCAAGCCCCATCTTGGATCGCATCCCCCTCCTCATCCCGTTTCGAGACGACGGGAAACGAGAGACCTCGCTCTCCAGTCTCCGCGACCAAATCGAATCCGACCGTTCGCACGCGCTTTGTCACTGGGGTCAGGCGCCCGGTAAAATGAATGCACTTGAACTCGAGGAACGTTGGGAACCCAAGTTCCGGTCCGAACTCCGAAAGAATGCCTGGCCGAGCCTGAGGCGGAAACATCAAGCGATTCGAATCGCCTTTGCCCTAGCAGCGCAGGATCAATGTCCGCAACCCACCGACCACCATTTCGAAAAAGCGGTCCAGCTGCAGGAGCTACGGTCTGAGTGGATTGGAGGGGCGTAGGAAACAAAAATATCGCCTGACCCGCTCCGCCCATCGTGATAAAAACAGACCACAACTATGGTCAGAGTTTTCGATCGAAGCCGAAATGAATGGTTCTCGGAAAAAGTCTTGGGCGGCAAGCTCATCGCGGCAGCGTATGAAAACCCGCTTTTTGCCTACGTCCGAGAAAAAATCCTGACCCGCGCTACCATCAGCCGGCTTTATGGCAAGTGGATGGACTTGGGCTTAAGTGCTCGCTCTATCCCGGGTTTCATCCGCGATTTTTCCATACCGATGCGAGAATTCGAGAACATCGACTACCCGACCTTTAACGACTTTTTTATCCGGAAATTCGTTCCGGGTGCGCGCTCGTTTCCAGACGGCTCGAACAAAATGGGTGCGTTCGCCGAAGGACGCTACTTCGTGTTTGATTCGATCAGCGGCGAGTTCGACCTTCCGATCAAAGGCGCCACGATCCGCCTCAAAGATCTCCTGGCTGATGACGAAGAGGCCAAGCGGTTCGAGGGCGGGACACTTTTTCTCGCTCGCCTCTGCCCAGTCGATTACCACCGTTTTCATTTCCCAGACAACGGCAAGACCCTCAAGGAATGGACCTGCTCCGGACCGCTCGAGTCCGTGCACCCGATTGCCATTTCCAAAAAAGGCGATTTGTTGTTCACGAATGAACGCAGCGTCTCGATCTTGGAGACACAGAATTTCGGCCGCCTTGCCTACATCGAAGTCGGTGCTCTGTTTGTCGGCCGCATTCAACAAACTCACT
This sequence comes from Pseudomonadota bacterium, assembly GCA_027485695.1. Lineage (GTDB taxonomy): Bacteria > Bdellovibrionota > UBA1018 > UBA1018 > UBA1018 > JAIXQO01. The sequence goes on from JAIXQO010000002.1 coordinate 625,432, forward strand.
CTAAATCGGAGCCGTTCAAACGCGGCAGCGAAAAAGGCTATTTTCAGTTCGGCGGATCGACGGTCATCCTGATCGCCGAAAAAGGAAAACTCCACGCCTCGGCCGATCTCCTCACGCGCACGCGAGAAGGTTTTGAATCGCTCGTTCGCCTGGGCGAAGAAATCGGCACCAGCTGATCGCGCCTTTTTAGGTGTCACTTCGACCTCTCTGGACAATTCGACTCCTCGGGTCTCTCAATCATTACACTTCGTGTCGATAAGAGAGCCGCTTTATATGCGGCTTCGCAGTCCTTTTGCGCTTGACGCGTGGCAAGAAAATTCTTGGCATATTTCGAGCTTATCTCCCAAACCATCGAGGGCGCCTCGTCCCCGTTTTTTACACCCAGGCGCTTGAGACAGTTCGAGACCAACGGATTTTTCCACAATAGGAGATGAATCAATGTCGAGAAGAAATCACCGAATGATCTGGGGAGCGTTAGCGGGACTCATGTTAATCATCGGAGGTATAACCACCGAAGTCGAAGCCGCGCCCTATATGACGCGAGCTCGATGTTTCGCGGCCGGAAGCGCCGGCAACATGGGGCGAACCATGGGAGCTAGAAACGCCGCTCGCATTGTGAATGCGGTGTGGGCCAGGCTCGGAAACGTGTGTACCCAAGTCGACCGTCTCGCACAGATCATCAGCGAGACCCCACTCGCCCGTCCGGCTACGGGAGGCGAATTCGCGGCCTGTTTCTATCTCGGTTACACAGAGCAAATTTATGACAGCGTCGACGCGATCTACGACCGTTGCGGAACGGCTTGCTTCAGCGCCGGTACGGCGATCGGAAAAATCTCGGCGCAAGGTTACTGCGCGGCAAGCCTCGCCGTCGGTGGCCTTCTTGACCCAGGATTCATTTCACAGCCTCCGCTTCCTTTCTGCGGCAGCTCTCTGGTGATGGGTTGCAAAGCCGAGTACGTGTACACGGCAACGGTCGGATTCCCTGGATGTGCGGCCTACACCGAAGGCTGGTTTTCCGAGACGTTTGACAACACTGTTCGCCAAGACTGCTACGTCCCATCCGATGTACCGATCCGCGACGGTTTCCTCCGACTCGGCGACCAAGTGTATTCGGTGCTCTAACCCACCTCAGGAAAAATGGAGAACCCCCCTATGAAAAGCACGAAGACCTGCCACCGAATTGCTGTCATCCTGCTCGGAACCTTGGCGATGACCAGCGCGAACGCCATGGGAAAGAAAGCCCCCACTCCTGACCCCGAAGTCCCCGCACCCCCCGTCGTCGTCGTGCCACCGCCTGTGGTAACGCCGCCAGCGCCTCCAGTCGTCGTAACTCCCCCATCGCAAAGCGGCTCCGTGCGCTATCGCGAAGGTTACGAAATGGGCGAGCGCAACGGGATCCTCATTTCCCAGCGAATCTACGATCGTACGATTGCGGTCGGAGGTTGCGCAGATCTCGATGCCTACCAGGACGCACTTCTCCGCGTGAATCGCGCGGTGAAACCACCGGCCTTGGGCGCGGGATCTGAGACTGAACTTGTTCGCGGATTTTTCAAAGGCTACCTCGACTCGCTTCGCAAGGCGATCGAGGGCTCTAGAAACGGATGCGGACGCAAAGCGTTCACCAGCGGCTCTTATGCAGGATCTTTCTACGGATCGCTCCTTTGTCAGATGACCGCTCAAACCGAAGACGTCGTTTCTCAACTCGAGGTGGTTCACCTCTATGACGACTGGACTGGAGGGGTCGTTGATCATTCTCGTGAATGCGTCACTCAAGCTGTGAATGAAATGTCCGCCTGCGGTTTTACCGCCGCTACCTTGCCGGGAGCCTACCTCTCGAGCCTGGAATCGGGGTGCCACGACTAAAGGGGTGACGTACTGAGACGATTTCTCATGACACGGAAAGCATTTCTCAAGACGACGCGGAACCGCTAATCTTTGAGAGATGCTTTCCGCACTTCTGACCGCAGCTCTCGCTTTCCCTCTCACGCTTGAGATCGCGCTCTTTTTGACCGGTCTTCTTCACCTGATCCGGTCCATTCTCTCTTTCTTTGCCCAACCGGCGGGCGAAATTTCCTTAGCAGATCTCGGTCTCGCCGCCCTCGCAGCACTCCTCGGTGCGGGAATCCTGGCATTCTTAGTTCCCATGCCGCTCCTCACGCTCTATCCATTTGCGGGAAAAATATTTGCCATGAAGGCGCTCTCAGTCCTCGTGGGTTCTCTTTGGATCGTTCGGACATCGGTAGCCTTGAGTAGCGTAAGAGAACCGCAAAACGAGACTTTGAGAGCGTTTCTAACGGGCGCGGGCGCCGGGCTGCATTCGAAAACTCCACTTATTTCGGTCGTCGTTGATGGCGTAAGACTCGCCGTCTATTCCACTTGGGCGCTGCAAGCGAATCCGATGGAAGTTCGCGGGACCGGGCTTGCGCTCATCGCAGTGGCCATCGGAGTGTCATTGGCCGGTGGAGTATTCAGTCACCGTTACGCGACGAATTTGCGCAGAATCGAAGCACTCTGTTTGTTCGCAGTTTCAATCGCGATCGTGCTTGGATGGACGGATCGGTAGATCTATCCAACCCGCGCCCAATCGATCGGCGTCTTGCCTTGGCTCGCTAAGAACTCATTCACGCGCGAAAACGGCTTAGAACCGAAAAATCCGCGATGCGCCGAGAGTGGCGACGGATGAGGCGACTCCACGCGGAAATGTTGAGGCCCAATGAGAGAACGCTTGGACTGAGCGGCCGCGCCCCAGAGAATAAACGCCATCGGCTCGGGTCGAGCGCCGAGTTTTTCGATCACGCGGTTTGTGAACGTTTCCCAACCTTGATCACGATGTGAGAACGCTTCGCCGGCTCTGACCGTGAGGACTGCATTCAAGAGAAACACCCCTTGGGAAACCCAGCCACCGAGCTCGGACGCCTCAGGCGCGGGCGTGGCGCCGATATCAGCACGAAGCTCTTTTAAAATATTCTGAAGGCTCGGAGGTTTCGGAAACAGCGTATTCGGAACCGCGAATGATCGACCGATCGCTTGATTGGCTCCGTGATATGGATCTTGACCGATGATGACGACCTTCACGTCGTCGAAATCGATTTCTTGAAAGGCGCGAAAGATGTTTTCACGCGTCGGATATACTGCCGCGCCCCGCGCGTATTCCCGTCGCATGAACTCCATCAGGGATTTGAAATAGGGCTCGTCGACCTCGCCTTTGAGACGTTCTCGCCAACCCGGTTGCAAATGATCCGGAAACTTCTTGGAGTGAGTGTCAGTTCTGTTTTCGATCGATTCCATGGTTCATCCCTTTTTTGAGAAGGGCCACGAAGACCCAAAATAAAAAAAACTCCGGTTCCCTTGCGAGAACCGGAGCTTAACCGAATCTTGAAATGATTCAAATCTTACTGAAGAAACTCAGGGCTGAACGTGCAATTCAACGAAAAGGTCGATGGAGCGCCGTCACACATATCGCGTTTGTAGACTGCGAAGCTTTTCGCGGTTTCCATCACGAGCGCGCGGTACACACCGTACTCAGGGAGGCGAACGACGCCTGGCACATCCAAGAAATCAGAATAACCGTAAATGGATCCTTCGGATTGCATTGGGTCCACTGGAGTGAGAAGTTTTTCGAAATCCGCGCAAGGACGGCCTTCGGTGAACGTGATGAAACCCCTGTAGTCATAGGTCGTCAGAGTGCAACGGCCTTTGAGGTCGACGTCTTTGAAGTCAGCCGTACGGTAACTCGTGATTTCGATCGTACGAAGGTCGCTGTAAGGAGCTCCGGTACAAGTCAAAATACGAGCTGCCTCGCGTGCGTATGCGCCAGAAACTGCAACACTACCTACCAACAGAGCGAACACTGCCTTGATCATGGGAAGTCCTTTCGATGTAAAACTTGGATCCGCTTCTACTCAGCGCGCAACCAAAGTGCCAGCGAAAAAAAACATCCCCATTAAATCCAAAAGAAACATCGATATGACGCAAACAGTCATATTCCAGTATCGCTGAATTCAGCGAATCCAATCGTAATTGAAACTCACGCTGATCCGGTCCTGCGAGGAACGGTTCGGCGTTACCTCATGTTTCAAGAAACTTTCGAACAGGAGCAATTCACCTGGTTCAGGCTGGATATCAAGGTATCGGCGGTTGTCCCGTTTGGCGGACAACGTGCGTGGCGGCGTGTTCATAAACGACTGAATACGTGGATCCTCAATCTTAAACGCGCCCGATCCCGGGGGCGTTTGCAGGTAGAACGTGCCACTGATGACCGAGAGCGGATGCAGGTGGTAGGCGTGGTAGCAGTGCTTGCCCATGATGTTAATCCAGCAGGTCGCCATCTCGAGTTTGCCGTCTGGGAGTTCAATCTCGAGCGCACGAACATATTTTTTTACCTCACCATCGATCCATTTTTTCAGGCGCGCAAATTCACTCGAACGAAAAGGTAAATCTGTCACGCTCGAGTACGAAGTGTAACCACCCTCATAATTTTGCTTCGACCATTTTTTTCCAGGCGAATCGATCTCTCGAAACGCATAGGACTCCCTTACCAATCTCTCTACGAGTTGCTTGGCCATCGCGCGAGTCGGCTTGGAACGATAGATCGTCGTTGGAAAAAGTTTTTCAAGTGCCATGAGAGAATCCTTTAGTTTGCCTTCTGCCGAGAAAGTAAGAAAATAGCGCCGACCACCAAACAAGCTCCCACCACCATCGCAACCGAGATGGTCTCACCGAGAAACACCGCTCCCCAGATCATCCCGAAAACCGGCATGAGAAACGTCACCATGAGCGCCTTGGCGGGACCGACCGATTTCACGAGCCCATAATAGAGCACGTACGCCAGTGCACTGCAGACGAGCGATAGCACAAGGAGTGGCACTAACCAACTCGCGGAGATCTGCTCGGGAATCGAACCCGTGTAAAAGGCGATCGGCATAAGGAGAACCGCAGCCGAAAGCTGGCTCGCTGCGGAGAGTGCGAACGGTGCGAGTTTTCCTCCTCGTTTTTTCAGATAGGTACCGGAGCAGGCGTAGAAAAACGCAGCACAAAGACAAGCACCCACGCCTAACCATCCCTCGTGACTGAAATGAGGGCTACCTTTCCAAGCAACCAGCATCACACCACCCCAGCCCACGAGTAGTCCCAACAATTTTATCCGCGTCCATTTCTCACCCAAGAACACCCACGCGAGGAGAGCCCCAAACAGAGGCGCGCTGGAATTCAGGATCACCGAGATGGAGGCCGGAATGTGCAGAGAAGCATAGGCATAGAGACAAAACGGAATACCCGTGCCGATAGCGCCGATGAAAAAATAGTCCCAACCATGTTCCCGAAAACGGAGCTTCTCACCTCGCATTGCTACATAGATCCAAAGCACAACACCACCCAACAAAACCCTGCAAAACGTCGTTGGGAATGGGCCGAGTACTGGAACGACCATTCTCATGAACAAGAACGAACTACTCCAGATCATCGCGAGCAAGAATAGTTTCAGCAGATTTGGGGTACTCATTTGGACACCTTTCGGGGATTCTTGGCCTGAGCTCTCGCTCGGGTGGGCGAGGTTTGAAAACGAGATTTAAATGCGGAATTAAACCTTCGAATCGAGCCGAAATCGCAGGCTTCGCTGATCTCGGTGAATGGTTGATCGGAGTGCAGAACCCGCTTGAACGCTGACTGCAACCGGAGTTCATCGGCATAGCGCTTGGGAGAGATCCCGAGCTGCGCCTCGAAAATCCTTCGAAGCTGACGCCCCCCGATCCCGAGTTTTTCCGCGAACAGGGTCTCACCTTCGCGGTGATAGTTTCCGGATTTCATTTTTCTCAGGGCTCGTTCCAAAACTGCCCGCGTGCCGTGAGCCGCCGCATGAGCGAGCGGAACTTCGGGACGACAACGTTTGCAGGCTCGGTATCCACCTGTTTGCGCAGAAACAGCGTTATCGAAAAACACGATATTCTCAGGATTCGGCCGTGCCGGACACGAAGGACGACAGAAGATTCCCGTCGTTTTTACCGCATATACGAACGCACCATTCGATCGCACGTCTCGACGAATGACCGCCTGGACGCGTGCGTCTTCGCGTTTGCGGGACGTGGATACTCGATTAGAAACCATTCCTTGATTCTACTCCGAGTGGCGAACAAACGGTAGCGTTCAACTAGTCAAATTCGGACGTCTTGCGCCTCACACTTTATGGTTTCCAAGGCGCACCGACGGGCATATGACCAAATCATGAGCACTCCCCATCCTCACCAGGTCGAAAAGAAGCTCGCTGTTCAGGTCTACACGGAAGACCGCAAGAAATCCGCACCCGGGGAGCTCACGATCCTGGAATGGGATCCTCAGGGCCGCTCCAAGCGGGCGGTCAAATGGGCGGCGATGTGTTTCGGGGCGGCGGTCGTTTCCGTTCCCATTCCGCCGATTCATTGGGTACTCGTACCCGGATTCTTGATCGCTTCGCCGATCGTATTCTTCTACCTGATGAATCAGAAAAGCGTGATCCAAGGCGGATCCGCTACTTGTCCCGCTTGCAATCAACCGGTCGCACTCGTGCGGTCAAAACATGAGTTTCCGATGTCGGATCTTTGCGATAAGTGCCGAACGAATCTCGTCATTGAACCGACGTCATCTGCGTCCGTCGGGTGACTTCTAACTTTTCCAATCGCGGTTCGTGATCAGACGCGCGCCCTGCTTTGAAAACACGTAACTCCATATCCAACCGAACAAGACCGCCACTCGGCTCCTGAATCCAATCAGATAGAGAATGTGGATGAATAGCCAAGCCAGCCAGGCGATATAGCCGCCGAATTTTAGCTGACCTGCTTGGACAATCGCCTTGTTCTTACCAATCGTCGCCATCAGACCTTTGTCGAAATAGCGAAATGACTCCCGAGATTTTCCATCGATCGATGCTAGAATATTCTCCGCGGCCAACCGTCCCATTTGGATCGCAGCTGGTGCAAGTCCGGGAACGATTCGATCCGTGGTCCAAGCAACGTGAGCAAGATCACCCACTACGAATGCATCCGGATGACCGGGGATGGACAGGTCCGAGACCACTTTTACGCGACCGGCGGGGTCGAGTTCGGTGCCGAGTTTTCGCGCGATGGAAGCAGCCTGAACGCCGGCCGCCCAAAAAACACTCTTGGCCTCAATCCGTTCTTTTCCGATATTCACGCCGTTCGAATCGATCTCCGTGACACGAACCCCGCTGCGAAGTTCGACGCCGAGTCGTTCTAAGTCGCGAGCCGCCCGAGCAGATAGTTTCTCGTCGAATGAGACCAGGACCCTTTGTCCGGCTTCGACCAAGACGACCCGCGCCGAGGCCGGGTTGATGCGACGAAAATCCCGAACAAGTACCTTGCGGCTGATATCGGCAATGGCTCCGGCAAGCTCGACTCCCGTAGGTCCCCCACCCACAACCACGAATGTCAGCAGGGATCGTTGAACGGCAGGATCGATTTCGTTTTCAGCTTTTTCAAACGCTGATAGGATGCGGCGTCGAATTTCTGTCGCTTGCTCAAGAGTTTTCAGGCCGGGGGCGAACTCTTCCCACTCGGGTTTCCCGAAATAGCTGTGCTGCGCACCACAGGCGATCACTAGATAGTCATAAGGAATGTGAACGCCGTCTTCTCCAGAAATCCATTTATCACGCAGATTCACCTGTTCGACTCTGCCCAGATGAACGGCGACGTTTTCGTCCCGGGAAAACTGCGCGCGGATCGGGACGGCGATATCGGCCGGGTTCAATCCTGCAGTCGCGACTTGGTAGAGCAGTGGCTGAAAGAGGTGATGATTTCGCTGATCCACGAGAGTCACCCGGACGCGAGGATCTCCGGCCAGGCGCTTGGCGGCATTCAAACCTGCGAAACCGCCGCCAATGATCAAGACCTGTTTTGACATAAGGACCTGCCTTCTGTGGGTGCGATAAAAGAACACCCGCATCTTACCCGCCTAGACTCAGAAAAACAGCGTTTTGTGTTTCAAAAATGATCCCGAGAGCGACGGAATTACGCGGGCACCCGACCGAGGAATCCTGTCCATCGAAGTGAGTGAAAAATCACACACTTTTTCAATATTGAAACTTCGGAAAAACTTCGACAAATCTTCGCGACTCTATGGAATTCCACCGTTTTCCGGTACGATTGTTTTCATGATGGAAGACAATATGATGTCGTTACTGGCTTTAGGCGCAGTGCTGGGTTTTCTGATTCTCGGATTCACGGGAGCACCTCTCTGGATCTGGACGATCTTCGCGGGACTGGTCCTTTATGGATCAGGCGCAGAACCACTCTGCTACGGGATCTTGGTCGGAATTTTTGTGATCTTCGGAGTCGCTCCAATCCGAAGACTCCTCATCACTTCTTGGGTGATGAAGATCATGAAAAACTTTCTCCCGAAAATTTCGCCCACCGAGCGTATGGCACTCGAGGCAGGCGACGTTTGGATGGAATCCGAACTCTTCTCGGGTAAACCCAACTTCGACAAACTCATGGAGCAGAAATATCCCGAGCTCACCGCCGAAGAAAAAGCCTTCCTCGACGGACCCGTTCAAAAACTTTGCGACATGGTGACGGACTGGGACATTCACCAACAACGCGACATCCCCGCTGCCGCATGGGAATTCGTCAAAAAAGAACGCTTCTGGGGCATGATCATCCCAAAAGAATACGACGGCCTCGGATTCTCCGCTCTCGCCCACTCTGCTGTTCTCGAAAAAGTGGGCTCTCGCTCACCGGCTCTCTGCATCACCATCATGGTGCCGAACTCCCTGGGACCAGCCGAGCTCTTGCTTCACTACGGAACCAAGGAACAAAAAGATCACTACCTGCCTCGCCTCGCTCGCGGCGAAGAAGTCCCTTGTTTCGCACTGACTGAACCACACGCTGGTTCCGATGCCGGTTCGATCACCTCGAGTGGCACGGTTTTCAAAGGCGACGACGGAAAACTCTATCTCCGATTGAACTGGAACAAACGCTGGATCACGTTGGCCGCGGTTTCGACCGTCGTAGGCCTGGCGTTCCGCCTGCGCGATCCCGACAATCTCCTCGGCAAGGGCGAAGACGCCGGTATCACCTGCGCTCTCATTCCAGCCAGCACGCCCGGCGTGGATCTCACTCGCCGGCATGATCCACTCGGCGTTCCGTTTTACAACTGCCCGACCTTGGGCAAAGACGTCGTCGTTCCGATCGACGCCATCATCGGCGGGCCTGAAAAGGCGGGCCAAGGTTGGCAAATGCTCATGGAATGTCTGGCGGCTGGACGAGGCATTTCTCTTCCTGCTCAGTCTACTGCGAGCGCGAAATACATGGCTCGAGTCGCGAGCAATCACGCGGTTGTTCGTAAACAGTTTGGAATGTCGATCGGCAAGTTCGAAGGTATCGCAGAGCCTCTTTCTCGCCTCGCGGGCTATTCCTACCTGATGGAAGCTGGCCGAAAATACACGCTCGGCGCACTCGATAGCGGTATCAAACCGCCGGTCGTTACAGCGATGATGAAGTACTACTTCACCGAAGCTCAGCGGGTCTGCGTGAATGATGCGATGGACATTCTGGGAGGTGCGGCAATCACGCGCGGTCCTAAGAACTTGGTGACCAGCGCTTACCTATCGACTCCGATCTCGATCACGGTCGAAGGCGCTAACATCCTCACTCGTACGCTGATCATCTTCGGCCAGGGCGCACTCCGTGCTCACCCATACGCGGTCAAAGAAGTGAACGCCGTGGATGCGAATGATCTCCCTGCATTTGACGCCGCTTTCTTCGGTCACGTCGGTCACATGGTCCGCAACAAGTTCCGCGCCGTGCTCTTGACACTCACCCGCGGTTGGCTCGTGATTCCGTTCAAAGGCGGGGTCACCGGCCCGTACTACCGCAAGCTCGCCTGGACTTCTGCCGTGTTCGCCATCCTCGCCGACCTCGCTATGGTCACGATGGGCGGCAAGCTCAAGACCAAGGGCAAGACGACGGGTCGCTTTGCCGATGTTTTGGCCGGTATGTACCTCGCGACTGCTGCACTCAAGCGTTTCGAGTACGAAGGTCGTAAGAAAGAAGACGAGCCATTCCTCATCTGGTCGCTGGAGTACGCGTTTCATCAAGTGCAGCGTGGTTTCGACGGTTTGTTCGCGAACTTCGAAGCTCCGGTACTGAATCTCTTGTTCAAGTATCCGGTTCGCTGGTGGTGGAATCTGAGCCCCATTGGACGCAACGCCTCGGACGATCTCGAATTCAAACTTGCTGAGCTCATTCAAACTCCGGGAGAACAGCGCGATCGAATGACGGCAGGAATCTTCCACCCAACGAATTCGAACGACCCGTTTGCAAAAATGGAAAAAGCGTTTCGTCTCACGATCTCAAGCGAGGAAGTCGCCCGTAAGGCTCGTCGCGCAGTGAAAAAAGGCGTGATCAAAAAACAGCCGGCCGCAAAACTCTATGAAGCTGCGGTAGCTGCGAATGTGATTACAAAAGAAGAGTTCGAAAGCATCGCCGAGAGTGTTCGTCTCAATGACGATGCGATCCAGGTCGACTCATTTACGATTGCTGACTATTTCAAGACGGCGATCAAGCAGTAGTCAAATATTTCTCAGAAAAGGGGCCCGCATCGCGATGACGATGCGGGCCTTTTTAATTTTCGCTGCCTGATTCTATTGCACTAGCTTCGAGTACAGCGCGCAACTTCAGGTCAAACCTCTGAGTCTCCACACCGGCTTGAGTTTCCCACTGACGATTGACGAGCGAGAGGAGTGTGTTCACGGTATCGATATCCAGGCAATCGGCCGAATCCAGGGAATCCAGTGACTGATCCGTAAAATTAAGCGGGCACACGTCTCTGGCTCGCTCTGCACGTGAGTTTTTGAACGTGATCGGGGCGCCGTGACTTCGGCACACGAGCGGTCTGACCTCATAGACACCGCAATCCCCTTGCTCGCCCAAAAACGAACAACGAGTATTTCGATGAGGGTTCGATTTCTCCAACTCCCGCAAGTACTCAACAAGTTTTGGACGCTCGCTCAAATATTCATGAATCGAGGCTCGCTCGACCGAACTGATCGTCAACCCCGGGGCACAGCATGAGTGACACCCTTTGCGGCACGCAAACGCATGTGGATGCCGGCTCGAGATCTCATCGAATTTTGCATCGACCTTGGACAAGAGCTCTCGGTAATTCTCAAGGCTCGCATGCATCTTCATTCGACCGAGAGCTTCCAATCGACACGGGCCAAAATACGGCCATTCACCTGGATCTCCAGACCGTGCATGCCCGAGTAGTATTTCCGCGTGGTGATCGGCTTGACGGAATGTTGTTTTGCAATCGAAAGCTTACCGCGAGCCGGAAGCGCAAACGTCTTGAGCTTGAACACCTTGGGCGATGTACTGCCATTCGACTTGCGATGATGAATCACGTAGTCAATCACGAGCTTTTGCTCTTGATTGGACTTGGACGCGATCTCGAAACGAAACTCGAGTTTCTCGTTCATGCGGATGTGCTTACGCGCGAGTTCCAAGGAGCCAAGCTCGATCTGCGCGTCACCATCCACTCCGATCAACTTCATCGCGTCGGAGTTCCCTGATTTAATCAGTGTGCGCAGCGCATGTCGGGTGATCCATTCGATCTTCTCGGCGTGGGCGGTGTTTTTTGCTTCGCGCTTCCAGCGCGACAGAGTCTTAATCACCTGATCAGGATTGTCTTTGGCGACGTCGTTCAAGTGATTCGCCACGCTTTTTCGAACGTAGAGCTCGTCGTCGTATTTGAGTGACTCAATGATTTTCAGTGTTGGACGAGGATCTTTCACAAAAGCCGGTAGCCGGGCGCCCCAAGGTAAACGTGAGCGAGTCCCCTCACTCACCCAGCGCCGAACATCAACAGACGAATCATCCACACAACTTTGAAGAAACGCGAGCGTTTCATCCGGATATAGATTGAGGAAAGGGCGAATCGCAAACTCACTCGTAAAACGAGGAGTCAGTTTCTTAAGTGCGCGATATGCGATCGTTGGATGTTCTAATCCCCGATGCGCGATCAACTCGGAATACGGCCAGAGCTCGAATCCATCGAGATCAGAATTCTCTAGCGATGCGAGCAGAATGCGAGAGACCTCAGGAAATGATTTTGGCAAATGCTCGATCAGTGCATCTCGAATGAGATGCACGCGCGCTTTGAGCTCGAATGGTCCAAGCTTAGCGGATACCCGTTTGAAGGAACTATGATCAAAAGCCGGGTAGGCTTTCTGAATGGAACCACTGATGCGCTTGACGACATCGGCGTTGATCCAATTCTTAAAAGCGGAAGACTCGGTTTCTTGAGCTTGTTTTGCTGGGGGCATGTGGTCGAAGATTCCCTTCGACCCATTTTTAATCGGTTCACGCCTGCTTCACCAATTCAAAACATCTGATTCGCGGTTTTTTCCGGTTTCCGACGGCTTTCGATGGCCTCATCGAGGCTTTCATTGATCCGTTTAACCGTTTCCGGTCGATAGCTCGCAGGTACCGGCAGTATAGCCTTTTTGTACTCCTCGAGATGATTCGAGACCAGTCGATCTCGATCTTCGCTCCCCTGATACAAGATCGCGAGTTTCTGACGGAGGACATCCCAATCCGCTTCGGAAACTCCTTCTGAAATCGCTGAGCTGCCGGATTCAGGCGCTGGAGCTTGCACTACTGACTCAACGGCGGCCGAATTCTGATCGACGCCTCTGGGCGACTCAGCCTTTTCAACAAGCACGTTCTGACCTGCGCCAGTCTTATGGTTGAACACACCTCTGTTGATCGACACTCCCACTGCAAACACCAACAGTGCACCTACCAAGCTATAACGACGAAAAACGGAAATCTCTGGGGCGCCGTACTTCAGTCCTAACTCGGGTGAGCACGCTAACTCCTCCTCCGTTCCACAATTCATGCAGGTGAATTGATAGCGAGATCTAAACACGTGCGTAAAAATGAAATAGATGTGGAGCGTGTAGTGCAAGTGCCGTATTTGCTGCCCCGTTTCGGCGGAACACTTTTTACAAAAACGCCCTTCTTCTCCACATTCGGCACTTTTCTTGTTCCATCCGTAAAAAACCATATTTACGCGCTCATTCTCGCCATCAGCGCTTGAATGGCTTGCTCATAAGCTTGGGCCAACTGCTGAATCACGGTCATCTGATGCATCGGCGGAACTTCCATTTGAACCCGCATCATCATGGCTTGGTATTCCGCCACAATCTCATCCACGGATTGACCGTTGAATTGAAACGCGACGCCAGCCTGCTGCATGGCCGGGGCCATACTTGCCATCGGAGCCTGCGCAGCCTGAGGTGGTATCGAGGATGCGGTCACGGCCTTGCGGAATTTCGGATGGTTCGGGATCACCGACTGTGCCAACCGAATGATCTGCTCGGGGGTCGCGACGAGTCCGTCGAACGAGTCCGCATCGAGCACCTCTCCCAAGAGCGGTCCGACGGTATCGAACTGCTGCGGCTGAATCCCTTCGCCATGCAAGAACTCACTCAAGAATGCGTTACAGGCGCCGCGGTGATCGTTCTTCTCTAAGTAAGCATATGCCGCAATTTGATGCGCTCCAATGCGCTGAAGATGCGTCGGCTTGCCTTCGAGGTGCTCATGATAGCCCGCAATCAACGGATCCACCTCGCCTAGGACATCGTATAAGTAGCAGAGAAGCTCCACACAAATCGGAGCTGCATGCGCAGCGTGAAATCCTTCGACCGACATCTTGAGCGATTCAACTAGGAGTTTCGAATCATCCGTCAAACTCTCGCGACGTTGATTCTGAATGGTGAGGAATCGCTTGAGATCGAATACGGCGTTGACGTAACCGGCCGGATGGTTCGGATCTGAGCGAATCATGGATTTCCAGATCGCAATTTTTAACTTCATCGCGCGTGGAGGCAGCTCCTTGTCGGGACCGGTTTCTACTTGGCCGATACCGGCTGAGTGAAACGCTTTTTCGAGTACCTCTTGATCAAATCCAAAAAGATTGGTCGCATACCGTAAAATATCGATCTCAGATTCCGACAAATAGCCATCGGCGGCCGAGAGGAGAATGAGCGACTTCAACAAATCAAAACGTTCACGCCCTTCTAAGTTCGAAATTGCGCGAGACGCGAGGGATTCGATCACTTGGATCGAGTTCTCCGGATCAGCCTGCTCGAGATTTTCCATTCGACGTTTGCCGTCTTCGATCTCTAGCGCGGTTTTTAGTTTTTCGAGTTCCGAATCCTCAATCTTGCCGTCGACTAGAATCAATTCTCCGGCTAGGTAAAACAGACATTTTTTGACCTCTTTGGAGATCAATTCTGGATTCGAGACAAATGGGTTCTCGAAATAAGAGAGGTACTGATCCACAACTTCGTTCGTCTTAGCAACTTTCTCCGGAGCCGGATCGGCAATGACGGGATGGAACTCCCTCAGTGCAAGCAAACGGCTTGGGGAAAATGGATGAGTACTGTAGAAATCGTCCGGAAAATCGTGCGGGTCGGACACCTTGATCTTCTCGCCGACTTCGTCAAGGTAGCCGTTTACCGCACCGGAGGATCCACCATCGATACCGAAACTCACACGAAACAGTGCGCCGAGCACGGCATCGTAAGAATTCGTAACGAACAAGCTCATCCGATCAGCCGAGATTTCTCGAGCACGGCTCCAAGCACGAAGCTTCATCTGAAGCACGGGTTTCAAATCCCCGAAATACTTGCGCTCCAAGAGTCGAATCTCACGATCATTGCGATGAAATTCGTAATGACCAAACTCGTGCGCGGCCACTGCCGTCAGCGCTTCTTCACTGAGTTTTTGGATGGCACCCGCTGTGAAATAGAACCGCGCAGCTTGGGTTTTCTCATCGACACCGATAAATGCGGCGTTGATATCATCGCTCGGAACGATGAACATCTCGACGGGAACGGTGATCTCAAGTTTCTTCTTACAAGCATCGATCGCGCGCGCGAGCGGCTGAGAAAACTCGGCGCGAAATGGGAGCGCGTGTTTCCACATCGGGTCCAGCTCGATGACTTCGTTCACTCGAGTTTGTTGCTCTTGTCGAAGCAGATGCTGGATCATCGGATCATTGAAGATCTCGTCCCCTAGGACTTTTTCTTTTGGGAGCCTCAGCCATCCGAAACGATCAGAGTTCGACATATAAATATCGGATCGACCGTTTTTACCCCGTCAAAGACCGGTTTAACAATCCACCTGACGGGACATGAGTCCCATGCGACTCACCCGAGAAATCATCTAAGAGGAACAGGAGAGCATCGAACACCCCGGAGCGGTTTTAGCCCAATCTGGCCGTTTTGTGGCCAGATCATCCATTCCCGCTTGATCTTGATACGGGGACTGCAAGACACGGTAGAGTCGATCGATTCCCGAGTAGTCTCCCGCCGTCGCCGCCTCAATTGCGCGACTTGCGAGGTAGTTTCGAAAAACATATTTCGGATTCACTGAATTCATGAGCCGGGTCCGTGATTCGGGCTGAACACCCATTTCCCTCGAACGTTTACCGTATTCCCTGAGCCAAGCGATCCAGCGCGCGCGAACCCCTCGCTCGAATTGATCTCGATCATAAAACGCGTCTAGAAGCGGGCGAACCAAATTCTCATCTTCTTGATTTTCATCGATCGACACTTGAGCAAGCGAACGAAAGAATATCGTGTAGTCGGTATCCGTTGCTTGGAGGAGCGGAAACAACTCACCGACGAACTCTCCGTGCCCATTTTGATCTAAGGACTCGGTCCAACCGATTTTAGACGCCATCATCGAACTATAGACGTCCCCAAACGTTTTCTGAAAAACTCCGAGGCTCTCCTCAGCACGTTTTTCACTCCCAATGAGCGGAAGCCAAGCCTCGGCTAGGCGTGTGAGGTTCCAAAACACTATTTGAGGTTGATGGGAGAATCGGTAGCGACGGCCCTCGCGATCGGTGGTGTTCGGCGTCCAGTTCGGATCATAGGGTTCCAGCCACCCATAGGGCCCGTAATCAATCGTCAGCCCGAGAGCGGACATATTGTCGGTGTTGAGAACTCCGTGCACGAATCCCACACGCATCCACCCGGTCACCAAATGCGCGGTCCGGCGCGCGATTTCATCGAGGAGCAATCCATAACGGTCTTCACCGTTCGAATCAATTTCAGGATAGTGCTCGCGAAGCAGTTCGTCGGTGAGTATACGTAAGAGTTCCGGTTCCTCATGAGCGGTGAGAATCTCGAAATTTCCAAACCGAAGAAAAGATCTCGCCACCCGGCAAACAATCGCGCCAGGTTCGGCTGCAGGGTTTCCATCATAGAACATGTCGCGAACTACCGGATCACCGGTTGCAACCAGGCTGAGTGCGCGGGTGGTGGGTATTCCTAAAAAATGCATCGCCTCGCTACAGAGGTACTCCCGGACCGAAGACCTAAGAACGGCTCGACCATCGGCACGACGGGAGTAAGGTGTGGGTCCGGCGCCTTTGAGCTGGAATTCATACGCGCCTGCGTTCGGCGTCATCCCCTCTCCCAGCGTAATCGCCCGTCCATCGCCCAACTGATCAGCCCAATGACCGAACTGATGTCCGCCGTAACGATAGGCATACGGGCGCATACCAGGCAAAATTCGATTTCCGGCCAAAACTGAGATCGTATCCGGGGCGGTCGCGGGAGCAATCCCCAGCTCCGCTCCTAACTGACCTGACCACGCGATCAATTTCGGTGCGCTGACAGGAGTGGGATTCACTTCGGAGTGCGTGATACGGCTCACTCTTCGAGTATAGTTCTCGGACATCGGATCGCCCGGCATCCGTTCGACGAATTGCGAACGCCAAGTCAGTTCCGAAAAATCTACGGGAGCATCTGCCATGGGAGTCACTTCCGATCCACGATCATCACGGTCAAACGACTCACGCAGACCAAATCGCTGGTTTCGTTTTTGATCTCAATATTCCAGACGTGAACTGTTTTACCGACTCGTATCGGAGTCACTCGACCGATCACTTGCCCCGAGCGCACAGATCTCAAATGATTCGCATTGATCTCGACGCCGACCGGCATGGTGTTAGGAGACTTCATACAGAGAAATGAGGCAATGCTACCAAGACTCTCCGCGAGCGCCACGGACGCTCCGCCATGAAGGAGCCCGGCCGGTTGGTGGGTCCGGTGGTCGACCGGCATCGTTGCAACCAGGTAATCGTCGCCGATTTCGGTGAACACCATACCGAGGTGGTCGCACATCGTGTTTTCACACTGTTTCTGTATGGCCTCAAGTGTCGGCTTTTTTGCCCAAATCATAGACCTTAGTGTCCTGGATACGGCTCAAAAGTCCATTCGAATCGAGGTTTTCTGATCAAACCGAAACCTTCAGGTAATCGGTGCTTGAAACACCGTCCCGGGTGTTCTAATCCTGCGACACCTATGGCGAATCGCAACTGGCTCTCCGTTGTTATCATTGGTTTCATGGTCCTCTCCGGTTGCGGTAAAAAGGCGGCTCCCTTTACCCCGATTTCCGCTAAGCCACCTCAAGCTCAAACCGAGCCCGCGCCACTCACCGCTCAAGTGAGTTGTGCGAACGATGATTGCGAATCCACGCTGGCGCTCGCTCTCACCCTAGAACCAAATGCGGGCGCAAAACCCATCGCCTGCTCGGCTACCCTCGTGGCAAATGACTTGATCGCGATTCCATCCGCTTGCCTGCCAGCGGATATTCGTGAACCGGGTAAAAGCTGCTTGAATCGCGCATTCTTCTTCTTTCCAAAAACCTCCGATGCCGATGCAGTTCGCGTCGGATGCACCCAGGTGGTCGAAGTTCGAACCACTCCTCAACTGAACGAAGCAGACTTCGCGATCGTTCGCATTTCCGATTCAGCAAAGCGATCTGCGCTCCGGCTATCCAATGATGGCTGGACCAGTTCAAGTTACACCGTTTGGTCTCTCGAAGTGCAAGACGCTACGAAATCACCGATTCAAGCCGTCCAGAAGAAAACTTTTGGTACGCCTGCTTTCAAAACGGCGCTCACACCCACATCCACCAAACAGGATAGCGCCGTGATGAGCCTCATCAAAACGGGCACCGAGAAATCGCTCCCCGGGGCGATCGCGCTGAATAGCGCTGGCGATGTGATTGGAATCTTGAGAAATGCCACGGTCACTAAACTTCCTTACGACCAATTCGAGCGTGAGTTCCAGCCGCTGGCGATCGGCTCTCTGCTGGGTTGTTCGTCTACTCTGGTCGGATTGACAGCAGACTCTTGCCAAACGATTGCGACGGGTTCGATCGAGCTTTTCACCCAGTCACTGCGCGAGTCTGCTTACGAGTCGTTTTCGCCGCAGCTTCTCAAACAGTCGCAGCCGATTTTCAGTGACGAGATCAAGACACTTTTCCAGTGGAAGACTTTCGCTCAATCGTCCGTGGATTCCTCCGGTAAGAAACGTGTGTTCATCGTGCCCACGTGTTTCCAACCCGAGAAACTCTGGAGCTACAAATTCAAGCAGTTCTGGGGCGGCCTAAAAACTTCTGCAACGGTTACCCAAGAAGTTCCGGTCTATACCGTCAGCGAAGGCTTGAACCGTTACTACCAACCCGAAGTTCGCATGGGGAATCATCACGTCTCGACGGTCAATCTGAACATCGAGTTCAGCCCAGCAAATTTCGTCAAGACTAAGTCCTCCGAAGTCATCGTGTATACCGACTCCCGCATCAAGCCTCTCGAGAAATCCACGCTGCGCGCTTGCACGAGTCTGTAAGCGAATCTGGATCCCTGATTCCGACCCCAAGGTTTTTACAAAAGGCTTCTGAAAGTATTTGCGCGTCTGAAAAAGCGTGATGCGGTCGCGCCGACTGAGGCGCGATTTTCAGTAAGGCAGGAGCCTGGCAAGCAAATGCTTTTAGAAGCCGGCTAGAAGTCGCCTAAAATCCGCTCTGCTGCCCAAGCGCGATGACGATCACCGAAACGATCCCCACGCCCCAGAGCATCGGAGAGATTTCACGACGACGTCCGAAAATCGTGTAGAGCGTGACGTGGGAAATGAATCCCCAAAGGATCCCTTGCGTGATCGAGAATGTCAGCGGGATCAAAATGATCGTCAGAAAAGCAGGGATCACCTCCTCAAGTCGATCGAACTTGAGCCGGGACACACTTCGGAACATCAATGAGCCAACGATGACCAGGACCGGCGCACAAGCGTAGGCAGGTACCATCCCCACCAGTGGCGCGATGAAGAAACACGGAAGAAAACAGAGCGCGGTGACGACCGCGGATCGTCCAGTACGTCCTCCGGCTTCGATGCCGGCGACGCTTTCGATGTAAGCGGTGCCCGGAGAGGTTCCGAATAAACTCGCTGAGAAGGTCGCAACCGCATCGACGAGCAAGCCCTCTTTCAAGCGTTTCGGATGCCCGTGTTCATCGACGAGGCCAGTCGCCTGAGAAACGCCGACAAACGTCGAGAGCGAGTCAAATAGATCCGTAAAAAAAATCGCCAAGATCGCGGGCAGAAACGCCATCTCCAGCGCCCCTCGTATATCCATTTTGAAAAAGACGCTTTCGAAATCCGGCTTCGAGAAGAATGAGGTTGGTACCTGAATCTTACCAAACGCGAGAGCTGCCAGAGTCGCAGCCGCAATACCGGCCATGAACGCAAATGGGCTCTTACGTTCATGAAGTACGATGATGACCAGAAATCCTAAACCAGCAAATGCAGCCTCGGCGCCCAAATGTCCGAACTTAACGAAGGTGGCAGGATCTGCAACGACGAGGCCCGCGTTCTTGAGCCCAATAAACGTGAGAAATAGCCCGATACCGGTAGCGGCTGCCGTACGTAGTTGATCGGGAATCGCTCGCACCAGAGACGCTCGAACCGGTGTGACGGAAGTCAGGATAAAAAGTACACCCGCCCAGAACACCATTCCGAGCGCAATCTGCCACGGGATCTGATGCCCCAGAATGAGAGAGAAAGTGAAAAACGCGTTGATCCCCATCCCGGGAGCGACCCCGAACGGGAGTTTCGCGTAGAGTCCCATCAATAGAGTCATCGAACTCGCGAGAAGAACTGTTGCGGTCATGACGCCTGAGAACGCCATCCCCGTGCCTTCGGTCGCCAAGATCGACGGGTTCACGACGAGGATGTACGCCATCGTGAGAAAAGTCGTTACGCCGCCCAACAGATCTTTTTTAAGTGAATCGCTCTGCATATGAGCCGATTGTGACATGAAACGAGCCGCGTGATCGACAGATTCTTTGGTCGAAAATCAATCGGTCGATAGGATCGCTGTTTCGCAGCTTTTTTCCGTGAGAGGAGTAGAGCGCGGCCCACGAAAACATCGGAACGCATTCAGTCTGTGCTCAAGCGCGATCAAGATCTCCGAACCTCCGTCGACCAGAGACAAATAAGTCAGCTCTCCATCGAAACTGATGTCCCGCACTGTCAAGCTCCACCACTCTTGATCGCGTCTCGCCGTAAAATCAGCCCAACCTAAAAAGAATTTCTTCCGGTCAGCCCGAAACAATTGGAGGATTTTTTCGCGCGCCGGAGCCGACAAACTTAAAATACGGCGTAGGAACGAGAACGACGACCATTGCTTGCGGTATTCGAGGTCCGTCAATAACAGGTACCCCTGGTTCGGGAGCACATCCCGCGAAACGCTGGCAAAATGGCGCGTATCGAGGATCATCCCGCGCTTCTTAAGCACCGGATCCGGGTCATTCGAGATCAACTCCATCTGAGCGCGAATGGAATCAGCCACAGGAAAAAGGGTCAACTCCGCGCGAGTCAGGGCCGAGGAGTCATCGAGCGCGAGCTTGAGTACCCGGATCGTCTCCAGATATTCGATGTACACATAGTCGACCAAACTCACGAGCAGTCCGCGATGACGGCGCGGCATCTGATCAAAAATATTGTTACCCGGCTGGGTGATCACTCGAGTTTGCGGAAACACTTCAGGAAAATAGCGCGCGAAAGGATACTGATGGTAGAACCCCGAGTGCACGACGTGACGATTCTCTCGTCCCGATGCACAAGTCGCAAAATCAGTAACCGACGGTGAATTATTCAAACGAATATCTACGGCACTCGCGTCCCCTGCAAGAGCCTGAAACACTGGTGTCTCGAGAGATGAAGCTATTTGCTCCGAGCAAAACCGCGTTGGCGCTCTTTTTGCGTCGAATGCGGCAAAAAGCTGCGCATAGATCGGAAAAGTCGACTCAGACTCTAAATGACTCTCGCCCGTTGAGAGGTACGCTCTCTGGAGTGCTCCGTGCGTTTCTATTTCCCGGAGCAGCTCGGGAAACTTCTTGGCTACGACTGAACGATCCACTTGTTCAAAAAACCCCACCGCTCCGTAAGACGGAGCGATCGAGGAAACTAAAATCGCCGTAATTCCAAATAGCCATTTTTTCATCGATCCCCCCCGGAATCAGAAAAATTAGAACGAATAGCCGAGCTGAACTTTAAATAGGGCGAAAGTGGGAACCTTGCGGATCAGATCGAACACGTCATTGACGTCGTCGCGCTTGGCTCCATTGGTATTCGTCGTGAGATAAGGCGCGTCGGCTTGAATCGTTTTCAGTGGAATCGCGATCGTGAACCAGTCGACTC
Source organism: Pseudomonadota bacterium (assembly GCA_027485695.1). Lineage (GTDB taxonomy): Bacteria > Bdellovibrionota > UBA1018 > UBA1018 > UBA1018 > JAIXQO01. The sequence continues at coordinate 646,976 of JAIXQO010000002.1, forward strand.
CAATTCCCCAACCGCTCTTGAATTGCCATCGGTTTCCGATGCCGCCTACGATCCCCCAAGTACGGATCTGCACGAGGTCGATGCCTTGGATCGGAGAATTCGGGACGAGAGCCAAGTAGGTGTTCCCGAGTCGCGCTTTGAACGTGTGATAGAATGCGCCGGCGAAAAAATGGAAACTATTGCGAGTCGAATACGATCGATAGAGGAGCGAGAGTTTCTGCTCGATCATTTCTCCGATATCAATGACGAAGAACTTGAGCGGGATCGAACCGCGCATGTACTCGAGTTCCCAGGTCGATTCGACCGAGGAATTGAACGAAACGCTGGCGCCGTACTTAGAAGGAATCCAGGTTTCGACGGGCGAGTATTTTCCAGAAAGCGTCCACTTGGATTTAGCGCGGTACATACGCGTTTCATCCAGTGTATTCGAAACGGTCTCGGCTGCTTCTTTGCCCCCTTGAAAAACGTCATTGCCGTATCCGCGAACGCGGTCTAGGAGCGAAGGTGACCCACTTGCAGGAGCCGTGGATTCAGCATTTTCAGACGGCTCGGTGGTTTCGACCTCCGACTGAGTTTCCGTTTCCGAGCGAGCTTCGACACCACCTAAAAACAAACAGGCTACCACAGCAGGTAGCCACCAAAGACGTTTCTTGAACATCGTAAAAAACTATCTCAAGAGAGTGGAACCCCCAAGCTGTTTCTACTGCGCGATGCTTCGTAGCTGGGCGCAGTAGAAATACAACACCTGATCAATTACGATTTCGCGGCATGCAGTCGGCCCATCTTGCCGCTTTCATAGTCCTCGAAGGCTTGGCGGATTTCCGCTTCTGTATTCATGACAAACGGACCGTAACCCACAATCGGTTCACCGAGTGGCTCGCCGCTCAAAAACAGCAAAGTCGAGTCTTCGAGCGCCTGAAAAACTAAGCGATCGCCTTCGCGTTCAAACGCGACGAGCCGCGCCTCACCGATGGCTTCACCCGTTTCAGTTTTCACTTGTCCTTTGAGCACAAACAACGCTGTCGTCCAACCGACCGTAGCTGGCAATTCGACGGTCGCACCTGCTCGGACTCTCAGATCCCAAACTTGCATCGGACTGAAGGTTCGCGCAGGTCCAGATTTATCCAGATATTTACCAGCGATGATCCGCGCAGTTCCAGCCTGATTCGGCAGCTCAACGCGCGGGATGTCGGCGTTAACGATGCCTTGGTATCCAGCCGGTGCCATCTTATCTTTTTTCGGAAGGTTCACCCAGAGCTGGATCATTTCGAATGCGCCACCATTTTTGGCCCACTCCGTTCCATGAAACTCTTCGTGAACGATTCCCGAGGCGGCGGTCATCCACTGCACATCGCCCGGACCGATTTTTCCGCCGCCCCCGGAGGAATCCCGGTGCTCGACTTCGCCTGAATAGACGATGGTCACGGTCTCAAAACCTCGATGCGGATGTGCTCCGACACCTCGACGGTGCGTCGTCGGCGGAAACACCACCGGACCCGCGTAGTCCATCAGCAAAAAAGGCGAGAGTTCGTGTGCGGCATCATTGTAGGAGAAAATCCCGCGAACGGGAAATCCGTCTCCTACCCAGTGTCGATTCGGGCTATGACGGGTAAATGCGACTTTTTTCATAAAGGTGTTCTCCTGAATCCATCTTGAAACCTTCTCTAAGAATAGTCCAAATCAGGCCCTCTGATTAGATCGTGAAATCCGAATAGATTATGCACCCATTTGCATAATGAATTTAATTGCGCCAAGCCCCACTCACCCAGTTAGATAGAGAGCAATCGGAGATGATGAGATGGCTTGGAAAATCGTGGGTGCGATCGTATTTCTTTTCGCGTTTTCTATCGGCGTTGCGTGGACGGTGCCCAGTGTTGTTCATGTCGAACGCTCATTCCCTGCGCCAGTGAGTCAGGTTTGGAAAACCTGGACGGATTCGGAATCCATGAAAAACTGGTGGAGCCCCAAAGACTACACCGCTCCCGTGATTGAGAGCGATTTCCGAGTCGATGGCAAATTCCTCTACGCCATGAAATCACCGAGCGGCACGATGCATTGGAATGCCGGTCGCTATACGGTCATCGAACCTGAGAAAAAAATTGTGAGCTTGATGAGTTTTTCCGATGAAAACGGGAAAATCCTCACCGGTTCCGCGATCCCAGTTCCAGGAACCTGGCCGGACGAAATCCAGGTCACCGCTGAATTCACCAGTGACGCTCAAAAAACCACCATCAAAATCAAAGAATCGGGCATACCGCTCTTGATGAGCCTATTCGCAAAAATGGGCTGGGAGCAGCAATTCGACAAGCTTGAGCGACTCTTAGGCGTTCCACAGTCGTGATCAACTAGACTGTTTTGACCGGTGAACACGAACGCTGATAGACTCCTCGACCATGACGTCAGGCGTTCGTTCACGACTCTGTTCTTTGGCCATATTAGCAAGCCTCACCTGGGCACCGAACTCGTTCTCGGAAACGCCGACCGAGCGACTGGCTCGCCTCTATCCGCAACTCAGCCCCGCCGAACTTCGCGAAAAAATACGAGTGACTCGGACTCCTTTCGAATTCTATCGATCCTTTGTCGCTCTCTTCTACGATGAGTTGGGAGCCACTCCACTCACCGGGACGACTTTTGCGGCGATCGCAAACGACACTGGTGTCTGCATCGGAGATGCACATCCCGAGAATTTCGGTGTGATCCTGAACGATCGTGGTGAGAGCGTGTTTACCGTGAACGACGTGGATGATGCGACCCCGGGACCGATCTTCAGTGATTTCCTGAGACTTCTTGCCGGAATCTCGATCTACTCTCCATCTACTCCGCTTACCCCACTCGTGCAAACATACGTAGACGCACTTCAAGGACGGATGGCGCCCACATCTACTCTGGTAGCAGCCGCCATCCAAAAAAGTCAGTCCAAAGGTTTTTCTATCGCACGAAAAGAACTGCGTTCCGATAGTGAACTCAAACGCGATGCCACCGCCAATGAACTGAGTCCCGCAGAACGGAACGCGCTCGTCTCAGCGCTCGCTCCGATCGGTCTCACACTCGTCGATGCCTACCGCTATAAACGCCTCAAGGGCGGCTCGTTCGGAACGACAAGAATCCCGACCCTCGTGGACTCTGCACCGGGATCCACCTGGGGTGGTAAACGCCTCCTGGTCGAGTTCAAGAGTCTATTCCCCTCGAGTGTGGGTGCGTTCATTCCACCGACACTCATTCCCGATGCCAGGGTTCGAGTGCCACAAGCATTGACGCTTTTTCAAAGACCTTACGGCGTTTCTCAGATTTTCCGAGTTCTCTCGATGCAAGGTGTGACGTTTCTCCAGCGCCCGCGGTGGTCCGGAAATGTGGATGTTGAGCTCGATGATTGGTCAGGGATTGCGTCGGCATCTGCAATGCTCGCGCTCTATCAAAACGAAGCAGCCGTGATCGGACGCATTCACCGCGAGGGCGCTCGTTTTCCCACCGATTACATCACGCACGCCGTTCAACTATCTCCCCAAGACTGGGTGACTCGCGCTCAGCAGCTCGCGGAGCGGATCCAAACAACCTACCAAGCGGTTCGCATTCCCTAAGAAGGGCTACTCGTCTCGCACGCGAACTTCGAGTAGCTCCACATGGAAAATTAAACTGGAATTCGGCGGAATGATCTTTCCGATCTGTCGCTCACCGTAGGCGAGTTGTGCGGGGACTTCTAGCGTGCGTTTGCCGCCGACTTTCATCCCCATGATTCCGATATCCCAACCTTGAATCACTCGCTTTGAGCCGATAACGAATTGAAAAGGAGTTCCTCGGTCCAGGGAGGAATCAAACTTCGTTCCATCCTCTAAATAGCCCGTATAGTGACAGATGACGAGCGCACCTTTGACAACAACGTCGCCCGTGCCTTCTAGCGTATCGATGATTTTAAGTTCGGAAATCATGTGCGAGCCTGAACTACTTCTTCCTGCCGAGGAGATTCAAGAGTTTCAGGAAAAGGTTGATGAAATCGAGGTAAAGCGTGAGAGCGCCGTAAATGGCTTCTTTGCGGTCTTCGTCGGTGCCTTCGTTGCCGATGATGTTCATCTCTTTGATTTTTTGCGTGTCGTAGGCCGTCAGTCCGGCAAATACGATCACTCCGACCGTGTTGTATACTTTGCCTGCCACTCCACCCTGCATGCCCGGAAAAAACAGGCTGATGAGACCGTAACCAATCATACCGAACAGTCCCATGATGCAAAACGACCCGAGCGGCCCGAGGTCGCGTTTGGTGATGTAACCGTAAGCGCTGAGCCCTGCGAATCCACAGGCCGTGAGCGCGAAAACTTGCGTGATACTCTCACCCGTATAAATCAGAAAAATCATCGATAGCGTGACGCCCGTCAGTGCGGCGTAGGCCAAATAGATCGCGGCCGCCGCCACTGAGCTCATTCTGCGGATCCAAAGCGAAAGTGTGAATACGGCTCCCAGCTGCGCGATGAGCAGCCCCCAAAAAACCCAGCGGTTCATCAGGATGTAGGAGATCCAGGCCTCGTTCTGAGAAACGTTCCAAGCCACCGCACCGGTGAGACAAATGCCTCCGGTCATCCATGCATAGACGCGGGACATAAAACGAGCGTTCTCGGCCGCTACCATCTGAGGGGTCATCAGTTCCGTATTCTGCATGATCCTATTCTAATGGTTCAGAAACTGGGCGCAAGTAGACTCGCTATGGTAGGTTCAAGTCCGTCAAAAGATGAACTTAAATGATCTTCCCCTTTTCTTCTTGGACCTCCAAACCACGGGCGCAACGCCTCGGACAGCGAGGATTTTAGAGATCGCCTGGGGTGCCCCTTATGACCAACCGGACGAGTCCTATCTCGTTCCGAGCCCGAACGGTGATCCACTCTCCCCGGGGATACGAAGGATTACGGGAGTGAACGAAGAAGAAATGGCGCAAGCGCCCGCAGAGGCCGTTACACTCTCACGATTCAAAAACTATCTCACGACGAGTGGCCGAACATATGGCGTGATTCATTTCGCCAAATTTGAGACGCCGTTTCTTCGAGAATGGCTCTCGTGCGCCGATACCGAGTTTCCTTTTAAGACGATTTGTACCTTTGAGATCGCTAGACGCCTCCTCCCGGATCTCCCGAGTCGGGGAATCCGCGGCTTGGCTGGATATTTCGGTGTTCCCGCCTCAAACGAGCTCAAACGCGCAGCCGCGCAGATTCAAGCAACGCGCGTGATTTGGCAAGGACTCCTCCCACTTCTCCAGGAACGCGGGATCCAGTCTCTAGAAGAACTCCAGAATTTTCTGGAGTCTCCCGTCCCCAAGAAAACCAAGCACGTCTACCAACTCCCTGCCGAAAAACGACTTACCCTCCCCGATTCGCCCGGCATCTACAAAATGCTCGGACGCGACGGCACGATCCTTTACGTCGGCAAGGCAACGAGCCTCAAAGACCGCGTGAACAGCTATTTTCGTGGCCGCAAGGGACGCGATCCCAAGAAACTCGAAATGCTCACGCAGGTTTGGGACCTGGAGACGGTGAGCTGCGATACACCACTGGAGGCGGCACTCTTAGAAACCGACGAAATCAAAAGGCTCGACCCGCCCTACAATATCAGTTTGAAATCACGAGATCGGAAACTCTATTTCTACGATCGTACGCTGGTCGAGTTCTCGAATCAGGAGACCGACCGCCATCGAATTGGACCTTTCACGAGCGAAGAGTCCCTGCGCATGGTTCTTCGGATCGCACGAGCGCCTCGCGAAAATGCGGAAATCCGCTTCTCAGAAAATCCTTTCTACGATCCGATCGAACTGGAACTCGTTCAAAAGGGATTCGACCGGTTTCTGGAATTACAGAGTCTGTCACCTGATCAACTCCGTTCTCCGCGCTCGGTCCTCGCGCTCGGGCTCCACTGTTTGAGAAATCTGCCACCAGAAGATGAGAACATCGATTCGAAAGATGAGACCGATGAAACAGAAATCGAAGTGACACCCGAGACGATCGCAGAAAAGTTCCTTCGTCACTTAGCCAGTAACGCCGAGACTTACTTGCGCGCGAGATCGCTTGCCAAATACTTGAATTCCGAATGGGAAATCCCATTCCAAGGTAAAACGAAGCGAATTCGTTTCCAAAATGGCGTACGAACCGCAGAAGACCAGCTCACCTCCGACGAAACGAGTTCCCGAGAAATGAGCTGGAGAGGTCTCGGAGTTTCCGACTACGACCGGATGATCGTCCTCAGATCAGGGATCGAACAGCTGACCGACTGAGGTATTCCTCGAGTTTGTCGAACGATCCGGTCCAGCCTTGGGTCATGCCGCCGCGTTCTTGGATGAACGCCTCGAGCTCTTCGCGAGTTGCAGTTCCAGAGATCTCCCAGTTCACGGTCACGCGCGTTTCATTCGGTCCTTCGGAGGCGAACGCAACGGTCGTCAGCATCGTCTCAGGCCAAGTCGGTGCATGTGGATGTCGAGAAACCTTGCCGCTAGCGTCGGCAAACTGCTGTTGATAGACGAGCTTCAAAGGGCGGCTCATCTCCACGTATTCGATCAGGCCAAAAAACTCAAACGTTTGCCCAGCGTCGAACATCCTGAAGAACGATTTACCCCCCGGCCGAATATCAGCGCGCACGAATTCCATTTCCACACCGGTCGGCGCTAACCAGTGAGTGACATGTTCCGGTTTCGTCCACAAATCGTAGAGTGTTTCAATGGGTGCACGGAATGTGCGGTTGATGACGAACGTTTCTTTTCCGCTCACCTCATGGGTGAGGAATTCTGCGAGGCGATCCCACGTAGAATTTCCACCCGCTTGCTTGATGAATCCAGCCATCTGTTTTGCGACTTCGGGATTCTCAAACGCCATCGCCATTTCCATCAAGGTCTTGCCTTTGACATCTTGAAACGTCACGGTCACACGAAAAAGCGGAGGCCGATCATCGTTTCCGCCGTGGTCATAGACGAGACGCGAGTATTTCTCGACCTCATGGTAGATCGTTTTGTTCTCCCAATCCTTACCGTCCGGTCCGTGCATCGTGTAGGACCAGTGACCGCCGGGGCGAAGATCTTTACTGTGAGTCGTGAGCGTGAAACCGCGCGGGCCCCACCATTTCGCCACTTGCTTGGGGTCAGTCCAGGCGTCCCAGACGGTTTTCACGTCGGCATCGTAGAGACGGGTGAGATAGATCTCATTGGGCTTATTTCGTGATCCGGACATTTTTTCTACTCCTCGATGATGGTCTTTTTTTTGAGGCGGCCTTTTTAGCCGTGACCGTTTTTAAGTAGGCATCCAGCCGATCCAAGCTCTCTTCCCAGAAAACCCGATACTGTTCCATCCACGACGACGCGTCTCTCAGCGCCTCTCCTTCGAGCTTGCACGGGCGCCACTGGGCGTTTCGCGACTTACTGATGAGTCCCGCTTTTTCTAGCACCTTGAGATGCTTGGTCACAGCCGGTAGGCTCATCGATCCCAAAAACGGAGCCGCCAGATCCGACACGCTCGCCTCTCCTTCTGACAAGCGCGCCAAGATCGCCCGACGAGTCGGGTCTGCGAGCGCGGCAAACGTTTGGCTTAAAGCGTCTTGCATATTTAACTATTCGGTTAATTAACTAATCAGTTAAATATAGAGCAAAAAAGAGTGCCTGAAAAGATCTATTCTCAGGCTCGGCTAAGTGATCGTTTTGTCAGCGATCCGGGAGCTACCGCTCCGACTGCTTGATATTCCAATCGGTTACCCAAGCTGGTATCGGCGGCGAAGACTGATTCACTCCTCCAAGCGCCAAGATCTCTGCCGCCCTCACGGAGCCCCCCACTTTTTTCAAGAATCGGGCGCGAACCACGGCTTCGGCGATCGCCGTTTCGCCGCGATAAAACTTCTGACTGAGGAGAAACGCTTGATCGTCCCATCCAAGCACACGCGTCTGAACTTCGAATCGATCCCAGAGCTGAAGTGATTTTCGGTAGCGAATCATCTGAGAAACGACGACTGGATAATACCCCTGATCCGAGATCAGTTTTGCAAACCCCGAACGAAGCATCAAATCGGTACGACCCAAATCCATAATCGTCAGGTAACGCCCGTTATTCATGTGCCGGAGGAGATCTAGGTCATTCGGCCAACAACGAAAAGGCGTGCGGCAAACCTCTAATATTCCCACGCGAGGGCGAAAACGATACAAGAGGAATACACCGAGCAATCGGATCAAAAGATTCATACCCGGCTTATTGTACCAAATGGTACACTTATGTCAATGGAGGCGTTTTGGCGAGAATATCAGACCCGAAGCTCAAGGAAGAACTTCTGAAAAAGAGCGTCGACGCCTGCATTCAAGATGGCTTCTCGGGATTCTCGCTCCGCACCCTCGCCGACCAAATCGGCACGAGCCACCGGATGCTCATCTATCATTTCGGGTCCACGCAGAAACTTTTTGAGACGATCTTAGGCGAGTTTCGCAAACGAAACGTGGCCATCATCCAAGAAGAATTTTCACAGGCGAAGTCTTCTGAGGATTTCGTACGCATCACGCAACGACTCTGGAAGCGACTTTCATCACAGGAAAATCGGAATCTTATGATCTCCTATTTCGAAGTCCAGAACTACTGCTTGAGAAACGGCGACACCCGAAGAACTTCTGAATACCTAGAAGCCACGCTTGAAACTTGGTTGAAGCCCATCGCCGCTACCCTTGCGCGCCTTGGGGTCAACGGCCCCCAAAGCCGAGTCATCGGACGACTCATCTTGAGCGGAGGGCGCGGACTGCTTCTCGATGGGATGGGATCCGGCTCTACCACTGACCAAAAAGAGCTTCAGCGATCTTTCGACCTGCTATTGGAAGCCGTCATTCAAGTCATCCCAAAAATCCGGTAAAACAAACGCATGACCGAGTCGATTCAGATTTCCCCTATTGGATATGTCCACTCCGCTCGCAAAACTCCCGAGGATGATTTCTGGAATGCGGTCCCCACTGAAATTGAGCTCGACGCCTCCCGCTTCTCTCCTGACTCGCTCGCCGGACTCACGGACTTCTCGCACATCGAAGTGATCTTCTATATGAACCACGTCGAGAGCGAGGCGATTCAAATGGGCGCTCGCCACCCGCGCAATCGCAAAGACTGGCCGCTCGTAGGTATTTTCGCTCAACGGGGGAAGAACCGTCCCAACCGGCTGGGCACTACGGTTTGTAGAATCTTGTCCGTCGAAGGACTTCGGATTCGTGTCGAGGGCCTAGACGCGATTCAAGGGACTCCCGTCCTCGACATCAAGCCGTGGGTCGATGAGTTCGCTCCGCAAGGCCCGACTCGCCAACCCGAATGGATGACTGAACTGATGAAGAACTACTGGAAATAGAAACGGCCACCGAATCACTTCGGTAGCCGCAAAAAACTTTTCTCGTTGTCGTTGAACTAAAATGCCACTCGCGCGCAAGGAGCAACGGTGACTGTCACGTTCTCATGTCCACCCGTTTTGGAATTCAAATCCGGAAATACGAAATTCACCACACCCGGACGACCTTCGAATACGGATACGTTGAGCGAATAGTGCCCGGCGTTTCTTACTTGGCGATAGAAACCGGAGACATAAATTTGAGCGCGCCCTTCACGAGTGAGCGTGGCTTCGTTGACTTCGCGAATTTGATACGGATCCACATTCTCGAGCAGCGTTCCGCGAATCACGTACTGAGCAACACTCCCATAAATCATGTTCGGGAATTTCGATGGATCCGGCGACACGACGACCAATCGATTGAGTCGACCGAAACGTCCATCTTGTTCGAAATCCACAACCATCGTTCCATTGGATGCGACATCAACGTGACTAGAACTGGTCACCGGACAGACCATGCGGAATGTGCCTGCCGATGCGTTGAACGAAAACGCGATCCCCATCAAAATCAAAAATCCGAATTTCATGGCGCCCCTTTTACACAGGAGACGGATTCGGGTGCAAGTGACACCTGAACTTCATGCTCGTTTTTAAGTACGCAACGCATTAGTACTTCTTACCGAAGCCAGGAGACTGGCTCGGTTTCGGTAAAGGTTCCCCTGCTTCTCAACAGGCATAAAACCAATTAAACTAGGCAGATCCTATGAAAACCTCCATTCAGATTGAACTCGATGCAATCGTCAAGCTCACCCATGGCGCTCAGTATAAAACTGCCCTAAAACGAGCTCAGCAATTAAGGAGAAACCATCGCGATCATTTCGATGTCGAGTATATTTATGCAAAGATCTTGGGTGACTACGCTGACGAACTCCCAAAAAAAGAACGCGCAAAACTAAAACGCGAAGCTAGTCAGATATTAAGAAAACTTTGTTATCGGCTCGCAGGGAAATCGACCGAAACTCAATTCTGGGTACGAACCAACTACTACTATCACTTGGCCCGTTTCCAAGACCTGATCCGGGTTGGGCACGAGCTCTTTAAGCAGAATCCACTCCGTGGCCTCTACGCGATTGCTGGAGGATCCGCCCTCCATGCGGAAGCTCAGGCGCTTAAAAAAAATCAAACGATCGCAAAACGTTACGCCAGAGAATCTCTCAAGTATTGGAAACAATATTTCAAACTCAGCCCCCGAGAAAAATACTATTTCCCCTATACGCTCGAAGCAATGGCACATGCCATCCTGAACGACGAAGCATCCATGAATCGACTTCTAAAAAAGGCAGAAAAACTCAGCGGTCAGAAGCACGACTACTGGGAGTTTAAAGAAGTTCGAAGTCTACTGGCAGGCTAGCCGTTTGCCAGCTCACTCACCACCTGCCTCACTTGCTCTCGAATATCCGGAAGCGCCGTGATTTCCCAAAGTGTACTACGCGCCGGTGGCCCGATGAACCATAGGCCGCGCTCATTTCCTAACCCGCCAAGATCGAGGTCCTCGTCAATGGGAGCGCCGACGGCGAGCGCGATCCGATCGCACGTGTAAGCGACGACTTCAGAGGAGTTCTTGAGGCCAAGCTCCAGCTGAATTCGACCATTCACTCGTTGAGCGAACTTCACTCGTCCTGCCATGACTCGAACTCGACCAGATTTTAGATCATGGTCCAACTCAGCACGAATACCCTGGGGCATCCGATGCCGAATCACTTCCCAATAGGGCCTTAAATGACGGAAAAAACGGCGTCGTTCTCTTGGTTCCCAAGCTCTCCAAATCGCTCTGACTTGGGCGCGAATGGCAATCGCAAGTGATGGCCACCCGGCCTGAGTTTCGCGCTTGAGGTTCCGTACGAGCCGCAGAATCTGGACCGGAGTCAGAGTGTCGAGTTTCGGTATCTGGATCGGAACGGGAGCATCTTCATGCGCGATTGGAAACAAACCCCGACGAGAGATGAAATCGACCTGAATATCGCCCGCATTACGCACGCGTCTCCAAACATCGATCGCCGTCAGTCCAGTGCCAACGATCAGGATCTCATCTGATTTTTGGCAATTGCTCAAATCATCCAGAGAGATCATCACGCGATCACGAACCGGGACTAGCGCAGCAAAGTCACGCGACAAATCCGGCGAGCGATATCCAGTTGCGACAATCAGCGCATCCACCCGCTCCATTGCTTGAGAATCTAAGGTCAGCGCAAAACGATCGTTTTCTTTTTGAACGGCTATGACCCGCGCAGCGATGTGGACGAACGGAACCGAATTCACTCGATCCACAATATAATCACCATAAACCGCGCGATTCACATAAGGCCAGTGTTCAAAACTCGATTCAGAGCGACCTTGAGTTTTCAGCCACTCGACAAAATCCTGGGGATCATCTGAACGAGCACTCATCAGTGCGGCGGGAACATTCAAAAGATCGCCGCGATCGGGTCCTGCATAGGCACGTCCACGTCCCGTTTCAGACGTGGGATCGAAAACCACCAGCTCAATCGATGGATCCAGACGCCGACGACACTCGATCACAAACAGCGCGGCACTAGCGCCACCGCCAACAATGCCGATTCGCTTGGGTGCTTGAATGAAAGTTTTTCGTGAATTCAAAACGGTCGATCCCCTGATTCCATTTTGAGAGGGCCAATCGCGTAAAACAACAAAAAGTAGCGGAGTCCTAACCTAAATCTCTCCCAGGACCCGAAGAACGACTCCAATTCGATTTTCCAGACTCCCCGTGAGAGGCGTATAGACAATTCCGCGATCCGCCAATACCCGCAAGTACCATTCATGTTGAGCGCGTCTGAACTCGTCGTCTGCACGAGTTCCATCCTGCACGAGCGGAAAATCCGGATAACTCAAAAATACGTAATCGTATGATCGGTGAGAGAGCTTGAGCAATTCCGGATCAACCTTGCCGTTGTAGGCTTCGCTATAAAATTGCGTCGTTAGAGGCGACGTGTCCGCGAAGAAAAATTTATGCGCCAGGGATCGCGCCTCATTTTCTTTTTTGATCTGCTCGTGGGCAATCACCAGATAGTCTTCAAAATCGAGTTTCCCACCCCGCTCCACCCACAAGGTTCGTCCGTATTCATCAGCAAACGTGGTGCCCAACTGTTTAGCCAAACACTCGGAGAGCGTGCTCTTGCCCGTCGATTCCGCGCCCAAGAAACAGACTGATTTAACGAGACTGGAATAGACCAATTTTGGGAGAAAACTCTTTTGATCGTGAAGGGATTTTCTGAGCGCCGTCCCCGAGATCGGAACGCGAATACGCGCTTGATCGACGTTCACATGCTGAATTGCATACGATTGGATTCCGGCGCCTTGAAGCCGCGCGCTCATCCGCGCAGCGAACCCATCACCGTAGCACTCGCTCGTGTAAATCGCATCCAGTGGCATTCCCACTTGAGCGAGGTAGATGTCAGCGACGAAATTTCGATGCGTTTCATCGTCGACTGAGTTCTCGGGAACGGCGAGCGTTGATCGAGACGAATCCAATACGATCGTAGTCGCCGACGGGTACAGTGCTTTAAGCCAGGACTCCCTGAGACGAGGAGGAAACTCGGAAAACTCTGGCCGAGTGTAGGATAGAAGCACGAGCTCTTCACATTCGATGATCGCCTGCCGGATCACGAGATCATGCCCCAGATGCAGCGGCGCGAATTTCCCAACGATCAGACTGCGCTTAAACCTTTTCATGCCTGGGTATTCATCAATTTACGCCAAGTGAACCAGCCCCAAACGGCATTTGCGAGAAATACGGCATAGATGCCCGACGTGAGATAGAGCGCCTTGGATGCATAGAGTGGTACCGCCACAATATTCACCACCATCCACACCCACCAATTTTCTATTTTTCTCGCCATTAGTAGGAACTGCGCGAGAATCGAGAGCATCAAGACAACCGAATCCACAAAAGGGAAACTCGCGTCCGTCCAGTAGTGGAGTGCCGCTCCATAGAGACCCGTCGAAATACCCGCAAGCGCAAGGAGCGCAAGGAACACTCGAGCCTTGAGGCGCGTAATGGGCAGGTCTGTTTTCTGCTCGCCGCCACGTTTCCATTTCCAGAGGCCATAAGCGCTCGTTAGGACGAAAAATACTTGTAGCGATACATCCGCGTAGAGTTTGACCTGATAGAATAGCACACCGAACAAAATGCATCCGACGATCCCCACTGGCCAGGTCCACGCGTTATTCCGGCGAGCAAGGAGAACGGAGATCAAATTAAGGATATTGGACGCAATTTCGAGTGAACCCACCCGATGATCATATCCGGAACCATCCCCTCTCGGTCAAATGACAATGTTCACTCCGGCATGGGTTGTGCATTTAGTGTGAAAGAATGGTCAAAGAGGAAATTCACCCCACTCCTCCAAAGCCGACGGCGGATTCCGATCGATAGAATCGCCTGACGACCGCCACTACCAGGAGACAAATATGAAAATCAATTTAGCCTCTCAAGTTCGTTTAGAAAAAAAGAAACCCATTCGCATGAATCAGACTCAAAAAAAAGAAATCACCGATGCGATCAAAGAGGATCATCATGATCTCAAGAAATTCATCAAAGTCATGACAGACCAAGACGCCAAACAAGACGAAAAGAAGCAAGCTTTCTTGATGTTCGCCGATCTGTTGAAGTCTCACGCTGGTTCAGAAGAGAAGGCTTTGTACGAAAAGGCGCTCAAATCCCCGAAATTGAGTTTCCGAAGCCACGAGGGATACATCGAACACAAAGTGGCCGATCTCCTCATGAAAACAGCAAAAGAAGACCGGATCTCCGAACGCTGGGAAGCCGAGATCAAGGTCTTGGGCGAACTCGTTAAACATCACATCAAAGAGGAAGAATCCGATTTTTTGCCGAAGATCAAAAAGACGTTCGACAAAGACGAACGGCTCGCTATGGGCGCGGAATTCCTCAAGCTTCGTGAAGAATCTCAAATCGGGATCTCCGAAAAAAACGCCGGAGCACTATCCGAATCCCTACACTGAGCAAATCCCTTCGATATTTCCTCCCAAAAAAACAAAAAGCCCAGCATCCTCACGGACCTGGGCTTTTTGCATTTCTCGATCGAACGAAAACTAGAGCTGCGCGACTCCGCCATCGACGGCGATGTTGGATCCGACGATGAATGATGAGTCGCTCGACGCCAAGAACAAGACCGTTCTTGCGATTTCAAGCGTGGTTCCGAGTCGTTTGAGAGGAACCATCTGAGCCATGCCCGCTTGCATTTCTTTGGTCTGCTCGGGGGTTCCGCCCATCCGGCTAAAAATCGGCGTTTCGATCGGTCCAGGGCTCAGTGTGTTGACGCGGATGTTTTTCGACATGAGATCCGTAGACAAGGTTTTAGCCAAGTTTACGACCGCGGCCTTAGTCGCGCTATATACCGATGCGGCTGCGAAACCTTTGTCCGCGACGACCGATCCATTGAGTACGATCGAGCCGCCGTTCTTGAAGAGAGGTGCGATTTTCTGAACGAGGAACAGAGGACCCTTGACGTTCGTGTTAAAAGTATCGTCGAAGTGTTTCTCAGTCAGTTCCTCGAGAGGTACAAAATGCGCGATGCCAGCGTTGATGAACGCCGCATCTAAGTGGCCCCACTCTTTTTTGATTTGATCCGCAAGGATCGCGATGTCCTTCAGGCTTCCGGAATCGCTGACGGCCATTTTGGCTCGAGGGCCGAGCTCCTTGACGGCGGCTTCTAGGGTCTCTTTGTTTCGACCCGTAATGAAAACTTCGGCGCCTTCACGAACGAATTCTTTTGCCGTTTCCAAACCCATTCCGCTGTTACCACCGGTGACCAAGACTTTTTTACCAATGAATCTGCTCATATAAGATCTCCTGACGAATAATGTATTCGCTATAGATACATTATTATTCCCACCCGCACGTAAATGCAATAGTGAAAAATACAATTCATTTGAATTTCGCTAGATACCGGATATATTTAGGAAATCTAAGGAGGCCCCATGGTAGACACTCGATTCCCTGTATCACTTCACATCATGACGGGCCTTGCGAACCATCACCCAGACCTCGTGAACTCCGAACAGCTCGCCAAGAGTATTCAGACGAACCCAAGTTTCATTCGCAAAATCGTCGTGAGCTTGTCTGCTGCGGGACTCGTCGAGTCCGTGCGCGGTAAGACGGGTGGTATTCGACTCGCCAAAAAAGCAAAAGACATCACGCTCGATCAGATCTATCGAGCCGTGACAGATACTACGCTCCTCGCCCTGCCGAAGAAAACTCCCAACAAGACTTGTGCGATCGCGTGCGGAATTGGAAACGTGCTTTGTCAGCTCACCCGCGAAGTCGAAGACAACGCCCTGAAACAGCTGTCTAAAAAAACCCTGCAAGACGTTTTGAATCAGGTGATGGCCTAAACTCAAAAAATGCCGTCCACATTCTTAAATCCATTTCAATCCCCCCTCATTCTTGAACGCTATCCCGTTCGTGCGAGGGAACTGCTTCAGGCTTGGGATAGTGCTGATGAACTGATTCTTGAACACCTTTCCACTCAAGAACTCAGCGGAAAAAGAATCCTCATCCTCAATGACTCATTTGGCGCACTAAGCGCTGCTCTTCAAAATTTTGACATCACTTCCTATAGCGACTCTTTCGTTTCCTCGCAGGCATTGAAACAAAATACGTCCGGAAAAATTAGGTCCATTCATCTGCTCTCCGAACTCGAGGGAACGTATGATTGGGTACTGATTCGTATTCCCAAGAACCTGTCATTTTTTGAGGACGAGCTCTGTCACTTAAGTGCCCATCTAAATACTGAATCAAAAATCGTCTGTGGTTACATGCTGAAGCATCAGGCCAATTCGAGTTTTGATCTGCTCAACAAGATCATCGGTACAACGACCACCAGCCTTGCCAAGAAGAAGGCGCGATTGATTTTTTGCGGGTTTGATCGAGGTCTGAGAGCCTCTCCCTATCCGCTCGCAGTTTCACTCGACGGTTTCGAGAAAAAATTCATCAATCATTCTAACGTCTTCAGTCGAGAGAAACTTGATATTGGGACTCGCTTTTTCTTGGATCACACCACAAGCGACATCTTAGACGTCCACTCCATCCTCGATCTTGGCTGCGGAAACGGCGCCCTGGGGATTCACGCCCATCGCTTGAATCCAAACACTCATATTACCTTTGCGGATGAATCCTCTATGGCTATTGAAAGTGCCCGAGCGAATTTCACCGCTCATTTCGGCGATGCTGCAAACGTTCACTATCAGTGGACAAATAGTTTCGAAGATGGAGAAATCGATTCTCAAGATCTCGTTTTGTGCAACCCGCCGTTTCATCAAGGAACCACGGTCGGGGATTTTATCGCACATCAAATGTTCAACGACGCGAAACGGGTTCTTAGAAAAAATGGACGTCTACGCGTGATCGGAAATACTGGGCTAGGATACCCAAAAATACTCGCGAACCTATTTGGAAAAAAACCGGAGATCGTCGCGCAGAACTCGAAATTTACTATCGTGGATGTGTTTCGGTGATATTGATGAACACGAATCGCTGAGCGCTTGTCCTTGCATAAACGCCCCATGAGACGCTAAGTTCTGCTAGCGACCATAGCGCCAGACCTGAAAATTGCAGTCAGGTGACGAGGTCAGGGTTTATCGAAATTTTCGGCGGATACCCTGAAGGCTGTTTCGGCCTTTAAGTAGAGTCTCAAAATCCGATAGTGATGTCGGAGACAAAGAGTCTACAGAGATAAAGACTTCCTCAGTCTTTCGATACTTTCATTTCAAATGCTCGCCATTGGAAACCCTGCAAATCCACTTGCACTCGTTAAACGAGGCAATGCGTATAGCATTGTTTTGTCTAGGAGCGCAGTTTTTGAAAGAGAGAGCAAATGAAAGCGAAATTTGTCGTATTTGACTGTGATGGGGTCCTCGTAGACAGCGAAATCATCGCTAATCGCTTAGAAGCGGAAGTCAAAACCCAGCTTGGATTTCCCACCACCACCGAAGAGCAAATCAGAAAATTCGTCGGCATGGGCGTCAACAGCGAAGCCGTCCAAGACGAGATCAGACGGCTCCCCTCCCACTATCTAGAAACCGTCGACGCTAAAATCCACGAAGCATTCAAAACAGAACTGCTTGCCATCGCCGGAGTTCGAGACACTCTAGCAAAAATCCCAAATCCCAAGTGCGTGGCGTCCAGCAGTCATCCATTCTGGCTACGGCACAAATTAGAGGTCACCCAGATCGATCATTTTTTTAGGGATGCCGTCTTTAGCGGCCACGAGGTGAAGCACGGCAAGCCCGCTCCTGATCTGTTTCTATACGCGGCTCAAAAAATGGGATGGGACCCGAAAGACTGCGTCGTCATCGAAGATAGCGTCGCAGGCGTGCTCGCGGGAAAAGAAGCAGGAATGAATGTCTGCGGTTTCCTTGGTGGGAGCCACATTCTTGATGGTCATTCCGAACAGCTTCTCGAGGCGGGAGCCGACCACCTCCTCTCGGAGTTTGCCGAAATACGCAGATTTTTGAGCTAGTTTGTAACGACACAACAAGACTACGAGATCGTCAAATCTTCGCGCTCCTTTTTTAACTAATATTTTAGTTGTTAACTACTAAGACCTTAGTTAGTCTTTCCTTATGGGGACCTCATGAAGAAAACGAAAACCAAAGAAGCCGAAAGCAAACTACTCACTGAAACCGAACTCGAGCTCATGACGATCCTCTGGAAACTCGAAGAAGGATCGGTTTCAGAGGTGATGGAGCACCTATCTCCAGACCGAGACCTCGCCTACACATCCGTCTCAACGATCTTACGAATCTTAGAGCAGAAGCGCGTTCTGAAAACCCGCAAAGAAGGTCGCGGTCACGTCTACATACCTTTGCTCAAAAAGTCCGACTACGAAGCCAAGACCGTCAAGCACGTGGTGGACCGCGTTTTCGACGGCACGCCCGTTGCCCTCGTACGTCAACTTCTGAATAGCGTTGAATTGAACGAAAAAGATCTCGAGGCATTAAAAGACCTCATCAATAATGCCGGAGGTCGCAAGTGACCCTCGCCCAATCTTTGTCGACCTATCTCAATTTGAACCTTTTGTTGATCGTTGGCTTTTTGGGACTTCGTCTGTTTTCACTCACTCTGAGTCGCAGGGGATTACGGCTCCAAGCAGGAGTCGAACTCAGACTCCACTACACAGTGTTTCTGGTCATACTCGGGCTCACGGCAATTCACCCGATGCTTCCTCGCAATCAAGTATTCTCCCCGGCGGCCAAGGTATGGGCAGCTCAATCGATCAAAAGCTTTGCGCAAGACTATACCATGCCTGACCAAGGCGGATATCTCAGTCTGCCAACTCCACGAGGAACATCAACGGTTCAAGCGGACCGAATCGCTACTCTCGGGCTGACTCTTGGAATCATTCTATTCATCTTAGGCGCCTTCTTTATCTCAAGAGATCTGCACACTTTATTCAAAACCAAACGTCGATCTTTCTTAGTGCGAAAGATCGGCAGGGTTCGAATCCTGGTCAACGACCAGATTCACGTGCCGTTCTCCTACTGGCTACCTGGCCAAGCAAATATCGTGGTCCCTACCGTCCTCATCGCTCGGACTACGGACTACCAGATGGCCATTGCACATGAACTTCAGCACCATCGGCACGGAGATACTCGCTGGGTGTACGCTATTTGGGGTTTGAAGTGGATCTGTATCCTGAATCCTGCCGTTCACTTTTGGAATCGTTGGATATCGGAACTTCAAGAGTTTGCCTGCGACGAGACACTGGTCGACCAAAACAAAGTCGAGTCTCAGGCATATGCACGCTGCCTCGTCGAGGTAGCGCAAACCGCGATCGACCAGAAACATGTGCCTGCTTGCGCGACAGGTCTCATGTTTTTGGTTGAACGCAACTTACTCCACAGGAGGATAGAACGAATGTTTTCAAACTCTACAAATAAAATGGGACGGTCGATCAGTGTTGCAGTAGGCGCTTTTATTACCCTGATTCTCGGCGCAACGGCATTTGCTTCAAGCGGACTTGTACAAGATCGCAGGGTGACGATAGATCAAGCTCACGCCATGGCCAAAAAGGCCGAGAGCGAGACCGGGTTTCCCGTAGTTGTAAACGACCGCGTACTGAAACAACTCAACCGCTACATTGGCACCGTCGAGGGGCGCGATTTTATACGTGAGTCTATTGCCCGCATGGAAAATCACCGCGCCATCGTTAACGACGCACTGAAGAAATACGATATGCCCGTAGAAATCATGGCGATTCCAATAATCGAGTCTGGTTATCAAAATCTCACTGAACGCAGTGGCTCTTCCGTGAGATCCGCGGGAATCTGGCAGTTCATCCGGCAGACAGCTCGAAACTATGGACTGAAAGTGGATGATCAGCACGACGAGCGCCTGAACGTGGCACTGAACACGGACGCGGCAATGAGATATCTGCAGTCGAACCATTTGCGATTCAGAGACTGGCAACTGGCCATTCTCGCCTACAATATGGGCGAAGCGGCGGTTCAAAAAGCGATGAACACGTTGAGAACACGCGACGCCTGGAAGTTGATTCGAAATGGCTACGAAGGCGACAAAGACTATTTGGCGAAAGTCATGGCTGCGATCTTGATCATGAGAAATCCAGAGTCGATGAATTAGGCCCGAGTAAAACGGAGAAAATAGGCGCCGTTGCGAAAGCAACGAGCGCCTTTAAACGGTTAGACAGCTCAGGTCTAAAAATTTGAAAAGCCACTATCTCACTCTCTCCGCACGTGGCGTGAAGACGATCGCCGTGACGAAAACATTCTTATATCTGCTGCCCGGTGGATATCTTCTTATAAAAGCTTCATAGGCTGCCGGGGAATCCAAACTCACTCTCAAGCAGTAAGTCCAGTTTCCAGTCAGGCTGATGCTTCCTGACCTGGGATCACATCCGGTTGCACCCACCATTTTTAAACCGGGGGTTGTATTGATCGTCTCTGAAAATTCCGGAACGAGCCTCTTGATGAGGCTCAACTCGGGAAATCTCGGAGGCTGAGTTCTCATCAAGCTGAAATCACAGCGATACGAGTGAATGAGTCTCGTCTCGTAGTTCTTGAAGGTCAAAAGACCATTTTTTGTGTCGATCTCGACATCGTGAATGACTTCCTTGCTGCTTACCTGACGTGTCACCGGGTTGTAACCGTAGATTTTGGCGACATGCCGGCCCTTGAAGCCATCTTTTTTCAGCACGTCCTCGTAGGCTGCAATTTCATTTTCGTATTCCTGGGTCAGATCGGTACCGCTTGCATCTACAGAAATAGGCCCCACATTGGTCCAAAAACCGTCTTTTGAATCCGGTTGGTAGCTGAAACTTGGACCGTAAGACTGGACCGAACGACTGAAGTCAGCGTCGTAGTTGATTCCACCGTTGTTGTTAAAACTAAAACGTATCTCGGCTCTTGCACCAATTCTATTCACACAAGGGAAGGTACTCGAGAGTCTTTGTACAGATGGATCCAGTTCGCTTGCGGCGTACACGCTCAATGATCCGCTCAGTGAAACGAATATCGCTAGTAGTTCAGTCATCCGCATATAATCGCCCTCTTGTTTCCGCCTATGAATTTTGCATAGGCGATTCCGCACATCGTGGCATGCCGAGACGCGCGAGCGTAGTAAGAGTTTGTGACTTGTTGATCGACGAAATTCGGCAGTCCTGGTCAAGGAATGGTGCTAGGGCTCGTGGCTTCTGGTGACGTGTCGTCGATGTCTGGATGTGAGGGTATATCCGGCCTAAAGAGGATTCGAACTCCTCGCGCTTTTCGCCTCCAGCGAAAAGCTCCGTCGCGGCTCCCTCTCTCAGTCGCGCTTCCTGCGCGACTGCCCGCGCGAAACACCATTGGTGTTCCCCGCGGTCGATCGGTCGAGGGTTCGAATCCTCTCGTTTGAAAACTGTCGGAGGCTTCGAAATGAAAAACGGCCAGTGTTGCTTTCGCAACCCGACCGTTTTTATGTATCTTGAAAATTTTTGGCGTCCCCACGGGGATTCGAACCCCGGTCGCCGCCGTGAAAGGGCAGTGTCCTAGGCCTCTAGACGATGGGGACGCAGACCGACATTTGTCAGAGAGACAATCGATTAACCCAAACCGGGTCGATGCGCCAACGGAAAAAACGAGTCGCTTGATCTTTTTTACGGTCTCAGGTCAGCTCAAAGAACTGAGGACCTGACTGATGACCGATTCCAAGCGCCCCCCCTCCCCACGCGTAATTGAGAAAACCGAGGCTGAATGGAAATCCAGCCTTTCGCCGGAGGAGTACTACATCCTTCGCGAGAAGGGCACGGAGCGGGCGTTTACGGGCGAATACTGGGACCATTTCGAGCCAGGCCATTACGTTTGTCGGGGCTGCGGCACCCCCCTTTTTAAGAGTCTAGAAAAGTTCGAAAGCCACTGCGGTTGGCCGAGCTTTTTCTCCTCCGCTCATGGTGACTCCATTGAAGAGATAGAGGACCGAACCCATGGAATGGTACGAACCGAGGTTGTCTGCAAAAAATGCGGTGGGCATCTGGGGCATGTGTTCAACGATGGTCCCGCGCCGACCGGAATCCGCTATTGCATCAACTCGCCTTCGATTCGTTTTGAGCCGTCAGAAAATCTGAAACCCAAATCCTAGTTCGCCATTCCCGCTCGTGGAACCTTTCGTGATCTATCGTCAACACAATCGATGATCTCGAGCGCTTCCACGCTCTGCTTTTTTAAATCGCTCTTG
This sequence comes from Pseudomonadota bacterium, assembly GCA_027485695.1. Lineage (GTDB taxonomy): Bacteria > Bdellovibrionota > UBA1018 > UBA1018 > UBA1018 > JAIXQO01. The sequence continues at coordinate 669,045 of JAIXQO010000002.1, forward strand.
TAGGTTGAGCGCATGTCGAACTCAACTTTCTGGAAATCAGCCATAGTTCTCGCCCTCATTGCTCAGTCGGCATCGGCGCAAGACGTTTTCAATGTGATCGGACGCGGACTCCGAAACGAAGCAACCGGCGATGTGATTCGTCTCGTCTGCCTCGAATGGAATGAGGACGCGTATACAAACCAGGCGATCCCTTGCAATACCCACCAGTTTGAAATCATGCACCGAGACGGTCATCGCGTCCCACTGAGTGCTCCTTTCAAACATTACGGTGAACTTGATCGCCGCCCAACCGAACGCGCTTACATCCGCTACTTAAAACGTGCCTCCGGCATTCTGGTCGAGTCCGGCTCTGATCAGGATCCGCAAATCGACCGCGTTGGGAAAATGCGTCGTACGCTGAAAAGGGCCGTAAAGTCCGGTGTTGGTCGCTACGACGAACTGGAAATCTCAGCATCTACGTTTCGAAACCTCGTCTATACGTTGAGCCTCACGAACGGTGGTAGTGTTCGCTCAGATTTTGAAACCTGCCCCGACGAGAACTTCTATCCCGATCCAATTGAAACCCATTCGGATTACCCATCTGTTCGCCCAGCACCCCGATTACGCCCAGCCTCACAACCCCCAGTAATCGGGCCTCTGGGACCACCCCGCGTTCGGGGCCGTATTCCACCTCCCGGGCCACAGCTCCCGCGCCCACGGTACTAATACGGCGCTCTTAATGAACGCTTGACGTAAGAAGAGCTACCCAGGGAGACTCAAGCCCAATCCCTATGGTAGCTCTTCTTCCTTTTTTCATCGGATTAGCCGCGGTCCTGCAAGGTTGGTTCAACCGTCGAATCATGTCCGAAGTATCGCTGGCTCTTGCTGTGTTCCTCAACGCCTGCGTGTTCCTGGTTGCTGCCGTTGCCTATTGGCTCTTGATCGCACCACGTACACTCGCTGAGAACGCAAATCCAAACGCTCTCAAACTCTCGAGTCTCGCTTCGGCCTTTCAGCCCTGGTACCTTGCGCCGGGTTTATTTGGGTTCGCGCTCGTGATCGGCATTCCCTACAGCCTCTCAAAAATCGGAGCTGGCCCAACCTTCATCATGCTCGTCGCGAGCCAAATCCTTTTCAGCACGATCCTAGACCTCTGGCTCACTCCCGAGAACGTCACCCCACAAAAACTCATCGGAGCCGCACTCTGCATCGCAGGCGCGATTGTCACGACATGGAAACGAACGAGCAGCTAAAAGACCCATCGTTTTTGCAAGACTGCCCGGAGCTGCGCTCCCGCGTCGCTCGTTTTACTGCGCTTCTGACTATCGCCGAAACCGGGATTGGTAGCCTTCTCCATGCATTCCATGTTCCGCTGTCCGGCCATGCGCTCTCGCTCAATCAAATTCTGATCCTCTCCTGGAGCACCGAATCTCTCTCATATCGTGACTCCATTCGAGTGACCGCGCAGATTTCGCTTCAGTCGAGTTTACTCAAGAGCCTCTCGCCCGCAGGCAAAAAACTCACGCCGATGGCAGCGATTCTCGTTCAAGGCCTGCTGTTTACGTTTGGACTCCTAGTGTTTGGGCCAACCCTAGCCGGCATGATCCTAGGCGCCGCCCTCTCCTCTATGTGGGCGTTCGTGCAACCACTGCTCATTGTCTACGTCGTATTCGGGGGATCGTTTTTCGAAGCACTCCTCAGAGAGAGTAATAAGATTGGCGCGATTTTTTCGTTACCGGAGGATTGGATCATCCAAGGATTCGCGACTGCAATCGCTCTCAAGGTCTTGCTCGCTATCACGATCGCGTTCCTTGCCGCTCGAGCAGGATCTGAGTCGCGCGAAGCTTATTTTGATCGCATGAAATCGTACGCGGCGAAATTCCCGAAACCTTTGAAATCCGGGACTGCCGGTTGGCGCGAACTTCGTTCGCCACTACTACTCATTTCGTTTGGACTCAGTCTCGCATTTTTCTTCATTCAAGATGAGCGAACGGTCCAAGCGTTCTGGACCTTTGCGCTCCGGCCGCTTGCCGTATTCGTCGTCGTTTCAATCCTTGTCCGAATCCCGCCATTTACTGGATGGGTCACTCGAATCCCGGCGCTCAAGCACTTCAGCTAAAATACTGATCGCGATCTCGGCCGGATCATTGCGTCCGACTCGAATGCCGATCGGACAACGAAACCGAGAGATGGCCTCACTGGTTACACCACTGTCCGAGAGTTCCTTGCGGAGTTTTAACGCCTTGACGTCGCTCCCCATACATCCGATGTAACGAGGTTCACCGAATTCAGAATAGATCGCGCGCAGAACCGGAAGGTCAGACGCGTGCCCACGGGTCAGGACCAGGAAATAATCATCGCGCGAGAAACGTTTGACGACGGCAGGCATGTCTTCATTGCAAACGATTTCGATTTTGGGATCACGAGGCATTTTCTCGAGCCACTCGGGACGTGGATCGATCACCGTGATTCGACAGGAAAGCGGCAAAGAAGCACGCACGACCGCTTGCGCGACGTGACCGGCACCGAACAGTCGAATGGTGAGATCTGAGCGGCCGTGTACCTCAAACAAAAACGACGCCTCGCCTCCGCAAGTCATGCCGATATCGCGAGTCAGATTCCAAGTCACCGATTCGATCAGACGAGTGGTATCGCGATTCTCAAGCAACAGTTGCGCGTGTTCAATCGCGCGAGCCTCGACCTTGCCGCCACCGACCGTGCCTGCGATCAGGCCCTCTCGTCCGATGAACGCGCGCGCACCGATGTTCTGAGGCGCGTGACCACGAACCGCCGTTTGGGTCACGACAACGAATTCTACGCCCGATGATTTCAGCTCTTGAAACGTTTCAAACCACGAACTCATTGAATGCGCTTCCTTCGATCTGCTTGAATGCGTCCGGATCTACGGTTCGAAGAATCCGTTCCTGAGTTGCGGGGATCGAGATCCGCGGATAGTGATCGCGGTAGCGAGGGAGCTGCTTCAATGCATCTTGAATGGCCGTCCAGACGCTGAGCGCGAGGAGCAACGGCGGCTCGCCGACTGCCTTGGTACCGCGCACATTCGCGTAGTTCTCGTCATTGGGAACGAGATTCAGGTTAAAGGTTCGCGGTGTATCCTGAATGTTCGGGATCTTGTACGTGCTTGGCGAATGCGAGAGAAGCAAGCCGTCTTTGGAGTAGAAGAGTTTTTCCGTCGTCACCCATCCCATCCCTTGCACAAATGCTCCACTCACCTGCCCAAGATCCAGGCCCTCGTGGATCGGGCGCCCCAGATCCATCCACACATCCACGCGCTCGACCTTAGCCTCACCCGTCAACCGATCGATGCGAACCTCACTCACCGCCGCGCCTTGCGTGAAATACAGGAACGCACGACCTTGACCGGTGAGCTTGTTGAACTCGATACCCGGAATGCGGTAGTGAGCGTAGTCACTGAGCGAAATTCGGCTCAAATAGGCCTGATTCACGAGTGACGCGAAATGAATTTGTTTCTGAGGATCGCGTTTGAGATAGACCATTCCCTTCTCAAATACGACGCCGAATGATTCCGGTTTCTCGTTCGGATCCGTGTAATTCGGAGCCGCAGAGATCAAGATCTCCGCTTCGGTACCCAAACCTGCCGTATTCGAGGGATACCGACTCTCTGGGAGTTCCAGGAGTTTGGACGCGAATTCCGACAAACGGTATTTGAGTTTGCGTGCAGCCAAGAGCGCGGCGGCGCCGTTTAAGTCGGTGCCACTCGATGCTGCCGTCGGACTGGTATTCGCGTTTTTATCCGTTCGAGTCGGCATCATGCGGAACTGATCGCGAGGAAGTGAGAATTCCTCGGCGAGTAACTGCGCGATTCTCGCATTCACGCCTTGGCCCATTTCTGTTGCACCCGTCGACACCTGAAAAGTCCCGTCGCGATGACAGATCACGAACGCATTTCCTTGGTTCAAGAATCGCGTCGTGAACGAAATCCCGAATTTAACCAGCGTCATGCTCAGTCCGCGGAGCGTGTTTTCACCGTTTTCGATCGCTCGCTGGTTAGAGGCTTGGATCTCTTGACGACGCCTCTCATAGTTCGAGGCCTCGGCCGCGCGCTCCAGGCAAATGGAGAGCTGGTTGTTTTCCACAACCTGACCGTAGTGCGTGACATTTCGCCCGCCTTGATCGGAGTAGAGATTCTTACGTCGGATATCGAGGGCGTCGATGCCGAGTCGATGCGCAATCTCCTCGATGATCCGTTCGATCATCGCGACGCCTTTGGGGCCGCCGAACCCTCGGAATGCGGTGTGTGGATGGTAATTGGTTCGACAGACCTGTCCCTGCACTCGCATGTGCGGAATGAAGTAAGCGTTGTCGCTGTGGAGCATGGCTCGCTCCATAATCGATGTCGAAAGATCCGCGTAAGCTCCACCATCAGAATGGAGTTTTGCGTCTAGCCCAAGGATTCGTCCCTCACGGTCAAACGCCACCCGGTAATCGATCTCAAACGGATTTCGTTTGCCCGTCATGATCATATCATCATCCTTAGTCAGGATGAGACGCGCGGGGCGATTCAGTTTATGGGCGGCAAGGGCGGCAAAAGTGGCGATCGGAGCGGCTTGAGACTCTTTGCCACCGAACCCCCCTCCCATTCGTTTTACGACGGTGGTGACGGCAGAGTCTGGCAGGCCGAGCGCGTGCGCGACGACGTGCTGAACTTCGGTGGGGTGCTGAGAGGAACTATGAATTTCGATCTGGCCGTCCTCGATCGGATAGGCAAGTGCAGCTTGGCTCTCGAGATAGAAATGGTCCGCTCCCTCGATCACGAGATGCCCCGCGATACATTCCGGAGCCTGCGCAAAAACATTCTCATCAAAATTGCGCTTGATCTCGCGGGCGCTACCAATGAATGACCGGGCGGCGATGGCTTCTCGAACACTTCGAATCGCGGGCAGTGGTTCGATTTGAAGGATGATTTTCTTACGAAGCCGCTCTCCACTCCTTCGGTCGCGGGTCACCAGTAACGCGATCGGTTCCCCGGCGAATTCGACGGTTCCTTCGGCAAGCACCGGTTGATCCTGAAAAATGGTTCCCCAGCGATTCGAGTGCAAATCAGCCGCCGTGTAGAACGCGATAAAATCGGGATCGGTCTTGACGGGGCTTACGTCGAGTTTTTTAATCCGTCCTTTGGCGATTCGGCTGAATACGACGGTAACGAATACCTCGTTCTGGGAGGCGGGACGGTCATCGACGAACTCGCTCTGTCCCGTGACGTGCAGGTGGGCTGAATCATGTGGTTTCATGAGCGCACCCCCCGAGCTTCGAATTCGATTTTCTTCAAGGTCTCGTTCAGCCAGTTGCCCACGATCACTCGACGAAACGCAGACGTTCCCCGAACGTCCGAAAGCGGGGTGATGGATTTCTGAAGGGCTTCGACGACCGAGGCACGCAAGTCAGCGCTGAGTTTCGCTCCTTGAAGCTTCTCCTCAACCGCAGCAATTCGAAGCACTGTCGCTCCGACTCCTCCGACAGCGAGGCGAGCTTTTGAGATTTTTCCGCCTGCTCCTCGCTCGATCCAGAGCGCACCATTGACCGCGGAGATGTCGAGGTCCTTGCGCTGAGAGGATTTTAGAAACTGAACCGTGGTTTTCTTGTCCGGAATTTGGAATTCAATACCCGAGATCCACTCCCCTCGTTTGAGGGCGAGTTTGCGATATCCGAGATAAAGCTTGGAGAGCTCAAGCTTACGTTTCTTCGCGCCACTTTGAATCACAACAATCGCATCACAAGCCATGAGTGCGGGAATGGAATCGCCGATCGGGGAACCATTGGCGATATTACCCACGACGCTCGCCGTATTTTTGATTTGTGGCGAAGCGAAGATGTCCAAGTAAGACGCAAACTCCGGAAACCGTTTCTCAATCGCACGCCTGAGCTCCGCGAACGTGACACGAACGCCGATCGAGACTCGATTTGAACTCACGGTGATCACGTCCGCCTTCTCGACCAGATGGAGACTGAGGACCTTAGTGTCATCCGTTTTGAATTTATTGACCTGGACCCCGAAATCCGTACCACCCGAGAGCGGCCGATAGCCTTTTTTGAGCCAAGTCGTAACCTCGGACGCTCGAGTCGGAGCGGCGAGCGAGAAATGTTCCGTCTCGATCACAAGCGGTGTCTTGCGCACCCCTTGGAGTTCTCGTTCGATTTGTTTGGAGCAATACCGTTTCTCGAGATCCTCGGCTTGGGACGGATTGATCGACGAGGCCCCTCGAATGATCGCATCGTAGCCCGTACACCGACAGAGATTGCCCGTGAGCGCGTTCTTGATCTCTTTTTCGCTGAGATTGGAATGGCCTGATTGTTTGCGTCGATCGACCAGTTCTGAGAGCGCCATAATAAAACCCGGCGTACAGAACCCGCATTGACTGCCGTGCGCTTCATAAACGGCTTTTTGAACCGAACATTGCGAGTGTTGCTCCTGCGAGAGGCCCTCGACAGTGACGACCGATAGACCGTCCAACTGCGGAACGCGCGCAATACAGGAATTGATCGATTGAAAAGCGGACGACTTCTTGCCGTCTCTGGATTTCTTGGTCACGAGCACGGTGCAGGCGCCACAATCCCCTTCGGCACAAACGATCTTAGTGCCCACGAGTCCCCGCCGCTCGCGCAAATAATCGGCCAGCATGAGCGAGTTATCGGCGCCTGTGACTGCGGTTTTCTCGCCATTCAGAAAAAACGTCGTCGTGTTTCTTGATTTCATCCTGCACGCACCGGAATGAGGGAGAATTTCGTCACATCGACCAGTCCACGGTCGGTGAGCTTGAGTTTCGGGATCACTGGCAAACTCAAGAACGCGAGCTGAAGAAAAGGTTCATTCAGCTCGCAGCCCGCCGCACGCGACGCCTGTCTGAGTTGCTTGAGATGTTTTTCGATCAAATGAGGTGATGCGGTCGTCATCAGCCCGCCAAACGGGAGTGCGAGTGACGCTTGAATCGCTCCGTCGCGAACGACAGCGAATCCACCACCGGTGGATTTCAAGAATTCGAAACCTGCCTTGAGATCGCGTGCGTTGGAACTGGCACCGATCAAGTTGTGACTATCATGTCCGACCGACGAGACGATCGCGCCTTGGAATCTCTCACCAAAACCGCTCACATAACCATTAGCCGGCGCATAGCCATGACCGTGGCGCTCCACGACCGATAAACGAGCCACTCCGCGCGCGTCTGAGTTCTTAACGAATGCATCCGTGAGGATTTTTCCAGGCTTAACGCCAATGACATGTACACGTCCCTCCGGTGCAGAGAAACTCGACTCATCGAGAGCACCTACGCGAATGGTGTTGGCAAATTTCTCAGATTCACTGGCGAGCGAATCCAACTGACTCACGTCTTCGCCCGACTTCCATACGCGCTCGACCAAACATCGGCGAGCATTCTCTAAGAGCACGAGGTCCGCACGGTAGCCGGGCGCAATCGCACCGACGTTCGCAAGACCATAGTGTCTCGCAACACTCAGAGAAGCTGCGCGGTACGCAGCCTCGACAGAGACACCTAACTTGATCGATTTACGAATCAAGTAATCGAGGTGCCCCTCTTCGCTGATATCGAGCGGATTACGATCATCCGTACAGAATCCGACGTAAGCGGAACTGGACGGAGTGATGAGCTCGGCCAATGCCTCGACGTCTTTGGCGACGCTGCCTTCGCGAATCCAAACGGATATACCCTTGGAGAGTTTCTCGCGCGCCTCTTTGAGGTTGCTCGATTCATGACAACTCGAGATTCCCGCCGACGCGTACGCCGAGAGTTCTTGTCCGGTGAGGAGAGGTGCATGGCCGTCGATCTTGCCGCCTGAAAACGCGACGAGTTTTTCCATGACACCTGGATCTTTGTGAATCACGCCCGGCATGTTCATCATCTCGGCCAAGCCTAGCGCCTTGGGATGCGAGGCAAACTTGACTAAGGCGGCGGAGTCCACGACGCCTGCGCCATTTGTCTCCAAACCTGCATGAGTCGCAGGGACACAGGACGAGAGCATCACCCGAAGATCGAGTCTCAAACGCGACGCGCTTGCGAGGAACCGCTTCAGCCCGTCGACGCCGATGACGTTTGTGATCTCATGGGGATCACAGATCGCCGTCGTCGTGCCTTTGCGAAGAACCAGGTTTTCGAATACCTCGGGAACAACGAGCGAGCTCTCGATGTGAACGTGGGCATCAATGAAACCGGGGACCAGCTTCTTGCCTTTGGCGTCGACGCGTTTTTTACCTTTGAGTCCGGACTCCAGTCCGACGATGGTCCCGTCGATGATGCCGATCGAACCTTTTTTCCAAGTGAGGGAAAATACATCGAGGTACGTCACTCGATCGATGACGAGATCGCAAGGAATGCGTCCCATAGCGGCATCTATCCGGCGCTCAAGACTCGAACGGGTCGTTTTCGGGGAGTCGGTCATCTACAGAAAATGACCCGGCTAACCGCGCTAATCAAGCTTCTAATGAACGAGTCAGGCGGCTTTTGCCTGGGAGTAGATAGCCTTTCATCAACATCACGAGTTCCCGCTTAAAAGCAGGGTCTGACAGGCGGTCTGGACGCTGCAGACTCGTTCCGATCACGACTCCACGAATGGCATGAAAAAGCAGGAACACTGTCCACTCGGGATCGTAGTGAATCTCGGGTGTCCGGCGGGACTCCAAAATCAACGTGATCCGATTGATCACTTGATCGTCCAATTTCCGGAACAACTCCATGTCGCCGAGATGCACAAAATAAGAGAAGAGCGCCCGCTCCATTTTCAAGTTCTTGATCTTGAGCTGTACGATGAATTCGGCGAACTTCTCGATGAGACGCTCGGGATCCGACTCTTGTTCGGCGGATTCGGCGAGGCTTCTTTCAATCGCGCTGAGCTCGCCTTCGATGAACCGTTTGACCAGTTCGCTTAAGATCGCTTCTTTGCCTGGGAAATATTGGTAAAGGGATCCGATACTGACCCCCGCTCGTTCCGCGATTCTGTTCGTGCTCAGACGATCCGGATCATTCGTTAAAATACGAGCAGCTGCCGCCAAAATAGTTTCGATCGTCGATTGAGATCGGTCCTGGGACGCGGATTTCCTGGGTTTTAGGAGTTTTTTCATCGGCTCTCCTCCCTTACCTGAACGCGAGTAGTGAATGTGAGTGAATGCTCATATTCTAGTTATATCAGGAGGGAATCAAAATGATCCAACTGTTCTTTTTACGACTCAGAGCCCTGCGCGCTTTTCTGGGCCTCGTTCGCGACCCGACGCAAACGGACCTTGTTTTCAAGCTCGACGGCGCATTCCGAAAGACTTATTCGAACGAGCAAATTCGTGAACTCATCCCTGCACTCAGCCAACCGGATTTCCTCAAGCTCCATGCAGACCGCTCGAATCCACGTTTAGATCTTGAGCAACTCCGCAAAATGCCGGAGCGATCTTTTGGTCGCGCGGTGGCGAATTTTCTCGACCAGCGTGGCTTCAATGCCAACGAGTTTCCGATGGTCGGCATGGAAGACCCTGTAGATTTTCTCATTTCAAGAATGCGGCAGAGCCACGATCTCTGGCACGTACTCGGAGAATACGAAACGAATGTCGAAGATGAGCTGGCACTTCAGGCATTCACGTTCGCTCAACTACGCGCTCCCCTCTCTCCACTCATCGTGGCGGCAGGACTCGTCCACATCATCGCAAATCGCCCGACTGATGCCATCGCCGCGTTCGAAGGGATCGTCGAAGGCTGGAACCGAGGTAACCAGTGTAAGTCACTCGTTGCTTTCAGATGGGAAAATGAGTGGGAGACGGACCTAGAAACGATTCGTCAAAGGCTCGAACTCCCACCCCGTTCAATTCAAAGTACTTCGGCGAAAAAGTCTTTCATCGCGGTCCAAGAACGACGATCGGCCGAAGCGTTGTAGGCGGCTCCCTTGGAGTTATCCGTTCCCGCGTCGCTGTTCGTGAAACTATGAACTGCGCCACTGTATTTCACGAGCTGCCAGTCCACAGATCCGTCACGCATTTCTTTTTCGAATGCGGCGACTTCGGTCTCCGATACGTAAGGGTCATCCGCTCCATGAAGCGCAAGCACCTTGGTCTTGATGTTTTTGGCCTCGCCTGCATTCGGCGTACCGAGGCCGCCGTGAAAACTCACGACGCCGCGAACGTCCGAACCACTGCGCGCAAGCTCCAACACGCCAGTACCGCCGAAGCAGTAGCCAATGGCGACGATCCGTTTTGAATCGACGCCTTTTTGTTTTTTCAGCGTCTCGAGCGCAAGATTCATGCGCTTCTTAAACAGCGCGCGATCGTTTTTGTAGATCGATGCGGTCTTGCCGGATTCCTCAGGCGTCGCTGGGCGCACGCCTTTGCCGTAGATATCGGCAGCGAACGCGATGTAGCCAAGATCCGCGAGTTGATCGAGGCGCTTTTTGGTTTGTCCGGAAATTCCGTTCCACTCGGGAACGACGAGAACGGCTGCGCCTTTTTGTTTCTTGCCCTTCGGAAAAGAAACTAAGCCTTCGAGGACAGTGTCGCCATCTTTGTATTCCACCGGTTTCGGTGCGGCGATCGAAACAGAAGAAAAACAGAATACGGCCAAGATCAAACTCCAGTTGGATTTCATGATGAATGTCTCCTTGAGAGACGACGCTCTCGCATGAGGTTCGTCACAGCAACGAAATAAATGCTCGCAACTCAAAGCGCCGTTTCAAACTCAAACTCAACTCTGGCTCTGGCTTTTGACTCTTGTCTCTTGTCTTTTACCCCCGACTCCTCGCTCCACTCACCCGCCTCGCCGCAGCCGTAGCCCCAATCCGGCCGCCAAAATTTCGCCGAACTCGGCGATGAATAAAAATAAATCTGACTGCCCCTCTTGCGAGTTCCTCAAATTCCGCTCACGCTTATAAATGAGGCAGGTGACTTCGAGGTCCGCAAGGACTCCCGCACGAAACAACTGGTCTCACTCAACTCATCAACCAACAACCTAAAGTCCGTTCCCCGCAGCCATCTGACATGGAGGTCAATGACTATGGAAAAACGTCGCGGTTTATTGTTCGCACTCGCTCTGATCCAAGGAATGGGTCTCGCTCTGCTCGCTTGGGTCGTTTCTGTTGCCGAAGCTCGTGATAACGGAGGCATTCAGAACGTCTCGCAGTTCAAGCAAGATCTCGAAGTTCGCGAAATGGTCGGTCGATTGAATTGCAAGGCTCCGGAATTCAATACCGGCGAAGCCTGCAAACTCAGCATCGTGACGGAGTCGGCACCGACCGGTATCGCACTTCCCGAGCACGCAGGGCTGATGCAAAGATTCCACAACGGTGAAACGCACGTTCGGATGATCGCGCGGTTTGCTGGACGCCAGATTTACTCGATTTCTAAAATTGAGTCTATCCAGTGAGATGCGAGGCATTAAAGCCTCCCCACCTGGATTGAGCTTTCGGATACGTGTAGGGCCCACTTTCTGGTCGAAGTGGGGTCTATACGGTCATCGTAACCGCCGTCTGAGGGAACTCCGGATTACGTCCCCGGGGAACTCCAGACGGCGGACTCCACTGAGTTCTTAAAAAGATTTTGCTCCCCAGACTCCTGTCTTTCTGAAAATTTTCCCTTCGGGAAAAGCGCTTCACGCTTTTTCAGAAGCGCAAAAGTCTTTTTAAGGACTCAGCGCACACTAAGACAAAGCCAAAACCAACAATATAACCGTCCCTTTAAGTCAGACTTTTTTTTCAAAAAGGCGAGCGATTCTGAAAAAGCGTGATGCGGTTTTGGCGTAGCCAAAATTTTCAGAAGGGCAGGAGCCCGTTCGATTCGCCTTTTTAAAAAAGTCTGCTAATATCGCGGGTATATGTCATCCATCGACTTGCCTGTACTCGATCGCGAAAAGTACTTCCAAATCCTGAAGAACGAGAGCCTTTCGGCTGCACTCACGACCCTTCACCGCGATTCTGAGCTTCTGGAGTTCGACACCTTCGAAGGACGAGACGGTTACAAAGCTGAGTTCTATCAGCGCCTCGAAGAATACCGCGAGTTCTCTCGCGAACTGTGGCGCACGTCCCTGGCCGGATAACGGATAGCCGCCCGCTCTCTTCGAACGCCCCCATTCCTAGTCAGTAATATCCGTAGAAAGCGGCTCTAACACCGCGGCTTGCGGTTCGTCTTTCTCTGAAAACACATAGCTCTGCGTTCCCGCGATGAAATCATGGAGTGCACGTCTCTCCGGATTAAACACCACCATGATATAACCCGCAAAAAACGGCAGAGTAGATGCGATATGTCCGATGTACCGGAGGAAACTCTGCTTGAGCGTGAGTCGCTGCTTGGTCCGATAATCCACTACCACGACGTTCACCATGCGCTTACCCAGTGTCCAGCCCGTCCAGTAGTGCATACCCACCGTGTACGGAAGCCCCACGAAAATCCCGGCCAAGATATTCACGAAGAGCTGCTGCTGCTGAGTGAACGCTTGCGCGTACGGAACGTCCTTAAAAAGCATCAGATGCAAGAGCCTCAGCGCGATCTCGCAAAAAACGTAAGTGACCACCAGGCACACGATCTCATCAAAAACCGAGGCCAAAGCTCGACGCCAAAATCCCGCAGGGTGCTTGAGTAACATGAAGCCCAGTCTCGCATTTCAGGTCCCCAAAATCAAAGGCCCCTCACGATCCGTGAGAGGCCCAGGTATCTGTATTCATCCAGAGTTTTTGAAAGAAAGTCGGAGCGCGTCTGAAAAAGCGTGAAGCGTTCGCGTCCTTAGACGCGATTTTCAGTAGGGCAGGAGCCCGGCAAGCGAGGACTTTCTTTAAAAAACGACCTATGGCTTCTGCTTCGAGAACGTTGCCGCATCGAGACGATCACCGTAGTGCATGAGCGAATCGGATGCGCCTGGAACAACTTGCTTGCCCGAACCAGCTCCCGCTTCTTGAACGAGTTTTTTCATCGCCCATTCCACCGGAACACTTGGAGCAGCGTCACTGCCCGCACTATCCTTGGTTGGATCGACGCCGATTTTAGCTAAATCAGCCGTCTCGTCTTTCAAGATATTCGGACCAATCGATGCGACGTAATGAGAAAGCGCCCAACGATCGTCCATCGGAAGCGTGGCAAAAGATGCCATGGCTCCGCCAGCAATACCCTCTTTCAGAGTTTTGAAAATCTGAGAAGGTTTACGACCGTTTTTCCAGCCAGCGTCTTGCGTGAAGTTCCGAGGATGCGGATTGAGTGCTGCGGCCGCAGGGCCATTGCCCTCACCAGCGGCACCGTGACACGAAACGCACTGCTGCGAAAACACGTCCTTGCCATGCGCGACGAGTTCCGGAGTTGGCTCCCAAGGTTTCTTGAACTTGGAAGGTCCTGCGATCGCCTTAAAGATCGGCTTGTTATTCGTGTAAACGTTTCCACGGAACAGAAGGTCCGTCGAGGTCAACACAACGAAGATCGCGAGGAACACGAAGCCACTCGCGAAGATCACCGTGTTGGACGGATCATCTTTGCGAAGGTTCATGAACACGCCGACGACGATCGTCGCTTTCACGCAAGCGACGAGCATACCGACCACGTAATTCAGTGATCCGAGGTGCACGAACGAGAGCGCGAACGTGATGACGGTGAGTACCAGGAGCGCCGCAAAAGCTTTGAAGGCGACGCCATCCGGCAGGATGTAGTGATGACCATGGGAAGAATCGTGATTGTGATCGTTTGCCATTTCGTTTTTAGCCTTTCTTCCTGGTTATCCGAGCAAGTAGAGGAGCGGGAACAAGAAGATCCACACCAAGTCAACGAAGTGCCAGTAGAAACCGACGAGTTCAACCGGGGTGAAGAACTGTTTCGAGACTTCGCCACGCTTCACTCGGAGCATCACCCAAGTGATCAGGCCCATACCGAGGATGACGTGGAACGCGTGAACGCCCGTCATCATGAAGTACAGCGAGAAGAAGAGCGGGACTTTGTCCATCGCCAGTTCTTTGTAGGTGTAGAGGCCGCCGGGAAGGATGCCTTCGTGAATCTTGTGCGAGTACTCGAAGTACTTGACGATCAAGAAGACGAATCCGAATCCGACCGTAGTCATGAGGTAGGCCAAACAACGGCTAACCTGACCACGTTGAATCGAGCTCACACCGAGCACCATCGTCCAAGAACTCGTGATCAGAACGAAAGTGTTCAAGAGACCGAGCTTAGGATTCAGAAGCTTGTGCGCTTCATGGAACGCCTCTGGATACATCGCACGAAAGATGATGTAGCCCACGAAGAGCGCGCCGACCATGAGGACTTCCGTGACGAGGAAGACCCACATGCCCTGCTTGGCACCTTCGAATTCCTCGTGCGCGTTTTTCCAATGGTGACCGTGATGATAAGTGCCAGGAGTGACTTGTCCGTGATTACCCATGGTACCGTTTCCTTTCGTTAGATTTTGATACCGCGATAGTCGTACGGCCAGGTGGTGACGACTGGATCGACCGGAAAGTTGTCATGAGGAGGAGGCGAAGGCGACTGCCATTCGAGCGTGCCCGCACCCCAAGGATTGTCCCCTGCTTTCGGACCTTTTCTCGCATCGCGAATCATGTAGATCGCCGTCCAGGCGAAACCGACTGCGAGGAACCAAGAACCGATCGTCGAGAGCTGGTTCATGAGGGTGAACTCAGGCAAGTAGCTCCAATAGCGGCGAGGCATCCCCTGCGCGCCCGCGATGAACTGCGGGAAGAACGTCAGGTTGAATCCAAGCAGGATCAACCAGAAAGCAACTGATGCGGAGGATTCATTGTACATCTTGCCCGTCACCTTAGGGAACCAGTAGTGCATGCCACCGACGAAGCCCATGATCGTTCCGCCGACCATGACATAGTGGAAGTGAGCGATGACGAAGTAAGTGTCCGTCAGATGCACGTCAATCGGAAGCGTCGCCAAAAACACGCCGGTCAAACCACCGATCGTGAAGAGCTCGATAAAGCCCATCGCGTATTTCATCGGAGCATTGAACGTCAGCGAGCCTTTGTACATCGTGCCAACCCAGCTGAACACCTTCACGCCCGTTGGAACGGCGACGAACATGGTGAGGAGCGAGAACACGAAGTTCGCGAGTTCCGACTGACCGGTCACGAACATGTGGTGACCCCAAACGATGAACGCGACAAGCGCGATACCGAACGAAGCCAGCGCGATCGCTTTGTAACCGAAGATCGGCTTACGCGAGAAGACCGGGATGATTTCCGAGATCACGCCCATGGCCGGCAAAATCATGATGTAGACGGCCGGGTGGGAATAGAACCAGAAGAAGTGCTGGAAAAGGACCGCGTCGCCGCCGAGAGCCGGATCGAAGATACCGATCTTGAAAACACGCTCAAAAATCAAAAGTGCGAGCGTAATTGCAAGAACCGGCGTCGCCAAGATCTGGATGACCGACGTGGCGTAGAGTGACCAGCAGAGCAGCGGCAAACGGGACCAGGATTGGCCTTGGGCGCGCAGCTTATGGATCGTGATGATGAAGTTCAGAGCCGTCAAAATGGATGCGAAACCGGCGATAAAAGCACCGAAAACAACCAGAATGACCGCACCCGACGTACGAATCGAGTAAGGAGTGTAAAACGTCCATCCCGTGTCTGCGCCACCCAAGAACAGAGCGAGCGTCGCGAAGATGCCGCCTGCCAGGTAGACGTAGTAAGAGAATAAGTTCAGTTTCGGGAAAGCGACGTCTTTGGCGCCGACCATCATCGGAAGCACGAAGTTACCGATCGATCCCGGAATGGCCGGGATGATGACCAGGAACACCATGATCGCGCCGTGATAAGTAAAGAAACGATTGTAGGTCTGCGCAGTGATCAAGTTTCCGCCGCCTGGAGTGAAAAGCTCCAATCGGATCAGAAGCGCGAAGATACCGCCGACCAGGAAATAGGTCAGGACGGTGGCGAGGTACATCAGACCAATGCGTTTATGGTCTACCGTCGTCAGCCAGGACCAAAGGCCCTTCTCGTGATTGAGGTAGTTGCTCCCATGACTCGTGCTATTTGCGTGTGCCATGATTCAAATGCTCCTTATTGCAGACTCTTGATGTACGCAATGATGGCGTTCATCTCAGTTTCGTTGACGATTCCTTGGAACGGCGGCATGACCGGGTTGTAACCCTTCACGATCTTCGCCGTCGGAGTCATGATCGACTCGCGGATGTAGTTTTCGTCCGCTTTGACTGTGCTACCGTCGGCCAACTCGACATCGTGGCCGAAAAGACCTTTGTAGGTTGGCCCAATGCCTCCGGCATCACCCGTAGCATTATGGCAAGCGTTACAGCCTTTGGCCGCGACGAGTTTCGCACCCTGCTCAGGCAACGAGAGTTGCGTGAGGCTTGCTTCTGGTTTTGCGCCGGTGACCTGGACGGGTTTGCCGCGCTTGAACGCTTCCCACTTATCCGCTTCCAGTACTTTGACCTTAGCGAGCATGAGGGAGTGCGAGGCTCCACAGTATTCCGTACAGAACACTTGGTGTTCTCCGGCCTGTTTCGCTTCGAACCAAATCGTCGTGAACATTCCAGGCACCACGTCGCTCTTGACCCGGAAATTCGGGATGAAGAAGCCGTGGATCACGTCTTCGGAACTCATAACGAATTTGACTGGCACGTTCTGAGGAACGTAGACCTCGTTCGTCAGAACACGGCCGTCATCATATTGGAAGTTCCAGAGCCATTGCTTGCCGATCACGCGAATTTCCATCGCGTTAGTCGGCGCGTGAACCATCTTCTTGTAGACGCTCCAGCCCCAACCGAAAATCACGAGGAGCAAGATCGTCGGGACAATCGTCCAGAAGAGTTCAAGAGCGTGGTTGTCGACAATGTACTTAGGCTTGGCGCCCGAGGACTTTTTGTATTTTACGGCGAAATAAAGCATTCCGCCGACGACAAGGATGAAAAAGAAGACGCTTAGCCAAAGGAGAAATAGATAGAGGTGGTCCCAAATGACCGCGACATCCGTACCTTGGCTAGGCAAGCCGAGTGCATAAGCTTCACGAAACAACATGATGAACTAACCCCCTCCTGTTGAGGAATGTTTCACCGAGGCTCTCTGGCGGAACCAGAAGAGTCCAAGATAGATCACTAAAAACAGAATCATCCCGGCGGCCGCTAGGCGCACGACGCGAAAGATCGCCATCGAATACTGACGGAGTTGGGGATCATACTGATAACAAAAAAGAATGATTCGATCGAGAATCGTTCCGACTTTTCCGTCGGACGCTTCCAAAAGCGAAAGCTTGAGATCGGACGGCCGATACTGAATGCCGTAAAGAATGCGGGAGAGTTTGCCTTCGGGAGTAAGGACGAAAATGCCCGCGCCGTGCGCGAATTCGCGCTGGGCCTCATTCCATTTGAAACCAAAACCAACAGAATCGGCGAGTTTCTGGATGTTTTCCGTCGTGCCGGTCAAAAAGTGAAAATTAGGATTCGCGTCTTTCTTACCAAGAGCATCTAGGAAACTTTGTTTTTTGGAACTCGCGAGCACGTGGTCTTCTTTGGCGTCGATGCTGACGTTGACGACTTCAAACTGCTGACCAGGAACCCAGTTCATCCCCTTCACGCCCTCGAGCATTCCATTCAGAATGAAACCGCAGAGCGTGGGGCACTGATAGTAAGCGAGCGAGAGCAGTACCGGTTTTCCGGATTTAAAGAAGTTTGCAAAAGGCACCGTCGCTCCGGTCTCATCGCGAAACGTCAGTTCGGAGACCGGTACTTGCGCGCCCAGTTTTTCGGTGATGCCCACGCCTTCGAGTGCCGCAGGTTTTTGAGTCGCAGGAACGCCCTGCGGAGTCGTGGCTGCACGACTAGACGCGGGAGAAAAAGCGTTGATGAGGAGACTCACTCCGCAGAGAGCGAGCGCCAGGCTTCGACGAATGATGACCTCGGATTCATTTTTATCCCCAACGGACGTAAAAAAGCGAAACGCCAGGAGGGGAACGCACTGATTTCTTTTGGTTCATTCTAGCATACGTGTCTCTGGAGAATCTAATTGAATTCTAGGGGTTAGAGAGTTTCCACCGCCCTTCACTCACTCATGACTCGGACTTCTCAAGTCCGAGATGAAATCTTCGGACACCTGAGCAGGCGATCTTGGAAATCACCTTCTAAATGAGGAAACTCATCCCATTGAACTAACGCTATCCGCCACAAAAGCAGAGAGGGCCGATCCCGAAAACGGAATCGCCCCTCCCATCGAGACGCTTGAACTTATTTGATCTAACGAACGCAGAATCCGTTCAGGTTACCCGAGCACGGACCACAGTTCGCTTGCGGAAGGCAGCCGTAGGAAGTCATGACATATCCAATGCCGCAGCTCTGGCAGGAGTAACCGGCGTAGCCGCCCCAGTACCCTCCCCAACCGCCACCCCAGCTACCGCCAGGAATACCGGTATTTCCGCCGGAGTAGTGCGAAGGAACGCACTGACCGTGATAAAGCACTTGGCCGACCGGACAATAGTTATAGTTGCCGCCGCCCGTGCCACCACCAAAGGAAGGAACGCAAGAACCGTTGTAATAAGCGGAACCTGCTGGGCAAGAGCCTTGAGCTAAACATCCGTACTGAGTTTGAATTTGACCGTTCGGACAGGTCCCCACTCCGCCACCACCGCTGATGCACTGACTACCGTTGTAGTAAGTGCCGGTGGGGCAAGCAGAACCGCTCACGCACTGATTATTGACAAACGAGGTGCCGACCGGACAAGCGGCTTGTCCGTTGACCGTGGTGTTGTTGTCATCTTTTTTTCCGCAACCGCTGACGAGCACCAGCGCGGTGACGACTCCTACCCAACCCAAACGAAAAAAGTTGCTCATATACCGGAGGCCCTTCCCTACAATTTTTTGAACGATCCACCAACCGAATCGCTCCAGTTATACAGGGATATATAACGCAATGAGTCATATCGTCAAACTCTTCATCAATGAATCCAGCCGTCTCAAGTCCACACCGAGGACCATTTACCTGCTGCCATGGATTCGTATTTTGAAGCGCTCTGCGTTCTGCTACGAATAAGTGCGTGAAATCCTCCGATATTTCTGCCGGCTCTCCGAATAGGTCCACTCCGCCGTGGTTTGCCGATTTCAAGCTCCTTCGCGAGCTCTCGAAATCTGGCATCGTGACTTTGGTCCTGATCTCCGTCTTGAGCGGTTTTTTCATCGGCCATTCGTTTGAACAAGACATCGACTGGACACGGTTCTTGCTCACCTTTTTCGGGATTCTTTTTCTCGCCTCAGGCTCAAGCGCCCTGAACCAGGTTCAAGAGGTCGAAATTGATCGTCGCATGCCGAGAACGGCAGGGCGCCCGATCCCCAGCGGCCGCATCTCGGTTGGTCAGGCGCTGTTTTTCTGCGGCGTGACGATCGGACTCGGACTCGCGCTACTCGCAATTCTGGATCTCTCGCTCCTCGTACTGGGCGCGATCGCCGTCGTTTCCTACAACGGACTCTACACGCTTTGGTGGAAACGCAATCATGCATTCGGCGCAATTCCGGGCGCTATCCCAGGTGCACTCCCGATACTCATGGGCTCGATCGGCGCTACCGGAAATTGGCGAGATCCTGGCGGCTGGTACCTCTTTTCGATTTTGTTCTTCTGGCAGATGCCGCACTTCTGGGCGCTCGCGATCAAATACCGCGGCGACTACGCGGAGGGAGGAATCCCCACTCTGCCAGTTCAAAAAGGTGTCGATGTCACGATTCGACAGATCCAGATCTGGTGCCTTGCTTACGTCGCGATCTCGCTTGCGGCACCACTTTTCTTTCGCGTCGGTGCGCTCTACCTCTCGTGCACGATCGTGGTGGGCATCATGATCTTAAAAGAGCTCTATCGATTCTCCCAAGATCCGGAGAGCAAAGCTTGGCTCCGGTTTTTCCTCTGGATCAATCTCACGCTCGTCGTCTACTTGGGCGCGCTCGCCCTCGATCAGTGGTCGATCCACTTGATCCCCGGTTTCAAGAATCTGATTAGGATTGAGTAACCGATACGCAAAATAAAAAGGGAGCACGTCTCCGCACTCCCTTTCGGTACTCAATGAACTCAGCAGTTACTTAGAACTCTTTGTCGAGGTTCGGCAACGGATGCTGATCGTCGAAAACATTTCTCGTCTCCAATGCTCCCTTGGAGAGCACCGGAATCGTCGTCCATGCGCGACTCAATTCATCACGAGGACGCTTGAGAAATAGATCAATCACCTGAAAGAGCGTATTCGTGCAGTTGAGTTGAAGCGTGTGGTAGAGCGAGGTCATCTCAGGTTCATGCAGCTGCTTTACTGCTAGCGCAAAAAATGCGCTGGCGCGAGCGCCTTCGAATTTCAAACGAAACTGCTCGATCTTATGCTGCTCTTCGACGGCGCCCATGTATTCATCCGTTAGCGAAACCATACGCTTAGCCAGACCGTAATATCCTTGAGTTCCCTTGATGAGATCATAGTCTGGGCCACCGACGAAACTCACCGCTTCGACAGACAAGACGATCGATGCTAACGCAACAGGCTCGGATGCTACCGGACCCGACTGCGGAAACAACCACATCGCGTGACCATTTTTGAAATTGAAACGAAGCTGAGTGTGGGCGGCTAACCACTCCGGAGCGAAACGCTCCATCTGAAAAATCACATCTTGAATGACGTCGGCGCCAGTCGTCGCACCTACCCAGAACTGGCCGGCGTGGCTGATGTTCGCGAAGAACATCGCTTGTTTGAGACGGGAGTCCGAGAACCACCGAGCAGGGATGTAAGGAGCGGCTTGTTCACGAGTGATTCGACGAAAACTGCGTTTGTTTTCCATCTTGAGGCATTTCCCCAAATACGGACCTTGCGGCATCACGCCGGGCGATGCGAACGGATCATTCGCGGGACGACAAGCATTGCCTGTCTCGGCCCATGAAGAAAACGAAACCACGAGTGAAAGAACAAGGGAGATTCTTAAAAGCATGAGGCGGACTATAGCTGAACTTTTTCGATCGCGCTCGACCGTTTTGAAATTCTCGAGCGGCAAAAGAAACAAAATTGAACCGGGCGCCATCACTCCACTGTGCGGACTGACTACAAGTTCAACACTGAGACGCAATTTTCGTGATGAGATTCTTGTCGAGATCCATCTCGTAAGTGGTCGTCGAGATTTCATCGACGTACTCCACCTGAAGGGGCGAACGGATTTCTCCGCCAGGATAACTCACCACTCCTCTCACGCGAAAATAGGGTTTACGCAACTGCCCCAAGAATGCGGCCTCTTCTTTGGAGACCGAGTAGTCTGAGATGAACGAGTACTCGTTCGGGCATTTCTCCATCGATTTACGATCAGGAAAGTAGCACTCGCTTCCGAGGTTGACCTGCGCGCCGTTCGCATAAAAAAGCGTCGAGCCGATTTTCACGTTCTGCCCAGTCATGAAAAACGCGTTATCACCGATCTTGACCGATCGACCGTTTGGATAGAGGGCTTGATCAGCAAGTTTCAACGCTTGACCGTTCGGGTGATAGAAAACACTGGACGACTGGATCAAACGACCATTCGGATAGATCGCGTTTCCCGCAAGATCCTTGCGAGGTCGGCCGCCGCAATATTGGTCAGAATTTTCACTCGGTGAAAACAAGGTCGCGGTCGGAGAAGGGGCTGGGTAAATCAATACGTCAGCCCCGACTCCACCAACCAAGAAGAATCCAATGATATTCAGAAGCACCGTTCAATTCCTACTTTCGGATCCCAGAGGTGATCGATCACTGATGACCCATGGGATCAGTCGCGAATGAGTCTGTCGAATAAAAAACCCCCGCATCCGAAACGGAGGCGAGGGTTCGTGGAATCTGCGGTAAATAAGCTTCTATTGATGATGGTGAAACACCGATTCTTCGAGCTTCGGATCGCGAATCGCGACGACCGTGTTATTCGACAAGAAGCGATGTACAAGGAATGCGAACACCCCACCGAATGCAAGGAGAGGTGCAACTTCGATCCAACCGATCACGGCGCCTTCTTTGTGGAATTCCGGCTGAATGAGCCAAATCAAATCAATCCACTGAGCGAAAAGCATCCAGCAGCCGACGACGAGAAGGCGCTTCTCGGAGCGCTTCGCGCCGCGGGTCAAGAGTCCGAAGAACGGCACCAAGAACTTGCCGATCAAGAGGAACGTCGTGACGTACATCCATTTACCTTCCATGCGATGCATGAAGTACATCGTCTCTTCCGGAAGGTTGGCGTACCAAATCAGCATGAACTGACAGAACGCGATGTAAGCCCAGAACACCGTAAAAGCGAACATGAACTTGCCGAGGTCATGGAGGTGGTTGTCGTTGACGATCCCATCCAGGTAACCTGCGCGCTTAAGTAAAACCGTGATGACTGTCGTCAAGGCAAGCGATGCGTAGAAACTACCCGCAAAGCAATACACGCCGAACATCGTCGAAAACCAATGTGGGTCGAGCGACATCAAGAGGTCAAACGAGACCATCGTGAACGTCAACGCGAAGAGGGCCAGGAATAAAGGAGCGCGGACCTTGTTTTTTGCCGTGTGCGAGTAGGCACCGTCTTTGTCTTGCGCGACTGAGCTTCCGACCATGGAGACTCCAAAGAAGATCCAGACGATGATTGCGATAATATTGCGGATCCAGAAGAACGTCAGGTTCAGGTAGCCTGCTTTGTGCTCCAGGATCAGATCGCCTTTGACTACTTCTGGATGAGTCCACTCATAGATCTGATGAGCTCCCAGACCGACGGCTATGAATCCAAGAAGGACTACCGGCAGATAAGCAGTAAAGGATTCCGAGATCCGGCGAATCGGGGCGCTCCACATCGCACCCGTTAAAAACTGGATCGCGGCGATGAAGAGACCACCGATGGCGAGTCCCATGAAATAGAAGTGATTCAGAAGCAAGCTCGACCAGCCGCGCTTAGCGTCGACCGAGATACCCGCGACCGTCGCAACCAATCCAATCACCGCAAGAACGATGAAGAGGGTTCGTAGGCCTGGATTCGGCTTGAGGCTTCCAGGGTTTTTAATCGTGTGAGCGTCGTGTCCCATAATTTTCCTTTATTCGACTCTCGTACTCTTACTCGGCTTCGGACGCTTGAACGTCGGCTGCCGAAGGATGTTTCGAGCGCTGAAGCGCGCGGATGTAATGAATGATCGCCCAG
This sequence comes from Pseudomonadota bacterium, assembly GCA_027485695.1. Taxonomy (GTDB): domain Bacteria; phylum Bdellovibrionota; class UBA1018; order UBA1018; family UBA1018; genus JAIXQO01. The sequence continues at coordinate 692,132 of JAIXQO010000002.1, forward strand.
CGATCTTCCGGTGTGATTTGAGCTGCGTAGCTCGGCATCAAATTCTGACCGTGCGTAATCACATGAAAGATGTTGCCGTCTTGGTAATTCCGGATTTTGTCGCTCTGAAGAGATGGCGGACGCGGAAACTTAGGAACGATCGTTCCATCGCCCTCGCCTGCCGGTCCGTGACAAACCAAGCAGTAGGTCTGAAACCGATTCTGTCCGCGCGCCATGACCGTAGCCGTACGCTCGAGCGGATTTTTCAGAGTTTTGCCGGCGTCTTCCAAAGTGAGGCTCGGAGCCAGACCTCGGTAATTCGTCGGGATCGTGCCTTTGACGGGGGGTTGAACACCGGGTTCTTGAGCTTTCAGTGCAGGGCTATAAGCCATATCCGGCATATAAACGAAACGGGGGGTGCTGCGCTGGCCACAGGCTGAAAGCGCCGCCAATCCCAGGAGTGCGATCCAAGATCTCGTTTTCATTCGAACCAACCTCGCTCTTCGACACTCTTCACTTCGACGGCGCCCAGCCCCTTAAGGAATTGAAGCGCCTCTTGTTCTTCAAACTTCTTGAATGCTGCGAGTTTTTTCTCGTAACGAGCGATCTCGGCAGCTTCCATATCTTCGAGTTCCTCGGCCGTCTTGAGCTTCGGAGCATCGATCATCACCGCAAAACGATCGCGGGTGACATTCGGATCGAAAGAACGTTTTTTGGTGTTCGGGAATCCGTTGATGAGAAACATAGCTCCCACCGTCGCGAGACCTGCGAACAAAACCGTCAATTCGAACATGATCGGCACGAAAGCAGGCCAGGACCAAAGCGGTTTACCGCCAACATTGATCGGCCAACTAATAACACTCGTTCCGTATTGGAGCATGACTGCGGACATAAAACCCGTCAGACCAGCGCCCAAGGTGACAAACGGTAGCGGCGAACGTTTCAGGCCTTGAACCTTCTCAAGTCCGTGAATCGGGTATGGAGTGTACGCATCGAAACTCTCGTAGTTCGCGGCGCGAACTTTTTTGACCGCTTCGATCAATGGAGCAGGACCGTCGAAAAATCCGACGACGCCTGCGAGAGGACGGGCCTGAGCCTTATCCATGATGATTCTCCCCTTGTCCGGCACCTTCGCCGCCGTGGCCATGATTCGTTCCCACTTTGTTGCGAACCTTCGAGAGGTAGGAAACAGCAGGAACCGTATTCAAAACTTCGAGTACGCGGAAAGCGCGGTCGTCTTTGTTTCTCTCGACCACTACTGACTTCTCGTCATTGGTATTCCCAAAAACGATCGCGTCCGTTGGGCAAGTTTGCTGACAAGCCGTCTTCAGCTCGCCATCGCGAACCACGCGACCTTCGTCTTTGGCGCGATCCTTCACATCTCGGATACGCTGCACGCAGAACGTACATTTTTCCATGATACCGCGCATACGAACCGTCACATCTGGGTTCCATGCGAGGTTCATCGAACCTTCATAGCTCTTCCAGTGATCGAAGAAGTTGAATCGACGAACCTTGTAAGGGCAGTTGTTCGCGCAATATCGGGTACCGACACAGCGGTTGTAGACCTGGGTGTTCAAACCCTCATCATTGTGAACCGTCGCGAGCACCGGACAAACCGTCTCGCAAGGAGCGTTGTCGCAGTGTTGGCAGAGCATCGGTTGGAAAATCACATCCGGATTTTCGGCATCTCCAGAATAGTAACGATCGATGCGAATCCAATGCATTTCGCGAGACTTACGAACGTTATCACGTCCGACGACCGGAATATTATTCTCGGCTTGGCAAGCCACGACGCAGGCGCCGCATCCGAAACAAGTATTCAAGTCAATCGACATGCCCCACTTGTATTTCGGATACTTGTATTTCGGCCACATCGTCGGAACTTCGTCCATACGCAGGTGTGGATCGACGTGATTCGACGTTTTTGGATTCGATTTGAATTCCGCCAGCGTGATGTCGTTTACAATCGGGCGATTTTCGCTCGAGTTGTGCCACTGAGTGATGGCGATCTGATAACGCTTGCCGGTTGCTTTCACATGCTTAAGAGCAATGTTGGAAGCAATCCACTCGCCTTTTTCAGCGCGGAACAAGCCCGAGATGTCGCGACCGACGCCGGTGCCGACTTTGCCCGCTGCGCGACGGCCGTAGCCCACTGCGCCTGCGATGACGTCGAGCGGAAGTCCCGGTTGAACGAGGACCGGAAGCTCGAACACTTCGCCCTTGTCGTCGGCGATTTCAACAACGTCGTTGCCTTTGACTTTGAGTTTCTCAGCCGTTTTCGGACTCATCGCTGCGTAGTTATCCCACGTGGCGGTCGTGATCGGGTCTGGGAATTCTTGCAGCCAAGGATTGTTTGCTTGAGCTCCGTTGCGCATGCCGACCTTCTGGTAAGAAACCCAGCGCAGACCTTCGTTTGCTTTGGATTTCTGATAGGTCGGAATACGGCTCATCGAAGTTCCGCGGAACGAACGAGCCGAGACACTTGGAGCATCGGATTTTACCATGCCGTCGCGAAGAGCGTTGTCCCAGCCAGCATCGAAACCGGCGAGGCCACGGATGTACTTTTCTTTCCAGTTGGCACGTAAGTAGTCGTACCAGCCGGTGTTGACGCGAGAAGCGAGTCCTTTGATATTCAAGGAGCCGGATTTCGCCCATGCCAAGAGCGAGTCTTGGAACGCGCGCGTCGAATTGATCGGTGCAACGGTTGGCTGCTGAATCGAGGCAATTCCCTTGCGAGGCTGGGCATCGCCCCAGCTCTCCAAGAAATGATGACCAGGAGCCAAGTAATCGGAAACGAGTGCGGTCTCGTCTTCGCGGTCATTGATCGTGATGACGAGAGGAACTTTGCCGATCGCGGACAGGAAACCCGTCGCTTTTGGCCATTCATAGGCAGGGTTGACGCCGTAGAAAATCACTGCGTCGACTTGTCCGTTGTTCATGGCCTGCATGAACGATTCGATGGCCGCTGGAGACTGCCCCGTCGCAAAGGTCGCTTTGGAGTTACCATCGACCGTTTTGCCTTCGTTACCGAGGGTAGAGTTCAAGAAGTTAGCGATCACTTGAATCGCAACCGAGTCCGCGTGGCGAGTAGAAAGACCTCCAGCGAGTACGATCGACTCACCTGCCGCACCGGCCAAAGTCGCCGCGATCTCGCTGAGTTTTTCGATCGCGACACCCGTCTCTTCGGAGACGACCGCAAGCGTGTAACCTTGGATTTCGCCTGGTACGGACACGCCTTTTTTGCGGGCCACTTCAGCTGCGATCGCAGCCAGAAGCTTGAGTTCGTCGCCTGGGCGAACTGGAATACGCTCGTCGGCGTTGGCGCCGGTCAAGCTCATCATATTTTCGAGGACAAAAAGCTTGGAGAGTTGAGCGTTTTTCGCGTCTTTGGAATTCAGCTTACGGGTTTTCGCCCAGTCTGCCGCATAACCTTCGGAAGTCGAACCATCGCCCAAGAAATCGGCGCCAACAGAGAGCACGACTTTGGCGAGATCAAAACGGTAGTGAGGCAGGACCGACGTGCCGTAGCTCTCAAGCTGACCGACTGCTACTTCGTTTGGAGCGGAAGCATCGAACTCAATGTGAGTGCCGGCGGCAAACGCACCCAGGAAATCCTGAACGAGTTGTTTCGTCGATTCGCTCACCATCGGGCGACTCACCAAACGAATACGGCCAGATCCGGCTGCGATCGCCTTGAGCTTGGAGCCGATTTCTTTGTCGAGATCTTCCCAAGAAATGGTCTTCGAGCCTTTGCCACGATTCATCACCTTGGCTTCTTTGGCGCGATCCGTATCGTAAAGGTCGAGCAAACTGGCTTGCAGCCAACCGGAGAGCGCTCCGCGATTCACTGGATGGTCCGGGTGACCTTCGAGTTTCACTGGGCGACCTTCACGAACTTTTGCCAGGATACCGTAACCGGTTTCTGGGCAGCTCGTTGCATAGTAGTTCGCAACACCGTGAGTAATTTCCTCCGGCTTCACGACGTAAGGGATGATCTTGTGCACCGGACGGCGGGCACAAGAGAAGCTGGCCATCGCCATACTAGCACCCATGATCGTCAAGAAGTCGCGACGAGCGATCCCCTTGGTATCCAGGCGATCGATCAGACCAATCGTCTCAACCGGCTTATCGTAGAATTCCTGGGCGCGCTTTTCGAGCACCGCAGGGTCTGACCAATAAGAGGCTTCGAGTTCCTCTACGCCGAGCCAATGGCGCGGTGGAATAAATTCGTTAGAGCTGTTTTCAGAGTTTGCCTTCATGGGATGAGTTTCCATTTCGGTTCTTAATCAAAATCTTTGTTCAAGCACTCGAGCCACTACTAATAGTGACAAGTCGAGCAGTTCACCGGCGCTAGGGAGTGCGCCATTGGATCGAAGTCCGGACGTTTCTTCAGACCATCCGCGACGTCTTTCGGCATCGTGTTGCCTTTGTGGCATTCCATACACCAACCCATGGTCAGAGGACTGACCTGATAGACCTTATCCATCGTCTCGATCGGGCCGTGGCAGGTCTGACAATTCAAACCAGCGGCCACGTGACGCTTGTGAGGAAAATAAGCGTGATCGGGAAGTTCGTGAATTCGAACCCACTCAATTGGCTTGCCCGCATCATATGCGGCTTTCAGCTTTTGAATGTGTGGGCTGTCGGTTTTCACGACGGTGTGACAATTCATGCACGTTCCCAATGGAGGGACCGATGCATGTTTTGAACGCTCAACGTCCGAGTGACAGTATTGGCAGGAGATCTTGTTTTCACCGGCGTGTAAGCGGTGAGAGAACGGGATCGGCTGCTCTGGAGCATAACCTTGGTTGGAAGCACTCGGAAAAACGTAGGCCAAAATAGAGCCCACGACCAGCAAGCCGAGTACACCCAGCGAGACCAAAAGACCTTTCGACATACGAAGCGCACCTATCGAAAATTGGATGGAGATATTGACTAGTATCTGACAAAGTTTGCGCACTTTTGGCAAGGAGAAACTCTGGAAAACTCTGGATTCGATTCAAGATTTTTGAATCGTACAACTCCGACCTGGCGGGTCTGATTAACAAGTTTTGTCGAAATACCCATCTCCATCACCTCGACCACTCTGTGGCCTCTGACGCTTTGAGCCCCTTCGAATCTCGAGTTTCTGTGCTCATCTTTCGGATTCGAATGCCGCTCACCGATCTCTTCGAATCCTTTTCATTCGCTCGATAAATTCGCTTGGTTACGACACTTTTGCACGCATTGCGTAATTTTTCCCGCCCTCGTCCTAACACTTTCTTGACGAACGCTCCCTTGTTGGAACCCCTTGTTTTGGTAGTGTCGCCGAAAGATCAACAGGGGGGAATTATGATCGGGATGAAACTGTTTCGTTCGAAGGGTTCGAATCCATCACTCCACAACCGTGGGCGTTTTCTCATCTGCTTCGCTTTAGCTCTCAGTTCGGGATTCACGACTCTATCTACTAGCGCACTTGCAGAAGGCAAACCGTTCTCAGGCGGCGTTCGCGGCGGAGCCATCGCAGTCGGCCCGGATCGAAACCTGGATCTGTTCATGGATGCCCTCAATCGCGCGCAAGATCGGATCTGGATCAACATCTATCAGATCGATCAAGAGCCCGTCATTCGACTCCTCGAACGCAAACTTCAATCCAACCTCGAAGTGAAAATCCTGCTCGAAACCGAACCGTGCTGTACGGCGAACCTTGCAAACGCGGGTTTCCGAGCTGCACTTCGCTTGAGCCAAGCCCTTCAACGCTCCAGAAATCCTCGCAGCCGCATCTTTTTCATGCGGAACTTGAACAAAGAATCTCCCATCCTCCCAAAACCCGCCAACACCCGCCGCTATCCGTTCAATCACGCAAAATACGCGTTGATCGACACTCAAACGGTTTGGATGGCATCGGAAAATCTCACGACCTCGGGACACGCTATTCCAGGTCAAACCGGAAACCGCGGCTGGGATGTGGTCCTTGACGACCCGAACCTTTCGCGCCAACTCGGATCAGTTTTCATCGGCGATTCAAATACCCGTCAAGACATCATCACGATGGGCCCGTCGGATCCGATACCAGCTTTTATCGTAAATGCCCGCCCAGGAAGAGAAGAAGACGAAGAACAAGTCACCTCACGCGGCGGACTTCGTTCTTTTCCGATCATCTCGGTGAATATTACCGACGCAGAACTCATTGCGGCCCCCAATGCAGTTGACCCGGTCGTCAACTGGATGCGCCGAAGCTCCCGCACACTGGATCTCCAATTCATGTCGCTTCCGACCAAATGGACGGCGCCCGACAAAACACCGATTCTCAGCCGCATGGTCGCTACTCTCCTGGAACGTGCCGCCGCTGGAACTCGCATCCGCGTCCTCTTGAACGATGACCGCGTCTGGGACAGCAATACGAATCTCCTCGTAGCCAAGAAAAACGAGCTGACGGTTGCCTACCTCAATCGGCAGGCCGCCTGCCGCCGCCTGAATCTCGAAGCCCGCGTCATCGACGCGCAATCGACCGGCATCACCTACATCCATAACAAAGGAATGATCGGCGATAACGCGCGAGTCCTCGTGAGCTCGATCAACGGTACTCAGAATTCTATCGAGGCGAACCGAGAGACCGCGCTAGCCCTCGATACTCGCGAAGGCGCGGCCCTCTTGAGCGATGTTTTCAATTGGGATTGGTCACGCTCTCCGGCAGCTGAACGCGACATCCGCACCCAGGCGGCTCGCGACGCGAATCAGAATTGTGAGGCAGTCCGTACGCCGTTCGCCTGGGCGGTCGATGCCGGACCTCAACTCTTCCTCCAGTAATTCGAGAAACAACGAACCAAAATAAAAGGGCCGATTCTCTTCCGAGAGTCGGCCCTTTTACCTTCAAAAAAACTAAAAATTAGCGTTTGACGACCGCTTCTAGCGCCTTGCGATCCGCGATCACTTGGGAAATCAGGCCGAGCTCGATCGCCTCATTTGGGTTCACCCAACGATCGCGCTCCATGAGCTCCACGAATTTCTCGACGGTGCCGCCGGTACGTTCGGCGTAGAGTTGGTGCATTTTCTTTTTCAGCTCGATGATGTCCTTGGCATGAATTTCGAGATCGGACGCCTGTCCACGAAGCACGCCACCGATGAGCGGTTGGTGGATCAAAAGTTTTGCGTTCGGAAGACAAACTCGGTCCGCCTTTTCGGCACAGAGAGCGATCACAGAGCCCATGCTGGCAGCCATACCCGCGACCACGGTAATCACGCGCGGAGAAATGAACCGAGCCGTATCGTAGATGGAGAAACCGGAGTAGACCTCGCCACCTGGGCAATCGATCCACATCACGATCGGAGCGGACGGGTTCACGCGCTCAAGCGCGAGCAACTGGCGGTTCACCTTGACCGCAAGTTCCGAGTTGACCTCGCCGCTCACGAAGATCGTGCGGGATTCAAAGATGTGTTGGTCGATCGGAGTAAACGTTGGCGTGGTGGTCTTGGATTCGTTTTGTTTTTCGTCGCTCATATACCTTTAGCGTACGAGGATTGGACGGCGGGCTCAAGGAAAACCGGCCACTCTAGCCACAGACAGCTCGACGCCGTTAATTTGAGTCTTGGTTGGCGAGCACGTGTTTCAGAATCTTGCCCTCATTGATAGTCCACTCATCCAATCCCAAGGCGACGGAGGAAACGTTACCCGTTGCACCCGCTATAAATGAATTCTGTGCTATCGCCGTCGTTGGCAGCCAAGCGACGCTCACACGGGATCCTGGATTGGCGGCGGCAGTTGCTGGATAAAACGTATCGTGAGTACCTGGAGTAGTCGCCGTTCCCCACGCCGCCTCCGTGTTTCCACAGGTCGGCGGAGAATCGTCGCTATAATCGAAACCGTTGCAAACCAGGTTCGCGTTCGGACCACAAGTCGTATTCGTCGTTACAGACGTGGCAAAACCGACCGCGTAGTACCTGCGCTGAATCGCGCCAGAGAAATTCTTCTCGGGCTCGTAACCTGCTTGCCTCAGACAAGCCGTAAAGGTGTTGTAATTTGCGGCAAACCCCTTCTGAGCCGTATAGATCGCCGAAAGCGCAATATTTGCTTCTCGTTGCCGAGCGCGAACTTGGTATTTCTGAAAATTAGGTATCGCGATCGAAGCGAGGAGGCCGACGATCGCAACAACAATCATCAACTCGACTAAAGTAAAGCCGTGACGATCAGATTTAACTAGCTGGGAGCGCACCCATTTAGTCTATCCAAAACGCCCCGATGTTACCCGATGAAGGATATGAATTTAAACTCACAAAAACGCGTCAAGGCTTCACCGCCACCAGCTTGGCCTTGGCCTCAATCCCGTTATTCGTCTCGTCGTAGAACAGGATCTGAAAATCTCTGAACGCCTCTTTCAGCTCACCGGGCTTCAAGAGGAATTCGGGCACGAGCCCCTGCCCCCCCGGGTTTTTTAGCTGCTCCGTTGTGGCGTTTTCGAACACGACGACCCCGCCCGTCTTGAGGCCTTTCTTGATCTGAGGAATCAAGGACCGCTGGAGGTAGTCGATATTGACGATGACATCGAACGCCCCAGAGCGAATCGCGTATTTATTGAGGTCAATTCCGGTCGTTTCTATATGCACCCGGTTCTCACGCGCCCATTTCTGGGCCCGAAGGATCGCCACTTCGGAAAAGTCGACGCCCTCGACGAGAAACCCTTTTTTGGCGAGGAATACGGCGTTCCGGCCCTCACCCATAGCGATATCCAGGGCTCGGCCCACCGGAATGATATCAATGAACTGGACTAAGATCGGCGCCGGGTCGTGCCCGGTCATCGCCGGAGATTGATTATAGAGCTCATCCCAGCGATTCCGGTCGCTCTCCTCGTCTTCGCCCGTCAGGGCCTGAAAGACGCTCAGGTTCTTTTTAGAGCTGACCCGATTTCCCTGAGGCTCAAAACACCCCCGGCATCCCGATACCGTGACGCAGAAGAGAAGAAAAATTGACCCCATTACTCGCATTCGATATATCCGTGTCATGTTTGGAATCTCTGGCGAGCATCTCGTAATCCTACTCATCATTTTTCTCGTGGTCGGACCTAAGAAACTCCCTCAACTGGGTAACACTTTAGGTAAAGCGATCAAGAACTTTAAAGACGCCGTGGCAGGGGTCGAGGACGCGAAGTACCGCAAAATCGACGACCATTCGGATGCAGCCGAGATCGTGAAAAACGATCCAACAAGGACGGCTCAGCCGACCGTAGCCAAAGCCGACACCGACAAAAAAGACTCCTAATCTCAGAGCCGTTTGCGCCGAGGTCCTTCCCATGTCCATGCTCCCTACTGATGAACGGAATTTCACCAAGTACCTCACTCGCGAAGAGATCGATGTTTCGGTCCGCGAGATCGCCTCGCGCCTGAATAAGGATTACGCCGGCAAAAAACTTCTCCTCATTTGCGTACTCAAAGGCGCCTACGTGTTCTGCGCGGATCTGGTGCGCAACCTTCATGTGGAGACTGAAGTTGAATTCGTTCGTCTCTCGAGCTACGGCAAAGCCCGCAGCTCCAGCGGAACCGTTACGATCCTACAAGATATCGCGACCGATATCCGTGACCGTCACGTACTCATTGTCGAAGAAATCATCGACAGTGGACGTACACTCAAATTTCTCTACGAGCGTCTGAAAACGTCGAATCCTGCATCGGTCGAAATCGTCACGCTGCTCGATAAAAAAATGAAACGCGTCGTGGAAGTGCCCGTAAAATATGTCGGCCGCGAGATCGACGACCAATTCCTGATCGGTTACGGCCTCGACCTCGAAGAGAAATGCCGGAACCTTCCGGATATTTACTACCTCACATACCCGAACTAGATCGCGAAATCTCCGCGGCCAAGCTCTTGTGCTGTTCGACCGCTATGCGGCCTCATGCGCTCCGTGCTGCCTCTAGCATCACTCGCGCACGCGTCTCATCCAAATGCTTCGCATTTCGCTGCGCTCGCGTTGCAAATTTCTTCATTTCTTTTAGAAATGAAGAAAACGCTTCACGCTTTTGCTAATTGGCGTTTAACCGCAGATCAATTCGGCGAAAACGACGCGGACTCAGCTTCTACGTTCGCGCTCTCGATTGATTTCATCATCCAGTACAGCTTCGGCGCGGACGGGATCGCAGCGCCAGTCGGGACTGAAGATTGACTCCAGCGCGTCGAGTGACGGGTCCTTTTTGTAGAAATCTCGATAGGTTTTACGTAACTCAACAGGCAACACCTCGCTCGGATGATTTTTCTTCCATCCCACCTGGGCGATGTGCAAACCGATTTGATATTCGATTGCGATCCAGTCCACGAACTCACGGTACTCGGGGGCCGCGTTCTGAGATTGCATGATTTTTCGCCCGAGTGATTCCATTTGATCCGCGAATGCATCGTCTGCCGCTTCGACTTCTCCGCGAATGACCGTCAGCAGGCGATTGTAGTTTGCGATGGGTAGCGCAGACAGGATGGAGATCCCTGCAAAATAGTGAGCCGGACTCTGAAGGCCCCATTCAAAGAGTGGCCTCGTGATGGAGCGCAAGTGCATTTCAAAATCAGGCGCGAGAGCGGCCAGCTGAAGGTCTTTTTGAATCTGGATCCGAGTTTCATTTCGCTGCTTGCGAACCACCGCTCGATACGCGGGATAGGCACCATTATCAGGGTGTTCCCGCATTAATTTTGAAAGCAACTCAAAACCAAGCGACAGATCCTGGTGGTCCGATTCCTCAAGCGGAAATAGCCCACTCACACTCAGAGCGTAGATAAACTGAGCCATCTCAGAGTCAAGAGCGAGCATTTCTACCGATTTCGCATTCTTGAAAAGCGCGCGAACAGTTCGAAATACTGAATTCTGATCGCTCGGCAGCACTTCCGAAAGCTCGCGCATCGTCACCTCATTGGCCCGCCACTCTTCTAAAAATCGGCAAAGGTCTCCGCGTCGAAGCAATCGGTCGAGCTCCTGAACGGCAGGTTTCGAACGGCCATTTTCGTTTTCTACTAGCTGCAATGCCACATCCGAACGCGATGAGGTTGCACGAGAAGCACTACGATTTCCTGTCGGAGCACTCGCCGCCATTTTCGTTCGCGTTTGCAATACCGGACGACCCGTTTCTAGAAGCCATGTGAATGCAACTACGAGCAGCATCAGGGCGGACAGGAGTTCAACCGGTTTTGGTTTCCTCCTGTTCAGCATGAATCACAGCCCCAGAACCAAAGTTCATCAGGTCGTGACGGAGGCTCTCCGCGCCAGTAACAGAGCGGATCCTCGAACTCGGGTTTGAGCTGCTTGAGCCACGGATATTCCGCAAAAAGAGGCGATCCATAGAGAAGCGTGGTTTCCGGGAGCTCACGAGCGATCTCAACAAAAAGCGTTCGAAGCGCTGCCTCCGACCCATGCCAGTCGTGAAGAATACCACCGAGATCAATTCCTTTGCCGATACCGGCTACGGCAATGAGTTGCTCTCCGGGTGACCGCAAACTCCACCAATCCACGTTTTTCAGGTTTCTGAGCATTCCGCTCTCGGCTTCACTCATCTGCAAACCTCGCGTGCGTTTCGCAAGGAATGCCGTGAAATCTGGGCTCCATCCCCTGCGGACCCGTTGTTGGCCCGACGGCGGATTGCCAGAGATTTTCGTGATGGTCGTACGCCACTGGCTCCCAAACGCCTTGAACCCCATCGAACGGTACAAGCGATCATCCCCCGTCCAGAGCAGCCAGGAACGCGCGCCCTGAGCCTCCGTTTTGCGTAGCAGATGATCGAGCCCTGAACGAGCCAGGCCACGCCCTTGAACGGATGATCGGGTCACCACCGCACCCACTAACGTGAGCGGGTCGGGTTCAGTCAGGCTCGTGCGACGAACCGAACCGAGTTGAGAGAGAATTTGCGAACCTTTGGGACCATCCATGACCTCAATGAGGCGGCCGTCGATCGGGCGACGAATGTCCCAAATCGGAAAATCATCGAAAAACGATTGCCCTTCGCTCAGGCCAAAGCCTTCGGAGCAAAGTTGGTCCAGAGAGTGAGAATCTCGGGGAGTAGCGCTTCGCCAACCCCCGTTTGCGCGACCGGGTTCCATAATTCGAGTGTAATCGAAAACGGAACGATTGGGGACTAGAGGGATACTTGAAAGCGGTAGCCTTCTTTGAACACCGTATTGATGTGGCGTCCGCCGCCACTCAGCTTCTCGCGGAGTGAACAAACGTGACGATCGAGTGTCCGCTCGAGGACGTGAACCTGGTCGCCAAGTACGTCCTTCAGAATCTGCGCACGAGACAGGGTCTCTCCTTCGCGCTGAATCAGATACATCAGGATTTTGAGCTCAACCCGGGTCAGCCCGAGGTCGATGCGCGCGTTCCCTTGGGTGTAATAAGCTCGCTGCAAGTGCCAGTCGATTTCAAAAGGACCTTTGCGAAAAACTTGGGACGATTCCGTTGGACGTGCAGCGGCTTTTTTCAAACGCGCCGACACTCGGACTTTGAACTCCCTCAGGTCAAACGGCTTCTCAATGTAGTCGTCCGCGCCCAGCTCGTAGCCCCGGATCTTGTCATCAGGCAGACTACGTCCGGTCATGAAGATCACCGGAGTCGTCTGGGCATTCGGAAAATGCTTCAACTGTTCACAAAACTGAAACCCGTCGCCATCCGGAAGACCGACGTCAACCAAGATCAAATCAAAACGATTGGTCAGAACCGCATCGCGGGCACTCTGCAGGCTGGTCGCGATGGTAATCAGAAAATCCGCTCCGAGCGAGCGGGAGACCATCTGTTGATACTCTTGCGTGTCCTCGACCAATAAAACTCTCATCATTGGAGTTGCCCTCTTATTTCCGCTTCCCGCGGTAGAACCATCGATCTCTCTTCAATTAAACCGCTCTGTTCCTTGAATCTCAACCAGCGACTTAAAATACGTTCAATTGCATGAATCTCAACCGGCTTGGAAATGTAATCGTTCATGCCACTTTCCAGGCATTTTGCTCGATCTTCAGCCAAGGCGTTGGCGGTCATTGCCACAATGGGGATTTTGGCGACGGCCGGATCCCGCGACTTGCGAATTCTTCGGGCCGCTTCGAGGCCGTCCATTTCCGGCATCTGGCAGTCCATCAATACTAAATCATAAGGAAACGATTCGACGGCGGCAATCGCTTCTATTCCGTTGGCCGCAACTTCGACGCGATATCCCAGTGACTCGAGTTGCTTACGCGCGACTTTCTGATTCACCAGATTGTCTTCGACCACGAGTATGCGATTCTCCCCCGGAATCGGGATATAGGAAGACTTGGGTTCTTTTGCTTCGTCCCAGGCGTCCGGAGCCGTCGGAAGCGTCAAAGAAAACCAGAAACAAGCTCCTCGCTCTCGATCGGTATCCACTCCTATATTGCCGCCCATTTTTTGAATGAGTTTCTTGGAAATCGATAGCCCAAGGCCCGTACCGCCAAACCTACGCGAAATCGATGCATCTCCCTGAGAAAATGGAACGAAGAGGCGCGACGCGACTTCTTCGTCGATACCGATCCCTGTATCGAATACGGAGACTCGAATATGAGATTGACCTACTCGAGCAGAAGGTTCGATTTTCAGGTCGATATGAACTTCTCCGTCGAGCGTGAACTTGATCGCGTTCGAAAGGAGATTGCCGAGAACCTGGCGGATTCGCCCTCCATCTCCCACGTGGCGCTGTGGACCATAAGACGAATAAGTCTGCCGTATAGAGATTTTTTTGCCGATCGCTAGCGCCTGATAGGCTCGAACGCTGTCACGAACAAGCGTCTCGAAATCAAATGCCATCGACTCCACTTCCAACCGATTCGCGTCGAGTTTTGAAAAATCCAATATATCTCCGATGAGCCCCAGAAGCTGCTCCCCGGACTGCCTCAGGGTCGCCACCTGCTCACGCTGTTCTGAATTCAGCGGCGTATCCAGCAACAGTCCAGTCATCCCAATGACGCCGTTCAAAGGGGTTCTAATCTCGTGACTGACATTCGCGATGAATTCCGATTTTAGCCGATCCGCTTCTTGGGCTGCTTGCTCTCGCGCCATCAGGCGTGCCCGTTCAGATTCGAAATTTTTGCGTTCGGTGACGTTTACAGAAACACCGACAACTCCGCTGACTTGACCGTTTCGATCATAGGACGGGCTCAGGGAAACCTCATACCAATGCGCGTCTTTCTTTTCCTCGACTCGACAAGACTCACCGGCTAGCGCGCGCTGAAAACCTGCGAGGAGAGCTGGGCGCTCGCGATGGAGTTCATGAAAATAGAGCCCTTTTCGATCAAAAGGCGAAACACTCTCTGGCAAGCGTCCTTCGTAGTAGGTGTAGCATCCGGATCGATCGGTCGCCCAAAGCAACACCTGCGCATGCTGAAGCACGAACTGGGTGCGACGGTCGGATTCCAGCGCTGCTTCCGCCAAGCGTTTTTGTTCATTCACATCCGTCGCAGTACCAAACCATTTCAAAATATCACCCTGTTCGTTACGCACCGGAAGTGCACGTCCGAGAAACCAGCGATACTCGCCGGTCCGGAAGCTTTGCATGCGGTACTCAAGCTCATACGGCATCCCGAGTTTGACCGCTCGTAACCATGAGGAGATCACCATTGAGGCGTCTTCTGGGTGAAAACATTCGCTCCAGCGAGCATTCAATTCGGGATCAAGAGGGTCAAAATCAATCAGTTCTTTCCAGCGGTGGTTGTAATAGTCCACATTACCATCACGATCGGCCGTCCAAACCAGCTGCGGGAGCGAATTGACGATCGTACGAATCTCCAAATCACGCTCTTCTAGGCGCTTGGAGAGATCCACTTCGTGTTGCTCCAGTTCGATTCGATTCAGTTTCTCCGACGTAATATCCTGAAAAACACCGGCGAACGATCGAAGTCTATTTTTCTCCGAGAACGGCTCGACCTCGGTTCGAATCCAAATCACGGATCCGTCTTTCTTAACGAAACGATGCTCGGACAGAAACGCCGTATTCGCCTCGACCGCCTGGCGCCACCGATTTACGACATCGACTCGATCGCGCTCATCGATGAACTGACTCCACTGCATGCCCGCAATTTCGGAAAACTCATAGCCTGTCAACTCTCGGCATCTTCCACTGAAATAAACGCATTCGCCGGCAGCGTTCATTTCGAAAATCCCTACGGGTGCCAGATTCAAGAGACGATTCTGACGATCGAGGAATCGGAACAATTGATCTCGAAGTCGAACGATGAAAAGAACGCTGAGAGGTAGCGAAAAAAACCAAAGGACGAGTCGATAGGCTACACTCATGTCTAACGGCGCCGAAGAGGTCACCGAAAGATGCAGAAGGTAGGTCCAACTGAGCGCAGCAGAAACGAAACCCGCGCGCTTGCCCGACTTCATCGCAACAAAGAGTGTGATCGGAACTAGGATCGCCGCCGGACCGGCGGAGAGATAGAGCCAGCCGCGCGACCATTCGATGACCGCCATGACTGCGATGACAGGAAAAACATTGCGGGCGCATTGAAGCGCATTTCGATAAATGGATGGGCTCACGATCGCTTCGCCTCTTGATAGTTTCTCCAAAAGGATGAAAGCCGTCCGAACTCTTCTTGTATCGCGTAGCAGCGCTCCGACCTAGGCCCGGATTCAAGCTCGGCAAAAAGTCGCGCGATTTGGACGGCACCGATTGCGGCACTGGCGGATTTTAGGGCATGGGCAGATTTTTTAACGTCGTCTGATTTTCCGGATTGGACCCATTCCGCATATAAAACGACTTCACGCTCGGCGCGCGACCGAAATAGCTCAAAACATTCTTCCAGGAACTCTAGGTCATCGGGCTCGCCCATCATGACCGTGGCGGAGTTCAAATCGAGGAACTCTTCTAAGTTCTGTCTCTTGAGGGTGGCGTCCATAATACCCAAGGCCAATCCGGTGGCCCTCTTTCCTCTCTCATTTTACACCCTTTCTCGGGGGCAAACTCAATGGGCGAGAGTTGCTCTGCCGATTCGTTAGAGATTTAACGCGAATTTCTCACGAAATCCCCCCATTTGACTATAAGGGAACTCTCGACTCGCGCCGATCTGCAGCTATGACCAAACGGGAACGATCACTTAAAGCCAAACTCTTGACACTCACCCTCTCGATCAACCTCGCGCTCGGCGCGGTGTCTTTCATCCTGGAGCACCGCAGCTCGATGAAAATCAAAGATCAACTACTCCATGGTTTCCATCAATACGGAGAGATCTTGCACGATGGGATCGCAGCGCAATTTTTTGAACGTTACGGTGACATCCAAGCGTTCTCCAAGAGCGACACCCTCCTCAAGGGAAACAAAGAGGAGATGGCAGGTTATCTCAACGACATGGTCGCCCTCTACGGGATCTATGACCTCGTACTGGTCGTCAACAAAAACGGCAAGCTCGTTGCGGTCAACGACAAGGCCGCAGACGGCACCGCACTCCCGACGGAAAAACTCTTCTCGACAGATTTCAGCAATGAAAGCTGGTTCAAGAAGACGCTCGCCGGAGAAACCTCTGATGAAAAGTCTCGCGGATTCTCCGGAACGCTCGTAGAGGATTTCATATTTGATACTCATGCGACCGAGGTCTACGGAAACACCCGCTATACCAGTACATTCGCCGCCCAAATGAAAAACAAAAAAGGCGAAGTGATCGGCGTGATCTGCAACCGCGCTAACGTTAAATGGATCAGTTTTGACTTTCAGTTGATGGCCAAAAACTTCTCGGAAATGGGCTACAAGGATTTCAAGTTGGGCCTCCTCGACTCCAAAGGTGCTCTCCAATTCGAAATCGGCTACCAGAAGGAAGGCGAAAGTACACAACTCAAGCTCGATCCGAACCGATTGAAGAAATTGAATTTCACGACTCTGGGATTCGCACCAGCCAAGAAGTTATTTGAAGAAAAACAAGAAGAAGCGTTTGGAATCGACGCTGACCCAGAAAACAAGAGTCGAGAACTCTACTACTCCGCCCACCACATCGATGGCGACAAGTGGGTTCCCTCGGTCGGCTGGAGTGTCATGATCAACGCCGAAAAAGCGGATGCTGAAAACGTACTCCTCAAAGTCTCCAACGAGGCTCAAAAAATATACATCACCTTATTCTTGATCGTTTCTTCGATCGCGCTCGTCTTCAGTATCTGGTTCTCCAATAGCCTCGCAAGAAAACTCGAAGGCGTGCTAGATGGATTGACCAACAGCTCGAAAACAATCCTCGGAGCTGCTCAGTCAGGTAGCCGATTGAGCACCGAGCTTGCCGAAGGAGCGACCGAACAGGCCGCCGCAATTCAGGAGACCGCCGCCGCGGTCGACGAAGTCGCAGCAATGGTTAAGAAAAATGCGGACAATGCCGCACAATCACGCAAAACATCAGCTGAGGGCAGCGCCCTCGCCGAGAACGGTAAACAATCAATGAGTCGATTGGTGAGCGCGATCGGCGACATCCGCCAGTCGAACGAAGACATCATGAAACAGGTCGAGGATGGAAACCAAAAAATCTCCGAGATCGTTCACCTGATCACTGAGATCGAATCCAAGACCAAGGTCATTAACGATATCGTGTTCCAAACCAAACTCCTCTCGTTCAACGCTTCTGTCGAAGCGGCGCGCGCCGGAGAACACGGCAAAGGTTTCGCAGTCGTCGCCGAAGAAGTGGGCAATCTCGCTCAAATGTCCGGTAACGCCGCCAAAGAAATCTCCGAAATGCTCACTCAGAGCGTCACTCAGGTTGAAACCATCGTCAACTCGACGAGAACTCAAGTCTCGACCTTGATTGAACGGGGCAAATCCAAGGTCCTCGTCGGCACTGAACTCGCCGAAGAGTCGGAGAAAGCACTCGATCAGCTGCTCGAAGCCGTCACCCGGATCGACTCCAGTGTGAGTGAAATCGCCGAGGCCTCACGCGAGCAGTCCCAGGGTACGAGTGAGATCCAAAAAGCGATCAACCAACTGGATCAGGTCACGCAACAGAACAGTACCTCTGCGCGAGAATCGGCATCTACGGCCGACGATCTTAACCAACAAGTCACGACGATGCATGAGATTGTCGAGGAGCTCCGTATCGTTCTCAAGGGCGGGACCGCAGGCACTCAAAAAATGAGTTCTGAGGTAACTACCACCGAGAAATCTCAGCCGAGGAAACCACTGAAAATCGTCAAAAAAGACGCTTCTTCCCAGGTTGAGAAACCGACTCTCGAAGTTCCAAGCGAAAACGATCCTCGCTTTCAAGACGTCGGCTAAATAAAATAAAAAAAGGGGATGACGGCGATCCGTCATCCCCTTTTTCTATTTTAACTCAGACTAAAATCGATAAACGAGAGAAGCGTTCGCTCCGTGCATGATGAGCGAAGGCTCACTAGTCGGATCCCGATCCCACTGGTAGGTGTAATCCGTTCGCAGCTTGACTCGTTCGGAGAGCTTGAACGAAGGCCCGATCGCAATCGTGTACTGGCGATCCGAGGTTGGAGCCGTCGAAGCGTCCGAGTATTCACGCTTGGCGCGGCTACGAATGATCTCACCACGAAAACCAGCACTCACCTGATCCGATATGCTGTAGATTGCTTGAGCCAAATAACCGCCCGTATAAGTACTGCCCGGAATCCGGGTCAAGGCCGCTTCGAAATCGATCGAGAATGCACCGAGCGACGTACCGATCGTTCCGCTGTAGTAGAATTCAGATCTCTGATTTGGATCCGAGAATTGATAGAGGAATCCTAAGCTACCGCGGACCGTACCGTTATAGACGGCTTGAAGTCCGGATTGCGGGTTTTTGCCCTCACCCACTCCCGTATCTGCAGGGTTTCCGAAAAGCGCGTTCACGGTCATCAGCGAGTTGAAGTCATAAGCGGCTTGAATCCCCGTATGAACGAAAGGATCACAATACGTATAGACGTGTCCTTGTCGGGAGAAAAAATTGTCCACGGTGTCGTTGGCTTCGATGCCGTACGACGTATCAAACTGACCGACCTTGACTCGAAGATTCGTTTGCGGCTGATACTGCACGTAAGCTTGCGCGCGAGTTTTTGCGACGGCGAAATCCGTGGTCAAACCATTTCCGGTCGTCGAATCGGCGCTTTTCATTGAGAACGGTACGTCGAGCTTCGCTTGAAAAGGTCCCGAAACACTCGTCAAATAGAGTGCAGCGTCTTGCAACACGAAACCTAGGTTGTATTGACGAGCACTTCTCCAACGATGTTGAGCATCGACGAAACCGCTGACTGAGACAGCCTCGAGCTTCTCTTCACGCGCTGGCGCGGGTGCGGGCTCTGCAGCGACTGGTGCGGGCGCTGGTGCCTGTGATTTTACCTCGGATACAGGAGCTGCTGCGGCTGCCTTTTTCTTTTTGGCTGCGCGATTCACAATGACGCCGGTTTCGGCGCGCCATTCACTCTCCCACGCACCTTGAGTTTTGCTGAGCAGTACCGTGTAAGTAAAATTTGGAGTTTTGAATTCGGCTTTTGCTTTGTCGGTCGAACAATTCACGACTGCCGCGTCTTCGACGAGGAAACTGCCGTCTTCGCACTCATGGAGATCGATTTTGACCGAGAGATTCTTACAGTTGTCGCCTCGAATGCGATCTACTTTCGCGCATTCGGGAGCTGCTTGAGCGCCCGTAGCCGTGATCCCACCCAAAACGAATGCACCTATCCAACGTGATGTTTTCATCCTTGAAACCCTTTTATCCCCGATCCCCGTCATGAGGACCCGTAGTTCTAGCGATAAGGAGATTTTATGGTAGATCAGCGAATTGAAACAACTTTTACAAACCGGTCAGGCGACTTAGGAAGAAAGCTTCAAGACTTGAATTAATTAAGTTTAAATAATAATGATTCTCAACCCCAACCCCTCACCCATTTGGGTCATGACTAGGATCAGGATTAGAAGCGATCTGGTACGGTCGGCTTTTCCATGAGCGCTTTGAGCATCTCAGGAATCGCGACACCTTCGAACAAGATGGTATAGAGAGCGTCGGCAATCGGCATGGAGATACCTCGCTCGCGGGCGAACTCAGCGACAATCTGAGTCGTGCGCACACCTTCGGCCGTCATTCCCAGCTCCGTCAATGCTTCCTCAAGTTTCTTGCCCTGAGCAAGGGCGAAACCCACGCGATAATTTCGTGACAGAGGACTCGAACAGGTGGCCATTAGATCACCGACTCCAGCAAGTCCCAAAAACGTGCCCGCATCCGCGCCCATCACGACGCCGAACCTCACCATCTCGGCCAACCCCCGAGTGATCAAAAGAGATCTCGAGTTTTGACCAAAATGAAGCGCATCCAGCATCCCACTTGCGATCGCGTAGATATTCTTGAGCGTGCCTGCCCATTCAACGCCGGCTACGTCCGTTCCCGGATAAACTCTAAAAAAAGGACTCTTGAGTACTTCTGCGCCGACGTTGACCACTTCTTGAAACTGCGAGGCGATCACGGTTGCGGCCGGTTCGCCTCGCGCAATTTCTTGCGCCAGGTTCGGCCCGCTGATCACGCCCACTCGACGAAGCGGCAGCTCTTCGACCAGAATTTGAGAGACCCGCTTCATCGAGCCTTCTTCGATGCCTTTGGTAGCGTGAAGGACGAGCTCAGAGCCCTTGAAAAATTTCGCGAAATCACGCGCTCGATCGCGGCAAGCTTTTGCAGGCAGCGCCCAGATCACGACGCTTGGCGCTCCATCGAGTACTCGCTCGATGTCACTCATGATCCGAATAGTTTCGGGAAATCGAAAATCCTTGAGGTACTTAGGAGCCGATCTTTCCGCGTTCATTTCGCGCGCGGACTCTTCGTCTCGCACCCAAACGCGCACTTCCTGCACGTTTTTCCCCATCAATGATGCCAAGACGGAGCCCCAGCTACCGCCCCCGACGACTGCGACCACGCTTCGAGAAATCATACCAGAAATCCCTTTTCATCCTGACGTCCCGGCAACCGTTGTCTTGGGTCCGCCAGGCGACTTAAACCATAACCCGCCAGCCGGTTTCGATAGTAATAAAGCAAGTTCATGTCCTCGGTCGTCATCCAGTTCTGGGACGTTCGCTTCAGAGCAGCGTTTCCGTGGAACGTACCGAGGTGTCGTAAACCGTCTTCGATGGCCTCTGCAAGCGTTCGATCACGCAATTCCGGCGAGAGATGAATTCGCCCTTCGCGCTCGAGGACTCGGAGTCGCTCGCGGACCTGATCACACTTCTCGAGAAATTTCTCCCACGTCAGCACCCGCTGAGCTGTGGAGAGACGAATGAATCGATAGAGATCATGATCCGGGTAGGCATCGCGCAGCCCTTCGAAAAATGAAAACGCAACCCAATGCGAAGTGAGCGCGGTATTCTCCGCATGAAATCGCTCCACGAGCGTGTCGCCCAAATGCTCGGTATAAACACGGTCGCGTTGTTCATCGGAGGTCAGGTTCCCACCCGCCGAACTGAGCCACTTGACAGGATCAATCTTGAGTCCGTTTGCGCCGATGGATTCGCCATTCTCGTCTACGAAGTTTCCGAAGATATCGAGCGGCTTGCCCACGCGAATGGTCATCCCACTTTCAGCCTTGAAGAGCTGCCAGAAGAAATTCAGAACTTTTGAGAACTGCGAGGATTCGTCATCCGTGATGATAAATCGGTGCTTACCGGCTTCGGCCAGGTAATCCTCGATCAGCGAGCCGGCTTCGAGTACAAAGTGATAACTCATGACGAGCGGGACGACGTAAACGCGGGATTTCTTTTTACCTTCGAGCAAATTCTCGAGTTCCGCTTCAAGGCCCGTTCCCAATAGACCAAGTTTTAACTTACTCTCGATCGCCCCTGAACGCGAACGCCCGCCTCCCGGAAAAAAGATCGAGTGAACGCCTTCTTTTAGGATGCGGGTGCTGTAGTTTTTGAGCAGCGTCTTGTAGAGCCGGCTACTTTTTTGCCGATCGACCGTATAAGCACCGAGGTTACCCATGAAAAAATTGAGCACCGGATTCGAGAATAGATTCAATCCTGCGCCGTATGCGAACGGCGGGAGTCCCAGAAGGAAAATCACGTAGCCGATCAAGATGCTATCGATGTTACTCTGGTGCGTCGGTACGAGGAGAATCGTGCCTTTTTTGGAGAGCTTGCGAAGGTGCTCGATCTCACCCGTCAGATTCATGCGGTGTTGAACGTCTTCGGTCCATTTCCAGGGCAAAAGCGTGTTCACGCTCGCCGCATTAAGTAGAAAATTGAATCCGACCGGAACCGCCTTGGTCGCGAATTGATAAACGTCCTGACTAAAATGTCCGCCAATTTCCTCGACGTAGTGCCCGAGCACTTGTTTGAGCAATTCCTCGCGATTGGACTCCGAGGGCGCTTGCAAGAGCTGATGTTGGACTTGATTCCAAATCTGTCGATCTTTTTGCAGGCGACTCTTAGTAAAAAGACTGCGTTTCTCTCGCTTGAGCCGTTGCCGCTCCAAATAGAGTGCCGCCGTCAGTTCATTCTCGATCGACGCGAGCGGAAAAGAGCTCGAAGTCTTCTGGATCACGTCACCTAAGATGCGCGCACGAATCGAATTAAAAACGATGAGCGGACTCTGCATCGACACTTCTTCGAGTCGCAAATTGGAATCGCCGAATTCACCAGAACTCATGATTTCCTCTCCGTCGGCAGGAAGATGCCTAAGTTGCCTTTTTTGACTGCGATGCGGACTTGCTCTTCGCTCACCCGATTACTGAGACCGCCGGAACCGGCTTTTATCACGCCTTTTTCCGGAGGATAACGAAGTCCCGTCACGTCGTCGAAGCTCACTTGCTGCGTGCCTAACGGAAAAAGCGAAATGAGCGTGCGGACCGCGAATCTGCCTTCGAATACTTTACCGGGCCCCAGGTAAACGACTTGCGTCTCAGGTCCTTGGCTTTCAATTGACCGAAAAAATTCCGCGTACTTAGCGCATTCCAAGTGATTCGAAAGCTCGTGGTCAGACCGCCCACCTTGAAATCCGATGAGTACCACGACGTCCATCTCCACGGACCGCACGAAATCGAGCGCGACGCAAAGATCGCTTTGGTCTTTCTCGCGGCGAAGCCGAAGGAGTTTCGACTCCGGGTAGTCCGGCATTTCGCCGTAACTATCCCAATCACCGATTCCGAAATCAAATGGCACGTTGGCTGCCTCGCAGTACTTCAGGCCGCCGTCGACCGCGATCACGCAAGTGAACGAACGTCTCTTCAGTACGCTCTTCAGCTCCGCGCTGCTCGTGAGAGGTCCAACCAAAAGCGCGGTTTTCGAGGCCGCCTTTTTCGTCATTTGAGGGCCTGAAGCCTTTCGACTGCTTTTTTGAGGCTTTCGATCTTCTCAAGCGCTACACGTTCAGCGGCGCGCTCTTTTTCGATGAGTTCGGGCGGTGCTTTTTCAACGAACGAGGGTTTGGCAAGCTTGCCGCGCGAATGATTGAGATCGCTTTCGGCCTTAGCCATTTCTTTTTCAAGGCGTTTACGTTCTTCCTCGACGTCGACGAGTCCTTTGAGATCGATCCAGAGATCCACGGAGAACTCAGAGAGCGCGATGAGCGCGTCCGTATCTCCCGGAGCTGCGAGAGCTCCGAGCACTTCGATCGAAGTAAGCCTCGTCATCGACTTAAGGTCGGAATCGTTCGAGCGAACCACTTCGACGAACTCTTCGGAACCCGACTTGGCTTTCACGCGCACGGCGAATTCTTTTTTAGGGCTCAGTTGATTCTCGCCGCGGAAGTTCCGAATCGCTTCGATGAAACGTTTCTGAATCCGTACTTGAGCTGCGGATTTTTCCGAAAGCGAGAAATCCTCACCTTTCGGGAATTCTTGCAGCATGAGTGTGAGCACCGGAGGCGCGCCGTTCTTCTCGCGAAGTGGGAACTGGTGGGCCGAGATGCCTGGAAGCGACTGCCACAACTCTTCGGTCACGAACGGCATGATCGGATGAAGCGCCTTCAGGAAAGTCTCCAGCGAATAACGAAGCGTGTAGAGCGTCTCGAGTCTGAGCTCGCCGCCTTTGCGCAAATTCTGTTTCGAGAACTCGATGTACCAATCGCAGAACTCTAGCCAACCGAACTGATAAAGGCGGTTCGCCGCCTCATTCAGCTCGAAAGCTTCGAGCGCGCGATCGACCTCGCGTGCAGTCGCGTTGACTTCGCCTAAGATCCATCGGTTGATCGGATGTAACTTTTTCTCGCGAGATTTCAGCCACTCGGTGACGCCTTCTTTTGGCATCGTGACGGCAGAACCTTCTTCGTTCCACTGGAGGTGGAAATACTTGGTCGCGTTCCAGATCTTGTTCGCAAACGCGCGATCACTCTCGACTCGGTCGACGGAGAGCTTGATATCCCGTCCCTGGCCCGCCATCGAGGCGAGCGTGAAACGCAACGGATCGGCACCGTGCTGATCGATCACAGTGAGCGGATCGATGACATTGCCCTTAGACTTGGACATTTTCTCGCCTTTTTCATCGCGCACCATCGCATGGAGGTAAACGCGCTCGAATGGCACTTTGCCCATGAAATGAATGCCCATCATGATCATGCGGGCGACCCAGAAGAAAATAATGTCGAAACCGGTTTCCAGGATCGAGGTCGGATAGAAGGTTTTGAGCGCCTGGGTTTGTTCCGGCCAGCCCATCGTCGAGAATGGCCAGAGCGCGGACGAGAACCAGGTATCGAGCACGTCTTCGTCCCGATTCGAAGCGTCTAAGCTGGTACCGCACGACGGACATTTCGACGGATCGTGGAGCGCCACTTCGATGTGCTCGCATTTCGGGCAGTGCCAGGCCGGGATTTGATGCCCCCACCAAAGCTGACGAGAAATGCACCAATCACGGATGTTGTTCATCCACTCGAAATACGTTTTCTCCCAAGCTTTGGGACGAAACTCGATTTTGCCGGTTTTTACGGCGTCGATCGCAGGATCCGCAAGCGGTTGGATTTTCACGAACCACTGCTTAGAGAGCAGCGGTTCCGCGACCGTTTCGCAACGTTGGCAGAGGCCGACTTTGTTGGCGTGGTCCTCGACTTTTACTAAGACGCCTGCGGCCTCGAGATCGGCCACGACTTTATCGCGTGCTTCCGCGAATTTGAGGTCCGCGTATGCTCCGCCTTCGCTCGTGATCTTGCCGTCTTTGCCCATGACGGAGATGAATGGGAGCTTGTGTTTGACGCCGAGGTCGTAGTCGTTGAAATCATGTGCCGGGGTAATCTTGAGAGCTCCGGTTCCAAACTCGCGGTCAACGTAGGCATCCACGATCACCGGGATCTTGCGCCCCATGAGCGGTAGGCGGGCTTCCTTGCCATGAAAAGCGGTGTAGCGCTCGTCTTCGGGATGAACTGCGATCGCCGTATCTCCGAGCATCGTTTCCGGACGAGTCGTAGCGATGACGACCGAGCCGATGACCTGTTCGCCATCAACGATCTCATAGCGGATGTTCCAGAGCTTGCCTTTGCGATCCGTCGGGATGACCTCAAGATCGGAGAGCGCCGTCTGACAGCGCGGACACCAGTTGATGATGCGTTCACCGCGGTAGATGAGGCCCTCTTTGTAAAGGCGAACGAATACTTCGCGAACCGCCTTGGAAAGGCCCTCGTCCATCGTAAAACGTTCACGCTTCCAGTCGAGAGAAGAACCAAGTCGCTTGAGTTGGTTGGAGATTTGACCGGCGTGATCCTCTTTCCATTTCCAAGTGCGCTCAAGAAATTTCTCGCGCCCCAGATCATGGCGAGTGAGCGGACGACCCGTTGGGCCCTTGCCCTCTTTGGCGATCGCTTTTTCAACCTGCGTTTGTGTCGCGATCCCGGCGTGGTCTGTACCCGGAAGCCAGAGCGTGTTCGCGCCTTTCATCCGTTGCCAGCGAACCAAAATGTCCTGAATCGTGTTGGTGAGCGCATGCCCCATATGAAGCACGCCCGTCACGTTCGGTGGCGGAATCACCATGCTGAACGATTTCTGTCCAGGCAGGCTCTCGTCATATGAATCGAAACATCCGTTTTCGTTCCAAAACGCGTAGAGTTTTCCTTCGAACGTTTGAGGTTCGAAACTCTTCTCCAGGTTCGGGGTCGGCAACTGACGTGTTTCCTTAGGCATCGCTCTTCACTCTTCTTCGTCTTTTTGGTTTTTAATGTTGCTCCATCTAAAAAATATTTTTCGAGCGTTAGGGGAAACGAGCAATACGAGTTTCCCCGTCAGCCGAAGAATATTTTTTAGTGGTGGTGATGTCCGTCCGGGCCGTGTGCGTGGCCGTGAGCTTTTTCTTCGGCAGTCGCGTCGCGGACTCCAATGATTTCCACAGAAAAATGAAGCGGAACGCCCGCAAGTGGGTGGTTCCCGTCCACTTGGATGGTGTCTTCTTTGACTGCTTCCACGCGGAAAATCAGAACTTGGCCGCTTGGATGCTCAGCTTGAAATTGCATACCGACTTCGACGGGGCCGGTGCTATTGAACTGCTCTTTTTTTACTTCGAAGCGGAGCTCCGGGCTCAATTCGCCGTAACCATCTTCTGGCTGAACGACGACGTCTTTTTTAGCGCCTGGAGTCAGACCCTTGAGTGCGTTCTCAAGACCAGGAACGATCTGGCTGCCACCATGGAGATAAACTAACGGCTCATTTTCCGGAGATTCATCCAGGAGTTGGCCATCTGGGTTTTTCAGTTTGTAAGCGAGCGTTACGACTGAACCGTCTTGAATCATGATCATGGGAATCTCCCTCTTTCTCTTTAAGCGCGTTTTTTGAAGACCAGCGCGCGCCAATCATTGAGGCGGCGGATCGTTTGAACCGGTTGTCCCAAGAGCGGCTCATACCGCCCCAGGATGTGGGATACGTCTTCCTCGACGAGGCCCGAAAGGAGTAATGTGCCGCCGGGTTTCAGCCGAGACACGAGCGCTGGTGCGAATTCCATCAGCACTGGACGTAAAATGTTGGCGATCACGAGATCATAAGGAGGATCGGATTCCGGGGTGAGCTCCTCTTGAAATTTCGGAAGGGTTGCTCCCGTCAATCCGTTCAATCGTGCGTTTTCAACTGCGTTCTCATTCGCAAGCGGGTCAATCTCGACGCCGATCGTATGAGCGCCTAGGATGGCCGCGCCAATCGCGAGAACCCCCGAGCCACTACCAAAATCGAGGACGCGAAAATTCGAACCTTGAACGAGATGAGAGGAGATCTCTTCAAGACAGAGGCGCGTCGTTTCATGATTGCCGGTTCCGAAGCCAGCACCTGGATTCAGGACGAGCTCTCGCTTGGTCCCCAAGTCACCGACGAACCGGTTCCACGGCGGACGAATCACCCAATGAGGCTCGATATCGATCCCCATAAAAGAAGCTTTCCACTGAGCATCCCAATCTTCCGGAATTTCTTTGAGAGGGTCAGAGGCCATACCCAATCCAGATTTCTTGAGAAGTTCGATCCCGCGACGGGCTGTCGACTCATCTGAAAAATACAGAACCCAGTCGGCGTTGGATTCTTTGATCCAATCGCGTTCGCGGGGCGCCAGCGCTGCATCCAGAGTAAACGATTCCGTCTCAAGACCACGCTCGAACGCTTCTTCGCTCAGCATCGTTCCTTCGTGGATACCGAGAAGACCGAATCCCTCTACATCCGTCAGCTCCGCCCAAAGCATATCCGACAAACGCTCGCGTTCCGCGGGAGGCAAAATCCCCCCGCGATCGCGATGAAAAGAAAAACGAACTGTATAATAAAAATCGTCTTGATTGCTCATGACTTCACGATCGATTTAAGACGCTTAAGTAGCGTCCGAGCCGCTTCCGGAATCAGACGACGCTGCTGGGACTGAGGGAGCTGAGGTAGACTCGGAGACTCCTCCACTACCGGCGCCTTCGACGTTAACTCTGGGTTGGATGCCTCCACTGCCGCCACCGACGACTGGTCCCCCACGGTCATTGCGCCCACGGAATCCCGATTGAAATCGATTCTTGCCGTGGCCACCCTTTTTCTGCTGGTTGCCAGCATTCTGGCCTCCCGCGTTTCTGCCGCCACGACTCCAGCGGTTTTGGCCACTACCACTCCCACCACCGCCGGCATTGCTTCCTCCGCCATTGGGATTTCGGCTTTTAAAGCCGCCGCCTCGATTGCTTCCACCCGCGTTACCGCCCTGGCGATAAAATGGATTTTCATTACTATTCTGCCCCATTCGAGCGATAGCGGCGTCTTGCATCGACTGCGCACGATGAAATGCCTGACGATCTTCTTCGGTCATGAAATCGTCTTCGTCCTGTTGAGGTGCCGAAACGCCGACCTGATTTTCCAAGTCGGGACTCTGAGAGGACACGGGACCGAAGGAGACCCGGTTGCCGATGGCATCTTCGTCATCGGGCAAATTTACTGCCGGTTGGGCAATGATGACCTGGGGTTGGTGACTTCCGGGTTCGATCACGACCGAACGATTTCGATCGTTGCGATTCCGATCATTGCGGTCATTCCGATTACGGTCATTCCGGTTTCGATTACGGTCTCCACGATCATTGCGGTTCTCGTTGCGATCGCGACCTTCGCGGTTTTCGTTCTGATCGCGACCTTCGCGATTTTCATTCTGATCGCGGCCCTCACGGTTAGTGTCCCGGTTGTTATCGCGGCCCTCGCGATTCTCATCGCGATTGCGGTTCCTATTCCGATTGCGATTGCGGTCGCGTTTGCGGCCGCGATCGCCGGATTCACGATCCGTGCTCTCGCGAGCGCGGTCGAGGATCTGGTCGTCGGAACGGGTTTGAATGGATTTTTTCTCGTTCACGACTTCGAACTGCTCTGGGTGGTAGCTGGTCACCGCTTGCAGATAGACTGTTTTGCGATAACGGCGTTCGAGCTGGTCGAGGCTTTCGCGCTCGTCGATCGCCAATTGGTCGATCACGTCCGGATGAGCTTGAACCAGGATCTTGGTGATCTCGCGATCGATGCCCACACGTTCGATATCGCGGAGGATTTCATAAGCGACCGTCTGCTTACTCTTGATGAAACCATTACCTTCGCAGTGACTACAAGATTCACAAAGCGCGCGAACCATTGTGTCTCGAGTCCGCTTGCGGGTCATCTCGATGAGACCTAGCTCCGAGATTTTTAGGATCTGCGGACGTGCACGGTCTTTGCGAAGCTCATCTTCCAGCGCGCGGTACACGCGGAATTTGTTCTCCTCTTTTTCCATGTCGATGAGATCGATGATGATGATGCCACCGCAATTCCGCAGGCGCATTTGATAGGCGACTTCTTTGACAGCCTCTAAGTTGGTCTTGAGGATCGTGTCTTCCAAGCTTTTCTTGCCGACATAACGACCGGTGTTGACGTCGATTGCAACCAGAGCTTCTGCCTGATCGACGACGATGTAACCGCCGCTTTTGAGCCAAACTTTGCGCTCAAGTCCACGTGCGAGTTCGTTTGAAATCGAATACGCATCGAAGATCGGAATGTCGCCCTGATAAAGTTCGATGTTTTCTTTCAGGCTCGGCATGAAGTGCGAAATGAACCGCACCATATCGTTGTAGTGATAGCGGGAGTCGACAACGATCTTATCGATGTCCTCATTCACCCAGTCGCGAATCGCACGCAGGATCGGATTCAGATCTTCGTAAACGAGCGCAGGAGCGCTTACGTTATTCGCCTTGCTACGGATGTCTTCCCAAAGCTGCGAAAGGTAATCGATGTCTTGCTTGATGCGTTTTTCACTCTGCTGCTTACCGCTGGCGGTAGCGGTGCGGACGATGAAACCAAGACCTTTAGGACGATAACTGTCCACGCACTCTCGGAGACGACGGCGTTCTTCATCGCGATCGATTCGGCGAGATACCCCCACATGATCGATCGTCGGCATGCAAACCAGGTGACGACCTGGGAGAGAAATGTGACAAGTCAGGCGAGCGCCTTTAGTGGCGATCGGGTCTTTGGCGATCTGGACGATGACTTCTTGTCCTTCTTTCAGAAGGTCTTGAATATTGACCTGCGGGCGTCCGGCGCGCGGCGAATTTTTCGACTTAATCCGGCGGTCACGACCACGTTGTTCGCGGAACTCGGGACGCTTGCCTTTTTCCACGGGCGTGATGATACGAGCTTGACCGCCCGTGCTCGGTTCGCCATCTGCGGTGAATTGCGCGCGATCGCTGGCAACGTCACCGTTTTCGGAGACAATTGCGGAATAGTTTTCTGGGTAGCTCGGATCTTGACCGCCTTCGGTCTTAACGATGACCTCAGATTTTTGTTCACCATCGCGTCCACCCCGACGGTAGCGACCACGACCACCGCGACGTCCTCGGCGGAAACGACGGCGAGCGCCCTGGTCACCCTGCTCTTCGCCAGAATCGCTGTTAGCGTTGCCAGCCTCAGCGCCTTCTTCGATCGAATCGAGGCTTTCGACAGTGACCAAGATTTCGGCGCCATCGTCACTCTCGCTGGACACGAATACTTCATCGCCGCTGCCATCAGCTTCACCCAAGTAGCTCGGGTCGCTTGCTTCTGGAGAGGCTAAATTCGCCGGCAACTCATCTTCATCCGCGTCGTCGTCGGAGGACTCGGGTTCAGAGATCGTCTGACCACCTCCACGGGACTCATCGCGCAAGCTCATCGCCATCGGCGCAGAATCTTCTTCTTCCTCTTCTTCTTCGTCGTCGGCGTTCTCTTCGTCTTCTTCGAAGTCACCTTCGTCGCCCTGAGCCTCTTCATCCATGTGTGAACGAGCCTCAAGATCGTCCGACTCCAATGCCTCGGGAGACGAAACTTCCATCGAGTCGGATTCAGAGGACGATTGCTCTTGGTCGGCGGCTAAATTTTGATCTTCCTCGGAGGAACGTTCGCCCTCTTCGGAACCGAGGTTTGCACTGGTTCCTGAAGCTTCCGCGACCGGAGCATCATCTCCCTCTTCGTCGGCCCAGATATCGGAATGGACATAGACGTCATCCACGTAGAGGAATGCGGCTTTTTCGAGACCGATATCCACGAACGCGGCCTGCATTCCTGGGAGGACGCGGGTCACGCGGCCTTTATAGATATTTCCAACGATTCCCTTACCAGATGCTCGCTCAACGAGCAGTTCCTGAATTTCTCCGCCTTCCATAAGAGCGATACGAGTTTCAGGTAATGATGCATTTACAATGAGTTCTGTCGACATGACATCCTCCGCGTGGATAATACGCGCACGTTGCAGAGGATAGCGGTTGTGAGAGTCAACCCGTAGAACGACTCAAGAGAACAAAAAGCTAGCCCAAACGCTCCCGCAAATCATGCAGTAGCGCCAGGTCGGAATTCCGACCTGTTCGTCCTGTATTGAATGCTGTCGTTGGGATGCCTGTTTTCAAGTTCATGTCTACCGGGGGCCTGATTTGATCTTCTGCTCTTATCTTCATTCTGAATTTCGACTTGGCCGCTTACTTATCAGCGGATTACAGAAGGATCGATCGGCGTTTTTGACTCAACAATCGCGCTATTCCTGGGTTTGATTCCGGGAGACTCCACATTTCGTCTCGCTTCGGCTTTCCACCGCTTCACTTTCGCGCGCTGGTTTAACTTTGAGTTCCTAAAAAATTAACTAAAATCCTTTTCCTTTTAAGTTCAGCAGAGCTCGCTCAAAACTTGGGCGATGTATCCTACCCTAGCGACTCCACTCGAATTTTCGTTGCTCTAGGGAATGTTCCATCCGCATTTGAAGTTCCCTGTAATGAAAACTACAGAACAGAACGACAGCCAAAATGGGCCCTTAAGCACCTGAGACGATCCTAGCACAATTTCTTTACAATCCTACAGAGGCAATTCTGGCCGACTTTGAATTTTTATAGACTCCAGAATCGAGATTCGTCATGTTTCAAAGACTCACCTCAGCGAACACCCCGAGACTAACCCCATGAAATCTCTCAAGGAACGCCTAAAAACAGCTTGGCTCGAAGTGGAAAATCAACTCCCTCCGACTCCATATATAGACGCTGGAATGTCTGTCTCCCTTGCGGACCGAATCGATCACACCTCTTTAAAAGGGGGCGTGGCCCGAACAGACATCCAGACACTCGCAGAAGACGGGAAAAAATGGGGCGTCGCATCTATTTGCGTCCATCCAGGGTTCCTCCCCGTCATTCGACCGATCATCGAAGGCTCAAAGACTCTCGCCTGCACGGTACTGAATTTCCCATTCGGCTTTCAAGACCCCGACGCTGTTCTGTATGAACTTAACCAGGCGAAACGCCTGGGTGCGCAAGAACTCGACATCGTTCTCCGCTACGGGGATTTGCGTGCCGGACTTTATGACGAGGTGTATAGCGAACTTTGCCGCTGGGTACAGGCTGCGGCAGGAACGCCCGTCAAAATCATTCTTGAAACCAGCGCCCTCACCAGAGAGGAAATCGCCTATGGTAGCCTACTCTCCCAGTGGTCAGGCGCGACTTTCGTGAAAACGTCGACCGGTTTTGGGTCGCGTGGCGCTTCCGTCGAAGATATTCAGGTCATGCGCCAAGCAACGAGAGGGCTGGTGAAAACCAAGGCCTCCGGCGGCATCCAAACCCGTGACCAAGCATTAGCCCTGATCGCGGCGGGCGCAGATCGGATCGGCGCCTCGGCGACGAAAACGATTTTGAGCCTTGACTGAACCAACCAGACTGACCCGTTCACAATTTTTTTAGTTCAAAAACACCCGCAACGGATCAGCCCAAGGCTTTAGGCCTTAAATTGACACGATGCATATATCTGACTATTTAAAGTGGGTTCCCCAAACTTTTTATTCGAGGATTTCCACATGAAAATGACTCTCATTGCGACTGCCCTACTTCTATCGATCATGAACGTCGGCACCAGCTATGCCTCCGAACCCAATCAGAAAAACTGCAAAGTCTCGTACGATGGCATCGACTCAGATAGCGAAAACAAATCCGAAGAACTCCTGGATTCGATCGTCATCACCGAACTCATGACTCGCGGTTATGTGGTGTCCGATGCTGACGACGCAAATTTCACCCTCGTCGTAGAATACGTGACGAACAATAATGAGAAAAAATATAGCCGAGCTTCCTGCGAAGTCATCGTCAAATTGACCAAGACCGAATCAAATGACGATGAAACTACGATCGCCTTGATCGGAAAATCGAACAAAGCTTTCAAACTTTCTGCGGATAAAGAAGCGAACTGCCAAAGAAAACTGAAGCGGGCGGTACACAGCCTTCCTGCCTGCCTCAACTAAATCAAATTTGGCGCCCGTTTGCTGACGACTAGATCTGCAGCAAACGGGCGCTCCCCTCTCGCCTGCCCTCTCCCCCCTGAAAATGACGGTCTCGCTTCCCTCTCCGCGCTAATCACTGGCGAACTCATCCGTTAGTCACTAAACTCTGCGCAACGGAGCCGAATTTGTATGAGTTTCCCAATTTTCAAACGTTGCATTTGGATCGTGATGGACGGAGTCGGTGCCGGAGCAGCGCCGGACGCGCCTCGCTTTCACGATGTTGGGGCGGACACGCTCGGTAACTGTTCGCGCGCATTTCAGCAGAAAACGGGGCGGACACTCCTGCTTCCGCATCTTCAGAAACTAGGGATCGGCAACCTCACTCCGATGGCCGGTATCGCTCCTCTGATCAACGGACAAGGCTCGGGCATCTACGGCCGCGCGGCGGAACTCTCCGAAGGCAAAGACACGACATCCGGACACTGGGAAATGGCCGGAGTTCCGGTGAAATGCGCGTTCGCCACCTATCCTAATGGATTCCCAAAAGAGATCGTCGAGCGTTGGTGTGCGGAAAATAAACTACCAGGAGTTCTCCATAATCACGTCGCGAGCGGCACCGAGATCATCGATCAATTCGGCGTTGAGCACCTGGAGTCAGGCAAACCGATCCTCTACACGAGCGCTGACAGTGTCTGGCAAATCGCAGCACACGAGGAAACCTTCGGACTTAAGCGCCTGTATGAAATCTCACTTTCGGCGCGCAAACTTTGCGACGAACTCGGCATTTCGCGCGTGATCGCACGACCGTTCGTGGGCGATCCGAGACAAGGCAAACCATTCAGCCGAACTTACAATCGCAAGGACTACGCGCAACTCCCACCGGAAATGACCCTACTCGATCACTTGGTCGAAGAAGGCGTAAACACGATTGGCGTCGGAAAAATCTCAAGTATCTTCGCCCACCAAGGAATTCTCCGGAACGAGGACACCAAAGGCAACGAGGACGGATTCAAAGTCCTCCTCGATGAAACCCGCAAAGAAAAATCAGGCCTCATTTATTGCAATCTCATCGATTTCGACATGCTCTTCGGTCATCGTCGTGATCCCGTAGGATTCGGAAACGCGTTGGAAACATTTGACCAATTCATCCCGAGCCTCCTCGACGAGATGACCGATGATGACCTGATGATGATCACTGCAGATCACGGGAACGATCCCACCTACCGCGGTACCGATCACACGCGCGAGTTCGCGCCGATGCTCATTCATTCCCCTCGATTCCGAAACCAAGGTTCCCGATCTGTCGGTGATCGCACGACGTTCGGCGACATGGGCGTCACCCTGACTCACGCGCTGCTTGGACATGAGCCAAAATATAAAAACATCGTCGGCCGCAGTTTTCTTCAGGACTTGAATCCATGAAATCAAATTTTATTCCCGCATCTGTGATCCGAAAAAAACGCGACGGCGAAACCCTGACCGATACAGAAATCACCCAGTTCATTGGTGGTATCGTTGACGGAACTATCCCCGAGTATCAAGCATCTGCTTTTTTGATGGCGACGTTTTTCAAAGGTATGACACCGGGAGAAACCGCATCACTCACGCACGCCATGCTTCATTCAGGAGAGGTATACGAATTCACGAAGACCGGTAAACCGGTCGTCGACAAGCACTCCACCGGCGGTATCGGCGACAAAGTCTCGCTGATTCTTGCCCCACTCTGTGCGAGTCTCGACCTCGCCGTCCCGATGATGGCCGGACGAGGACTCGGACACACCGGGGGCACGATTGATAAGTTAGAAGCCATTCCTGGCTACCGCACGAAACTCTCTCGCGCTGAGTTCGAGAAATGCATCGAGACGATTGGCTGCGCGATTATCGGCCAGAGCGAATCGATCGCCCCTGCCGACCGCAAACTCTACGCGCTTCGCGACGTGACGGCGACGGTGGAATGCGTTCCACTCATCTGTGGGTCTATCCTTTCTAAAAAACTTGCCGAAGGAACTCAGTCGCTACTCCTCGACGTCAAAGTCGGCAGCGGTGCGTTCATGCAGTCCAAGGACAAAGCCCGTACGCTCGCCAAAGCACTCATTCAAGTCGCTAAAAAGATGCACCTGAATTGCCGTGCTTTTATTACGAACATGGACCAACCCCTGGGAAACGCGGTCGGCAATACGGTCGAAGTGATCGAATCGATCGAGTTACTGAAAACCGGAAAAGGCCCTTCGGACCTCAAGGAAGTGACCATCGCCCTCTGCGCCCAAATGCTGGAGATGACCGGCAAGGTGAAAACGGCCGCTCAAGGGCGCAAACTTGCGCTCGAAAAACTCGCGAGCGGAGCCGCGTACAAGAAGTTCCTCGAGATGGTCGAGTTCCAAGGCGGCGATATTCGCGCCATCGAAGATCCATCAAGACTTCCACTCAGTAGCCTTAAATGTGAGGTCCCCGCGACTGTGAGCGGTTACCTCACCCAATTCAAATCTCGTGAGATCGGTCTACTACTCATTGAACTCGGCGGTGGACGCAAACGTGCCGAAGACTCGATCGACCCAAGCGTCGGTTTCATGTTTCACAAGAAACTAGGCTCTCGTATTTCCAAAGGCGAGAGCCTAGCGACGATCTATTACCCGAAACATCTGAACGCCGAAGAACTTCAGGGCAAGCTTCGCGACCTGATTAAAATTCAAGCCAGTCGCAAAGCCGCCCCAAAACTTCTCGGCGAAATTATCGATTAACTCTCTAGATTCTGCAGAGCATTTCGAAATCAGTATCCAGAATATAGAACTTGTTCACACCGCGTTTTTCTGAAAAAGGCGTCAGGACAAACGAGTTCGACATTTCCGTTTTCAAAGGCAATTTGAAATCGGACCAATAGCTTGAAGCACTCACCAAATTCGTGATGTCGTAAACTTCAAACTGTCCGGTATCGCCGATTGATTTCAGATCCTTGAGGTATTTCGCTCCGATCCAAGTCTCCCCTGGTTGCTTGGGCCCATAATTCAGTTCAATGCGGATTTTTTCCCCGGTTTTTTCTTCAGTCAACTCTGGGTAGATGTATTGGATTTTTTGAACCTCAAAATTTTCGACTTCGACATTCGACGAATAGAATTTTTTGAATTTTTGTTTTCCGTTAAACGGATTGTAATAGCGTACGTTGAGCTCTACAGAACAGCTCCCTGCCCAGCTCGAGTCTACGAGTCCAAAAGCAGCCGCCGTTAATACAATTCCCCAGCATAAAATCGAACTTGTTTTCATCTTTAGATCCTCTCGTTAAATGGTTCGGATAAGCACCTGCTACCTACAGAGCGCAAGATCATCCGACCATCAAAAACAGAGGATAGTCACAACTACTGTGTTCAACTTGAACACAGGATTCAGTCACCGCGAATAACTAACGAGCCTCGTCTGGTAACCGAGAGAAAAACACGTATTCGGTTCTCCAACGAATGAACTGAACCGGGGAATATCGCTGCCAGTGGTAATAATAGTGGCGACAGATCAGCGTTTGTTCGTCGAGTAATTTACAAAATAGCTGCGGCGGAACAGCATCAGAAACGAGTGGCTCATTCAGGATATTCCGATATTTGGAGGCTGCGCGCTTGAGCGCTCGTTGAAACGACCGTGGGAGGTCTCTCTCGCCTTCTGATACCAATGCGCCGTCCTGAAAATCAATATCCCAAATACGCTCAAGGTCCTCGACTCTCGAGGAATTGGGTGAATATCTTCGAGAGCGTTCGTCCAATAAATAATTTCCTCGCGAGGACGATGAAATCTCAATCGAGTACAATTCTTTGGGGTCCCGTTCACTTTTCCAGAAGGTCATCCATGCTTCAGCGGTTTTGTATGACGGGCTGGATATCGTACCATCAAAACTCGTCAGATACTTATTGGCGCGAATATACGTACGAGCCACCCATTCTCCCGAAAAAGACTCTGGTCGGTCGCCCGGTAATAGCCTGAGTAAATTTGCCAGGAGCCTGAAGTAAGTCTGAACTTCTCCTCTGCTACTAAAGCTCGAGAGATACTTCGATTGATCGATCTGACTCGAAAAAAAGTGATTATTGATTTCAATCCCGGCCAGTGCCGAAAACTCATGCGTCGCCAAGCGGCGTTGATCGAGCGAACTCAACCGTTTCCAACGCCCCACTTCATCTCGAACGTCGACGAGTATCGTGTTCTGTTCTGGATAGTTTTTCAGAGCATAGGGATGAGCACAATCACCGTCTTCCTCAAGTGGACAGAGGTTAAACTCTACGGGAATGATTTCTACTTTCTCTGCCTGCTCAAGTATCCGGGCGACCAACGCATCATCAAAGACTTTTCCACTCCCTGAGGATTTCGTGAAATCGGTCAAAGAGGTGATTCGTAAATACTGTAACCCAATCAAACCTTGTAGGAAAACTTGGTTCGGGATTTCCCCTCCTCCGTTTCCAGCTCCGCCCGATCCCCGGGCTGCACGACGAATCTTAAAAAACTCGCGGGCGTTTTTTGGCTTCGTGTCCATCTGTGCATGCGTGGTGCCCATTGCAA
Source organism: Pseudomonadota bacterium (assembly GCA_027485695.1). GTDB lineage: Bacteria > Bdellovibrionota > UBA1018 > UBA1018 > UBA1018 > JAIXQO01. The sequence continues at coordinate 729,698 of JAIXQO010000002.1, forward strand.
GCAAGAGTCCCACAGCGGATAGAAAAACGAACTTGTTCGCTAGCCTCATTGGGTCCTCGAAAATTGATCCATAATAATCATGTAAATGGAGCCTGAATCTACATTATGGCTCCATTGCACACAGCCTTCCGAACTTTTGACTATCCGAACATAGCCCGCAGATTTCATAGAGGAAGCTTCGTACATTGAGACGCCGTGTGATTTAACCAAGTGCTTACTCTCTCTGGGTGGACTGTTTACGGCATCCCGAGGATCCAGAACCCTGTCTTGGTAGCGAAGCACCCAAGATGAAACCATTCCGACTTTTCACCTGTTGTCAGAGTACTTATAATAAATTTCCCAGTATTACTAAATATTTTTTAGATAACAACAACACTCTACGGTATGGAATTGCGCTACTTTGGAGCTCAATGAGCCCTCTCAGGCCCCTAAAAGCGAAAGTTACCCCACGCCCGCGGCTGCGACTAGATAAACGAGCACCACCTGGAGCGCCCCTGTATCGCGCAATGCGCGTTTTGGATCACCCATAAAATAAGCACCCGTGGCCTGGCATCGACGAACGATATCAATGAGGGTCGATTGAATTTCTTGAGACGTGAGAACTCCTGCGTTGATCGCCAAAATGAGACCGTCGAGCTCCGCTTCAGTCTGATGATCAAGGACAATCGAACGCAGCTCCGATACCACTTCCGCGCGACTCAATCCCTGATCCGCTAGTCCAAGCAAGCCGTTTGAGAATCGACTGACCGCCCGAGCTTGACTCTCCGACGTAGAGGCCTGGTCCCATTCTAAAAAAAATAGGTCTAAAGTTTCTCTGACCGGAGAACGCAGTGACTGCGACGCCTGGGTTTCAAAGCCCCAAGCGAGTACCATGACAACCACCCATGATACAAAAAGTCGTGCCATCATTCGCATTTTCACCTCCCTACGGAAGCGTGGGAAACACGTTCAGTAGAGCGGTAAAATTAAATGCGAGCGTTATAAAATACAGTCAGGTAAACCTATCGTTTTAGGAATCCGTGAACAACACGAACACAATCCGATGCGATGAACTAGTGGACCCGGTTGTAGAATACATATTCAACTTTCCACACTTGCCACCAAACGGGAGAATTCGATGCCCATTCCCAGTAGAACCTGCGGCACAACATCTCATCAGTACTGAGAAGCTTACAATAGATGACCGCAGCCGGAATCTTGGACGGTTGGTCGAGCAAGTCTTGATATCGTTTCATAAGACGACGCACTAAACGACCGGAATGAGGTGCGCCTTCGTCCATCAGAGCACCGTCTTCAAATTTCATAATCGTGAGACCGTGAAAATTCTCGATTTCAGAACTCATACGCGACAAGTTTTTGGAATCAGACTCCATCATCAGGAAATTCTGCGTCGTAGGCTTAATCAATAGTCGGTACATTTTCGCCTGGCCGGAATTCACGTCAAACTTCTCATGCGTCTGGTTTGGTCGAACTAACGTCCGCATACTCCAAGTGCCGGCGTATTGATCTGCGTTTTCACCCGGAAGAGCACGCAAAAGGTTGGCGAGAAGTTTGAAATAAGTCCTCTGCTCGCCGCGACTCTCGAACGTCGACAGGTACCGAGTATTGTCAATCTGACTGGTGAAAAAATGGTTATTGGTTTCAATGCCTTCCAATGCCGCGAATTCGTGGGTCGCTAGGCGCCGCTGATCGAGCGCGCTCAATTGCTTCCATCGGCCCGGCTCGTTACGAACGTCCACAAGAATCGTCGATTCACCTGGATAGTTTTTCAGCGCATAAGGCTGAGCGCAGTCTCCATCTTCTTCAAGAGGGCAGAGATTAAACTCGACGGGAACGATCTCCACTTTTTCTACCTGGGCGAGGATTCTAGCCACAAGAGCGTCGTCAAAAACCGTATTCGAACCCGTAGTCGTTTTGGAATCGGTCAAGGAAGTGATTCTCAGGTATTGCAAACCGATCAGTCCCTGGACGAAGACCTGATTGGTTATCTCCCCGCCTCCGTTTCCAGCCCCCCCGGAACCTCGCAAAGCGCGACGTATCTTAAAAAACTCGCGAGCGTTACGAGGTTTCGAATTCGCGCTCGACTGATGGCTCACGACCAAGAAAGCCAATCCCATCAGGCAAACCAGACGTGCCATTTTCATCAATCTCATGTGGTCCTCGAAAATAAGTTTAAGTTGATCTGATAAATAGCGTCCGAATCCTCGGACACTGCAAATTCACTAACGAAATCCTTGGCGAAATCACGAATGCGTTTCTTCATGGCAGGGATCTTGTCCAAGTTTACGTTGAGCATGTAAGATGCGAATTCTCGCTCATCGAGCGACTGTTCCTCGATCGAAGCAATTGCCGCTTCCAAAGATTGCCGATGAAATCTTCGAATTGCCGTAGATGGCATATCAACCTTGGACCAGAGATGCTCCTCGACCATGGTCCAGCGATCGGATTTTTCGTCCTCCCTTAGACGCCCCGAACGAACCAGCAAACTCACCATCGCTCGCGCTTCGTCGACCGTGAGCTTGCCGCGCAATCGCTTGGACAACCAATGCACGTCTTTTTTCGAGCCTTGGAGCCCGGCCGCTAAACGCACAGCGGTCAGACGCGGATCTGCCCATTGCTCAAAAGACGAAATCTCTTGGACATTGAGACTCCCGCGGCGGCGAATTCGATCCGCGTTCCGAACCCAGCGTTCCCGCTCATCTGCGTTTTTCGCCTGCTGAAGATAAGCGAGTGAACGCAAATAAGACGCTTCAGTACCCGAAATTTTTAGGGACTTCCTTAATCGAGGCAGTAATTCAAGCGGGAGCTTACGCTTGCGTTTCAAGATCAGTGAGAGAGAAGTCGGCTCTTTCCAGCCCAATTCAGCCGACCACGCGCGAAGTGAGTAGCGAGGGTTCACCTGGGATCGATAATTCAGGGTATCCTGAAGAAACGGAACCAGATCATTGTAGCGAAGTACCTGTGGTGAGGGGTGATCGTTCTTCGTCATGAGCGTGGGATACTTATAATAAATAATTTATAGATAAGAAATAGATTTAGATCACATCTTCTACTCCACGCTTTGGACTCGCGTTTCCCTGATGAGCAGCAACCATAAACCAAGAAAACCTTTTTCTATTTTAAGCTAAATCAGGTTTGGCCTTTCGGTAGTCCCATGATAGCCGCTGCTGCCAAACCACCGGTCGATCTATGGATCCGATATGAGCCCCGCACTTCACCTATTTTTCTGGATTCTATTGGCTCCTTTAATGACCCTTCGCTCGAGCTTCGGTACCAGTTTCGCCCGCTTAGCTCCCCAACCCAAACCCGAGCCCCAAGAAACTACCCAGGCACCGGACCCTTACTTACGCTTCAAGCCCGAGACCAATCCTGCCAAACAGCCGTCCACCGTTTACCGTGGTCGAGCGTACGAGCGTGAGATGCCCCACTATCCGCTCAATCCACCTCAATTTAAGGATCACCAAACCCCCGTCCAGATCCCCCAGATCACCGCACCACCGCCGGTTCTCTACGCTCCTCGTTAACCCCAAAAGGGTGTACGCTTGAACTCCTTGCATCCCTCGACGTATGCTGGTGAACCCATGAGCAAACTCCCCCTCCCAGAGCAGTGGAAGCCGTACTTCGAAAAAGCCCGAGCTGTGCGTGCGAACGCTTACGCACCCTATTCGAATTGTCAGGTGGGCGCATGCATCACCCTCAAGAACGGCGAGTCGTTCGTGGGCTGCAATGTCGAAAACTCCAGCATCGGCGCCACGGTCTGCGCGGAGCGCGGGGCTATTCAGACAGCGATCGCCACCCATGGGAAATCGCAGGTCGAGATTCATCATGTCGTGGTGGTCAGCGACGCCCAACCTGCTTGGATGCCCTGCGGGCTCTGTCGACAGGTCCTTTCTGAGTTTGGTCTGGATTTCAAAGTGATCGCCGTCAACCTTCAGGGCGAGTGGCGCGAGATCACGTTCCGCGAACTCTATCCGGCAAGTTTTACGTCGGATGAAATGAACGCCCAGAAGTCTTGAGATTCGCACGATGAAACCGAACACCACACCGTTTTGGATCAACGATGCATTCATCGTTACCCAAAATTCCAAACGCCAAATCATCTCCGGCGCTATTCGCGTCGCAAACGGCATCATCACGGATATCGTAAAAGGTTCACCGCGCCTGAAAAAAGGCGACGCCATCTATTCAGCGAACGGTACTTACATTCTTCCAGGATTCATCCACGCACACATGCACCTTTGTCAGACGCTGTTTAGAAATGCAGCCGATGATCTAGAACTCCTGGACTGGCTCAAGAAACGCATCTGGGTAATGGAAGCCGCGCATACGGCGGAGACGCTCTACACGAGCGCAAAACTGGGCATTTACGAACTTCTTTCGGGTGGATCGACCTGCATCCTCGATATGGGTACGGTTCGTCATACGGACTCCATCATCAAAGCGGCCAAAAAATACGGAATCCGCGGCAGCTTCGGCAAATGTTTGATGGACCACCCCAAGACAACACCAGCGAATCTTCGGGAAAAAACTGAGGTAGCACTTCAGGAAGCCGTTGATCTCTACCACCGACATCACGGAGCCGCGAATGGTCGAATTCGAATTTCGTTCGCTCCTCGATTCGTGGTGTCTTGTACCGAAGAATTGCTCTCCGAAGTCGCGCGCATCTCCGCGGAATTCGGGATGCTCGTGCACACGCACGCCTCCGAGAATCGCAAAGAAATCGAACTGGTCCGTAAAATGACGGGCAAAGATAACATCGATTATTTGCATAGTTTGGGGCTCACTGGAGATCGACTGGTTCTCGCTCATTGCGTCTGGCTGACTGAGCGGGAAAAAATCACGCTGAAGAAGACCGGCACTCACGTTGCCCACTGTCCATCGAGCAATCTCAAACTCGCTTCTGGAATTGCCCCGGTCGAGGAGTACCTCAAACGAGGTATTTCAGTCGCACTCGGAGCCGACGGCGCCCCTTGCAATAACCGGCTGAACGCCTTTCAGGAGATGCGTTTGGCGGCCTTCATCCAAAAACCACAATGTGGACCTCGGGCACTAAATGCGCAGACCGCACTCGACCTCATGACCCTCGGAGGCGCTCGAGCCTTAGGTTGGCAAGATGAGATTGGCTCACTTGAGATCGGCAAAAAGGCTGATTTCTCCATCATTGACTTGAATCAACCGGAGAACGCGATTGCCGCACGTGGGCCAGCTGATTTCACGAACCCCGAGCGGGTCTCTAGCAGTCTCGTTTATTCTGCTGACCGAGAACATGTCCGAGCGACCTTCGTAGATGGAAATCTCCTCTTCACCGGCGGAAAAGTTCGTGGTATCCCTCTTCAAACTCTTAAAAGCGAGGCAGACCAAGCTCGGAAAGTAGTTTTCCGACAGGCTGGTTTTTTGCTTCGCCCTTGACATTTTAAGTCTGAATAAGGCAGGTTGCTCAATCTATGCACGCAGTGATCCAAACAGGTGGCAAACAGTATCGCGTTCAACCCGGCGATATCATTGAAATTGAAAAAATTAGCGGCGACGTCGGGTCGAAAACCGCTTTCAACGAAGTTTTGTTCTGCTCGAAGCTCGATGGCGAAAAATCGTCCATCTGGCTCGGCAAGCCAACCCTCGCTGGTGCCGCTGTCGAAGGCGAAATCATCAGCCAAGGTCGTGGCGACAAAGTGCTCATTTTCAAAATGAAGCGCCGCAAGCAGTATCGCAAGACCCAAGGTCACCGCCAAGAGCTCACCCAAGTCATCGTGACTTCGGTTGCTAACGGCGCTGGCGAAACGGTCTCGCTCTCTGTAGCAGATAAGAAAACGACGCTTTCCAAGCACCAAGCTCACCTGACGCCTAAAGGCGGCAAAGTGAAGGTCGCTAAAGCAGCGAAGAAATCCGCTTAATAGCGGTTCTTCCTCTTCAAGGAGTTAACGAGAAATGGCACACAAAAAAGCTGGTGGTAGTTCTAAAAACGGACGCGACAGTAACCCGAAAATGCTCGGTGTTAAACGCTTCGGCGGCCAATTCGTGAAAACGGGCGAGATCATCGTCCGCCAACGCGGTACCAAGTTCCACGCAGGTCGTAACTGTGGACTCGGACGCGACTTCACTCTCTTCGCCCTCACCGATGGCGTCGTGACTTTTGAACACTTCGATAAGAAGCGCAAACAAGTCTCGATCTATCCATCGGCATAATACCCGCATCCGATTGTTTTAAAAAAAAGCCGAACCCAAGCCGAAAACGGCAAAGGTTCGGCTTTTTTATTGCTGGTTTTGGGTTTCTAAATATTTCCCTTTAGTGTATTAATTAGCTCGGAAATCGTTTCACCTTTGGAAGTACCGTCTCATGCGTTTTATTGACGAAGCACTGATCAAAATTATTGCCGGACACGGTGGCCCCGGTTGCGTCAGTTTCCGACGTGAGAAATTCATCCCACGTGGTGGCCCAGACGGTGGCGACGGCGGTCGTGGTGGCGATGTCATTTTCAAGGCATCCATTCAAATCGGCACGCTCCAAGACTTGCGCTATCGTCGCGAGTATTCCGCGCCATCCGGCGTGCACGGCTCCGGTGCAAACAAAGCCGGACGTGACGGCGAAGATATCGAAATTCGAGTTCCCGTAGGCACCGTCATCCGCGACCAAGAAACCGGAGAACTCCTCGTCGATTTCACTGAACATGGCGAAACATGGCTCGCAGCCAAAGGCGGTCGCGGCGGCAAAGGCAACGCCCACTTCGTCAGCTCCACGTTCCAGGCACCAAAATTCGCTCAAGAGGGCGAAGAAGGGCAAGAACGCGCGCTCAAACTCGAACTCAAACTTCTCGCCGACGTCGCTCTCATCGGATTCCCGAATGCCGGCAAATCGACGTTGATTTCACGCATCAGCGCTGCTCGTCCAAAAATCGCAGACTATGCGTTCACGACTCTGACGCCAAACCTTGGCGTCGTGTCCCTGCCGGATCACTCCAGTTTCGTCGTCGCCGATATTCCCGGCCTCATCGAAGGCGCCCACCGTGGTATGGGTCTCGGCCACAAGTTCCTGAAGCACATCGAGCGCACTCGAGTATTCGTGCACATGCTGGATGGAACGAAACTCTTAGAGGACGCGACCACTCCAACGATGGATGAGGAGCGTGACTCGCTCGATTTCGCAGTCGATGAGCTGATTTCTCGCTACGAAATCATCCGTCGTGAACTGGGTCTTTTTAACGAAGAACTCCTCCATAAACCCGAAGTCGTCGTCATCAACAAAGGCGACCTCATTGGTGAGAATTCCGATCTCATGATTCGCGCGCGCGCCAAACTTCGCGCAAGACTCCACTCCATTCGTGGCCGTGAGCCAGAAGGACAAGAACCGTATTTCGTGTCCGCCGTCAGCGGCCAAGGAGTCGAATCTCTGCTCTATCTCCTCAAGGAATACGTATTCACCGAGAGAACCGCGATTGGCCTGACGACCAAAAAAGAAGTCATCATGCCATTTGACGAGAGCATTCGACGTTCATGAGTTCGATGAGCGGAGCCGAGTTTTCAGACGCCATTGGCCTCCTCGGCGGCGCATTCGATCCGCCTCATGTCGGTCATGAACGACTAGCGCTGGAGATTTTGGAACGTTTTCCGCTCCGTGAGCTTCGATTCCTGCCGAATAACGGAACGGCGATGAAGTCCCCTCGAGCCTCCAGCCAACACCGCGTCGCCTGTTTGAAACGACTTACTGAGAGGAATCCTCGATTCGCCCTCGAATCGTACGAGGTGGATCACCAGCCGCCACACTCCACTCACTCCACCTTAAGCACGCTCATTCAGCAAGGTCGCCTCGAGCCAAAAAAAACTGTGTTTTTCATGGGAACCGACCAGTGGATTCATTGGGACGCTTGGAAACGGTTTCCCGAAGTCTGCGATCTCACGAACTGGGTCATCCTCCTCCGCCGGGGCATCGACCCGGTGGCCGTTCAGGCGGCCAAAACACGTTATGTTTCGTCAGGAATTCTCAGTCAAATCGGAGAAATGAGCTTCCGCACCCGGGGTGGGCGAATCGTTGTCCTAAGCGAGACTTCCGCACCGGAAATCAGCTCAACCCAAATCCGAGAGTCTTTTGCGTTAACCGGCCAAGCACCCTTGGGCACTCTCCCAAGTTCGGTCGAAGCCTATTTGATGGAGCATCATGTCTATGGTAAATGAAACCACAACCGAATCCCCTTCAAGGAACTCCGTCATGTTGGAAAAAGATCCAAGCCTCGATCGCGTTTTACTTTGCGTTCGAGCGGCCATTGAGAAAAAAGCCGAAAACATCAAAATCCTCGATCTGCGCGAGCGGAGCGGTTTTACGGATTTTTTGATGGTCTGTAGCGGCACGTCCGACCGCCAGGTTTCTGCAATCAGCGAAAGCGTTCTCCAGGCCGTCGACGTTCATAACGTCCAAGTGGTCTCCAAAGAAGGCGTGACCGAAGGACGCTGGGCGCTCATCGACCTGGGCGACGTCGTCGTTCATATTTTTCTCGATGCGCTTCGCGACTACTACGACCTTGAGAATCTCTGGGTTGATGCTCCTCGCGTGAAAATTCCGCCAGAATACTACGCTCCGAGCGCTAGCCGGGTGAACTGACGTTGCGCGGAACTCTGATCGCATTCGGGAAACTGAAGACGCCAGGAGTTCGCGAAACGGTCGACTACTATCTGCGCAATTTGAAACCGTGGTGGCCACTCGAAGAAGTCGAGCTCAAGCAAGCGCCACGCGAAGTGAAATCGTCTGCAGATCGGGCGCTCAATCAGCGCGACGAGGCCGAGGCATTTCGTAAGATCATATCGTCTAAGAAAACCTCTCGCTCACGGCTCATACTCCTCGATGAAACGGGCAAGAGCGGCTCCACGATGGAATGGGCCACGCGCTTCGAAAACTATCGCAGTGACGGAACCCAACACCTGTTCATCGGCGTTGGAAGCGCGTACGGCTGGGACGCTTCGCTTAAAAAAGAAGCCGACCTCCTTTGGTCATTTGGTCGAGAAACCCTTTCGCACGAAATCGCGCGAGCCGTACTCGCCGAACAACTCTATCGTATCCACGCGGTCTTGAACCGCCACCCCTACCACAACGAAGGTGAATAAGGGCGCCAAGAAAAGGACTTGCTTGCCAGGCTCCTGCCTTCCTGAAAATCGCGCCTGTTAGGCGCGAACGCTTCACGCTTGTTATCTCAGCCATCCTGGCCTCGACCCCCGTGGGCGCTTTCGCGTGAAAATTCGCTCCTGCGAATTTTTTCAGACGCGCAAGGTCCTTTCGCAGAGCCGACGCTTCAGATACCGATCACATACAAAGCTCTCACCAGAGCCTGCACATAGCCCTTTCTGCAAAAGTCTGGTAAAACCCGTCCATGTCAGCAGCGCAACAAAAAGCACTCCTCATCGTTCTCGACGGTTTCGGCATCGGCAAGGACTCGCCTTTCAACTCAATCCGCAAAGCACGCAAGCCTTTCCTGGATGGCCTACTCGCCAAGTACCCGCACTCAGAACTCCTGACGCACGGAAATGCGGTCGGACTCCCTGATGGAGTCATGGGCAACAGCGAAGTCGGACACATGACCATGGGCGCGGGGCGGATTCTTTATCAAGATCTCACCCGTATTTCTAAATCGATCACTGACGGCACGTTCTACCGTGAACGAGCACTACTAGAACTAAACACCCAGCTCTCGAAATCCGGCGGTCGCATTCACCTCATGGGACTCTTGAGCGATGGAGGTGTTCATAGCCACATCGAACACCTGGAGGCGCTCCTCAAATTCTTCTGCGAGAACCAGGCAAAAGAAATCTACATTCACGCATTCCTCGACGGACGCGACACCTCACCGGGATCAGCAGCGAAATTCCTCAAGCGCACCGAAGACGCAATCGCGAGCCTGAAAGCGCAGGGCCTCTCGTCCACGATCAAAATCGCGAGCCTCTCCGGACGTTATTTCGCCATGGACCGCGATAACCGATGGGACCGAGTCGAAAAAGCCTACCGAGTGCTGACTGGAGAAGCGCCCGTCGCCTCTCTGTCCGCGATCGATGCATTTCAAGCATCACAAGCGGATGGCAAAACGGACGAGTTCGTTGAGCCCGTGCTACTCGATTCTAACGGCGCGATTCGCGCGAGCGACTGCGTCTTGTTTTTTAACTATCGTTCCGACCGTGCGCGCGAATTGACATCCGCATTTATCAGCGAAGAATTCGCCGGTTTTGACCGCCGTTTTGTGATCCCACGGGATTCGTATCTCTGCATGACCCAATACGATGCGAAACTCAAAGCTCGCCTGATTTTCGAGCCGCAGAACTTGGATCTCATTTTCCCGCAAGTGCTGGAGCAAAATGCCTTACGACAATTCCGAATCGCAGAGACAGAAAAATATGCGCATGTGACGTTCTTTTTTAACGGCGGGCGCGAGGCTCCTTTTGTTGGAGAAGAGCGGTTACTCATTCCATCACCCAAGGACGTTGCGACCTACGATCTCAAACCCGAGATGAGCGCCGACACCGTCGCCGAAGAACTCAAGAAACGGATCGAATCCACGGTCGACGATTTCATCCTCGTCAATTTCGCGAACGCTGACATGGTCGGACACACCGGTAATTTCGAAGCAGCCGTGCGCGCCATTGAATGCCTCGATCGCTGTATGGAAAAAGTCATCGGAGCCGCCGAGAAAAATGGCTTCCACACGCTACTGACCGCCGACCACGGCAATGCCGAGGAAATGTGCGATCACGAGGGCCACATCCACACCCAACACACGCTGAACCCCGTGCCGGCACTCTACGTCGGCCCCAATAGCGCCACCGCCCCACGGGCAGATCGTCTTCGCCTCAAGGATGGCGGATTGTCGGACATCATGCCGACACTGCTCGACATCATGGGTTTGCCGATACCGGCGCCCGTGACGGGGAAAACGCTTTTTGAAAAGATCTCTTAACGAGACAAAAGTCATTGTCGCGAATAGAATAAAGCCACACCTTATGATGCTCGAACTGCCTAAATTTCCTACCTCGGTCAAACTCAAGTCTATCGCCGTTCTCACCTCAGGCGGTGACGCCCCAGGAATGAACGCCGCCGTCCGCGCCGTCGTTCGATACGGCTTAGCCAAAGGCGTCTCCGTCTATGGCATCCCGAAGGGATACAGCGGACTCCTGGAAGGTCAGTTCAATCCGATGACCCTTTCGTCGGTGGCCAACATCATCCAAAAAGGCGGCACGATCCTGAAAACCGATCGATGCCCGGCATTCATGAAAAAATCCGTCCGCAAAGAAGCGGCCAACCTCTTGCGCAGGCATGGGATCGACGGCCTGGTCGTCATCGGCGGAGACGGTTCGTTCACGGGTGCCTCCTTGCTCGAAGCCGAGAACCGATTCCCGACCATGGGTGTCCCCGGCACGATCGACAACGACATCGCCGAAACCGACGATACGATCGGATTCGATACTGCGGTGAACACAGCGATCGACGCCATCGACCGCATTCGTGACACGGCAAGTTCGCACGATCGCACTTTCCTCGTCGAAGTCATGGGCCGAAACTCCGGCTGGATTGCTCTCTCGACTGGAATCGGCGGTGGCGCTGAGACGATCATCGTCCCGGAAGAACCTTACACGATCAGAAAAATCGACGAGACCATCCGTCGCGGTCTGGAGCGCGGCAAATCGTCCAGCATCATCGTCGTCGCCGAAGGCAAGACCTCGGGGCGCGGACGTGAAATTGCCGAAGCCCTCATCAAACTCGGTCACCTCGAACCCAAAGTCTGCACGCTCGGACACATCCAACGCGGCGGAGCACCTTCGGCTCACGATCGTATGCTGGGTTCGTTCCTGGGCGCGACGGCGACGCAACTTCTCATCGCGGGTAAGTCCAAAGGCATGGTCGGCGTGAAAAATAATCGTGTCGTCTACGTTCCTTACTCGCGTGTCATCGGCAAAAAGAAAGCACTCCCAGCGAACGCGACTCATTTGGCGTCCATTCTGGCGTCTTAGAAAAATTCGTGGTTTGCCCGGTTCCTGCCTGACTGAATACTTCGGCCCAATATTCGCACCTTCGTTCGGATGACCTGGCTCACCTGTTCGTCCGAAAAACATCCACTCGACTGGCGAACCCTGGTCTTACGGCAACCCTGCCAGCGCTGTATGGATTCGATCATCCCCATTCCGGATGCCGCCTGCCCGAGTTGTTTCTCCCTGACCTGCGGTGGCTCATGCCGCCTATTCAAAGTACTCCACACCGTTCACGGTCCGTGGATTCAGACTTTCCATCCGCTTTACTTGCATCACGAGGGGTCGAGCGCGTTTTTCAAACACTGGAAAAAAGCAGGTAACCCTCGCTCGCTCGGTAAGCTCGTCCGCCAAGTCTCCCCGCCTGCGCTTGCCCGAATTCGCGCGCTTTCGGTCGACGCACTTATCCCGGTTCCACAATCCTGGGCTCGAATTTTTCGTCTGAGACGTTCCACCAGTGGAGAGGTCGCAAGAATGATTCAGAACTCTGCACTTCCGCACTCACCGGTCCTCAGCACGACGACCGAACCCAGACCTCAACAACGCGAAAACAACGGCTATGAACGATTTACACGCGAACGCCTGAAAATAAAAACGCTCCCCGAGAATCAAATCCGGGGAGCGTCCATTCTGATCATCGATGATTTTTTAACGACGGGCTCAACCGTGCTCGAGTTCGCTGAACTCCTCAAGCGGCTGGGCGCGCGTGAGTTGCATCTCGCCACTCTCGCTTTGCGTGTCCGACGTGATGAGCGCATTTTGAGCCGAGAAGAACCGGTCCAACTGAGCGCCGAGCGATTCGAATCCGCAAGCGCTTGAGAAAACAACGTAGCGTTTCTCGCGCGGGAGCGAGACGGCTTCGCGCACATCACTGCCTGACGAATAGATTTCGTTTTCCAGAAAGCGAACTTGTTCGTTTTCGATGATGTCGAGAAAAGTAGTCTTACCTTCTGGCAGGTGCTCGGAAGCCGAGAACATTTTGTCGAGCGATTGCTTCATGCGGCGCAGACGCTTGGCGATCGCGGCGTTATCTTCGCCCTCACCCTCAGGCAGAACCACAGTCCAAACGCTCTCGCGACCTTCGTTGAAAAACGAGCCCAAGAGGTTGCGAGCTTGCACTTCGCCGGCTTCGCGATGAAGCGGGGCAAAGAATGCGCTCGTGATCGACGCATTCTGAAAACTCGAATGTTTGAGAAAAAGTTGGAGCACCGAATGCGTGCGACGGGAACGAAAGAGAGAGGTCGTCTTGCCTAGACCTTCGATCGCGGACAGCGCCGAAACGCGGTCACAACCGAGTAGATGGGTCGCCCGAATCGGAGCGTCGTCGCTGAGGTTCACGAGCACGCCCGATTCATCGAACGATACGGAACTAACGACGGCATGAGAAAGGTAACGAACCAGCGGAGACGCGAGCGCCAGGATGCGCATCTCGTCTTCGAGATCACACCACGATTGTCCGAACGAGACTTCATGGATGGGCGTGAGCACGCGTTCGCCGTCGACGAAGTATTCGTCGCGAATGGCGGTACGCTCTTCGTCGGTGGATTTCTTGATCCAATCTGCAGGAACGAAATTTGATTTGCGGAATTCTCGGATAAACGAGCCCTCTTCGGGGAGTCGATCCACAAGCCCGAGCGAGAGCAAGAGTCCGCCGAAAAACGACGAACCGGTACCTTGGGCCATGGCGTTCATCGGGTGGGTCATCGTGATCCGAGAGCCGGGAATCCAGTTTACTCGGTATCCCAATCGAACCCAGGAGAGTACGGACGAAACGGCAGACAGACCATCGCCGATCACCAGAGGGACGGCATCTTCGTGCGGCTGAACGCGTTCGACTACGGGTTCCGTGGAAGCTTTTTTCTTTTTCATCCGTGTTGCTCCTTTTCGATCAATTCTTCATGAAGTTTCTGAACTGCATCAGTCGCGCGATGCGCGGGCAGTGCAAAAGTAATCGCCAGGCTAGTCGCTTGTCCGACCGAAGCATTCAGCCCCAAAGCCTCTAACCACGTTGCCACGTCGCGGAGAATCCGTCCATCTTGGGTCAGCCTAGAACCCACGATTGAGACCGGAATCTGGCTGTCATCCAGACGAATTCCGGTGACGAATCCATCCTTGCGCAGTTCCTCGAGCCCTTTGGTCCACTCTGAGATCGCGTCTTTTTCGACAAACATCCGGAGTTTCTCGCCTTGGAAATCCGGGGCCAGGATCAAAAGACTCCGCGACGCCGAAAGGTCCCAGACCGCCGAAGCCACCGATGGCCGTGCCAGAGAAAGCTCCAAGAGGACCTTGGACGCGTCTGCAGTTACACCCGTCACCTGTGGTTCTTCCATACCTTCTCGTCGTATTTCTCCCACTTCGGTCCCCTCATTCTCCGGTTTCAGGCTGTTTCGAACCCAAAGCGGTACTTTGTATTTTTGTGCAAGCTCCACCGATCTCGGGTGCAAAACCCCCGCTCCACGAAGCGCGAGCTCCACCATGACTTCAAGCGAAATTTTCTTGAGGTGCCGAGCGTTTTTGACCACTCGCGGATCCGCCGAGAAAACTCCATCGACGTCCGTAAAAATATCGCAACGCGAAGCTCCCAGAACGGCAGCGAGCGCAACCGCGGTCGTGTCCGAGCCCCCCCGTCCCAGTGTCGTGATTTCCTTAGTACGGCTCACACCTTGAAATCCGGCGACGATTGCGACTTGGCCCTGCGTCAGCGCGGATCGAACTCGGTCACCCAGAATCGTCTCGATTCTTGCGCGACGATGCGATCCTGTGGTGATGATGCCCGATTGTGAGCCCGTAAATGAAACTGCGTCAATGCCGAGCTCCTTGAGCGCCATCGAAAGCAAGGCCATCGAAATTCGCTCGCCTGCGGTCAGGAGCATGTCCACTTCGCGAGCCGGGGGATCCAGGCAAACCTGATGTGCAAGCCCCAGGAGCTCATCCGTCGTGTGACCCATCGCAGAAACGACGATCACGAGCTGATTTCCGTCGCGGGCGGTCCGTGCGATTTGAGCAGCGACAGCGCGGATTCGTTCGGGAGTTCCGACCGAAGTTCCACCGAATTTTTGCACTAAAATAGCCATGGATTGAGAACGACAATGTAGGAAAAAACCAGGGTTCTGTCCATGTCGAAGCCCATAATGCGCTATGCATCAATCAAAAGGCGTCATGGCTACTCGAGATCTTCGATGGAATCGCCCAGTTCCACGAGCTCGCCGCTTTCGCTCTCCCAGGCGTAGATCGTGTCTTCGAGAACGTCTCCACCCTCTTCGTCCGGAAGGAGCACCAGACAATCGCCCTCTTCGCCCATGGCGATGACGAATCCGTCGGGCGGAAAATCGTCCCATTTCCGAGCAGACTTGGTTTCTTGGAGGATATCGATCGCGGTCGCGCGACGACGCTCGGGAGTGGTCGCATCGTGGAAGGGTACAAGTACCCAAATCTCGCCGTCGGCTTCGACGGTTCCGCCATTTGATTTCATCATGAACTGTTTAAAAACAGGCGGAAACGTCACCTCGGCGCGGGTTTCCGTTTTGATGATTTCTGCGGCATCGATCGAAGGATGAGGCATCGGTGTTTCCTCTGTAGACAGGGTTCTAGATACATTCAGTGTATACCGGATCGGCCCTGGAGTTCGAGTTTTACGTTCAAAAGGCATGGCTACCGAATGCTTCCAGGAAGGTCCGTCATGGAACGAATCAATGATTTCCAGCGTGATATGAGTTCGCCGCGAACGACTTGAATAGGTTCGAGCCACCAGGAAACGAGATGGGATAAGGTACCTTTCTGGCCGCGGTCGGAAATCGCTCTACTACTGCCGAGAAATGATCGTCGCGGAAATAGATACGGACAAATGGTCGGTCCACTCTCCGCTAAGAGACGAGTGACCTTATCTCCCAAAATCAGATTCTGTTGATGGTTCGTACGAAAAATGGTCGACTCACGCGACAAAGGGTCGCTTACCTTGGTAAAGAAATTTGCGATGCGCTCGGCATAGTCCATCATGAGACGATCGCTCATATCGTCCAGCAATGATTGCAACTGTGGGCTCAAAGATTCGGAACTACCGCGCATTGAAGTCAGAAACGGTTTACCGAGCATTGACAAATAGTTCACGCCATTTACCCCCGCAACCAAAGGGGGCAAGGAACTTCTTGCCATCAGGTAGTTCCACAAGTTTTGCGTCACACTTCCGACCTCGACGATCACCAATGTTCCAGGTGCCAGGTTTTTCAAAACGGATGGTAAATGAGGATCAACCAAATTCACGACCTGGATCTGTGACTGGAGCCCCTTTCCATCAACTAATAGTTGAAAAAGCTCCCACTCCTTTTCATTCAATTGCGAAATCAATGGGACAATCGTTCCACCTGGAGTCGTCACCTTTGCTTTCTGACTCATCCATTTCAAAACAGCTTCAGAGATTGTAGCCAATTTCGCCGGTCCGGATGCGTAACTCAATCCATACAACGTCATCACATCGTGATGCCCCAGAGCACTTAAGAGCGTTGCCATACCTTCGGCCTTATTGGCCAAACTCGGTACAGCGAGAAGTTCATATTTTGCAAAAGCGGCTGGATCCTGAGGGTTCGGGGCATCGTACAAAAAAGGCACCCGATCGAGCGCGTGAAACGATTTCTTATGTGGATAGATCGGCGCGCCCTTACGATAAATCCTAAGCTCCGGTCCTCGAAACCAGCCGGGCGGTTGAACAACTAACAACGCATCAACTCCGATCGCATCCGGATACAGTCCGTGATCGTCTCCTCCGACGATTCCAAGCCGCTGAATTTTTCGTGGACCTGGCCCACGTGCTGGAAAGTCTGCATCGAGATCCAAGGTGTGCGTGGTCGAATTTAGCGCGGAAATCGTCTGTTCTTCAGCACCCGTCGAAACATACCCGGGCAAGAGTTTGGCTACTGCTGAGCGCACTTCAGGATGGATATAGAGATGAAACGGACCTAGGTAACCCAGTTCTCGGACGCGCTTCATTGCCAATACCGTACTAGCAAAATGGCCAGTGCCAGGTGCTTTGGTAAACGCAAAACTGATTTCTGGGAATTGCTGAAGGACCAAGGCAGCAACCCGCCGCTCTTCGGCAGTCGCAACTGGATTCGGGTCATCGGCCGCATAGGCGCTTAAAAAAAGCGCCCCAGCTAGAACCCAAACCAGCTGTAATTTCAGTAAAAGCGCCAACCAGGAGGCGCGCGACACCCGAGTCATCAACACCTGATCGGAAGGTGGCGACGAGACCTAAAAATTCAGTTCGCCAAAATTCCGTCACATCATGTTCTAACGATCGCGCAGGACGACTCGTTTGCCGTGATTCATGGAACGCGACGAAGATTTCGACGACGAGCTCACGGCGGATTTCTTGCGTTTCACTCGCGAAGCACGCGCGCGACGGCGACGCTCCGGTGGGTCCCGAATCTCGAGAGTGGCCACACTACGACCACCATCTGCTGGCATCGGCAGGCGAATGAGCGCGCCTTTGCGTAGCTGGGAGTTTTTCGAGAGACCATTCAGGTCTGCGAGAGGATCGACTTTGATTCCGAAGTGTCGGGCGACTGCTTGCAACGACTGCGGGCGATTCACCCGAAACGTCAGGAACTCAGTGCGCTTGCGGAACTCTGGGCTGTTGTAGTTCGCGAGGAAACGCTCTTTGGCGCTGACCGGCAGGCGCACCCGGTAATTGCTGGTACCTGGAGGCGTGCACCAACGGAGTAGTTCCGGGTTCAGGCTTTTGACCGTGTGATACGAAAGATCTGCTGCGCTCGCGATGTGCGTGAGGTCGGCCGGACTCTGAACTTCGAACTCGGCAAGTTCCTCGCCGACCAGCTCCCCTTGCTTGTTCACGTGAGGCGTCGGAACGGAGCGAGCGAGTGTACCGGGAGTTTTCTCATGTTCAACCACTTGAGAGACCACTTCGATATCTTTGCCCACGACCAAGCCTTCGCTCTCGCCTTCGGGTTCTGATTCGGATTCCGCGATTTCACTCGCATTGCCCGGCGTGGCTTCGGATTTCAGTACGCTCTCGAGCGCCTCTTGAGTTGCCTGCGCGGGTTCTTGAGCCGTTTTGGCCTCTAACTGAACCACTGTTCCATCTGGAGCAAGCGCCACGCCGGATTTCGGCGCGTCCGAACCGTTTGCATTAAAACCGAAATAAACTCGGTTCTTGGCCACAATCGCAGCAGCCATGATTTTCGGAACATAGTCCCGAGTCTCGCGACGCAGGAAATTCTGACGAGTCAGGCTCCAGTAGTCGGCAGTGCCGTAACGTTGGATTGCGCGAACGATCTTCATCTCGCCCGAGTTGTAAGCCGAAGCCGCAAGCTCCCAGCTATCGAACATCCGGTAGAGCTCCCGCAGATATTTTGCGGCGGAATGCGTGGATTTCTCGGTGTCACGACGCTCGTCCACCCACCAGTCCACCCGGAGACCGAAACGTCGGCCCGTAAACGGCATAAACTGCCACGGGCCCACCGCCTTTGCGGATGACCGCGCGTGATTGTGGAATCCGCTCTCGATCATGGCGAGATAGACCAAGTCTTGCGGGAGTCCGTATTGCTTCAAAATCGGACGGATAAAGGGCACGAAAAGCTCGGAACGTTCCAGATACTTCTCGAAATGTTTACGTCCACGACCCGTGAAATAGTCGACCCAAAACTCGACACGCTCGTGCCCCGAGATCGGGAAATCATAGTCCGATTGACTGACCTTGAGTCCTTTGATGACAAAAGAATCATTGCCAAGTACTTGCGCGTTCAGAGGCGCCTGCGCCTTTTCTGAAGAGCGCTCATCGGACGCGGAGCGCGTGGATTTTGGAGTAGAAGAACAAGAGGCAGCGGTCAAGGAGAGGACGACCGCGGAAAAGACAAAAGGAAAGGTTTTGGTCATGGATTTCAATGGACGAGGTTCCTTCCTACTGGAAATGAATGGGGCGCGCGATGCGCGTGGGGAAGGTAACCCGACTTCCCGATAAAACTGAGGCCTATGAACTCCCTCTAGTATCGGGTTTTGAGCGGCGTCTTTCAAGGAAGGATCGTGTCTGCCCCGAGTTTCGACTCAAAGATTCGTCAAAGATTCGACTCACTCTGCACGATTCACGAACGATGAAGGCTTGCGATCGCCGAAACCTTCGAGCCCCATTTCAGGCGAAGAGAGCTGCTCAAAATAGGCGCCTCGTCCCTGGGGGTCTTGCGCTTCCATGGGAGCATCTGGCTCGACTAACCTGCCCAGCCAGAGCAACGCTAAAACGCCTAGAATACTGAAGATGAAACAATTCCGTCGAAACACTCTGTACAAGAGGTCTGCAAACGGTGCACCAAATGTGAATTTTTGTTAATTTTTTCAAAACCCTGATAATTCAAAGGGTTAGCACAACTAAAAACGAACTAAAGCCATGACCCACTGTCTAAGCACGCGACAGTACCCCTTTTGGGCAAGGCCGTTCGGGGCAGTCTGGAGAGTCTACGATTGGAGTTGAGACTAGGTGATGTTTTGAGGATTGAAGGTCTTCACCCAATCCACAATCATTTTCTCGAGATCTTCGTCGGTCTCATAGACCTCGTCGATCGACGGCGAACGCATCAAGTAACTGACGATCATTCCAGCCACTTGTTTCAGCGGCTTGATGAAATAGAACCCATTCAGCTCATCGTCGCCGAAACTCGCTCGAACAATCGCGCGGGCCGCCTTGTAAGCGTCGGATTCGGTCATTTGAGCATCATTGATCTGCTCCGCTTTTGCGCCCATTTTTGCGAGGGCTTTCTCGCGAAGGTCTTCGTCCGTCATGATGTAGGGACCGACCAGCTGATAGACTTCCTCGAAAATTATGCTTCGAAGCCGAGGTGGAAACGCAATGGACTTTTGGTTTTCCAGGCGAGTAGCGATCGTCTTGCAAAGCGTTTTTACATACTCTTTTCGGGTGGGCGTCATGTTAATTCGAGTCTAGCCTCAAAAGAAAGCAAGAGCGAAGCAGAAAAGCATCGAGTCCATGGTTTTTTTTAGTTTTTTCAGTGCCATGAACGCCCGTTTTAACGGCGGAATACGCGAGAAAACAGGCGCCCGGCCCGGCTGGCCGCCCAATCGAACGCTTGAGCGGTATCGCGAATTCCCAGCCCTTTGCCGATGACTCCGATCGCCCCGACCCCAATACAAACCTCGGCGCCGACCAAGATCAAGCGAATGGTCGTGCCGCTCGAGACAGCATCTCCGATGAAATGAGTCAGCGCTAAATCCGCTCCGTAAACAACGGCGCCCATAAAACTCGCGACGAACAATTGCTCCAGGAATGCGCGGAAACAAGACCGGATATCGACGTACTCTCGCAAGAGCACAAAAAGATAAGTCGAGTTCACGAACGCAGCGATCGAGGTCGCAAACGCCAGGCCCATCGGTCCGAAATGACCGATCAAATTCACGCCCGCGAAATAAGAGATGAGGATCGTGAACAGACTCGAAACCACCGCCTGCTTGGTTTTGCGAGCGGCATAACAGACGGGCACGAGGATTTTTACCAAGGAGTAAAACGAGAGTCCTACCGCATAGCCTGCGACCACGCGAGCCGTGGCATGGGTATCGTCCGCATGAAATTTTCCATATTGAAAAAGCAGCGCCACGACCGGAATCGAAGTCACCGCTAAGCCCACCGATGCTGGTAAATTCACCGCGAGAGCAAAACGAATGGATTTAGTGAGCGTCTCCCGAGCCTGAGCAACCTCACCGGCCGCAAGCCTCCGTGAAACCTCAGGCAGAGTAGCAGACGCGAGACTGACCCCAAAAATCCCAATCGGAAATTGCATCAAGCGAAACGCATAGCTGATCCAAGTAACCGCGCCTGCACCGAGGCCAGTCGCCAGCACGCTATTGATCAGAACGTTTACCTGAGTTGCAGCGAGTCCCACGATACTCGGAAGCATCAGAGCCAAGATCTCACCGAGCGCTTTTTCTTGGTGCCAAGGCGGAGCATCCGGGAGCTCTTCACGAGTTTCATAACGGTAGCCCGAACGGTACAAACTCGGTAACTGAGAGAACGCCTGCACGGCGCCGCCCAATACCACTCCGACCGCCATTCCGACGATCGCTTCTACGCCAAATTTCGGAAGCAGCCACGCAAAAAGCAGGCCGGTCGCGATGGACGTTATATTAAAAAGCGCGGATGCGAACGCCGGGAGAAAAAACTTACCGCAAGCATTCAAAATACCCATGAACGCGGCCGCGAGCGACACGAGAGGAAAGAACGGAAACAAAACCTGGGTCATGAGGGTCGTGAGTTTGAATTTCTCCGGTATCTCAGCGAACGACGGCGCGTAGAGTTTGACTAAACCCTCAGAGAAAAAAATTCCGATGAGCGCGATGACAGAGCCCATGATGAAGAGCGCGCGAAATACGAGGCCGGCTACGCGCCAAGCTCGACGCTCGCCATCCCTCACCCTCACACGATGAAAGGTCGTGATAAAAGCGGAGCTGAGCGCCCCCTCTGCAAAAAGATCACGCAGCAAATTCGGGATTCGAAATGCGATGTAGAAAGCGTCGGTAAAATGTCCGGCCCCAAAGAAAATCGCGAACACCTGTTCTCGCACGAGACCAGTAATCCGGCTCAGAAAAGTCGCGGCACCCATGGCGCCTGCAGATTTAGCTACGGAGTGCGAGCTTGATGACGCCTCTACGCGTCCAGCTTGGCCTCGGGAAAGTTCTTCTTGAGCCATCGGTCGATTCCTTCGTCGATCTTCGAACGGAACGGCAAGGCCAGGAGGCTCAGGTTGGCCTCCAGTCGAACGCAGCCAGGCTCGCAGAAGAGCTGAGCGTTCACCCATTTCGAATCGAGCTTGAATGTTTTTGCGTCACTGTCTTTACGCAGATCTACCGGACCAAGAGTGCCTTCTTGCGAGGCCTTGTACTTTTCAATGTCGCGATTGATTCGATCAAAAACTTCGGCGGCATCGACTCCGGGCAACAGAATTTTGCGTGAATATTTCGGCATACCGAAAAAGTGTAGCTAAAACGGGGCCAGGGAGCAATGGTACAGCGAGGGGCAGCGAGGCAAAGAGGGCAATCGGGCAACGCGGAGGGCGGAGAAGCATTCGTGAAAGAGTACGCATACCGTCACTTTTGCTGCGGCTGAGTGGCTCGACACAATCGATAAAGTGAACCACCTAGCCGGGACAAGAGTCCATTTAGTTCCGGTTCACTCGCCGGATGAATATCAAAAATTGCTTCGCATTCTCGAAACGAGCCAAGCGCAATTCTGTAAAATTGATGCCGCTCTTTTTCGCTGCGACGAGCGGAGCCTTCTTTTAAATTAAGCGCAATTGAGGACGAAGCCCGATCCAGTTGGTATTTGAGATCAGGAGGAAGCTTGATTTGCCGACAAATTTTTGCGAATTCAACCGCAAGATCATAGGTTCGAAAGCCGGACGAAAAAACAGGCGGTTGAGAGGTTTGAACTAAAGCATGAGCCATAAGGCTTCCGACTAGTGCAATCTTCTAGCCACAACAAGAACACTCACACCTTGCCTCGCTCACTGCCTGATTGCCCCATTGCCACTATGCCCCGTTTTTATCAGTTCAACCTTAGCGAGTTCTTGTCCCAGCGTCACTTGATCGCCTGGTTTTACGTTCCAAGAAAGTACCTTGACCGGCGATAAAACTGCGTGAGGTACGAGCTGCCCGA
Source organism: Pseudomonadota bacterium (assembly GCA_027485695.1). GTDB lineage: Bacteria > Bdellovibrionota > UBA1018 > UBA1018 > UBA1018 > JAIXQO01. The sequence goes on from JAIXQO010000002.1 coordinate 752,358, forward strand.
GGCTGCGAATCATGACGAGACGTGACTGAGGCGCAATCTGCGCACCTGCCTTCTCAAAAATGGCGTGGACCTGACCACTCGCAAGCGCTGTGATTGAACGCTCCAGTGTAGTGCCGTTCCCAGCTTCTCCTAACCCGACTCGCCGAACGGAAACCGTCCACACACCCACTCGGACGTTCCAGCGTCTTGCGGTCAGTGGATAAAAAGAAAACCGCGTTGGGGGTAAATCGGCGAATCTCACGAGTCCAGACGCACCCTCAAAATCACCGACTCGAAACTTCGAATGTTCGCTTAACTCGAGCGGAATTCCACCCTCTTCGACCCATTGGCCGCTCACCACCCAACGGGCTCCGGGGTCGCCAAATAAACGCGCGGCCAGATCCACCACCTGGCGAAGGAAACTCGACGAGGGCCAAGACTCGGGAATAAATTCCTCGTCAGTAAAACCCGCATGAAAAAGATTTTCGCGAACGAACGGATGATGAAGGTGCTCAAGCGCAAACTTCTGATTGCTCAATAGCGATCCACTCATCCAGAAACCTTCGAGACGCTTGGTGGCAAGCTCCAATGCGCGTTTTCGTCCTCGCGCGAAACAGAAAAACTCGCCAATCACTCCAGAGGAATCCGGCATCACGTCCATACCGCTCTGATAAGGCGTCAGGAGAAATGCTTCGGTCTCTGCATCTTTCCAAACTCGTTCGGGACTCATTTCATGGATGCGGCCCGGAGCCGGTAACAAACGCACCGGATCTTCTGCATGCAGGCGAATGGAAATTCCCGCCTCGAACGGAAACGGTTCGCTGCGCTTAGGAGTACTCAATAGGCCCATCGAAGCGAGCTGCCACTCAAGAGCGGAAACTCCCGCCACTTTTTCCCAGAGTGGAAACGCAGCGTTCAATCTCGCCGAACCATCAATCAAATAGAGTCGGTCGGCCTCGGAGAGGAATTCGAGCGTTCCGATTCCTTCGAATCGAACATGGTTCGCCCACCGCCGCACATACTCCTCTACTCGTCGATGACTGGTGCCATCGAGATCCTGGGCCGGGCAAAACTGAATGAATCGTTTCCACCGATTTTGGAGCGAGCCATCGACGATCGGGAAAATCGTGATCTCACCTTCGCGATCTCTCGCAAACGGCACGATCCAGTGACGCGCACTCGTGAGCGTCCGCTCGATGATCGCCGTGGAGTCGCCATAGCGCTCGTCTAGTTGATCGAACCAAAGCGGGAGTTGAGCATGAAGATCTGCTTCGGAGCGCAGGTGGAGCGTACCGAAGCCGGCGCCCCCCAGAACGGATTTCAAAAGGAGAGGAAATCGTAAGCTATGTTCCGAGATGACTTCGCTGGCTTCTTTGACGGTGGATACCGGGTCCAGAGTCGCCGCCAGCGTCGGAATATCCAAAGACTGCGCCTGCGTGAGAAAACTGATCTTGTTCTGGTAAAGGCTCAGAAACTTGGCTGACGGAGAAACAGGCACCATTCCTAAACTAGCGACCAATGACGGAAACGACGGCCGTTCCGACCAAAAAGAGATGCCAGGATGAACGAAAACTTCGGCTCCAGATTCCCCCATCGCTCGAAGCGCCGAGACCAATTCACCCTCATCTCGAGGAGTTGGCATCACAAACGTACCTCGACCCAAGCGCTCGAATCCTTCTCGAATTCGCTCGGCAAGCTCAGCAGGCCCGAATACAACGGCGAGCCGCGGGGTGTGAGTGGACATTTGAGCGAGCTTCAATCGCATCGCAAGAATTTAACCGATCTCCGTGGCATCGGCGAGAAGTGTTTCCGAGGTCTTCGGTGTGGAATGAACGATATTCCCCCCCGCATCAGTGGTCTTTTCGCGAGAACCTGCTAGATTGCGCGTCAGATGAAGATTTCCGACGCACTTTCCAAACGATTCGACTCCACCTTAATGAAAAGTATCCTCGAGATACTCGCGGATCAGAAATACATCGAATCCGTGACTGACGTGGAGTCCCCTCGATTTCTCAATCGATCAGTCGTCCCTCACATGAGCGCACTGTCGCAAATGTTCAATCGTCTGGATTCGAAAGACAAAACAGCGCCTCAAGAACCCGTGGCATCTGGCTTGAAAAACTACTGGCGAGCCGCTCGCAATCCCAAAAACTTCATCCTCGGCTACGTGCTGGGCTACATGCCGGGGAATGCGATGCGAGTCGCGTCGGTATGGTCAGAATTATTGAGACTCGGTTATACGGGAATTGGCCAAGACGGCCCGATTCGCGCAATCGAACTGGGAGCCGGCCCGGGATCCGGCGCGATCGGAATTGCACTCGGCGAGTCGTTCTCAAGTGGACCGAAGAAATCGTTCGATTGGACACTGTACGAACAAGACCGCGGCATTGGTGAACTCGGAAGCCGTTTCGTCGAACGCGTTCACTCTGACCTGGGCTTAGACGCCCAGGTTCAAGCGGTCCACCGCAAACTCTCGATCAACGATTTTCTTCAGCCCAAGAACTCGAAACCCGCCGAATTGTTCCTCACCTCTTACTTCATGAACGAACTCGCGGAATCCAGCGAAGAGATCGCAGAAGCGTTCCTCAAACGTTGGGACAAAGAGCTCGCGACCGAAGCCTTGGTCATCCTGGTCGAACCAGCGCTCAAGGTAGAATCCCGGAAATTGCTCGCATTTCGCAAAGCGATCTTGGATCGCCTCGCGCATCGCAAGGGTAGCCGCTATCAAATCTTACTCCCTTGCCTGGGACACCAAGCTTGCGAAGCGCTTGAGAACCCGAAGGACTGGTGCCATGAAGAAGTCACTTGGTGGCGTCCGGAACTCACGCGTACCCTTGACCGTCTCGCGGGCCTTGACCGCAAATCGCTGCCTTATAGCTACCTGGTGATCGCCAAAACGAATCGATCGATCGAAGAGATCCTTCCAAACGCGTTCCCGTCGCGCAATCGCGTGCATCGACTTGTCAGCCCCGTTCATTTCGAGGGCAAAGACTCCGAGTTTTTTGTCTGCGGCGAAGACGGTAAACGACGTGTCCGTTTCCGTACGGACGCGGACCTCGGACGCGGCAGCCTGCTCGTCGGCGCAGAAATCCGTGGCGAAAAAGAAGCCGGCCGCGTTGATCGCGTCAAGCAGGTCGTTGAATAACCATAGCGCGGCCCAACGTTTTGAGACGCAGCCTGTTCAGAATAGACCTCAATGAAGCGGAAACTTGAGCCCTGGTGCTGAACGCGGTTCGAGGCCTCTACGAGCCTACTCGATCGCTAAAACGGTTGAAGACTCCGACCTTTTAATTGCAGTAGGCGTTCAGGCTCCACCCATCGTTCAAATCCGGGCTACCAGGACATTCCGGAGCATCTCCATTCAATGTCATCACTTCGATGAAAACATCACCGTCGCCCGTAATGGCCGGAGATGTCCAAAATGTATTTGCGTTACTCAGGTAGCTTCCCCACTCTCCAGGGTGCTGACAATATCCACCCGCAGTGCTGTTTCCATAATACGAGTATCCCACCCAAGGAGAACTCGCATTCAAATCCCCGGAAACCCGAACCTGGTTTGGCACTTCATAAGGATCCAACCGAACGTTTATGGTTCTACCTTTTGCGCAAGTGGCAATTTTTATTTTTCCGTATCCATGCAATCCGAGAGCAGAAGAGCTCCCAGTCGTATTCACTGGAAAACACTGAAAGTTACACGACGTTACTGTAGTCTCGCACTTACAGCCCGGCGAGCCCGGATTCTTGAGCGTCTGACCCGCAGGGCAAGACGTAATCTCGCATCCTTTTTTCTGACAAAAACATCCTGCTTGTCCCGGATTGATCAAATCCTCTCCCGCAGGGCAAGAGTTCAAAGAACAGAGTGGAGCGCAGTAGCAGCTCTGCTGTCCTGGGTTTTTCAGTTCCTGCCCACCGGGACATCCCGTGAGAGCACAGCCCACTTTGCAGGTGCAGTCGGAATTTACGCCGTTCGGACATTGAGCGTTCGTCAAATTACACGCGCATGAACAAGACGCATCACCTGGATTCTGAAGCGTGTAGTTCGAATTCGGGCAGCTGGAGATTCCACATCCAGCACCCGGCAAGCAGGTACAACTATTCGTATCCACACCATTCGCGCACTGAGCATTGGTGAATCCGCAGCGACACGCGCAATTCGATTGCGTTGGATTATCGAGGACGAAGTTCGGAGGACAACTCGTCAGGCTACAACCACCTCCGCCTTCGCATGCGCAGGAGGCTGAATTAAACGTCTGACCCGAGGCGCAGTTCGCTTGCGACAGAGTACAACCCGGATCATCGCAGTGACAGGTCGCAGAGTTGAACGTCTGCCCGGCCGTACATTTAGCGGCCTCAATTGCTTGATTACAGTAGAATCCTTCGCATGAGCAGCTACCCGAATTAAAATTCTTGGAACGATCGTGGCAATACTGCTCGTTGATCGTACAATTGAGTTTACAGTCGCCGCTGTCCCAAACGAAATAGTTGTAGTTGTTCTGGATCAGTTCTTCTTTGCATCGGCAGTTACATTTCTTCTTCGGGCCAAACGGTCCAGTACCATCTGGATCTTGATAGCCACGCATCCGTGGATGCGAGCAGAACTCACACTGCACGGGAACTTCGCGGGCGGCGGGTGCGGCGGGAGGGATCGGAATCGCACAGCGACCATCCGTTTTGGTTCCCGAACAGAAACACCAGTCGCTCTGGGGACGATACAAATAACCGGAACAGTAGTTACCCTTGTCCGAACATTTGGAGGCCGGGCAGTTCAGCGCCGGAGGCGTGCAAGTTTTCTTGGTATTGTCCCAAGTCAAACCCAAGTCATCACAGATGTACTCAGGCTTCTTGGTACAAGCTCGAGTCGTCGAACTCCACTCGTACCGCTGACTTTTGAGTCCTTTGCAGACTTCTTCCATTCGGTCGAGGACAGTCGTCGCAGAGAGGATCCACGGGATCGACTGTGGGAGTTTGATATAACCGAATTTGGAGCTCGATTTACCTTCGGCATGTCCAGCGCCTTGCACTGAATAAACGACTTGAGCGCGGATGTAACTTCCGGTCTCGCACTTGCCCTCTTTGTCGTTCGGACAATGACTGGTCTTGCGGACGTCAACGTAGATCGGCCAGCGATCGTCCGGGCACTGTGCAGGAGCATTGAGCGAAAGCGCGTCTGCACGGCGGGTGAAATTAAAATCATAACAACCGTTGAGATTCGTTCCGAGAGCGGGATCGTTGAGGTTCGGAAACGAACCGGCGTAGCCCTCAACCTTGCAGGGCTTTTCTTTGGTCGCCATCAAACACGCGCGCAAGTCTTCTTCTTCGGCACCCAACGCGTAGCCGTGGAAGCCGAGGCCGATCACTAAGAAACTCAAGAGACTTGAAAAAACCCTATAGATCACAGCCAACGTATCCGCATTTCCAGAGCCGACGATCGAGGCCGCCTCCGTTTGCTTGTTACAGACTAAAGAGCCTTCGATCTCGGCTTACCCGTGCGAAGCATAGCTTCCCACGGCTCTTCCGGGCATATTCCAAGAGATTTCAACACAGATGCTACCCGAACGGTCATGAGGTCAAATTCTTCACCAGAAGAAACTCGATTGGCGTGCTCCAAAAACCAGCGCGTCGTCGTCATCAGATCCCAAAGAGCATCTCTGCCTTTGCGCTGAAGAGAGCGACTTTCCACACGTTTTAGTTGATTCACGATTTCCATGGCTAGCCGTGAGAACACCATTGCCTCGGTCTGCTGAATGTCTTCGCTCGAGGTTCTCACCTGGAGAAGGACATCGTAAATACCACTGAAGTCCAACTCGGGCGCGTTAAGCAGCTCCTCGGTCTTAGAAATCCAGTGAGATAGCTCGCTGAGATCTTCCTGATTCATTCCTATGATTTTACTCTCAAAGTTCCGGCTTGTGGATAGAAGTTTTGTTCGTTATTTTCGCGACCTAGGTCATGAACGACATCCTTTCCCGCTTAAACCCACCGCAACAACGCGCAGTCCGCCATAAAAATGGCCCTCTTCTGATCCTCGCAGGCGCAGGAAGCGGAAAAACCACGACTATGGCGTCAAGAATCAGTTACTTGATTGCCCAACATCATATCGCGGGAAGCAACATCCTCGGGCTCTCATTTACACGCAAAGCGGCAGAAGAACTCAAAGAACGGGTCGCCAAACAAGTTCGGAAAGTCAGCGGCGCCAAAGCTCTCAAAGGTCTGACGGTCACGACGTTCCACTCGCTCGCCGTTCGTATGCTCCGTCAATTCGCGCCCGCGATCGGATACTCCACCGAATTCACGATCCTCGATGAGTCGGATCAACGAGAAATCATCACGTCGATTCTGAAGCACATCAAAATCGACGACCGGCGATTCGACATCGACGTCATTCGTGCAGAAATCAGCTTGGCTAAAAACCGCTTCTTGAATCCCGATCAAGCCCGGGATTATTTCCTCGAGAAAAAGAAAATCCCCGAGGACTATGCCATCGCGACCGCTTCGGTATACGAGCACTATCAAGCGCGACTGAAAACACTGAACGCATTCGATTTCGATGACCTCCTTTATCGAGCGGTTGAGTTACTAGAAACCTCCGAAGAAGCGTCCAATCATTTCAATGCGCGTTTCCGTTACATCTTGGTCGACGAATACCAAGACACGAATCCTGCGCAGTTCAGGCTATTAGAAAATCTGACCAAGAGTTCCCACAACATCTGCGTCGTGGGCGACGACGATCAATCGATCTACGCTTGGCGAGGAGCCGAAGCGAGTCACATCCTCGAATTCCAGAATCATTTCCCGGGCGCCGAGATCATCACGCTCGATCAGAACTACCGCTCGACGAAAGCGATCCTCGACGCCGCCAACGAAGTCATCGCCAAAAATACCAAACGATACCCGAAAAAACTCTGGTCCGATCAAGGCGAAGGCGAGCCGATCAAAGAAGTCATCGTCGAAGAAGATCGCGCCGAAGCCGAGATGGTGGCCGAAGAAATCCTCCATCTCAAAAGCGATACGAATCTCAATTTTCGTTTCTGGGACTTCGCGATACTGTTTCGCTCCAATGCGCAGTCACGTCTGTTCGAAGAAGCGCTTCGCATGCGCAAGATGCCGTACAAGATCGTCGGCGGCATGTCGTTCCTCGAGCGAAAAGAAATCCGTGATTCGCTCGCCTATTTGAAATTACTTCACAATCCGCATGACGATGCCTCGTTTCGCCGCGTGGTTAACTACCCGGCTCGGGGCTTGGGCAAAACCTCGCTCGACTACCTGAATACCGAGGCACTCAACAGCGGCGAGTCTCTCATGCAGGTCTCGAAACGCGTTCAATCGATCGCAGCCATCCAACCCAAAGCACGCGAAACCCTCGAGCGATTCGCAAATTGGTTCGAGTCCGAACGTGAAAAATTCTCGCAGATACCATTCGATCTGGCTGTCTATTGCGATTACATCAAAAAATTCTACGCCGAGATCGGACTGAAGCAAGCGATCTTGGATGACAACGAGAATCCCGTTCAAGCCGAGAAGAAATGGGAGAACGTCGAGGAACTGGTCAACGCGTTCGGACAGCTCGAACTAGAAGAAGAGACCGAGAAAACCTCGCTCTCCGCCCTCACCGAATTCTTGAGCTTGATGATGCTCGACCCGGACCAAAAAGACGACGACAAGGATCAGATCAAAGACGAGATCACCCTCCTCTCTCTCCATGGATCCAAAGGTCTCGAATATCCCGTCGTATTCATGGTCGGAATGGAAGAAGGACTGCTCCCCCACCGCCGTACAATCGAAGAAGGCGCAGAATTCGACGAGGAACGCCGTTTGGCTTACGTCGGAATTACGCGAGCGAAACGTAAACTCTACCTCACTCGTTGTGCGAATCGCATGCGCTACGGAAAAAAAGTGCCGAGATTGCCCTCTCGTTTTACCGAAGATATCCCCCTTACCCTCAAGATCATCCAAAACGAATCCGAGGAACTGCTCCCACTTGCTGATGAAAAAGCGCGCGAAGAGCATGAGACCAAGGTCAAAGATTTTCTCTCCCAAATCCGGGCTCAGATCAGCAAGCCGGCCAGTAAACTCTAACGGAGAGAATGCTTGGGGAAACCATTCAAGAAACGAGCGCCACTCGAACGCATCCTCTCCAAGCGCGGGATAGCCTCGCGAGAAATCGCTAAATCTTGGATCTTAGCCGGACGCATCCGCCTCGGATCCGTGGTTCTAACAGATCCTCTCAAGGAGTTTCCGATCGATCTCAAAGGTCTACTCTTGGATGACAAACCACTGGAATCCGCCCAGTTCCGGTTCATTGTCTATCACAAGAGAAAAGGCGAACTCGTCACCCGGTCCGACGAAAAAGGCCGCGAAACCGTTTTCGACTCCTTGCCCGAGGAGTTTCGTACGCTCCACGGCGTCGGGCGCCTCGATCAAAACACCACGGGGCTGCTTTTTCTGACGAACTCGACTGCATGGTCTTCCTGGTTAACTGCCCCTAAAAACGCGATTCCTCGTACTTACCTCGCGACCGTAGAAGGCGAATGGACGGACGAAAAAACCGATCTCGCTCGCGCCGGAATCACCGACGACGGAGAACTTCTCCGCGCGACCGGACTCGTCCCGGTTAAAACCAGCGGTCGCGAGAGTTTGCTCAAGGTGGAACTCCAGACCGGAAAAAATCGAGAGGTGCGCCGATTACTCGAACATCTCGGGCATCCAGTACGCAAGCTCAAGCGAATCGCGTATGGATCATTTGAGCTGGGAGAACTACCGCTCGGTCACTGGCGGGAAGTATCCCTTCAAGAACTTCGGGAGTTTTTCCCGCAGTCCGTGCACGTCACGTAGATGCAAGTCATGATCAGTGGTAGCGAACCGTGCAATCCATCAGGTAGTCTTGTCCAGCCTTTGCTTTCAGACGCGATAGCCCACGCTCGGAACTCGACAAATCTAACTCCAGGCCACGAACGTTTCTCAAATCAGACATAGGCTCAAGCTTGCCGAGCCAGGTATCGTTACCGTCTACCGACGTTCCGGAAAACTCGACGTCTTTTAGGACCTCCATTTTCAAGTAGCCATAGCCGACATATGTTCGAAGCTCGCTGAATTGAACCGAGACCACGGGGTCGGCAGTCTCTGTATTCGTTACTCTGATCGTCCCGATCGCGTCTGCGATCCATGAAAAATAATGCCCGGCGCTGCTATCCCAACTCTTCACACAGAGCAAGTCACCGGACCAGCCTTCGGCATGTGCAGAGGATCCAAGAAAAACAGTAATAACAGCAAGCAGCAAATGTTTCATGAGACTGGCCTTTCTAAATAATATCTATAAAACATAACCTAACACCACTGGCGAATTGCGCGAGAGTTCAGTTCGCAAATCGTATAAGTCTGCAGAGTAGAACCTCTCTAAATGAAACATTGAATCGCGGTTTTTCAGGAAAATTCCAAACCCAGGAATGATCAGCTTCCGCTAGGTTATTGCGAATGAAATTCATCGCCTTCGTCGCTGGGATCTTCTGTGCTCATTTTGCGTTTGGCGCCCAATCGCCTCGATGCATCTCTTACTACCGAGAAATCGAGCTCCATTCGGTGAAAGAAAATCCTGGCCGATTTTATGTGATTCATAAGGCTTCAGACGGTTGGGGAAAGCCGACCGAAAAAACATACTTCGTGAAATCCATTTCAAAAACGGCTTGGTTCGCGAAAAATCGATACCGAACGAAAGAATGGGATCCTGCTCGTGATTCGCGAGTATCCAATAGTCTGATCGTCGATCTAGCAACCAATGACGATCACAAAACGTATCAGATTCTCGTGCGCCCACTCCAATCCAGGGCACTCCATGGCAAGGATGAAGCATGGATGAGCGGTCATGATATTGTAGACGCCGTATTTTTTCAGTGCGACGCCGATTTCTTTTCCGAGCTCAATCGATATGCGCTCTAATCAATGGCAATCCGGGCGTTTGCTACGAGTCTGAAACAGTTCTCGCAATCGAAATGCCCATTTTACCTGACCGCGCTTGAGCAACCACTCTGAACCGATCTTGGCAACCGCCAGATGAAGTCTAGAATGCTTGAGAAGATGAAGTCCCGCTCCGACGACGATCAGATAAACGACGATTTCTTGCATAGAATCATCCTCCGCCTAGCGCGATAGTCACTCGGTAAACGACGAACGAAAGCAAATAAGCGAGCGCCGTCATGTAGACCAGCATGAACAGTGCCCATTTCCAGGAGTTCGTCTCACGTCGAACCACCGCCAAAGTCGATAGACACTGCGGAGCCAAGATGTACCAAGCGAGCAGACTGAGGCCGGTCGCAAGACTCCAGTTCTTGGCCAGGGTATCGCCCAGAGATTGAGCGGTCGCTTCTTCGTCTTTGCCCTCGACCGCGTAGACGGTCGCAAGGGCACTAACCATCACTTCGCGGGCCGCAAATCCTGGGATAAATGCGATCCCCACCCGCCAATCGAAACCAATTGGTTGAATGAGTGGTTCGATCGCGTGCCCAATTTTTCCAGCGTAGCTGTAGTCAATCGCAGGTTGAGTCGCGTTCACGGGCGCTTTTGGATAGCTCGACAGAAACCACAAGATCACGGTGATCGACAAAATCACTGTGCCCGCACGCTTAATGAATAGGCCCGCGCGTTCACGCAAGCCCAGGAGCACGCTTTTCCAGCTCGGGATCTTATAGGTCGGGAGTTCGAGAAGCAGGATCGGTTTTTCGCCTTTGAACAAGGTGCGCTTGAATACATAGGCGACCGCTAGCGCGGTAACGACTGCAAATACATACAGGCTGAGGAGGACCAAACCTTGAAGCCCCAAACCTAGGAAAACCGATTTGTTCGGAATAAACGCCGCGATTAAGAGCGAGTAGACCGGCAGACGTGCCGAGCAGGTCATGAGAGGAGCAACCAAGATCGTCGTCAAACGATCCCGACGGTTCTCAATGGTCCGCGTCGCCATCACTCCGGGAATCGCGCATGCAAAAGACGAGAGCAGCGGGATGAACGCGCGCCCGTGGAGACCGACCGATCCCATCACCCGGTCCATCAGAAACGCCGCTCGAGCCATGTAACCGGAATCCTCGAGCAGAAGTACGAATAGGAAAAGAAGAATGATCTGAGGCAAGAAAACAACGACACCCCCAACACCAGCGATGATGCCGTCGACGACGAGACTCTTGAGTACGCCGTCTCCGAGGAACAAGCCTACTTGAGTTCCGAGCCAGGCGACTCCTCCTTCGATCCACTCAGTCGGAGTCGCCGACCAGGTAAACACCGCTTGGAAAACGAGCGCGAGAACGACCAGGAGAACAAGCGAACCCCAAAAGGGATGCAAAACGATGTGGTCGATTTTTTCCGAGATGACCGATCTGGCGACTTGTTTTTGAATCGACGCTTTGAGGATCGTATCCACGCGCTTGAATCGCGCATGAACGTCTTTGGCCTCCTCGGAAAAATCGTGAGGGATGAATGTCGATCGGTCGACTTGGGAAAGCATTTCCAGTGATCGTTCGATCAAATCTTCGCGACCCTGACCGTCTACGGCCACCGTCGGAATCACTTTCATGCCGAGTTCGCGCTCCAGAGCCTTGAGATCTAATTTGAGTCCACGTTTTTCGGCGAGATCCATCATGTTCAGCGCAAGAACGATGGGTTTCTTGAGCTGCGTGAGCTCGATGACGAAACCGAGACTCCGCTCCAGGTTCGTGGCATCCGCGACAGCGACGATCGCTTGCGGAGCTTCTTCGCCCGCAAGCTTGCCGAAGAGCACGTCGTGAGTGACCTCCTCATCCGGCGTTCGCGGCGAGAGACTATAAGTACCCGGAAGGTCGAGCACACGAATGGACCCGCGGTTGTCGAGATTCGCCACGCCTTCCTTGCGTTCAACGGTGACACCGGGATAGTTTCCGACTTTTTGGCGGCCGCCGGTCATTGCGTTGAAAAGTGCTGTTTTTCCGCAGTTCGGATTACCAGCCAGTGCGACTAAACTCATGACTCCACCTCGATCCAATTTGCTTCGTTCCTACGAAGCGCTACGAGTGATCCACGCACACGTACGGCAATCGGGTCGCTACCCCAAGGGGCTTCGAACAGAACTTCGACCAGTGAACCTTCGACGAATCCCATCTCGAGCAATCGAGTTTGCAACGCTTCAGGACCGCTCGTCCGAATGATTTTCGCGGCAGAACCGCATTTCATCTCACCTAGCTTCATGACATCAAATCCTCGACATGATCGATTCCTTCTCTCAAGAGCGAATCGATGTGTTGATCATCCAAACGATAATACGATGTGCGTCCGTCCTTGCGGACCTGCACCAATCTCAAATTTCGAAGCGTCCGCAGATGATGACTGACTGCGGGTTGGCTCATTTCAAGAAGCTCAGCGATATCACTCACGCAGAGCTCACCTTTGGAAAGTGCCCAGACGATTTGCACTCGCGACGAGTCGCCCAATGCCTGAAAGGTTTCAGCAAGAAGCAGGAACGTTTTCTTGGATCTGAGCCCTGACGCTCGATCGTCGGCCCGGACAGAATTGAGGGATGGGAAAGAAACCAACTTCGACATATAAGTATATGCTTATATATGGATATGAATACCAGTCAAAGGGATTTTGGGCTGAAATGGCGGTCATTTAAGTTACTTGAATGAGACGGACCGCATGAGCCCCGATTTTTAGAGGATGAGTGGTAGCCAGGTCAATTAAAATGATAATGAATCGCATTTTCATTGAGTACCCTGCCTCATCCACCAGGCGCCTAGGCAGGACTACAGTTCAGAATGCCTCTCATCACCTCTGATTGACCGCCAAACAGAGCGGTCGAATCAAACGGGCCATCAATTGATGTTCTACATTTCGAAGTTCAGGACCTTTGTTCTGGGGGTCCTCCAGTGCACGCAAGGTTTTTAGCGCATCTTCACAATCTCGGGCTTTTTTAAGCTTCCGGATATCCACCCACTCGAATGCCTCCAGTAGTGCCAAATCACCATTCGCACATTCAGCCTCGCCCGCTTCGATCCCCGCTTTCAGGTATAGAGACTCCTGATCTCGGAGTAACGTCCTGAGTTTCAACAAACGATTTCGATATAAAGCGCGAGATTCCATCGAGCCTTTGGCTTCGGCTTCCTTGATTTGCGCGGCAACTTCGGATGAATAACTCCCCAATCCCTCCACTGGATCGGCATTCACGAACCTGAGGAATAAAAACGACCAAAAAACGCCTAAAAGCATCGTGAACCTACGCTTTTCTCAGTTTGGGCGAGCATCTCACGTACTCCATTATTTCTATTGGGATCAGAGAGATAGGTCGCCACCTCTGAACGCCGCTCTGCTGTCGTTTCCGATGAACCGTAGTGCTGTCGGATGTACTGAGAAAAAACCGTGAGCATTTGTGAGGTCGAAAGACTCCTCGGACGGACGGACTGCAATTTTCCGTTGATTTCGGCTTTGAACGAATTCAAAAGAAAAAACGTCTTAAAAAGCCTCATCATTCCGGCAATCCCACCGTTGTAAGCATACTGCGAAAGGGCAAAGACGATTTCATTCTGACTCTTCTCCGACGCGTGCACAGTTCCGCTAGTGAATCGCGGAACTACATCTTCGAATATTTTTCTGCCCACCAAATAGTTTTTTGCCCCGATAATATAAGCCGCCGTTGGCATGACCGGTTCGGACAAGAGTTCACAGCTCTGACTCGAGTCCACCGGTGAATATCGCGCCAAAGTCGCAAGATTTGAGCATTGAGGATCAATCCTCAGACGATTGGATAAACCTCTCACCGCATTCCTTGCGATATTCATGTGGGCTTCGCTCATGTAAGGGTCGTTGAATTCGCCTTCTTTGAAATCGAGATCTCGAATAAAATCTACTGCGCCCGAAGTCAGCTGGGTAGCGCTCACCGCTCCGGTATGCGACACCATATTCATGTGCAATCCCGATTCGTGATTCCACAGTCCAAACAGTTCTCGAGCCTCAAGGCCCCCGCAATGAGCGACGGTTTTCAGTAAGATCGTCGAAACTCGCACGTAGTTTTCCGACAAACATGGCCTCGGAGCGAGTTTGAAATTTTTCCCGGAGCGAATGGTATCCGTCGCACTTTTGCAGTGAACGAACCGGTGGATGGGATAACTGACTTGCGCGGCTTCGACACAACGGAGTTCTTTTGCAGTTGGAACCATTGGACGAGGCGTTACGCCGATGTTGTCTATGAATACGGGCGTCACCAATCTTGGTTCATTCCTGAAACAACGGTTCAAAAATGATGAGAAATCATTGGTTTGAGTAGGACGCCCCGAAAAACCAACGAGCTCACCGCCCAGCGTCCGCATCGTTCGGGCGAGCCCTGCCTCTAAATAGTTGTTCCGACTGTCACAGACCTCGTATCCGAATGAGTTCGTGCTCAGGAACAGTATGATCCAGAATAAATGAACGCTCGGTTTCACCCTTCTAGACTACCAACCGGACGCACCACTTCGGATCGGAAAATCTTGCCTAGTCGCTTAACAAGCGAAGGAGGTATCAAGCGTTCTTAATTCGCTTGGAGCCCGACTTCACACGGATTGCAACCAAGGCAACAAATGCGAATTGCGCAACCAAGAATCCCGCCACGGTCGACTGCCCGCCACTCGAGAACCCGTAAGAATGGAGTCCTACGCCGAGAACGAAATTCACACCGTACCAAGCCATTACGACGAGCGCGAAACTCACGACCGTCCAGGCCGCGAATCCGAATGCTTTCATCCAACCCGTGTATCGTGCGTGCAAGACCGCGAGGTAACCGAGGAGCGCGATGAGTGCCCAGACTTCTTTTGGGTCCCAACCCCAAAAACGTCCCCAGGAATAGTCCGCCCAGACGCCGCCCAGGATCGTACCGGCCGCTAGCAGAACCACACCAAACTGCATCGCTCGGTAAGAGAGATAATTCAGTGTCGTGATTTTCTGCATTCCGGTCGGCGTTAGATGCACTCCCTTGAGGTATTGAAAGAGTGCGACGTTGCCAATCCCCATCGTCAATGCCAGCGCCGCGTAACTGATCGTGATCGTAAGAACGTGGATCGTGAGCCACATATTCGAACGCAGCACTGGAACGAGCGGATGAATACCTGGGTCCATGACCACTGGCGCCGCATCAGCGACGATGAGCGTGAGCATTCCGAGTGTAGTTGAGACCGCGGTTAAAATTGGATTTCGCTGCAGGTAATAGAGAACCAGTCCGAAGAATACGACACCAAACGCGACCCAGACGATCGATTCATACATGTTTGTTACGGGAGGGCGTCCAGCCACATAGGAACGAACAACCATGCCCGAGATATGAAGCAGGAATCCGATCCCCGTGACGGCAAGAGCCGAACGCGTGAGGATTTTCTCGAGCTTTTTGCCCTTGAGCCAAATCGCCGCTGCCCACAAAAGCGCCGCAACCAAATAAAGAATCCACGCTTTCTGAAACGGGTGCACACGCTGGTACCACATCTCAGCGCCTACACTGCTCGATGCTTCGCTATTCCAATCACTGCCCATCTCAGTCTTGACGAGCTCGTCGAGATCTTTGACCAGGCCCGAAAAATTCACGTGATCGCTATAGAGATAGGCGGAAAAAATCTTAAAATACTTCTCGCGCACTTTAGCTCCGGGCATCGCAGCGAAATCCACTCCATTCGCGGGATCGCCTTCGCGAAGCGCGAGCCAAGGCTGCGGGGAAGTTACGGGAATGACCTGCCAAGCTTGTCCGAGGATCACCGCACGATAGAGCGCTACGCGATTGATCACGCGTTTGAGTTCTTCGTTCCGCGGATCGGGCTTCGAGGTGATTGCGATCGGGGTTGCCTGCGCGGACATGCCACCGCCCACCTGCCCTGCTCCACTGGTCGCGTAGTCGATCAGGGATGACTGATCGAGGAGTTCCTTCGGAGAAAAGCGCGTTTCTGCCTCGGCAAGGCCCAGCTGACGTTTCACGTCCGGGCGAGAGATCAGGATGAATCGCTCGTTCTCCCACTCTTTGGGAGAAGTAATCCACGAGAGGAGCAGCTCAGTGGATTTCCATCCCTTGAAACTCATGCGTCCGGTGACACCCAAAACCGTGTCCTGAGCAAAGGACTCAAACGGCTTCAGCCGCCCGCCCACCTGCACCGGAATCGCCTCGAGGCCGGAGAAATCAAACTCCGTTTTGCGTGTGGGCTCCGCTTGCGCGGCCACAATCGTCAAAGTCAGAAGACTCGATAAGAAGAATGATCGGATCATAGAGGTTTAACCTCGCTCGTTTTTGGACGTTTACGAACTCGTTCCGTGAAAAGCAGGATCGTGCCGAGTACCAGAAGCAACGAGCCCAAATACTTGGCAAATCGTCCTGGATCTTGGTTCACCGAAAAAATAGAAGTCACCGGACGCGGCTCGCCCGGGATGTAGCTCGATTGGTAAAAAATGAATCCACCGTGTTTGAGCGGCTCATTCATGCGAATCCAGAGATTTTGAGGTGCTTGAGAATCGCGCGTGTCGATCACGTTCACCTGAGAGGCAAAAGAGGCCGGATTTTTCGTACCTTGATAGTAGTCGATCTGAAATTTCTGAAGCTCAACCGCGAAAGGGAGTGTGACGCGCCTCGGGAAATACCCGAGTTGGATTTTTTTACCGCTCGTCTCGAGCTCCGCCCGTTCACCAAGCCCAAGCCAGACGCCTTCGGTGGCTCCGGTCGCCGTCAGGTGGATCGCACTCGAAGGTGCGCTCGTTCCAAACTGAATCTGGGACGGACTGTAGTCCACGCGAGAATCCGCGGAGAAATAGGTCTCCAAAATCTGGAGACGGGCGTCGATTTTCCACCCCAAATCAATCTCGATCGGCTGTGCAAGTACGCCGTCTTTTTCAATACGGATCGTGCCTTCTTTGTAGTTCTTCTCGCTGCCCAGAGAACGCCATTGGAGTTTGCCTGGTTCGCCATCGGCGAGAAATTGAATGATCGGACCGCGCTCGAGCTTGCCTTTGAAATTGATCGAAGAGCTCCAGGTCACAACGGCCGGCCCGGCTTGCGTGCCGAACCAATTCGGATCCTTGGCCCAGATCCAGAACTCTTGTCCGCGGCGCATGAACGGGGGCGCCTTAGGCCCACCGTATAGACGAGCGCGAATGGCTCCAGTCATCGGTCCGGGTTTGGCGCTCGATAGAAAACTCACCTTGGAATCAGCATGCGAGAGGAACTGATCCACGGTAATACCGTGTTCTTGGAGAACCATCGGTTTAAAGTCCACGAACGGTGGACGCCAACCAATCTCCACCGTCTTAACGCCTTCATCGCCTGCGATTAGGAGCAAAGGCTCGTTGATCTCTACGACAGATTCGCGCATGCCTTCGTCCACTCGCAACTGTCCGTCGATACCGAGTTTGAACGTCAGAAAGGATCCATAGAGTAGGATCAAAATCCCGAGATGCGCAGTTAAGAAAGCGGCGTGCTTCTTCTGCCAAGGAAGTCGCGAGAGCGCGACAAAAAGAATGATGGCGCCAAATACGGTGAGAAGCGCGTAGAAATAAATCGATTGGTAGACGAAATACTGCGAGGTTGGCGTGTCGTACATCGACTCCAGGACGGTCGCCACAATGAGAGAAAGGGTCAAGAGGGCGATCACGATGACCGCAAACTTCACCGAAATGAGCATTTTCCAGATCGACCAAATCGTCTGACGAACTAAACGCCGCATTCCCCTACCTCCTCTGATCGAAAACGAATCGCCCGAATGATCGGAGCGTTAAGCGTGTTTCTGTGCGCGCGCGAACTCGGAGCCGACTTCTTTGCCCAGATCCTGAAGCAGCTCGCCCTTTTGAGAGAGCGGCACGCCAGCAAGACGGAGTACCTCGCGTTGCGCGAAACGCTCGCGCTCGAGCAAATCTTTCGGTAACTGTTTCTCTTTGAATTCATCGAAGACGCGATCGTAGATGTAGGCGCGGAAAAATCCAGCGTTGCGACCGACCGTAACTTTGGTGCGGGAGCGGAGGTGACGGGCGAAAAACCATTTGCGGCGCTGGCTCGGGCCGGTGAAATCGATGAGCAAATCGATTTTCTCAGGTGCGACTTCCGAAAGTGGAATGGCGAGCGTGCTGTAGAAATATACTTTTGAGCTTGGGTAGGTCAGATGGATTTTCTGCTCAAGCGCAGCGCGATCAAATACCATCCCTCGCGAGGACAGGACCACCAAGACCACCTTGACTCCAGCGACTTTGAGTTCGCGGATTTTTTCTTCACCGGCGAGTTGGTTCAGGAAATGAGTGGATTCAGAATCGACCGTGTTGGCAAGATTTGACATGAGTATCCTCTGGATAAATAGCCCGTAACTATCCGTCTAAACAATGTGAATGAGCTGATTTTACCAAAGCTTATACGAAACGGCCACAAACTCTTGATCAAAGCCGAGTGAAACATGCCTACTTAACGGTGCATCATGCCGACCCGCCTGAAGTAAAAATTCATTCATCCGAGTCGCGTTTTGTCTGATTTTTAGGAATGAATCGCCGGGGTTTCCGGTCCTCTTCGACCGGTTTAATCGGCGATGGTTTAACCGGGCGCGGACTTTCTGCCACACGAGGAGCTGCGTCGGTTTCGACTCCTGCCTCTGGACGCGGTTTACGCGGCTCGCGGCTGCCCGTAAACAGATCGTAGAGCTGGAAGCGGCACTCAATCGGGCCGTTCCAGACCGGGATTCGTCTTGAAGCCTGAAGTCCGACTTCTTTGCCCAGTATCTGCTCAGGAACGAGAATTCCCGCCTTCCAGCCGGGGAAAACCTTTTTGAGCTGATCGCCCACTTTGCGATAAAGCGGCACCAACTCCTGTGCGTCACCCAAGCGCTCTCCGTAAGGTGGATTTAATATCACCAAGCCCGTCTTGTCGGGAGCGGCGGTCCAATCGGCGAAATCACGACGTTCGAAATGAATCGCATCCTGAACTTGAGCGACTTCAGCATTGAGCTTGGCCTGCTGGAGAGTTCGAGCTCCGATATCGCAGGCATAGACTCGGCGACCATCGACAGGTCTCTCGGCTGCAATCGCTTCTTCTTTTAGCTTCTCCCAAAGTCCATTTGGATTCTGAAGCCAGCGATCAAATCCATAACGTTCACGGAATCGACCGGGAGCGCGATTCATGAGCATCCACGCGCCTTCAATCACGAAGGTGCCGCTTCCGCACATGCCATCGAATAATGTTCCACCCTGAGCGGCGATCTCTGGCCAACGAGCCAGTCTGAGTAGAGCAGCCGCAAGATTCTCCTTGAGCGGAGCTTCGGTAAACGCCTTGCGATAACCCCGTTCGTGGAGCGGCTTACCAGAGAGATCGAGGTTCACGGTTGCGACGTCGTTTGCCAGATGAACTTGTATCTGAATATCCGGCGCATCCACGCGAACACTCGGACGCTCACCGGTGGTGCTGCGAAACTGATCAACGATCGCGTCCTTGGTTTTCTGCGCGCCGAATTGGGTGTGCGTGATCGCGGATTGCCGAGTGACGAAATCGATCGCAATCGTCTCATTCGGAGTGAAATGCTCCCGCCAACGAATCGATTTCACTCCGCCATAGAGTCGTTCGGGCGTCGGCGCCGAAAACGTATGCAAGCGCAGGTACACGCGCGAAGCGACGCGAGAATAGAGAATCACTCGATACGCATCTTCGATCTCACCTTCGAAAGAAACGCCGCCGGTTTCCCGAGGTTTCTCAGGCCACTTGGGTTTTCTATCTTTCAGGATCTCCAGAAGCTCCTCTTTGAGGCACTCCTCCAGACCTTTTGCTACGGTGACAAAAAATGCATGTGCCATACAATCACAGGTCTTTCAGGATCTGAGCGACATGTCCTTCGACTTTGACCTTGGAATAGAGCTTGCGCACGGTTCCCTTGCCTGACGAGTCAACATCCACGATCACGGTCGTGCGTTCGATACCCATATACTGACGACCGTACAAGGATTTCTCGACCCAGACTCCGTAAGCCTCGGTCATTTTTCCCGACTCATCACTGAGCAAGGCAAACGGTAGCGAGTACTTGTCCTTGAACTTGACGTGGCTCTTGACCGAATCGCGACTCACACCGAGCACCACCGCTCCTTTGGATTTCACGCGCGAGAAAGAGTCGCGGAAATCGCAGCTTTCTTTCGTGCATCCTGGAGTGTCGTCTTTTGGGTAAAAGTAGATGACCAGGGTCTTACCTTTGAAATCAGATAGAGAGACGATTTTACCGGAATCATCTGAAAGTGAAAACTGAGGTGCCGCCTGACCTTCCACCAGTATCGATGGTTTGGTTTTTTTCACTGCAGCCTGAGGCACGGACTTCTGCACGGGCGCTTTTTTTGCGGGAGCTTTTTTAGAGGCCAATTTTTTTGCGACAGACTTTTTTGCGATCGTTTTCTTCTTCGAGACTTTCTTAGCCATTCTTCTCTCCTGAGAGCTGAATCCAGCCCATTTTCATTTTCAGGTATTTGCCTTCGGGAAACCCGGACTTCAGCGGATGATCAGCAGACTGCTGTCCTGCTGAGATCCAACTCACGGATTTTTCGGAGTTCTTTTCTGCATACGCGAGCACCTCCAAGAACGTCGATTCGTCGAGAAGCTGCGAACAAGAGCTCGACACGAACCAACCGCCGGGACGAGCGGCACGCAGAGCTTCGCGATTGAGTTTCTGATAAGCGCGAACCCCTTGCGGGATGGACTTACGATTTTGAATGAGCGCAGGTGGATCACAAATGACGATGTCGAAATTCTTGTCCGTCAGAGTCTCAAGATCCTTGAGAACATCGGATTTTTTTGCGATCGCGATACCGCCGGCTGCTCTCACGTTCTGAGTAGCAAACTCGAGCGCCTGAGCGGACAAGTCCATCAGCGTGCACTCCACCGTAGCGCCACGAGACTTTAAGAAACTCGCGAGATGAGTTGACCATTGTCCGACGTAACAGCAGATGTCGAGGACGCGAACTTTCTTGCCGCTCCAATCGATGCTCGACAACCGACGGATCAGCTCCGCGACGTTCTCGGCTTGGTCGAGAAAAAAACCCGTTTTTTGTCCATCTCGAAATGAAATTTTAAAGGTCATCGTACCGCCGGATGGCGTTGCTACGACGATTTCATTCGTTGCCCCCAAACTCTCGGGACATTCCACCTCAGAAACGAGACCCTCGAGTTCGCGGTGTCGCACGTCATTTCTGAAAACGATTTCGGAAATAGAAGGATCCACCTGACGAATCGCCGAACGCAATAAGTCTTTGAGGCGATCGGCTCCCGACGTATGGCATTGAACCACTGCGACTCGCTGGCCCGAGGCGAGCAGATAATCCTCAATGATGAGACCTGGGAAATCGTCACCTTCGCCGTGAATCCATCGATAGCTTGCTTTCGTGAGACCGAGCGTCTCGCGAAGTGACCGTGCTTTTTTTAAAATACGAGCGAGACCCGATTCCGTCATCCACTCACGAGCGGACTCATCGCGAGTGACGGCACGAAACGCGATCAGGGAATTCTTGTTGCCGTAGCCGTGCGCGAGAAATGTGCCGCCTGGATCAACGAGCGTGACGGGCGCGCCATTCGCTTGGAGGCCATCACAAGATTGAACCTCGTTAGAAAATACCCAAGGGTGGCCACCGCGAAAACGACGGTCCATACCCTTTTTCAGGCGCCAAACAACGGGAGACTCTTGCATGGGTCTGATTTATCACAATAGGTTCGGCTGGGCACCTTCTCTTCATTAGTATATCCTCTGGTTCAAATGGGATTTCAGTGGAGTTGGAAAGAGTTACATAGAATCTGGGGCTGGTACTCAGACGATCTAACGGGCTCTTTCGTCGAAAAGGTTTACATTCCCGCCCGACCGGACCGGGCCGCAGGCTTTATCAAGAATGAGTGGGCGATTCGATTGAGCGGGCGATCCCAGACCCATTGCTTGATTTTCCGCTTAAGACCCCAGGAAATCATTCTGGATTGTCGCTCCGGCAAAGGCCCCTCGGCTGCCGCTGGGGCATCCCGGTCGGGATTTGACCTGTTCCTCGACAAGATCCTTCCGGGACTCAAAGTCACGAAACTCTCGCATTTTCCAAACGAACGAGTCCTCGCTTTGGAACTCCAGAGTTCGCCTCACCCACTCATTTTGTACCTAGTGCTCATCCCCGCTCAGCCTGAAGCGGCCCTCATCGAAAAACTCTCGGACGGCTCGCATCGCGTGATCGCTCGCTCCAAGATGAGCGAAGAGTTGGAAGATTTTAAACTACCGACGCCGCAATCCGAAGTGGCGCTCCAAAAGACCGTTCCGCTCCGAGAGGATATCCTCTCGGACCGAAGAACGTACGAACGACATATTCGCTCCGCTCAAGACTGCGAAGAGGTCGAGAGTTATCTCGCTGGACTTCTCAAAATAGAGAATCAAATTCTCAAGAAGCTCAAGTCCAGTTGTGATCTCACCAAGACTCAGGCGCTGCGCGCGAGAGCCGAGCCCAACTACGCGCTCTTCGGTGACTACCTAAAATCGGTCGTCCATGAATTTCCCTCTGGGTTGCGAGAATACACGTCACCCGTAATCGTCGAAAATTGGGAGACCGGAGAACCGGTCAAAATACCCGTCGATCTACAGCTGTCTCCGGTCGAGCAGGTTCAGAAATTCTATTGGCTCGCCAAGCGCAAAGAAAAACGGATGAGAGAGGGCGACGACCGCTCCGCCGACCTCGAACTAAAAATCGAAGCACGAGAAGAACGGGTTCGCAAACTCAAGGCGCTCTCGATCGAGAACCTCCGTGCAAGCGCCGATCGCGAGAAAATCCGAAGCGAGATCGAGAAACTTACCGAGAGCCAAGGCTCAAAGCCCGGGCATTTTTCATCCAAGGAGCTCCTGAATTTCGCGGAATTCCCAGGCAAACGTTTCGCCTCCAAAGAAGGTCTCACGATCTTAGTGGGAAGGAACTCCAAGGAGAACCTGGAACTCACCACGCGGCTCGCTCGCGGCAACGATCTTTGGCTGCACGTTAAGGGTCGTCCGGGCGCGCATACGGTCATCATCTTGCGTGAACGCAAGAACGCCTCACTTGAAACTCTTTTAGACGCCGCGATGCTCACGATTTTCTACAGCGGTGGCAAAGAGTGGGGAAAAACGGACGTCGACTACACCTTCCGTAAGTACGTCAAGCGGATCAAGAATTCGACCGAGGTCAGCTACACGCAGAACAAGACGCTCTCAGTAACGATCGATCAAAAACGATTGAACGAGTTACTAGGTCAAGACTCGCAGTCTTAGCCTCAAGGCACAGCTCAATCTAAAAATGAGTAATCACGAATTCGATCGCTTCTTCTCGGGTCGCAATCCGTCCTTCGATGCGCTCATCTTCGACTTCCCTCAGCACCTCGGAAAACCGGCGACTGGGTTTAAAACCCAATTCAATCAAATCCTCTCCGGACAACAAGGGAGATCCCACGGGCGGCTCGTTCGAAAGATCTTTGAGTAGACCCAAGTAAAACTGAGCGGTCATGAAATCCCCGCCGTCGGCGAGCGCCCGCAAACGATAAAGATCCAGCAGCACGGGAAAATGCGGCTCACTGATCCAGCGAATGAGCTTCGCGTCTCGCATACGAAACGCTTCGCTCATTCGAGGCAACTCCAAGAGCACTTTTCTAACGGTCTGCGAGACGGCTTTAGAAAGTTTCATTCGGTCGCAAATCGACTGCAAAACGGCTTCGTCACGCTCTCCCGCCTGCGCCGAAAAAAGCAGCGAAAATATCAGCTCCTCGCTGCGAGGAATTCCGCTTCGCTCCCATTCCCCAAAAAGTTCCGCTTTGAGCCCCATCGCCTCCGGCAAGATCAGCGGCCAGAGCTCGAGGTCTCGAAGCATTTCGAATCCGATCTGAATCCCGGGACCCGAGAAGAGTGAAATGATCTCCTCCCGAATGCGCTCTTGCGAGACCTTGCGCAACCTCGCGCGCTCAGCCTGAATTCCTGAATATAGCTTCGGATCGAGTGACAGACCAAACCGGGCCGCGAAACGAATCGCTCGAAGAATCCTGAGCCCATCCTCATGAAATCGAGCTTTGGCATCGCCGATGGTCCGAAGTTTCTTGGACGCGAGATCATCGACGCCGCCTACGGCATCCAAAATGCGCTTGGACTTAAAATCATAAAGCAGCCCGTTCATCGTAAAATCGCGCCTGAGCACATCCGAATACGGATCCCCGAAAACCACTTCGGAGGGACGTCGCCCATCGAGGTATTCACCATCCGCCCGAAAGGTCGCAATTTCCAAGAACCGCTCATCATCATCTAGGGCAATATCAGGAGAAATCCGCGAGAGCGGGATCTTGATCACTCCGAACGCACGGCCGACATCTAAGCCCTCAGGAAATAGCCCGAGTATTTCTCCCGGGCTCGCACTCGTCACTAGGTCGTAGTCTTTTGGGGGTCTACCCATCAAAAAATCACGAACCGCCCCACCCACCAGATATACGGCGTGATCTGCCTCATCGAGCTTGCGGATACTCTCGCGCACGTACGAGGGAAGCCGGAAATCTCCCTTAATCGGGATCGACTTCCAAGGATTGACCGTTGAGGTAGTATTGGCTTTTGAGGATGGTGTCGGCTTCGAAGCGGTCGAGCGCTTGGGTGCCTTCGGTTTCTTTGACTTCAACGCGTTTCCCTCGCTTTTTGGAAGGCTGAGCGGACGCGGAGGCCTCCCCTTCGCCCGTCGGAGCGGAGGCGGCAGGTGCATCTGACACGGGGACCGGCGGGGCCGGCTCCTCGGCAAAAGCGACTGTCGTGAGAAGCATCCATGCAAAAAGACTCATAAAACGAGCGTAGCGTAGGAAAAAGGCGTTGCACAGGAGAGAATCGGTTTTTCGCCTGCGTCCCCTGTTCCGAAAAACTCCACTTTGCGGACCCCGGACGCCCAGGATACTCGCCCGCTGCCTGGGAGGTATTTACGATGAATTTTCGTACGATGAAACGGCAAGTGATCGTCTGCACGGTTCTCTTTATTTGCGGACTTCTCCCCTGCCAAGCGGCGGATCTCCCGGCTCTTCAGTCGCTTTTTTACCACGACTACAACGATCTCTATGTGCCTCGGTTTTGCGGACAAAATATCGAGCGGTTTCTCCGACTGGCGGAAGAGCGATCGATCGACCTAGAAGGATCAGTCGTCGTAAGGATTTCTGGACAAGGTTTTTTTGAGACGAGCTCTTTTTTCGGCCGGGGTTCACCCAATCGTCGCCAAAACTTGGGAACATTTCATTTCATTTTGGTCGCCGAAGGACACGTATTTGATTTCGATCTCCACGTTCCCGTGGTGCTTCGCGAGCCAGACTATTTTCGTCTGCAACTCACGCCGGACGAAATGGTTTCGTCACCAATCAGCGGACTGACACATCCAAAGTTTCACGCACGCGAGGAACTCGCGAACTTAGAAGTGAAAAAATTTGCCCCTGAGGCTTTTATTCATCTCCGTGGAACTCAGCCCTATTGGGTGGGGCAGTTGCGCCAACTGCAGGATATCGACACGATTTTGAGAATCGATCGACGACTTCTGAGTCGGAATGGTCTGAATCGCGCAGGTTTCCCTTAATTCGCTCAAATTCAAAAGTTCCGAGACTACGGCCAAATTTTGGGCAGATCCCGAGCGAAGACCTCCAGCAGATCCGGCTTGTTATAAATACATTTTAAAAGCATAAATAAGACGGAGTTTCGCCATGGTGTTGGTCGTCGTCATCCATTTTATTTTATCGATCGCGAACGCCCAATCGGCAACGCTGACGATTCACGGAGAAACCCACGACACCCCGCTTTGCGTCGACCAGCGTATCACTCTCGCGAAACAAGCGGCTTCCGGAACCGGACTATTTTTCACCGAAAACGCATCCACACCGGAATGGACAGATGCTTGGTCTATCCAGCGTGCCAAGAGACTCCTGCAAAATGTGCAAATCTCCCCCAGGGTCCAAGGACTTGAGTCACCTAACTCTTGGGTAGCGGGAGTCTATTTTCGCAATAAGAGCCTATTCGATCGAAAACGAGCGGATGCGCTTCGTATCGGCGACAGCCCGCGCAGTCGGCGCAAACAATTCGATCGCCAAGTTCAACTCATCGGCGCCCGGGGTTGGTTAGATAACTTTTTGAGCGATAACGGTGTTTATGAGAGTGAGCCCCTCCGGTCCGTTTTCTGCCGGGGTATCCAGTACGATTCAAAGAGCGTTTATTCATATAGCGATCAAACTCTTTTTGAATTTATTTCTGGCCCCGCCGAAACGCTGATGGAACGGCTCGAGTCCTCGGCCCTCGATGAAATTTCCCGCTATTCAGATGAGCTCGGGGTCTCTAGATCAGTCAAAGATTCTCGCGAACGCCGCTGGGTGAGTGATGTGGATAGCAAATTTTCTCGTGGCGAAATCGACTATTTAATCATCTGGCGAAACTACGTGATGCAGAAGAATCTGGAGATTGCACTCGATCGCATGAGTCCCCCCCTAATAGATGAGGATGTTCATATCATTCTCGGTGCTTCGCACGTTCGTCATTTTTATAAGACTCTCTTGAGAGATTATCCACAACTGGTTAGCCGCTATCAGATTCAAGTAAATTTTGATTGCATGAGCGAGGACCATCGCAACCATTACATTCGAAAATTCAGGAGTGGCCGTTGAACCACCAATTGCTCCTGTTGTTCATCCTATTGGTTTGTGGTCCTGCTCAAGCCGAGACCCAGGCTACCCTTTATCTCCATGGAGAAACCCACGACTCTGAGGAATGCGCCAAACAGCGCGCGACGCTCGCTCGCTCCGCAGCCGAGGGACATTCGCTTTTTTTCACTGAGAATGCGTTCACCTCCGAATGGACCGACCCTTGGTCCACTCAGATCTCGAGCAACCTCATTGGAACCGTTCCATTCTCGGCTCGCGTACGTGGCCTGGAGTCGCCCTATTCCTGGACTGTCGGCCTCTATTACCAAACCCAAGCGAATTTTGATCGATTTCGATCGGAAGCCTTCGAGAAATTCTCACACCCGGACGATCCTCGTTCGAACGCGCTTCGAAAAGCGAACCTGAACAAAGCCCGAGCCTGGCTCGATATGCTCCTGAGTGACAGTGGTATCTGTGAGAACGAGCCCGTGAGATCCGTTTTTTGCCGAGACATCACTTACGACTCCGAGCGAGCGCTCTCCTATCGAGACGAAGCCCTCACAAAATTCATTCAGGGCCCGGCTACGCAAATACTTTCGAAATTCGGACAATCGGTTCAAAAACGCATCAAAGTCATTCAAAGCGACCTCGGAATACCTTCTGAAGTCCAGGACCCACGGGAGCGCGAATGGGTACAAGCCGCGCCCGGAAAATCGAATTCACGTGGACAAATCGACTATCAGATCATCTGGCGCAACTACGTCATGGAAAAAAACCTGAGCGCCGCTCTCCAGACCTCCGCAATTGACATTGCTCAAGACGTCCACGTGGTGCTCGGTGCTGCACACGTGAGGCATTTCTATGAAACGTTGAAGCGGGACTATCCCGCGATCGCAGAGCGCTATCGGATCAAGGCCACGTTCGAGTGCGTTCGCCCCGAACTGCAAACGCACTTTTCATTCACTCAGTAGCGATTGATTTGTCCTCTAGAGCCGATGAAAACTATTCAGCAAGAATTCACGTAAGCGGCGTAAGGGTTCTGGTCGAATCGTCGCCTGACAAGCTACCTGGCGAGCATCGCGGAGTTCGTTTTCGATCCGCTCAACGAAACTCTTGCTGTCGGGCGAATTGACCCGCGCGTGCATATCTCGCACTCGACCGAGCAGCTCTCGCGCCGTATTCTCTCGATCCTGAATCGAGGTCACGCTCAGGAGTTTATCGCCGTATACAACAGCCTCATAGTACGCGGTCTCTCCGAAATTTCGTAGCTCCAATTCCTGCCAATATCGCTTACGCAGCGGACTGACGATTTCGTCTTCATGCTCCTTGAACTCGCGAGCGAGGATTTCAATCGCCTCTTCGTCTGAATCTCGAACCACCCGATTATCCGAACTCAACCAGTAGTCAGCCAGCGGCTTGAGCACTTTCTGGAAATTCACTTTGCCCTGCGCGCGATCACACATTTCTCTCAGTGATCGTGGAAGCACCCGACGATCTGACGCCTGAGTGTTGGTGGAGATATTCTTGAGCGCTCGAAACCAATCCGAAACCCAAACATCTAGACTCGCTTCTCGAATCAATGGAGCAGAGGTGGTTTTTTTTCGGAATTCGAGCTCATCAATCAGAGCGGCCTGTAAATCGAAATACTCAGTTTTCGGGGAGTCATTCAGTAGCCCCTGACCTTTTTGCGCCCAGTCCATCAACTCGGCGTGGGAGAGATGACGGACCCACGTGGAGAGGTTGCCCACGCGCCCCGCTCGCCAGAGTCGATCGAGAGCAGGAGTAATCGCGTCGCGGACTGCTGCGAACATCTTGGGTGAGGATACCCGGTATTTCTCCACGAGGCGCTGAATCGCAATCGTCCGAGCCTCCAATTCGTCGAGCGGGAGACGTTCCAGTCCGCTCGACTTGAACTGCGTCGATAAACGACGGAGTTCATTCTCTAAAAGAGCCACCGTATTTCCGTGCTCCTTGGTTAAATTCAAGACAAACGTCCACTCGGCAGAACTCCACGAACTTCGTAAATAATACGAGTCTAGGACCTGCTGATAGAGTTGATTGCGGCGAGCAACGCCATACGATTTTTTCTTAAAAAACCCGCTGAGCTTCACTTCGCTACCATCAAGCTGTGGATTACGAACGGGCCCCAGGTGAGCGTATTCACTCCAAGGCAATCCGAGTTCCCCAAAAAACACTTGTGCCTGCGCGGCCGAACGCTGATTCGACCATCCTTCGAAATAACCAGGGGTAAAATCGACATCGTAGCCTCGATCCAGCCAATACTTGATGAACTCCGCACGCCGTAGGCGATAGCGAGCCATGAGCTCCAGATCGAGCGCCTCTTTCTGAGGTCGAATCGCTCGGTTTTCGATGAGCAAAACAGAGTCGCCCACAATCGCAGGTCGATGCGCGACATACTTTGGTTTACTTCGCGCGCCTGTCAAACGAGATTCTTGATTCGGGTTTTTGTAGATCTCGGCAAGTTTTTTTACCAGGACCTTCTGATCCATGATTCGACGATCCGCGAATAGAGCGAGAATAGCCTCACTACTGGGAGGACGATTTGCATCAGCAAAGAGCGCTTCAAGTCGCTTGAGAAACGATTCCCACTGCCCTTCGTATTCTCGAATCACGGCCTGATAGGCGACTTGTTGATCACTCGCCCAACGCTTTACCGGAGTCGCGTTGTAACCGTCTTTGCCGAAAAATCCCCACGACATCACCGGTGTCTCGGCATCCAGCTTCAGGCTGGCCAGCCAAAATAGCGCATCGTCGTAACCCGACTCCGTTACGTGCCCACCGAAGGCATCCAAATTCAGCCAGGCTCCTGCCTGGCGAGGTAAGTCAAACATATGCTTCTGATGTCGAGCGAGATTGAAATGTATTTCATCCACACTGAGCGGAGAATTTTGCCATTCAAGTGCTCCGGCATCGAGAGAGGAACCAATCGTCGAACGATCCGGATAAGTAATTCGATACGAGATCGTACCATGGCTCTCGCGAGCTTCGGAGATCACACACTCGGGACAGTCTCTACGTAGCAACTCGAGGTATCGTAAACGAGCACGAGAATTGGTGTTTCCTTCGATCTCGAGAACCCCTTTGCCTCGTCCGGTGATTGCTTTTTTGAGAATAAAATAGCCAATATCTACCAACATACCCACGTTCGAGTGCGTCGGTTCAAATCCAAATTGGAATTGTCCGGAAAGATTCGGCCAACCACCTGGGCGACCACGATCGCCAGGACCTGCATACGCAAGTCCCGCAAAGAATTGCACCCAAACAACTAGAATGAGACAAAAAATTGATCGATCAGAAACTCTTCGAGGACGGAACATCCTCTCTTATCGGAAACTTTTGGCCCTGAATAAGTAGATGTTGAAACCGTCAATATATTCGCGCTTTGATCTTTCACCATCTCATCGCAAGTAAATCGATCGCTTCAGTGAGCCTCAAGTCCCTACCGAATCAGGACTTCGCGTGGACGAGCGCCATCGGCGGGACCGACGACTCCCCGCGCTTCCATGATCTCAATCAAGCGAGCCGCACGGTTGTAACCGATTCGAAGATGACGTTGCAGGTAACTCGCTGACGCTTGGCCGTTTTGCTTCACGAGCTCAAGCGCGCGAGGAAACATTTCGTCGTCCTGATCGTCTTCATCGCTACCATCCTCGGAGGCCGCATCTTCGTCGATGAGGATCTCGTTACGGTAAGTCGGTTTGCCCTGTTCCTTGAGAAATGACGTCACTTTGAGGATCTCATCGTCAGAAAGGTATGCACCGTGGAGGCGAAGCAAGTTAGAGGTCCCTGGAGGGATGAAGAACATGTCGCCACGACCGAGGAGACGCTCAGCCCCGAAACGATCCAGAATGGTTTTCGAGTCGATACCCGAGGCCAACTGGAACGACACGCGCGATGGTAAGTTCGCTTTAATGATACCGGTCACCACGTCTGTGGATGGACGTTGGGTTGCAATCACCAAGTGAATACCGGCGGCGCGCGCCTTCTGAGCGATACGGGCGATCGAAAGCTCGACTTCTTTTTTGGCGGTCATCATCAGGTCGGCAAGCTCGTCGATGACGATCACAATGTAAGGTAACTTTGCAAACCGGGCGTCGCCGTTCTCGTCTTTCTCGAACGCTTCTTGCCAGTCTCCGCCAGAGAGTTTTTCCATGCTCTCCACTTGGCTCTCCGCCGTCTCGAGGGTCTCTTGCAGGAGATCAACCCCGATCTCGTCCACCCGCTGATTGAAGGATGCGAGGTTACGCACGTTCATCATGGCGAGAATGCGGTAACGTCGTTCCATCTCGCGAACCGCCCACTTGAGTGCCGCTGCCGCTTGCGAGGAATCATCGACGACCGGAAGGAGCAAATGCGGGATATCCTGGTAGCTCGCGAATTCGATCATCTTCGGATCGACGAGGATCATGCGAAGTTCATCCGGCGTGAAACGGTACAACAACGAACAGATGAGCCCGTTCATGAAAACCGATTTACCGGAACCCGTCTGACCGGCGCATAACAAGTGAGGCATCTTGGCAAGGTCGGCGAAATACGTAGAGCCCGCGATGTCCTTGCCCATGGCAACCGTGATCTGGTGTTTGCCCGAGTAGAACTCAGTGTGCGCCATGAACTCTTTCATGAAGACGTTCTCGCGCGTTTCCGAAGGGATCTCGATCCCGACCACGCTCTTGCCCGGAAGTGGCGCGATGATTCGCACGCTCTGCGCGGAGAGGGCCATCGAGATATCGTCCGCAAGCGAAGCGATTCGGGAGACCTTAACGCCGGCGGCAGGTTTGAATTCATAGAGCGTGATCACGGGTCCTGGACGAACCGCTGTCACCTCACCTTCGATTTCGAAATCGAGGAATTTCTGCCTTAAAATCTCGGCGTTCTGGTAGAGGCGATCGGTATCGACGGTATTCTCGACCTTGGGCGGTTTCACGAGAAACTCGAGAGCCGGGAGTTTCCAGCTGCCGCGCTTGCGAGGTTGAGAGCTTTTTTTCTTTTTCTTTTCTTCGGATTCTTTTTCTTCACCGAGTGGAAGCAGGCTTTGCTTCTGAAGTTCGTGAGGGAGAATGGCGGGAACCGAAGTTGGAAGTTCGCCCATTGGACCGGCCGCCGCTGCCGCACTCGCAGGAACCGGAGTCGGTATCGCGATCAGTTTACCTTTGGATTTCGGTTTGAGTTCAACTTCTCTCTCGTCGTCCGCTTCTTCTTCGTCATCGATTTCAACGCCAGCCGTTCCCGCTGCTTCGAGATCCTCGTTCGCGATGAGGCCCGAACCCTGGTGCTCAATCGCCGCCAAAGTCTTAGCCTTGTCCGCGCCGATCTTGGGTAGGGCCCCTCGCTCTTCCTCGAGTGATCCCAATTTCTTAGCTTCGCGTTTCACGCGAGTTTCTTTGGCCCATTTGAGAAGTGCATCCATGGAGCGCTCAAGACCTCGCGACGCCGCTTGCGCGCCTTTCATCGCGAGTAGGCCCACGATGAAACTCAAGTACGTGAAAAGCACGCGCGAGATACGAACCACTACACGGGAAAATGCGACCAGAACTCGCTCGCCCACGGCCGCAACGCTGATCGGGGTTGAAGCCGCAATCGCGAGCAAGAAAATCAGGAGCGATAGAATGGAGGATCCCCATTCATTGAGTTGCTTGACCAAGATCTCGACGAACCAGATACCCGCCGCACCGCCGGTCAAAAGTACCGCGCCGCCGTATGTCCAATTGCGTTTCTGCAGTGTAAGAAAGACGGTCAGCGAAAGCACCGCGACGAGCATTCCGCTCAGCGTCGCAAGCACCCGAAGGCCGCCTTCTCGACGAAAGATAGAGGTCGATATGAAGATGAGAGCCGCAGGAACGAGGAAAGCGGCAATCCCGACTGTTTCGAAAAGAAATGCAACGAGTTCGGCGCCGATGCGACCACAGGCGTTTCTTACCGGAGAATCTCCACTCGTAGAGAACAGAGAAGGGTCACCGGGATGATAGGTCAGCAGAGCAACCATCAAGAAGAGAGCGACGGCAAAGACGCCGATACTGCCCAGCTCGACGCCGAGATTTTTTTCAGATCTTCCGGATCCCTGACCACTTTTTGAACTGCCGACTGAACCGTTTCTTTTGCCCATCGTTATAGATTAAATGGTACACGACTTTTCCAGTTTTCAATTTTCAAAAAAAACCGTAAGAGCCTGTAGGCATATGGCTCGACCAGCGAAAAAACCCCTCAGCAAGAAGAAACCCAAAGTACTCGCATACGACCTCGGAGGGACCAAAGTATCCGTCGGAGTGATTGATTCGAGCGGCAAAATTTTGGCTTCTCACCGTGAACCGGTTCTCATCTCTCAAGGCAAAAAAGCGACGCTCGATCAACTCGCTCGCTTGGGCCTCGAGATGATCAAACAATATCCGGAAATCGAAGTCGCCGGCATCGCTTCCGCTGGACCGCTCGATCCTGAAAGAGGCGATCTGCTCGACCCGACCAACTTCAAAGGTCCAGATGGCCCTTGGGGACGCACACCGATCACCTCTATTTTAAAGAAGCGTCTCAAAATCGAAGTCGTACTCGAAAACGACGCAGCTTCTGCTCTCCTTGCCGAAAGCTGGCAGGGACTGGCAAAAAAATTCCGCAACTCCATGATCCTCACGCTCGGAACGGGACTCGGAACTGCATTCATTTGCAATGGACGACTCGTTCGTGGCGGGAACAGCTCACACACCGAAGCCGGTCACATGATGATCATCCAAGACGACGAGAGCGCACTCTGCGGCTGCGGAAACTATGGATGTGCCGAAGCCTATCTTTCCGGTAAGTTTTTTGCCCACCGGGCTCGTAAGCGTCTCAAAAACGATCAGATTGATGCAGTGCAAATCGCTGCCCGTGCGCGCCGCGGCGAAAAGGCAGCACTTGCGCTTTTTGACGAATACTCCGGTCACATGGCGACTACGCTCCATAACTGCTACCGCATCTTCGGACCAGAGATCGTGATTCTCACCGGTTCATTTGCGGCCGCCTATGATTTGTTTATTCCCCAGACTCAAGAGAAACTGCGCTATCTCATGCGCCGCTACTTGGATTTGACGGGTCCTCTTCCAGAAATTCAGGTTTCTACGCTCGAAAACCAGGCTGGTTTGCTTGGCGGCGCTTACATCGCGCTCCAAAAAATCGGCGCCCTTTAATAGAGAGATCGAGATAAAGACAAAAGCCAGAGCCTGAGTCGAGGTGGAGTCCGAGATCGAGAAGGACTCTCTCGCCGATCCTTTTCAAACTCACCTCTGGCTCTTTCTTCTGTCTAATGCCCTCTGTCTATATTGTTGCTGTTATTCACGTTACGCAGTATCGCCCACCCCCACACCCCCTACATCTAGTGTGCGTTTATGAGTTGACAGTGTTTATGGGCGCCTGCACTCTCATATTCATAGCATTCGCTCTTTTGACAAAAGCAGTACAGTTTGAACGGCCCTCTTGCGATCTGTAATGCGATAAAGAGTGTCTTTTCAAGCTGAGCTTGTGGGCTACCTTCGCTCAGAATCCCGAGTTTTAGTTTCGACTCTCCGATTTGAGCGGCAACGTGGCCGTTTGACTATCCTGCTTTTGTTTTCGTTTGGGGGTTTTCCTCATGCATTACCGAGGAAAATCAGGCGGAAAAAAAGGGGCGGTTGCTACGAAACAACAACTCAATCGAACCGTAATAGGTTCGGACTCACTCTGTTGAGGGGAGATATTCAATGAAGACTCGTATGATTTCCATGCTTGCTCTGGTTGCTATCGTCGCCGGTTCTACCGACGCTTTCGCTTCCCGCGCGCGCGTTAATGTCATGGGCCAAGGCGATGCAGGTTTCATCCTGAACAGCAGCGGATCCATGTACTACGACGACATGTACAACATTTTCTACAACCCAGCTTACGTCAATGACTTCAAAAACTGGGTGATCGTCGAAAAAGGTTCCGCAACTGGCACCAACGAAGGTGGTTTCGTGACCTCTTTCATGGGCGTGAACGTCGGCGCATTCTTCAACCGCGTTGATGCGTTCAACTTCACTTCTGGCGCAACCGCTACCGCTAACAACTCCGTTCTTCGTCCGATCGACCTCGTGGTCGGTGGCGATCACGGTGTGAAATGGGGTCTCGGACTCACCTATGCAAAAAGCAAAGGTGACGCTGTTACCGCTGGCAAGCAGAACCACCTCACCGCTCGCGCTGGTGTGATGGTTGCTGACTTCGCTCCATTCGTCAGCTATCGCATCAAAGGCGAAGACAAGACGAACGACGCGAACAAAACCAAAGCAAACGACATGACGATTGGTGTGAAATACCAGTACGGCGAATGGTCCCCATACGCTGCTTACCGCACCTTCAAGCATGAGACGACCGCTGCAAGCGTCACCACCAAAGACAACAGCCTCACGGCAATGTTGATCGGTGCTGGCCGTAACACGAAGATCGGCGAAAACGCCCGTCTCGTTTACAACCTCGCATACGCTCGCCTCACTGCAAAAGACATCGGCGCAAGCGCAAGCAAATCCGCACGCACGGTGATCCCAGTTGACTTCGCTATCGAAGGCGACGTCGCTTCCTGGATCACGGTTCGCGCTGGTCTCCAATACCGCCTCATGGACCGCGTTGCTGGTGCAACGAACGCTGCCATCGTCGGCGGTACGGCTGCAAAGTCGGGCTCCCAAGCTGACAACACGGGCGGACGCATCGGTGCGACCTTCCACGTCAGCAAATTGGACATCGACTGGGCTTTCGGCTCTAACAGCGCTTCGGCAGGTGCAGCTAACCTCGACACCGACACCGTCGGTTTCGACAGCGGCACGTTCTCGAACCTGTCCGTCAGCTACAAGTGGTAATTTGAGAGTCTAACTCTCGAAAGAGAAACCCCGGGACTTGCGTCCCGGGGTTTTTTGTTTTTAGCGCTTCAGTTCGGCTCTCAACCAATTCTTCCACTCTACTTCGACCAATCCCATCCCCAATGTTCCATTCACGAGCATCTGTGCGTGAAACCGTCGCAGATCGAATTTTTTCCCTAACTTTTCCTGCGAGATTTTTCGCATCTCCTGAAACTTCAGCTGCCCCATTTTGTATCCCAGCGCTTGCCCCGGGAGTACGGCATATCGATCTGTTTCGATCTCTGCCTCCGCTGGGCTGAGTGCGGTATTTTCATTCATGTAAGTGAGCGCAGTGGCCTTGCTCCATCCTCGAGCATGGATTCCAGTATCCACCACCAAGCGCACGGCGCGAAGCAGCTCATCGCTCAACTGACCAAACCTCTGATCAGGCTGATCTAATAATCCCATTTCGCGGCCCAAAGATTCTGCGTAGAGTGCCCATCCCTCGACAAATGAATTTGCATAGAAATACGAGATTCGCGCGCGCGGTGTACCCGAAGTGCTTTTGGACTGGGCGTATTGCAAAGCCAATTGCAAATGATGCCCAGGCACGCCTTCGTGCATGAAAAGCGTCGTCGCTCGAAAACGGTAGGCAAAATCAAATCGATGCGTGTTGAGCACAAGCTTGCCATACGGCTGTGCATCGGTAGGGTCTCGATAATAGGCGGCCGTAGACAAGGTTGAATCACCGTTAACGATTCTGAGTTCTGCGAGCTCACTCACATCGAAATACTCGGGCATTCGACTTTCAACGCGCTTTTGTACCGCTTGGAACTCTGCCAGCAACTCCTCACTCGATCGATATCTCTGAGACGGGTCGGACTTCATGAAATCCAGGAAGTCTTTGACCCGCGAAAACGAACCGTAAACATGACTCAACTTCATCACTTCGCTTTGAATGCGCGCAACCTCGCGAAGACCGAGCGCGTGTATCTCATCGGCAGTAATTCCATCGATATCCGTTTGTCGGGCGATCTCCGCCTGGTACCACGCCTTGCCGTCAGGCAATGCAGAGGCCCCGTATGAATTGCGACAATTCCGTCCGGGTTGAGCCACTTCATAGTATTGAATCAACTTTTGAAAAGACGGAACCACGAGGCGAGAGACTTGGTCCAAATACGAACTCATGAGTTCAGATCGCTGTTCTTTACTGAGTTCGGTATGAGCCGCCAGATAGATCTCAATGGGTTGACGAAACGGATTTTTTTCCAGATCAGGATTGACCGCCGAGCTCCATCGAGAAACCAGTTTAGGCAGAATATCGCAGGGTAAAAACCAACCTTGTTTTCCTAATTCTCGATTCGCGCGAATATGTGCGGGCACTCGTTTCGAAAAAATTTCGAAGCGCTCGCGAAAAATCGATAGGTGCTTGGGATCATCAAATGAAAATGACGAGATTCCCGGATTCGCATCCCAGAGGAGCTCTGTCGCGAAATTATTCATGTGCTCAAACGAATAGAGACGGCTGGCGGTGAAATGAAATGATTTCTTCCGCTGATCGAGCTGACGTTTCAAGTTTTGGTAAACGATCTGATTTTCTGGGGTGAGATTTCGATCGTCAAACTTGCGCACTCGCTCAGCAGCCCGCCGATAGGCCACATCCAAGCGACGAGAGAACCGTTGCGGATGGGCGGCTTCATTCCAAAGTTGATTCGACGGGCTTGTAATCGGGAGCTGATCGTCAAACTGAATGAGGTCCGAATAGACCTCAGAAATCAAATGAGGCAGGTCAGCGCTGGAACCTGCAAAACTACAATGGATCGAACTCAACAGAAAAAATACAGACCACACCCAAGTTTGCATCATGGGTGCACTCATTAGCGCTCGAGAGGATCATTTCACATATCCAAATCCCGTCCACACGCCGGACAATTCGAAAAACTGTTCCAATTATCGGGTAAATACTGGATGAGCCTGAAACAGCTTCAAAAAAAAGCCCAATCATTTCCATGATTGGGCTTTTTTCATCTGTCTGAGCCCTGACTCTTGGGCTCATTCGAACTAAAACGGCATCGCTACGCCAAAAGTGATCGCCTCATGGCTCAATTCTGCGCGGTAAAGGAATGCGCCCATATCGTAAAATGCGCCCACGCCAAAACGGGGGTGGAACGCGAAATCAGAACCGAACTTGGTGTTATCGTAAAAGTTGCCGCCGACGCCACCGAGAGCAAAAAGTGTCCAAAGCTCATCCTTGACGAAATCCCAGCGCAAGTGGGCGCTGTACATCCAGAGCGTCTGGCCTTTTGCGAACATCGGTCCGAACTGACCTTCGATCGATACCGGATTCACGATATCTGGAATCCATCCTTCACGTGCAATCACGGTCGAGATACTGGGCAGGATCAAGAGACCAGGCGTCGTGTTGATCAAGCCCATCCCGCCTGAAACGCCCAAGCGGACCGTGTCAGTCGGTTTGTAAGTTTTGTAATCTTCGGCTGCGAGAACCGATTGCGAAAACAACACAAGAATGAGGACGAACCAGTGAGTAAGTTTTTTCATTTGTCCCATTTTATTGAAACTTCGGGATTAGACAACTCATTCAGGGATATTTCACGAGATCCAAGCGATCGAGAAGATTCTTCAGCATCGCTCCGGTTGCGCCCCAGACCCGATGCTCACCGATTTGAAAGACGTCGGTGGGGTACCGAACGCTCCCGCTCTCCACCCATTCTTTTCGGTAAACGCCCGGTTCACGAAGTCGCTCAAGGCTCACCCAGAAAAATGACTCCACTTCGTCTCCACTGGGACGAAATGCCACACGATCAGGTGTCATCTCCAGTCTTGCGACAGTCGGCATGATTTCAAAACCACTCGGCGTCGTTAACTCCGGTAGCCGTCCCAACCATTCCACTTGCGGGGGAACCTCAGGACCGAGCTCTTCGATAAACTCGCGAAGCGCGGTCGCTTCAAAATCACTCTGCGCTAATTCATCGGGCTCCATGACTCCGCCCGGAAATGCATACTGACTCTTGTGCGACTCCAAGCGACTCGAACGTTTCGTGATCAGGACTTCAGGATTGTCACCTGCCAGGAGCACCAGCACAGCGGATCTCCGACCGGGAGCTGTCAGCCGAAATGGATAGCCGACGTTCTCAAGCGCAAGTGCACGTGCGACCCGCGAGTAAATGTCGCTCACGCCTTGCCCTCTTTGAGGTTAATCCCATAGGCCTTGCACTTGCGATAGAGTGTTGCGCGATCGATGCCGAGCGTCTCCGCGGCCTTGGTCTTGTTGTAGTGGCACTCTTCGAGAACGCGACTAATGTGCTCTCGCTCCATTGACTCGAGCGAGGATAATGTGGCACTCGGGCCATCGCGAAACATCCCCGGAGCGTCCGCAGACTTGAGGGCATCCAGCTGGATCGCGGCTTTGCTCAGTGCTGGGAAATCCTCGGGCTCTAGAATATCGGAATTCGAAAGCGCCACTGCGCGCTCGATCACTTGCTCTAGTTCACGCAAATTCCCGGGCCAACTGTACCGCTCCAAAAGACCACTTGCTTCGGCCGTCAGGCGCGGGCTCCG
Organism: Pseudomonadota bacterium; assembly: GCA_027485695.1. Classification (GTDB taxonomy): domain Bacteria; phylum Bdellovibrionota; class UBA1018; order UBA1018; family UBA1018; genus JAIXQO01. Next base: position 791,337 of record JAIXQO010000002.1, read on the forward strand.
TCGATCGTTCAACTGCGAAACCTTGCCAAGGTAGAATTCGATGAGATCCGAGAGATCCTCTTTGCGTTCCCGAAGCGGGGGTAACTCCAGCGTGATCGTGCTCAAACGATAAAACAACTCGCTTTTGAGCCCAGAGCCTTGCTGAAGTTTTCCGAGGTCCGTTTGGCTTAAGGAGAAAATACGGAATTGCGCGCGTTCCTTTTCTCGAACGTCCAGGAACTGGGACAATGCCGCTTGTTTTTCATGACTGAGTCCTTCGATCTCTTCGATCATCAGCGACCCTTCTCTTAGCTGAGATAGCGTAGAGATCCAGGTTTCATCCTTCATTTCGGAGCCGAGTTTCACGAGCGGAAGACTGGAGAAAGACGAATTCTCGTGAATGGTGCGGGCAACGAATGTTTTTCCGGTTCCCGTCTCACCGACAATCAGTACCGAACTCTTGGACAGCGCAGCCCGTGCGCAGATCTTGTAGACGTCGACGATCTTCGGGCTCTTACCCATCAGATGTGCGGTTCGATCGCGATCCCAGGCTTCGTTTTTCCCTCGAGTGGGCTCCGGACTCTGCGTCGACTCGAATTGTCGTACCGCTCGGCGGACCAGCGATCGGAGCTCTGCGATTTGAAACGGCTTGGAGATGTAATCAAAAGCACCCTCCTTGATCGCGGCCATTGCACCTTCGACACTGCCGAAACCGGTCATCAGGATGACAACCGTCTCGCTCCACCGACGTTTGATTTCCTTGAGCAGATCCAGGCCGGACATTTCAATCATACGGATATCGGAGATGACGATCGGGATATTTTTCTTCTGAAGGACTTCGACCGCACTCTCTGCGCTTTCGGCGAGTTCGACGCTGTAGCCTTCTTTGGTCAGGACCTCCGAGAGGAGTTCGCGAGAAACCAGATCGTCATCGACTATTAGTACAGGAGTTTTCATCATTCACTATCCTTGACTCGCGAAAAGGGTATCTCGATCGCCACTTCAGTCCAGGCGCCCTCTTCGGAACGAATCGTCAGCCGACCGTCCGCTTTTTGGAGGAGATCAGAACAAATCGAAAGACCTAAGCCCGTTCCCTCTTCGGGCGTTTTAGTCGTGTAGAACGGGCGGAAAACACTTTTGAGATTCTTGGCCGCAATGCCGACGCCGCTATCGCGAACGACGATCTCTAGCCACTCTTCGTCTTCTCGACGAGTCAGTCGTGAGTCGATTTGAATTACGCCGCCCGAGGTTTGAGCGGTTTTCATCCGAATCGCGTCAATGGCGTTATTAAGGACGTTGATCAGAACTTGCTCGAGTTCTACCGGAGCCATGCGAATCGGGCCGAGTGTCCGATCCAAGTTTTTTTCCAACCGAATCGAGAGGGCCTCCATCCGAGGCATCAATATTCCCAAGCTTCTCTCAATCGCTGGATTGACGTCGATCAACTGCGTTTGAGAAGGAGGCTTGGCCGTTGTCTGCAGGAAATTTTTCACGATGCCCGCGATGCGATTGACTTGCCCTTCCAAGATGGAAATACGACTGCTCGCGTTTGGTTGACTCTGACCGAACTCTTCTTTGAGGAGAGTCAAATGACCCATAATCGCGTTTAGTGGCGTACCGATTTCGTGCGCGAACGATCCGGTGAGCTGCCCGAGAATCGAAAATTTTTCCAGATTCATTAAGTTCCGTTCGGCTTCATGGAGCTGTTCGGACAAATTCAGGTTTTTGGTTTCCACATCGTGCAATCGTCGATCATTCTCAATCGTTCTCCGGAGCGCGGTCGTCAGGAGTAAAAACAAACTGAGACCACCGATCGATCCGACGATTAAGATGATGTTCGAAAGAGCGGTCGCAACTCGCTTAATGAGTTGAATCGAAATAAAAACTCGCACGGCTCCCACGATCCGAGGATCCGGCTTCGTGACGGCGGCATTCATCGGAGCGATGACCTCCCACCCTTCTTCGAGTTCATTGTCGGGACCTTTGCCGCCGTGAATGAGCGAAGTGGTCACCTGGGTGACAAACGGAACCGCTAGCCCATATTCCGCGGGATCATCCTCGACGGTGGAGGCCACCAATTTTAGCTCCGTCGTCATACCAACTCGTTTGAAAACGTCGATCCGACGGACGCTCGCGTAGAGGTAGGAATATTCACGGAGCCGCTCCTCGATCACGCGCTCCGAGTTTTCTCTCGAGAGCAGACGCTTGGAGAGGATCTCGCCCGCGATCGTCTGCGCAACTGAAACGCCCATCTGCTGGGCCTCAGAGAGGAGGACGGGGCGGACGAACTCGCGGGACACCACGGTGAGCAAGATGAAAACCGGCGCTAGCACCCCGAGGAGAACGAGCGTGATTTTAGCTTGGAGGTCTAGATTTTTGAGGCGGTTTCGAAATCGGCTCACGCAGTCGACTGTATCCCGTCTGAACCACCCGTCGAAAGGGGTTTTTTCCGCGTTTTGACGCGATATCTGGTAAGATCCGGTCCATGGCAACCACCTACGGACGCGTGATCGGGATTCATCCCGGCGCACAGGGAATTGAACTGGAAATCAGGAACCTTCGCGGTACGACTCAGGTCCCTTTGAACGCCCCCACTTCGGGCCCTAAACCAGTCCTGGGAGATATTGTCGAAGTCAAGGACGCCGGAATTCAAGTTCTGACCCCGAATCGGGCCGGCGGTTCGATGAAAAAAATGGAATCCGTTCTGAACCCGAGACGTCTGGCCGCCCTCAAAGTTCGCAACCAGGTCGAAGCATTCATCCGCTTGTTTTTCTTGTCCCGGGATTTCCTCGAAACCCGCACCCCACTCCTCGTTCCCTCGCCGGGAATGGAGCCGCACATTCGTCCGTTTCGCCTGGAGAGCGGAGCATTTCTTCCAACCTCCCCTGAGTTCGCGATGAAACGATTGCTCGTCGGAGGGCTCGAGAGAATTTTCCAGATTTCTTCTAGTTTTCGTTTCGAACCCGTCTCCCCCATCCACCACCCGGAGTTTCAAATGCTCGAATGGTACCGAGCGTACTCTGGCTACGAATCCATCATGAAGGACACGGAGGAACTGTTCGAATTCATCGCCAAGAAAAAGAACGGTTCGCCCGTAATCCGCTTCGGACAGGACGAAATTGATTTGAAAACGCCGTGGCCGCGTACCACCGTACGGGAACTGTTCCTGCAGCACACTGGCCTAAAAATCTCAGAAGATCTCCCGATCCACGCGCTCAGGACCTACTGCGAGAAACAAGGGCATCCCGCTCCGGCTGACGCTAGCTGGGACGACCTCTATTTCCTGATCTGGTTGAATGAGATTGAACCGAAACTCCCCAAAAATCGCCCACTCATCATCTACCACTATCCTCCCAGCCAGGCGGCGCTGGCCGTGACCGAGATCGGATCCGACGGACACCGATGGGCCAAACGATTCGAGTTCTATATCGCAGGGATCGAACTCGGTAACGCGTTCGAAGAGCTCACCGATCCCGTGGAACAACGCGCGCGTTTTGAAAACGATCAGAAAGTCCGTCGCGAAGTTTACGGCAACCAGTATCCGGAATCACCGATCGATGAAGATTTTCTCGAGGCGCTCGCCGAAGGAATGCCCCCCTCCGGAGGTATCGCCGTTGGAGTGGACCGTATGGTGCAACTCTTCGCGAACGAACCAGAACTCGAGAAAACCCTCTGGCTGGCGAGCGATCCCGGGAATACGACGTAGAGAATTCACATCGAAACGCGTTGCTCTCGGTCTACGGCTTCGAGACGCCGGTAGATGCCACCCAGTTTCATCAGTTCCTCATGCGTACCCATCTCCGCGACTTCACCCCGATTCAAAACAACGATGCGGTCCATTTGTTTTACGGTCGACAAACGGTGGGCGATCATCAGGAATGTTCTCTGAGCAGATTCGGAGAAGAGTTGCTCCAGGAGTCGTTTCTCAGTCTCAGAATCGATTTGAGATGTCGGCTCGTCAAGTAGCCAAATACGGGGTTCCCGCTCAGCTACACGCAAATACGACAAGAGTTGGCGTTCTCCTGCCGAAAGGTTGCTTCCGCGTTCGTCTAGTTCTAGGTCCAGACGCGGTTCAATCCCGATCGCACCTGCCAAGCGCTGATAGCGATCTGAAATCTCACGATCTCCCCACAGCGATATATTCTCCCGGAGCGTTCCTGAGAACGTAAAAACATCCTGCTGTACTAAGCCGAATACTGCGCGCAATTCTCGGACGGGAATCGCCTGAAGATCAACACCATCGAGCAATATGCGCCCGCTCGTCGGCGGATAGAAACGAAGCAAAAGCGAAATGATCGTGCTCTTGCCTGCGCCCGTATGTCCGACGAATCCGACTTTCTCGTTGGGTGCGATCCGAAGGTTGAGATTTCGAATCACAGGGTCGACACCGTTATAGGCGAATGTGACGTTTTCGAAAACGATTTCACCCCGCCCTCGATTGAACTGAAAATGACTCTCGAGAGGCTTGGTTTGATCCGGTTCGATTTCCCATTCAAGTAGTCCGTAGATCCGCTCGGCTGAACTCATTCCCGATAAAAAAATCGTCCAGCGATCCACGAAGTCCCGAATCGGCTGAAAAAGCGATACCAGGTAAGACGTGAACGCGACGAGCTCCCCTGTCGACAACTGACCTTGGATTGCCTTATTTCCACCGAATGCGAGAGCGGTGGCGACCGCGATCCCCGAGCACCACGTGATGAGCGGCTGAAAATAAGAATACACCTGCACGCTTGCCATCTGATCCTGGCAATACTGCTCGTTCGTCTCGTCGAACCTCGCAAGTTGCTGCGCCTCACGTCGGAACATCTGCACGGTTTTCATGCCGAGGATGTTCTCGGCTAGGAATGCATTGAGCGCACTGAGACGCATGCGGGTTTCGCGATACGAGGTGACGAGTTTACGACTGAAATGAATCGAGAAATAAATCAGAATCGGAAACGATAAAACGGAAACGAGGGCCAGTTTCCAATTCAAAACAAAAATCCAAATCAGCGTACCCACGATGAGAAGAAAATTACCCAGCAATGTGACAAAACCTGCCGAGAACATCTCATTCATAGACGAGGTATCATTGGTCAAGCGAGTGATCAATCGTCCGACCGGCGTTCGATCATAGGTCGAGAGCGGCAGCCTTTGCAGGTGATGAAACACCTTCATTCTTAATCGCTGCATCATCTCTTGGGCGAGTTTCTCAAAAAAATAGGCCTGGAACACGAGGCTTCCTGCACGGATTACGAGAAGTCCGAAATAAAACATTCCGAGACGCTCGATCAATCCGACGTCACGTTTGAGGATTCCATCATCGATCACTTGTCCAAAAAGCGTTGGCTCGTAGAGCGCCGACGCCGTGCTCAGAATGACGAACAGGATTCCCAGGCCCAAGAAACGTTTTTGCTGGAACAGCTCTTTCAGGAGTTTGACCAGGACCACTAAGCTTGGTTTGGCGGTGCGAAAATCCTCTTTTTCGATATAAGCATCCAAACTCATGATGTCGCCCCTCCTTGCGATTCGAGGAACTGTTCCAAGTCTTCGGCCCGACGTTGTTGTTCGTAATAGCGGGAATAGAGCGAATCTTTTTTGCGGATGAGATCGGAATGCACACCACGATCGACGATCTCTCCTTCGTGGAGCACTAAGATCTGATCCGCCTCTCGCACGCTCGAAATGCGGTGAGAACTCAGGATCAAGGTCTTGGAAGCGGACTCTTGTTTTAAGGCGCCGAGCAACTTTTCTTCAGTGTGTACGTCCACTGCCGAGAGCGTGTCATCAAAAAGCAAGATCGGCGCATCGATCCACCAAGCACGTGCGATCGCCACCCGTTGCCGTTGACCGCCCGAGAGATTCACTCCCCGCTCTCCGAGCAACGTCTCACGTCCTTCGGGAAGCGTCGCGAGATCATGCGTGAGCTGGCTCTGCTCAATGATTCGATCCATCGAACGATCCACGTTTTCCGGATCCCCCCACACGACATTTCGCGCGAGCGTTTCGCTAAACAAATAAGGATCCTGAGAGACAAACGCGATCGAGCGCCGGAGGATGCCGAGATCGAATTCCTCAATCGGTCGCCCATCGATTCGAATCGATCCCTCGGGTGCAAGATAAAACCTCGGAATGAGCCCGAGCAACGTGGTTTTACCGCTGCCGATCGACCCCACGAGTGCGGTTCGGGTCCCAGGTTCGGCGACGAAACGAATACCCTTAAGCGCGTCCCGTTCCGCCCCGGGATAACGAAAATTTAAATCACGGAACTCGACGGTGCCAGAAATCTTGCGGGGGCCGGGCTGAGAAGGCGCGAGGATTTCATTCTTTTGGTCGAATACTTCCTCCAACCGCTCGGAACTAGCGCGCGCACGCTGATAGAAACTCACCGAGAAACCCAGCGCCATCATCGGCCAAACGAGTTTCTGTGCGTAACGTTGCATCGCGACCATCGTTCCCAGCGTGATGGCGTCAGAAAGAACGAGCGTGCTCCCTTTGAAAAGTAGAATCACAAGTCCCAGACTCGTGAAAAAATCCATGAGTGGTCCAAACGTTCCCTGTACTCGTGCAAGACGCAAGTTGAGGTCGATGTATTCGCGTCCCTGCTTCTCGAAATTGCGGGTCACACGATCTTCGATCGCGAACGCCTTGATCAAACGAACTCCGTTCAAAGATTCCTGAGCCGACGCGCTCAATTTCGAAAAATGATCTTGCGAAGCCTTGAACCGCGAATGGATTCTCCCCTCGAAAAAAAGCACAACGAACGGTACCGCGAGCATCGGCGCGACCACCCAGAGCGCGAGCCTCGCATCGAGCCAGAACATCGCAACCGGAACCGTGATCAGAAAAAACACCGAATCTGCAAGCACGATCAGTCCTGATCCCACGAATTGCCGTACGCTCTCGACATCGCCATTCGCCTTGGACATCAAATCGCCGATACGGTTCTTGTCGAAAAATCGCGGTGGCAATTCAAAAAGTTTTTTTACGAAATCCGCACGAACATCTCGCCCCGAGGAGATCGAGGAGCGGACCAAAAATACCCGCCAACCGTAGCGGCAGACCCCTTGGAGAAAATGGACAACGACGTAAGCGCCTGCAAACCCGAGGATGAGCGAAAACGGAGATCCCGCCGCGATCGCATCGATCGTCTTCATCAACAGCAGAGGAGGAAAAACCTCGAGCACGTTCAAAAAGGCGAGCGTGAGTAAGCCGTAGAAAATGGGACGACTGTATCGCGTGATCAGTTCCGCGAGAATTCGATTGCGTCCAACCATTCGGTAAATCAGGGAGTCTTGAATTCGGGGCCCAGAGGGAGTCTGTAAGCGGTCAGACATTCGATAAAATCCTGCGGCATCGGCGCTTTTAAAACAAGAGGTGCCTGTGTAACTGGATGATTCAAAACCAGTTCTGCGGCATGAAGGAGCGTGCGCCCGGGAGTCCGGGCTCCATAATCTCGATCACCCACGATCGGGAACCCGAGCTCCGACAGATGAACTCGAATTTGATGCATTCGGCCAGTTTTTGGCATGGCCTGAACGAGGGCTCGTTGCGGAGAGATTCCTAAAACAATAAACTCAGTCTCGGCCACATCTCCGCCTGAACGCACGGAACGCATCTTGCCCGCCTTGCCCTCGCCACGCTTCAGGAAATTTTTCACGCGGAACGACTCGCCGACTGCAGGAAATGGCTTGGATTGTTTCTCGACCACCGCCAGATAGGTTTTCTGGGCCTGACGTTCCTTGAACGCGTCGGCCAAACCCTTGTTCGCCTTCTCGCTGATCGTGAATACGATCACACCCGAGGTGTCTCGATCTAGGCGGTGGTGTTGGCCGAGGTACTCAAACCCCTGGCTCGACTTTAACCAGTCGAACAAATTGATCCGTCTCGGATCGAGCGTCGGCTGCGACGGCAGCCCGGGAGGCTTCGAGACGGCGACGATGTATTCGTCACGAAAAATGATCGGCGCCTGGATGTCGCCATTTGTGGCCAGTTTCTGAGGAATGTCTCGATCATCGAGTTCCAAAACGAATTTCTCGCCTGGGCGGGCGAACCGAGTCGGAAGTCTGACCGGCGAATGAACGAGCTTGAGTTTACCGTCCAAGATCCATTTTCGGATTAAGGAACGCGTGACCGGAAACTCGCCCAGCCGCTCGAGCTGTTCGAAAATCCAATGATCGACCCGCATGGGCGATTCATCTTTTTTCAACTGAAACGAGAACTGCCGCACAGCTATGGATTCTTCACGCCAATGAGTGCGCGAGCCTGAGCGGGTGTCGCAACTTCGCGACCAAGTTCATCGGCCAAACGTTTGATGCGTTCCACGAGCTGCGCGTTTGAGGACGCAAGTACGCCTTTTTTGTAATAGACGTTGTCTTCGAAACCGACGCGAACATGGCCGCCGAGGAGGATCGCGTGCGTCGCTAGTGGCAGTTGATAACGGCCCACTCCCGCCACTCCCCAATGTGCACCGGTCGGTACCGCACGCACCAAATGGAGCAGGTTCTCGAGCTCTCCTGACATTCCGCCTGGGACCCCAAGGACGAACTGATAGTGAAAAGGCGGCTTCAAGATGCCTTTTTTCACGTAACGAAACGCGCTCTCGAGCATCCCCATCTCGTAAATCTCGAGTTCCGGGATGATGTCGTTCTGATAGATGCGCTCGGCGAGGCCAACGATGTCTTTGGGGTGGTTATAAAAAACATCGTCTCCGAAATTGAGCGTTCCTAAGTTCAAGGAAGCCATTTCTGGTTTCAGGGTGAGCGGTTTCGCGCGGTTGTCGATCGACTCACCGACCGCACCACCCGTCGAAATCTGGATGATGACCTCAGGAACGCGTTTCTTGATCGCCTGAATCGTCGCGCGGAATCGCTCAATGTCCTGCGAAGGCTTGCCCGCTTCGTCGCGTACATGGAGGTGAATGACGGAGGCACCCGCTTTTACACAAGCTTCGGCTGCGATCGCCTGCTCTTCGGGAGTAATCGGGAGATTCGGCTGGGACTCACGAGTGGTTTCCGCACCGGTAATCGCACAAGTAATGATCAATGGATCCATGACCGACTTCCTCTCTCTCAGAGTTTATTTCTTTTCCACGCTTCGATTCAAAACACGGTGACTACGATTCAAGATCTCCCAGAGCAACTGGTCAGAAGCGAGCTTCTCTTCGCGATCTTGGTAGAGTTTCTCGGCAAATCGCCGATGAGCGGCCGGATCAGTGATCGAGCGCGCGTGCTGCCCCCAATCCGACCCAACCAGCTGTGCATAGCGGCCCATTCGTTCGACGTAATGATTGACCTTGTCTTTGGCGAGGTAGAAATCTTTGAGCTCTTTTTCAGCAAGAACCTTGGATAACTCGGCAAGCGTTCCTGCCGCAGCCACGGATTTTGCGAAGACCGGTGCGTTGGGAATCACGGAGTTGATTCGCGCGCGATCCGCGTCTGTTGCCGTTTTGGACTCCTTGATTTCGTTTGCGAAATCCAAGGAGAGCAGCGTACCGCGATAGATCCCCTCCACCGAAGCGCCCTGCAGAAGCGAAGACAATAGACCTTGTCGAGCTTCGGCCGACGGCCCGGTCGACTCCACGTAGAGCACCGAAAAAATCTCGTTCGCATAGAAGGCGGCTTCGCCTTGCGCGAGCTGCGCGAGTTTTTTGATTTGAGCGGTCGTAGTCGGTACGGGTGATACGACGGGTGCCGGTTTTTGCAACCTCGTGCAACCCACGAGACCTGTCATTGCAGCGATGATCAAGAGCGGTCGGCCGAGAGCCTCGGGCGCCTTGGACTTACCAATGAATCCAGCCAATACCAGAACCGTCACGATATAAGGCAGAATCTGGATGAATTGAACCGGAAGCGGTCCACCACCGAAAAGTGGCACTCCCTGAAGTCGAATCTGAAGCGCATCGGTCAGCCCGAAAAACAAACAGGCGATCAGAGTCGGGACCGGACGCCATTTACCGAAGATCAGCGCCGCAAGCGCCATGAATCCCCGTCCCGCCGTCATGCCTTTGGAAAAAGACGATGACAAGAACAACGACAGACTCGCGCCGCCGATGCCCGCGAGAACACCGCTCAATACGACTGCAGTGATTCTCGTGCGCACGACCGAGATACCCGAGGTGGAGAGCGCCTCGGGATGCTCGCCTGCGAATTGGAGCCAGAGTCCACCACGCGTGTACTTGAGAGCGAGCGAAATAATGGCGACGCAGAGGAATGCGAAAACCATCAGCTCAGATCCGAAACGATCCGTCATCTCCAGGCTCGGCGTCGCTCCACCGGAATCAAACAAATTTTTGGTCAGCAGCGGCGTCAGGCCAAACGCGAGGAAATTCATCGCCGTACCGGCGACGATCTGATCGCTCTTGAGTTTGACAACGAAGATTGCGTAGATCAGCGCGAAAACAGAAGTGGTGCCGATTGCGAACAGGAGCCCAATCCACGGCGAATGATAGATAGCCGCCGCCGATGCGCCCGAGAACGCTCCAATGAGCAGAAATCCTTCGAGCCCCAAATGCACGACGCCGGAGCGCTCGGAGAGTAGCCCCCCCATCGCAGCGAAAATGAGCGGTGTCGACACTCGAAGCGTCGATAACAAGAGTCCTAGGAGCGCTTCCATTCGGCGCCTCCGATCCATTTCTTGAGCCATGAATTCCAGATCCAAGAGCAGCTGACCGAGAGAATGATCAGCGCCTGGAGGACTTGAGAGAAATCACGAGTGACTTTTTCGGTCTCGACGTCGAGGTCAGTCGTACCTTTTTGAAGCGCGCCGAAAAGGAACGCCGCCAGCAATACTCCTGTCGGACGTTTACGACCGAGTAGCGCAACGGCGATCCCGAGGAATCCCAGATCAGCCGAAAACCCCATGCGAAACTTACCGGCGCTGCCGAGTACTTCGTTTACACCTGCCATCGCCGCGAGTGCACCTGCGAGCGTCATGGCGATGATCTGCGCATGGTCCGAACGGATCCCATGTTGTCGAGCAGCCACGGGGTTCTCACCCACCGCTCGAATGGAATAGCCGGCCTTAGTCTTCCAAAGAAATATCCAAGCTCCGACGACCGCAAGAATCGCCAAGATGAAAGCGACGTTCAGCGGAGTATCACCGAAGGTCGTGAAACGAGTCAGCATGTATTGTGCTGGGATCGAGGCTGTCTCCGGATTCTGATTCTCCGTGCTCTTGAACCAATCGAGCGTCAGGTAACTCGTCAGTCCCGCCGCGATGAAGTTCAGCATGATCGTCAGGATGACTTCGTGCGAACCGCGCTTGGCGCGTAAATAACCCGGGATAAAACCCCAGATGCCGCCCAAAACCAAGGCACCCAAAATACAAGCGGTCGAGCCCAGTACGGGCGAGAGTTCCGGGAGTTTAAGACCGACGATGACGGCCCCCATCGCTCCCCAAAGGAGCTGGCCCTCGCCGCCGATATTGAACAGTCCTGCACGTAACGCCATCATCACGGAGAGACCCGAGAAAATGAGTGGCGTCGTGTAGTAGAGCGTCCAGCCAAAATCTTCGCGAGAGCCGAATGCGCTTTTAAAAAGAACTTTTGCGACGACGATCGGAGAATCGCCAATGAGGGCCACGGCCAAGAGCGCGGCTGCGATCCCGAACACGACTGAGATCACCGACTCGAATACCTGAACGGTTCGTCGTCTTGCGGAGTCTCTACTCATTTCGCGCCTCCCATATACTCGCCCAGTACGCGCTCGTTCGCGGTTTCACGCGAAAACTCGCCCGCGATCCGCCCTTCGTAAAACACGAGGATGCGATCTGAGAGCGCGAGCACCTCATCGAGTTCAGAGGATACGAGCAAAATCGCCATTCCGTCGTTGCGGGCGGCAATCAGTTTCTCATGGATTTTCTCGATCGCGCCGATATCCACGCCGCGAGTCGGTTGGCCGGCAATCAAGAATTTCGGTTTTTTCTCGAGCTCGCGCGCGATCACGAGTTTCTGTTGATTACCGCCCGAAAAATGTCGGAGGTGGAGCTCCGGTGCGCGCGGACGCACGTCGTTCGCTTCCATGCGTTCGGCCACCGTCTGGTGCAAACGCGGAGACTCGATGAATCCGTTTTTGGTAAACGAGTCGATCTGTCCGAGCATGAAATTCTCGTAGCAGTCTTGCGAAAGCAGCACCGCCTCACGATGGCGATCTTGCGGGATGCAGCTAATTGCCAGATCCAAGATATCTCGAGTACGAAGAGACTGGATCTCCCGACCTTCGAAACGGATCTTGCCGCTCGATTGAACCGTTTGACGCCAGAAAAGTTGCAGCAAACTTTGAACGAGTTCGTTCTGTCCGTTGCCTTCGACCCCGGCGATGCCGACGATCTCGCCCGAGTTCACTTTGAAATTTAGTTTTTCGAGCTTCTTCGTGCCATCGAGTGAGAGTGACCAATCGGACACTTCGAGCACGGGTTTCGTTTGAGTGACCGTCTTTCGTTCGAACTTGCTCTCGATCGCGCGTCCCACCATCATCGACGCGATCTCAGATGCCGACGTATTCGCCGTATCGAGTTCTCCGCTCACGCGGCCGGCGCGAAACACGGTGATGCGATCGGTGTACTTCATCACCTCGCGAAGCTTGTGCGTGATCAAGAGGATCGTTTTGCCTTCGTCCTTGAGGCGGCGAAGGTTCTCAAACAAGAAATCGACCTCCGGAGGCGTCAGCACTGCGGTGGGCTCGTCGAGGATCAGGATTTCCGCGCGACGATAGAGCGCCTTCAAGATCTCGATCCGTTGTTGCACGCCGACCGGGAGTGATTCGACTTGTGCATCGAGATCTACTTCGAGTCCGTAACGTTTGGCGAGTTCTCGGATGTCTTTTCTAGCGGCTTCGCGGTCGATGAATCCAAAACGATTCCGAGGTTCCACTCCTAAGATGATGTTCTCCAGCACCGTATGCGGATGCGAGAGCATGAAATGTTGGTGAACCATTCCGATGTGCCAAGCAATGGCGTCGAGCGGAGAACGGAACTGGGCGGTTTGACCATTCACTCGGATCTCGCCGGAATCGGCGCGATAGAGACCGTAGAGGAGTTTCATGGCCGTCGATTTGCCGGCACCGTTCTCACCCACAATTCCGTGGATGGAGCCTTTTCTCACCTGAAAAGAGAGTTGATCACTCGCTCGGACCGAGCCGAACGACTTACAGACCGAACGAAACTCGACTACAAAGCTAGTGTCTAAAACGCTCATGACCTCAGCGGGATCCTAACTTGTCCGATGGCTCTCGAACTACTTTTTGTTCGTGTAGTAGTCAGGGACTTGGATCTTGCCCGAGATGATATCGGCCTTGATTGCGTCCACTTTGGATTTGATGTCGCTCGTAATCAGCGCCTGGTTGTTCGAATCGATTGCCCAATCGATGCCTTGGTCTTTGAGACCAAAACGAGTGGTACCGTTCTTAAACGAGCCGTTCTTGATCGCTTCGATCGAAGCAAATACCGCACGATCCACGCGTTTGAGCATGGAGGTCAGCACGCGACCGGGTTTCACCCAGTTTTGGTTCGAGTCGACGCCGATAGCGAAAATCTTTTTCTCTTCGACGGCGTCGAACACGCCGGCACCCGAGGCACCCGAGGCGTGGAAAATCACATCAGCCTTGGATGAGATCTGCGCGAGTGCGAGTTCTTTGGCGCGGGGAGGATTGTGCCAAGCATCGCCGGTCACGCCGACGTAGTTCGAGATGACCTTGGCTTTTGGGTTCACTTTTTTCACGCCAGCCTGATAGCCCATTTCGAAACGGCGAATGAGCGGGATATCCATGCCGCCGATGAAACCGACGACGCCGGTTTTCGAGGCAAGAGCAGCGACCGCGCCCACGAGGTAGGAACCTTCGTGCTCCTGAAAAAGCGCGTTCTGAACGTTCGGCGCCGTAACCTCGGCATCCACGAGGAGGTATTTCTTATTCGGAAACTGGGCAGAGACTTTTTTTACTGCGTCGGCTTGGCTCACACCGATCGAGATGATGAGGTCGAAATCTTTTTTGGAGAAGTTCTTGAGCAGGTTCTCAAACGCGTTGTCGTCCGAGGCTTCGACGTACTTGATCGAGGCGCCGAGTTTGTCTTTGGCTTCCATCGCGCCTTGATAGGCCGAAGCGTTAAAAGACTTGTCGTCCTTGCCTCCCTTGTCGAAAACCAAAGCCACCTTAGGGCCTGCAGCTTGCGCGGCAGCAATCAGAAGGAGCGGGAGGAAAAACGTGACGGCGCGAAAAGCTCTCGGCATGGGATACCTCTTTATAAATGAGCGGTCGGAATGCTTTAAAAAATGCGTCAGCCCGGGTGAAATGTCACCCTTTTTTCTCAAGATTTCAGAGACTTTGGTCTAAATTGTGGAACGAACGATGCCCCACCAGACGAACGATTTCCCACTGAGCTGAGCGGGCGTCAAAAAACCATCATCCTATCCAGATTAAAATTCCATTAACCTCTTAAGTCGAGGAATGGAATCCATGAAACTACACCGACTATTGATCGTTGGCCTCACTCTCTCTGGGTTTTCGGCTTGCTCGCGCCCCGTCTCTGCTCCCGATGCGCCCCCCCGTTCCCCCCTGACGGAAACTCACGCGAGGAACGATAGTCCGACCGAGGCCTCCCGCTCATTTGAGGCCGCCATTTCCCAATTCAACCAGGTCCGACGTACCCCGAGTGATACTCGCGCCCGCGCACTCGAAGCCCGTCAGATGATTCAAAACGAAGCAAATCTCCTCCAAGACCTGGACGGGTGGAACGCGATGAGCGATGACACCTTGGAAACAGTTTTTGACGATACCGTACACAGTTCGCACACCCGCGCCGACATCCGCAAAGCCCTCCGCAAATCCCTCCACTGCGGAAATCAGAAATGCGAAGCCGACATCGGCGAAACCAACGTCTCCTGCCCACTCGACTGCGGTCGTCTCCCGATCTCGGGCTATAATATGGGAACGCAGTGCCGAAACGTACAGAACGTTTTTGAGCCAAAAAGCCTAGAAGAAATGAAAGCCGTTCTCCGCGACCTCAAGAGCCGCGGCGCTAAGAAAATCCGTTTCGTCGGCAGCCGCCACTCCGCAAGCTCCCTCATCTGCACTGAGGAGTACGCAGTCGTGACCAAAGGCTTGAACCGCGTCCTGAAATTGAACGAAGATGAGAAAAACCCTTGGGTCGAGATCGAATCCGGAGCTCAACTCGGCGAAGTCTGGGACTACCTCGATCGCCACGGCTATACGTTGGGCTACGGCTATCCGTTCCTAAGAGCGGCCACGCTTGCAGGTATGACCGCCACTGGGTCGCACGGCAGTTTCCGGGGCGAATACGGCGTTTCATCACAAAACATCCAGGAAATGACCTTCCTCGACCTCGACGGAAACGAGAAAACCTTAAAGCCGGCCGACGGCGACAAATTCAAAGCCGCCCTCGTTCACCTCGGAAACATGGGCTACGTCTATAAACTGCGCGTCCGCATCGAGCGAGATTTCAACTTGCGTGCGACCATGAATGAAATCGATGGCCCAGGATTCCTAGACCGCGAGAATAAGAAGATCAACTGGGGCGAGCTCTGCGAATTCCATACGGTCGCCTGGTTTTTCGGTCCGACGAAAAAAGCGATCCGCATCTGTTTCAACCGCACAACGGATGCGGCCGAGCACGGCGCCGAGAACGTCATGCTGGTGCACGATGTCTCCGGTTTCCGCGGCAAAGCCGCCAAATACCTCATGCACTACGGGAAAACTCACCCTTCTTACATGTGCAAGGTCTCGGACTTGCGCGTGAAACAAGTGCTCAATGACTCGGTTTTCGTCAAAGGCGTCTCCAAGAGCGGCGGCGAAGAGCGAGCTTTCACCGTCGTCGGTAAATCTTCCAAGATTTTCTTGAGTCGGCACATCGAGAACACAAACCCGCTTTTCAATATCCATGACCTCTCAT
The DNA here is from genome assembly GCA_027485695.1 of Pseudomonadota bacterium. GTDB lineage: Bacteria > Bdellovibrionota > UBA1018 > UBA1018 > UBA1018 > JAIXQO01. The sequence goes on from JAIXQO010000002.1 coordinate 807,198, forward strand.
TTGCGATCGAAGAAAGCCGCACTTACGAGGCGCTCAATTTCATCCAGGAGTTCTCAGATAAAAACAAACTCTGTTTACCAATGACAGGCGTGATGCTGCGGTTTGCGGAATCGAACGGTTCGAGTTTTCTCTCCCACGTCGAGCAAAACGGCCCTAAAAAACGCTACATCATGGCGGATTTTTTTGAGTACCGGTATTTCAACATGGATCAGAACATCCAAGACGACCTGAACAAGCTCCGCATAGAGATGTTCAAGACGCTCATCAGCAAGTACCGCGCGGTCCCGCATTCCGCCAAAAACGACGACTGGATTTTCCAGTACGCTATCGACCAGGGGATCTATAACCGGGATCATTACACGCGCTACTTCAAGGCGCGGGATGAGTTTGATCCGAAATCGCTCTATATCAACCAGTACTTCGAAAAGTTCAGAAACGTGGCTCGCTAACCGCCGCCTCGAAATATTGCACAAAAAAAGGCCCTTTTCCCGACCGGAAAAGGGCCTTCTTATTTCCTAAATCTACGTTCGAACGACTATGGATAGATCGCTTCTGGTCCCAGATCCGGATCCACTTCGGCGCAAGGATAGACCGATACACGTGGTGCATCGACGTAACCCGAGTACGTCAGGACTTGTCCGTTCTTGTGATAAGTGGTCGCACGTTGGGTTTTGTTCGCATAGGTCATGACCGTGCCGTTATCGTAGTACACAGTCGAACCGACTCGGCCTGCGGCGTAAGTAAACACGTTTCCATTGGAGTGGTACCAAGTAGCTCCTTCGGTCCCCACAGAATAAGCGAGCACATTGCCGTTGTCGTAATACCAGGTGGAACCCTGGGTACCAGCTGCGTACGTCGCTACATTGCCATTCTTGTGATACCAGGTCGCTCCGACCGTGCCGGCCGAATACGTGAACACTTGGCCGTTCGAGTAGTAAATCGCCGAACCACTCGCGCGCTGAGCGAGACGGCAGAGGCGGTTGAATTCACCGGCGCTCGCATTCGAAACTGAACCCACCACGAAAATCGCAGCCAAAATGCCCATGAAAGCCTTCATAAAACCTCCTGAAGAAATCATATTTGGAGGCCGTTTAACGAAGCGCACCGCGAGAGTCAACTCTCGACTGACAAAAATAAAAGCCCGAAGCGAAACACTTCGGGCTCATACAAAAAGTAAAAAATAAAATCGAAGACTAAGACTTCGACGCCTTGGTTTCGCCGGCCTTGAGGAGGCCGATTTCACGGAGGCGCTCATCGAGATAAGTGCCAGCCGTGTGTTTTTCCGAGAGACGAATGTCCGCACGTGGATGCAGGAAAAGTGGCATCGAGTAGCGCGGCATCCGAGACTCCGGTCCGCGAGGGTTCATCACCCGGTGGGTGGTCGAAATGTAGTAACCACCCGATGCTTCCTGAAGCATGTCGCCTGCATTGATTGCCAGGTCGCCTGGGTTGCACTCGACTTGGTGCCAGTTGCCTTCCAGATCGCGAACTTCGAGGCCAGGCGCGCTTGCGGCTGGGAGAATCGTGATGAGATTGATGTCTTCATGAGCGGCCGCGCGGATGGCGCCTTCTTCTTCTTCACCGGTCAGTGGTGGATAGTGAATCGGACGCAGGAGCGTTTCTTTGGATCCTTGGATCATATCGGTGAGCGGCACCGAGAATTTGGAGCGCACGGAGTCCGGAGTATTGTTCTGAATCCAGCCCAGGAGTTCGACGGCGAAATCAGTCATCTGTCCATAGAGCTGTTTAGTGCGAGGGCCGACCGAAGCGGGAACCGGAGTCTCCGTAAATAAGTGATAGAACTCTTTCAGGTCTTTGATCTTACTGTCCTTGGCGTTTTCGCTCTTGAACGGGAAATAACCGGCCTGAGTTTTCGGGTCAAAACGGTCATTCATTTTATCCGATGACGCAAAGTAGTTCTTCCAGTCATTAAACACATCCCCAATCAACGATTGCGGCAGGGGGTGGTTGCGAATCACCGCGAAACCGGTACGCTTAAGTGACTCGGCAAACTGGGCTGGGGCTTCAGGATTTCGATAATCAACCGTGAGTACTTTCATACAAAAAGGTTTAGCCCTTTTGTATGAATCTAACCATTAAATAAATAAAGGTGTTTATTACGGCTTGTTATCTATTAAACGCATACACACACCCCTTTGGAGCTCTAATTTGACGCGGCGGTATAAATACCGTAGAAAGTTGTCTAAATGAGTTGGGTTTCGCTCATCCCTCGTAAATTACGCCGCTCCGGATTTCTCGCCTCCCAAGACGATGAAACGCCCTGCTTACTCATCGGCGAAAATGGTTCCGGCAAAGGCGGTTTCGCCCGTTGGATTCACGAGCATGGCCCACGCGTCGGCCGCCCGGTCGTACTCCTGAATCGCAGGTCCACTTGGGAATCTCAAATTCTAGACGCCGGCACCGGCTCCATCATGTTCCCAGAACTCGAATCGATGAATGGAGCCGAGAGTCTCATTCTGGAGCGTTGCCTGAGAAACAAGACCGTCGAACGGGACAGCGCTGAATCGGGGCTGAGACTGTACTCCCTCGTGCCCGCGAGGATTTTCGTGACCGCGCTGGAGACTCCGCGCGCCGATTGGTCGCTCTACCCGTTTTTCAAAGACCACGTACTGCGCATTCCCGCTGTTCGTGAACGCAAGTCGGAGTTCGAGGACCTAGCCGTCATACTCCTCCATGAACTTGCGCACTCACTTCAGAAAAATCACATAAAGGGGTTCACCCCCGAAGCTCTCAACCGCCTCAAGAATCACACATGGCCCGGCAATTTGCGTGAACTTCGAAACGTGCTTCATTTCGCGATTTTGGGCGCATCTCAAGACTTGATCTCGCTCGACGACTTGCCGGAGATCGGCCAGACTTGGCTGGATCTCTCCGCCTCACGCGCGTCGTTCGAGCATACATTTGCGCCAATTCAGATCGAATCCGCGCAGGGACTCGTCGCCGTGCAACCTCTCAGGCAAGAGCCCCGCGTGCCTGCTGCGGGCATTGAATCGTCCGAAACCTAACGATCTCTCGGGCTGCAACTCTCCTCGTCGAATGAGTACGACTTGGAGGTGAGTCACCCGCGACACTCGCGCTCTCGATCGATTATTCCGATAACATAGCTACTATGGGTTCAAGGGGTACATGCATTATCATTGCAACTTTGGTGTTTTCAAGTGGATGCCTGGAAATGAAAAACCAGATCCGTGAGAAAACCTCATCGACTTTCTATAGCTCCATCAACAACTGTACGGTCGACTCTTCGAAAAAGATTGCTCAAGTCAGTCGACGCTTGGCTTCGGCGAACGTTGCCATCACATCCACGTTCTGCTCCGAACCCGCGCAATACGAATGTTATCGGCGCGTTTTCAGCCCGAAAACCCGCAATACAAAAACTACCGAACAAGAGTGTGGCGAGCTGCCTGAACTCGGCGGCCGTTTCTGTATGAAATTGTCGACCCAATATTTCGACACGAGCGAGGCTGCTCGTCTTCCGGAGACTAGCTCCCAAGATCTCGAGATGGGCGGAGAATTCAACCGCACTGAATACGTATGCCATCAGCGCGAGCTCAAAGACGGAGATCTTTTTCTCACCGCGAGCCCGGGTGACCAACTCAAAGAATCCTTGCTAGCCGCGATCGCGCGCTGCCAAAGCGTGGTGCCTCGACTCTCTGCTGCTCAAACGCAAACGGGAGAAACCCCATGAAGCACGCACATAAGACCGCCGTTTTACTCCTATCGATCGTGCTCATGTCGAGCGACGCTCTCGCCCACGCGCGTTTCAAACTCAATGGCACAACCCCGCCGCGAAATAATAGTACAGGTTTGAAAACCGGCCCTTGCGGGAACGTGCCTAGAACGAACAATCCAACCATCCTCGTCGCTGGTCAGACGCTTAAACTCCAATGGGAAGAAGTGGTCGATCACCCCGGTTACTACCGAGTGGCATTCTCACCGGCAAACGATGCCGGATTCGATCAAAACATTTGGGTCGCAAAAGTCGACGACGTCAAAGACGTCCACCAATACGAAGCAACCGTCACGGTGCCCAATACGCCTTGCACTCAGTGCTCGTTGCAAATGATTCAGTACATGACGGAGAATAATCCGCCGTCGCTCTATTACTCTTGTGCGGACATCGAGATCCGCCCGATGGGAACTCCGACACCTACTCCCACCATGACGGTCACGCCGAGCCCGACGCCGACGCAGACCGAGGCAATTCCTGATTGCCACTGATCTGTTACTACCGATTCATGGGTGCCTCCGTGAATCATTCCTGATGACGGACATTGAGCAGTCACGTTCGAGGAATAAAAATTCCTCGATATTTCCTCGTATCATTGAAGCAAAATCACTTTACACGAGTTTTAGATACACTTAGTTAAAGGACCTTCAACCTCCTTCAGAAAGGTCCTTTATGAAAACGTTCATGATCGCTTTAGTTGCCGTTTCCGCTTCTTTCAATGCATTCGCCGAAGAACAAACGAGAACCGACAAAACGGACAACAAAATTGTCGTCGCAGTAGGAAACTGCACGATCACCACCAAATACGACTCGTTCAATCAGAGAGACGTTTTTGAAGCCACCCTTCCTGCCACGGTCTGCCAAGAATACAAAACCTACCGCGCAACGGTGACCGGTAGCTTCTGGAACCAAACGGTTACCCCAATTGCTGGCTCGGAAACTTATTCGCACAAACTTGAGAATGACACGGAAATCAACACGACCGACGCAACCAACCCAGACGGCTCATCCAACGTGTTCGGCTACCTGAGCGCTCTCAACCAGTGCAACAGCAAGCGCAAACTCTTGAACCAACTTCGCGAAGCCCAAAAAGGCAAAGCGAAGTGCTCCCTCTAATCTGAAATGTATGGGCGCGGGAGCCAAGACTGCTCTCGCGCCTTTTTTATGAAGAAAATTTCGAACTCCATTTTCATCGCGACGCTCCTCGCATTCGTGCCAGAAGCCGGGGCCGGCAACGACCCGAGCGCGTGGGTTCGTACCAATCCCTTTCTGCGTGGCACCGCGCTTCAAGCCGTCCAATTCCGACTCTGTTCAGAGTACCGTGCGACCCGCGACCTCTCGACCTGCTTGAGCGACGGACGAAAACTGGATGAGATCATTTCTTTCAGTGGCAAACTCTCGGACGCGGAGTACACGCGGCTTGCGCACGCCTTCCAGGCTCCCGTAGACGAAGTGAAAAAAATCGCAATCACGGCGATCCATACCGACCGCCTGGCGCCTCTCCTGAAATCATCGTCTACCGTGGGCTACCTTCGAAACGTGAACTTCTATCACCGCTACTCTCCCGAATTCAATCTTTGGAGCGTCAGCGTTGCTGAGTCTTCATCTAAGTTTGAGGCACTCGAACGAATCGCGGTGTTGTTTCAGGATCTCTCTGAATCCAAGGAGCACCTCAGCTGGGCGCTCTCCCAAGAATTGCCAAAAATCTCGGTGGACGAACTCTTAAAAACGAACGCCGAGCTCGCTCAAGACCTCAAGCTTGGAGTCGTCGGCGCAACCGACGTCAAGCACCAAGCCCACTTTCCGGCAGCAGTGTTCAAAAGGGACCCGAGCTCATTCTCACCTGGAGCATACCACTTCTACTCGACGGCGTACTGGGTGACCCGCCTCCGCAAATCTGGCGTCTCGCGAGACAACGCGATCCTGCACGCATTTGGAATCCATCTTGCCTATGAGCTCTCCAGCTTGAGCCAGAACCGGAACCTTTGGCCGGTCGGCTTCTTGCCACTCAAAGTGGATTCCGCCTATAAGTCGCGCGATCTGGCGACTGCGTATTGGGGAGCAGTCTATGGGGCCGCATTGACTGATCAAAAACCAGTCCCTGCTCCGACCGCGGGGCTCGCCAAACGGCTCCAAACGAACCTCAGAGGCGAAGTACGTCGGCTTCTCGGCAAATAGAGAGATAGAGAGATAGAGAGATAGAGAGATAGAGAGATAGAGAGATAGAGAGATAGAGAGATAGAGAGATAGAGAGATAGAGAGA
>JAIXQO010000004.1 GCA_027485695.1 Pseudomonadota bacterium
ATTTGATCGGTGTTTCGACATCACTGTTCTTTACTAATCTGACAAGTCAGACCAGAAGAATTCAGCATGCCTACGCCCGCTCTCTCTTCACAAATATTCATCCTAGTTTTCAAAGAACGTCCCGAAGATGTCTCGTTTTCGTAACCGGTTCATCGCGGGAGGAATCACTGTTTACGCTATCTGATTCGAAACTGGCAACAGTATTTTCAAAAAAAATGAAATTTTTTTGAATCCACGATTTCCCTTGAGCACATTTCCCACCGGAACGTTCTATTTTTTTGAAATTATTTGGCCTTTTTAGGCTGATTTTTAGACATTCATGAAACGCAGTTGATTCAAGGCATGTTTTTGAATTTGGACGGGCAAATGCGTGAACTCCAAAGTTTGGCCATCGAGTTCCTGGATAGAATGGCGAATGCATTTCACCAAAAATCTCTCACCAAGGACCGCCCCCCACCCTTCGACAGCCAAAGCGTATGCTTCTGTAAGTCCAAATACCGTTTTTCCCTGCACAAGGGCCTCCTGGCGAATGAACTCGTGGATCCATTCGTTGAAATCGCCATCTAAAAACGACTTTTCGTCAGAATCAGGTCCACAATGCGGATTCTCCCATACGTTAGTGTCTGCGAAATTGGCCAATTGATCGTGAATTGCACGGTCCATACTCATCTCTATCCCCTTCGATAGAGGGGTAGTTAGCAAAGCCCTTGCCAACCTAAACTGCGGAATATTGCATTTTTGACTCTAAAATTGCCCAGTTTTTTTCAAATTTGAGAGAACAAGAATCAGAATTGAGCGAAACGCGACAAAAGGTGTAAAAAGAGAGCAACGCAAAATTCAAGAAGTCACCGTTAAGGAGAATCAAATGGGAGCTCAGTGGAAACACGCCGGTCGCCAGGCAAACGCGGCAAAAAAAGGCGCAATGCATGGCAAGTTGGTGAAAGAAATTCAAGTCGCGGCAAAGATGGGTTCACCTGACCCGGCATCAAATGCTCGCCTTCGTGCGGCGATCGAGTCAGCAAAAAGGGGCTCAGTTACCCGCGATACGATCGATCGCGCGATAAAAAAAGGCGCCGGATTGTTAGATGATGGAGTTCAATTCGAAACTCTGACTTACGAGGGATTCGCGCCCCACCAAGTTCCGCTCATCGTTGAATGCCTCACGGACAATAAGAACCGGACTGCGGCTGATCTCCGAGTCTTGTTTCGCAAAGGACAAATCGGAAACAGTGGATCCGTTTCTTGGATGTTCGATCGCCTAGGAGTGGTGGAAGCAACGACCACTCAGACGAAGATTGATCTTGAATCCGCGGCGATCGAAGCTGGAGCACAAAACGTCGAAGTCTTGGATGCCGAAGATCTCACAGCGGGACAATCAGGTGGACGATTCTTTACCGAAACCTCCGATCTTGCCGCGGTCACTGAGGCGCTGACTCAGGCTGGATGGACGGTAACCAAGTCTGAACTCAGTTGGCAGGTAAAGAATGCTCTCGAACTTCCGGCTGATCAAATGCAAGAAGTTGCTGATTTTCTGACTGCCATCGACGATCACGACGATGTTCATCGACTCTACGCCGGCGTAAAATAAGGCTCTCACCCAATATTGGTGAATCCGTGCAACGGCTGCCCCTCGGGGCGGCCGTTTTTTTATGCTACGGCCAGGTCCTCTAGACGAAGCGGATCTAGATCGCTCCAATATTGAAGTTCCTGTTGAAGTTCTGCTCGTGTCGGAAACGTCGGTATGAATCCGCTGATAGAAAAAAGTCTCTTACGTTTCGTCGAAGCGACTTTGGTTTTTCTACGTTTCGTGAGTTCAGAAACTTTTTGTTTCATGCGTGAACGGGCAGAATTTTTGACATTTTTCATGCTGTTCTCCTTCACAGATTTATTTGCTTCACTTCATGTGAGGCAAAATCCCCCAAGGCGTCTCGATCCACGAGGATACACACAATCAATGCAGGAGATAGGCCAAGTATTTGCGTGATAAGTTGCAACGTCATGCTTCTCTCGCCATCAGAAACAAGTGCCATAGGATTTTCGGTACAAAATGAATTGGCAGACCAATTGCTCTCAATCGTGACTAGAGAAGGCGGCCATTCAAATGATTCCTCATCACTACAACATCTGGACGATCAGCCTAGTGGTTCTCACGTCGCTGATCCCGCACTCAGGTCAAGCTACTGAAGTTCCCCTCCTTCAGATTCAAGTCGCGGTTGTCGGTTCGGATGCCGAACGGCTGATGGACAGAGTCATGGAGATGCCCGGGGCACGTATTCTTGAAAACTCGGTGAACCTCACTACCTGGCAATTCGAACACGTCACATGCACTCTTTTTGGTGCTCACGCGGGATCGCCTGACTTCCTGAATCCCTACTATCGCTGTAGCGTCGAGCTCTAAAGGAGCTGACCAATCGAGATTGACGCCTGACTATTTTCAAAACTTGTGTCGTTCATGACCCACGCTTACTTGGGCCATTGAATTCAAGCAGTTAGGCGACCGATGTCAAAACTTTCAACTGGTACAACAGCTGCATTATAGCTCCTCATCAACACATTTTCGATTGGGAGTAATCAAATGAACGCACGCAATAGAATGAGCCGTTTTGGATTCGTCGTATTTTCAGTAGTCGCGCTTTTCACCACGTCTGCAAAAGCAAACGTTGATCAGGCCAGAATGGCCAAAGCAAAAGCCAAAATGGATCTGACGATTAAAAATCCGTTCAATATCCCATTCGTCAGCGCGATTGTTCCCTATCGCAAGTCATCTTTTGAGGTGAATTTCTCGTCGGACGGCGGGACTGCCTGCGAGATTCGCGAAGAAACGGGATTCGTGGCACCTTGCACCCTACATACGTTCACTTTGGATCGGGTATTTAGCAATTATGCGACGGCAGTTCGAATCAGCGTCCGAGTGAGCGACCTTTTTGCGCTGTTTACACAAGCAGATCCGCGCCTATCATCCAAATCCTACGCATTGATCGATCGCGCAGGTAAAAAGCACATGAACGAAGTCGTATCTGCCGGTGGAGACGCTTGGACGGAACTCAATTTCATCAAAAACGCAGACGCAGAAACTGTATTAGGTGCCGTCAAACTCGAGAAAAACGTTTCTCAACTGATGCGATCCAAATCAGGACTGATCATTCGACCGTCGTTCTAGACGATGAGCAAACTCAAAAACCCGAGCCCCGTTCACTGAAATGAGGCTCGGGTTTTTCACAAAAGTTATCGAAGGATCATATTCATTTGAACGAATGGAGACCTAGGGGTGCGTATAAGAGCTCTGTTCCACCAAAAACTAAAAAAGCCCCGGTTCCGAAGAACCGAGGCTTTTTTAGTTTTTGGTGGAGACATGGGGAGTCGAACCCCAGACCTATAGCTTGCAAAGCTACCGCTCTACCAACTGAGCTATGTCCCCACTACTGTTGAAGAGTTTGTAGTGATATGCGATTTTAAAAACGAATGCAAATGCTAACCGTGCAGAATTTTGAAAAAGGTTTTTTGGTCAACGAGACCTTGATGGGAGGGATTTCCCGCCAGGAATCAGGTGTTTATCTCGCCTATATCGTTGATCATGAGGAAGGGGGGCTCGTCTTTGAGCGCGAATTTTCCACGCTCGACCTGGCCCTCAATGCATTGAATTCAATGGAAAAGACCTGGTCTTTTGAGTCCACAAAGACCTGCGACTCCGAGGATTGCGGAAAACCGGGAGGCGGCTGCAAAGGCAGCTCCTGCAAAGTTTTCGACGAGTGCGGCGGCACCCGCTGCTAAAGAGATCTGCCGTTAGATCGTCGTTTCACGCAGCCTCAAAATACTGCGAGATTTTCCGGTTTTTTCGTCGATATCAATCACTACGCATCCGTAACCGCCCGGACCTTCGGCAGCTTCGTAACGGATGGGGCGTTTGGAGAGGAATCTTTGGATGGAGATTTCTTTTTTCACACCAATGACCGAATCGTAGTTCCCGCACATCCCAACATCCGTGATCGCTGCCGTTCCACCGACCAGCACTCGTTCGTCCGCAGTCTGAACATGAGAATGGCTACCGACCACCGCACTCACTTTGCCGTCCATATAGAACGAGAATGCCTGTTTCTCGGAGGTGGCTTCGCCATGGAAATCTACTAAAAGGCAATCGACTCCTACGTTATTTAGTCGCTCCGCCTCGCGCTCGGCCGCTTGAAAAGGACAATCCAGCGCGTCCATGAATACCCGGCCCATCACTTGAATCACACCTAGTTTAAACGGACGACCATCTGCAGTTTTGCGACTGCGTTTCGAGTCAACTACGGTTGAACCTCTTCCGGGCGTTGGATAAGCGGCCACCTGGGGGTAATTCAATGGGCGGATCAAACGAGTGGTTTGGGACATGTATGGGATGATCTGTTTTTGATCCCAAGCATGATTGCCAGTCGTGATCACATCGACGCCCGCTTCGAACATTTCCTCTGCCATTTCTGGGGTAATGCCGTGGCCATGCGCTACGTTTTCGCCGTTGATCACGACAAAATCGATCTCATGCAGAGGGACGAGCTGGGTGATCGCTTTTTTGACCGCGTCCCGGCCGGGCTTGGAATAGACGTCTCCGAAATACAGGATTTTCATGACAGGGACGGTTCTACGCTGAATTTCTGTGGCAGTCGATGATCTCGAGCTCTGAAACCAGATAATCGACTTTTTGGTCCCAAGCATTCGACGTCACCAATCTCGAGGTGACCTGAAAATCGTAGGCAAAACCGATCCTCAGCGCCTGCGAAGCTTGATTTAAATACCGATCATAGAATCCACCGCCGCGACCGACTCTCCCCCCCTCGCGGTCAAAGACCACACCGGGGACCACGATCAGATCGAGCGACATCGGATGCACGGCCGGAAGCTCTCTGCGAGGCTCGTAAAGCCCGAACGCACCCTGTACCCAGTCCAATTCCGTCACCGGCGCACAGAACTCCATGGTACCTTCAGAGCGATTCAAGACACGCGGATAGAAGAAGTAAGCCGCCGCGAATGCATGCTCTTCCAGGATGCCAGACGGATCAATTTCCCCACTCGCCTGATCCGCGCGATAGCTTGCGATCTTGAGGCCTTCGGACTTCTCGATTTGTGGTAGGGACAAGATCAATTCCATGAGGCGCGCGGACGCCTGGCGGGACTTTTTTTCGCGATCGTCTGCACTCAAGGCACGACGACGATCCAGGTAGTCTCGACGAATGTCCGCAGGTTTGTTCATAGAATGGATTCAATCGCTGATTTCATTTCCGCTTGATGCTCGGAAACCCTCGTTTGAGCTCGAAGGTATTCTTCGGCAAGTTCGAAGTACGCATGGATTGCGATGACGTGCGGAGGATGGATACCTTTGAACTTGGCTTGAGCCTCATCCAAACGATTTTTCACGAATGCCGAAACTCGAGCAGCATGATCCGTTTCGCTATGGCTCGTTTTGAGTTTGAATCTCTGCCCGAGCAGTTCGAGTTCCGTCACTTGAGGGATATTCATGATCTAGGGTCCTCTCGACCAGCTGGCCTGTTGGAAAACGTGGCTTGCCTCGCGAGCGAAAAGCACCGCGAAAACGATGAGAAAAATATAAAGCACCCATTTCCTGCGATTTTTCATCCGAGCGACTCGATGATCACGGCAATTCCCTGCCCTCCGCCAATACAGGCCGAGCCAATTCCGTAGCGAAGTTTTCTACGCAAGAGTTCGTGCGTGAGATGAGTCATGATTCGCGCGCCACTCGCCGCAAGCGGATGTCCAATTGCGATCGCGCCACCATTCACATTGAATTTTTCTCCGGGAATCTCTAGCGCTTTTTGCACGGCCAGGGCCTGCGGAGCGAAGGCTTCGTTCACTTCGATCAGGTCCATCTGCGCGAGGGAAAGACCGGATTTTTTGAGCGCCTGACGACAAGCCTCGACGGGTCCGATGCCCATGATGGAAGGATCACAACCTGTAATGCCATACGAGACCATACGCGCCAGAGGTTTTAGATTTTCCTTCCGAGCACGTTTCTCGGTGGCCACCACGAGCATGGCCGCTCCGTCGACGATTCCGCTCGCGTTACCTGCGGTGACGACGCCGTCTTTTTTGAAAACCGTTTTTAGTTTCGATAGCGTTTCCAAGGTCGTCAAAGGTTTCGGATGCTCGTCGAATTCAAAGGTAGTCGCCTCGCCTTTTTTGTTCTTGAGCGTGATTGCAGTGATCTCATTTTTGAAGATTCCGGATTCCTGCGCCGCTTTGGTTTTCTGTTGGGAGGCGAGCGCGAACTGATCGGCGGTTTCACGGTTGATCCCGTATTGAACGGCGAGATTCTCGGCTGTGATCGCCATCGGGGCGCTAACATAGAGGTCCGTCAGGCTCTCCGTCATCTGATCGACCATCTCCTGGTTCCCCATCCGGAGTCCGAAACGTCCATTCCGGAGCAGATATGGCGTCATGCTCATATTCTCGATACCGCCGACAATTGCGATCTCGCTATCACCGGTTTGAAACTGTTGAAAAGCTTCGACCAAGGTTTGAAAACCCGAACCACAAAGGCGGTTGATGCCCAAGGCGGGTACCGGCACAGGAACTCCGAGCTTAAGACCGATGTGACGGGGAGAGTAGATCGAGTCGGGAGCCGAATGTAAGACGTTACCCACAATCACGTGGTCGATCTGATCCGGGCGAACGCCGGCTTGATCAAGTGCTCCTCGACTGGCGGCGACACCAAGATCGGTTGGACTCAGATCCTTCAGCGCTCCGCCGAAGGCGCCAAAAGCCGTACGCTTTGCGCCCAAAATTACGAGTGATTCCATGAGGGTGGGTGCTCCTTTGAGCGTCAATGGTATGACTTTCGAGAAGATTTGCAAGTTGCGATGCGGCTCATGCAGAATAGGAACTTCAGGAGGGCTCAAGGAAGTGCCCAGCGAAATCGCATCCGTGCAGGCCGAGGAAATCCGGCTGAAATCGCATCGAGCCCAAGTCCAATCTCGGAATGACTCCGAGCTCAGGGATATTCAGGCGCGCCAACAGACTGAAGTCACGCGCCTCACTGAAAATCACTCTACTCAGCTCGCCGACCTGAAATCCGCATATGACGTACAGATCTCGCGCGAAGCCGAGCAACTAGAAGAACGTCTCACAGACATCCGCCTCAAAAACGAGACCCGCATCCAGGACGAGAAAAAAGCGGGCGAAGGCGAACTTGAAAAGGTCAAAAACGCCTACTCCGAGCGCATTCGGGAATATCGCAAAAACAGCGAAACCCAGCTCGAAGCCATTCGGAAACAAGCACAAGAACAGACCGAGGCCATTCACCGCCGAGTCCAGGAACAAGAGCGTAAACAACAAATCTACGCTCAAAAGAAAACAGGAGGGACTCAGGGATGAGTTTCAATGACACCGAGAATCTTCGTCGTAAACCTTCGTCCGCTGATGCCGCTGCTCCCGGAGCAAAAGAAAAAGAAGAGAACATCCGTATCGACGGATTCGGCCAAGTCATCGCCATGCTTCAGGTAGCCGACGCCTCATTTCGCGAATCCCTTCTCCGGAGACTCGCGCAGAAAGACCCGGAACTGGCGCTTAAGATCAAACGCCAACTCTCGGGGAGATAATTCCAAATACAGTTTCCGATCATAGGAAACCATACCTCCGCATGGGGCGGCGTGGGCTTCGTTGAGCGCGTTCGGTGAATGCACCATATGCGGCAAATACCTCGGTCATCCATCGCTTAAAAAACGTAACCTATCAAAATAATTGGTTATTTTACAGAGCATCTATATATTGCGCATAGCATTAAATCGATGTACGGTCCGGCCGAAATTTACCCCGCGACCTAACTGTAGGAAGTGACCCATGTTTTCTCGTACGTCTTTTGCGCTCTGTTTTCTGGCCTCCATCGGTTTCCTAAGCAACGCGCAAGCAAATAACTGCTACGTGCTTCCGGATACGCTTCAGGTCTATGAATGCCTGCAAAAACAAGATGTTCGTGTCGAACAAATGCTGAACGCCACTTACAACTCGCTTCTGACTCGAATGCGCGCAGAGTCCGAGACTCGCGCCAACGCGTTACGAGACTACGAGCGCGCCTGGATCAAAACTCGCGATCTCAAGTGTAAATACGCCCTCTCTTCTTCCGACGGCGGCGAGCAACAGGGACTCGGCGAAATCCAATGCCGTATCAACGAATCGTTCAAACAACAAATCGAGCTAGAGCAGATCTCCACCGCGGAAACTCGTGGCGTATTTCTGTTTGAGCTGGAAAACGCTGAAAATCGAATTGAAATTCGTCAGAATGCGAATCTCACCACGCTCAAAAATCCTTTTCACGTGGCAGTTCACAATGCCGAATTCTCTCGCGGCATGCTGGAAGCGAACAATTTGCCTGAAGTAAAAAATAATCAGCTTCGGATCAAATCGCTGAAGACTGTGACCGACAACGATACACTCTGTAAAACCGCTAGCGTATTTTTGGTGGAGCTTGGCTACTATGCAGCGCCGGCGTCGAAGATCGTGAAGATCTACGTTCGTTCGGACGTGAACCACGCCAAGCGACGTATCGTTCGGATCCATTCAGCGATCCAAACTGATCTCGAGAAACCGTTTGATACCGCTCTCTGCCCTTAAAACTAAAGAGAGAACACTCCGTAGCGAAGCCCACGAGTGCTCACAGTGAGCTCCGGATAACCGAATTCCTCTAGGACACGCCACGTGATCAAAGCCCCCGCAAGGAGGACATCCTCGCGGCCTTTTTCCATACCGACCATGGCAAGACGCTCTTCGCGATTTCGCCATTTTAGACCTTCGACCAACACGTGGAGATCACCACGCGTGAGTACGGTTCCATCGATTGCGGCAGCGTCGAATTTCTCGAGCCGTAGGTGCAGCGATGCCAGTGCAACGACGGTACCGGCGACACCAATCAGTTTTTTTGACTGACGTTCCGGCTGGGAAAAGAAACCACCGGGTTTCTTCTGAGCGGCGAGCATTTCCCCAACGGAGTCCCGGCATTTCCAAAAATCATCGTCGGAAACCGGGATTTGTTTCAAATAGCGTTCAGTGAATCGAACACTTCCCATCTGAAGGCTCACGCCGCCCTGATGATCCTGAAACTCCGTGCTACCACCACCGATATCAAAAACGATCGTCGATTCCGGTGCGAACCCCGGGAGAAGGCCACCCAGGAAACTGGCATGGGCTTCTTCTTGGCCCGTGAGTGTGCGGAAACGAAAACCTAGTTCGGACTCCACTTGCGCGAAGAACGTAGAACCATTCTTGGCGTCACGAGCAGTGGCCGTACCAATCGCGATGACCTGGTCCGTGGGGATTCCGTATTTCGCGAGTTCATCTCGGTAAGTTCTCAAACAAGCGAGTGTGCGCTCGCAAGCTTCTAACTGAAGCTCTCCGGTTTGATCGACTTTTTGACCGAGGCGAACCATGGTCGAGCGATCAAAAACCGTCTTCCACCCACCTGCTCCCTCGCGAGCCTGAATGAGTAAAAGACAAGTATTGGTTCCGAGATCAATCGAAGCACGAAAAACCAGGTTCACTTGAAGAGCCCTTTCAAGAGCTTCTTGCCGGCTTCTTGGAGTTTCTCTTTGCCTTTTTCTTTGACGACTTCGATGGCGCCGCCTTTCATGTTTCCGGCTGCCACTTTAATGAAGTGCTCAGGAACCTTGCCGTAGCTGGCACATGGACTCGTATACTTACAGCCGACGGAAACCGGCATCGTGACTGGTTGGCCTTTTTCGGCGAGCAGTCCTTCGACCTTTTTGCCGGCGAGCTCGATCGAGACATCTTTGGCCTTAGTGAGGTTGTACGTATCGATGAGTTCCCATTCGGCCTTGAGTTCTTGATCGACGAGCCCCACTTGGGTAGAGCCCTTGAGATCGATTCCTTGGTTGAGCGCTGCTTTGGCAACGAAGTTCGGGGCATTGAAGCGTCCCTGGGTCAGTGTGAAGTCAGATGTAATCGCTTCGTACTTGCTCCCACGACCGCTGAGCGGTTTCAGGGTTTTGTCTTTGAGTGCCGGGATTTTTTCGGCGACCTTATCGATCGACTTGTTCACGGCGTCGACTGCCATTTTACCGATATCGATCGATTGGAAATCAGCATTCTCGACCCGCATCGTTCCCTTGGCATTCAAATTTACTTTGGCAGGAGCTGGATTGAAACTCGCGCCGTTTCCGTCCATTTTGAACGTTAGTTTTCCGACCACGGTATTCTTGAAAATCTCCATCTGTGAGGACATCGCTTTTTGAATATCGAGCCCAGCCACGCCCATATTGAAAGAATAGGTCGGCGCTTTGGGCTTCATGTTCATCGTCGCCTTGGTCTGAAGCGATCCATCCCAGAGTTTCATCTGGAATGAATCGATCGTCGCGATCAAATCTTTGAGACCAGCACGGAGTGCAATGTCCGACATCTTGATGTCGTAGACCTTGAGTTGCTTCAGGTCCGCTTTCAAATTGAAAACGGTGTTCTTAGCGATTGCATTCGCACGAAGTGGATCGAGCATCGCATCTAAGTCTTCGGATTTCGTTTTAGCACCCGTGGCCGCTTTACCGCCTTCGCCTCCACCCGCTTGAGCAGGTGCGGACGCAGCGGTCTCAGTTTTTTTCTCCAGCGGCGGCAGTTTCAGGAGTTGATCGAAATCCAAACCGTTCGACGTCACTTTCATTTCGCCGCGAGGCGCTTGGAAGGAAACGAGCGAACCTTCGATCTTGAGATCGTTGCTCGGGGCCGTGAGACTCGCGAAAAAACGATCGATCTGGTCGGTGGAAACTTTTAAGCCCAGATTGAAGGTGGGTTCTTGTTTCAAGTATTCGCTCTTCATCTTGAGATCTTTGACGTCGAGATCGGCGCGGTACTGGATCTTGGAAGTCGGGCCAAACACTTCGGCCGCAAATCCAGCCTCGCCGCTGAGTTGGAATTCCTTGAGCGCTGGAATGAGTTCATTCCAAGGTTTCAGATCCACGCGGTTGGACTTCAGCGAGAGCTGAGTCACAGGTCCCGTCGCCTCGTTCTTAAGCTCTGTTACGCGACCACTCGTTTTGACCTCGAGATTGAAGAATTTTACGTCCGCATTCTGGACGATCACGGAGTCCGGCGTCATCTCGATTGAGGCATCTAGAGTTGCGCTCATGCCTTTTTTCTTGAAGAAAGCGGTACCGGCCTGAAGCTCGAGATCCGTGAAATCGCCTTTGGCTGAGATGGTGGCTTTTTTCCACTCCGAACCGGCCATCTCCGGTTTTGCGCGAGCGGAGATCTTGAAAGGACCTTCAACTCGGAATGCCTTGTCGGCGGCGCTCTTGAGTTGGCCAGAAATCTCCATCTCGGTTTCGCGCGAAAGGGAGAGATCACGCACAACAATATTCAGTTGGTCGAGCTGTGCGTCCGTTTTCGTCATCTCGTCGCGATAAACGAATTTCGAATTCTGGATATCGATACCGAGGCGCGCTTTTGAAACGAAACCGGGAAGTTCGCCTTTCTGATCGTTGCTTGCGCCCGGTGCACCCGCCGCGCTCGCTCCCGCCGGTTGCTCTTTCATCAGAGTCAGGACGTTCATCTTGCCTTGAGCGTCCTTGACGACGAGAAGATCGGGCTGCTCCATGACAAAGGTCAGCAGCGGCGCCCCACCGAAGATAGAAGTCCAAGGTATTTGGAAGTGTGCATTTTTGACCGAGACGACCTGACGCGTTTTTGCGTCCGTCAGTTCCAGTCCGTCTACGTTCACTTTGATGGTGCCCCAAACCGAGAGCGAAAGCTTGCCGAGGGCGAGCTTGCCGTTCAGTTTCTCATTCGCCACTTCGACGATTTTAGGGCGGTACTGATCGACATCCACGAAAAGCGGGATCGCGACGATAGCGCCGATCAAAATCACGATGAACGAAACGATACCAATCCAAACCTTTTTCATACCTACTCCTTAGGGTGAGCGGTTGAACTACTATTAAGTGCTAAGAGAGTCTTTTCTTGATGAGTTCTTGAAGGAGTCCAGGGTTCGCCTTGCCTCCGGTTTTCTTCATCGTTTGACCAACGAAGAATCCGAGGAGCTTGTCCTTACCTGATTTCATCTCGGCGAACTGACCGGCGTTCTCTGCGATGACCGCATCGATCGCGGCCTCGAGAGCGCCGGTATCACTGACCTGCTTGAGGCCGTGTTTTTCGATGATCGACTCGATCGTA
Source organism: Pseudomonadota bacterium (assembly GCA_027485695.1). Taxonomy (GTDB): domain Bacteria; phylum Bdellovibrionota; class UBA1018; order UBA1018; family UBA1018; genus JAIXQO01. Next base: position 12,163 of record JAIXQO010000004.1, read on the forward strand.
CCTTCGCCATTCCAAGCGGCGAGCAGCGCGGTCTTGGCACCTGTCGAAGAAACGAGGCTCGAGGTGATCGCGTGAACGAGATCCGCCAAGTGCACGGCCGTGAGCTTGGATTCGGAAACATCTTTCTCTTCTTCTTTTGAAAGGCGACTGATCTCGCCCGTGAGCAAATTCGTTGCCGATTTTGCTGCCGTCTTGGCGTCGATGCCTTTTTTGCTAGTGAGAGCGAGCGTATCTTCGAGCAATTTCGCGAGCGAACCGGTCGAGGTAACGACACCGGCATCGTAAGCGCTCAAACCCAGTTCAGATACAAAACGCGCGCGTTTCTGTGCCGGGAGTTCCGGCAACGTCTCACGGATTTTCTCGATCCAGTTCTTGTCGAGCTTCACCGGGATCAGGTCAGGTTCCGGGAAATAACGGTAATCATGGGCTTCTTCTTTGGAGCGCATGGAGAACGTCTTGTTCTGAGCGGAGTCATAGAGACGCGTTTCTTGAACAACTTTGCCGCCCGACTTCACGAGCGCAATCTGACGGCTGATTTCGTATTCGATCGCCTTCTCGACGAAGCGGAACGAGTTCACGTTCTTGATCTCCGCGCGGGTACCGAAGGTCTTAGAGCCCTTGGGCATGACCGAGACGTTGGCGTCGCAGCGGAAGTTGCCTTCTTGCAGGTTTCCGTCACAAACGCCGATCGTGGTGACGATCGCGTGAACAGCACGCATGTAAGCTCCCGCCTCTTCAGGGGAGCGCATGTCGGGTTCGCTGACGATCTCGATGAGCGGAACACACGCGCGGTTCAAGTTCACGAGCGAGAAATCATCCATGTGAAGGTTCTTGCCGGCGTCTTCTTCCATGTGGATGCGTTGAACGCGGACGGTCTTCTTGTCCTTGCCGACATCGATCTCAATCGTTCCGTTTTCACAGATCGGTTTATCGAATTGGGAAATCTGATAACCTTTTGGCAAGTCTGGGTAGAAATAATTCTTCCGCGAGAAGACGCTGTTCTCGCGAATCTGACAGCCCATCGCGAGCCCTGCCTTGGTCGCATACTCGAGCACGCGAGCATTCAATTTCGGAAGCGTGCCTGGATGACCGGCGCAAACCGGGCAGGTGTTCCAGTTAGAGTCCACCTCAGAAACGTTCTTGCCCTCTGGCGCCTTGGCCGGGCAACCGCAGAAAATTTTGGTTTCGGTCGCTAGCTGTGCGTGAATTTCAAGACCGATGACGACTTCGAATTCCGGATCCCAAGTTGCCATGATTATGCCCTTCCTTTTTCGAATGCGTGAGCGAGGCTCAAGAGTCCGCCGTCAGAGAACGCAGGTCCTAGAAGCTGAAGGCCGATCGGAAGATCGTGGTCGCCTTTGCCGCAAGGAACGCTGATGCCCGGGAGCCCCGAAAGGTTCGCCGGAATCGTGAGGATATCGTTCAAGTACATCTTGAGCGGATCCATGGTTTGATCTTTTTGTTTGAATGCTGTCGTCGGAGAAACCGGCGCCGCGATGAAGTCGCAGTGCTTGAAAGCCTCGTTGAAATCATGGGTGATCAGGCGGCGCACTTGGCAGGCCTTGCGGAAGTAAGCGTCGTAGTAACCGCTCGAGAGTGCGAAGGTTCCCAGGATGATCCGTCGTTTGACCTCAGGGCCGAACTGCGCGCGGACTTTTTTGTAAAAGTCGGCCAAGTCCTTGGCGTCCTTGAGAGACGCCGGGCGAACTCCAAAACGAACGCCATCAAATCGCGAAAGATTCGAGGACGCCTCGCTAACGGCCACGATGTAATACACCGAGACCGAGTACTGAGTATGAGGCAGAGACACGTCGACGAGTTTCGCGCCTTTTTTCTCAAAGAACTTGAGCGATTCGCGAACACGGTTCGCTACGTCGTCGGCGATTCCGTCCACCCAGTATTCCTTGGGTACGCCGATGCGAAGGTTCTTCCAGTCAGGTTCTTTTGCGGCGATTTGTGAGAATTTCTCGAGAGTGCGCTCACTGGAAGTAGAATCGAGCGGATCGTAACCACCCATCACCTCGAGAAGCGTCGCGGAGTCGGCGACCGATTTTGTCATGGGCCCGATTTGGTCGAGCGATGAAGCGAAGGCGACCAGACCGTAACGAGAGACCGTACCGTAAGTCGGTTTCATGCCGACAATTCCAGAGTAGTGCGCCGGCTGACGAATCGATCCGCCTGTATCGGTACCGAGGGCTGCGGCGCAAAGATCCGCTCCCACTGCTGCAGCCGAACCACCGGATGAGCCACCCGGGACATAACCGGGATGCGTTGGGTGGTCGACCGGCCCGTAAGCGGAGTTTTCATTCGAACCGCCCATGGCGAATTCGTCCATGTTCAGTTTGCCAATGGAAATCGCGCCGGCTTTTTCCAGGCGCTCGACCGCAGTCGCCGTGTACGGCGGAATGTAGTTGTCGAGCAGTTTCGATGCGCAAGTCGTACGAACGCCGTCCATCGTGAGCACGTCTTTGATACCGAGCGGAATCCCGAGCAAAGGCATTTCAGCGCGAGGGACTTTGCCTTTGGCGGCGATGATGGCGTCTGCCGAGGCTGCTTGCTTCAGCGCGCGATCCTTTAAGACGGTCAAGAATGCGTTGTGCTTGGATGCTTCGATCTTGGCGAGGTATTCCTTCGTCAATTCGGTCGCGGAGATTTTTTTCGCGTCGAAGGCATCGTGGATACTGGAGAAATTTTGAAAGTGGCTCATGGTGTATTTGCTCGAGTCTTCTTTTTAGAGAATCGGTGGGACTTTGAATCCGTCGTAAAGGACCTCGGGCGCGTGCTCCAGGACCTTGGGCTTGCCCTTAGAGTCGAGCGAGCGCGGAACGACCACGTCTTCGCGAAGTGGGGTCGACATTTCAAAGGGTTGGTACTGAGGCTCGATGCCATCCGTGTTCACGGCCGTGAGCTGTTCGATGTAACCCAGCGTTTTTTGCATCTGAGCGGAGAACGTCGTGACCTCTTGATCGGTCAGTTCTAGTCGCGCGAGATCGGCGACTTTGCGGGTGAGTTCTTCGGTAACTAACATGTGACGGCTCCTTGAAAAGTGAGGTCACAGTGTAGGCAGAACGGGTAAAAATCTCAATAAAGATGAGGCATTTGGTCGACTCTGAATGCAAAAAGACGAGTACTGACGTATTGCGTAATACCAAGAGCGCACCAACCTAAGTCGCGTGGTCGCGAGTCCGCAATTTTGTTTGTTTCAATTCCACAAGATTGAATTTTTTAAATAGCCGGAAATGAGTTCAACCCATCTGAGGAACTGCATTTCCTATCGCGGGACATCTTCTCGACCGGGTAAAAAGAGCTGTGAAAAATCACCAGGAGTACCCCATGAAAAAAACCCTACAGACCCTACTGAGTGCGATGCTCACCGCTTTCGTTACTTTGTCCGCAAATGCCGCCGACTTCAGACCACAAGCCAACATGACCAATATCGAATTAGATTCCGCAAAGAGACGCCTATATGGACTCCTCAATGGAATTAAAAATAAAGCGAGCTTAGATGTTCTCAGTACTAGTGCGACCAAGGTGATCCCGGCTACGCGTGATGAACGCCCTGAAAGCTTCGTTTCTCAGTACAACTGCAAGTACTCGGGCCTCTGGTGCACCGACGGCGAGAGCACCGATCGAATCAATCACGTAAATGCACAAGAATTGATATCGTTAGTGGTCAACAACAAATACGGTGTCGACGTTTCGAACCTCGACCAGGATCAACAGCCTTCGGCACGCACTCTCCAAACGTTAGCCGAAGTTTTTCAATCGCTCATGGGCAAAAACTACGAGTTTTTCGAGGCCATTCACTCCAACGAGAACGGTACTTGGAACATCGTAAACGTATACGATCCTGCCAACCAAGAAATCCTTAGTATTCAGTTTGGACTCAAAGGAACCTAACTAAACACACCCTTACAATCCCGAAGAGAGAGAGGCTACCTAGACTACAATCTGGGTGGCCTCTCTCATTTTGTATTGATCGAGATTTTCCGAACGCTCGAGAAACAACTCATCAGTGATTCGTTTGGTGATCACAACATCACACCTGTGGCATCACTCTGCCACACTCTGTATACAGAATTATTGCAATGCGTTATTGATCGACCTATTGTTCCGTTCGTGAACAACAGTGCTCCTTACCACATTCAAGTGATTCGCGAGAATCTCAGCCGTCGCCAGCGTACAAATCGGCACTATTCATTGCGCGCGTTTGCCAGAGATATGGGCCTAGAGCCTTCGACCTTGAGCCAAGTCTTAAAAGGCGGCAGACCACTCCCCATCAAGAATTGTGGCTCCGTAGCAGATAGACTCCGCCTCTCTCCCATTGAGAGAGAAAGATTCATGGAAAGCGCGATTCGAAAACGCGCGCTACTCGATCAAATTTCCCTCCAAGAAAGAAATGCGCAAGACCGATACATCATCGACGAATCCTATTACCGAGTCATCGCGGAATGGGAGCATTTCGCGGTACTGACTTGGTTGGACGATCCTCAACTCATTTTGACAGTAGAAAAGGCGATCCCAGCGATCGCCCAGAAATTTGCCATTACTGAAACGCGCGCCGAAGTCGTCCTGCAAAACTTGCTCAATAGCCAGCTCATCGAAGTTCAAGACCATCGATACACCAAAGTTCATGACTCCGTTCATACGACCGACTTGACCTCGAGCCCTGCGCTCCGAGCATCCCATCTCGAAACGTTGGACCTGGGAAAAGTAAAACTCGATCAAGTACCACTTGAGGCCCGTGATTTCACATCTCTGAATTTCGCGTTCGACCCGGAACAAATGCCGGAATTGATCGCCATCATTCGCGAGTTCCGCCAAAAAGTCAGCGCATTAGCGCAAACCGGAAAAAAACCGGGAGATGTCTACCAGTTGGCCATCCAGGCGTATCCGCTATCAACCATTCAAGTACCCCGAAAAAACGATAAATCCAGGAAATAAAGGAGCAAAGATCATGCACTCGCACAAGATTTTATCAGCACTAGTGACCGTCGCGATGTCACTGATTTCATCATCGGTGTTCGCCGGCAATGGCAAGGGAAGCGGAGGTGTCGTCCGCGCCTGTTTTCAAACTCAACGAATCAAGGAACAAGTCGAAAAAATTCTGATCGATAACTACGGTAAACCAAAGTCGCTCCAAAAAGATCCGCTCACCGCAGCTGCCTTAAAAGATATCTGTGAAATTGACCTATTTGACTTCATCAGTCCTAAACCGATGGAAGCTCAACTGGTCACCTCAAGATCTCAAGACTATCGAGAGGTCGTCCAGGAACGACTTGAGAATTTGAAAAATACGCATTTTCTGCTTTCAGGCTACTTTTTTGGGAAAAACTTTCATCGACCAGAATTTGCTAGCGCGACGAGGCATCTACCGTTTGATGATACCCATTTCGTTTTCGTCAACGCTGGCGTGATTGAACTCGGTGACCCAGGAATGGGAGTCACCCTGGAGAACAATTGCTTACTTCTGCAAATCGCTAATCAGCAAATCATTTCAGACCAAGAATCCGTTGTGAACATTGACGGAAGACTGTTTGAACTACTGAACAAGAAATCACCGGTGCATGCAGCTGGATTGATCGTGCATGAATGGTCCATCAACATCACCGAACGACTCAAGGACACTGAGCCTTTTAGGAATGTCGCCATTCCGGCGCTACCGGCACAACGGCTCACTCGGCTCCTTTTTGATAGAAATTTTGTTCCCGAAAATGAACATACAAAAACTCTCGATTATGCAGCGAAAATCGGTTTTGATTTCCTCAAAAATCAATCAGACGCGTTACTCTACAGACAGGTGGGCAATGATCTCTTAGCACTGGATGATACTGGACTTCATCAAAAGCAATTCGATGCGATCGAAAAACGTTTAGGAAGAAGCCTTTTTGGCTTCTACCTAAAGAACTCCTCTCAGTCGGGAGGCTCATTCGGCGATAAGCCTTCCGGGAAATGGTTCTAGAATCGTCGTGCGAAATTACGGCTCAAAATAACTCTCCACGAATCGGGTGAGGAACTTACGTTCCCCACCCCGTTCAAATCTCACAATGATCTTCTCGTCTTTGCCGGAACCTTCTTGCGAGACCACCCGTCCGAAACCAAAATCCGGGTGCTGGAATGTTTTACCAACGCGGCTCGTAGCCCCTGGTTTCGCCTCAAAGAAGCTCTTACTCGAAGAATTTGAGTAATCGCCAGAAGAACGCCCCTTGAAAACGTCTGATCGGTCCGCAAACTCACGACTGGACCCAGTTCGGTAAGCCGATGCACCTGCCCCACGTGTGAGATCCTTGAAATCCATGTGCTCCACGGGGATCTCTTGAAAAAACCTGGAGGGCTCTTGGTAATGGATCTGACCCCAAATGCGGCGCACTTGAGCGCCGGTCATGTAAAGTTTCTCGCGAGCGCGAGTCATGCCGACGTAACAGAGGCGTCGCTCTTCTTCTAACTCTTCTTCGTCGAGTTCGCCGCGGGCGGACGGGAACAGATCCTCTTCCATGCCCACCATGAATACGACCGGAAATTCGAGCCCCTTGGATGAGTGAAGACTCATCATCGTCACGCCTTGGTCCTTGATCTTCTTGCCGTCGGCGGTCATGTCGGTCGCGAGTGTCGCTTCTTCCAGGAAAATCGTCAGAAGTTCGTTTTTTGGAATCTCCTGGCCCTCGCGATCGCTCTCAAACTCCGCGAGAACAGAATCGAACTCTTCTAAGTTTTCGATCCGCGCGGTCGCTTCGTCGGTTCCCTCATTTTTGAGTTCTTGGACATAAGCCGTGAGGTCGAGAATGCGGTGATAAATTTCAGACAGACCCAAGGTCGGCTGATCGGATCGCAATTGCTCGATCAGCGAGTAAAAAAGTTTCAGTTTCTTGATCGGACCGTTACCGAGCCCCGTCTCGCCCGTCAACGCCACGCGAATCGCTTCAAACAAACTCGGAGTCGATTCAAAAAGCGGGTTCTGCTCGAGATCCGTTTGGATTTTCTCCAGGTGATCGATCGTCGATTTGCCAATTCCGCGCGCTGGCGTATTGATGATGCGCTTGAGGCTGATAGAATCGGCCGGATTCACGATCGTACGGAAATAGGCCAGGATGTCTTTGATCTCCTTGCGATCATAGAACCGGAGTCCACCGTAAATATCGTAAGTGATTTTCTCGCGCCGGAGTACATCCTCAAACGAACGGCTCTGCGCGTGAGTGCGGTAGAAAATCGCGAACTCGGTCAGTGAGCGCCCCTCGTAGGTCGCTTGACGTTTGATCTCGGAAACCGCGAATTCGGCCTCGGCACGTTCGTCGGCCAGTAGACGGCGGATCAAATCCTCGCCATCCTGATTCTCCGTCCAAAGGCTCTTGGGTTTGCGCTGGCGGTTGTTGCGGATGATGCCATTCGCGGCCTCCAAGATGAACTTGGTGCTGCGATAATTTTGTTCGAGTTTGATCGTACGAGTAGCGGGATAGTCCTTCTCGAAATCGAGGATGTTGTGGATGTCCGCGCCACGCCACTTATAGATGGATTGGTCCTCGTCACCAACTACGCAGATATTCTCGTGTCCGCCGAATTCTTTTTTTGCGAGCTGTGAGAGGAGCAAGTACTGCGAGCGGTTGGTATCTTGATACTCATCCACGTGAATGTAACGGTAGCGTTTCTGGTATTTTTGGCGGATGGGCTCGTGATCTCGAAGAATCCGGTAAGTCAGACAGATGATCTCACCAAAATCGATGGCGTTCGCGGCGAAGAGATCTTTTTGGTACTCTTCGTACACGCGTTTCAGGTTTTTCTCAAAGAGATCGTGAGGTGAAGGATTGATGTCCTTCGGCTCCACCGCATCACATTTCAGGCGATTGATCGCGGCTTGGAATGATTTCGGGTTGAAGGCCTTGTCGTCCAGATTCAGTTTTTCGCAGACGCGCTTGAGTAAGCTCAGCTGATCGGAGTCATCAAAAATCGAGAATGAGGACGTCGTAAAAGGCGTTGCCTGTTGTTCTTTGCGCAAGATCCGCAGGCAGATCGAGTGGAATGTACCGATCTCTGGCGCGTTTGCGTAATAGCCCTCACCCATGCCCAAGTGACGGAGGACGCGCTCTTTCATTTCGCGTGCGGCTTTGTTCGTGAAAGTGACGGCAAGGATCTGGTAAGCCGGCACTTGTTTTCCTTGAATCAAGTGCGCCATCCGCGAAGTCAACATCTTGGTCTTGCCGGAGCCGGCACCGGCGATGACGATGAGCGGCCCTTCGGTCGCGAGGACTGCTTCTTTTTGCGGGGGATTCAAATTTTCTAGGTACGAACTCTCGCGCGCGCGAGTGCCCGAACCAGGCGCGTTTTCGAAATCGATCATGGACTCTCCGGGCTGAAAAAACGAGTCTGACCGAGAGCGCGTCTTGCGACTTCGCGATCGTAGGCGGCACGAACTTTCCAGGCGAAAAGCAGTCCTTTGACATGCTGGAATTCGTCAACTACGACGCAGCAAGCGTTCTGTGCGAGCACTCCGGAAACTTCGGAGAGCTGCGCGCGTTCGGGAATCGCTGGTGCACTGTAGTGGAGTTTGTAGAGGAGGTCTTTGACCTCGTAGAAAGTTCCTTGTTTCTCGGCGTATTCAAGTCCCTCTTGAAGTAGATCTAGAGTGACTAGACCCACGTACTTATCATCGCGGTCGACGACGGGCAGAAAAGGATGTTTGCTGCGTAGGAAAGGAGCCTTGAGGTCCTTGACGAGGTCGCTCTCCTTGATGATCTCGACATCGCGCTCACTCGCTTCTTGAACCGAGATTGACTGCAGGATGTCCGCAGAACGACCATCCAAAAGCTTGAGACCTCGGTACTCCAGGTAACGCTGAACGAGCGGTTTTTGTTTTAAGAACAAACGAGTGAAGTGAGCCGTGAACGCCGCTACGGAGGCGACCAGAAAATAGCGCCAGTCGTTGGTCAGTTCGTAAACCAGAATACAGGCAAAAAACGGAGTACCGAGCACGGCGGAGACTAGCCCCGCCATTCCGACAAAAAGTCCCGCTCCAGAAGAGATGAACGAGAATCCGAGAACGCCCCCCATCATCATGAGCGGCCAGATGATGCCCACGCTACCGAATGCCGCCATGACCGTGCAAAGCGAGAGTGCCTCGTTCAACACATAGATCATGTGCTGGGAAAAAGAGCGTTTGGTGGAGATCAACTGCGAAAGCTCCATGAACGGCGTTCCATACCCCATCGGATAGAGCGTTTGCGTGCAGAAGAGAACGACGGCTCCAACAATCGCACAGATCCACAAGTGCTTACGGAGAAGCTCAAAGAACATTTCCTGATAGAAGCGAAGTACGTGAATCAATCCTACGCCAACGATGCCGATCAGTATCGCAAGCCCAAACACCCAAACCCAGGACGCCCGTTCGCTTGGCAAGTTCGAGAAAAACGAAACCCAGTCGAACTCTAGATCCGTGTGTTTGGAAACCCAAGTGACCGTGAAAAAAGCAGAAATTGCGCTGAGAACCGCAGAGAGCGTACGCCCGCCGACACCCAGTTCAATGACGAATACAACCGCCGCAAAAGGCGCCTGAAACATGGCCGCGATACCTGCGGCAAGTACGCAGGCGACATCCGTTCGTCGTTTTTGCTCGCTCCATTTTTCGTTCGGTTTACGTCGAGAGAGTGCAACGCCGTGAGCGACTTCTGCCGCGGCTCCTTCCATCCCGACCAGTCCGCCGAATAAGTAGAGAATCGTCGAGATCAGGCCCCGCCCATACCATCGAGTCGAAGTCTCACGCGCGTACCGATAGTGTACGTGAATAAAAAGATCGGCCAAACCATCATAAATACGGCTCGGCGAGGGAAGCTTAGAAAAGTAGAGTCGATGAAAAAGCGCGGCAAAAAGACCGGCGAGCAAAATGGGGTACGGCCCGCTGAAGCTCAGCTGGGAGCCCAGCCAAGACGGGAAAAGCACCACCAAACCTGCGATCACTCCGACCAGTAGCGCGGTCATTCGACAGTCACGCTCTTGGCCAAGTTACGAGGTTGATCAACGTCCGTGCCCTTGAGTACTGCGAGTTCGTAGCTCAGGAGCTGTACGACGGCTGCCAGCGGGAATACAGAGAGATCCTCGTTTTCGATCGCAGGTAGCGCCACGAAGTGATGCGAAAGATCTTTCAAGTGGCTGTCATTCGCATCGCCGACTCCAATAATTGTCGCGCCGCGCGCTTTGACTTCTTCGAGGTTTGAGATCGTTTTCTCCCGCCAATGATCTTTGGGAGCCAGCACCACGACCACCATGGATTCATCGATCATAGCGATCGGGCCGTGTTTGAGTTCGCCGGCCGCGTAACCTTCGGCGTGAATGTAGGCGATCTCCTTGAGTTTGAGCGCGCCTTCGAGCGCGATGGGGAAAGACGGACCACGTCCAATAAAGAAGAAGCCTTTTTTATTCTGAACCTGCGTTGCAATCGAACGGATTTTTTTCTGAACTCCGTTGTCACCCTCTAAGTAGGACTTGAGCAAGTGCGGAAGCTGGATCATCTCTTCAAAGAGTTTCTGGCCACTGCCTTTTTTGTGTTTCTCGCGAAGAGCGCCCGCCCACATGAGGAAAGTCGCCAGCTGAGTCGTAAAAGACTTGGTCGCCGCAACACCGATCTCGGGACCTGCATATGTGAAGAACGTTCCACCCGCCTCACGCGAAATGGTACTGCCTCGCACGTTGGTAAGACCCAGCGTCGGTACATTTTTCTTTTTGAGTTCTCGAAGCACCGCAAGGGTATCCGCCGTTTCACCCGATTGGGAAACACCGACCAGCACGGATTGCTCACGAAGGACGGAGGAACGGTAACGATACTCGCTTGCGAAATCCACGTTGACTGGGATCTCGCCGTAGTTCTCGAGCCAGTATTTGCCGATCATCGAAGAATAGTAACTCGTCCCGCATGCAATGAGCGTGAGTTCCTTGGCGTTCATCAGGAGGTCGACCCCTTTGTGAGGGGCGAGCACAAAAGGCTCCGACCGCGAGCGATCGAGACTCGAATTGAAAGTATCCACGAGAGCCGAAGGCTGCTCATAGATTTCCTTGAGCATGTAGTGCGGATAGCCGCCTTTGTCGATCTGGTCGACGCTCCAATTCAGCGTCACGAACGCAGGTGTTATCCGCGCGCCGGTTTCAAGCGACTGGATCTCTACGCCCTGGGGACTAATGATGGCGACTTCGCCGTTCTCGAGGAAATAGACGTCCTTGGTGTATTCCAAGATCGGTTGAGCATCGGAAGCGAGGATCGCGCCGCCTTGTGGATCTTTGGCGAGCACGAGCGGAGAACCGTTTCGTGCGCCGACGATCACGCCGGGATGTTTCTCGTCCATGACCACGAAGCTGCAAGCACCGTCGATTTTCTTGAACGCACGGCGAACGGAATTTACGAACGATTGTCCGGCTTTCATTTCCTCAAGCACGAGGTAACCAAAAAGTTCGCTATCGGTTTCGGACTCGGGCTTGTAACCCAATTTCAGAAGTTCGGATTTAATTTCGCGGTAGTTTTCGATGATACCGTTGTGCACGAGCACAACCGATCCCGCGCGATGCGGATGCGCATTCGTGGTCGTCGGTTTACCATGAGTCGCCCAGCGCGTGTGCCCGATCCCGCAGACGGAGTTCGAGCGGTCGGCATTCGGGTTCGCACCCATTAAGCTTTCGACTCGCTCAAGCTTACCTTCGGACTTCTCAATCAAGATGCCCCGGGGCGTTTCGAATGCAACGCCGGTCGAGTCGTAACCCCGATATTCGAGTCGTTTCAATCCGCGAACAAGAACATCGACTGCTGGCCGTGTTCCCACATATCCGACGATTCCACACATAGACTTCCGAACCTTTCCGAACTTTTCCTGACCGTGCCAGAATTCATCTGGCCAAACTTACTTGCTCATCCCACGCAGCCGTGGGGCGTAACCCAATTTATTTTCCTGCCTCGTACGCGCGATTGCGAGCGCATCCGCAGGTACATCCTTGGTCACCGTCGAACCCGACGCGATGTACGCGCCTCGCTCGATTTTGATCGGCGCCACGACCTGACAATCGCTGCCAATAAAACAGTCGTCGCCGATCGTGGTCGGATGCTTACGCTTACCGTTGATCACGCGCCCGTCGAAATTACAGGTCACGAAACCACATCCGATGTTCACACGCTCACCGACCGTCGCGTCACCCAAATAAGAAAGATGTGCCACGCTCGTATGAGCTCCAATCGTCGTTTCCTTGAGTTCGACGAAGTTGCCGATTTTCGCGTGAGCCCCAACTTGGGAATTCGGACGGAGGTGGGCATATGGACCGACCTTCGCGCCTTCGCCAATCGAGGAATTCTCTACGAAAGATCCCGTTTTGACTTCGGCGTTTTTACCTACTCTAGCATTTTTTAAGGAGACATTTGGGCCAATTTTCGCGCCTTCTTCGACCACCGTTTCACCGGTCAAGATCGCTCCCTCCTCAACGAGAACGCCGGCGGCCAGGACGACCGTATCATCCACACGGACGCGGTTCGGATCGACGAAACGAACGCCTTCTTTTGCCCATTTTTTGATCACGCGTAAGCGGGCTGTCGCTTCGGCTTCCGCCAGCTCCCAGAGGTCGTTGACTCCTCTCAGATCGCCCGGCTCACGCCATTCGAGGATCTCGCCTTTTTTCTTGGTTTTGAAGGCCAGAGAAATTAGGTCGGTCAGGTAGAATTCTTTTTGGGCATTGTTGTCTTTGAGCTTGGGAAGAAGCGTTTTCAGCAGCGACGCCTTAAACAGGTAAAGCGAACAAGCGACTTCGCGGATTTTCTTTTCAGCCGGCGAAGCATCTCTCTCTTCGACGATTTTTTTAGCGGTTTTTCCGCTACGAACGACGCGTCCGTAACCGGTCGGGTCCGCGAGTACCGTGGTCAACAAACGATAGTGCGCGGACTTGCCGAGCGGCTCTGATAGGCACTGAACCAGGGCCCCCGTTACGAGCGGAAGATCTCCCGGAAGAACGAGGACGTCCGTTCCAGGATCAGCTTTTTTAAAGGATTCGAGCGTGAGCAAAGACTGAACTGCATGCCCGGTCCCCCGCTGCGGCGTCGGTTGCTCGACCCACTCCAAATGAGCATTCGGATTTTTTTGTTTCCAAGATTCGAGGTGGGCGATCACCTGATCTTTGGCATGACCAACCACGACCACGAGGTTCGCATGCGGCAGGGATTGATACACTTCGTCAAGACTTCGACTGATCAACGATTTACCAGCGCACTCATGGAGCACTTTTGGAAGTGTTGAGCGCATGCGTTTTCCGTGACCTGCGGCTAAAAATACCGCGAAAATAGGCTGTTTTTGAGACGATTTCATCGAATCCTTCGGTTGGAAAAAAGATTTCAAGTTCCGACAGAATGCTGCCGAAACGTCTTCTCAGCAAGTCAAAGGAATGACTAAAGGCTAATTAGAAGTTCTCAGAGAAGTAATAAAAAAACTTGCCACTTCTTAGACGTTCTTATAATTACGATTGTCAACGTCATGGATGGCGCTACAATCATTAGGACGATTTCGATCTCGTGGGATGACCAGAAGGGTCGTCTCCTAGGAAGTTCGGAAGTCGTTTTTTAGAGTAGTACCCTTGGGGGGATGTATGGATGCAAAGAGTTTAGCTAAGTATCGGAAGGTTCTTCTCGAAGAGAAACAGCGGATTCTCAACAATTCGAAAAACTCGCTCGAGAACGAACTGGTCGTCTCAACTGATGATCTGCCAGATGAGACCGATCTCGCAGCAACTGAAGTCAATCAAAACCTCATGTTCAAACTTCGCGATCGCGAAAGAAACCTCCTCGTGAAAATCGAGGAAGCTCTGATGCGCATCGAGAACGGATCGTTCGGAATCTGCGAAGAGACCGAAGAGCCGATCGAACCAGCGCGCCTCATGGCGGTGCCTTGGACGAACCTGAGTCTCGAAGGTGCTGAGATTCGCGAAGCGCGCAATAAGCAGTTTCACAAATCGAACCGTTCGGCTTAAGTTCGATCAAAGACAAAAAGAAAAGGGAGACTTCTGATGAAGTCTCCCTTTCTTGTTTTTAGCGCGTTCAACCGGATGGACTATTTGCACTCCACGGAAAACGACTCGTCTTCGTCGGCGAACTTATAATGATCTCCACGATTATCAAGCGTGAGCGTTCCTTCTTCCGTAACAAACGAAGAATAAGTTGCATGATCCGTCATTTCACGACTCACCTTCTTAGGTCCGAGGGACTCTCCTTCGACCACATATTTCACGGTGGTTCTCGCCTTATTTAACGTCCAACTCTGATTGTCTTCTCCAAAACAAACGACTGTTTTGCCATTGTTCACCAAACTATAGTCAGCGTACGCAATTTCGATCGAACCAATAAAGAAAATAGACAGAATCAAGATCACGGAATTCATAGAGGTCTCCTTTGGTAGGTCCACCCTATCTAGTTGAACAGCCCCTATTCTTGAATTCAGACCTACTGAGGATCGGAACTTATCGTTTCAGCTTGATGAAACATCGGTCGATTACCTTGTCCGCATACGAGAACGTACTTACGCGCCAAATGTACCATCACCCAGGTCGTCATATATCCGCTCATTTAAAATGGCAAAGCGGAGAAGTTATTTCCGGTCTACCCGATGGATACAGAAATACCCAGCGTAGACCTGTTTCGCTTAATTTCGATGCGATCACTCCAATAGACGATTTCGTCAGCTTCATATTTTTTTCTTATTTAACTAAAGAAATACAACGCTATGTTGCGCGAACTTACAGGAGTTCAAATAATGTTTTTATTAAGCGTGATTTCGGCGTGGATCTTATCTCAAGGGGCATTCGCAGACGGCAACTATTCTGTCCACTGCTCAAACTCCCCAAAAACTGGATGGAAGACTTACTACTGCATCTGGGCGGACGTTCGCTTGTATGGAAACAATGAAGTTTTTATTCTGAATAGCTACGGAACTTGTGCAGGATCTCAAGACGCCGGAGAAGAAGAGCCCGAGGAAGTCTACGAACCAAATTCCACTCTAAAACCGCAATTCGATCTCGCGGCTAAATCACCAGAATGGCGAACCGCAATGCCTTTTGACATCTCCGTGGGTCCAGCATCAGGCGAATTTCAGGGATCAACCCTCTATCTCCATCGCAACCGAATCGAAGCACTGGGCGAATTCACCGGCCGGTTAAAAATCAAAAACGTAAAAGACATTAATTTTCGATGCTACAGCACCAAAACACGTTAGTGCGCGGATTTTTCCGCTTCCCTTAAAACGCATTTGATTCGACTAAATAAAACGAGCGGAGTGACCCACCACAGGTTCTCCGCTCGTTTGCGTCTAGCTGTTCGAGATCCCTCCTCTGAATCTCGGGCCCTGATCCATCAAGGCATAGATAAGTATTCGACCTGAAGTTTAGCTCCTGGACTGTGACTCAGCGTAGCACCCTTGAGCTCGATCGTGTTTCGATCCCCGTGATAGACGTATCCGTCCGTCGCATCCGCATCGATGAGCTTGCTATCCAAGTAAACCTTGAGCGTTCCATCGTTCGGTTTACGCGAAAGTTTAAACTCGCTCTGCGCTTGATCGATGATATCCGAACCGATGCTCACGAGCTCCGGACCGAAGTCGCTTCGAATGTTCAGCTTACGGGAGGCAAAACGTTCCGCCGCTTTCAAGTAGAAGTTCGGATAGGAATTGATCACTGAGGAAGAGAGCGGATAGGTCACTCCCTTGGCTGGTGCCTTGGCGTCGAGATCGACAACGAAGTCAAAACGATATCCGCGAGACTTAGGACCTTTGAGCTGTCCGAGGAGCGAAGCTACCCGCTCGATTCGCGCCTCCGCAGTCTTATCGGTGTCGCGGACGTCCTCGTCTTCGTCACTGACAACAATCACCGACAAGAGCGCGTCCTCGCGAACGAATCCTTCGTTGAAACCTCCGCCGCTGATCTGCTGATCCATCAGCGCATAGGTCAAGGAGTTCAATCCCTGCTCAAGACCGGACCCCTTGGTGCCGAGTTTCACGTTCGAGTTGAACTTGGAAACCAAATCCTTGGATCCGTTCGTTAGCCATTTCTCTCCCGCATAGCGCGTGAGAAAGTTTCCGCGAGATGCGTTCCAATAAGACGAGTAGCCGTTCGAGCTCCAGTAGGTCTTGTTCACGGCCGGATCCGTTACGTCTGTTGAGAGGATCGATATCTGAAAGTCTACGTCTCTCAAGATGAATTGAGAAATAAAAGTGCCGAAGTTCTTCGCGACGATGTCTTGTTCGTCGGCCATTGATCCGCTGTTATCGACAACGAAGATCAAATCGATTTTAGCCTGTTCGACACGCGGAGGCTGAAATTCGTCGCTCACTGAAACCGGATTTTTAACGGTCGAAGTCGGCGTTGGCGTTGGAGTTGGAGTTGGAGTAACGCTCGTGGTGGGAGTCGGCGTTGGATTAGTGCCAGTGCCCGTACCTGAACCCGTACCGGTTCCAGTTCCAGTTCCAGTTCCAGTACCGGTTCCAGTTCCAGTACCGGTTCCAGTACCTGCTCCAGTTCCAGTACCGGTTCCAGTTCCAGTACCGGTTCCAGTACCTGCTCCAGTTCCGGTTCCGGTACCTGCTCCAGTACCAGTTCCCGCTCCAGTTCCAGTCGAGGAACCGGTACTCGTTCCGGTAGCCCCATCCGTCGGAACTCCTGTCGGAGTTGTACTGGGGTCTTCGCGGTTCATGAAAGATTGCTTTTCGCCCGCCTGGAATCCGTAGTCGCTCACGCAACCTGCCGATATCGCAAGCGTCGCGATGAATGGCAAATGACTGATGTGTTTTAAAATAGGCGTAAAGACGCCTCGATTTGCGCGATCCATGAGACACTCTCCCTCTTGCGAGTCTCTTTCGCTAACAGATACATTAATTAAATATAAAAATACCAGCTACCCTCACCCTGGAGAGCTGCAAGACGAAGGAGATTTCAAGTAAGTGATGGAAACGTAAAGATTGTTAACTTAACAATGACGTATTTTGGCGTCGAATCATTATTCGTTGCCGTTTTTGGACGCTGGCATTCGGTTCTGGGAACGAGCGCTTTGGCGAGCCTTGAGCTGTTTGTAGCGATTCTTGAGACGGCATTCGTCGTCGACGTTTCCAAGCGTCCAGCCCAGCTCGTCTTCCCAGACCTCGTCCTTGGAAGCAGGGTCCACTGGGATTTCACCCCATTCCCAATAGAGATTGGGAGCGCGTTTCTCGTCCGGCTGGCGAGCAGCCCATTTCATGTACTCGCCGTTCACGTTACGCCAGACCATGTCTTCGCCAGCGGCATCGAAAATCTCGATCTCGAGTAACTGCGTATTTTCGATCAAACGACCTACGTTTGCCGCGAGTCTCTTGTTCACAGTTTTCAAAACTTTATTCAAACGAGTCGCTACGTCGGTTTGGCGCCCTTTGATCGTCTTGTAGAAACTAGCGATCGGAGCTTTCCATTCCTTAGCCCACGCGGCGTTCTTGCCGACGCTCAGACGCTCGGAGTGAAGCTGAAACGCGAGACGCTTCTCCGTGAAGAGCGAATTTGCTTCTTGCTGAACGGCGCGGAACTCCGGATTACGTAGCCATTCCAGGAGTACGACGCTTGGCACTGTCTCTTTTTTACGAAGCGCCTGAACCATCACTTTGTATGGCTCATCACTCTGTTCCAACGACAAGCGCTTGTACCAATTCAGAATGGGGAGGTATTTCTTTTTGAAATAGACCGAGTTCTTGAGTGCGCGTGCGTACTGGCACATCTCGAAGTATGCGATCGATGCAACGAGTGGAGCTTCGGGCGTGAACGTCTTGTTGAGTAAGCTTTTTTGGATGTTAAACGCGGTACCCACGGCTTCTCGTTTTTTACCCGCCATCAGCAACGCCCAAGTTAGGTCAGAGAGCGCTTGGGGAAGATAGTTTGAGTCACGTGGAATCTTGCGAAGCGTGTCCGCAGAAGCTTGATAGTTCTTCATTTCATAAAGGTCACGAGCCAGGATCATGACGAGCGTTTCCCGATCGCCTTCGAAACGTTTCGGGAGTGCGCCCTTGTCGAGCAGCTCTGTCCAGAGTTCAGTTGCCTTGATGAAATTACCGTGACGCTGGACGAGCAGCGCTTGAGCATAGGTCAGGTAGCCTTTTTCGTTCTTAAGCGCCTCGAGCGCGGTCTCGATCTCCGGTTTATTCCAGCGATTCACGAGCTCTTTCATTCGGTTCACAACCGAGAAAGCGACCGTGTCTCGTTGAGCCGGCGTCAGGTCCTGGCGGTCGAGAAGCATTTTCAAATTCGAAGTGAAATTTTTGGATTTGACCGAAAGCGACGGGAGAGTCTGCTGAATCTTGAGCATGCACTCCATCGCGGCAACCCGCGCTTCGACGGGAGTCGTCGGCGTCATCGGGCGTGCGACCATCTCAGCGAAACGTTCATGAGCCAGGTGTTGCAGACCTTCGGTGTAATACGAGCGAGCTTTCAGGTACTCAGAGATCTCTTGAACGACAAGGGGCGTCTCAGAAGTGATCAAACCAACAGCGCGCTCAAAGGTATCTGCACCCTTGGCTGAAGTGACCGCGTTCTCAACGTACGACCGCCAGTTCGCCGGAAAATCTTCGGTGAAACGAATGGCTTCATCACCTTTCACGCAAGGAGCGATGATCTCCGTCGAGAGAGCGCTCGAAGATAAGCCCAGTCCGATCATAACTGCGATGGTTTGAGACGCGAGCCGCTTCTTCATCGGTTTAGCCTCCACCCAGCGTGTTAAAGATGAACGGATACGTGATGTTCACGTTGACGCCACCTTTTGGTTTCGGAAATTTCCAAGTGTCGAGGCGTCGGCGAATACACTCACCGAGGTTTGAACCACCGACTTCGTTCTGTGATACTCGAGAGGTCGAGACCGAGCCTTTGCCGTTGATCGTGAATGCGAGCGCTACGGTGCCCTCCACCTTGGAGGCGGGCGAGCGGACCATGGCGTCTTCATAGCAATAGCGGATTTCTTTCATGTGCGCGTGGATGACCTTACCGACTTCGTCGCGAGTCAAACCTTCTTCGATCTCTGCGTCTTTGATACCGAGGGAGATCTGGCTGGCTCCGGTACCCGATAGAGAACCACCTTTGACGCCATCGCCGTAACCGACCGCGGCGTTGCCTTTGGCGCCGCCGGCATCACTGCCGCCGAAACCTTTGACCTTGGCGTCACCTTTGGTATCGCCGATCGCGCCCAAATTGAGCTGCACGCCCGAGAGCGCCGCCGACATCGCTTTGGTATCTCCTCGGAACTGGCCGTTTTGACCGAGCTTCGCGGATTTCAAGATGTCGTTCGAATTCAAAATCTTGGTGAGACCGCCCTTCATCAGGCCAGCCGTCAGGTTCTCGACCTTGCTCTTGGGCTTGGTCTTGGCCACGGTACGAGGCGGAGCGGCTTTGGGCGGTGCCGGATCACGTTTTGCCACTTCTGGCGCGGGATTGCCTTTAGGCACGACGATCTGCTCGGGTTTTGGAGCCTCTGCGGGCGCTTCTGATTGAGCAACCGGTTGCGGAGTCTCCTCAGGTGCTTTTTCGCCTGGAATCTCCAGTTTTTTGGTCGCACGTTTCGGCGCGGGTTTCTTCTTAAGCAGCTTTACGATCTGAGCCGGAAGCGGCTTATCTTCTTCGAGTTTTGGAGGCGAGAGCATCCGTCCACCCAAGAAGAACAACAAGAATAGCAAGAGCGATACGGCAGAGACTTTTTGGAACTCACGCGTGTCTTTGTTCGGAGGGGGCGTTTCAAAGAGGCGATCTCTCACGCCCTCGACGATGCCCGAGAAATACCATTTGGATTTCTGCCAGCGTACGGTCGTACGAAAAAAGTCGTTCTCAGATAACGTGACCGGTTTGTCGCGCGTGAGCGTTTGCCAGCCTGATCCTTCGATCTGATACTCGACGCCGGATTCTGCTGCCAGGAAGCGAACGCCGTCGTTACCGACCACCGTGCGGAAAATTTCGTCTTTGAGGAAGAACGCGCGGAACTCCTTGCGGTGAACCGTCATGCGCGTCGTCCAATCGGAAACCGTGGAGTACGCGACAAAACCTTTGCTCAGGAATACGCCCGTGCGCGCACGGTAATCTACCGCGTTGATCTGAGCGATCTCGTGAATCTCGAGCTCGAGCGCGTCGCCAGAATCACGAGAGAATTTCACTTCTACGCCGGATTGTGCGCGTTTGAGGGGAATCACCTTGGAATGCGCGCTATGACCGCGCGTCTCGCCGGTTGCGAGCGATCGTACACGGACATCTCCGTTATCAACTCGTTCAACCAGCCAGCCGGCCGAGGATTCATTTTTGCCGACGATCAGTGGGCGGGTGGAATCCCAAGCTAAACTCAGCTTGCGACCTTCGATCGATGTGGATACGAGGAATCTCTGCGCAGTCATCGCGTGTACTCCAATTCCTGCAGTAGGTTCTCGCTTTCGTTCATGAACTGACGAGTTTTGTAGAGTTTGTCTTGGTTAGCCGGTTCGACCGTACCCGTCTGGCTGAGGCTGTCGTAGTCCTTGCCGAGAAGGACTTCGACGCCGCGACCTTCGAAATTCAATTCTTTCTTGCGAATGACCTTTGGTACGCCGGCCGGATCACGACCAGCTGGAGCGGCACCGGTTCTCGATGGAGGCGGAAGCGGAGCGACTGACGGAGCTTCTCGAGTTTCCGCAGGTTTGGAAACCGGAGCCGGTAGATCGATTGCGAACGCGGGAACGCTCACGATCAATAGTAGTGCTATAATGAGTTTTTTACCGGTCATAGCGCAATCCCTTCTGCTGCTTCGTCTGGAGCGGCTTTTGGTTTACCGGCCGGAGCCTTTTGAGCTGGGGCTGGATCCGTTTTCCGCTCGACCGCCGGTGCTGGTTTCACCGACGCTGGCATACGAGAAGGTTGTTTCTCGGGTGCCTGAGGCGCAGCCTTTCCTAGCTGCCTACTTTCCTGTCGGTCGAAACTTTTCGCGACCTTAAGGAATTCAAGCTCGCCAACCTCCTGGTCGCGTAGCTTACTTTGACGGAACGTCTCGTTCAGCGCTTCGAGCTGAGCGGGAGATCTCGCCAGCGTGTAAAAATACATTCGAGAGAGCACCGATAGCCGGAGCGCCTCGCCTTTGACGAGTTTTTCCTGGTTCTTGGCGATTTTGACGAGTTCCGACGGACGACCGAGTTGAAGTGCCGTCGCCATCTGAAGGATCGTCAAATCTTCGACAGCAAGGCCAAGTTGATTCGATTTACCGGCATCTACCAAGCCTTGGAAATAAAGCGATGCGTAGAAGTTACCCCCACGAATCGACTTGGCCCAGGAATGTTCCGCCGCCGCAGCAGAGACCCCACGAACGAGGCTAGACAGCACGTCCCAGGCTGGAGTCGTATCAAGCCCAGCATAAGTCTCGCGAAGTTTGCCGGGCGTATAAGGAGACTGTACCCCACTCTGAGAGGCGATTTCCCAGGCCTGCGTACCAATCTGATCCGACTTGGCTTCGATCGGCTGAATGACTTGAGCGAGGGTCAGTTTCAACTGCTCCACTTCTTCGGGTTTCAGGCCGCGAGGAGGAGGAAGCGTGGCGAGTTCATGCGCGAGCGTCTTGAATACCTTAGCCATGCGGCCGAGGACGTAAACTTTGATTTCAGGATCCGGTATCGAAAGCAGCGTACTGCCGAGCCCTTCGACGCGGGAAATTTCGCGAACGCGACGTTCGAGCGAATATTTGAGATCTTCGATGCGAGAGGAAATCTTGGCATCTGTCTCGACGTTTTCGATTTTTGCATCAAAGAATCTCTGAATACTTCGACGCGCGCTAAAGAGCGCAATCCCCTGCGACATCGGATCGAGGCTATTGGCCGTACGCTTGAACTCCTCGATCGAACGCATGAGCACCGGAGTCGGTAGTTTTGCGCCGCGAGCGAACGCAGCTGCGTACCAAATCGCGCGGGATTCCTTAGGCGCTTTCTCCGCAATCGAGATGAAATCCCAGCCGGAGCGTCGGTCCTTCTCATTGAAGAGGGACTGAATTCCAGCCAATCGATCGCATTCGATCATCAGATCGTTCACCTTAGCATTGCCGCAAAAATGCTTGCCCTCGCCCAGTTGCTTGTACACACCGGCATCGGCAGTATTGAGTCCGATCAAGAACGTTTTCTTACGAAACTGCGGGAGGTCGCGAGCCGCGATACCGCTCAAGTTCGAAGGCGCAATCAAGAGCTTCTCGTAGTTGATGAACGTTTCGAGGAACTCGAACTTCTTCTCCGCGTCCTGACCTTTGATGAAGAACGCGACGTAAGCCGATTCATGAGTCGGGTTCTTGTCGGCGACTTCTTTGAGGTAAGAAAGCGAGAGATCCGTGTTTTTCTGTTCGAGCGCGGCTTTGCCCATAAAAGCGAGGACATCCGGACGATATTTAGAGTTTGGGTAGAGCTTGAGATGCTCCTCACCCATCGCAAGAACCTTGTCGAACTCTTGGCTCTTCCAATAAGAAGCGACGATCTTAAAGTGCGCGTCGCGCTCAAGTGACTCGAGTTTGGTTTTGTATTCTCCGACCGCGACATTCGGCATGGTCAGGAATTTTTGCGCTAGCGTGCGTACGGCCACCCACGCCTCGCTCTCGATGAGAGTATCAACGAGAAGCGCACAGGTCGGAGGAGTCAGCTTGGAGTTGGGCCGAGATCCGACGAAGTAGAGCATGCGCTTGTAAGCGATTTCGACTTGTCCGTAGGAGTAAATCACGCGGTTGGCTTCGAAGATCAGTTTCTCAAAGGCCTCGTCGTCGGTCTTTTTGGTCGGCGAGACCTCGTCGATCCACTTAATCCACTCTGCGACATCGCCTGGAATCGCTTTGTTCGGCGACTTGAGACTGACCGCCTTGAGGTCCTTCGGAACGATACCGCGATCCTTGAAGTAGTCGTAGCGGGCGGTCATCGCCTTAACGCGGGCCTGATCTCTAAATGCGGCGTCAGCGACGTAGTTCTGAGTCTGATAAATTTCCGAAAAGTTCGCCTGCGCACGCTCCCAGTCTTTAAGACCGAGATAAAACTCGCCAATGCGGAAACGGACTTTGGCTTTCATTGGATCGAGAGAGTCACCCAAGGTCATGTAAGCCGAAAGTGCTCTCAGATAAGGGTCAGCGATCGCTTGAAAGTCTCCCGGCTTGGCGTTTTGTGTGGGAATCGTCTTATAGATACGTTCCGCGAAATCGAGGACCTCTTTTTTGAACTTACGGTAGTATTCCTCGTTGCCCAGTCTTGCTTGCATCTCCGGGTTCTTAGCGAAGAACGTCTTGAAATCCTCTTCGAGGTGCGCAAGTTCGTCGTAACGTTTCCACGTGATCGCAGCGTCATACGCGGCCACCAAGGTCTTGGCGATCTCGTCGTGACTGGTCGCTTTCTTGATGACCAGCTCTTTCCAATTAAACACTTCGGTCTGAAGGTCCTTGGAGCGCAGTACGAGCGTGAACTCATGCGAGAGTTTGCCGAAATATTTTCCGGCCTCAAGCCTTACGAAATAGTTGAAGGCATTTGGAAGGTCGTAATTGGCGTGTTTTTTCTCGACGGCGCTTCCGTAGAAGAGCGCGAGCATTCCGATGACTTGATCGAAATGTCCGCCATTCTCTTGATCAAGTCCGCGCTTAACGTCGTAACGAACGAGCCACTCACCACGCTCGATCGACTCGCTATACTTCTCAAGATGAAAATAAGACAGTGCTTGTTTCTCGACGACGTTGCCGTTGAGTCCGCTGTTGTTCTGCTTGAGATCGACTGGCTCGAGCGTCTTGAGGACGTCTGCGTACTTATTCTGGTCGAATTGCAGTTCCGCTGCCATCAAGCGCACCGGTACGATCTGAAGATCGTTCGGATAGCGCGAGATGAAGGTTAGATAGTCTTTTTCTGCGGAATCCGATTTTTTTAGTTCTTGATAAGCACGGCCACGGCGTAGGAGCACGTCGCGCATGTCTTTGAATTTGGGGAATCGAGTGATGATTTCACCGGTATGCTCAATCACACCGCCTAAGAGTTCTTCGTACCGAACGTTACTCTTGGCTTTTTCTCCTCGCGACATGCCCACGCGAAAGTGGCTCTTGGTGGCGCGCCACTCCATGTCGGCGAGACGCCAGAGGAGCGCCGGCTCTTCGGGAGTGCCTTTTTTCAATTTGAGCAGTCGCTTGAGGTTTAGGATGGCCGCTTCTTTTGAGCTCACGGCCGCTTCATCGACCACGCGGTCGATGTCTTCTTGATCAGTGAGGATCGGATTTTTAGGATAAGCCGCTTCGTTCTCGCCTCGCTTCATCTGAATCACGCCCTGAGGAGCGCCGCTCGCGGGAGCGCGATTCGGCTGCGCTTTCGCTTTGGCAGCGTGAGCGTCCCAGGTCGTCATTGAGAGAATGAGGAGAAAAAACAGCTTCATGACCTAATCCTCCGAAACCACGACGAGTTTGAAGTCGGTATAGTCCTGCGCAGACGCCGATGCGAGCACCATTTTCAGGATCTTATAGGGCACTTTTTTGTCCGCGATCACGAGAAGCTTACGATCGTTCGCTTCTTCTTTTTCGTCGGGTTTAGTCTTGCCCATCTGCGACGCGATCTCGCGTTGCTTCTTTTTTTCCTTGGCGAGTGCTTCGACGACGGGACGGAGGGACCCATCCACGCCAACTTCGCTTTGACGTGGAGCGAAATTAGAGAGCTCGACCACTTGTACGCCTTCGACTTGAATGCCATTCTCGGTCACTGCGACTTTGAGCGCCTCAACTTGTTCGTTTCCGCCCCGAGCGGTCGGAAGCTTGAGGTCCTTGGAAACGTCAATATTGAGCGCGCTCACCGAGTAACTTTTGAGAAGGAATACGAGAAGAATCGTGAAAATGTCGGCCATCGACGTGATCTGGAGTGCGACCTCCTCACTACCGTGCGATCTACGACCTCTTCCTCTTCGGCTGACACTGCCGCCGCCACCACTCATCATATCAGAATCCTCCCAATACGATCGCCGGCATGTAAGGCCGGACGCTCTCCATGGTCTGCACGATGGCTTCGTATTCGACAGCGTCGGATGCGGTCATCGTCAGTGAATCTACTTTCGGGAATTTCTCTTGAACTTCCTTGATGCCTTGCACGAGTTCTTCTCGGGTTTTGAAAGACACCTTTTGATTGAGTTTGCCTTTCACTTCGAGGACGAACCTCTCATCCCCTTCGATCATGACTTGCACCGTGATCGGAGGCGGATTCGTATCGCCCATCTGCTCAACCGGAGTAAATCCCGCGTCAAAAAGAGAGACGGAAAGAAACGATGCCGAAACCAGCAGGAACGTGATCAAGACCGTAAAACAGTCGATGATCGGTGCTAGGTTCAGATCGAATTCGATCGATTGATGTCCGCCTCTTCTGGACATTAGACTGCCCTCTTAGTCACCGCTGGTGCGACGCCGTAAGAACGCTGGCGAATGATGTCGAGCACTTCGAGAACGGAGAGATCGAGCTCGGATACGAGTCGATTGCTCTTGTTCATCAAGAAGCTGAAGATCACCATACAAGGAATAGCGACTGCGAGACCGATCATCGTGGCGTTCATAGCGGTAGAGATACCAGCCGCAAGAATCGCTGACTTCTGAGCGGCGTCGACGTTACCGACAGCCTCGAATGATTGAATCAGACCGACGATCGTTCCAAAGAGACCCATGAGGGTCGCGACGTTAGCGATCATCGAGAGGAAGCCCGTGCGTTTTGAAACCGCATCGACCCACTCACCGACTGTGATGTTGAGACCGTCGCTCACCATATTCTCCGGCAAATGCGCTCGAAGCAGACCCTGCTTGACGATTTGCGGAACGGCTTTGTTCGGATACTGATCGCAGAGCGCGATCGCGTCCTGGATCCGATCCGAAACGACGAGCTCGCGCACGCGTTCTAGGAAACGTTTTTTACCTGCGAGCGGATACACGCGATACAAAGCGTGGACTCGTTCGAAAATGATTGCGATCGCAAACACGGCTGACAAGAGAATCGGCAACACGTGCATGAAATTCGCTAGGATGAATTCTACTAGTTTTCCGACCATGCTCTCCTCCAATAAAGAGATACTTTGGGTATGAGTGCCCATCCTCTTCATCGTCGGGTGTCCGGGAAAACTTTCACAAAATCGTAGGTCAGGATTGAAACAGGGGGAGTTTCGTCAAAGGGTCAACGAAAGAGCGAAATGCCGCTTCGCGCACGTCATGCATCCATCGCAGGCGAGGATGTTTCGGCTTGGGAATACAAAAAAGGAGCGGGAATCACTCCCCGCTCCTCAAAAGTATTGCCGTAAAAAAACGGATTTAATCGAACCTAAAAGACGAACGTGCCCACACCGATCTGGATCCAGTTGGTCCAGAGCGTACGGGAGCCGGTCGCGCTACCGTATTTCTCATTGTGATACATCAAGCGATAGTCCGTCGTGAGGAAGAAGGATTTGGAAACAAAGATCTGTTGTCCAATACCGCCGGTAAACGCCATTGGATCGTCAACACGAGTGTGAATTCGGGAGACACCCGCCGCGAGGTTCAAGTCATAATAGATGATCGACTTGCCCAAAAGACTCAGTTTACCGTAAATCACGCTGAATCGTGCTTCACCGCCGTAGAGGCTAACCGGAGGGTTGACGACCGGATCGACGCCGCTATCACGGCGGGAAGCCGCATAAGCACCCGACTGTTTCGACTGAACAGCCGCATAGAAAGCGTGCACACTCCACATCTCGTTCAAATGGTAGCCCAAGCGTAAAGAAATCGTGTTCATGGACATGAACGGATCATCGGAATAGAAGCCGTAACTCAAAACCGCTTCGGCCCGGTTCTTTTTAGTATAGAGACGGTTTTGAACGACATTCATCATGTCTTCGTTACCGACCGTCCAATAGCGACGTTTCATCGTCTGCACGTCGACTTTCTCAGGTACTTTTCCGGTTTCATCGGCCCCGCCCTGAACTGCCGGTGCAGGATCAGCTGCGTTTGCGCCAAACGAAATCACGAACGTCAAAAAAACAACGCGGAACCAAGAATGAGAAGGGTGATTAGCGGATTTCATATCTATTACTTTAAAATGGCAACGAATCGTTGGACAATCGTTATTTAAGAACTATGGATGAAAACCCGATTTACCTCGCCAAGAACGGAAAGACCGTCGGACCTTTTACTCCCGATCAAATCTCGGAAATGACCGAGAGCGGTGAACTTCACCGCTATGAATGGATCTGGGACGGAAGTTCGCCGGATTGGAAACCGGTACCTCGCAAAGCGAAAGCGCCTCCGCCTCGCCCCGAGATTACCGTCACTAAAGTGAATGACGAACCCAAGGTTCGTTCGCTCATGAAAGAATTTTCCGCGATCCTCTATGATCACGAAACAGCGCTCGCGGGAAAACTTCAAGTCTCCGGAAAAAATTCCGGCATATTCCTGACGAACGATCACCAACCTCCGTTCAAGAGCGGCCAAGTTGTGTGGATTGACTATCTAGAAGAAGAAAAAGATCTCGCGTTCAAGATTCGCGCGGCTATCGACAAGGTTCAGCACTCGGACAACTCCTGGCGCCTCGAACTACAGGTCGAAGAATTCCGTCATTAACATCGATCGCAATGCAATTCAGACCATTCAATTAAGAAAAGAATTTGCCTCAGCAAATTCTCTTACGGCATTTTTGCGTCCAAAAAAACAAGCTCAAAGGACGACATGAACGACGAGTTGGCGAGATAAATAGAATATTCTTTCACCCGTAGAAAGTGTCAATTCAGCGCCGAAACTGGTTTTTTCCCTGAAGATTCGCGAATTGACCCCTGTCATTAAATTTTCATGTTTAATTTTGGTCATTTAGCTCGAACAACTCGCTCAACAAATACTCAAGTCGTCCCCCACTAACTCCGAATCATCTCTTGAGACTAGATCCACTGAAAGGGGACATGAGGGAATGGTCACCAACTATGACGGCGAGCAAGTAGAGATCCCACAAAGCCTTCCGATGCTGCCAGTACGCGACATCGTCGTTTTTCCATATATGATTATCCCGCTCTTTGTTGGGCGTGATAGTTCAATTAAGGCTGTCGAGGACGCATTGTCGCGTTCTGACCGTTTGATCCTGCTTTCCTCGCAAAAGGACATCACGGACGAACATCCGTCACCAGAGGGTATTTACCAAACTGGTACGGTCGCTATGATCATGCGGATGCGTAAGCTTCCGGATGGCCGCATCAAGATCCTCACCCAGGGTCTGTGCAAAGCGAAAATCAAGAATTTCAAATCTACCGAGCCATTCTACGAAGTAGATGTCGAGAAGATTGCAGAAGCTCCACTCTCCCGCGAATCCGAAGCACGCGCTCTCATGCGCACGGTACGCGAGATGGTCGAGCGAGTGATTTCACTCGGCAAGTCGCTTCCGCCGGATATTCTCATGGTGCTCGATGATATCACGGATCCAGGCCGCATGGCCGACCTGATCGCATCGAACCTCGGACTCAAGGTTGCCGATAGCCAAGGCATCCTGGAGACGATCGACGCGTTCGACCGCCTCACCAAGATCCATGACGTACTCGCCCGCGAACTTGAAGTCCTCTCACTCCAAGCCAAGATCCGTTCTCAGGCAAAAGACGAGATGACCAAATCGCAGAAGGAGTATTTCCTCCGCGAGCAGATGCGTGCAATAAAGAATGAACTGGGCGACCAGGACCAGAAGGG
Organism: Pseudomonadota bacterium; assembly: GCA_027485695.1. Taxonomy (GTDB): domain Bacteria; phylum Bdellovibrionota; class UBA1018; order UBA1018; family UBA1018; genus JAIXQO01. Next base: position 40,832 of record JAIXQO010000004.1, read on the forward strand.
CGAAGAGAATCAAGAACTCCGCGACAAAATTCTTCGCGCTACAATGCCTGCCGAAGTCGAAACCGAGGCGCTCAAGCAACTTGGACGATTGGAGCGCATGCATCCAGATGCTTCTGAAGCGTCCATGCTCCGCACCTACATCGACTGGTTGATCGAGACGCCATGGCAGAAACAAACCAAAGATTGCCTCGAACTGAAGAACGCAAAAGAAATTCTCGACGACGATCATTACCGTCTCGACAAAGTCAAAGAGCGTGTCCTCGAGTACTTGGCTGTCCGAAAACTCAAAGACAAGATGAAGGGTCCTATCCTATGCTTGTCGGGACCTCCTGGCGTCGGTAAGACGAGCTTGGGTCGTTCGATCGCACGGGCCATGGGTCGCGAATTCGTTCGCATCTCCCTGGGCGGCGTGAAAGACGAAGCCGAAATCCGCGGTCACCGCCGCACCTACGTCGGCGCGCTTCCAGGCCGAATCGTTCAAGGAATGAAGCAAGCGGGCACGAACAATCCGATCTTCGTCCTCGATGAGATCGACAAACTTGGCAATGATTTCCGCGGCGACCCAGCCTCGGCTCTCCTAGAGGTGCTCGATCCGGAGCAGAATTACTCGTTCCGCGATCACTACCTCAACGTGCCTCTCGATTTGTCGAACGTGATGTTTATCGCAACTTGTAACGTCCTCGAGAACATACCTTCGGCGCTCCGCGACCGTATGGAAGTGATTCAAATCCCCGGCTATACCGAGGAAGAGAAATTCTTCATCTCGAAGAAGTACACGGTACCTAAACAGGTAGTCGAGAACGGTCTCAAAATGGACCAGATCGAATTCACCGAAGAAGGTCTCCGCGCAACGATCGGTGGCTACACTCGTGAAGCCGGTCTTCGTAACCTCGAGCGTCAGGTCGGTACCCTCTGCCGAAAAACCGCTCGCCTGGTCGCCGAAGGCAAAAACGAACGCACGGTAATCGACGCTGCGATGGTCGCGAAACTCCTGGGTCCGGCTCCTTATTCTCGTGAAGACGAGCAAGATCAGGACGAAGTCGGTATCGCAACCGGCCTCGCATGGACGGCAGTCGGAGGAGAAATCCTCTACGTCGAAACGACGGCAATCAAGGGCAAAGGCTCGATCACCCTCACTGGTCAACTCGGTGACGTGATGAAAGAGTCCGCTCACGCGGCACTCGGCCTGATTCGCTGGAGAGCGAAGGAATTCGGAATCGACGAAGATGTACTCGCCGCGACCGATATTCACGTCCACTACCCTCAGGGTGGCATCCCGAAAGACGGCCCAAGCGCCGGCATCACCATGGCGACCGCGATGATCTCGCGTCTCACGGGAATGCCGATCCGCAAGGACGTCGCGATGACCGGTGAGATCACTCTGACTGGACGCGTACTCCCGATCGGCGGTCTGAAAGAAAAAGCACTCGCAGCGATGAGACACGGTATCCGTACCGTCATCATTCCTGAGAAGAACCGCAAGGACTTGGAAGATATCCCTGCCGAGATCCGCGACCAACTCGACTTCGTCCCTGTCAAGACGATCGATGAGGTTCTTGAGATCGCTCTGGTTGGCAAAACCAAGTCGGAAACCAAGTCTCACAAAACCAGCAAACGTCGCATGGGTGGCTCTGCCGCCGCGGCCGCCGCTGCAAAAGGTTCGGACGAGTAGTTTTTATCCTCCCAATCATGCTATCGTAATCTACGATTGGGAACGTTCGAAACTCTTCTAGTATTAGGATGCATAGCGATCTCAGGGCTGATGTCGGCCGCTGAGATCGCTTTGTTTTCACTATCCAAGTTCCAACTCAAAACTCTCAAAGACAAATTCCGCGGCGCCCATCGGATCATCAAGAAGCTGCTCTCCGATCCTACTGGCGTCCTGATTACTACGCTCATGTTAAACGAGGTGATCAACATCGTGATCACGACTCTGATCATGGGCGCGCTATCGAGCTACACGACTTCTGAATCAGTCGCACGAATCCCGCTTCTCAACCGCCTGCCGGAATGGACGCTCGAGATCGTCGTCGGCACGCTCGTCATTTCTCCGATCATCCTACTGTTTTGCGAAATCACCCCTAAGGTCATCGCCGCTCGAGCAAACACAATCGTCGCTCCATTCACCGCACCTCTACTGTCGTTTCTCTACGCTCTCGTGTCGCCGGTACGAATCGCCGTACAAATCTTTTTGCGTCTCCTCATGTTTTTCGTCCCCGGTAAGCGTAAACGAGGACCGCTTTTCGATTCGATCACCACCGAGAAGCTCAAAGAAGAAGACTTCCTCATTTTCGCCGAAGAAGCTCTCAAAGAAGGAAACATTCAATCGACCGAATTGGAGCTCATCAAGAACGTTTTTGACCTCGACGATACTCCAGTGATCGAGATCACGACTCCTCTCTCACGCGTCGTTACCGTTTCAAGCACCGTGACGGTCCAGCAATCCATTTCCATGGTGCGTGATCTCACACGCGGCAGGAAATTCTCGCGCATCCCCATCACCGGAAAAAACAAACAAGACATCGTCGGCATTCTACATTCCAAGGATCTGCTTATCGCTAAGTTCAGCGAGAACGAAGACCTGAAAAAGCCGATTACCGAGTTGGCATGGAAGCCATTTACCATTTCTCAGAATACCCGCCTTCATTCCGTATTCAGAAAAATGCGTAAACAACGCGTTCATATGGCAGTCGTAACGAACGAACACGCGCAGGCAATCGGGGTCGTAACGCTGAACGACGTTCTAGAAGCACTCCTCGCCGAACTGATGTCGGACGAAGAAATTCGAATCGAGGCAACTAGCCCATGAACCTCGATTTGCACGCGCTCATTTGGATTCTCGCGCCTCTCCTCATGATCGAAGGTTTATTTTCAGGCAGCGAGATCGCTCTTTTGAGCGCCGACAAAAACCAACTCAAATCCAAAGCGGCCAAGGGCTCGAACGCGGCGGAGATGGCGCTGAATCTCGCTCGGAACCCTGAGCGCGTCCTGACCTCAACCCTCGTCATGACTGCCCTCTGCGTGATCACGATCTCGGGCCTCATCACGATCTACACTAAGCAAAACGGTTTCCAGAACCCAGATTTGGCCGCAGTCGCCATCAGCTCTCCACTCGTCGTCTTCTTGGGAGAGTTGATCCCCAAGGCGATCTACCGACGTTATGCGACGGTGCTTGCACCATTTGTCGCGTATCCCGTTTCGTTCGCCTACCTACTTCTCTACCCGATCACTCGCGTATTGAGCAGCTATACCTACTACCTGAGCAAGTTTCTCCGTCCGCTCGAGGAACTCCTCACCGGTAAACCGCCGACCGCTCGCGACGAGCTTCTCTCACTTCTCTCCTACGGCAAGCGCGAGAGCGAAATCACCGCGAGTGAACGCGCGATGATCAAGCGGATCATTGATTTCAAAGGCACTCAGGCCAAGCACATCCTCGTCCCGCTCATTCGGGTCGAAGCGATCGAAGAACGCGCGACCGTCAAAGATGCGATCGAACGATTCAAAGTGCATCGTCACAGCCGTATCCCGGTCTATTCAGGACGGATCGACAACATCATCGGCGTACTCTCGATCGCTGAACTATTTCTCTCCCAGGATCCTACCCAACCCATTCGTAACTTCATCAGCCCAGCGAGATACGTGGCGGAAACCCACCTCATCGACGACTTACTGCCCGAGATGCAGAAACAGAAAACCGAAATCGTCGTCGTTGTCGACGAATACGGAGGAGCAATCGGCATCCTCACATTCGAAGACATCGTCGAGGAAATCGTCGGCGAGATCAATGACGAGCATGACGATCAGCTCGTGGAATACCGCGAATTAGGCGAGGACCGCTGGCTGCTTCAGGCGCGCATGGAAATTGCCGTCATCAACGAAAAACTCAAAATTGAACTACCCGAAGGTGACTACGAAACCGTGGGCGGTTTCCTACTCAGCCAATTTTCAAAACTACCGGAAGTCGGCGACGAGCTCTATTTCGATACCCACGCCGGCAGTTTCAAATTCTCCATTCGCAAAGCGACCGACCGTCAGATTCAAACCATCACCCTTGAAAAAATACAGGTTCCAGCCGGTCACTCGCCAAAAGAATGACGACAACTCACCTCATACACTCCAATCGTCGAATTGCTTTCTAAACCAGCCGATTTTCCGTCTAAACTAGAAGATGTATGGCGAAAAGCATCTTGATCGTTGATGACATTCCATTCGTAAGAAAAACGCTCACCGACATTGCGCTTGAGCTCGGCTACAAGGTAGCCGGCGAGGCCGCTGACGGAACGGAGGCGATCGAAAAATTCGCGAGCTTGAAACCCGACCTAGTGACGATGGACATCGTTATGCCGAAGATGAGCGGGATCGAGGCATCGAAACAAATTCTTCAGATCGATAAATCTGCAGTTATCGTCATGATCACGGGCATGGATCAAGAGACACTCGTCATGGAAGCGATCCAAGCAGGCGCGCGGGATATCATTCAGAAACCGTTCAATTCCGCGCAAATTGCCAAGGTTTTCGAGCGCGCACTCAAGAAGGATCACGCCGCTGCGCATACACCATCGGTCTCAGCGAAAACAGGGAGTTAGTCATGATTCGCATCGATCTCGCACCACTTGATTTTTACGGACTTGGATCAATCGTTTCGAAATCGGGAGACGCTGTCTCCGGACTCGATATCCAGGACGCGATCTGGGCGCGCATCGGCCTGGAAAACTCCGTTTATCGATCACTAATTTTTGAAATCGACCCGCGACTCGACCCCGTCATCATCGAAGAGATCGTAAACGTGCTTGCGAGCCGCATCTCCGGCGCGCTTGCCCGCGTAGAGGAAACTTGGGTAGGAATTGGAACGCCGAACGTTCTCAATGGTACGGACGAAAACCGCGCCGCCATGAAACGGCTAACGACCGGTCTCAATGAAGACTCCGTTCGATTTGAATTTCGGTCCGCCGGAAGATCCATTCCCATCACCGTGTTTTTTATTCCCCATGAGGTGGGCCATGTTTAAATTTTTAGGGTTCTTGCTGAAATCTGTTTTGGTGATTGCGATCGTACTCGTCCTCGGACAAGTGCTCGAAATCGACGGAAAAACCGTCTCCGATCATGTCAAAAGCGGCATTCGCATGGCCGAAAAAAATGAAGGAGTGGCCGAGCTGAAAGAGAGAGCCCAGTCACTCCTACGTGATTCTGAAAAAGGCGCTCGTTCGCCGGCCAATGAAAGCTCGGATGCGAAAGAGATGAAAAAGAATCTCGAAGCAATACGTGAGGCCAAGGCCAAAGAAAAGGCCGCCCTCCAGGAACTACTTCAAGACTGAGGCGTCGCTTGGATCGTACCCGCTGAAGCGCCTTGAGCTTTTGCAGGAGGTGCTTTCTCTGACTTGGCTCCGCCGGGTGCATTTGCATATTCTTTATAGACTTGCGCACCACAGGTGATACCCGGGGCAACGGTCACTTTGTTCGTCGTGGCGAAGCCAGACACGGAAGCAAGGCTCGAAACTAGAATGAGGGTCCATTTGATCGTTTTCATTGTCGTTCTCTCTTTCTTTACGCTCAGACACCGAGAAATAAACTCGGTCCTTACCTGAGTAGAGAGCAACACAGGTGCCAAAACGCACACACCTGAAATGATTGGATTTTTTAAATAAACTACATGTATCGTCGTCGACCCAGGGATTACGCCCGTCTAGTCCTTAGACAGTTTTGGTCCACAGGAGGGACCCGGGAATCCCCCCCCCTCCTTGAGATCTAAAAACGACCAGAGGCGCCCAGGTATGATCCCTAGGCGCCTCATTGGCGAGTATTCGTGGTGTCTGATTGAGGTGCTACCTAATCTTGAGCAGATCTCGGTTAATCGCGGGTAGGACCGCCGTAGCGCTATCAAACGCCGTATCATAGACGAATCGTTCCAAGCTTTGTCCGGCCGGGTTTCTAGCGAGAAACGCGACATCCGCGATGATCGCACCTTCGAAATCTCCAAAATACCGACTATGGACGTGCGGAGCGTTCAGCATGAGACCCGAATAATTGATAGCTAGACGTCCACTCACGACGGTCGCGCCCGTAGGAATTTCGTTCACGGTCACCGCCTCGACTGCGTCCCTGAGTTCAGATCCTAGGCTACGAGCCTCGCTCAGCAAGTCAGTGAAAAATTGGGTCGACGGAACTCCGTTGATGGGATCGCCCGACGGATTGTACTGACTATCCAAGCGTCCCGCGAAACGTGCCAGGCCTCCGGAGCCATCCGCCCACTCGATCTCGGAACGTGAGCCATCGGGATTACCCCCCATGCTCAAATAACTCAAACCCAACAGAATGGCCCGTGACGAGGCGATTTGTACGTTGTTTTTGCCCACATCTGGACCTTGAATCACGAGTGGACCTTGGATGTGAACGCTTCCGGTCACGTAGAGTCGGCAGCCATCTTTGTTTGTCTGCACGACGGCGTTTTTCAGAAGCAGCGGGCCCTTGATCACCACGTCTCCACGACAAACGATCGCGCCGGTGTTCTTGACCGCGCCTAGCGTAAGATCCTTGTCCAAGCCTGAAATCACCGTCGGACGGCTTGCATCGAGATCTTTTGCATGGATGACGAGTTGATCGCCTCTTTTGACGAGCGGGATCAGGTCCAGTATTTCAGATTCGGTCGGATAGCTGATCACGACTTCGTCTTTTTCAAGGATCGCATCACTGGTTCCAGCAGGCGGCGTGACTTTGGAGATCATCGAGCCCGAACCCGTAAGGGTTGAGTGCTCCATCAAAGATTTTAAACTCATGCTCTGCTGCACGCCCGTCATCAAGAGCACTTCGGCATCCGTCAACACGCGTTTCGGAATGATCACCTGACCGTCGATTGCGATCGCACTCTGCCAAGCTTCGCGCTGGTTCGTGTAAGCATTCTCACTCGTATGGTGGCCCGTCGCACCGGTCTGCGTGTAAGTCGTAAAGATGCTCGACTGATTGAAGGAATTGGAGAGGAACTGCGAGGTTCCTATTCCAAAATTCGTTACGATGTTCGCTTGTACATTCGCGTGGCAAATCATGCACTGGGCACCGCGCACGGCGAGCGCAGGTTTGTAAGTACGAAGCGTGAGTTGGGTTTCCGTCGGAGGCGGAGTCGTCCCCGTAGCATCCCCTAAGAGCGAAACCGCTTCTCGGGGTTGAAAATGATAACTATCGACGCAGCCCATGAGGAAAACACACGTGTTTACACCCAGGAGCCGTGCAATCCATGACACAGACACCTTCATAGTAGCCCTTAGCCTCTCTCAAAAGACGTACAGGTTCTCTCAAGGCCTATCGTCAAAGAACTGCCAATCATTGAAAGGGGCGCCGTTTATTAAAACTGTTAAGCGGGAGACCAGTGGTGATCTATGAGATCAGTGGACAAGAGCATTAAAATTCCAAAAGCAGGACTCGATTCAAACTGCTAAGGTACGCGGCTCATTACATTTACCCTGAGGTTTTTCATGCGCCCGTTCGCGTTTGCTACCGCTGTTGTTGGTCTTGTCGCTGGCTTGTTTTCCGTTCCTACTCACGCCGCCTCCGCTTGCCGGGTCAAAGGGCGCTACCTCGAAGTCTCCGTTGAAACCGCGGCTAACAACGAACTTCGCGCCGTCTACAACAGCAACGTCGTTGCGACCCTCATCCTCGACTCCGAAGTCAAAGGACGAATCAAGTCGAGCAAGATCACCGACGAAATCATCGCCGATGCCCTCAAGAAAACCATCCATCGCACCTCGCGCGCGATCAGTTTCGGAATGCGGGAAATGGCTCTTGAACTCCAGGGGAATGGCAAATACGGATTCACGATTTTCCGCCAGAGCCAGCACGATCAATACACGGTTGATTCTTCCAACAATTTTATCGCGTTCGCTCCTCAATGCTCAGCGCTCGAAGCACTGCTCGGCGGATACGCGGTTTTCATGCTCTCTCAGAAATAGTCCTGAAGCGGTCGCGCCTCATTCGCCGAGACTCAGCAACTCTTGAATGAGTTTCTGATGTGGGTTCTTGCGCCGATAAGCGAGGTAGAGCGCTCGTTTAGAGTCACGTCCCAACGAAACGAACTGAATGCGTTTTTGCTCGAGTAACGCCTGACAGGCATGCAGCGGGAGAACCGTCGCGGACTCCCGTGTTTCCGCCACCCACTGCGCGATCGCCGTCAAATCGTTCCAAAACATCCGGTAAGAGGGCGGAGCCATCAGCTGACGTTTGACGAGCCAATCATCCACAGGATTATTCTGCTGGGAGAGCGTGCCCCACCGAAGCAGGCTCAATTTTGTCTGGGAAGTGAGATCCACATCGGCCTTAGGGTGAGCAACCACGCCCCAAGTTTCCGTATAAATCGGCTTACAGATGTAGTCCGCGAGTTCCTCACGATGCTCGAGAATACCGACGTCCATCCCGGCTTGCACCAGTTCAAATGAAACTTTAGAGAGTGGTGAAATATGCGCCTCAAATGTAAGCTCGGGATATTTTTTGGCCGAGCGATTCCACCAAGGCAGTACGATCTCACGCATGAAAATCTGAGGACCCACGATACCGAAATGCACGGGCTCGTCCTGATGCTTGAGCACGCGGTTCAGTCCCGAATTCCAGGTCAGCAACAAGCGCTCAGAGAGATCAGCGATCTCGCGTGCGGCCGGAGAGGGTTCCAAGCCGCGTGGCCCCCGCCTCTCGAATAGAGGAAGCCCAATTTCCTCCTCAATTTGCTTAAGTCGTTTGGATAGCGCGGATTGAGTGAGGTGCAATCGCTGCGCGACTCGCGAGAGATGCGGATCCAAGACCAAGCTCTGCAGAAGACTCAAATCAGATAATTCCATTTTGGAATAATCATATCACGAAATATGCGTACTACCCACAATGAATCTGATATAGGACCAGAGCATGCGTTTCACCCCAATCGTTTTTACGACCCTGATTTTTTCTATTCCGTTTTTCGCCACTTTGGCTGAGGCTGCCCCCATGAACGCGGTTTGGGCGAATCGTCTCGAAAAAATCCAAAACGAAGTCCGTCGCTGCACGGAGCTACCCTACGTCCTCAAACCGAATGGGCAGAAACAGTTTTTCACCTTGATCAACCGCTGCGCCGATATCGAACTGGCAGCTCAGGTCAAAGGACGATTCCAACGTGCGCGCGTCCGAACGCCGGATGGATTTTTCACGATCGAACTCATCGAGACTCCGATGACCGATGGCGACATCTATGACGTGCGCATCCGCGATCTCGCCGCTCGTACCCAAATCATCCTGCCTGCTGTTTTTGCTTATGGGGACGTGCTTTTGGGCGCTCTCGGCGGCGACTTGAACGGCGTACAACACGTCGAACGCCGCTAAATCGTCGTACGAGTCCTTTGATCAATTCCAGATTCTGGAACTCGATTCACCGGCGTACTCTACGCCGATGCGCCTGGGGACCCTCGCCAACTCCGTGATCTTGTGCCTGATCGGCGTGACCCATCTGTCATGCGGTCCGACGTTTGGTCGAGTGCGCGAGATCGGAGTGAAAATCCCGGTACTTCCAGAGTTGGACTCTCAAGAAGCATTAGATCCGAACGATCCGAGCCTAACGAAATACTCGTCCAACGGCACTGAACGTGATCCGCGCCTCACGCAGACCTACTTAGGCACTCTCGACCCCAAACTCAAATGGAAATACAGCAGCTCCTCCAAAAAGAAGCTCGACACCCCTCCGACATTCGACTGCGAAGGATACGTTCGCTACGTCTACAGGACTTTCTTGGGCAAAGAGCCTTGGGGCAATCTTCGCTCCGCGGAAATCCTAAAAAACGCCGAAGGATTTCCTGAGCAGATCGCTACGAGCACGCGCGATTTCGAATGGATCAAGCTCTCGCAAGCTAGACGAGGCGACCTCGTCGTCTGGAGGATCGCAGATGGATGGCCAACCGATCACGTCGCAATCTATGATGGCTACGTCGATTTCGCGAAGAATGGACGCGTTCTAAAGATTGCGATGGTCGTCTCCACGAGCAGTTCGACCTCGGCCAAAGGCGGTCACGCGATCCAGCGTTTTCCGCTGCAATACACGATGGCTACTACGAATAAGAAGAAATCGGGACCGCATTTCGTCCGGGTCAGGTACTAACGTGCAAAAGCTACTCTTAGCGGGGCTATCGATATTTTTGGCCGTTACTGCGAGCTTGGCATCGGAAAAACCGCGAGCAAGACTGCCGTATCAGACCCCTCCCACACTATCTCCCGGGAGCATCGAGACTGACCTGCTCCGTTCACAACGCGAAGAGCTCGCCGCAGCCGAAGCGATCTCCGCCCGTGAACAAAATCTGACCACGGATCAAAAAAATTCGATCATTTCCAAGATCTTGCAGACCAAGAACCAAGAACTGATTCAGGAGCTGAATCGACTCGCCGAAGATCAACGCAAACGCGGAATCCAAGGCATCACTCAAAAACAAGCTGAACAAGTTCTTGCCTCCATCCATCAACATCCCGTCGTCGGACCAAAGTCGTCACGCAAATACGATACTTGGGATCAAATGATCGGATACTGTTTCGGCCGCGCGGCTTACATCCATTGGGACCTTCTGCGGCGAGGAGTGACTCCCGAAAAAATCGGAAAAATTTTTGCGGTAGGCGGACTTCGGCAGAAAATCTCGAATGGGTTTCACTGGGACTATCACATGGCTACGATCGTTCGCGCGGTGGACGATTGGTGGGTCATCGACCCACTCATCGGTAAGATCATGAAGGTCGACCCCTGGATGACGGACGTCAACCAGATGGCCGCAAACTCGCCGTCTCGGCTCAGATTTTACTTTACCGACGCGATCAAACTTCACCCGATCCCAGGCGCCTACAGTTTGGAACGATTGCTCATTCCTGAGTATCGCGGTTATTTTCAGGACCTTTTTGATTGGTTTCGCGACCATCCTTCACGACAGACCGACCTTTTCTTTCCTAAATAAGAGTATTACCGCAGCCCGCAGAAAGAAGATTTGACTCAACGGGTCTGGGTGAACTATTAACCGCGCCCATATAGGAGTTTCTCATGACTAAAACGATCACCTCACTCGCTCTTCTGGCTTCTGCTTCTTCTGCTATGGCGATGCCTATGCCTCGTCCAACGGACGCCCCCATTCCTAAAATTTCGACCGTTTGCCTCTCAGTAGGCTCATATGATGCTGACGGCGCACTCTATGGATATTGCGACGAAACGAATAACAATCAGCGCCTGAGCAGACCACTTCTCTCGAACGGCTGCGCACAAAACCAAGTCAAATTGAGTTTCGAAGGCGAATCCCCGATCCGCGCTTGCCTGCCTCCGGGCATCGTGCAGCTTTAATCTTTGACTGATAGAAGTTGATAGAGAGATGACTCCCGCAAATCGCAGGTTTTGGCCTTATGACGAAGTCTCGATCGCGCGGGAGTCGCCCTCCTCTCCTCGTGTTCTCATCTCTACTCCCTGGTTGACGTTTACCGTAAAAATCGATGACGACAGTCTCGCAAAAACCGATGCAATCATCGGCAAGATGCAATCAGGAGCGCTCTCCCCCCATGACATCAATGATTTGTCCTGGTTTTTTTCCGCTCTCGCCGAGCGCCCTGTCGCCTACATCTTGCCACGCGGTCAAGAGTTCGGAGTCGACACTCACCAGTTGATAGATCGAACAATCGACTACTCGACGCCTCAGAGCGCGGTAAACTCATTGATCCCAGAGAAAAACTCGGTCGCCTCACGGTACGCTGAACAGGCACTCCAGATGCCATGGTCGTGGGATCATCGTGCGGTTCTAGATTTCGCAAGGACTCCAACGGGGCTAGATCCTGAATCTCTTTTCACAGTGGCTCGTCGATTTCATCTACTCAACGATCTTGAGAACAACAAAACGGGCGAGCTACTCGAATACGTCCAGAACCTAAAAGACGATTCAGAAAAATTCCGCCGGGCCTCCGCTCTCATCGTGCGCCAGAACCACCACATCACTCAACAATGCGACCCCACTCTTCGCGCAGCTCTACCGCTCGCGAAAGGCGCAGAAAAAGCCGTACTCGATTTCATTCAAGCCGAATCAGGGCACGACAAAATACTTTTGAAAGCGCTGACCGCGCTTGGCACTATTCCCGATTCCATTCCGGCGCTCGACGTCACCGTCGCCCTCATGGATGTTTTCGAAACCGTTGCGCGCCGTAACCTGCTCGGTTTCGCCATGGTCGTAGATATTTTCGAGCGCACCTCTTACCAAGAAGAGGATCCCATGACCTCGCTCCTGAAATCAGGCGGTGAAGAACGCGCTGGACGCCAGATGGACATCCACCGCGCGATCAACGATTCGGGCGGGCATGAGAACGTAGCGCTTGGATTCCTCTCAAAAATGAAAAGCGTCGACGAGGAATACGCCCGTGAGGCGTTGTTCCTCGCCGAACTCGTCACGCTGATCATTCATCAGGTATCTAGCGATACGCTGCGTTTCCTCAGAAAATAGGCCTAATAAGATTTCGCAAAAAGCACGCGCTTGCTCGATGGCTTGCCCGTGAAGATGCATTTGCCTTCTTCGTTTGGGCTATCGAGCGGTATACAGCGAGGCGTGACTTTGAGTTTAGCCAAGACCTCATGTCCCATCGCCGCTTCGTTCCAATGAACGGAAGCGAATCCGCCCGACTTCGCGCCAAACTCCTCGGAACCCGAGAAGTGAGCTTCGAATTCGGCGAGCGTGTCAATTCTCACAATGTTGGAGTCGCGGAATGCTTTTGCGCGAGCAAAGAGCGTTGCCTGAATCTCAGCCAAAATCGACGGCGCGTTTTTCACGAAATCCGCGCGAGCTTGGCTGGATTTTTCTTTCGGACCTTTGTCGCGGCGACCGACGAACACTTCGCCCTTGGCCATATCGCGAGGACCGATCTCCGCACGGAGTGGGATCCCTTGCTTGATCGCCTGCCAAGCTTTCTCGCCGCCACGCATGTCTCGGTCGTCGATTTTCACGCGAATCGCGTTACCGCCATATGTTTGGGCTTCGAGTTCTTTTTTGAGCGAGTTCACGTACTCCAGCACCTGTTTGCGCTCTTCGTCCGTTTTGTAGATCGGAATCAAGAGCACTTGTTGAGGTGCGAGCATCGGAGGGAGCACGAGTCCATCATCATCGGAGTGGGTCATGATGAGCCCGCCGATCATACGAGTGGAAACACCCCATGAGGTCGTCCAAGCGGTTTCTTGTTTTCCCTCTTTACTCAAGAACTCGATTCCGGAGGCCTTGGCGAAATTTTGCCCCAAGAAATGGGACGTGCCAGCTTGGAGAGCCTTCTTGTCCTGCATCATCGCTTCGATGGTGTAAGTGTCGACTGCCCCCGGGAAACGCTCGTCCGGAGTTTTCTGGCCCTTGATCACTGGAATTGCCATGTGGTTTTCAGCAAAATCCGCATAGACATCGAGCATCTTGAGCGTCTCTTCGACGGCTTCTTCGGCCGTCGCGTGAACTGTGTGACCCTCTTGCCAGAGGAACTCCGTGGTGCGCAGGAACATACGCGTGCGCATTTCCCAGCGCATGACGTTGCACCACTGGTTCATCAGGATCGGGAGGTCGCGGTAGGATTTCACCCATTTGGCGTACATGTGGCCGATGATCGTTTCGGACGTCGGGCGGATAATAAAAGGCTCTTCTAACTCGCTCGCGGGATCGGGACGCAATTCGCCCTTGTCATTGGCCTTGAGGCGATGGTGAGTCACGACGGCGCATTCCTTGGCGAAACCATCGACGTGCTCGGCTTCTTTGGCCATGAAAGAAAGAGGAATCAAGAGCGGGAAATAGGCGTTCACGTGACCTGTGGCCTTGAACTTGGCATCGAGCGCCGCCTGCATGTTTTCCCAAAGCGCGTAGCCCCACGGCTTTATCACCATGCATCCGCGAACGGGCGCGTTCTCAGCTAAATCTCCGGCCTTAATGACCTCTTGGTACCATTCAGGATAGTTCTCAGCTCGGCTGGGCGAAATCGCGTTTTTTTCCACAGGGATCCTCTCGAAGTGATCCCTTATTCCTACCGCAGACGGCGGGTCTGCGGCAAGGCTCGTTCAGGTCAAACTCAGCTATAAACCGTAGCCAAGTTCACTCAAAACGCCGAAATGATCCGAAAGCGCCAAATCCCGATAACCCGGCTCAACAAACGACAGACTCGAGCGCAAGGTCGTCAACGCCGTAGAACCTGCGCCTTGTGGCTCGCGGAAAAACACGTAGTCGATCCGGCGCCCCTCACCGTCCGGATCCCGCTGGTTACCATTGCGGCGAGGGTCCGAAGTAAAACCATCTCGCTCGATATCGGAAACTGGATGGTGATCGACGAATTCTTGGTGAGAATCCCGAAGCTCTAACGCCGAGGTCAACCGAGTGATTTCGACTGATTTCGGAGTCGCATTCAAGTCCCCGGTGAGAATGACCGGACGCAAGCCATCTCCCGAGTGCTCGTCCACGAATCGAATCAGCTGCTCAATCTGCGTCTGGCGCTTCGCCGCCGACTTGTTCGAAGTGCCGGCGTTGGTGTGAGTCGTGTAGACGTCAACCTCGCCCAAACCCGGAACCGAGAGTTTTACATAGAGCGCGCCTTTGCGGGCGAAACAATCCGTTCCCACGCAGTGATCATAGACCAGGGTCGCCGACTCCAGGATCGGATGCTTGGAAAGAATGAGCAGTCCCGAGCTCACGCAACGAAGACCGCGCGGTGCAGGGCCTTTGGCGAAATAGGCATAGCCAGAGTTCTGAAGTAATGTACGAGGTTCATTCGGAACAAAACAGCCTTCGAACGCCTCCTGTACGGTCACCACGTCAATCGTTTGCGGCGCCAATCGTTGGCCAATTTCGGGAATCCGTTTCCGTGCGTTCTTGCCCGCGAACGGAACACCCCAAACGTTGTAAGAGAGTACGCTGAGAGGTGCATGCTCCGCCTGAGAAGTAGTCACGACCGAGAACGCGAGAACAACCGCCAAAACCAGAGTTTTCATTCCTTGAAACGCCCTATTTTCCGAGTTTGAAAAGAATTGATTGAGTTGAATCAATCGTGAACGGATCCCGGGAAAAAACCAAGCACCCTTGCACTACTGACGGAATCCTGACGTTTCACGAACCATGACCGAACGGGAGCGTGCCGAGGGATCTAGATTTCGCAGGCCCTCTGAACGCCGTTAGCAGAGCAACCGAGGTACTTGCGAATCTCGGGCTCTCGAAGCGCGATTTCATGCATTCGCTCATCGGATGGCGGATGCGGATCAACAGTGAGACGCCAGATCTCGTCTTGAGTCATAGGTCCACCGATACCGGCTCGTCTTGCCAGACTCTCGCAGTATTTCGACGCGAAAAAAGCCACCGGACGTAGCCGTCCCGCCGGGGTGTCGTCCGTCCGGGGATGTTTCTTCAGGAATTCGTTTGAGACCTTGCTCCCCAAAAGATCAGACATCGCTTCGCCGAGCTCACTGTGGAACTTCTCGTGCTTGCTCATGCACTCAGGTTTGGACTTGAAAAGCTGCTTAATTCGGTCGATTTCTTTTGCTCGCTCGGCTTCCGATAGCGAGCCTTCGTCGTAGTTATCGTCGAGATACTGCTGAACGTGACTCTCGATATCGGCTAGTTCGTCTTGATTCGAGCGAAAACCGCCTCCCGCTTTTGACATAAGACACTGGCGCGCATTTTCGAGCGGATAGTTCGCAAGCCCGTCCCGTTTTTTAAAGAGCGGTCCGATGACCCCAGCTTTGGCGAGTGGTGCGACGATCGCAGAACTTGGAATTCGCATGTAGCAAGATTTTTCACCGGCAGCCGCACATTCTGCCGCCCGCATTCGGACCGCGTCGGCGACTGTTTTGGGTTCGGCTGGGAGTTTTGCGAGGGATTCCGTTTTCAAATCATAGACCGGCACTCGATTTTGAAAATTGCAGGGATCTACGGAATGCGCGAGTTCGTGTCCGATCACCATCACCAGGTTTTCGATCGGCAGTTTTAACATGGCCGCACAGACCGTGAACGAGTGGTCCGAAGGACGATAGAATGCATTTCCGGACTCGCTAGCACAAGCGGGCGAATTGAAACTCTGTGGGTCGGTCGGAAGGCGAAATTGAATCGTTTTCACGCGAGTGACGAGCTCACGTTCTTCTTCGCTCAACTGATCTTCGGTCCGTCCTTTCATCAAGGTTTTCATCAACTGCTCGCGTACGTCGCGGACTGTGGTTTTCAGTTCCTTGATTTTTTCCTCAGAAACGCTGAGGGCGTCCGCTTTTGGGTCGTAACCCGAAGCTAATTTCATAATCTCCGGCCGGTATTTAGATAACTTCTGTGTCAAATCACGAAGATTTTTTCGCGAGATTTCCGGCTCCTGGGCGGTGCCGTTCTCAGGAATCGCAGCTTGAAAAATCTCTCGAACTTTTTCATAAGAAGGATTCGTCAAGTGCTCTGGATTTCCTGCCGCATTCACGACCACCAGTTCCTTGAGCTGTACCGGACTTGAAGGGCGCCCTGCCAAGAGGTCCGCAAGTAAGCGAGCGCCTTTGGGCTCGCCTTTCATTCCGTTCGCGAGAAGAACGCCGAGCGCGGGCGCGGTTTTCTTGAGTCCTTTTACGAGTACGGCCCGCGCAGCACCAAGCTCAAGGTCCCAATCGGCGACCTTTGCTTCGATTTGATTTTGTAGCTTCTCATCTTTTTTCCGCGCATCACGTTCTTTTATTCGCGCACGGTAGGAAGGGATCCGCGATCCATCGGCGAATACGATGTCCGTGTCACCGTTCATGAGCGAGCATTTTTTCGTTAGTTCCATGAGTGTGCACGGCCCACTGGAGTCTTTGCGAGGTTCACAAATCTCCGGAATTTCGACGCTGTTATTTGCAGCCGCTGGAACTCCGGAATTGATCTGGGCGGCCACGTCCGATTCATGCTCGTCAATCTCTGCCGTCGTGTTCGGTCGCGACGGTTTAACGGGCTTAGGTTTTTCCAAAACAAAAGGCACAGGACTCGCGTTTTCGGATCGGTTCGGGACCACTGGACTTGGCACAGATGGAATCGGTTTGCCTGCGGCAAGGGCTTTCCATTGTTTCAGAAGCTTGGCGCAATCCGCTATGTCCGAGTTATTTCTGGCATGGGCGGTTGCCCGGCAAAGCGCCTCAACCCGATTTGCGATGGCGCTTGGATTCACCGGGATTCGCTTGAATTTCTCGAGAAGCGATCCCGTCTCCTCGTCGGTGAACGTCGAACTCAGCATTTTTCCCGATAGCCCCAAACGGTCGAAAAAATTGGCCGCGCAACTGGCAGTCCAACGACTACTATCGGAGTTCCCGCAGACGGCGCTTCCACCGATGGCGGGAAACACCTCCTGAGCGCAGGGGAACGAATAACCAGCCGCCTTGCAGGCCTTGAGCGCACTCGTGTAATTGGTCGACGGGTCCGGGCGGCAACGTCCGGCACTTAAGCGCCCCGAATAACCGGCCAGTAAACAGGATGTCCCGCTCGAATCCGCATAGGCATTTCGCGTCCACCAGGAGTCCATCGCGGCGTTCTCAGGTAGATCAGGATTTCCAAATGAGCCGCGCTCATGTTCATCGAAATACCTGAGGGTTTTCAGGTACAAGTCGATGCCCGGTTTTGTCCAGACGGCCTCTATCGCCGAAGCGTGATCAACAGCGAATACCAACAGAAACAGTCCCAATACCGGTTTACACGAGAGACGCAGAATCATGAAGATATACTAATAAAATAGAGACGAGGTCTCTACCGATATGCTTTTGACAGGAACGGCGAATACCCGCGTAAATAAGCCTATTTGAACCAAGAAACACTCCTCGGAATTTACCCACTTCGGTCCTCGACACTCCTCTCGCATGTCATGAAAAACTTTGTTAACGTCACCTCGGGGGCCATTAGCTCAGCCGGTTAGAGCGGTCCGCTCATAACGGATTGGTCGTTGGTTCAAGTCCGACATGGCCTACCATCTAAAAAAGGTCACGCAGCGATGGCAGCGTGACCTTTTTTAGTGGGTTTTAGCCGTTTGTGGAAGAATGGATCCAAATCTGATCTACGCCGACGGCCCAGGCGAACTTGAGGCGTTCGTTGCCCAAAAAAGCAATGCATTGCGTTCCCCCTCAAAATCCCCTAAAGTAGAGGATACTTCCGTAGAGTCCTCTCGCGATTCTCGTACTACTTCTTTCCGGTTTTCTCTCTCTCACTGTCCTTTCGAAACGTCTGAAAACATCCATGCCTCCAAAAGGAATACGATTATGAAGGCTCAAATTGTTTCGTTTCACTGCGTAATGAAAGATTCACTCGGCAAGGTCATCAGTTCTTCATTTAACCAAGACGTAATCACCGTGGCACCCGATTCCCAGCCCACTTCGCACGCTCAAAATCTCCGTGGACTCATCGAAGCGCTTCAAGGCGTTCATACAGGAGAAAAGAAGAAATTCCTCATGCCTGCGATCGATGCCTATGGTCTCTACGATCCGAAGCTCGTGCTCGTGATCGCACGATCGGAACTACCCAAGCATCTCAACGCTCGCATCGGCGCCGAAGTTCCGATGAATGGAAGAGCCTATCGCATCATACGAATGGATGCGAAGGGCGTCACCGTCGACGGAAACCATTTCCTGGCGGGCCAGGACATCTACTGTGATCTTGAGGTCGTTGAAGCACGTGAAGCCGAGCCGGACGACTTTGACGCGCCCATGGTGACGCCCGACCAGCGCTATTTGCACTGATCGACCCCATTTTCTCGAATCATTGGAAAATAAATAATCAATATAGAGCTGTACTCGTCTGAGTGCGAGTACAGCCCTTTTGCGGATTAGGTGATTCGTTGCATATCGAGTATACTGGGTGCTCAGTAGTTCAATTCGCTTCTTTCGAGTCTGCCGGGCATGGTGTCCACGTATCCTCTTAAAAGCTCCCAGCCTTTTGGAGGTCTCATGGGTAAAAAACTGTATGTTGGCAATCTTCCTTTCTCCGCAACCGATCAAATCTTGAGCGATACGTTCGCTCAATGTGGAACGGTTCAATCCTCGAAAATCATCATGGACCGCGATACCGGCCGCTCTAAAGGTTTCGGTTTCGTTGAAATGTCGACTGATGCTGAAGCAGCAGCCGTCATCTCGAAATTCAATGGCGCTGACTACGATGGTCGCGCAATGACCGTGAACGAAGCGAAGCCAATGGCTCCTCGCGAAGATCGCGGCGGCGGACGTCGCTACTAAGCGAACGTTTCAAAATTTACTTTGAGAAAAAGCCGGCGGATCGCCGGCTTTTTTTTTGCCCGGCGAGTTCGCTATCTAATCCATCAGCACTCAGGCATCATTCAGAGTGATCCAAGGTTTTTAACCTCTGCAAAGGAGCATCCCTCATGGGTGACAAAAATCCGAAGTCTCAGAATAGACAAGCCGCTCAGAAACAAGCCAAGCACAACAACGAAGATCAAAAGAAAAAAGACGCGATCTTGGCGAAACAAGCGCCTATCGCCAAAAAGAAATAGTTTCACCGATCGGGGCCGCATACTCGCAATGAGCGTGGTGGCGGCTTAGATCAGGTGATGTAACCTTTCTTTGCAAGGATCTCATCGATCTTTTTGCGATGTGCATCCTGCCACTCCTCCAGAGACGTTTCTGAATCTTTTTTCGCTTTCGATTGAGCGAGCTTCAGAATTTCTTCCATGCTCTGTTTCGGAACGACGATGACTCCTTCTTCATCGCCTACGACCATATCCCCCGGCATCACAGAGACTCCGCCACAACGAACGGCCTCGGCATTCAGCGGGGTCAGGATATTTTTTCCGCCCGGAATCGGGACCACCCCGCGCGCGATGACGGGAAACCCTCGTTCACGGGCTTCGCCGATATCTCGAATCACTCCATCCACCACGAAGCCAGCAATACCGTTTTCCTGAGCGACAGCGCAGACGTTACCGCCGGCTACAGCAAAATTGCAGTCCGCTGACTCGACGACGATCACTGAACCGGGAGGCGCCCGATAGATCGCCGCATGCAACATGAGATTATCTCCTGCCGGGCATTTCACCGTAAATGCTGGGCCGGCAATACGTTTCATACCGTTGTATAGCGGACGTAACCCGAAATCCATTACCTGACTGCGAGAAAGCAAATCGGCGAGCGTCGTTGGTGAAAGTTCCTGCCAAGAAATTTGAGTCTTTGTCATTTCAATCCTCAACTGTGGTCTAGCATAAAGCATTTCGATTCCGCGGACAGAAACGCCGGAAAGCGAGTTCGGTCTGAAAGTCGGACAGAAAAGGAAAAGGCGATGAGTTCTTGGATGTAGACCCTGACGCACGCGAGAGGTGTAAAATTCCTAGTCATGGAATTGATCTATTCATGTAAGGTGCGCGCGAATGAAAACGATTCTCTCCGTTGTCGCACTCTCCTTCGTATTCTCACCGATCTCCGCTCAATCGAGCTGTTTTGACCCGGCAGTCAAATTACGTTTCGCTCCGATTACCGATCCGGTGACCTCAAAACAAGTCGCAGCCTCTACTGCTAACGGCGCCGCCGCTGGAATCGCTATCGGTGGAGCGGTGGGCGGTATCACAGCCGCGATCGACGAGAATCAGGCCAAGCTCCTTGCACCGATCGCTCTCGTTGGTTCCGTTATCGGCGGCGTTCAAGGGTATCGAAGTCTGGCTCGCATTCGAAAAGCTCAGCAACTCGAACTCTCTCAAGCGACGTTCTACTATCTGAGCCACCCGGACTTCGCGGACGAGCAAACAACGGACGAAGAACGCGAACACGCCATCACCCTTGTTCAGGGATTCATTGACGACATCTTGGTGAAACATTTCCCTCAGCTTCCACGAATCGAACGCACGCGATTCTTCGAAAAAGCGATCCATTCAGCTGAGAAACTGGACCTCGAGGAAAAAGGTTGCCGCACCAAAGAAAACGGCCAGTTCAAGATCTCGCGAAACAAGCTCATGCGCTTGATCGCTCAAGACCTCTTGCCCTCTTATCGTTTCCCGGAAGATCCGTCCGAGGAATAGCCTAGGGCGAAGCAAAATCAGTCCCCGAGCGCCTCCTCGTTCGAATCGAGTAACTAGAATCTCAGGCTTGCGATACCACCGACGCCCCACACGGTTTCGCGAACTCCTGCTGATTTGATTCGCGATCCAGAGCCTTCGATCATGAGTCGGGCTTTTTCGTTCCCGATCTCAAGTCCCAGCGAACTGCCGATGCCCGTAATATTGCCTTTGAAAGGCGACGCGACTGCGGGCGTACTGAGCACGGTATAAGTACCTTCGTAACTCGTGTAATTGTAAAAGGGTGAAACATAAACCAGGGCAAACGGCAGAAACCGATAGCCGACCGAGGTACCAATATCCCACGTGAAATGCTCGAGTTCGACCTTGCGTGCATTCGTGCGAAAAACGTTCCTCCCCTCTTGCTCCTCTTCATATCCGCCAATCGATGAGAAAACGGCTCCCGAGAAATCGCCCGGGGCAGACTCGCGACTATTGGTACCCATGAACTGGAATTTTCCGTAGGCTTCGAAAGGAAGCCGTAAACCGACTTCGAATTTTTCACCCAGTCCGAGCGCGCCTTCAACAAACAAGTCCTCGTCAATGCTGATCCGAGGCGGGCTCGAATTCGGAGCCGAATCCGTATAGTCCTCGGTCAAAACAACCGAACCTTGGCTCACGAGACCGCCCGACAAACGCACCTTGTTCGCTCCCTCGACTTCGGGCGACTGAAAATGCGAGAGCGGCACATCGACCGTCGTCGCACAGCCCGCTAAAAATACGATCGTCGATAACACCGCAGAAAACCGCGCCAGATTCCTCATTTGAACCCCCATTTGACCGCCTAAGTCAGTAGTGATTTGAGCGTCGCCACGTACAGCGCGAACGCTTTTTTGCCCCGATTGGTTAGCCGATACGTCGTTCGAGGCTTATTCTCGACGAAGGCTTTTTCGAACTCTACGTAACCGCTCTCCACGAGAATCTTCATGTGGGTGGTCATATGACCGTCCGTGATCTGAAGTGAATTCCTAATGTGGGTAAAATCGAGTTCCCGCGCCGTCGCCAGAAGCGCCGCGATCCGCGTCCGGACGGACTGATGTAAAACTGGATCAAGCTCTGTGTTTTTTTTCACCAATGGAGATCCTGATAGAAGTCGCCAAAAAACCGAGAGCCCAGACAGTATTGGTCATTTGCCAAACATCAAGCACCGGCCAGTGTTTGATTCCGAAAAAACACGCGATCGAGAGAAGAAATGATAGCCCTGATAACGACATGAGCGGACCGCGCGTGTATTTCGCATATTCATGAAACATCACCGCAAAAAACAGCAG
The DNA here is from genome assembly GCA_027485695.1 of Pseudomonadota bacterium. Classification (GTDB taxonomy): domain Bacteria; phylum Bdellovibrionota; class UBA1018; order UBA1018; family UBA1018; genus JAIXQO01. The sequence goes on from JAIXQO010000004.1 coordinate 63,112, forward strand.
GCAGAACGGAAAAATCAGATCCGCCTGCTCAACGTATGTCAGGCCCAGAACGGCGACCGCCATCGAACCAAGGATCACTCGCTGAGTTTGGAGGCCTTTTTCGATCAATGGGTGTGCGGAGGAGACTTGGGCAGGTTCACTCACCTGAACGCAACGCTTAACGACCCCAAATAGCGTGAAATAGAAAACCAAATGGATCGCCGCAATCAGCGAAGGCTCGTTCTTCAGCCCAATGTGGCCGAAACTCATGAAATCAGTCGCTCGCTCCCAATATGGAATGATCCCGATCACGATTCCATAGGCAAACAGCCGTTGCCAAGGGAACTGGATTTCGTGAGACGCGTCGAGCACTTGCTCGATCGATTGCAAGGCTCGAATCACTGATGGGTCCGTACGAGTGGTCATGATCACCATCCTTTTAAGAGTACTCTTAAATAAATAGCTGATCAAAGAAGCGAAGTCGACCGTAAAAAAAACGCCGATCGGGAGACCCAATCGGCGTGTAGCATATCATGGGGAGCAGAATGCCTATTTCAACGGGATATAGACCATCATTTGACGGGTCCCGGAGGTATTAGCCGGAATATCGACAACCCCGTAGCAGGTCGTCGCGTCTGAAATCATTCCGAGCGCCTCACAGCCCTTGGCAGAAATAGACTTCTGGACGATACATCCACTCACGGTCCCATTTGCTCGCTCAATCGTACCCATCGCGGCAATGGCCCCGGCGGCGGATCTCGCCGATAGCCCAAATTTCGACGCATTTTTTACAACGAAACGACTGCAGAGTTCTGCCTTAGTTGGCAGAGTTGGCTTAGGCGCTGGTTTCTCTACTGAGCCAACTTTTTCTGCAGGCTCTGCCTTGGGCGCAAATTCCGGCATGAAATAGATCTCTCCGGTACCATCCGCATTGGATAGATAAACTCGATCAATATCGAGCTTGAGCGCTGTGCGATACACGAGGATCATCGAACTTACCTGGCCGCGTGCATAGCTCAAGAGCTTCTCATTCTTGCGGAGTTTTTCTTTTTCTTCATCGGTTTTGCCATCGAAATCTTTGGCATTCATCTTCTCGACGATTTCTCCGTCCTTGAGACCGAGGAATTTCGTGAGAATCGCCTCTAAATCAGTGATGAGATAGAAGGCTCCCAAGTCGTCGGACTTCAGTAGCTTGTCGAGTTTCAGAGCACCTTTGATCGCGCCCGTATGCACGCCACCCACACCGTATACGATCGGATGGGTCGTAGTCATCCAGTCCACAAAACTCGCGGACTTGTTCTTCGCGACTGCTTGGTCAAAAAGCGCATCTACCAGTTCAGATGCAACCGTGTAATCGCTCTTGTTTGTACGCAGGTTCGTTTCATTCGAGATCGGATTCGGCGAATTTTCGGTACGACCTAGTTTTTCTACGAGCGCAGTCTTAAAGGTACCAGACGCATAGGAACTCAAATAGTAGAGTTGTTTTTGGACTCCGGCCTTAGATTCGGCTAGCGCCACGAATTGCTGGCTGCCATCGCCAATCCCCCAGCTCGAGATTTTCGTTGGGTCGGTACCTGGACGAAGTGAGCGGACGACTCCAGCGAATTCGAGCTCACCTTCGCGTGCTTGCGGAATGATGCGGATATCGAGGCCACTCGTGCGCTCATTGGTCAAAAGAGATTTCAGGAGTGGTGCGCAATTCGAGCAAGTACGAAAAACATGAGTCGCAATACCGGCGTGTTGGTCGATAGCATAGGAATTTCCGTTCTCGTCTTTGATTTTAGCTACTTCTTCGGTGACGAACTTCTTCGCGGCTTCGAAAGTTGGAAGTCCGTTTTTCTCCCAGTATTCGAGATCCAGAGCCTGAGGTCGATCGATGGTCGCGGCGGCAAGTTGCGCGGCAAACGTCGAGGTGACTTTGCCTCCCGAGTAGATGTCTTTGATCACTTCGGATTTGCAGACATCGATGAGCTTGGCCGAAAGCTTGATCGACGAAGTCCCGACGTCATAAGCGGCACGAACCTTACGGCATGCATCATCGGCGTGCGCAGCGGATGCTCCGAAGTACGTGAGCGCTACCAATAAAAAAGACAGACGGGTGATCCGAAATTGAAGCATGGTCAGGGTTCCTTTTGGATAATTTATATATGAATAGTGTAATAACTTAAACCAGTTTTCCTGACCAGAAACGTTTCGATCTCAAATCTCAGCCACGCTTGAACACTCTCTATCCAAGGTCCAAAGCGTGGAATCAGAGACCGTATCCGCAGCCCACGCCTATTTGACCTGGAATAGCTCGTGCAATCTCCTATTCCAAAGTGTGGACCGTTCAAAAATGCCCGAGTCGGACTTTATTGGCGAATCGATCTGCAATTGTGATAAACCGCCGCGCAGCGCATGAACGCGGGAGGCTCAACTGTGAAAAAAACAAATTCGTTTTTGGTAGGAGCGATCCTCTCATTTGTACTCTTCGGATGCGGCAAGGATGATTCTCCAGCGCCAGAGGCGCTGGACGAAGTACTCACCGAATCGCCGGTCGACCCCAACGAGTCTACTCCTGAGGAACTCGCTAAACAGCTCGGCTTGGAGATGGCGAGCACGAATCGCAAGGTTCCCGCTTCGCAGTTCAAAGACTATCCGTTGGTCGTAGATATTTTCCGATCAAGCGCCAGCCGCCCGGTCGCGGGAGCATTTCGCGAATCTTACGTCGACCAGCTCGTACCGGATCGATCACTACCCCCGCAATATCGTCTCGAACTCGCACGCAAACGATTCGCGAATGCAGCCGCTCAAGAATTCGCGATAACGAGCATCCACGGGAAAATTCGTAAATTCCAAATCGTCTCAACCGCCATAGAAGCTGAAGCGCGTGGTGGATTCAGGACTACGCCCTCCGGGAACTTCAAACTCGATGCAATCGCCTATCAAAAGCGCGTCTTGCAGCCAGACGGAACACGTCCTTTGATGCTCGTTTTGTTCCCCTGGCTCAAATCTGCGACCTATGACAATTCACCGATGTACTGGGGACTCTGGCTGTTCGGGGGATATTTCATGCACTCCACTCCCCACTACGGACAGCTAGGAACACGGGCATCCATGGGTTGCATTCGACAGGCTTTTCCCGATGCGATCGAACTATTTCGCCTGCGGCAATACTACCGTGGCATGGTTCGCATCCACCCGATTGGTTCGGAGCAAGCGGTTCGCCGGTTTCAAGAACTCTCGACGACTGAACGGCTCCTTCAAGAAATCGGAAGAGAAAAACAAAAAATCAGAGACTACATCGCTTTCAACCGATCGACCGAAGTTCATTCGAACGGGCACACTTGGATAGACGCCTCTACCCGCCAACCCAACCTCATCGATTGGCCGAACTGCGGTCCCATCGATTGCTTCACCATTTGGGGCATGCGTGTTCCGAGCTCACATTCGCGAGAGCGCCTGGTTCCGGATCACGAGCCTCCGATTCCGTTTACAGTCGCCCAATAGAATTGAATTCACTCGAGATCGACAACAACTGCCCGATGATCAGAAGCGAATCCAACTCGCCCTTGATATTTCTCCACGTCGACCGCCCAACGCCGAACTCTCCAGGAAGCTCCCCGACTGATCAGCACGTGATCAATTCGACATTCCGGGAATCGATCCCCACGCGCAAACCCGCAGCCGTCTGCTAGCTGATGACCGCCGCCCGTGGAGATGAACTCCGGAGCGGCTACCTCGGCGAAAGTATCGCGAAATCCACGGAGCAACCGACGATAGCCTGAAGTCTCTGGACGCAAGTTGGAGTCCGCCGCAAAAATCGTCGGAATCGCATCCACGGAAAACTCTGAGGTCACCAACTCTGCGGATGGTTCCTTGTTCTGAGTACTGTTGTCAAAGTGCCCACCGATGAATCGAAACTCCATCCCGGTGCGAAGGTCGCGAGCCACCACCCACTCCATTCGACGTGGTATACCGGTTTTCCATCCCCAGCTGAATCGCGGAAATTTCGGTCCGAGCCAAAAACCACCTCGCTGCAACACTTCGAAACGTGATCGACGCAACATCAGAACTGCGTCTGGATAGCTGAAGAATCGTCCTTGGGCGAAAACGGTATGGTATTTTTCCCGAATTCGTCTCTCGAGTCGCCTCACCTGCCCACGAGTGCGAATTTCTTGCAGGCTGATCAAGTCGGGATCATGTCTCTGAATCGTGTCGGCGATCGAGTTCAAGCGATCGCGGAATTTTCCGTAGCTCTCGCGATCACCGCAAACGTCGCACATCGTATTAAAAGTCATGACACGTAGATCTGCTACCGCGCGTCCGCAGGAGGCCAGCGCCAGAAAAAATCCGATCCAGAATTGGAAACAACTACCGATGGTGCCCAAACGATTCATCCGTGAACCCTCGCCATGAAATGTCGATCCCATCAGCGTAGAGTGAAATCGGGCCTGATTCGAATCGCAGAATCGCTCATAACCTAAACTTAAGCGTTCCTTAACCAACCCACATCAAGTCCTGACTCTATTCGTAAAAACGACAGCACCGACTTTGGCACCATGCTTCCACCGTCAAAAAACGTATTTTTAACTGAACTGAAGCATTTTGTTTCCTGTTTCGACCTAAAAAATACTAGCTTCTGCCGCATGAAAACGACACTTTGGTTAGCCCTCCTTGCTTGTTCTGCGAACGCCGCTTTTGCCTCCGGTTTGGGCGCCTGCCCGGACTTGGCCGGAAAGTTCCTCTGCCCCGCATGGCGCACGCAGCCGGAATACATATTGTATGTATCGCAGTCTCCATTTCCAGGTGGCGTTGCCTATTCTCATTTCTTCTCATTCGCCGAGATTCTCGATGTGACGATCGCGAATGAAACCGGTACGGGCCTGGGCGTCACCGGCATTTGCAGAGACAAAAAAATGATCATTGGCCAAACCGAAAACCTCATTGGCTCGAACGGCAACTATCAAGCATTCGTGAACGGCAAAAAAGTGATCGAATGCACTCGTATCACTGCTCCTTGAGGAATCGAAAACCGTCCTTTACACTGAATTCATGCAAATGATTCAAATTCGGTCGGTAGTCGCGTCAGCAGTCTCCGTACTCGTCTTGGGATGTGCTTCGCCCGGTGCAAAATCCGAAGTGAACTCCATTCAGATCGAACCTCTGAAACAACCTGCCGGCGCTACCACCGAGGCTCCTGCCGCCGCTGCTGGGCCGAGCAAACCCAAGTACGGCCCAGAAATCACCTTACTGAGAAAATCTCACGAATACATCCGCGAGAACCGCGCCCTCGATTACTGGTCCTTGAGCCCGTACTACATCGGGACCCCCGGGGAATGCTCCTGCTCAACGAGCCTGGTCATGATCGTCAATGCAGCACGGATGAATCAAAATCTCACCGCGGACGATAAACTCGCCACCACCACCGAGACCCTTCAGAAAGTCATGTTGCCGGGGATCGACTGGCAAGAACGCGTGAATAAACACATCGGGCTAGCCCTCGACGAACTCCCCGTCGCTCTGGGACGGACGCTCAGTTTTTACGGCGTTCACCAATACCAACTCGACGTGGTCAAAACCCCCGAGGTGAATTCCGAAATCAAAACACGGGTTCACCAGGATCTGGTCGAAAACGAAAAATCAGACAAGAATTTCATCCTCGCGAGTTTCAAACAGGGTGCCTACACAGGAGACGCCGACGTCACTCACATATCGGTCGTCGGCGGTTACGACGCCAAACGAAAACGCGTTCTGATCATGGATACTGACCGCGAATGGTATGAGCCTTACTGGGTGAGCGAAGAAACCTTCGTAAAAGGCATGGCCCTCGCCGGGAAAGACGCCGGCTACGTCAAAGTGAAGATCATCGACGAGGCAAAAAAAACGAAGTCCAGATTCACTCAGTATCGAAAGCGATGAAGCCTCCTCAGCGAAAACGTCCTATTCCGTCGGCAAAAAAAGCCATTCGCCATCTCTCTGAAGTAGATCCCGTGCTTGGCGCGTTGATCAAAAAAGTAGGCCAGGTCCGCATCGAACTCGATTCGGATACGACTGTTTTCGAGTCGCTGGTCCGCTCGATCGTCTATCAGCAAATTCATGGCAAAGCAGCTGCGGCGATTCTTACCCGATTCAAGGCACACTTCGATACCGACGCGCGGTTTCCAACGCCACACCAAGTTCTCTTGGCAAGCGACGACGATCTCACGCGAGTCGGGCTCTCACGCAACAAGCGGCTTGCCATTCAGGACCTCGCTCGCAAAGCTCACGAAGGTGCGATTCCGATTTTGGAACACGCGCAAGAACTCGACGATGAAACCTTGATCGAAAAATTCTCGCAAGTCCGGGGCATCGGAACTTGGACCGCCCAAATGCTGCTCATTTTCACGCTCGGTCGACCGGATGTTTTTCCCTCGCTCGACTTCGGAGTGCGCAAGGGGTTCATGAAGGTCTACGGAAAACGGAAATTTCCCACCCCTAAATCCATAGAGAAAATCTGCGATCGATGGAAACCGTTCCGCTCGTTTGCCGCTTGGTATTTTTGGAGAGCACTCGAACTCGACGAATACAAAGATCCACCCAAGAAAAAAACCGCGAAACGCCGAGTCCGAAACACTTAGTCTCGGATCGTCTTGTGGGACGACCCAACCTTAACGTACGATTTAAGACATGACTACCTTACGTTGCTGGATGATTCTCGCTCTGATCGCGACGTTTTTTTCGCCACCTGGATACGCGGAAATTCGGTTTCGGTGGCTCTCGATTGCCGGGATGACCTTAAGCGATGGCGAGACCACACTGGTGTTTGATCCGGTCTTCACCCGTCCTGGAATCCTACACTGGATGGGAATCAAAACGCTCAAGCCGACGCCCGAGGAAATCGGTCCATGGCTTGAAAAAGCGAACATCAAAAAAACCGATGCGATCTTCGTGAGCCATGAGCATTTCGACCACTCCGTGGACGCCCCGATCGTCGCCAAGCTCACGGGTGCTACGCTGTATGCGGAATCAAACCTAGCCAAAATTGCGCGCGCTTATCAGGATCCGGCGATTAAGATCGCGATGTTCGAAGCGGCGAAACCCATCCGTATCGGCAAATTCGAGGTCACGCCGTTCGCTCGGGATCACGCGCACATCCGTCCGTTCGGAATTCATTTTTTACCTTGGCCGATCGACGATGATTTTGATTTCGGCTTCTACGACTACCACCTGGGCCAGAACTTCTATTATTTTATCCGCCATCCGGAAGGAAATGTTCTGCTCGATCAATCCGGTAGCTCTAAATATGAGCCGCCTGCCGAACCGATCCGGGCGCTATTTCAGGGCATCGCCAATCGTGAAAATGACGAGGCATTCATCAGCGGATATTTAACTAAATTCCAACCCAAGACGTTTGTCCCGCTTCACTACGACAATTTTTTCTGGGGCGCTCCAGACGAAGTGACTTACCTACCGGGAATCGCATTCGAGAGAATTCAAAAAGCGATCGAAACGCGTTTTCCGAAGACGGAGTTTGTTCATCCCGTCTTCGGAAAAGAAGAAATCCTGAAATGATTCTTATAGCCCTTTGAGCTGTTGGGAACCTAAGATCGAACGCTTCACGGCGTCTGTCGTCAGGTCCGAGCTTCCGGTTGCTTTGGCCACTGCAACCACGGAACCACTCAACTTCTGGACATCAGCCGGGCCTTTGCCGGTGTATTGGCTCAAGAAGCTTTTTTCACGCGTCGGGAACGCGTGCGGGCAACTCATCTCGATCACTTGGATATCGAGTACCTTGTTGGTCTTGGCGTCCGTACCAACGACCCAGGTATGAGTGCAATTCGGAGCATAAACTCCTTTTTGCACGAATGCGTAGCGGCTCGCATTCGTGCCGTTCTTGAGCGTGAAAACATCGACTTTCTGGCCGGAGACCGTGATCGTGCGCTTGGTGGCCTTGGTCGAACCGAGAACGGTTCCGACTGCTTTGCCGAGTTTCTGGAATTCAGTCGCCCAGGCGGATCCCCCAGCAAATGCTAGAGCGATCACGATCGTAAACTTAAAGCTGCGTTTCATCGAAGAGACCTTTCGTCATGACGGGTTGGACAAGAAAGGGGCTGTGAATCGCTCAGCGAATCGGGCGTTCCAAGTCGGAATTCCTCGATGGTCTACCCAGGCGATCGCGAACCGCGATTCTTTTTCTATTATTTTAGAATATTCTGGGCGCGTGGCTAGTACAAACGCAGCGGTCGAGAAGGCATCCGCTTCGAGCGCGCTCTCCGCCTCGCAGAATACCGACAATATTCCGTCGCTCGATGTTTGAGCGCCTACCAGGTGATGCCCCTGCTCGAGAACGCCAGAAACTCCGATGCAGGTGCGAGCTCCCGGAGCACGGCGTTCGAGGCGTACTCCCAACAGATCGCCTTGTTCGTCTTTGGACCAACTCCATCCGAGCGGCCAATCCGTCTCCGAATCCACTCGCCCCTCAATGATCATGCTTGAGCCACCTGCCAGAAGAAGAAAGTCACTGATTCCTTCTGATCTGAAAAAGTTCGCCGCTTGATCGAGCGCGTATCCCTTACCAATCGCCCCAAATCCCAACATCGCATTTTCAACCGCGCGGGCGATTCCGATCTCATCCCATTTGAAACGATCACGAAGCGCAAGCGTGCGATCTCCGCGAAATCCCGGGTCGAATGCTCCATTCGTCTGATCGAACACGGTCAGGCTCGCGAAAAAAACCTCACGAAACGCAGGCGTCCACTCGATCCGCTCTCCAACGCGAGCTCGGTTCAGTCGATAGACGGGAGACTGCAGGAGAAACTCTGAGAGCTGGGATTCGATATCGGCTATGAGGTCAAATCCACGCATCAATACCCGCTCTCCGGAATCGATCTCAGAGGGATCGGCCGACCACCTCCACTCGAAAGTGGTCGCCATTTGCTTTTTTTCGAGGCTGAGGACCTGTCGCTCCATCTCGACCGAGTTTAGTCGAAGGTGGCGACCCAATCCAAGAATAGAGTTTGGTCGGCTGCGTTCATCGGCTTGTTTCCACCGTGAGACTCTCCCGGATTGATACGAGCCTTGAGCAAGATCACCGATTGCGCCGGATTGTTCGTATCCGCGCGACCGGCCGCGCTCTGGCAACTCACAGCGAGGTTATCCGAGAGAATGTAACCACCCACACCGTTACCATTGTGGCAGCCGATACACTTGTTACGAACCTGGTTATGAAACGCGGTATAAGCCGTCAAGCCGACCCCGGTGCAAGGTTGGCCTCCGCCACCGCCTCCGGCACTTACTTCGGCTTTTTGGAAACCGACGGAAACGAACCTTTTCGGGCTATTGAAAAACAGGGTGTTGCGATTGTCGGTGAATGTCCCATTCGCGGCCAAGGTCGTATCTGTTTTCAAATAGAGAGAACCACGTGCGGGATCATAATCGTTGACGTGGTTTGCGCCGGCAGAGGCTGCCAGGAAAATACGTATGCCTTCGATCTTGATGGGTGTACCAGTATTGTTTCTGACCGAGATGTTCCCGATTCGAGCATAGTTCGGATAGATATTCGATTCCATTCCGCGAACCGTAAGCTGAACCGTCAGCGCCGTGCCCGAATTGGAGCCCTTGGCTGGCATATTGTAAGTGAAAACCTGGTTGTTATTGGCGTTCGCGTTCAGCTCCTGGCCGGTAGAGATGACTTGTGGGGCACTGAGTTCGGACACTCCTGTACCGGTGCCAGTGCCGGTACCAGTACCTGTGCCCGTACCGGTTCCAGTACCCGTTCCGGTACCAGTTCCCGTCGTTCCACCACTCTTCAGTTCGTAATCAGAGAACGCTTTGATCAGCGCCGACCATTCAGCGGCGGCAAGTACTTTTGCAGAACCACCAAAGTGACCGTCCTGCGATTTCACGAGGAGTCGCGAAGAATCAGGAGAACCTACCGTAATGACCTGTAGGAGACCTTTATAAGCGATCGAAAGCGTCGGGTCCGCGAATGGGACACGTCCGCCGGAACCCAAATGACAGGCGTTGCAGCTCGCCTGCTGCGAGAGCTTCTGCAATTCTTCGGCATGGGGGTTTTCACCCAAATCTTGCTGATTCTGAGCGGTGCCGTTTTTCATCAGGCCAGGCAACGGCAGACAGCCCGTGACGAGCAATCCGCTCAACGCTGCTGCAATTGATAGCACTAAATTTTTACGCATCTACTCCCCCTAAACGTACAGCCAAGCGACTCAAACAATCACTGAGTCGTTCTTCATTCTAACCGAATGGACTCAACGAAATGAGCTCCGCATCTGAAAGTACAATCCCTCCAGATTGTGCGAGATCCTTGAATGTCCGGTCCGTCGCAGCAGTCGAGAGGCCCGCGAATCTCGCGAACGCAATCGCACCCGAAAGTCCAATCATTCGAGGATTTCGACCGACTACGGTCGTACGCGAGGCCGCCTCGGCATCACGCCCAGACGTGAAATTTCCGATGTGGCGCTGAATCTCGCGTTTGCCTTTTGGATCGTAGAACAACATGAACGGCATACAAGCCGATCCACGGTCACCCGGAGGAACCAGCTGTCCACCCTGGTTATTGAACGAAGTTGCGCCATCGGTCACAAACATCAACATCGAAGGCTTACCTTCGGCATGCGCAGTCATGAGCCAGAGTGCGACGAAACGCGCGAGTTCCGCGTGTTTGCGCTGATTTGATCCATCGGTGTTGTCGTGGTAGTCGTATCCGCCGTTCTCAACGTACATGCTACCACCGAGCTGGCGATGAGCAGCGCTTAAGCTTGCAACGTATCCACGTTCACGATCCAAGTCTCCGCCGTTCAAACCGTTCGTATAGCCAGCATTCAGTTTCTCGCCGTTGCCGAAAAGTCGTGCACTATTCTCGGCCGATGCAATATCGAACAAGTTGCGGCCGTAGTTTGGATCAAATTTTGGAGCGTTTTTCTGCAATCCACTATTCAGAGTAGTCTCGAATACGGTTCGTCCGACGCTGCCTTTGTAGTCGCGAGGAGATTGAATTCCGATCAAACCCTGAATAGCGGTTGACAGCATGCCAGCGATATTTTGGTCAACGCCGGGACGCTGTGCGGCTGGAATACGGTTATCTTCTGCCGAAACTGCGGCGATCAACTCATTCACCGTACGGGAGTTCACCACGTTAAAACCACGCGCGGGCTCGGACGCGGCATTGAATACGGCATTCGCCGAACGACCGCCTTGCCCAAGTGTTTTCATCACGGACCCCATCCGCATTCTCTGAATGAGGTGCAGGTTGAGCATCTGATTGTTGTCATTATCGTCGCCAGTCGAGCAAGATACGGTGCATCCGCTGACGAAATTCTGCAGCAGATTTCGCATGGTGCCTGGATCACAAGCCTGAGCACGCTGCTGACCACCGACGTTGTAAGCACCGCCGTTGTTGAGCGTGTTAAAAAAGGAATCGGCTGTATTAAGCGTGAGTCCAGAAATCAGCGCGTTGTTAGTACCAGCGTTATTCGTCCAACCGATGAGATTGCGATTGACGAGCGGTGCACCTTTCTCGTCAAGAGGCGCGATCATCTTAGCGAAACAGGCTCCACCAGATGCCTCATAGAGGACGTAGCTTGCGTCGACTGTTCGATAGACGCTCTCGAATGCGGCAGCAAGGGCCTGATCCGTTCTGAGCAGGCTAAAAAAGCTTGGGGCCGTTACCAGGAGGCTTGATGCGTAGATACCACGCTTCAAGAAATCACGGCGCGAAACATCTTCTTTGTTCGCTTCGTGCGGTTTTCCTTCGATCTGGTCTTTCCAGTTTTTCTTTACCCGAATGATCATTTATTCCCCCGGTCACGTTCCAAAATTTCTACTTTAAACTTTTCAAATCACTGCACGATCGCGTTCGGTGCGAGCAGTATCGCGGAACATACGAAAATCGCGGTACGACGCGTATCGGTTCCACCTTGAGAAATCAGTCCCTGACGGAGCTGATCCAAGATCTGCATCTCGGCTGGCGTAATCGCTAGTTTTCCCCAAGCACTCTTGGCCAAGCTCTCTTGATAACCGGTCCAGGCATTCGCAGCCTGATCGTTTGGTCCGCGGCCAAAATCCAGAGCACCGGTCAATTTCCTCGCTCCATTTCCGATGCCGATTTGAACCATATCGGAACAAGCAGCGATGGCGAGCTTCTCATAAGAGAACACTTGGTCTTCGGTGAGGGTCGCTGCCACTACCACCGTTCCGACGTTGTCCTTGGTTCCGTCATAGGTGATCGCCAGCTGCGAGTTGTTGTTCACTGGAAGCGCAAGCGCTTCCCGGTAGAACGACTCCACGTTCGCGAAGTTCGGCATCACGATTGTGCCAACAGCCTCGCCCGGCTTAATCGATGTGAAGTCTAGATTCTCAACGTTGTAAGTTTCGCCTTTTTTGGTGAAACGTTTCATTTCTTTGATCTGCGAACAGCCCGTAAGAGCAGCAAGTACGGCGATGACTGGCAGAGCTTGGCTAATTTTTTTCATTCTCATGATCCCCCCGTTCCCCTTCCCTTACCGACCCAAGCATTCCGGACGTACGACGATTTCGGCGAAGACGTCCCGGATGTTTCTATTCTCTTTGAACTTGGTCACGATAGGCGGCAGGACGACCGTTGGATCCAGCATGTAACCTTTGCCTTTTTCTTTGTTATTTGGATCGTTCGGACAGACGGTATCAATCACCTTCTGAACCATGCAGGCATAAAACTGGCGAGTTTCGGAAATCGCAGTCGCGAAGCTTGCGACTCCGTTTCCACCTAACATGCCGGATGGCCAGCCGAGTTTCGCCATCATCGCCGGATCGCGATCGAACGTGACTTCCCAGCGGTCATCGACCGTGCGGTATCCATCTGGATAGACGTCAGCCGCACGCGAATACTTGGCAGCAACACCGTTATCCTGACCGTTTGCGCGATACGTGAGCTGACCGCCGCCGTCCGCATCCATGAAAGCGAATGCGCCACGAAGACCGTCCATCACCGAGTGACACTTACGGCATTCCTGCTCGAAAGCACCGCTCGTCGTCGGATCCCCATCCGGCGCACGAGAGACGTCTCGTCCGATATAAGAAATATCGGAAATGTCCGATTTCATGTTTTCGTTTGAAAGGCAAAACAACTGATTGAAAGTCTGCTGGAGCGCGCGGCGGTTCGTGCCGGCCATGAAAGCAGCGTTACCGAATCCTCGCATCGTATAGATACCCGAAGCCACGTTGTTTGGAACTTGCGAGGCAACCGTGCGGTTAGCCGTGCTCGATCCGAGAGTCGTTGCATTCGATAGATCGCAGCGGACGCCCGTCGTAGGATCGAAACAGTCCGTGCCTTGGCCGTTGATCGTCGGAAAATCTCGTCCGGTCAGGATGTCGCTGAATGGACGATTCTCTCGAGCGATGAGCATGATGTACGCCATCGATTCCGTCAGCGTGATATCACGAGTGTTCTGGCTTTGGTTGTTCATCGAAGAGCTGAACAGTCTCATCGTGTTGTTGATGAATCCTGGCGATTGGCTCGCGAGTTCGGCCGCCTCTACAAATTTCTCCTGACGAACCAGTGTAGACATTTGTTCGCGAAGCGCGCCTTCGCGAAGCGGAGTTCCGGTCATACGAAAGTATATTTTACGCGCTAGATCGATCGCTTTTTGTTCCGAGATTTCCGCTTGCGCAGAAACACTCGAGATCAGAAGAGCACCGGTCATGAAGCAAGTGAGTTGTTTAAAAGATTTCACCCTAATTCCCCCAAGTCCCAGTTTCTATAATCTCGAACCCTCCCCATTTTTACAAATTTATTGTTCAATTATTTAATAATAACACTGGGTTACAAACGACACATCATTTGAGCGCCCTGTAAAAGGGTGCTCAGACTGAGGCCCGTTTGACCCTGTTTTGAATGCGCTCAATCAAAATGAAAGGACGTGAAAGTCTGGAGACCGCTTAATTCAACGATTCAGATATAAGACGAGAAAAAGTGCGATCAATCAGAGCGCGAGCTACTAGAGAGCAGTGACGATCCGGAACGCGCCGTAAGTCATGTTAGTCTTGCCCGGAGCCTGCTTACTGTCCTTATTGTACTCAACCGAGAACTGAAGTGGACCGACCATCTTCAGAAGCGTGATGCCGACCAAGCTCAAATCCCCGACCGTCGAGGCGCGGTCATCGGCTTGAACCTGACCAGCGCGAATCAGAGCCTTCCATGTCCGATCTGAACCGAACTTCTGCCCGAGTTCTAGATAGGTACCGCCGCGTTTTGCGGTTGGCTTAGTGAGAGTCGGTTCTAGGTCGACGTTCATGGTAACATAGCCAGCGCGAAATTCTGTCATGTTCGTCGGACGGAACTGGATGTCTCCACCCAAGATCGACAGCCCCAGAGTTTTTGGCTCCGTGATTCCGGCGGGAAGATTCTTGTCCGTGTAAGTGCCTTTGTAATAGGAGACGCCTAGACCGAACGATTGCTTGTACTTGTACTGGAGTCGTCCGCCGAAGTCTTTCTGGCTGTTGTTGTCGCCTAGCCCGTTACCGCCGCCCACACTGGTAAAATCAGGGTAACGTGAGGCCAATCCCAATGGATCATTTCTCTGGCGAAAACCGTTGACGGCGTAAGCATGAAAATCCATGGAATGGGTCGGCGAATCCATGACTCGGTATTTGAGCGCGACACCCAAGTCCGCCCAGAGATCCGGGAGAAGCAAGAGCGAAGAGTCGTACGCCAACATGCTCGTATTCACGCGTCCGCCGAATATGTTGTGAGGCGAAAGGTCATCGAGTGGAATCCAGATTCGCCCCCATCTCACCTGAACACGAGGAGAGACCTGATAAGCGACTTCGTAAAAACGAGGATCCGCTCGAACTTCCGCCATGAACGTGAATTCGGGTGTTGGCGTGTACTCCACCATGAAAATTTGGTGAAAGCTGTCGAAACTGTTGTTCTTAGGAGTTGTACCGGTAGTTGGCGTGCGAGTGCGGAACATGAAATCGAAATAGAATTTAAAATTCGGATGAAGCGATCCACCTGCGGCGGCATCCGCCGAAGATGAATGGAACGACCGCCCCGACGAACCGGATGACGACGTGGACGAACTCGGAGAATCGTCGAGAGAACTCAGATCGACTTCGGCTTCGCTACTTCTGGAAGGTCGCGGGCGAGCCGGCGCAGCCGTGCGTGGACGACTGGCGCCAGAGGGAGCGGGAGCAACAGCAGCGGGGGCTGTTGTCGGAGCACTCGGCTGAGTTGCAGCGGCAGGATTTCCAGGAACAAAAGTGCCCCCTGCAGGCGCAGTTTGTCTCGGAACCGCTCGACGAATTCGCGGAGAAGCCGTGGGACGAGGCGCGGAAATGAAATCGTTATCAAACGCGAATGCAAAAACAGGAAGAAGAAAAATCCCGAAGCTGATCATATTCCGATGTTTCATGCCCCGGAATCATCTCGTTTTTTCAATTGATTGCAATGTAAATCTCTTTAGATTTCCGAAGGAAACTCGTAGCTGCGAATGCCTTTTTTGGGCCTAAAAAAGCCAAGTGGCAAATTGCGCCAGTAGATGGCTACACGCTCAGTCACATCACTATTCCACTGCCGCTGAAGAAAAAGAGAAGCATCTCGATCCGAAAGTTCGAGCATTGATGCACCGCCAGGAGTAGCAGATTTATTTCGCATCAAATCACGGTAGTCGTCCGATTCGCGATGAAACAATTTTGCAGAACGAGCCGCGATCCAGTCCTGTGGAGTGAGCGCTCCCACTTGATTTAAACTGGAGGGTTTTTTCGCCAATTTTGCCCAATATCCACCAGGCACACCGTCACGATGCGGCCATCGACGCTGATCCATGACCAACTCTACGTCTGAACGTTCAGAAATCACTTTCTCGACTACCGCTTCGTTTTCTTGGCGTGAATACGTGCAGGTGGAATAAATCATCACGCCACCGGGCTTCAGCGAATCTAGGCCTTGATGAACGAGCCCCGTCTGTATTTTCTGATTTCTTAACGTCTCACGATCGGAGAGATCATTTCGCGCGTCTTTGCGCTTGGAAAAAAAACTTTCACTACCACAAGGCGCGTCAACCAAGACGCGATCAAAAACCGCTGGCAATGACTCTCGTGAGGCTGCAATCGGAGGGCTTACTACCGACACGGCATCTGCCCCCCAACGTGCCAGCATCGCGTCGAGCTTACGCACTCGCAGGCCGTTCACCTCACAGGCCACCAAATGTCCGCTCAGGCTCGTTTCATTCCAAAGGCGATCCAGGATTTGGCTCGATTTTCCACCCGGAGCAGCGCACAGATCCAAGACCTGCATTCCGGGTTGCACATCGAGCATCGACACCGGCTCCATCGCCGAAGCCTCTTGGATATAAACAACTCCCGCGCCGATCAAAGGATTCGTCTGCGGTCGCTCGAGCGAATCTCGATCAAAAAAATACCCGTCCGGATACCAGGAAACGGGATCAAAGAACCGGACGCCCATGGACTCTGCGAGAGAGCGGGCGTTCGGCACGCGCGGATTGAGGCGCAACGACTTGTTGGGATGATGAGGTAACCGCTCCAACGCCTCAAAAAACAAAGGGAGCTCCTCGTTTCCGAGCAGCTCCCTCATTCGTTTTGAAAACTGGGTTTCTTTCGAAGACACCGTCAAGATTAGTCGACGAAAGCCTTAAGAAGTTTCGCTCGGCTCGGATGACGGAGCTTGCGAAGCGCCTTGGCTTCAATCTGACGGATCCGCTCACGGGTGACGAAGAAATCTTGGCCGACTTCTTCGAGGGTGTGGTCGGATTTCTCCCCGATACCGAAACGCATCCGAAGAACTTTTTCTTCGCGAGGCGTGAGCGTCGCCAACACCTTACGGGTTTGTTCCGAAAGGTTGATATTGATGACAGCATCGGCTGGATTGATGATCTTTTTGTCTTCGATGAAATCACCGAGGTACGAATCTTCCTCTTCGCCAATCGGCGTTTCGAGGGAGATCGGCTCTTTGGCGATCTTGAGGACTTTACGGACTTTGTCGACCGGAAGCTCCATCTTCTCGGCAATTTCCTCAGGCGTCGGCTCACGGCCGAGGTGCTGAACGAGGAGACGCGAGGTTCGGATGAGCTTGTTGATCGTCTCGATCATGTGAACCGGGATACGGATCGTGCGCGCCTGGTCAGCGATCGCGCGGGTAATCGCCTGGCGAATCCACCAAGTCGCGTACGTGGAGAATTTGTAACCACGGCGGTACTCGAACTTATCGACGGCTTTCATCAGACCGATGTTTCCTTCTTGGATCAAGTCCAAGAACTGAAGACCACGGTTGGTGTACTTTTTAGCGATCGAAACAACGAGACGAAGGTTGGCTTCGACGAGTTCGCTCTTGGCAACGTCGGCTTTGCGTTCGCCGACCTGAAGGGATTCAATAATGCCCTTGAGCTCAACGACATCGATGCCGGCTTCTTCTTCGAGCTTTTGAATACGACGATCAATGTCTTCGTACTGCTGCACGAGTTGAGCGAGTTTCGGCTCGAGCACATCGTACTTACGAAGGAGCGTTGGAACGGCATCGCCACCTTTTTTGTAGGTTTCGATGATCTCGTCCATCTCTTTGACTTCTTTGGCGCCGAGGTAGTCGAATACTTTTTTGCGTTCGAGCAAGTACTCGCTGCCACGTCCCCAGTAGTCTTTGATCTGGGAAGCGAGGTGGTTAATCGTCTTACGATTGAACGCGATCGATTCGAACGCGCTCTCGACTTGGCGCTCGCGCTTCTGCACTTCGCCTTGGAGTTTTTTGCGCTCGTCGACAGAGAGCTTGCGGCCCTCAGGGCCGTAGAGGCGCTCGGCATTCTTCTCTTGGAATGCGACGAGGGCTTTGACTTTGGAGATCGCGTTGACCACCTTCTCCAGGTACACACGTTCGTCGTCTGGGGAGACTTCTTCGTCGACGCCACGGATGACATCTTTCACCTTGGTACGACCGCTCTCGAGACGCTCGCCGAGTTCCACGATCGCAAGCGTTCCAAGTTTGGAAGCCAAGAGCGCGCGAAGGATTTCAATCTCGCCCTCTTCGATGCGTTTAGCGATTTCGACTTCGCCCTCACGAGTGAGGAGCGAAACGGAGCCCATTTTCTTGAGGTAGAGTTTGACTGGGTCAGCGCCGCGAGCAAGCTCAGCGGTTGCAGCCGGGGCTTCTTCCTCTTCTTCGGATTCTTCGAAAACGGTTCGAGCAGGCGCGGTGCCGCTCGTGAGGAAGTCGCCTTCTTCGCCGTCTTTGGTTTTCTTGGTCGTATCAATGACCTCGATCTCGGTCTCTTGAAGCAGGAACATGACTTCGTCGATTTGCTCGGCAGAGATCATTTCCGGAGGCAGCATCTCATGAACTTCTTCGTAGTTCAGGTAGCCGCGCTGAACTCCCATATCGAGGAGTTTTTTAATATCTTTGTGCTTGGAGAGGCTCTCGACGCTCTTGGCGAGATCTTCCGGCGACCCAGCTCCTGGGATGTCGGAGCTTTTGGA
Organism: Pseudomonadota bacterium; assembly: GCA_027485695.1. GTDB lineage: Bacteria > Bdellovibrionota > UBA1018 > UBA1018 > UBA1018 > JAIXQO01. The sequence continues at coordinate 81,532 of JAIXQO010000004.1, forward strand.
ATCGTTATTCAATTTGGTCATAGAAATTGCCAAGTTCCTTTATCTTGTTTTGAACGTCAAGCCATTCTTGACTAAGGTGCAATTCACCTTTTTGAACTAAATCTTCGCGCAACTTCTGCGAAAAACGTGCCCACGTGCGCTGGAGAGCCTTGCGTACCACTACTCGAAAATCGTCTAAATCGAGGTTCCCTAAACTACCGGTCACCACTGCTGAACCGCCTTCTAATAGGAGTGCAGCTCGGAGGACTTGTTTCACTTCCTCTTCTTGCACAATCGATTCCCATTCTGCTGACGGCGCCCCCCCCGCCTCCACCTGTCTAAGGATGAGACGAATGTCAGGATTTTGGGCGAGATCCGGCAGCTCAAACCCGCGAGGCAGGAATCCCTGAGCCTCCCGAGTCATTTGTAGATACTGCCCTCCGAGTAGAATCCCATTCAACAAGTTTCGATCAAGAGGGCCTAGTCCGGTTCGAGCCGAAGGTCGTTCTGCCGGCGCACCTCCACCGATGCGAATACGCGGCGAGGTAGAGCCCTCGCGGCGAGGCGCGGACGGAGTGTTTGGCGAAACGACCACCGTCGAGGGGTTCGAATTCGTAATCACTCGACCACTCGAGCCTGATTTCGAGCCTTGTGCGCTCCGCCACCCGCGAAACGTCGCCACGGTAATGTTGAGAGCTGAACAAATCGCCGATTCTCGCACCTCGAGCGCAACGGGATCGGTAAAATGTCCGATGATCTCAATAAGACGCTTAACCGCTTGGGTTTTCTCCTCAGCGGAACCCCGAGTTTTTTCCAACTGCAGGCGGATCTCGCGATCGACCACCGGTTCAGACGCCGCAAAGATCGATTTGACCTGTTCGACGCCCTCTCGGGACAATTGCCCTTCGCTCGTTAGCAGGATCTCATCCACGTCACGCTTATGCGGGAGAACCGCTGCGTGAAGCGTCATACCGTGCTGAAGTCCCAACTCCATCGCTCGGAGCGTCGCCGACTCACCGGCGGTGTCGCCGTCGAAAAGCAGGATGATTTTTTCTGCGAAACGATGAAGCAATTTCAGGTGTTCCAGTGTGAGCGCCGTGCCGCAGGTCGCGACCGTGTTCTCAAACCCTGCCTTGTAGAGCGAGAGGTGGTCGAAATACCCTTCCACCACGATCACTTCGTTGCGCTCGCGGATGGTTTTTTGCCCTTGGTAGAGCCCGTAGAGCACGCGACTTTTTTGAAAAAGCGGCGACTCGGACGAGTTCAAGTACTTGGGTCCATCGCCCGCGTCCTTGCCGAAGATTCGGCCACCAAATCCCACAACCTTGCCCCGAAGGTCCAAGATCGGAAAAAGTACGCGACTGCGAAACAGATCGAAATACGGGATGCCGCCAGGCGTGCCTTTTTGACTCGCTCGGATCAGTCCGAGTTGTTCGGCTTCTGCGACCGGTGCCTTAGCGTCGATTAATCGCTTGGAGAGCGGGCTCCAGCCTTGAGGCGTTGCTCCGAGGTAAAACAACTCCTGTAATTCGGGCGTCACCCCCCTGCGACGAAGGTAAGCGATCGCATCCGAATCCCGAGCGAGGTGATCGTGATAAAACTTAGCCGTGAAACGCGTGAGCTTGTGCAAAAGCGCCTGATGCTCGCGCTTGGCCTGAACGTCTTTGGCCTCTTCGGGGCCGGATCCTGACCAGTTTTTCGGAAGCGGGATCCGCGCGCGTTCGGCGAGATCCTCGATCGCTTCCCGAAACGAGAGGCCGTGGAGTTCTTGCACGAACTTGATCAGGTCGCCGCCTTTTTTACAGCCGTAGCAGTGAAAAAGTTGTTTTGTCTCGTTCGCACTGAACGAGGGACTGCGCTCCTGATGGAATGGACAAAGGCCGACCCAGTTCGCACCCGTCTTACGGAGGAGCACATGCTCCCCGATCACCTCGATCAGATTCGAGGCGTTTTTAACGGTTTTGACGAAATCTTGGTCTAGCACCGCGAAGGTTACCCCTGTGGAAGGAGTTCCTTGACGATTTGGTTGACGAGTTTGCCGTCCGCCTTGCCCGTTGTCTTCGGCATGAGATAACCCATGACCTTACCCATATCTTTGGGGCTTGCGGCGCCGGTCGCGCTGATCGCTTCTGTTACTAATGCGCGGATTTCTGCCTCACCCATTTGTTCGGGCAAGTAGCGCTTCAAAAAGCTCGCTTCTTTTTCTTCTTTTTCGACCAGGTCCATGCGGTTGCCGGCGCGGAATTGATCGATCGAGTCTTGGCGCTGCTTCAGCGCGGTCTGAATGATTTTTTGAACGCCGGCATCGTCGAGGTCAATGCGGTCATCGATTTCTTTTTTGCGGATGGCAGCATGTAGCGTGCGCACGAATCCGAGGGTTTCTTTGTCGCCCGATTTCATTGAGGACTTCATGAGTTCTGAGAGGTTTTCTTTGATGGTCGCCATGAGGAATTGCTCCTACGTCTAGAGAGGGGGTGCATTACACCGTTTGAAACGGCAGAGGCCCCACAGCCGAGTTGGACTGAGGAGCCTCTGAATATTATAGAAACCTGGGCCAAAACCCAAGCTTGCTAGAAATTAACGCTCGCGATAACCGCGGGATTTCTTAGCAAGACGCTTACGCGCTGCAATGGCTTTCTTTTTGCGCTTCACGGAAGGCTTTTCAAAGGCTTCACGCTTGCGAACTTCAGAAAGGATTCCAGCTTTTTCGCATTGTTTCTTGAACTTCTTGATAGAAGCTTCGAAAGAATCGCCTTCACGAATAACGATAACTGGCATGAGGTCACCTCCCTTCCGTCTTAAAATTGGAAGTCCTGTTTATAGGGATTTGAGGGAGGATAAGCAACCCATTCCTCGGATCCGGGGCCATTTTCTGACTTATTTTGTCCGAAAATGACCATTTAACCCTCTAAAACCACCAAGAAACCGCCTCCGCCCGCGCCAGTCAACCGAACTGCACGAGCTCCCTGGGTGAGCAGCTCCTGAATCTGGTTCTCTACAGATGGGGGTATGAGCCCCCACTGCCGGTACACATCCAAGGACATCGCCATCGACTGCTCCAACTGAGCGAGGTTGGCGGTTTCGAGCGCGCACTGAGCAAGCTCACTCGCCTCGCTCATCCGTGCATCGAGTTCAACAAGCCTGAGATGCGACTTCACTTTCAAGACACAATCGCGCGTCGCCGAGCGAAGTCCCGTATCTCGCAGGGAGAATCGAAAAATCTCCGGTAATGCTAGGGACTGAGGCGCTTGATTCCTCCGATAAAGCGTCGGGCCTGTCGAGGTGACGGCAATGATGTCCATCCCGGAGCTCTCACCGTGAAAATGATCTTCGAGCCGTCTCGCCAACGCACGAAGCGTTTCGAGCGGAAGCGATTCGCCACAGAGTATTTTCACCACCATCACCGAAAGCGCGGCACTGGAACCCAAGCCTGCCCCGATCGGAATCGAAGAGGAAATTCGGATCAAAGACGGAATCGGCAACGTCTCCAGGCCTGATTCAAACGTGAATTCCAAAAGACGCGTGAGAAGAGTCACTACTAATTCGCGCGACTCCATCGGTTCGACCTGCAAACCACCGAGTGCGCCCGTTCCGAAAACCTCGGCTGAAATCGAATTGAGGTCATTGGGAAAAACAATGGCCGGACAGCCGCGCAGAACGGAATGTTCCCCGGCCAAAACCCATTTCGAAGGAACCCGGATCGTCCTTGATTCGTTCATGGCAGGAGTTTCGCCCCAGTACCTGCATCGTCCATCAGTGTATCGAGGTGCGGAAACCATTTTTTGATCCAGGCCTGAACCCGAGGCGCATCCGAGGCGCGATGAATCAGGTGAACGTTCGGTCCGGCATCGAGCGTGAAAAATAAAACGCCTTGCCACTGTTTGCGCTCGGCTGCCAAGCGGTCGAGGATCGCGCGCGTCTCGTCGTTCCAGTAAGTGAACGGAGGTTCGCTCGTATGAAACAGCTCATGCATCTCGAGACCATCCTCGATCGTAAGATAGGCTACTTGATCAAAATCACCTTGCTCGATCGAGGTTTGGATTTCTCTCCAGCGGCGATCGGCGTTCCCGGGGCGAGTGGCCCAAAGCGGAGACGTCCGAACACGGTGATGCGCATCGGAACTGGAGACGGCTTTTTTCTCACGGCCTGCAAGAATCACGAGATCCTTCAGGGGTGGTAGACCATTTTTTATCTCAAAGACATCGTCCCCCGTCCAAGCGCAGAACGGGCCGAAGAACGACCGAGAACTCGATCCTGATCCCTCTTGCGAGAGAACCGCGACCGAGGCGCGAAAATCCTCGCTCGCCGCGAAGCGAAGATCGAACTTTCGTCGGTCGGCCGCTAGATGCCCCAGCATCGCGAGCGTCAGTGCGGAGAACGCGGATGCGCTCGAGGCGATTCCGGCCGAATGAGGAAACGTGTTGGAAGTGCGAATCTCCATCGACTCGGGGATCGCGCGAGGCTCGACTCCGAATGATCTTAAGATCGTCGGGATGCGAGTGAGCAGTTTATCTGAGAATTTCAGGAATTTTTCGACGCCCTTGGGGTCCAAGTGAGGCGCATCGCCCTCGACGCCGATGGGTTTCTCGCCTTTCCAAATGAACCGCTCAGTTCCATCGGTGTCCGTGAGCGAAACGAAACTCGCGAGGCTATCCAGCGTCATCGAGAGACTGGAATTTGCCGGGCTGTTGCGAGAGGGATCGATTTTCCCCATGTACTTGATGAACGCGATATTCGAAGGCGATTTTGCAGTCGTTCGGCGTTTCATTCGGGGCGAACTCCTTTCGCGAGGTTCAATTCGCGAGCGACGAGTTTCAGTCCCCGCTCGCGGGCGGCTCCAATCAGTATATCGAGATTCGCGGCATCCGAATAGAGGACCAACACGGCGTCGTTGAGCCCGGCGCCGGTGCCTTTGACCCCTAAAACGCCGGGGAACCCGAGGAAAAACTCGCGATCTGCTCGTGCGGGCAGAGTTTCCAATCCCAGTCGCGAGAGCGTTTCGGCATATTCGTTTAGGATTCGCCCGAGTTCGACATAGTCGCGTGAGCGCAGCGCTCGAACCGAGTTGTATACCAATGTCTCGAGCGGCTCCGAATCGAAGGCGGGCAAATTCTCGAGCGCAACGTGCGTAGCAAGCTTACGACCGGGAATGGAGGTCGCGGAAAACACCAGAAGCGGCAGCCCATCGACAATATCCGTGAGATCCTCGATCCAGTGGGGTTTCGCGTAACGGATCGCTCCGCCCTCCCACTGAACCGCGATATCCGAACCGCTTGGAGGATCCCGGAGTTCCTCGTGCAAACGATGATAGAGCTCGAGCAATTGCTCAATTGAGGTGAAACCGTTCTCCATCGCAGCCGCAATGTAATGCGCGCCCGATGCGCCGAACCCGCCTTGGCCCTGAAAAGGATCCGTAAATGATTTTTGCGATTGAGACGCTCGATCGCTCCAGATTTTCCCGGCCGCGCTTTCGCGCGCGGGAACAAAACGGGGCTCGCCTTTTTTCCATTCGAAAAAGGGCTCGATCGCGAACATCACGCAGTCCCCGCCCCGAACGACCGCGTACTCGCCGATCAGGAAAACTTTGCTGGGGATCTGGAGCGTTCCGCGAAGGCTCACGAATCCGTTCCTAGTGTATCTGGCTCACGGCAGTTGGATCGGTCTTGCGAAGGTCAGCTAAACAAGCGAGCGCGTCGCTTAAGTTCACGCGTTTCTCGCGCTCGAGCACCTTGCCCAGTCGTTCGCGCATGGCGCTGATCTCGTGGACTTCGGCCCCGGCCGCAATCGCGAGATTCGCCGTGTGGAGCTGCATGTGACCTTTGACAATACCAACCGTCGAGAGCGCCTTGAGTGCGCCTAAGTTTTGAACGAGTCCTACGGCAGCGCAGATACGCGCGAGTTCATCAGCGCGATTCACACCCAACATCTTGAGCGCGACTTGCGCGACGGGATGGGATCGAGTCACGCCACCCACGGTACCAACCGCAAGCGGAGCTTCGAAATGACCGACGAGATCGCCACCCACCATTTTCCAGTCGGTGACGGGTTGGTAAGAACCGGAACGTGCGCAATATGCGTGAATTCCTGCTTCGACCGCGCGCCAGTCATTGCCGGTAGCGATTAAGATCGGATCGATGCCGTTCAGCACACCTTTGTTGTGAGTGGCCGCGCGATAAGGATCGGCTTTCGCAAATAGCGTCGCCTCTTCGATGCCTTTGCCAATCAACGGATCGACGTTCCGAATGATGACTTCGGCGCAGGCGAGCTTGCCGTCGACTAGGTTCGAAAGAATGCAGAGACCGACGCGTTCGTCAGTCAGAAGTTCAATGCGTGGCTTGAGCGCCTCGCAAACTTGGTTGATGAGGTTCGCGCCCATCGCATCGCATGGATCGCAGAGGATGTGCAGGACGAGCATCATGCCTTCGTCGTCCGGACGGGCGATCTCGCGAATGGCGATATCCCGAACTCCACCGCCGCGCGCGACGAGGCCCGGAATACAGGCATTGGCAAGTGCGATCAAATCGCCGCGATTTTCGTGCAATACGCGTTTCGCATGTGCGACGTTACGGACATTCGGCATCTGAACTTGGCCGATGATGAGATTGCCTTTGGAGTAAGTGCGGATCGAACCCTCACGTGCGACCCATTTAGCAGTAGCTGACGCCGCAGCAATGATCGAAGTCTCCTCGACTGCCATCGGGATCAGGACTTCGCGACCATCGATGTGAAAATGAGTGGCCACGCCGAGCGGGATCGGGAATACGCCGACGACGTTCTCAATGAAATGTTCCGCGACTTCGATCGGAAACGGCTGTTCACCGGAGAGCACTCGGCGATCTTCTGGAGAGAGACCGCAGAACTCCTGCACGCGATCGAGACGTTCGCTTCGAGTCAATCGATGGAGTCCTTCGAGAAGTGAGTGAGCGAGTTTTTTCATATATACGTGACGTCCCGTTTTTTAAGCGCCTGTAGGCGAAGTTCCATCGGGGTGGAGTACCCCGTGCAGAAAAGCGCTGTACGCAGTTCGTATTCGCGCGTCTCCATCCAAAGTTCTAAATTTTCTTTGCCGGCTTGCGCGGCTTCAAGCGCTCCACGCGCGAAACCGACGCGATGAGCACCGAGCGCGATGAGTTTCGCGGCGTCGACGCCGTTACGAACGCCACCGCTGCCCCAGATTTCCGTTTTCTTGGTGCCGAATGCAGTTCGAGCATTTACGACACTATCGATCGTCGAAACTCCCCAATCGGCAAACGCTTGCGCGGCAACGGCACGAATGGCGTCGCCTTTTTCTTGGGCTCTAAATCCCTCAATACGACCCCAGTGTGTTCCGCCGAGGCCGCTCGTATCGAGGGCCAGGAGCCCAGGAACACGCGCAAGTTTTTTCAATGCGTTACTGGAGAATCCGGATCCCGTTTCTTTGATCAGGAGAGGCACTTGGGGCGCGAGTTTACGGAACGCGATGAGTTTTTTGATGAGTCCCTCAAACTGAGGGGTCCCCTCCGGCTGTAGCGCCTCTTGAAGCGGATTGAGGTGAATCGCGAGCGCATCCGGCGCGAGACGTTTCATGAGCTCACGGATGCGCACGGGGCTTGCGTCGATGAACTGCGACGCTCCGAGGTTTCCGATCACCGAGAGTTTCGGATTTTGTTTCCGAAGGTTTTCCCAAACATCCGTTTGATCGTTCGCTTGTTCGAGCTCCCGGCGCTGAGATCCAACTCCCAAGATCCATCCGCGTTTCGCACACGCCGCTGCCAACCGAAGATTGATCTCATTGGCGCCCGTATGACCGGCAGTCATCCCCGAAACGAAAAAAGGCGTGGAGAGTTTCTTTTTTAAGAAAGTCGACGTGAGATTGACGTCCGAAAAGTCGAGCTCCGGGACCGCGCAATGAGAGAGCCTCACGCGCGCCCATTCGGCTGCATGGCTCGTTTGTGAGGCGGGCGACAGTGCCCACTCGATATGGCTCGCCTTACGGCTTTCAAATTCGTTCATATCTCGCTTGGGTTAAACTCCGCTTCAAAGGCTTAAAATTACCACGAAGCGGCATACGTATCAAACGAGGAAATCATGGATTTTTGATGGAGTACATCAGTCAAGTCACGAATATCAAAAGGCTTTTAACCATCAGTCCGAGTTTGATGTCTATCAGAAGGCTAGAGTCCCTGATTCCACTCTAGAATTTTCGGCTGACCGTCTGGCCAGAGTACGATCGGCAATCCTCGATTTTGGCGCGGTGGGACCCCTTGAGTTGATCCACCTCGCGGTAGCTCCACTCGGAATGCTCGGCGCTGAGCTCGATCGATTTTTCATCCGCGAACTCGCAACGAAACACGAACGCATGCGATTGATGAGCATCGTGAAAATAGACCCCTGAGAGGTATCGGATCCGAATTTCTCGGCCCAATTCCTCACGACATTCACGGATGAGCGCCTCATGCACCGTCTCTCCGATGTCAACCGCTCCTCCGGGCAGCGTCCAGTCTTTTGCACCGTAGGTTGTTTTCACGAAGAGCGGACGCTCCCGATCATCCAACAAAACTGCGTGCACGCTCAGGCGGTAGAGATCTGGGTAGGCCATTTTGAAATCGTATTCTGCAATGCGCTCGAAATCATTAAAACGTTCTTCATTGAATCGATGATTGCCCCTTTTTGCGACGGCATCACAATTGCTCTATCCACTCATAGCCACATTTTCGAACTACCCCACTCTTAGGAGCTCCCATGAAGCGCATTTCTCTCATTCTCTCGACCCTCATGATTTCAACGTTGCTCAGTACGGGCTGCGCATCACCCGGTAAGAAAACTGCGACCGGCGCAGGCGTGGGTGCACTCGGCGGTGCGGGGGTCGGCGGAATCATCGGCGGCGGCAAAGGCGCTCTCATTGGTGCCGGGGCTGGAGCGGTCATCGGCGGCGTGATCGGCAATCGAATGGACAAACAAGCGGGTGAACTCGCCGAGGTCGCTGAAACCAAGCGGACGGCAAACGGAATCGTCGTGAATCTGAAAAACGACCTACTATTTCCAACCGGAAGCGCTCAACTCACACCGACGGCCGTGAATCAACTCACCGAACTCAGCACGATTCTCGTGAAGTATCCGACGAACCGTATCGTGATCGCCGGTCACACGGACAACACGGGATCAGCCGCGACTAACAACCGTCTCTCGGACCAAAGAGCTCAAGCAGTGCGAGATGTTTTCATGCGAAACGGCGTCCTAGCCGAACAACTGCAAACCCAAGGTTACGGCAAAAACCAACCGATCGCCTCGAACAACACCTCGGGTGGACGAGCACAGAATCGCCGGGTCGAGCTCCAAATCACCGACGTCGAAGCACAGAAAATGGCAGAGTAATCCAAGTTTCTCGGATCATTGTACCATCTTGAGTTTTCCACTGGTGAATCGATCGGACGCTAGCGCGTAGTCTGAAATCGTCTCGGCGATCTCAGACTGCATACGTGATTCGGAAGGAGCGAGGGGCGTCGTTGTCCAATCCGAATTCACGCGAAAATACTCGACCTTCTTGCGAGGCTTCAGGAGCACGAACTCTCCACCTTTCATCCGGCCGATATTCTGATAGGTGCCCATGAATGCCTCGCGCGCTGGTGCAGACAGGATGCTACTTCCGAAAAATCGATCCTGATCGTATTTCCAACCCAAGAGATCATACAACGTCGGACCGAGATCGATCTGACTGGCGACTTCCCGGATGTGAGTCGGCTTAAGGAGCATCGGGGCGTAGAAAATCATCGGGATCAAGTAGTCCCTCGGCTGCACTTCGACGCCACCCGCAACGCTCGCATTGTGATCCGCGACGAAAACGAAAATCGTCTCGTCGAACCAGGGACGCGTCTTCGCTTTTTGAATGAACCTCCCGATCGAATAGTCGGAATATTGTATCGCGCCTTCTCGAGTGGTCCCCGATTGGGTCGATACCCGTCCGTCGGGATATCGATATGGACGATGATTCGAGGTCGTCAGAATCACCTGTAGAAATGGCTTTTTCTCTCGCACGGACTGATCGGCGAGAGAAATCGATTGATCGAAAAGGTCCTCATCACACACCCCCCATGCTGTCTCGAAGCTGACCTCGTTTTGAGCGAATGACGATCGGTCCACTACTGTAAAACCGCTCTCTTCAAAAAATGGCCCCATATTGTCGAAAAATCCTCGCCCACCGTACACGAATTGAGTTCGGTAATTCCGCTGATGAAACTCGGTTCCCAGCGTATAGAGATGGCCAACATCCGGGCGACGGACGATCGATTGGCCGGGAGTCGGAGGCAACGACAACATCACCGCTTCGATACCGCGGACGGTGCGCGTACCAGTGGAAAACGTTTCCGAAAACCAGAGTCCAGAGCGAGCCAGTTCGTCCAAGTTCGGCGTCAAATCTGCGGGACCGCCGTAGGATTTCATAAAACGCGCGCTCATACTTTCCATCAGTACGACGACGACATTCGGGTGAGCCGGCAAAGGTGATTTCAGTACTCGACGACGCCCATCCGAATGTACAGGGCGAGCGCGGATCTCTCGGCGCTCCACCGCTTGAGCTTCTTCGGGAGAAACCGTGCTGTAGAAACGATCAAAATTGATTGAATTATTCCGGTAGGCTGAAAAAATCGAATACGTCCCGTTCTTGGAGATCTCCTGCAAACCCACCGGCAAATTCAAAATCCATTTTTGCTCTTGAATCGAAACATGTAACAAGCCAGCTGCGAAAACGCACGCGGCTCCCCAAGCCGCGCGTTTGCGCCAAGAAGCGTCCTGGAACGGCTCAAACCAGGAGATAGGTGCGCCGAGCCTAAACACGCTGAACACCAAAATCGAAAACAACGCCGTGACTCCGAGTAGGATCCCGAATACGGGATAGGACTCCCAAATGTTCGTCAGAACTTCGTGGGTATAGATGAGGTAGTCCACCGCAACGAAATTGTATCTCGCATCCATATCTAAGATGAACGCCGGCTCGAAGAGACTTGAAACCAAGAGCGCGAGGAGCATCACGCACTGAAGTGAAATCATGAAACGATTCCACTTCAGTCCGGAAATTTTGAACAACAAAACCGGGGTGAAAAAATAGGCGATCAACGCTCCGTCGAATACGATTGATTTCAAAATGGCTATCGACCAGATCGATATCGAGTAGTCCCCCGCCAAATCAAAATGTCGATACAGGAAGAAAAGACGCGGCAACCAGAAAATCGCGATTAAAACGGCCAGCAGCCTCGGTTCAACGTATTTCGCGATCGCGTTCTTCATGTTGCCTCTTTCGCATCGTTTTTTCTGTTTTTCCGAACGAGCTTACTTCAGATTCTAAGCTCTATGATCCACATCTCCCAGAAGCGTATACTATCGATCGGCGTAACTGGGGTGTTCCTCACCACTTTGATGCATTTTTCAACGATTCTCGATCTTTGGTTGCAGGGCTATTTTTTTAAAGACGGCCGTTGGATGATTGACGAAAACGCGGAACCGCTTCGCACGATCCTCTACCGCTCTCCCAAGATCGCGCTAGTCGCCACGATTGGACTCACGATCGTTCTCGCTATCAGAAATTGGAAATCACCGTCCAAAAAATACACGACGCTGGCCGCACTCGCCTATCTGGCATTTCTCCCCGTCTACATCAACGCGATCAAAAGTTCGATTCCCCAAGCCTGTCCCAAAGATCTCGCTCGTTTCGGCGGTCACATCACCGCATCGGTTTGGACCCAACTCCAAAACCCAGAAAAGTGTTTTCCTGGAGCCCACGTCTCTACCGCGGTCGCTTGGCTGGGACTCTGGTTCCTACTCGAGAAAGATCTTCATCGAAAATGTTTTTTATTCGCATTTCCAGCTTATTTTCTAATCATTTCTTTTTATCAGACCGCCAAGGGAGCTCATTTTGTTTCCGACAACCTGGCGACGTTGAGCCTTGGGATCCTCCTATTCACTTTGGTCAGAAAAATCTTCTTGAGCAGGGCTTTTACGACTCAAAACCGTTAGGTTTCCCCCTTTGATTTCGGTATCCTAAACCCAGTGAAACTCCCTGCGCCCTTACAACGATTCACGGATTGGCGATTCCTACTCGCGCTTGCGCTAGGAGGCATCGTTTTTTTCCAAATCGTCGCGCTGGTTCCTCGCACGCTCGAGGAAGATTTACCTTCACCTCAGCTAGAAGAAAAAATCCTTTCCGAAGGAATTACCGTCAAGCCACGTCGCAAAGGACTCGAAGACAAGATCTCCGAATATTCGATTCGCGGCTTCCAGTACGTCTCCATCAAAAAAGGCGTCAAACAGTGGAAAGTCACGGCCGATGAAGCGTTCTTTTATCAAAAAGACGGCCTCGTCACCTGCCGCTTCGTTCAAGCCGAGATCTATAACGCCAACGGGCAGATCACTTACGTCGAAGGGCGTGAGGGTCAATACGACATGAACACGCGCGATCTTGAGCTGTTCTTCGACGTCAAGACGACGTTTCCCGAGGGACTCGTCACCTACGCGGACTATACCAAGTACCAAGCGTCGACGAGAGAGGTACAAATCCCCATTGACCAAAAAGTCACCGGAGAATCGCTTCCCAACTTCGGAAAAGAAAAACTCAACTTCGAATCAAACGGTTTGATCTATCACGAACAAGCCGGCCGCGGGGACTTGCTTTCGCAAGTGAAAGTCAAAATCACGTCTCCGCCCGACGAAAAAGCAAAAGACCAAACCCCACAAGTCACGACCATCGCATCCGACCAGGCTCACCTTTTCCGGTTCGATCGCAAGGCGCACTTCTGGATGAACCAGAAATCGGGAACTCCGCCGAAATTCGTGCACATCGAACAACCTTCGATGACCTGCGATTCGCGAGATGCAGAATTTTTCTTCGATTCAGCCGAGAAACGCATCCAGACGATGCGCGCCACCCAGGACGTGCGCATTGTCGAACAGCCGAAACCCGCCGATCCGAATGACGTATCCGCGCGGAGACGCGGAACGCCGCAGCCGCGCATCGCCACGGGTGGCGTCGCCGAATTTGACGCCAACCGCGATACCATTACACTCAGTCGTTATCCCCAAGTCGTTCAAGGCCACGATACAGTGGTCGGAAACGTGATCGTCGTGCACCGAAGCACCGACGAAGTCGAAGTCGAGGACAGCAATGCATTCACCGAAGGAAACGAAAATTCACCGACTCGAAGCCCAAGGTCTCCATAAAGCCTATGGAGAGCGTCCGATCGTCAAGGGCGTGAGTTTCGAGATCCAAAGCGGACAAGTGGTCGGCCTGCTCGGTCCAAACGGAGCGGGCAAGACCACGTCTTTTTACATGGTCGTGGGTCTCGTCAAATCGGATCAAGGCACCATCCTCCTCAATGGTGAAGACATCTCGAGTTGGCCGATGCACGAACGAGCGCGCAGCGGCGTCGCCTACCTGCCGCAGGAGGCCTCGGTTTTTCGAAGGATGACCGTCGAGGAAAACATCTACTCGGTGCTCGAAATGCTCGACCTTCCGGCCGAAGAGCGAAAATTCCGCCTCCAAACCTTGATCGGTGATTTCAATATCGGACACATTGCCGGACAAAAAGCTTATACTCTCTCAGGTGGCGAACGCCGCCGCGTTGAAGTCGCGCGAGCCTTGGCGCTGAACCCATCTTTCCTACTTTTGGACGAACCATTTGCTGGTATCGACCCCCTGGCAGTCGGTGATATTCAAAAAATGATCCAAAAGCTGAGCGGCCGTGGGATCGGGATCTTGATCACTGACCATAACGTTAGGGAAACATTGAAGATTTGCGATATTGGATATTTGCTCAGTGATGGTAAAATTATAGAAAAGGGCACTCCCGAAGAGATCGCGAGCAGCCCCATCGCGCGGGAAAAGTACCTGGGCGAAGGTTTTACATTTTAAGCGGAAAGAAGCGGTAACGAGAACATGGCACTTGAGATCAAACAGGGCTTAAGACTCAGTCAAAGCCTGGTCATGACCCCCCAACTCCAACAAGCGATCAAGCTGCTTCAGCTGAATCGCATGGAGCTGATGGAGGTCGTTAACCAGGAGCTGGTCGAGAACCCTGTTCTCGAGGAAATGGGCGAAAGCACGGATTCCGAAACCGCCGATGCGCCTGGCGAAGGCGACTACAACGACGACGGATCCCTCACCCCAGAAGCTCAGCAGACCCGAGACGAAGAAGCATTCGAAAAACCTGCAGACCAACAAGCCAGTGCCGAGGAACCGCTCACAACGCCGTCCGGCGATGACGACATCAACTGGGATCAATACATCGAAGAATTCCAATCGAGCGGATCCACCGCCCCATCGATGAAAGAATCGATGGAAGATCTCCCGAGTTTCGAGGCCATGCTCTCGAAATCGACATCCCTCGAAGAGCACCTCTCTTGGCAGCTCTCGATGATCACGTTGTCAGACGATGAAAAACACCTCGGCAACCTGATCGTCGGCAACCTTTCGGACGAAGGCTACCTGAACGCCGATCTCGCTGAACTCGCTAAAGAGTGCGATATCGAATTCGAGGATGCCGAAGAACTCCTCAAGATGATCCAGAATTTCGACCCGATCGGCGTGGGTTCGCGCGATCTGAAGGAATGCTTGCTTCTTCAAGCCTCGTTCCTCAAGCCGCGCAATGAACTCGTCGAACGGCTTATTTCGGAATTCCTCCCAGAACTTGAGCGCAAGAACTACCAAGCGATTGCCAAAGCAACCGGCGAGACGCTCGAAAAAATCATTGAATCCACTCGCATTATCATGGAGTTCGAACCCAAGCCCGGTCGCTCTTACCAATCGAACGATGCTCAATACATCACTCCCGACATCTACGTGTACAAGCTCGCGGGCGAATTCGTCATCAACCTGAACGAAGACGGTCTCCCGAAGCTCCGTATCTCGCCTTACTACAAGAGCGTGCTCCAAAACGCTAAACTGGCTTCGCAAGCCAAACAAGAAGGCGGCAAGGAAACCAAGGATTACGTCCAGGACAAGCTCCGAGCTGCCGTCTGGCTCATCCGCTCCATTCACAATCGTCAGAAGACGATCTACAAGGTCACCGAAGCGATCGTACGCCGTCAGCGAGAGTTTTTCGAAAAAGGCGTGCAGCAGCTGAAACCCATGATCTTAAAAGACGTCGCTAACGATATCGGCATGCACGAATCGACCATCTCGCGCGTGACGACGAACAAGTACGTTCATACGCCGGTCGGCATTTTCGAGCTCAAGTACTTTTTCAACTCCAGTATCAACGCCAGCGACGGAGGCGACTCGCTCGCCAGTGAGGCCGTCAAAGAAAAGATCCGTCAACTCGTATCAAAAGAGGACGCCAAAAACCCTCTGTCCGATCAGAAGATCGTCGAGCTTCTCCAAAAAGAGAACATCGACATTGCCCGCCGTACAGTCGCCAAATACCGCGATATGCTCGGCATTCTGTCCTCCAGTAAAAGAAAGAAGGTCATATGATCGTGGATGTCAGCTTCAAGCACATGGATCCGAGCGACGCTCTTCGTGAATACATGAAGGACAAGAGCGAGAAGTTGAAAAAATTCCTCGACGGCAAAGTCCACCTGACTTGGAATTTCACCAAGGAGCATGAGGAGTTCGTCGCCCATTGCCACCTCGTTGGCAACCACATGGACTATTTCGGCGAAGCTCGCGCGACCGAGGCCTATGCATCGGTCGATCAAGCGATCCATCGGATCGAGAAACAAATTCAGAAACACAAAGAGATCATCACGGGACATCGCTCCAGCTGATCCAATCCTTCGTAACAAAGGCAAAAGGCCTTCGCTCCCGACGGAACGAAGGCCTTTTGCTTTTTGAACGTTTGAACTACTTACGAACGCAAGCGAAATTACGTGCGCGCATCGCGTTCTCGAAGCTGACTTCGAAATAATCGCGTCCCGTCATTGGATCGATCAAAGGGGCACCTTCGACGGTGACCGAGACATGTTGGATTCGCGGAGTCGAATTGATTCCAATCGGCTCGTCCTTATTACCCAATTCGGCATGGAAGTATGCTGGGCGACCGGACGTCTGAAACAGGTGGAATTCATCGGCGCGCGTATTTCTGTAGCCTGGATTCCAATTGAGGTACAGGTTCGCGCGTTGCGTGTTGTTCAACTTGGGCTCGCGACCTTGGATTTCAGCGGTGATCTGAACGGGATAGAAGCGATCGTTGCGGAACTCGGCAAAAAAACTAACGCGAATATCCACTCCACCCAGGCTATTGCTTCGAAGATTCATCACGCACGGCTCGTAGGCTTGAGCGGCGGTCATGGAAACCAAACTCATTAAGGCACTTAGTACTGCAAATTTCATAGATCTTGCAATTAGTTGGAACCGCCGATTAAGTCAATTATTCGAAGAGAAAAATGAATGACTATGACCAAAAACAGCGTTCTACACGAGGGAAACGACCATTTTTCTAGATGTCCCCGACCTGGACCCAATCCGGGTGACTGAGAAAATCCCCCGGAGCAATGCCGGGTTTGCCATCGGGAGGAACACCCCGAAAATAACGAGACCAGTCTTCGCGATGTTTTTGATAGTGCATGGGCTTGGGTAAGAACGGACGAACGATGAATCGATTGAGGAACTTGGCAACGAATTCCGAGCAGTAGAAAAGCTCGCCTCGCTCGTCGCGATTGTTCCAGAGAAAAACGTCATCGAAACCTTTGCCCTGAAACTCGCGTTCAAACAATTGCCAGACTTCGTTTGACCGAATCGCAAGCGCGCTACCGTCACGTGCGCGAAGCACCGCTACCCGAGTCTGCGGGCGACGACGTCTGAGGAATTCTTCGATCGGAGTGCGCTTGACCTCACCCCAAGACTCCAAGACATCCACTCTCGGGCCATCGCGAAAAACGACCGCGGAATGAGAATAAGGAACGCCTTCTTCGATTTCGATCAGCGAACAAACGTAACAAGGCACGGACATCAAGAGAACGTCCCCGGTCTCAAGCGTAGCCGCGTGGCCTAGCGGGGCGAATCCGAGGAGTCCAAAAAACAAAAGCAACCAACGCATGTCGGTTGCCTAACACTGCTCTTAATCCCATTTCAAACGAGAACGGGGCCACCCCAAACTGGAGTGACCCCGCTGTGATCGATTTTAGCCGACGTTCAACTTATCCGCGTGGGCCGCGTGGAGCTGGACGTGGAGCCGGTGCTGGGCGTGGCGCTGGCGATGGACGTGGCGCTGGAGCCGGACGAGCTCTTGGAGGAGCTGGAGCCGGACGTGGCGCTGGACGTGGAGCCGGTGCTGGGCGCGGAGCTGGAGCCGGGCGTGGTGCTGGGCGTGGGGCTGGCACTGGACGCGGAGCCGGACGTGGTGCTGGACGTGGAGCCGGCACTGGACGTGGGTAAGGACGTGGAGCCGGCACTGGACGTGGGTAAGGACGTGGGTATGGGACTGGACGAGGTCCAGGGCCACGAGGCAGAGGACGCACGCAGATGTTGCGGTAGTAGTCGTAGAACGTACCACCTGGGCAGAGCGGACGTGGAGCCGGACGTGGGATCGGATAAGGAGCGCCACCCAAACGAGCAACGTCGTTTGCCGTCACCGTGAGGTAGTTGCCACCCTGAGTGATGAGCGTAACGGTGTAAGAGTAAGAATCGACACCGATCACGCGGCCCGTTTGACCACGGTAGCTGCCGCTGATGACTTGAGCGTAGTCGTTTACGCAAACGGAAACGAGGCAGTTTTCATCGCGACCATCGTAAGCAAGACGAACATCGTCGAAGTCTGGATAAATGTAATCGCCACCGACGGAGACGACTGAGAACGTGGATTGATAGGTGTCGATGCCGACGACCGTTCCGCGATCACCGGAATAATATCCGTAGGTGACTTCGACGGAGCTACCGACGCAAATATTACCAACACATTGAGTATAATCGGTCGCAGAAACATCGGCGAACGCTGAAGAAGACGTAGAAGCAACTGCACCCGCACCTGCGAGACTCAGTGCCATACCTAAGAGAAAAGTTTTTTTCATGGTGTGAACCCCCTTTAACTGATTCAGAGATTCGCATTAGCATGCGGCGTGCCGGTTTCAAATTGTGGAAGATCAGCCACTTACTGCTTTGCATTAAATTAGCAGAGCCTGAATGGCGCCGACAAAACGCGCAAATGCGGAGAGTCGGGGCCAAACTCGCCCCGGTTTCTTCGGTTTTTGCGCGCAAAAAATTCTGGAGCAGAGATGCACTGTATTTTTCGAGTGAAACGCGGAGTGGATTTTGATCCAGAAAAAAGAGTTACAACGACCCGCGACAAACCAAGACACCTACCTTTAGTCGAGAGACAGAACCTGAAGTTGACGATCATCACTTCCCACCGCCAATAACGAACGCTTCGATGAGTAAGAGAAATGATAGAGGTAGGCACCTTCTTTGGTTTCAATCGGTAGCTCGGAACGGACGCGACCTTCGAAATCGAGAATCAGGATACGCGAGCGACGAGTCCGATCGGCCTCATCTTCGAGACCAAGCACCACCACGTCCCCTCGGACATCGATTTTGAGGCTATAGTCGGCGAACCGCGCTTCGCGGCGGCGCCACAACAGCTGATCGTTTTGAACTGAGTAAGCGGCCAAGTACTGCCCCTTGGGACTGTTGCCGTACGCAAAGGCGTGCTTCCCTCCTTGATCCATTTCAACTTGCTCGAGGTGCTGTTCAGGGCGAATTGCGCCAGTCGAGTCGCCTTTGAAATTCAGTAGCGTCAGCGACTGGCCCGATGACGGTACCACATGCAGAACCGCTAAATTCGGCTCAGTGGCGGAGGAAACGGCGACGTCGAGCACCTCGCCTTTGACCTGATATTGTTTCACAATCTTGAATTCACTATTGATCAGCGTGATCTTACCGAACGTCTGCGCGATCAAGATCCAGTTTTCATCTTCAGAGACTTTCCAGGCAAGCACATCCGTCTTGATCGGGAATCGGGCGACCCGTTTGCCGCTCCAGTCGTAGACATCGAACGCGACCTTGGGTTGCGTTTCGTCGTCGTAGACGCAGAGCAACTGCTGTTTTTTGGAGAGCACGATTGGCTTACAGGCGGCATCCACGCTGAACCGCTTCTTGCCCGCAGCATCGAACGCGGTAACGCCTTTTTCGTACTGTTGAATCGCGATGAACGAGCCATCGGCGGAAATGGCGAGATTACGAATCGGTGAACTCAAATCTTTTTCGAAAACCTCCTCACCATCGTCATCCAGCAACGTCAATCGGTGTTTACCGCCCGACTCCGAGTCGGGAATGGATGAGATGAGGGTATGACCGCTATCCCGGGCAAGCGCTAGGTCGGCCAAGTTGCCGGCGAACGACTTTTGAAACTGACGACTGGAGCTCAAATAGTCGCCCCGATCGGAAAAACCGTCCGGTTTGTTGGCGTCTCGCGAACTTGAGCACCCGCCCAAACCGAAGCCCAACGTCACTAACAAGAAAAGTACGAACAGAACTCTTTTCATCTCGATGGCCCTCAGTGCAAACTGAACTCACGATGAGAATTGCTATCTTGTCCCGGAATAAAAATCTTCACTCGATTCGACGACTCCTACAAGAGGCGAAAAAAGCCCGCATGGAATGTTGGGTGATCAACCCACTCGAATGCCAAATCGTCATCGAAGGCAAGACCCGCAAGCTCCTAGTGAACGGCCAAGAGCTCCCCCCTATGGACGCCGTCCTGCCGCGGATTGGAACCTCGATCACGGACTATGGTCTTGCGGTCGTCAAACAATTCGAAGCGATGGGCACCTACGTCGTGAACCCGGCTCAGGGCATCGCGGAGAGCCGCGATAAGATGCGCAGCCTGCAGATCCTCTCGCAGTCAGGCGCACGCGTGCCGTCGACGATCATGACTCGCGGGAGCAAAAATCTGCGCGCCGTTCTCCAAACCGTCAAAGAAATGCCAGCAGTTCTCAAGGTACTTCGCGGAACTCAAGGAGTGGGCGTCATGCTTTTGCACTCGCCTGTCTCCGTCTCAAGCGTCCTTGATACACTCTCCGCCCTCGACGAAGAAGTCCTCGTGCAACAGTTTTTGAAACAAGGCGCCGGACGTGACTACCGACTATTCGTAGTCGGTGGGCAGATCGTCGCAACGATGATGAGAACCGCACCTCAGGGCGAGTTTCGATCGAACATCCACCGCGGTGGCGAAGGCCGCCCGCTCAGCCTACCCACCTCGTACCGAAGACTCGCCGTTCGCGCGGCCGAAATTTTTGATCTCGGTGTCGCGGGCGTAGATATCATGGATGGACCCGAGGGCCCCACGCTACTCGAGGTCAATAGCTCACCCGGATTCGAAGGAATCGAAAAAGCGACTGGTCGAAACATCGCAGCCCCCATCATCCGCTTGATTGCTCAAGAAATCCGCAAGCGTCGCAGCCGTCAGCAACGACGTAAAAAAGCGACGCGGGCCAAAGCTCGGAAGAAATAGTCCGGCCGTACCCTACTTGATCGTCATCCATTCGAGAACGCCACGACTCAAGTCATCCGCTCTCGTTTTCAATCCTGCGATCACGCCGGCGCGATCTTCGGGTGCTCGATTCTGACTGAGTTTGAACTTGGCGTCCCATTCGGTTACTTCGATTTCGAAACCCACGATTGCCCGAGTCAGTCGCTTACGGAACTCATCGGGAATCGAGTACGACCACGGACGAGGCTCGTTTCGTTCGAAACGCTCCACGGTTTTTTCCAAGATGCGCTCGATGGATTCGTGGTCCTCCAAAACAACCGATTTCCCACGCGCATGCACGACCGCGTAATTCCAAGTTGGAACGTTCAGCTGATCCGGATACCAAGTCGGTGTGATGTAGGTGTGCGGTCCGTGAAAAATAACCGTAGTGCCATCCAAAGAACGCCACGCT
The DNA here is from genome assembly GCA_027485695.1 of Pseudomonadota bacterium. Lineage (GTDB taxonomy): Bacteria > Bdellovibrionota > UBA1018 > UBA1018 > UBA1018 > JAIXQO01. The sequence continues at coordinate 102,352 of JAIXQO010000004.1, forward strand.
GGATTATCGCGCGCGAAATGTCCGAGCAAGAAGGCCTGCTCACCTCGCACCTCCGTCAAAACGGGAATATGGTGAATCCCTCCCGCACCATCGATCACCGTCGCAAATGGATTTTCCTCCATCAGTTTCAGGATTCGCTCCCGTTCATCGCATTTAAAACTAGCAGGCAGATACATGAGGACGCTTTAGCACCTCGAGGACGACCGACCAAACAAAAACCCCGTCGCCTAGAGAGAGAGGAAACTTGTGATCCGAAGATTCTGTTCTTAGAGTGGATGAACGTCGACTGATCAGCTTGCCCAGGAGAAGATTCACTATGACCTTTCGTACTACTGCTGCCCTCATCGTTGGCATTCCTCTGTTGCTCGTCGTAGGACTTCTCCTCACTTACTGGAGTTTTCGTCGATATGACACTACGGCGATCGTTCGCGAGCTTCCGCATGCTCCGAGCACGCCGGTCACAAGCTCAGAATCCGACCTTAAAATCGCGACCTTTAATCTTTATTTTTCCCCAGCAGACCGCAAAGCGCGATTCGAGATCGCTGCACAGACGCTCGCAGCACTGTCGCCTGACATTCTTTTTCTTCAAGAGGTCGCCACTGGAGGCATTCATAACGACGATCCCATCCAATACCTCGGATCGCAGTTAGGATTGCCGTACACGACCTATTTCCCGGTCGAAAACCTGCTCCTGTTCAAACAGGGACTCGCGATTCTGTCGCGGTACCCGATCGAGTCCTCGACCGCGCGAGTTTTCGAGAAAAACCAACCCATCGAGACCAAAGGGTACCTGGCCGCCTCCATTCGAACTCCTCACGGCTTGATTCACACGATCGACGTGCACTTGATGAACGCCCCAGGGGCTCGCTTCGGCAAGGATACCCAGTTCCATGCACTAGAAAGCGCGCTTCAGGACTTGAGAAAGTCGGGGCCCGTCATCGTGGCGGGCGACTTTAATGCCGAACCTGGAGACTCTGAATTGGAATCATTTTTGGCCAGGTCCCAAGCGCGGAATCTCTATCAGAGTTTTCCGCCTCAAGGAGAGACCCGATTTACGTGGGGGAACGAGCTGCTTCTGGACTATATTTTGGTCTTCGATTCGACTGGCAAACCCGCCCATCCGGCCTATCAGTTCAAATCGGGAAACATTGTTAAAACTCAAGAAGTTAACGGGCTACTGGCTTCGGACCACCTCCCGGTCTCTGCCGTCCTGAACGTGCCATCCACCTAAAACAGCCTAATTTCGTCAAAAATTCCATTTTGTAGAATCGGGCTTTATTACATAGAGTCGCGCCACGGAGTTGTTTATGAATTTCCACGCGGTTCTTTTGATCCTGGTTTCGGTCCTCGTGACTAACGTTGCGCAAGCTCGTGCCTATCCTGAGCGCGGCAATACGGAGTTCCACTTCCTCCCCGATTTCCCCATCGACCAAGACGTGAAAATCTCCCGCATCAACGCGGCGAAATTCTCCATCGACTTCGTCACTTTCTCGCAAACCAACGACGAAATGGGACGTCAATTCCTCAAAGCCATTCGCGAAGCACAAAAACGCGGAGTCAAAGTACGCATGCTCTACGACCGTTTGTTCTCCTTGATGGAGGGTGACTGGTCGAACGAGGTCCGTACGATCGTCACTGATCCGAGCCTTGGCTGCCCTGGAGAAGTGACCTGTCCGCACCCAACGATGAAATCGAATCGGGGAATTTCCGTGAACGACTATATTCACGAAAAAATCCTTCTCATCGACGCCGGAACCGAAAATGAGATCGCATTCATCGGCGGTCGAGGGTTCACGCAACTCCACTCGAACTTTCTCGATTCCGCCTACGCGATCCGCCCGATGGACTATCGCCTACCCTACCTAGGCGACGATATCCAAGACGTGTTCAATCGCCTTTGGAAAGTCTCCCAAGAAGTGAGCGTCAAAGGTCCTCCGAGTATGGTCCTCTACGGTACCGATGATGCTTCGGCGATCGATGACCTGAAATCGGAACCATTCGCGCAAACCCCCGCACACGTCAAAACCGTGCAAGCTCTCGTGGCTAGCCTCGAGAAACCAGCCAATCGCCCCCTCGATCCAAAAGAACCGGCAAACGGCTACCGGTCGCTGATCCAAAGCGTGCGCATGCTTTCGAATAGTCTTTTCGAACAACTGATGAATGCTCCAAAAGGCACTCGCCCTGAAGTCGTGAAGAACGATATTCAAACCTCTCTGATCAAAGATCTCGACCGCGCGACGGGAACGTTTGAAATAACGAGTTATTCATTCGGACCCACACGCGACGTGCTCTCCGCAATGGCGCGATTTGTGAATCGCGGAAATACGATCAAGATCTACTCGAATAGCGGTGCAAATTTCGAGAAGTACTCTCCAGTTCCCGCGCAAACGCCGATCTACTACTCCTACGAACGAATGGTCGCGCTTTTTAACCTCACGAAAAACTCCAAAGGAAAAATCGAGATCTACTTGCACGATTTGCCCAAGGCAGAGCGAGCCAAAAGCAAGACGTACATCCATCGCAAGCTTGCGCTCCTGACCGGGCCTAACGTCCACATTACCTACGTTGGTAGCGACAACATGACTTGGTCGGCTGCGAACAAGAACGACGAGATCATGGCTCGCGTGAACGACAAAAGGTTCGCGGAATTTCATCGTCAGCGAAATATGTCTGAATTACTCATCTACCGTCGCTATGACGAGAAGCTCATTCGCAAGCTCTACGCGGAGCGTGGGGTGCTCTACAAAATTGGCAAAGACTACATCCGAAATATGTTCTAGCAAAAAAGGGAGTCGCCCGATTGGCGGCTCCCTTTTTTATTTCCTGTTGAATCCAATTAAATCGTCCCAAAATGAACGAAACATCACTCCGCGGGAGATCGAGGAGCCTTGCGTGCTCGAGGCTTCATCGATGAGGCGGGAACCCGTCGAGGTTTTGACAGACCGACGTTTTTTCCGGAATACTCGGCCAACGTCAAACATCCGTAAATTTTTTTGACGAGCATCGTATTCACCTGGGTGGCGAGCTCTTCGACGATGAGTTGTTCCATCGGGCGCGGAACGATGATATTTTGTTTCTTCAAGAAGTTGAGATAATCGTCAACGACCGTGGCGATGAACTGAGCACGATCCGAGTCAGGATCGGCGAAGTTGAACAAGTGGCGTTCAAAGATCACGTACAGCGGATCCAGCTCTCGACGAGCGGATTTCTTGGTAGCGACTGCTTTTTTGGGCTTCGTTTGGCTTGCAGTCTTCGTAGCAGTCTTCATGTGAAACGGTTCGGCGATTCTGGGGGTAGACTTGAGGCGTAAGACGAGTCGAAAAACGAGTTCTTTTTCAAAAGAAATTCAACAGTTTAAGTCCAAACTGGATCGCGCGAAACGCGTGTTGATTTCGACCCATCTCCTCCCCGACGGCGATGGACTCGGCGCAGAAAGCGCTCTCTACCACTATCTCAGGGCCTGCGGAAAACAGGTCAAGGTGCTGAATCCAGATCCAGTTCCGAAGCGTTATCACTTTATTGACCCCGAAAAGGGCCGAGCGCCCGAGGATGGCATCGAGAAGGTTTGGAATCAATTCGACCTTTGGCTCATCGTCGATACGAACGATCCGCGTCGCTTAGGCACCCTCTGGCCGGACCTCTCTATCCGAGCCGAAAAAATTATTTTTATCGATCACCATGTCGAGTTCAAGGGTCGTCTCAAGCCCGACTATCCTCCCCACGCCGAAATGCTCTGCGACTCGGATTCCAGTTCGATCGGCGAGATGCTCTATGAGCTATTCGCCAAATTGAAACTGGCGCCGATCACCAAGGAAGTCGCCCTGGGTCTCTACGTTTCGGTCATGACGGACACGAACAGCTTCCGCTATTCGCGTACGACGCCGACCGCCCACCGGATCGCGGGCGATCTGATCGAATACGGCGTGAACCCCGAAGAGGTGTATCAAGCGATCTACTCTTCCAAAGAACTTTCGCACCTTCAGCTTCTGGGGCAGCTGCTTCAGAACACCAAGGTCACTCAAGAAGGCAAGATCGCCTGGCTTGAGCTCGGACTCGATCTGCGCAAGAAACACTCCGCCACTTCCGACGACACGCAGTCGTTCCTCAATTTGCTTCTCCTTCTCAAAGACTCGGAGATCGTTTGCCTGTTTCGAGAAGAAGACGACCACCGCATTCGTGTCTCCATGCGCTCCAAAGGGCGCTATAAGATTTCTCAAGTCGCCATGGAATTGGGCGGTGGCGGACATGAATTTGCCGCCGGACTCGCACTCAAGGCGCCGATGACCCAAACCGTCGATGCGGTGATCGAGCGATTGAAACAACTGATGAAAAACTAGAATTCAAATGCGGCCTCGCGAATTACCCTTTCCAGAAAATTTACTCCCGTGCGACGGAGAGTGTTTCTATTTTCCAGCAGTTTTTGACACCCAAGAGTGCGAACGCTACCTAGAAACTCTCGCGCAAGAAATTCCCTGGCGACAAGAACCGATTCGCCTTTTCGGCAAATGGATTCTGCAACCTAGACTCACGGCGCTCATCGGCAACTCAGGCATCACCTATCGGTACTCGGGAATCGAGATGGCCACTTCGCCCTGGCCGAAGTCGGTAGCCGAGATTCGATCACGCGTTGAATCTCTGACTCAATGTTCATTTGCCTTCGCGCTCGCTAATTTTTACCGCAATGGCCATGACAGTATGGGGTGGCACAGCGATGACGAACGCGAATTAGGGCCTATGCCCTCGATCGCATCCGTGAGTTTTGGAGCGAAACGTAAGTTTGCGTTTCGGCATCGTGAATTTCCCTCAAAAAAAATCTCGATCGAACTCGAGAGTGGAAGCGTCTTGCTGATGTCTGGAAAAACTCAAGACTTATGGCAACACGCACTTCCGAAATCCGCTCGAATCATCGAACCCAGAATCAATTTGACCTTCCGACCGTGGGTGGCCGCTCTCGGAAGTCACTTCCATAAGAATTCTTAAACAAACTCGACTCTTCTCAGAGCGTTTTGACGCTCAGATAAAGAATTCCGCGTCAGGGACTTCGCTTCTCTTCGGCCCCGTTCCTGTCGATTCCCTCTTCCATTTTTTCCGCAACCCCTCTAAATTATGGGACTATCTCATTCGTTCATTGCGAACCTTAGGAGTGGAATCACATGATCCAAGTCTCCCATCTTTCTAAACTTTATGGGCCCCGACGCGCGATCGAAGATTTGAACTTCGACGTTAAGGCGGGCGAAATCGTCGGCTTCCTCGGACCCAACGGCGCCGGCAAAAGCACGACCATGAAAATCATTACGGGCTTCATGCCCGCGAGCGAAGGCACCGTCACCGTCGGTGGACACGATGTCGCAAAAAACCCGATCGCCGTGAAACGCGAGATCGGGTACCTCCCCGAGAATCCGCCGCTCTACATGGAAATGCGCGTGCGTGAATACCTGGAGTTTGCCGCCAAGATTCACGGCGTGCCGAACAAGAACGTAAAATCGGCGGTGGATTGGGCTCTCGAAAAAACGCACATCACCGACGTCGCTCACCGAATCACCGGGAACCTTTCCAAGGGTTACAAACAACGCGTCGGTATCGCGCAAGCACTCGTACACCGTCCAAAAGTCCTGATCCTGGATGAACCGACCGTCGGCCTAGACCCAAAACAAATCATCGAGATCCGCGAACTCATCAAGAGCCTCGGCGGCGAACACACGATCATCCTTAGTTCACACATCTTACCTGAGGTGACCGCAACCTGCGGTCGCATCATCGTCATCAACCGCGGACGAATCGCGGCCGAAGACACGATGGACGGCCTGACGTTGAAACTCAAAAAAGGCATCGTTTTCTCTGTACTCGTCAAAGATCCTCGAGCGGACGGCATCGAGAAGGTGAAATCCATTTCGGGCATTCATCAAGTCTCGACCGTCGGCAATAAGCTCGTCGTTCAAGTTAAACCCGATCAAGGCGAACTCCGCGACCAGATCGCAGCCGCCGTCGTCGGATCCGGAATGGGCCTACTCGAACTCACCGCTGAACGAGTGAGCCTAGAAGAGATCTTCCTCCAACTCACCACCGAAGAAGAAAGGACGGCGTAACTCTATGACGTTTCGCTTAAGACCAGTCCTCACCATCGCCAAGCGCGACCTCAAATCCTATTTCACCTCTCCGATGGCCTACGTTATCATGTCGGGATTCTTGTTCATCATGGGATTCATGTTCTTTTCGACGCTCGAGTACTTCAACTCCAGCAACATGCAAGCCCAGCAGTTCGGCGGCAAGAGCATGAGCCTCACCGACGGCATCATCCGCCCACTCTACGGCAACATGAACGTGATCCTGCTGTTCATCTGCCCGGCGATCACGATGCGCTTATTCGCCGAGGAACGTAAGAACCAAACGATTCAGATTTTGATGACCGCGCCGATCACGCTCGATGAGATGATCGTCGGCAAGTTCCTCTCGGCCGTGTTCTTCGTCGGAACGCTGATGCTCGCGACCTTGGTCTATCCGGCGATTCTGTTTTTCGTTGGCAATCCGGAGATCGGGCCACTTTTCACGTGCCTCTTGGGTACGATGCTCCTCGCGTCCTCCCTCATCTCGATGGGCGTGTTTTTCTCGGCCACGACCGAAAGCCAGATTGTGGCGATGATCCTGACGCTGGTGACGACCCTGTTCTTCTGGTTGATCAGCTGGGCATCCTATTCCGCCGGCCCGGTTTGGAGTGATGTGCTCGGGCATCTTTCGCTCATCAATCACTTCAATAATTTCGGACAGGGAATGATCCACTCCAGTGACGTGATCTTCTTCTTGTCTTTCATTTTCCTGGGACTCTTCCTCACTCACCGAGTCCTCGACTCCTACCGCTGGAGATAATTCGACATGAAACCAAATTCTTCAAAAATCATTGCACTCTGGGTTCTCGTCGTCGTTTCCTTCATTGGACTTCTCTACGCCCGTTTCGTTCAGAGTGAGACCATCGCCCTCTGGATCGGCATGGCCGTGCTGCTATTTGCGGGACTAGCGGGAATCGTCTATCAACACCGTGGAGACATCAAAAAAGAGAAAGCCGTCGCCGGTGCGAGTTCGTTTACGACCGCAATCCTGGTGATCGGAATCTTAGGCGTGGTCAATTTCCTCGGCGTAAAATACCCAAAGAAACTCGATCTCACGAAGAACCGACTCAACACGCTGTCCGATCAAACCGAGAAGGTCGTCAAAGGTCTCAAGCAACCGCTCAAGCTCGTGCTTTTCGGAAAACCTGAACAGCAAGAAGAGCTGAAGCCGCTCATGGACAACTTCCGTACGGCGCTCCCGAGCATTCAGTACGAAGCGGTTGATCCGATGAAAGAAGCATCGCGCGCTCAACTCGCCGAGATCAAAAACGCGAACGCTGCTACGCTCCAGGTGAATCTCGGCGAACGCAAGTCACTCGTCGAAGCACCGACCGAAGAGAAAATTCTCAATACGCTGATCAAGCTCTCCAAAACGACCTCCCCAAAAATCTGCAACGTCCTGGGACATGGCGAGAAGTCTTTTGGCGATCAAGAGACGAACGGCTACTCCGCGATGAAAACCGAACTCGAGCGTCAAGCGTACTCGATCGTCGATCTGAACTTGGTTCAAACGGGCAAGATTCCGGAAGACTGTAACGCGATCACCGTCTTAGGTCCGGTCAAGGCTCTGTTTGACCAGGAAACCAAACTAATCCGCGAATACTTGAACAACGGCGGCCGCGCGATCATCGCCATCGACCTACTCCTCAAGTCCAAAGGCGGCGAGACCTCACCGGAACTCGTCTCCATCCTTAAGGACTGGGGCATCCAAGCGGAGTCCGCGCTGATCATTGATCCGGTTTCGCGCGCGCTGAACTTGGAGCCCACGGTGCCAATCGCACCCACGTTCTCGATGCAGCATCCGATCACAGCCGATATGTCCGGTAACGTGATCGCACCGCTCTCGCGTCCGCTCACGATCCAGAAAACCCTGCCTCCGAACGTCGCCGTCGAAGCCATTGCATCCACGACTCCAAACGCTTGGGGCGAGCGCGATATGAAATCGCTAGAGTCCGGAACGGTGAAATTCGATTCGAACTCCGACATTCGAGGCCCGATGACGATCGCCGCCGCCGTTCAGGGTAAAAAAGCAGGCGCCAAAGACGAAACCCGTTTCGTCGTATTTGCGACCTCCTATTTTGCGGCGAACCAGTTCGCTCGTTTTGACAAAAACACCGACTTGTTTGCGAACTCGCTCAGCTGGGTCGTGGGCGACGACAACTTGATTTCCATCCGCCCGAAAGATGCGGGCGGTGGCCTCGTACAGCTCAGCCAGAAAGCAGGTATCGCGATTTTCCTGACGTCTGTCATCGTTGTGCCTCTGCTTTTGGCGATTGCCGGTATCGTGGTCTGGAGACTTCGCAAACGGTTGTAAAAATAAATCGCCGACGACCGGGCTCCTGCCCTGCTGAAAATCGCGCCGTAGGCGCGACCGCTTCACGCTTTTTCAGACTCGCGGACGATTTATTTCTTACAACCGTTTGATGAATAAGGCATTTTAGCTCGCGTGTTTTTTGAGTGAATTTGGAGAGAGTATGAGTTTTCGAACGCCTTTGATCTTATCCGCCATCCTGCTCGTCTTGGGTATGACCGCGTATTGGCTCGAGTTCAAGAAACGTCCCGAGGACGAAAAACGCGAACGCGCCGCCAAGCACCTCTTGGTAATGGATGATCAATCACTCAAGTCCATTCGCCTCAAGCAGGGACCGCAAACGATTCAGATCGACTGTTTGAATGTCGCCGAGAAACTCTGCAAGCCCGGCGACCTTTCGCAGTGGGAACTCACTGAACCACTGAAAACCAAAGCTGACGATTCAAACGCCAATAGCCTGCTCTCCACGCTCAGCGGTTGGGATCCCGTCGATACGATCGATCTCTCCAAGGACTCGCCCGAGAAACGCCTCTCGCTTCTCGACGAATATGGCCTCAGCGAAAAACGCCGCGTCGGAGCTGACCGGACCATCGACATCGAATTCGCCTCCGGCAAAAAAACCTCGCTCGTTTTCGGAATCAAGCATCCGGCGGTGGATGCCTATTTCGTGCTCAAAGGCGCCGATGGAAAACTGGATGAAACTCAAGTTTTCCTGCTCGAATCCTCCGCGCTCTCCGCAACCGACAAACCGCTCACGTATTTCCGGGATAAACGAATTTTCTCGCTCGCCCAAAACGAAGTGAAAGAATTCCGTCTGAAATCGAAATCCGGCGCATCCCCCATCGTCGGTAAACTCGAAGGATCGGACTGGAAAATCACCGAAGGCGCGAAGTCTCTACCCGCAGATACGGACGCCGTGAACGCACTGATTAGCGCAACGTTGTTCCTGAACGCCAAAGGGTTCACCTCGAACGACCAAGCTTCGGCCGACGCACAGAAATTGATCGGCAAGCTCCCAACCGTGCTTGAGATCGAACTCGTGACCGCGAATAAGAAACAATCGCTGAAATTCCTCGAACGCACGTTCGTCGATCAAGGCAAGAAGGCGTCGGTGATCTACGCGATTTCGCCCGAAGCCTCGCCCGTATTCGAACTCGATACAAGCTCAGTCATCCGAGTCGGCAAAACTTGGAACGAACTCCGCCTAAGGAAACTCGTTCAATCCATGGATCGATTCAGCATCGACCGGTTGAAAATCGTACGCACCGGTAAAACGGCTTTTACGAAATCGCTCGAGAGCCGCGAGGCAAAATGGCACGATCAAAAACGTGTTTTGGACGGCAATCCGATCAATCAATTCCTCGATGCGCTGAGCGGCCCTGCACTCGCAGAAAACATCTCGCCACGAGTGAATGAAACCCCCGCCGAAGCCGTTCGCATCGAGCTTGGGATTGGCGCATCCGATGTTCGCTACATTTACACGTTTTTCGAGAAGAACGGAAAATGGTGGGCACGAGATGAAAAACGCGCCGACCGCCAACTGTTTGAACTCTCCGCTGAACTTCAGAAAGCACTCCCGCTGACGGAAGCGTTTTTACAAGACCCCAAAGCCAATCCTGAGCCCGAAGCTCCCGGCATGGACTCCCCTGATCACGCCGACGGCGATGGTCATGATCACTGATGGAAGAGGCGCACCTTGCAAGATCAATCCACTGAACCGCAACTCGAACTCCCGATTCACCCGACGAACGAAGCCTCGCCGTTCACTCGGTATTTTCGGCTCCTCTTCGGTTTAATGACCAAGCCGCGAGAAACCTTCGATCGCATCGTGCTACCGATTTCACTGCCGGGCGCGGTTTTCTTCGCACTGGTCACCCACTGGATGGGAGCAGCGCTCGAGTGGGTTTGGAAGTCCGCGCTGGGCAAAGCTCTCGAAGAACGCCCGACTTTCTGGATGAAAGCCGTCGAGCGCATCTTCAATGAGGCCAGCGACGAACGCTTCTATGTTTTGATCGATCTCAAAGAGAAATTCCTCAAATGGGTCTGGGGAATCGGCTCGGTCTTCATCGATCCCGTCATCACGGCCTCCAAACTCTTGATCCTCGGTTCGCTCGTTTGGATCGGCGCAAAGATTCTCCACGGAGTGCCTCCGACAGACGAAAAATACCGCGAGCGTCTGAGCTTCTCGACCGCAGTCTGCCTGATTTGCTTGAGTCAGGCGCCGAGCATCCTTCAGGGACTTCCGCTTTTTGGGAACTTGGTGTCGCAGTTTTTCTGCTTCTTCGTACTCGTCATCGGAGTGAGCCGAATCTACCGCGTCAATATTGGGCGCGCTGTCGTTATTGCAGCGTTTCCAACGATCCTGTTCTGGCTCTCCGTTTTGGGCGCAATCGCTTTCGTCGCATTTTTCGTTTTTCGCATCGTGACGAGCTTTCTGTAAAACGTGGCAAAGAGGCAGCCGGGCAACCCGGCAAAGAGTGTGGGATCGGGCACTGGGGAAAGTGGCCTAGAAACTCAGCAATTTTGCTGATTGGATCACTGTTAAGCAAATCTACGCCCCGCAACGATATTTCACGTTTCCACATGCCCCGTAACTCTTTGCCACTTCCCACACACTTTGCCTCTCTGCCTCGTTGCCCCATTGCCACGCTTTTGATATCTCCACCGAATGCTCCATCGTAGTCTCCCCGGATTCATTGAAGTGATCTGCGGCAGCATGTTCAGCGGCAAAACCGAAGAACTCGTGCGCCGAGTACGCCGTGCGCAGTACGGCCGCCAAAAAGTGCAAGTTTTCAAACCTGCCGTCGACAATCGCTACAGCGACGATCACGTGCAGAGCCACGACGCGAACAAGATTCTCTCCACTCCGGTTAAGACCGCTTGGGAGATCGTTGAACGCGTGGACGACAATACACGCGTCGTCGGAATTGATGAGATTCAATTCTTCGACGACTCGATCGTCGAGGTTTGCAACAAACTCGCCTACCGCGGGATTCACGTCGTCGCGGCCGGCCTCGATATGGATTTCCAAGGTCAACCGTTCGGTCCGATTCCGAAACTGCTTGCGATTGCCGAGCACGTGACCAAGCTTCAAGCGGTTTGCGTCGTCTGTGGAATGCCGGCGACTCGCTCCCAGCGTCTGGTCGGCGGGGATGGCGTCGTTGCGGTGGGCGCGACTGAAATGTACGAAGCGCGCTGCCGTTTCCACCATGAGCCGCACGTTTTCCAAGACCAAAAACCAACGGGACTGAAATCCAAGGTGCAGTCCAAGGTTCTCGAAGCCAACGGCATCAGCGAAGCGAGCGTCTAGCCATGAAGCCACAGATGGACAGCCAATTCGAAGGACTGAAATTCCAGCTCTCCGAACTTCCTCACGAATACGGCAAAAACGTCCACCTGCTGTCTGATCCTTACCTCCTTTCGCTCCTCGCTCGCCTTTGCTCGCCAGACACTCATCAGCCGGTGATCAACGAACTCGTTCAATCGATTTATACATCGCTTTTGAACACGGTCGTCGCTCATGAATTCCCCATACAAGTCTCTTCCCGCGATACTCGGATGAAGGCGCATCATCCCGAAGCCGTCTATCAAGGTCCGATCATCGACTCCAAGACCCCGGTCGTGAGCGTGAACCTCGCTCGCGCAGGGACGTTCCCGTCTCACCTTTGTTATACGGCTCTGAACTATTTCATGAACCCGGAGACGGTTCGCCAAGATCACATCAGCATCGCACGCCAGACGGATTCAGACTCACAAGTGACTGGAAGCGAAGTCACCGGACACAAGATCGGCGGACCGATCGACGGCGCGATCGTTTTGTTCCCAGATCCGATGGGCGCAACCGGCAGCACGCTCGTCAAGGCGATCGATTTATTCAAGAAGCGCGGACAGGCGTCCAAATTTATCGCCCTCCACTGCATCGTTACGCCCGAGTATTTGGCAGCGGTAAAAAAACATCACCCCGATCTCATCGTTTACGCGGTAAGATTGGACAGAGGACTCTCGCCTGGCGACGTCCTGAAAACCAAACTCGGAAGCCGTTGGGCCGAAGAGAAAGGCTTGAATTCCCATCAATACATTGTCCCCGGTGGCGGGGGCTTTGGCGAGGTCATGAATAACGCTTATGTCTGAAACCCAACCGAACGAACCAAAAGTCTTGATTCCAGAAGTCCGCATCCAAGAGCGCATTCAAGAGCTCGGTCGCGAGATCACCAAAGAATACGCCGGCAAAGAAGTCGTCGCGATCTGCGTGCTCAAGAGCAGCTTCATTTTTTACAGCGATTTGCTCCGTCAGATCGACCTTCCAGTCAGCTGTGAATTCCTGGGCGTGTCCAGCTACGGTGACCGCCGCGTCTCCTCGGGCGAAGTCAAAGTCACGCTCGACATCAACGAGCCGCTCGAAGGCAAACACGTCCTCATCGTCGAAGACATCGTGGATTCCGGTCTGACCCTCGCTTACCTTCAGAACAATCTTCGCGGTCGCAAACCAGCCAGCCTCAAGACCTGCGCGCTCCTGATGAAACCCGAGAGCATGAAGATGGAAGTCCTCGTCGACTACGTCGGATTCAAAATCGGTTCCGAATTCGTGATCGGCTATGGGATGGATTACGCAGGCAAGTACCGCGGTCTACCGTTCATTGGGTATTTTGAGCCGGGGCATTGATCAGAAAGCGTTCTAAAAGTTTAGAGTTTAGGCACTGGGCTTGCTTCGGCAGGCCCATTTGCTTTTCTGAGAGGTCGAACATCCTTCAATTAGTCCGATCTTCAGCGGTAGTGTCCCCATCGAACTACGCATGAACGAGCACGATACTTGCCACGGCAATCGTCGATGAGACCACCTTCTGACAAACACCATCCCATTTCTCTGCAAGAAGTCGAAAATCAAATCTATCTGATTCGCGGTCAGAAAGTGATGATCGACACTGACCTTGCGAGACTCTACGGAGTCACTACTTTTAACCTCAATAAGGCAGTGAAAAGAAACCGCTTACGATTTCCAACAGACTTTATGTTTCAGCTGACAAATCAAGAACTTAGCGACTTGATATTCCAGAATGGAATTGCAAGATCATCCGGCCATGGGGGCCGGAGATCGCTCCCTTTCGCTTTTACCCAAGAGGGGGTGGCGATGATTTCTAGCGTGCTCAGAAGCGACGAAGCGATTCAGATGAATATCCTGATTATGCGAGCATTTGTACGCCTCAAAGAAGTCAATATGAGCCACGCTGAATTGAATCGGCGACTGGATTCGCTCGAAGAACGCTACGATCAGCAATTCAGTTCGATCTTCGAAGCGATTCGAGAGCTCATTTCGGATCGCTCAGTTCCGCGCAAGCGAGTGATCGGACTCGGGAAGAAAAACGTTTAATACATCCTGAAAACAAGGGGGAAATAGTCGACCAAGAGTCGTATTTTTTTGACGAAGCACTTTGGCTCCTGCCACAATCTGGTGCAGGAGCTTCGTATGAAACTGCGCTCGCTTGCCCCCACTCGAATCGACCTCGCCGGCGGAACCGTCGACATCTGGCCCTTGTATCTTTTTTTGAATCGCGCAACGACGGTCAACCTTGCCATCAACTTGTTTGCCGAGACCCAACTCGAAGAAGGTAACGCTACAGGCGACATCCACCTTGAAGCCGCCGATCAAGGCGCGAAACTCTCGCTACCGTGGTCGAAACTCGACACGTTTCAGGCCCCCCCGGCACTCGACCTTCACCTCAAGTACCTAAAATATTTCGCCGCCAAGAAAAAGAACCTCACCGGCCATGCCCTCACCTTGCGCACTTCGGCCAAGAGCCCAGCCGGAGCTGGCCTCGGCGGCTCATCTACGCTCAGCGTTTCCATCGTCGGCGCTCTCCATCAATGGACTTACGGTGATCTGGAACCTGCCAAACACGGTGAATCGCTGATCGAGATCACTCGCGACGTAGAAACAACCGTCATCAAGGTTCCAGCCGGACTCCAAGACTATTACGGCGCGATGTTCGGTGGTCTCCAATCCATCGGATGGGATGTCTCCCGCCATGCCCGTAAATCGCTCTCTCTCGAACTCGCCCAAGAACTCGAGAAACGCGTGGTGCTTTTTTATTCGGGCCAATCGCGCAACTCCGGCATCAATAATTGGCAACTGTTCAAACAGTTCATCGACGGCGACACGCGGACTCGCACACTATTCGAAGGAATCGTGAATGCCACGCACGACCTCGAGCGTGCGCTCGAATCCAAAGACTGGAAAAAAGTGGGCGACGCCATCGCTTCCGAATGGAAATCCCGCCGTGAGCTCGCGTCTGGAATCACGACGCCTGCGATCGACGCTGCATTCGCCAAGGCTCGTGAGTTCGGCTCAACTGCGGGTAAGATCTGCGGTGCGGGAGGAGGAGGTTGTTTCTTCGTCTATTTCCCGGATAACAACGACGCCGCTCAATCACAGGCCATCGCCGCGATCACGGAAGACGCCTCGATTCGCCATCTGCCTTACGAAGTGTCTCTCAGGGGTCTTGAACTCCAGGGGTAAAAACGGTGACGGATGCGCGGTTATTTCCACTTCAGCCGAAACGAGTCCTGGGTCTTGAGCTCGCCGGAGCAAAAAGCCAAAAAAGCGCTATTTCCGTCCTCGAGTACTACCCAAAAGAGCGCAAAACATTCCTCCTCGACGTCTATGACCGAATCTACGACGAAGACGAGACCTCGAACGACGCAACCTTAATCGCGACCGTCGATGAGATCATCGAGGCCGATCGCAGGCAATCCGTGACGATGGCGGTGAACGTCGCAACTACGCTCCCTCCTTGTTTGCCCTGTACCCGTAAAACCTGCCTGACGGTTGAGAAATGCACCGTGCCTGCGGTCAAATGGATGCGCGAGATTTCGAATCGCGAGGGCGACGGCAAGAATTTCACTCCCTACACACAGCGGCCGATGGAACTTTGGATTCGCCACAAAATTTTCCCGAACATCCCCAAAGAAGCCCGGTTCGAGATCGACGAAGCACTCGGCGGCAGCCGTGCCCCACTCACCGCACGGATGATTTTCCTGAAGCCGCATTTCTCGCACCTCAAGCTCATCGAAGCGCTCCCGAAACTGACCATTGCCGTACTCGCGTCTCAACTACGGATCCCAAAACGCGTGGTCCAGACCTATCGTAAACCCGAACAAGGTCATGACTCCCGAGCTCATATCTTGGATCAGATCATTCGCACTCACAGCGTCTTTATTTACGAGCGAGATCAACGTAAACTGACGCAAAGCCTGACTGCGTTCGATTCGTTTCTTTGCGCCTTCACCGCTCTCTTGAGCGAACAAGGCGCGACGGCGACCGCTCCGCGGGGTTTTCCGAAAAACACGGGTTGGACCGAATACCCGAAATTTTGAAATGAGGAAGGAGCAAGCGTGAACATCAAAGTGATCCTTCGCCGCGTGCTCGCCTCGATCGGTTTACTTTTTCTCCTCTCGACGCTCCTGTTTTTCCTGCTCCGGTTCGCTCCCGGCGGGCCATTCGACGGCGAGCGCGCACTTCCCGAAGAAGTGAAACTAGCGCTCGACGCCGCCTACGGCCTTGACCAACCCATCCTCACCCAATACGGCCGTTGGCTCGCCCAGAGCGCGCGCGGAAACCTGGGAGAGTCGTTTCAACACTTGGGCGTACCCGTTACTGAGATCATCGGCGAGAGCATCGGTCCATCGATCACGATCGGTGGTTTCGCGTTCGTTCTCGCAATCGCGCTTGGAATCGTCACCGGCGTGATCGCCGCAAGCCGATGGAACCGCCCGAGCGATAAAATCTTTTTGTTCTTATCGCATACGGGAATCAGCCTGCCGAACTTCTTGCTCGCTTCGCTATTGATCCTCTTGTTCTCGCTCAAACTCGATTGGCTTCCGCCCGCACTTTGGGAGTCCAAGCTGTCTGCCGTGCTCCCCGTTTTATCGCTCGCATTCCGCCCCTGGGCACTCATTCACCGCCTGACCCGATCTGAAATGCTCGAAAACTTGCACTCTGACTACCTGAGGACCGCAAGGGCCAAAGGGCTGCCCGAATGGAAAATCTATTTCAAGCACGCGCTGAAGAACGCGCTCGTTCCTGTGCTCGCATATGCGGGTCCGATCTTGGCAGCACTGCTCACCGGCTCATTCGTGATCGAGCTCGTATTTCAAATTCCTGGCTTAGGAAAATATTTCGTCTCTGCGGTCATGAACCGAGACTATCCGCTCGTGATGGGCGTAACGCTCACATTTGGCGTTTTCCTGATCGTCTGCAACCTCATCACTGATCTCGTCGCCTACCGTATGGATCCGAGATTGAATGAAGAGGGTCGTCCGGCATGACGGTTGTGATGAGCAAGCCAGTAAGGAAACTCATTCGACGTCCACTCGTCGCAATTTCTCTCACGCTTCTTTTTGTCTTAATCGTCGGTTCGGTGCTTGCTCCCTGGGTGGCTACTCATGCGTACGATTTACAGGACATCGAAGCGCGACTTCAACCCGCGTCCGCCGAACATTGGATGGGAACCGATTCTCTCGGGCGCGATCTCTACTCGCGCATTGTTTACGGCGCTCGGATGAGTTTGTCGGTCGGGATCATGACCGCGCTTCTTTCGATCACTCTCGGAACGCTCGTTGGAGCACTCGCAGGTTATCGCGGCGGAATCATCGACACGGTCCTCATGCGAATCGTGGATCTTTTTACGATTTTTCCGAGCGTATTAACGGCGATCTTGCTCACGGTTGTTTTGGGCCGAGGACTGTCGGGCATCTTGATCGCGCTCGTTCTGACTTCGTGGGTATTGCACGCGCGGCTGGTGCGCAATCTGGTACTTAAGGCAAAATCGCTTCCCTACGTCGAAGCCGCCCGCGCGGTTGGACTCTCTGGATTTCCCATCGTGTTTCGACACATCCTACCGAACCTCATGGGTCCGATGCTCGTCTCACTCACCTATCAGATTCCGAACAACATCATGGCCGAGAGTTTTCTCTCGTTCATTGGACTTGGACTCCAGCCGCCGCTTTCGTCTTGGGGGATCCTCGCGAACGAAGGGTTTCGTGCGATGAAGAGTTATCCGCATCTGACGATCTATCCGGGCCTGGCACTGTTTGTGACTTTGACGGCCCTTCAGATCCTCGGGGATTCGCTTCAAGAAGGCTTAGATCCGCATGCGCGGAAATTGATCTAGTTCATTCGGGAGAGACGATGAAATTACTTGGAATCCTATTTTTGGCGACGAGTAGCCCTGCCTTTGCGGCGTCGACTGCTTACGACTTAAGGATGGACCTCGCGCTGGACGGAAAACACGTTTCGTCTCCTCGAGTGATCGTCAAAGAGGGTGAATCCGCTACCGTCACCCAAGAAATCGATTCTCAAACACAGTTCATCGAAGTGATCGCCACTCCGGGCAAGATCCAAAAACATGCAGGTATTTTGATGAAATTCATCATTGGAACGATCGGACCCAACGGGGAACGGACGATCCTAGCAAAGCCTCAAGTGTTAGCGACCGAGGGCAAGCCCGCCCGAATCACCCAAAACAACTCAAAAAGCGGCGCCGAACAGCTGTCCCTTTCCGTGACTGCACACAAGACCGCCTTCTAGTCTTGTAAGGCATTGAAATCACAGATTTTTAATCCCCATAAACCCACACGCAAACCACTTGCATTCCATGCTAAACTCACCGATAGCAATGGAAGTGACAAATAGATCTCCCGCAATCCTGTCCCTCGATTCAGCTGTAGCGATTTCCGCGAGCGAAGCCATTCACTCACCTTGGAGACCGTCTCTTGCTTGGAGCGCTTTTACGCACGCGATGGTGATCGGTTGTTTTGCGACGCTCCTCTACATTCACCAAGATCCGCACGATCACCCTCCACTGGTCATCGATGTCGTCGCGATCTCGAAAAACCCTTCGGCTCACGCCCCATCGATGGTCGCACCTCCGCCCTCGCGGGCACTCCCACGGAATCCGATCAAGCACTCATTGAACGAGTCGTCCGCAAAAAAGTCTGAAGAAACTCCCTCCGAAAACACGAGTATCTCAAGTGCACCGACCGCGCCCGGTATTGCAAGCACTGAGACTGCAGCGGGCGCACTCGTCGCATCCGCATCGGCGAAACAGATTTATGTTTCCGAACTGCGTGCGTTCTTGGAGCGAAACAAACGCTACCCTTCTCAAGCATTGACCCTGGGCCAAGAAGGCACGGTCAAAATCCGTTTTCAGATTTTAGAAGACGGCACTCTGACCGAGGCAACCGTCGCCCAAACTTCGGGCTCGTCCATCCTCGATCAGGCGGCAATGAAATTGGTTCGCGGACTCGTTCGATTCAAGCCGATCCCCGAGGGACTCGTCGAGCGATCTTTGAGTCTGATTGTTCCGATTGAATACCGTATTCAATAGCAGCTCATCATTGAGAATTAGTCGTTTTTCGGCCCAATTCGATCAATGATCGCTTTTCGTAAGAGGCCATTGCGTTCGAGCAGGCACTTAGCCGCATACATTTCGGGAGAATTCACTGCTGACGAATTTCCGAAGTTTGCACCGATACTTTCCACCTGATCCGCGAGATTTTCACAGGTAGCTCTATTCAATTGGCAATCGAACAGCCTCGCATCGTAGGTAATCTCAAGACGGTCTGGATCAACTTTCAGGTAGGTTTTACCGGCGGGGGAACTCGATTTGGGGTCGTATGTAATGAACAACTGAAAAGAATTTCGACCAAACGGAAGGATGATTTCGTTTAGACTATCGTGTCTAATGGGATCGCCAGCGATTTGGTGTTTAAACCCTTGTGACTTGAGCAGAGCACAATGATCCGTAATCGCATCCACCGCATAAACCTGGGAAACACTCAAAAACGCAGCCAAACTCAAACCAAACGACTTCGAAAAAGACATATCTATCTCCTGTCTAAATAGAATGCTTAATTAGTCAGATATCTAGCAGAGACTCTAAATGATTGCAATTTTTTTACTTTATTTGTTTAAAAATAATTATCTAGTAAATTCAAATATTTACATCCAATCAAAAGCCGAAACATAGAAAACATCTGCTCTACGTTCCACACTATTGACTTAGTCGCCCCGCATCATTACAAGGGCGCCCGGTTCACAGCCGGGGGGAAACATGAAATTACGCCATTCGCGCCTGATCGTCGCCATCACGATCATTGGCGGAGCAACGGGCTTGGTCTTACGAGGCGAAGCCATCATCGACGGAACACCGGTTAAACGCGAAGAGTACGCGCAAGTATTCGCCATCCACAGCTCGCATGTTTTTGAGTCTCGAGACGAATCTTGCACTTCGGTAATGGTCGCACCTCGGCTCTTGATCACGGCAGGCCACTGCACTCATGAACGCCTGCGAGTCCGATCCGCATCTAATCCTCATGAATGGGGACGGTCACAGAGCCATACGGGAGCACTGTATGGCGATCCGATCAAATGGGCCGCGCATCCGCTCTACAATCGAATCGAAACCAGCGAGAGCTCGAATATCCGAGATCTCGCCCACAAGGCTGCTTACGATATTGGTTACGTGCTTCTGAAAAATCCGCTCGCGCTTGAACCGTCCGTTGTCGGCGACTATCCAGATGCCGATTCCGCACTCACCCAACTGCTCGGGAAAAACGTGACTTTAGTCGGATACGGCGGGGACGAGGATCTCGGAAGAAATCCACGCGAGTTCAATGATTTCGGTACCAAACGTACGGGCACGAAACCAATTCGAGGAATCATGGACCTTGCCCTGATTTTCGAAGGCGAGAAAAACGCGGCCGTGCCTGGCGACAGTGGCGGACCTGTCTACGCTATTCAAAATGGCAAGACCGTCGTCGTCGGGATCCTGAGTCGGTTTGTTCGCTACGATAACGGAAGCTACGCCTATCTCGCCGCTTCTCTGCTCCGCAAAGAAACGCTCTGCTGGGTTGAGAAGGATTCGGGTATCGATATTCCGAGCGTGAGTTGCGAGTGATGGAGAACACTCGCGTGATTGAAACAATTTCGTAAAAACGACCTAGAACCTCGTTCAAAAGAGGAGAAATTTCAGGCATGTGCCAGCTATGAAAAATCTCTTCGTCGTTTTAGGCAGTTTTTTGGTTTTTAGTAGTTCATCTCAAGCAATAGATCTCAAAGAATGCGCCAATTTCGACGGCACTGTGAAATTGACGATCAATCAATTCTCAGGTGGCCCAGCCCGCCGCCCTGGAGATGAACAGCGTAAAACTCAACTTGTTCATCATGATCACCTCGTGAGAGAGGAAATCTCTTATTTTGGAACGACCAATCCACAGATTCAGGGGACCTGCCAGTTTCAAATCAACCAAGAGGAAACCCTCTCCCAAACGAGAAAATTCGGCGTGTCGACCACAGATTCGTGGATGAAGATTCAATTCTGCCTAAACGACGCGACCAATCCTGCACAAGAGTTCGTGCTCGTTTGCCGTCATGTCTTTCAGCCTCATCCATAGTCAATTAGGCCGTGCCCATTCGGGCGCTACCTAGTCGCGCGAAAAATAGCTCCGGCTATTTTTTTGCTGATTCGGTAACCGTGATCTTCTTGAGCTTGAGATAGTTCAGCGGATTGATCTCGAGGTTCTTGGTTCTCGTGCTGACGAGCGCCAAGATCGGCTCATTGTAGAGCGGCAATATCACGGCGTCGTCTTGAACCAGAAGCTTCTGAGCTTCGTCATAGAGTTTCGCGCGAGCGGACTGATTTTGATTGCCGCGCGCGAGCATGACCTTGGCGTCATAGGTCGAGTTTTTCCAGCTGGTGCGATTGTTTCCGCTCATGGAGAGGAAAACCGAGAGGAAGTTGTCCGGATCCGGATAGTCGGCTGACCAGCTGTTCAAAAACAACGGATAGTTCTTGAGCTCGAGTTGCGCCCGGAACGTCTTGTGATCGTAGGACTGAATCTCGAGGTTGATGCCCAGGTTTTTCTTCAGCTCCGACTGCAAGTACTGACAAACCGTCAGCGTTTTCTCCCAGTTCGTCGTGACGATCTCAAGCTTGACTGCCTTGGGATCGACGCCGGAGAGCGTGAGCTCTTTTTTGGCCTTGGCCGGATCAAATGGCAAACCAACGGAAGAGTTGTAACCGAACATTCCGGAGGGAATAAATCCTTCGGCCGACGTCTGCCCACCGTGCAGGAACTGACCGATTTTTTTGCGGTCGATCGCGTGTCCAAGCGCCTTGCGGAAATGGGCGTTCGAGACCGGGAACTTGTCGGTCACGATGCCGACATAACCGGTTTTTAAATAAGGGAATCGCTTCAAGTCCGCGCGCCCTTCCAATCTCTTGAGATCGACGGATGCGATATCGGTCAGGAAATCGAGCTTGCCTGCTTCGTAGAGCGTGAGTGCGGTCGAGTCTTCTTTGATGATGAGTCCGACGGCTTGATCGATGTTGCCGTGTTCACCGTAATAATAAGGATTCGCTTTGAGGACGATCTTGGAATCGAGATCATAACTCGAGAGTTCGAATGGTCCGACCGTCACCATGCGGCCAGGTTTCGCCCAGCTCGTACCGTGTTTCTCCACGACATCTTGGCGAAGCGGAAAGGTCACCCAGAATGTCGGGATATGAATGAAGTGCGCGACCGGGCGGGCAAGCCTCACCTGAAAGGTCAAATCATCAGGAGCCGAGATGCCGACCTTGGAGAAATCAGTTTGTTTACCTTTGAAGAATTCTTCGGCGCCTTCGACATCAAAAAGCAAATAGGCGTAAGACGCGGCCGTCAGCGGAGAGAGCAACCGTTTCCAGCTGTACACGAAGTCTTGTGCCTTAAGCGGCATTCCATCGCTCCATTTTAAGCCGGAGCGGAGCTTGAACGTGTAGGTCTTGCCATCGGGGCTCTTGGACCATTTCTCCGCCAGTGCTGGGATCACATTCATCTTGGCGTCGTGAGAAACCAGGCCTTCCATCAAGTTCATCAGGATGTGCGTCTCAACCGATGTGTGAGCGCGGTTCCAATCCAAGGTCTCGGGATCACCCGGCAGACGGAACGTAAACGACGGGCCGGCGGCCCAGGTCGAGGCGGAAACGAGCAAGAGGCTCAAGAACGCGGAAGCGAGATTTAGGTTCATGGCAACAGTTTCGCACTAAAACGGGCAGAGGGGCAATGAGGCAGTCTGGCAAAGTGAAACACAGGAGAGTGAACTCAGACATCACACCGGTTGCCCGGCTGCCTACACTGCCCCATTGCCACTTCTTAATGCCCTGTACCCTCTTTCATGATTTCAACCACTACATCAGATTTTCCGAGTTTCGCTTGGCAACCCAGGCGTGAATGAAGCGTGAGGCCGCTTGCCCGGTCTAGACGTTCTTCCTCATCGTCTCCCATGTCGGAGAGGGAATCGATTCCAGTTTTCACGATCACATGGCAGGTCGTGCAGGCGCAAAAACCGCCGCATGCATGCGAAAGTGGAATGTCGTTCGCGACCGCGACATCTAAGATTGAATCCCCAGATTTTCCGTCCACGGTCGTATTCATCGGCATGAAGGTGATTTTCGGCATAAAGGTGCTTTCTATCGCTTCGAGAGCGTTTCTTTGACGACGAGTTCCGCGAGTCTCACGGTCATCGAATTGAGTTCGTATTTATAGTTCTGAGTTTTTTCGGCGTCCTTGGCTTCGATCGCCGCACGCATTTCGCGAGTCTTGAGTGCGATCGATTCGAACTCCTCGGGTGGGAGCAATCGACGAGCATCGATGAGACGAGCTTCGGTCGCCCGCAGCACTGGTTCGGCCTTGGTCCTGACTTCCATCCAGCGACGATGTTCGAAATCTTCGCTCGCGTTCGCCATCGCCGATTCGATCATCGTCGCAATCCGCTCGGGCCCGAGCCCGAACGTTGGACGAACCTCGACGGATTGGAGCTTGCCGGTCTTCAGATCCTTGGCGGTCACCTGAAGGATACCATCCGCATCGACCAGGAATCTCACTTCAATGCGCGAGAAACCGGCCGGACCTGGTTCGATCCCTCGAAGCTTGAACCGAGCCAAACTTCGGTTCAGGGACGCTTTTTCACGCTCACCTTGGATCACGTGGATATCGACTGCAGTCTGATTATCCACGTAAGTCGTAAAAGACTCTCGTGCTTGCGCGGGAATTTTGGTGTTTCTTGGGATCAAAACTTCGGCCACATCACCGTAGGCCTCAATACCAAGACTGAGCGGCACAACGTCGAGGAGGAGCACGCCTTGGGTTTCACCTGCCAAGATCGAAGCCTGCACAGCGGCTCCCAGTGCGACCACCTCGTCCGGATGGAGCGAGCTGTTGGGTAACTTGCCCAGCCAGTCCGCGACGCCTTCGCGAACTGCTTGAATACGTGTAGCTCCGCCGACCAGCAAGAAATCCGTCAGCGACTCTTTGGCTACCCCAGAATCTGTGAGCGCTTGTTCGCAAGAACGAAGGGTTTCTTGGATCAAGGGCTGCGCAAGAGTGCGCAAATCTGCACGCGACAGTTCAAACGACAGCTCACGACCATCGACGATAAAATCGAAAACCGTAGTTTCCGAATCCGAAAGTGCTTTCTTGGCCTGCTCCGCTCGGTTCAAGAAACGACCTCGTAGGTCTTCGCGGTCCAAAATCGAGAAACCGAGATCACGGGAGAATCGCTCAGCGGCGAATCTCGCAACTGCATGGTCGAAATCGTCTCCGCCGAGTTGCGTATTGCCATGCGTGGAGAGCACTTCAAATAGGCCGTTCTCGAGTTTGAGTACCGAGCAATCAAACGTTCCGCCGCCCAAGTCATAGACCGCGAAAACGCCGTTTTTCTTCTGATCGGCACCGTATGCGAGCGCTGCTGCCGTCGGCTCACTCACGATGCGAAGCACGTCGAGTCCCGCGATACGGCCGGCGAGACGAGTCGCTTGTCTTTGTGAATCGTTGAAGTATGCCGGAACTGTGATCACGGCACGAGTCACTTCACGCTCGAGTGACTTCTCGGCTGAGTCTTTGAGGAACTTCAGGATGACAGCCGAGAGCTCGATCGGCGTGAATCGTTCTTCGCCGACAACGACCTGGAGTTGGCCCTCGATGTCTTCATCGACGGCAAAAGGTAGCGTGTTCTGAAAAGGCGCAACGTCCGCGAGTTTTTTTCCAAGCAAACGTTTGATCGAGGAAATCGCGATCGCACTGGGCTCCGAGCGTTTTGCGCGCGCAGCGTAGCCAACGCGCCATTCACCTGACTCTCGGTAGAGCACAGAGGGCACTAGCCGTTCGCCTTCGAGCGACGGGAGAATTTCAGGTTTCCCAGGGGCCTTACAAAAAGCCACAAGACTGTGGGTCGTACCGAGATCAATTCCGACTACGGGTGATTTCGCCACGTCGCTCACTGGTTTGCTCCGGTCATCGTCTGTTGGGTGCGCTCGACATTCCGCGCGAGGCTTACGACGTAAGCTTGGCGTTTCATCGCATCGTTCATTTTTGAAAGCACAGCACTCTCGGCTGATTGATCCCACTCGCGCTCAAGCGATTGCAGTTCACGCGTGATCGTCTCATTCTCGGAGGTAATTTTCTCAGAAAACAGTTTCAACGCTCGCATGGCCGCATCGAGATCGTCCATCAAGAGATCTTGGATCGTGAACCACTCCTCGGAGAGTTCCACTGGTAGCGGTGGTTTCGATTTCGGAGCGTCCTTGAGCAAGAGTTCTAGGAGATAACCACGTCGATCGGCTGGTTTTTTTAGCGTCTGATAGGCTTCATTCACGAGGCTCATCCAGTCGCTCGCACGTTCGATGATGGCTGGATTTCCCGAAGCAGAAAACCGATCCGGATGAAGCGCACTGGAGAATGCGTAGTACGAACGCGCCAGAGCGGTCTCATCGAGTCCAAATGCCGGTTTGAATCCAAACACTGCGAAAAAATTCGGCTGAGAACTATCGATCGCTCTCGGCGCATGGCAGTTCGGGCACACGATCGCCTCGAGCGGAGAATCCACTCCAGGCTTGTACTCCGTTCCGCAAAAATCGCACGCGATCATGGGGCCAAAAGAAACAATCTAGACCGAGAACGATGAACCGCAACCACAGGTGCGTTTCGCGTTCGGGTTTTGGAACACGAAGCCCGTGCCATTGAGGCCATCCGAGAAGTCGAGCGTCGTACCGGAGAGGTACAGGAACGACTTGGCGTCGATGATGATTTTCACGCCGTCTCTTTCGAACGATTTATCCGAAGGTGCGACTGGCTCGGAATCGAATCCCAGCTTGTAGCTCATGCCCGAACATCCGCCGCCGGCAACCTGAACGCGCAGATGCGAGTCTTTGGCCGCGGGATCGCTTTCGCGAATGCGTTTGATTTCGTTCACTGCTTTGTCCGTCATCGTGATCATGATGCGTGGCTCTCCTTTTTCTTCATGTAATCGCCGATGGCCGCTTTGATGGCGTCTTCGGCAAGAACTGAACAATGGATCTTGATCGGAGGAAGCGAGAGTTCCTCGACGATCTCTGTATTCTTGATCGCAAGCGCTTGATCCAGGGTCTTGCCCTTGATCCACTCGGTCGCGAGAGAAGAACTCGCAATGGCGCTGCCGCAGCCGAACGTCTTGAACTTGGCGTCCTTGATCAAGCCCGTCGTCTCGTCGACTTCGATTTGCAGTTTCATCACGTCACCGCACTCGGGGGCTCCGACGAGTCCCGTGCCGACGTTCATTTGGTTTTTGTCGAGCGATCCGATGTTTCTCGGATTGTCGAAATGTTCGATGACCTTGTTGGTGTATGCCATAGTATGAATCCTCTCCCTGTTCCGTCTTAGTGAGCCGTCCACTCGACGGATTTTAAATCAATGCCCTCTTTCGCCATCTCATAGAGTGGCGACAGATCGCGGAGTTTCTTGACCGCAGAAATCGTTTTCTGAATCGCGTAGTCGATCTCTTCGTCCGTCGTGAAACGGCCGACCGAGAAACGAATGCTCGTATGAGCAAGATCTTCGCCGACGCCAAGAGCTTTGAGCACGTAAGAGGGCTCAAGGCTTGCGCTCGTACAAGCGGAGCCGCTCGAAACTGCAAGTTCCTTCATCGCCATCATGAGCGATTCACCTTCGACGTAAGCAAAACTCACGTTCAAGTTGTTCGGAAGGCGCTCAGTCGCGTGCCCGTTTAGGTAAACCTCATCGAGTTCGTTCTGGATTGCTTTCCAGAGGCGATCGCGCATTCCGGAGATGCGGGTCATCTCGTCCGCCATCACTCGTCCGGCGACCTCGCAAGCCTTGCCGAATCCGACGATACCCGCGACGTTGAGGGTACCCGAGCGCATGCCACGTTCATGGCCACCGCCGTGAACGATCGGAGCCAAACGAACGCGCGGGTTCTTACGGCGAACGTAGAGTGCGCCGACGCCTTTGGGTCCGTAGATTTTATGCGCGGTGATCGAGAGGAGATCGATGCCCATGGCTTCGACGTCGATCTTGACCTTACCGACGGCTTGAACCGCGTCGGTGTGGAAAAACACGCCTTTTTCTTTGCAGAGCTTGCCGATTTCAGCGACCGGATTGATCGATCCGACTTCGTTGTTCGCAAACATGATGGAGACCAGGATCGTCTGGTCGGTCATCATTTCACGGAGCTTGTCGAGTTTCACTCGGCCCGTGTTGTCGATCTCGGCGTACGAGATCTTGTAACCTTTGCGCTCGAGCGCTTCGACGGTGTCGAGGACGGCTTTGTGCTCGATGGGCGAAACGATGATGTGGTTGCCTTTTTCACGGTACATCTCTGCGATGCCCTGAATGGCGAGATTGTTCGATTCCGTAGCGCCGCTCGTGAAAATGATTTCCTTATCGCTTGCACCGATCAGGTTCGCAACTTGGGCACGGGCTTTTTCGACGGCCCCTTCGGCCGTCCAACCGTACTCATGGTTGCGGCTCGCGGCGTTGCCGAACACTTCCGTGAAATACGGAAGCATCGTTCTCAGAACTTCTGGGTCGACCGGAGTGGTCGCGTGATAATCAAGATAGATTGGAAATTTCATGGCTCGAGTCTCCGAGTGTTTCTCTCCCGACGGTGATCCCGCTGGCGATCGCCACGGGCTGAGTTTCCGCCATTAATTCCATCAGAGGGATTTCAGCGAGGAAGCTGCGCACGCGCTCGTTGATACCGCCCATGATGTCCTGCATTCCGCAAAGCTTCTGGTATTCACAACCACAGCTCGGATTCGACGCTTGAACCGGAGCCGCACAAGCGACGATCGCCTGGGGTCCTTCCATCAACTCCATGAAGCGACCGAAAGAAAAAGTTTCGATCCCTGCATTCAGCTGATAGCCGCCTCGCGCGCCTTGTTCCGAGAGAATGATCCCGGTGTCTTTTAAGCGCTGAAGGGTTTTCGCGGTGATTTCGAACGGAAGTTGATATCGATCGGCCACCTCGCGGGCGCTCGTCACCGACACGTCTTGACGGTTGCGCTTCTGGTGCATGTGCCGAAGAGCGATGAGTCCGTATTCGGTGGTTCGGTTCAGTTTCACCATGGGGTGCCTCGATATTAGCCTGACGTTTCTGCGTTGCCTCTGAATTACGATACCTAGGGTCTGATATCAATATGAAACTCCTAGGATCTTTACTTATCTACGATAGCATAAATCGGATATAATCAGAAGGCAGAAGTCCTTGACATAACTTAGATAATTGGATTTCGCACTTAGTCAAAAACAGTGCAGTTTTCCGCAGTTGAATCCGTTTTAAACTATTACAATTTACAATAAAGACACTGAAATCATTACCTTTTTACTCACGCCCACCGATCCGTCACCCACCTCAAGGGCGCGCGATGGCGCCTGGAAATTCCTCGAGCAAAAACCCGGAACGATTGACTGATTCGAGCACCCGATGTCGAAATGCTCCCCCCGTGTCGAATCGATGGCTCGTTCGGTAGGAATCCAGCCCTCTAAGGGGGACGATGTTTTGCCCGAAGGCCTGCTCACGAAACGATGATGAAACAAACTGATCGTGGCTGAAAACATATCCAATCTCAAAAGAGCGGCTAGCGAGCCAACGAATGAGCGCGGCATTTGCGTTCACTTGTTCTGAAGTCAGATCTCCGAAAACCTGTTCGTTTTCTGAAACCGGAGCGCTGTACCAGTCGGGCAACCAAGGTGCGATGTTTTCAATGCCGATCGACCAAGGGTTTGCCTCGATCAAATGTCGCATGGTCGGAAATCGTCCAGCGCCACTGTAGTCCACTTGTCCAACCGCGTTTCTCGGCGGGGCGAGTACAAAAACAGTTCCGTCGCGGTCTACTATGAAATGCGCCCCGGGCGGCATACGACCGTACCGCCTCAGTGTCCCTTGCGCCTCGGCAGCAAAAAAATCTGATTCCCTGAGTCCTCTCTCTAGAGTGCCGAGCGCCATTGAATGCAAAACAACGATTCTTGGCTCTACAAAATGAAGTCGGGAATCATAGTCGCCCCGATAGAGTGTGCGAAGGTATTCCTCCGTGAACACCGCCGGATTTAGTGAGAATTGCGTCGGTGACTGGATCAACTCAAGTGACTCCCGAGTTCCATCGGGATTGGACCAGCGGACCTGAACCTGCCTTGAAACAGAGGGAATCTCATTTTGAGGTTCCGTGACCACTCGCGAAGGATCCGAATCGGCGCAACCTAGCCAGTGTAAAACAAAGAACAAAATCAAAATCGCGATCGAGCGCCTCATGAATCTCATCATAGAGAATCATGAGGCCAAAGATCCAGCGCCGTTCAAGATTCCGAATCGAGTTTCTATTTCTGTGCGCCCGACGAGTATCCCGGACAGGTTGGTACGGACTTGAGATCGCATTTCGATTCAAACGATAGCTTCTGCAAAAAAAGCCTTAAACTTGAGAGAAACTTACATTTTGGCAAAGCGGAAACAAACGACAGCGGGAATTGTCGTACTTCCAAGAGAAATTGGCGTTCATCCCCCGCCGGATTTTTTTCAAGAAGATCGACGAGGGCCTGATCGTGCATCGCTTTTTTGCTGAATTCGCATGGACTCAGCGGAAATCCAGATTCCGAACCACGATCGGTTTCACCGAATACCCATTGAAACAAAATGAGATCATCAGCCGGACGTTTGGGGTCCTCGCGATTCGGCATTTTGAGGTAATCCCGATCATAAGGTGAAACTGGAGAATTCGCTGGAATATTGAAGCCCACGTCAACGGCATGCGAAGAGGCCACTGTCATCAAACATAAAACGAGTGTCACGCTCCATTGTTTCATGATTAGGTTTTAAGTGAGTCGCATTAATAAATCAAATTTAAATATTTAATGAGTAAAATCAACTCTTGTAATGCCCGCTGCACAGAATTCAGAATGTGGGAGCTTCACCCTAAATGTGGGCATTTACCATCGAAGCAGATAACGTCCGAGTACCCCACCCAGCACTGTGTACAAAAACAGAGGGCATGTAAAATGCCAGTACAACAGATGCTCAGGCTCTGCATTCGGACAGACGAACGCCAATGCAACGGCCCCGAGCGCCGCCGATGAAATTCCCGACATCAACCCGATCTTCGTACCGGAGACTGGAATCAATCGACGAAGCCAAAACAGCTGTGCACCGACGAATCCCAACCCAAGCAACCCAACACTCAGAGTGCAGGCCCAGCCCGGCTCACCTGTCTCGACGACTGGGTGATTCGAAAGTGGCCAAAAACCCAGTACTAGAAATGCGGAAACGAGCGTAGAGCTCGATATCCAAAACAGCGCTCGAGTCTCGCGACGTCCAGGCACGGCCGACGAAAACGCGTATGCAGCAAAAAGAACCGTCGACAGGATCGCCACAGCGAGTCCGAAAAAATAACTCGCCTGAAATTGGCCGCGAGCAGCATCCAAACGCAGGTGGAAAAACAACAACAGGCATGCGATTGCGTAAAAAACGCCCATCACCAACGCGATTCCGCTCATTCGAAAAGGCGATTTGACCTGCACTGGTTTTAAATCTCTGACGAGTTTTTCCGTCCAACTATCCGTCATGGCGCTTTACCTCTTGAATGCGTTTCTGCACCGTTTTGATCGCTCGGTGAATGGTCACCTTCACGTCCGAAATCGAAAAACCTGTTTTTAGTGCCGCCTCTTGTAGCGAAAGTCCGCTTACTTTGACTAGTTCAAGAACGAGCCGCTGTTTTTTTGGCAAGAGCTCCAGCACCTCCTGAATATCCATCGGGCGCTCCGGCGAATCCATTTGTGGCGCCTCGAGCGTGTCCAAAATTCCGGATTCTTCTACAGAGATCGAACTCGCCTGCTTCTTACTAAACCTCATGTAATCGATCACTTTGTATCGCGCGATCGCATACATCCACGGCAAAAAATATTGGCTCGGATCATAAGTATCTCGCTTGCTATGAATCCCGAGGAGAATTTCCTGAATGACATCCTCACATGCAGATGAACTCATCAATCCAGCCCTGGCCAAGGCATTCCGCACAAATGGTTTGAGCAATTCTTGAACACGATTCAGCAACAGCCGGTAGGATGCTTGCTGCCCCGATTGGGCCGCCCTCATCCACTCCGATAGCTCGCGTTCGTCCGCAGATTGAGAAAGCGATGAATCGCTCATTCTTCTCCTCTGATCATTCGTCGATATGCCTGGCAAAGTTACACTCATTGAAGCGGATTTCGGGCCACTAAGCCACCGCAAACGAAAATCGAGGCGAACGGCTTGCACCGTTCACCTCGAACGTCATTTCGCTACTCAGTTCGACTAGCGAATTCGCTCTATTTTCACCAATGCTGCGATATTCCCCCAGCCGATTACCTCCGGAGCATTTCCGCGAGGATTCAAGCCGCGGTCATAGCTGATTTTGCCTTCGGCCCCGTCGACGGGATGTCCGCCAGCACCGAAGTCTTCGATGTTGCCGGTGTTTTCTTCCGAGCCGGCGTCAAAATTAGAAGCAGCTTTTATGAAAACGCTGCCTACCGGAATCGCATCCAAACGAATTCCTTGAAGCGATACGAACGAATCATTACTGCGTCCGATCATCGAAGCGAGGCTCAGCACCGCTCCGTTCTGCAACGCTTTCGATGCCAAGGTAAAATCGACGACGCGGGATTCCGAAGCAGGAATCGGCCCGCCCGCCGCCTTGAAAACTCCCATCGTCCTCGGGGACATTTTGAGTTCGGACTCGAGCTGGCTGGAGTCTCCCTTTTCAGCAATGAGCGCGATACCAGGACTTGCCGGCGTGCCCACCGAGAATAGCGGTGTTCCAGGAACAGAGACTGCGACCAGATAAGGAGACAGACCATTACCCGCCGTCACATTCTGCACGGTGACACGGAACTGTGCCATTCGCGCGGAGGTCGCTTGCGCGTTTTCGACTGAGATCAAGGCAATAGACAGGGCGGCAACGGCAAACAAAGGTTTGTTCAAAAAAATGTGTTTCATAAGACCCCCTCGGGTTTTGGTAGAGAAATGGAACTGCGTTTACTGCTCATTTACTCATTCGCGACACAGGACCGGAGGTTACAAATCTTTTGAAAAGATTCTTTATCGGTCGAATCTGCCCGAAATTCGGGGACTTAGATTTTTTGTAACTTTTGCTGCTCAAGCGCGAATGAGCTTTTACAAGGAGTCCTCAGACTATGAACCAGAAAAAGATGATGATGATGAGCACTGCAATCGCCGGCTTAATGACTGCCGGAGTGGCCCTGTCCGTTTCGAATGCATCCGCAGCCGAAGCGACCGGCCATTGTATGGGAGCAAACGCCTGCAAAGGCCAAAGCGGCTGCGCTGTCAAAGGCCAAAACGAGTGCAAAGGCCACAATAACTGCAAAGGCAAAGGGTTCATCGAAACCACCAAAGCGCAGTGCGAGCGGATTTCGAAGAAAGATAAGAACATTAAATTCGAGAGCTAAACAAAACTCTTTCTCGCCATTCAAACACACCAACGGAGGGCCCGAGCCATGCTTCCTCACTCTGCCGATTCCAACTCACGACGGGATCTCGGTGTCGGGATCGGGCTCAGGCCCCCCCATTACTCCGAAGTCCTCCAGCAAAGGCCCAAGCTTGCTTGGTTCGAAGCGATCAGCGAAAACTACCTGACTTTTGATGAACGCGGTCCAGGCGCGGCGCTCGTGAGCCTGGAAAAGATTCGCGCCGACTATGAAATTGTTCTCCACGGCGTATCTCTTTCGATCGGATCCGTGGATCCCATCTCAGTAAACTACCTCACTCACCTCAAGCAACTCTACGACCGCATACAACCCGCTTGGGTCTCTGACCACCTCTGTTGGACCGGTGTTCAAGACGAGAACCTCCACGATCTTCTACCGCTCCCCTATACTGAGGAGGCGTTGAATCACGTTTGCTCACGAATACAGTATGTCCAAGAGCGACTCGGTCGACGGATCTCTATTGAGAACGTCTCAAGCTACCTCACGTACACCCACTCCACTCTCAGTGAATGGGAGTTTCTCCGCGAAATTGCTCAGAGAACCGGGTGCGGCATCTTGCTCGATGTGAACAATATTTACGTCAGCTCGATCAATCATGGATTCTCGGCAACCGAATTTTTGAACGCGATTCCTCGAAGCGCCGTCACTCAGATTCACCTAGCCGGTCATTCGAAATCAGGAACTCTGCTCGTGGATACCCACGACAGCCCCGTCTGTGAATCCGTCTGGCAACTCTACGCCGAAACC
This sequence comes from Pseudomonadota bacterium, assembly GCA_027485695.1. GTDB lineage: Bacteria > Bdellovibrionota > UBA1018 > UBA1018 > UBA1018 > JAIXQO01. The sequence goes on from JAIXQO010000004.1 coordinate 135,355, forward strand.
GTGCGACGATTTGGCTCGATTCCGACGTTGATTGAGTGGGATGCAGAGCTTCCGACTCTTGGTCGCCTTCTTCAGGAAGCCGATCACGCCAAAAAGATCTTGGAGGAAACGCTTCGATGAGCGATCGACCACCGTCTCTCTCAGAACTTCAGCACTGGATGAAGTGGATCATCACCGATCCTCGCGGAACCGAAAACGCGCTTCGCGAGGCCGCGCCCACGGATGCTCAACCCATCCACCGCTATCAGTCACCTCCATTCGAGGCGCTTTCCTGGATTTCATCCGATAGCCACCGGGAGCGTGTCTCTCGAATCGACGTCTACGCCGAAGCGTACTTCGCTCGGATTCACGAGTCGATTTCACTCGATTACCCGAGGACCCGTGAATTTCTGGGGGACGAGTATTTCATGAAGCAAGTCGCGTCCTACCTCAAATATCATCCGTCTCGGACCCCGAACCTCGGAGAGGTCGGTCTGGCATTTCCGGATTGGCTGGGGTCTCAAGCGGTCGATCCATGGGAGGAATTCGCGGCTGATCTCGCTCGACTCGAACGCAATCGGATCTACGCGTTTTACGCGCCATTCGGGCCACCTTCCGATTTTAGCCGGCTCGCAACACTCACGGAATCCGACTGGGCTTCGCTCGTTCTGATCTTGGATCCTTCGGTATTTTTGATTCAAAGCTCATTTGAACTGCTCGAATCCGAGCCTCGACGCGTAGCTGAAGCCCAATCTTTTGTGACTTACCGCGATTCCACTCTGTCCCCGATTTCAACGAGCATTCGAACGCAAGAACATTTCATTTTCGAGCAATCCCAAAAAGGTATCCCGCTTCTCCGGATCATTGACCAGCTAGACGAAGCTGACTGTGGACTACAGGAAATTTTCGAGACGTGGGGAAATCGAGGCGTGATAAAAACAATTCAACTGGAGACGAAAAAATGAAATCGCTGATGGTACGATACAATGGAGTTCGCACGAAATTCGCTCACGGCGAGGATTTCCTCCTCTTCTTGATCCGCATGACACTGGGAATACTCTTCGCTCAGAGCGGTTGGGGCAAACTTCAAAACATTGCACGCGTGGTCGAATACTTTCAGCAGCTCGGAATTCCCGGCGCCGCGATTCAAGCCCCTTTTGTCGCGGGAGTCGAGTTTGTTTGTGGGATCACGCTGTTTTTAGGCATATTTTCGGCCATTTTTGCGATCCCTCTGGCTGGCATTATGGTCGTCGCTATGGTTACTGCAAGACGCGACGACATCGACTCTATTAAGTCGCTGACTGAGGTAACGGAGTTCCTCTACTTGCTCTTGCTCTCGGTCATCATCGTGCGAGGCTCCGGCAAGTGGTCGATTGGGTACTGGATCGCGCGAAAACAGAATGTCTCCGGAAAATAGGGATCTCTCCCCCTCGCTCGGTCATCCATTTCAGTACCTTCGAGTCCAAAAAAACAGGCCGCCCATCAAACGATGGACGGCCTTCCCCAATCGAAGACGCACTCCCCATACCCTATGTGTGCGCGTCCCCTTCTATAAACAAAGACTCATCAGTAAAGCGATGCGTGAGCCTGAAAAACTAGAGCCAGCATCACCGTGAAGAGCACGAAAGCGATCGATTTCAACGTTTCAATCACATTCCCCATACCGTTCTCCTCTCAGGACCTGATTAGGTCCGCAGCGGTGACTATCTAAGATGTTGCTATGTGTCAAAACTATTTTCAACCGATGGTTTTTTGACTTCTCCATTGATTTCGGACATTTAAATGAATTCACTAGTGAGGAACGGATCAAAAGCCTGATGTTTCAGGCGGTTCAGGTCCTCAAGTTGGTACAGGTCGCGCCTGAAAATACCGATCGTTTTAGAGCGTGAGATCGATCTCCATCCTCCCTCTATTACTCGCCTCCATCCTATTCGGCCCTGGGCCACGGGCGGCGTTTGGTCGATGCTCCGATCGCCTGGAAAAACTGTATTCCGCCCGCCTCGCGAGCTACCTAGCCGAGGATAGCCGCATCCGCACACCTCCATCCAGACGGCCTGGCGCGCTTAACTTCGTCGAGTCTTGTTATCAAAATGTGACCAACCTTTATGACAGCGTCTTCGGCACCCTCAATCAAGTCGCGCCTGAAATTTTCGAAAGACATGAAATCGAATGCATCCGAACCGCTCAAAAAGACTTCGGCCCCAAACGATATGTCGAGTGCACCAGCCGTACAGATTCCATTCTCGACTCCGATGGAACCATTGATGTCGCAGATCCACCCTGTATCGACAAAACGCCCACCTACAGCACGCTAAACGCCTATCTTTTTAAAAAAGCCGCCGCTTGTACCGGCATGTCGGCCGCAGAATTGTTTAGACTGTTCAGCCATGAATCCGGGTTCCATCCGGAGATGGTGTCTCACACCAAGTGCTTCGGTATTGGTCAGATGTCGGTTGTTCGCATGCAGGATATGTATGATCGCGATGACCAGGTGAAAAACCTCGGTCCTAAAACCTCGCCCGTCACCCGAGCGATTTTGGAGTCCATTCGTGACCTAAACGCGACCATCGAAAAAGATCCATCCTGCCACGCGTTCAAAAACGTCATGAACTATCGGGCCGATCCGAAGTACCGCTGCCAATACCTCTACCATTCTTGGAGACCGGATAAGAACTCCAACCGCGAGGTTCCACTCAACCCGGAGATCGGCTATTTCGCAGGCGCCAAGGCCTACATGATCAACCGGGCGCAAATTCAGGCTACGATGAAAATCTGGGGGAAAACTTTTCAGTATCTCCCGAAACTCGAGGCTGGTCAGTATGATCGATTGCTCGCGGGCCTGACTACGATCGCGCATAACACCGGCATGGCAGGACTCCTCTCGCAGTTCACGCTATTTATGAAAACGCCTGGATTTAGCAAATTCCTAAAGGCGCAATACGCCGCTCAAGAGCGCGTAAACGCGGACGATATCCTGAACGATTTTTCAGCGTACATGAAGGAAAACTACCCGGTCGAAAGTAAGGATCCAGACGAGATCAGAGCGCGTCGCAAAGAAGTCTCTCAATACTACGCGAGCGCCCGAGGATCCGCGATCGACATTGAACTGAAAACGGGGGCGAAATGTTTTCGTTAATCCAGTTACTGCTACTCGGCATCGTTACCCAAAACTCATTCAGTGCGGCGATCGATCCTGAACGCATACCGAAACTGATTCGATCCGATGTCGAAAACCTGCTGAATCAGGCGCAAACCAAAGACAAAAAATATCAAGCGCAAGTGGTCGTAATACGGGAAAAAATCGAGCGATTCGAATCGAACTTCCTCGAAAAAGGCATCACACCCAAAGACACCCGCGAACTGAGTACCTTATTCCAGATGTTGGCGTTTCTTCGTGCTATCGATTTGGATTCCGGAGCTCCACTCAGCTGTGAACCGCTGGTTCGTACACTCAAGGCGCAAATGGGCGATTATTCCAAACCTGGGGAATACGAGCCCGCCTTTTCTATCGTGCGAGAAATGTTAGAGACGTTCTGCGTGCCCGGAGAAAACAAGACGAACTAGTCCCGAAGCTTCTCGCTTCTTTTGGTCGCAGCGAGCACGGCCTTGATCAGCGTCACTCGGAGCTTGCCTTCTTCTAGAGCCATCAAGCCGTCGATCGTGCAACCAGCTGGGGTGGTCACTTCGTCTTTGAGTGACGCCGGATGTTCACCGCGCTCGAGCACCATCTTAGCGGCGCCCAGCAGCGTCTGAGCTGCGAGCAATGTTGCTTTCTCGCGTGGGATGCCGACCTTAACGCCCGCTTCGCTGAGGGCTTCGATGATGAGGTAACCGTAAGCCGGACCACATCCGCTGAGCCCCGTCACGCCGTCCATTAATTTCTCGTCGACGGTCGTTACTCGTCCCACTGCTGCAAACAAACGCGAAGCGGTTTTGATGTGTGCGTCGGATGCGGACTGCCCCGGAGCGAATACCGTCATTCCTTCGCGAATCACTGATGGTGTGTTCGGCATCGCCCGGATCACTGCGATCTTGCCACCACTGAACTCCGACAGCTGACGATTCGTGATAGAAGCGCAAACCGAGATAAGAAGCGCGTTCTTTTTGAAGTGTCCCGAAACTTGTTTCAAGACCTCTTCGGCTTGGTAGGGTTTTACACTCAAAATCACGACATCAGATTCAGACACGCATTTGGAGTTATCGGTATGTACTTGGATACCGAGACGTTTAGACGAATTCTTAGCACTCTCGTCCGTGCGTGTGGTGGCAGACAAATCCGATTTCTGCGCGACTTCGGACGAGAGGAGCCCTGAAACGAGCGCCTCACCGAGTTTGCCGAGGCCCAATATGCCGATTTTCATTTTCTCACCTGTCCGATTCCATCCACAATCCAACGTTCACTGGTCAGAGCGGCCACGCCGACCGGGCCTCGCACATGGAGTTTTTGAGTGCTGATCCCAATCTCTCCACCGAGTCCCATTTGAAATCCGTCTGTGAAACGAGTCGAGGCGTTCCAATAGACGCAGGCTGAATCCACCGCATGTTGAAAAGTTCGAGCAATTGATTCGCTCCTCGTGACGATCGACTCCGAATGGCGAGAACTGTAGGTCTCGATGTGGGCGATCGCATCGGCTAACGAGTGCACGAGCCGGACGTTCAGCTTGAGTTCCAAATGCTCCACGGAAAACGTATCCATCTCAGCTTGTCGGATGCGCGTTCCCAACGATTGAAACCGATCGAAATCAGAGCCGGTCAAAATGAACTCTACCGTTTCGAGATCGTAATAAGCTTTCGTGAAAAACTCATCCGCTACTCGGTCATGAATGAGCAGCGTCTCCAGGGAATTACAGACGCCCGGGCGCTGGGTTTTCGCATTTTTTACGATCGCTAGCGCCATGGCAAGATCCGCGTCCTCGTGAACGTACACATGACAGAGGCCGCGATCGTTCTTAATAATCGGAATTCGCGAGTTTTCCACGACGAATTCGATGAGTTTTTCTCCGCCGCGCGGGATGACCACATCGATGTACTGTTTCGCATGCAAGAGCGATCGCACGAGCTCGCGATCCGGGTCCGTGATTCCGAGGATTGATTCGCGCGGTAGTTTCGCCCGCTCAAGCGCATCCCTCATCCAATCGTAGAAGCACCGTGTGGTGTTCATCGATTCCTTGCCACCGCGAAGAATGATCGCATTGCCGCTTTTTAGAGCGAGCGAAAACGATTCCACTGCGACGTTGGGTCGGGATTCAAAAATCAAAAATATAACGCCGAGCGGAGAGCGCACCTTGCGAAGCCGGAGGCCATTCTCAAGATTGCGATCTTCGACGGTCTCGCCGATCGGGTCCGGAAGTTTCGCCACTTGCCTCAAGCTCTCGGCCATATCACGAAGGCGAACTTCATTGAGACGAAGCCGATCACGAAACGCTTCTGTCGCATCTTCGTTGAGAGCCAACAGATCTTTTTGATTTTCCGCCAGAAGCGTTTCGGAGTTCTTTTCGAGTCGTTCCGCCAGATCCAACAGCACTTGATTGCGCGCGCTTACATCAGACATGCGAAGCACGCTTGATGCAGAACGAATCTGATCCAAAGGCAGGGAAAACGACGTCATTGCCCGATTTTAACCGAAAACGCGCTCAGGCTATAGGGGGCATTTTTTGCCCAAACGACTTTTGGAGGATTCCACACTTTGGCACTTGGCCAACGCCCTAGATCTTGGGACTAGGCGGTGGCGGCAACTGCGGACGCCCACTGCGAAGCAGGTCCGCAAGCAGCACCTGAACCAGTCCTTGGTCTCCGCCTCCACTGCCTGAACTCACCTGGATTTCAGGAGTGATCTTGAGGCCCGCTCCCGCGATCGACTTCACGATCTCGACCGATGCGACCCCTTGCGCGGTCAGCGCGTCCACTTGATCACGGTAAGCCTTGGCTTGCGCTTCGCCCTTGGCTCGAATGATCGACGCCTCTGCATCCCCCATTTGCTGGGTTCGTGTTGCATCGGCTTCGGCGATCATTCGCACGCGGGAGGCCTCGCCTCGTGCACGCTCTTCGTTCTGACGAGCTTCGTGCTGGGCAACCTTGATACCCGTCTCTGCCGTAATGATCGCTAACTGCGCGTCGGCCTCGGCCTTGGTTTTCTCGAATTCGATCCGGCGTTGCTCGGCATCTTTCTTGGCGTCGAACATGGATTTCTCCTGCTCTGCTAAGTTTTTTTGCTGAGTCGTTTTCATGAGCGCTTCAGGCAAATGAATGTTCGTGATCATGACCGAGACGACTTCGACTCGATATTTGGCCAAGTCTTTGCGAACGGCCTCCTCGGCGGCTTTTTGTTCCTCCGCGCGATTTTGCTGATAAGAAATGGCGGGCGACCTCGACACTTGCGCACGAAAAACACCGTCAATCTGGGGATGAATCACGTTCGTCTCCAGTTCATTGATCGAGCCGATTTTCTGCACAACGTAGGGCGCGTTCTCCGGCAGTACCCGGTACTGACATCGCACTTCGACTTGCATGGGGAAACCGTCGTAAGAAACGACCTGGAATGGATCGAAGCTATTCGACGCGCTTTGTTTATTACTCTCGGCACTCCAATCGACTGAGCGAGTGGCCGTCGGAATGATGATCGCGGCGTACGCGAGCGGATTGATGTTGTAGGCACCAGGACCCAGGACCTCGCGCTGGATTCCGCGAAATCCCTTGGGAACGACGTGACGTGCCGGCATCTTGTCATCGATCGGCTCTTGAGAGACGAATTCGACGGGATCCTTGCCGATGTTTGAGATCAGCACGGCTACCTGGCCTTGATTCACAACGGTTTGTTTGCGCTTAGACACGGCAAATAAGTAAGGGTTGATGTAGTACGTACCAGGAGTCAGGATATTCTCTTGGGGTCCACGCTTACCGCCGTTGTTTAGGAACGCCTGACCATCCTGAAAGTGATTGTGATTATCCGGCGTCGCTGCAACGACTTCGTCACGGCCGATTTGGACACCATCTCGCGCATCGACGATGCCGATTTCATTTTCGCTGATGGCGACCGCATCACGAATCTCGACGACGAAAATCTCGGTATTGATGTTGTAAGACCCCGGACGCAGGAAATCGATCTGTGGACCTTTTTGACCACCGTTTTTTAGGAAAAGTTCTGCGCGTTGGAAACTATCGTGATCCGGAACGCTCTTACCCAGGAGTTGCCCGGCATTCAGTGGTGCGCCGTCATTCGCGGTAATGACCCCGATCTTACCTTCGGGAACGTAGGTTTTCTTGATCTTCGTCACGCGAAATACATCCGGATGAACCTTGAACGTGCCGTTGGTCAAGAAACGGAGCTGTTTGCCACGAATCCCACCATGCTGAAGAAACGCGGTCGGATCCTGAAAATGATTGTGGCGGTCACTGGCTGGATCGTCCGCAAAAATACGACCGGGAGGCAATGAGGCGCCATCTGTGGCCTCAACGATCCCCAGTTCGTCGGCAGCGATCTGAAGAAATTTCGGTTTCGAAACCACTCGGACGAATGGCCATGGAACGAAGTGTAGTCCCGGCTCTAGGTACTCCGCGCGAAGTCCGACCTGGTTCCCGCTCGCAAAAACACGCTCACCGTCGAGCGTCCCGCCGATGAAACGTTTTTCCATCACGGCGATTTCTTCGGCTCCGACGTTCACCAAGAACTGCTTTAGAAAAGCGACAAACACGAATAGCGCAAAAATACCCAAACCGATCAAAAAGCTTCCAACTTCCATGTCAGAACCCGTCCTCATTTTTATTTTAAATGAATATAACAATATTCAGGCCGACGGACCTGCTTGGTCAATCCCCTGCCCGGAAATTATTTTGGATGAAACAGTCGGCAAATTCGGCCGATTTAGGAACGCTTGCGAACGCGTGTCCCGACTGAATGGCCTTGAGCGATTTGAAGCAGGACTTGCGGAAGATCCCCTTTGGCTAGCCAAGTCTCCACACCCTTCTTGGACGCGAGATCAGCCGCCTTGATCTTAGAGAGGATACCTCCGGTGCCACGTGAGGTTCCACCGCCGGTTCCACTTTCTCGTTCGAGCTTCTTGACGAGCGAAGGCGTGATGCCTTTCATCTCCTCAATTCGCCTTGCGCCCGGATTTTTACGGGGATCGCTGTCATAGAGTCCTTCGACATCGGTCAGGATCACCAGTCGTTGAGCTTTCATACTCACGGCGACGCGAGCGGAAAGGGCATCGTTGTCGCCAAATTTGATTTCGTCCGTCGCGACCGCATCGTTCTCATTGAGAACCGGAGTGACCTCCCAATCGAGGAGTTGATTGAGCGTATTTTGAACGTTCTTCTTTCGAACCGTATTCATCAGGTCTTCTGAAGTGAGCAGAACCTGGGCCCCCAAGAGTCCTTGGGCCTGAAGCGCAAGATTATAAAGGTCCTGAATGGCTGGCTGACCAATGGCCGAAAGCGCTTGTTTCTCTTTGAGTTCGCGTTTGGGTTTCTTAAATTGGATCCGCTCAACGGCCGTCGCGATCGCGCCACTGGTGACCCAGATGACCTCCACTCCGTGATGCCGACGGAGCTGTGCCACTTGACTCATCCAATCGCGGATCAAAAGCGGTCCGCCCGACAAGATCATATTGCTGCCCGCCTTGACGACCCAGCGCTCTCGAATCTTGGTCGTTTTTTTCATTTGAGAACGACCTGCGATTTACGGATAGCGTCCGCGACCTCGCGAACGGCACCCCAGCCGCCCTCACTCTCGGTGATGTAGTTCACGACTTCTTTGACCTCATCCACGGCATGCGGGACGGTCGCAGAGAACCCCACCGCCTGCAAGACCGGCATATCGAATAGTTCGTCGCCGATGAATGCGATCTGTTCAGCGAGTAGTCCGGTCGCTGCGATGATCTTGTTGAGCGCCTTAATCTTGTCCTCGTCCCCCAGGAAAACATGCTGGATTTTGAGGAATTCAGCGCGTTTTTTCACGTCCATCGATTCGCCGCCGGAGATGATGCCGACGTCGACTCCCGATTTCATCAGAAGCTTCAAGCCGTAGCCGTCCTTGATGTTAAAAAAGCGGGTCCAGCCTTGGCCTTCTTGCCAGAAGATGCGGCCGTCGGTGAGGACGCCGTCCACGTCTAGGAGGAGCAGTTTGATTTTCTTCAAACGGCTCTGAAGTTCAGGGGTCTCAAGCAATTTCTGGGACTGACGCGAAGGGGTGCTCATATCCCTCCATTGTCTGCGAGACCGGGTGCGAGATCAATCTTAAGACGGGAGCAAACCGCTAAATTCCGACTGAACGCAAATCACATCCAGTGGATATCCAAATGGAACTCGGCAAAAAAGTTCCGCTCGCCAGAGCTGGACAAAATACCTCTCCGCATTACACTTCTTATATGAAAAAAATCGTGGTCGCCTCTGCAGCATTGCTCCCGCTGGCTGCCGTTTCATCTGAGAAATCGTTCTATCCATCCGCCGGTTGCAAACTATTCTCCTTTTCATCGGGCAAGTTCGCGGCCGCGTCGCCCACGGTCATTCCGCCCGGAACAAAGGTAGAGACCAAACCCCATCCGAAACGCAGCGATTTCGAGCTTTTCAAATACGATCAAATTTCATACGGCGCTATCAGTTCCTGTTTCGGTGCGGCTTCGGCAGAATCGGCTGAACTTCCGCTCGAGGTGGAATCAGATTCCCCGCCTATCGCCGAAGAAGTTCAGCCGTCGACCAGTGGCGCATCGGCTAAGGACTATCGTCCGACGGTGTTCTTCCGCACGACGATCAATGCCTATGATTTTACCGATGGCGAGACCGACGGAAGCACCAGTACCAACGCCTCCACCGGAATTACGACAACCGTAGGAAAACTCAGTCTTAAAGCCGGGCTCGGATTTTTGATGGGATTTCACGTCAGCGAGCCCGGATCTGTGATCGTCGGATACCGCCAACTGAAGGCGACCCAAGACGGTAGCATTTCGAATGGCACGACATCCGGGACGGGTTCAATCGGCACCGCGATCAACGGGAAATTCTACACGCTTGGTTATCAACACGAGCTGAACAGCTCTCTCCCCATCATTCCCTACGTCCAAGGAAACATCGTTTACGGAAAAACCGAGGAAACTGCAGCCATCACCGGATTCAATGGTGCATTCAGTGGAATCAATGGAAATGCGAAATTGAGCGAAAGCTCATTCGGCGCACATTTCGAACTGGGAGCCATCCTTCCGATCGCGAGTCATTTCGGTATCACCGGTGGACTTGGACTCACCTTCTACTCAGGAAAGAAATCAAAAGTCGAATCGTCGACTTCGAGCGCGTTTACCAACGGCGAAGAGATCAAAGGCGACAGCGGCAAGTCACACTTGAACCTGGCTCTAGGCGCACAGATTCAGTTCTAACGGAAAAAATATGAGCTCATACCCACTCGATGGCCATCAGAACATTCTCGTCCACCAAGTCCACGAACTCGGCGAGTGGGTGGGATTCGAGACCCGCAACAAGTACCAACTCTTAGACGAAAGCAAGAACCCGATCGGTTACGCGGCAGAACAGCAAAAAGGATTTTTCGGTTTCCTGCTCCGTCAGTTTCTGGGTCATTGGCGCAGGTTTGATATCCATTTCTTTACGCCGGATCGTCAACTCGCTTATTTGGCTCACCATCCGTTTCGTTGGCTGTTCCGAAGAATCGAAATCAGGACTCCAAGCGGAGAACCACTGGGTGCGGTTCAGCAGCGTTTCTCGCTCCTTTCTAAACGGTTCGACGTGGAGAATTCCCAAGGAATGGTCGTGATGGAGGTTTCCTCTCCGATCTGGAAACTCTGGACATTCGAGTTCATGAGCGGAAACAAGGCCGTCGCTTACGTTCGCAAAAAATGGTCCGGACTCATGATGGAGGCATTCACCGACAAAGATAATTTCCTCGTTGAATTCAGCTCTCCAGACCTCACGAACGAGGAAAAAAATCTCGTGATGGCGTCCGCCGTATTTATCGACCTACTCTATTTCGAAGTCAAAAAATCGTGACCGTTTTCAAGGCCCTCCTCAAACGCAAAAGCGGAACGCTGGAGGTGCACGAAGACCAAGCGATCTTCGTAGGCGATTCGAATGGCGAACCGAAGATCTCCCTATCACTCAGTTCGCTCGAGATCAGCGTTGAGGGAATGAATAGTCCGCATTACTACCTTTTTGACCCAAACAGCCCTGAAACGAGGATTTGCGTCCAGGATGAACGAATCCTCTCCGTACTCTATGAGCGAGGGGTCTCCAGTGCCCGGCAAGCATCCGATCGAGGAAAAAAACAGATCAGACAACGGGTACTTCAGGTCGCACTCCCGATCGCGTTCAGTTTAGCGCTCGCTCTCCTGATCCCAGTGATTTTGTCGTTCTCCCCGCACACCTGGCTAAACAAGCTCGTATCACCGCAAGATGAAAAAAACTGGAGCGAGTGGATCATCCCTCACTTAAAGAAACAAAGCCTAGTCCACGAAGGACATTCCGCCGAGCGCCCCATTCGTAAACTCGCGGAAACGATCATTGCTGCGAACCCGTCGCTTCAGCCATTCTCCTGGAGCATCTATGTCTCGGATAACTCGGAGATCAATGCTTTTGCGCTTCCGGGCCACGTCCTCATCATCAATCAAGGTCTGCTCGCAAACGCGAGTAGTGTCGAGGAAATCGCCGGCGTTCTAGCACACGAGATGGGTCATGTGGAACAACGGCATGTTCTCAAAGGCATGACCCGATCGGCGGGAGTTTTCTTGGGGACTGTCGCATTGTCCCTGATGATCGGCTCGGATAGCGCGGTTCAAGCCACTCAGCTCACGCGGCTGTTTGACCTGAACTACTCGCGACAAGACGAGGGCGACGCCGACTCCCGGGGATTCTATTTTTTGAATCAAGCGAGGATCAATCCAGCCGGCATGATCGAGTTTTTTTCGAAACTCGCTCGCGAAGAAAGCACCCCTAAACTTCTGAAACTACTCAGTACGCATCCCGGTTCTCAAGAGCGCGTGGAGGCGCTCAAGAAATTGGCCTCTGGTTCTCATGAAGCCCTGAATTTGAATCCTCTGCCTGTGAGTTTGTCGGAGCTACGGGCGAGTCAAAACGACTAGAAACTACTGACGAATCAACCAAGGACTCGTCTGCGACAGCTTGCGAAACTCCAGGATCTGTTTCACGAACGCTCCGACATGCTCGAGGTAGAACGCATTCGGTCCATCGCTCTTGGCGACTTCGGGACGCGGATGACATTCCATGAAAAGTCCGTCGGCTCCCGCAGCCATCGCCGCACGAGCGAGTGGTTCGATCATATCGCGCTTACCGCCCGTGGACTTGCCACCTGCTCCACCGCCCGGTGATTGCACCGAGTGGGTAGCGTCGTGAATAGTCGTAACACCAAAAGATTTCATCGTCACAAACGAAGTCATATCCACAACGAGCGCATTGTATCCGAATGAGCTTCCGCGTTCGGTGAGGCAGATCCAGTCTTCGACTCCTTTGCGCGAGGATTTCTCCTCCACCGCGCGGAGTTTATCGACAATGTTCTTAGCGTCCCACGGAGCCAGAAACTGCCCTTTTTTCACGTTAATGCGGCGGCCGTATTTCAGAGCGGCTTCCGCACCGGCGACGATGAGATCCGTCTGGCGGCAGAGAAACGCGGGAATCTGCATGAAATCCATCACCGCCGCGACCGGCTCTGCCTGATCGGGAGTATGCAGGTCCGTGATGATCGGCAGGCCCGTTTTCGAACGGACGCGGTCCATGATCTCGAGGCCGCGCTTCATGCCGGGGCCACGGAATCCATCAATCGAAGTACGGTTCGCTTTGTCGAAACTCGCCTTGAAATAGAGCTGGATGAGTTTCTGATCGATCAATGGCTGAAGCTGGCGCTTAAGCTCCGCGGAAACTTCGAAAACCAAACCGCTGTCGAGCGACTCGTCCTCGATCACGCAAGGGCCTGCGATCAGGGTCATCGGTTTCAACGTCGAGTTCGAACCACTCACAGGAGCGCGTCCTGACGGCTAGATTTCTTGGCGTTCAGCACGGCTTTCTTCACACCAGCGGCCATTTTCTTGGCCGAAGGATTGGCATTCGCTTTCTCAGATTTCATGCCGGGAAGTGGGCGCTGCGCCTGTTGAGAAGCTTCTTTGGATGCCTTAATGAAAGCACTGAAGAGCGGATGCGGAGAGAGTGGGCGGCTCAAGAACTCTGGGTGAAATTGGCAACCGAGGAACCAAGGGTGACTTGGGATCTCGACCATCTCAACGAGCTCGATGCCCGTCTTGCTATCCTTGAACGCGCCAGAAACGAGGAGACCTTTTTCTTCGATTTCTTTGCGGAAACGGTTCGAGAATTCGAAACGATGGCGATGGCGTTCGGAGATTTTTTCCGAACCGTACGCCTGATAAGCACGAGTCGGTTTTCCGTTGTGCTTGCTCAAGATATTGCACGGATAAGCGCCGAGACGCATGGTACCGCCGAGGTCTTTGACACCTTTTTGGGATTCCATCAGGTCGATGACGTTCGACTTACCTTCTGGTTTGAACTCAGCAGAGTTCGCTTCTTTGATGCCGCAAACGTTGCGCGCGTACTCGATCGCGGCGAGCTGCATGCCCAAGCAGATACCGAAAAACGGAACACCTTCGGTACGAGCGTATTCGATCGCTTTCATCTTGCCTTCGATACCGCGCTCACCGAATCCGCCCGGAACGAGTACACCATCGATGGCTTTGAGTTCGGAGAGATCACCGTTCTCAACTTTTTCAGCGTCGATGTAGAGCATCTCGACTTTGACATCATTCGCGACGCCACCGTGAGTGAGTGCCTCAGAGAGGGATTTGTAGCTGTCGCGCCAATCGTTGTACTTGCCGACAATACCGATCTTGATCGTGCCTTTTGGATCGGTGATCCGACCGACCATCGCTTTCCATTTCGAAAGATTCGGTTCTGGAGTCCAGATATTGAGTTTCTCGACGATTTTTTCGTCGAGTTTTTCTTCGTGGAGATCGAGTGGCACTTCGTAGATGGATTTCACGTCGATCGCAGTGAAGACCTGAGAAGCGGGCAAGTTACAGAACAAGCCGATTTTCTCTTTTACTTCTTGGGTCAAACGGCGATCCGTGCGGCAGAGCAGGATATCTGGCTGAATGCCGATTTCGCGAAGTTCTTTGACCGAGTGCTGGGTCGGTTTCGTTTTCAGTTCCGCTGCCGCAGCGATGTAAGGCACGAGGGTCAAGTGCACAAAAAGCACGTTCTCTGAACCGTACTCGACTTTCATTTGGCGAATGGCTTCGAGGAACGGAAGGCTCTCGATGTCGCCGACCGTGCCGCCGATCTCGACAATCGCGAGGTCCGCGTCTTGAGTCGCGTCCAGGATGTGACGTTTGATTTCGTCGGTGATGTGAGGAATGACTTGAACGGTTTTGCCAAGGTACCCGCCGGCGCGTTCGCGGCGAATGACCGTGTCGTAGATTCGTCCGGTGGTGAAGCTGTTTTTGCGCGTGAAATTCGCGTTGTGGACGAAACGGGAATAGTGACCGAGATCGAGGTCCGTTTCGGCGCCGTCATCGAGCACGAAAACTTCTCCGTGTTGGAACGGGCTCATCGTGCCCGGATCAACGTTCAAGTACGGATCCATCTTGACCATGGTCACGCGAACTCCGCGCTGCTCCAGGAGCATGCCGACGGAAGCCGCCGCGATACCTTTGCCGATACTCGAAAGAACGCCGCCGGTTACAAAAATGAACTTTTTCTGCTTCGCCATCGTTTCGCTCCTGAGCGCTCTCGGGTCGCTCGGTTCCGTTCCCTTACAGGTTTATTATACAATAAAAACTTAATTAACCACTACCACTCAAAGGGTTCCGAGCGCTTTGACCCGCCTCCTCTTGGGCGATCAAGGCGCGAACCCGTTCAAGGTCCTCCGGCGTATCCACACCGATGGATAAAAAATCAATTTCACTGATGCCGATCGCGATCCCGTCCTCGAGTGCGCGTAATTGCTCCAGCATCTCCCCTTGTTCAATCCGGGAGGGTTTCAGGTCCCGAATTCGAAATAGGGTCTCGCGGTCGTAGGAGTAAATCCCCACGTGCCGACGACAGGCATAACTATCATTTTCTGTGGTACGTTGGCCACGGCTATAAGGAATGGGATGCCGAGAAAAATAAAGGGCGCGTCCCAAACGGTCGCCGAGCACCTTGACCACCGCTGGGTTGTCGAGGTCCGCCTCGTTGCGGAGCGGCGACATCACGGTTCCCATACGAAACCGGCCAGACGCGACCAGCTGAATCGCTGCTTCGATCGCCCCAGGCGCCATCATCGGTTCGTCGCCTTGTACGTTCACAAAGAGATCGCCCGGAACCTGATCCGCAACGGCCGCAACCCGGTCTGTTCCCGATGGAAGATTCGTATCGGTCATCACCGCTTCGCCACCGAAGGCACGCACGGCCAAAGCGATGCGTTCATCGTCTGTCGCCACAATCACCCGTCCATGAGAGGGGGCCGCGAGCGCTCGCCGGTAAACCCACTCAATCATGGGCTTACCGCAAATATCAGCCAGCGGCTTCGCTGGCAGCCGGGTGGCCGCGTAGCGTGCGGGAATCACGGTAACGATGTTCATGTCTGGAGGAGATTACCGGTAAGGACCCACCGCTTCAACGAGATTTTGACGGAAATTAACCATAGGTAACTTACTGAAATATATAACCTTTTAAAGGAGGGAGCCCACTCTGATCCCGCCCTGCCCTCGACAACAAGACCGCTTGGCCTAAATTCAATAACCTCAGTGTAATTACAAGAGATTTTCGCTTTCACACCTCGATCAATCTCCAGAAAAATCCGATGAATATTCATGCGTTTCACTGCCCGTGCTTACTGGATAGCCTTGATCGCTGCGGTGGCGGGGGCCGGGGGCGCAACTCAAGCACAGGCGACCATCTGGGACTCGTGCCTCAAGTGGTTGCGTGCCAGACCAACCCCCGTCACGAAAACGATTCCCCAGGCGACGAAAACGGCTGAATTGGAACTCGAACTCAGTTCAATCATTCAGTCACTATTGACCACGACCGACGGGACCTTGAAACCGCTGCTCGGCAATCAGCCACGCACTGGACCAGGGGCGATTCGATTCAAGCAACTCGATCCAGAAAAGGTTCTTTGGGAGCAGCTTTCTCCCGACGACCAAAAAGATTTGGTCTCCACACTGCTCCGTGATCGAGATTTCTTTGAAAACCGAGTCATCCAAGGTCTCCAATTGCGCTCCTGGATACCCGTACCCGAACGGTATACTGGTCGATCACCGCTGATCGAATTACGCGACGGCAAACGTGGCATCGACTTAACCAAATGGTTTGGCAAAAAAATTGAGATGCGCGGGCCTCGGGACACCACGGAACGAGGCTGGCAGGGAATCGAATTACACCTATCCGATCCAGAGCAAAAAATGTCCGCCGGCGCACTTCTCAAGCTCGTTTCTGACTTCCACGAAATCTTCGAGATACCCAAACGTCCGTTTCATATGCACATCGTTTCGGATTTCCCTCTCGAAACGCTCGCGCGCGGCGGCGGTGCTCCGAACCTTCTCGAGCGCATCGAACAAAGACTGCGAAGCGCTCTCGGCCGCGGCGACTCGCCTGTCGGCGCACTCCGGGTGACCGAATGGATCGCGCGGGTCAACACGATTTTCGAGATGCTTTCCGTCCGGTACGCGAATGATCCAATCAATACGCGAAATCGTATGATCAACGGAAAACTCAGTTACGAGTTCGACAATCTTCGCGACTACCATTCGCTATTCGATCACATCTTGGCGTTTGCACGAGGATCACAGAGTTTTCCAAAAGACGAATTCAAGATTGCTTACGTCGGAGTACGAGGACCGGGGGTTTACATCGGTTTACATTGGGGTATGGAAGTGCGCTCCAATCACCCGAATTTTCCTCGCGATCTGCATGCGGCAATCCTCAATTTGATGGAGGACAATTTCCATCAAGAAAACTGGAACATATCTCACGAAGAGATGGATGCCTGGATAGCGCATCAAAAAGTTATTTTCACCAGTTCGTCGATTCCCTTGATTCACTGGGACCAAACGGAAAATCTCGATTGGTCACCGAGCCAGCGCATCACTCAAGAAGTGATCGAGAGACTTGAGTTACCTCCCCACCTGATGCCACGCGGAGGTGCGTCCTGGTTCGATCGGAACTTTGCAAGCGGTCGATTCCGCTCGGCGCAAATGCTTTTTCACGATTGGTGCGCAACCCCAATCCTCTACCAAGACGCCAATCTCTGCCGGAGAATCATTGAAGCGCAAACCAAGGCCCTGGCCAAGTTGCTTCGCCGTTACCCAAACCAGTTTGGAGAATTGCATTTTGATCCCCGTCCCGAACTCCGCGAATTCATCGACGAATCTGGTATTCTTGAGCGCCATATTGAGTCACTGAGCTGGTAGCTCCGATTGCACGCTACCGGATCCGATTACCTTCCTCACGTCGGCCGTCAGCCGCACATCCCCAAGTTTCCGTTTGGATTCGGGCTTCGATTTCTGCCGCCTCGGTAGGACGAAAACTTCGGGCAACGAGCTCTGGCATAAACGCCCTTTGATTCCAGGGAATATCGCGAACCACTGCCAAACTGGACGAGTCGCTTTTGTAACGTAGCGAACCCTCACCATCATCTCGAGGTTCCGCGTTCACATAACGAGCTAGCCGCTTCAGCGTATTTGGACTGATGAAAGTTTCGAGCGTGCTTTTTCTCCCAAGTGCTCGGTTCCAACCATAGGTCGCTACTCTCGACGTCCAAGCACTCGCATCCGAAAACGAGTATTCGATCTCCTCATTCAGTTTGAGTAACGGGATACTTTTCACGTAGCCAAGTTCGATCTTCTCGAGGACTAATCGATAGGCGTTCTTTTTCTCCGGCGAGGCAGAGGTCTCTAGCTGCGCAACAAAAAAACTCCAATTTTGAGCGCGATCAATGAGACTCGGATTGATG
The DNA here is from genome assembly GCA_027485695.1 of Pseudomonadota bacterium. Lineage (GTDB taxonomy): Bacteria > Bdellovibrionota > UBA1018 > UBA1018 > UBA1018 > JAIXQO01. Next base: position 153,290 of record JAIXQO010000004.1, read on the forward strand.
ACATTGATGGCAACGCCGCCTTCGAACCTTTTGCCGTCGAAGTCCAAACAGATACCGTAACTCGGAAGATTCCAACTATAAGCGATGAAATCGATCTTAAATTCGCGAAACAATCTCACCAAAATCGCACGCGTGTCATCATCCCTCATCAGGCGACCAAAGATCACGCCATTACCCAAAACGCCTTCGTTACCGTGCATCGGAGGACCGTCTCGATAGTCGTGTTTGCGGTACACGTCCAAAATGGACTCGGGAAACTCGAGTTTGTTATCCCCTTGAATATCGAGATAGCGAATATCTGCCGGCAACTCCATCTCGAGCAAAAACCAGGGTAACCCGATATAGCTCTCGCTTTGGACCGGGTCCGTTGCGAAATAGATTCCCGCTCCTACCGTCCATTCGTGTTCACCGTCTGCGGCAGCGTGCGACTCCGCTAGACTCTTGAAATAATGGATCGCAGCCGGAGGCTTGAGTGGCGCAGGTTTCATCGCGTTTTCAAGTCCGGTTAGGTAGTTGATTGCTTCGTGCCGACCATAAATCAGAGGTCCGCGGTCTCTTGAAAATGGACTCTGATTCAGGTTTCCACGCGTTCCGTAATGATAGAACTTCAATGGACGCCTAAGCGTCTTGGTCCGAAGTTGGAATTCGCTGCGCGCGGCTTTTTCGAACTGAGAGATGAATGGCTCGTCCGCGGCCGCCAATCCTGGAGTAACCACTCGCGTGCCCACGGAAATGAGCAGAACCAGGACGAACGATTTAATCAGCAAGCGAGCCATGAGATCGCATATTTATACTTTTAATATATAAATATTACAAGACTACCTGAGAACAGGGCTAAATACCTGTTCTAAAAAGGATCTCAATCAGTGAATCGCCATTCATACCGAAGCTCGCTTGATCGAATCTGGGTGGCCCAAATCCGCTGGGTCCCGCATTCCTGGACACCCCCCAAGGCTCCTTGGGAATCCCGAACCAACCGCGATCGAGTAGTTCGTTACCATTCTCATCGTGAAACATGGCAACGGCGTACTCTCCGGCGGGAATATTCGTGAACTGGCACTCGGCGTACGACTCAGTCAGCGTTCCATTCACGACTCGATAGGCAACACTGGAATCTCCCGGGAATCCTGCGGCGGCATTAAAAAGCGTGCATCGATAGACACCATTCAAGTTCCGAGGCGACGGACTTCGAACCGTCAGATCAAAACCAAAAGCACTCGCGCTTAAAACCAAGCAGACCAAGGACATTCCAATATTACGTAGATCACTCATGCATTCATGAACTCGCGAAATACGAAAACGAGCAAGCGAAATTATCCCAGCACGCCCGCGATTGCCTCGCCGGCCGCCGAGCCCGATGCCCACGCCCACTGATAGTTGTACCCACCTAACCATCCGGTCACGTCGAGAACTTCGCCCACGAAAAACAATCCGGGAACGATTTTAGACTCAAGCGTCTTTGAGGATACCTCGTCGGTGGAAACTCCGCCGCGTGTGACTTCGGCTTTGGAGTAGCCAACGGTTCCCGATGGATAGATCGTCCAAGATTGGAGCTCATCGGCGATCCGCTGAATCTCTGCGTCGGAAATCTGAGGAAGAGGGAGCTCACTCACCTGGTTCCACTCGATGAACTTTTCGACAAAACGGGCCGGGAGTTGCTCCATGAGTAGGGATTTTAGGAATACTCGATGACCCTGGCGTTTTCTGTCTACAAGAACAGTCTTGAAATCTTGATCGGGAATCAAGCGAATCTCTACCGTATCGCCGAGACTCCAATGGAGCGAAGCCTGAAGCGATGCCGGTCCGCTGAGCCCGCCGTGTGTGAACAGAAGGTTTTCTCGAAACGATTTCCCGCCTGCAGTCATCACGCAGTCCAGCGAAACTCCCGCCAGGTCCCGGTAGCGCTTGAGATCGGAATCATTCCACGTAAATCCATCCAACGCCGGCGCGGTTTCCACGATTTGATGACCGAACCTTCGAGCCAGCTCAAACCCCACCCCCGTTGCTCCGACCTTGGGGAGCGAGAGTCCACCGAGTGCAACGACGACTTGCGCGGCACGGTACTCACCGCGAGACGTGATGATTCGAAACTCATCGCCGTCTTTGAGGAGTTTCTTGATCTGAGTTTCAAACTCGAATTCAACTCCTGCGTCGAGGCATTCATTCACGAGCAAGTCGACGATGTCCTGAGCGCGATTGTCGCAAAACTGCTGGCCGAGTTTTTTCTCATGATAAGGAATGCGGTGTTTTTCGACCATCGCGATGAAATCTTGAGGCTTGAACCTCGACATTGCGGATTTCATGAAATGAGGATTCTGCGACACGTAGTTCGCCGACGATGCACCGGTATTCGTGAAATTACAGCGACCGCCTCCCGAAATCAGGATTTTGCCGCCCGCTTTTTTCATGTGATCGAGGATGAGGATCAGCTTGCCGTAACCACCCGCGGTGAGCGCACACATCATTCCGGCGCCTCCGGCGCCCAGAACGATCGCATCATGGCGAACGGGAAATACAGGGAGGGTGTCCATTCGCACAGTTTTGCCTGATGAACGAGAGAACGACAAACGGGAAATCGACCTACGGGAATGGTCCACGCATGGGAATAAAAGAGGCCCACGATGGGCCGTAGATAAGATCGGCATGACAGCCGATCTTCACGCGTAAGCGAAGCGTCGCGCCCGTAGGGCAAGGCCCACGATGGGCCGCAGATAAGATCGGCACGACAGCCGATCTTCACGCGTAAGCGAAGCGTCGCGCCCGTAGGGCAAGGCCCACGATGGGCCGCAGTAAAAAAAAATCAAGGAGGCGACCTACTCTACAAGTTTGGTCGCCCCCTGGTCGCGTCTGTGAATCACCGAGCATCTGCACTCTCGGGGACCCATGCGCGAAACTAAAACTTTCCAATAAAGACCCCATCCGGATGCACCAGACATCCAGATGGGGTTTTCTGATTCAACGAATGTTCTCGAGAAAAAGTTAACCTGAATCTCGAGCTGACGACTCAAAGACGAAACCAACATGAGTTGCTCTCGTCTTCCATCCGTTCCGTCCTGATGGAGGACGGTCCGTATACTCGATACAAAGAGCATATGTTGTGCCAGGGCAGGATGGGGCAAAGTAGCAAAACGCTTGCACGTACTCATAGCATCAGGGAGCATCAAAAACACAATGACTCGAATGACTATCACATGGAGTGTGGTCGCGGCTGTATTGACGATATCGGCGGGTGTCCTCGCCTGGATGAATCGATTACAGCCCTATCCGTGTTCGATGATCCAAGGAATTGAAATCAAGCCCAACGCGCAGGGGTTGAAAGAGCTCCGTTTTAGCTTCTCGCTCGAAAGTGCTTACTCTCCTGTCCTTGTACAATACGAACGATCTCCGGACCAAAACCGGATATTCGTCACACTCTACCGCAAGCTTGCCACTCCCCTATTTCGTAACTTCAATCCTACGCCCATCACAAACGATCGCGTTCGACAAACGAGCCCTTTTTGGAGTCCGACAGAAGGAGTCATGAAGTCGCTCGTTCACACTTTCGATCTCACCGGACCGATCTTTATCTTGCGATGCGAAGGAGAAGAGCGAGAGATACCTATAAGAACGGACCCTTAGTTTAAACCTGGATATCCATCTCGGGACGCCACACGCCCTTCCACTCTTTGAGACGGACTTGTGGGCGAACGGGAGCATCCGAGGACGAAAGCGGATACTCAATAAAACCGTAGGTCAAGCGAGTGCGCGTTCCGTATTCGCTTAGATCGAGGTTCGTCACCTCATTCCAGGAGCCTTCGTTGAAGTATTCTTTGCCTTCGCGGTACTGGCGGTAACGCAGAATGTGCGTGTGACCGAAAACCACGACATTGACGTCGGGATGCTCGTCCAAAATCCGAAAAGCAATTCGATCGTAAGACGGATAGAGCGTCACTTCCTTGAGTAAATCAAATTGCGCTCGGACGCCTTTGCGGAACTGATAACGCGTCTTGAAGATCAACGTTTCAAAAGTGAACACCACGCACATCAAAAAGGTCCGGATCGTCCACCAGAAGTCATGAATAATTGCCCAAACGATGAAATCACGAAACGGACGGACTTTATCGATATGCGGACGAGTCTGCTTGATCTTAGGCAACAGAACCGCGACAAAAAGCGAGCCCCACGGCAGATCGATTACCGGCTCGGGTACGCCTCGAGTAATGAATGGGCGATCCATGTTTGTCTTGGCGAAACGTTCGTACTGCTGACCATGCTCGACGTGGATGCCGTCAAATACGTGCGCGACATCGAAAAATCGAACCTCTCCACCGCACGCCTCGGCAAACACTTTCTGCGCGCCCTTGAACAACATTCCGACGTCATGGTTACCAACCACGTAGGAAATCGTGTGCCCCGTCGTTGAAACCCATCTTCTCAGCGCGAGGAAAAAATCCGGATGCCCGGCGACGATCTTCCTCACTGCGTGAATTTGAGACCTCTCCGAAAACAGATGAGTGTGAACCCCATAGTAGTCGATCTGAAGTAGATTCAAGATATCGCCGTTCAGGATCAGTTCAACGTCGGCGTCTTGGTACTCGCCGCTCCGGTGATAGAGCAAAAACTCCGAAAACTCTCGGTCGTAGACGAAATCTTCCAAGATGTTCTGAGTGCCATCACTGAAATAGCGACCTTTGCCGAGGTGAAAATCACTGACGACGAGTTTGTATTTGCGGCGTTTGGCGGCAAGTGCTGATGGCGTCGACTCAGACATCGCTCGTCTCGCCGGCACGGAGGTTGGCGACGAAAACGCTGTTGCGGCTCTTGTTTTTCGCGTTGTACATCGCTTGGTCGGCGGCCTCGATCACATCTTCCTTAGAATGAGCATGATCCGGGTATACTGCGACGCCGATCGAGACGGTGACTTTGAGGTTCAGGCCGTCATCGCGAAGAAACTCACTCTGTTCGATCATTCGGCGGATGCGCTCGGCGACCCGTTTACCAGTCGACAGATCGCAGGGCGAAAGCACGGCGACGAACTCATCCCCCCCGTACCGAACGGCGGAGTCGGAGTCACGAATACAGAGCTTGATCTTGTGGGCAATCTCGGTGAGCAAGCGACTGCCGTGTAAGTGGCCATGCTCGTCGTTCACCCGTTTGAACTTGTCGGCGTCGATAAAAAGGATCGCAAACGAGGAGTTCTGCATCCGCGCTTTTTCGATCTCGCGCTCGAGAATAGAATTCAGATACCGGGTGTTATGGAGTCCCGTCAGATCATCGATGAACGCCATCTTTTGGATGTCCCGGTAGCGCATGATGTTTTGGCTCGTCACATCGATCTGGGCGCGCATGATCTTGAGGCGACCTTCGAATTCGGTCAGTGGTTCAGGCTTCTTTGGCGAAAGCGCGACGTAGTAGTAATCGCGGTCCTCCACGCACTGGAACCGGAAAAAGAACATCGCCGGTGTCGTCGGGGAGCGCTCGATAAACTGGTAGAACGTATCTCGATCGGGAAAAAGTTCGTAAGGTTTGTGGTTCGTCAGCGCGATATTGAAGATCTCTTCGAGTCCCTGATCTAGAGACGAATCCGGATCCTCGATCTCGAAATGCGCGTACTTATTGAGTGTGAAAATGCCCGAATGCACGCATTGCAGCTCTCGGGTCAAGTAGCTTTTCACAATCGACAGAATGCGCTGCTCTTCGAGTGATGCGGAAATCATCTGGCAACTATTCACCAAGTTCAAAGACTTGGAATACACGCCGTCTTCTTCGAACAAGACCTTGCGATCGATACCGCGCTGGACAGCGAGCTTGAACGCTTCCATGGAAATCGGTTTGGTCAGAAAGTCTTCGGCACCCAAACGAATCGCACGAACCGCATCTTCGATACTCGGAGAGCCCGAAAGCACGACGACGCTCGACTCTGGATGGATGCGCTTAATCCGCTCAAGCGTGAACAGCGGCTGCGGTAGATCCAAAACAACCACGTGATACTGAACACGCCCCAACCAGCTCATGGCGTTGTCCGTGTTGCTCATGATGTCGATATGACAGTCCACCAGCTCACGACAGCATTTCGCGTAGAGCTCGTTTTGCTTCGCATCTTTGCCGAGGACCAGAATATTCACTAACATGGTTGTCAGGCCGCCGTGGTTTTATCTTTCTCAGGATTATTATCTAAATCTTGAGTCAAAATATCTCCCATGTCCACCTGTTCGCTCGGGTCGAGGAGACCTTCCGCGACGCGAACCACTTGGGCCGCCTTGTCGAGCTTGCCGCGCAGTCCGGCCGTCAATTGTTTTTCTTTCTCGTATTGGTTCTGGAGGATATCCATGTTGAATTCCAACAGATCGAGCTTGCGTTTCAGGTCGATGATTCGGTTTTCGCGCGCGGCAAGAAGTGCCTCGGAGTCCTTTTTCATGATCTCCAAGCGGTTTTCGAGTTCTTTCTCGCGGGAACGGATCTTACGAATGTCGTTACGAACGCGGTCTTTGAGTTTCTCGGACTCCGCGAACGCGTCACGAACTTGGATCTCGAGGAGGCGGATCTTGTCCATCCGCTTTTTCATCTCGAATTTCAGTTCTTGGTTTTCGGTCGAAGAACTTTCGAGAGCGATTTGCTTCTCTTTATCGAAATTCTTGATGCGATGTTCTTGCTCTTGAGCGAGATAAGAGAGTTCCGAGTTCGTGGACTTCTCTTGTTTCAGTTCGCTGTCGAGTTTTTTGATTTGTTCTTTGGCCTGACGGAGTTGCTGCGAGAGCGCAGCGACATCGAGTTCCCGTAGGCCGAGATATTTCTTGAGCGTCTCCAGGTCAGGAGCGTTCGCCGCTCCACCCGGGACCATGGCATCGTCGACTGGATGCTGAGCAAACATCGGAGCGCGGCTCTGTTGCTTGCGCAGGTACGGCATTTGAACCATTGCTTCGTCGTCGAGCTCCTCGTCCAAGGAGGCTCGATGAGAAACGGGTTTCTGAACCGCAGGACTCGTACTTTCGCCCAGCGAAATTCCACCGCCGGCATCATCCGAGAGCGGAGTATCGATCAAGGATTCTTCGGAGGACGAAGCGTCTCCCAGGGAGAGATCGCCGCCTAAATCTAGGGCATCGCCGTCGCCGAATTCACCAACTGGGGATGCAGTCGGAATATTTTCTGACTGCGCAGGATCGTCGAACGAAATGGGAGCCGCGTCGATTTGGAGCGCACCCGAGTCTTCGGCCGGACTGCCATCCGCTTGTTGAAAAACCCCCTCTTGAGGGAGATCACCCGCTCCCGGAGCAGCGCCGCCGCCATCTCCGCGTCCACTCTGCTCCATCACACTGATATCGATGCCACCAAAAAGATTGTCGACGTCGATTCCACCCTCTTCGGGCGACGCGTGCTTCATGACCGAATCCGCTTCGGATTTGGTGTAGACGTGAGAGGCGTCTTCGATCTTGACGCCGATCGATGCGCCACCTTCGCCGATACTCACGGAATCAATGTTTGACGCTCTTACGGGCTTGCCGTGAGAAAGTTCAGTTCCGATGATTTCGTCGATGACATGAAAAAGTTCAGCATCCTCGACCGGAAGGCGCAAATAACCGTTCGCCCCAAGCGGGGACATCTGGTGTTGCACACACTGTTCGTCGGTCCATTTGGACGTCGTCAGGATGACCGGAATCGGTTTCAGTTGCGCGGAATCTTTGATGAGTTTATTGAGCTGAATCCCGTCGTCGTCATGACCAATGGCGAGTTGAATCGTGCGACCATGGATCTTGAGGATGAGGTCGGCCTCTTTAAGATCGCTGCAGGAGAGCACGACGATACCTAAGCTTTTCAGCTTCTGTAAGAGCGGGGCTTCTTGCAAATGCGGGTTCAAAAGGATGAACTTCATCAGAGAACTCATCGGCTGCAGTTCACCTGAACGTGAGTCTGGTTTTCCCAAACAGACACAGGGCGAAAAAAATCGTTAGATCGTCAAACGCCTGACATCTGTTTCAGTTCTTCGACGACTTTTTCGCGTTCTTCGGCTGCACTCATCCACTCGGATTCGCCATCGTCAATTTTCTGTTGAACCACTCCCATTTGACGAATGGTTTCTCGCGAGTCACCTTGGCCCGATTCCAAGATCGTATTCAAACGAGCGAGTTCGGTATGCGCTTGGGCCACGAGCTTGTCTTGTTTTTCGATCAACGTCTCGAGTTGCTTGAGTCGGCGGTCCAGGGTTTTTTTGCGTTCGCGGTACTCCGTGTTCGCTGATTTAGAATTCGAACTTGCGCCTCCCGAGAAACCGGCGGTACTGCTCTCTTGCGCCTCCCCTTGAAGGGTCGTAAACGCGCCCTTCTCGACGCTCCAAACGTATTCATCGTAAGTGCCGGGATAAACCGCCGCTTGGCCCGAACGAATCTCCAAAATCTTGGTGCCGATCCGTCCGATAAAACCACGATCATGGCTCACGACGATCAATGCACCCGGATAGCTAGACAACGCCTGAGTCAGCGCCTCAACCGTTTGAAAATCCAAATGGTTGGTCGGTTCGTCGAGAACTAAGCACGACGAACGCTGAAGCAGAACTTGTCCGAGCGCGACCCGCGCTCGCTCGCCTCCCGATAGCACACGGACCGTTTTCTTGACATCATCGCCTGAGAACAACAACGAGCCCGCCAAGTCGAGAATTGTTTGAGGCAGCACATCGGCGTGCGCTTTGCGACTGAGCGATTGGAAAACCGTATCATCCGCAAGAAGCTCGTCCGCGACATACTGGTTGAAAAAACTCAGCGTCGCCTCATAGCCCATCTGCATTTCACCGCGAATCAGCGGCAAACGACCGGCAAGCGTTTTCAGAAGTGTGCTTTTACCCGCGCCATTGAGACCTACAACCGCTAAGTGATCCTTGGCATCGACACGAAGGCTCACCTGTTTGAGGACCGTTTTGCCAGGATACCCGAGATCCGCACCTTCGATCGTCAGCACGTTTTTTCCCATTCGCGCGGGCGGAGGGATCCGGATTCGCGCGGTCACCGGGAGCGGCTTGACCTCGATCGACTCCATCTTGTTCAAAGACTTGAGTCGGCTCTGGGCCTGACTCGCTTTGGAGGCCTTGGCCCCAAACCGATTCACGAAATCGATGATCTCTTTGCGTTTCTCCTCGAGAGAGAGCGCTCGCGCTTCTAGCTGCGAGCGAAGCATTTCTTTCTGCTCGAAATAATCATCGATGTTGCCCGGGTACTTGGTGATCGCTCCGCCTTCGACTTCGAGGATGTGATCGGTGGTCCGGCGCAAGAATTCACGGTCATGGGAGATCACGAGAAATGCGCCCCGAAAACCTTGCAGGAATTTTTCAAGCACTAGAAGGGTTTCGAGATCCAAATAGTTCGTCGGCTCATCGAGCAGCATCAGGTTCGGATCTTGTCCGATCAAACGCAGAAGCTTGGCCCGCATGCGGTAACCACCGCTCACGGACTCGATCGGTTTGACATAGAACTCTTCGGTGAGGCCAAGACTTTTTCCGATCCGTTTCAGATCCCAGATCGGCAGAACGGAATCGCGCTCGACGAACGCCTCGATGGACTCACCCGGAATCCAATCATCATGCTGGGATAAGTAGCCCAAACGAAGATTACGCGATTTGACCAGGATCCCCTCATCGAGTTCTTGCTCGCCAATGAGTACTTTAAAAAGGGTCGTCTTACCGGCGCCGTTCGGACCGATCACGCCGACGTGCTCGCCCTCATTGACGGCAAATGACGCCTCATCAAAAAGCCGTTTGGACGAGAAGGCTTTGGAGCCTTTTTGAAGTTGGATCAGGTTTTCCATGACAGGTGCACTCTACGTGAAAAACGCCCGAAATTCGAGACCCGACTATGATATAAGCGTGGGCGTACCATGAGCGAAACCCTGCCCGCCCAACGAAAATTCTGCTACCGCTGCCGGCGCGCCGGAGAGGGCTGCTACTGCACGGATATCCAGACCTTTAGGCCGCCTTTTGACCTTTTTCTCATTGTCCACCCCCGGGAATCGCGCAACCTCGTGGGTAGCGTCCGAATCGCCCACTTGAGCTGCGAGCACTCCACCTGGGTCGAGGGAATCGGCGAAGACATCGATCGCTCCCCCATTGTCCTCGGTGCTCTATCGAATCCGAAACTCGCGCCGATGATCCTCTACCCCTCACCGCATGCAGTTCCCTTGGACCGAATGACCGCCCAGAACGTACCGAACGATCGACGTCTTGCTCTTTTTGTCATCGATGGAACCTGGTATCAGGCGAAACAACTCATTCGCCGTAGCCTCATCTTATCAACCCTGCCTTCGGTGTCGTTTACGACGGATCGCGTTTCTGAATACGGTTTTCGCAAGCAACCGCACGATTATTGCCTCTCGACCGTCGAAGCCGTGCATGTTGCCATCGACGCCTACCTTCGTAGTCCAGTCGCTCCCCCCATGGAAGCGCGCCCGCACGACCGAATGATGGATATTTTCCGAAAAATGGTGCGAACTCAGCTGGCGTTTAACAGCCAGCCGCGCTCATTGCGTAATCCCATTTGAAGCGGTAGCCTATTGAGAGCCCATGAAACTACGACTCTCGGTTTCAAACATTCTGTTTTACTCCCAGTCCTTCTGTTGCTTCGGCAATCGCTCGCAGTTGACTCTCGACTTCGAGTCAAGCGTGAAGCGTTCGCGCCTTTGGCGCGATGACTCGGAGGGCAGGAGCCCGGCAAGAGAGTCAACTGCGAGTGATTGCCGATGAAAGAGAAACTCACGCTCGTCCTTTTCAAGGATCACCAAAACGCCAGAACGTTCGAGCTCCCGCTCGAGCGGATTGAGCGCACGGGCATCCTCTATGTTCTCGTTATTTTCCTCGCCTTACTCTCGTCGGCATTCATGGTGAGAAGCGCCTATCGAATGTTGAGCTCTCGAGACGAAGGCTCCATCGACAAAGTCCGCTCCCTGACCCAAGAACTCGCCGAAGTCCGCGCCTCTTATCAAGCTCTTCAGGCACATTTATCCGGACAACCGGCATCGAGTCTCACGCCGACTTCGATGAGGAGCATCCTGTTTACTTCGATTCCTACCCAATCCCTGCAATCGCCGCTGCCGTCGCGCGAGAGTCTATCGTTTCGCTTGGAGCCGGTGAATTTCCGCTGGCAGGGGAATTTCTTGCAGATCAGCACCGCGATCGAATACCGCAAAGGCGACGACGGCAACCAGCAAGGAAACTTCGTGATCCTCGCGCAAGGCCCTCAGAATCTCTATGCGCATCCCGAGGGCGCGTTCTCGGATGCCGGGCAAGAAGTCCTCATGGAACCTGAATCGGGCGAATATTTTTCGGTCAGTCGCTACCGAGAAATTCGCGCGCGCTTCGGTCCGGTTGAACGCCACGATCAAATCCAAAGCATCCAGGTTTACATCTTCGACAAGAACAAGAACCTGATTTACTTCGACCGCGTCTCGCTCACCGACGCCGAAAAAGACGCCGGCGCATCGACTGCTCCCGCACCCACGAGTACGACCGCTCCAAAGCGTCGCGCGGCACCGAAGCCTGCCCCCGAAGAGGAATCCTCAGACGCGTCTGAGGCAACCGCAACTCCAGCCAAGGAAACGACCCATGAAACAGGAAGCGATTCGGGAAACAACGAGTAGCTGGATCTCCGAGGACTCCGAGCTAGAGGGCCATTTCCTCTTCTCAGGTGTGACCCGTATTTTCGGTTCGGTCAAAGGTACGATCCAAGGACGTCCTCACAGCCATATAGTGATTATGGAGAGCTCGCGCGTCGAAGGTGAAATCCGCGGCGATCGCGTGACCGTAAACGGTCTGGTCGAAGGCAAAGTGTTCGCCACGACCCGCGTCGCAGTCGCATCCTATGGCCGCGTCGTCGGTGAGATCGAGGCGCCTGAGTTCGATGTCGCGTTTGGCGCGATCATCGACGGCGAGGTGCGCGTGAATCGAGTTCGCGAAAATCCATCAAATCCGGCGCCCGCAGCACCTTGACGTTTTTCCAGCCGAATTTCGCCAGTAGTGGCGCAATTTTCGAAGCATCCCCGGCGATCACGATCTTCATCTGATCAAGACGAAATGCCTCTTGAATGGCGTCGATGGCCCGCTTGCGATCCACTTTCTGAACCTCGGGGATGTACTCGTTCAAGAAGTCCGGCCCCAGACCGTAGACGTTCCCAGCCAACCAGCGGCTCGCAACCGCTCCGAGAGTAGACACGCTCATCGGATATCCACCGATCAAAAAACTTTTCGAGGTTTGTACCTCTTCGTCAAGCAATTCACCGCGCTTGAGGCTATCGAGGATCTTCTGTACTTCGCGAATCAAAATCGGCGTGTGTTGAAGCGCCGTTGCCGATGCGATCGTTAGATAGGAGAGCTCTTTCGCGTACGAGAGCGAGCTACCAACGCCGTAAGCAAGTCCAAGCTCGTCACGAATCACGGAGTTCAACCGGCTGTTGAAATACTCTCCCAAGAGCGCGTTCGAAACGGCGAGCGCGTAACGATTCTTGGAATAGATCGACGGGATTGGAAAACCGAAACGGACTTGCGCCTGCGGCAAGCCCGGACGATCCACGACGACGAGTTTCGCGTCTCGATCGATTTTTGGGTACTCGAGCGACGCCGCTTTTTTAGAGGCGCCCGCAGGAGCAGGAACTTTTTTCCAGTCGGCGAATCGCTTCGCGATTTGCGCGCGGATCGACGCGCGATCTCCTCGGCCCACGACCATGAGGATCGCTTGATCTGGAGTCATGCGCGCCTGATAGAAACTACGCACATCGTTGCCACTCAGTCCCATCCACTCAGGGATCGAGTAGAGGCTCCCTCGAGCGTAAGGGCTGGTTCGGCTCATCCACCGAGCCATCGTGAAACTTGCGAGGGATTCCGCTGAATCACCGAGGTGTTCCCACTTCTCTTTTTCTTGTTCTTTGACCCGTTGGATCTCGGCGTCATCAAACTTGGGTAGGAGAACTGAGTCAGCGAGCAGATCGAGTAACTGCGGGGTGTCGGTCGATAGGCCATGAATCGCGATGCTGATTGCGTCCTCGTCCACCGATGCCGAGAATGAACCTCCCAGGTTTTCAAAAGCGCGAGAAAACTCGAGCTGATTGCGAGTTCCCGCTCCGCGCTCCAGTGCACTTGCAGTCAGGAGCGCGAGACCGGATTTTCCGATGGGATCTTCGCGAGTACCGGTTTTCACGAGCAGTCCCAGATCAATGACCGGAAGTTTCTGATCCAGGAACCAAGCGATCTGCAGTCCGTTTGGGAGCGTTTCCAACTCAGGACTCGGGAGTCTTAGGTCCGCAAAAACCGAGGTCGTCAGACCAAGAGAAACGGCCGCTACAATTCGGAGAGCGTTTGACATTTTCATTGAGAGCGAGCTCCTGTGGCTTGGACTTGGCGCGCGATGGGCGACAAGATCACGCGATTCTGACGATCTTTTCGAAGGTACTGACGAGCGACACGAACGACGTCATCGGCCGTGACTTTTTGATATTTGATCAGATCGTCTTTGTAGAGCTCCGGATCGCCCAAGATCGCCGCGACCGTGCCGATCAGGGTTCCTAATCCATGCGCCGTGCGCACGCTATCGACGGTTTGAATCGTCAGTTGTCTCACCGCTCGATCGAGTTCCTCTTGGGTCACACCTTCTTTTTCAAGCCGCTCCAAGCACTCGCGCCACGCATTTTCGAATTGGTCTGGAGTCACACCCTGACGAAGCATCGCGCTCATGAGAAACAGTCCTGGATGGGTCGGCGTATAAGCGATACCCGAGACGTTGATCGCGAGTTGTTTGACTTCAACGAGTTCATGGTAAACGCGTGAACTCACGCCGGCGAACAAGATATTCGACATCACATCGAGCGCATGCGTGTCTTTTTCGGAGGCCGCCGTCACGGGATACCCGAACTGGACTTTGGTGGTCGCCACGGCATCGGTGAGAATTTGTTCGCGAGATTCCGTTTGGACAGGTTCGCGTGGGATGATCTTGCGATCCGGCTTGCGCCCCGGAATCGACGCATAAGACTCGCGAATGAGTTTCAACGTCTCTTCGGTATCGAAATCCCCCACCACGACGAGCGTCACGTTACCCGGTTGATAGTAACGAGCGAAAAACTTCTCCAGATCTTCGACCGTAATACGGTTCAGGTCCTCGGGATAACCGATGACTGGCCAACGATACGGATGGGATTTGTAGGAAAGCGCCCAGAGCGCTTCTTGCATTCGCCCATCCGGACTGTTCTCGGTCCGAAGCCGGCGCTCCTCCATCACAACCTGTTTTTCCGTGAAGAGTACGAGGTCATTCAAATTGAGACTCGAGAGGCGATCCGCTTCGAGTTCAATGACCCGGGGGAGTAGATCTTTGGAGAAGGTCTCGTGATAGACGGTGTAGTCGCGCGTCGTGTAGGCATTGACGGCGGCGCCTTTGGCCTCAAGTTCTTGAAAGAACGCCTTGGGTCCGAAGTTGCGGGAGCCTTTGAACATGAGGTGCTCAAAAAGATGCGCGAGCCCCGTCAAACCGAAATCCTCGTCGACTGAGCCGACATTAACCCAAGTTTGATACGAGATGATCGGAACGGTCTTGTCTTGGACCATCAAGATTCGCAGTCCGTTATCCAGCCGCGTTTCTTTTAAGTCGAATTGGAGCCCGAGGCTCTGCCAGTCTTTGGATTTTGAGAGGCTCGAACAGCCGCCCAAAACCAATAAGCTGCCGACTAAGAACGCGCCTGCTACAACCAGCCTTTTTCTAAGTACCATTTCACCGTTCCTTTGATTCCTTGCTCATAGGAGAGCTTCGGCCGGAATGAAAACTCCGAGCGAAACAGTTCCGACGAGCAAGTCCAATGATCCGGAAGAATCTCATTCATTTTATCCGAATTCAAAGGAAACGCTTTGCCGCGCAGTTTTCCGAGGGTGTTCAGCATCCAAGCGGTCGGCGCGATGAACGAGGTCGGAATGAGAAAAAACTTAGGCTCGATCCCCAGCGCGCGTCCGTACTGGATGTAGATGTCCCGGTCTCGAATGATCTCATCACCCGCGACATAGTAAAATTGCCCCGACTTAGCGGCATCGATTTTCTTGCTGAGAGTGCAATAGAGCGCCTCGACCAAGTCATCGACATGAATCTGCGAATAGGTTTTTGTGTGGGAAAAACCACCCGTCCGAGGGAGCGGCACCCAGCGTTTTTGAGCACCTTTGGCGAAAAGCAGTGTCGCACGATCCCGAGGTCCGTAAACCATCGGCGGCCTCAAGATCACGATCGGAATGCGATCTCGGTACGCAAGAATAGCGGCTTCCGCATTTTTTTTGCTCCGACCATACTCAGAGACCGGCGTGTCTGGATTTGCTTCGTTTCGTGGATCAGAAGTGATCGACGGCCCCCCCGCCGCAAGCGTTGAAACGTAAACGAACCGTTCGAATTTCTGTCCGCTCTCGAGCATCGCTCGGATCAAAAGCGCGGTTCCATCCGTATTGGTCTTACTGAAATCGCTGGCCGAATTTCCAGCCACAGATGCCGCCAAGTGAAACACAGAATGCACGCCTGAGACCGCGCGTTTCAGAGACTCGAGATCACTGAGCGACCCTTCGACTCGCTCATACTGGCAACCTGCCAGGTGCTCCAAACTCGAAGTCGAACGTAGCAGAAGACGCGGCACAATACCTTCTTGATTGAGACGCGCGACCAGCCCGCTTCCAATAAAACCGCTTCCACCGGTGATCAGGATATCCATGACTGGGAGTTTAAAGACAACCCTCTCAGAGAAACAACTCCTGATCTCAGAAATTCATGGATCTATCCGATTCGGGCACTTAGGATCAAATCCGATGAGCGAGCCGGTCGAAATCACGATCCTCGGGTGCGGGACTTCTACGGGCGTCCCAATGCTGCAATGCCGATGCCCTGTCTGTACCTCACGCAACCGCAAAAACAGGCGTCTTCGCGCTTCCGCGTGGCTCAAGACTCGCGGTAAGAGCTTTCTCATCGATACGTCCACGGACTTACGTGAACAGGCTCTGCGTGAAAACATTGATCGGGTCGACGCCATTCTCTACACGCATCCTCATTCGGACCACGTTTCTGGCATCGATGACGTACGTTCTTTTAACTACCTCCAAAAATCGAGCATCCCTGCTTACGGCAATTCATGGACAGAGCGCGAGCTCACGAGCCGCTATCCGTATATTTTCAATCCGCAGGGGCCCTCCGAGGGCGGTGGCGTTCCTCAAATTCAATTCCACCTCATCCCGGACGGTACCACTTCGATCGAAGTCGAGGGCGTGACCATTGAAACACTCACCTTGAAACACGGTTCCCAAGATGTGCTCGCGTTCCGTGTCGAAAACGTCGCCTACCTGACCGATTGCAACTTCATTCCTGATGAAGCCGTCGCCCGACTTCAAGGGCTAGACATTTTGATCCTCGATTGTTTGCGATTAGAGCGGCACGGCACTCATTTTAACCTCGAAGAATCCCTCCATTTCATCCCACGGGTGAATCCGCGCAAAACGATCCTCACTCACCTGGGTCACGACTTCGAGTACGGCGAATGGACTAAACGAGGACCGGGCGCAAAACTGCCGAAAAACGTGACTCTCGCTTACGACGGCATGCACGTCCGCGTGTCGGCGAATCATTCTTCAAACCCATCCGGAGCACCCCGATGATCATTGGCGTACCTAAGGAAATCAAAAACAAAGAAAATCGAGTGGGAATGGTCGTCGCCGGAGTCAGTGCTCTGACCCACGCCGGACACAAAGTCCTCGTTCAGAAAGGTGCGGGTATCGGCGCAGGAATTTCCGACGAAGACTACCGCAAAGCAGGCGCGCTCATCGTCGAGACACCCAGAGAGATCTTTGAAAAAGCCGACATGATCGTAAAAGTCAAAGAACCCCTGCCAGAGGAATATTCCATGCTCCGGGAAGGGCAGATCCTCTACACCTATTTGCACCTAGCGGCCGACGAGCGACTGACCAAAGCGCTGATGGAGCGCAAGATCATCGGTATCGCTTACGAAACCATTCAGCCAGACGACCACACACTCCCCTTGCTCGCTCCCATGAGCGCGGTTGCCGGAAGAATGGCCACCCAAATCGGCGCCTCCTATCTTCAGCACGACCACGGTGGCAAGGGCATGCTTCTGGGTGGTGTCACGGGAGTGGATCGAGCGAATGTCGCGATCCTAGGTGGCGGCGTTGTCGGCGTAAACGCTGCGAAAATGGCGATCGGCCTCGGAGCACGGGTCACGATCCTCGACACCAACCTCGCGCGACTCGACTACCTCAGCGATGTATTCGGGAATGAGATCACCACACTCTACTCGAATATCGAACAAATCGAAAAAGCCGTTGTGAACGCGGATCTCGTCATCGGCGCAGTTCTCGTACCGGGAGCCAAGGCACCTAAACTCGTGACTCGAGACATGATCTCCCGAATGCAACCGGGTGGCGTGATTATTGACGTTGCAGTCGATCAAGGCGGTTCCGTTGAAACCTGCCGCCCGACTTCGCACGAACATCCGACCTATAACGTGGATGGAATCATCCACTATGCAGTTCCAAATATGCCCGGCGCGGTTCCCCGTACGTCTACTTACGCGCTCACAAACGTGACGATGAAATACGCCCTCATGCTCGCAAATCTCGGCTGGAAGAACGCCGTCCAAAAGGATGCCGCTCTCCGCAAAGGCGTCAATGTCGCCTATGGAAAATGTGTGTATAAACAGGTCGCCGACGATCTTGGACTGCCGTTCGAGGACTTACTCGACTAACGAGAACATAGCCATTGTCCGACCGTCCCAGACGTGAAAAACTAAACTTATCATGTCTGAAGAGAAAGCCGCGGCCGCCCCGGCGCCTGGAAAATCTAAACTCGCGCTCATTCTAGTGCTGGTGAACTCACTCGCGGTACTCGGGGTGTTGGGCATCGTGATCTATACCAAAATGCTCTACAAGCGCCCGCGGATCACCGAAACCGGCGAGCGAACCCGTATGGAAACCCAGGCCGCTCAAGATGCGCAGAAAAAAGCCGCAATTCAATCCAGTGAGCGACATTTGATGAAACTCGACATGATGCAAGCCAACTTGAAACCGAGCATCATCGGAAGGACCGGCCCGGGCGCGCCCCCTCCCGTCCTCAAGCCGCATTTCGTAAACATGAGTTTCACGCTGGAGCTCTTGAACGCCAATCAAGAGTCCGTGATCCGCGACAACATACCGAAATTTTTGGATGCCCTTTTGAAATCCCTGGGGCAAACGACCGTCGAAGAACTCACCTCTGTCCAAGGACGATTCATCCTGCGCAATCGCATCGCCGGCATCATCAACGATCTCGTTCAAAAATCTAAAAACGACCCGCCGGTCGTGACGAACGTGTATTTCAACGATTTCTTGGTTCAATAGTCGAACGAATCATCACTGTAGAATTCGAAAATCAGGATTCGGTCCTCACATTTTAGCCTGAATTCCACGTAAAATGCGGATGAATGCGAATTTTTCGCGACATGAAAAAATTGTCCTGTATAAGAAGCAACTCTGTTTCTTTGTTTCGCCATGATGACGAAATCGAGAACAGGCTTCTAACCAACCCGTACAACTGATCGACTGCTTGCAGACGCTTCCCACCGAGAGTTCGAGATGACCGCAAGGTCCTCTTGATCACGAGACGAAGACGTTGATCTGCTTCGTTTCAGGATGGGGACGAGTAGATGAGTAGTGGATCATGGAGTAGTCATGAAAACCGCAATCGCTCTGTCCCTCTTGTCTGCAATCACCGTATATTCCGCTTCAGCCGCATCGATCGAAGGATGCTACACGACCGACGACAGCCAGATCCCGCTGATCTATATCCAGAAAAACTCCGTCTCTTACAAACTCTCGACGGAACTCGTTTCCCCGACCACCCGTTACAACGGCAGAACCGGTGACCCATACACCACCTATGACGGAAAAAAGGAAATCGTATCGACGGTTTTCGAAGCCTCCGCTTCTCCTGAAGCAACGACCTTTACCTACATCCCGATGTCACGAGACCCAGACGTGAAAGTTGCCAAAGGTTACAAAGTTGCTTCAGCGGTCACAAATGATCGTACGGCCGCCGCTAAGATCTCTTCCAAGATTTTTGTCGCATTCAACCCACTGAACTCCCGCCCAATTGTCGAAGTTCAGGCGAAGATCCAAGAACCTCGCAAATTTAACCAGTTCCTCCTCTGGAGCTCCAAACGCACGATCGAAACGACGATCGCCAAGAAGCTCTCGAACTCCGTTTGCGAGCGCGCTGGACTCTAAGGCGGTTTTTAAAAGGGTTTGCTTGCCGGGCTCCTGCCCTACTGAAAATCGCGTCTATTAGACGCGAGCGCTTCACGCTTTTTCAGACGCGCAAAGCCCTTTTAAAAACCTAATGCAGTTAAAAACAAAAGAGGCCTCTCGGAATCCGAGGAGGCCTCTTTAATTTTCTAAATCGACAGCTTGCCTACTAAAATTTCACACCGACACGGGCTTGGAAACCCATCATCGCGCTTGTTGCATTGTTCGGCTTCGTCGCATCGTTCGAGAACGCGTAGTAGTTGCCTGGCTTATAGTAAGCGAGGTCAACACCGAAGCTCGTGAAGTCGTCCCAATCAAAGTTCGTCGTCAGGTCGAGTTCGGTTCCGAGCGAAGAGCTCTGGCTACCGTTTGCCGTATAATAACGACGATCCCAGGTATTAAAGAACGACTGGCCGTTAGCTGCGGTCTTGTCAGCCGATGCCGTCATCAACGTCAAACCGAACGTCCATTTGTCCGTGCGGAACGCGCCACCCAGGCTCGCGTAGTTGGCATTCGTAATCGGGTTGTCATAGACCGAACGAACTTCACCACCGGCTGGATTGTTCGGATTGTTGTTACCTGCGAAGTTCCGAGGCTGCATGCCGAACATCAGCATACCCAGACGGTAGTTCGGATGAAGGTAAGCCATCGTCCATTTCTGGGTGTTCCCGCCAGGGGCGTTTGGTTGGCCCGGAACCTTGCCCGCGCGAAGCATGACGCTCCAAGCGTCATTGAACGAATATTTCGCTTCACCGGCGAGCGCGTAAGTTTTGTAAGGAATACCGATGATGCGTCCATTGAAGATCGGCGCTTCGACCGCGAAATCGAATTTCCCGGCGCGCTTCTTCATATAGATGTCCCAGATCGTGTAGTTCACACTGCCTGGAGTGGAGGCGTTCAAGAACGTCGCCGTGTTCTGTGCGCCACCGATCCGGCGAATGAAATTGAATCCAGCATCAAAATCTTCATCCGGATTGAAATAACGAAGACCGAGCGAGTATTCATTGAGCGTCGATCCACCGAATGGGCTCGTCGTACATGGATTGCCGTTACACGTGCCGCCCACCGAATTTCCATAAGCATATTTCGTAGAGGCTGGAATGACCGAGAAATTTCCGAACTTGGAAGTCAATCGGATCACGTCTCCTGTCGACTGATAGCGATCCCAGAGGCCATCACCGGAGTGATGTACGAGGCCCAAGCCCCAATGAATCGGAGCGCGACCCACTTGGAGCAAACCGAAATCCGTCACTACATCCGCCCAAAAACGTTGCGCCGTCACGGTGCTTCCGCCCGAGTAAGAGGTGCTGAAGAAACGTTGATCGCTTCGGGTCGTTGCGGGGAATCCGTCGCCGTAGAATCCAGTGATCGGGTTACCGAACCAGATTTCCGATTTGATCGAAACGTTGTCGTTTACGATGACGTTTGGTTTCAAGCGGAGGAACAGCGATTGAAAACTCGCCGTCTTACTGCCTGCGCTGGGAATGTAATAGCCGCCAGCGCTCTCGCGGCTTGCGTCGCGAATTTGTCCCGCGTCGCTGCTGTCAGCCGTGTAGTTGGAGATGCGAGTGGCTTCGGCGCGGAATTGGCCCGACCAATCGAGGTCAAGGGCATGCGCGTTCACTGCAGCTGCAGCGAAGAAAATGGTCAGAGGTGCTCTGAATTTTACCAAGAATTTCATCGGTTTTCCTTTTAGTGAGGTGTCGTGAAGTTGTATAAACGGAAACAAGCTCAGTCAAGAATCGCTTCAGGGAATCTGAGGCTCGGGAGTGCTTCAAATGAAACGCGGTGCGTTCAAAAAAATCTTTCAGAAACCCGCCGTTCGCGTCTTACTCGCTACAGCGGTGGTATTCGTGTTCGCCTTTGCTCTCTACCTGCGTCACCTCTATCATCAACTCGATTCCAACTTTCAGGCCGAAGAAGAATTCATTCCAACGCGGGTCTATTCAGATGTTTGGCCCATACGTCTCGCGTTAGAACGCCCGCAAGTCGAATCGCGGCTCAAGCAGTTGAACTACCGGATCACGTCATCGGATCGTGACTCGCTTCAATTCTCGTTGCGCCCCCAGGACTATCCGAACGACCTGTTTCCTCCCGGAACTGATCCGGTTTGGGCGGGAAAACCCGTACGGCTCGAATTTGATTCGACGGTCAAACCCTCCACCCTCACGCGCGTGACTTATCTGGATGGAGCGAACTGGACGGAGACAGAGGCCATTTACCTGGAGCCCGAACTCATCGCGACCTTGACCCGTAGCGATCGCCCGAACCTCCGTGAAATACGCAAAGTTCTGACCTTCGAAGACATCCCGGCTCCGATCTGGCAGGCGATCATCTCCGTCGAAGATCCTCGGTTCCTCGAGCACGCGGGTCTCGATCCTCGCGGCATCTTGCGCGCCATTTGGGTGAACTTGCGAACCGGCTCGCTTGCACAGGGTGGCAGCACCATCACCGCTCAGTTGGTCAAGAACTTGATGGAACGTCGGACGCGCAATCTGTTCCGTAAGTTCAATGAGCTATTCTTGGCGCTCATTCTCGAAATGCGCTACACCAAAGAAGAAATCCTCACGCGCTATTTGAACGAGGTTTACCTCGGACAGGTCGGCGGATTCGAGGTTCACGGCGTGGCCGAGGGCGCCGAACTCTTCTACAAAAAAGATCTCTCAGAGCTCAACTTGGGAGAGATCTCGCTCATGGCGGGACTCATTCGCGGGCCAGGATTCTATTCTCCGTATCGCCACCTGGAGCGGGCCAAAGAACGCCAGAAATTCGTGCTCAAGCGCATGATCGAGGCCGGCTACATCGCCGAAGAAGAGGCGATCTCTGCTGAGAAACAGTCGCTCCGCTTCGCACCTCCGGTCACTCAGTCCAATCGTGCGCCCTATTTCACCGACTACGTCAAAGCCGAGCTCATTCGAAAACTCAAAGACGCGGGCTCCACAATCGATATCACGACCGCGGGTCTCCGAGTGTACACGACGCTTGACCCCGTCTTAAGCGAACTTGCGCAAACCTCGGTGAACGAAGGAGTCGCGAACCTCGAAAAACAGTGGAAGATCGATTCGGTAGCCCACCCAGAACAACGCCTCGAGGGCGCGCTAGCAACCGTCGATCATACGACGGGATACATCCGCGCACTCGTCGGCGGCAAGAGCTACCAGCAGAGCACGTTCAACCGCATCCTGAATATGAAACGTCAGGTGGGATCGACCTTTAAGCCGTTCGTGTATTTGACGGCTTTCTTAAAAGGCAAAGACGACAACGGTGTCGCCTTCAGCACGGACTACCCGGTGCTCGATCGCGCCTGGACATTGAAATACGACAGCGGCCGCCAGACCTGGAGTCCACGAAACTACGACCCGGGATTCCTGGGGTGGATTCCGCTTCATACGGCGTCGGCAAAATCGATCAACACGGTCGCCTCACGTCTCGGAGTTTCACTCGGCATTCCCTCGATTATCGATACCGCGCGCATGGCCGGCATCACGGGAGACCTCCCGAACGTTCCGTCGCTCACGCTCGGAGTCGCCGAACTCTCGCCCGTTGAGCTGCTCTCCGCCTACGCGACAATCGCGCATTTCGGCGTTCAAGATGAATTGACGGTCATCCGTTCGATTTTGAAATCGGATGGATCACGATTCGCACATTTCGTTTTCGAACCAAAAGAAATGTTGCCACGACGACCGACGGCACTCCTCATGAAACTCCTTACCTACACGTTCCAAGAAGGTACGGCGGCACCGCTTTCGAACGCGACGAAATACACGATTCCATCAGCAGGAAAAACCGGTACGACGTCGTCTTATCGTGACGCTTGGTTCGCGGGATTCACGCCGAAACTCACGACCGTAGTCTGGGTCGGTGCGGACCAAAGCGGCGAGCCCAAGAAAATCGAAAAAGGCAAAAAGCCCGCCGTGATCAAACTCACGGGCGCTGGCTCCGCGCTCCCGATCTGGATGCGTTTCATGCGAGAAGCACACCGAGGAGTCGACACGCCTGAATTCGATTTCTCAGATGATCTCCGCGAAGAGCGCATGGACAAGAATTCCGGATTCGCCCCTCGTCCGGAATGTCCGGAGAGCCAAGTGATCCAATCCACGTTTCACATGGACGCGCTACCGGGTGAGACCGCTTGCGAGCCGGAACCAAAATCGATTCCGGAGACGATTGAGCAGTGAGCGGATCGATGCGGGGTTAACCCGCTTTTTCAGAACGATGGGCGGTGTACTCCGCCATTTTCTGATGCCACTTCATCAGTTTCGGAAATTGATCAGTTTTCATCGTGAACAGCGCGCGTCTCATCAAATAGTCAACGTAGTGATAAACGGCGAAATCAGCGAGCGTGACTTTGTCGGACACCAAGAATGGTCGGCGCTCTAGCGAGGTCTGCAAATAGCGGAACTCGCGGTTCAAACCCTCACTGTCGGAGTTTGCGATCGCGGTTTGTGACGTCTCACGGATCCAGTCCATCCAATAGCGGATGCGAGCGCGACGGGCAGGTTCCTCGGAACGAAGCGGGATTTTCTCGAACTCTTCGTCCAAGTACTCCACAATGATCGGGAAACGAGCGAACGGCGCACCGTTGTGGGTCAGCATCGGCGTTTGCGCCTGCGACGAGATCTTGAGGAGCGCCTCGCTCGGGCGGCCGCGTTTTTCTTCGCGGAACGTGTAAGGCAAATGTTTCCACTCAAGAACCGAGCGCACGATTTCCGTCTCGACCGAACCGGACTCACCGAATAACTCGATTACCCCAATGCGCTTCTGCGCATCGCGATCGACCGTGCCCGCTAAATCGGCATCCACGGCTTCGCGACCGTCGAATACGAAACAATCGCCTTTGTAGTGCGCGCTGCCGACTTCTTCGAAATATTTGAGAATGCCGCCCTCAAGCTGGAATACTTTCTCGATGCCCATTTTCTTGGCAAGCGCGGTGGATTTCTCACAGCGTATTCCGCCCGTGCAGAACATCACGACGGTTTTGTCTCTGAGCTCATCGACGCGTTTCTCGAGTTCAGCCGGGAATTGTTTGAACGTTTCGATATCGTAGTGAACGGCGGTGTTGAACGTGCCTTGCTCGACTTCGTAGGTATTGCGCGTATCGATCAAAACAAGATCACGCTGTTCGTCGAGCCATTTCTTGAGTTCTTTGGCCTCGAGGCGGCTACCGGTATCGAGCGCCGGATGAATGTCCGGCATGCCCATCGTGATGATCTCTTTTTTGAGTTTCACGAGCATCCGCTTGAACGGAAGGTGGCTGGAAAACGATTCTTTGGCCTCGAGCACTTGAAACTGTGGACGATTTTTTAGTTCCGCGAAAAACGCGCGAACATTCGGCTCCTCACCCGCAAGGAAACCATTGATCCCTTCGGGGCTCAGCAGGATCGAACCTCGAATCTCCATCTCGACGGCGCGTTTTTTCAGCGCTTGTTTGAGCTCAGGTAGATTGGAGAGCTCAACGAAACGGTAAAAAGCAATATTGAGATAGGCCTGAGGGTTCAGGTAGGTTTTGGATTCCACGGAGTGATTACCTCATTTGCACGATCAGCTTGAAACCCTGGTTTTACTCCTTGGACCGAGCGAGTCAACGTCGGAAAAGAGGCAGGTTCGGTCAGACACGGCTGTCTAAACTCTTTACACCGGTCCCCCGACCCAAAACCTGACGCCCATCAGAATTTCAGGGTTTTTTACTCAATAACCCCCTGGTTCCTTTTGGCACCAAGTGGTATACCCCTTGCTCAACTGGTTCTGTATCCCCGGCTAACCGGATGAGGAGCTCCAAATAGACATGTTGAGACAGTGGTACCAGAAACATGAAAAAGCCCTCGCGATTAGCCTCGCGTCTCTGCTGCTTTCTACGTTTCTGATGAACCTGGAATTCAACTTCTTGGAGAGCGCGCTTTACGACGCTCGTATGCGCTTGGGACCACAGCCTGAAACCTCATCGGAAATCGTGCTCGTTGCACTCGATGATTACTCGACCAGTAAGCTCGATGAGTTCTCCCCGCTTCCACTCGATCAGCATGTCCGCTTCTTGGAACTGATTGAGGGCTATCGCCCCAAAGCAGTCGGTTACCTCGTAGATCTTGCGCGGTCGGCGCAGTCATTCCCGGAATCTCTGCAATCGGACTGGAGCTCACGCCTGATCTCCTCGGCATCGCGCTTGGAGGCCACCGGCGCTCCATTCCTCCTTGGGACGCGTTTCGACGTGAACGGCGAAGTCGTTCCTCCCTATCCGCTTTCTCTTCTTCCTCATGCGATCGCGATGATTCACAAAGACGGCAACGTCTTCGGCGAAGACAAAGTGACCCGCCGCGCGCTCGTGAACCTTTACGGACGCAACTCGTTTCACCTGGATCTCGCGCGCAAGCTCGGACTCTCCGATCAACTGAAATCCCTACGCGGCCAATTCGCCGAACCTGGGTTCGACGCTGACTACGTGTTTTTCCGCTACTTCGGCAACACACAGTACTACCCGAATCAACCGAGCAAGAACGCCTATCCGGTCTATTCATTCATCGATGTTCTGGACGGCAAGGTAGCTGCCGCCGAACTCGCCGGTAAGATCATTCTGGTCGGAACGATCGCGCGCGATGACTCTAACGATTTTACCTACACGCCTTACTCCAAAAAACAGGGAACGAATCCCAAGCTGATCGTCCACGCGAACGTCCTGAACTCCATCATGCAGGACCGCGGCCTGGTCGAGGCGCCGGGCTGGTTCCATTTCCTGATCACCACCGCGCTTATCAGTTTCGTGATCTGGTCAGTCTTCACTTACACGCCCCTTTACGGCGTGATCAATACTGTCACGCTCGCCCTCGGTTTCTTGCTGGTTGGGCAGATTCTGTTCATGGCTCGCGGACTTTGGATTCGAGAAGCACAGCCACTGATCGGTATTTTCCTCTCTTACTACCTCACGGTCCCATACCGCCTCATTCAAGAATACAAACAGCGCTGGGACTACCAGCGCCGCAACGACATCCTCCTCCAGGTCGAGGAGATGAAAACGAACTTCATCCGCTTAGTAACGCACGATCTAAAAACTCCGGTCGCCCGCATTCAAGGCTTGGCCGAGATGGTTCTGCGCAAAGGTGGTAAGCGCCTCGAAGCCGACGAAAACGAGAACCTCAAACACATCGTCGAGAGCACAGATGAACTCAACCATTTCATCTCAAGTATCTTGGAATTGACGAAAGTCGAATCCAACCGCGTGACCCTCAATCTCGAGTCCAAAGACGTCAATCAACTCGTCGAGAAATCTGTCGAGCGCCTGCGTCTCAAAGCACAAGAAAAGCAGATCGAAGTCGAACTAGAACTCGAGCCACTTTTCCCGATCCGCATCGATACTTCATTGATCGCAAAGGTCCTCAACAACCTGATCGACAACGCGCTCAAGTACTCTCCAGACGGCTCCCGAGTCCATATTCAGACGCTCGACGAAGGCGAATTCATCCGCATCTCTGTTTCCGATCAAGGCATTGGTCTGAGCGAAGAAGAACAAGCTCATCTTTTTACCCGTTTCTACCGCGCCAAAAACGATCTGACGACTCAGATCAGCGGCACCGGCCTCGGTCTCTACCTCACCAAATATTTCGTCGAAGCCCACGACGGCCGTGTCGAAGTCGAGAGCTCGATCGGCAAGGGAAGCAAGTTTACCATTTGGATTTCTTCGAACCTACAACCTCAACCGGGGCTTTTTACGGCCTCTGATACTTTGGCAAATAATAAAAGGAGCGACTCCCTATGATGTACCGCGTGCTCGTTGTTGATGACGATCGTGATCTGCGTTTAACGGTGGCATCTGCCCTCTCTGAGAACCACTTTGAAGTCGACCAAGCCGAGAACGGCGAAGAGGCCGTGAACCGCGTTACCGCGGGCAAGTACGACCTCGTGCTTCTCGACGTCAACATGCCCAAGATGAGCGGCATGGAAGCGCTGAAAGAAATCAAGGCGCACGACCCGTCGATCATCGTGCTGATCTTGACCGCGTTTGCTAACATCCGCGACGCCGTCGAAAGCACCAAAGAAGGCGCCTACAATTACCTAGAAAAACCGATCAAAGCCGACAACCTCGTCTACTTGGTCGAAAAAGCCCTCAAGGCCCATCGCATGGTCAAGGATATCGCGATGTCGTCTCCAGTGGTGAAACTGCCGGGCGGCACCGAGTTTGTCGGCCAATCGAATGAGATGAAAAAAGTATTCTCGGTCATCGACAAGCTTTCCCGTGTTGATACCGCAGTTCTCATTCGCGGCGAAAGCGGCACGGGCAAAGAACTCGTCGCTCAAGCCCTGCACTACAACTCCCCTCGCAAAGACAACCGTTTCGTCACTGTGAACTGCTCCGCGATCCCAGACAACTTGATTGAGAGCGAGTTCTTCGGGCATGAAAAAGGCGCGTTCACTGGCGCGGATTCTCGCAAGATCGGTAAATTCCAGTACGCCGACGGCGGCACACTTTTCTTGGACGAGATCGGCGACGTCACGCCAGCCGTTCAAGTCAAATTACTCCGTGCTCTCCAGGAGAAAAAATTCACACCCGTCGGCTCCAACCGCGAAGTCGAAGTCAACGTCCGCATCATTGCGGCGACGAACCGACCGCTCGAGGAAATGATTCGCAAAAACGAGTTCCGCGAAGACCTCTTCTACCGCCTGAACGTGCTTCCGATTCACCTGCCGCCGCTCCGCGAGCGTCGCAACGACATCGATCACTTGGCACGCTATTTCATTGATAAGTTCAATCAAGCTCACGCCAAGAACATCATCGGGATCGCTCCGAGCACGATGGAATACCTCAAGGCGCACAACTGGCCGGGCAACATCCGCGAACTCGAGAACGTGATCGAGCATTCGTTCGTGATCGAGAGCGGCAACGAGCTGATGCCAGAGAGTTTGCCGGAGAGCTTACTTAAAAATTATTCACCACAAGGGGTCGACACGGGTCGTGTGCTGAAGGCGGTTGCTATGCCTCAGATCTCCGACGATCTGGGATCGAACGACTCCGCAGACGATGGAGAAAACGACTCGTCCGACCTTGTCGCCTCTCTCGAAGGACTCGAAAACGGATTTAAACTCAACTTTGATAAGTTGGATTTTCAGGCCAACAAAGAAGAGTTCGAGAAACGTTTCTTGATCAGCGCCTTGAAACGTTTCAACGGTCGGATCAATCAAACGGCGATTCACGCGAATATTCCTAAGAAAACACTCCTGCGTAAGCTGGAAAAATACGGAATCGTCGCGCGCGAATACACAGAATAATCATGGGTCATCGTCTAGGAAACGAGGTGTTTTGTCCTAAAGACAAGTTCTCGTTTCCGGACTAGATTAAATTCATGAAAAACCGACCACTCGGACTTTGCGCAGTTTTCCTCCTCACGCTGACCGCACTCGGTTGCGGGAGCGAACTATTGGGACTGAGCGCTTCAGATTCCACTGATGAACTCGGGCAACAGCTCGGCGATATCATGGCGTCGATTGATGAAATGGGCGGTTCCTCTTCCGGGAGCTACCCGCTCCTGATGCGACCGCACGCTCGGCTCGAACGCGAGTTTGATTTCCGCTCATCACTCGATCAGCTCTTGATCTCTTCAAGCCAAGCGGCCACCTGCCAGGTAGGCTCTAGTTATTCTGGGTGCTCCGGTAACACGATCACTCGCACATTCAACGGATGCACCTATGGCAGCATCCGAGCATCGGGTACGGTGACACTGACCTGGGGAGGTGGCGCCGCGCTTTGTATCGGTGCGGGTGCGGGTAGCACGATCACGCGCTCTCCGAATTTTACGCTCGCGAATCGTCGCGGCGCTACCCTTTCGATCCAAAAGTCCGGTTCATACGGCCAACGCATCACCGACTTAGGAAGCTCAAACTATCGGTTCGAAAGTGATGGAATTCGCCGGACCTATACCAATAGCTCGAACAATACGACCTTGGATTTCTCGACCGAAACAACCGCCGCGATGAATATCAGCGGTGGTGCGAGATCCGGGCGAGTACTCGGTGGCGGTACCATCAAAGTCACGAATCACTTGAGTGGCGTCTTCTGTTCGATTTCTCCGACGTCTGTTACTTGGGGCAATAACTGTAATTGTGCGACTTCGGGCTCATTCAGCGGAAACTGCTCGGACGGCAAGACGCTCAGTGCAAACGTTATTGGATGCGGCAGCCTCCGCCTCACTTTTGACAACGAAACCTATGACGTCGATCTCGATCGTTGTTTTGGAATTTAAAATCTCGTGAAAATCATCGATCTCTACTCTCGTTTCGACGAGAACCGACCTTTCTCTGGCTACTCGATTTACGAGAACGATCCAGACCTGATTCCTCTCCTGGAACAAGCACGCATTTGGGAAATGGACGGCGAATCGATTCACGCATGGCTGAGTTCGCCCGAGGCGCGCGCTCAAAAAACCCATGCCATTCAGTTCCTTGAAGAGGCATCAAACGCCGTTGAACGCGTCGAAGCCGTATTCAACACGACACTTCCGGGCACCTTGATTTTTATGCCGAGCTTCGGGGAGTTCGATGGTTTCGCGCGCTATGATCGTGGGGAGCACATGGTTCTCATCGGCGTCGATTTCCCGGGCTCGGATTCCGCCTACCTGAAAGCGCTCACCACTCACGAACTCTCACACGTATTTCGCGACCACGCCCCCGAAGTCTGGTCACATTTGGGAAAGCCGCTCCGCGAAATCTCCAGACGAGAGTACCTCGACTCCGGCACAGCTCAAGAACACCTGGTCAGCGAAGGGCTTGCAACCTTGTTTTCTCAGGCACTCTACCCAGAGATTCCAGCAATCGTTCACCATTATTACGAAGAACCTGAATGGTCCTGGTGCCAAGAGAACGAGGACGCCATTCACGAGTCGCTCATTGAGTGCCTCGCGAGCGACGAAGACGTCTGGTCCTATTACGGCGAGTCTCGAGTCGCTCCTGGAAGCCCGTCCCGCACGCAGTATTTCTGGGCCGCACGAATGATTCAGAAGCGAATGGCCGAGTCTCAGAACCCCATCCAGACGTTGATTGAGCTCCATCAGAAACCAACGACATTTTTCAAAGAATTCCACCCCGAGCGCCGCAAGGATTGAAGTCATGAATGACCGAAGGGTTGAGGTCATGGATGACCGAAATAAAAACCGGATCCCCTTGCGGAGACCCGGTCTATCCAACTTCGGTTAAGGGACCTCAGAACTGCTTAGAGTTTACCGACTGCTTTAGAGTCGATCTCGATCTTGGCTTGGTTACGAAGATCATTAATGAAATTCCGGATCAGTTCTTTTTTCAGATCAGATTTCACTCGCAACTCGACTTCCGCATACTCCAGGTGCTTGCCTGGAACCACTTCGATCACTTTGATAATGTGGTAGCCGTAGAGCGTTTTAACGGGCGCGGAGACTTCGTCTTTTTTAAGTTTAAACGCCGTTTCTTTGAACTCGTCAACGAACGGGCTTTCCCAAGTCACAAAGCCGACGTCCCCACGATTGTTCTTGGCACTAGGATCTTTGGAGCGGGATTCTGCGACGGCTTGGAAATCCTGGCCGGATTTGACCAAACGGAGGACATCGTTGGCGTCTTTTTCGTCATTTAAGAGAATGTGCTGAACTTTCACTCGGTCGGTTGAA
Source organism: Pseudomonadota bacterium (assembly GCA_027485695.1). Taxonomy (GTDB): domain Bacteria; phylum Bdellovibrionota; class UBA1018; order UBA1018; family UBA1018; genus JAIXQO01. Next base: position 184,160 of record JAIXQO010000004.1, read on the forward strand.
TAACGGCGGGCATTTCCCTTGAAGTAGTTCTTCGCCATGGATTCGGTGATCTTCGGCGCGACGTTTTTCTTCAAGACTTTTTCTGTGAGGTATTGGCGGCGGAACTGATTGAACGCTTCTTTGTAGTCCTGTTCTTGATCGAGCTTCTGCTTCTCGCCTTCTTGAACCAAGAGTTCTTGCTCGACGATATTCGATACGATTTCGTTCTTCGAATTCATGTCGCTCAAGATTTTCTTGCGCTGACCTTCGTTGAATCCGCCGAGCGCGTTCTGAACGTCGCGATCGGTGACGACTTTTCCATTCACCTTGGCGAGATCTACAGCGAGAGCGGAGGAAATGGCCAGTAAGGACGCGATCGACAGGTACTTGACGCTTTTGGGGCGGAATCCGTTTGAGTAGTTCATATCTAACACAAGTTTAGTGTTTTAAGTCTGTTCCGTGCGAGCAAAAAATCGGCAGCCCTGCCGATTTTACTCCGGGCGCTGAACCACTCAATCACTAAAGATAAAGTTGAAACAACCGCTCGTATCGCTCTTGAATCCGTTCGCCATCCATATTCGTGAGACTCGCGGAGAAACTCATCCAGACCGCAATCCCGTTCAGATCACGGAACGGCGGTGGCAAGAATACCGGCGGATCTATGACGCCTTCTTGGTACTTCTGATAGAGGAGCGGTACGTCGTCCACATGCATTTTTCCAGCGAAGAGAAACGGCACTAGTTCAGGTCGTCCCGCGCGAATTGCTGACCTCATGAAATGATAGACTTCGAAAAATCCGCGACAGTAGGAGATGTCTTTGGTGAAGGGCGCTCCTCCACCCAAGTGGCTGCCACGAAAAATTCGCTTAGCGTTTTTCATGGCGTCTTCTTCTGAGTAACCGGAAACCCGATAGAACTCCAATAGGTCAAAAAGATCCGCGCCGCTCTCTGCATGATCAACGGCAAGAATGCGGTCATTGATTTGTTTCGCACGTCTTGGATAGCTCCTGAAGGTCAAGATCTCCATCAAAACGGCGAGCCCTTCTTGAGTAGAAGCAACACGCGGAGGGCCTTTGGACAACCACTGCGCGGTACTTTGTGCGTTCCCGTTCTGCGTGGTTCCGACGTGAACCCATCCTTCATGCACTTCCAAGACATCGACGTCACGGGCAGAAAACGACGAATCACTGCGAATCTTTACGGTATCACCGCCTGCCGCCGCGTCCGCGATGATGCCGTCGGATATTTTCGCTTTGACTCGGTCGCCAGGAAAACAAATTCTGAATCGGTCATTCAACGTATCGACCACATGTTCGGCACTCAAGTTTTTAACGGATCCCAAACCCAAATCTGGGCCATCGATTCTAGTGAGAATTTCGCTGAGATTGCGCCCGAGATCCAAGACGCTCTTCTCTTGCAAATCGAACGGATCACGTGGTGATCCATAGAGCTTACGACTCAACTCCCAGAACCGCTTGGTACCGCGGTTTTTCAGCATTTCGATGACGTCTATGTACTGCTCTACGATGTGAATCAGTAGGCCGCGAAGTGGATCGGATCGATCCAAATCACGTTCGATGTCTTTGGCGATCTCTAGTAACTCTCGCTGTTTTTCCAGCGGATCGTAGCCGAGTGGATTTTCATTACGATAGTCATCCGCAGTCAGCAGCGGTAACGCCTGAGTGCGATCCAATTTCTTAAGAGCTTCGGCGACAGAGCGTGGCCATTTCACCGCCTCTAATACGCGAATCGGGCGCTGGGCTTCGACAATACGACGCGAGAATCCGTAGATGACCGCTCGGTAAGATTCGAGTGCAGTGGTTTGAGCTTTGGCTCGCATAATGTTTCCGTCGAATTCTTTTCGGTCATTCGAGATTCGAACTGAATTTCTGATCGTTTCGTCAAAAATTTGGCGATATTTCCTTAGATTTCAGCAATTTTGTGTCGAATCTTCAATCCTTTCTATAGAAAGCCGATGAGTTTGTTATGAAATCGCGTCGTAAAACTCTGTCTTATACAATTCTCACCTGGGCTGTACTTTTCTCCGTGACTGTCAGTTGCGTCGAGCAAGGCGATGACGAGCCCGAAGACGATTCCACGACAACTTCGGATACAGGAAGCACTACGACCACTACGACTACCACCACGACCGCAGCGAGTCTCAACAAAGGTCTCTATGTCAAAATCGATCGAGCCTGGTACGACGACACAGCTACATTTGAGAGTGTCGACACCTGTAGCGTCGCTCTTGGAGCCGCAACCGGAACGACGACCAATTGTACAGTTTCGGTGGACGAGGGAACGCTTTATTTCAGCAGTCTTAAATTAACCATTGGCTCGGCGGATACCACCACTTGTCCGATCATGATCTACAAGCCCATGTTTTACGGAAGAGAGTACGGATCAACGACACCCTGTGAAGAATACGAATTTGAGGACCCAGTAACACCAGCTCCGGTTCCGCCAACATACAACTGCTACAACGGACCGGCAACCAAGGTGCCCGAGTTTCCTGACAAGAGAAGCTATACGTTTCTAACGATTAGTTCGCGTGAATCTGAATTCACGATAGACTCCGCATTTTCACTCGATCAACCCACAAATCGATGGACGGCGAGCAATATTACGGATCCCACCGCATTCCAGGCAGGATACGTTCCAAACTCGCTACAAGGATATGAAGTGGAGTGCCGGGACTACTTTTTTGATCTGCAGTACCAGATCAATTTGACGATCCAGGATAACGACGGCACGAGCGATCATTTCTCTAACTGGCTCTAGGAGTTTTAAAACGATACGGATCGTCGCTTCTGCTCGACCAAAGGAGCGTCTCGATCTGCCGGTATAGGTCCAGATCGAAATGGAAATAGAACTCCGAAAAATACGCCGAATCCTTGCGAACCATAGCTCAAACCCGATGGCAAGGTACTCGACATAAACGCCATGCGCGCTTCGAACGTCCACTGCATCGTATCAGATAGATCTTTGATGATGCCGACTCGAGCGTTGCCGCCGGTGGTTTTCCGGTAGTTGTTGTATGCGGAGAAATCCGCGCCGAATACATAGAAACCATCCAAACCCGTATTGTAGAGACCGAACAATAGACCCAGTCCGAAATGTGCTCGAGTCAAAGTGCCGATTCCTTTGGCCAAACCGTAACTACCTTCTAGGAGAGTGAGAAAACCGCGTTTCTCGGCTCCCGCCCGGATCAATCCCGATAGTCCGTAACTGAGGGCTTTTTTCTCGGTGAGATTTGAATAAAGGAAGGTCGTACCTACTCCAGGCGCCAGATAGTAGTGATTCTTCGAATCCGCTGCATAGGCGGAACCGCTCAGCCCTACCAAGCCAAGTCCGAGGAATAACGTAAGCGCTCTCCAGCAGCTAAACGTAGAAGGTCTCATAAAAAAAGTTTGGCACCTTTTTTATCCAGTGTCCCAAATAAAAAATCGGCCGGATGCCCCGAGTAAAATAAAAAAGCCCAGGTCCATTGGACCCGGGCTTCTTGAAAATTGAAGTAACTCGAGATTAACGCTTCGAGTATTGGTAGCGCTTACGAGCGCCGGAGAGGCCGTATTTTTTACGTTCAACTTCACGCGCATCGCGAGTGACGTGGCCAGCCTTCTTGAGGACTGGGCGGAAGGAAGCATCGACGTTCAGAAGAGCGCGGGTGATGCCGTGCTTAACTGCGCCAGCTTGACCGGAGAGGCCACCGCCGCGAACATTGATGACGATGTCATATTTACCGACGTTCTGGGTCAGTTCCAAAGGCTGAAGGATCAGCATGCGGGACGTTGGGCGTGGGAAGTAGTCTTCGAACGCACGGCCGTTCACACGGATGCTGCCGACTTCGCCGCCACGAGCGCGAAGATAAACCCGGGCAACTGCTTCTTTTCTCTTACCGACTCTGTGAATCTGTTTTTCCATGAATTTTCTCTAAATCCTTCGCTTAAGCGTTTTTCACGATCGTGCGGCGAATCGCGCCAGCCGGAAGCGGCTGAGGGTTCTGAGCAGCGTGAGGGTGTTCTCCACCGGTGTAGAGTTTCAATTTTTTCATCTGGAGACGAGCGAGGCTAGACTTGTTCGTCATACCCCAGATCGAGCGACGGAGGATTTCCGTTGGATGACGCTCGAGCAATTCCTTAGCGGATTTGATTTTCAAGCCGCCGACGAAGTCGGAGTGGTCGTAGTATTTCTTGTCGTCCCACTTCGAACCAGTGAAATTGATTTTGTCAGCATTCAGGACGATCACGAAATCGCCGGTGTCCGCATGCTTGGTATAGGTAGGCTTGTGCTTACCGGTGATCACGCGAGCAATGACCGTCGAAAGACGGCCGACCACGAGGTCTTTTGCATCAACGATGTACCACTTCGGTGCGTTCGGGCCTTGCGTCTCATAAAGGTGAGCGCCCATTTGCTTGGCTTGATAAGTCTTCTGCTGATTTAACATAGGGGAACCGATATAACTGATTGGTTAAAGACCCGTCAATGCAAATCCCCGGCGCTCGCTAAATCTTCCGATTTGGAGCCCTTTTTCAAAGGGTGATCGATCGGCGGCGGCGGAAACTCTACCTCAGTGGGTCGAATTATTTTGGATAGATATACTCTTTGAGCCCCGGAACAGCCAGGGGATTTTCAGGATTTTTCAGCTCCAGAAGACGTAAAAGGCACTTAGATCAGGCCAATTGAGAAGTGAAGGCGGTAAGAATCCTCACCCTGACGAGGGTTGGGGTTGAATCCGAGATCGAAATTAACCGGTCCAACAGGGCTCCGATAGCGAAAGCCGAAGCCAAAAGCGTCATATACGAGGTTACCGAGCGAATAGTGGTCAACCTTCATATTGGCTGCGTCCCAGAACGGTCCAAACCGTAGATTGCCCGAAAACGGCAGATCCAACTGAACCCGGTAGTTCGTATAGGAGGCATAACCTCGAACCGCCACCGAAGAGTCGACCCCGATACTCTGCTCCCGGAATCCTCGGACGCTATTCACCCCCCCGAGCGCAAAAAGTTTTACGAGTGGGATCGCATAGCGTGGATCGTTTTCGGAGCCGGCCGGCGGTTTCGCCAAGTTGTACTCAATACCCGTTCGAAAACTCAAAAACAGGCCGATATCGTGCGGTAGCGGAATGATCACATCGTTTCGAAATTGAAATCGTGTGTAAGAAACCGGAATCGGCTGTTCTTGACTTAAGAAGTAGGGACTTGCCCACTCACCTGTGAATGTCGTGTAGGTCCCTTTGGTCGGAATGAGCGAATTGTCTCGTCGATCGAAAATGACGGTCGGGCCCAGCGTACCGATCCGAAGGCGCTGGTTGTCGACTTCTTCTTCGGCGTTGTACTGGCGTGTATTCTCTAGACCATAGGTGAGAGCCGTCGTTAAGTTCATGCCGGGTTTTCGAATCAGGTTTCGTTCGAGCGTGAGCGCAAGCGCGATCGTATCGACGTCGAACGTCTCACCTTTGCGAGTTTGAAGTTGCTTACGCTCACCAGAAATCGAAGGACGAAACACCGTCGGTCCCATGAAAACGTAGGGATACGCGTATGCAAGCGATACATCGAACTCGATAAAACAAAAGTCTCGTTCCGGATCTTGAAGTTTTTGTTTCGCGCTTGCGCAGAAACTAGAACCCAAGCTTCCGAAACGGCGGTTCATGTTCGCGGTCAAGGTGGCCGTGTGATTCTTACCCCAAAGGTTTCCGTACGAAACCTGCCCGAACGCGCGCGCGCCGAGATCGTTCCGGAGCCCGAGACCTCCAGCGATCACGCCGGGGCTACCCTCCTCGACCTTAACCCGGAGAACCTTGCGTGATGAATCCTCGGAGTCGGGAATCGCTTGAATATTCACGGTGGAAAAAATGCCCAACCGCCGAATTCTCGCTTCGCTCTCGAGCCACTTAGGTTCTTCGAGCAAATCGCCTTCCTTGAGTTGGAGTTCCCGGGAAATGACTTCCATGCGGGTCTTGCGATTGCCTTCAATTTGAATGCGAGAAATGTAAGACGGTAACCCCTCGGAAAACTCGAGTTTAACCCGCGCGCGGCGGTTCTCTTGCAAATACGTGATCACCGACGGAGTACCTTCGTTCACGATCTTGAGATCGTAGTAACCACGCGCGCGATACATCGCCTTGAGACGATCCAGACCTTCGTTGAAGGCATAGAGGTTCAAAGGAGATTCCAGTTCAACCCCGATCGTTTTCTTGATCTCATCCTCGGTGAAAACTTTCAGCCCGTCGAAAACAATGGCCTCGGTAACCGTCTGTTCACCTTCATTGATCGTGATGGTGAGACGAACTTTTGAGCCTTCGTCGATTTGGGTTTTACCGACTGCGACGAGTTTTGCGCTCAAATACCCTTTGGCCTTGAGGCGTTCGATGACCAACTCGGCCGTTTTTGCGACCTCGGTCTCCACGAAGTAGTGACGGGAAACGGGATTGACCGCATTTTCCCAGAAGAGCACCTCTAATTCTTCGGTCGAATAGAACAGATTGCCGTCGAATACGACCGAATCGATCAAGACGCGAGGACCCTCAACGATCTTGAACGTCACATGTCGTTTTTGCTCAACCGGGGACTCAAAGGTGTAAGACTCGATCGAAATGAGATCGTAACCGAGTTTTCGATACTCTTCTTCGATCCGCGCCTTGATTCGGGAAATATAGTCGGAAGATAGGCCCAAAAGCCGTTGCTCATCGACCAGCGACGCGAGCGCTTGATGTGAAAGCGTTTCGTTTCCTTGAAAACCAAACGTCACGCGCTCGCCGACATCGACAGCGACTGTGACCACGACCCATTTTGAAGTCGTATCGATGGCTTCTTGAGAGACTCGGCCGTTTTCCGGTGGTGCGGTGATTTGAACGCTTTTGAGCTCGACCTTGGCGCCCATGTAGTCCTGTGCGGATAGCGCATCTTGAATCGAGCGAAACCCCCGAGAGAGTTTCTCTTCGTCCAGAGGCTCCCCGATCACCAAACCCAGACGATCCTCGAACGAACGCAAGCGGTTCAATGATTTGCCGCTCGGCCAGGAAAATTCGATTTGAGAGATTCGGACCGGAAAACCCTCTTTGATACTCACTTCTAAGATGTGATCGAAACTCTTGGTTTTGGGGATGGGTTTCCGAACCAGCTGGATTTGGATCCCGACTTCGTCGTAGCCCTTGGAGCGATAGAGATCTTGGATATTTTTCGAAGTATCGAGGACCTTTTTGCGGTCAAGCTGATCCCCGGGGCCGATTTCGAGCACCTTATCGAGATCCGACTCCAAAAGAATCGTGTTTCCCACATATTGAACGTCATCAACGACAACGTTTTCGTCGATCGGACGAGCAGACGCCTGTGGTATTTCCGCCGCCAGGACGGACACCGAGCCGAGAGTAGCCAAAAACGCTATGAAGAACCATCGGGGCGAATTCACTCTGGTAGAGCCAGCGTAGCGCGAAACATGGACGCGGCAAAGCAGATTGCCCGTTCTGTTCTCGACAGGTGGACGCCCTCCGTTTTATTTGAACTCTACATGCACCCATCGAATACACGACCGGCCATTTTTCTCGATCGCGACGGCGTCATCAACGATACCGTGTTCCGCGACGGCAAACCTCGCGCTCCGGACCGAGTCGAGGATTTCCGGTTTTTCCCAGGAGTCGAGGGCGCGATTCGACGATTCCACTCAGCTGGTTACCTTACGATCGTGGTCACCAATCAACCGGACGTTGCTCGAGGCTGGCAAACCCGTGAGAATGTCGATGCAATGAACCAAGTCGTACGGAATGAACTCAACGTTACTGATCTTTATGTTTGTTTTCACGTAGAAGCCGATGGATGCCTCTGCCGTAAACCTTTGCCGGGCATGCTCCTCGATGCGGCCGCAAAATGGGATATCGATTTATCCCGCTCTTATATGGTCGGAGATCGTTTCGGCGATATATGCGCGGGGGTAGCCGCCGGCTGCAAAGGATCCATCTTGGTTGGCCCCGGTGACTCGCAAAAAGACGCTCCCGAACCCTCGGCTCGCGTCTCATCTCTCGCGGAAGCGGCCGATTGGATCTTAGCAACCGGGCAATAGGGCCGCTTATTTAAATCGTTTCTGAACTTTGAGATCGAAACCGTACGAGTTCCGGCGGACTTCATCTGAGGTCGCGCCTTCATAGGAGTCCCACACGCCAAGAACCGAGAATCCCGGAGTGACCCGCATCTCTGCGTTCACTTCGCGCTGAATACTCGTACCAACTCCGACTGTACTACCGGCCGATACTCCGAATCGCTTGCCGAAATCTCGGCGGATCACGATTTTTGGCGCGGTGGCGTTATCTTGTTCCGTCACGCGCGGACGGAAAATACTCTGACCGATGGTGGAATCAACCGCCTGATCGACTCCGATTTGGATGCCCGTTTTGTTTTGAACTTCGCGGTTGAAATCGAGCGAGTGCAAGACCAACGAGGCGGCCTCGCCTTGTTCGTAGGCCGATCGATCGGTGGTGCGCAATCGCTTGGCATCGTCGCTTGAAACGCCGAGCGCAAGTAGAGTCAGGATTTCGTTATCCGACATGGGCGGGTTTGAGGTGAATTCAATGCGGTATTGATCGAACCGTCCCGAAGCAAACATCTGGATCTTACGATTCGACACTTCGGTGTTCGCCACGACTTCGAATCTAGGGTTGATCGAGGTTGGGCTATCAAACTCCATATTTCCCGACTGAATCTGGAAAACCCGATCCTTGAAAAGCACTTTGCCTTGAATCGCCTGCGCCCGACCCAGAGGCCGAGGTGCGCCCAGAGTTCCAACGATACGGAGCTCGCCTTTGGCCTCGAGGTCTACCAATTCGTTTTGCACGACAATGTTACCGGGCGCGGCTACATCGATCTGAAGTTTGAATAGAGGTCGATCAAATCCCGTTGAACTCATCTCGGATGGAGAGTACTGCGCGGTCTTGAATCCGGGTGATTTTGAGTTAGCGATTTTCTCGCGGCTAATCGCTTGGTCGACCGTGACCTTGCCGGCGACCAAATAAGGAAGATCCGATCCTGTGACCGCTAATTTTCCTCGTACCTTGGCGTATTGAAACGGGTAGACCTTGAGCTTGTTGTTCGTCAGATCAATCGTGAGTTTCATCTCGGGAAACCGAGATTGAAAAAATTCGATCGTACCGCCAGCGGCGATCGTTCCCGAAGCGAGATTCGCGTCGACATCGAGAAGTTCGAGTATTCCGTCGCGAAGCAGGAATCGCCCAGAAATTTCTTCGAGCGGGGTCTCCAAATTACGAATACGAACCATCCCATGTTTCAAGGTACCGTTCCCGCGAAGCGTGGGTGCTTTGATGCCGCCCCCAATATCGAGGTCGATTGCCATGCGTCCTTCGGACTTTTCAATGGCCGCAGTCACGAATTCTGCAACACCCAAATCGAGATCCCCGTAGATTCTTCCGTTCAGCTGACCGAGGCTCGAACGAATGGAGGCGCGGATTTTCCCGTCGTCTCCAATCAAGGTTGCGTCGTCTACTTGGAAACTTCCTCGATCAATGGCCAGTTCGATCGGTTTATCCAACCGGAACCGCACGCCCTCTTTTTTCAAACGGTAGTCGTCCACGCGCGCACGTCCGCTGCCCAATTCAGATTTGCCGCTCAAGAACGACAGCTGGTATTCACCGGTTACGGAAGCCATGACGTCGGCATCTTTGGAGAGTTCCGAATTTAGAATAAAAAGAATCGGAGAGAAATCAAGCGCGCGAGCCGCAATACTCACGTTGCTCGGTTGCCCATCCCTCAAATCGTAATTCATCGTCGCAACGCCCTGCTCACCGAACAAGTTTCCTTCGAATTTTGATTTCCCATCACGGGTCTGAACGACCAAGCGACTATCGCCGAGGGCACGCGATTTCAAAAAGACGTCGCTGCTGGAAGCTTCGGTTTCCGATTCGATAAAAGGATATTTCCCGTGACCGACGCTCTTGATACTCACCTGGCCGCGTACCGGTACGCTGAGCTGGCTAACGTGATCGAATTCCGCGAGTGTAAAGTCTCGCGTGTCGAGCTCCCAATTCAAGCCGTCTTGCTCCGAGAAAGAGAGGCTGGCGTCTACCGTGCCTCGACGTTTGATCGCACGAACGAGCGGGAGAGCATATCGGCCTTTGTCGTAGTTGAATCGGAGATCGACTTCACGAAATCGTTCGGAATAGAAATCCCATCCCTCGCCACGAACTGCCGAGTCGATACGCATTTCATCGAGCGCGAGTCCGCCCGTCACGCGAACGGTTCCACGCATACTCCCGCCTAAGCTCTCCGGGAACCACCAATAGGACGCCGTGATTTGCTTAAAGATCGACAGGAAATCGCCGACATCCCCGGCCGGCACTTCGGCGCGAAGATTCATCTCGTCTTTCTTGCCGAAAACGATGTTACCTCCCACCGTGTAGGCGGTCCCGCCTTTCAGGCATTTGAGGTCGCGGAACTCGACTTTGTCTTCGGCATCGAGGTAGGAGATCCGACCTTTGAAATCACCGAAACTCAAATGAATGAATTCGAAACCCGCTAGATCGCTGTCGAAATCCATCACCACGTTCTCGGCCGGGCCATGAACGTGTACAGAGAGTTCGCCCCTGCCGGATGCTTTCTGTCCGATGAATTCCGAAACTTCTTTGAAATCGATATCACCTTCGCCACGAATGTCGAACCCGGGTTTTTTGCCAATTCGGATCTCGCCTTTGGCCTCGAGCGCCGACTCGCGGATGAAGACAGACATCTGAGGGAATAGGACTTTGTCCGGAGTGACTGCAACCTTGCCTTTGAGGTGCAGATCGGGAATGACGAAGATCTTGGTGAGCTTACGGGGTACGCCGTATTTCTGGTTGTCGAGCGTCAGTGCATCCATCGTCAGGTCGACGTCCCCGTCCAAGCGAAATGGACGCTCATCCGAAGGGAACTCGACTTTGAGGTTCGCGTCTCCAGTCAATCGACCATCTAGCGAGTAGAGAACGTCGAGAACCGGAGAAGACAGCCAATTCACGTGAGCGCTACGGAGTTTGACGGGAATAGAAACCGGTGCCGAACTTCCGAGCTTCGTGCTAAATGAACCGATCTCGATATCGCCGCCCTTACCGGATTGATCGGGACCTTTTTTCTCTCGTGGAGTCGTCGACAAGAGCGCGTGCTCTACATGGATGTCTTTGGTACGGGCGTTGTAATCGCCCTCGATCTTGCCACTATCGATTTCAATGTCGCCGTATTGGAAATCCTCGGTACGGAGGGCGCCACGTGCTCGTAAGGTCTTTTCCCATTGATCGAGGTCGGCGTTGACGGTCCCTTCGAACGCGACCGTACCCGACAACTCATCATCGTTCTCATTGCGCTTAACGAGCGTCTCGAGATTGCTCGTGCCTTTCATTTTGGCGTCGAGTTTCAAACCGGTTCCGGAGAGTATCTCGCCTTCCAAACGCCCATTAAGATCCAGCTCAGTAGCGCCTCGACGCAAATTAAACCTCTCTAAGTAGAGGCCATCTTTTTCGAGGCGGACTTTGAGGCTCAAACTCTCGAGATCGAGCGGGAGCGGGAAATTGACTTTGAGATCCGTACGCAGATTCAGCAGCTCAAGCGCCAAAGTATAGAAGCTGTGATTTTTATCGGCAACTTGTGACAAAGCGCCTTCTTTGGCCAAGAAGGAGATTTTGGACTTCCGAGCCGGAAGATCCAAAACGACTTCGGTATTTTCCAAGGTGATCTGTTCCGCGCGAACTTGAAACAATTGCTCCCAAGAGATGCGAAGCCTAGACGGAGGCGGCGTATTCTTCAGTTTTTCTTTGCTCTCTTCGATCGAAGTTTCGACGCGTCCGTTGACGACACGAACCTCATGAATACTCACTCGCCCGGATAGCACCTGCATGGGCCTGAATCTGAGCAACAGCTGCTCGGCTGCGACGAGCGTACCTACCGGAAGTTTCGCCGGGTTTACCCCCGTGACTGAAACAAGTGGACGCGCGATGGCAACGCCGGGAGGAAAAAACTGCACTTGAAAGTGACTAAAGCCACCTTCCATCCCGAAATTGCCGGGAATCGTGCGTGAGACAATCCCCTGCGCACGGCTGGCGAACCACTCACTCTGAATGAATGCGATCGTCGAGAAGATCGCTCCACCGACGATTAAGATGAAGAGGATAAGAGGATTCGTTCGCATTGTTTCTTGCGTTCAACCGTATCACGATACTGTTCGTCAATCTGCGCAACCGCTTGATACCAGTAGATCGCGTCTTTCCAATTCTCCAGTTTTTCGTATGCGCGAGCCATCAAGTAGACCCAGTCAATTTTCGCGGCGACCTCAATATCTGGGTTCTCGATCATGGGATCCAGTTCAAGCAGCGCTTGAAAAGGCTTCCCCCCCAAAATCAGGCTAAACGCTTTGAGGCCACGCGCCTGCGTCTGCAAATCCGAATCGTACTCCGCTTTTTCAAACTCCAAAACCGCATAGTCATAAAGGTGCATCTGCATCAGCGCAACACCGAGATCGAGACGATCGCGAGCGTGGCAGCCATGTGATACGTGAGCGAGGAAGGTTTGAAATGCCGATTCCGCGTCGGCATCCGGAAACGGCGAATCATCGTGATCCTCCACTTCGAGGTGGAGATCGTCGACGAGTTCATGGAGCACCTGAAGCGGTTCTCGAGTGTCTCGATCGGACTTCTTGCGCCTAAAGAAACTTGTGCCTTCTTCGTGTAGTAGTTTCTGAATCTCGATTTCTTGAACTTCTTCTAGCAATCGAGGGGCTTGTGCGTTTGCGGGATCGTTGATGAGGACCTTACGAAGGAGTTTTTTTGCGTCGTCGTAAAGACCTTCGGAGAGAAGGATCTTAGAATTAGAGATCCAGTCCGAGACCGACTCTTTGGCCGGCATCTCGATATCCGCGGTCTTCTCACTATCGGACGCACCCGGGCTCAACGTGGTCTTCGTTTTAAGAAGATCGTCTCCAAGGTCAACCGTCGTCTGATCGAGAATGAGCGTTTTATCGGAAGACATGGATCACTCCAATCTTCCTGATTTTACTCGTATTTCGGTAGAAACTCTTCCAGAAAATGGGTGTCGTAATCTGCCGCGACGAATTTCGGATCCTGCATGACTTTGCGATGGAAGGCGATGTTCGTTTTGATTCCGTCGACCACGTATTCGTCAAGCGCCTGCCGCATTTTGCGGATTGCCGCCTCGCGGGTCGGCGCATGCACGATGAGTTTTCCGATCATAGAATCGTAGAACGGCACCACACGATAATGATCGTAAACGAACGTATCGTTTCTCACTCCAAATCCGCCCGGAAGATGGAACCCGGTGATGAGACCGGGAGACGGCGTGAAGCGTTCGGAGTCTTCGGCATTAATCCGACACTCGATCGCATGCGATTCGATTTTGACGTCCGACTGCTCATATTGGCAAGGGAACCCAGCGGCTACGCGAATCTGCTCCTGGAGGAGATCGATTCCGGTGACCATTTCAGTGACGGGATGCTCGACCTGAATCCGCGTGTTCATCTCCATGAAGTAGAATTTGCCGTCTTCATCGAGCAAGAACTCGACGGTTCCGACGTTTTCGTAGTTCACGGCATCGCAAAGGCGGATCGCCGCCGAACCCATCGCTTCACGGATTTCCGGCGTGACCATCGGAGATGGACACTCTTCGATGAGTTTTTGGTGACGACGCTGAATCGTGCAATCGCGCTCACCTAAGAAAATGCGTTTACCGTATTTGTCGCAGAGAACCTGGATCTCGACGTGCCGAGGTCGCTCACAAAACTTCTCGATGAACATCGAGCCATCGCCGAATGCGGCTTGGGCCTCATTGCACATACGTTCAAACGATTTTTTGAGCTGATCGGGCTGATAGACAACGTGAATGCCTCGTCCACCGCCACCGGCGGCTGCCTTGACGATGATCGGATAGCCGATTTTTTTGCCTTCTTCGAGCGCTGCTTCTACGCTTGGAACCGCGGCGAGCGTTCCCGGCAGCATCGGCACTCCGGCGCCTCGCGCGATGTTGCGCGCACGCGTCTTGTCGCCCATCGCGTAGATATTTTCGGGCGACGGTCCGATGAACGAGATATTGCATTCGCGACAAAGTCGCGCGAACTCAAAGTTCTCCGAGAGAAACCCGTACCCCGGATGGATCGCTTCTGCACCCGTGATGTCGGCCGCGGTCAGGATCGCTCCCATATTCAGATAACTCTGCTTGGACGGGGGCGGACCGATACAAACCGCTTCGTCGGCGAGTTTGACGTGCAGGGATTTTTCGTCGGCGGTGGAGTACACAGCCACCGTGGAAATACCTAGTTCGCGGCACGCGCGGATCACGCGTAGCGCGATCTCACCCCGGTTTGCGATCAGGACTTTTTTGAACAGGCGTGGTTCGCTCATCGTTCACCCATCAGTGCAATTACACCGTTGGATCGATGAGAAAAAGCGGTTCGCCGAACTCGACCGGCTGGCCGTTCTCGACCAAGATCGAGACGATCTTGCCGCTGATTTCGCTTTCGATCTCGTTCATGAGCTTCATCGCCTCGACAATGCAAAGGGTGTCGCCTTTTTTCACACGACCACCTTCTTGAACGTAGGATTCGGCTTCTGGACTCGGCGAACGATAGAAAGTTCCGACGAACGGCGAAGTGATCTTCTTCAGGCGATCCATCGATTCGGATGGAACTTCGGGCTCTTTCTTGGAGCCAGTGGCTGATGCCAAGGACAGCCCTGCAGAAGAACTGACCGCTGCATAACTGGCTGGCACACCGCCTAATTGGCGGGCAACCCGAAAACGTGAGCCCTTCGATTCGATTTCGATCTCAGATAAGCCGTGCTTTTCTAGCGCTGCAATCAATTCCTCGATCGGCGCCATGAAAGCAGAAGACTTCGGTTTCGATTCCGACTTCTTGGCCTGCTTACTTATTAACTTTTTCGACATAGGCGTAGTCCCGCGTATCTACCTTGATCACATCGCCTTCTTTAATATGGAAAGGCACCTGAACCACTGCACCTGGTTCAAGCTTGGCTGGCTTCGTGCCGCCGGTGACGGTATCGCCTTTGAAGGCAGGATCGGTCTCGATCACTTTGAGTTGAACGAACGTCGGCAGTTCGATGCCGATCGGACGCTCGTTGTAGTACATCACTTGGATGATGAGGTTTTCTTGAAGGAAGTCTTTTCCGTCGCCGAGGAGCTCGGCCGAAAGAGCGACCTGGTCATAGTCCGCTTGATTCATGAAGTGATAACCTTCGGCATCACGGTACATGTAGGACATTTCTTTTTGTTCCGTGTTCGCGGCGTCGACTTTGTCACCAGAGGTGATCGTCTTTTCGGTCACGTTCCCGTTCAGCATGTTTTTCAGCTTAGTGCGGGTGAAAGCGCGGCCTTTGCCAGGACTGACGTGCTGGAAATCCACGATTTCATATGGAACTTTTTCAATTTCAACCTTCAGTCCCTTGCGGAACTGGTTCGTAGCGTACTGTGACATAGGGATATAGAGGTAACACGGAGGGCGAAGGGCCGGCAACGGAGAAGCTGAGAGACCTTATGGAGACTCAATCCCCTTTGATAACAATAGGATAGACCTAAAATACGGCGATCTGGTGCAAATTTACGCGGTTTCTAGGCTTATATATAGAGAGAGGCTTTGAGGGGACCCCTGAGCCTCTAACGTTCGAGGCCCGCGCGGTATCGCTCGAGTACGACGAGCGCCGATTGCAGGACTTCGACTTGTTTGAATTTCTTCTGCTTGATCACACGCTCGTCGCTATCAATCGCATCACGAGCTGATTTGATGGAATGAACCACCTTCTGAGGTGCGGGGTCAGTTCGCAGCACCATCGCACCTTGATCGTAAGCTTGGATCTCCAGCTCTCGCACCATGCGCTCGGCATCTTTGTCCAAGTTATTGAAATACAGGAGCATCTTATATGCTCCGAGCGCCTCGAGCGTACGTCCGAGCATCAGCGCACTCTCTGCAAACAATCTCTGCGCAACCAAGTTGTCAGGCGCTTCGCGTACGACATCGCCCAGTTCAGTCATGACTTCATCAAATTCTTTTTGATCAAAGAGCGCGCGGGCAAGCGCCACTCGTCCGCCGATGAAATTGGGATGAACTCGAAGTCCTTCGCGGGCGATCTCAATCGCCTCTTGTATCATGCCGGCACGCCGGTAGGCCTCGGCCAGGGGAGCAAACACACGCGACTTTGGATCTTCCTGATATTTCTTCAGGTAATCGAAAAGGATCGGCGAAAACGAACCTGGCTTCTGCGTGCTCAAACCCTTAAGCTCCCTCTCGCTCCTCGTTGATCACACGTGGAGTGATGAATATAAACAACTCGTTTCGATCGATCGTCTTGGATTCTGAACCGAAAAGAATTCCGATCAAAGGAAGTTTTCTCAAGAACGGGAAACCGCTCTCACCCGTCGACTCCGAATTGCTGTAAACACCACCAATCACGAGAGTTCCACCACTCTCCGTGACCACACGCGTGTTGATCGACCGGTTGGCGATACCGCTGTTGGTCGCATCCAGCTGCTTCGGAACGTCGCTCTGAACCTGAAGGTCCATGATGATGTTGCCGTCGTTCGTGACCGTCGGGGTAACGCCCAAACGCAAGTTCGCGCTCGCCACCGTCTGACCGATACCGACCGCACCAGTCGTCGCATTGGTGACGGACGTCGGAACGAGGACCGGCTGACCTTGAACGATGTTCGCAGCTTGTTTATTCAAGACCACGACTCGAGGCGAAGAAATCACCTTGAGCTTACCCTCGACTTCGTTCATCGACAGAATCGAATTGAGGCGAACGTTCATAAAACGCCCTAAACGCATACCAAGACCGAGCGTATTCGCTGGGTTGGTTGGGTTGGCGGTTGCAGCCGAGTTAGCCGAAACTGGGTTCGACAACAATGGATCTTGAAAACTACCGTCTCGAGCAATTCCATAACCGTAGAGCCGATTGTTGTCAGCCACGGAACCAAATCCCAACTGACCGCTCATCGACTTCTGGAAGTTTTCAGATGCTTCTACGATCTTGGATTCAATTTGGACCTGCGGAGTTGGGCGATCCAAGAGCTCAATGATCTTAGCCATGCGGTCCAAGTTATCTTGGATATCCTGAATGATGATCGAGTTCGTGCGATCGTCGACTAGAATCGTGTCGCGAGTCGCGCTCGCGTCACCAGAACCGGCTGCCCCGGCGCCGAAACGCTGAAGTACAGGAACCAATCGAGCCGGCTCCGCGTAGCTGATCGGGAAAATTCGAGTGACGCGTGGAGCGCTTGCTTGCGCAGCAGTCTTCGCCTGCAACTGCTGGGTTTTTTCCTGAGTAAGCGTCTGAAGCGTCGCAATCCGGAGAATGTTTCCGTTTCGCTCGGCACCCAAACGAAGCGTCGTCAGAACGATATCGAGAACCTGATCCCAAGGCACATCCGTGAGACTGAGATTCACCCGACCGGTGACCTCGCTACCAATAACCATGTTGAAACCTGAGGTATCGCCAATCAAACGAAACACGTCGACGACGTCTGCGTCTTTGAAGTTCACTGTAATCCGACGCCCGACGTACTTTTTGTCTTTAATCGAGGCTTCGACCTGCGCAAGCGCGTCTTTTGGCGGCTCGTTCGGAATCTCAGGAGTGGAGGTCTCCGCATCCGATGCTTGAGTAGCAAGCGAATCCGAGGAATTTCCGGCCGACGCTTGAGACGCCTCGTTCGCAGAAGAATCTTTGGCCGCTTCCGGGTTATCTACCGGCGCCTGACCTGCGGCAGCTTCGGCTTCAGAGATCATAGCGAGATCGGCCGGTCCACCGATGGCCAAGAGTGCTTGCTTTCCATTCGCCTCAAGATTCGCTTCTACCGCTTTGCGGAGCTGCACGATCACGCGAACCGACTGTCCGTCTTTGCTCTCGTATGGACTGACTAAGATCACGTTACCCTTGAAGCTCGACGTATCGATCGCTCGACCAACATTCCGATTCGCAAGTTTGGCGTCCTTGATTTCTAGAACAATCTGCTGGTCGCCCGTATTTTCGGTCTTCTCGATTTGCATCGCACCATCAGCGATCACGCGAATCTGCTGCGGCGAAGACTTGCCGAGAAACTCGATTTTTTGAATTTTGACCGCGGCAAACGATTCACTGGAAATCAACGCAGCAAACAAAAATACTGCATGCTTAGTTCTTGAGATCGCATCGAGTTTCATCACGGGTCACTCCTTGACCGGACTAGCCAGTTTCTATTTTTTCCCGCCGGGGCCGGCATCTGCCGCCATCGACATCTCGGTTTCGATCAATTCCTCTTCGCCGAGCGCGTTCACGAGCTTCTCTTTGACTACGAGAGATTTGGTCGTGATCTTAGCAATGATACCATTCTTATTTCCGATCTTCATCTTCTCGGACACGAAGTGTGTTTTACCATCCGGCGCCAAAATCATGGCGCGCATCCGCTTGGGACCGGTCATCACGCCGGTCAGCTTGAACTCGTTCACGGCATACTTTTCCAAATCCGTGAGCTGCTCGTTCGAGCTCTTCTGCGTTTCTGGCTGCTTGAACGGATCACGAAATTTCAGAAAATCCTGAATCCCTGCCCGAGCTTCTTCGTTGGTCTTCTTAATTTCGGATTTGACGGTGATGTTTTGGCCGGACTGAGAAAGATCAGGAGCTGATGCTCCTGCAGGAGTACCAGGCCCGGCACCGGATACTGCGCCTCCGGGAGGTAGAGAGCCT
This sequence comes from Pseudomonadota bacterium, assembly GCA_027485695.1. Taxonomy (GTDB): domain Bacteria; phylum Bdellovibrionota; class UBA1018; order UBA1018; family UBA1018; genus JAIXQO01. The sequence goes on from JAIXQO010000004.1 coordinate 202,847, forward strand.
GCCGCAGACTGACCCGCTGCTGCAGCGGGACCTTGAGCGGGAGGAGCTTGCACTGGAGAATGAGGAGCAGACGTCTGAGCTTGTGCAGGAGGAGCGGCTACCGGCGGAGCCGCCGCCGCTGGTTGCGCGGGAACTTGAGCCGCTTGTTGGGGAGGATTTGCGCCAGGAGCGGGTGGTTGGGCGAACGCCCGAAACAAACCAGCACCAATCCCCAAAGTTAATATCATCGCAGACGCCGCACGGTTCATGGTGCAGCTCCGGCAGCTGCTGTCGGAGCGCCTGCTTTTGGTTTTTCTTTTCCAGCCTCATCTTCGATCGTCGGCTGATACATAAACGTTTTCAGTAATAACGTGCCGTCGATTTCGACGAATTTTTGCCCGGCCGGTTGACCGGCTCTCGAGCGTAGTTGAACGCTATCCACCCGCACAATGCGGTCTGCTTGAGCGATCCGCTCCAAGAAAGCGACGATCTGAACGAACATTCCACTGAACGCGATCTGAAGGGGAATTTCTTCGTAAAAGTTTTGTTTTACTCGAGCTCCGGGAGCGACAGAGTTCAACGTCAGGCTTAACTTCTTGGATTCTTCGAACAAGAATTTCGAGAAACCCGGCATATCGCTGTTTTCGGACAACGTCTGCTTCATCTGCGACAGCTGCTCGACGAGCGTTCTCAGTTCTGCTTTTTTGGTCTCCAGACGCGCGATGAACTGCTTGCCCTCTTCGGCTTTCTTCTTCTTGGACTCGATCTCCTCTTGTTTCACACGAATCTCTTCTTGCTTCACCAATAGTTCAGAAGCCGGATCATTGTAAAACGAGTAGTAGTCGTACCCGAGATAGCCCGCGCCGACGATAAAAAGTAAGAAGAGGTAAGAACGATTCATCGCTTCTTCGCCTCCAAGTCGAACGTTGTAACGTCGACTCCTTTGTCTTTGGTCGTGCGCATTCCCATCATGTTGACGTCCTTGAAATAGATCGTCTCTTCAAGCGCGTTTTGGAAGTCCGAAACGACGCTCGCGCCGATTGCGGAGCCGGACATTTTGATGACTCCGTCCTGCCAAGTAAAACCACTGATCCAAACATCCTTGGGAGTCGCCTGTGAAAGGGCAATCAACATCTTCGAAACCACCGGGCGCTCTTCTAGAAGTTTTTGAACGACCGACATTTTGGTCTTCACGGACTTCTCGTCCGCTTCGATGCTCTTTCGAAGCGTCTCGTAACCGGCGGTCTTGGCGATTTCGGAGTCGAGCAACGACATTTCGTTTGCTAACCGTTCGATCTCACTGTTGACGACACCTAGCTCTTCTAGTTTCCGCTCCTCGATCAAATAGTAGCCCATCCCAAAAACCGCCATACCCAGAATCAACGACACCACCAGGTTGCGGGTAGCTTCTTTGCCTCGGAGTTGTGCGCCCTTGGTCGATTTGTAAGCGGGAGAATCTTGTGGGAGGAATCGATCTAATTTTGTTTTCCGTAAGAAATCATGCCACTGAGCCTTAAGCCCGCCGCCCTCTTCGAGACCGATACCTGCCGATCGTTTTTTCTGGGCAAGGTTAATCTTGATCATTTGACCGTACCCCGAATCGCAAGCCCCATCGGGACGGCGATCAACGATGCGGCATCTTGAAGAAGCTCAGGAGGGATCCCCTTCATCGAAGACGTAATGCGTGCGAACGGGTTGAGAATCTGCGCCGGGATTCCAACCCGTTCTTCGACGATACGAGAGAGTTCCGGTAGTTTCGAGCTTCCGCCGGTGAGGAGCACGCTGTTGACCGGAGCTCCCGAAGACGAGGCGTTATAGAAGTCGAGGGAACGCTTGATCTCGACCGCAAAGTTCTCGGCCGCGACCATCATCAGTTCGACGACTTCTTGAGGTGTCGCACCGTCGGCAAAATTCGTTTTCATGGATTCGGCTTCTTCGAAACTCAAATTGAGGTTCTTCTGGATGTCCGAGGTGAGGTTCCGTCCACCGAATGCGGAATCCTTGGTGTAAACGGGCACACCATTGTCGATCACTGCGACTTTGATGGCTGCGGAACCGATATCCACGAGCGCAGTTGCTTCATTCGGAATTAAACCGTAGTTCGCCTCAAAAATATTTTGGAGCGCTAGGACTTCGGAATCGACGATCTTGATCTTAAGGCCGCCTCCTTGGATCGCGTTCGTAAAGCCTTCCATCACGGAGATTTTTGAAGCAATAAAAAGCACATCGGTTCGATGGTCCTTACCACGAGAAATCATGTGGTAATCCATCGAGACTTCACTCGGATCGAACGGAAGGTATTGTTCGGCTTCCCAGAAAACGGCGTCTTGAAGGTCCTTGACCTTCGGCACTTCGACGGTCATTCGCTTGATGATAACGGAGGCGCCCCCCAGGCCGGTCACCACTTGCTTCTGCGAAGGTTTTTTCTGCTTAACGATTTGACGAATGGCTTCGGTGACGGCGACTGGATTTACGATCTCGCGATTGACCACAGAATCTTCTGGCAAAGGAAACACACCGAAATTCGTCAATTGGAATGACTTGCCGGATTTCCTGAGCTCGACAAATTTGACCGATGACGAGCCGACGCTAATCGCGACTGCGTTTGAACCGGACGTGAGAGAAGCGAGTAAATCGCCAATTGCCATAGAAGAGCCGATCCATCCTTGGAGGGTCAGATGACTGGAGAAAACTGATGGACGATCACAGTCGAGTGACGACCCTGATCTCTCCCGCTCGGAATCTCCCTATCATCTGATGATCAAAACACTTCCGAGTTAAGAAAAGTTTACATGATTATGTCAACGGAGCAACTGCCGTAAGATTTTATTATCTTTATTGAAATGAGACTTCGCCGTTGTGGGTCGCAATGCGGACCACCGACCAGCGATCGAGGCGCTCCGTCGCCAAGTCTTTGACGGGAGCGATAGCAAAAACGGTTGTTTCAAGACCATCTCCGCGACTCTGAAATCCGCGTTCTGGATCATAACAAACTTCGGTAGAGACTTGTGGGATGCCGACTTGTTGGCCAATTGCCTGGGTCAAAACGACGAATCGCCGCCCACTGCGCGCACGAGCAACTAACCACTCCTTGAGAGGCTCACGTCCGACGGTCGAACGACAATCACGAATCGTCTCTGTTTTTATCCAGATCTCGTCCCCCCGCTTCTCCAGGATGATCACTACGGGTGAGTGGCGGATAGAGCTCTCGAGGCGCACTTCCAGTACGGTCTCCGCGACTTTTCTTGCGATCCCCTCACCTAGCCACTTCGGGTACCGGTCTCGGACCGTGGGAACCGCGAGGATGGAAAGCGACAAAAAGAGAAAAAGCGCCAGAATCCAATTCTTTTTACGTTTGAATCGGACCTCGAGCTTTTCCCAAAGAACGAAGTTTCTCCACTCCGACTCTTTCCAACGATTTTCGGCTACATCAGATTCATGAAGGGGTGCCATAAGATCTCGCCCAGAAGATGGTAATACAATCCCCCAAGCACGAGAAAAGGTCCATAGGGGAGCGAGTATTTCATCAATCCTTCTGGAACCTCTCCTTCGAGCGAGCTCGGCCGTGATTTCTGACGTACGGCCAATACGATTCCGAACACGCTGCCCACGATCGAGCTAATAAAAATGGTCGTCAGGACACCGAGAGGACCGATGAACGCTCCAATCATCGCGATCAGCTTGATGTCGCCGCCTCCCAGGCCCATTTTTCCCGTACGCCACTCGTAGTACCAGGCGATCGCGTAGAAAAAGGCGAATCCCGCGATTGCACCAGAAAACGATTGAATAACCGTAATAGACGGATCAAAGAACGAGAGCGCCAACCCCCAAACCAATCCACCTAAGCTCAAGCGATCCGGAATAATACGATGATCCAAATCGATAAAAGTCACTGCAACTAAGATCGCGGCAAAAGGGAAATCCTTAAGAAATAGCCAATAAGAGAATCCAAAACGGATTTTCAGCGCGAGAAACAATAGACCGGTCAGCAACTCAACCACCGGATAACGAAACGGGATAGAGGTCTTGCAATGGTGGCATTTGCCTCTCAATGCGAGGTAACTCAGTACGGGAATATTTTCGTAAAAGCGAATGGCGCCGCCGCATTTCGGGCAATGACTACCTGGAAACGCGATCGATTCGTCGCGGGGAACCCGGTAGATCACGACATTGAGGAAACTACCGATAAACAAACCGGCCACTACCACAAAGACGTTGATCAAGAGCTCCGACGCTTCAAATAGCATAGACTATTCACGCCTCTGAATCAGAAGCGATGAGACCAAGATCGATGCGAATGTGATCAGTATCGCATAAACACAAGAGGTGAGAACGAATGTGCCGCTCACCGGCAATCCGTAGGTGATAGTAAAACCGAGATTGAAATTTTCTAGGTTCGGCAAGATGAAGACCATCGATTTCAAAAGGGTCTTGACCACTCCTGGATCCATCTTGACGATCAGCGCATCGATTTCCGAAATATTATTTCCTACGAGATAGAGACCAATCATGATGATGACCGTTTCAGACGAGGTCGAAAAAGACGCCACGATCAAGGTCAACCCGGCGAAGAACAAGCTCTGGATCGTCAGCAGGAAAACCCCATAGAAAAATGTTAGATTGAGCTTACCGCCAAAAGACAGGTAAAAAACTCCAATTGCGGCTGCGAGCACCGTGCAATTGAGAAGCAAGATGGCGAAAAGTCCAAAAAGCTTACCCAAAAGAAACTGAAAATGGGTAATCGGACGCGCCAGTGCCACGAAGATAGTTCGTCGCTCAAATTCCTTCTGAATCATGCTTGCGCAGTGAAAAACCGCGATCATCATTCCCGACAAGTTCATCGCCGTGAACCCAAAATCGATGATCACTCGCTCAGGCGATAAGAATGTCAAATTCGATGCCGCAAACGCAATGCTCAAGAGCAAAACCGAGAGCAGAATGATGTTCAGCAAAACCTTATCACGCAGGATTTCCTGAAACGTGATTCTCGCGATTGCATATACCTGTGTGAACTTGATTCCCATGAGCTCACTTCCCTTTGCTTTCACGTGATTCATAGCGTTCTTCGAGGGATGACCTGATCGGCGCTACACTGCGAATCCGTCCTCCTGCATCCATAATTGCCCGCAAGACCACTTCGACGTTTTCACGGCTATCGAGCTGAATGCGGACCGAGTTTGTCTTTTCAGATACCAGACTCATATGCGGGAGTCTCGGAAGCTGGGCGGCACTAAGTCCAGCAACCTCCACATCAACCCCCAATGTTTCTTGCTCAAGAAAGTTCGAGACGATTCCCGTGTCCACTATTTTGCCTTGGCGAATAATGGCTACGCGATCGCAAATCGCCTCTACGTCGGGAATCACGTGGCTGCTAAAGAGGATGGTTCTCCCCTCACGAGAGAGCTCCAGGATCAACTCACGAATTTCCTTCCGCCCAGTGGGATCAAGACCGCTCATCGGTTCATCCAGAACGAGGAGCTCTGGGTCATGCAGGATCGCTTGCGCGATACCGATGCGCTGGAGCATACCTTTGGAATACTTCCTGAGCTCCAGTTTTCGGGCATGAGCCATTCCGACGCTCGCAAGCACTCGATCGACTCGAGACAATACGGTACTTTTTTTCATTCCAGATAACCGGCCGAAATAGACCAAGAACTCTTCCCCCGTGAGGAAGTCATGAAAATACGGTCGCTCGGGCAGATAGCCAATGTTGGACTTAGCACTATTCTGAAACGTCGGAACGCCTTTCCAAAGGACGACTCCCTCGCGAGGCCGCTTCATCCCGACTACTAAATGGATCAATGTCGTCTTACCTGCGCCGTTCGGCCCCAAGAAACCGAATATCGAGCCTGTAGGCACCTGAAAAGAAACTCCCTTGAGAACTTCAACTCGGTTGAGCCAGAAGCCGCTGCGAAAGGACTGTTGGACCTGATTAATTTCTAACATTCGATCTCACTCTCCCACGAAAATGAGTTGCCTGGGGGTTTCACTGTTTAATCTTGAATCGTTCGCGACAAAAACTTTACCGCCCACCGGATCCCTAGCAAACCGCGGATTCTCACGCACAAACTTGACCCATCGGTTCTGTGGAGTATCCCGGCTTGGAAATCGCTTGAATGCTTCATTTGCCTCGGCCAAAAACCAGGCAATGGCGAGGTCCCGTTTCTTCTTTTCCCAAATCGCTTTCTCGCGTTCATCTTTGGCCGAACGCAACGACTGAGAAATGATTCGGTCCGCAACTTCGTAACGACCTACGGGATCGGAGAGCCGCTTAGACAATCTCTTAAGATAAATGGGAGCGTCCGGGAACGAATCGATACCCTCGAGCGATTCGGACGCTGCCGCGAGATTGTTCATTTCAAATAGCTCAACGTACGCCTTGGTCAGTGGGATACGCCATTCGTTTTGCCAATAGTCTCTAATAAATGATTCGGAATAGCGCTTACGAAGCCCGTCTCTCCGGAATGCGTCGCCCTTTGAAATAATCAGATAGGCGCCTTCGTTGTCGTTACGAACAACCGTCAAGAAATTCGCACCCGCCGTATAGAGCGCAAAGAATGCGGGATCAACTTCGGTTGCGAGGTCGAGGTCATAAAACTGCTTGGCTCGTTTGCCGACCTGGACGCGCTTCCACTCGGCGGTCGTCAAGAATTTCAACATGAGCCAATCGACGGCCAAAGTCGATTGGCCGAAACTGATGATCCGAAAAAGATTGGGGTTCCAGGTATAGCCGACGTCATCCGTGATCTCTTGAGAGACGCGAGGTCGCGCCACCACAAGGTCCTGTTGGACGAAAAGGCCGACGAGACAAACCACGCCGGCCGTGATCAAGGTCATAAATGACATACCCATAACTCTAGTCTGCATCAAAACAAACGAAAGTGAGAGAAATTATACTAATGATTTTCACAGTCGACGGATCCCAAGGTCGGTATTTTTTGACAGTTGTGTACGCGTATACACGCTAATTTATTTAAATTATTACTAAACAAATAATTGAATTCCGAAACAACTGTTATAGAATATTAATTAGATCGACACTAATAATCCGTGATCGATTAAGAAGGACGTATGAAGATGAAAACAATGACCAGCCTGCCACCAAAGCAATCTGCAACCTTGAAGAACAGACTTGGCTTCACTCTTGTCGAGTTGATGATCGTCGTCGCCATCATTGGTATCTTGGCTTCGATCGCGATTCCGAACTTTCAGAAATACCAAGCCCGGGCTCGTCAGCGTGAGGCGAATATCGCGCTGTCCGCCATCTATACTTCCCAAAAGGGATTTATCGCAGAATCGAACACCTATACGGCATGCTTGAGACAGGCCGGTTACGTTCCTGAAACTAACGGAGCTAACGTCAACGCCGTCAAACGCTACTACGCTGTCGGATTCACGACTGCCGTCGTGGCAGCAGCAAGCACTTGTGGACCAACGGGCAACCAAGCATGCCTAGCCTACGACTACTCCGATGCAACGCCAGTGGCTTGTACCGGCGGTTCGAACGCAGGCTTCACGTCAGCGGTAACTACTGTGGACATCAACTACTCGGCTACGGCCAAAGCGTTTAGCGCTGCAACCGGTCCTACGATCGCAAGCAACGCGGCAACTCTCGTCATCGCTCAGAACTCGTTCATCGCCGGCGCTGCCGGGAACGTATCTTCGACCAGCTCGCTCTACGACCAGTGGACGATCAACGAAGGTAAAATTCTGAAGAACACGACCAACGGTATCCAGTAAGCCTGATCGATACTGCTTAGATCGTACAAAAGTATATAGCCCCCCAGTCTAGATTGGATTGGGGGGCTTTTTTGTTCATAATCGTTTCATGCTCTTATCGAAGGAAAAGAATTCGCCCTATAAGATCGCGCTATTCGCGGCAATTCCGATCCTGACCTTGCTCTCCCAGGTGATCCCGCTGATTTCAGCAGATCCCCTCTTGGAATTCGACGACCTCATCCTTATTCGTTCCGTTCAATCCGAATCGGTCTTGTCGTACTTTCAAAAGCTTTTGTCGCTCAACGCGATCGACATTCAACCGGTCCGTGACCTCCTCATTTTGGGGGAAATCCGCTTCTCAAAAATTTTCTTTTCCCCGTTTCATCTCGTGAATGTTTTCCTCGTCGCGACCGCCTGCTTTTTTTGGTTTCGAATCACGAAGAAATGGGTGACCACCCAAGGACATGCTTGGACCGCAATGACCTTGGCTCTCATTTGGGTCTTGAGTCATGGTGCCTGGGTATTTAGCTTGAGCTGGGTCGCCGCCCAGAAACACTGGCTCGCCCTCATCTTTTTGTTGTTGGCCATCGACTGCGCAAGACTCGAAACACATCAGCAGCAGCAGAGGCTCTCGGTTTCAAAGCTCTCGGTCTTCTTCGCTGTACTGGGCATGCTTTCCCATCCGATTCTTTGCCTCGTGGGACTGCTCCCCTTCCTATTCTCTTGGTTCTCAAAGTCACGCCCCAAGCTAATCTCTCCGACAACGACACTCGCATTGCTCTCACTTTTACTCCTCGGCCTGAACTACCACTACTATCAGTCGATCTATCCAGGCCTCGTTGGGTTCGCGAAGTTCCAACCTGCGTACGACTTCACATTCGTTTCGACCCTTCTGCTGCGATTCGGGCGATATTTCTTCAATCTGGTTTGCCCCGCATTCATTGCAGTCACCTACTCACCTGCCTCCTGGCAAAATATTGTCGGCATACCAATCGCCGTCGTGATGGGGTACGCACTCCTCAAGCTACTGCCCAGACTACAAGCATTGGTCGTCGGCGCACTCATTTGTATTCCGTTTTTCGCGACGGCGCCCTTTCAGCAGGGTATATTCTTGTCCGATACTTATCTTTTGTTTCCAGTGGCGGTAGTGGGCTGGCTGTTGGCCCGCCTCGTAAATGAAGTTCCTCGTGCCGGATTCATCGCCGCCGTTTTGATCATCGTCAATCTAGCAACCTCATTCTCTATACCCGAGAGCTTCAAAAGCGATACCAACCTCTGGATACGCTCGTACCAAGTTGAACCGGATCACAACAGTTTGCTTTCAGTGATCTACGCACAACTTCAACGTGGGCTTCTGAATGAAGCGCGTTACAATTTGGAAATCGCACAAGAATGGATTCCCGAGAGCGCCCTTCTCAAAGACTACTGGTGCGACCTCCATCGACAAGACGTCCAGAAGCCAGCTCGAGAGCGCATTGAAAAACTGGAAACCCTGGTGAAATCCAGTGATTCCTACTCCTGCCGAGAGGCATTGATCATTTTGCTTCTCGCTGAAAAACGAGACAAAGACGCGATCTCAATTGCAATGAACGTAGGTCGACTCAACGTCACAGACTCACGACACACGGCTGAGAATCTAAGCGCTCGCCTCTACATAGCCTGCACAAACGAGAAGATCGAAAACTGCGAACTCATTAAAGAGCGGTGGGTTGACCTGAGCCGGAGAAGGATTCTCCCGTGGAACGAAGCCGTCTACCAAACTGCCCTTAAAAATATCACCGATGCCAAGATCCGCGACGCAATCAATCGAGAATAGGCAATGAACAATTATCTTAAAGCGAATATCGCACTGACTTTCGCTTCCGCTCTAATTTTCTTGGTCTGCTTCTGGCCGACGCTTCAATCGGACGTACTACTCGGCTACGACGATACGATCCTGATCCAACCTCTAAAAAATTTGTCGGCCCTCGACTATTGGAAGAACCTGATTGCGATGCGGATCTACGACGTTCAACCCATTCGCGACCTTCTTTTTATGGTCAATATCCGCCTCAGTGCACTCGGCTTACCTGCCTTTCACCTCGTCAACCTCTGCTTAGGCGTCGGAATTCTGGCGCTTAGTACACGGCTCATGAGTTTTTTCGCGTTCTCAAAGAGTTCAATTTGCGCGGGATTAACATGGACGATCACTCACGGAGCTTGGGTTTGGAGCTTATCCTGGGTGTCCGCCCAGAAGCACCTGGGGGCGCTCTTCTGGTTGTTGGTCGCAGTATGGGTTTACGCGAGACGATCGTCGGAAAAACAGGAACTACGAGGCCGTGACTGGTGGATGATCGGGTTGGCCTATGCGCTCTCTTCGCTCTCCCATCCGATCTACTTACCTCTTGGACTCCTACCGCTCCTAGTCCGCCTCTTGAATCGCCGATCTATTCCTCAGTCATTCAAGCCAAGTGGATGGGTGGGTCCGCTCGCCCTTGCTGCAATCACGCTGACTTGCTTAGCGCTCAACGCCTACTACTACCTGAAAATCTACCCCTCCCAGAGCGAGGTCGCTAAATTTCTGTCACAGGAGAACACTATAGACGGACAACTCCTCCTTCAGGCTGGGAGGTACTTTTTCAATCTACTCTTACCGATCCAAGTCGCCGCACACTACTGGCCCGGATCCGCTGCCTCCTTGATCGGTATCCCTGTCGGCGTTGCGATGACCTGGACGCTCTTTAAGTTGGTCCCAAGAATGTGGGCGTCGATCGCATCGATGATGATCGCACTACCTTTTCTGATGACCGCCCCGTTTCAAAAGAACGTATTTTTTTCAGATACCTACTTACTTCTCCCCGTACTGACGCTCTCAGTGCTTCTTACCGCCTGCACTGAACGGTTTCCCCGATCGACTTGGGCGATTTGGATCATGAGCGCCGTGCAGCTCTATTTTTCCTATCCGATTCCTTCGAGTTTCACCTCCGACGAGGCACTCTGGACGAGATCCTACGAGGTGTCACCCAACCCCTCATCTCTCTTTGCACTGGTTTCCATACATCTCGAGCGAGGCAACCTGACTGAAGCCGGAACAAACCTCGATATCCTAGAGAAATGGATGCCAGAAAATCCACGCTATCCACGAAACCGTTGCATCTGGCTCAAAAAAACGGCTGATCGTGATCCTTCTCGTCGTCTGCAAAACAAAAAATGGATGGAGGAACTCTACCGAACAAGCCAAGACTCCGTCTGTGCGCTTTTTCTCGTCGATTTGTACCAAGCGGAGGGAGCATGGTCACAGACCACCGATATTGCCTTGTCACTGACATCGCTCAACTCCGAAAATCAATGGGACGGCGAACGGCTCGCAGCAGGACTGACACAATTATGCCAGCGCACGAATCGAACTGATTGCGCATCTGTGAGCGCCCATATTCGGTCACTCTGCACTCACCGGCCCAAGCCTTGGGACGAAAATGCCTACCTCAAGAATTTAAGTGAGTTTCAAAAATAATCACGATCTCAAAAACTGATCTGATTTCCATTTCTTTCCAAACGGTTTCAACCGAAAATATAACGATATGCCCAACTGGCGGAAACCCACTGCACACCAGAATTTGGTTTTCATACTGATTTTTGCCCTGGGAGCCGCTTCCGGTGGTTCTTACACCTATTCTTTCTTTTCGCTTCAAAAAACCGAAGTCCGCAAGGTCTCTCCGCTTCTAGATCCAGCACTCGCCTACAGGAATTCTGGTGAATACCAACTTCCATTGGATTTCAGGCTCAAAGAAAGCGAGTCCTTGCTCCGCACGCGAATCCAACAGGAGATTGAGGACAACACGATTCAGGAAGCTTCGATTTACTATCGTAGCTTCAACAACGGACCCTGGTTCGGCATCAACGAAGATGCAAGGTTCCTACCTGGCAGTCTCTTGAAACTCCCGCTGGCCATTGCACTATTCAAGCAATCGGAATCGGATCCAAATCTCCTGGAACGACAGATTGCGTTCAATAACCCGGATTTACTTCCACTCTATAACTTGCAGTTCGCGGAACCCGCAGAACGCCTCGAGATCGGCCGTTCTTATAGCGTGAGGACACTGATTGAGCGCTCCCTCATATACTCTGATAACGTCGCTGCAAACTTACTTGAACGCACGCTCGGCGTGGAAGCCTGGGCTCGCCTCTCCAAGGATCTTTACGTTCCGATTGATCGCAACACCGCACACTCCCGGGGGCTCACGTCCAAGGAATACAGCACGTTCTTCCGCGTTCTTTACAACTCATCATACTTGAGCGAGACAAATTCAGAGTTTCTCCTCAATGTTTTGAGCAAATCCACGTTCATCGACGGGCTTCGAGCCATCGTTCCCGAAGGTACGATTATCGCCCACAAATTCGGCGAGACCCTCTTCGGCGATAAAAAGAAGTTCGCCTACCTCAGTGATTGCGGGATTATCTACGGCAAGACCCAACCGCACATCGTTTGCGTTATGTTGCGTAGCGACTCTCGCAACAAAATGAATCGGGAGCTATTCATGCGATTATTCCGAGATCTTCCGATCATTTATTAACCAAAGACCTCGCCTGCTGCCTCGACTCCGCAAGTCCATTCACCTTATTATAGAAACATGTTCACTCAGATCACTGTATTCGGTTGGGCTTGGGTTCTCTGGAAAACAAACGGTTGGTACTCCCCGGGATACCTCTTCACGTTTCCGGCGCTCATCTTAACTGGGTATTGGGCGGATCGCAGATTCGGGGATCGCGTTCTCACGCCAAAGCAGAAAACGGTTTTCGCCCTCGCATTCTTCAGCCTCTTGGGAACGATTCGGCCTCAGCTTCTCTATCCTCAGTCATCCCTGTTTCTCGCCGCCATCCAAGCCGCATTCATCATGGTGCTGATCGTCGCCGCTTGGCTCGCCATACGCGACCAATGGAGGCACCAGCTCTCGATCTTACTATTTGCGGTGTCCGCTCTCGTCCTCGTTTTCGGAATCCTCTGCTCTCCCTATCCACTGATCGACGTATGGATCTACATTCAACAAGCGGTCGATGGAATTCAAAACGGGATCAATCCGTACTCCATCGCTTTTCCGAGTGTCTACGCGGGCAAACCTCCTGCCGCTTTTCCGTATAGCCCAGTCACACTCCTGTATTTGACGCCTTTTCACGCAATACTCGGCGACGTTCGTTACGGCCTGGTCGCGGCATTGTTGATTTCGGGCCTACTCTGCCTAGGTACCAAATCGGACAAGTCTAGCAAGTACCTGTATACCAGCCTCATCCTGCTTTTCCCGTCGACTTTGAATGTCATTGAGCAAAGCTGGATCGATCCCATTAGCCTCATCCCTCTAGCGATGGCCATCCGGGGTCTCAAATCTAAGAAGAACTCCTGGTTCATCGCCGGAGTACTTTTACTCCCCGCAGTAAAACATTATAACTTCGCGTTCGTACCATTTCTGCTGCTCGCACATCCATCATTCAGAAACTGGAAGAAAGCGCTCGCGCTCTTCGCAGGATCGGTGGCGTTCTTTGTTACTCAGTTTATTGCATTTACTCCGTCCAGCAAAACCTCGACTGGATTCTTGAAGGAGATGCTATTCCCCACATTCGATCTTACAGAAATTCGCCACTTTTCACTCGGTGACTGGTTAATCGCCCATCAGATTCCCATTTCCGCCAACGAGGGACTCCTGATTTCTCTCCTCATTGGAGTCACATCCGTGGCCGTATTCATTTGGAAAAAGCGCCATTTACCCAGTGATTCAATCCTTTGGGGCAGCTATGCATTGATGGTTTTTTTCCTCCTCTATCCAAATACGGCGCTCAACTACGTTTGGTTCGCAGTCATCGCTTGGTGGATGAACGAGCTTTCTCGTCCCGAAGAAAGCACTGCGCCGCTCGTGAACGGTCTCGCCCCGATCGATGCTTTGTATTTCGTCACCCGCATCTTCCTGATCTTCGGTATGGAGCCCTATATTTCTGACGTGGGTCTCTATTTCAAATATTTTAGTGAGTGGCATTTCGGCGGACTCATGCCTTACCGAGACTTCTCGTTCGAATACCCACCTTTCGCATGGATCCCGATCGTTTTTCCCGCTTCCTTGTTCTCGATCAACTCTGAGTCTCTTTTGGCCTATCGATTTTGTTTCATGAGTCTCATTGTTGCGGCTGATTTTTCCATTTTCCGATTCTTCAGACGGATCTCCGAACCCAAAGCTGCCTATTTCTACGTATTCTCAATCCTCGCTATGGCTCACCTCGTGCTCGATCGGATTGATTTGATCGTCGGTTTTTTTCTGATTCTTCCTTTGTTCCCATTCGCGCGTACGAATCGATTTTTCTCCCAAGACATCATCATCGGCATGGGCGGGCTTTTTAAGATCTCCCCAATGATTGTGAGCGGGCTGCCGGAGCTTTTGAAAAAACGAGGCATCTTCCGAGCTACTCTCGGGGCGTTGGTCTCGGTCTCACTCTTCGTCATCGGCATGGCGTGGATGCTCGACTTCTCCGACGGCAAACCAACGTTATTCAACTATCACTCTCTTCGTGGCATCCAGGTCGAATCACTCATCGGAAACGTCGCTCTTTTCCTCGCAACCATCTCGCCAGAATTGGGAATATCCGTTGGTAACAACTATGGAGCACAACATTTAAGCGGCTTTCCAGATTCGGTTGTTCTATTCGGAAAACTGCTTTCAATCGTTTCTGTTTTTGCGACTTTTGGGTGGGTCGTACGCAACGCGCTCGTGCATAAGAAGGTGGAACTGGCTCAGGCGACTTTCCTCATGATTCTCACATTCGTGACCTTCAACACTGTATTGTCACCGCAATTCATCCTTTGGCTGATACCCGTCGGAATATTTGCAAGTATCGAACAGAAACGAAAATATGATCTCTATACGCTTTTTTTAATATCGGTGATCACCGGAGTCCATTTTCATTTCTACTGGAGCTACGTTCAAAAAGAGATCCCATTCCTCTTGAACCTGATGCTCCGTAATTTGCTACTCGTAGGACTCTGGGCAGTGAATATCTACCGGATCTCTCTAAACAAAGATAAATCGATGACTCGTTGATCCTTGGCTTCGAATACAGTCATTGCCGGATGTGCAGAAATCCAAGAGTCGATCCAGTAGCTATAGTAGGTTCTCACGCCGATATACCGGTCATCCAAGAGGTATCGCACCTTCTCTGAGATTAACCGACGAATGATGACATCTGGGGACAACGACTCCAAGTCACCGACTGGTACGGGGTTTGAATCCAGCCAGGACTTAACGGGCAATCCAGAGATGTAGTAGAGTTGATTGTCGCCGGTGGTGAGAATTTTTTCTCCCGGACGCACGTTCATCCTGAGCCAGGCCTTAGATGAACCGGCCCGAAAATCATCTCTTATTGCTAAATGCCAATCTGATATTTTTGAGTCTGTGAGCGCATGAAAAACAGGCGCGTCTCCATAGTTACCCGGTCGAATGGAGTCCCCGTAGGCGACCAGGGATAGAAATATACACGAAAGCACCGATACTTGAATTCTCGAACTGAGTGCTTGAATCAGAATGGATATTCCAATCACGGTTAACCAACCGATCAAAGCTATCTCCGCTCCTAAGTGTCGGTCGGTCAGCCTGGCTTGTTGCAAGAGGAGTAATATGAATACGGCGACCAAAATCCCGGACAACCCCATCCAAATACGTAGTGCTGGAGATTCTTTTTTCTTCCTCAGTATCACGCCAACTGCGACACCAATCAAAACCAGGAGAATCCAGCTCTCACTTGATATGATCGATGCTAGTCGTTCTAAACGTTGACTGAATTCCAATGAGTCTTTGGGCAAGTAGTAGCGGACTAGAGTCAACGCCCCATCTGTCATGCCTCGACTGGGGAATAGATCGTCCATGATTGGAAAAATCGGATTCTGCGTGAAGATCACGTTTCTCACCGCCAGCGGAAGCGCAGCTAAGCCAAAAAAACCAATTGATACTCCCCACTCTCGAACACTCGATTTTCGTATCCAGAGTGCTAACGCAACAATCGCAATCGCCAGTGGCCCATTAGTGAACTTAGAAACGCCCGCGACACCGAGGATAAATGCGCCCACACGCGGTCTATCAAAAACCAAAGACAACCCGCCGACTAGGAAAAATAGAGACCCCCAGTCATTCTTGGCTAGGACAGTGACCCATAATAGATCGCGGACTGAAATAGCGGCTAAAGCCGCAACCAGGGCAATGAGATCGTTTGCTTGGAACAGTCGTCTTGCTGCGTAGTAAGCGGCGAAATAAGTTCCCATAAAACCTAAAACCGTGTGAAGCAGTTGTGCAAAAATCTGACCTTCGATCAGTCCGCGTCCAACTTCACCACTCAGCAGCCGCATGCCAAACAGGATGAGATACTCCCACTGTCCGGCATGAAAAATGACGATATCTCCTGGCGGAAGATATACCGAGCCATGATCCATCCAAAGTCTAGGAGCATAGAGGTGATAAATGAGAGGATCTGATGCCGCCCAGGGGCCTAGCGACTTAAACACTCGAAAAAGGAAAAAAACTGCCAAGTACAGAAGTATCCCTCGTTCGATCCAAGACGCCAATTTCAGGGAACTAATGATTGGCCCGAGTTTTCTGGGTCGTACAAGTGCAGAGCCCATGCAAACACAGATCGCGAACAAGAGTCGAGACTCTGGACCAATAGATCCAAAACCTAGGAACAATACAAAAAATGAGATGAAAGCCGCCCCCAAGATGAGGGAAACAAGCCAGTGTTCTTTGGCCACGCGAAATAGAATCCGCGATAGACCGTCGCCCCACCCTACCAAGCTGAGTAGAAAAGTCGCAAAGACCGCAATGACCGATAGAATCGCAACAAAGTCGAGTTGGGCGTCCGGATTTCTCCCATCACCTAACACCAACCAACTCACCCAAAGAATGAATGAAGAACTGATCAGAGTGGGGAAATGAATCAATGAACCGCGAGAATCGTCAGTCCGAGCTAGATTCATCCTCGTCACCCATCCCTAACTTGGCTAGACGGTAGCGAATACTACGAAACGTGATTCCGAGAACTTCTGCGGCGCGCTTCTTGACGCCTCCAGTATGCTCCAGAGCTTTTTCGATATATTGCTTCTCGACAGCTGCGAGAATCGCATCAAGTTCGATCGGTCCCTTCGTGAAGTCCGGTGCGGGCAGCTCAATCGCACTCAAAGGTGGCGCGCCTGGTGCTCGCGGATGTGAGTCGCGAAAAACTTTCTCGACCTCATCAGTTCTAGACTGCTGAGACGAAGAGGAAGTGGATTGAGCGCTCGTTGCCTTCGCGGAAATGATCGCTTGCGGCAGACTCGACAATTCAATCAACGTTTTTGATTCTAAGGTAACCGCACGCTCGATCACGTTCTCGAGTTCCCGAATGTTACCGGGCCATCCGTAACGAGTCATCGCCTCCATCGCATCGTCGGAGAAAGCTTGGATTTCTTTGCCCTGACGCTCACCAAATCGCTTCAGAAATTCATTGGCAAGCATCGGAATGTCACTGCCCCGCTCACGCAGAGGCGGAGTTCGAATCAAGATGACGTTTAGTCTGTAATATAGATCTTCGCGGAATCTGCCTTCACGAATCATCAACTCGAGGTCACGGTTCGTAGCGGAGATGATCCGAACATCCACCTTGAGATCGTCGTTTGCGCCCACCCGGCGTACCACCCGCTCTTGCAACGCACGAAGAAGCTTGACCTGCATGGAGAGAGGCAACTCGCCGACTTCGTCCAGGAATAGCGTTCCGCCATTTGCGGCCTCAAATAGTCCAGGCTTGTCCGAAACGGCTCCTGTGAAGCTACCCTTCTTATGCCCGAACATTTCGCTCTCGATTAGGTTCTCCGGAATAGCGCCACAGTTTACGGGAATGAAAGGTTTGCCTTTCATCGGTCCCGTGTCGTGAATCATTCGAGCAACGAGTTCTTTGCCGGTGCCGCTCTCACCGATGATCAATACGTTCGTTTTGTTACCAGACACCTTGGAAATCAGGGAGATCAGGCTCTTGACCGGCGCAGAATCCCCCAGAATTTTGCGACTCTTCTCCACTATTGAATCCCCTCGCCCATTTTGAAGATCGGAAGGTACATAGCAATCATGAGGCCGCCTACCGTGCCACCCAAGAATACGAGGATGACTGGTTCGATCAGCTTAGTGAGGCCGTTCACAAGAATTTCAACTTCGGCTTCATAGAAATCGGCGACTTTCTCTAACATTCGGTCCAGCTGACCCGTGCTCTCGCCGACGGCCATCATCTGAACGGCCATTTTTGGAAACACGTCGATTTGGCCGAATACGTATGCGAGGCTCTTACCTTGCTCAATTTCCGGTCGAAGAATCGAAACCGCATCTTCTAAGACTGCGTTGTCGATCGTCTGTTTGCAGATGTCGATCGCATCGAGCAAGTTCACCCCGGAATTCAAAAGCGTCGCCAGCGTCCGAGTAAAACGGGCAGTACCGCCTTTTTGCATAATCGGTCCAAAGATCGGTACTTTGAAAAACATTTTGTCCCGCAAGACGCGCCCTTCGGGACTCTGAAAGAATTTGGTCAGGACGAAAGCCGCGAACGCTATCGCGCCAATCAAGACCGTGAAGTGATCTCGGATAAAATGGGAGACATCGATCACGAACTGGGTCGGAGCCGGGAGAGCTTGGCCGTTTTGAGAAAGAAGTTCTTCGAACTTCGGGATGACGAACGTCAGCATACCGATGATCACCGCGACACCGACGCTGACCACGATCACCGGATACATCATGGCCGATTTCAGTAATTTTTTCAGGCGGTCGGCGTCTTCGAGATAGTTGGTGAGGCGCCGCAAGATCGCATCCAGAGCACCTGAACTCTCGCCGGCTCGGACGAGCGCAAGATAGAGCTTCGGAAATGCCTTTGGGTAAGCACTCATGGCCTCCCAGAGAAATGTCCCTTCGCTGACTTTTTGCTTAATGCCCATACAAAGAGTCTTAAACGCGCCGGATCCCCCTTGATCCGTCAGAATGTCGAGCGCTTGAGTCAGCGGAATACCGGAACCGATGAGTACCTGCATCTGTCGCGTGAAAATGAGAACTTCTTCTGCGGAAACGTTGGTAGATTTAAATACTTCTCCCAAATCTTTTTGGGCAAGGCTCTGAACAGAAACCTTCAGCGGACGGACGCCTTGACCACGCAATAAGATCCTCAACTCCCCTTCGGAAGCTGCCGTGACCTTACCTTTGACGCGGTTTCCTTGGCGATCGACGCCATCATACATGTAATCCGGCATCTCTGGTCCTCACATCCTCACTTCAGATTCTGAAGCATACGCATCAGCTCTTCGGGCATATAACTATATTCCATCGCGGCTTCGGGAGAAATGGTGCCGGACTTCACGTATCCGATCAACGCCTGATTGAGCGTCTGCATTCCTGTTTCGCCTTGGCCTGTTTGCATGGCGGAATAGATTTGGTGAATTTTCTCTTCGCGAATGAGGTTTCGAATGGCCATGCTCGGCACCAGAACTTCGCAGGCCATTGCTCGGCCGCGTCCACCGATCTTCGGCACCAGGCACTGAGAGACGATCGCCTGCAACGTAAAACTCAGCAACTGACGGACCTGCCCTTGTTGGTGAGGCGGAAACACGTTGATCACGCGGTTGACGGATTGAATCGCGCTGTTGGTGTGAAGCGTGCCGAAAACCAAGTGACCGGTTTCGGCCATAGTCAGCGCCATCTCGATCGTATCCAAATCCCGAAGCTCTCCGACCAGAATATAGTCCGGGTCTTGGCGAAGAATTTGTCGAAGCGCGTTCTTAAAACTCTTGGTATCTACGCCCACTTCACGCTGGTTCACCACGCAGTTTTTGTGTGGGTGGACGAATTCGATCGGGTCCTCGATCGTGATAATATGTCCAAACTCGTCCCGATTGAGCGCATCGAGCATCGCGGCGAGCGTCGTCGACTTACCACTACCCGTCGGGCCAGTGACCAGCACTAACCCGTTCGGTCGCTTGATCACTTCTTTCAAAATATTGGGAACGCCGATCTCATTCCACTCTGGAATCTTGACCGGAATTCGACGGAAAACTGCGGCAACACTACCGCGCTGGAGAAATATGTTACCCCGGAAACGAGCGACGTCCTTAATCCCGAACGAAAAATCGAGTTCCAGGTTCCGTTCGAACTCCGCTTTCTGAGAATCCGTTAAAACCTGATAGCACAGCTCCTTGGTATCTTGCGGAGTCAGTGCATCGGTTTTGACCTTAACCATGTTCCCGGAGATACGGAACTCAGGCGGTACGCCGACCGTAACGTGCAAGTCGGACGCGTTCTGGTCGACCATGGTTTTCAAAAGTGCTGGAAGACTGATCTTCGCCATTTCTCGTTACTCCATTGTCATCGAAATTGCTTCTTGAAGGCTTGTATGTCCCTCGATCACTTTCGTAATCGCGGATTGCCGGAGCGACTTCATACCATTGGCGACTGCAGCCCTGCGAATTTCGATGATCGTTTGACCTCGAAGCACCATTTCTTTTAACTCTTGCGTAAAATCAAATACCTCGTAAATCGCGAGACGGCCCTTGTAACCGGTGTTCGCACATGCTGGACAACCCTTGCCCACAAACATTTTAACTGCTCCCAGCTGTTCTGGTGGCACGCCGAGTTCCTTTAGTTTCTCTAGTGGGGCTGGCTGTTCTATCCGGCAACGTCCGCAGATTTTGCGAAGCAATCGCTGAGCTACGATGGTGTTAACCGAAGAGGTCACCAGAAATGGCTCGACTCCCATATTCATCAAACGCGTAATTGAGCTTGGAGCATCGTTCGTGTGCAATGTGGACAAAACCAAGTGACCCGTGAGCGCGGCCTGAATCGAAACTTCGGCGGTTTCATAGTCACGAATCTCACCCACCAGAATGATATCCGGGTCTTGGCGAAGAAGGGATCTGAGAACGGACGCGAAGTTCATTCCAACGTCTTTGTTGATCTGAGTCTGATTGATCCCTTCCAAGTTATATTCGACCGGGTCTTCGGCGGTTGAAATGTTGTCCGCAGTCTTATTGAGATCCGCGAGCGCGGAATACAGCGTAGTGGTCTTACCGCTACCGGTCGGTCCAGTGACGAGCACCATTCCGTTTGGAGAATAAATTCCTTTTTTAAAGACCTCGAGCTGCTGAGTCTCGAACCCAAGTTTGGTGAGGTCGAGATTTAGGCTGCCCTGACTCAAAATACGCATCACAACTTTTTCACCGAATAGAGTCGGGAGCGAGTTCACCCGGAAGTCGACGGTCTGTCCGCCGACCTTGATTTTGATACGGCCGTCTTGTGGAATTCGGCTTTCGGAGATATCCATCCGGGACATGATTTTGAGACGTGCGACGACAGTACGTTTCAGTTCCGGTGGAACTTCGGCGATCTCGTGCAATGCACCGTCTACCCGCATGCGAACGCGGAATCGGCGTTCATAGGGCTCTACGTGAATATCGGAAGCACCCCGACGAACCGCTTCACCCAAAATACCGTTTACGAAGTTAACGACTGCCTCGCCCGTCGTATCTCCAGCTCCCCCGCTGTCGAGGGAGACGTCGACGTCATGGACATCGAAACTACTGAGTCCGATCGATTTATTCGCTTCGTTCTTGAGTTCGTCCCGCTGAAGTACGTTCAGGGAACTCGCGATCACGGCGGACGCACTGAAATATTTGCTCAGCGCTTCTTCAAACGCACTAAAAGTTGTAACGACTGCTTCGATGTTTTTCTTCGTGACGAACTTGACCTTGTCGGCCATCGCCAGTCTAGTCGGATCGCAAACGGCAACGACGATCACATCATTTTTAGACTGAATAGGAATCAACTGGAGATCGCGCACTATGTCCGTAGGAATGAGCGAGATGACTTTTTGATCGAGCGTGAATTTTGAGAGGTTGATGCTCGCCAGATTGAATCGCCGACTGAGGTATTCGACGAGCTTCGCCTCGCTCATTTTTTTTGTTTGAACGAGCACCTTGACCGGACTACCGTTCGGACCTGCGTCCGCCACCGCTTGGTCGAACTGGCCTTGTGAAATTTTGTTGTCCCGAAGGAGTATTTCTGCGAGCTGCCTAGACATAAATAGAGTTTCATTTTCTCACAGTGACAATTTATGTCTATGGTTACTGGTATTATTTTTAAATATTAATTATGAATCAAAATTTTGACTGATCTTTAAGTACCGCAAAGAGGGAGTTCAATTTTTGACAACGGGATTATTAACGGTACCGGCCCATCAAGACGAATAATCCAAGAGATGATCAGGGCTAATAGTCGCATCATTTTGATATTGATAGCCGCCTTACCGTGCTCGGTAAGTGCTGAATCGCCTTGCGATCACATTCCATCTACGCTGAGCGTGCTAGGCAAACTCTCGTTGGAGGATGCGCGTCCCGTCCAGCTCGGCATGATTAAGATGTATCCGGACCCAACCCAACGCACAGATTACACGTCAAGAATGAGCCGTTACGTAGCTACAGGCTACGAGAACCTCATGAGAAAACGCTCCTAGTCCAAACTGATTGAGCACGTGGCGGCCGGTGGAAATCAGGTTGCGAAAGCACTGAGTGGAACGGCAGCACATGGATACGGCAAGTACCGATTCGATATTGAATCCGTCTCTCCGACACTTCGTGACGTATACGAGGCCACTATCGAAGACAATGAATTTGGAACAACTATTTTTAAGCGATCCAAGCGATATGCAGAGGAATATTCCGCTCTCTTGGAATCCGCAAAAAAATTTGGAAAACGAGGAATTGAGCCAGGAAGCTGGGTGCTTCAACAGAAGATCAAACTCAGAGATTTACCTGGCCAACCGGAGTTCTTCGGAACCAAGATCATCGTCTACGAGAGAGGCCCAGAGGATGGAAACCTGCTGCTCGCTCGACTGATTCACGCCGACCCACAAGAACGAATCGCAGCCGGATACAGCAAGGACGAAGATTGGCGTAAGCTGGTTAGGCTACAACAGGATATCAACCTGCGCAAAGCAATGAAACTACCTCGCTCCCGATCCGATGAAGCGCTTGATCTCATCTCAGAGAATTTCTACCTGGAGCTCACTTCGGTTTTTTGGGCACGGGGTTCGCTTGGAGCTTCAGTAGCAGCATTCCAAGCCTCTCTTTGGGCAATTGGAATGGACTTCACGATCTTCAAAGTGCTTCCGGATTTCGTTGCGTTCAGAGTATCACTTCAGGACTTTCAAAAAAGCATTCGAGATGCGGAACTTTTTGAATAGCGCATTTAAATCACATTAAAATACGCACGCGCGCGCTCACGATCATGGGCGATCTGAGTCTTGAGCTCATCGAAGCTGGCGAACTTCTTCTCTTCGCGGAATCGCTCGACGAACTGAACTTCGATCTCTTCACCATAGAGATCAATCGTCGAATCGTTCGGAAGAATGAGGTGGGTCTCGACGAGCTTTCCTTCGTCTGATTGGAACGTTGGTCGAATACCAATATTGGTGACGCTCGGATACTTGCCGGCGAGTGAGCCCCGGGTCACCAACGTCCAAGTGGCATAGACACCGTTTGGGAGTTCGAGTTTTTCGTCGATTCGAATATTTGCGGTTGGGAATCCAAGCAAACGGCCACGCTGATCACCTTTGCGAACGACGCCTCGATAAAAGAAAAAACGTCCAAGTAACTTCTCAGCTTCATGAACACCGGCGGATTGAAGGAGCGCGCGGATATTGGAGCTGGAAACCAGTTGATCGCCCACTTTCATGGCTGCGATTTGATGGAGCGCCACGCCGAATTCCTGACAGAGTTTCTCGAGGACCTCGAGTGTTCCTTCACGGTTTTTACCGAATGCAAAGTCATGCCCTACGACCAGGTGGCGCGCCTTGAATCCTTGAACCACCACATTCAAGAAGAAATCCCTCGCTGACTGGGAGAAGAAGTCTTGGCTAAAGAGCTCCTCCACCGTGATATCGATCCCCGCTTGCTCGAGCATCTCGAGCTTTTCGTCATATCGATTGAGCAGTTTCACTTTCTGACCCGGGCGAAGCACTTCTTGCGGGTGAGGACGAAAAGTGAAGACGCAAGCAGGGCCGCTGATGAGCTTGGCCAGTTCAACCGTCTTACTCAGAAGCTGCCGATGCCCGAGATGCACGCCATCGAAGTTACCGATCGTGAGAACCGATTGATCTCGCTCTAAAACCAGCGATGGAAGCCCATAAAAACGTTTCATCTCTCTCCGCTCCTAAAAAAAACAAGGCCTCGGGGTCGATTCGATCCCGAGGCCCTGCCAAAACATTCGAAAATTAAGACGAGAACAACATCTCGCGGTATTTCGGAAGCGGCCAGTAATCGTCGCCGATCAAGCTCTCAAGCTCGTCGCTGATCTGGCGAATTTCTGCCATCGAGGCTGAAACTTCGACCGCGAGCAGTTTCGCTTTTTCTTCTTCTGTGTGCGCGGATTCGGCCTTGGAATAAACCGTCTCGAGCTGAGCGCGTTTGGTTTGCAGCGCTGCAATCAAGTGCATGAGCTTGTTCAAGACATCGACTTGAGGAGCACTGACGCCCGCGGCTTTGACCGAAACGACGGTCTGAGCAAGATCACCCGAGTACGCGTAAGCGGCCGGGAGAACTTGGGTGTCGATCATCGATTTCAGCATATCGACCTCGATCATCAAGTTCTTGATGTATCGTTCGACCCGGACATGGTAGCGCGAATTCACTTCGGCTTCGGAGAACACGCCGTACTTAGTGAAAAGCTCGATCGATTTTTTCTCGATCAACTGATGGAGCGCTTCTGGGGTCTTACGAAGGTTCGGAAGACCACGACGTTCAGCTTCGGCAACCCATTCTTCGGAGTAGCCATTGCCTTCGAAACGGATTTTCTTCGTTTCAATGACAGCGGCTTTGACGACTTCCATGATTGCTTCTTCGGTCTTCTTGCCGGCTTTCAGTTTTTCCTTCAGCGAAGCGATGATCTCGGACATACCGTCCGCGATCGCCGTGTTCAAGATCGTAACCGGGAACGCGGTCGAGGCGCTCGAACCGACGGCGCGGAACTCGAATTTATTGCCGGTGAACGCGAATGGAGACGTACGATTGCGGTCCGTGTTGTCTTTCATCACTTCTGGAAGCTGGCTCACGCCGAGTTTGATGACGGCCTGTTCAGCGCCCTTTTCAGCGACAGCGCCCGCTTCGATCTCATTCAAGATCTTAGTGAGCATATCGCCCAGGAACGCGGAAACGATCGCAGGAGGCGCCTCGTTGGCACCGAGGCGGTGATCATTACCTGAGGAAGCGATCGCGGCGCGAACCAGACCCGAGTGCTTGTAGATACCTTTGAGCACGCTCATCAGCACCAACAAGAAACGAAGGTTCTGGTGAGGCGTTTTGCCTGGATCAAGCAGGTTCATTCCGTTCAGTTCGGAACCGCTTGCCGAAACCGAGAGAGACCAGTTGTTGTGCTTACCGCTTCCGTTGACTCCCGCGAAAGGTTTCTCGTGCAAGAGCACGGCGAAGTTATGCTTAAGCGCGACTTTGCGGAGAACTTCCATCGTCAGCTGATTGTGGTCAGTCGAGACGTTCGCTTCTTCAAAGATCGGCGCCGACTCGAACTGATTCGGGGCCACTTCGTTGTGACGAGTCTTGACCGGAACGCCTAGCTTGAAAAGCTCGAGTTCGACTTCGGACATGTAGGCAAGAACGCGCGTTGGGATTGCACCGAAATAGTGGTCTTCGAGCTGTTGACCTTTCGGCGGTTGACCGCCGACGAGCGTGCGTCCCGTCATCATTAAGTCTGGGCGAAGCGCCGCCAAAGAGCGATCGATCAGGAAGTATTCTTGTTCTGCGCCCAGGGTTGGAACCACGCGGTTCACGCCTTCTAGCCCAGTCATCGCGAGGAGTTCGCATGCTTTTTTGGAGATGGCGTCCATGCTGCGAAGAAGCGCGGTTTTCTCATCCAGTGCATCGCCATGATAGCTGATGAATACGGAAGGAATACAGAGCGTCTTGCCATTCGTGGATTCCATGAGGAAAACCGGGCTCGAAGGATCCCAAGCGGT
Organism: Pseudomonadota bacterium; assembly: GCA_027485695.1. Classification (GTDB taxonomy): domain Bacteria; phylum Bdellovibrionota; class UBA1018; order UBA1018; family UBA1018; genus JAIXQO01. The sequence continues at coordinate 228,578 of JAIXQO010000004.1, forward strand.
GTAACCGCGCGCTTCGAACGTGGTACGCATACCGCCCGACGGGAAGCTCGAGGCATCCGGCTCGGATTGAATGAGCTGTGAGCCGGAGAACTTTTCGATCGCTTGGCCCTCGTCATCGAAGGTCAAGAACGCATCGTGCTTCTCGGCGGTGTTTCCGGTTTGTGGTTGGAACCAGTGGCAGAAGTGGGTTGCACCTTTGGTGAGTGCCCACTCCTTGATCGCATGAGCGACCGTATTGGCGATCTCTCCATCCAGTTTTTGGCCTTGTTCCATGGTCTGGCGAATCTTGGTATAGACGTCACGTGGGAGACGGTCTTTCATTTGGCGAAGACCGAACGTGTTCACTCCGAAATACTCGGAGACCGGAAGACGTTTGCCGTCTTCGTCGCGAGGTGGGTCGATTTTTCTTGGGTTACGGGATTGGATCTCTTTGATCGCTTGAAAACGGGCTTTCGCCCCTGTGCCTAGAGCCATGGGAATTGCTTCTCCTTGTGTGTGGGATGACGACAATGCCACCCCAAACCTACGATCGGCGCTCTGAGCTTCATCCAAAGTGAAGGAGCTGCCAGGATCTCAATTTTTTCGATCTGTTGGATCAGTCTTTTAAACTTTTGCCGTTTTCGGTGAGGAGTGAACCCCCTCTAGGGCCTCGATGCACTCGAACGTTTCTTGGGCGACTTCTTTTGCCCGAACCCGGTCGAAACTTGCAACTCCGCCGAACCGAACCTGCTCCCCGTACTCTAGCACAGTGACGATGCGATTCCAGAGTGTTTCCCCGACTTTACCAGCATTTCTAACGGTTTCCTGAAGTTCGGAACGCGTCAAAGCCCGGATATTTTGCCCCTGAGCTTCGGAGATCTGCTCCATCAAATGATCCTGAACTTGACCATAGAAATGAAGTGCCTCGTCGGGCGCGACCGTAGCCCAATCCAGCTTCCTGAACTCCTGACGAAGTCGTTCGGTTTCTCCTCGAAGCTGGCGTCCCCGGCTCGGTCCACGTCCCGGGTTTTTCCGGATCCAAATGACCCCGATCACTGAGAGTGCGATCAAGAGCAGCGCGAGTAGTTGAATCACCAGCTCTTTGCCGCGAAATCTCAGTTTGAACTTAGGCAACTTCCAGGCGGCCGCCTGCCCGAGAACCGGATTGGAAGTAGCTTCTGGTACATCACCCGAAAGCGTTTTAGAGGTCTGATCACTGCGACGATCAGCCAGGCTGTCTGGCGAGGTCGAGTCGGCAACTCCCTCGACCGTAATCGGTATCGTGTCACTCTTGATGGTGACGTATTGTTTTTTGCGAGGGCTGTAGAACGTAAACGGAACCGCTGGGAGCGTGAAACTCCCCCCCGACCGTGGAACAATGAGCGACTCAAAGATTTTTTCACCCTGGGTACCGGCCTTGCCACCTCGGAGTTGGTCCTTGGACTCATAGAGCTGAAGTCCATCCGGAAGCTCGACCTTGGGCATCTTGAGATTAGCGAAATTGCCTTTGCCTTCGAGTTTCAGAGTCCAGTTCATCGACTCATTGACCTTGAGCGAGGTACGATCTGCGACGGCAACCCAATTAAATTCGCCGATTGCGCCATCAAATCCCGGAGGCGCTGGCGGAAGCGCCTGAACCTCGATCGTCACCGGGTCGGTCTTGAGCTGCGCGATTCGCGGAGCCAACTGATTGAAAAACTGGAAGAACAAATCCTCTTCGTCCCCGAATCCTCCGCCCCGCGCTTTCGGTTGCTCGACGTACTGGGCCTTGGTGTACATCGAATCAATGACGAGTTTGCCTTCTTTGAGAGCGGACGCGGAATAACGAGCAAGGAGCGCACGGTGATAAGCGACTCCGTCCAAGGTCACGATCTGAGCCGAGAGTCTACCGGTCAAAACCGGCATATCGAGCTCTTCTTTCAGAAATCCACTCATCGTTGGATACTTCTCCGCCACCACATTGAAGCTCGGATGCCGCGAGTAGAAATAATAGCTGACGGTGATCGGTTCACCTTTGACGACCGAAGTGTGATCCACTTCGGCGCGAACAAATACCGCAGCTCCTTTGCCGACCTTACCGGAACCGCGAAGTCCATTCCCGGCCCCACCGTAGTTCGCAGGAGGAGGCGTTGCTTGTCCGCCCGTTGACACTTGAATCGACAGCCCCGCTGCGTTCAAGATTTCGGCACCCACCTTGGTTTTGATCTGATCGATCGTGAGCTTGCCCTGTTTCTTAGGGCGAAGGACATATGTGAAAGTCCGCTCGAACACGGCGCCGACCTTGCCGTTCTCGTAGTAGGACTGAATGTACGAGGATTGAAATTGATTGATCGTCTCGAAATCTGGTGCGGAAAACTGCGGCTCCTCCATCGGAACTTCGTTGTCGGCTTTGATTTTCACCTGGAGCGTAACGCTCTCATCATCGGCGATCTCCGTACGATCGACCTCTGCTGTCATATCGACAGCATGGGCGACGGTCGCACAGAAAACAGATGCGACAATTGCGGTCCGAAGAAAAAGACGATTCAGTTTCATCTCTACCAATCCTTCTCTAAACTCTGGGGGCGCCCTTTTTGGCGCTGCATTTTTTCTTGGAGCTCTTTCTCTTTTCGGGAAAGTTCGTTCATGACTTCGGCTGCTGCCTGGGCATCGAGCTTCTCGGATTTGAATTCGCGTTTTTGTCCGACGCCTTTGTAATCTCCTGATTTTTGGCCTTTTTCTTGACCCTCAGGCTTTTGATTTTTTTTGCTTTCGGATTCGGAAGAATCCTTTTTATCTTCGCCCGACTTGTCGTTCGGTTTCGATTCGGATTTCGAACCATCTTTTTTGTCTTCGGACTTTTCATCTTTCTCATCCGAAGACGATGACTGGGATTGCGACTGGGCGGCACGAAGGAGTGCTTGCTGTGACTGCTCTAGAAGCTTGGAATCCCCCGATCGCTTGGCGTCGTCGATGGACTTGAGGTACTGCTCGATTGCGCCGTTCATATCTTTGGCTTTTTCGAGGGCTAACCCGGCATTGAACGAAGACTTGGCCGCATCGGCAGGGCGGTTCTGCGCGCGGAATGCGTCTGCAGCTCCGCTGAAACTTTCCGAGGCGCGTTTGGCATCTTGCTCCAGGCTCATGACGGATCCTTGGTTAAAGAGCAGTTCCGGAGACTCTGGATCCGAGAGTTGAGCCTGTTTCAAAGCTTCGCGAGCGCGAGGGTAGTCTTTGCCCTCGATGCTTTTCATTGCTTCACGATTGCCCAGGTACCCGCCCAGCGTCGTATCGGCATGAACTCGAGTCGAGATCAAAACTCCAAGCAAGATCGCCGCTACAGCTGGAAGCTTGCGACGTTTACGTCCACCCAGAATGAACCAGAATAGTACCATCACCGCACCGCCCAGCGGCCATTGGAAACGCTCTTGTCGGGTCACTACTTTTTGTTCCTGGCGACTTCCACGCGATAGTCCATCCAGCGCGGCGAGAAACGATTCCATTTCTCGTTCGCCGGAACCCAAGGTCCAATACTGACCATTCAGAGGACTTGCGATCTCCTTGAGGACTTCTGGATGAAACCGGCTCATCACCGTCTCTCCCCGTTGATCCCGCTTATAACCGACACGAAGTCCGTTCGGATCACGGACTGGGATCGGAACTCCTGTCTCCGTTCCCACGCCAAACGCAAAAAAACTCACGGCGTTTTGCTTCAAAAGATCGATCGTCGCACCAATATGCTCTTCGTGATCCTCACCATCACTGACGAGTAGGATTACACGACTTGCCGCCGAGTTCGGTTGATCGGCCGAACCGAGCTGCTCGGCTCCCCGATTCAATGTATCCACGCTCGTTTTGAGAGCGGCGCCTAAGTCAGTACCTTGATTCGAAACGAGCGTCGGCGAGAGTCCCTCGATCACCTCGAGCAAATAGTCGTAGTCATTGGTCAGCGGGCTTTGGAGGTGCGCTGAACCGGCAAAAGCAACGATTCCCACGCGATCTCCCGCTAAGCGAGAAACCATCTGTTTCAGCACGTACTTCACTTTTTTGAGCCGAGTCGGAACGACGTCCTCGGCCTCCATGCTGTTCGACACGTCAACGGCGACCACAATATCCAAGCCCGAAGTCTGATGTTTCTCCTCGATCACGCCCCACTGAGGCCGCGCCAGCGCCAGGCAGAGGAAAACCGCGATGATCGAAACCATCCGCAAATCTCGCTCCGCGCGTTCATACGGGATCGCACTCATCGCGCGTCCCCAGAGAGACTCGGAGATAAATTTTTCGAACTGCTTACGTTCGCTCACGATCCGCTGTTTCACAAAAAAGAAAAAGACCAGGGCACCGAGGGCGCCCAAGATCCATTTGGCTTTGAAGAAAACGATCGGACCGAGCGATATCACGCGACGACCCTCCACACGAAACGAGAGAACAGAATTTCAAGGAGAAGGAAACCAAGTGCTAAGACGGCGACGAGCTGAAACCGCTCGTCGTAGCGAATTTTTTCTTTGACCTTGAGTTCCGATTTCTCCAAGTGATTGATCTCGGAAAAAACTTCATCGAGCGTTTTCTCATCCTGAACCCGATAGAATTTACCGTTGGTCGCAGCCGAGATTTGCTGAAGCAGTTCCGTGTTGAGTGCGTTGTCGAACCACTGATAGTTCGTGACCACGTCGCCGGTAAAAGTCTTGCGGCGGATCGGGAGTTTCACCCGCCCCTCACGACCAATTGCGATCGTATAGACCTTGATGCCGAAACCCGCTGCAAGGTCTCCTGCCGTCAATGGATCCACTTGGCCGATGTTGCTGTCTCCGTCCGTGAGCAAAATAATGACTCGACTCTTGGCCGTCGAATTTCTCAAGCGATTCACGCCGAGCGCGAGGCCATCACCAATCGCGGTACCGTCTTTCAGTACGCCCGTCTCTACCTTGCGAAGCTCCTGAAGAACGAGGCCATAGTCGAGGGTCGGAGGAGAAAGAGTGAGTGGCTCCCCGCTAAATACGACGAACCCGATGCGATCGTTGTCGCGGCCCCGGATGAAATCTTCCATCGTTCGTTTTGCGATATCGAGTCGTGGTTTTTCACCGAGATCTTCGATGTTCATGGAAGCTGAAACGTCCATAATCATCAGAATGTCGATACCACTCGTCTGCCGCTCGGTTTCCCGGGAACTCGATTGCGGACGTGCGGCTGCTACCACCAGTAGAACCACCGCAACGACTCGTAGAATCTGGAGCACCAAAGGTACAAAACCGCTCTGCATATCGACGGGGATCGACTTGCCGGTGTAAACGCGCGACTCCACTTGGCGTTTCTTCGACCAAAACCAAAGCCACGCAAGCGGGATCAGAATCAGGAGTACCCAAGGATCCGCGAGTCTCATTTCGCCTCCCCGGGGGATAAAACGGGTTCAGGTGATACCGGCGTTGAGCTTGCAGTGATGAATGCCACTAACTGACTATGCACGGCCCGAATCTCATCTTCGGTCGGAGCAAAATCAGTGAACTTGACCAAATCCAGCACCTGAAAAATGGACCGGAGTTCACCGTTCTGAGAGGCGATCAGTTTCCCATCGAGCCTTTGAAACAACTCAGTAGTCGTCGATTCTTCGGCCGGGATCCCGTACGCAAAACTGAGATAGGTCTTGAGTCGATCCGACAGCAAATGGCAAAGCGCTTTGTATTTACGCTCTTGAAACGACGGAATCCCTTCGAGCTTACGGATTTCATCCAAGACCTTTTGTGTCGGCGTCCGAAGATCCACCACAGCAAGCGCGGAATTCCTCCTGGAATAGCGAACCAACGCATAAACGATGCCACCCAAAATAAGGAGCGCGGCAAGCACCCCGCCCCAAATCCAGAGGCGAGGAAACCGAAGCATGAGCGGATCATACGGCTTCAGCTCTTCGGAATTCTGTCCAGGGCCGACCACTTGAACCGTAAATGAGTTGGTCTTACCGATCTCAGTGCCATCGACCGACTTGATCGTAAAAGGGGGAACCGCCACTTCTCCCGTCTTCAGGAAGAAGATCAGCGATCCACGAACGAGCGCGATATCATTTTTTTCGGTCGCGAAGGTGATCCCTGAGTCGAGTGCTAGCGCGATCTCGCTACCATCCACGGAAGTGGCTTGAAACGGCACACCGACGCCCAGCTCGATCTGGCTGATCGCCGAATCGAGTTGTATTGAGTAGCGTGATGCGCTTTTGGGCGTTTCAGCGGCGACGAGAACGTGCGCCGAAAAAAAGCACCAAGCGACGAAAAAGATCGTCTTCGGTTTCAATGCTCAGATCCTCCACTTTTGACCGCAGAAAAACAGAACGTAAGTCTTTTTCTTTTTTCTCGGCTTTGATTTTCTGCCAGTTCTGAAATCGGTAAGATGACGTATCGACCAGCGAGACCTTACCCGTTTCTGGGTCTTCGAGTCGAATCCATCCGATGGGTGGAATACGCTCTTCTTGCGCATTGAACGCACGGACGGCGATCACGTCATGTCCGTGCCCCAGCGGTAGCAATTGGTCCTCGTAATTTTTTGCTTCGAAATCACTAAGGATGAATACAACACCCGTATGTTTCAGGATTTGATTCGCCCGTGAGAGGGCGAGATCCAGACGAGAACCTCGATCAGATGCCGGCTCCGCGAAACAAGCGGCTAGCACTCGATGAAGTGCGGCTTTGCCTTTTTTGGGCGGAAGCGTTTCAACCACGCCCTCGGCAAACGTGACGATTCCGATTTTGTCTCCGGCGATCGTCGCCGCATGAGCAAGCATCGCTGCCGTTTCACGCAACAAATCTCGTTTGGTTGTGCGGCTCGTTCCAAACGATCCTGATCGCGACAAATCAAGCACCAGAAGAATCGAGAGCTCCCGCTCCTCTTCGTACTTCTTCATCAACGGGTCCCGAGTGCGTGCGCTCGCCTTCCAGTCAATGTGACGGACGTCGTCTCCCGGGATATATTGTCGATGCTCAGAAAACTGGAGACCCTGGCCTTTGAAAGGACTCTTAAATGAACCGCTCAGCGATTCATCCAAAAGCCGTTTCGTCCGGACCTCGAGCAGCCGAGCTTTTTTGGCGATCTCGGTTGAGTCCATTGATCTCCTCGACCTTACGGTACTTCGACCTGTTCGAGAATCTTACGGATCACGGCCTCTGAATCGATACCTTCGGCCTCGGCTTCGAACGTCAAAATCAAACGATGCCTAAGCACATCATAAACCACACTCTTAACGTCTTCTGGGGTCACGAATGCTCGGTGCTGAATGAACGCGTTCGCCCGTGCGGTCTTGGCGAGTGCGATCGTTGCCCGCGGGCTTGCGCCGACCTGAATCCATTTCTTGATGGACTCGAGCCCGACTTTCTCGGGGAAACGCGTCGCAAAGATCAGCTTGATGATGTAGTCCTTGACCTTCTCGTCCATGAAAATCTGGCCGATCAGTTTCCGCGCGGCGAGAACTTTGTCTGGATGGCAGACCTTGTTGATTTTGATCTCTTGGAACGAAGTCATCCGGTTTAGGATGATTTTCTCTTCTTCCATGTTTGGATAGCCGACCCGGACCTTAAACAGGAAACGATCGAGTTGGGCTTCTGGGAGTGGGTAAGTCCCCTCTTGCTCAATTGGGTTTTGCGTCGCCAGCACCGTGAAAAGCTCAGGGAGATCGTAAGTCGTTTCGCCGATCGTCACTTGGTGCTCACCCATTGCTTCGAGAAGCGCGCTTTGAACTTTGGCGGGAGCCCGGTTGATCTCGTCGGCAAGAACAAGGTTCGAGAAAATCGGACCTTTGCGAGGAGTGAAATCGCCGTTCTTTTGATTGAAGATCATCGTCCCGACGAGGTCGCTGGGGAGCAGATCGGGGGTGAACTGGATTCGGCTGAAATCGGCATGAATCACGTTCGCGAGCGTTTTGATCGTCAGGGTCTTCGCTAATCCCGGAAGTCCTTCCAACAAAACATGGCCGTCACAAAGTAGAGCCATCAGGAGGCGTTCCAAGAGGATCCTCTGACCCACGACGATGTGGGAGGTCTCTGCGAAGATTTCATCGATGAATTGGCTTTTCTGGCGGATTTCCGCGGTCAGGGTCTGGAGATCGGTGGCTTGAGACATATAACCTGATTCTCCGCCCACCTCTCAGGGTCGTCAACGCGGAAGCTGTCTTGCCGCCGTCATTAAAAACTTTTGAAAATCATTTGATCCGAAACTTATCATCAAGCGTCGAAGAGTCGCCGCTGCCGCTTTCGGATCCTGACGGATCCAATCCGCCATCCGCGCCACGGATGGTCCACTGAGTGAATCGGAAATCCACCGCTCACGGGCGTTCCGAGCGGAGGCCGACCGGATGGTTCCGTCATTTTCAGACAAATAGCCGGTGAACTCCCGAAGCATCCCGACAATTCTTTGACGATCCGCTACACTCCAATTCGGAAGAGATCCTAGATTCCCAGATTCCCCCAAAACCGCGAACGCCCACTCGACGACGAATCGCGTCTCCAACTCCGTTTTCCAAAGCCCATTCATGACCCGGTCAAATGCAGCACTTCGTGGCGCTTCTTCCTGGTCGCTCAGAGCCAGCACCTCTTCGAAACTATTTTTGAGATCCGCAGCCGACAGTGTTTTTGCCTGATCGATCCAGTTCCCCACCGATACCCACTCCGAATCTGGGGAGGCGGCCAACCGATCAGCGATGATTTTTATCGTTCCACTCGGCATATATCGCGAAAAGAGTAGTCCACCTTCGAGCGCGGTTTGCACGGTTTCAAACGATATGTCGCTACGGAGTAAATTCTCTAAGATCGGCGTTCTCGCAGCGAACTTCAGCAGTTCACCGACGGACACTGCAAAATCTGGATCCGCAAAAAGCCGAGTCATGGCCCGTTCACCACTCACGCGCTGAGCTTCATAAATCCGTTCGGAAAAAATCCGCGAAACCGCGTGGATCACTCCCAGCTGTCCGGCTTGAGTGAGCGTCGAAATCGAACCGGCATCCCAAAACTGAAATGCGATTTCTCGGATGATCTTGATTCCCGGCACTCGACTACCCGCTTGGACTTCAAGCTCCTCTCGGAGCAGCGGGAATGTTTGGTGAATCTGGAATAGTCTTGCCTTGATTCGATTCGGAACCGGTGCGCGGAACCAGTGGCGTGGATCTTTGGGTATGCCCAAGCCATCCGCGAGGTTGTCGCAATTATCGATTTTCGGCAGACCACCGAGACCTTCATACTGCTTCAACATCGATTCCAGCTCATAAACGACGTCTACGAGTCGTTTCGGCTGAGACGAAACATAGCGTTCACGGATCGATGCGGGCCACGTCTCACGAGGCTCATCACCCCATGCCAGCGCGAACTCGGTCATGAACTTTTCGGCAAAATTACCGGGTAGCACGAACTTGAAATCCGCCGACTGAAGCAACAACTCCAAACGTTCGAGATTCGTGAATACTCCGACCCGTGTGGTACCGAGTGGCACATCGTAAATCGAGATCGGTTGGGCGGATTCGGAGGACCGTGAAATAAACTGATAAAGGTCCGACGCCGTGAATCGCTTTTGATCACTCTTGCGCTCACCTGGAGCGAGACTAAACGCGCGGATCATTCCTTGAACAGCCTGAGATCCTTCACTACTCGCGAGCGCGCCCAAGAAATTCCTCCACTCACCCGTACCTCTATGAGGGAGAGCTGTCATCCATTGGGAGCGGATCTCACGGGTGCGCGCCTGAATCTGAGTTTCGTCGATCACGCATTCCTTGGCGCGTAGATATTTCGACATCTGCTCCGTGCCCGGAAAAGCCGCAAGCGACGGAATCGTGTAACTTCGTTTCGTTCCATCCAGCAATCGACGCAAATCTGCGAAAAAGGTCGCATCCCGCGTGAGCGTCGCGAGTCGAACCAGAATCGTATGCCCGCCTTCTGAAACCTTGTTCATTGCTTGCGAGAGTGACCGCACGAGTGGTTCGGCGAACGTGTCAATAGCCGCTCCGCCACGATTGATCAATACACCCAAATCACCGGACTCGATGAACTCCCGAAATCCCGGAAGCATCACGCGGAACTGATCACGGTCCCAAGGCCATTTGGAAAACGTTTCGATAAATGGACGAAATAGCCCTCGGTCCTCGAGTCCCTGATAATGGGCAGCGAGCTCGGCTGGGCGACCGAGACAAAGAAAATAGTCTGCGAATTGACTTTCCCACTTTTGATCGTATTTCAACCGACGACAGGCTTGATCTTGCGCCGACTGCGACGGTTGATAGACGAGCTTTGGAAAATCAGATTCAGCTCGACGATGAAAATCCATACGAGTCGTCCAAGACTCCCGTCGCGATAAATCAAATCGCACCTCATTAGACGAACGAAACAACTTAAAGACGTCTAGAATCAGACCACTGAGGCGATCGTCACGCGATAGTTCCCAAAGAAATTTGATTCCCGCTCCTGCTCGATCGGACTTGAATAACTCTGGCGCATCTTGCCAGCGAACCTCGAGCATCGCCGAGTGAATACCAGAAAACCAAGGATGCTGCGAACCGCGAACAAAAATAGCTTGGAGCGCTCCGGCGCTCTCGGACATTCGTGCGGGCTCCGCTACTTGCGCAAGTGCAGAGACCAAACCCGCCGTTTGCTCCACTTGGTTTTCGGTGAGAACGACCTCTCCGCCGATGAGATCGCGCGCGACGCTGAGAAGATCTTCGGCATCCGCGTCGTTCATCGAAGAAATCGCCAAAATCGCAGGCGTCAGTACCTCCGCGCGGTTCAATTCGGAGAACAACAGCACGATATCTTCTCGATGGCTCGACATGAACCGGCTTAAGTCGTAAGCGATTCCGGCTTCAGTCAATCGATGAACCCATTCAAGCGCTGGTTCACCGATATTCGAAGTCGCTAGATCAAAGAAGTTTGGGAACTCCTGGTAGAATCCCGGCGGTACCGCGCAGAAATCTCGGATCACCAGTGCAGTCGTTGCCGCGAAATGTGTGACGAATTCATTGAGCTCGAGATTGGGCTTTTGCTTAAACTCTTCGTTGATGAATTTCCAGGCGTCGTCGAAACGACGACCATCGTTCATGCAACTCACGGGAGCATTTAGGCTTGAGACTAATCGCAATACTTGATCCAAGCGTCGTGCTTGATCTGAACCTAGTGTTCTCAGCACCAGTTCCGCGGCTGCAAAACGCGACTGGAACTCGGAGGAATCCCGTCCGAGAATCTGGCGGAATAGATTCACTAACTCACGCGGACTCATTCGCGTCGCTATTGCTTGGGCGGAAGCATCCCGTTTGAATGCTTGCGTGATTCTAGACGTGGCCTGAATGATTCGTTTTCGAACATCCTCAGGTGGATTGAATCTGAGCACCGCGGTTCGCATGGACGCGTAGCTCGGCTGTTTCATCATTCGCTCTAAGGCATGGATCGCACGGTACGCCTGTTCGGGAGTCAGTCGCCGAAGCTTGTTTCTTACCTCGGCGTTATTGTTCGTGTTGAGATGCGAAACAGCGCGCGCGATCGCGTCACCTTCTTCAAATACGGTGAACAAACGCTTAAGAAAAGACTCCAGCTCGCCAGACTCTTGGAGTTGTTCTAGAATCGACCGAGACTCTTCGCGAGGCGCTCCCGGTGCAAAAAGAAAACGATTTAAAGTGTCAACGAGCGGTGCAACCGCCTGATCCGAAGAAGCAGAGATCCAATCCACGAGCGGTTGGATCGAACCATTTGAATTGAAACATTGAAGGAGGCCACGAAACTCCGCGGTCGTTAATCGATCTCCGGCAAGATCCAAGCTTGGACAAGAAGGCCGACCTTCGCGGGAACCACGCTGCGCCTCCAGACGAGAATCTCCCTTTTTCCCAGAGAACATGCTCGGGGAACACGAGGAGAGAACGAGCGCCGTAGTGACGAGTAAAAACCGAATTAAGCCCATGAATTCAAGGCCCGAGCCTAGACTAGAGGCCCCATCGTTGACCAATGGATTCGGTGCGACAAAAGCTTGATGAGTCTCGCTAAGTTAGGCTTCGTTCCTCAGTGTGGACCTAGCGCACTCGCTCGAACTCACACGAGATCTCTTGTTGGCGCATGTTCACGTCGCCTTGAATGACCGTCTTAGTCTGCGAATGGAACGAGAGGCGGTTACGATCAGGAGAGATGGTCCAAGCCCCCGTCTCGACTTCGTTCTCCCAGTAAGGTTTCGCGTGAGCATCTGGATTGAACAAGTCGAAACCCGGAACCGGGTAATGGTAAGGCACGATTTTGCGATCGGTCGTTTTCACTTGAAAGGCGATTGAGTTCGAACTCGAGATGGTCTGCACTGAGACTTTTGTCCGGGCCTCGAACCAGCCGTTTTTCTGAGCGGTCTCCCCGGATTTTGGATAGATCGTCGTATAAACGGTACTCTCATCCGTACGGCTCCAGGTGAATCCGCTGCAATCGGACATCATTTGTTGGATGCGAATACCTTGATTCGCATGAATGCTCACGGACCCCGAAGTGACTGAGAAATCCATGGCGTGCCCTGGTGTGGCGAGCGCTTGCGACAGTTCGGTGGCGTCGACAACCGTGCAACCACGATTCGACAAACGGTAGTCACCCGCAAACTTCGGGCAGTCCGCATGAGCGAGTGAAGCAAAGCCGAAAATGACGAACGCCAGAGCAAAAGATCGGATTTTCATCTAGTGAATATGTATGAAATCGATCGAGGCCCTCCATCTGGAACTCCCGTTTTTATCCTGGGAGTCAGCAATAGTGTTTCAAATTTACTGAATCATTTATATGAAAACAGGTCCACGGAACGGACTCATTCACGAGTTAGAGCGTGATGTCATCCGATCGTTTTCCGCCGCCACTACCAAAAGACGGAGGAATCGGTGCACCTGGTGCATCTCCGGCCAAATTCGCGAAGAGCGTAAACTCGCCAAGCCACGCCAAACGAACAGTACCGGTCTCACCGGCGCGGTGTTTGGCGATGATCAGTTCGCCGATGCCTCTATCCTCGGACTCTTTATTGTAAACTTCGTCGCGATAAACGAATCCGACGATGTCAGCATCCTGCTCAATAGCGCCCGATTCACGAAGATCGGAGAGCATCGGACGTTTATCAGTACGCGCTTCTAGAGCACGAGAAAGCTGCGAAAGCGCAATAATCGGAACCCGCAGTTCCTTAGCGAGTGATTTCAGGTTTCGGCTGATCTCGGAAATCTCTCGTTCACGCGAGTTTTCACCTTTGGATGCTTTGGAGCCTTTCATCAACTGAAGGTAGTCTACGATGACCAGATCCAGGCGTTTTTCAACGGATTGCAAACGTCGGCAACGCGCGCGCATGTCCATGACCGTCAAATCACCAGAATCATCGATGAACAGTTTTGCTCTCGAGAGCTGGTCCGCGGCCGTGGCCAAACGGCCCCAATCTCGTTCAACTAAGCGACCGAGTTTCAGGCGCTTGGAGTCGATTCGAGCAGTACTCGCAATCATCCTCAGTCCGAGTTCCTCTTTGCTCATCTCGAGCGAAAACATCGCGACGACCGCTCCACCTTGGATCGCGGCGTTCTGCGCGGCTGAAACAACGAGCGAGGATTTACCCATTGCTGGTCGCCCACCGATGACGATGAGCTGGCCGCCATGCAGACCAGAAGTCATCTTATCGAACTCGGTGAAACCGGTCGAAAGCCCGGTGACGGCCGCGCCCTTGGAGGAAGCCTCCTCGATCGCATGCATGTTCTGAACAATGATCTCCTGCATGGAGGAGAATGATTTGGTCAGTTTGACGTCGGAAACGGAGAAAACTTTTTTCTCCGCTTCATCCAAGAACGCATCGACATCATCAACGCGGTCAAAGGCCGCTTCGGCGATCTCAGCGGATACGTCGATCATGCGACGAATGAGCGCCTTGTCGCGAATAATCTTGGCGTAATAGGCGACGTTTGAAATCGCAAAAGTGTCTTCGACCAGAGACGCGAGAAAACCGCTTCCACCGATGGAGTCGAACCATCCGCGATCGCGCAGACTGTTCGTCAACGTCACCAGGTCTAGCGGTTGTCCACGACTGGAGAGCTGCAGGAGGAGTTCGAATACTTTTTGGTGGGCGTCGAGGTAGAAGTCGCGGGGCTCAATGCCCACTTCGACGACGCGGTGGATGGACTCGTTATTGAGAAGGATGGCGCCCAATACGGAACGCTCGGCCTCTAAGTTATGCGGCGGAATTCTCATTGCCAAGTTTACGGCCCCCCCGACCTAAGCTGATGCGTGATTCGCATCTCGAACTCTACGATTATCACAACGAGCGCACCGGCAGAATGAGTCATTTTCTGAACAGAGGATGATTAGTCGATGTGCTCTACAAAAAATTCTCAGGACAGAGAACTTTCACGCGGAACGCGCCTGGCGGATTTTGGGCCAGGACGGCCCAAAACAAAAAGCAGAGAGGCATCCTCGTTTCCAAGGACGCCTCTCAAAAAGTTTCTCAACTGTATTCGAAGATTACTCTTCTTTGACAACCCAGACTTTGACCGGAGCGACGACGTCTTGGTCGAACTTCACCGTTACGTCGAAAACGCCGAGCGTCTTGATAGCTTGATCCAGCTGGATCATGCGCTTCTCAACCGAAACACCAGCTGCCTTGAGGGCGTCTGCAATGTCCGAAGTAGAAACGGAGCCGAAGAGTTTGTCGTTCTCGCCGACTTTGCGGGAGAGCGTGACTTTCGTATCGGAAATTTTCTTAGCGAGATCCTGGGAGACCGCACGTGCTGCGATGCGCTTCTTCTCAAGGATCTTCTTTTGATTTTCGATCTGCTTCACGTTGTTCGCGTCAGCGAGAGCGACGAGTTTGCGTGGCAGAAGGAAGTTACGAGCGAAGCCTTCGGAAACGTTGACGACATCACCGATACGGCCCAGATTTTCTACGTTCTCACGCAGGATGACTAACATGGCGGAACTCCTTTAAAGTTTAGAATTTGATTGCCTGAATTTAGCCCGAAAGTCAAACCACTGATCAAAGAAACCCACCGATAACAGCAGGGGCATCATGAAAAAGATGACCAGCAAGAAGACCAACGAACGGAAAAAACCAAATAATCTGAAACGGTCGAAAAGGGACGAGAGCACTGCTACGCCCTGAATCGCGAAGAACGCGAGCAAGATTTTAAGCCCGTTCAGCGCAATTACATAGGTTTTACCCTCAGCGAAGAGCACGATGCCCCAGAGAACCAGAGCCGGCCAGATCACGTAATCATTGAGTTTCCAGGCCTGAAGGGTCTCTCTCGTTTTGCCTACAGCACTCATCCGCCCTTTCGGGTTGAACTGAACAACGAAATGAATCGTCGCCCAAACGGACAAAAGCGCGGCGGTCCCGAATGAGGACGGAAGTGACTCCCAGGTCGCCTTTTTCCATTCCGCAATCTCATCAGCGTTCATCAGGTTTTTCTGCCCCTGACCTTCGCTGAAGAGTTTTGCGAACTGATCCAAAGCGTCTCGGATCTCTTGCCCCACATGGATTCCCTGCACCCGGCTGAACACATAAATGCCGCCGAAAACGAAAACCAGTTGTGCGAGCCACGCAACGACCGTCGTCCGCTCGATCGTACCGGAGGGCCGAACCAACATCGTCGGTACAACCAGCAAAAGCGGCAACGTCAGCGCTAAAAACAAATATGCAAGAGAAGGTTGGCCAGCGAAATAAATGATCGCCGAATTAGCTGCCAGCGAAACCGCAGCCCAGAGCGCGCCAAATTGGAACGCAGCCAGAAGCACCGGAAGCGGCGACAAGAACGCGAAAAATGCGCTCAAAAAAAGGGCGGCGCCCATGAATAGCGGCGTCGCCCGATACCAAGTTCTCAAGAATCCGACTACTCGGTTCCGATTCACCCGGAATTACTCCTCCGAGGAGGAAGAATCCGAATGGTCATCTCCGCCGCCACGCTCTTCAGCTTCGAAACGACGGCGTTCAGCCGCGCGCTCTTCACGGCGTGCTTCGCGCTCTTCTTCACGCTTCTTGGCTTGTGCCTTGAGGGTGTCTTTGCGCTTGGCGTACTCTTCGCCGTTGAATTCTTCGGCGACGTTCACGGAGAGGAAGCGGAGAACGTGTTCGTTGAGGCGCAGGTTACGCTCCATCTCAGAAACAACGTTGCCAGTTCCCGTGTACACGTAGTGCGTGTAGCGTCCGCGGGATTCTTTTTCAATTTTGTATGCGAGTTTACGGGTTCCCCAGTCTTCTTCAGAGACGAGGGCGCCTTTGTACTGGCCGACGACTTCTTTGAGCTTCTCTTGAAGCGCGCGGAGTTGGTCATCCGTCATTTCCGGACGGGTGATGAAAGTCGTTTCGTAACCAGCAAGAACAGTCTTAGCCATTTGTAATGCCTTCCTTATGGATGCAGGAGCTTCGGCGATGATCGCCGGAAATCCGGAGCCCGCCAGGGAAATCCCGCGAGCAAGGTTGAAAAGTCGAAGTCCGGACATTACCCGAAGAAGATGTGCTTTTCATCATTCTTTATTTTTTGCATGATAAAATGGATAAATATTTGTTTTTATAAGACATTTTTAACCTTTACGAATTAAATAGTTATTCGCAATATAGGCAAATGACCACGCAGGAATGGCAAAACTGGTTTAGCCAACACCTCAACTCCCCGAAAAACATCTCGCTTTCGTTCGAATCGAAATGGTTTGAGTCCCCGCCATTAGTCCTGCGTGCTTGGCTCGCGGAAAACCCCACTCAAATCCCAGTTGCTCGGCGATTTTTTCAGAAAATAGAAAAGACCCGATTCCGGGAGCCAAACGAAATGGCGCACTTATTCAAAAAATGGCGGTCACTGATTTTCGAAAAACTATCGAAACCCCCGACATTATCCCCTGACGCTCGCGAAGAGATCCTTCGTCAGCTTCTGAGAGATCGCGAACGAATCACGGTAGAGGACTACCTCACCGCGCTCGGGCCGACTGTCACTCGCCGTGTCGCACAACTCGATCTACAAACTTTTCCATTTTTGAAAAAACGCGGGAAAACTCAAGCTCGCTTCTATGTGAGATCTCCGATCCCTCGCGGACTACGCCGACCCTCTTTCTGAGGGGGAAAAATGGGATTTCAACGGACCTTAAAAACACCATCCGTCAATTCACGATCAAGCTCCTGAATCCGCTCCATCACACCAGGCGTTCGGAAACCTGGTAAAAGTTCACTCAATTTCCCCCAGTGATCGGCCATCCACGCAGACGATGCTTGAAATACTCCTGACTGAAACACAGCCATCGAATGATGCTTTAAGAACTCCCGTGAAGACATCTTCATGATCGAGTAAGGTGTTCCGGCGTATTCACCATTCACTCCAATTGGTCGAAACCCCATTTGCGAAAAGAGTCGCTGGTGGACTCCATCTGCCTGAATATAGAGTTGAGTTCGTGGGCCAGCGGCAAACATCGCAGAAATCTGGGCCCAGTCGGTGACCGATGCTTCGACGACCTTGTTCTTTTTGATCACGAGTCGACCCGGCTCTGATGCCAACTCCCCTTCTACTCGTGGCGCTCGCATTTTAGAAATGAGTTCAAACGGCAACAGCTCATCAGGCGAAAATGAGTAAACCAGAGAAACGCCACTCTCGATCTCAAAATGTTCCGGCAATTCGGTGTAAAACGAATGTTGCGCTCGCGGCAGGATGGCTGGATTCACGCCGGTATATAGCGGAAGCGCTGGGTTGAGTTCGGGATAATTCACGATGGGCGAATGGGTCTTCACCATCAAGAGAGTTCGACTCTCGGTTTTTTCTGATGCTTCGCGGAGTTTAGCTGCGTCCGCCTCGCTGATTTTCAAGCGTTCATAATAAGTAGAAAACACCTGATTTCGATAGTCGCTCACTAAATTGCGGTAAGCTGCAGGTGCAGTTTCCGGAAGCGGTCCTGCTGCGAGATTCAAGAAAAAATAGGTGGTCGGTTTTTTGGCATTCGTTTGGGTCTGAAAAACAATGCCCTTGAATCCATCAGGCATTTGGAAATGATGCCCTTTTCGAATGAAATCCCAGAACACTAGCTGGATATGATCTTCGATCGCTTGATGACTGGTTTGAACTGTCACTTGGAATAGTCCGTGTCGAAAAGTCGCCTGTAAACTGAGGTTGCCGGCTTCGGTCGAAAATGCAGATTTATTAAAAGAGTCTCCCCCAGCCGTACGGAACATGATCCGTAGCAATTGATCCGAGTCCAGCGGCTGAAGCATAAACGGCCCTAAGGCGACCTTCCCGAACATCTGCCCAAATGCTGCTTCGGGATATTGAAGCACGGACCTGCAAAACTTCTCGAAATCTGTCGCGGCAGCCAACGGCGAAAGAAGCGCCGCCGTCGCACCAAACCATCCGATCAAAATTCGAATCGTTCGAAACCCCATCATTGGCTTTTCGGAAATCCCGAACATTCGATTGAACTATTGGTCAAAAACCTGCGCGGAGTTCTCTAGAACCGCCAATAATTCGACGATTTCTGAGATCGTCTGCTCCATCCACTGCTCAGACGTGATCCCGTGGTCCATCGTGAAATACCTCTGAATGGCGAAAAAATAAGTGCGATACAAAATTTCGGACTTTTTTCGAGCTACCGATGCCCGTACTCCCGGCTCGTGCTCCAGGAAAATATTCTCCAGTCTGCGAACAGCATGCGCATAAAACTGGGTATTGAGTCTCCTCAGTCGACGATCAATCGAGGCGTGATGATAGAACAGGATGAAGCATCGATAGTAGTGCTTGTGCCGCAGGAAAAAATTCAGATTGCTTCGGACGATGTTCAGAACTTGGTCTTCGGTCGAGGACTCTCGATGACCCATCGATGAATCAATCGATTTCAGACCGACTTGCGCGATATAGAGAACGACTTTTTCGAACAGAAGTTCTTTCTTCGGAAAATAGTGAGCAACCAATGCTCGACTCGTACCCGCTTGTTTAGCGATCTCAGTGATAGAAGCATTTTCCAGGCCTAAGTTCCCGATACAAAAGGCACTAGCTTCGAGAAGATTCTCCTCGGTCCTCACTGATTTCTGCGTTTTTACGGGTGGCGTTTTTTTCTGCGATTTCAACCAAGGCTCCCTTCCTGAGAAATAAACGAGTAATCGAAGTGTTTCGCTTATTTCCCATTCTATTTCATTTTTGAACGATTGTTCAAAAACATTTTGACGCTATCGGTCATCAGAATATATCTAACCACTATGTAACTGAACGATTGTTCAATTTTAGTCTCAACCCCAAGGAGTCTCCTATGAAAAACGTTATCCTCTCTGTATGCGCACTGATCGTCACACTGACCGGGGCTACCTCAAGCGCCCGCTCGGAAATGGTCGACGAATCGATGGCCAAACCCTATAAATTTGAATGTTTTCTGATCCAGAGAAAAGTCCCGACCAAACGTGAGTTCGTTTGTTTCTCCGGCACAACGAATCAGCCCATGCCCTATGATCTGAGCGAACTTTTCATGGTGGACCTGGACGCCGCCAATCAAATTGTTTCCGGGTTCAAATTTAAATTCACGCTCGAAGAAGCCGGGTTCGCAAAATGCCCAGGATGCGCTTTATATGACACCATTCCAGCTGCCAATGCACCGCAGCTGGTCGTCAAAGGAGCCACTCTCCAGCATATCGAACTTCGCTTTCTCAATGGTGGCCAAATAACGACGTATTTCCAGGGTGGTCTCAAGTTTACCTATGAGCTCATCCCGGCAAATTCGAATGAGACCGCCTACATTTACCGCATGTTCTTTGGGCAATAGATCCCATCACAATCTATTCAAACACGTGTACTTCGATGCGCTACGCGGAAAGTTCGAATAGATCTAAATTTTCCCAATTTTTTACAGTTAATCATGAATTCAACTACAACAAAGGAATCACCGTGAAAAACAAACTTTTTGCCCTTCTAACAATAGCTATCATGAACTCAACCTCCAGCTGGGCCTGCATGGGCGGAAGCTATGAAATTCAAATTCCAGAATACGGGAAATGCGTGCTCAACGCGGACGGAATTTCTTGCGGAGGTAAGTCTCTCCCGATGATGTATATCGATGACATTGGCGACATGAGCGATATGAAATTTGCGGATATCCGTTATCAACAGTGGGGTACGATTCAACTGATGTACAACACCAATCAACGCCGAGCCAACAACCCAAACGGACTCAAATGGGTGGCACTGGGCTCACTCGATGATGCCAATATTTTCTCGATCTTCGAACTCTACGAGAACAATCAGCGCAAGGTGATCAAACTTGAATCGAATCGGGCGCCCGGTGGAGGAGCGTACCGCAGTTTTTCCCCCGCCGCGAACAAGGGAGCCGGTAAAATCTACGGAATCTCGTACGACGCCGATATAGGCTGCTAATTGCCGTTCATTCACTGAGGTCTAGACGAACGATGAAAATCGGCGCTCTAGACCTCATTTTTTTACTGATTCGGACGCTGGTTTTCGGCTTGAGTCAGCGGGGAGAGACTCCATTGGCCGTGGTGTCTTTTTGGCTTTTGCCTGGGCAGGTTTGCGCTTGGTCACAGGTGCGTCGATGGCGTCGAAGAACTCTTCCACGTGACTACCCACGTTGTCCGATTCGGCGCGCGAATAAGACATCCAACCAAAACTCGACACCACTAGAAGAAAAACAAAACCTAGGTAATACACACTCTCAGTATAAACCCACCCGAGTTGCCGCGCTAGGCGCGGATTACGGGAACTTTCGATTTCCTCTCCGCCCCCAAAACTGCGTCAAAAAAGGGCGCCACTTATAAATGATTTGAACGATTCACCGAGGAATTTTCGGCAAAAACAGTGTCATTCTTGACATGACTTCCTGAGGAAATCACTTCGTTCAGTAATCGGATTTGCCTTCGAGCGGGTTTTTCTCCGCTGGCACTGTCGCGTCGACCTTGCGCTTGCGTCCGATCGCGTGGACGACCCAAATGGATCCTTCGTACATGAGGATCAATGGCGCCATGAGGATCAACATCGAAACCGCGTCCGGTGGCGCAAACAGCGCCGAAACCACGGTAATTCCGATAATCGCATTCCGACGGTGCGTCTTCAGAAACTGAGAGTCGACCAATCCAAGCACGCCGGCCAGTACGATGAATACCGGTAGCTCGAAGCCCAGTCCAAAAAGCAGCATCAGCTTCAAACAAGTCGAGTAATAAGAATCGATCGTCAACATCGGGACGTCAGCTGGGCCGCCGTAAGTGACGAAGAACTTGAAGCCAACGGGAAACAACACGTAATACGCAAAGAGCGCACCGCCCACAAAAAACACCGTCGCGGCAGAAATGAATGGGATGACGAGCTTCTTCTCGCGCTCCCGTAGCCCCGGCGAAATGAACGACCAGAGCTCATAGAAAAAATAGGGCGAGAACAGGAAGACCGACAGGTAGCCTGCGATCTTCAGATGCGTGAAAAAGTTTTCAAAAAGAGAGGTGAAATAGAGGTTCTGCTTCTCGACCGGCAAAACCTCAAAAAGCGGGGCGCGCAGCCAAGCCATGACGGGCTCGGAGAAATAGTAGCCTCCGCCGAATCCGATCACGAATGCATACAACATCCGCATCAAACGCGCGCGGAGTTCGTCGAAGTGATCGAAAAAACTCATTCTCTTTTCTTGATCATGGGGCAACATAGGGTCTACCTAGGAGACTATCAACGATGACCGACAATGAAAACCCGAAGAAAGGTCCGAGCGCAAATAACCCGAATCGCAAAAAACTCGCTGTCGCAGGCCTGACTTTACTTCTGGTTGGGTTGATCGCGACTTTTTACCTTCGCTACGTGCGCGAAGAGCCGCTTTTCCCGCCGACCTCGACCTCCGCCCCTGCCCCAGCGCCCGAAAATGAGGTCGTGGCAAGTGATCAGGTCATCCAAAAACTCGAGACCGATGACAAAGGCGTGTCCCTTATTCATGGAAAATTCGAGACCACCCAAGGGGTCATTGAGATTCGTTTCTTTCCCAAAGATGCTCCGAACACGGTCCGACGAATCGTCGAGTTAATGAAATCAGGTTTCTACAACGGGATTAAATTTCACCGGGTCGTACCCGATTTTGTCGTCCAAGGCGGCGATCCTACCGGCACCGGCGGCGGGGGAAGCGGCCAGAAACTCAAAGCCGAGTTCAACCAACGCAAACACAAACCAGGCTCTATTGCCATGGCTCGAACTCCGGATCCCGATTCGGCGGACAGCCAGTTCTACATTTGCCTAAACGACCTCCCGCAGCTCGACGGCGCCTACACGGTCTTCGGCCAGGTGGTCAAAGGTATGGACGTCGTCAAGAAGATCAAAATGGGCGACAAGATCATCCGGTCGAGTATCATCACTCGATAGTGACGTCGGTCAGTTCCGAGCTTTCTCTATTGGACGGTCTTCTTAGCTTGAGCGGTCGGGAGGATGCCCGCTTCTTTGAGTGTACGTTCGGCGCGACCGCTTCCGGTACGAATCCAATACTCGTACATCTGGAGGAGATTCTTTTCGTTTTTGAGTGATGTCTGGTCGCTGATCTCGGCCAAGAGATCTACGAACATCGAGAATCGATCAGCCAATTCCGTAAATATGGGTCGAAGCTGCGCTTCTGCCTGCATGACCGCAACACGCTGGTAAGCGATCCCACCCATGTCGATGTAGTAGTCGAGGTCGACGAGCTTACGATTCAAGCTATCTTGAAAAAAACCCGCCATGTAGAGAGAAACATCTCCCACTTGGCGAAATAGAGCTCGTTGCTGGCTGGGAGTCGCTTCGGCCTCGAAAGCCTCTTTGATCATGAACGCCAGAGGCTCTTCCTTGGATTGGCCGTTGGCATCCTTAGGATATAAAGCATCGGTGACCATAAACTGCTGAAGCAAATTCAGGAGGTAAACTTCGGTTTCGGGTCGAGGTTTCACTCGGCTACGGCCGATCGCTTGTTTCAATAACTCGTGAAAATACTCAGCAGGTTCAGCAACCAGTTTCAGCGATTTCGAAGACTCATCCATTCGCAGAAAATCCCTTTCTTAAGAGCCTAATTTCTATTGTAAGCCGAGGTACGGCTCTGTCAAACTGTGGGCATGTCATTCTCTACCCACACCGGAATCCGCGTCACCAGTCTGGCGCTATTGCTCGCCGCGCGCTTAGCCATCGCGGCCAAGCCGATTCCGTCCGGGGTAGAGGTCGATTTACTGGGTCGTCCTTGCCTACTGAAGGGCCCCTTCTCCAAGGCCGTGTTACTTTCCGTGCATCAAATGGGTCCGGAGAAAATCACCCCAAACCTGACTCCCAAAGAAATGGAGCAGATCGCAAAACAGGCAGCTTCTTCCAAGTCCCTCCCTCCGGCGCTTTCGGCCTACCGGGATCGACTCGTGAAACGACTCCGAGCCCAGGTTGCTTACGATAAATCGCTTACGGATCTGAAAAAGAAGCCCTACAACCCGGAACTTTCAGAGCTCTTCGTCAAAGGTCTCAAAGAACACATGAACGCGACGCGATTCCCGCTTTTCCGGGATGAGATCCGAAACCTTTTCTCGAAAAACACGAAAAAGACGCTCACCCCGGAATTCCTCGAAAAAATCAAAGAAACCGTCACGTCTTACATCGAACCGGATACTGAAGAGGAATTCCATAAAGCGATCCGAACCTCAGATATCCGCTATGAATGCCATTTCGGCGAAGAGCTCGACGACCCTCACGGCGAAGACGCTGAAGAAGACAAAAACACCCGGCGTTGATGGCCAACTACCCTTCGTTCCACACCATTTTATCCCTCATTCCACGAAAAATTTAAGTTCCAAACTGTAGACGATCTTGCGTGGTCAACTTTCTTACCCTAAGTTCACGAACGCGACAGGTCGGACGTTTTTCGAAACACCCGGCGCCGCTCGCGACTCTTTAATCACAGACCATTTTCAAACGCTTCTCAAGGAGCTCCCATGAGTCCGTTCTCAAAATCGAGGATCGGCAAGACCGCAAGTCTTTTGCCGATCTTCACTGCCGCAGTCTTTTCATTCTCTGCTTTTTCAGCTGATCCGCCGAAAACCGTCGCTCAGTACTGGAATGAAACTGGTTTCAAGATGTCGATCTTCGAAGATTTCTTCTTGCCCACCTGTAACCAGACGCTCGCCGGCTTCAGCGCCTGTTACAAAGCTGCACAGTCCTTGGCGAAAATGGGCAAGCCCGCTCTGTATCTGGCCGACCCGACCGAGATCGCTGAGCTTCTGCCCCTCTACACCGCAAAAAAAATCGAAGACGTCACCGCTCAAACTGCCCTCTATGAATTGACGGAGATTGATCACTCGAAACAACCGTTCACGAACGAACAATACAACCGGATCAACAAACAAGTTCGTGCTGCTAGAATCAATTTCGTCATCAAGAGTTTTCCGATGGCCCAAGTTACGCCGGTGCCATTCACAAAACTCCACAAAAACCTGATGGCGCGTATACGTCCCGAGCTCCAGGGAGAAAAACTCGAAGCCTACGTTGCGTCCACCCTTTTTAACGCCGGCATCGGAGAATTTTTCGATCCCCATGCGCATATCGACGCGAACGCGATTTTCGATATCGAAAACGATGATCGAAGAGTTTTCTACGGTATCGGCTCGTTTCTGAAAAAAAC
Organism: Pseudomonadota bacterium; assembly: GCA_027485695.1. GTDB lineage: Bacteria > Bdellovibrionota > UBA1018 > UBA1018 > UBA1018 > JAIXQO01. The sequence goes on from JAIXQO010000004.1 coordinate 253,090, forward strand.
CGACCAAGGATTGGAGATCACTGGAATTACCAAAGACAGCCCATCGATGCGCGCAGGCCTCAAGCGCAAGGACATCATCACCACGATCAATAACAAATCCATTGTCGGTATGCCATACGTGGAAACACTCCCGCTCATCCGTGGCGAAAAAAACACGGTCGTGAAATTCAATATCGTTCGTGCCGGCCAACCTCTTGAAATCGAGGTAAAGCGCGGAGAAATCAAAAATCCGAATTTCTCCTACGAACTCTCAACTGACGGACCTATCAAAATCGGATACATGAAACTAAACACTTTTATGGATAACCCGGGCGTTGAGGCGGGCACCGACATCAAAACCTCGATCAAAGTGAGGGAGGCGATCCAAGATCTCGAGAAACAAGGTGCCCAGGGTTTCATCCTCGATCTCCAAGACAATCCAGGCGGACTACTGGATATGGCGGTTGAAATCGGCGGCCATTTCGTCGGTAAGAAAACCATCGTTGAGCAGCACGAGCCGATCTCAAACGAGCTCAAGAAGAGACACGATGCACCCGAAGATGCGGTCACCAAACTCCCGCTGGTGATCTTGGTTGACGCGGGGTCCGCGAGTGCTTCCGAACTTCTAGCCGGTGCGATGCAGGACTATAATCGTGCCCTGATCGTCGGGGCGCGGTCCTTCGGCAAAGGTACGGTCCAAGGAGTCGGCGATTTCTCCAAAGTCCTCCCATTTTTCGGGATCCAAGAGGACAAAGTCCTGATCCGAAAAACGATCTCTCGTTTTCACCAGCCAAGCGGCCGAACGAACCAGTTCAAGGGAATCATTCCGAATATCGCGGTTGGCACAAAACCAGGAGTGGACGAAGACGACAGCGCCCTTCGCGAAGAAGACTACTACATGAGCGTCTCCGCGACGCAAACGACCGGCGGCGATTGGAAAGAGCCGAATCCACGCAAGATCCGTTCACTGCAGCGTTGCGTGGAGCGCAAAGGTACCCGCACCAAAGCCTACGATGAACTCGAGAAAGCAGCTCCTTACAACGAGCCGAACTTGCGACGTTTGTACGCCGAAGACGTGATCTACTGCTTGAGTAACTAGCAGAGGCTGACGCGCTAGGACCTCGCTCGAAGCGTATCGATCAACTCAAAGACGCCGGAACGGATCATAGACACCGAGATTGCGACCAGGAGAAGTGCCGCAATCTTGGAGAGGACGACCGTTCCGTCTTTACCCAATACGCGAGCAACCTGATGGCCGTTCTTCAGTACGATCCACGCGATCGCGTAGTTGAGGATCAGGGATGCAAGCGTGATGAGATATCCATTCACGTCAACCTGAAGAATCAACGTCGTTAAAATCGCCGGTCCCGTGATGAGTGGAACGGCGAGCGGAACAATCCCCGTCGAGCCCGAGGAACGTTGGTGGGAATCTGGCCCCCCCAGAAGATCTGCGAGCGAAATCAGAAGCAGAATCAATCCGCCGGCGATCTTGAAATCCGGAATACTGATGCCGAGATGATGAAAAATCGCGCGACCAGCGAATGTGAACACGATCGCTAAAATCAACGCAACGCCCATCGAAGTATTCACGATGCGCTTACGTTCCTCGTTACCCAGCATCTGCGTCAGCGACAGGAAGAGCGGCAATATTCCGATGATATCAAGAGCAACAAACAGCGCGGTGAATGAAATCAAAAAAGACGACATCATCTCAATTTCTTCCTATCCAACAGTAGACGTCACCAGCGGAGCATCGAGCAACAACCGACGAGCGAGGTTACAGACATCTCGGGCCGTGACTTTTTCAATCGAGCGCGCGATATCCGCCTCTGTTTTAAATGGCAGACGATAGACTTCCTCTAAGGTGAAATAGCTGGCCATCGACGAATCACCTTGAAGGTCCATCGCACGGCGACCGAGGTAGAACTCTTTTGCACGGCGCATTTCTTTTTCAGTCGGGCCCTTTTTTACTAAGTCCTCGATCACTTTGCGCATGCCTTCGACTGCCTCAACGCGTTTTCCAGGGGAGCAAGCGATATAGGTACCCACATATCCATTTTCCATGCCCTCCATGGAGACCGGAGCAATGGAATAGGCTAAGCTTTTCTTCTCGCGAAGCTCAATGAAGAGTCGACCGCTCTGACCACCTAAAATATTCGAGAGCACCCGCAGTGGGAGACGATCGTCGTCACCGAGTTTCAAACCCAGACCGCCAGTGAGCAAGTGAACTTGCTCGCGCCCAAGTTTTCTCTCGACCCACCTTGGAGCGACCAGTTCATTTTCTCGGGGAACTTCTGGAATCAATCGATTCTTACCGGAGGCGAAGGACTTTAAGCTTTCGTCGAACTGCTTCAAGAACGCTTCAAAATCCTTGCGGTTGATATTGCCCACCATGCTCACCACGAGATTCTCGGGCTGGACCCAGCGGCGATGGAACTCTTTGAGCGTCGCGGAATCCATTCCTTCAACGCTCTCTAAAGTCCCTTGCGTGAACTTGCCATAAGGATGTTTCTCAAAAAGCGTCTCCATGAACAATTTCGAACAGAGCGCAGACGAATGATCCTCGATGCCACGAATCGTGTCCTGAGCCAACCGTTTCGCATGCGCGAGTTCTTCTTCGTTGAAACTCGGCTCCAGTAAAACTTCTTGATAGAGCGAGGAGAGCTTGGACCAATCCCGTGCTAGGCCGACCAGGGTTAACCCAACCGTATTTCGTCCTGCGAATCCATCCATTCCGGCGGCGGAGCCTTCGATGATCGAGGTGATTTGTTTGGCCGTTTTTGAGTGAGTACCTTTGTTCCAGGTTGCGGCAAGTAACGGGCTTGCTCCGAGATCTTGCTGCGCGGAACGAACTGGGTCTACGGTTTCCAGGCGAGTTCCGCCCAAAACTGCGGAGTAGATGCTCATCAAGTGCGAATTCGGGCGATCGCGGTAAAGGATCGTCGCACCGGACGGGAGGCGAATTTTTTCCGGAATCAAATCGAACGAAGAACCTTTCTTCGTTCGACGCGCGCTCGGCGCTTCCTGAGGCTGAGATGCCGTCAAGGTATCCCGAGCGATCTTCTCAAACGGAGCCGTCGTGAATCCTTCAGTCGCTTTTGGAATCATGAATGCGCCGGTCATCCGATCCAAAGTCAGATATTTCTCTGCGATCGCACGCAGCTGATCCGGTGTCACGGAACGAATCGCATCCAAGTAACGGCGATCAAACTCTCGGTCGTTGACTTGGAATTTTAAGAACCCAAGACGTCCGGCAACTCCGTCGGCGGTTTGCGCTGCGTAGAAACGCTCGCTCTCTTGGTTGACCGCGACCCGCGCGATTTCCTCGTCCGTTGGACCGTGTTCCTGAATGCGGCGGATTTCTTCACACATTCCTTGAAACGCCGGTTCTAGCTTTTCGAGGTTTTCGCAGTCGAGCGCGAAATACAGCATGCCTGGATCTTTGGGTACGTAGGTTCCGCCATTTACATCAGTGACGACGCTCTCCTGATAGAACAATCGTTGGTACAAGCGGGACATCTCACCCATTGCAAGCACGCTCGCCAGCAGATCAATGGCAGGTAGATCTTCGTGCTTGAGATCAGGGATCCTGAAAGCCACGCATGCGGATGGCGTTTTCACGTCAAACTTGCGAGTCGAGAATTTGAGTTTCGAATTTTCTGGTTTCTCTGACAGTCGAGGGAGTGAATAAGGCGCTTTTTTCTTGAGCACCTTGGATCCGAACCGCTTCTCCAAGAGCGCGAGGATTTTTTTCTTACGGGCATCATCGAATGGCCCCACGAGCACGAGCCCCATATTGCCGGTCACGTACTGTCGACGATAGAACGCCTCGAGATCCGAAACGCTCGCCGCCTTGAGCGTACGCGCGAAACCAATGACTGGACGACCGTAAGGGTGTTTGGAGTAAACGTTCGAGAACAGATCCTGGAACAGCATGCGGTTCGGGCTATCCTCACCTCGCTTGAGTTCTTCTAAGATCACCTCGCGCTCGCGAACGAAATCTTCTTTCAGGAATCTTTGTGGTCGCGCCATCTCTCCGAAAACATCGAGAATCTTCTCCCAGTGATGAGACGCTACGGTGACGTGATAAACAGTTTGATCGAATGAGGTATAGGCATTGACGTCGCCTCCGAAACTCTCGATCGCACGAGCCAGCGCGCCGGTCGAAGCCTTGCCACTCGCCTTGGCGTCGGTGTCTTTGAAATGCATGTGCTCGAGGAAATGCGCAAAACCAGCTTCTTTGGGTTTTTCGTCAGCACTTCCTGTATTGATCCACCAATAGATCGAAGCCACCGGCCCATCGAAATTTTGAAAAAGGACCGGGATACCATTCGAGAGCGTCAGTTCTTCGGGCGTGAATAGCTTGGACATGAGTTCAGTGTATCTGAAATTCCCACTGAGATCCGATAGATAAAGATGATCGCATCATGAATGATTCCCGCGTTTACATCGCCTTGAGTACTCATCATCCCCAAGGAGCGCTTCTCTACCGCCAAAAACCAAGCGCCCGGCTACGGACTATGGTAAAACCCACGTCATTCTATGCGTTCCCTTTATATTCATTTCCCATTCTGCGAGACCAAATGTCACTACTGTGACTTTTACTCAATTGGCCGGGAGAAAACGCGCCCCGAGGATGCGGGTACATTCGAGAAATCGTTAGTCGCGGAATCTAAACGCGAGGCACATCGTCTCTCGTCTCAAATCAATACTATTTTTTTCGGTGGTGGAACACCGTCGATGACAGATCCAGATTCCATGGCACGTGCCATCGAGCCGCTGCAGTTGGGGAATCGCGTTCACGCTGCAACCGAGTGGACGATGGAGGCAAACCCATCGTCGGTCGACCGCGACCGGATCAAGGAGTACAAGAAACTGGGTGTGAATCGCATCTCCATGGGCGTGCAGTCACTCAATGACGAACGACTCGTGGCGCTCGGCCGCGTGCACGGAGAATCGCAGGCACTCTCAGCGCTCGATGAGCTTTTCTCTGCGGGCTTTAAAAATGTATCGGTAGATCTCCTTTGCGGTGTCCCTGACCAATCGGACGAAGAGCTCGAAGCGGCCATGAAGCGCCTGTTATCGTTCCCGATCACGCATTTAAGCTGCTATTTGCTGACTTTGGTCAAAGGCCACGCCATGTACAAGAAACTCCCGGACGAAGACACGCAGCTGCGCCACTTACTTCTGATCGACCGAGTGATGCGTGAAAACGGGTTTGAACACTACGAAATTTCGAACTTCTGTAAGCCGGGATTCGAAGCAAAACATAACCTCGCCTACTGGAAGCGACAGGGATACCTCGGACTGGGTCCGAGCGCGCACTCTTACGACGATCAAGCGCAAATGCGCTGGAAAAATACCTCGAACCTAGCGCGATACGCAGAGATTCTCGAACAAGGAGAATCCCCGATTGAGTGGAACGAAGCGCTCTCGGCTGAGCAGCTTGAGATCGAACGCTGGATGCTCGCGCTTCGGTTATCCGAAGGTGTACCGGAATCTTGGCTCACCTCATCGAATCAGCGCCAGAAAGCGACCATCTACCACCGCGAGGGGCTGATTGAAACGCATCCGAATGATCCAACGCGCCTACGACTAACGGCGCGTGGTTTCGCGCTTTCGGAATCCATCATGAGTGGACTGATTCACTGACTCGAGGGGACTGGACGTCGGCAGAACTGTCACCTAAACTAATTTAATGAATTTTTACTCAATATCTACTGAAAAACGCCCTGAAATTCAGTTACAACCTATTGAAATATAAAGATAATTATTTTTAACCTCGACGTTTGACACTCACTCCTCACGTCCCATCTTATAGGCATGAGTGAATCACCAGAAAAGAAGCCCGAGAGCGCTGAAACGCCTCCGTCGGAATTGTCCCCCGTAGAAGCTCAAATCCAAGCGCTCGAAGAGGCGCTCAAGGAAGAGAAAAACAAGTACCTCTACCTCTACGCTGAGTTCGATAACTACAAAAAGCGCATGGTCAAAGAGCGCTCAGACCTGATGAAATTCGGTTGGGAAAATGTCGCCCGAGACCTCTTAAGTGTCGTGGACAATTTGGATCGCGCGGTAGAACACATTCCCGCATCGACTGACCCACAGTTCAAAGAAGGCATTCACATGGTACTCGGACAATTCCGCGGCACCCTGGAAAAACAAGGCGTTCAAACGATCGTCACTCAAAATGCGCCTTTTAATCCGGATCTTCACGAAGCCATGGGCCAGGAACCGAGCTCGGCCCCTCAAGGAACGATCACCCAGGTGCTCACCAAGGGATATACGCTGCATGGACGTCTACTGCGCCCAGCTCGAGTGGTCCTGAGCACCGGCCAAGCACCCCAAAGTTAAGGCAAATTTCGGGGCACCTTGACGAAGGTCAATTCAGCCCCATTTTTAGGAACAAGAACAGTTACTCACAGTCTTTTAGAAGGAAGGTTTCATTATTATGGGAAAAATCATTGGTATCGACTTAGGAACAACCAACAGCTGCGTAGCCGTCATGGAAGGCTCCGAAAGCAAAGTCATCGCTAACAGCGAAGGCGCCAACACCACTCCATCGATCGTCGGTTTCGCTCAAAACGGCGAAAAACTGGTCGGTCAAACCGCTAAACGCCAAGCCGTCACGAACCCGGAAAAAACCGTGTTCGAAGCCAAGCGACTCATTGGCCGCAAAACCAAATCCAAAGAAGTAGAAGAGTTCGTCAAGCACGCGCCTTTCAAAGTCGTAGATTCTAAAATCGGTGACGCCTACATCAAAGTCGGTGACCGCGAGTATTCTCCTCAAGAGATCTCGGCTCTCGTTCTTCAAAAAATGAAGCAAACGGCCGAAGACTACCTCGGCGAACCGGTCACGGAAGCCGTCATCACGGTTCCTGCTTACTTCAACGATGCTCAACGCCAAGCGACCCGCGACGCGGGTAAGATTGCTGGCTTGGAAGTCAAACGCATCATCAACGAACCTACCGCAGCTGCACTCGCCTACGGTCTCGACAAAAAAGGCAAAGACCTCAAAGTCGCCGTTTTCGACTTGGGCGGTGGTACGTTCGACGTGTCCATCCTGGAGATGGGCGATGGCGTTTTCGAAGTCAAAGCGACGAACGGTGATACGTTCCTCGGCGGCGGTAACTTCGACCAGAAGATCATCGACTGGCTCGCTGACGAGTTCAAAAAAGAAAACGGCATCGATCTCCGCAGCGACAAAATGGCGCTTCAGCGCCTGAAAGAAGCAGCCGAAAAAGCCAAACACGAACTCTCCTCCACGACGACAACGGACGTGAACCTTCCGTTCATCACGGCGGATGCCTCGGGCCCGAAACACTTGAACATCCAGCTTTCGCGCGCAAAACTCGAGTCACTGGTCGCAAGCCTCATCGACGCGCTTGCTGGTCCATGCGAAACCGCAATCAAAGACTCCGGTCTCTCCAAATCTGACATCGACGAAGTCATCCTCGTCGGCGGTATGACCCGTATGCCTCGCGTTCAAGCCAAAGTGAAAGAGATCTTCGGCAAAGAAGCTCACAAAGGCGTGAACCCTGACGAAGTCGTCGCCGTCGGCGCAGCGATTCAAGGTGGCGTGCTCAAAGGCGACGTCAAAGACGTTCTCCTCCTCGACGTGACTCCGCTCTCTCTCGGTATCGAGACGCTCGGCGGTGTGTTCACCAAACTCATCGACAAGAACACCACGATTCCTTCCAAGAAGTCGCAAGTGTTCTCAACTGCGGCCGATAACCAAACGGCAGTTACGATTCACGTCCTTCAAGGTGAACGTGACTTCGCCGAGCACAATAAATCGCTCGGACGTTTCGATCTCGTCGGTATTCCATCCGCACCTCGTGGAATGCCGCAAGTCGAAGTCACCTTTGACATCGACGCAAACGGCCTCGTGCACGTCAGCGCCAAGGACCTCGGAACGGGCAAGGAACAATCCATTCGTATCACGCCTTCGAGCGGTTTGACCGACGAAGAGATCAAACGCATGCAGCGTGAAGCAGAAGAGAACAAAGCGGCTGACGAGAAACGCAAAGAATCCGTCAACGCCAAGAACACGCTCGACGGCATGATCTATCAGTCGGAAAAAACGCTGAAAGAAAACGCCGAGAAGATCAGCGCCGATACCAAAAAATCAGTTGAAGACGCGATCGAAGCAGCCAAAAAAGACCTCGATAGCGGTGACGCTACCGTCCTGACCCAAGCGACCGAAAAACTCACGACGGCCGCGAACAAGATGGCGGAAGAGATCTACAAGGCCGCTTCGGCTGGTCAACAACAAGCCGGAGCAGCACCGGGCGGAGACGCCGGTGGAGCTGACGCTTCTTCCGAAAAGAAAAAAGACGGTGACGACACGATCGACGCCGAATTCAAGGAAGTATAATTCGACCTGAAGTAGGTAGACGATCAGCGCCCGGTGGCTCTCAAAAGCTCCCGGGCGCTTCGTCGTAGTAGCGGAATAGGCAGAGGAATGAGCAGATGAAGAAAGATTATTACGAACTTCTCGGCGTCGCCAAAGGCGCACCGGCAGACGAAATCAAGAAGGCCTACCGCAAACTCGCGGTGAAGTACCATCCGGATAAAAACCCGGGCGACAAAGCCTCCGAAGAGAAGTTCAAAGAAGTCTCCGAGGCCTACGAAGTTCTTTCCGACGATAAGAAACGTCAAATGTACGATCAGTTCGGTCACTCGGCAGGCGCGGGCCAAGCGGGCGGCGGCCCGGGCGGATTCGGTGGATTTGGTGGCGGCGGATTCGAAGGCGGTGCCTCGATGAACGACATCTTCGGAGATATTTTCGGAGATCTGTTCGGAGCCGGTGGAGCTCGTGGCGGCGGGGCGCGCGGACGTCGCCGAGGCGGAGTCGCTGGCGCAGACATCAAGACTCAGGTTGACATCACGTTCGAAGAAGCCGCTAAGGGCGTAGAAAAAGTCATCACGATTCCGAAATCCGTTTCATGCAATACCTGTACAGGTTCAGGCGCTAAACCGGGAACCCAAGCGGAAACTTGTAAAACTTGTCACGGTCGTGGCGAAGTTCAATTCCAACAAGGATTCTTTGCGATCAGTCGCCCCTGCTCCGATTGCCAAGGCACCGGTCAACGTATTGCAAATCCTTGCGAAGATTGCCGCGGATCGGGCAAGATCCGCAAACGCTCGCAGATCGCCGTCAAAATCCCGGCCGGTATCGATACTGGCCAGCGCCTGAAACTCTCTAACGAAGGCGAAGCGGGAGAACGCGGCGGATTGCCGGGCGATCTCTACGTCGTGATCAATGTGCTGGAGCATGATTTTTTCACGCGCGAAGAAGCAGATGTGCTCTGCGATGTACCGATTACATTCGTACAAGCGGCGCTTGGAGCTGAAATCGAAGTACCGACGCTCGATGGCAAGGTTAAGGTCAAGATTCCCGAAGGCACTCAGTCGCACAAAACGCTCCGCCTCAAGAGCAAAGGCATGCCTTACATCGGCTCTCCAAGCCGTGGTGACCAGCTCGTGCGGGTGATTGTCGAGACGCCAAGCAAGCTCTCACGCGAACAGCGCGAACTGCTGAAAAAATTCGATGAGTCCTCAAGCATCGACCACACGCACCCACTGCATAAGAATTTCTTCGATCGCGTCCGGAACATGTTCGGTTAGTGGAGGGATTTTTTGGGAAGATAACGCCGTATATCCCGAATTTTTTTCGGATCACGCACGAGAACAGCAGGAATATCGCCAGCTTTCCATGCGTAGATGATGATATCGGCGTTCATTTCGTTCGCATATGCTTCTAGACCGTTCATCCCGTTGTCGAGTTCTCGGGAGTATTTCGGGGGGTTCAGCATTTTCCATGCATGGAATGCGCGGACCCCCGATTCATTTGCGACATCGAGAATCATGGCGTCTGGAACGACTGTGAATTCGAGCGTTAGCGTCTTGGGAGATGCGCTCCAGAGGTGTTTCATCACTTTCTGAAGCCTGTTTATATGAGGAGGAAAAACCGCGTAAACTCCGGTACCAGCATCACCCCCAGTCAACGTGAACCCTTTCTCTAATATGGGTTTCAAATATCGCCTATCACTCGTGACATGGTAGAACTTCGATCCGATTGCTGCATTTTTAACCAAGGAACGTAAGTCTGTTCGCGCATTCTCTAGGACTTTCCTCAATTCAGGTTCAGAAAAAAGATGAATCGGGTTTATAGAGCTACGGGCAAATCGCAGATAGAAATCCAAAGTAGCTTCGAGTCTCTCAATGACCAAAGCGAATCTACTTGTCCCAAGTGACAAGGTTTTCTCGGCACCGTTGAGTCGATAGACTAAGGTAGAGTTCTGCTCGCCGAAATTCAGCTGAAGCTCTATGAGCTCCACCTCGTTCGAACGATTTCCTTCTTTCAGCTGATCTTGTACCGACGCTAATCCCTGGGACAAAACGCGGTAAAGCTGAAACTCTTTTTCGTCGTTTTGAACCGTTATCACGCCCTCGCCCGTCATCGAAGACTCGCGAACTTTGACCAGCATTTCTTCGAGTGCTTTCAATCTGGACCGATTTCTAATCGCTTCTGGAGCTTGAGTAATCACCTCGCTCGGAGGATGGGTGATTTGATCGCAACGAAGTATGAATTCTTGGGAGCCACAACAGATTGAAGTATCGAAAGTGATACCCATCGCCAAAACAAAGAATGAGGTTCGTCGGAAAAGCATTCTATTTTCAGGGTATCCGATTGAAACCATGCCGAAAACCGGCAACATCTTGACCGTATCGCGCTCCTAAGATGGAAATAATTTAAATTTTATTGAAACACGACGTTTGGAAGCCGATCAGATGAAGCAACCCCTTTATAACCATGAGGCATCTGCTCTATGTTCAAGCGTCTACTCCCCTCTCTTTTGATCGTCGCGCTCATCAATCCGACCTATGCTGGCCCTGGAGACGGCGATAAATCTGGACGCGTTCTTCGGAACACTGATTACACACTTTACGAAGTAAACGGAAAACCAGGATCAAATGCGTCGGATGGCAGCAATGGTTCGTCAGCGGGTTCCGATGGTACCGATGCCGGCAAACCGACCGCGGGCGAAAACGCCGGAAACATAAAAGTTAAACTTTCAAAAGAGAACAAAACCCGTGGAGTATTCCTCGTTCAAGGCGTTCGAGTGACAAATAACGGTCAATCCAACAACGTGAACGAGACGATTCGCATCTCCGATCGCCCCATTCTCCTGCTCGAGGCCAAAGGTGGAAAAGGCGGAAACGGTGGAACGGGTGGAAACGGAGCAAAAGGGCGTACGGGATCAGATGGTTCGGACGCAACGAGATACTCGAGCGGTGGCAGCGGTGGGACCGGCGGAACCGGAGGCGATGCCGGCTCGGGATCAAGCGGCGCTCGATCAGGCGATAGCGGAAAAATTTCCATTGAAGCCAGCGAAAAAGACGCCGGCCTCCTGTTGATGGTTCAAACCCGAATCGAGAGTATCGCGGGCGGGAGAAGAGGAGAACATGGATCACCCGGCGCAGGTGGCGATGGCGGTCGTGGCGGTAGCTCTTACTCCTGGACGGAAACAGATACCGAATACTACACGGACAGTGAGGGCAACCAACAATCGCGCACGAATACCACCTACCACTCAAATCCCGGAGGCAGCAATGGCTCAACAGGTTCACGGGGTTCTTCTGCGACGGGGACTCTCGTTCATGGCGAGGACGGAAAAATAGGATCTGTCCTCTACAGCATCATCGGCGAGAACGGCAATGTTTCCTCTGCAGATGAACGATTCAAACTCGAGATCGTCAACTACGATCTTAGTACCGATCATCCGGATGGCATCCTAGAACCCGGCGAAAAGGTGTACATCAAGAACATACGAGTTAAAAACAATGGAAAACTCCCGACGCCTAAATTTGAAAATACGATGCTTTTTGTCAAATCTGGAGGTTGGATCGTATCTGATGGAATCGAAATTCCTCTAAAAAACGGCTTAGCACCGGGGGAGGAGCAACTCATAACGGATCATTTGCCGTTTAGAGTCAAAAATAACAACACGATTGCTACCACAAAAAGGTTTGTGACAACTGAGAGCTTTACTCCGGAAGCGTTCCTAGAAGATATTCTCGTCAAATACCCTGAAGCGGTGAATCCTAAAACGATTACCATCACCTATCCGGTTGAAATTACCTCGACTCAAGCCGTATCAAGCTTGAAACCCGGAGAGACCACGCGAATTTTCTGGAAGGTCAAAAACATCTCGAGTTTACCGCTTGGAGAACAAGAAAACTTGAAACGTGCGATCTCAACTGCACTAAAAAAAGTATCGGGCGATCTCAGCGAAAACGATATCAAACTCGTACTTGACGAAAAACCCGTAGATGGCGTGAATTTTACAAAAGACATCCTTTCGCTCAAAGGCGGTGACGAAATCGTCTTTGGCGGCACGCTAACGATCGATAAAAATGCGAAACTCTACACTGGTTCTATCTTAAATGCGGTCTTGAACCTCGCAGATATCGAGACCGGCACTCCGGAGATCATTCAGGCCAGCCCTTTTGAAATTCGAGTCAGCGAGAGCTACAAGCGAACAGCCAACGCGAACGTACTTCTCATTACCAATTCGCGAACCGATCGGGCCGATCTAGCGCTTTGGCAGAAAAAATTCAACGACTTCGGGATCACTGCTAGCCATTGGGACTTATCCTATAACGGTCACATTGATTTCACACAAAACGTCGACGAACTGGGGACCCTCCTCGAGGGCATGCGAGGGAAAACAATCATTCTCCTGAACAACGAGTTCACGGCGAGTGGCAAAGAGATGAGCGCCACGGACTTCCTAGCGAAGAAAAACTTTCTGGAAGCCGCCGCCAACTATGGCGTGAATTTTTTCGTCGTTGGCGGATCTAAGAAAAAGTCGATCGCACAAGACTTCATGCTTCCGACCACAGGAGAAGCCGGTCGCGTTTGGAAACGCATCAAGGATATCGTCGAGGCGGTACGTGACAATAAAACAAGTTTGGTCGACGGACAGGCCGGTAAATTATTCGAGACGCTCGATGTTTCAAGGACTCTCGTTTTTGCGAAACCGAAAAAATCCACTCTCGAAGGTCGCGCTCAGAAACTGCAGGAAAAACTTGGAAAAGTAAAACCTTACGAACAATTTGTAGCGGTCTACGATTTCGAACCCAAAGTTCTGAAAAGCTACCTTTGGGGAGCCATTAAGACCTGGGATTACGGCTCTATCGAGATTCGACAAACCTTTTCCGATCAGCCCGGTAAGGTCGTATCACTCTTCTCCGACGACAAAGTGATGAAATCGGCGCAGTTCTTTGAATCCAAAGAGTTCGCGGCATCGTTCTTTTGGAGCCTCTCCGAATTCGACCGGAATCTGTTGTTCGAGGGTATCATGCGTGACCCCGAGAAATTCGCTCGTTTCGAAAACCAAGGAATCGCTTCCGTTCTTGGAGATATCGTCCTTGCTGACTTCGTCAGCAAACAGGGACCACTTCGTGGTCGAGGAGTTTCATTCCCGATCGACGAAGCACTGGGGAATTTCAAGCGTCTCATGGAAAAAATTGCGACCGGTGCGCCTTACATGAACGACGCCCAACGCAATATGATGCTAGAGTTCGCAGCCAAGCTGAAACTCCTCGCCCGTAGTCAGGTGCATTGGTACGAGTACCTCCTGCCGTTCGGCAAGAATCTGAATGTCAGCCTCTGGATCGACAATGTTCAGAATAGCCTCGCCAAGTTCCTGATTGCTAAAAACGATGATTACTCCAAGTTCTACAAAGAGCGATTCAAGGCGATGAGAACAGAGTTCTTCGAAGGTTCTCGAGAAGCAATTAAGGCCCGAGTTTTTGATCACTTCACCACGTGGAAACAAGTGGATCGCGGTGCTCAACAATTCACTGCTGTTTTTGATTTCCTGGATCAGGTGCAGACATCCGATCAATACGCCAAGTACGAAGGCAGTGAAATGCGATCGACTCTGGCCGTGGAAGAGCTACAAGCGCTACTGAAACAGACTCGATGCGACCTGGTCGTTGAGAGTCCCGCTAATCTTGAAAAATAGGCCCACCGGGGTGTCGACAACCCGTTGACACCCCATCTACCTTTTCATTCCCTAGCCCTTACGCTAGTCTAAAAGGGTGAACCCAGCCTCCAGAAAATTCCTCGTTTACGGCGTCACCGTCGTGTCCGCTCTTACCCAATCCTGCGCGACTTCGCGCTCAGAAGACGGAGTCGAACCGCCGAATCATGCGCCGACTCGAGCGGTAGAAAAGCTCAAAGACCCTGCCTCAGAAGCGGAGTACCGCAATCTGCAGGCGCTCTTTCAGAAAAAACAGTACGACGACGTGATCAAACGAGCGACTGAGTTCGAAAGACTGCATCGCGAGTCTTCGCAAATTCCTTATATGCAAAACTTGCGCGGACTTGCCTATCTGGCTCAAAAACGGCCACTGATGGCCGTCGTACAATTTCAACGCGCGGTCGATGGCACGACTACCGAGTCGATGCGACCCTATTTGCTTTTCAATCTTGCGTCCGCGCTTTTTGATGCCGCTCAGTACGACGACTCGCTCGAGGTCCTAAAAGAGGTCAAAGTCGCCTCCTTAAGCCAAGATATCCAGTCCAAATACTATTTGCTTCAGGCTAAGAACGAACTCGAACGCGGTCGCTTCGTCGACTCTGCTCGATCGACGCTACAAGCATCCACCATCCTGGGTCCTCAGAACGGCAATAAGATTCAATTAGTCGAGCTTCTAGATCGGGCCTTAACCGGTATTCAAAAACAGGCCGACTTGCTCCTGGTCGCAGACGGACTCGAAAACTCACCGCTCTACCCTCGGCTTCAGGCCAAGATTCAACCGGGACTCGGACTAGACTCGCCAGCCGCTTCACCGGATGGTGATTCACGTACCATCGGCGTGCTCCTCCCACTTAGCGGAAAGTTCAGCGTTTTCGGGACGCGTGCCCTGCGTTCGATCACGATGGCGCTGAAGACCTACGAAAAACACGGGATTCAATACCGACTTGCCATCGAAGACACCGGTGAAACCGTCGAACAAGCGCTCAAGGGTCTCACCAAGCTCGTCAACGAACGGCACGCGGTCGCCATCCTGGGTCCGCTCATGAGCAAAGGTGTTGATCAAGTCACCTCACGGGCCGAGCAACTCGGCGTCCCGATGATCACCTTGACTCAGCAACCCGGCACCAAGAGCGAACATATCGTGTCCGCTGGTCTCACTCCTCGCTTGCAAAGCCGCGAACTCGTGAGAAACGCCATCCAGCGCTTGGGATTGAAACGATTCGCCATCGTCTACCCGAAGGATCGTTTTGGTGAACAGTACCTTCAGAGCTACTGGGATGCCGTCGAAGAATTTGGTGGCGTCGTTACAGGTGCGGAGAGTTACAACCCAGGTGAAACGGACTTCCGAACTCCGATCAAAAAACTCGTTGGAACTTTCTACATAGACGCACGCCAACAAGAACTCGACGAATTAGCTAAAGCTCGCGCCAAGGACAACATCACCAAGAAGAACCGCCGCACGGCCAAATACTTTGATCTCACTCCGATCGTGGATTTCGACGCAGTTTTGGTTCCGGATGAAACTAAAATCGTGAGCCTGGTGCTTCCAACTTTCGCCTATCAGGACGTCGACAACGTTCAATTCCTAGGTATTTCGACCTGGAACTCACCTGAACTGATCAGTCGTTCGCAAAACTTCGCGGAGAACGCCGTTTTTGTAGACGCGCTCTCGATGCAGTCGAGCTCGAGCAGTCAGAAAAAGTTCATCGAGCGCTATTTCAAAGATGCAAACGAAGCCCCAACTTCGATCGAAGCTATGTCGTACGACGCTGCACTTGCAGTCGACTACGCACTCAAGGATTTACCGGCTGGAACCGTACGTCGGGACGAGGCCCTGCAAAGCTTGAAACGTCTGAGAGACATTCCCGGGGTTACCGGAAAACTGACCTATCAAGATGGTGAATTGATCAGGAGCCTCACTCTGCTTCAGGTGAAAAATGGCCAGATCATCGAGCACCAATAGATCACGCTGATCGCGCTGCGACTGTCGCATCTTCGGTTTGATTGACCGCGGCCTGCAACTGACGTTTAGGAGCCCTCACTTTGATATCGGCAAGCCCGATCTTCTCGAGCGCACAGAGATAGAAATAGCCAATATCGAACTCGAACCAACGGTGACGAAACGACGCTGACTTTGGATGAGCATGATGGTTGTTATGATCAAGCTCACCGCAAATCATCCAGTTGAGCGGAAACAAGAAACCAATGTTGCGGCTCTGATCGCTTGTTTTGTAGTTTCGGTATCCCCACGCATGCGCAATCGCGTTGACCCCTCCCACGGCAAAAACCGGCGAAGTCGCAAACGTCATCAGTGACAGTGCACCACCGATGATCGGCCCGAATGCTACGGTGTAGAAAATGACCATCATTGTCGGGCCTACCAGGATATTTTCCCGGAGGAATCGCTCCAATCGATTTTCTTTTAGTTTGCTTCGAATGCGCCAGATTTCAGGACTCTGTTTCGCGCGCGCGTAGTCCAGCGCGCCCAAGAAGAAAACTCTGAGCAATCCTTTTTGATAAGGACTGTGCGGGTCTTTTTCTTCATCTGAATGAGCATGGTGATAAACATGGACGGATACCCAATCGAGCTTGCACATGCTCGTCGTGAGCCAGAGCCAGATTTGAAACACGCTATCGATCATGGGATGGAGAATGACACCGCGATGCGTGTGCATCCGATGAAATGATAGGCTCATCGCCGTGATCGTCACGTGAGTAAGCAAAATCCAGTAGATACCGGCCTTAACAAACCCATAGCTAGCGAAAGTTTGAGGAAATAGCCCTCCTGAACCGATGGCAAAATATACGATTGCGATCAGTCCAACGTAGGACAAAAAGTAATTAAACGGCGCGAGCCTCTTGTTCATTAACCAAGTTTACAGTGACCCGTAACACGAATTTGTAAGATTTGTGTAAGTGATGGTTCTATCGAGTCAAAACACCAGGTAAATCAATGGCCAACGACATACGGGCGCTATATTGATTTCTTAAATAGCGCAACTCTGGAGAGGTACTTATGGATGAATTTTAGATCGATAGCGGCGCGACCACCCTCACCGAACGAAATGCCCCAGGAATTCTGTATCAGCAAATGTGTGATTCGTTGCGAATCATTCTTTTTGTATCCAACAATAGCCATCCCATGAATACCACTATTGAAGTTAAGCGTCTGTGGTGAAATCTTGCAGCCTGGGTGCCCAAACTGACTCAATGCTAAAAAATCGCAAATAGGCACATTGAACCCACCTGCTACCGGGATCCCTTCATCCAAGCTTTTTTTAATCTCATCAAATACCTCTTTATTTCTAGAGTAGAAATCATCTTCTACATAGGGTCGAGAGGTTCCTCGAGGATCAGAAGAGATATACTCTATCTCAAAATCACCGAATGGACGGATCTTACGAGGAAAGACTGTTTCAATCTGACTCAAACGAATAAAACGACTTTTCCCTCCCAGTCCGAATACAACATTCACTCCGAGATACTTTGGGTTTAAATAGACCGGGAGCGAGAACTCATTCGATGTCACAACACCATATTTCTCCACTAACCCAATCAGCTTCGAAGGCGAAGCGCCATCCTCGACAAATCTAGCCAGAGCGTCAGGTTGATCTAACTGCTCGAGAACGTGTCGCGCGAAATAGTAATCAACGCTCAACTTCTCGTCCTCTCGGAGAACGCCCAGTCGTCTCAAATAGATGTCTACCGTGTGACGTGAAGACTCTAACCAACAACTGCCGATGTTTCGTTGATTAGACACTTCGCACTTGGCGCTCAAGTCGACATCCCAGGCAATTTTAGACGGGGGTTTTCCAAATATCTGCCCACAGAGAACGCCTCCTGGAGTTCCCAATGCCTGTGGAGATACCGAAAAAATACCAACAATTAAGAGCAATCTCGAGCCACTCATCAAAAGACCCATACTGTTATAATTACCAATTATTATACATAAATACATCAATAACTAGGTGCCAATATTTCGACTACCAGTAGATAAATCCTGCCGACTAGACGATGGCTATTCAAACCAAGCATAATGAAGCATGGGCTCGAAGGATTCGGGCCTCATAAGGATGTGTGAACGTGGGGTTAAGATTCGATCCCATGGGCGGCGGCCAATTCAACCAGATGATCAAGAAGATCGTCGAAGCGGAAAGCCAGCCCATTAAACAACTCGAAACCCGCAAGGGTCGCGAAGAAGCCAAGATGAAACTCTTCCAAGAGTTCAAAGGCAAATTTGCGAACTTCGACAATACCCTTCAGGGATTCACCAACTTCCAAAAATTCCGCGAACTCAAAGTCGACCTGGGCGATGGCGACAAACAGGCGGGAATTTCTATCGATAAGACCAAAGCGCAACCAGGCACCTACCAGGTCGAAGTCATGCAACTCGCTGGTCGTTCATCGATGGCAAGCAATAGTTTCGCGAGCGCAGACGAGCCGGTGCTCGGTGTCGGCTACATCACACTTAAAAATGCCAACGGAGAAGAAGAGGAAATATTCGTTGGAGGAAAAGACTCCAGCCTAAACGGCGTCGCGAGTCTCATCAACTCTCGAAAGGACTCAAACGTTCAAGCGGCCGTGATGAAGGACGCGACTGATCCCGAAAAGCCTTGGAGACTCATCGTAAACTCTAAGAAAGAAGGCCTTGAAAACGAGGTTTTTTTCCCAGAGTTCTACTTTTTGGATGGCGACGAAGATTTCGAGATCGCCCACAGCCAAGAATCCATGAACGGCGTACTGAAGATCAACGGCATCGAAGTCGAAACGGACTCGAATAAGATCGCAGACTTCCTGCCGGGAGTGACGCTCGAGCTCAAACAAGCTAAAGAAGGACAGACTTTCAACATCAATATTAGCGAAGACAATCCCAAGATCGCTGCTAAGGTCAAAGAGCTTGCCACACAGATCAACGGGATTCTCGACTTCATCAACAAGCAAAACTCAGTCGACGATAAGACGGACACCCGCGCATCGTTTGCCGGCGATACATCGCTTCAAACGATCGAATACCGGTTGCGCAACTTGTTTCACGAAGGTTTCCCCATCTGGGACAAAGGCAACGACGGGGACACGCCGTCGAGGTTTATCAACCTCACCGAAATCGGTCTCGAATTCGACAAAAAAGGCTCGATTCAATTCAATGAAGAGAAATTTACCAAGGCGATCGAGCGCGACTACACCGGCGTCGCCGAAGCGATCACAGGCGAGTTCGGTTTCGGCATGCAAATGCGCGAAGTCATGGCCAACTACACTCGCCCCGGCAATGGCTTGCTCGCGACTCGCGAGCGTGGACTCCGTCAACGAATCGAGAAAATCGACCGGGACATCGAGACCAAACAACGATTGATTGATCGCCGTCAGGAGCAACTGGTGAACCAGTTCTCACGGCTCCAAGGTGTGTTGTCCAACATGCAACAGCAACAGCAGTATCTCTCGGCGACGATGGGCGGCGGCGGGGGTAATCCAATTGCTCAACTGATGAACGGAATAGGATAGTAAACCATGAACTACGGCGCGAAGAACTATAAGCAAATGCAGATCACGACGGCCTCACCTGCTCAGGTGCTCATCCTGCTCTACGAGGCCGCCATTAAGAACGTCAAAAAAGCGACGGACGCTCTCGAGAAAAAAGACTATGCCACCAAAGGTCTACATATTGGAAAAGCCCACGATATTATTAATGAACTCAATACCACGCTGAATCACGAGGTTGGCCAAGAGATTGCCAAAGATCTCGAACGTCTCTACAATTTTATGGTGAGCGAGTTGCTCCGGGCGAACATCAACAATGATCCGGCCCCACTCCAGGTAGTTCAAAAAAATCTGGAAACGCTTCTCGATGGATGGAGAGGCGCAGTGGCTCAGTTTCAAAAGGACGCCGCCACTCAACGCAAGTCGGAGAACGGATAAGCATGGATGCTACGATCAACGAGATACTCAGTCTCATTCAAAGTAAGAACCGATGTTTGGTTCGCCTGATGGAAGTGACTCAGCAGTTGATCGCTCTTTCGGCCGAAGAAATGCTGGAATCCGCCCCGAACGGAGTCAATACTCGCCCAAACGCTCCAATTGATCTTTACGACCGTGAACGAACCTCCACCGTAAAAACGCTCGAACTCATTGATCGTGAGATCACTCATCAGATTAGTCTGATCGATGGCGATACCAAGAAGAACACCAACTTCGCTCCGATCCAAAGGGAAATGGACCGAAGCGAACAGCTACTCAATTCGATATTTGGCGCCGATGACGTCGTTTTTCAAAAAATCTCCGTCATTCAGCGCGACCTCGCCAAAGAAATCGCCGAGAACCGCAAGAGCCGCGAAGTACTCGCCAAGTTCCGAAGCCAACAGAACAGCCCATCCGGCGAAGAGGTTGATACCACGCTATGAAGGATAGAAGTCAGATCCTCCACAGAAGCCTTGGCAAAGAGCTTCAGACCGCAGGCTACGAGCTTGTGGACTTCGTGGCCGTTCCTCGCCATCAAGAACGCATCCAGACCTTCCGGAACTTGGAAGAGATCCTCACGGATTTCGAATCAGAAAGCAGCGCGGGCGAGTATCGCACTTACCTCCTTCAGGTACGGGTCAAGGACAGCGACGAGAAAAAGTTTCAATCCAAGCCCATGGGCAGCGCTCAGCGCCCTCAGACATTTCAAGACGGCATCTACCTAGCAAACGGAAAACTCAACTCCGACTACCTGATGAGCAACGCACGAACCTTGCTCAAGGCAAAAGAATACGCGCTTGCGCGACAGATCTTCGAAGCATTACTTAAAAACGGCGATATGACTGCTCGATCGCTCGAAGGAATCGGCTCTACTTTCGAAGGCGAAGGCAACCTCACCGAAGCGCTCAAGAAATACGAAGAATCGTTCGTATATCAACCGCTTCAAGAAACTCTCGAGAAACATGCTGGGTTGTTGTTTCGCGTCGGTTCATTTCCTCAAGCCGCGGAGAGCTACGAGCGCGGAACAAAAATCAAAGATATCTCTGAAGAAGCTCGCATTCGTTTTCTTGCGTTGGCGGGCAAATCCTGGTCGCAAGCACAAAATCCGGCCAAAGCGGAACGCTGCCTCAAGCAGCTTCTGGATATCGTGCCTCATCATACGGATGCACTGCTCGACTTGGGTAAACTCTATTTCGCGCAGAAAAGATTCGCCGACGCCCGGGACGCGTTCAATCGTGCCTTAAGAGAAAATAGCACGAACGACGTTGCTCTCTTCCAACTAGGACTCATTGCGTTGGAACAAGGCGAAAAAGAGCGAGCTCATGACTTCTTTGCTCAATCGCTTCGCATCAACCTTCACCAGGCCAAAGCGATTTTCAATCTGGTGAAAACAGCCTACGAAATTCGTCAGTACGATACTGCTGCCGAAATACTGACGGATTATATCTCCTGCGCGCCTTTTAACGCGAATCTTCTCTACAGCCTGGCTGGGCTTCAGTACCATCTGAATCGCAGAGCCGACGCACTCAAGAGCATCGCGCAGATCCAAATGATTCAACCGGATCACTCTGAGGCGGCAAAACTCAAAGAGATCGTGGAACGACAACCGAGCTGAAAAGGATTTTCAGTTCGAAACTAGCCCAGGAGACGACCCATGGATGGGATGGCTCGAGAATTAGAAATCAAAGACGAAGTCAGCGAAGAGCAACTGAGAAAGTGGCTATCGGGATTTGCCCGCGCGTTGATCCAGGAATCCGAAGCCGAAGAGAAATCGGAGACTGCGGATGGAGCGTAAGCCAATTCGAGCGCTTATGGTTCAACTCTCGCCGCTCGCTGATCAACTTCAGCTACTGATGGCGATACGGGCGGCTAAGCAGCTTTATCCGGAACTCGAGCTGCACCTCGTTGTCGAAGCAAGCGCCGAAGAAGCCGTGCGCTCCCTAGACTGGGTGAAAAAAGTTCACGTCTTTTCTAAGCGTGAAACCCTCGCCATGCTCAAGTCAGACGCCGACGACATGAACTCGAAACTTTCTTCACTCGCGACCTGGATCGAGCCGATCCTCGACGTCAACTATGATCTGCTCGTCAATTGGACGTTCAACGACTCCAGTTCGTTTCTCTCGGCGATTATCCCCTCGCCTGTAAAACTCGGATACTCTCGCAAGACCGATCTCTCCATTTCCATCCAAGACGGCTGGTCACACTACATTAAATCGGTCGTTCAGAGCGAGATCCTTCAAGACATCCATCTGACTGATCTCCTCACCACTCAGCTTTTGACTGCTCTCCAGGTCCATTTTGGAGATTCCGTCGACCCGGGCGCCCAGACAGTCACTTCAAAATCTTTCTTCAAGCTCTCTCGTCGCGATCATTGGGCACCAGATACCTGGGGGCACCCGAGCCGTCGCTGGATGTCGATAGAAGCACCAGAAGATCAAAGCCCAGAATCCATTGATCGTATTGCTCGCTTCGCGGCTCTGGTACTCCGCCGGCATGACGATCAGAACATCATTGTGATTGGTAACTCCGTGACGGATCCCGTCCGATACGAGAAGCAGTTCCTCAAACAACTCAAAATCCATCACCCTCACTTGAGGGGCGACCGTTCACGAGTCATTTTTAAGTTGGGAGCTATTTCCTTCTCGCTCTGGGCAGAAATTCTTTCTGACTGCAATTGGATCATCGCCGATTCCGGACCTTCTATCGCACTTGCCAGCTGTGTGGGAACTCGCGCACTTCTTCGAGCCGATCGAGCTGACGATTGCCTGGAGACAGGACCCTATGGAAACAGCCACTACATCGTAGAAACTCGCAAAGGTGAGCTGATGTACGCGGCTTGGACCTATGCCTCAACGGAGTGGCAACACCGACGCGAACTGTCGATCGATCAGCATCTCGCACGACTGCAGTTCGACGCTTCTTCCGATCTCCGAATCCTGCGCAGCCGCATTCGTAACAGCGAAGAAGGTGGCGGAGTAGTATTCGACCCCCTCCATCGCTACGAAGAATCCGTGCCTCGCTGGAGTGGAAAAGTCTGGTCCTACCTCGCGAGAGATTGGTTTTGTGGTTGGGTTCCAGAAATTGAATGGGAGATGAATCGAGCAAGTCTCTCTCCCAACCTCGTTCGAGAAATTCGCGGTCTCGAAGAGCCGACACAAGTCCTACAGAAGCTTTTCGAACAAGGTGACCGACTCGCGCGCGAATTGACCTCTGCGACCAAGAATCTCCGATCAGATTCAATCATGACGAGCCATCAAAAATCCGAGGTTCTCAGAATCGGCGGCGAGCTGAACGAGATCGAGAAATTGATTGGTCGAACCTGCGCGGTTAACAGTACGTTGGGCGGATTCTTTCGAATGCATCAGGCGATCTTGCATAACCTCAAAGGTACTCGCTTGCACGAGCTCGCCCAAGAGACCTCCGAAGCCTACCAGTTCCTCCAAATTGGATCCGAGCATCTATCGGGATGGATTCACGCTACTCTTGAACTTTCCAAGCCGATCCCACTCCCCAAAGGCAACGTATTCGCTTTTCGTCGGGATGACCGAACTCAGACGCCATAAGCGAACCTCGCTAAACTTGACCCGATGACGAATCCAGGAGTTGGCTAGGACGGCGTGAGAGCGCGGCGCCAAACGCAATTCCGCTGACCAAACTCAGTGCTGAAAACGCACCCAATCCAAAAATAGCGAGCTGTCCGACCGGTACGATCGCGCTTCGGGAAAACGCCACCTGAACGATCACCTCAGTAAATACTACGGAAAGTAAGCAACCAAGTAGTACAGCGACCAATCCAATGAACAAAGCTTCACCGAGCACAATCGCTCTCACCTGGCGAATGCTCCCACCCAACACCTTAAGAAGTTGGATCTCGGAAACACGGTCGGCGGCTTGTAAACGAATGATTGAGAAAAAAACAAGTAAACCGGAGAACAGCACAAATGCCGCACTCAATTGGATCGCAAGTTCCATCTGCGCGAATACGCCGGTGATCTTACTGATCATCGTTCGCACCGAAATGACGGAGACGTTCGGAAATGGGTCGATGAGTTTCGATTGGAGCGTTGCCAATTCGGTGTCGGCGGACGCAGACTCAACGGTCGCGAGAAATGTCTTCGGCGCTTCTTCAAGAACACCGGGCTGAAACTGTACGAAAAAATTCGGCTGGAAACTCGTCCAGCGAATGGACCTTACTCCGACGATTTTTCCCGTGATCGGAACCGACTGTACGTCAAATTCGAGGGTGTCTCCGAGACCGACTCCCAAACGCTCGGCGAATTTCTTTTCGACCGTAATCTCGGGAAGCTCCCCTCGGGAGGAATCGTAGAGCGGCTTCGTATGTCGACCTCGAACTATTTTTTCGGAACCGAATAGCTCCGAGCGATAGGTGAGGTTGTAGCCACGATTTCGAGTCCGCTCTTCTTCTTGTTCTTCGCGAGACTTGAACTGGCTGTCTGAGCCCTTGGGCGGTTCGACGGGTTTTCCGTTTACCTTTTCCAATCGTGCGCGAATCATCGGCGACAAAGATTCGAATCGGTGCGGTGTCCCTTTTAAGAAGTTGCGAATACCTTCGACCTGTTCCGGTTGAATATCAAATAGAAACAGCGAAGGCATTCCCTCGGTATCAGGTGCGCGAAGTTCATCGCGGAAGTTCACCGACAGTCCAGGTATCAAAAAAAGCAGAAGCGCACCAAAACTCAGTGTGCCAAAAGCGATGCCTTGCGAAAGACGATTTCTCGTCAAATGAAGTGCTAGAATCTGAAACGCGCCGCGCTCGTTCAACCCGACCGGAAGCGCGCGACAGATGGCGGCAAAGACGAGCGCAAAAAAACCTCCCGCTACCAACAATGCCGCCGTAAAAGCGATTCCTAAACGATAGGAATGCGATACCCCGATCGCCAATGCAAAAATAAATAGAGCCCCGGCCAATACATCCCACCACCGTGGTTTGGAAAGTTCGGATCTGCCACTGGAGCCACTCAAAAGCGAACTCAGTGGGAAATTCAGCTCTCTTCGCAAGAGCAAATACATGGAAACGCCGTAAGTAAAGAAAGAGAACGCAAACGCCGCGAGGAAGATTCCGCCACTGATCTGAGCCTGGATCTTGACTCCCATTTGATGGGCAATCCAACCAAATATCGGTACGCTCATCACGCGAACGAGTAACCAAGAAATCATGGTCATCAAGAGTGACAGTCCGGCGCTTTCGATCCAAATAAGACTCAGAACGGATCTCGGCTTCAGCCCCAAAGTCCTGAGTAGAGCCATCTCAAATCGAACCCGCGCCCGCTCGGTCTGGACCAAATAGAGCGTTCCGACGAAGGCCATGAGAAAACTGATCGTCGCCAACAGACCTAAGTAATCTGCCAGATAGTCCATCGTGCGGGTCAGCTGCTCGTTCGAGCTCTTGTAAGTCGTCACTCGAATCCCGCTGTCTTGGGAAGACTCACGGATCATTCGTGCGACATCGTCCGCATCATCGGGTCGTTTCAAGCGGTAGAAAAACCGTTCGGTTAACGTCGAACCCGTCTTGATCAATGACGACTTCGCCAAGAAATCACGAGATACGAACGCGGATGGCGCAATAGAGAGTCCTTTCCAAACACTCGAGGTATCTTCGGAAATGACTCCCGCGACTTTCCAATCCAGGTCCCCCACTCGAACTGTATCGCCAATTTTGAGCGCGAGCTGATCCCTTAGATCACTATCGATCACGATCTCATTACCCCGAAGTCGAGATGCGGGTGCTCCACCTTCTAGAAGAATTTTGCCATGAAGCGGATAGCTCGGTTCTACTCCGGAGAGATCCACGAGCCGCGAACGGTCTGCGCTTACCCGGATCATCGAGAGGAGATCCAAGGCTTGAGATGAATCTTTGATATAGGGCGCGATCAAGCGCGTGATCGTCGACTTCTCTTCTTCGGTAAACAGTCGACGTGCGGAGACAGAAATATCAGCCGTTAGGAAATACTGACTTCGCTCTTGCAGGCTTCCGTCGATCCCGGCTTTGAGCGTAAAAAGCAGGAACAATCCGGTGACTCCGAAAACGGATGAACTCAGATACAACGCCATCCAAGACTTGCGGTTTCGGAAGGACCGCAAAAAGTGGGTGAAAAGAGCGCGGATCATCGGAATTGCCCGTGTTCCAGCCACCAAACATGATCACAACGCCGAGCGAGGTCTTGGTCGTGGGTAACGAGGACTAATGAAGACCCGGATTTCACGCACTGCTCGAAAAGCAAATCCATCACGCGCGTGCCGGTCTCTTCGTCGAGGTTTCCGCTCGGCTCATCGGCTAACACGAGCCCTGGTCGATTCACGAGCGCACGAGCAATCGCCACGCGTTGCTTTTCACCGCCAGAAAGTTGATTCGGAAAATGGTCTGCGCGGTCGCCCAAGCCCACTCGCTCCAACCACTCACGCGCGCTCGCTTTTCTTTCTCCTCCGGATTCCCAAAGGGTCGGCAATTCGATGTTCTCTAGTGCCGTGAGATAGGGAATCAGATGGAACTGCTGAAAAACGATGCCTACCTTGCGAGAACGGAGCGGATTCAGTTTATCCTCGGATAGTCGAAGGATCTCGGTATCGTCCCAGAGCACGGAGCCCGCGTCCGCCGGTTCAAGGCCCGCCAGAATCGACAGCAACGTGGTTTTTCCGCTGCCCGATTTTCCCAAGATAGCGGCTGATTTTCCTGCATCCAAATCGAGATCGATATTCTTTAGAACCGTGATCTCGTTATTTCCCTGCCGAAACTTTTTTTGGAGCGTCCTTACTTTTAAGTTTTTCCAGCTCAACTTTTAAGACCTTTCCAACGGTTTCCGCGACGATCTGGTTTCCTTTTTCGTTCGGATGAATGCCGTCATCTTGATTAAGTTTCGAATCCCCGGCGACGCCTGCCAGCAAGAATGGGATCAGGCGCACCGAATGTTTCTTTGCAAGACGTGAATAAAGTGCTTCGAATTCGGCTGCTTCTTTTTTTCCGTAGTTCGGTGGCAGCTTCATCTCCGCCAGAACAACGACCGACTTAGACTGTCGAGCGAGGGCGATCATTTCGTCCAGGTTTTTCTCGGTTGCCTTGCGAGGAATCCCTCTCAGACCGTCGTTCGCGCCGAGAGCAATCATCACGATTGCCGGAGAGTTCTTGAGCTGCCAGCGCAGCCGTTCCAAGCCACTCGCCGAGGTTGATCCGCTGATACCGGCATTGATGATGCGAACCGGCACTCCTTCGGCATTCAGTTTTTTTTCAACCAGTGCTGGATAAGCGGTTTCCTTGGAGATTCCATATCCCTCGGTCAGCGAGTCTCCAATGATCACTACGGTCGGAGGCTCATTCGACTCCGCGCTCGAAAAACTTGAAAAAATCAGGCAAAGGAATAAAAGTTTTTTCATCTGGACTACCTCTTACAGCTAAAAAAGAGTAATTTGAAATAGCATGAAAGAGAAACGAATCCGTGTGTTTTCCAATCTCGCGATCAGCCTCGACGGTAAAATCGCTCCCCACGACAATGATGCCTATCCGCTCGGGACGAAAACCGACCTCAAATGGTTACGACAACTCAGAAACGAGTCCGACGTAGTCGTGATGGGCGCCTCGACACTCCGTGCGTGGAAACGTCCCTGCCTCGCTTCCAAGAAGTCCCACCGGATCACGAACGCTATCCTCACTACGGATGGACGTGGCATTGATCCAAAATGGGCATTTTTCAAGAGCGATGAAATCAGTCGCATCATCTTCTATACCAAGAAACTAGATCGGGACTTCGAGCAGGCAGTTTTCCATCAATGCCAGCTGATTCCGCTCCACCCCAAGAAGAACACTGCCCCCCAGATCGTCGATACGCTCGTGGCGCTTGGACATCGCGCAATTTTAGTCGAAGGAGGCGGAGGACTCATGTGGGAATTCGCCAAAGAGAACCTGATTCACGAATATTTCGTGACCCTGACCCCAAAGATCCTGGGAGGGACCACCTCCCCGTCGCTGGTCGCCGGTCCGGGATTTCCAGGCGGGCAGGAACTCAATCTCAGACTAAAAGCCGTTAAGAAAATTGGAAACGAGCTCTATCTCCATTACGTCTCCCCTCGGTGACGAATCATTCGTCTAAGAAACGTAGGACTTTGGTTCTGGCTATAAACCTCTGGTTCATTGCCTGTCCCAGAAACGACCGCGCGCAGTCAAACTAATGACGACATTGAATCAGCCAAGTTTGCACCTTCACAAGGTGGCACGGGGTGGCTACACTTAAAACACCTATGGCTCAATACCGTCGTCGTATTCTCCTGATCAACAAGGGGTTCCAGCTTCGATTCTCGTTTTATGTCATCTCGTGGATCAGCGCCCTGAGCTTCATCTATCCGACGCTGATCTACGAACTGTACAACTCCTTCTACCGTTACATGTCCAAAGATCCTAACGGGCCACTGCTCTCGGTTCTCAAAGAGAATCGTCAAGAGATGATGTTCTGGTTGGTGGTGATGCAGGTGTTTTTCTTGATGATGACTTTCTTCATCACGATCTTCATGAGTCACCGTATCGCTGGACCATTGTACAAACTTGGCAAGGCACTCAACGAGCTCCGAAACGGAAATCTCAGCAAGATCTACTTCCGAAAATTCGACCATTTCAAGGAACTCGCCGACGAGTACAACCACGCTGTGGAATCGGTCAAAGACTCGATCCAAATCGCGGAACTACACCTGGAGAAGGCGCTCGCCGCCAATAAGGACGAGGCCGTAAAAAAAGAGCTCGAGGCCGGCCTCAAAACCTTGAAACAATTCCGTTCTTCCTAGTAAATCTAGAGGGATGAACCGAAGTGTTCCCCTCCAATATCGGCCACACCATTTTCTTTGCACGGTCGGTTTCGTCGGCAAGGGCTATTCGCCAGATTTTGTCGCGAACTTTGCGCGCATCCAACAACAACTCGAAAGCGATCAAGGTCACGAAACCTGGATCGAAGTAGTCGAGCAAACGGACTCAATCTGCGCACCTTGTCCGAATCGTCGAGAGTCGCTTTGTGAAACGCAATCCAAGATCGAGACACTAGATCGATCTCATTCTGAGGTGCTTGGCTTGAAACCAGGAAATCAAATCCAATGGGGAAATGCCAAACGCCTCGTCGCCGAACGTTTCTCCGAGGAGCGCATGGAAGAAGCCTGTGCACCCTGTTCTTGGCGCGAACTGGGGGTCTGCCAATCGGCCCTGAGAAAACTGAAATCCTCACTCGGTATCGCGTCGCTGTTCTTGGTCGCCCTCACCATTTCTGCGAATCAAACCTGGGGGGCGACACCTCCCCTCACCTCCGATCAAACCTTGGGAGCGCTCCGAATCAGCGTCGGCAAACTGAAAAACCAAGATCCACGTGGTGCAATTTCAGCGCTCGAGGGCCGGAAGTTTCCGCAGGAGTGGATCGATCACACGCACGTCACCGAGGCCGCCGGAAGATACGAACTCGCACTCACTTACATCCAAAAAGGCCCGCTATCTCAGGCGCTCACCGAACTGGATCGAGCTGCAAGTCTCTTGAAGGCTGTTCGCAAACTCAGACCGGATTCCGCGTGGCTTGAAGAGCCGACTCGTCTCTATTGGCGAATGAGTCTTGAGAAACGTCTCGCACTCGTCGAACTGAGGCGCGGTCAGGTATTCGTTACGCTCGATAAAAAGAATCAGGCGATCCAGGCGTTTGATCGCGCGTTTCAACTCCTCACGACCTTCATTTACCCGGACCAAGACCCGAGTGGCGGCGAAATCCGAATCGTTCAGCACTACGCCTGGATCACGACTCCGGAGTTCTCATCTTTTGTAAAAGCCTGCGGAGACGCCTCTGCTCCCCCGTGCGCTCATTGGGTTCGCGTTTTTGCATCGTTCTTCGGCAAAAGTTCCGTCGAAGGTTCCGTCTTTTACGATGCATTTCCTAAAATCGCCCAGTCAACACCCAGCGGCTATTGGAAGCTACCTCCCGGTCAGAAACCCGCTCCCAAAAAAGAGACCACCGAGAAGTCACCAGAGCAAATCGCCAATGAAAAACGAAAATCTGATCTACTCACTCAGTTTGTGACCGCGATTCGCGAGCGCGACTACGATGACCTGAAGGAAATCAGCGCTCTCTGCTTGAAAGAATTCGCCAACGATTCAAGCTCCCTGCCGAGATATCGTTACTGGAATGCCAAAGCCATTTCCGAGGACGACTCTCGCGAAGCCGCTGCACCGCTCTTTCAAGCGCTGTGGAAGGAAAAACCATTCGATTACTACGGCCTTCTGGCTGGACTCGAGATCGGTACCGATCCCTTCCACAGTTTTCCTCAATCGCCGCTACCGATTCTACCGGATGAGCACCTGAGTAGCTCCATTGATGCGGCAAGGATCAAGCGGGCACGCTTGCTGCGCGACTACGACCTCAAAGAATATGCCGCACTTGAACTCCAGAGTTTGAGTGTTCTTGACCCGAAAAAAAGCGCGCAACGATCGAAGGCCTCGAGCTCTTCACTTCTGTACCTCATTCAAGAGCTTCATCAAAGCGGTCTGCATCTTTCGGCTTTTGGCCTCTTAGATCCCTTGCTCCAGCGCAAAGACGAAACCATCTATCGGCGTTCGCTCGTTGAAATTATTTTTCCGACTGCTTACTTTTCGCTCATCGAACGAGAAAGCCAGAAGAACGGTTTGGATCCCATTTTCGTGCTTTCTCTCATTAAGCAAGAAAGCGGATTTGAACAACAGATCCTCTCCCGCGTAGGGGCCGAAGGTTTGATGCAGCTCATGCACTACACGGCACGCGAAGTATTCGCCAAAGTGTTCGGCGCAGCCGCCCAGGCTGAACGACGTGAGATCCTCGACCCTGAACTGAATATCCAACTCGGTACGGCCTACCTGAAACAATTGTCAGATCGATTCAACGGAAACGGCGCGTTCATGTTGAGCGCATACAATGCCGGCCCTTCTCGTGTCGACACCTGGAAAAAGAACGGAGCCGCTAACGCGGGTTTCTTGGAATACGTTGAACAGATTCCGTTCTCTGAGACCCGTGGTTACGTTTCGCGAATCTTCCGGAACTACGTATTCTATAAATCCATGCGCGAGAACATCCGAATTGGATTACCGGTTGATGATTCTTCCGGAGGCGTTCATCCTTTCTGGAACCGCTAAAATTTTTGTTTGAGCTCTGGAAAGGCGCAGCAACGTGAAAAGACTCTTCACCCTGGTTCTGTCCCTCACCCTCGTCGCTTGCGCATCTCCAACAACGAAGACCTGGAAAATCGACCCTCCCCACTACGCGGGGACCAGCTTTGACGGTTACGAGAGCGTGATCAAACCGTTTCCAGCTCCCGGTTCAAAAGAGCAATCTGATGACTGGAAACAACTTCTCGATTGGCAAAACAAACGAACCGACGTCGAATGTAAGGCCGCCGAAAAAGAGCGCGTCGGATCGCCTGATTCGTTCGTTGAGACGCTTTCGCCACCGATCCCAGCCAGCGATCTGCCGAAAATACTGCCACTCCTCTATCGCATCTGGAATGACTCCGCTTATGTCATTCATCATTTTAAAGATTCCTACCGTAGAGATCGCCCCTACATTCAAAGGCCGAACGACATTAAACCGTGCATTTCGATCTCGAGTTCACCGAGCTACCCGAGTGGGCACGCCGCCCAAGGTACCGCATTCGGAGAGGTCCTGGCGGATCTCTATCCGAGTCGTGCGGCCGAGATGCGTGCCCGAGCGATTCAATATGGTGAACATCGCGTGATGGGTGGCGTTCATTTCCCGAGCGACGTCGCGCAGGGGCGTGCCATCGCGCAAGAGATGATGAAACGCATCCGTGCCAACACCATTTACCAGGCCAGCCTGCAGGAATTACGAGCGTCTCTGTCGAAATATTGACGTTCGAGATTCATGCTCAGCATTTGCCGTCGAACCGCCGATAGATCCTCAAGGACTGTTGGCAAATGGAAGCTGTGAAGAAACTCATCTGCGTCTTACTGGTGCTATTCCTCGCGAATAGCGCCCGGGAATTCGTCATCGACGAGGTGAGTCCGCGTTTCACTCAACTCAAGTTGGGTGAGATGGTCGATATCTATCGCACTCGCAAAGAACTGAACGAACAGTACATCGCTTGCCGATCACCGATCGGGCCTGCCTGCTTGGCTCCAACGGTTGCCGGCTATGAAAAACATTTCAATGAAAACGCGTCACTCGTTTATATCACCGAACTCAAGTACGCATACCTGAAGCATTTCTCGCGCCTCAAAGACCACCATACGGCATCGAATGACCTGACTGAAATCAGCTGCGCTCAAGCAGAGCTGATGGCAACGATCGTCTCCAAAAATCAGGCTTGGTTGGATAAGAGAGTCGCCCTATCGCAAAAATCTTCGGAGAAAAAACTCGTTGAAGAGAACCACCAGATCGCGCGCGTTCTCCTAGGCGAAGTACGCCGATCACTCCAACGCAACGACTTGCCTACCGCGCTCCGCAGCCGATACATCCAAATCGGTGCGATCCTCAAGCCACTTGCTCTCGACAACGCTGCGCTACCGGTGGAAACAGTAGCCCAAGTCCCCTCGGTGACTGCTAGCCGCGAACCCGCCAGCGTCTCCGCGCTGCCGAACGTCACGCCGGATAAAAAAACTCTCGACCTTCTCTGTAACCCTTACCATCCAGAGAAATGCGCTGAATTCGCTCAAGCTCAAAAAGAGCGTGGAAACTCCATTTTATCAAAAGAACTTTCCATCAAAGCTTGCCAATGGAAGCACGCTGACAGCTGTTTTACCCTGGCACAAGATCTCGATGAAATGTCTCCTACCGAAGCCGCGCCGCTTTTTAAGCGCGCCTGTGACCTCGGATCCATCGACGGTTGTCAGCGCTACGGAAATCATGTCTTCAAGAACGGAAATGAAATCCAGGCTGAGATCTATTGGACGCGCTCCTGTAACGCAAGCGGCGCCGATGGCTGCCTCTCTTTGGGAAACCTCCGTCTGACCCAAGGTAAAACGAACGACGCAATCGAGTATTTCAACAAAATCTGCAACTCACAGGTAGGGCTCGGATGCGTGAGACTCGGATACGCTTACCTCCAACAGGAGAAAACGAACTCCGCCATGCGTTCATTTGAAACCGGTTGCGCCAGTGGAGATCCCGAGGCCTGCCGACAAAAAGCCAAACTCACGCCTCCCGAAGATCCTCATCGGGTTCCAGCCTACTCCAATTAGCCCAGGCATTTACTCTTGTTCGTCATACGGCTGTCCAAATCTTGGTCAGCTGACCCAGCCTGTTCGCCGCTTAAAACGGATCTCTTCGGTTGGTCCACACCTTGCTCATAGGGCCGCGGGCAGAAGAGGTAGCGTATGGGTATACGAACGAAAAACGCGTTAAAATGGATGGCTGGATCAATCGCATGGATTCTCGCATTTTTGATCATGAACGCCGAATCCGCTACTCGAGTCGCGTGCCCGAGGGGCAATGCCTTGGCTCGAGCCATGCGTTCCGCACGAGAGCTCACCGGGCTAGAGACGATCGAAAAGCTCTCAGCCAAATCCGCCTACCGCTATGAGTTCCGTTTCTCCGGTGGGAAACGGGCGACTGTCACTATCGATCCCGAATCTTGCGACACGCTCGAAGTAGAGACTCATGAGTAGAACGAGCAAAACCGCACACGCGGTTCGCTTGTGCTGGGTCATCTTCCTGGCTATCACCGGCAACCTCGCATGGGCCGACCCTGTCGAACACCCACATCAAATCGGTAACGACTGGAGCCGCAAACCTGTTTTCGGAAGAAAACGAGCCAATCTCACCGGAGAGTTTGAGGTCCATTCCAGAGCCGTCGCCGAGATCGATCTCGGAACCGGAGTCCTGGCGGGATTCGTCGGGCAAGATTTGATACTTTTTGCAAATGATCACGTTTTTGGTTTTTTCAATCACAAAAATCAACGAGGTTTTCTTCCCGTATCTCAGGTCGTTTTCCATTTCGACATAGTCGCGAGATACCCAAAAATCGATCTCGCCGTGCTTCGCGGTCGCTTAAAAACCCCTCAGGAATTCGAAAAAATTCAAAACGATGCGACCACTATTTCACTGTCTGCTCAGGATGGCGAAGAACTGGTGACGTTCGGTTACGGGAACGAGAGCGGATCGCGACTCACCTGGACCACCGACGACGATTGCCGGATTTTCTCATGCGACGGGATGCTCGTGAATTCGACGAGTGGCCATCTACGCCAGACGCTCCATGGTTGCGATGTCTCGGTGGGTGATTCAGGTGGACCTCTGTTTTCACGAAGAAACGGTCGGCTCGTCGGAATTCAAAGCGCTATGGGCGCTAAAATGACCGACTGGAGATACGACTCCAGGGAAATTCGCAGCCGTTACGAGCAAGATTTCAACTCCCTCGCGAATTCAGGCGTTTTGAATACGATGGTGAGCATGCCCGTCGCGCTGACCGCTTTCCTCTTGGACGAACGTGTTCCACGGGAGATCCGGGACGCGATCCGTTCACGAATTCAGCCGTAGACGTCGACCTTAAACTGCAAAACGGAAATGCATGATATCGCCATCGCGGACGATATACTCTTTGCCCTCTAGGCGGAGAGCGCCAGCGTCTTTGACGGCGCTTTCACTCTTATGCTTCATCAAATCATCGTAAGAGAATACTTCGGCCTTGATGAAACCGCGCTCGAAATCCGTGTGAATCACGCCAGCGCACTGCGGAGCTTTCCAACCTTTTTGGAACGTCCAAGCGCGAACTTCGACTTCACCAGCGGTGAAATAGGTTTGTAGGCCCAGCAAGTTGTAACCAGCGCGGATCACGCGGTTCAAGCCCGGTTCTTCCATCCCCATTTCCTTCAGGAACGCTTCTTTTTCGGCGTCGTCGAGTTCGGAAATCTCCGATTCGATTTTACCGCAGATTTGAACCACCGGAGCGCCCTCGGTCGCCGCATGTTCCATCACTTTTTTCACGAGCGCGTTTGGCTCGGACGAGTTGATATCCGTGTCATCGACGTTCGCGATGTACATGACTTTTTTGGAAGTGATCAGGTGGTAGTCATAGATGAGCGCGAGTTCGTCGTCGCTGAGCTTGAGGCTACGAACCGTTTTACCCGTTTCGAGGGCGGCTTTGACGGGTTCGAGTACGCCGAGAACGGCGCCCGCTTTTTTGTCTCCCGTGCGAGCGAGTTTCTGAAGGCTCGTGAAACGCTTATTGATCGCTTCCAAGTCAGAGAGGATCAACTCCAGATCAATGACCGAGATGTCGCGAATCGGATCGACCGAACCATCCACGTGAACGACGTTCGGATCCTGGAAACAACGAACGACGTGCGCGATCGCATTCGTCTCGCGAATGTGACCGAGGAATTGGTTGCCCAGGCCCTCGCCTTTGGAAGCGCCTTTGACGAGGCCGGCAATGTCGACGAACGTCATATCGGTCGGGATGATGTTCTTGGGCTTGATGTATTGAGAAATGGCCTTGAGGCGGGGATCCGGCACCTTGACGATGCCCGTGTTCGGATCAATCGTGCAGAACGGATAGTTCGCGGCTTCGGCCTTGGCCGAGGTCAGGGCGTTAAAGATCGTGGATTTTCCGACGTTAGGCAGACCGACGATACCGCATTTGAATCCCATAAAATTCCTATCCTTGTTTCTTATCCTTAGTGGAAGCGTTTAACTGATTCATGGCTTGAACGAGATTTCCCTCGAGCGCCAGTTCCAAACCTTTTTTGACGTCGACGAATACATTCGCCCATTCGTCACACTCTTGTTGCGAGAATCGACTGAGCACGAAATCGGCTACGTCCAATCGCAGATTCAGTTTTCTCGGATGTCCGATCCCGAGTCGAAATCTCGCGAAATCAGCAGTACCGATCGAAGCTTCAATCGACTTCAGTCCATTGTGGCCAGCGGTCCCGCCGCCCTTCTTGATCTTGAACTGATACGGTTCGAGGTCGAGTTCATCTTGAAGCACGATCAGGTCCGTCGGTTCACAGCGGTAGAATCGATAGAGCGGCGCAACGGCCTTGCCCGATAGATTCATGAACGTCAGCGGTTTCACGAGGAGGACTTTTTCACCTTTCCATTCGAACTGCGTGATCTCGGCGTCATTCTTGATCGTATCGCCAGACGTTTTCCACGCGTCTTTGCAGTAGTCGAGTGCGAGCCACCCGATATTATGCCGGGTCACTTCGTAACGAGGGCCCGGATTTCCTAATGCAACGATCAGTTTCATGGACAGCGTGACCGATCAGATAAAAAGACTGCTCACGCTGTCATAGTGGTGAATGCGCTGAATTGCTTCTGCCAAAATGGGCGCGACCGAAAGTTGTTTGATTTTCGTGCAGGATTTGCCGGCTTCCGAGAGTGGGATCGTATCGGTCACGATCACTTCTTTGATCGGAGACGCTGACAACCGCTCGATCGCTGGACCGCTGAGCACGCCATGAGTAGCTGCTGCATATACCGCAGTCGCACCATGCGAAAGGCAGGCATTAACCGCTTCGGTGAGCGTTCCCGCCGTATCGATCATGTCATCGACGATGATCGCCGTCTTGCCGCTCACATCACCGATAATATTCATCGCTTTGGCAACGTTCGGGCCTACGCGACGTTTATCGATCAGGGCGACCGAACAATCAAGGTGCTTGGCGTATGCACGGGCGCGCTCAACGCCGCCGGCGTCCGGAGAAACCATCACAACGTCTTGAGACGGAAGCTTGAGCTGTTTGAGATACTGAAGAATGACCGGACTCGAGAACAAGTTATCGACCGGAATATTGAAGAAGCCCTGAATCTGAGCGGCGTGAAGATCCATCGTCACCACGCGGGTCGCGCCGGCCGATGTCAGGAGATCCGCGACGAGTTTCGCACTGATCGGCGTACGTGGTTGGACTTTTCGATCTTGGCGAGCGTAACCGTAGTATGGGATCACGACGGAAATTTCTTTCGCGCTCGCGCGCTTGAGCGCGTCGATCATGATCAGAAGTTCCATCAAGTTGTCGTTGACCGGATTGCAGGTCGATTGAACGACGTAACAAGCGCGACCACGAACGTTCTCTTTGACCTCGACGAAGATCTCGGCATCCGAGAACCGGCGAACTTCCAATTGACCCAGGGGTTTACCCAAATGTTTGGAAATATTCTGAGCAAGCGGAAGGCTGGAATTTCCGGAGAGAACAACCCAATCACGATAGCGCATGGCTAAGGATTTACCCTATTGCCGCCCTGCCCCGCAACCAGCGAATATCGCTTAAGTGGAGGGAGGCGCGGTCGGCGCCAGGTCCTGACGTTTGCGATGGGTTTCCAGGAATTTATACAGATCCGCATAGTGCTCACGAAGACCCATCCATGGAGCGCGAATTTCAATGTATTCGAGGGCAATGATCAGGTCATATCCGGCCTGAGTCAGCTGGAAATCCGAGATTTTCCAAGGCAATTGATTGAGGGGCTGCCCCTGGATGGCGCGCAAGGTTCGGCGAATATTCTCCTCGTACTCGAACTTGTATTCCTGCGAAGACGCCTGGCGCTGGGTCTCTAAGAAAAGCGCGACCGTGTTCGTCATCAAACCCTCGGCCCAAGTAGACGCCGCTCGGACCCGACTGCGGACCTCGAGATCGGCCGGCCACACCTTACCGCCTTGGGTGTCATGCAAGTACTCTAAAATCGTCGCGGAATCGGCGAGCGTAAAATGATCCCCCCCGTTTCGAACGACAAGCGCTGGAACCGTACCCAGCGGAGTCGCCTTGAGAAACTCGGCTGATGGCTCAAATACGCTGATCTCGTGCGCCTCAAACGGTACGAGCAGCCTCTGAAGCGCGATTCTCACTCGACGAGCGAATGGGGAGCGAACAGAGAAATAGAGTTCAAAGGTCGGGGTCGATTTCTGGGCTAGCATGCAGCCATTTGTAACCTAACGCTTGGAATCCGCCCAACCGAAAACCGCGCGAAGCACGTCAGAAGAACGCTTAAGCGGGTTCTCGCGGATCTGCTTCTCTTCTTCGGCGACGAGCGTGAAGATCCCGTCTAACGTACGGTCCAAAACATGCTCTTCGATGCTTGGATTTACTTTCGTCGTGCCCGGGATCTTATTGTAAACCTGGGAGACTGAGTTCCAGGCTTGCGTGACTTTGGCTTTGGTCAAAGAAGCTTTGACCGGAGCGCGCATTTTCTTTTTGAGTTCTTCGGTCGAGGAGTCTTTCAAATACTGAGTGGCTGCACCGTCTCCGCCTCTGACGATCTTGATTGCGTCTTGAATCGTGAGCTTTTGGATCGCTTTCAGGAATACGCTGCCGGCTTCTTTGGAGGCTTGCTCGGCCGCGGTGTTCATCGATTTCACAAACGGATCCAGGACGTCGCCAAACCCAAGGTCCTTGACCTTGTTCTGAACGACGGCGAGTTCGGCAGGGATGCCGATGCGGATCTTGTCATTCTTAAAGAATCCGTCCGCCTGCGAAGCCGTCGCCGAAGCGTTCTGGGCACCGATACTCAGGGCTTCTTTGAGAGCCTGAGCGGCTGTTTCTTCGGATGGAGAACGCAGGCCGTTTTCAATCGCCTTAAAGAGCGCGGTCGGATCGAGTTTCGATTCTTCGCGTGTGGTGTTCTCGGACTGAGAAGCCGTTTTGCATCCCGCAAAACCTGCAATAGCCGCGACTGAGAGTACTACGATCGCCTTCCTGGTATTCATCACTTGAGTTCTCCGTTTGATATTGAGCTTGTTATAGATCATCGATCTTCTGGAAGCTGCTTCTCGCGCCAAGCGCGAATGCCTCCGGTCATCGAATAGACGTTTTGATATCCCATTTTTTGAAGCGCATCGCCCGCGAGAGCAGATCGAAATCCGCCGCCGCAATAAAGCACCACGGTGTCGTTCGTGTTAGTAACGACTGTCTCGATATCCCGCTCGATCACGCCTTTGCCCAGATGGATAGAACCTTGCGCACGACCAGCCGCCCATTCGGATTCTTCGCGAACGTCGATGAAGTGAAATGCCGCTCCTTCTTTGCGCCATTTCAAAACGTCGTCAATCGTGATTTCACGAACGCGTTTCAAAGAATCTTCGACGATCTTAAGAAAACCCGGTGAGTGTTTCATGCTCGATTCTGCTTTCTGATATTCTCCAACGATTCGCTCAAATGTTCAAAGACTGCTTGCACGCTTTTTGTTTGCGTCCGCTCTTTGAGGGTGGCGACTGATATAAAATTTTTGGCGGGCACGCCCTTGCCGGTGAATACGTGGAGCTTGGCGCCCTCTTTTTGGAGTTTTTTGACTAAGTGACCTGGCAATATTCCGGCACCCAGGCCCGATACCACCAGACGCGCGACGCCTTGAGTATCTTCAATGGTGGATTTGACCTGAAGACGAAAATCCTCTTCTCCGAAATGGTGGGAGAACCAACGACGGAGGATCTGCTCATCCTTGGAGAAATCCACGTACGGCAACGTCTCAAAAAACGCTCGATCCTGCTTCGAATCCGCCGGAAGATTTTTCAAGTGCGGCTGCGCGATGCAAAGCTCCAAGTGCTCGTCATAGACGGGGTCGAGCTGGACTTTTTTATCAGCCGGCATTTCGTCCACGAACGCGAAATCTACTTCGGCCTTGAGAATCAGTCCCATCATCTCCGCACCGTAACCGAGGCGGAAATGGAATTTTACCTTGGGGTGTTTCTCGGAGAACTTAGCCAACAAAGGGATGACGACGTTGTTTCCGAACTCAGTCGGCATGCCGATGTGAACGCGCCCAGAGAGCTGATTCTTCTCAGCTTGGATCTCGGAGAATGCTTCTTCGAGCAGGGCGAGGCTTTTTCTACAGGTTTCATAGAGCACAACTGCGCTCGCGGTCGGCACCACGCGCTGATTGATGCGATCAAAAAGCGGAACGCCGATAAACTCTTCGAGAGATTTGATGTGTTGGCTGATTCCACTCTGGGTGAGGTGGAGTTCGCGGGCCGCGGCAGTCATGCTTTTGGTGCGGTAGACGCACTCAAACACGCGAACCTGATTCAAATTCAGTTGATTAATAATCATGATGGGTAAGTATCATAACTAATAATTATTCATGATCTAAATCGCGCGCTAATTTCCAGTTACGGTTACAGCACTCAGGTTCCGGGTCCCCCCAAATCCCCCGGAATCAGATGAAAGCCCAATTCGTACGGAATGAATTTGATCCAACACCCCGTACAAATTGGGCTTTTTTCATGCCCTTTTAGTAAACTATTTTAGATGATGAACGGACCACTTCGCAACGACGCGTGAGGCGGCATCCACTGGTGCGGCGGCTTGCCATCGTTTTTCCGCAACGACAATCACGGTAGCGAATATTCCGAGCACCAAGACCAGTCCAGGAACCATTCTCATCACTGAACTTCTGAAACAAAAAACCCCCGAAGCCATAGGCCCCAGGGGTTATCCATTTTAACGCTACAAGTCAATACTAAGACTTCGTCCCAATGATCTTGCGAAGCGGGCGATTCGCGATAAAGAACGCGAATGCGGCAGCGACGCCGAGGACCACGAGGATCGCGAAGAAGCGGTCGTAACCGATCACGCTATAGAAGCTACCGATAAACCCGGCCGCGTAGTTACCGAGCGCGATCGAACCGAAGAACAAGCCCATCATCGTAGAAACGAGACGCTTAGGCGCGACCTTGGAAACGAGAGCCAGGCCGATTGGCGAGAGATAGAGCTCACCCATCGTGAAGATCCAGGTGGTCGAGGCAAGCCACATGACGCTGCCTTTTTCACCTTCTGGAACCACTTTGGAAGCGGCGATCATGACGACGAATGCGATACCAACCAAGAAACAGCCGATACCCATCTTGGTGACGCTCGTTGGTTCTTTGTTCTTGCGAGCTTGCATCGCCCAGAAGCGATCCAAGAGCGGTGCGAACACGAAGATGAAGAAAGGATTAAACGACTGATACCAGGTGTCTGGGATCGTGAATCCCAGGAACGACCAGTTCGTTTTGTCCGAGGCCCAGAGCTGCAACGTATTACCTTGTTGCTCATAGATCGCCCAGAACGCCATGTTCAGTGCGAACACAACGAGAAGTGCGATTACGCGCTTCCAGAAATCTGGCTCGTCTTGGGATTCGCCTTGAGCTGAAGATTTCGGAGCCATGCGCTCTTCGGCAGGCAAGTAGCCACGACCGAAGTGATACACCACGAGTCCCACCATCATTCCGACGCCGGCAGCTCCGAAGCCATAGTGCCATCCGAATTTTTGCCCGAGGGTTCCGCAAACGAGCGCCGCAAAGAATGCGCCGATATTGATACCCATGTAGAAGATCGTGTAAGCGCCATCGACGCGCTTATCGCCTTCTGGGTAAACCGCACCGACTTGAGTCGAGATGTTCGGCTTGAAGCAACCGTTACCCAGCACGATAAAGAAAAGCGCGATAAAGAAATAAGACTCAATCGCCATCAAGAAGTGACCGATCGCCATGAGCACGCCGCCCAGGTAAACGGACTTGCGTTTGCCCAGCCAGGTGTCCGCCAGGAGACCACCCAGGATCGGAGTGATGTAGACGAAGCTCGTGTAGAAACCGTAAATCTGCGAAGCGATCGCTTGAGAGCTGACGCCCTCACCCGTGATGCCCGCTTTTTCAAGGACGCTGACGATGAATGGACGGATCGTTTCCCAACCCAGTACAGTCATCCCGCCGTCTGCGGCCGCGATCAGATACTTGGTCATGTAGAGAACGAGGAGTGCGCGCATCCCGTAGAACGAGAACCGCTCCCACATTTCCGTGAAAAACAGGATAAACAGGCCGCGTGGGTGACCCAACCAATCCTTAGAATTTGAATTCGCCACCTGCGATGCGTTAGCCATAAGAGCTCCTTCTAGATCATTAACAGAGACCAATGAGTGAGATCATCTCTAGGTGATCTTGATTAAAAAGACCAGCAGGATTGCTGGTCTTCACGCGAAGCAATTCGCGCCCGAAGGGCAAGGTCCATGGATGGACCGCCGTAAAACACCAGCAGGATTGCTGGTGATTCCGAGGAGCTCCCGCTTATCGAAGGGATGATTCGGCGTAATTGAGGGCCGCAGGAACTGAATACTCCGTAATATTCGAGTTCAGGATGAATGAATCAAATAACCGAGCGGTCGATTCCAATTCACGGTCCACGATGAGGTGTCGAATACGAAGGTACTCCGACACACTTAAGCGCTCCGAGCCCGTTAAAACGGCTTGAAAACGGACCCACTGCCAAAGCTGGCAACGATCAAGTTCAAATCGGGCGAGAGGGAAAACAACGTCACCTTGTAGCCAACGATCGAGGAAACGCAAACAGTCGCGGAGCATTCGCTCGACATCTTTCTCGCTTGGAGTCACCCAACCTGGCGTTGTGACAAACGGAACCTCTAATGCCTGCAGCGATCGATCGCTTCCTAAAAAATGCACGCCGCGTTTTTCAGCACGAGACGCCACAAAACCTAAAACCGGCGCCAGCCATTGTGAGATCGCTTCGGCATCCATCACCGGCAATAGGCCTGATTGCTGATGGCCCAAGATCTTGATCCAGTGAAACGCATAGTCGAGCGGATCAAACATCATCCAAGAGATGCGATCTTTGAGTTCGAAAATCATCTCTTCGCACTCGATCGCACCGAAAACTGTTTCCACCTCAAGCGCTGCACGGATGGACGCTCGGGGTAAACGATAGAGGTCTTCGAGGTAAAAAAGCACGTCACTCCAGAAACGCGCTTCGAACGCGGTTTCCAGTTTCGGGATGCGAACGCCGAAATGACCTTTGTTCTCTCGACGAGATTCCAGCCAAATCACCAGATCCACCCAAGCCGCAGGCAAAGGACGGCCCGCCAACAGGATGGATTTTTCTTCCATATGGATTCCGCGCGGACGGAACCAGGCCATCGAGCGATCGAGATTCTGCGCAGCCTCGACACGATGATCCCAAAGCGGAGAAAGACCATCTTCGAAATCAACGAAGGTGTCTGGAGCATTCATGTGCTCATCGGAGCGCACAGAAGCTTTCCAGGCGGCCAAGCGAACGCGCTCACTCTCAGGTTTCAACGTCCAAGCGTATCCGATCAATCGAGCGGAGCGAAAACGGTCGTTCCTCTTCTGCAAAAGGTCCGAGCGAGTAACCTGAAACGCTTCCGTCAATTGCACGAGGCGCGCTTGAGCTGCGTCCGATAGCAGGCTTGAAAAACCCGTTCCGTGAGTGAACTCCAACTTCGAACTCATCCGACACCCTCGCCTTCGTGAGAAGTCATTTTTTTCGCAGCGGCAACGCTGGTGAGGACGTAAGCAATCCAGTTCATTTCTTCGTTACCTTGGCGCATCAGCTCCGTCGGCGTCTTGCCTTCGAATGCTTCATTCGGTTGCGCGAGCCATTTCAACTGGTCTTCTGGATTCGGATAGATTTCTGAGAGTCGCGCATGCACGGCGAGAATCGGTCGCAATTCGCCTAGATCGATCGGCAGTTCTTCTTCTCCAGCCTGAAGCGCCTCGACTAAACGGCCCGCAGTGACTCCGGAAATCGACGAAACTTGTTCGATCCCGATACCCCAGTCCGACTTTAATCGATTTAAATGTTCGATCCAGCTCATCATAATAAGAGAGCGGAAGGTGCCACTATTATGGGCAAAATTCGAGCGAAAAGATCATTCATC
Organism: Pseudomonadota bacterium; assembly: GCA_027485695.1. Lineage (GTDB taxonomy): Bacteria > Bdellovibrionota > UBA1018 > UBA1018 > UBA1018 > JAIXQO01. The sequence goes on from JAIXQO010000004.1 coordinate 296,687, forward strand.
ATTCGCTTCTCAATCCTCGGGAATCAGGCGAATATTTATGAAACAGGAGCTCCATATGCGTAGCGTTATTTTATTCTTCAGCATTCTCTGCGCTGCTCAAGCAGAAACCAAAATCACCGAGAAAATTCCTGGGGACGAGAAAGACACGAGCGTCTTTATCCAAAAGAAAACGGGCGTTAAGCTCGAAAACGATTTCGAGATCCAAAGCGGCGAAGAGGAAATCGAAGGCGAACCCACCGCTGGAACCAAAGCCGCGCGCGCCAAATGGACCACCGCCTGCAATGATTGGAAAAAGGAGTTTCGAGAAAATAATAAAGAAAACTCCATCATTCAACTCTCTTGCGGCTCCGCAAAAATGGAGACCGATGGCGCAGGCTCTGGTGAATACACCTATCGCTCGACTGGAAAATTCAAAGTCAAAGTCCGCGTTCGAGACACCGCCAAGTGAACGAGACGATCGGATGGAATGATTTTCTCAAAGTCGACATTCGGGTGGGTACCATCACGCGAGTAGAACCGTTTCCAGAAGCTCGTCGCCCTGCCTACAAACTCTGGGTAGACCTGGGAGAGCTGGGCATCAAGAAGTCGTCTGCGCAGATCACTCAACTCTACGATCCGGAGACACTCGTCGGGACCCAAGTCGTTTGCGTCTGCAATTTCCCAGAAAAACAAGTCGGCCCATTCATGTCCCAAGTTCTGGTCACCGGGTTCTCTCAACCCGACGGAGCCATCGTGCTCGCGCGCCCCGAGCGACCCGTACCGAACGGGAGCCGATTGATCTAGGCCATATGAATGGGAAGAAAAAATCCTAGCGAGCGCTCTGGACCTGTGAGGCCGGTGCGCGGTTCATTTCATCACCGCCCGTGGGCGGTGCGAGAGTCTCGTTCAAACGAACAGCTTGTCCGCCACCTAACGTGATTGTCTCGGTTTTTTCGAGCTGCATACTCGGGTTCCGCAATGTGATCTTGTAGTCGCCCTCTGGAACGATCAAGTCTTCGATCGGAGATTGCATCGACCATTTCAAATCTTCGGACTGAATTTCAACCTGAGCGCTGAGATCAGTCGTAATGGACAACCGCGCTTCGCGAATCGGAGTGAGCTGAAGCGCGAGTAGGTACGGAGATTCCGTCGTCGACGGGAGCACGAAGGTCTTATCGACGGTCTTAAATCGCGGATGAGTCACGAGTAGAGCAAAAGGGCTTTCTAAGGGCAAATCCATCTCTTGATGAGACCCATGCGTGACAAGTCCAGCGATACGGACCTGAAGCGACGCGCTTTCGAATGGAACCCGCAAGCTCGCACGCACATATTTGACCTGAAGAGGGTCGATCGATCGAGGCTGGCTTTTTTCGAGTTTTCCGAATGATACGAGCTTTTCGAAATCAAAATCTTTTTTGTAAAGATAGTGCGCCGACGCCAGTAACAAGAAGCCCGCAATGATGCGGGAATGGTAGTGAGTTTTTTGTTTCGGAGTGAAGTCATCAGCCGATGCAACCCGAATCACCCGACGCACTGGCTGCGCTGGCTCAACAGACAGCACGACTTCACTGCTATCCGAAGCCTGCATTTCATAGATATTCGAAAAGAATGGCGACGGAGCCGCACGCAGCGGTCGAGTCGTCTGAGTTTTCTCCGTGATGAGCCCTGTCTTCTCGCAAAGTGTCTGCACCTCGTACCGATGGCGCTGCATATCGTTCGAGAATCGGTCGACCACGAATTTGGCCATGTTTTCGTAACCGAATCCTGAATTCAGTGCACGGAGCTCTTTTTGAATGTACTGAGCAAATGCCGCCATGGAGGAAAAACGCTGATCGCGATCACGTTGGAGCGCATGCAAAACGATGGCATCAAGCTGGGGAGAAATGCCCGGCACGATGCTCGATGGAGGTGGAATCACGAACTGTTTGTCCACCACGCGAAGAATGGTAGTCGCCTCGTTTTTCGTGGTAAAAAGTGCGCGCCCCGTCAGCAACTCCCAAAGGACCGCACCTAGTGAAAAAACATCCGTGCGGGCATCGAGTTTCTCACCTTTGCACGCCTCCGGAGACATGTACTGGGCTTTGCCAACGATACCGTCTTTAGTTTCCGTTTTTTCTTCGCTGAGATTTTTGGCGATTCCGAAATCAATAATCCTGACACGGCCGTCGTAACCGAAAAACAAGTTCGTTGGACTGACATCTCGGTGAATGATTGGACGCAATTGATTGGTTCGACGATCTTGAAACGTATGAGCGTAATGCAGACCTTGAGCAGCGTCGTGGACGATCCCCAGCGCTATCTCAGGTGTCAGAGGAACTGTAGAGGCGGTTTGATCCAAAATCTCGCGGACGTTTTTGCCTTCGATCCAGTCGAGGATGATATAGAGTCGACCCTCGTCGTCACCCATATCCAAGAGCGGTACGATATTCGGATGAGACAGACCGATCATGGCGCGGATTTCGGACTCAAAAAACGTGCGGTACTCGAGATTGTTCTCAAACTCGGTTGAAACGCATTTCAAAATCACCAATCTTCCCTGGCCGGGACCTTCGGCAACTTGAGCAAGGTAAATCGACCCCATGCCACCTTGGGCAATGAGCTTGAGAGTTCGATATTTTCCAATGCGAGGAAGCTCCGCCATGTACTTAATCAGTATCGATCAGAAGTACATGAAACTTAACTTTAACCACTGAATACGACTGAAATGACGTCACCGTAATGAACTTCAAAGCATTTCGTCAAATTTCAAACGACCGTTGAATCAGAAGGGTTCAATCTACTAACAAATTCGACGACTGAACTCGCTTAAGACAAATATCTCCGTTGCGGATCGCTTCGCCATTTTTGCGTCTATTTCTCGAGAAACGTCCCTTTTCTACTCCCACCAACAAAATCGGTTTTGCGGTCTTACTACGCGATTTTGCTGCGATCGCTAAGTCCGTGGCAGCAACCACTGAATCTTCGCATCCGAAAATATTATCCTCGACGATCGCTTTTGAGGAACCGAACGCGCTACCGATCAAATGTTTTAAGAAAAAACCTCCATCGATTCGATTATTCAAGACCTCTAGCTGACCGATTCCGCGTACGCCCAAAACACTTCCGGTATCGTCAAACGAATTTCCGATCAATTTCAACGAGACATTGCCATCTGCTATCTTTGGCTGTGGTTCACCTTCGCTGCACCATTTCCCGAGTCGAGCGCGATCTTTTGAATGATCACATAGGCGCGCGCTGTAAATGAGGTGAGCTCGTACTCCTTTGGCTAGGCCGACATTGTCCGCATATCGCAACTGAGTCGAGGAACTATTTGAAAGAGTCGCTGTCAGATGAGTTGCCCCTTCCATGAGTAGAAATCGATACGCATGCTGACCAGAGCCTTCGGCCGTAACATGATCAAACACGATGTTCAGATTTTTGGTATGAACTTCAGGCAGCCCATCGATGGCATGTAACTGCAAAGACGAAACCACCGCAAATGAGGTTTGCGGCGCATTGATGCATCGGACATTTTCAAAGCGAATATTTTCCGCATGAGCGACACCCACACAATTCCTAAACTGAAGCGCTTCCTTACTCCGTGCACTGTATTCAGCGTCCTCTCCATTCGGTGGATAGTCGGATATGTAGTAGCCGATCTCTACAATGTTCAGATCTCGAATGGTGACATCACGGGCCATTTCACTCATTTTTGAGTCATGATATTTCTTTTTGCTGTTTCTATATTGAGGATAAAACTTGCCTGGAATGAGTCCCACGACATCTAGCGAATCGCCCCAAAAGCTCGGAAACCGCGAGATATTTACGATGGTGGCGCCACAACCTAGTATTTCTGCGTTTGATCCACTCAAGACCAACCCGCCGTAATGATTTGAACGTTGGATTTTTTTATCGAGAAAATAAGCTCGGTCTTTACTAAAACGCAATCTACAGCGCTTACCCGTTAATTTCGATTGAGCGAAACATTCATCAATCGCGAACTGGATGGCTGAACCATCTCCCGAGTCATCCGATTTAGATTTCGTTAAATTGAATAAGGAGATTACGCTGTCGACATGAACAATACTCAAGTCGGGCTCATCCATGCCACAAGGATCAAGAGATCGAATGGGAAGGTCTGCTAACGCAGAATCAGCCCCTAAAATAAATACGAACCCAGCTGCAAATACGTTCCACTTCTTGCTAAGCATTCAGTCATTCTAGGCTCAATACTCTAGACCAAAAATGTGTCGGAATTGACCTCTTGCTAAATAGAGGCTAAATGCGATTTAAACAAAATATAAATATATAATTATTATTTTGTTGCCATTTAAAATGGCGAGTACTTAAAAAAAACAGGGGAGAACCGCCCCCGGCCCTCCCCTGCTCTGAATGGAACTCACTCTCGTCTTGAGAGGCTAGAAAGCGACGTCGAAAGAAATATCGTCTACTTTGACGGTGAGACCTTTTTGGTACTCCGTCACGCGCTTCTCGAAGAAGTTAGTGAGCGGTTGCACGTCCTGAAGCATCATGAACGAGAAAGGATTGGATACGTTGTAACGTTTTTCGAATCCGAGCTGGACCAAGCGTGCGTCCGCGCAGAACTCGAGGTACTGACGCATCAAAACCGGGCTCATACCAGAAACACCCATCTCGAGGGCGTCTTCGCAGAATTTGAGCTCGACTTCGATTGCCTCAGCCAACATCTGATAGACGTCCTGCTCGAGTTTCTTGTCGAACAGTTCCGGGTAATCGACCTTGATCGCCGCGACGGCACCCATGGCGCCATCGATGTGCATCGATTCATCGCGGAAAATCCAGTTCGTCGCTGTAGCCAAACCTGGGAGCAAACCCTTGCTACGCAAGAAGTACACGTACGAGAACGAACCGAAAAAGAACAAGCCTTCGACGCAAGCCGCGAAGCAGATCAAGTTCATCACGAACTGCTTGCGTTTCTCCGGCGTATCGAGCTTATCGAGGTCGTTGATCGAGTCCATGTACTTGAAGCAGAAATCTGCTTTGGCCTGAACCGATGGAACGGTTTTGTAGGCATCAAACGCTTCTTTGCGCTCGTTGATGTCCGGAATGTAATTGTCGACGAGCAAGAGGTACGTCTCGACGTGCAACATTTCATCGAAAAGCTGCTTACCCAAGAACATCCGGTACTCGGGCGAATTCACGTGCTTATAGAAGTTCAGCACGAGGTTATGCGCCACAATATTGTCAGCCGTCGCCCAAAAAGCGACGAGTCGCTTGATCAGGTGGGCTTCTTTTGGAGAAATGCGATCGCGCAAGTGTTCGAAGTCCACGGAAAAATCGAGTTCATCCGTGGTCCAGATGTTTTTCAGGCTGTTACGGTACATCTGAAAAAACTGCGGATACTTCATTGGTCGAAGCGTGAGATCGAGATCAGTATCGAGAATCATTCCTTGTTTCCCCTCTCATTAATTAAATAACAGTTATTCATCACTGGCAAGCTTCGCATGCAGCTGGATTTTCCAGGGAGCACGCAACCGCGTCCGTTGCCGAAAAAGTTGTCGCCGCTGCCGCTGGCTTAGCGACGGTCGCTTTCTTGATCGAAGTTTTAGCACGCGAGCGCAGATAGTAGGTCGTCTTCACGCCGCGTTTCCATGCGTACATGTACATCGATGAGAGTTTACCCACCGATGGATCTTCGATGAAAAGGTTGAGCGACTGAGATTGACAGATGAAGTTTTGGCGATCAGCAGCCAGGTCTACGAGCGTCTTCTGGGAAATATCCCAAGCCGTCTTGTAGAGCTCTTTGACGTCCGATGGCAGTTCTTCGATTCCGTCTAAGATACCTTCGTTCTCGATGATCTTGGTCTTCAAAGCTTCGTTCCAGAGGCCACGGGACTGAAGATCGCGAACAAGGTACTTGTTCACTTGCAGGAATTCTCCACTCAGCGTTTCACGTTTGAAGAGGTTGGAGATCTGCGGCTCGATCGACTCGTAAGAGCCGACGATCGATGCGATCGTTGCAGTCGGCGCGATAGCGACGAGGAGCGAATTGCGCAGTCCTTTTTTCTTCACCAGTTCGTTGAGAGCATTCCAGTCGAACTCTGTGTCTGGAGTCGAGAAACCCGCCATCTGAGTGAGGAGTGGTTGAATACCCGTCTCACCGTAGCGACTCTCTTCGAACGCTGGGAAACTGCCGTTTGCTTCGGCCAGTTTTACGCTGCTATTAATCGCATGCCAGTAGACGGTCGCCGAGATGCGTGCGGAGACTTTTTCTGCCTCGGCGCTTTGGAACGGAATACGCATTTGGAAAAGCGCATCCTGAAGTCCCATGATGCCAAGACCGACTGGGCGCCATTTCGTGTTCGAATTGCGAGCTTCGACCGTTGGGTAGTAATTGATGTCGATCACGCGGTCGAGGATCTCAAGCGCTTGGGTCGCGGTTTCTCCGAGTTTTTTGTAATCGAATACGCCTTTTTCATCGACGAAGTTCGCTAAGTTGATGCTGCCCAAGTTACAAACAGCCGTTTCCGTAGCAGAGGTCACCTCGAGAATCTCCGTGCAGAGGTTCGAGGAGTGAATGATGTTTTTCGATTTGCCGGTTTGAGCCGAGCGGCGATTCGCTTGGTCTTTGAAACAGATCCAGCCGTTGCCAGTTTCAGCAAGCGTCTGCATCATGCGACCGTAGAGCGTGCGCGCCTGAACCGTTTTCTTCAGGATGTTCGGCGTTTTTTCATACTCGACGTATTTTTTCTCGAACTCGTCGCCGTAGAGGTTGTGGAGGTCACGCACTTCGGATGGCGAGAACATCGTCCACTCACCGTTCGTTTCCACACGCTTCATAAACAGGTCTGGGATCCAGAGCGCGAGGTTCAGGTTGTGCGTGCGACGTTCGTCTGCGCCTGTATTGTTGCGAAGCTCAAGGAATGCTTCGATGTCCGAGTGCCAAGGCTCCAAGTAAATCGCGGCAGCTCCTTTGCGCTTACCGCCTTGATTCACGGCGTGAACAGAAGAGTCGAACACCTTGAGGAACGGAATGATGCCGTTAGAAAGGCCGTTCGTGCCTTTGATCAAAGCACCGCTCGAGCGGATTGCAGTCCAATCGATACCGAGGCCGCCAGAGAATTTCGAAAGACGTGCGCAGTCGGTAATGGATTTGTAGATGCCATCCAGGCTGTCTTCGGGAACCGTGAGCAAGTAGCACGAGCTCATCTGCGGGTGGTTCGTGCCCGAATTGAAGAGCGTTGGCGTTGCTGGCATGTAATCGAAACGGCTGACGGTCTCGTAGAATGCGATCGCCTCATCCACCGTTTTAGAAAGGCCGAGGCAAACGCGCATGAACATCCACTGCGGGCGCTCGATCCATTTCCGGGTCGTTGGGTGACGAAGGACGTAGCGGTCGGCGACCGTTTTCAGTCCGAAGTATTCAAAAAGATCATCGCGTTCATTTTTGATCGCAGCTTCGATTTTCTCGATGCCCGACATCGCAAGTTTACGGACTTCTGGAGCGAGAAGGCCCACATCGACAGCCGTGTCGAGGTAGTCGCGGAAACGGGTTTCAGCGCCGATCACTTCGGTCACTTGCTGAGAGAGCAAGCGCGCAGCGACTTTGGAGTAGTTCGGCTCATCGGCCATCATCATGACCGAGTTTTGGATCAGGAGTTCGCGAGCTTCTTTCCAGGTGCTCGTGTAGTTGAGACCTTCGAGGGTTTGCTTGGCAACGATCGATGCGTTGACGCGTTCTAAGCCGAAAGACGCTTCAGCGATCGCGCGCACCAATTTTTCTTCCAGCTCGTTATTGCCGGACATCGAAATACCCGTCAATGAAGCCTGAACCGGTGATCCATTCCGTATCGCTTCCATCGTTCCACTCGTTTGCTGATCCATCTTCTGATCCTTCTTGTTATCTAAATTGCTGCTTCGGTTACTTCGATTTTCACTGCTGATTTACGGTCGCTGAATCACTCCATCGATCGCCGTCAAAAACCCCACGGTAAAGCACGAACCCAAGATACTGACATCCGCCCGGGACTATAAAAAACAAGAAAGTCTCAGGCTCCCCATTTTGCTTTGACCCGGGTGCTCTCTCGCGAATTTTAGGGAAAAGAAATCCTTGCACGGATCTCCCTAGTCCACGAGGGTCCCTTGCCAAAACTTTGACTGTGGTGCAGGATCGGGCTCTTAAACGTCCTGTTTTTTCACCGTTGCGGGCCAGCGCCGGATTATCGTTTTTGAAGCGATCACCGGACTTCTTACTGCCTCCACAGCTCACTTTTAGAATCTCTTAGAATTTTACCGGGTGCAATCCATTGTGTGGTCTGAAATTCAAACCACTATATGTTGTGGGTACTTACGTTTTTGCTGCAGATAGTTAACGCGCGGGATGAGCCGCAGCGCGCGCCCTTTTGACGGACTGAGTTATTTTGGCAGATTTTTCAAAAATACTCATTTTATCGAGGGAAATATGCTGTTTATCCTCGTAAATCAGACGTCCTGCGACTGCCGTATGGGTCACTTCTAGCCCGGTAGCCGCATAAACCACGGTACTTACCAGGTCGTATACCGGCTGCAGATGAGGATAGTCGAGGCTTAAGAGACAGAAATCGGCTTCTTTGCCCACTTCAAGCGACCCCACCCGATCTTCTAGACCCAGAGCACAAGCCCCCCCGAGGGTCGCTAGACGAAATGCGTCTTTTGCACCCATGGCAAGCGGATCTCCTCCCGCCAATTTTTGAAGCTTCGCGGCAGAATCCATTTCTCGAAACAGACTGAGATCATTATTGCTCGCAGCCCCATCCGTTCCGAGCCCCACCGCGATACCGGCGCGCAAGAGTGAAACGATGTCCGCGGCACCGCTACCGAGCTTCATGTTGGAATCCGGATTGTAAACCACTGATGCTCCGGTTTTTTTCAAAAGTGCGCGATCATTTTCCGTCAGATGTACGCAATGAGCGAGCACCGTTCGTCTTCTCAAAACACCGAGATCATAAAGACGCTCAATTGGCGTCTTGCCATACAGCTTGAGCGACTCCTCCACTTCGGCGCGGCTCTCAGAAACATGGATGAGAATCGGCACTTGCTCTGCATTCGCTTCGGCCGCGATTCGAAGGAGTGTTTCATCCGAAACCGTGTAGGGAGCGTGAGGACCGTAGCCCACTTCGATCCGTGGATGATCGCGATAGAGTGAACGTAAACTGCGGATCCTCTCGAAAGAATCTACATAGCCCGCGATGGGTTGCTGATCTTGGGGAATGACTTTGATCTCAGGACCGATGACCGCTCGAACACCCGCTCGATCGATCGCCTCTGCGACCGCCCCGGTGTGAAAATACATTTCACCCACCGTCGTGGTACCGCCGGCGATCATTTCCAGAAGCGATAGTTCAGTTCCAGCCGTGCAGAACTCTTCGTTCGCGAATTCAGCCTCCAGCGGAAAAATCGTATCAAAGAGCCACTCCTTGAGTGAGGCGTCGTCGGCCAATCCTCGAAACAGTGACATCGGCAGATGCGTGTGCGCATTGATCAGCCCGGGTAAGAGTACGCTATTCGGGGCATCGATCCGTTTCTTGGTCGCGTGGGATCTGCCGTCTCCCGTTTCCATGAGCGCAATTCGGGTACCCAAAATACCCATGAAAACATTTTCCCGGACCTGGAATTCGCCTTGAATAAAAGTCATCACAAAGCGCGCATGAATACCCAAATCGAATTCCGGTTTGCTTAACATCGCGGCAACCTACTGAAACCCTTGAAGAGCGTCAAGGACCTGGCGATACCTTACTTAGAAAGGCTTATATTCGCCCCAAAATGGGCACTTTAAAATGGAATAGTTGATCAAAAATAGGCCGAAAATGCCTAATAAAGCCCAAAAACGCGGGTGCAATAAAATTACACAAATCCAATAAAGGTCGTAAAATAGAAAGTAGCCGCTCTGGACAGCACCCCCCCTTTCGGTTCCCAGACCGAACGCATCCAAGAGCAACGACGACTTGGGATAAATTACTGAAGAAGATTTCGTCCAAAGGACTTGGAAAAGAAATCTTCTGAGCTCGAAAAATCGGAAGAATTTTGGCGAGACCGCCAAAACCCTTACCTGAAGAAAACGAGCTCTGTTGACGAAAAGGAATTCGTGCAACCCAAGAAACGGCTTTTTAAACTCTGTGGTTTATTCACGCTGCCTTGCCTTTGGATTTCCGCGTGCGGAATCCTCGGTAACAAAGAACCTGCGAACAAAACCGTCGCCATGAACCAAAATACGGGCTGCCTCGATGAGATGGGCCCTTTGGTCAGCTCATTTTTCAAAGGCGAAGCCGACCCAGTCGTCTGGCGACAAAGCTGGACCTGTGTGGATGACACGCTGGAAACTTTTACCCAATACGTTGCCGGATCGACCTCAGGCGGATACACACCCGAAGACGTTCAAATCCTGATCACCCGATTCATCATCACCGGGAAACCCATCACTCCTGAATTCCTCAAAGGACTCTTCGCACTCAAAACGACGCTTTTTGGCGGCAATGAACAAGTGCTCTCCCGTACAGAAATTCAACGATTCCGCAAACTCGCCCTATTTCTCAGAGACGAGTCGACCGTTCTGATTCCTCAGATCTGGAATTTGAAACACTCCCCAACCCCCGCCAACCTCTCCCGATTCATCGGCGTGACGGAGGCATTTGGGCAGAAACTATTCGACCAACTTCAAATCGATGCCTATTCGCCGCTCGACCGGGAAAATTTGATCAATTTCCTCGTTGAACTCAGTAAATTTGACGTTCCGATGTCGCCTACACAGGCTCGCGAATGGGTAGAGTTCGCCACTGAGATCAAAGTATTTCTGTTTCGGGGCCAACCGGTTCGGATCGCGGCAAGCGAGATGCGCGAGGTTCTGCGCCTGGCTTTTCGCCTCGGAAGTCGCCTTCTCTCCATCGGAGCTCTTGAACAGCGAGATGTCGGATTCCAATTGGAGGCTGCTAACTACGTGCGCGAGGAGCTGCTTCGTACCGTCGCACGCTGGAATGGCGGAATCCCCTACGAAAATTTCGAACGAATCATCGATGGACTGCCCGTGGAATTCTTACCCGCGACCCGGGGCAACGATTTCAAAGAAGGTCTGAAATACCTCCTGCGTCCTCATACAGACACCGTCGCCGGCAAAACGACAAGCCGCCCACCCGCATTCGCCCGATTGTTTCCGTCTCCGGATCAGAATTCGTTCCGCGCAGACAACGTCGAGTCGCTCTACAAATTTTTTCGTGATGCCGCTGAGTCCGAAGTCTTTGTCAACCGACTCTATTCGACCCTGACCCAAGAATTGTCACCCACTGAGTTCGAGAATCTGGCGCGCGCGTCCTCGTTTGCGCCGGAAAAATCCATCCTCGATCGACTGGTTCGTACCGTCAAGATCCACCCCGGTTGGTTCTCCGAGGACAGCGCCCGAATCCGATTCACCAATCAACGAGGCACGCATTCACGAAACAACGTCGTGAAACTCAGCTGGATCGAGCTGATAGCAAAAAAACTCCTCGATGGTTATGGAAGCAGCCTCGACTCACGGGGTATCCCGCGCGGTACCATCGACGACCTCTACAATCTGGTCGTGGATATTGAGCCTATTCTCGATGCCCTCGGTTTCTTGCACCCAGATTCCGTCGATACTCACAAGAAACGGTTTCGCGAAGCCAACATATTCATGCCTTCAAGCGATGGAGACGAGTTCCTGAGCTTGGACGAAATCACCGAGTACATCCTGACGATCGTTTCGGCATCGGATTTTTCGAAACAACTCGAAATCGATGGTTTCCGTAACGGCATCGAAAATGGACCGACCTGTCCCGTGACCGGCATTGATCCGAAGATCAATGAAACCGAATACGATATTCAGTGTTTCCGAGAAAATTTCCGCCGGAACTTCTCACAGACATTCCAATATTTCCCGGATCTGCTCCAGACCATCGCGCAGCGTACGCCGGGCGAAGTGGACAAGTTCTTCGAAAGCCTAGAATACGCGGGTAAATGGACCGGGTTCAACAGCGACCCGATCGACGCATTCGACCTCACAACCTATGCCGGACTCTCGCAATATGTGGAGACTGTCATGACCAAATTCGACGTGGGTGGCGGACGTCCGGATGGGATCCTGGATCGATCCGAAGTCATGAGCCGAGTATTTCCGATCTTTGAAAAAGAACTCGAAAGCCTGAGCGGAATCCGAATTCGCGTCGCAAACCAGGCACTTCTACTCTACCTCATGCAGTACGGCTCTATTCCTTTTGCCTGCCCAAGCAAACCGACACTCGGTGAGATCACCGACCTGATCGGTTGGCTGATGCGCGGTGGCCCTTGGAAAAAATTCCGAGCGGACCGGTTCCAGGTCTATAACATTTTCGGCGCGCTCACCGCGATGGGCGGCAGCTGCTCGACGACGGCGGCTGTTGAGGACCTCTACCCGGGCACTAACCCATACGTGGAAATGATCCCGCATCTACCGGCCGATCTCAACTAGACGACGAGATCGACTGGCGATAGTGTCGCGCTATGAGCGCTCACCCAATCGTGTCTTCGTCCAAAAAACGAGTCTCCTCATCCTCCCGTCTCGTGATCTTCACGTATGAGAAGGATCTCAAGACCGTTCGTCAGGCTTATTCAGACGTACCGGCTCGTTATTGGGACGAACTCAAGCTCAAGAAAACAACCCGGGTAGCTTCGTTCGAAGCCCACCAAGGATTCGAGAGTTCGATTCGAGTGTTTCTGATTTCGTCCGACGTCACGCCTTTTGAACTCCAAGAAGCGATTCGCAAAGGCGTTGAGTTTTCGAGCGCCGAAACAAACGGCATCGAATTCGACGTCAGCCGAATCAAAACCGATCTCGCCGAAACGCTCATCATCTCGCTCGGTGTTCTCTCAGTACTCGAGGGTTACCAGGCTCCCGTCTTCGGTAAACGGGCCGAAAAGAAAGACGAGAAAAAGAAGGACAAAAAACCACTCTCCGTCGTTTTTATCGGGAAAATCACGCCTGCTCGCGCGCAGACACTTTTCAACGCCGGCCGCGACGAGGGCGAAGCCGCCAATCTCGTCCGCCACCTCGCTGAACTACCCGGTAACGAACTCCGTCCGAAAAACTACATTGAGATCGTCAAAGAGAAACTCAAAGGACTGCCCGTTCAAATCGAGTTCCTCGATCAGAAAAAACTGAAAGCACTCGGCGCAAACGCATTCCTCGCTGTCGTCGCCTCTAATCCAAGCGAACCGTACGGAATCCTTCGCCTGAGTTACCGACCAAAAGGCGCTCAGAAAAAAGTCGCTCTCGTGGGCAAGGGTCTTTGCTACGATACCGGCGGCTACAACATCAAAGTTGGCTCGGGCATGTACGAAATGCATCGGGACATGACGGGCTCGGCGGTCGCATTCGCGCTCTTCCAATTACTGGTGAAACGCCGAGTGAACTACACCGTCGACACTTACCTCGCGTTGGCTGAGAACCTGATTTCTCCCACCGCCTATCGTCCAAATGACGTCATCACTGCATCGAACGGCGTTTCGATCGAGGTCGTCGATACCGACGCCGAGGGCCGTATGGCACTTGCCGATACGCTCGTCATGGCATCCAAAGAGAAACCGAACCTCATCATCGATTTCGCGACCCTCACAGGCGCGGTCATTCGTGCAATCGACACGCAACGTTCCGGAGTTTTCTCGAACTCCGAAAAACTCGTCCAAATCGCGCGCGAGGCCGGTGACGACACGGGAGAGCGCGTCTGGAATTTTCCCATCGGCGGCGACTACTTGAAACGTCTCGAGAGTGAATACGCCGATATCATGCAATGTGCGTCAGGCAACAATGCGGACCATATTTACGCCGCAACATTCCTCTCGCAGTTCATCGAGAATGACTGCCCTTGGTTGCACGTGGATTTGGCTTCGGAGTCCAATAAGGGCGGGCTTGGGCTCTCGGCTCGCGACATCACCGGATACGGAGTTCGCCTGGGTGCCGAGGTCTTGAAGCGGTTTCTCTAGTGGTTCTTTAATCGCAAATCATTTGCATCTAAATAAAACGTCCGGTACTGAATGGCCTTAGAAGAGGTCATTTCATGTCATTTGCATTGATTTACGCGTTGAGCGCGCTCTCTCATTCCAGTTTTGCCGCCACAGAGGAACTTCAAGAGATCACAGTCCTAGGAGATCTGAATCGTACGTCGGCCCAAGATTTCGTTCCCAGTGTTAGTGCACTGTCCGGACAGAAACTCGAACGAAAAAAACAGTCGACCCTCGGCGAGACGCTTTCACGCGAGGCCGGCGTTTCTTCCAGCTATTTCGGACCAAACGCCGCACGACCGATCATTCGGGGTCAAGACGGTGAACGCATCCGTGTGCTGCAGAACGGCGTCGGCACGATCGATGCGTCCGGAACTAGTCCGGATCACGCAGTACCTGTGGATCCATTTCTGATTGAGAAACTCGAGATCGTCCGCGGTCCATCGGCTCTCCTCTACGGATCGAGCGCGATCGGCGGCGTCGTCAATATCACGGACGGACGGATCGCTGAACGACTGCTCGACGAATCACAGTTCCGTTTTCAATCTCAGTTTTCAAGCGTCGACTCCGGGCGTTCGTTTGGACTTCTCACCAACCAACGTGCCGGGAACTGGATGCTACATGCGGACGGCGTGATTCGCGCGTCCAGTGACTACCGTGTTCCGGGGTTCGCGCACTCACAGAATCTCCGGGAATCCGCCCCAGAAACTGACGAACCTTTCAAAAAAGTTCCCAACAGCTCAAACCGATCCCAAACGGGAGCACTGGGTGTCAGCCGCGTTTTCGATCAAGGCTACTTGGGTGTTTCCTACTCGAATTTCCACAATCGTTATGGAACCGTAGCTGAACCGACCGTATCGATCGATATGAATCGCCATAATTTGGGTCTTGCAGGCGAAATCCGTGACCTGGGTTTCCTACAATCGGTTCGCCTCAAATCTACCGGCGTCATCTACCGCCACCAAGAGTACGAAGACCTCGAAGTGGGCACCACGTTTCGCAATCGCGGCGTTGAATCACGCGTTGATTTCAAACACCGTCCTGTCGGGATTCTCGACGGCCTCTTCGGAATCCAGCACCAGCAATCACAGTTCAGTGCGGCGGGCGAAGAAGCATTCCTCCCCACCACTAAGAACGGCGCCATTTCGTTTTTCGCGTACGAAGAAGCAAAACTGGGCGATTTCACTCCATCCGCCGGTGCTCGATTCGAAAACTCCAGTGTTCGCTCCATCGATAGCGATTTGTTCGGCGCTGGACAGCGACGGGGATTCTGGTCGTCGAGCGGATCTCTCGGACTCCTCTATCAGTTTCATCCGGAGTGGTCGGTTGCACTCAATACGGCTTACACGGAACGCGCACCGAACTACCAAGAACTCTTCGCAAACGGCGTCCACGTGGCAACGGATCTCTATGAAACCGGATCGACGTCTTTACAAAAAGAGCGCTCAAAATCCCTCGAATGGTCGCTTCGTAAAAAGGGCCGCGCGAGCGAAGGCCGCTTGAGTTTGTTCGTTCAGGATTACGACCGCTACATCGCGCTTGCCCCCACGGGCGCGGTCGATGCGGACTCGGGTCTGGACATGTACGAGTACCGTGCGATCCAGGCCCGCCTTTTTGGCGGCGAGTTCGAATGGAGACAAGAGTTACCAAAGATCCTCTCGCAAGGCGTGTTCGAGGTCGATTTCAAAGCCGACTTCGTGCGCGGCCAGGATCGAAGCGCTTCCTCCTCACTCCCGCGCATGACTCCGATCCGCGAAACCATCGGATTAAACTACCGACTGAACGGCTATTTCACAGAGCTCGAATGGCAGCACACTCATGATCAAACCTTCTTGGCGCAAAACGAGTCGCGCACGAAAGGTTTCCATTGGCTCAACTGGTCCGCTGAAGCCCCTCTGGAGACCTCATTCGGAGCATTTCGTCTGATCGGCAAGGTTCAAAACATTTTCAATGTTGAATCTCGAAGCCACGTTTCGTTCCTCAAGGACAAAGCTCCGCTACCCGGCCGGAATTTCATCGTCGGAATTCAGGCGTCGATTTAATGGGTATTTAACGTCCTGATCGCTCCAGAAGCCCCGTTGCCCGTGTTGGTTGACGGGGCTTCGATTTTCCGGGATAAACCCCACTTATGACTGAAACCTCACCCCAGCGCCCAGAAGTCAAAGAAGGCATCGTTCTCGACCGCGAGGGTCGGCCGCTCGGCGCTGCCACCCGCAAAGTCGAAGTCGTCTGGGGCGGCTATCGCCGAATGGGACTGATCCCTCGAATACTCGTTGCACCGCTTTTCATTTTCTCGATTTTGCTGCTGGTTGCGATTTCAGTCGTCATCCTGGCGTTCTTGGCCCTAGGCGCGATTCAGCGCAAAGTATTTCGCGCTGATCGCTGATTCGCGAACCTAGTCAAACCTGATTAACAGTGAGCCAGAATCTTGTAGACGCGCGACGTTCCTTGGTAGGTTTCGATTTGCAAATCTTCACCCTGTTTTTTTCCCATGAGTCGCTCTCCGAGCGGAGAATAAGGCGTGACAATCTGGAGCGGTTTACCGTTCCATTCTGAAATCCACCCGCCACCGGTTGGAATCAGTAGAACATAAGAGCGAGGGTGTGATCCGGCGGTCAACTCAATCTCCACGATCGACGACGGAACGATTTCGTCCGTCGACTCAAACTCACGTCTCGGCAGGAACTTGAGGACGAGTTTCTTCTTTTCTAGTTCTGCGCGTTTCTCAGGGTCCAGCTCGTGCGTGAGCTCTTCTTCGACGAGTTTCAGTAGATGGGACAGTACGGCCTCTTTCATGAGTCTATTGTTTCCGACCCAGCTCCATGATTCAACCTGAGATAGGCTAAATGAGAGGCAAAAAACGATGATTCAGAAAAGAAAATGGCTCTGGCTCGTATTTTTCCTGTTTTTCGTCGGAATTCTCGCGATCTTGGCCACGCGTTTCAACTTGAACCTCTTGCATAAATACCGCGAGAGTGTCCTCCAAAAAGAGAACTTGCTTGAGCAAGTCATGGGGACGATCGGTTTCATCGTGGTCCTAGTCGGCCTCATCGTGTTTTTCGCACGCCTCCTTCAGGAGATGCGTCTGAACCAACTTCAGTCGGAATTCCTGGCCGCCATCTCCCATGAATTGAAAACTCCGATCACCACACTTGAACTCTCGAGCCAACTCCTACGCGAGGACAAACTATCGCCCGATGAGCGCATGCGC
The DNA here is from genome assembly GCA_027485695.1 of Pseudomonadota bacterium. Taxonomy (GTDB): domain Bacteria; phylum Bdellovibrionota; class UBA1018; order UBA1018; family UBA1018; genus JAIXQO01. The sequence goes on from JAIXQO010000004.1 coordinate 313,860, forward strand.
CTCTGGACGTCACACTCCAAGGAACTCAACCGCTTGAAACGCGAAGTCGAATCCTTACTGGAGGCCGCTCGTTGGGATACCAAGAGCATCGAAATCACTCGAGTCAATCGATCCCTCGAAGAATGGATCGGTACTCAGTGGGAGGATTGGCAATCCGTCCTCACCATTGATGGCTCGCTGACCCGCAAAGGCGAGCCACTCGATGGTTCCATCCGCATGGACCCCAAGCTCCTATCAGTGGTGTTCATGAACTTGGTGCTCAATGCGCGTAAGTTCGCGATCGGCGCGCCTCGCATCACTTTCACCACACGAGTCGTCGACGATCGACACTGGGAGATCACCATCCGAGACGAAGGTTACGGGTTTGATCCGAATGATTCTGAAAAAATCTTTCGACGATTTTTCCGTGCTCGTTCCTTCGCGCCCTACTCGATCAGCGGCACGGGTCTCGGACTCTATTTCGTGCGCTCCGCTTGCTCTCGAATGAGAATCCGGGTTCGCGCCCAGAGCGATGGCGCCCGCAAAGGTGCAACGTTCACGCTCCGAGGAGTTTTCCAAAATGAGCGCAAATGAGCGGCCACTTTTCCGAAACGTACTCCTCATCGAAGATGAGCCCGCACTGGCCGCCACGCTCGAAGTCGCGCTCAAACCGTTTTCCGAGCAATTGCCTAAACACGCGCTGAACCTTCAGGACGCGCGCAAGATCTTTCGCGCGGAACCGATTGAGTTCGTCGTCATCGATCGCCAGTTGCCAGACGGAGATGGGGTTGATTTCTGTCAGGAGATTCGGTCCAAAGGTTTCAAGGGAATGATTCTATTTCTCACGGCTCGCGGCGCGATCGAGGATCGCGTGCAAGGACTCAAGTCGGGCGCGGATGATTACTTGGCCAAACCATTCTCGCTAGAAGAGCTCAAGGCGCGCATCGAGGCTCTAGCAAGACGAAAACCAGAGTTCGTGCCTCCCCGCGCGGTAGAACTCTGGACCATTGATGAAACCAGCCTATCCATCGATGGACCGATTGGGCAGGTCGTACTGACTCCGCTCGAGTTCAAGATGGTGAAACATCTGATGGATGCGGATGGCGCGATCGTCAGCCGCGAACAACTGCTGCGCGATGTGTGGGGGTTCCGATTTCTCCCGCAAACTCGCACCGTCGATTATTTCATGGGGCGGCTGAGAAAAAAATTCGAGCAAGACCCAGAAAATCCCGCACACTTCCTGACCGTTCGAGGCGCTGGTTATAAATTTAAGAAATAAATTTTGGAATCAGGGAACGGTCGCCGCTGGAGCGGCGTGATCCAACTGATCCCGTGCCAAAGGTAGTATCGTCACGAGATCCCGCGGATTGAATTTCCGCTTTTTCATGACCGCACCCCAGTGTAGGTGCGGGCCGCTGATGCGACCAGTGGCTCCGGAGAGTCCAAGCTCGGTACCTTTGTCGACGCTCTGGCCTTTTTTCACACGAAGCTCGCTCATATGACAATACACGGTGAATAGTCCAAGACCGTGATCCAAGATGACCGTACCTCCCGTGTAAAACAGGTCTTTTTCGGCGAGGACCACTTTTGCGCCTTCGGGAGCGAGGATGGGAGTTGGCGTGCGAGCACGTAGATCCAAACCTTGGTGGAATGATTTCATCTGTCCGTTATAAACACGCTTGTTGCCGAATGGACTCGTCTCATCGCTATCAATCGGGAGCGAGAATCGACCTTTCCAGTGACGAACCGGATCGCTATTGGTGTACGCAGTACCGATGAGCTTCTGTTCACGCAGGATTCGATCGAGCGTTTTCTTGGGAGGATCCTTGTCGACATGTTCTTTGCTGACGGTCAGTGTTTCGGATCGGTATTGACCGTCGACCACTTTTAGAGTGGTTTTCAGCTCATGGTCTTTGTTCCCGGAATGGTAAGAAACGACCACTTCGGTGTCGCGCGGTTTAGAATTGAATTCGATCGGATAAATGGACCAAAGTTCATCGGGAGTGTTGCCATCAAAAACGGGAAATTGAACGCCTTCGGTCGTGAGTTTCCAGCTCTTGGCCTTAAAATTTACTGGCAGGCGGATCTTGATGAAAACCAGTCCACCGTCTTTGGCGTTCATCGGTTCGACGACTAACGTGGGTCCTGTGACCGGAGCGGCCGATTCGACGGCGACTTTTTCGTGGGTCGAGGCGCAAGAAACGCCCGTGAACAACAAGATGTAACTATAGCCGAACGCGAGCGCGAATTTCCCCATCATGGAGCTTGATCCTCACTTCTTGGTTATCCGCGCAATCCCGCGCGGATTTGACCACCGAACCGGCCGCTGTCGTCACGATTGAATAACCGCGTTCCAGAACCTTGAGCGGCGAGAGAGCCTCTAGTTTACCGACGAGGCGTCCTAATGCCAACTTTCTTCGTTCTATCGCGCCCTTGAACGAGTATTCGAGCCGGTTAGAGAGATCGTCACATCGCTGCATCTGTTCACGAAGTCGATCTCGTGGGCTGACTAAACTTCCGCTCAATAGTCGCAGCAGAGCACGCTTGGACTCCAGATCACGTTTCAAGATCTGATACAGACGCTGAGAGCGATCTCGCACCTGCGACCGGACTTCTACCCAGTGGTGCGACAAAATCTCGGCGGCCGCCGACGGAGTGGGCGCGCGTAGATCTGACACAAAATCAGAAATCGTGAAATCGATCTCATGCCCGACTCCGGAGATCACTGGGATTTGAGAGGCTGCGATCGCGCGAGCCAAACCCTCGTCGTTGAAACACCAGAGATCCTCAATGCTTCCGCCACCGCGTGCGAGAACGATCAGGTCCGCCAAACGATACTGGTTCACGGCCTGGAGTCCACGAATCAACTGAGCCGGCGCATCGGGTCCTTGTACTACGGCTGGCACGACGAGGACCTCCAAGTTTGGAGCTCGGCGTTTCAGAACATTCAGCATGTCTTGAATCGCTGCACCAGTAGGAGAGGTAATGACGGCGATTTTTTTCGGGAACGCAGGAATGGGGCGTTTTCGTTTCGGATCGAACAAACCTTCGGCGCCGAGGCGCTCTTTCATTTGCTCGAATGCGAGCTGCAATGCTCCGGCTCCGAGTGGCTCGATCTGATCGATCACCAACTGATAAGTACCTCGAGGAGCATAGAGAGAAATTTTTCCGTGGCAAAGAATCTGAAGTCCGTCCTTGAGTTCGAAGGGCAGTCGCTTGCGTCCGCCCGCGCCAAAAAACGCGATAGATACGGTGGAGCTTCCGTCCTTCAGCGAAAAATACAGATGACCGCTTGCCGACGGACGGTAGTTACTCACCTCGCCTTGGACCCAGATGTTTGCGAATGCAGGCTCCAGAGTTCCTTTGATCCGCTGACTGAGTTCTGTCACGGTCAGGGCTTTGGGTTTTTGCGAAGCGGCGGCATTCGGCGCGAAAAGCGGCAATTCATCGAGGTTCATATTGGGGTTAAACTAACCCGAAATGAGTGCCGCGGCAAAAGGGCTATTTTACAAATTTCAGCGTCATGACGCCCAGTGCGACATTCAACTCAAGTACCGGCTGTTTTCGACTGGCGATAGAACTCAAAACTCTTGAGGTAATTGAGCGCTTGAATCACTTGATAGTCTGACTTCGGAGCGACGTCGCTTCGCGGCTGCGCTTCTTCGTCGTCGGTCACGACCTGTGGCGCTTGGTTATTGACCATATGCCCCCTCAGATCTTTTTCACGAAGCGCGTTCGAAGACTTGCGCGCACGCTCGAGCAGTTTCGGATCATAATCTTCGATTGTCAGGTCCGGGACGACTCCCGTTTCCTGGATGCTTCTTCCACTGGGCGTATAATAACGAGCGATCGTGAGTTTCAATCCCATCTCGTTCCCCAGTTCGACGACGGTCTGTACGGATCCTTTGCCGAACGTCGTTTGACCTAAGACCAACGCGCGCTTGTTGTCCTGTAGCGCACCCGCGACGATCTCGGACGCCGAAGCCGAACCTGAATTGACGAGAACGGCAATTTGGAAATCCTTGCGCGCGCTTCCCTTTTTGGCCATGCGCACTTCTTTTTTAGCGGGATCTCGGCCGATCGTGGAGACCACGACACCATCGTCCATGAACAAAGATGCGACGTCGATCGCTTGTTCCAGTAGTCCGCCCGGGTTGGACCTCAGGTCGAGAATGAGTCCCTTGAGTTTGCCTTTTTTCTCGATCTTCTCGAGGCCCTTCTTGAGATCTTTGGCGGCGTCTTCGTTAAACGTCGCCAGTCTCAAATAACCGTATCCCGCCTCGAGGGCTTCGGAGCGAACCGTTTGAACTTTTACCGTCTCGCGAACAAGTACGAATTCCTTGGGCTGATCCCAGCCATCTCGCTGAATGCCGAGTTGGATTTTCGTGCCTTTTTTGCCCTTCATTTTTTGAAGCACTTCGACCAGATTCAATCCCTTGGTTGAGGTGCCGTCCACTCGGACAATTCGATCTCCAGGGAGTATTCCCGCGCGCCAAGCCGGAGAATCTTCGATCGGCGCAATAACGGTCAACGTGTCGTTTTTCACGCCGACTTCGATACCAATGCCGCCAAACTTACCGGCGGTGTCGTTCTTCATTTCGCGAAACACTTCGGCGGGTAAAAAATTGGAGTGCGGATCGAGCGAGTCGAGCATGCCCTTGATCGAACCCTGAATGAGCTGTTCGCTCTTGATCGAGTCGACGTAGTTCTCTTCGACGAATTGTAGAACTTTTTGGTAGAGTTCGATGTTCTCGTATTTTTCGCGATTTTCCTTGGTTGGTGTCGCAGCGGAAACCGCAAACGGAACGAGCAGAAACAGAGTGGTCCAACGCGAAAAACAGAATGAGGAGGTCATTACTTCATGGTAGACGAGTGGGCCACCCACTGCAACGGATTCACCGGGATGTTGCGAGCGCGAATCTCAAAATAGACCGGTTTGCCTGTCGGATCCGTGACACCGATGACCTCGCCTTGCGCGATTTGATCGCCTACTTTTCGGCTCGATGATCCGAGATTTCCAACCAAAGTGTAAAAATGATCGCCGTGATCTAGGATCAACATTCGACCGTATCCCGGGAGAGTTCCTGAGAACGCCACTTTTCCGTCAAACACGGCTTTGACCGGTTCATTAGATCCGGCGTCGATATCTAAACCTTTTTTGAAGATCGCAAGTCCGGTATCTAAATCGTATGACTTGCCGAAACCGTTCACGAGTTTTCTCACCGCGACGGGATACGGGAGCAAGCCTTTGGATTTACCGAACGGCGTCTGCATCATGGACGCCCAATGCCGCTCTTTTTTGTTCTCGGTCTGGATCTCCATACGAGCATTGAAATCTTGGATCAGGTCGCTGACTCGCATTTCGGCAAGTTTCAGAGACCGGTACCTCTCTAACTGCTGAGTACGCATGGAATAGGATTGCTGAATGAGATCGATCTGGAGTCGTTTGTTCAGCTCCAAGATCCCTTCGCTCTCGGCTAACTCATGCATGACGGCGTCTAACTGAGACCGTTCTTCGGCGATCCGGCCTTCGAGCGCCTCGGCATCAGACAAGTCGGCGCGTAACGTTTCAAGTTCACTCACGCCGAGCGAAGCCATGTTTTTCAAGGTCTTCACGCGAGGCTGTTCAATCCTCACTCGGTCGATCGCGTCCGGAGTCTCGGGAACCGCTTTCGCCATTCGCGTGATCTCAAGCAGGCTTTTGCGCAATTGCGCTCGATTGGAATCGACGCGCGTTCGCAGCTCGCCACGTTTGGTTTCCAAGTCAGCGATCGTTTTCTCGAGTTCTTGCGTGCGACCGAGTGCAAGATTTCGCTCTTGGCGCTGAAGCTGGATCAGTTCTTGTATTTTCTTGTAGGATTCCTTGGCGTTCTTTTGGTTCTTCAAAGAATCGATCAAGTTCTGCTCGACCTTGATCACTCGTTGTTTCACGTCGCCGAGACGGTCCGCGAGGGCCGCTCGGGTGGCGGGAACCGCAGCATGGACGTTGCCTGAGGTAACGAGACAGAGGACAAAAAAAGAACTGAAAAGAAGTTTCATCGATTTCACTGCTCGTTTGCGGTCAGTTCAGCGTCGGAGGTTAACCATCCGGAGACCCATCCGAATAACGCTGCCGAAAATGCCACCGCCAGCATTTTCATCGGAGACTGAAGTTTCAATTCACGTAAGTAAGGAGACAGCGCGCCCATGTGACGCATGAGCAGAGGCTGGCAGTAGATCCAAGTTGCAATCGCAAGCACCGCGGATGAACAAGCCAGTAGGAACTGATTCCAAACCTGGGGCATTCGCATCTGCATCCGTGTGCCCCCCCATTGACGAATCATGCTGGCGACCTCGGATTGGCACTGACGATTGAGTCGCGCGATTAAGAACAAAAGCGTGACGAAGGCGAGGGCCAACCCACCGGTGAATAGACGACTCACCCAGAAAATCGCTTTTAAGCTCTGCGTGACTGGATGAACTTTTTTATCCGAAGATTCCACGCCTTCGATGCCTGGTATTTTTTTAAGCTCTTCGATGGTCGTATCGCTGACCGCGCCCTTGAGCGTAAAAAATCGCGGAGTTACCCACTCGGCATCCGCTCCAAGAGCTTGAACTTCGTGCGCAAGCTCCGGATAGCTCGTCTCCAAATCCTTAAGAAAAGTTGCCGCGTCCGTATAGTCCGAACTGACTCGACTCGAGCCTAACTGAGTTTTGATCGCGTCCTGAATGACTCCCGTTTGAAGGTGCGGCTCATCCGGGCGCTTACCGACGGATGGATCCAAGTAGACCGTCACGATACGCTCCGCTTCGAGCTTGTCGACGATCGAGGCGACGTTCTCGCCGATCCAATAGACGCTATTGAATCCGACTAAGATAAACGCCAGCGAACCCAGTGCCATCCACTGGGTCATCGGGGCCGATTTCCAGGGCCGAAGCGAGAGTTTTAGCGAGACCATAGGGCGCTTTCCTCAGAAGTCAGTTTTCCGTTTTGGAGCAAGAGACAACGCTTCCTCACGCGTCTCACGATGTCGCGGTCGTGCGTAGCGACGATCACAGTCATTCCGTGAACGTTCGCGCGTAACAACAGGTCCATCACCGTCCAAGTGTGTTGAAAATCTTGAGCGCCGGTCGGCTCATCTGCAATCAGGAGTTCCGGCTGTCGGGCAAGCGCTCGAGCAACGGCGACCCGCTGAGTTTCTCCGCCTGATAGTTCTCGAGCGAGCGCATCCTTGCGGTGCAAGAGCTGAAGTCGATCAAGTAACTCGTAGATTTTCTGTCTCGCCTCTTGTTTCAAGAGTCGAGATCCACCGTAAGACAGGGATAGAGCGACGTTTTCAAACACCGTGAAGTCTGAGATCAAACTCACCTTCTGCGGGATATAACCAATCGATCGGCGAATCGCTTGCAGCGTCGCTTCCGAAGAATTGCGTGCTGAGTAGCCAAACACGGAGAGCTCCCCTGTGCTCGGCAGCTCTTCGGTCGCGATCAATTTGAAGAGCGTCGTCTTGCCCGCGCCGGTTCCGCCGAGCAAATAGACAAACTCGCCCTTTTTTATATCAAGATTGACTTGATCGAGGACGCGATTCTTTTGAGAATAGGATTTAGAGACGGCTTTAAGTTGAATCATCCGTGATTCTCCAGCTTACTACGTTAGCACCTTTGCGAACGCTGCCAAATGGCCAATATTTTGACGGTACCACCGGAGACTCCATGCGCCGCTCCCTCTATTTAATTGCAGCTTACCTGGTCTGGATCTTTGTTTTCAGGCTCATCGTCCTCACCATCGTCACTTACCTGATGCAGGAGTCGGGCGCGCATTTCCGAGAAATCTCCGACACTTTCAATAATAACCTGCTGCTTTTTCACGGAATGGGAGCCGCGCTCTTCGTTTTATTCCTGCTCCAGATCAACCCGCTCACCATCGTTACCCGCCATGAGCTCTATTCCCGACACCAATTCCAGAGACAGTTCATTCCAGGTTGGATCCGGGGATTCCTCATTGCCACCATTTTCACGGGCCTCTTTATCCTGGTCGGCACCCACAACTACGTCGGATTCCTGATTCAAGAGGAGAACATCTTCGTGGCCATCATGGGCCTTATGATCCGCTTCCTCTCTTTATTCACGCTCATCTACTGCGAAGAATTCATTTTCCGGTATCAGTGGTTTCAACTGGCCAGAGGCAATCAATATGGCCTCCGAATGATCATCATCTCGGCGCTGCTCTACGCGCTCACCAAAGCATTTCAGTTCAATCTCGGAGTCTCGCAAATCATTACGATCGGGCTTGCGGGCCTCTATCTCGGCCTGCGCTCCGCGGTGGAGATGAATTTTTTCCAAGGCGCGGGACTTTGGTCTGGATTCCTCGTCGCACTGAACATCGTTTTCAGTTTCCCGCTTTTCGGGAACGAGGCCCAAGGACTCCTCTTTGTTCAGTATTACCCCAGTGAGTCGGGCGTAGGTGAATTTTCGCGGTTCCTCAGTGGAGGAGCGGGCGGCCCTCTCTCCAGTTTTTTGACTGGCACACTGCTGGTCCTCGCGATCACGTACGAAGTCGTGCGCAGTCAAAAAGACTTGTTCTCCAAAGGGTTTCGGACATGAGCGACTAGGCACATCACAGCCAGAATTAAGATATTTTGAATAGAAATATCCAGCTCACTTGCCTACACTAGGACCACTATGAATAACGCTGCCGCCCCTGTTTCCCATGGCATTCTTGATCTCGTCGCCCAAGCCGGCTTCATGGGCAAACTGATTCTCTTGATGCTGGTCATGATCTCCGTGTTCTGTTGGACGATCATTTTCTACAAACACAAGGCGCTGAAAAAAATCGAAACCCAGAACCGCGCATTTGGAAATTTCTTCTGGCAGTCCAAGAGCATGGACGACATCTACCTCCGCATCGATCAGTTCAGCGGATCCTCCATCGCTGCCCTTTTTCAATCCGGCATCAAAGAGCTCCGCAAACTCTCCGCCGTCGGGGGTGAGAGCGCAGGCATCCTGGAACTCGAAAACATCCAGCGCGCACTTGCGCGCGCATCGAACGATCAAGTCGCCGAGATGGAAACCCACGTGACTTGGCTTGCTACGACTGCAAGCGCGGCTCCGTTCATTGGCCTATTCGGTACTGTCTGGGGGATCATGACGAGTTTTCAAGGCATCGGCGCGAGCGGCTCCGCGAATCTCGCCGTCGTTGCTCCCGGTATTTCCGAGGCACTCATTGCGACTGCGGCCGGTATCGGCGCCGCTATTCCTGCCGCGATTTCTTACAACTATTTCCTGAACCGCATCAAACGCGTGGCGATCGACATGGATAACTTCCAACAAGATCTTCTGAACATCATTCGTCGTAGCCAGATCCAAACCAAGTCCGGCGCGGCACCAGTGACCATGCCCGAAGAAACGGTGTAATCTCGATGGCGTTTGATCCGAAAAAAACTCAGACCGCGCTTTCCGAGATCAACGTCACGCCACTCGTGGACGTGATGTTGGTTTTGCTCATCGTATTCATGATTTCAGCGCCGCTCATGCAACAGGGCTTATCCGTCGATCTCCCACGCACAGAATCGACCGCGATCACCGAAGCTCCGGAGCAGAAAATTCTCGTGATTAAAAACACGCGTGAAGTCGCGCTCGACGGCGCTGAGATGAGTCTGCCTCAGCTCAAGCAACGCCTCTTGGCGCTGGGACGCAAATCCAAGGACCTCCAGATTCTGATCCAAGCTGATCAGTCGCTTCCTTACGGCTACATCGCTCAAGTGATGTCGACGGTCAAAGCCGCTCAAATCCACCGCGTGGGTCTTGTGACCCTTCCGGAGAAATAGGCCAAAACGGATGCAGGAGCTACCCGTCACGAAGCAACTCGAAATGAAGTCGTTTTTCTTTTCCGCGGGCCTGCACGCGGCGTTGCTCTTTTTCCTGCTCTGGGAAGCGCCTTGGAACGCGAGCAAACTGACCCAAATCCAACCGACTTTGCGTGTAGACCTGGTGGGGCTTCCGGATCAATTGAAAACCGATCTCGCGTCGATTCCAAAGGAACTTCCCAAAGCCGTCGAACCACCCCCCGCCCAAGAGATTGCGCCACCGCCGCCGCCCCCTCCCACTGCCGACGAAATGCTCGCCAAGCCCAAGGTCGACAAGAACAAGAAACCCGAAGTCAAAAAAGTCGACAAGCAGCGCGAGAAACGCATGGACAGCGCGCTGGCTAAAATTCGTAGCATCGAGAAACTCAAACAGCAGGCCGAGTCCGAAGAGGAAAACGAAACCATCGGCGCGATCGTCAAGGGCAACAAAGTTTCTCCCGGCACCTCACTTTCTGGCGAAGCCAAAGAGGCGGCCGAGGTGAGTTATTTTGAGCGCGTGCGCGACCGCGTCTCCGAGCATTGGTCGCTGCCGCCCTGGTTAGCTCGGCAAGAACTCTCGGCACAGATGTTGATTCAAATCGATAAACAAGGCCGCATCACGCGGCAGAAACTCGTCAAGAGTTCCGGAAATCCACAATTTGACGAAGCGATCACGCGCGCTCTGAAAGACGCTCAGCCGCTTCCGACACCTCCGCAAGCTCTGCTCGCGGACGTCAGCTCAAAAGGAATCCTCGTCGGATTCCCCCTTTAAAGATAGGAGACTTGTCATGCGCTTCGCCCTTATCGCTCTTTTGTCCCTGGTTTCGATCAGTGTTCGCGCCGAAGACGAAACAACCTATATCGCGGTTGGCAAAGCCAAGACCCAAAAAACCTCTCTCGCGATCACTTCGTTCATTTCTCCCAAAGAACTCTCCGCTGCGGTGGCCAAGGTTTCTGATACGGTTAAAAAAGACCTGAGCTTCATCGATGCATTCGACCTCCAGAGCGAGGGCCAATTCAGTTCGTTCGCTGCCGGCGTTACTCCGGGAAGTTTCCCGTTCGAGCCATGGGCCGGTATCAAAACGGATTTCATTTTCAAATCATCCACCACCGCCAGCGCAAAAGGCATGACGATCGAGGGCTACCTCTATCAAGTGAACGGCGGTAAAAACACGCTCTCCAAGAAATACACCGCTTCGCTCTCTGACTCCGTTACGCTCGGTCACACCATCGCGAATGACATCGTGAAATCGATCACGGGAGAAATGGGAATTTTCCAAACCAAGATTGCGTTCGTCTGCGATCGCACCGGGAAAAAAGAACTCTATGTGATGGATTTCGATGGCGGAAACGTTCGCCAGATCACCCATCACAAGTCGCTCGTCATGACGCCAGCTTGGAGCCCGGACGGAACGAAAATCGCGTACTCGCTGATCGCCAAGAACAAGAAGAACGTGAAAAATACGAACCTCTACGAGTTCGCGTTTAAAAACAGCCAAATCAAATTACTCTCAGATCGCCAGGGCATGAATAGCGGTGCGCACTACCATCCGGACGGCAAGCGCATCGCGCTGACGATGAGTTTCCTCGGCAACCCGGAGATTTTCGTACTCGATCCTGCAACGAAATCCGCAACTCGCCTCACCAATGCCGAAGGCGTCGATGTTGATCCGAACTGGTCGCCGGACGGAAAATTTGTCTCGTTCGTCAGCTCGCGCGCAGGCGCCTCGATGGTCTACAAAATGAACGCAGATGGCTCCGGTGTACAACGACTCACGTTCGCTGGTAGCTACAACGCGACCCCATCGTGGTCACCGAAAAATAACAAGATCGCGTTCGCCGGATGGCTCGACGGACGATTCGATATTTTCACGATGAACCCGGATGGAACGACGATCGAACGCCTCTCCAAGGGCCAAGGTAACAACGAAGATCCGTCGTTCAGCCCAGATGGAAATTTCCTCGTATTCAGCTCAAACCGCGCCGGTCAGAAAAACATCTACGCGATGAGTGTCGATGGAACCGGAGTCAAGCGCCTGACCTACGGACTTGGCAACTGCGTCTCTCCGCGCTGGTCGGGCAATCCGACAGAGTAGCTAAAATCCGTCGCCGTCTTCTTCGAATAGATCCTCATCCGAGAATGCATCGTCATTCAAGGTGGGAGCCGCGCGTCCGGAGCAACGAGCGTCGAGCACCCGTTTCATTCGAGTGACGTCTCGGTGGAGTCCGCGATAAGGGACCGTTTCATAGCGAGAGTTGCCGAGCCTGCCGTCTCCGTAGTGATAGGTCCAGCGCGCTGTTTCGTCGGGATAATTGCTATCAACAACGGTCAGCTCATAGCCGTCACGGGTGGGCTTCATTGAGGTGACGAGCGCCGCGTGCGCACCGATGAATCCTTGGATTTGGAGCATGATCCATGGGAAAAAATTTTCTTTTTCGCCACGCTGTGAATAGCGATATAGGCGATTCATGATCCGCTCCATCCGCTTAGGTCGACGCGAGAGGTCCGACGTTCCCCAAATCGCGCGAAGCCACGATTGGCCCACCAGCCCATCCCGCAATTGCCACGCATTCAATTCTCTCTGAATCTCCCCTTGGAAATCAGCCGAGAACTCAAGGAAATCGGAATACCCCGGAATCACCTGAACGTCTCGAAGCCATGCAAGCGCGCGGATGATTCGGACGGCTTCTCCTCGCGACGGTTTCGGTAGGTTTGGACGAAATTCGGCGAGCGACCAAACCGCTCGTTGAAAACGAGAATGCCACCAGCAAACGCCACCGCCGGCGATACCACCATCGTTCTCGAAACTCATTCGCTGCAATGGATCGGTCGCCATCGCGAGCATCGCCGCTCGATTCGTCCTACGCTCGCAGACACTCGGCACGCGTGTTCCCGCCCCTGCCTCATTGAGAGTACAGAAAAGGAGAATCCCCGCCATCATTCCATTGATCAGAGCGCCGCGTCCGTGAAGCACCTGTCCTCTAGGATGACAGAGGCAATTTTATTTTTATAGTGGGAGTAAAAATATTTTCGAGGTCAGCGAACCTGGTACCGAACTCCGGAGGATTCGCCTTCGGAATAGAAAGTGAGCGAGTCTTTTAGAAACTCTTGATACTCCAGGCCCGTATAGAACTTGGAATACTGGAGTAACCCGCTTTCGAGTGCATCGGCGACGTTCGGTTTTCCGAGCAATTCTCGAATGCTCTTCTCCATTTGCCGAACGGCAAAATCCCGGGTCTTACGCAGCAGGAACTCACTCTTAAATACCCCGCGACCACGAAGTTTCCCCGAAAACTCGATTCCACCGAGTTGAAGCGGCTGCGCTGCATTCGACCCATCCCAGACTAGACGCGCCGTCAGAACGACTCCTTCGAAACCGACACGTCCGAGTAAACAACGCAGGCCACCATCGTTGTCCATGATCGGCATCTTCAAGGTTAATGCACCCGACTCAAAAGCGAGAACCGGCGTGCCGGTCCGCAGATGATCAAATCTGAGACCGATCAAATCCCCGAACCAACTCAGATCCAAACGTTCGTTCACGGTGCCGAGCCCGAAAAACCGAAGAGCGGGAGGCGGTTCGACTGAAAATGTTTTTTGATCTAGCTCAATCGTAAGTTTCTCCGGGTGCACGAGCTGCACAATCGCTCCAAGATCCTTTTGATTGAACTCAACGCTCGTCTCTGCGGCCGTCTCCCCCGCATGAACTTGACCGACCGCCATCAGAAACACCACCGACCACACTACACTCGTGACCTGAAGCCCCATAGGAGAACGCCCTTTCGTGGGAAGTTTCCTCGATTTTACCCAGGCCAGACGCCCCTCCGCATTCGGCAATCCTGACCTAGCCGAACACGCTCCGGGCCTGACAAATGGCCCCGGTTCGACTAGACTCCGGATCAGCATGAACCGCAAAGCCTTGCTCCCCATCGCTCTCATCGTTGTCGTCGATGTCCTCGGATACACGATGATTTTCCCACTCCTGCCTTTTTTTGCGCAGCGCCTGGGGGCCACGGCGACGCAGATTGGGCTTCTGATCTCTTCGTTCGCATTCTGCCAATTGATCTCGGGACCTTTTCTCGGGAGTTTGTCGGATCGTTGGGGGCGCAAACCTGTATTGATTGCGAGTCAGATCGGAACGTTCTTGGGTTTCATCTTGCTCGCCAACTCACGTTACCTTTGGGTCGCGTTTTTAGCGCGAATGCTCGACGGCGCCACCGCCGGAAACCTCACGGTCGCGCAAGCGTACATCGCCGACGTGACCGAGAAAAAAGACCGCGCTCGCGCGTTCGCGATCATCGGCATCGCATTCGGATTCGGATTTCTCGTGGGGCCGGCGATTTCCGGTTTTCTCTCACACTGGGGATACGCAGTTCCTATTTATGGAAGTGCGGCGGCCTCGCTCTTAAGTATTCTGGGTACGATCTTCTTGCTCCCAAAAACAACGCCCGTCAAAACGGCCGAGATCGGAGCCAAGGTTTCCGTATTCCAATGGAAGGTCTACCGCGAACTGATCGGCCGCCCGAACCTCACTCCGTTCCTCATTCAGTTTTTCTGTTTCTTCGTGAGCTTCTCGCTGTTTTTCTCGGGATTTCCGCTGTTCGCGGAACAACGCCTCGGTTATGGACCGAGAGAAGTCGGATTCGTTTTCGCGTACACCGGGCTACTCGGCATGATCATCCAAGGCGGACTGCTCGGCAAATGGGTGAAACGTTGGGGCGAGCTCCCGCTGGTTCAATACGGTCTCTACTCAATGGTGATTGGATATTTTATCCTAGCTACGAGTTTTCACCTGTCCACGCTGCTGGTGTCCGCAACTGTCTCGGCGTTCGGCACCGCGGTTTTAAGACCGTCGCTCACCGCACTCATCTCCAAGCAAACTCCGCCTGAACATCAGGGACTCACGCTTGGATTGACGCAATCAATGAATAGCGTGGCGCAGATCCTTGCTCCGATATTGGCCGGGCTCATGATCGAACATGCACCGCTGTCCGCATGGGCCGTGGTCTCGGGACTGGTGGTTGCCGTGGCTCTCGCGTTTAGCCCGAGCGCGAAACGTGCGCTCGCTCGCATCGAGAGCGCGGGCGAATCGCACTAACGGAAATCACCCCTGAAAATCCGTCGTTGGAATTACTGTCGATCTTCGGGAGCTGGAATGTGATCGGCGGGAACGCACATGTTTTTCCATTCGCCGGAATCATAAAACGCATACGAATAGAACCAGACGATGCGAGCGTTGCGCTCTTGAGGGAATGCGAGACGAAGCGGGATCTGATGAGAATAGAGCAGCGGGATCTGGCCGTTTACACTGAAGCACCAACCGTATGCACGCATGATGCGATCGGAAACGACTTCCATCGCACTGCCCATGACATCAATACTTCGAACCCCTTCGCGGCTGCCTTGATAGGGTAGTCGGCGGAGACGCGCCTCGCGATCGAGTACGAAAATACTCAGATCTCCGACGGTCGTATTCTCGGCGAGCGGAAAAACGTTCTCGAATAATACCTGACCGCGGGCACCTTCGAATCGGACCGTCACATCGGCCCAGAGATTCGAACTGAAACACATCGCCATCCACATCCCGATCATCATTCGGGTTTTAGCATTCAGGTTTTGCATGTTGCCCTGCCTATCGAATCTCCGCCTCGGTGTCAAAATAATGCAAATAGCGGCGTTTTATAAATCCAGCTAGATTAACAAAAGGCCTTCACATACGGCCAGGAGAACACGATCAATGGCAAATCAAAATCAATGGCAAGCATGGATTCACGTTAAATGGAAACCGGGCGCTCCGGACACCGCATGGCAAGCTTGGAAGAACAGCGAGTGGGTCAAAGGGGTCTGGTCGACGACGGGCGCTTGGGACTGCTCGATCTGGATCGACGTCGCGAACTGGGACGAACTCGAGAAGTTTGTTTGGAAAGAAGTGCGCACGAATGAATGGGTGGAGCGAACGGAAACGAATTGGGCCAAGCAGTGGTGGGCCGCTCCGGAACGGAGAGCATCCGCTTAAGTTTCTGACCCACATTTGAGATTTGAAAACGGAAGCTGCCTCTCTGCGAGGCGCTTCCGTTTTTCGTTTAATAACTCAATGCACTGTAGAATATCTCCGCCTCAAATAGTCGGTTTCAAAATCGATTTTGTCACCCAAAGGTCGCCCTCAGACTTGTGCCATTCGAACTCGTGATTTCAGTTATATGCTTCTGATCGCAGTATCTGCGCACCTTCACGAATTCATGGGTCGAAGGTCCGTGAAGAATCAAAACTCAGGCCGATTTTTTTTCGCCAATTTTCCGTCACTTGAACCGGCAAGCACGAGCAGAGCAGTCGGACGTCCGACAAATTTTTTTGGGCCAAGCCGTCAATACGGTTACGATATTTTTTATGGCTACGACGAATAGAAATTTCCACGAAGGAAACGGATTCGATCGCGATCACTCTCCTCGGCGCTCACCTGCGTTCCCGCTGACGACGTTCTGCTTACTCATCGTCCTCGCGGGATGCGGAGGCGGAGGAAATGCAGGCACTCCAGGTACTCCTCTGGATCCGATCGCAGTTACAGAGCCCCCGACTATTCAAGACGAGGAACCTGCTGAACAAACTCCGAGTGAGCCTCCCGTCGTTCCGACGCTCTCCCAAGTCGTCCTCGATGAGCTTCCGCTTTTGCCTGGTTCCGTAAATCCGATCACACCCAAGTATGTCGGTAAATTTCGGAACACTCACTACTATGTCAAAGAAGAGGCTGCGTACGCCTCAAAACCAAAAAACTCCGCACTCCTTCGCCCAGATGGCTCCGTCCTCGCGCGCGTGAATTTGGAGTTCAAACGCTTACTCGATATCGAAGGTTCTGGTCTCCTCATGGATGGACGGGTCGTGAATTTCGCGGGCGTCATCAACGGTACCATTCGATATTTACCGACCGCACATGGCTGGGGTCGCGGCGTGGGCAATTGCCCGCTCATGGCATTTCGCTCGATCGCTGTCGACAAAGCTCAAGTCAAAATCAAATTCGGCTCCGTACTTTGGCTCCCGGAAACTGTGGGCATGAGCCTTCCAGACGGTACCACCCACGATGGATTCTGGGTGGCGTCCGATACGGGTGGCGCGATCAAGAACGATCGCATTGATATTTTCTCCGGCAAAGAGAGCTGGGGACCGATCCTTGCGCAACACGGGATCCGGCACCTGCAGGGTCTCAAGATTCACGTCGTCGCTACCCCGAATAGCGAGACTTGCGTGCTTCACGCTCCGGAACGAGAATAAGCAGCAAATCCATCGCCGCGAGATCTTCTACCGTCGACTTCACGGAAGTCATCCGTGACACATCTTCACATTAATACCCTTAATTACGATAATTAATATAGACGGAATCAGGCCATTTTTTCAATTATCCTGAGTCGCGTCAGCGGTACGTCATGCAGTGGAAGGATTTGTTTTCGGCACCATGGGTTTCACGTGGATGCGCGCCGATCATCGGCGTCGCGATCGTGTTACTATCCGGTTGCTCGCCTCGACTTCAATCCAATTTTGATCCGTCGAACGCGAGCGGATCGTATCTCACGGGAACGATTTTCCCCCTCTCCGGTCTTTTGTCTCGTACGAGTGAGCCTGGCATGCTCAGCACCGCATACGCAACCGGTTGCCATTACGAAGATGTTCGAGTGAGTCTTCATGAACTCGACACCACCGGCAAACCCACCGCAACTCCGATCGCCTCGACGACACTCTTAAACGCGCAAGCACAGTATCGCCTCGAGGGACTCAGCGCTGCAGGCGTCAACCTCGGCACAGAAAACGAGATTCGTTATCTACTCGTCGTATCCGGTTGCGCTGACGGTGAGTTTCGCGCACCCGTTACGGATCTCGGAGACCTCGACGTGACCGCAGGATCCGCGCTCGTGGGTATGCTTACTCAAGGTTCTTCGGATCAGCGCGACTCTCTCAAAAACAAATCTCGCGTCGACCTGCGCACCCTCGTAAATCGTCTGTCCGCGGAGATTACCAAGACTGCGACACTTCAATCTGCCTATTCAACACTAACCGCCAATGCAGAGCTCAAAGCTTTGTTCGAAGGCGCATTCGATCACGCATTTACCGTGACAGAGCTGGAGAGCGTGCAACCGCAGATTTTGTCGCTCACCTGGCCGACCACCGGCCTCGCCGAAGATGCGACGAACAGTTTTTTCGTCGGCGCAGGTCATTGGAATCCGTCTTATACGGTTCGCTACCTGTGGAAACTGGATGGCTCAGTGGTCAGCACCTCGGCCGCTTACAACTACGTTCCTGGAAAAAACGCCCAAGGTACTCATACACTGTCCCTCTACGTAGGGGCAGACAACGGATCGGGCGCTATCGATACGTCTCTGCCTTACTACTACGAGGCTCGTACCATCACCGTTTACAATTCCATTCCGCCCGTCGCTCCTGCGGTATCTGTCGCCGGAAATGCAGTGATGGTTTCCAATCCGAATCTCACGCTCGCGATCCAAACCGGCTCGGGACGAATCGATTGCCAAACATTCAGTGAATTTGCCATCACCGCTGATACTGCAGTCATTCCCGGTCAGTCGGCATTCACCTACACATGCGACACTGCCGGAACCCAAAACGTTTCATTTACACTTCCCCAAACGAATGACGGTTTTCATACGATTCGAGTTTGGTCACGCGATGCAAGCGGCGCGATCTCAAACACTCCGACATTGGTAACGTTTTTCCTCGACCAACTCCCACCATCGGTGACTCTCTCACAAGCTCCCAATACCGTTTCAAACGTCACTTCACCGAGTTTCGTTTTCAGCGGCTCTGATCCAGGCGGAGGAACCATTTCCGGTTACGAATGCCGACTCGACTCCGGATCTTATGCCACCTGCTCGAGCCCATCCTCTGTTTCTGGCTTGGGCGCCGGATCGCACACGTACTCGATTCGAGCCCTCGACTCTGCCGGGAATTACAGTACGGTCGTTACCCATGCTTGGACGCTCGATTTGACGGCTCCAACGATTGCGATCTCAAGCGCACCCAATGCCATTACCAATGCTCAATCGGCGTCTTTTCAATTCGCGGGATCAGATACCGGGGGCGGAACCGTCGCTTCGTATCAATGCTCGATCGATAGCGGTGCCTACGCGAGCTGCGTTTCGCCTCAGGCGTATTCCAACCTCTCTGCAGGAGCTCATTCATTCTCGGTTCGAGCCCTGGACTCCGCCGGTAACCTCAGTACGATCGCCACGCACGCTTGGACGATTGACCTCACCGGACCAACGGCTGTCATCGGTTCTGCACCTCCTACTACGACTTACTCAAGCTCCGCGAGTTTTTCATTTACGGCGACCGATACCGGTGGCGGCTCCGTTGCATCGTTTGAATGTAAACTCGATTCTGCGAGCTATACGGCCTGCACCTCGCCCGCTAGTTTCTCCGGGCTTGCAAATGGATCACACCAATTTTCAGTACGCGCGTTAGATAACGCCGGGAATACCGGGAATGCAGTTACTCGGGCTTGGACAATTGACACCTCGAGTGTTCTTGTTGCGATTGATTCTGCACCGTCCGCAATCACGAACCAAAATTCGGTTACTTATACTTTCAGCGCAGGAGCCGGCGCCGGTGCCGCGAGTTTCGAGTGCAAAATCGACGCGACTTCTTTCTCAGCATGTACCTCTCCTAAAAATTTCTCCGGCTTATCCGCGGGGTCACATACATTCTCCGTTCGTCCGGTCGACAGCGGCGGCGCTCCCGGTACCTCCGTGAGTGATTCATTTCAAATCGATCTATCAAATCCAACTGTCAGTATTCAGTCCTCGCCCGCGTCTCTCACCGCTGCCACTTCGGCCTCGTTTTCATTCGATGGTTCCGACACCGGAGGAGGCTCCATCGCAAGTTATCAATGTCGTATTGACTCGGGCTCGTATTCATCTTGCTCCTCACCGAGAAGTTACGCATCCCTCGCCTCTGGCTCACATACGGTCGATATCCGCGCCACGGATACGGCGGGAAATACAGGATCTCCCGCTTCCTATACATGGACGATTGACCTGAGCGGACCGACGTTGACGATCAGCTCATCACCCTCCGCGGTGACAAACTCCAGTTCAGCCACATTTGCATTCACGGCAACCGACTCAGGCGGTGGAACGATTGATCACTACGAATGCGCTTTGGATGGGGCAGGATCTTCGACTTGCACGAGCCCGGCTACGTTGAGCGGCCTTGCCGTCGGCGCTCATCAAATGACCCTTTTTGCGGTGGATAGCGTCGGAAACATCGGCGCTTCGGTCACGCGCTCGTGGACGATCGATCAGTCAAATCCAAGCGTCAGCATTACCGCGCAACCGGCAGCGGTAACGAACTCCTCTAGCGCAAGTTTCACATTCTCCGGTACGGACACTGGAGGGGGAACCGTCGCGGGATACGAGTGCTCACTCGACTCGGCTGCATTCTCGGCATGCACTTCTCCGAGAGCCCTCACCGGTCTAGCAGCCGGGGCACATAATTGGCGTGTTCGTGCCATCGATACGGCAGGCAACGTCACGGCGACGCCAGCGTCCGTATCTTGGACGATCGACACGACTGCACCGACGGTCACGATCGGTTCCACTCCGAATAGTTTTGAAAACAATTCTTCGGCGACCATCACATTTACCGGAGCGGATACGGGAGGAGGTTCGATCGCCAATTTTGAATGTAAACTCGACTCCGCCGCTTTTGCCGCATGCACCTCTCCTTATTCGGTATCGAGTCTGAGCGAAGGCGCGCATTCCGTTTCAATCCGCGCCGTTGATACCGCTGGAAATACTGGATCGTCTTCGACCGTCTCCTGGACGAGTGACACGATCGCACCGGGCGTGCCGTCCATCACGTTCCAATCCGGAGGCGGCTCCACGCTCTCAGGCAGCTCTCTCTCCGTTACGCTGACAGTCGCTAGCTGCACGGATCGACAGAAAATCTTCGTCATGGAAGGTGGCGGAACACCGACGACCACAGACGCCGCTTGGCAGAATTGCTCGACCACCGCCGGAGCGATCACGTTCTCGTTACCAACCTCCACCCAAGGTGCACACAGTCTCAAGGTTTGGGCGATGGACCAAGCCACGAACATCTCCACTTCGAGCAGTTCTCTCACTTATACTTACGACACGATTGCGCCGACCATCTCGAGTTTCGTGGTCGCTGATGGAACGCCGAGCGTTGGACTGCCGACCGTCTCCATTGCGGTTTCTGCATCTGATGCGACCAGTGCCGTTACACAAATGCTCGTCAGCGAAGACTCACAAGCGACCAGTCCTTGGGTCACTTATGTAGCGAGCGGAACCAATTTTGGCCTCACGCAAGTTCCCGGTTCAAAAACCGTCTACGTTTGGGTCAAAGACGCCGCTGGTAATATCAGCACGGCATCATCCAGTAACATCACGCTCGACTACGGAAGCCCGCCTTCGGTCGCCATCACTTCGCCCATATCGGGAACTAGCTATTCTCCGGGAGATACGGTTCCTATAGCTTGGACTTGTTCAACCACGAGTTCCGGTGGCCTAGCCGCAAGCCCGATCTCAAAAATAGAATACACCACGGATGATGGAAGAACGTTCGTTTCCCCAGCGATTGCCACTAACCTCACGAACAACGATTCATCCACAAGCGGCCACTACAATTGGACAATGCCCGCGAACCTGACTGCATTCCGACTCTTGATCTCCTGCAAATCCGCTGCTGGGGTAGTATCGACCGCTTACTCTCCTGTACTCGGCGCTGCTTGGTCTATTTTCCTCGGAGATCCTTGGTACGGGATGACGAACGTGAACGCATCGATCGCTAACGCTTCCTGGAGCAACTTGAGCTCCAGTATCGCCGGCGACGACCGCAACCACATCTATTACACGAAGGATAGCGCCGTAATGAAGATCGACTCGCTATCAGGACAAGTGACGACCTTCATGGGCGATGTCAACACAGCTGGATGTGGGACTTCGGCTACTGCGGCGACCGGTCAGAATCTCAATATACCAGTCATACTCGGGACCGATACCGCACACGAACATCTGTTCATCCTCTCGAACGAATGTAAGAAGATCTATAAAGTCCGGACTGCCGATTCTACAGTGACCCTTTGGAATACGCTGGTAAATGCCCTGCCTTACAACAATGGCAACCTCATTTTGGGTCCGAACTATTTCGTGACGAAAAACCGTATTTTCATCTACTTCTCGGGTGCAACCTTGATGCGTTTGGACCTGACCACTGCAAACGCAACTCCCGAACCGATCATCGGTAACGGTAGCGTATCTGTCGTCACCGGAAACTACCCGGTTGGAACGGTTGTCACAGGAGCGCAGTTTCCACGCACTAGCACTTCTTTTACACACTGGGATGCATTCATCGCTGCAAACGACGACGCAAGTTCGGTCTGGTTCGCAAACGGGATGACCACCAGTGGATATCGCATGGACCGAGCGAGCGATGGAACCTATTCAATTGGTCAAGCAGATATAGGTTTCAATAACTCCCCTTTTCAGAACTGTATTGCGAACGATTCGGACGGCAAGATCTACTGCGCTGGACGAGACGCAAGCTCACAGAAAATAGTTCGGTTATTTAATCCATCCGGACCGACGATGACCTCAGCTTGGACGATTCCGACAGATGCAAACGATAACTCGGGACACTATCGCATCGGAGCAGCCGCGGACCGTCTACTACTCACCTATTCGCTGAATGCAATTTATAGCATGATTCCACAAAGTCCTTCTTGGAGTTACGCTCGAATTGCTGGTCAGTACCTCGGCACTTTGGGCAACGGCCAAAACCCAGGCGCGGTGGCTCTCGATGCCCCCAAGGACATCAAGTACGTGGCCGCAACCCAAAAACTTTGGATTCGAAATGTCTTTGGACATATGCGTGTCTTAGATTTTGCGACCTCTCCGTATACAACCTCGACGATCTACAGCGGCGCATTAGTCACGAACGTAGCAACTTCACACGCAACCGTTTTCAATCTTGCCGGAAATCGCATGGCATCCGTTCACGAATGCGCGCGTAAGAACTATCGAAACTTTATCGTCAGTAATACGACTATCACGCAACCCGATTCATTCCTCAGCGGCGATTGCAACCTCACCAACGGTTACGCCTATCCAGCCACAGACGGCGCCGCAGCCAACGGTGGGGCAACGTCGACGATTTTCAATAACGTTCCGAGTTTTGGATTCATGAATCCGGTCTACCACACGGATGGAAAACTCTATTTCGCGGCATCGAACGGCGACAATGACTGTTTTATTTACTCGAGTGACCGCACGACTTTACGACGGATCGCCGGTAAAACAGGGGCCTGCGGCTATGTCTCGGGCGACCATCAGGGGAATGCCTTGGGTGCTAGTCTCCGACGCGTCTATCAGATGCAGGAAATTGCATCTGGAGACTACGCAAAAGACATCCTCATCTGGGACGGTGACTATCTCCGCCGAATCTCTGTATTCACGGAATCATCAAATCCCAAGATCTATGATGTCTACTCATTCACGATCGCATCGACTTACCTAACGGCTGAAAAACCATTTATCGATGCTTACTACGACTCCTCAACCGAGCAAAGTGGAGTGTTTGGAACGGGCAAGATGTACTGGGTGGACACGAACAATCGGATTCACAAGTTCGTTCCGAACTCGAACCTTACCTCCGCTACGGACACGAAATACAACCTGACTGGCACGACATTCACGGGATACGCACGAATCGCACTCACTCCCGCCGGACTCCTCATCTTGCAGCCGAACAAATCTCGTATCCTACGAGTCGATCCTTAGAACGTCATCTTGCGTTCAAAATGACAGGTGTAACCGTTCGGGATCCGCTCCAGGTATTTCTGATGCTCGTCTTCCGCGCGCCAGAATTGGTCGATCTTGACGAGTTCAGTGACGACGGGCTTCTTCCATGCGTTCGATTTTTTCACGCGAGCGAGAGTTTTTTCCGCTTCTTTTTTCTCGCCGTCGTTCGCGTAGAAAATCACAGAACGATACTGAGTGCCTTTGTCGTTGCCTTGTTGATTCGGGGTCGTCGGATCATGGATCTTAAAGAAATAGAGCAAGAGTGCTTCGCGATTCGTTTGCTTCGGATCGAATAGAATCTCTACGGACTCGGCATGTCCGGTGTCGCCTTTTTTCACGTCCGAGTATTTCGGGTTTTTCAAGAAACCACCGGCATATCCAGCTTGGGTTTCGATCACGCCTTTTTGTTTCCGAAAGAGTTCCTCCACCCCCCAAAAACATCCGCCTGCAACGGAGAGGGATTCCCATTTCTTTTTGTCTTTGAATCGGAACAGATACCGACCAAGGCCCTTGGACTTGAGTTCATCTACCGGTACGAATTTGAGCGACGCCGAGTTGATGCAAAACCGGTTACCCCCGGGACCAGGACCATCATCAAAAAGATGTCCCAAATGCGAGTTTCCGTTTTTGGATCGAAGCTCGGTCCGGACCATTCCCGCCGACCGATCCTCGTTGGTCTTGACGACGTTTTCGTCGATCGTCTTCGTGAAACTTGGCCAACCCGAACCCGAATCATATTTGTCGAGTGACGAGAAAAGCGGCTCACCGCTCACGACGTCAACGTAAACACCGTCGTCTTTGAGATTCCAATAGGCATTCTGAAACGGTTTCTCAGTACCTGCCTCTTGGGTGCAGCGGTACTGCTCCGGAGTCAGACGTTTCTTGAGTTCGGCCTGGGTCTCTGCATGCGCCGAAACCATCAGACTGCTTGCTACCCACAGGAACGAAATCAGAAATTGCTTCATACGAGTACCTTCTCTTCTCTTTTTTGAACCCATTGCGAGCTCACTCTTTGCGACGCGCACTCACTACTTGAAACTCTCGAGTTACGATCTCCTCGAAATCAGGAACTGCTGCCTTGCCGTCGAGTAGAACTTCTCGGATCGGGAGCCGCTGACGTCGTTTGAAACGTTTCCACGGCTGGATCAAAAGATCGTAACCCTCATCGTGCAGGTATTTCTCCAGTGTGTGGTGATATTTGTCGAAATCCTCGTCCGAAAGTATGATCAGCCCGCCTCGATTGAGCACGCCGACGCAGTCATCGAGGTCAAATAACCGTTTCATCGGTTTTTCCAGAGTCACGGACAATAGTCCGATCTCGTGCCAGATGTTTCGGCCCTCGTCGAGCATCGCCCACTCGCTCGTCGCTTGAGAGCGATCAATGGCGGTCTTGAGTCGATCCACATCACTACTCACGATATCCACGGCGGCGATTCTGAAAAATAGAATCGCGGTCAGTGAGCAGAGCGCAAACATCCGCATCCACCCCATCCAGGTGACGATCATCGCGGCGCTACCCGTGAAAACCAAGGCGAGTGCGAGCCAGACCTGTATGAATTCCGCTCGGTAGAGCGCAAGCGACGCAATCGATAGTGCCGCAAAAAGCAGAATACCCGTCGCACGTGACGCCCAGAGAAACGTGCGGGTCCGGTTGGTTCGGAAACAGCCCCAATCCACGAGTATCGCAAGCGCAGGAACGAGAATAAAAAGATAAACACTCGTGCGATACGGATAGAGCGAGAAAAAAATCGCCGGCGGCAAACACCAAGCAACCAGGAACGTGATGATCGAATTGGACCGGCGTCTTAAGAACAGCGCGCGCGCGGCCGTGATCGCAAGTAACGTAAATGGAAACGCCAAATAGAACAACGGACCCCAAAGATTCCCTAATGTACCTCCGTTGCCGCCTTTGTTGAGCTGTTCATGGATCCAGTACTGGTCCCAAAATCGCTCGCCATCCATCGAGAGGATCACCAAAAACCAAATGAGGCCTACGCCAATTCCGACCAAAAGCGAAAGGTAGAGGTGTTTAGATTTCAGGAGCAGCCACTCTCCGGCGATAGTGCCATAGACGCAGAAACTGAGAACCCAGAGCACGGAGTAGAGAGGGCTTTTGACGAGTGCCGAGAGTCCAGCGATCGCAAATGCGAGGTACAGCCACTGCGGCTTGCGCTCTTCCATCTCGACGCGGAAATACCTCATCGCTGCCCACCAGGCGGCGGTATAAAACAGGCAGACGTAGATCTCCATCTGCGCGGTCGTTCCGTAGGTCATCGCGCCGATCGTCGCCGCAAACCAGAGCCCTGAGTTCACGTACCAGCGCCTTTCGCCCAATGAACTTGCTATTTCCGACAAGAACCAAGCCGTGAGCGCTAACGCGATCACCGATGGAATGAACGTCCCAAACAAGTTGAATCCGAACGCCTGCCATCCCAGAAGCGTCATCCAGTATTGAAACGGGGGTTTCAGGTAGTTGCCTTCGCCAAAAAGAAGCGGCTTAATCCACTCGCCTCGTTCGCGCATTTCCATGGCGACGGCGATGTAGGTTTTTTGGTCGCCCGTGAGCGGAATCCCAAATTTGCCTAAGAATGGCAAATAGGCCAAAAAGATCCAAAACAGATGTCCCGGGTGGCGCCAGAATATTTTCCCCATACCCAGTTAACTTACCCCTTTCTTTGGTTTTCATCCATCCGGTATGCTGGGAGTTAATTATAGAGGTATTCACCATGTCGAATGATCGCGTCGTCATCGTCTCTGGCACCCGCACCCCGTTTGTCCGCGCCCGTACGGTTTTCCAAAAACTCTCTCCCGCCGCCCTCGGTGGCGTGACCCTGCGTGAAACGACGGCACGAGCCGGAATCGACCCGAAACTCATCGACGAATGTTACTTCGGAATCGTGACGGCACCGGCCGAAGGTTCGAACATCGCTCGCGAGTCCCTTTTTGATTCCGGGCTCCCAGCAACGATCCCGGCAACGACGATCAACCGCTACTGTGCATCCTCGGCCGAAGCAGTCGCCGGCATTGTCGCCAAGATCCAGAGCGGTCAAATCGAGATCGGCCTCGCCGGCGGCGTAGAGTCGATCAGTTCTGTTCGCGCGCTCTTCTCTCAAGAGGCGACGGATTTCTTCCAAGACTTCGCGAAAATGAAAACGGCCGGCCAACGCATCGGTCATTTCAAGAATTTCAAACTCGGACTCCTGGCCCCTCACGCACCGGGAATCAAAGAAGCGACCACGGGCCTCACAATGGGTCAGAGCGCCGACCTGATGGCGCGCGAATTCAAGGTCGGCCGCAGTGAGCAGGATGAGTATGCGATGAACTCGCACCTCAAGGCTCATCAAGGCTGGGAAAAAGGTTTCTTCAAAACCCACGTCGTCGGCGTCTCCCAAAAAGACGGAAACCTCATCGACCGAGATACTGACATCCGCTCGGATACGAGCATGGAAAAACTCGGCAAACTTCGCCCGGTTTTCTACAAAGACGGTACGATCACGGCTGGAAACGCCTCGCCTCTCACGGACGGCGCGAGCTCAGTTCTGCTCATGAAAGAATCCAAGGCTCGCGAGCTTGGACTGAAACCGATCGCTGCGATCCGTTCGTACGCGGCCGCCGCAATCGATATCAAAAAAGAACCGCTCCTCATCGGCCCGGTGTACGCGATCCCGCGCGCACTCAAAATGGCTGGAATCAGCTGGAATGACCTAGATCTATTTGAAATCCACGAGGCGTTCGCGGGTCAAGTGCTCTCGACCTTCCGTGCGATCGAAAGCGATCAATTCGCCAAAGAAAAACTCGGCCTCGGATCCAAGATCGGAACCGTCGATCCATCCAAGACCAACCCGCACGGCGGCAGTATTCCACTCGGGCACCCGTTCGGCGCAACCGGCGGACGCATGGTGCTCCAAGCGATTCACGGACTGCAAACGCTGAACAAATCTCTGGGGTTGATCTCGATCTGCGCCGCTGGTGGTATTGGATCGGTGATGGTCGTAGAGCGAATCAACTAACCAGAACCCGCTAGAAGCAATCTTTCTTACTGCTGATATTGCCGTAGGGAGTGTTGCCTTTGGCAAATTGGTCCAAATAGATGGATATGGCGCGTTCGCAATGTTCTTGATTTCTGCCTTTCAGAGCAAAAATCATTCTGGCAAGCGTATCCTTGGCTTCTGCACTTCCATCTCGACGGAATGTATCAATCACGGCCGACATCATCGAGTTGTCTTCCGCATCGAGAAGGACCGAGGATTTCGAACGGGCTACGAACTTGCGAGTTAGCTCGCGCGTGTAGCAACGATATTTTTCGTAGTTACCCTCACGTTTCAAATGAATCGTGACGAGTACCTTTTCAATATTCGAGAGATACTTGTGCGAGTAAGTTTTCTCACCGTAGTCTTGTGCCAATTGGTCGGATCTGAGTGCCCAGTTTTTCGGCAGTTTTTCAGGCTGATCCTTGATGTAATCATTCTGCGTTAAATCGCAGTTACTCTTATAGAGTTTTTTGATCTCATCAATGGAGTCAGGCTCTGCTAGGTTTTTAGCTAAACGGTTTCCGAAATCAATTCCTGCTCGATCAATCAGATCGCGTTTATCGTAGTCAAAAATTCGCTTAGAGTCGCCGAACCCATGTGAACCGTAGAGAGACTTTTCGGCGAATAACAACCAACTCGTCGGAAGGTATTTCCCTTCGTCGTCAGCTTCTTTGGCGAACGCGTGAATTGCGGAGCCGAAAAAATGGTACCAACCGCTGAAATCATCGCCGCGGTTCGACACTCTCCAATTACTGACTTGTGACTCAATCTCTTGTTCATCCTTCAGCGCTTTGTTGTATTCTTCGAGAATTTCTCCATCCGCTTCATATTCACGAACGGCACGTTCCAATGATCGACGAGTTTCTCTGGCGTCGGTCAGTTTGGCACGAAGCTCGCGCTGCTCCGGCATCACCGTTTGAAGTTTAGAAATTTCGCCCGTCAGTCGCATCATCTTCAATGAACGATAACGGAGGTTTCGCTCGACAACGTTCGCGTTCCAATTCTCACTCAGAACATTCCAACAGAGCATGAGCGCTTTCTGTGGATCTTTGGTGATGGTTGCAGCCTGTCGAAACAAATCCTCGGGGTTCACACTGAAATATTTCTGTCCATCGATCCATTTTTTGAGACTGGTCGCCGCTTCCTTGTCACCGCTGAATGGAATGGGAATTCCGTTCGAGAGATAATGCACTCCGAGGTTCTTAGGAATTTGAGTCTTCCACAGCGAGGCGCGCTTTTTCCATTCGCCGTCCGAATCTT
Organism: Pseudomonadota bacterium; assembly: GCA_027485695.1. Classification (GTDB taxonomy): domain Bacteria; phylum Bdellovibrionota; class UBA1018; order UBA1018; family UBA1018; genus JAIXQO01. The sequence goes on from JAIXQO010000004.1 coordinate 342,781, forward strand.
TTTCGAATCCAAGTTTCTTGGCTGCCCAACAGCTGACTTTGTCAGCGAGAACGACGCCATCAATCGCTCGATGTGGTTTGTAGTTACCGTCAATCAAACGGCTCACGTCTTTTTTCGTGATGCAATTGGACTGCGGATCAGGAACTCGAGCCAAGTCTTCTACCGGCAATTGAACCGTTGGAGCGAACTCTGGGGCGCAGAATTCTGCCGATTCACGGACGTTCTCGTAGGCGTGGGCCCCCGCCCCCCCTAAAACAGCCTCTATTAATAAGAGCGTGATGCCCAACGGTCTCATACCCGCTTATCGGCATTCTCCTTTGATTTCATTAGCTTACCTCAATTAATTGAATACCTGAAAAAATTACTCAGTTTTAGAATTGACGCCGACCGGAAAAATTTATAAGCTCTTTTAAGTACTCAGGAAAAAAAGACACACCCCCGGCTCCTTTCTTGATAAAAAAGACAGGGCCCGGTCGGGCAAAGAAGGTTTTAAATGTCGCTGCTGTCAAAATCGGAACAACTCATCAAGCTCCAGAGCCGGTTCCGGAACCTCAACGAGATCTCCCTGAAAATCCAGGGCCTCCTTGAAAGCGACAACCTCCCCCAGGAAATCCTCCAAGTTCTAAAATCTGAGATCGATGCGGACGGCGTTCAGTACTGGTCGCTGCCTCCTTCAAAAATGAGCGCGCGTCTAGAAGCGATCGTCACCTCCGACCAATCGCTCGCGGAACTCGGTCACCAACTCACGCCTCAGGATCCGATTCTGGCCTATGTTTTCCAGACCAAGAAAAACCTGATCTTGGAGCAGATCCCGAGTGAAGTGAAAACGACGAGCCCGATCGTGAGCGAAGGCACTCAATCACTCATGGCCGTCCCTGCGGTTCGCGACGGTGAACTACTGGGCATCCTCATCATCGAGAGCCGTACCGAAGGTCACTTCGATGAGATCGATGTCACGTTTTTCGAAGCCGTCTCGCAGCAAATCGTGGCTCTCATCACCAACCAACAGATGGTTTTTGATCTGCGATCATTCAGCAAAAAACTCCAGACCGCGGTTCAAGAGAAAACCATGGAGCTTCGTCGCGCCCATGAGCGCGTGCTCGAGAGCCAGAAGAATCTTCAAAAAGAAAACAAAGTCCTTAAGACCCTCGTCGATCAAGATCGTCGCGAGCAGGATTTCATCGGTGCTTCGCCTGCGATCAAAGCCGTTCTCGCGATGGTTGAAAAAGTCGCGCCGACCTCTGCAACCGTCCTGATCCTGGGCGAAAGCGGTACCGGCAAAGAGCTCATCGCACGCCAAATCCATTTCAATTCCGATCACGCCGGCGCGCCATTCATCACCGTTAACTGCGCTGCTCTCCAAGAGTCATTGCTCGAGAGCGAACTATTCGGTCACGAAAAAGGTTCTTTCACCGGCGCAATCAATCAGAAAATTGGCCTTTGCGAAGCCGCCGACGGTGGCACGCTGTTCCTCGACGAAATCGGCGAGATGAGCTTGGGCATCCAAACCAAACTCCTGCGATTCATCCAAGAAGGCGAATTCTACCGCATTGGCGGCAAGCGCCCCATCCAAGTCAACGTTCGGATCTTGTCCGCAACGAACCGCGACCTTCAAGAAGAAGTCAAAACCGGCCGATTCCGCGAAGATTTGTATTACCGCTTGAACACGATCTCTCTGAAACTCCCGCCACTTCGCGCGCGCCGCGAAGACATCCCGTCGCTCTGCGAGTACTACCTGAAGAACTCCAAGTTCGGCGGAGTAAGCCACGTGAAAAGAATCGATTCACGCGTGATCGAAGTTTTCCAAAATTATCCATGGCCCGGTAACATCCGCGAACTCCAGAACACGATGGAGCGCCTCAAGATTCTGGTCGAAGGTCCAGAGATTCGCTTGGACGACATCCCCGTCGCCATGCGCCTCCCAAAAGAAACCGCTCATTTATCCCAGTTCCACATTGAAACGCCGCTCGAAGAAGTTGAGAAGTCACACATCCTCCGCAGCCTGGCTTTCAATCAAGGGAACAAGACCAAAACCGCCCTGAGCCTCGGAATCACGATCAAGACGCTCTACAATAAACTGCACCGTTATGGCGTGTTCGCCTCGAATGAAGAAACGCCCACATCGAATTTGAATCACTGAGTTTGCATCTGTTAACCGTTTAAGAGAGAGAACCAACAAGGAGAACCGATATGTCACCAAAAGCCAAGAAAGTCGCAAAAGCCGAAGCCCCTAAAAAAGCCGCAAAAGCCGCTCCTGCACCAGTCGCGGGCAAAAAAGGCGCTAAAGCAGCGATCGTCGAAGAGGTGATCGAGGTCAAAGCCGCCGAAGTTTCCGATGAAGACGCCGAAGAAGAAGAAGAGCTCGCTGCCGCAAGCTCCAGCTCCGGCGGTGGTAGCGCCGCTGCCCTCGCCGCAGTCGCCACGGGCACTGAAGTGACCACGTCGCTGAAGAATTTCCGCCATCACCCAGACATGGAAAACTTCTACCGCTTCATCTACGAAAACGACCTCCGTATCGAAGCGCTCCAGATCTTGGATGAAATCATGGCTCAACGCCAAGTGCGCAAAGAAGTCAAAGGCGCCAAGGCCCGCGCTCATTAAGTATCAGGCAATGAGGCAATCGGGCAGTCCGGCAAAGCGTGCGGCATGAGGGGTAAATGGGCATCAGGTGAATTTGCTCTGTTCCCTATTTGCCAGCCACCCGTAGCACTGCCTGATTGCCCTTTTGCCCTAAATGCCTGGATTTTCTACATTTAATGCATTTTAATGTCAGTCTCATCAGGCGTTCATGCAACTCGTTCATAAAGGTAACCTATGAGAGTTCTAGTCGTTGAAGATCAAAGAAAAGTCGCAGGGTTCATCAAAAAAGGTCTCGAAGAGGCCGGCTATTCTGTCGACCACGCTGAGACCGGCACTGCCGCCGAAGCGATGGCATCCGACCACCCTTACGACCTCGTGATCTTGGACGTCATGCTTCCGGATCAAAACGGCCTCGATACCGCACGCCACCTGCGCAGTGACGGTTTTGACCGCCCGATCCTGATGCTGACCGCATTGTCGGCGACCAAAGACAAAGTGCACGGCCTGGATGCTGGCGCTGACGACTACCTCACCAAACCTTTTGAATTCGACGAGCTCCTCGCCCGCGTCCGCGCGCTTTTGCGCCGGCAAACCCCGGGCGGAGTCGCCTCCGTCCTCAGCTACGCAGACATCGAAATGGACCTCGTCAAACGCAAGGCTCGTCGCGCCGGTCAAGAGCTCACGCTCACGGCCAAGGAATTCTCGCTCCTCGAGTATTTCCTGCGCAACCCAGAGCGCCCGCTCTCGCGCACGCAGATCGCGGAACACGTTTGGGATGCCCACTTCGATAGCGAGAGCAATGTGATCGATGTGTACATCAACATGCTCCGCAAGAAGGTCGACCACCCCTTCCCGCTGAAGCTGATCCACACCCTGATCGGCGTCGGCTATGTTCTTCGTCAAAACACTCACTAATCGTCTCACGCGCCATCCGCTGAGGATGTTCCGGGCCATCGGCTTCCGGATGCAGCTCATTATCCTGCTCGTCGGGGTATTGGGCACAACGCTTTCGCTGTTCTCGACGGTTCTCTACACGAACTTTATTCGCGTGCACGAATTCGAATTCGACGCCGCTCTCTACAACTACGCCGTGAACGTCGCACGAAACCTCGACGTCAACATGTTCGGCGAGGTCGTCGTGAGCGACGACGTATTCCGCGAGACTGAGAAAATTTTCCCGTTCTCCGTCGAACGCACGCTGTTTCAGCTGATCACCGCCGATGGCCGATTCATCGCGAAATCCCGTGAACTGCGTGACGAACGTATTCCGATTCGAGTCGAGGATCTGGAGACGGTCAGAATCAACAGAGTGCTCTTTTCCTCTGCATCGATCCGCTATCAAACCGTCAAACATGACTACCGAATCGCGCAGCTTTTTATCGATCGCCCGGGCTCGAATGATTTCGTCCTTCAGGTCGCGGCACCGATGATCCTGCTTCAGCGCGAGAAAAAAGCGCTCATCCTGTTTTTCCTGCTCTCCATCCCGACTGCTGTGATTGCAGCCGGCGCGCTCAGCTACGCGCTCTCCAAACGTGCGCTCTCGCCGATCAATGACATCATCAAGAAATCCAAGGAAATCTCGGCCAGCAATTTGAGTGACCGATTGCCCGTTCCCCGCGTCGAGGACGAACTCCGCGAACTCGCGCTCACGCTGAACGACCTTCTTAATCGCTTGCAACTGGCGTTCATCTCCCAGGAATCGTTTGTCTCGGATGCCTCTCATCAACTCAAGACTCCGCTTGCGATCCTCAAAGGTGAACTCGATGTCATGAGACGCAAGACCGAGTTCAAACCCGGCGAGATCCAAGAATTCATCGAGAGCGCCTCCGAAGAAGTCCGCTACCTTGCGGGAATGGTCGAGCGACTCCTGATCCTCGCGCGCGTTGAGAGCGGTGGAGCGGGAATCCAAATGAGCCCAACCCGACTGGACGAGCTTGCGATCGACGTCGTCTCGCGGCTCCAGAAAAACTACTGGATCACCAAGAAACACCTCAAACTCCAGCTCAATTTTCAGGGCAACGATGAATCGGATTACGAGACGGTCGGAGATTTCGATCTCATCAGAACCACAATGGAGAACCTGATCGATAACGCAGCCAAGTATTCCCGCGAGGCCACCACCGTTACGGTTGAAGTTGCCGAACTCGAGGACTCCGTGGCGTTTCGAGTCAAAGACGAGGGCCAAGGGTTCACTTCGACCGACCAGGAGAAACTGTTCTCTCGATTCGGGCGTTTAGACCCGAACTCCAAAATCCCCGGCTCAGGCCTCGGACTCTCGATCGTCAAGAAGGTCTCCGACATTCACGGAGCCACGCTCTTTGTTAAGAGCGAGGTCGGGGTCGGAAGCTTGTTCGAAGTGCGTTTCAAGAAAGCCTAAAACGCGGGCGAGGGGGAGAAATCTTTGGATTCGCCCCTCAAAACGCGATAGGTTTCATCATGCATGAAAAAGAGCTATTTGCTTACGCCCGGCCCTACGCCCATTCCTGAGCGAGTCATCAGTCGCTCCATTGCACCCCTCCCCCACCATCGTACGGCCGCATTCGAAACCCTCTTCGCCGAAGTCAGACTCCACCTCAAACGCCTCTTTAAAACCGAACAAGAAGTCTTAGTCATCGCCTCCACCGGAACCGGCGTGATGGAAGCCGCGGTCGCTAACCTGTTTTCCGCCGGTGAAAAAGTCATCACTGTAAATGGTGGCAAGTTCGGTGAACGCTGGAGCAAAATCTCCTCCGGTTACGGACTCCAAGTGATCGAAGTTCGAGTCGAGAACGGCCACGCTGTCGACTTAGTCCAACTCGACGCCGTCGTGCAGGCCAACCGCGACGCCAAGGCGATCTTATTCCAAGCCTCGGAAACCTCGACTGGCGTAATGATGCCGACGCGTGAAATCGCAGCACTCGCCCGCAAGTACCAGATGCTCAGTGTCTGCGACGCGATCACGGCTTGCGGTGTTTTCGAACTGCAGATGGACGCCTGGGAAATCGACGTTCTCATGACCGCTGGCCAAAAAGCGCTCATGATCCCGCCAGGGCTCGCACTGATTGCATTCAGTGATCGCGCCTGGCAAGCCGCCGAATCATCCAAACTCCCGAAATTCTATTTCGACTTGAAGCGCGAGAAAAAAGCGCACCTCAAAAACCAAACGGCCTGGACACCCGCCATCTCTCTCATCATCGGGCTTCACGAAGCCATGAAGATGATCGAAGAAGAGGGATTAGAAAACGCCTACAAACGCCACGAGATCTTGGCTCAAGCCACTCGCGCTGGCGTCCAAGCATTGGGCCTAGAGATGTTAGCTCAGAAATCTCCCTCCACTGCAGTGACTGCGGTCAAGGTCCCGTCCTCACTCCTAAATGACGGCAAAAAAATCCCGAAAATCATGCGCGAGAAATTTGGTGTCATCATCACCGGCGGCCAAGATGAACTTGAAGGCAAGATTTTCCGACTCTCGCATTTCGGTTACTGCGGTCCGTTCGATATCGTGACCGCGCTCTCGGCACTTGAGCTTGCGCTTGCGGACCTTGGCTATCCGGTCGAGCACGGCAAATCGGTCGGCGCCGCTCTCCAGATTTTCTCGAAAAACCAAAACTGTTTCTCCTAATATTTTATCCTCTACAAGGAGTCTCTTATGAACGTGGTGATTGTCGGTGCGCAGTGGGGCGACGAAGGCAAAGGCAAGGTCGTTGACCTCTATTCCTCTCGCGCAGAAGTGATCGTGCGCTACCAGGGCGGCAACAATGCCGGCCACACGCTCGTCGTGAATGGTAAGAAAACCGTTCTCCACCTGATCCCAAGCGGCATCCTCCATCCGGATAAGCTCTGTTTGATCTCAAATGGCGTTGTGTTCGATCCGGAGAACTTTTTCACAGAGATCGAGTCCCTGGTCGCAAGTGGCGGCCTCCACGGCAAACCGAGTGATCGGGTTAAGGTCAGCGACCGCGCTCACGTGATTCTCCCTTACCACCGCGCGCTGGATCGCATGCGCGAAGACCGCGCCGGAGCGGGTAAGCTCGGCACGACCGTTCGTGGGATCGGTCCTGCGTATGAGGACAAGGTCAGCCGCCGGGGCATTCGCGTGGGAGATCTGCTCCGCCCGGAATCACTCAAGACAAAACTCGAACGCGCGATCGAAGAAAAAAACGTTCTGTTCGAGCGCCATTCGCCTGAGAACCGCGTGAGCTTGGATGAAGTCTACGCATTCTGTCTCAAGATCGGCGAGAAACTCGCTCCCTATGTGACGGATGTGCACTCGAACCTCTATGAGGCCGTCGACCAAAAACGCCCAATCTTGTTCGAAGGCGCACAAGGCACACTCCTCGATGTCGATCACGGCACGTATCCATTTGTGACCTCATCCTCTACGATCATGGGTGGCGCACTCACCGGCACGGGCTTAGGTGCCACGGGATTTGGCGAAACGATCGGGATCATGAAAGCCTACACGACTCGCGTGGGCTCAGGCCCATTCCCGTCTGAGATCGAGGATACTGATCCCGCGCTTGCAGAAAAAATCCGCACCATCGGCAAGGAATTCGGCGCGACGACCGGACGTAAACGCCGCATTGGTTGGCTTGATTTGGTGGCCATGCGCTACGCTGCCGAAGTGAATGGATTCTCGGGCCTCGCCCTCATGAAGGTCGACGTCTTGAATGGATTCGACGAACTCCAAGTCGTGACCGCCTACGAAGTGGACGGCAAGACCACGACGCGATTCTCGGCTGATGCCGAAACGCTCGCTCGCGTGAAACCAGTTCTCAAGACGGTTGCCGGCTGGCCTGATTACGACGCCTCCAAGGTTCGCAGTGTGCTCGACCTTCCACGTTCACTTCAGGATTACATCCGCTTGATCGAAGACGGCGTCGGCGCTCCCGTCGTGCTCCTCAGCACTGGGCCGGGTCGTGAAGAGACGCTCGTGATTCGCGATCCGTTTGGGGGGTAAGCGCGGCTCGAGACAAATATTTTTGTAAAAGTGAGAAGAGCGAGGCTTGGGAATTCCAGCCTCGCTCTTTGCTTTTTAGAGTTCGCCTAGAGTGGCGATCCTGAGTTGTTGTGAAAATTGATGCTTTGGTTTTGGTAGATCTCATCGAACTGGAAATTTTTTTGCCAAAGTCGGTCAGCCGAACACTCATCATTAAAGAACTCAGACGAAACGGCGGCCGCGAGCGTATGCATCTTCGCTAAGAAATAAGACGTCGTTTGCTTGGAGAACTCAAACGCGGTTCCCATCAATTGGGCAAAGGTCTCAAGATCCGTAGTGTGGACTGGACTAAACGAGTTTGGAGCCTGAGGTATTCGTCCATCCTGCAAAGAGTGAAAGACAAAATACTCTGAAGTTTCGCGGCTGAGCATTTCACCGGCTAAATCAGTACTCAGGAAATGTCCCTGGAGCCGATGCTCCGGATAGAATTCATGCGCCTGCATGCGAGCAAGGTCCGAAATCGGCTCTCCAGCTTCATTTGGATAGACCATATTCCAATGCGGAACCTCCTGAGAGGCCGGGCTACTAAAAGCCGTCGCACCAGAGTCGAGTTCTTTAAATGAGTTAAACTGACGAAAAATCGTTTTTTCCTCCCGAAGTGCCTCATTTAAAAGCGAATTTTGAGCCATTTTACCTTCGTTTCGCATCAGAAATTAACTCCGGGGCCCTCATCGACTCCGCTCAAAAACCCTAGTCGATCGACCTAAAAATCCTCTCATTTTTCTCATTTTGACCGTTGCATCTCCGACCGGTCTTAGATATATCCATTTCCTCGTTACATCACTGTAAACGACCTTGTCCCTGGGGCGACCCAGACTCATTGTATGTGACTCGTTAGCTCAGTTGGTAGAGCAGTACACTTTTAATGTACGGGTCGAAGGTTCGACTCCTTCACGAGTCACCACTTTAAAAATGGCCTCCCGGAAACGGGGGGCTTTTTTTTTAGTACATTCCCACCCTTAAACTATTAGACAACTATTTAATAATACAGTAGCTGTCCGCCCAAGGTTTAAGTCGTGAATCATCTTATTTCCTTCTATTCTTACAAAAACCCAGAAAAAGAATTACTCGAAGAAATTCTTGCTATTCAGGGGCCACTAATCGCTAAACGAAACTCAAAGAACCTTGACCAAGGTTTTCTCATCAGCGCGTTTACAGAGATTGAACTGCGAAACATTATCCAGTCGGGGGGACATATTCATGTCGCTCAGATGAACCAAAAAACGATCGCTTATATCCTAACGTGCCCGATCCGAGAGTTTACCGACCTCATCACGTCGTCAACCCAGGCAACCGGCACGCTTGAATCTAACGAAACGATTCGATTTGGCGACTATCGTTACCTTTACCAGATTGCCGTCGCTAAGAACCACGCACGAAAAGGCGTTAACACTCAGCTTCTTGCATACGCGAAAACCATCGAGCAAATGCCATTATTGACCGACGTGCTGATCTCTCCGCTCGATAACGATGCATCCGTTCAATTCTTTAAGAAGAATGGATTTAATTCGATTGGCTATCTATTCCTAAGCTCATACAGAGATTTCGGAGAACTGAAATCAGAGGTTCTCGTATGCCGTTAAGAAACTATCTACGAATCGTTACCTCTGTTGCGACTATCCTCGTTTTTCTTTACCTGATTGAAGGAAAAAATGGATGGAAACCGGGTTTATTCGTAGGGGGAATGGAAATACTTGCAGAACTATTCTCGATCTACATAATCTCGCAATCTAGCTATATAAGTAAGTCCCACAAATATTCACTGCTATTTTCATTCCTCCTATTAGCTGTCGCTGATACTGCTTATGTCAGCTTTTACTACTACTTCAATTTTTCAGACCAGTTAACTTGGACGATTGCCCTCACCACAGTTCAATATGCGTTAGCTTTCTTCTTCATCTGTGCAGTGATCGTAGGAGCAATCGAAAGATCCGAAATTAAAAATTTCTTTTTCAACCCGGTTAGTATTCTAACAGCTGCAGTCGTATCAACCATTGCTCTGCAATTTTTAGTCAAACCTTACATCCAACTCGTTAGTGGAAATGGAATATCGTTTCTTGCATTGGCACAAGGACTGACAATTGTCAGCTCATTCGCACTAGTTTATGTGAGTCTACTTGCATTTCTTAGTTCACGAAGTCTTTTTTGGACAATCTTCTCAGCGGGCGCTTTTATTCTAGGTTTGGGAGACTGGGCAATCCGCGTAGAGACTTTACTCGGAAGAACCGTACAGTTTGGTTTCTATGAATTTTTTTGGGCATCCGGCGTTGGACTAATCTGCGCACCCATTCTCATGTTTAGGAGCTCGCACCAAACTATCAGCTCATTTAGAGTCAATAGCTTACTAAGTACTTATAAACTTGGAACACTCGTGGCAATCCTAGCATTCGTAGGCTTTTTGTTTGTGTCTGGAGTTTTTTCTCTGGGCTCACTTAAAATCGCAGTGCTTGCTTGTGCTCTCACAGTTCTTCTATCCGGATATGTCGCACTTTTCATACTTGAGCAAACCGAAAGGTTCGTTAGGGATACACTGAGTGTCCTCGACGATTCAAATGAACCGACCAATATGAAAAACGTCTCAGAAAAATTGCCAATCGAATTGAAATCAACCTTCGAAGTGATCCATCAGGAAAAAGTTGCTCAACGATTGAAAGACACGCAGCACAAATACGATCTAGAGGTCGCATTGGCTAAGTCTGACCTCGCGAAAAAAGTCGCGCATGATATTCGATCACCCCTCTCAGCACTCAAAATTCTTGCCGAAGGTCTCGACTCGGTTTCAAAAGAAGAAAAAATTATTCTTCAATTAGTTACTAGTAGAATCGATCAAATCTCAGAAGATCTTCTGAACAAAAATCAGTTCCATACCTATCAGCAAAGACTAAAAAAACGGATCTATCTATTGAACTCGATTGACTCACTTTTGATGGAGAAGAAATTTGAGTTTAAAAATCGTACGAATGTTTCTATTTCAATGGTTCCGGACCCAGAACTATCGGGGCTTGAAGTTTACGCAAACGAAGCGGATCTACATCGCACGCTATCGAATCTCATAAACAATTCGCTTGAGGCAATTACGGAGGATGGTCGCATTGAAGTTAAGGTAGGCCGAGACGGTCTGAATGCTTTGATATCCGTACAGGACACAGGCACTGGCCTTACCAAAACTCAGCTAATCGATATTGGGTTAAAAAATCGATTTACCAGCAAGACACTAGGACACGGTCACGGACTCACCCAAGTATACAGCTTCCTCAGAAACCACGATGGCCATTTGGCTGTCACTTCTCAATTGGGACAAGGATCGACTTTTGTGATTAGAATTCCGATCTTTAACGAAAATAACGAAATATTCAATTCCGTTAAATTAGATGGATCGCAACTCAGCGTTCGAAATATAAGAACACTGCCGAGTAACCAGTAGGCAGTCCAATGTCGGTACGAATGTACACATATGGATAGAATTTTGGTCCCGTCGTTTATCAACGCGGCACCATAGAAATATATAGAGAATTTAGTTTGAAGCTGCGTTTACCAACGATTCATATCTCTGGGAATTAGTGTCCGAGCTAAAACTATAGTTACTGTCAAAACGTAATCTTACAAAAGGTGCCCCAACATCACGATGAATTTCGCTTCTTCTAAAGGTTCCAGCCATTCAGCGACAGGAACACGAGCACTCCAAACGAGTCATCTGAGTAGTTACGCAGGCTCTCGCTGCAAACTCCCGCATAAGCAAGGTTAAAAGACTTTTGCCTCTGCGTTGATTCGTCAGCCTTGATATCAGATCGATTAACGGGTTTTGACCGATGGGGTTTTATTCGCTTGGTTTAGCATGTTCAATTTGAGCATGTTCATTTTCGGGATGCTTCAGCTCAGCCGTCCCTTTCGTATTGGACTTTTTTTTGGTGCTGTTGAACGACGCGGTTTTAGAGTCTGGATTTGCCATTTCAAGTTGTAGGGATGGTTCAGTTCGAGGCTTTGAATCGCGTTTTTGTGGAGAGATTGCTTAGCCATGATTCACCTCGGATACTAGGGAGAGCATTGGTGTCTCGCCCGCTATTGAGTGGGTAAATTGACCCCTCGTTTGCTTGAAACCTCGAGACTGAGAGCCAATTAGTCTTGCGACGCTCCCGTTCGGATCGCGATGGAAGATCATAAGCCTAAGGCTGGAGACTCTTAGAACTTCACAGATCGGCGAATACAAGTGCTGAATACACTGTCTCCAAACGAAGTCTTTGGGGCCTTCCAAATTTCTCTAATCATTTGAGTTCGGCCGGCGAAAGTGAGCACATATCCCGGCGCTCCGAGTTCAGAGTTAGTACCTTGACGAATCTCGTTCATTTCTGTGTGGGGTTACTTGATCCCAACGAGTCAGAAACACCCAGAATCAATAGGGATTAAGAACCGGGTAGCGGCAATCAGTGCAGTATTCACTATGTGGCCGAACGTTGCAGGGGTATCTAGAAGAATAACGTCGTATTGAAATCTAAATCGGCTCAAATGCTAAGCAAGTCGAACCTCGCTATTCGCTGCACAGACAATCTCACGTTCAATTTTTGCAAGAATCGTAGACGCCGGAATCAAATCAATTCACTTCTTTGATACAAAGCAGACTCCAAGGAGTGTTAACGGTCTCGAATTAGTTCGGCAATAGAGTTTTGAATCTACTCAAGATGAACGCCCATTCCTTGAGTGGCATTTGCCTAGGGGTCGAGTTCGACCAGCAGAACTTTTGCGCCCTGGATTGCGAATGCTTGAGCAAGATTAATGGAAGCAGTCGTCTTACCGACGCCGCCTCTTTGATTCGCTGCTGCAATAACGGGACACTGTGACTTTTGGATTTCCTTTTCCGTCAGCGAAAATTGTCGTTTGACAGCCGATCCCTCGTGTCGCTGAAGTAAAAGGAATCGGATGAGGTGCTTTGGCAGAAATGCCTACCCCTGGTTGAGTCTGACTTCGAACCGACAAGTTACTTGTCTGACCGTTTAAATTTCTGTGGCCCAAAAGTGGGAACACTTTCAGGCCCTTCTCATTTCATGGATCTAAATTGATCAACTCCACTCCCCTTTCCTGTGGCATACACCACAGCTGTACAGCTCAATTCCAAACCATTGAATTGATTGGACGCTATTTGGTGCGTTGGGGAGGTTTTGGAGCGCGTTTTTGTAGCGCTTCTTCGGTCAATATCTTGAGATATTCACTACTTGGAGAAGGCTCATGGTCATACCGTTTTTATGTACGGGTCGAAGGTTCGACTCCTTCACGAGTCACCACTTAAAAAATGGCCTCCCGTAAACGGGGGCTTTTTCTATGCCCTTAGGTACCTCAGCCCAGGTGTTGCACAAATATCCCAGTCAATACGTTTCAAGACAGTATTTTAAAGTACACAATAATTCTAGAACATACGATTTGCGTCGAGCGGAAAAAACAGCTAACACGCGCCGGTGTTTAAAAAGATTTTTGACAATCTCTATAATCATGCGACATCCGCAATTGCAAATACGCTAAACAAACAGAGGTATCTAGATATCCAACTTGATATCACCAACGCGTGCAACCTGAGGTGCACACACTGTTATCACCCAGATCATAAAAATTCTGGCGCCATCAATTTCCACTCATGGAAGACTATCTTAGATCAGTACAACCAACTTCTTCGTAAGCTTCATCTGAAACCTAGAATTTTACTGTGCGGCGGAGAGCCAACTTTAAGCAATCATTTCAAACCAATTATTGAAGAAATTTCAAGCAGGTGGCCGGGCACATCGATCACGATTCTATCGAATGGCACACTAATAAATGACGAGCTAGTTTCTTTCCTCAAAACGTTTAATATAAGATTTCAGATATCTTTAGACGGACCCGACGCAATTCGACATGATCAAATCCGAGGAACAGGCTCATTTAAGAAAGCTACCACTGGAATTGAAATGTTAATTTCGAATAAATTCCGCGTAGTAATTTTAACTGTGCTCTCTAAAAGAAGCGAAGCGTGGATTTCAGATTTCTTCCAAATCGCGAAAAAACTAAATGTTTTATCCATGAACTTCACGAGGTTTATTCCGCAAGGCACCGGAAGAACCCTAGTTGAACAGAATATCGATCGCCCACTCACACCGTTAGAACTTAAGTCAGCAATGTTAGAGATACTCAATTGCTCAAATATCAACGATATAAATACAAATACAAACACACCACTTTACAACCTTATTAATCCAAACTTAGGAATGAACAGCCAATTCGGATTTCAGGGACTAGTGATTAACTACAAAGGTGAACTGAAGGTAAGCAGCAGAACAAACTTCATTCTCGGTAATCTACTAAATGAGAACCTTTGCGATCTCTTTCTAAAACATCCATTACTAGAATCACTTCGTAATGGAGAGATAGAAATATGTGGAAGCTGCAACCACTACAACAAATGCGGAGGTGATAGAAACTCCGCTTATGCAAATAGTGGTAGCTTTAAATCGCAGGATCCAGGTTGCTGGATCCTCCAGACCTAAAGTTAACAGGAGAAAATTAGGGCCATGTTTAGAAAAATACTTTTGATGTTACTCGCAATGATTCCAATCACAGCAATATCGTTTGCAGCAAAGGCTGCACAAAAGGTTGATCGTGGACATTTGGATACTATAGATCTCGACGGACCTGGCAGCGGCGGACCAACAAGTCAATAGCACCTCTTTATACCTGACAAAAAAAATGCACATTGCCAAAGTACAGTACCTAGCAACTATAACGGCAATTTTCACGATAGCTTTTGCGATAAATTACTACAGAATGAAAAATACCAAAGACGAGCTTAATATTGCGTATCCTGTCTACTGGGGATCAATAGTACCTCCACTGCAACACACAGCGGCAGGCGATGAAATACAGCTCAATCAATTTGAACCTCTAGTCACAATTGGTCTAAGCGGTGAAATCGAACCTCTCGCTGCAAAATCATGGACTATCAGTGACGATCAAAAAACTTTTACTTTTACTATAGATAGAAGCAAAAAGTTCTCGGACGGTACGCAGCTCTCCGCAAAACATTTCGTGGCCTCATGGCTCGCAGGACTCAAACTAGATCCGAAGTCAAGTAACTCAAGCATCCAGGATATTCTTTACCGGGTCGTAGGCTTCAAAGATTTCAGCAAAAATTCGTCTATATCTGGATTAGCCGCCCGAGATGACGACACACTAACAATAACTTTTTCAGAGCCATTCCGTATGGCCCTAGACCATCTATCAGGTGGCCGTTTTGCTGCATATATTCTAAAAGATGGTCAGTACATTGGTACCGGGCCATACGTAATAGTTGAAGACTCATCGAACAAGAAACTTCTAAAGTTATCTCAGAACCCATTCTGGCATGGCGACGTCGGATTCAAAAAAGCAAACATTTCGGTAGTTCCGCCTAATGAGGCACTGGATAAAATACCCACAGGCGAAGTCGACGTCTATATGTTCGCTGAACGAGGAGCGGTTCGAAATAATCCGCCGGAGGTAGTGGGGTTCTTAGATTCGTACGAAGCTTCGCATGTCGCTTTATATCTAAACGGAATGGCAGATAGATTTTTTAAAAGTACTCATCTCCGTCTGGCAGCACAAAGCATCTTGGCGAAATGTATTCCCAATTTTAAACTACCTCTGAACTTACCTGAATCGATTTTTAGATTTGATTTACAAACCTTTCTACCAATTCAAAATGGAAGACTAGAGGACTCAAAAGTTCGAGAGATTATAGCAAGCGGTGAAAAATATGAAGACGAGCTTATAGAAGGAAGTAAAAAGAGGCCTCTTTATTTCCTATCTGTTGGTAACAACTGGGTCATGGATGCTCTAAAATCGAGAGGAGTTCACTTCACCGAAAACTCCGGTGATATAGATTTTTCAGACTGGCTTCGAATCTACTATAAAGAATTTACGCCAGACATGATGGTTGGAAACTTTAGTGTCGTTATGGGAGATCCAGATGGCATACACCATATTCTCGGTAAAGACGGCGCAATCACCTCCCCAATAATATATCGAAGTGAAGTCGCGAAATTAATTGAAGATGGCAGGTCAATTCTACACAGAGAAGAGTTGAACTCTCACTACCAGAAAGTTTCAATCGAAATTCTCCGACAAGTACCATACGTACACCTAGGATTTCGGGCGGGTAAGGTAGCCTTCAATAAGGAAAAAATCAGCCTAAATACAATTGGATCCAGCCGAAAAGAACCCCGCATACAGTTCTTCTATCCAAAATAAAATGCATGTAACTACTTTCAAGAATTGGTTTCGAAGAAATGCAATCTCACCACTTGTAGTGGCATTTGTATTAGTCTGTTTGATGATCAGCACGTTCTTGGGGTACGCTGAATACACTCACCTAAAAAAACAAGATAGATTCATCGAAAGAATTTCATCGATAGCGACAATTGCCTACAATCAGAACAATCGCGCACTTATTGAGTCAGCTCTCAGTCTAACGATAAACGAGTTAAACGCTAAAGTTGCTTTAATCTGCAATGAGAACGAAGTTCTCGTATCGATTCCTAGTTTCATCAGCTCATGCACTCCGACAAATACAAATATTCTTTTTAGATTCGTAGTAACGCCGTTATCTGGAAATAAATTCACTCGCATTTTACTACTGGTTCCAATACTTCCAGACTTTTTTTCTTGGATACTAATACTGTCTTCATCAGTACTATTTTTCCTATTAATTACGGTTTCACTGTACCGAGTTTATGGAGCTATCAAAAAAGACATTCTCTTCCCTTTCCAGGGCAACCTCGCCGGAAACACTCCATTTCGCATCGAAGAACTTAATCAGATTAGGTCGCAGTTAAATGCAACAGAGAAACTACGAACAGAAAATGCTGTCGCAAACGCAATATTTAGTCTGAGCGCTCAAGTTGCTCACGACATTCGTTCTCCATTGGCGGCCTTATCTATTTTAGAATCAGAATTAGACTTAGCACCCAACGAAACAAAGAACCTCTTTCGTTCATCTTTGAGTAGAATCAGAAAAATCACCGATGAGCTATTGGTGAAAAAACCTCTTTTTAATTTAGAAAATTACGATCTCAAAAGTAAAACTATATCTACTGTCACTACAGAATGCTTATCGAATGAGATCGATAGCATAGTAAACGAGAAGATCTATCAGCATAGAAGCTCAAATAAGATAGTCATTACTCACGAATCATTAATTAGATTGGAAGCATACCAGGTCCACTTCGACCAAACAGAAATAGGTAGGATTATATCCAACCTATTAAATAATAGCATTGAAGCAATGCCGATCGGCGGTGAAATCAAAATCATCTCTGAAGTTATCAATAGAGTTCTTGTTCTTAAAGTTTCCGATAATGGCACTGGCATACCCAAGCATCTTATTCAAGAGCTAGGAACTTTCGGAAGTACGCATGGGAAAATTCAAGGCAACGGACTAGGCCTCTACCATGCAAAGAAGACGGTTGAGCGCTTTGGTGGCACGATCTTAATAGAATCAACTATGGGCGCAGGCACTACAATTACCATACGACTCAGAATACATAATTAGGTCGCAGCCTCGACATACTGATAGCATTTCTCTCAATAGAATATTTTATAGATTCAATGTAATACTCTCGCACGATTTGAACTATAAGTAGCAAAAGCATCTAAATAGATTTTAAAGTTCCTTCGTATAGATGGCCGTGAAACCTCCAGGTAATGACCATATTAACGTGGAAACACAATGAAGAATAACATTTCCGGACCTTCAAGGAAGTGAATTCGGGAGTTCACCTATAGGCGCCCTGCAGGATACTGTCATCGCGGACGGATCGATTTATTTCTGTTATTCGAAGCTCGGATTCTTTTCACTTAGTGGTCGTCACGTCTTTTTTCCAATCGCGAGCAAGCAATTAGAAGTCTAAGCTTATAATTTTGAAAAGATTTATATCCGAAAGCTGCTTCTGCACCAGCTTCGCGATGTTACTATACCTTTCCGCTCTGCCGTTCGTGAGTAACGTCTTGAAGGAAGCGAGGATCTCCGTTCTCCATTTCATCTGCGTTTTTGCCAGAGTCAAGATTTCAGGTAATTTCGCATGAGCCATCTGGTCTGTCATCTAGGTGAGTGAACTCACCGCACTCTTTGATCCGCGGGTTCGATAGAACCGGTAGAGCAATTCTATCCAGAGATAGAAATCTTCCATTTCCGGTTACTGTTCCAAATAGACGAAGTTGGCTCCTGGCTCGAAGTATTCGTGTTTGTAGAAACTCATTGTGAAGTGTCGGCATGCCTTCGGATCGGCGCAAGTGCCGATAGTGTCATAACGTTTTTTGAGTAGAGCGGTGAATGATGGAACCAAGCACATGGAATCTATCAGCGATGATTTTAGCGTGAGCGAATTGCTCGCGCGTGAAGTCTTTAAAAGGGGCGCAGAGATCAAGAATCACCTTCTTAACGTCTTCCCGTCCAGGAATATGATCGAGTTACGCTTCTAATTCCCGGGTGGTCTTTCCCCGCGCGTGTCCAGAGACGGCACATTCGGACTATCGTCGATCATCGATGCGAACTCAGTTCTTCCGTGATGACGACGGAGGGATTACCTATCGATCCCGATCGTCGAGAGCAGAGGTACTGGCGCATCCGCAACTTTTCGTCGAGCCTCATCAGGAGGCTTTAAACACGTATCCGGGCGATAGCCGGTAGGCTTTCTACACACGGATCAAATCGCCGAAGTTTTCGGCCAACCGGGCACGGAGCTATTGAAAAGTTCAGTCGTGTGCGAACCTTTCATAACTCAAGGAAAGGGCTCAGTAAATGGATTGCGACTTGTCCTACAGAAGAAGAAGCGTTTTCGGATGATAAGAAGTACGCACAATCCACGCAGGGTAGCGTCGTCTTCAACGCGGGCATTCCTGGAATCATAGACGGATTCGGAGAGTGGTGCGCACATGGGGCAGAATTTTCAAGAGTATGTTTTACGGACGAGGTACTTCACCCAGGATCTTCGTGAGGATTGTACGTTGGTACATTCCAGTTCCGGTAGCAACAAGGCTCGTGTATTTTTATCAGTAGTCATAGCGGCACCTTGATTTCTTTAGGATTATTGGCGTCAGAAACCTCTATTTCTGACCGAAACGGCCCCGCTATGCTTTTAATTATCCTGAAGATCTCTGACCTCCTATCGAATGATGACAGCCGAAAAAAGTCGCTAGCTCAGGAGCACATCCGACGTTCGCTTTCTAAGCAACATGCCGCTAAAACTTCTTCTTAGTCGTTGATTCGGCAAGCAAATGCAATCCTATCAACCTAAGGCTCGAACCCCTGTTAAAGGTTGAAGATGCGTCATTAAAACTACACTGGAAACCAGGCATTGCGGAGAGCAACATAAGAGATAAACCGCTAAGAAAGACTAGGATAAATTGAAAACTTACATCAAACACCTAGCGCACTATCATCCTGACTCTAAAATTTTAAACGAACGTTTTCAGGATCAACTAGATACAACTTCAGAATGGATTATTAAAAAGACGGGCATTGTTGAACGTCGCTACATGAACGACTACCATGGTAACTTTCCAGGTCTTGAAATTTCACGCCGCGCTCTTAAAGAGCTTCTAGTTAAAGAAGAAGTCGATCTGTCAAAGGTGGGAATGATTATATCGTCTTCAACGCATGACGATATTCACTATCCAAATGCTGGGAATATAGTTTCGGAACAACTTGGGCTGCAAGTACCTGTGTTTCAACTAAAGTCGGCATGCACGTCGGTAGCGTATGCCATCTATGTCGCGCGAGCGATTCTATCGACTTCTGATATCTCCAATATCCTAGTATTAAACGGCGAACCCTTTACGCGATATGTCGACTACGGCGACAGAAGTTCATGCATACTATTTGGAGACGCAGCCACCGCTATGGTCATCTCAAAGGATGACGGAACTTTTGAAATTACGGATGCTGAAGTTGGTGGCGAAGGCCTTCAAATAGTTCAAGCAACTAGAGTATCAGATACATCTCATTTGACCGCAGAAGACATCGTAACCGGAGAACTCACACACGGAAAACCTGAATTTAATCGCAGGAAAGATACAGATAAAAAATTTCAACAGGACGGAAAAAAAGTTATCGATTTCGTAATAAATCGCATGCCATCAAAAATTGAACTTTTACTAAAAAGAAATGGTCTAACAATTGATGAGATAGATTTTGCAATTGCACACCAGTCAAATCTCGTGATGATGAACGACCTGTGGAGTAAGGTAGGCGTAGCCAAAGAAAAGCATCTCTACAATGTAGATTTGTATGGAAACACGAGTTCAGCCGGATGGATCTCTGTTTTAAGCCAAAATTCTGAAAAAATACCTAGTGGTTCACTTGTACTTGCATCCGTATTTGGCGCAGGCATGACCTGGTCAAACATACTTCTTAAAAAGAAAAAGTAACTACGCGACCTTATTGATAATGAGGTCTTCAGACGCATATTCACCCAATGCAGCCACGCACGCCTTACTAATTACCAATGCGCGCTTCTCCTTTTTTACCTCGCTTTCGAGTTTACAAGATTCAGCTAGTGCTGCCCCGGTTACCGTCCAATTCCTTGAACTACCGACACTCCAGTTTCGGGTAATGTCTCCAAAGTGAATAATCGCTCGAAAGCCAACTTTTGCGTTGTCGGGCAACGTCAGATTTAAGTCATCAACCACGATAGATACTTCTCTAAAAATTTCTTCCAAATCCCGAAAGAAAAAAATCCTACTATCTTTCTCACAAGTAAAAATAAAAGCATCCCAAATTACTAACTGAGGGACAAAACCGAATCGGTCTAGCTTTTCGGTCAGTTTACTAAACGCACTTTTAATTACCGAGTGAAAATCTACTTCTCCGAGATGTCCGGCAAGCTTGGTGCTGCCAGCCAAATCAATATTCAGAATATAACCATACTCTTCTTCTTTAGGATCCAACCCAAGCTTAACTTTCTTTAGCACTCTTTCAGGAACCAACGAATATAGCTCCTGATTTACTATCTGCGCAGCTTCATCCTTAAAGAAAATATCTAGTTGCCTATGAATGGAACTATTAGCAAACTCCGCTAGTTCGCGAAGGTCAGATTCCGGCCTATTCATTCTATTGGGAAACTCTATCCATACGACACCCCAAGGTTCAAATTGGCCTTCGAGCAGAATAGGTGAAACCAAAAGAGTCTTAGTGCTATTTCGCACGAATAACTGAACAAGGAAATCCGGATAGACAGAAAACATGCGGGGAATATCGTTTACATACACCAAATTCCTCTGACTTAGGGCAACGTTTGCCGGACTGGCCACAAGATGCTCCTCTAGGCGCGGAGCGTGGGTTTCCAAAAATTTTGCATCATCTACTGAATAATTGTGACTCGAGAAAGTAGAATAAAATGACTTTTCAACGTTGGCTTTCGAGATAATAATTTTACAGTCTAGAAATATCGAAAGGTCATCGAAGCTTTTCAAAACGTGAGTTTTTGACTTGATATCGTTTGAAATAAAGTTCGACTCAATTGAAAGAATCTTGCCTTGCTCTTCAATATTCGGAGAGAGGTCTTCACGATAACTTTCCTCAGAAAAACTCGGCAATAATCTATTTACAAGACTTATAAATAGGACCATTTGAGTCGGGTCACCCAATTCACTTTTGGAATAACCAGTGATGTTTAATGTACCTAGGACTTTTTGATTATGAACTAGGGGGAAAATACAGAACTCTCGACCAATTTTTTGATTTGTGTAGTTGTCATCACCTTTCAGAATTTTTGATTTTGTGGAACCAACCTCGATCCTAAGCGCAGGGACACGCGACGTCATAATGCTTGCTGCCAGATGTGATACTTTTGGTGAGATTCTAACTTGTTCACTATCTTTTGATAGAAGATCTTTGCTTAAGAAGCTGAAGTCGCGAGTGAACATAGAGGCAGATATTTTTGAAATTTTAAATCTTTCTGACAACTCTGCAATACGATCTTTTACACCGACAAGGGTATCGATTCGATCCAAGTGATGTTGCAGTCTATTATTCAAGAAGATCCATTCAAATGAATCATATAGAAAGCTGAAGAAAAGAAAGTGAGTAGCCGTATTTGTTGGTATTCCGTTTAAAAATCCTTGAACACCAAACACATCACTCAAGAAAAAAAGGCCAAAAACAAGGTTGCCCGTTGAGTACGAGTAAGTAGATGCGATAACTATAGATACAGCGATAACAGTCTGAACGTAGATATATGTTGCGCTTTTTGCGAACGAATAGAAAAAGAGTAAGGCGATAAATGTGGCTGCCACCAGAGTTAGTCCATCCCACTTTTCTCGATTTGATCTTCCAACAATAATTTCCTTTCTTTTCCACACCTCTAAAGAGCTTAAAAATAGGAAAAGACAACCACCGGTACCTCCTGCCATTAGGAATGGAAATCCAAGATTAATACTTCCTGGAAGAAGAAAATCCAAAAGTGAACTAGAGGAAAAAAAGTGAATACCAAGGAGTACAACGGAACCTCTATACCAATAAGTCCCAAGCACGTATGGTTGATTTAAATTTGAAAGAATCAAAACTAGCACAAGAGCTGCGACACTTAAAAACGCTCTGAAATACGATGAAAAAAAGTCATTCACAGTCTTGAACGAAGCAACAATAGACGGATCTCCTACTACCAAGTCTCCTGACTTCCACCCACCCGTACCTAGCGGATTCATAATATCTTTTGTAACAACTATAAATACATCTTCAGTGCAAATTGCGCCCGGTATACTACCTGTCTGATACAGTGTAAGTCCCTCTCTAAAAGGGGTTTCTTTATTTCCATTGCCAGTTTGATGGATTGGAATCCATTCACTATTCTTATTACAATACCATTCAGTTCCGCCTCGGATCACACCTAGGCCTAAGCCTCTTATTATTTTCTGTGAATCGCCTAAGCCCAACGCTTTTCCAGGTAGGGCAAATAGTTTGCTGCAATTTTGGATTTCTATCGCCGAATTCTTTGTACATGGAATCTCAAAATCCGTTATTCTTCCAAGATTTCTAAACGAACCTAACTCTACCCGAGAATAGATCGATCTTAGCCAACTACCATTGTAGCTAACCACTAGTGTAAAAAATATTGGAATAGCTAGTCTCTTAAAGTTCAAAGTTGCTCCAATGTTAGTGCAGCAAATTCGAGAGCTTCAGGCTCCAACATCAAATTTGTCCATTCATTACCTACAGATAACTTTATCTTTTCGCTAACAATACACATCCGAAACGGAGTGCACCCGTCCCTAAAGACCGTCTCCTTAATTAGGGCAAACAGCTCTAACTCTTCAGATTTCGAAATCTCGACACTTTCGTTAATTGGAAACAGATAGTGCCAGTCATGAGTCTTATTAAACGATGCCCATGCCGGATAGTTCGAGAACGACAAAAGAAAGTATGGTTTATTACCTTTCTTAATTATGTAAGTATGTCGTTTAAATGAAATCGAGTAGTCATGTTCAAAATCAGTGTGGAATGACGAGCTCGTTCCAATACCGTTATATAGTAACGAAATAATTGGATGCGGTTTTGCGCCTATGTGCTGACTCCACTCATCAAGACGCCCATTACCTACGTCTAACTTTTCTACAGAGAATAACTTTCTTTCGACCACATCTACTTCTGGAACGTTGACCAAGAACACACTCCAAAAAGTATCTCTAGAATACACCAAATCAGGTCTATCCAGCATAGCTCTATTGAAGTTGGTCCATACTCCAGCCGTTGGATTGAACGTCCACTGTACAATCGGTCGGCTGGAATGCCCTTTAAGAAGCTCTACAAAACTACGCAACCATCGCGATACAAACTCACGATTCCAACTCCCGTCGTAAGATTGTGAACCAATGTTATCTATGGCCCCCCAAAGCTTTTCGGACACTCTCAAGCCCGCTGTGTGTCCAATAATTGAGTCTTCTCGATCACGCACTAGCCAACGATATTTTGTACGAGGTAGTGTTTCTTCAAGTGGCCACTTATGTTGAAGATAGCCATGCTGAAGCACTAAATCAGAAATAGCTCCGGCCGTATAGTTTCCGGATTCAAGCATTAATCGAGTTATTTCTTTTGTGTCTCTCGGCTGAAATCTATACTCGTATCTAAGAATGAAGTGACTAATATAGTTAAACCATTGCGTACGACCACCTAAAGAAGTGGATGAAAATTGAAACTTAAGCTCTCCTCCCTGCTTTGATACGCTAAATCTTACTTTGGTCTCCGAGTGCTCAGCTATAAATAGTCTAGGTAGTAAAAATAGCTCGCGTGGCTCTACAGATCCGTTAAATCCATTCAAGGTCAAGGAGTCGATCTTCACATCAAATTTTAAAGACTCTCTCAGAAGAAACTTAAAAGAAGTGCTGGCTTG
This sequence comes from Pseudomonadota bacterium, assembly GCA_027485695.1. Taxonomy (GTDB): domain Bacteria; phylum Bdellovibrionota; class UBA1018; order UBA1018; family UBA1018; genus JAIXQO01. The sequence continues at coordinate 366,721 of JAIXQO010000004.1, forward strand.
AAGTTTTGGTTGTATTACGCTTCTTTCACTCTCTAAAAGTAATTTCTTAGTACTGCTAACTAGAGAAACGACCGTCGCAATAAGTTGTTGTCGACCTAAAGAACTTTCAACAACCGATTCTCTAACTATATCTATTGAAAAAGAAGTAATCGGAAAATTAAATGTGTTTTCTTGCAAAACAATACTAGCTCCAACTAACTCAAACCGAGTTAGGAAGCACGGGACCTTAATTTCAAAACGAATTGCTTTATTATCGAAGTCAACTACTCGAACAAATCCAGATATCGGGAGAGTATTTTGCTTATTCAGGTACAGCAAAAAAGGAATGTAAAACGATTCCCTCAGAGACTCACGCGATGAGTTTCTACGATTACTGAAGTAAGTTTTCGATATCTCAAATTCAAAACAGATAAGATCATCACTTGTGCTTTCACTATTCGTTAGAGGAATACTAATGGTCTCATCTGATTCATTGAAACGAATGTGAGTCGATATACTTGTATCAGTCAGCGCGGGAAGTTGGCTTTTTTTGAACTCTAAAATTCTTACTTCGTTTAGATCGCGAGATTGAATTTCCTTGAGACTAGTAGGCGCAACAAAATAGGAGTTGCTACCATGACTGATAAGCAACGGCGTACTATACACACAAGCTTCGCGCAATGAGTTCAATGTCGCACGCTGCTTCTTGCGGAGTGCCTTCTCGTTATCCATCAATTACTTTTCGGATAACCAAGAAATCTACTTAAGAAACAAAGCCCTAGACCAAAACGAACTTACTGCATTAGCTACTCTCTCTCCACCACGTCCCCCACCTCAAATCGCACCTTTGCGACTTTGGAGAAGGGATCGTCAAGATTCCGATGGCCGAACGCGGCCACAAAACACGTGGAATATCCGGAGTCTTTGAGATTGAGGAGTTCGTCGTACTGAGCGGCGATGATTCCTTCGATCGGGCACGCATCGACTCCGAGCACAGCTGCTGCCGTGAGCACTTGCCCCAGAGCGATGTAACATTGACGGGCGGACCAGGATCGAATGTTCTCGGGCGACCTGGATTTGAAATCGCGGACCATGACGGCTTCGTACTTGGCCAAGCTCTCGATCGTGATCGCTCGGATGGTGGCCATCTTCTCGATGTAGCGACGAATGTAACTCTCGTCGACGTGGTCCTTAGCTGCGAACACGACAAGATGTGAGGCATCCGTGATCTGCGCCTGATTCCAACTCACGGTTCTTAGCTTTTGGCGCAGTTCTGGATTTTGAACGATGATGAATTTCCAGGGCTGCAGTCCGTAAGAGGACGGAGAGAGAATGAGTGCTTGCTCGAGTGTATTCCAAGTTGCGTCGTCGATCTTGCGATGGGGATCGAATTTGTTCGTCGCATATCTCCAGAGGAGGGCCTTGATGAGTTCATCGTTTTTCTCTGGAGTCATGGGATCGGGATCCTTTCGCCGGTCGTCTGCTGTCCTGACTATTATGGAAACAACCGGTTCGTTTTCCAACCGTTTCCGTCGCGCGTGTACGTGATGCGCTCATGGAGGCGATGCAGTCCATCCTCCCAGAATTCGAAATAGTCGGGAGTGAGCGCGAACCCGCCCCAGTTCTCAGGACGTGGGACTTCGCGGCCCTCGAATTGTTTTTCGATCTCTGCAACCCGTGCACGGAGCTCATCCATGGATTTCAGCTCACTGCTCTGATGAGATGCGATCGCGCCGATGCGGCTCTCGCGCGAACGGGTGAACCAGTACTCATCCGAATCAGCCGCCGATGCCTTAGTCACGCGACCTTCGACCCGGATCTGGCGCCCGAACTCAGGTCGATAAAACAGGATCTGGGCCTGCGGGTTTGAGAATAACTCCCCTGATTTGCGGCTCTGGTAGTTCGTGAAGAACCGAAAAGTGCCTTCTTGAATTCCCTTGAGAAGGACGATGCGGGCGGAGGGCTTGGCTTCCGGGGTGGCGGTGACCAGGGTCACGGAATTGTATTGCGGAAGGTTCAGCAATTTCGCCTGGTTAAAGCATTCCTGAAAGAACTCAAATGGGTCTTTGGTCATGGCCGGTTTTCCTTGAGTTAGTGATACACCCCTATTAAAACCTTGTCACACACAAGGCGGTAATGAAGATGCTCGAGACGCTCACCCATTTTTTCGATGGCCCGTTCACCTCCCAAGATTTCGCCCTGGTCGGCGTTCTGATCTTCTTAGAGGGCATCCTCTCCGTCGATAACGCCTTAGTGCTCGCCGTACTCGCGCGCGATCTACCCAAGGAACAACAGAAAAAAGCCCTAACCTACGGTCTCGTCGGCGCGTTCGTATTCCGCTTCATCGCTTTGGCGCTCGTCACGTTCCTCGTCAAATGGCGCTGGGTGAAATTCGTCGGCGGTGGCTACCTCATCTACCTTGCGGTCGCACACCTACTATTCAACAAAAAAGACGGCGACGACGCCACCCAATCTAGTAAGAAAAAACGTGGATTTTGGGCCACCGTCGCAGTCATCGAGCTCACCGATATCGCCTTCGCGCTCGACTCGATCCTGGCCGCCGTCGCACTCACCAACAAACTCTGGGTCATCTACTTGGGCGGCATCCTGGGCATCATCCTGATGCGGGTCGCAGCCGGCGCATTCATTAAGCTCCTCGACAAGTTCCCTCGCCTGGAGCAAACGGCCTACATGCTCGTTTTCATCATTGGCGGCAAGGTCATCCTGGAGGCCTCTGATATCGGACTCAATTTCCATTCCGTCTCATCGGTTGAGTTCTGGGTGTTCTGGGCCAGCATGGCGACCTGTATTGCTTATGGCGTTTTACCGAAAACTCGCCGTACCAAGCATGCGACCGACAGCCTGATCGAAAAGTCCTAAGCAGGCGGCCAGACCCTGTCCTATTGCTCTTGAGGGACGATTTAACCCAAGTCCACAGTGAGGACTGGGGAGCTATTCTGGTTATTATTTATACTTTTTAAATGTAAAAAAATACTCTAAGATGGCGCACCATGCAGTCATTGATGAGTAAACCCAGTCAAGACATCCCTCGACTACTGCTCCGAGCAGAGTTCGAGCGCCGACTGCAATCGAACCCTCGGTACTCCTTGCGCCGTTTTGCGGAGCAATTGGAGATCGACTCGTCACTCCTTTCAAAAATCATCCAGGGAAAACGCAAAATTTCCTCCGAGATGGCTCGTAAGATCATCCAAAACGGAAATCTCAGCGAGGACGAAAAAGAAGTGTTCGTCAGTCGCTACATGCTCGCTCACCTGGGCCAGGATTCGATGAACACTAAACCGTCTAAAACGGCGAAAAACACTATTTCTCAGGTCCTATTCGCCGTGATCTCTGATCCGGTTCACTATGTAATCCTGGAACTCCTGACGATTGAGCGATATCGCTCGGATCTCGAACTCATGGCTCGTGCGATTGATCGATCCGTCGCCGAAGTCCAATCCTGCTTGCGGAAACTGCGCACCGTGGGACTCGTCGAGGGATCTCATCGTGACTGGAAACGGGCCAGCGGACGAAACCTCATTGCCGACCCTAAGACCACCGGCCCTGCCCTGAAAGCCAGTCACCAGAAAATTTTGGAAAAATCAGTCGTCGCGATGAACGAAGTTCCCATCGAACTACGGAGTCACTTGTGGATGACTCTCCCGGTGAACCCCGCAAAAATTCCCGTCGCCAAAGCGCTCCTCGAAGAATTCAGAGATCGACTTACGGACACTTTAGAGACGGGCGAGACCGAGTCCGTATATCACCTTGTTTTCAACCTATTTCCAGCCCACCGGATATCCTCATGAAAACTTACTGTCTGAAATTTCTGGCCATCCTTGCCCTCATGACCACTTTTCCAATGGAGAACTCCCTAGCTGGAAACGGCTCCGGTGGCCACGCTGGAGATCCGGCGACCTACCCGTTCTACCGAACGGCCCTAAAGCTCAGAGACACCTTCCGTAAAATCAATCACCTCCCGGGCGTACGTTTTTCCCGTCGGTTTAACGTTGAGCGATTCGCTGACGCTGTCAATTCGACCTTTCTCGTTTCCACGAACGATCTGATTCTTGTTCCGGTACCGGGCGCTACCGATGGCTCGCAGAGACCCGCCGCGTTCAAGAGCACCCGTGGACTCATCACCATCCAGCGCCAAGAGAGCGCTCAACTCGCGAAAACAGATCCGAGAATCTACAACGTCGAGGTCATTCACGAATACCTCTCGCAGATGAAATTCAAGGATGCTCAACTCGGCGAATGGGACGAGCACTCGCTCAGCGAAGAGCTCATGCAAACGATCGAAAAATACGCCGATATGGAAATTGAACAGCACGCCACCCGTTTGGCGAATGCGCGTAACATTTTCAAATCAGCGGAACCGATCCACCTTACCACGGTGCCCGCGCTCACCTGGAATTGCCTCGAGATCAGCGCACTGCCCGAGGAGTCGATCGATGCAGCCGAGGTCAGCGTGTTTAGAACCGGAAAATCACCTTCCGATCGAAAAAACTTCCGTGCGGTTCGCCCCGTGGGTGACCGGAATGAACACACCGCTCATGCGACAGAATACGTTCAGTCTTGGGCCGAAATTGACCAAGACCAAGATTCTCAGTCACGTATTACCCGACTCTACGATGCAGTCAGAGTCACCCGAACCAAGAGCTTAATCATTGAACGCGGCATGGATCATCGATTTGAGAACCAGCTCGTTTCACAAGCAAGAGTCGGTGCTGACCACGGGGTCGTTTCCTATTTCTATTGTCCGTTCTCTCAAAATATTCAGTCGGAGTCCTATTTGAGAGGAATCAATGAGTTGATTGAAGTCGTTAGAGGTCTTTCAGAAGCGAGCCAAGCCAAAAAACCAAACAAACGAACCAAGAAACTATTGAACTCTCTCGAATCTAGCAGCGTCGTTTTCTTCGATATGAAGACGGGCCTACCTGAAACGGACTCAAAGCCCAGTGAAAATACCGACCAGAAATCAATGGGTCAGCTCATTTCACATAACTTGCATCAGAGACTCCGAGCAATCGACTACACGTCTCGCGGTTCTGCGATGCTAGACGCTCCGTCGATCGACATACCGCTAGAAAACGCTTATGCGAATTTCTTTGCATCGGCGCAAAACGAGATTCAGCTCTTGCCTGAACAGATGGAGCAGAAATCCTCGGCCGGATTCTCCCCTCTAGAAAGACTCGAGAAATCGCTTGAATCATTGAAAATGAAAATGATCGAGGACGCTCTCCGGCTCCGAGCCACAAAATAGGGGTCATTGCTCCAGAACGTAGACTGCGGACAGGATGTCCGCACATTAACTACACAGCTTAGGTTCAACTACACCACATGCATCTCGTCAGGCAGTCTCAGGGCCTGGAGAGATTTATGAAACTCAATTTGAATCTGTGGTTTTCTCGTCTATTGGTCGGTGCACTGACCATGACCCTGTCGGTGCCTGCATCACTTGCCCCTAGAATGGCCCTCGCGAATGCTGAACATCGGCCGTTCAACGAAATCTATTCGGAGTACTACGCCGCTCAGCTCTCGAAAAACGGAATCTCGCGTTCGGACACCGAAAAATTCATCCGTGAAGTGATGCAGAATCCACCCTCGATCGACGAGCTCAAGGAATTCGCTCACACGCAATTACCACCATCGGTTGCCAACACATTGGATGGAGAATTCGAGAAACTTGCGGCTGGAGAGCTATCCGCAGCTGAATTTCAAGAAGTGCTGGCAAAAATGCAGCGTTCGCAAGCGGCCCAAGGATTGACCTGGGATTGTGGCGGACTAGGCATGCTATTTTTCGCGCTACCATTTCTGGCGCTGGTGGGAATCATCGCAGGCATCGTCGATATCATCCAGTATGGTACGAACAAAACTGCGAAAATTGAACGTGACATCAAGGAACAGACCGACACCGCCGAGAAACGAATCTCTACCAGCGAAAACGATATCGAAATCGCCATCACCCAGTTCACGACCTACGATCAGGCAAACACCGCCTATACTAACTGGCAAAACAGCGACGACTACTACCGTAAAAGTTTCTTCGTCGGGTTCTATGGGGAGATGACGAATATCCTCAAATACGTGAACAATCCGAGTGACCGAGCAGCTCAGCTAGAGGCCCTGAAAAAGAACTATCTGGGTCAACTGGCGCAACAACGCAAGGATCTCGCGAGCATTCGATCGACCGTCGAAAATGAATACTCGAACGGCGTTCCATTCGGTTTGCTCAAGATTGGTGGGGGTGCAGTTGCAACTGTACTCACATTGACCTGTTTTTAAGTAGCCGATTCGTAACTTCCATTCGTAGCCATAGGCCGAGGCAAACTGAGATGAAAATGAATCTGAGAGCTTGGATCTTTTTGATTTTCATCTCGAGTTCGGCCTCGGCCGATTTTCAACCGATCGAAAACTATTTTGATCGTCAAACTTGGTCGAATTCCTCCCACATGATGGAGGCACTCATTCGTGATCGAATTCCCGAGTGGATGCAACTCGGAGAGGATGAACGGAGGATCCGATTCGACGCGATCGTCGAAGAAGCTCTCGCGGCCAAGAAGGACCGTCGACTAGACCCCTATCTGGCCCTATGGGCAAGGCACGTACTGGAAACCATTCGTGACAACCGGGACCCCGCAGAATTGAAGTATGTGGGTATTGATCCGGTCATCTACCTAGAAAAGAAGTCAAAACTGAAACTAGACGCGACTGCGAGTCGTTCTGAATTTTTCGATCCCGGACATTTTCTATCGAGGAAAAAAGGCTGGTGGCGCAGGTACTCCAGGCGAGTTCAGGGACTGGGTAATCTGAGTTTGCCTTCTTATGTTTTATCTCAATACATGCCCCTACAACAAAAAGAACTGGCGAAACTATTTGAAGAATTCAAAGACCTTTATACGTCCCAACAGGGCTCCATCCATATTCAGTCCGGTGATAAGAGCTATTTTTACGAGCTCAGTGCTCGTGAGCGGGGGCGTATCGCGTGTCGAGTCCTGACAAAAAATCTCAACCAGGTCACCACTCAGGTCGATTCGTATCTCTACTCGATGAAACCAAGATCGGGCGACGCACTCGGTGCAGCCTGGCTCGAGGGAACCATCTCCAATCAAGAGGCAGTGTTCTATTCACGCACCCCTTGTTTAGATGAACTAAAGAACAGAAATGCAGAGCGAATCGATAGAATCGAATCTTGGGCAGGTCCGGTTCTGGTTCTCACTCCGACACTGAATTTGATCTACATGAGCGTGACTCAGATCAGGAACATGGTCGGACTATTCCGCCAATCAAAAAAGGAGGCCGGAGATGAACGACTCTTGGTTCGCTAGTCGATATCGATTTGCGCTGATCGGGATTGCGATCCCGCTCATGAGCTACGGTGATTGCCAAATCATGGCAAGAAACTCCCAAGGACTGCTCGAGAGAACGTCGATTTCCGACTGTGCAAATCTCAACGGTGCCGATCACGCTCGAATCGTTCTCAGGGGCGAAGAGGCGACACTGGAATCTGTTTCGAGCTGGAATGAAGACGAACAACTCCGTGCTCAAACCATCCACTATCATCTGAATCAAGCTTATGAGCGCACTCTAAAATTAGGTGCGAGTACTCGACTGATGGATCTGATTGGCAGACTGACGGACTACCAGGTGCGATTTGATGTGACCTCCGCCTACAACCGGATCACCCATTTCATACCGTCGAAGCGGCCTGTGGGAAACCTCAGCCTCACGATCGATGCTGGAAAATTTCAAGGTACCTCTTGGCCCAAAGAGATCTGGTTCTATCGTTCTATTCCCACTCAGAAGACGGCAGGAATCTATTCGTTTTTCCAGGCAGTCTCAGAGAAAAATTTCAGAAGAGCATTATTCGGACAAATTGCGATCTCACGATCCCGAAAATGGCTCATCTCACAGCATTCACGGTCCCTCGTTGAGCTACTGGGATGGGTCGGACTGTTCGAAGGCGTTCTCCCCCTCTTGACCAAGGCGAGCAAGGCAATCAAAACGGAGAGCTGGTTGGACTCTGCCCTCATACCTGAGGTGATCTACCATGAATGGACCCACCTCCTTATGAGCCCCATTTTCGGAATGAGAAGCTCAACCAGCGTGAACGAGGGCTACGCCAACTATTGGTCCGCCAAGATCTCAGGAATGAATCGGCTCCTCGAGAATACTCCCCGCGAATTTGCGCGAGGTCGATACGCGCGGGAACGTTCGGGTGAGAAGCGTCCGAGCTATCGAGTGGAGTACGATGATTCTCCCGCATTTCGAGCCAGTGGTCAGTTCGTATTCACGTTGCTCATGGAGATCGAGTCTGTATTAGGGCCGGAATTGGGAATGAAAGTGAATCTCCAAGCACTCTCCTACTTAAATGAGTCATCCGAAGCGTTCTACGCGCTTCCAGACGCGCTTCTGAAATCTGTTCGTAGATTATCACTGGACTCGAGCGAGCAAATATCCCAAGTCATGGCGGTGCTTCGTGGGCGCGGACTGACTATTTAAGTCCGGGGATCATTAAACAGATCAAGATTTCATTCCGATATGCCGATCGCATATTATGATCCGTTTACGTCTCGTTTTACTGGTGTTCGCGCTGCACTCCGTTTCATACGCCTATTCCGCATGGGCTGGACCAACTGACTACTACGAATTGTTGTCAGTGAGCCGCAATGCTACGCCAGAAGAACTCAAGAAAGCTTATCGCAAATTAGCTCTCAAGTATCACCCGGATCGAGCGGCAAGTGTCGCGCTTGAAAAGGGAATGAAAGACCTTGAAAAAGAAGAACTCGCCAAGGCGTACGAAGAGACTTTCAAGCCGATTGCAACCGCCTACGATGTATTGTCGGATCCCAAGAAACGCGAGCAATATGACCGTTACGGAGACGCCGCGTCTACCACCTCACAGGCAAATAATCCTCGCAGAAGCACAACCCCTTCGTCGCTCGATCTTCGATACGTGGACTGGGATAAGCTCTCGAACTATGTTTCAAATGTGAGTTCGTTTGACCAAGCATTCCATGTCCTCGCACAATCCACTGAAAATCTCACTCTCCAAGAACGAGAACTGGTCCTTCAGCTCTTGGCACTGCTCGCGAACAAAGCACCCTTGTTCAAAGGGAAATCCCCAGAACAGATCCTCAGAGCCTATGTTCAAAACATCTATTTCGGTCGAGCGCTCCGGTCGATTACTGAATATGAAGTCACGGCCATTAATACGATCTCGATGATTTTGAACGGAAACATGAGTTTTGAGGCATACTGGACGTTCCGAGAACTCCGGGCCAAGATCAAAGTCCTGACTTGGGTTCCTCTAGAGGATCGAAATCCAAGTCGCATCAATACTCTGAAATACCTAGACCATCAGATTTCTATGATCGAAAAAGCGTCCCCTCACTACTCTGATTCCCTGGGTGAATTGCGCTTCAAAATCTTTACTTGCCGACAGGTCCTGCGTCGTATCTTTGCAATCGCAGTCTAAGAAGCAAACTGCCCCATTTCGTCAAAATCCTGACTAAAAATTTGAACGTCCGGATGCGAGTTTATTTTAAATAGTTAAAATTTATACCGAACGGTACTTATGCCCTGTTCGGACCAAGAAAACCTGAAATCAAACCGCGATAGACGACTTACGATGATGCGCGAGCGCGTCCTCGATCGTCTCGATCAGGTCGCTCGCGCCGAACGGTTTCACGAGGTATCCGGAAACACCGAGCTTCTTTGCGATCGAGATCTGCCTCGGATCGTTGTTCGAGGTCATCATGATGAACGGCAAGCGATCCCAGTTCGGTTGCGCGCGAACCCAGCGCAAAAGTTCAATTCCGTTGCGTCCGGGGAGATTCCAATCCGCGAGCACGAGATCGAATTTCTCGTTCGCGAGCATCTTCATTCCAAGTTCCGCACTCTCGGCTTGAAACACGTTTCCGTAGCCGAGATCTTCAAGCATCCCGGCGACGATCATCCGGATCGTCGGCATATCATCCAAAATCAATATGCGCATGGCAGCATTCATAACTCTTATTTTACCCCTCGAGGCACCGCATGCTGAAACAAAAAATGTGGCTCACGCAAATACCTATCGTGATCTTTTTCACGCTCGGCATGTTTTGCTATGACCTCGGAGAAAAACAGGAATTAAATGCCGAGTGGGCCCGTGAGAACATTCTGCCTACACTCGAGAAAATCCAGGGTTTTCATACGGATTTGAAATTCAAGCTGCGTGGCACAGAAAAACCACGCGAAAAAATCGTCATCGTTGCGATCGACGACGAATCCATCACGGAGCATGGCCGCTGGCCGTGGCACCGCGATAAAACTTCGAATTTGATCATTAACACATTGGAAAACGGCGCGAAAATCGTCGGACTTGATATGGTGTTCAGTGAACCGGATGTTCGACTTCCACCCGAAGTCTCCGAACGCCTCAAACAAGTAAACGAAACAGAACTTGCGAGAAAATTTGAAACGGACGAATCACTTGTCGCGCTACTTGATGGGTTTTCTGAGAACATCGTATTAGGTTGGGTGATCGAGAATCCCTGTATTCCTAGCGGCGATGCCTCGAGCGTATGCCCCGTCGGTCAATCAGAGTTCATCGCAAACTACCCAAAAGACATCGAACGATTCGCGATAAAAAATGTGGTCGTTCCCGCAGGCACGAAACTCTCGAATTCCGTGATCCCAATCGCACTGACCCCAATTCCAAACTTTACTGCGTTCAACGAGAAAGCGCAGAACGTCGGATTGTTCAATACTGATCTCGATCCCGATGGCGTTACCCGCCGCACGAGACTCGTATGGCCGGTAGCAACTGGACATTTTTATCCCACACTCGCATTCGAGATGGCGCGTAAGATTCGAGGTGGTGAGTATGCGCTTGAGATTGATTCACAACATCGCGTGAGGAGTCTCGCGCTAAACTCGACGATCGGCTCAATCCCGGTCAACGCACGTGGAGAATTTTCGATCAACTTCCGAGGAGGCGCGCAAGCATTCAACTATATCAGTGCAAAAGATCTTATGCCTTCAGCTGACGGTACAAATTCCGAAAATCGAGTTCCAGCTGGAATGACCAAAGAAGAGTTCGATGAGAAACGCAAAAAAGAGCTCCAAAAGCAGCTCAAGGACGCCTACGTCATCATCGGCGTCACCGCACTCGGCGCATTCGATATGCGAGCGTTCCCATTTGGAGCGAATATCGCGGGGGTCGAAGGGCACGCGAACATCCTCGACAACCTCCTGACCCGAGACTGGCTCAATACCCATCATGGCCCGATCGCCGTGCTCATTCTCTATCTCCTGATGACCGTCGGAGCGTTAGCATTCGCCTGGGGCATCGAGAGACTCGAATCCATTCCCGCCCTCGGCGTTGCGATTGCGATGTTAGTCGCGGTCGTACTCATCGATCAGAAGCTGTATTTCGAACGGGGCGAACTTTGGAATACCTCGATTCTTATCATCGAATACGGGGCTGTGTTTCTGACCATTTTCTCACTGAAATACGTCATGGAGGAACGAAACAAAAAATTCATCAAAGGCGCGTTCGCCAAATACGTGTCTCCTGCGATCATCGACTCGATCATGGAAGACCCCACCAAACTCTCTCTGGGCGGCGAGAAACGAGAGCTCTCGATCCTGTTCTCCGATATCCGGAGTTTCACGACCTTCTCTGAAAAAATGGACGCCAAGGTGCTGGCAACGTTTCTCAACGAGTATCTCGGCCATATGACCGACATCGTGTTTGAGACCGGTGGCACGCTCGATAAGTACATCGGTGATGCGGTCATGGCGTTCTGGGGTGCTCCGCTGACGCAACCCGAGCACGCCAAGAAATCCTGCGACGCGGCCCTCCTCATGCATAAAAAACTTCGCGAATTACAGCCGCATTTCAAATCTAAGTACGGGATCGATGTGAACATCGGAATCGGAATCAATACCGGCGCCGTCAACGTCGGAAACATGGGATCCGACCGCGTGTTCGAATATACCGTGATCGGCGACCATGTGAATTTAGCTTCACGACTCGAGGGTCTGACCAAGGAATATCACTCCTCGATCCTAACGACTCGGTTCACGATCGACTCGATCGAAAACGCCAAACTTGAGGTTCCCCGCTACCGAGTGCTCGACCTCGTCAAAGTCAAAGGCAAGAAACAGGCGATTGAGCTGATCCAGATTCTCGAGGAGAATTTCTCGGATCAGCGACTAGAGCATTTTGAGGCTGGACGACAGCACTACCTCAAACGAGAATGGGAACAAGCGATTGAGAAATTTAGAACCGTCGTTGAGTCCGGTGATGAGGACGAGATGTCGAGAACTTTTATCGAACGCTGCGAGTATTACCGGAACAATCCCCCTGACGCCGATTGGGATGGCGCTTGGGTGATGACGACTAAGTAGAGAGATTCCCCGGAGAGAGACATCGATGAGCGCACCGAACGTCAAAACACTTAAAAAAGGCGAGCTTCTTTTCAAAGAGGGCGACCAATCCAACGCCATGTATTTGCTCAGCAAGGGCATGATTCGCATCTTTAAGAAAAAAGGCGAAGCCGTCATCGAAATCGATACGATTCGCTCTGGCCAGATCGTCGGTGAGATGGCGTTTTTGGACGGTAATCCGCGAAGCGCTTCTGGCGAGGCCATCATGGACTGCGAATTGATCGAGATCTCACAAGCGATCTATCAATCCACGATGTCGCAAGTTCCGGAGTGGGTAAAAGTTCTCCTCAAAGCCACGGCTGCTCGTCTCAGGTCCACGACAACCAAACTCAAGAATTTGGAGAGCGCTTCCTCCGCTGTCGAATACACAGAAACCGGCGCCAAACGAAACTACGTTTATATTTCTCCTCACGACTGCTTGAAAATCGCAACCGCAGTCCTTCTGGTCACGAGCCGTACCAAAGAAGAAGACGGCGGCAAGAAAATCAAGGTTTCGAGCTTAGAGCGCTACGGAAACCAAATCATCGGCATTCCGTTCGCTAAGATCACCTCATTCTTGGACGGTCTCAAACAAGCGGGAGTGTTGATTTTCAAAGAAGACACCGGCGAAGCGATCATCATCGAAGAATCCATGATCGAGCAGTACATTCATTTCGTGTCAGACGAGAACTTGGCGCCGCCGGAGAAACGCAAAGACGCGAGCATGCGCGCAGTTGTCATGCTGAACGCCCTCGCCAAACACGTCGATCGATTCGAGAAGAGCACGACGACCGGCCTGACGACGGTGAACTTAGCGGACGTATTGAAAAAGGAAACCGGCGAAGATGGCAAAGCGCCTTTTCGTTTGGATGAGTTCGAAGAACTCGTCAAGCTCGGCTACGCGACTCCCATCACGGCCGTATCCGGCACCGAAGTCACGACTCTCGTCCATGGCGACTTGGTCAAGAAGATGGCCAAGATCCACAAAATGGTCAAAGTATTCGACCTGATGAACGATCAGAAAAGTCAGCTCACGAAATAATCGAAACAAATACGCGCGAATAAACCCGTGGGTTTCGTCACCGAGATACAAGTCCGCTTGGAGGACCCGAGTCACCTTGTGTATTTGTGATTGAATGAAAACCACCCTGATCTATTGTCTTTTGGCTACCCTGGTGTCCGGCTCTGCTCTCGCCGATCAAGGCATCCGCTGCGTGAGCGGCCATGACCATGAATTCGGCTGGGAAGAACAAAGCCTCCTCAATTTCCAATCACTCAAAGAAAAATCCCCCCCTTGCGTGACCAATGCGTTTTATGGCGATGCTTGTTTTTTGGGCAAAGCGCAGGATTCCGCAGAACTCCTCGCTTCGAAAAATTTCTCACGCGTGCTTGAGAGCAAAAAATATGAGCATGTCATCAGCCCATTTTTTGCGCAAAAGGACGGCTACTATCTCCGCAATATCACGGCCGTTCATGCCGATGTGAAAGACGGCTATGCATACGACATGATCGTGTTCATGGCCCACGAAATCGATGTCCAAGGGCGCAAGGTCGACAAAGCTGTCGTTCTGAAACGCTGCCGCGACTGAGCGAAAACACTAACCTGGTCGAAAACCGCTTGTCCGGCCTGAATTGACCATCGTAGATTCCGAGGTCTATGCGCCACGTCGTCGCCATTCAAGTCGCCATGAAAGAAGAGGGCCTCGGGCTCGCTCAGAAACTCGGACTCAGTGAGCGAGAGGCACTGGACCCAGATTTTGGATTCCGGTGGTTCCGAGGCGAATTTGGAAATCACTTGAACCTCTCACTCGTGCTCCAAGGGACCGACCCACGCTGGGAGGTCGAGCAAATTGGACTCGAAGCGGCCGCCGTCTGCACGACCTTGATTATCCAGCAAATCAAACCCGAGCTCCTGATGAATTTCGGAACCGCGGGTGGATTTGAGAGTCGTGGTTGGAGCATCGGTGAGGCTTGCGTGATTTCGGAGCCGATCGTTTTTCACGATCGTCGGGTTTCCATTCCAGGTTACCAAGAATCACAACTGGGCGCCTACCCGGTCGCCGATACGAGCAGGCTCAGGCAAACGCTCGGGCTTCGGGCCGCTACGGTGAGTTCCGGAAGCTCTCTCGAGATGAGCGACCGCGATCACGAGATGCTGGTCTCACAGAACGCAGACGTAAAAGAAATGGAGTGCGCGGCGATTGCTTGGGTTGCGCATCGGAAACGCGTTCCATTCCTCGCTCTGAAATCGGTAACGGACCTCGTGGATCATCCGGAACCTGCGGCTGCACAATTTCTAAAAAATCTGGCGCTCGCCAGTCACGTGATTCAAGACCGCGTGATCGACGCCCTCAAATACTTGGACGAGCACCTCGACGATCCCATCTGGTCGAGATCCTGATATCAAGCGATCACAGTCGTTCGGGTGCGCTCTTCTTCACCGCTTCAACGACCAAGCGTATATCTTGAGCGCGAGATTTGTCGGCGATGAGCATCGTATCGCCTTGGCGAACGATGATGAGATCTTTGACCCCTAAGAGGGTGAGAAATTGTCCGGGCACATCGACGATGTTCTGACCGGAATCAATCGCGATCACTTGGCCGGAGGTGACAACTCCCGCTTCGTGACGGGCACCGAGCGAATCGGCCAAACCTTCGAGTGAGGTCCAGCTCCCGAGATCATCCCATCCGCAATCGAGCGGGAACATCACGACGTTGCTCGACTTCTCCATGACACCGAAGTCGATCGAGGTGGCCGTCATTTTCGGATAACACTGGTCAACTTGTCCGCGCGCGGAATCCCACGCTGCTTTCATTTCAGGCATCAAGCGATCAAACGCATCGAGGATGGTTTTCGCTTTCCAGACGAACATACCGCCGTTCCAGAAATACTGGCCAGAGGCCAAGAATTCTTTGGCTCGCTCGAGGTTCGGTTTTTCAACGAAGGCCTCGACCTTCTGGCAACCGGAACCCAGGCTTGAGCCAGATTTCAGATAACCATATCCCGTTTCCGGACGATCCGGTTTCACACCTAACGTCACGAGATCATCATGCGATGCCGCCCAGTGAATCGCGTCGCGCACGGTGTTTTGAAATTTCTCTAATTGGGGAATGTGGTGATCCGAAGGCATCACGAGCAAAATCGCGTTCGGATCACGGTCATAGATCGCTCGGGCCGCCCAGTAAACGCAAGGCGCTGTGTTCCGCGCCGAAGGTTCGGCCAAGATATCGCATTCATTCGACGGCACGAGATCTCGCATCGCGGGAGCCAAGATCTCGGTCGTCACGATCATGCGATGAGATTTGGACTTCTCAACCAGTCCGTCGAAACGGTCCAAGGTCGTTTGCAGGAGTGTTTTCGATTGCGCTCCAAAGGCGAGAAATTGCTTGGGTTTCAAGCGAGTGCTTTTGGGCCAGAAACGAGTGCCGCTTCCTCCAGCCATGACGACGAGGTGAATCGAGAGATCCTGAAGACGTTGGGACATAGTAAAGGGACTTTACCTGGATTCGCTGGACTTTTCACCATCAACGGCAGCCCGAACGACGCGGAATTCAGAGATTTTGTGATCCGCTTGATAAGCGCGGCCCGCGGTGTCGGCTTCTTTGATCGAAGGGAATTCCCCCACCAAAATGCGATACCAAGTGCCTTTGCCCTCGATTACGACCTGTTTGATCTGAACGGGCAGACCGAGACTGGAAAAAGTCGGGAGTTGATCTTTTGCGTCGGACTCTTTGGGGTAGGAGCCGACCTGAAGCGCATAACTGCCACTACGCGATGACGCCTTGGGGGCGGCAGGAACATCCGCTTTTTTCTCAAGCGGCTGCTTTTTCTCAACCACCGGAGGCGTGACTGCCGAATGCGTTTCCGCAGGTGGTGCTACGCTCGCATGAGTCTGTTTTTTCTCGGTGACGGTTTTATCTGGATAGTGGAGTGGCTTGGGCGTGGTGAGTTGCAAGCCGTTTCGAACGATCTCATCCCGCAAACTCTGATCAAGCGCATCGTCGACGGCACCGGGGACGTTCTTCACTTGCTCGGAGATTTCCGTCCGAGACGGAAGCGCCGGCGAACCTGTTTCCACTTTTTCCATCGGCGCGTGAGCGGCTTCTTCCACGAGTGGAGGAGGCGTCACCTGTTTTCCCAAATGCACGCCCAGCGTGAACGCAAAAAGCGAAACACCGACTCCGAGAAGGATCAGGATTCCGACCTCTTTGCGATCGTAAATGAAGAATTTCCGTTTGTTTTCCACTCTATCTCTCATGGTAACCGCGCGTCGTAATCCCCGTCAATGCCGGCGGGCACATCGATGTCCGAAGACCGGCCTATTTGTCCGACTAACATCGCACGAGCGATCATTTATTGACTCCTCTCTGGTCCGTTTCTTCCAAAAAGGACTCCACTCAAACAAAGGAGCTCACACCATGACCCATTTTCATCAAAGACTACTGAAAAATCATTCCGGCCAAGGACTCACTGAATATCTCATCCTGCTCGTCCTAGTCGCAGTCGTCTGCATCGGCAGCGTCACGACGATGGGCACCACGATGAAAACGAAATTCCAAAAAGTCCGCGAACAAATCAATGGCCTCTCCACCGACGGCTGAAACACGAGCTATCAGGTGGCTTCGTCTGGTCAGAGCACGCTCGAGACCCTGCTTGCGCTCATCGTCGTCGTGCCGGCGTTCGTTTGGGGAGGAATCGCGGTTTGGGAACAATTTAGACGACTCAATTGCGAGCAAGTTCTGTTCGAGAATACTCGAGAGGCACTCGCCTCACCCGATCGCTGGAATCTCCATCATCGCATGAATTACACAAAAACGAGCCAAGGGATCGAAGGACGAATTCAATGTGGAAAACGCGAGTACCGAGTTTTTCTCAAATGGATCGATCAATGGTGATGATCACGAATGAGCGCGGACAAGTGTGGGTTCCGATGGTCGTCCTGATGGGGATTTTGATTTGCCTAGGAATCGGAACCCTCGTTCTCAGAGTGAAATACCGAGCATCCGTTCAAACACAACGACGGCTCGACCAATGTGTACAGGCGAAAACGCTTCAACTCAGGGACCTTCAGAATCAGATCGAGAAATCCAACCAACGCATCAAAGCCGAGCGAATCGCCGCTGCCGCCGCACTCGCAGGATCCATCATGACTCCAGCGGCGCTCGAGGCGGTCCAAGCGATTCGAACCGTGATCCAGGCGGAGGCTCGCATCCAGGATGCGCTCCTCCTGCGCTGGAAATGGGAGCAAGCGCAGTGGGCCGCGAGGCGAGGCTGCGATTCACGTGACGATCCTTCGCCGCTGAATCTTTTGCCCGAGCCGAAATGGTATCGCGATCCACCGGATCTGATCGGTGAAAAGGCCCTCGTTTGGAGAGGTCGTGGCGAGAAGACTCTCGCGATCCGTCTCTCGCATGAACCACGCAGATCGAGTTCAGAGGTCTACTCAAATGACAAAAATCACTGGAACGCCAGGTGGAGCCCGTTCTTCGGGCCAATCACTCACTGAGGTACTGATATGTCTGTCCGTTTTTTCGATCGGTATCGCGATCTACTTCTCGCTCACTCGAATCGAGGTCAGGAAGTTCGAGCGGGTCATCCTCCACTACTCTCAAAAGAGACCCTAAACTCTGCCGTCCGTCTGACTGCTGTTCTTCTCATCTGCGGGATACTGGGCTTAGCTGCTCACCAAAAAACCGGTCAGAAAGCAGTTCGGATTTTCCTTCAAGAGAACGCCCCATCACTCATCGCTTGGGAGAAAACCTTAGGCACCGCCGGCTGGAAAGAGTGGCGGTCTCCGGACGAAGCCCTCCGAGGACACCTCAGGCTACCGTACTCCCGGGATACGGACGTCATCTTTGTGGATCGAAAAAACGCCCTTTTTTATCTGATTCGGCCCGAAACCCGCATTCTCTACCATCGCGGTATAGCCCCACCTCAAGGCGTCGTTGCGGCCGAATGGGAGTCGCTCGGTTCCAGTTGGGTAGGATTTCAGGGGTTACTCCGGGTATCGGGAGAGTTTGCCCCCTTGGAAACCTTGAAAACGCACTCCAAAAGGGCTCGATTTAGGCCTCAGGACCCAAAATCCATTGAGTACTAAGGAGAGAACCTTTAATAAGGAGGAATGCAATCATATGAGATTCTCACCGTAGGCAGTCTTGCGTTCGATTCCATTTCCTCTCCGGCCGGCAAAGCCGACAAGGTCCTCGGCGGAAGCGTGAACTATTTCTCGGTCGCGGCGTCCTTCTTTGCTCCTGTCCAAATCTTGGGCGTCGTCGGCGAAGATTTCCCGACCACCCACATCGACTGGCTCAAGTCCCGCAAGATCGATACCTCCGGGGTGCAAGTCGTCCCGGGTAAAACGTTCCATTGGGTCGGCTCCTACGATCAGAACCTCAACGAAGCAAAAACGCTCTCCACTGCGCTGAACGTGTTCGAACACTTCGATCCGAAACTCTCCGCGAAACACCAAGACGTCGACTACGTTTTCCTCGCCAATATTGATCCCGTTCTCCAAGAGAGCGTGCTCAACCAAGTCAAAGCACCTAAACTCATCGCGCTCGACAGCATGAACTTCTGGATCACGGGCAAGCCAGACGAAGTGAAACGCGTTCTCAAGCGCGTTGACATCCTCTCCATCAACGAAGGCGAAGCGTTCCTGCTTTCGGGCGAGAAAAACCTCATTCGCGCATCCGAAATCATCCGCGGCATGGGACCATCCGTCCTCATCGTCAAACGCGGTGAATACGGCGCGATGCTGTTTACGCCATCCGGTATTTTCCTCGCTCCGGCATTTCCGGTGGCAACGGTCGTCGACCCTACCGGCGCCGGCGATTCGTTTGCAGGCGCATTCATGGGCTACCTCGCTTCTCAGCGCGCCGAGCGCGACTGGGCGAAAACCGATCCGAAAAAATGGGATGATACGCTCCGCCGCGCTGTCCTTGCCGGCTGCACGACGGCAAGCTTCACAGTCGAAGATTTCAGCCTTCATCGCCTGATGCGCCTCGAGGCCAAAGAACTCGATGCTCGCCAAAAAGAACTGCATCAGATGATTCGTTTCGGCTGATAGAACCCGAAATCTGATATGAATGAGAAGCCCGGGACCTACGTCTCGGGCTTTTTTTATGGCCCAACCCACTTACAAAAGACGTTCATTTCGCACGCCTCGACTCAATCTTCGGCCCTATCAGGAAGGAGACTTTTCTACCTGGCAAGAGGCCCTCACTCACGCCAAGTACAAGAGACGTAATCAGTACGATCGGGAGATTCCAGAGGACTGGAATCCTACTCGTGCGGAATTTCGCAAAATCATTCGCAAACATCGAGCAGGTGAACGTCTTGGGACGCATTTCGTCTGGCCGATTTTTTTGAAACACTCCGGTCAGCTGGTTGGGGTTTGTGATGTGCTCGTACTTCATCGCGGAAACCTCCAAGTCGCCAACCTCGGTTACTTGATTGACAACCGATTCTGGGGACAGGGCTACGCGTCCGAAGCGATTCGAGCGCTCATTCATCACGCACTACTCAACCTTGATCTCAATCGCCTGGAAGCCGTCATCGACATCGGTAATCTACGTTCGATCGGACTCGCGAAAAAACTCGGCCTACGCCGTGAAGGAATCCGCCGCCATTTCTACTTTCAAGACGGCGCCTGGGCCGATCAGGTCGTTTATGTCGCGGATCGCGCAGCATTTAAACTCCGGCCGCTTCTCCCGAAAGAATAAAAAAATGGCTGACTTACGCATATAATGCGCCAAGTCATAAATCTCTCTATACCAAATTATTGGTACGGAATTTACCAAAACCTCTAGCGCATACAGACACAATCCCATACAAGCAGCGGCCATGAACGACCAGGCCGCCGTACAAAAACTTCTGCGACGCAAATTGAACGAGCTTCAAGCGCGCAATCCGGCGTTCTCCGTTCGCGCGTTTGCGGCCCGTCTGAAACTACAACCATCGGCGACGAATGAAATTCTCAAGGGCCAACGCCGCGTCTCCCGAAAACTCGCCGAACGCCTAGCGACCACACTTCATCTCGATCCGTCGGAGCGCGCGGAACTGCTCGGTCATTTTCCGTCGGACAGAAAACGTAAAACCCTGAATCAAATGTTCGGGACCCTTCCGTCCTCCGAGGATCGCGAAACTCTGCGACTGACGAGCGATCAGTTCTCAGTGATCTCCGATTGGGTGCACTTCGCGGTTTTAAACTTAGTAAAAATTCCGGATCACCCGCGAACGCCTTTACAAATGGCGGAGCGACTTGGAGTTTCCGAGACGAAGATCCAAGGCGCAATCGAGAGACTCGTACGATTGGACCTGTTATCCGGAGATGAGAATAGCGGATGGAAACGCACCTATTCGCGGATCAATACGCCGGATGATGTGCTCGATCTCTCAGTACAGAAATCTCACCTAACGGATATGGAACTCGCCCGCGAATCACTACTACGTGATCCGATTGATCGACGGGATTTTTCATCTCTCATGGTCGCGATTGATCCGGAGTTACTCCCGCGTGCCAAAGAAATATTGAGACGCGCCCAAGATGATATCGCGGCGCTTGCGGCCGAGAAACCTGCGACCGAAGTTTACCGCCTCACCAATTATTTTTTTCCGCTGTCGCTCCCGACGGCGAAATCAGAGTCCCCACCTAAACCACTGAAAAAGGAGTACCCATGAAATCCCGTCTATTGTTTGCCTTATTAATCATGCCATTGACTGGTGCATTCGCCGCTACGATGAGTACCGCAGAAATCTCCCTGCTCGCCGCTGACCGCGTCGGCAATGGTGGTTTCGCGCATGTTTGCCGAGATACTCGCGGGAGGATCACTTCTGCTCGACTCCTGGACCTTTGGGAAACGAACTCTCTGCGCCCACACTCTTCCAGTGCACCTGTTGAAACTCAAATCGAGAATGCGCTGAAAAAACTCCAGACATTTTCTCCGAACGCCTATCGAGTGGTGACTTATCGATACAACATCATCAAGAACGCGGTCGTGAAGACTCCACGCCCGCTCTCGATGACTGAAGATGCGTTTCCTCCGTACGAACCAGCGCGCGGTTGCAAATACGAACAAGTCGCCCGTTTTGAACCCGTACTCACTGAAACAGGAACGAGCGGACTCAGGATCAATTCCGAGATCTATGACTCCCCTCGGTTCTCGAACTCCGATCGCGCCGCACTCTTCGTCCACGAAGCCGTCTACCTGGTTGATCGACTCCGAAACCAGGCGACAAACTCCCAGCGCGCTCGGACCCTCACCGCGCACCTGATGTCTCAGTCCCGCGTACCGAATGCCGTGCGGATGCTGTTTCTCTATCTGATCGGTGCTCAGTTGACGAACGATGAAACTCGGAACCCGATTTTTGCGCTTCCGGACCCGACTAAAATTCAAGTCAAGATGCGCTTGTGGAACATCGAAGGCATGAGCTACGACGGTTCGACTTCCGAACAGCGCGCTCTCCAATACCGCTGCACCGTTGGTACACAGCTCGATAGTGAAGGCGATATTCAAGGCGATACTGGTTACAAAAGCCTAGCTGAACTCGTGAACTACAATCCGATCTTGTTTACGGGCGCGACTTTCGCCGCACATGAGCATCTGCATAACGATCCATCCGCGCCCGTCAGACACGACTACACGACGATGAACACCGTTAACGCTCAGTGCTTCAAAAAAGACGCCGAAGGCAAAGAGATTCGCGTGAAATTTACGGCTAATCTCTCGTTCGAAAACGCCGAATGCATGCGCGTATCGGCGGACGGGTCCACCTTCGTTAATTCGGGTGAACGTTGTGAAATGCAGCTCGACACCGACGAAAAGACCCTCAAGGACTACCCGGAACTCGACCAAGGCATTAGTTTCGGCGTCGTTCGTAAGCTCTAGTTCAAATAAAATCGATAGAACCCTCTGCGTCGCTCACACGCAGGGGGTTTTTTTATGGCCGATAGAACACACTTTTGACCGCAATTTTGAACTCGTCTTGAAATCGTGTCTTGGAAAACTCCTCGGCGCGAGCGCGGAGTATCTGGGGCACGAAACGTTTCTCAGACATGTTGAAGTCGAGGATCGCTTCGCGAAGCGACTCGACCGTCTGCTCGGAGAAAAACACGCCTGTCTCTCGAGTGACGGTCTCCGTCGCCCCACCAACTCCGTAAGCAATCACCGGAGCACCGGATGCCATCGCCTCGAGCGGCGTGATTCCAAAATCCTCAACTCCGGGAAACAGGAGCGCGCGACATTCGGAGTACAGCGTTTTGACTTCGCTATCGCTTGGGTTCTCGCGCCACGTGATGAGTGGATGGTTCGGAGGGGCGATCTGTTTGAGTTTATCGAGATCCTGCCCACCTCCGGCGATCACCAGCGGAACGCGTGCCTTGAGGCATGCCTCGATAGCGATATCCACACGCTTGTAAGGTGCGAACGCGCCGAAAATCAGAAAATAATTTTGCGGATTGCGTACGACCTTGAAACGCTCGAGATCCACGAATGGATGAATGACTTGCGCTTGCCTACCGTAATTCTTCTCCACTTGATCTGCGATGAACTGGCTATTGGCGATGATCAGATCCACTCGGTCACGAACGGATACGGAACGATCCCAAATCCTCAGCGGATAGCGAACGGTCCAGGCCACTAACCGCGTGATTAGACCCGCACGTCCCGGGCCGAAATAGTCCTGAAACCGATCCCACATATAGCGCATCGGAGCATGCACGTAAGATACGTGAACGGCGTCTCGGCGTTTTTTCACCCCTTTGGCTACGCAGTGACTGCTCGATACAATCAGATCGTAGGAAGAGAGATCGAACCGCGAGATGAAATACGGCATGAGCGGCAAGAAGTGCCGGTACTTGGAAATACCGAAGGGAATTTTCTGAAGCGCACTCGTGAATATCTTGCGTGCACGGATTGCATACGAGAGTTTTTCCCGCTCACAAAAAAGCGTGAAGATATCCGCCGTTGGATAGAGTTCAAGAATGGCCTCGAGCACCTTCTCGCCCCCCCTCATCCCGTTCAACCAGTCGTGAACGACGGCAATCTTGACGAGAGGTTTTGGCTCGCTCGCGGAGGTGCTCACTTGCCGAGCTCCTTTTTAAAAAACTCGATCGTCGCCTTCAGGCCGGTTTCAAGACTCACTTGAGGTTCCCAGCCTAAGCGCTCGCGAGCACGAGAAATCTCCGGGCGGCGGCGAGCTGGATCATCGGGACGCGCTGGTAAGAAGGTGCGCTCGACCTTTTTGCCCAGGATTTTTTCGATATTTTCGGCGAAATCGAGCATTGTGCGCTCCACCGGATTACCCAGATTGATGGGTTCAACCTCGCTACTTTCGAAATATTTTAAAATGCCCGTGACGAGATCATCTACATAACAGAACGAACGTGTTTGTTTCCCATCACCATGAAGCGTGAACGGGCGACCTTCGAGCGCCTGCCGGCAGAGTTCGGGAACGACTCGACCGTCGTCGATCCGCATGCGCGGACCGTAGGTGTTGAATATGCGAACCATACCACCGTTCAGTTGGCTTGGTTTCTCGCCTGGTCTAAAAGGCATTGCACGACGTGTAGCGGTCGATACCAGTGCCTCGCTGAAACGCTTGGCTTCGTCGTAACAAGCGCGCTCACCGATCGAGTTCACATTACCCCAGTAAGTTTCCACCTGTGGGTGAACGAGCGGATCGCCGTACACCTCGGAGGTAGATGCGAGTACGAAACGCGCTCCGTGCTTGAGCGCAAATTCTACCGCGTTCCAGGTTCCGACCGAATCCACGCGCAAGATCTCAAGCGCGATGCGATCGAAATCCACGGGGCTTGCCGGACACGCGAAATGCAGCAGTCCCACAACTTCTGCATTCGGGAACAACTGAACGATCGAATCGGTCCAAACGTCCGAAACATCGAACTCAATCCCTCGGAAATCAGGATTTTTCTTGAGCTCATCCCAGTTCTTGCGGTTGCCCGTGACGAAATTATCGAGGGCCACGACTTGATAACCCTGAGAGAGTAAACGATCACAGAGGTGCGATCCGATGAATCCGCCACCGCCAGTGACGACGACTTGTTTTTTATTCATTTCAAACACTCCTCATAAATCGAAATCATCTGATCGGTCAGGCGCTCGACCGAATATTCTTTTTTCAAACGCTCTCGGTAACTCATCGACGGTTTCGGTAAGCGGCCTTCGGCAGCACGAGCGAATGCGTTTTTCCACCCGTCAATATTGAGTGGATCCACAAACTGGGTCTCGCTCGCCCCCGAAACGAGCAGCGCTTCGCGGTGAGCGGGAATATCCGAAACCACGACCGGCACACCAATCGAGGCCGCCTCAACCGGAGGTAGACCAAAACCCTCATAAAGGGACGGGAAAAAAAGCGCGCGCGCATTTTTTAATACGATTCTGAGATCCGTCTCATCCAAACGCCCAAGCCTCACGAGTCCCCGTTCACTCGGAAACGCATCACTCGTGATTGCGAGCGGAAATGCCGTGGCAAGCGTCGGATCATCTCCGGTCCACCGAAGATAAGCCCGAACCAGAGTAGAGAGATTCTTGTGCGGTTTCTCAGTCGAAAGGCTTAGGAAATAACGATCTTTGGTGAGGCCCAGGGATTTCAAACGGGATTCTTCGTCCACCGCGCCGTTCGCATCCAAATTCGGATCGAGCGCGTTTTTCACCACTTGAATCGAGTTCTCTCCCCGTTTTTCATTCAACCAGGGCTCGATCTCACGACGAGAAAACTCGGACACGGTCAGGACTTTCTTGGAGCGTTTAGCAAAAGGTTTCAGGACCAATTGATAGTAGAATTTCTCGGCCGGTCCGCCGTACTGCAAGTGATTCAAATCGTGGATCGTAACGATCGTCGGGCACGGTGAGAATGCGAGGCTTGAGAAACTGGGCGAGTGATACAGAGCTGGTTTTAGTTTTTTGATCACGATCGGCAGCAGCCACGGCTCTTTGAGGTCTAAAAACGGAGTGCGAACCACGCGCTCTTCGAATCCGTGAAAAAGCCCTTCCATTCCCGCTTGAATCAGAAATACCGGTTCAAACGAGAGCGAGGGCTTAGCCGCCAATCCTTGCGCAAGCAAACTCACGTAGCGAGCGATTCCATGTAGATGGGGTCCGACCATTCGCGCATCGATCACGACGCGAGGAAGCGAAGTTTTAAGCACGGAACTCATCTCTCTCCCCCTCTACGCTCCAGACGAGTGTCCAGGCGAGCACGAAGCCCATCATGTGGAGAACTTTGGCTTCCCAGAAATTCACTTGGGTCAGACCATTGATCTGAAAGACGATCCAGGCGACGAAGAAACCTTTGGAAACCCAAAATGATCGTCGGAGCACGAATACGTTCCAGGCGATGTACGCGATTAAACCCAAGAGTCCGAGCGCGCCGATGACTTCGAAAAAATTGCTGTGCGCATGACCCACGAACTTGTACGGATCATCCGGCAGGAACTGTTTGTAATAGCCGTGTGAGAGCGAGAGATTGTGGTGCCAGCCGACTCCCGTGATCGGACGCTCTTGAAAAAAGTACGTATTGATTTTCCAGAGCGTGATCCGGTCCGACGTCCCCATCGTTTGAAGCACGCGGGTTTTCACGGCCGGGATTTGAGATGCACCCAATCCCAAGACCACTAACGCTACGACGGCTGCGATGCGAGCGCGAGGTTTGAGTTTGATCAGGGCCGCGACGGCAAGACCGATCGGCAGCGCAATCCAGAGCATTCGCGAGAAGGTCCCAAAAAGTGCGATGCCCGTGATCGCAGCCGAGATATTCCTTACTAACGGACGTTTGAACCACTCCGTTCTCCATGTCGGCAGAAGCAACAGGTAGAAGAACGGGAAAATGAGCAGGTTCGCGTAGGACAGGTGATGTCCGTAGAGTCCTTGCACGTGGTGAAAATGAAAAGCCTCAAGACCCGGAATCTCTCTCGGCCTCGGCCAACCGGTGAAAAATTGTTGAAGCCCGATTGCGGACAATACCACTGCCGCTAACGTCCAGATATCGAGTAGGCGTGTTCTGCGTTCAGTGTTCAGCGCCTGAAAACCAGGGACCAAGAAAACCGGCCAATAGAGGTACCAGCATTTCCAAAGGTCCTTGAGATAACGAACATCCGGTTTCTCGCCTCCCAGTTCGAGCGGAAAAAAATCTGCCGCAATTAAACTGACCAAACAGGCGAAGTTCACAGCATGTGCGACCCAGAGATATCGACGCACATTCGGTTCACGAATCGATGCCTTAAAAGCCGACCAGTATCCGGTCGGCCCACCGTTAACGGCGACGCCTCCCAGGACCGCGAACGCGATCCCAATACTCATCGTAGCCATGGAGCCCATGAGCGCTATGGCGTAGAGTGCGAGCGCGGCGAATCCGAATTTTTGGGAGAGTGTCGTTTCGCGAACTGACACACCGGAAGTAGCGAACATGCCTGACAGATTTCCACACGATACCGTTTTTGGCAAAGTTCCAGTATACCCAGTCGCGAGATAGCAAAATCGTAGAGAATCGGATCATCACACCTCAGATTCTTGAAGAATTCAGTCACCTCGATCACGGATTTCCAGTTGAATTGTTTTCGATTGAGCGCCCCTATGTATTGGGTGATTCGGCCCGTATGCGTATCGAGCGGCATGAAAAGGTCGGACGACTCCAGCGGGCGGACCTGACGGATGAGTGGACTTCCCTCCATCCACAAACCGAGATCGATCTCATCTCGTCGCCCCATCCAGCGCAGCAACATCACCCAGCGTTTGCAGGCGCTCCCGTCTGCTGGAGAAGTCAGAAAATACGAGAATCCTTTGAGTCCGGGGCGTTTTAGACAAGTGGCATCCCTTTTCCATTCTTCCATGAAATTTGCCCATGAACTCACCAATGAGCCAGGGGTCCCGGGATCATACGACTGAAGAAAATGTTCGCCGACGGAGCCGTATTTCAGGGTTGAACGCGCGATGAGTTCAAAAAGCAGGATGAAATCCTGGCTCGAATTGAATCGGTAGAAGATCCCTCGCCAAGAGCTCTCGAGAAAAATCCGGGTCCCCTCCGGATCCTTGCCGTAACGCTCGATCAAGTTCTCGGGCGTATCGGTTGTTCCTTGAAACCGATCAAATAGCTCTCGAAGCGTGCGACGAATGAGTTTCGCGTTTCCATAAGCAAGAAGCGCCGAAAAAATCGCAACAACCTCCTGGTCGCGTGGATTCTTCCACTCATGCGCGATCCCAAGCGGATCACTGTCGAGGTAAGACGGGCGATGGTAGCGCTCCACGAGCGGATCCAAGAATGCCTGAAATAACTTCGGGTTGTGTTTCGCTCGCCGCAATTATATCTCCTAAAAATGCGTCTCTGCTGGATCGGGCTTTTACTCATTGCGACATCTGCGTCGGCTCAAGAGCCAACCGCGGGAGCCAAGACCCCATCGTCTGGACGGGTGTACACCCCACCGAGCCTCGGACGACCTGTACCGGAAAACCCTTTCCAGTGCGAGCGGTTGCTCCGCCACAAGGGTCAAATTCTGTCCTGCGACACCCACATGAGCAACGACGGTGAGGGCCTCCGCCCGATTTTCCAAAACACCCCCGAAGCCCTCGAGGAACTCGATCTCTATCAACGGAACCGGAAACGAGTCCGAATCGGTGGATACACCGGGACTTTTGGGATTTTCTTGTTCCTGGCAAATCCGCTGATCGCCAATCTGGTCACCAGCGATCAATCGAAACGCGATAGTCTCAAAACCACGCTTCGTTTCACGGGTCTGGCCATCACCGTGGGTAGCGCCGTTTATGGCATCAGTTACTTGAAAGCTAACGAGGCTCACCTCAATCGGGCTGTGGAACGCTACAACGAAAAAAATCCGGAACAGAAAATCGAGTTCCTCTTCAAAACGGATTTTTGAGGCGAGGCCAGAAGAGGGGCAAAGGGTCAAAACGGGCAACCTGACACCCCCGGCAAACAGATCCATTTTTGCAAAGATTTTCCCTAGTCCAAAACTCGCGTCGCAGGTATGTAAACCGCATGCCAAAAAGGACAGATATTCAGAAGATTTTCGTGATCGGTAGCGGCCCGATTGTGATCGGCCAAGCCTGCGAGTTCGATTACTCCGGCACTCAGGCCCTGAAAGCCCTCAAAGAAGAAGGTTACGAGGTCGTTCTCGTCAACTCGAACCCGGCTACCATCATGACTGACCCGGATCTGTCCGACCGGGTTTACGTCGAACCCCTCACCCCCGAATTTCTCGAGCGCATCATCGCCGATGAACGTCCGGACGCCATTCTCCCGACGATGGGCGGACAAACCGCACTCAATCTGACGATGGAACTCCATCGTCGCGGAGTCCTCAAAAAATACAAAGTTGAACTCCTCGGCGCGACGCCCGAAGCGATCCACAAAGGCGAAGACCGCGAGACATTCAAGGCACTCATGGACTCGATCGGCGTGAAATCCGCCAAGAGCATGGTCGCGCGTTCGATCGAGGACGGCAAAAAGATCATTAAAGAACTCGGTCTCCCGCTCATCTTGCGCCCCTCGTTCACTCTGGGTGGCGAAGGCGGCGGAGCCGCGCATAACGAAGAAGAATTCCTTGCGAAACTTGAACGCGCACTATTCCTCTCACCGACCAAAGACTGCTTGATCGAAGAAAGCATGCTCGGCTGGAAAGAATTCGAGCTCGAAGTGGTCCGCGATAAGAAGGACAACGTCATCATCGTCTGCTCGATCGAAAACTTCGATCCATTGGGCGTTCACACCGGCGACTCCATCACGGTCGCCCCAGCTCAGACGCTGACTGACCGCGAATACCAAAACATGCGCGACCAAGCGATCAAGATCATTCGCGCAGTAGGCGTCGAAACAGGTGGCTCGAACATTCAGTTCGCCATGGATCCGAAAGACGGCCGCATCATCGTCATCGAGATGAACCCTCGCGTTTCACGCTCTTCGGCTCTCGCCTCCAAGGCGACGGGTTTTCCAATCGCTCGCGTCGCCGCGAAACTCGCCATCGGCTATACGCTCGACGAACTCAAGAACGACATCACGCAAACGACGCCATCGAGCTTCGAGCCTTCGATCGACTACGTGGTCACCAAGATCCCGCGTTTCGATTTCGAAAAATTCCGCCCAACTGAGCCGGTGCTCTCGACCCAGATGAAATCCGTCGGCGAAACCATGGCCATGGGTCGCACCTTCGAAGAATCCCTCGGCAAAGCGATGGCCGGTCTCGAGATCGATGCTCCCTCGTTCGTTCAGCAGAACCTGAGCAAGCAAGAGATCATCTCTCGACTCAAAGTCGGCTCCCCGTTTCGCCTTTACGCGATCGGCGAGGCGCTTCGTTCGGGCTTCTCGATCGACGAAATCCACGAATACAGCCGCATTGACCCTTGGTTCTTGGGTCGGATCGAAGAACACCTCAGTATCGAAGGCAAACTCCAGAAATCGGGATGGCCACTTCCTAAAGATCTCCTCCTCGACGCCAAAAAACGCGGCTGGACGGATCGCGGTCTTTCGAAACTCCTCAAGAAAAACGAAGAAGAGATCCGCATTCTTCGCGAAAACCTCGGAATTCACGCCTCGTTTCTGTCGGTCGATACTTGCGCGGCCGAATTCGAAGCGAAAACGCCTTATCACTATTCGAGTTACCGTGGATCGGACGAGAGCCGCATCTCCATGCGCAAAAAAGTCCTCATCCTCGGCGGCGGGCCGAACCGCATCGGTCAAGGTATCGAGTTCGACTATTGCCGCGTGCACGCCGCGATGAGCCTTCGCGAGATGGATGTCGAAACCATCATGGTGAACTCAAACCCTGAAACCGTCAGCACGGATTTCGACATCTCGGACAAGCTCTACTTCGAACCACTCACTCCGGAACATGTACTGAACATCGCGCGCGTGGAAAAACCACTCGGAGTGATCGTACAATTCGGTGGTCAAACGCCGCTGAAAATCGCCAAGGCGCTTGAAAAAGGCGGCTTGCCGATCTTGGGCACTTCGACGGACTCGATCGATCTGGCCGAGAACCGCGAACGCTGCGAATTGATGGTCCGCGAACTCGCTCCACTGGGACTCGAACAGCCACCGGCCACGATCGCTCACACCCGTGAACAAGCCATCGCCCGCGCCAAGGAAATGGGTTTCCCGGTACTCGTGCGCCCATCCTACGTCCTCGGCGGACGCGGAATGCGCATCGTGCACAACGAGGCGGCCATGGAACAGTTCATCGACGAAGCGATCCGCATCAGCGACGACCAACCGGTTCTCATCGACCGGTTCTTGGACCGCGCGACCGAAGTCGACGTCGACGCCATCTCCGATGGTACCGACGTATTCATCGGCGGCATCATGGAACACATCGAAGAAGCAGGCATCCATTCCGGCGACAGCTCTTGTTCGCTCCCGGTGTTCACTCTCCCGCTGAATATCACCGATCGGATTCGTACCTACACGCGCGAACTCGCCAAGCGCCTCAAAGTCATCGGACTCATGAACGCGCAGTTCGCGATCCAAGGCGACCGCATTTTCTTGCTTGAAGTGAATCCGCGCGCATCCCGCACGGTACCTTTTATCTCTAAAGCAGTCGGCGCACCGCTTGCGAAACTGGCCGTCAAGGTCATGCTCGGCAAGAAACTACGCGAACTCGGAGTGGACGAGGATCTGGATACGAACCTCAGCACCTTTAACGTCAAAGCTCCCGTGTTCCCATTCTCGAAATTCCCAGGCGTCGATACGCTCCTCGGGCCAGAGATGAAATCGACGGGCGAAGTGATTGGGCGCGGTTCGAATTTTGCGGCCGCCTTCTCCAAAGCGATGACCGCTGCTGGACAACATCTGCCGACCAAAGGCAGCGTGTTTTTCTCGGTTCGTAACGAAGACAAGGCGGAGAGCCTTTCGATCGCGCGATCCCTGCAGGATTTGGGTTTCAAGATCTACGCGACCGAGGGAACCGCTAAGTTCCTGAACTCGCATTTAGTCACCTGCGAAAGCGTGAAAAAAACGTTCGAAGGTTCGCCGAATTGCGTGGATCTCCTGCGCGAGGGCAAGTTCTCGCTCATCATCAACACCGCAAGCGACCAACAAGCGATTCACGACAGTTTCACGATTCGCCGAGCGTCGATTGAGAAGAAAATTCCTTGCGCAACGGTGCTGTCCACCGCTCGTGCAATGGCTCAAGCGATTCGTGAACAGGTCAAAGGCGATCTCGACCTCATGCCGCTCTCTCGCTCACGCGAACTTGCGGTGGATCGGGAGTAACGGGAAAATTCATGAGCATCGCGACGGGTCGCTGCTGGCATTGCGCACAGACACTCTCTGGCTCGGACTATAGCCGGCAAGAGACGTGTTCAAAATGCGGCCGCGATACTAAGGTCTGTAAGAACTGCGAGTTCTACGACCCGATGATGAACAATGAATGCCGAGAGTCTCAGGCGGATCGAGTGGTCGAAAAAGAGCGCTCGAATTTCTGTGATTATTTTAAGCCAAACCCGGGTGCGGGATCGGGCGCCGGCGGAAATTCTCGAGATGCCATGAAGGCGGCGGCGGAAGCGCTATTTAATAAAAAAAGCTAAGACAAGAGACTATTACCTAAGTCTCTTGCGCCGAGTTTCAACTCTGGCTCTTGGCTTTTGACTCTGATCTTTTGCCTATTGGCTCTGGCTCCTGTCTCCTGTCGCTGTCTATTAGAGCTCGATTTGCCGTCCACAATCTGCTTGGTTTTCCCTTAAGAATCGGTACAGTTATCCTCATGAGTGAAAAAGTACCGATGACCGTCCACGGCAAAAAGCTCCTCGACGAAGAGCTGAAACAACTCATGACGGTAGAGCGACCAAGTGTCATCAAGGCCATCGAACACGCTCGCTCTAACGGCGACTTGTCGGAAAATGCGGACTATTCCGCCGCCAAGGAACGCCAGAGCTTCATCGAAGGCCGCATCCAAGAGATCAACGGCAAGATGGCACTCGCTCAAGTCATCGACCCTACTATCATCAAGACCGATAAAATCGTGTTCGGCGCGACCGTGAAACTGCTCGACCTCGAAAGCGATGAAACGATCACCTATCAAATCGTCGGCGTCGACGAGGCGGATGTGAAAAACGGCAAGATCGGTGTGACGTCCCCGATCGCTCGCGCGATGATCGGCAAAACCGAAGGCGATGAAGTCATCGTCGTCGCCCCTAAAGGGAAGATTTCTTACGAAGTCGTCGAAATCGCTTACCTCTGATACCTCGATCCAATTCGTCAAAGGCGTTGGCCCTCGCTTGGCTTCCCTTTTCGAATCACGCGGTGTTTCAACCGTGCGGGATCTGCTTTTCTTTTTTCCGCGGGCTTACGAAGACCGCTCCAAAATCGTCACGGTCGATGAACTCCAAGAGGGCGTCAAAGCAAGCGTTCACCTCGAAGTCGTTTCCGGCCGGAAGATTTTCACGCGCGCCAAAGGCCGCAACCTATTCGAAGTCAATGCACGCGACGGCTCGAACCGAACCATCGTATTGAAATGGTTCTATCTCCCGAAGGGATATGACCAGAAATTCCAACCGGGTCTCTCGATCACCGCAACCGGCACACCGAAACAATACATGGGTCGTATGGAGATCATTCACCCGGAGATCACGTTTGGAACAGGAGTAGGCGTCCTGCCTCAAGCCCAGTCGCCGTCTCCCCCAAAAGCAGGTCCCGGAGGCGGAGTTGTCATCAAAAAAGCACCGGCCGCTCCCGCTGCTCCAGCGGAGGATCCGCTTCATGTCGGCCGCGTCGTTCCGATCTATACCGAGATCGATGGGGTCACCACTCGCGTGCTCAGGCGCATCCTTTGGGACGCACTCGAGGCATCCAAAGGCTCCCTAGGTGATGACCTCCCCGCTCGCATTCGTGAAAAACACGGCTACCCTCTTCTCGAAGAGTGCGTGCGTGAAATCCATTTCCCGACCAAAGAGTCGATTCCGATCCAGAGCCTTCTCGACTTCGAGACTCCCTATCACTCTCGCCTCATTTTCGAAGAGTTCCTCAAGTTTGAACTCCTCGTACTCCGTAGACGCTTACAGATGGAGAAAGAAATCGCGGCACCGATCGGGCTCACCACCGGCGAGAAATCCGTCTCGGATTTTGAAAAACTGCTGCCATTTAAGCTCACCGGTGATCAACGCAGATCACTCGACGAGATCCTCAAAGATTTGCGCGAAACACACCCGATGAATCGTCTCGTCCAAGGCGACGTGGGTTCCGGAAAAACTGCGGTCGCTCTCCTCTCGGCCGTTGCCGCCATCGCCGAGGGCCATCAGGCGGCCATCATGGCGCCGACGGAGATTTTGGCCGAACAGCACCAGAAAAATGCCAAGAAACTCTACGGCGATCGAATTCCTGTTTATCTCCTGACCGGAAAAACCAAAACCGCCGAGCATCGCGAGATTTTGGCCAAACTTTCGGCCGGAGAGCCGTGCCTCGTGATCGGGACACATGCCCTGATCGAGGAGCCGGTAAAATTCCGCTCACTCTCACTCGTCATGATCGACGAACAACATCGGTTCGGTGTCGAACAGCGCAAGGCACTCAAGGAAAAAGGCATTCACCTCGACCGCGAAATCGGACGCGTGGTTCATCCGCATTTCTTGGTCCTCACCGCCACGCCGATCCCTCGCACTCTTGCACTCACCGTCTACGGAGATCTCTCCGTCAGTCTGATTCGCGAAATGCCTCCGGGACGGATGCCGATCAAGACTCACGTCATTAAGTCGGCGGGACGATCCAAGGCTCTGGAATTCATTCGCAAGGAACTCCACGCCGGACGCCAAGCCTATTTCATTTTTCCGCTCGTCGACGCCAGCGAAGCCGAAGGATTTCAATCTTTGAAATCGGCGACCGTTGCCGCCGCTCAGCTCCAGCAGGAAACTTTTCCGGACCTCAAAGTAGGCCTCTTGCATGGTCAAATGAAAGGCGACGAAAAAGAAGCCGTGATGACTCAGTTCAAGAACAACGAGATTCAGATCCTCGTCTCGACCACCGTGGTCGAAGTCGGCGTCGACGTACCGAACGCAACGGTGATCTGTGTCGAACACGCCGAACGTTTCGGTCTCTCGCAACTCCATCAGCTCCGCGGACGCGTGGGCCGGGGGCAACACGCTAGTTTCTGTTTCTTGTTCTCACACCCGAACACCAGCGAGGCGACGGATGAACGCCTGACGGTTCTTGAAAAAACTTCGGACGGATTTGAGATCTCTGAAGCAGACCTCAAGATTCGCGGTCCCGGCGAGTTTTTGGGCACTCGTCAAAGCGGGGCATTGCCGTTCAAGATCGCCGATCTGGTCAGGGATCAAAAACTACTCTTCGCGGCTCGCGATGAGGCGCTCGAACTTTTGAAAATAGACCCGGATTTTAAGCTACCCGAGCATCGGACTCTCCGGGATTACTTAGAACGCGAAGGCGCTCTTCAGTCCGGCTTACTCAAGACCTCTTGATGGGTCGGTTTTTGTTCGGCTCGGGTGAGCCACAAAAATAAGCAAACCGCCGGAAACATCAAATAGGCTGCATTGATCCGAGAGTGCTGCATTTGAAATGAAACCGCGACGAGCCCAAACAACGCGAGCTCAATACGATTCGATCTCAATCGCCCGAGCAATGCGCCAGAATTCCGAAGCGCACGTGGAATCAAGAACAACACCCAATAGGTCCAAACCAGCGGGTTGAAAACCACGATAGCTGACAAGAACCGAGTATAGGCGTCTTTGAGGTCATCGGTTCGTTTCTTCCACTCATAGTAAACGTACGCAAAAATGAGCCCGGCTCCAACTAAGGTTGCGGCTCCGCCTCCTGCAATTCGTGCCACCCAACCAAAAACTGAAATGTTCGAGACATCCGAGATGAGTCCTTCGGTTGATTTGGTCAGCGTCGAAAGCCAAGCTGCATTCTCAGCCAAGCTCAATTCCCAACCTCTTTGCCAAGCGAGGAAACCCAACGTGGTCGCGGCGATCCAAACTGCGGTAGAAATCAAAAAGATGAGACGCTTTCGGAACAAGAAAATCGGAACCGCAATCAACGCATAGAGTTTGAGTTGAATCGCAAACGCGAACAGAAACGCTGCAACTAAATCAGAGAGTATCGTTTTTCGATTTAAAAACATGAACGTTCCGTAAAGAACGACCATCACGCAGCCGTTGATCTGTCCCAATTCCCACTCCAAACGGAGAGGATTCGTAAACAACACAAGTAGAAGTAAACTGAGATTCGTTATCGAATTATGACGGTTTGGTAACGATTTGATGCATTGCATGACAAAAAAGATCCAAGCAACTAGACCGAGTATCGCCCATTTGAGGGAGACAAATTCGAAAGATCCTTCGCCTCGAAACCACCCAAAAAGGACCCCAATCCAGGGCGAGTATTTAAATTGGAAGTGCCCGGAGATATCGTAAAGTGTTTGATATTCTTGAGCTTTTTTTGCACTTGTGAAAAAAACCGGAAAATCAACCCATCGCGTCGAAAATGGGCTTTTCAACGCGCAATAACACAGGTAGACAATAGTCATCACTACAGTCGCAATTTTGACTCTTGGACGTAATGACTGACTCGTCTGGCTCCCGGTTCCGAAGGATGGAATCATGGAATTAGGTTGAGGACGTTTCATGCATTCCCGTCCAATACCAAACGTCTCGACTGAGTTCACTAGTAGGCATGCAGCAGAGGATTATTATGTCGACCTTTACCCCCGTTCACAACATCGTTGGTCAGTTCATCCGAACTCAACGTGAGAAAAAGGGTCTGTCCCAAAAGGCTTTGGGCCAACTCTTCACCCCCCCAGTTACCACCCAGTTCATTTCGAACATCGAACGCGGAGTGACTCCACTCCCTCCTGTTCACGTTCAAACACTGACAAAAATTTTCGAAATCCGTGAGGAAGAATTTTTGACCGTCTTTGAGCGGGAATATGTGACCAAACTTTCTCAGCAAGTCGGTCGTTCCGATGCAAACGCATCCACGATCGGTAAACCGGTTTTCGTTGCGACCGAATCGTACGACTTCATGAAGCGTTTTGCTGAAGCCTATCAAACGGCTGACGCGCCGACGCAAGAACATGTGCGTAGAACCGTAGAAGCGACTCTTTCCTCGCTTCGATAGTCGTTTCGTTACATAATCGTAATTGATGCATCAGACGCCACGCCCCTCAGGGGCGAGAAACTCCCCGACCGAATCGACTAACGATTCAAAGTCTTTGGATATTTTCACGCAGTCTGGATATTTCACCGCAAGCGACGGCGCCTCCCTCTTCTATAGTGTAGAGGGCAAAGGCCCGCCGCTTGTTTTTTGTTATGGTTTGGTTTGCTCGGTCCTCCACTGGACCTACCAGATCCAGGAGCTTCGACAAGACCACCAGACCATCTGGATGGATTACCGAGGACATCAAAACTCCCCGCTCCCCGCCGATTTTGACTCCGTGAACCTGGAACGCCTCACGCTCGACTTAGAGCAGATGCTCGATCATTTGGGAATCCCAGAAGCCGTGATCCTCGGACACAGCATGGGCGTGAACGTCGCGCTCGAGTTTTATAAGAAGAATCCGCATCGGGTCAAAGGGCTGGTGCTCGCGAACGGGACACCTCATCGACCACTCGAATCGCTCGTCCTCACCAATGCTTTGGAACCTGGGTTCAATTTCCTCTCTTGGCTCGGAGACAAACAACCCGCTGCGCTCCGTTTTCTTTGGAAATCCCAAAAACGAAATCCCCTGGTTCACTCAATCATCGGAAAACTCGGATTCAACTCGAAACTCACGCCCAAGGCGGATGTCGCTCAATACGTTGATCAATTTGCGGATTTGGATCCGAGGGTTTTCCTGCGACTCATCGGAGCTTACCGAGATTACGACTGCACACCGTGGCTTCACGAAGTCAAAGTTCCGACCTTGGTTGTCGCAGGCGAAAACGACCGAATCATCCCACTCTACCAGCAAGAGATGCTCAATCAGCTCATCCCGGATAGCGAACTGTTCGTGGTAGAAAATGGCAGCCACTGCCCACAGATGGACTTACCTGAAGTCGTCAACGCCAAGATCCGCGAATTCCTCGGACGTATCTAGCAAAAGCGCTGCATAGTTACGTTCACAAGATCTCTATCGCTCTTGCTCGTAATAAAACGTCGGGGCGTCGGGTATCGCGACCTTGTGGTCATTGACGACGTAGAAAATCACCGGAACGCGATCCTGGGTGGTTCCACCCATCAGCGTACGAATCACCCATCCTGGACTTGCGAATTCACCGCGACCATTGGCCGCTTTTTGTCCGATCATTTCCGAAAGCTGCATATTCCCCGGGACCTTCCAGATAGAGGTCAGGAGTTTCTGTTTATCGTTTTTCGGAGTCCAAGGTTTGAGAGCGGTGACCACCGGTTTAATTTTGGTTTGGTATTGACCATTCTTAATCACGTACTGACCTTTTTTCATGACGTACTCTTCGGTTCCTGGAAACAGGTATTCGGAAACCAGCGTATCGCCAATCGGCAAATTTCCAATCCAATGCGTGCAACAAGAGTATCCACCTTGTTTACAGTAGCCTTTCATCATCCAGGGGAGTTTGAGTTCGTCATACCAGAGTTGATAATTGCCACTTTTGACGAGGGAGAGATAACGGTTCAACCTCTCAGATTCCGACGTCTTGAGCATTAACATCGGGAGAGGGGTATTTACGCTCGGCAAACGCATCGCAGAAAATGCATTCATGTGAGTGACGACTTCGGCTTTCTTGAGAATGGCAGCATGCCCAAGAACGGAAATGAAATAGTCCGTCTCCGCAATCTTCTTAAATTCCTCGAGGGATTCGGCACTCACCGGAACGAGCCACTTTTCCGGCCCGAGTTCGGTGGAACCGGGGGCGACCGGGATTTGAATTTTACGGGCCTGAGCTTTGGTCGCCTCGATATAACGACCGATCAGCGAAGTGGGGGAAATCTCACCAGCGACATCGCCTACGTAGAGGCTGCGTACTTCGTCGAGGGTACGGTCACCCAACAAGCGAAACCAACGAGTGCCTTTAATCGCTTTCCAATCCTTGAGCCGGGCGGTGATCTCTTTGGTCGAGAAATGATCTTCTTTTAAGATCTTCTTGGCAATCTTCTGAAGCTCTGACTCCAATTGGTCTGCAGACTTGCCGTGAAGGCCGTCTACGACTTTCTGCATACGGCCTTTGAAAATCGTCACGTCGGTTTCTTCGGCGAACATCAGTACGTCTTCTTCGGTCAGAAAACGCTGAATCGATGGATCTAATTTCTTGTATCCATCGTAAAGCGTTTTTCCTTCGGCATCGAGCGCAGTCACACGCGCATCGATC
Source organism: Pseudomonadota bacterium (assembly GCA_027485695.1). Lineage (GTDB taxonomy): Bacteria > Bdellovibrionota > UBA1018 > UBA1018 > UBA1018 > JAIXQO01. The sequence continues at coordinate 405,412 of JAIXQO010000004.1, forward strand.
GGCTGCGGCTCAACTTTGGGCTTAAGCCCATTTTCTGCGCAATCGATATCGAAATGCGAGGCCGCAAATGCGCCTCTCAATGACGTAACCAGTAACAAAGCTAGTACAATATTTCTCAACATCACATTCGCTCCCTCTGCGAAGTCTATGAACTATTCGAATTAATACGCGTAGATCTGCGGATCGAAGTCATCCGTGAACGCCGTTGGAGTCTGGCCGTTCATATAGAAAACAATCGGTACGCGACGCTGGTCGACATTTCCGAGCAAGCGGATCGCGACGTAGCCTGGATTCGCATACTCACCCCACTGAGCGGCTTCGAACTCTGCGGCTCCCAAAATCGAGGAGAGCTGCTCATGCCCTGGGGCTTTCCAAATCTGTCGAAGCAATTTGGTGATTTTTGCTTTTTGTTCTTTAGTCAGGTTGTTCATCTGACGAGCCGTAAACATCTCTTTGATCCGAGCATCCGTCAGTTCTTGCAGCACTTGTTTTTGCGGTCCGCGTCCCAATGCATTGCCAGCGTGATCGTCCGCATTGCCTGGAAACGTATACTCCATCACGCGCTTCTCGCCGATCGGGAGATTTCCGATCCAGTGCGTACATGAGGTATAGCCACCGGCCGCGCAATATCCGCGAATTTCCCACGGGTGACGTCCGAGAGAACCACCACCCGCATGATAGATATCCGTCGCGCCCTTGAACACGACTGAGAGGCGTTCGGCTTCTTCGGTCGAGAGCAATAAATGTGGAAGCAAGGTTCCTTCATAAAAATTCTCTTGTCCGAGGCGACTATTGTAAGTCGAATAGGTCAGGAGATTACCGTCATGCAACAGCTGGAGCGTGCCCTGAGTTGGAGTGTGGAAGTGAATTAGAAATTCATGGCGTTGAAACAACTTCTGATACGTCTTCATATCAGCTGCGCTGATACCGACTACTAGACGCTCTGGTCCTTGCGGGCCAGTTTTCGTGGCCGGTTGTTGATCATTACCCTTGATCCGCTTCGAATTAAATGTACGGACCACTTTATGATTTTTGGTCTTGGCGAGGTACTGCCCCACCAAGCTCGTCGGAGTAGGATCCAGTGGGCTTCCGCCATGGAACAAGAGTGCAACTTCGTCCACCGTCATCTGACCCAGGATGCGCTTGGTAGCGGACATCTTGAGGTAGTTTGGCAGAGTCGAGTAGGCTTTGAGCGTCGAGATGCGGTCAGCAACCGATTCTTCGTTCACTCCGCCCTTGAGAAACTTGCGGTAGGCGGCGACATACGTTTTCTCATCCACGATTTTATCTTTTGCAGCTTCGAGCTCGCTTAAGAACTCCGAGATACGGGCGCGATAGAACGGACGCTCATCATCGCGCAAGATCAATGTAAACGCATCCTGAGGAAGCATCGACTTGATCGTGGCGTTCGCTTCAACGAGCTGAAGCATCTTAGCGTGAGCAGCTCGGACGGACTCATCGAACTGGTCCCAAGAAGTCAGCTTCTCGCGCGTCCGCTTGTTGATCTTGCTCATCAGCGATGCTTCGCGGTCTGCAAGCGCGAAGGTGCAATCAGATTCGAGTAAGTTCAACCACGCTTCTTTCTTTGCAGCGAAAGAGGAAGTCGAAACCAGAAGCGATAGCGAATAGACAATCCAAGAAGCTTTCATCGAATCGTTACTCCGAGACACGGAAGGAGGTGAAACCACCCGGTTGAACATTCATTTCAAAAACAGTGCGTGAGACCTAGCACTCGACGGCGTTTTCAACGAAATGGAATTTTGACCAAAATTTAGACAGCTTTTTCCGAACGAACGGCCGAAATCGCGTTCAATACTGCGGACTGCATGACTCGACCAGCGATCGATCCCATCTCGGCGCTGGCTAGCTCAATCGGCGCGCTGGTGGTATCGGTTGAAATACAAAAAAGCGCATCGCCATCGTACGGCGTTTGGAATGGTTCAATCACCCTTCCCATCGCAACGTGTGCCATCATCGCGAGACGCTGTAGAGAGGCATGCGACAGCGGCAAATCCGTGATCAGAACAGACACCGTCGTATTGCCTCGAACTTCGGGTGCTACACTGCGATGAGCGACTGCTCGATCATAAACGGTTTCACGTGTTCCAGTGTTTCGATCGAGGTTCCCGGCAATGACTCTTCCTTCTAAATCAAGAATATTGCCGAGGGCATTGAGTACCGTCAGTCCGAAAAATCTCGCATTTCCCCAGCGAATGAATGAGGCTCCCTGCCCGGAGCTCTCGGCAAACTCTCTTCCGAATACCTTGCCTACGCTCACGTTCCGTCCCGCGCCTGCTCCGCCCACCGTGACACGGTTACGTGCGAGTTTCTCAAACGCCCGAAGGCCCAGCTCAGCGTTTGGATAAACGCCGTCGTTACGTCCGCTGTAGTCGTAAACGATTGCCGCCGGAACCGCCGGAATAGACATAAAATCGGTCTGACCTTGCCGCTCACGATGAATCGCCTCCATCACTCCAGAAGCAGCATCTAGTCCGTATGTCGACCCTCCCGCAAACACGAGCCCATCGATCACGGGGAACGCGCTCCCGGGTTCGATTACACTACTCTCGCGAAGCGCGGCCGAGCCACCGCGAACATCGACAGCGGCCCGAGCCGGAGTCGGAAAACGAAACAAGGTCATTCCCGTCTCTGAGCCGGGCATCTCTGCCGTTGCGACCTCGAACTGATCGAAATCAAATTCGAATACTTGCTGCGAACGATTCATTAGAACGCCGTCTTACCGAATCGGCTCGTCAAGTAACGATCGAAAATATCCGTGAGTTTGGAATCGTAAGCGAATTTCGCGAGAGCGATGCGAACGGAGCTTTCCGCTTCTTTGAGCGTGATCGCGCCACTACGCTCACGAGCCGTCACATCCTTGAGAGTTGCGACGTAGGCTTCTTGAGCATCCTTGACTCGGCGGTAAGCGACGTGCGTCGGCTTGACCTCGAGAGCGCTCAACCAACGATCCCAGTTCTGCGTTGGATACGCGAAGTTACGGTGAACTTGGTTCGCGATGATTTCCTCGGCCTCTACTTGGCCGTGGTTACGATTGAATGCACGAGTCAAAAGGTCCTGAACATCGGCCGGGAGAAAATTGAAATCTGCAATCGTGTCCACGTGCGTGACGTTCTCGAAGGCCGCGAAGGCTTCTAAATTGCGACCAATAAAGAAACGTTCGCGCTCGGCGAGTTTCTTCAGGCAATCGAAGTCTTTGACGCATTGGCGGATCTCGGAAATGAAGATCTCGCGTTTGCGGATGATGTCTGGGCGGTAGACGACTGCTCCCGTGTACTTATGAGAGATATCGCGTTTGGCGACGCGATCGAGCACGTCGGCTTCGAACTTACCGACGCGGTTGTCGCGGATCAAACGGCGGAACGAATTCGCTTTGTAGTTCACGATCGGTCCCAAGTACGGGTGCGTAAAATTCTTGCCTGGGATGTATTTCGGAACTTCCAAGTGTTTGGCGTAACCTTCGGCGAGCTTGGAGATTTGGTCTTTCTCACCGAAAAAGAAACGGTAACCGATGAACTCATTGGTATTCGCTTCGGTCTTGAAAATATGCCGAGACGAAGTTCCGACCGATGCTTGTACGTAACCTTCGCCGAATCGCTTCTCGAGCATATCGAGGTACTGCTCGAATTCAACTTTGGAGTCGACGATCTTGGGAGAAACGAGTTCGACGTTTCCGGTCTCATCGACGATCAAACGCTCCGGGAGCATTTCTTCAGGCTGGCGGATCGCGATGCGTCCCGGATATTTCGGGCCTTGGGGGAAAAGCTTGTCTTTGTTGTCGCGAACCCACTGAAGCTTCTGCTCGTGCGAGAGCAGGTCCCAGGCTTCGTGCGAGATCAACTCTGCGTCCGGTGCGTAGGCGTTAAAAAGTCCCGGGCCCATTTCACTCAGCGAATACTCAACTTCGACGCCGTAGGTGAAGTGTTCTTTTGGATAGCGTTTCTCGTTTACGCCGAAAGGGTACTCGAGTTTTGGCTTGAGATTCTTCAGCTCACAAGGAACCGCGCTGATATCGCGGTAAGCAAAACTGGATTCGAGCGCGGCATCGTTTGATTTCGGCGCTGACGAACAAGCGGACACGAGCAAAATAAGGAATGTAACGAATGGCGTGGCCCAACGATTCTTTTTCAACATGGCCGCGGAAAATAGTGATGGTTGTCGAAATTGAGAACACAAATTTTCGTTAAATGTAAAAAACCATAACGTAGACCGCATTCAACAATGTCGAAATATCTGACATGAAAAATTCCTGATCGAGGACATGAAAACAACTTTGACACGGAGGTGTTTTCCCGCGAATAACCGTCGCCAAGCAATTTTAACCGGAGGGTTTCATGTCTCTTTATCGTTTTTCTCTTTCTATTGTCGGCGCGTCGTTGCTTTTCTCCTGCCAAACCGCAGTGAAGCGTGAAAACAACGAAAACAATCCTTACGCGGCTCGCGCGGAGTCCGAATGGGTTTCCGAAGAAGCGAACTCTGAATACGTTCGTATGATCTCGAGCCTTCCGGGTCTAAACCCTCTCGCCAAAGCAATCGAACTCCTGAGCGCAAGCGAGCGCAAAGTCGCGCTCGAAGTACTGAACACTGAATCAGACGCATTCCTTCAGAGTGTGCGCCGTACGGTGGCGAACAAGTCTTTTGATCAGAAATCGATTTCGGAACTGAATTCCGTCACCGCTTCCAAGATTCTGAAATCGATCTCGAATCAGAAATTCGTTTCTCTCTTCAAATCTAAGCCTCAATGGAACGTTCTTAAGGCAGAAGCGGAGCAAACGCTCTCTCGTGCAGCGCAAATTGAGTCTCGTGAGTCTACGACACTCGTTCGTTCGGGTCTCGGACTCGGATCCAAGACGGCGGCGAATACGGCTCAAGCCGTGGCACCGGCCGCGATTGCCGAACTTGAGCGCAGCACCCAGATGATCAAAGCGCTGGAATTCGAAGGCGCCGAGACCGCCGAAGGTTTACTCCTCAAGAACCGCCTGATCACGCTCAACAAAAAACTCTACAATCGTACGGGCCGTGTTTGGGTTTCGGCGGACGGTTGCGCCAAGCTTCATAACGACGCAGTCGCACTCGGAAACTACGAGAAAATGCTGAACGACGTCTATCAAGAGGTCTCAAACCCTGCCGCTAGCCGCCTGAAGTGCTACGAATACGGCGCGTGGATGTTCGCCCGTTTCCAAGAGAAGAACTTCGGACGTGTGGGTCAAGAAGCTTGGGACGCTGTCGAAGCGCTCTCTGCTTGTAACATCGGCATCACCGATGGCGAAGTCAAAGCCGCTCGCAACATTGCTGCTCAAAACGGCGGTAAGGTTCCAGCTCAAGCTCCAGAATGCCGTCTGTAATTTAGTCCAAGGAAGCGTAACAACAACTCACCCGAGTCCGCTCGACGAGGTACGTTTGTGGGAAAACAGCCAAAGACGTTTGTTGTTACGATTTCTCAAGCCATTCGCGGGTTAGCAGTCGTTGCACTCTTGCTCACGGTCGTCTCCTCCGACGCCGAACGCACGGACCCGCTTGTGGCCGAAGTTCAAAAACTTGAAAAACGATGGGACGGTCTCGTGTACGACACGAAATCGTCCCTCTATTTTCAGCTGACTGGCGCCCATCCGATCGTGGTTCAATCTCGCAAGAACCCAGCCGTGGTCGCATTTCTAGCCGATCTCGCTAAGACTCAGGCTCGAATCGAATCGGAGAGTTTCAAGCGATCAGGCGCCCCGATCGGACACCCGAGCCTCAAGTCCTTTGCCCAAGCAGCAACCCAGTATTTCGCGCTTCAGACACGTGTAGCGTACAACGATTTTAAACTCTTTCATCAACCGGGCGCCAAACGCGAATTGCCGGATTTCCAAAAGTTCAATCTGCGGATCTCTCAAAAATCCTCTATTGAACTCTGGACCAATCCTACTTACGCCAAACGTTTTCAGCTCAGACATACTCCTGATCCGAAAACGGGAGAATATCGAGTCGAACTATTCCTCAACCCCGAGGATCTGAGAAACCTTGAATTTCTTGCGATCAGTGATCCGAAATCGGAAACAGACTTCGCAAAACTCATTCAGTTTGTGACCATTCGAGAATCCATGGTCAATCGTTGGGCCAGCCGACGCATCTATTCGCTCCGCTGGGACGACAAGCCGATCACGCATTGTGGCTCCGAGTTCTACGCGTTTCGCCAGCGTCCGAATTCGCCGATCACGCAATCGGAATCCTACCGCTCGCTTTGGGCCGAAGATCTCTATCTGGAGTTCAACGACTCATTGAATGACCTGGTTAAAATATCCCTCGGACGCAATCTGCTCGATCTCCCGCAGTCGGCTGATCTCGTTCGCGAATTTTTCACCTATTTCCCAGAGTTTTCTTCGGAGATTCTCGTCACTAGTGATCCAGTAGCGATTGACGCTTACTTCGACCAGACCGCGGCACCGGCCTTGATCGCAGTCGATAACGAGTCGTGGCAGCTCGTGGCGGACAAAACGATTCTCGACTGGAACTACGCCGGCGACGACCTCTCCCCAGATGCGATTGCAGAACGCATCGCCGAAGGCTCTTTTGAAACGCGTAAACGATTCCTGGTCGACCAACTCATCTCGTTCGCTCAATCGACAGTTGACGACTACGGAAACCCTCGGTTCCATGCGATCACAACCAATCGGTCGGCGGTACTCGCGCATGCGGTAGCGCTCGTCGATCGTGCCACTTCCCCCCAAGCCAAAACCTGGAAGGCGCGACTTCGCGCGGACGTGATTCGCTATCTAAACTCTCATCAAGCACTTGCCCTGAGGACTAAACGATCGGAAGACCGTTTGGATCAGATGGTCGAAGACACCCTCGAACAGGCCGAACTGGGAGTCCGCGCGGAGACGATTCTCGCCGCTTACCAAAAAGACGAAAAACGTATTCGCGACGCCAAGTTTTCCCAGAGCTATCGATACTCTGGTCCGTTTGCTCCTCCTCCATCTCGTTCGGTGTCTCCCGACCTTCGAATCGAGTCGCTTCTCTATCAAACGCCTTCGGAATCGTATGGCGAGCCCCTCAAAATTGAATCGGGCGAGTACCTCCTTCGTTTCTTTTTCGATAAGGCCCAGAAGATCGCCTCGTTCAACGAACCAAGCGCAATTTCGAAACGAATGGAAGAGACGATCTCTGATCCGGCGCTCGTACATAGCCTGAAATCGCTATTCGCGACAACGAGTGAACACTTCAGTGCCGATCCAGATGCTAAGACTCACCCCGAAGATGCGCTCGGTCGCGCGCTCCGCGCGAGCGTCGGTCCAGTACTCGTTAAATTTATCCAAGCAACCGAATCTCTACCTAAGGCTGCTGATCAGGAGATGGATCAGAAACCTTCGAATACTCGCCTCGTTCGTCCTGCGATTGCTGTCGCACCGTCGGACCAGACATTTGTCGCAAGACGCCCTCGTCCACGACTCGAGGGCGAATCGCCTCCTGCCTACCGAGCGACCGAAACCGAACGCATCGATCAATTGGTTCGTTTCGTAGAAGCGATCTCGTTGATCGGTATCTCGATTGACCCTTCGAAATCGAGCCATCCGCTCATCAAGTCTCCGGCCTATGCGCAGGCCTGGGCGAAATCACCGTTTCGTGCACTTCAGGACAAATCTCCCGGAAAATTTCCAAAACGTTTCTCCGTATTCGATCAAGCGATCTTGGCAGATATCGTTCGCGACGTCGCGCTCACCAAGCAACCGATCCTGGGCGTCAGAGAGAAAAACGACGAAGACTCTCCAACCACGTTGCAACGGCTCGCCAAGTCCGTCAGCCTCTCCGTGAAAAAAGGCTATGAGCCGCTTGATCGCAAAAAACTCAAAGACAGCATCTGGGAAGCAACTGGGTTTGCGATGCGTTCGGACAACAGCAAAGTGGAAACCGCCTGCTTGGGTAATCCACTCGATCCCGATCACAATCTTGCGTTTCAACAGACCTATCGTTCGGCCACGCACCTCCGAGAACAATTCGCCAAAACAAATCAGCTGAAATCTTGGGATGAATCCCTGAGATCCCGTACGCGTTCATCTTCGCAGAAATTCCTCGAAGATTACGTCGACCCCATCTCCATGGGACTTTTCGTCGCGATGATGATCATTGCCGGTTGGACCATGGTTCCACTCGCGCTCTCGGCCGGTTTCTCGTTATTCTCGGGCACCGTTGGACTCTCGGCGATTTTTGCGAACATTGGAGCCGCCGTCAGTGCAAGCGGCGGTTTGGCCGGATTCTTGATCGCCCAGCTCTCGGGGAACGCGCTTTGGTTGAACCTGCTGTTCTCCGTTCAAACGATCTCGATGCTGAACGTGTATTGTTTTAAGCTGCCGCCACAGATGCAGTATCAATTCGACGTCGCCAACTCTCACATCGGCTATTTCGCAGAGTCCGTGGGTGATCGTAAGTCCGTCGATCGCATGCGCGACGAGATCCACACCATGCGGAATATGGCGATCTTCGGCGCTGTCGCGGACGCCGCCGGCCATGCCGCGTTCACGGTTCCGTATATCATGGAAAAAATCGGCGTTCGCGGCCAACTCAAGCTCGCTCGTCTCGCCGATCGCACAGGCGAGAACCTCGCTCAAGAAATCAGCGCACCACGCTTGCAGGATTTCATCCGCGAGCACGGCCTCAGAAACGGCATCACCAAGTACGCCAGGTCGGCTGCTCAATCGCTCAAAGAAGCTGATCGTCTGCGCGCGGTTTCGGCGCAAGTAAGCGCCAGCGAGTTAAAAGAGATCTTGATCAAGAAGCTCGCAACCGAGCTCTACGATCTGAAATCGCTCGACCTCCTCTATCAAGCGCGCATCGATGCACTGGGAGTCGAAGCAACTCAGCTGATGCAAGCCTCGCGTGCGGCGGCGGTTGCCGATCAACTCAAGTCTAAGTCGTTCCTCGATTGGTTCGAACAGTCAGTGATGTCTCACTTCCGCACTTACGACGTCGGCGGCCAGTACTACGAAATGTACGTCGCTCGGGATCTGGTCGAGGCGATGGTGGACGGCAAACTCTACCCCGGAATCCATTCTCAGAACGAAATCCGAGCTTTTATCCTCAATGAAAAAGCTCGTAACGTTCATTTAGCCCGACTCAATCTTGCATTCACTCGCCAGGCGATCGCTCAAGCGATTCAAACTGGTGGCGAGAATGCGGCCTACCGCTTCTTCCAGTCGATGAATGAAGACGCACTCCTCGGCCAAGAAGAAACCTTCCGTTGGTTCCATCGCCAGATCAACGGCGGAAAACTGAAACGGTTCGTGCTAGGCAGCCAGGAACCAACCTGGCGCTCGGTGCTGAACGCTTACTCCGACTACCAGTACCTGCGTGGCGATCTGTCGAAAACTGTCTCTGCTCGTGCGGCGGGACTCGTGATGATGGATCGGTACGGTCAAACGGAACGAGCCAAAAACCACGAAGCCGCCCGTACTGGTGAGTACGAACGGCTTCTGATTTCAGTAAATCCGAATTAAACAATGTCCGCGACTAATTCGCGCGAGTGAAACCATTCAGAACCGCATAGGATTCTTCCATAAAGAATACGCGGTTGCAGAGCGGGATCTCGGCGTAACGTTCCGGCGTGAGGTAGGTGCGAGTGGCAACGTTGCCCACAAATTTCGAGAGCGGGCGACGTTGGATACGAGAGCGGAAAAGAAACGGTAGTTCCGGAAGCGGTCTAGCTGGATCGAAATTCCCAACTCCTTGGCTCACGGCAGTCTCGCAAGTAGCGCGGTACTGTTCGTAAAAGGCGCCAGGCGTGTCGAAATCGCAGTCGTCCTCACCGCAGATTTCATAGAGTACGGCCCAGCCGCTCTCCAGCATCTGTTTGTTCAGGTCGACGCCATTCTTGAAAACTCGTCCCAGCGAACGACCGTAATCGTCCGTGCCACTGATCTCGACAGTGACCTGCGTCCCGATGGGGAGCAAGGACTTGAGAAGATTCGAAGCTTGGTTGCCCCAATATCCCTGCGTGAATGTACCGCCAGGTCCGGCCAACGTGGTTTCCGGGGTATCGATGGACTCAAAACGAACTTTGACTTTTGATCCGCCGACGATTTGAACTTGAATCGTGTCCCCGTCGCTGACTTTGGCGACGCGACCTTCGATTCGTGAAGACGAGGCAAAAGCCGGGACAGAAATACAACCTACCAACAATAAGGCGAGGGGCAGTGAGCGCATCCGTTCAATCTCCTGATTCTCGATTCAATAACTAGCGGGTACTATTATGCGGGTGAATCGATCATCTTCCTGAACGAACGAAACCGCCACGCTTCGATTGTCAGATGACTGTCGGGAAATTGCAACCCCTCGGGTCAAAGGTGCACGGAGATCAAAAAAAACGCGGCGTGCAATGAGCACCCCGCGTTCTAAAATTCTTAAGGACAGTGGAAGGTAGCTTACTCGTTCGGGGAACGGAGCATCTTCTGCACTTCTGCGATGTGCGCCTCTTCTTCGGCGATCATCGAGCGTGCGAACTCTTCGAGGGCGATGCGTTTGCCTTCGACCGACTTGAGGAGCTGATAATAAAGTTCGAGTTGGATTTTCTCGTGCTCAACGCTCTCCTTCAGGATGTCGTTGATCGAGTGCTGATGCGTCTCGAGGAGTTTTGCAATCTTGAGCGATGGGTGCCCACCTAGCGTGGTGATGTGCTCACCTACTTGACCAGCATGCATCAAGGACTCTTGTCCTTGGGATTGGAGCCACTTCACGATCGGAATACGGTTGTAGCCGTAGATCATGAGCGAATAGTGCGTGTAGCGGACGACTCCGGCCAATTCGTGCTCGAGAATCGCGTTCAATTTTTCGACAATTTGAGTGGTTTCGGCATCCATGAGTTAGGTCCTTTCGAATCAATGATGATGAGTTGGCCCCGAGTTTCCCACGTGTACCCCGTTCGGCCAACTTTAATCAGAAGAAATTCGGTAAGAATCGCTTCAAGAGCTCGAGCGCAATGAGGCCCTGAATTCCCGCGACGAAGTCATCCGCGAGGACTCCGAAACCCGCGATCCAATGCGAGTCTTTGCGATTCTTCGACCACTGGTCCACGGCCTCGACTGGAGGAATTTTCACGATGTCGAAAAACCGAAACAGGAGTGCACCGGCGACGAATGCCGCAAGAGAGTCCCCGGTGAGAAGTAAGGTCACGGCGACTCCAATTGATTCATCTACGACGATCGATTGGTGATCCGCGACATTCGTGAGGCGCACAACTTCTTTGGCGGCCCAGGTACCTAGAGCAAAAACAGCGAGTATGATGCCGATTTTGAGTCCGAGCGACTCATAGCGGAGCCACCAGAGAAAAGGTAATGTCGCCAGCGTTCCCCAAGTACCCGGCGCCTTGGGCAGATGCCCCGAATACAAAAACGTCGCAGTAAAGACGGCGAACCGTTCCGAAAAAGTTTTGGCCGGAATCGGTGGCCGGCGCGGATTCACGCTCATTGGCCTCCCGTTTTCCAGGATTCCCAGATTTTCAACATATGTTCGGGTGCGGCGGCTGGCTTACCTTCGCGATTCACCAGCACGCTACGAACCTTGGCAATCGCGCAGACTTCGCCATCCCGAAGGATTTCTTGGAGTAGAAATAGAGAGCTTCGCTTCGAATCAGTGACCTGCGTCACGACATGAATGACTTCACCGGCCAAAAGTGGTTTCTTGTACTGAACTTCGATTTGGGCGATCACGGGCCAGCGCTCATGGATCTCGAGGTGCTTATATCTGATCCCTGCTTCTTCCATGAGTTTCCAGCGCGCTTGCTCGAAATAGTGCAGAAAACGCGCATGATTGACGTGCCCGAACCCATCGAGTTCGTAGGCTCTGACTTCTAATTCACAAATAAAACGCTTGGGGCTGACCGGCGGCTGATGTTGATCGTGAGTAGAGTGCGACACCGCTCCACTCAATCTAATATGGCCCGAGTTGTCAAAATCTTTGATCTTGAGTAAAACGATTCCACCCGATAGATCGAGGAAACCCGGAGACCACGTTCGACATGAAACCTTTACTCCCATTTCGCTGGGACATTTTGGAGATCATCATTGGAGGCAAGTCCTCCATCGACTCCCTGAATGGTTTTAGCGTCTCCACCATCGAAGACTCCGATAAGTTCATCCGCAGCTACGGTTTTGATCTCGAAAATCCGATCGAAGCCGCCGAATGCCTCGGACATTTCCACGAAGCGCTGAACTTCGTACGCCGCTATTTTCTTTTTCCCGAGAATCCGGACGGGCTCAAACTCGAGATCCCGCGCAAGATCCTGGAACTGACGGATGTGCGCGACCTGTTCTTGATGGCGTCGCTCAAGTTGCCCGGCCAGTCCGCGGATACTACCGGCCACCTGCTGAAAAACTGGTCCTGCGCCATCCTCAAGGTGATGCACACGATCGCACACGTGGATCAGGACTTGCGGACGCCTCACTTCCTGGAGATCCAACGCCAGATCCTCGACCGGTTCTACCGAGTGATCCATCGCGACCCGGACGGCCACCTTTTCTTGGGTGAACATTTCGAAGATTCGAGCCGTGTGAACCTGGTCGCATTCGAAACCAAACCTAAGAAATCTCGCGATTCGATCTTGCTCAAGCTCCTTCACAAGCCGGAGAACGTCGCGGAGGATATTTTCGACCGGATCGGCATCCGTTTCATCACAGACTCGAAACTCGATTGCCTTCGAGTGATCCAGTTCTTGACCGATCAGCGCATCGTCGTCCCTCCGAACATCAAGCCGTCCCGTTCTCGCAATACGCTTCTGGATTTGGCCGCGCTCAAGCGATCGATTCACCAAGTAGGCTCCGAACTCTCGCTGTCCAAGCTCCAGGAACTCTCCGAGCAATCAGCAAACGGAGGAGAGGACGCGCTCAATCCTCATACGAGCTCCCACTACCGAAGCATCCAGTTCACGTGCCGTCAGTTGATTAAACTCCGCAATCCTCTGTATGATGACTTGAAGGAGCTAAAAGGCCTCTCGAAAACGAATCAACTTTTGGAGCATTCGTCGAAGATCGTCGACCGTATCGATCTGAAAAAAGTACAGAAGGAGATTCGTTTCTTCTATCCGTACGAAGTTCAAGTCGTCGATCGCGCCTCCCACGAAGAGAATGAACGCGGTCGAAGCGCTCATAGCGAATACAAACGCGCTCAACTCCAGACGGCAATGAAACGGGTGATGGCCACATTCATGAATGAGTCTCGAATCTGAACTCGTCTTGATCGGTACCGGACTTGCGCCGCTTTTAGCGGCGTTCAGGTTGCGCTCCCGCTACGCCAAAATCTGGATCCTCAATCCACACTACGATTTTTTCCTCGAAGACTCGGAACTCCCGTTCAATCCGGAATGGCCACTGGGCCAAGGGCGAGACGATGACTCGTTTGAAGAAATGTTCCGGCTCCTTCAGTCGTACTATCCCGGCTCGCTCGCTACCGAGACACGCTCCTCGGACGTCGGAGGTCCGAAGATCCGTGCCCGCCGCAAAGTCGTCATTCAAGGCAAGAACCTCGAACTTTGGAACGAATACGAGCACGCGTTCGTCAAACGCTACTCTGAACTGAAACCTCAAAGCCGCGAGGGGTTGCTGGCGCTCAAACATTTCCCGGGCGTGAACCTCTCCAAGATCGCGGCACCGGATCGATTCGCAAGTCTCCAATTCACTCGTTTCGGAGAAATCGATATCGAAAGCTACCGTGCGGGCATCCTCGAGTTCATGCGTGATCAAGCCAACGTCGAGATCCTCACCAATGTGCACCCGATCGAGTTCCGCTCGGACGGAATCTTGTTCAGACTCGATGAACGAACGCGTTCCATCGGTGCTCCGGCGCAAGTCGCCGTATTCTGGACCTCGGGCATACAATTCTGGCTCGACCAACTTTTTCGAAAATTCGAACTCGGCCCCGCTCCGATCCGTAAATCGCATTCTTATGAGGAGTGGCAGCTCATTTCAAAAAATGCCATCGACGCGGAGAACTTGGGACTGATCGACGACGCGTGGGTTTGGGCGGTACCCGAACGCGGAGGAGCTCACGCTGTTCACATTTTAAGAAAAACCGCTGAAAAAGAGCCTTTCGGCGAGGCTTCATTCCGCGCCGTTAGAAAACTCGTCGACGGATTCTTGCACTGGGATTCGATGACCATCCGAAGACTCCTCCACCGCGAAACGTTTGAACCAGCGAGTTCAACTCTTCCGAGCATCATTCAGAGTCAGCCATTTAAAATCGAACTCATTCCCAATTCCGATGGCCCAGTTTCTCGCGTCGCCCGTTCGATCGAGGATTGGAGCGAGGACCTCCGATGAACCTCGACTTTCGCGCTTCGCAATTCGACGTGATCCTAGCCGCAGGACCGAATCTCCCGTTCTGGCCCGCACGCGGCGCCGTTACGCTCTCCAAGCTTTTGACCAAACACGGCCTCAAGGTCGGATGGATTGGCGGCGAAGGTCTGCGTGCGATCGGCATGGTTCCGAAAACTCCCGCAGGCTGCATCGTTTTGGCCGAAGATTCTCAAAAACGCGTTCATCGAATCGAGTCGCGCGCGATTGTGAGATTCAGTCGTCCCGCCGAGATCCCGATGCCATTTCAGGGCTCAACCGGTTCTCGCGTGATCCTCGGCACCAAATGGAATGCACTCGGTTACGAAGCTGATTGGGTCCGCAAGAAAACTCCGATTGCGATCCTAGGGAGTGGGAACGGAGCATTTTCCCTCGCGATTCGCTTACTTGAGCTTGCCCCGAGATCTCCCGTGACGATCATCGAAACGAGCGGCGCCTGGGAGGGCAAACGATACTCAGGCTGGGAAGTGATGAAGCGCCGATTCGAGTCCCTCGGCGGACGCGCGATCGAAGGAACGCCCGTCGCGCTCGATGAGAGTCGAGGAGAACTGACGGAATTCCGCGTACGAGACTCCCGAGGAGTACGAATCATCGAGGTCAGCCGCGTGATCGCCGTCGGCCCGTTCAATACTCACGAAGGTTACAAAGAGTTTCCTCCCGGCAGCCTGCGATTTGACCTGGAGCAAACATCGCTCAAGGGATCCGCCGACGACTCCGCCGCACATCTGGCCGAAGAGAGCTTGAGCCATCTCCTAGGCGTCAAGATCATCCGTGCGCTCGCGACGGACCTAGGAAAATCCAAAACTGAACTCGAGCGTATTCACCGACGCGCGAAAAACACTTGGAAATCCCTCAAAAACCACCTCGATTCACCTTTTGAATTCCAATACCAAGGCAAGTTCCTTTCACGGCCATCCACTCAAGTGCTCCATCAACACCCGGGCACTCCGAACCTCGAATCGGATTCTCGTGCTGTTGCGTCGATCGAGTGCATCGAGAACATCTCGTGCCGAACCTGTGAATCGGCCTGCCCAGAAAAAGCGATTCGCATCGATCGTGGCGACACCCCGTCGTTTCTCTTGCAGGATCTCTGCACGGGATGTGGAGCCTGCTTGGACGTTTGCCCCGCATCGATACCGGTGCTCTTGCAAACCAATCCGCAGTCTTCGCAAGCGAAACTCACGTTGTCCTGGCGGACTCCCGATCAAAAACCCGCTCGAGGCGATACGCTGGAACTCCGCAATCGTCGTGGCGACTCCCTAGGCACCGGTCGAGTCACTGAATCCCAGCTCGACAGGAAACGCGTCACTTTGGAGATGGGTGAGCACCTGATTTGGGAAGCCCGCGCCGCACTCGTACCGAAAACTGCGGCCGACGCCCAGGTCGAGCGCACGCCTTGGACGGACTCCGAGCAGTTCTTGGCAAGCAAGACGGAGATCTTCATCAATGGAGAGAAACGCCTGGTTGAGACCGGCTCTACGGTTTCACGCGCATTGTTTAAAACCGGAATTTCACGTCCGGGAGATCAGCTCGATTGTACGGACGGAAGCTGCGGTCGCTGCGAGATCGAAATCGATGGCATCCGAAAACTCGCCTGCCAAACTGAAATTCGCAAAGGTATGGCTCTCAAGCGCGACGACGCGAAATCAACCGGCGCCTACCTTTGCCCTTGTATCGGCCTCACGACCGAAACTTTCTTGGACAAAGTTCGACAGTCCAAAATTTCATCACCCGGCCTGGCTCTCGAACAAACGGGCTGTGGTTCCGGCATCTGCCACGGGCAGCTCTGCGTGGGTAACGCACTTGCGCTTCTCCGCGAGGAGGGCGTGGCGTTCGCACGCTACGTCGATTGGCGATTCCCGTGGATGGATTGGAAACTGGATCCAGGGCGCAGACGATGAGTCGCCTACTCGAATTATTTAAAAAAAGTGGCGAAAAACTCGTGCTTGCTGAGAGCTGCACCGGTGGCGCACTTGCCGCAGAAATCTCGTCGGAACCTGGAATCTCTGAGTTTTTTTGCGGCTCGTTTGTCGTCTACCAGGAGTCGAGCAAGCAAAACTGGCTGGGTGTTTCTCCCCGCCTCCTGAAGTCCAAAGGCGCCGTGAGTCGCGAGTGCGCAATTGCTCTGGCCGAACTTGCACTCAAAAAAACTCCCGCAGCAACGATCGCAATTTCAGTGACTGGATACCTCGGTCCTGGCAGCCCGCGTGATGGTACTGTTTTCATTGGGGTTGCGCGTCGCATTAGTTATTCATCCACTGCGATCGAACTTCGTGTGCTCGCCGCACCCACACGTGAAAAAAATCCCGTAAAACTCCGACAAAAACGGCGGGACATCACTTCCTCTCTCATTCTGTTTTTGGTACGATCGTTGCTCTCTCCCACGCATTCACCTAAAGGAAGGTAAACACCGCATGGAAATGCAAAAATTGGATCAATCCCAACGTTCAAAAGCGTTGGAACTCGCTGTTCAGTCGATCGAGAAGCAATTCGGCAAAGGCTCGATCATGCGCCTGGGAGAAAACGAAAATCTCGTCTCTCAGGACATTGCCGTTGTCCCAACCGGTTCTTTGAGCTTGGATCTCGCCCTTGGAATCGGCGGCTACCCACGTGGCCGTATCATGGAAATCTATGGACCTGAGTCGTCCGGTAAAACGACGCTCACCCTGCACGCGATCGCTGAATGCCAAAAGCAAGGTGGCGTTGCGGCTTTCGTCGACGCTGAGCACGCTCTCGACGTCAACTACGCTCGCAAACTCGGCGTTCGCACGGATGATCTCCTGATCTCGCAACCCGACACGGGCGAGCAAGCGCTGGAAATCGCCGACATGCTCGTTCGTTCGGGCTCGATCGATCTCCTCGTCGTCGACTCCGTCGCGGCCCTCGTGCCACGCGCCGAGATCGAAGGCGAAATGGGCGACGCTCACATGGGTCTTCAGGCTCGCTTGATGTCTCAAGCGCTTCGTAAACTCACGGGAACGATCAGCCGCTCGGGAACGCTCGTCATCTTCATCAACCAGATCCGTATGAAAATCGGCGTGATGTTCGGTAACCCAGAGACCACGACCGGTGGTAACGCGCTGAAATTCTACAGCTCGCTTCGTCTCGACATCCGTCGGATCGGCGCACTGAAAGACGGCGAAAACGTCATCGGTAACCGTACACGAGTCAAAGTCGTGAAGAATAAGATGGCTCCTCCTTTCAAAGAGGTCGAGTTCGACATTCTCTACGGCGAAGGGATCTCCCGAGAAGGCGACCTGGTCGACCTCGCAGCCTCGATGAACATCGTCGAGAAAAGCGGGACCTGGTACTCCTACAAGGATGAGCGCATCGGCCAAGGACGCGACAATGCCCGTACGTTCCTCAAAGATCGTCCGGAAATGGTTGCCAAGATCCGCGAAGAAGTGCTGAAAAAAGCGGGTATCGGACAAAAAGCTGCTGCTCCTGCCGCTTCTGACTCGACGGCTGCTCCAGCAAAAGGCCAAGCCTTCCCTGCTGCCGGCGCCGTACTGAAGGGCGCAACCACCGAATCGCCTGCTTCCAAAGCCATGTCTGCCGCCACCAAAGCGGCTCAACAGACCTCGAAGAAGTAACTCGGCACCCAAGATCGCGAACACAACGACTAAACAAAAAAACCTGGTGAGGAGAAATCTCTTCATCAGGTTTTTTTTCGCCTAATACCAGCCTAATTCTCGTTCATCCACCGAGTGACATTCGTGCGCAACATCGGAATCGAAACGGTTCCGGAGTCTAACACCACTCGGTGAAATGCCTTGAGGTCGAATCGCGCTCCCAGCTTCTTCTCTGCCTCTTTGCGCAGCTTCAAGATCTCGAGCTGGCCGAGCTTATATCCGAGTGCTTGCCCTGGCCAAACCGAGTAGCGATCAATCTCGGAAACAACTCCTTCGATATCCTCGGTGAGTTGTGAGTGCATGTAGTGAATCGCTTTTTTACGACTCCATCCGAGCGCGTGAATCCCGGTATCGACGACGAGTCTAACGGCTCTCATCATCTCGTCGTTGTAAGTACCCAGTAGAAGTTCCGGGGTATCGTAGATGCCCATCTCTTTTCCGAGGTATTCGGCGTACAGAGCCCAGCCCTCTACGAACGGATTGGAACTAAAGACTTCGGAGCGGAATTTTCCGAACTTCGGCTTCAGCAAATAATTGATCGAAAGTTGAAAATGATGGCCCGGCACTCCTTCGTGCAAGAACAGTGTGTGGGTACCGTAGCGAGTCGTGGATTTCAAATCGGCGCTGTTGAAATTGAAATAGGCCCGTTTCACCGTATCCGTCACGCCGGAGTACGATCCGGCAGGCGTTTTCGGATCCGGAATACCTCGCAGCTCGAGTGGAAGATTGGGAATATTGGAGAAATAGTTCCCGACCACGTTGTTCACGCGCTTCTCAGCATCTCGAAATGCCGCCGTCAGCTCCTCAGAGGTCGAGTAAGAAGATTTTGGATCTTTTCGTACGTGATCCAAAAATGCTTCGTACGTCATCCGCCCGAAACCCATTTTCTTACGGACGACGTCGATGTCTTGGCGGATTCTCTTGACCTCCGCAAGACCGATGCGATGGATCTCAATCGCGGAAAGCGGTGACTGATCCGTGTCGAACTCACGAAACAGATCATAGAGCGAGTCGTCGCCCAAGATTTTATAGATTCCAAACTGCTTGCCGGCAAACGGGAGGTAACTTTTCGCCGCATCGATACTGGAACGAACCGCCGGATAGATTTCTTGTTCAATCACTTTTAAATAAAGGCCTCTCAGAGCCGCGAATTCCGTCGGATTCAATTTCTTTTCGGCAATCTTCAATGGCTGATAGAAACTGGACTCTTCGATGGACGGCTTGACGAGTTTTTCCCAATTCTGAATCAGGAGCTCGATCGTATTCTTACCGATCTTGAATTTCTTGGCTTTCGCGTATTCAAGAGACTCCCGAAAAGATTGACTCCAGGCCTTGAGCTGATTTCCGCGGAGAATGTAATTTTCGAAATCTTGTTTGACTTCAAACGGATAGCTCTCCAAACCTGCGCCCATCTGACCGTAGGAATAGATCCGATTCGAAAGATGATTGACGCTGATCAGCCGAACCCAAGGGTTATTTGCCGCTTTGAGGCGACTGACCAAATAGTCCTCGAACATGGTGGCGGTTTCGAGATCGATCTTGTTTTTCAAGGCGGGTCTCAGGGTCTTGAGTGCGTTGAGACTCTCCGTACAGAGCGCAATCTCTCGGGAGACGCTCTCGGCCGAAAGCTCATTCCCCAGTTCCGATCCCGGGCGTTCAGAATAATTATAGTAGTCCCAGAGCGGGTCAATTTTGTAGTAGCTCAGCGTAAAATCATCGGTGAGCTTCTGAAACGCAGGGAAACTCTCAAAGTTTGTGGCCGGGGAAGTCATGTCACGCACCGCCGAATTTTTGGTTACTGAGGCCGAACTACAGGCAAAAAGGGAAAGCACCGCACCGAAACCCCAACACGTTCGCTGAAAATTTTTCATGCGCAAATCTTGAGTCAAAACCGGGAGATTGCAAAGTTGGTTTGAGGAATTTTCTTTTTTGTTAGATTTATAACAGGTAAATTTTTTGAAATGGTTAAACACATTCACGGATGGATGGCGTTCGCAGGTCTCGTCTCTGCATTTTCGATCGCAAGCACAGAGGCTGCGACCCGCTACAATGTCCGGCGCATACCGGCCTCCCAAATCATGTCGCGCGTACCGGACGGCAGCATCACCGATTTCCGTCTCGCCCTTGAGAGACAGCTCGCCAACTGCACCAAGAAAAACCAACAAGAAGTCTTCCTCTACGGAACCACTCGCGTCACACGCAAACAAATGTGCGGCGACACGATCAACCGATTGATCCAACTCACTCGCACCCAGCCGGATTTTCAATCGATCTACAACATTATTAAAAACGAGTTTACTTGGTTCGAATCCTTGGGCAACGATGGCCAAGGCACCGTTTCGTTCACGGGTTACTATTTCCCACACATCGACGCAGTCGCCACCCCGCAAGGCGAATACCGCTACGCCATGTACCGACGACCACCCGAGGTCGTTCAGGTTCTCTCCGGGGGGAAAACGACCTGGCGCTACCGTCGCCCCGACGGCTCGCTTGCACCTTATTACACGCGAGGTGAAATTGATTTTGGAAACGTGATTCGCGGACGCGGTCACGAGATTGCTTACGTCAAAGACCCTTTTGAGTCTTTCATTTTCCACGTTCAAGGCGCCGGATCGATCTCGATTCGTCAAGACGATGGAACCGTCGAGCGCAAGATCTTGAACTACGACGGCGCGAACGGACATCCTTACGTCTCGACTCGTACGATCCTTAAAAATCGCGGCATCACCGACGAGTTCACACTGACCATTCCCGGCCAAAAGATCTATTTCGAGCAAAACCCCCAACTGCTCGAACCGATCCTCTCAGAAACTCCCAGCTACGTCTTTTTCAAAGAAGGCAATGAAGGCCCTTACGGCGTCGAGAATATCGTACTCACGCCCGGTCACTCCCTGGCGATCGATCCCAAGGCGCTCCCGCTCGGAACGTTCGCGTTCATCGAGTCCGCTCGTCCGGACGCAGTCAGCTCACCGACTCAAACTCCATTCTCGCGATTCGCCGTCACTCAAGACGTCGGTGGCGCTATCAAGACCGCCGGTCGTATTGATTTCTACTGGGGCGAAGATGAGTACGCGATCTACACGAGCGGAGTCATGAACACGCCGGGCAAGGCCGTTTTCGGCATCAAGCTTCGCTAAACGGTCATCACGATGGCTGGTTTCAGAATCGTTGTTCGGGCATCCACACAGACAGCGGAACTATTCGAAGGCGATCAGCTTTTCAAAACCTATCGAATCTCGACCGCTGAACGCGGCCTGGGCTGCGAGATGGGCAGCTTTCGGACACCATTGGGATTACTGCGCATCTCATCCAAAATCGGCCATGGCTGCGAACTGGGCACCGTATTCAAACGCCGCTTGCCGACACCGGAGCTCTGGTCACCGGGACCGTCGAACCGTCTGAGCGCGTCTTCCGAGGACCTGGTACTGACCAGAATTCTCTGGCTCGAAGGAATCGAAGAGAGCAATTCAAACACGATCGACCGGTACATCTACTTGCATGGAACCAATCAAGAACATCTTCTGGGAACTCCAGCGTCTCATGGATGCGTTCGCTTCTCGAATCGCGATGTGATCGAAATCTTTGACCTGGTTCCCGAAGGAACGATCGTCGAAGTCCTCGCTTAGTCGCAAGTCTTCGCGGGATACCCTTCCCACTTAGATTTAAAATACATACCGAGACGAATCTGATCCCCAATCAAATCTTCTGGCAGACTTACTTGGACAAGCGCCAAATGGAGCGCATCCAGGAGATCCTTGCGCACCTTGGAGAAACCGCCCGTGAGTTTTCCGGTCTTCACGGCTTCGAGTACCAACCGTTCCGCTTTTTCCTGACCGAACACGCACCTGAGTTGCCAGAGCAGGCCCAAGACGAAATCGTTGCGGGCCTTTTCGCCGCCGTCCTCATACGTGTATTGGTAGTAGCCCGAGTCATTTCCATTCGCCGGGCGACCAGTAAACGCTTTTTTGAATTTTGCAGTCAGCTTGGGATGATCGATCATCTGAGTCGCAAAAAAGTTTGCGATCCCCTCGGGCACGGGCATCGAGACCGCGTTCGAAAGAATGTCCCAAAACGCGATGTGTGTGAACTCATGATAGATCACTTCGGGAATGAGCGCCGTATCGAGGAAATAGTACTTCGGCTGAAATAGGCGGTTTAGGCCCTTGAGCAGCCTCAGTCCCACTTCGGCTAGCACGATTGATTTCAGCTGCGAACCTAAACTGCTTAAGTACATCTCACGCACTCCGGCGTTCTGCCCGAGAGCGAGCCCCACGCCGTTTCGAATGCCGAGATCTGTTTGCCAATCTAGGATGGAACGTCGGATTTTCTGAATCTCACCGGCAGCAGGATCTTCGGCCAAACCGGCCAAGATGTCTTTTACGCGAATGGCTTTTTTCTTATAGAACCAAGTTTGCGTCTGCCATTTCGTTCCTGGCGGGATCGTATAGACATCGTTGAATGGAGCTTCTTTGTCATCGAACAGCTCACGGGAGCTGAATGCGACGTCCATCTCCACTCGGAGCAAAATTTGCGGGAGTGATTTTACCTTCTCGTAACCGAGGTGTTCGGAGAAATAACGTTTCGCTTTTTCCATGTGATAGAGGACGTTCGCGGCCCGTAGGCGAACTTCTGAATCAGCTACGTCGGTTCGAATCGTTTCGTCGCTTTTTCCCAGCACCACCCGGAATGATTCGCTCTCGAAAAAACGAGGATCCTTGAGAAAAGTAAAAGGCACGACGACTTCGATCGCCTTGGCTTTTTTTCCACGCTCGATGATCTGGAAACTCGGCGCATCCGCTGCATATACTTGGGTAAACGCTAGTCCAACCAGGATGCATCCTACGTAAACGAGCTTTTTCATCGGGTCACTCCCCTCATTCGAGCGGACAACGGTCGATTGTTCTTCTTCGAGAAATAGTCACTCGCCGCTAAGATGAACGTGCTGAGCATATTCCAAGGAGGAGGCGCAAAACTGATCACTGGTATGCCGACACGCTTCACCCATTTCAGGATTTTCTCGGTCTTGGTTTCTGACTGCGTCCAAGCCAAAGACAATTCGTAGAATGCGTCCACGTCTTCGGGACGAATTCTGCCCATTTCGATACCGACCATGATGGCATCCGAGAAGTCCACGCCAGATTTCCTGAGAATATCGTTCGAGTTCAAATCGACGTTGAGATCCTGAAGCGCGGCTTCGAATTTCTCTTGCTGGGTGTAAACACGAAACGGTTCGGCCGGTTTTCCGTGTTCATTGACCGTAGTCTCCGTCGTGCCATCCGCGTAAGTGATGATTTCCTTGCGAGTCGCCTGCGTATCACGTCGCTTGATGAACTTGAGCCAGATCTCGTCGATCAGAACCCAATGGCGAGGCGTTAGGCGCTCGTGCATCTCAAGCCGAATCGAGAGTTTCTTGTCTCGTGGGCTTTTGGTCGAGGAATATTCCGAGGGCCCAAGATTGATGTACTGAGAGACGAGATTTCTAGGCGGCCTAGCGCGCTCACCAGGTACCGCATAGCCACGGATCAGATCGAGCGATAGCGATGAGCTGTCCCAGCCAGCTTCATAGTAACCATCTAGCCAACTGACCACGCCCGGTGCCTGAGTTTCCAGTTGTGTCCGAAGTTCGACGTAGCGATTACGACGAACTTTATCGTTGATCGCTCGTGGCATCCATTTGCGGATCGACCGCGAAAGACAGAATCGCTCACCGCGAAGTTCGATTGCGACATCTCGTTCTTTCGGAGAAAGTTGATCGAGCTTTTCATCCGATATCGCCGTGGGAACGAACAACCCCTGACTGGCAGACCAAGCTGGCAATGATTTCTTGAGTACGTAATAGACGAGATCATCTACCAGGTTTTGGGCTCGGAGGAATTGAACGAACGAGATCAGTTTTTCACGCGTGAACTCAGGAACCGATGACTGAATCAAGCGATACCATCGCTCAAGAAGCTGCTCTTCGCAGATTTTATTCGGAGCAGCCGGATTGAACTCTGCCAGAAACTGATCAGATTTCTCTGCCCAAACCCGTCCCCAGACCTGGTACTCGATCGCAAGTTCGTCTCGCTTCCAATCGGTCTCGAAAAACGAATCCGTTTCCTTACCGGATTGATACCAGCGAGGTTCGTTGGCATGGGCGGCGGAAGCGCCAGCGAATACGACGGAAAATAAAAACAGCAAGCACGGGATCTTGAGGGACGATAATAAAAGATTCCGAAACATAGTTGCGGGATCTTATCATATGAATGTTTAACTATTTGCTGTATTCGGAATTCTAAAACGTGGAATCTTTGGATATTTTCTACCAATCCGAGTAGCGAACGGGAGCTGGCGCCACCGTCGTCGCCGTCGCAGTCGGTGCGGGTATCGGAGTAGAAACGCCGTTCAACTCATCCACAATTTCAGGTATCGTGACGAAACGAGTTCCTTTTGATGGAGCTTTCATGAACTCCATGAGTTTTTTGGACGCGATCACGGTCTGATCGTGAACGTCATGGAACAAGATGACTCCGCGACGCAGTTGATTAATCTGAGTTTTCGCGCGTTCCACGATCGAGACTGGATTGCGATCCTGCCAGTCGAGCGTATCGACGTTCCAAAAAACGTGAATCATTCCTTCGTTCGCGATCTGCGCACGGATCGATCGGATCGACATACCGGCTCCGTAAGGGAGGCGATAAAATTTCGGACGGAAACCGAATCGATTTCTGAAGTCTACCGCGGCGTCGCGGATTTCGCGGCGCTGGGTTGCCGGACCTACTTTGGGCATGTTCGCGTGTGTATAGCTGTGGCTCGCCATCGCGTGACCTTCGGCTTGCGCCCTGAGAGCGTGCGCTCGAAGCACGGGACCTTGAAGATTTTTCGCCAACACGAAGAACGTCGCTTTGATCCCGAGATCCTGAAGATGATCGAGGACTAAGGGCGTGTTTTTTCCAGGGCCATCATCAAACGTGAACGCCCAAGCGTTGGTCGGAAAACCGTTGCCAGTAACATTTCCACGAGCATCTACACCCGGGCGAATGGAGTTTTCGTTTACCACTCGATTGGCACCGAAAATCTCCGAGAGATCTTGCTGCATGCTTTTGGACTGCTCCAAGACTTCATTCTCTTCAACTCGCTCGGGAGCCGTGCTGGCTTGAGTACCAATCGTTAGCTCGGCTGCACGAGTCTCGCGTGCAACGTCCGCGAATAGTCCTTCGCGTTTGAATTTTTCGATACGAGAAGAAGATCCCGACGCTACCTGCGAAGAGAGCGGAAATAGATTCGATACGCTTCGCTGAGCCAAGCATTCAGCGTATTGGTTCACGCTGGCTTCGAGATCTTCAATAATGACGCTATAAGCGAGCGAAGCCGTTTTTGGATAACCCATCTCTTTGGCATGAGCATTGAGTTCAGCTTCAATACCGGAGACACGATCCATAAGTTCACGAATGGAGATCTGACCTTGCGAACGAGTGATGGAGTTCTGAAGCTCGACTTCAAAGTATTCGACTAGTGCATCGATTCGCGCTTCCTGGCGATCGCGCAACACCATGAGCTGGGCATAAGTATCGGAAGAGTAAAGTTTGCGGGTGGGAGTTTTCTGGGCCAGCACGTCGTCGAACCGAGATTTCAAACGCTCGCCTAGGCTGAAACCTTGGTAGTAAGCGACGAGAAGCGCCTCGGACTCGGATGCGGAGAGACGCGCCCCCATTCCGTTCGAGCGTGCGTGTTCGGTACCGCCTAAGCGGCATCCCTCGAATGCGGTAGCGGGCAGCCGATTGGTTTGAAGCTGGGACATGTCGCTCACTGCAGTGAGCGAGACCACCGCACCAAACGCGATCCACAGTCCTGTTTTCAACAAAGGGTTTTTCAACATCGAACGCTTCGCTCCCTAAATAACAAAAAACCCGGGGTGACATGCGAGCTCTAGGAAGACTCTGTAGTCTTTTTCTGAGCAGGCGCCCCCCCGGGCTTCATTAAATCATTAGCAATTAAGCCGAGCTTCAGAGAAGCGGTACGGCTTAGTAGCAGTAGTAGTAACCGTAGTAGTCGTAGTAGCAGTAAGGATAGTACGGATCGTAGTAGTCGTATCCGTAGCCATAACCGCTACCAGCGATCGCAACGACGCCCAAGATCACGAGAAGAGCACCCGTCACATAGAGAGCCGCGCTACCGGAGTAAGCGGCGCCCGTTGCTTCGGTACGCTTAGCGATGTCGAGAGCTTGCGAAAGAACTTCGTCTTTCGAAAGAACGCCCGCTTCAGCTGCAGCGACGAGAGCGTCGACTTCAGCTTCGGTTTGGTGATCGAGAGCCATGGTTTTCAGCTGGCGCACGATTTCAGTGCGATCCATTCCAGATTTTTCCATCTGGGTCAGCTTTTCCATGAAGTTACGAGCAGCTTGACCTTCGCCTGCTTTGTTTTTAGCAGCTGCGAGTTCGCTGTGGAGACCGTCGATAGCAGCTTTCACGCTAGCTTCGGTCGCACTGGCTTGTGCCATTGGCAATGCCAAGGACAACACGAGAACAAAAAGTTGACTCAGTTTTTTCATAGATTCCTCCAAATATTTGGAAGAGCTCCCCCTTCTAGACCCCCGTCTAAAAGCTGCCCTTCGTAACGATCTTAGGGACCATTTCAGGAGGGGCGTATCATGGGGGCTGAGCCGAATGCACACTTTTTTTACGCTTTTTTACCCTAGGTAAAGATTTGAAAAGACTCGAGATTTTTACCCTTCTGTCACACAAATCATCCATTGTTAAATGTTAAGAACATTGTTTGACTCAATGCACAATTTTTCTTGATCATTTTAATCGGTCATGAGATTCTGGATTTGTAGGTAGGTTCTTCGACGCAGAACGTTAGTAATGGAGAGAACCCTCACCCCTCAATCTCTCCGTTGAACACTCGAAGGATCGCTCTATACACATAGCCCCTCTCAATCGTGGTTAGCCCCGCGATCAGGATGGTGAAGCGTACCCCTCAAACCCCTCCGCTTCACGATCCGCCAAAGATAAGGCCCGGATCCAAGGAGGATCTGGGCCTTTTCACTTCTAAATCGTGTCTTTTGACCGGAAACATTGTCGTAATTCGTAAAACCATCCTCATGTACTTTTTGTACACTCCGGTGGTTTTACGAATTCCTCCGCGTCTGCGGTCAAAATCCATCGATTTACATAGATTCAGCCCCAAAACCCTCCGGGCGCGTTCAGTACGTGCAGTACAAGTAACCGTAATAGTTCAGGTTGCAATCGGTAGGCTCTCGATAAGTGACCATCGTCAGTACGGCTAGGACGACCACAAAGATCGCGCTGCCAATGATGATTCCGCGTTCGTCCGAGCCGGAGTAAGCTGCGCCGGTAGCTTCAGTAGCTTTTGCGATCGAGAGCGCCTCCGCGAGGTATTCGTCCTGAGATAGGACGCCCGACGTGACTCCCGAAATCAACGCTTCCAGGCGAGCTTCCGTCTGGTGGTCGAGTGCGAGCGATTTGAGTTCTTGAAGAAGTTCGTTGCGAGACGTACCGGACGATTCGATCTCATGTAAATTCTTTACGAAGCGCTGCGCCGCGTCTCGACGCTCCCTTTCACTTCGAGCAGACGCAAACTCCGAATGAAGAGTGTTCAGAACCGTTCTCATTTGCCAACGACTCGCAAACGACTGCGAAAAAGGCACGGTGACGATCAGGACAATTACGATCCACTGCTTCCAATTCTTCATAACGACTGTTCCTTTTGAGCTGCGTTACCACGCAAGATGAAACAGCGGAAGCACCTACCGAACAAAACAAAAAAGCCCGGAATCCAATGGACTCCGGGCCTTCGAACTTCATGAACTCGCGGTTACTCTGCCAGTTGCTTGCGAGGTTCTTTGTCGATCTTGAGGTACTTGTAGTTGTCGCGGATGAAACCGGAACCTTTGTAGTTCTTCACCGAGCCTTGAACCAAGGTGTACTCGTCGCGGTAGAAGCCCATCGCCCATGGCACGTCTTCTTGAACGAGGTCGTCCATCTGCTTGATGAGTTTTGCGCGTGCAGGACCTGGATCCATCTCGGCCATTTTCTCATAGAGTTTGTTGAACTCAGGCACGTCGTAGTTCGCATCGTTCGGTCCAGGCGCTACGTTCTTGCCGTAGAGGAGCTGGTACACGTTCTCAACATCTGGGTAGTCGAGCTGCCAGCCGCCGTACGAAATCTGGAGCGCGCCTTGTTTCGATTTCTCCAGGTATGCCGGGAACGTGTTGTACACAACGTTCAGTGGAATGTTAATCTGCGCGAACTGCTTAGCGATGAATTCGCCGAGCTGACGGCTCGTCGAGTCCGATCCACGCATATCGAGGGTCAGCTGAGGGAGCCCTTTGCCGTCTGGGTAGCCGGCTTTTTTCAGGAGCTCTTTTGCTTTGGCGAGGTCGAAGTCGTACTTGAGTTTGGCGTCTTCCACGCGGTCAGCAAGACCGTTTGGAGCTGCAGTGACTTGCTTCTTGCCGCGACCGTTCGTGAAGAGCTCGATCCACTGCTCACGATTGATGGTCGAGGACATCGCCTGACGAAGGTACTTATTCGAAAGGATTTTATCCTTGGTGTTGAAGTTGATCCAGTAGAACACCGTTGCTGGAACGACGTCGAGCTGGATGCCTTTTTTCTTGAGTTCGTCACTCAGACCGCCCGCCGAACCGATTGCTTGGCTGTAGCTGTCTTTCGGAATACGGCCGATTTCAAGTTCGCCCTTTTGGAAGTTCAGCCACATCGGCTGCTCTTCTTTCATGATCTGGAATACGAGCTTGTCGAGGAACGGCATCGGTTTGCCCGCGTCTTGGCCCATCGTGGATGGAGCGAGGTCGCCACGGAAATGCGTGTTCTTGCCGAGAACGAGTTCATGTCCGCGTTCCCATTTTTCGAGAACGAATGGACCGGTTCCCACGGGCTTTTCGTTGATCTGACCGCGCTCGTCTTGGTAAGCGAGGGCCGCTTCTTTGGCGACTGGTGCGGTGAAGGTCATCGATAGCATGTGCATCAGCAGCGGGTAAGGCTTCGTGAACGTCATCTGAATCGTGTGATCGTCGAGGGCTTTCAGACCTTCGATCTGACCTTCGTCGAAGGTTTTCGCGAGTTGATCTTTGGCGGTATCACGAAGCGTTTTTTGGAATTCTGAGAAGCCTTTCAAGCGACCTTCGAAAATCCAGCTGCCGCTCGATTGAACGCCTGGATGAACGAGGCGTTTGATCGCGTACACGAAGTCTTGTGCTTTGAGCTCGCGGCCTTTGCCGTTCGTTTCTTTGAACGCGGGATCGTCGGCGAACTTGATGCCTTTTTTGATCGCGATCGTAGCCGTCAGGCGATCCTTGGAATAAGTCGGGAGGCCGTCGGCAAGAAGCGGGATCAGTCTATTGTTCGGGCTGTTCCACTCATATTGATAGAGCGTTTCCATGATGTTCGGCAGAACATCGAGGCTGACGCTGTCGTAGGCGTTGGCCGGATCCAGGGTTTTCACTTCGTCCTTAATCGGAGTGCGAAGAACCTGGAGTCCTTCGTAAGCATTCTTTTTAGAAGTACATCCGGATAGAGCCAGAGTGATCCCAGCAACTACTGCTAGGGACACTTTGCCCGACCGCCAAGCGACCGTTTTCAACATGAGAATCTCTCCTTGCTTAAAATTTAAGCAGTTTTCGTGAACATCTTCACGGCAACCGCGATGATGTCGGAGAGAATAGCAGGCTTCGTGCCACCTGCTTGGGCGAAGTCCGGCTTACCGCCGCCCCGTCCTTCGATCAGAGGAAGGAGTTCTTTGAGAACGACTTGGGCGCCGAATTTCTTCTGCGCGTCAGAACCCGCCGCAACGGCGAGCTGCACCTTGCCGCCCTCGTGAGCGAGGAAAATGCCGATCGCGTTCGGAGCCTTGGATTTGAGCGCATCACCCAATTCCCGAAGTTTCGCCTGGGCACCTTCGGTGACTTGGATCGTGCTTGAAACGAGTTTCACGCCGCCCACGTCTTGCGCAGAGGCGAGCATGGCGTCGAATGCCTGTCCGGTTTCCCGCGCCTTGAGTTGTTCGATCTGACGGCGGCCTTCGCGTTCGGCCATGATCAGGCGCTCGATTTTCTCAGGCGTGTCTTCTGAGCTTTGAGCTTTAAGAAGGTCGCGTGAGGTCGCCAGCAAGTCCGTCTGTTCACGGAGGTAGTCGAATGCACCTTGACCCGTTTTCGCGATGATCCGGCGGACGCCCGAAGCAATGCCGGCCTCACTGACGATCTTGAACAAGTGGATGTCACCGGATTGATCGACGTGGCAACCACCGCAGAGTTCAGTCGAGAAATCGCCCACGGAAACCACACGAACCTGATCGCCGTATTTTTCGCCGAAGAACGCGATAGCGCCGGCTTTGACAGCCTCATCCTTGTGCATGATCACTTTTTTCACGCCGTCGTTCTTCCAGATCTTCTGGTTGATCTCGTCTTCGATCTCGCGAATCTCATTCGGCTTCAGCGCCTCAAAATGCGAAAAATCGAAACGAAGCAGATCCGGCGTCACGATCGATCCGGCCTGTTTCACGTGCGTTCCGAGCTTCTTGCGAAGCGCCCAGTGAAGCAAGTGAGTAGCCGTATGGTTACGGGTCGTGGCCATACGAATCTCAGAATTGACCGACTGATGATAGGTTTCGCCCAGCTTGATCGTGCCCTTTGTCAGACGCAGGCTCAGCACCGTGAGATCCGGCACTGGTTTTTGGGAGTCCACGACATCCGCCGCAAATCCAGAGTTTGACGTTACGGTGCCACGATCTCCGACTTGACCGCCACCTTCGCCGTAAAACGGTGTCTTAGAGAAAACGGCTTCAACGATCTTCGCGTCCGATCCGTCGGCTGCCGCGAATGCGGGAGCTTCGGAGGATTTCACCTCTCGTAGTCCGGAATCCGTAACTTCGAGGAGTGCAACGAGCTTGGCATCCATCTCAAATTTCTCGAATCCGTCGAAGACCGGGAGTTCATTGGACGCTTTCAAGCGTTTTGCGATCTCCATGTAAATCGCATCGATCGCTTGTTCGCCGGAGCCTTTCCAGCTCTTGCGAGATTCGGCGCGCTGAGTGGCCATCGATTCCTCGAAACCCTTCTCGTCGAGCGCGATACCTTTTTCGTCCAAGATCACCCGAGTGAGATCGAGCGGGAAGCCGTACGTGTCGTAGAGCTTGAAAGCGACGGCGCCCGGGAATGACTTACCTTTGGCCACTTTGGCGGATTCTTCTTCGAGAAGTTCGAGGCCCTTGGCGAGCGTGCGCAGGAATTGCTCTTCTTCGGCCAAGATCGCGCGCTCGATGAACGAACGTTTATCCAGGAGATCCGGATACGCGCTCGACATTTCATCGATCACGAATTGGGAAACCTGATTGAGAAAAGGTTTTTCGAAACCGAGTTTCTTACCGTGGCGAATCGCGCGCCTCATGATCCGGCGAAGCACGTAACCGCGGCCTTCGTTAGACGGGAGGACACCATCTCCGATCAAGAACGTCGCCGCCCGCGCATGGTCCGCGACCACGCGAAACGAGACTGCGGTTTCCTTGGACGGATCGTAAGGCATTCCCGCGAGTTGCGCGGTCTTCTGAATGATTTGTTGGAAGATATCCGTGTCGTAGTTCGTGTCGACTTCTTGGAGGATCGAAGCGATCCGTTCGATACCAGCTCCCGTATCGACGCTCGGACGCGGAAGCGGCGAGAGTTTTCCCGAAGCATCACGATCGTACTGCATGAACACGAGGTTCCAGAACTCCATGAATCGGTCTTCGTTGGCGGCTTGGGATTTCAGGAAATCGTCCTGGCCGTACTTCGGTCCGCGATCGAAATAGATTTCTGAACAAGGGCCGCAAGGACCGGTGTCTCCGGCCGCCCAGAAGTTGTCTTTTTCACCGAGGCGATAGATGCGATTCATCGGCACGCCTTCTTGCTCGTGCCAGATTTTCTCAGCCTCGTCGTCTTTTTCGAAAACGGTGACGTAAACGCGATCGACAGGAAGTTTCAATTCCTTCGTGACGAATTCCCATGCGAACGAAATGGCTTCTTTCTTGAAATAGTCGCCGAACGAGAAATTCCCGAGCATCTCGAAAAACGTGTGGTGGCGAGCAGTGAACCCGACGTTTTCTAAATCGTTGTGTTTGCCGCCGGCGCGCACGCACTTTTGCGCGGTTGCCGCTCGAGTATAAGGACGCGGGTCTTTGCCCAAGAAAACATCCTTGAATTGCACCATCCCGGCCGCCGTGAACAGCAAGGTGGGGTCATTTGAGGGTACGAGAGATGAACTTTCGACGATTTGGTGCCCTTTTGACTCGAAGTATTTCAGGAAGCGGGAGCGGATTTCAGCGGTCTTCATGAGGAATCTTCTCTCATATTCGCCCCCCCGCGCTCAAGGTCGTAAGGCAGTTTTCCGTGTCTTTCAGGACACATGCGCCACTCCCTCAGACGCCTGCCTAAACTTTGACCACAGTTTGGACCTGGAAACCTTTTAAATCGTGGGTCGCCGCGTCTCAAGCGGCAAGGCAATTGCACCGATAGAGGATGAGGAAGTTATGAAACCAGGCAAAAAGGCACATTTACCTCTGTTACTCCTCGGTCTAATCCTTGGCGGAATCCTCGTCGTGGGGTCTACCGTCGGCTTTAGCCGGGATGACCGCTATGAAGTCGCGCTCCGACAACGCGCTAGCCGCGTATTTACTTACGATCGCGAAGTGTCCAAGCTACCTTCCAACCAACTCTATGGCTTGTCGATCGCTCTGCGATTCAAAGATTACAACGGCGCTGAAACGCTCCTGAAGCAACTCGAACCTCGCGTACGCTAGGAACTAAACGGAGCGAGAATCACTTTTTTCAGATCATCCGCTCCGTATCTACTATCCTCAATTCCGTATGTGTTCGGCTCGCTGGCCAGGTCAAATCGACGATAAGTTCCGAAAACGTGGTCCCAAAGCAAACACGCGATACCGTAGTTGCAGTCAGATTCACGAGGATCCGTCGAATGATGCCAGCGGTGCACCTCTGAGGTGGGGAAAAAGACGTTCCAAAATCCGCTTCGGATGGTGAAATTTGCATGGGTGACCATTCCCACAACGGTCGCAATGGCCTGCGAGTAAGCAAATGCCTCTAGCGAAAACGCAAAAAGAAACATGATCGCAAAGGTGAGGCTATTCCTCAGGAAATAGTCGACCGGATGCGAGAGGAACTGATTGTAAAAATAGATCTCTTTCATGCTGTGATGAACCGCATGGAATTTCCACAATCGCGGTAGTTCATGCTGAAACCGGTGAGCCCAATACCGGAAAAATTCCGTCAGCAGAAAGAGCACCGTCACCTGCACAGGAAGCCTCAAACTCTGAATCCAGGGCAGAAAACCCACGCCATTCGGCCGCATGGGTTCAACGATCGCGTAACCGAGTGCTGCGACGATCAGCGGATTCATTACGATGCAGAATGTATCTACGATCAGTTTTTTTCTCTCGTAGCGAACGGGACGCCGAGGAGCTATCCATTCAAGTAGTCCCAGAAGAGCCAAAGTGAAAAACAGTGACGGCACATACGCGGAACGTTGTTTCAATATCGACAGGAATACATACGTCAGTAAACAAACCGCTGAAATAGCGACCGGTAGGAACAAAAGCTCTCGACGTATGTGACTATTTTCCGTAGCCATTGCTGCGTCTACATACGTGACGGACCGGCAATTCTCACTAAAATTATTCAGCTTTGAGAATTGCAGGTCGCATGTTAATCCGCACGAGCTTTATTGAACTCGAGGGGGACGAGACATGCTTTGGAATCTCAACTATTTGATGATTTTTGTCGTGCCGTTCCTCTGCGGACTCTTCATGGGATTGCCTGCTTGGGCCGTCTTAGTTCCGCTCAGCGTCGGTTTTCTGTTTCATCCGATCATCGATAAAGTCGCTCATCGTTGGTTCAATTTTCCAGCAATGCCTCAGACACTTCCCTCGCGCGCAGGTTGGCTTCCTCGTTTCGCTGTGTTTCTCTGTCTCCCGTTTCAAGGGTGGGTTCTTTACCGCGCATTTACCCTGGGAGTTTCGTCACTCGACGCTGCAGTGGTTTCCGGGGTTCTGGCTGGCCTCTCGGGCGGAATCATTGGAATTGCGGCCGGACACGAGCTCATTCATCGCAAATCAAAACTCGCTCGTCTCTGGGGCAAAGGCCTCCTCTACGCGATTAACTACCCACACTTTGCTCACGAGCACATGCTTCATCACTTGCATGTCGCTACCCCGCTTGACCCCGATACTGCGCGTACGGGAGAGTCGTTCTATCGTTTTTTCATCCGCTCAGTTCCGCAGGGTTACCGCATGTGCTGGCGCAAAAATCCTTCGAAAATGCGCGTACTCACCGCAACGCAAATCGGTCTCACGATCAGTGCAGGTTTGATTTTCGGAGGCTACGCGCCTATCGCGTTCATCACTCAAGGTATCGTGACACTCGCCCTACTCAAGTGGATTAACTACGTGGAGCACTATGGGCTTCTTCGTCTGGATGGCGAGCCCGTCGGTCATCACCACTCCTGGGACTGTGTATCGCCTTTTACGAATTGGTCGCTTTTCAACTTAGGCTATCATTCAGAACATCATCGTACGGCGAGCCTCCCGTTCTATCGTTTGCCCGAGCGCAAAAGCGAATGGCATACGTACCCCGAACCCTATGTCGTCATGATGCTGTATGCGCTCGTGCCCTCGTTATGGAGAAAACAGGTTCATCCACTGATCGGTGATCGACATGTGGGGTGAATGGTTACCTCGCCTCCCACTTGTATCTCTCTTCGGTCTGGCAATGGTCTATTTGCTGGGAAGAGCGATCGTTGGATTCTTGATCATTCGCTTGATCGTGTTGATTTTCGGCCAAGATCGGTACGTCGTTCGCCATTCTCATGATGCGGCTCAAATTCGCTCAGAAACCATCGCAAACATCAAAGTCAACTTGCTGGACGGCACCGCGCTCGCCTTGATTTTAGGTTCCGGAATCATCGTTTTCCATTCGTTCCAGTGGTCCCGATTTTTTCTCGGCTTCGGGCTCACCTACGCGATTTTCGAGGTCTGGTTCTATGGCACCCATCGCCTGCTGCACACTCGTCCTTTTATGAAGTGGCACGTGCAACATCACCGATCGCGCGTCACGCATGCACTCTCTGCGCTATCTCTTTCACTTCCCGAAAAAACTCTTAACATCATCGGTATGCTCTTGCTACCGAGCCTACTCACGCATTTCATCGCGATCCCGGTTGAGTCGCTGCTCGTTTACCATTTTTATAATTTTCTCGTAAATGTGCTCGGTCACTCCAACGTCGAAATCCTTCCCAAACGGTTCGCATCCACCTGGATGGGCAAGTGGATGGTTACGACCACTTATCACAGCCTCCACCACTGGAATGGTCGCGCACATTTCGGCTTGTTCACCACATTTATGGATCGGGCGTTCGGCACGGTAGAACCGAAATATGCCACCATTTTCGATGACGTTACTCATGGCAAACCCCTCGAATCCAAACGTGCCGGCTAGTTCCGGTGTATACCCGCTAGAGTTTTTGGATTTCCTTTTTTTGGAGAGCGAGGGTCCAGACGAGCGTTTTGATTTCATCCTGACGCTCGAGCTGGATGCTTCTGAATACTCACTCAATCGCCTCCGCCAGGGAGCGGAAAATGCGTTTCAACGTTTTCCTCGGTCGGGGTGTCGTTTCGACGGCAAGGACTGGCGCACCGACGATGTGCCATGGGATATCGAGACTCGCGAACCGTCGACTCGAGATCAGGTTCGACCCCTGATCGAGCAGTGGTCCTCATCTCAATTCGATCTCAAACGAGCCCGTCCGATCCAACAGCTGTGGATTCCCTGCGAAGATCGCATTTTTTTGGTCACCCGCATGCACCACGCAATCGGCGACGGACTCAGTTTGTTCCTTTGGATGGGAACTCAACTGGGTACAATTCCGGGATCACTGAATGTCCCTCCACTCAAATATCGAGTCGCTCCAGAAAAACGTATTTCTAAAAATTCCGAATCCTTCTTCGGAAAATCGGACCGCCTGACCATTTCTCCCATATCCCTTTCGCGTCCCGTCCGGAAGTGGAGCACTTTTTCGTTTCCTCATTTCGAATCCTCTCCTGATAATCGAGCATTTTCGAACAATGACCTCATCTGCGCCAGCCTGCTTGAGGCCGTTGCCCAATGGAACGAACGATACGGGTTAGCGCGTGAACGACAGAGAAACTCGTTACTCGTACCTTTCAATTTCAGGAAACATCCATTCGAAGGGTTCGGAAATGCGTCGACGAGAATTCGCCTCTATGATCGTCGAGCGAAGTCACCGTCATCTCTCGCAAGGTTCGTCGGTGAACTCAATCGCCAAAAGAAACTGAGTATCGAAGGAGGAGAGTGGTACGCTCCCACGCATCTTCTACGGACGAGTCGACTACCAAGACGCGCGCTAGCAGTACTCCTGAACCTCTACGCCAATCGTCCATGGGCTGATCTCGGTACCACCGTTTTATCTACGATCGAGCGTTTCCCTGGATCTGAGGAACTCTTCTCGAAGACTCATTCCGTCGAACTGGCCTCTCAATTGACGTCTCGACATCCGATCTCGTTTTGCTGCCTGAGAAATCAGACTCACCACTTGATGACCGTAACGTGGAATCAATCGCAAATGAGCGAGGAGGATATTAGAGCCTTCCAGACGATTTTCCTCGGCGTCATCGAAAAACATCGAAACGAAATCAGCTCCGTTCCACAACCTTGACCGAATAGATGACACCGTTCGAGTTAGTCAACGATCGGTTAATCGGCTACATTGCGTTTTGCTATGAAGACGATTCTTGCCACATTACTGTCGCTGACTTTTTTGATTTCGTTTTCGGATCATGCCGTCGCGAGTAACGTCCGTTTTGAAACCGCGTTGTGCTCGAAATCGATTCAGAAGAAATACATCTTAGAAAAGTACTGCGGCTCTCTCATCGACACAGAAACCGGCGAAGTACAGCAAATCGCGTTTCGCCTCTATCGCCAGGATGATCAGATCTCCCGTCCGCTCGTGATCTTGGAGCCCAATCTATCTCCGATCGATTGGATGGAAAAATCAATCGCCCGCCACCTCGCTAAAAATAAAACAACCGTGCTTTTCTTAGAGAAGATTACGACCCTCGGGAAATATTTCTCGGTTTTTTCGCGATTTAATCTGCTCTTTAGTAGGCAGGTCTTGATCACCGACGAAGCGCTCACACAGACGCTCACTCGTCTGCCAGCGCCACCCTCCTCGATCTCAATTTTCGGAATAAGTTTAGGAGCCGTTTTGTCGGCATATGCCTTAGGTACGGACCAGCGAATCGATTCTGGGGTTATTTTTCTTGGTGGCGCTGGTTTCGTTGATGCCGAAGAACCTGGATTAGTTGCCAACATCGGTAAACTCGTAAAGCGTCTGAAAACTAAATCCGCTTCGACTACAGAAGCCAGTTTTCTCGATCCCATACAGGTCGCAGCACAAGCGAGGAAGAAGCGAATCTTCATGTTCATGACGGAGAAAGACGAGATCATCCCACCGGCTCGCCAACGTGAGCTTTGGTCGGCGCTCGGAGAGCCCCCCCATCAAGTCCTCGCCGGCAACCATCTAGGAGAAGCCCTGGGGGCGACTTTTAGAAAACGTCAGTTCTCACGAATCCTCTCTGAGCTGACCGCCCCCGCTCTCTCGAATCCAAAATTGCCGAATTTTTGACAGTCTTTCAGTCAACCTCAAGTGCTCGTTCGCGTTTTCCGAAACGCGAATATGACTCGAATGCTCCCATTTATTTTGGTGGCTTTTTGCACTTCGCATTCCGCAAAAGCATTTGATTTTTCCCGTTGGAAAGCCAAGACCTTGGAGACGTCTAGTACGACGAAGACCCAGCGGATTCGGCTCAAATCCGATACTAAAATCATGGGCATGGCGAAGATCCGCAC
Organism: Pseudomonadota bacterium; assembly: GCA_027485695.1. Lineage (GTDB taxonomy): Bacteria > Bdellovibrionota > UBA1018 > UBA1018 > UBA1018 > JAIXQO01. The sequence continues at coordinate 443,314 of JAIXQO010000004.1, forward strand.
CGACTCTACCGAACTCAAAGGCGCCGCCGATTTCTATCGGTCACAAAAACCGTTTTATCAATCCAACGATCAGAAGGTTTACGAGCAAAATGGACAGTTTCACATCCTTTTGTTTCGGCAGTCGCAGCCCTACGCGATCGTTCAGGTCTACGGGCAGAAACGATTCACGCCCCGCCAGCTGCGAGATTTTCGGCGTGAGATGACCCGTGTTCCGCAACCCGCATTTGCGACCGTCGTCTCCCCGTCCAGTTAGACCGCCAATCCTTCGACGCCCATGTTTCTCGTCAAGCGTTCAAATTGCCGATTCATTTTTTCCGACCTATTGCCGATGAGTCTCTCGGGACACGGAACTGTCCTCTAAGCATCGCCACCAAAGGAGTGGGGTTATGATGAAATGGATTTGGGCTCTCGCCTGTTTTTACTGGATGTCCACGGGGATCGCGCAAGCGCTCTCGGACGACTCGATCGTCTATTCCGTCCAGAAAAGTTTCGACTTAGGCGAAGCGAACGAAGAAATGGTCAAAGACTTCTACATCAATCTCGGTACCAACAACGGCATCCGAGTCGGAACCGTTCTCGAAGTCTCTCGAAAAACTCCCAGTTATGACCTCACCAGCCAAAAACTCTACAAAGACATTCAGTTTTCTTTCGCGCGACTCAAGGTGATTCACGCCGAGAAAGACGCCTGCATCGCTCGACTCGAGCGGCTCTACCCAATCGAAAAAACACCGGTCGTAAACCCACGCGCAGTGTTGGTGGGTGATTCCGTCAAAGCGATGTGACTCTTCCTTAAGTCACCGCTCGCATCTTAGGCGGATTTCATTTCAACTGTTTTTGGCGCGGAAATAAAACTGAACGTCTCCGCATGCACTTCGAACGAATAGCGCTCCACACCTTCTTGATCTTCGAACTTTCGGGAACGCAGCGAACCTTCTACGTAGATCGGCTGCCCTTTTTTCAGATACTGAGCACACGCTTCAGCTTGTTTCCCCCAGACCACTACTCGATGCCACTGAGTTTCCTCGTGCCACTCCGTCGGTTTTTGAGATGCGTCGTTCGCCTCGCCGTCTCCCGCACCATCATTCACGCGGTAGCGGCGTGCGGTCGCAACGGGAAATTGAACTACGGCACGTCCGTTCTGGGTTTCTCTTCGGATCGGGTCCGCACCCAATCGACCTAACAAAGTCACTCGATTCACGTCTTTCATGTAAAAACTCTCCTTATAAATGATTAGATGAAAATGCGTTCATGAACGCCAAAACCCAGTGCCGGTTCCATGCCGCCGAACGGAGATTGGGCCACCCGAGACGGTTTGTTTTATGTCAAAAGGGCAATTTACGTTTTTAACCGGGCCAAAAATCAGGTAATCTAGACCCAACTGAAAATCTTAATTCCCGAAATCCAGGAGAAATCATGAAAAAACACGGAGCTTTAGTCGCCGCAACTCTCGCAATCTTCCTCACCTTCGCTGGATGTAAATCCGCCAAGAAGGCAGACGACAGCGAAGGCGCCGGCGGAATTTCCAGCGAGAACATGGGCACGGGCGCCGACGATAACCTGATGGGTGATTCGGATTCCGGACGTGCCATGGGCCTCCAGACGGTTTACTTCAAGTACGACTCCTCGGAAATTGATCCAGATGGCAAAACGGCGCTCGACGCGAACGTTGCAATTCTCAAGGCTAACCCAGCCGTCAAGGTTCAAGTCGAAGGTCATTGCGACCAACGCGGCGGAATCCAGTACAACGTCGCTCTGGGCGAAAAACGCGCAAACTCGGTCAAAGCCTACCTGAAAAAAGCGGGTGTATCGGCGGACCGAATTTCGATCATTAGCTACGGCAAAGAAAAACTCGTCGACTCTTCGATGACCGAAGAAGCTTACGGCAAGAACCGCCGCGGCAATTTCGTCATCACGGCGAAGTAATCAAGGATCATCGATTTGATAGGAACTTTGCATTCCTTAAAATCAGAAATCTCTCGGAAGGGGCTGCCTCGGCGGCTCCTTCTTTTTTTCGTTGGTCTCACGTTAGCGGGATGCGCCGCATTGGGAACCCGTCGACCCGTTCAAGAAATGGCGGATACAGTCGCAGCGCTCAAAGCAGCGCGCGAAGTGGGTGCAGATTCCGTCGCCCCCGAGCTCTACCGTCAAGCGGTGGAGGCCTACACCAAGGCTCGAAACGAATACCGGTTTAAAAACTTCTCGAGCGCCAAACTCGCTGCACTTCGCGCCAAACGCCTTGCCGAAGAAGCTGAATACCAAGCCGTGCTTCAGGGAGCGAACCGCAGTTCTCTCATTCCTGTAGAGGAACCTCCTCCGCCACCGGAAGTGCCTTACGAAAGCTCGCCTCAAAACACCGAAGAACAACCAGCCCCAGAGTTCCAACTCGACGGCCAGACATCGGGAGCAGGCGCTTCGCCAGCGCCGAGTGAGCAGCCCGCCCCACCACCTGGCGGTTGATCTCAGTGCCCTTCGACTCGTCTTGAGACTTGATCTCCTGAGCTCAAAACCTTGTCCCTTTTGCGATGAAATGAGAAACTAGGAATATCTATGAAAAACCGGTCGATGAAACGAATTTCTACTCTTGCAGCCGCGCTGGCCATCACGCTCACGATCTCAGGTTGTCTCAAATCTCGCGCTCAACTTCACCGCGACACCGATGAGACCGAAGAAGCGCCACCGATGAAAGCAACCGTTACCGAAGTGAAACCCAGCGGCGAGCAGGCGGCCCTGGTCGACGAAATGCGCACGGAAATCAACCGACTTCGTTCTCGCGTGGAGGAACTCGATCGCGCCAACCACGATCTGAATACCGAGCAAGCGAAGCGACAAAAAGAACGTCAATCGGATACGACCGCGCTTGAAGCGAGAATCCAAGAACTCGAAACTGCCCAAGCGCAAATGATCGAGGCCCTCAAGAAAAAAGAAAAAGAGCGCACGACCGAAGACAACGTTGATCTTGTCGCCAAGGCCCTGAAATCATTTAAGACCAAGGAGTACCACGACACGGTGGAGACCTTGGATCAGTACCTGAAAAACCCAAAAGGTTCCCGCGCCGAAGAAGCTTATTTCCTACGCGGTGAGAGCCAATTCGCACTCAAGCAATACAAGAAGGCGATCCTCGACTTCTCGGCGGTGAACGATAAGTTCCCGAAATCCAAAAAGGCGCCGCAATGCCTACTCAAAATCGCGCAGAGCTTCGAAGCGCTCGGTATGAAATCCGACGCCAAGATTTTCTACCAAGAGCTCGTCGATAAATTCCCGAAATCCGCCGAAGCTAAAAGGGCTTCTGCCAAGCTTTGATCCGAAAACTCATCCCCACTATTTGGCTCTCCGTGATGGCATTCGTTTCAACGACGGTGCATGCGGAGAGTTTTCGTTTATTCTACTCGCATGACGGCATGGGCGAACTCGAGCCCTGCGGCTGTCGCGCGAATCCAATGGGCGGAGTCATCCGCCTAAAAAACGCGCTCAAGAAACAAGCGACCACATCACCGTCGATCTACGTCGATACGGGCAATAGTTATTTTGAATCGCGAGAAGTCGCGGGCTCGCTCAGGGAGCCGATTCGTATCCAGAGCGAAAAACTGGCCGAAGCGCATCGAGAATTGGGACTCAAGCTCTACGTTCCGGGCGACAAGGATTTCGCCCTCGGCCTGGACCACTTCAAGAAACTCGTAAAAATCTCAAAGATCACTCCACTGAGCCTGAATCTCGAAGAGCGCGACGAAAAAACGAAATCCCATTTCTTTCAGCAGGAGTTCGTGACCAAAAGTGGGGACACCTCCTATCGGTTCGTCGGCCTGCACGGCACCGATCTCATTCTCCCCGAAGAACTCGTCGTAAAAAACCCAACCGAAGCCCTGAAGAAATACCTGGATGATAAACCACTCCAAACAAACGAGAAACTGATCGTTCTCTCCGAACTGACACTCGAAAAAGACCGCACGCTCGCCGAGATGTTTACCAAGATCTCGCTCATCATCGGCTCGCGCGACCAAGCATTTACTCAAACACCTATTACCGTCGGCTCGACTCTCATCGTGCAGACCAGTTACCGGAACCAATACCTGGGCATCGTGAATTTTAGCGACGAATCTGCTCCCGTAGCGGAACTCATGGGCTTGGACGAATCTCTGGAATCGTCCCCAGATAAAAAACTGGTTCAGATCATTGCGAACTGGAAGAAATCGACCCGCAAATTTTCGAGTATCTCAACGCCTGCTGCCCAAAATTCGAGCAAACAATTCCAAACGTTCCCCAGCTGCGTGAGTTGCCACGACGGTATTTTTAAGTTTTGGATGGGTACACCTCACTCCCAAGCGCTCACGCCACTTTTGGCCAAAGACCAATTCTCTCAGCCGCAATGCTTGACCTGCCATACGCTCAAGCCAGATCGCGGAGCACTCGTTCTAGAAAATGGCAAAAAACTCGGATGGACCGAACACGCGAGTTTCATGAAAGATCTCGCTCAATTCACCCGAACCGGCACTCCAGCTCCCAAACCTCAGCTCGAGCAGGTGAAACAAGCGTGGGGAGCCGTTCAGTGCGAGAACTGCCATGGACCCGCGGGCAACCACCCGTTCGAGGGTCAGATGAAAAAAATCGTCCCCGAGACCACCTGCCTCAAGTGCCACACTGAAGAACGCGCTCCTTCGTGGTATGAAGGTAAACGACTCAAACCCGGCATCGTGGATTTAAAAAAGAAACTGATCCAGTGCCCAGCGGGTTAATCCCGCCAGAAAGTTATCCCGTAGAACCATGAGCTTGATCTTAGGAATCGAATCATCTTGCGACGAATGCAGCGCCTCGGTTGTGCGCTATACGCCAGAGCACTGCGAAGCGCTCAGCGTGGAGACGTTCTCGCAGATCGATCTGCATCGACCGTACGGCGGCGTGGTCCCCGAAATCGCTTCGAGAAATCACCTCGAAACGATCATTCCGATGATCGATGCCGCTCTCAAAAGCGCAGGCGTCACCATGAAAGACATCGATGCCGTCGCCGTCACGAATCGTCCTGGCCTCGTGGGTGCGCTCCTCGTGGGTGTCAGTGCCGCCAAATCACTCGCCTACGCATTTGGAAAACCGCTGGTACCGGTGCATCACCTCGAGGGGCATCTCTGCTCGATCTACCTGAATTCTCCTGGAAAACCTCCCATAGAGCGAAACTCGCTCGAATACCCACTCATGACCCTGCTCGTGAGTGGTGGGCACTCACAACTTCACGCCATCGATACGGCTCCGGAACTCTGGACACCAGTAATGCTGGAGACCTCGCGAATCGGTCGTTCTCGCGACGATGCCGCTGGCGAAGCGTTCGACAAAACGGCCAAGATCCTCGGTCTCCCCTATCCGGGCGGTCGCTACATCGATGAGCTTGCAAAAACCGGTGACGCAACCAAGTACGCGTTCCCACGTGCGCTCCCTCAAAAAGATACGCTCGATTTTTCGTTCAGCGGGCTAAAAACCGCTGTACTCAACGAAGCACAAAAACTCGAGAACGCGGGGCGACTCGAAGAAGAAAAACCTAATCTCTGCGCCTCGCTTCAGCAAGCAATCATCGATGCACTCATCTCCAAAATGGAAATCGCCGTCCGTCGCCATCGCTCGCGAACGCTTTCGGTCGTGGGTGGGGTTGCGGCCAATTCACGTTTTCGCTCGATCTTAAATGAGCGCTGGAAATTCTGGGGACTCTCGTCGCCACCGATTTTTCCGAGCCCAGAATTTTGTACGGACAACGCTGCGATGATCGCGGCAGCCGGAGCATTTCGTTACCGCCAAGGTTTGGCCATTCAAGGTGAACAACTTCTCTGCTTGAACGCCTTTTCATCAGGAGCAATCGCACCATGAGCGGAGCCAATCGTCGCAAAGCGTTCGGTCAACATTTTCTGATCGATCAGAAAATCATCGACCAGATCGTCGACAAGACCTTTGCACTCGCTAAAAACGACCAAGCCAAAACCCTGATCGAGATCGGACCAGGTCCGGGAGCGATCACTCGACCGCTCATTGAAAAATTTAAATCAGTCGGGAGCATCGAGAATTTTTTTATCGTCGAGATGGACCGCAGATTCGCGGATCACTGGCGCGAGACAACTCAAGATCATTCAGAAGAAATCGTAGTAGTCAGCCAGGATTTTCTCAAAGTTGATCTCGAGCCGCTACTCGCGAAAACTCCCGTACACGTCGTGAGTAACTTGCCGTATTCTTCGGGAACCGCGATTCTCCTTAAACTCTGCGAATATCCTGAGCGTATTCCGGCCATGACACTGATGTTCCAAAAAGAAGTAGCCGACCGCCTGCGCGCGGAACCGGATACCTCGGATTGGGGCAGCCTAAGCCTCTGGGTGCAAAACCGCTGGGACGTCGAACGCCTCTGCCTCGTTCCCGCGCGGGCCTTCCGCCCTCCACCGAAGGTGCTCTCCGAAGTCGTCGTCGTCACACCACGCAAGACCGTTCGCATCGCGGGCAGCGAGCAGAACCCAGCGCTCTGGAATCAACTCTTGAGACTCGCCTTCGCCCAACGAAGAAAAATGCTTCGCTCATCGCTCCCAAAAGGCTCGCCTTTTATCATGGCGATGCTCGAGGCCGGCATTCCTGAAACCGAACGCGCCGAGCGCCTCACTTGGGATCAGTGGAATACCTGGTTCTCGAAGCTCGTTGCCATCAAATCAAAATCATGAAAACGATCGTGATCCTGGGAACTGCCCGGGACGATTCGAAATGAAATACGTCGGCGCGCGCGACCACTGCGTCACCGATGATTAGACTGTTCACTAGAAACGTTCGGCGATACGCTGCTTTCATCCATGTTCATCTTTCTGGCAGCGTTTCTCGCTCAATCTGCATCAGCGGCGGTCGGCACCTCTCTCGGATTCTCCTCTCAAGGTTCAAGCCTAGGCGGTATGACGGCAGCGCTCCCACGCGATGGAGCCTCCATTTTCCAGAACCCAGCCTCACTCTCGCGTCCTTCTCAGGGTAAATTTGAATTCCTCTGGTCTCTCATTTGGGCCGAGCCGCAGGTAACCGAAATTTCTTCTGTCCTAGTAGAGAACTCGACCAACTCAGATCGCAATTTCAGCGGTCCAGTCGATACTGATTATCCGACCGTGATCGGGCAAGCCATCGGTCTGAACTATCAATGGGCGAAATCGCCCATCAAACCAGCGTTTGGATTCCTCACCTACTTGCCGATCGATCGATTCGCTCAGCTCGATTCCGGTGAACCTTTTCAGCCAGACTACGTACTCATGCGCTCGCGATTGCAAAAACCCGAATTCCATTTCGGTGGCAGCATCCAACCATCCCCAGGATTTCGGATCGGAACCGGCGTTCAGCTCGGCGCGACCCTAAACTCTAAAACGAGTGTTTTTCTCCAGAGCAACTCCAGCACCACGAACTCGTCGTCGATGCGAATCGCAGCGAGCTTAAAAACCAAGGCGTCGCCCTATTTTGGAGTTCAGTGGGAACCGACGAGAACCTTTTTGACGGGGCTCACGGTTCGCTTGCCACTGTCGAACCCGGAAACATTTCAAATTCGCGCGAGCGCCCGGACGATTGGCAACGTTGCGGCCCTGGATTTCAATTACAGTGCACTGGCTACCGCCTACTATGAACCGCTCACCGTCGAGTGGGGCAATCGACTAGAACTCACGCCGGACGTTGCCGTCTGGGGACAAGTCGACTACCAAGCTTGGTCAAGATTCGAGTCCCCTCAACTGGAAATTGAGCCACCGAGCACGACCCAATGCGCACCGAATTGTGGAGTCCAGTTCGCGCCCACTCGATACCCGAGTTTTACGACCCAAGACGTGATCGTGCCTCGAGTCGGGATGGAAATCCGAGCATTTCGCATGGGTTATGCCTACGAGCGTTCTATCTTTAAAAATGACGATTCAGCGGGAGCCAACAACATGGTGGACCCGAACAAACACCGTTTCTCAGCGGGCTACCGTTTCATGGGGACGTCGTTTCTAGAGACGGACCTACCGTGGACGATCGATTGCCATGCGCTCTGGACGTACCTGGAGCGCCAGACGGTTCAACGAGCCACGGGTGAACTGGGAGCCCCAGGTTTTGATGTGGGCGGCAATCTTTTTGGCGCGGGCCTGTCCCTCAATCTTTCTCTCTAGCGCGCGCCCTGCTCGAATAGACCCTGCATAGGAAACCTGATAACCTCTCTCTCACAGAGGCTGAATCGATTATGTTGAAGTATTTCCGATCGTTTTCCGGAATTCGCTCACTGCTGCGCAAACACTTCATTACCGGAGTGTTCGTTCTGATCCCGTTCGCGGTCGTCGCTTGGATCGCATCCAAGGTATTCCTGTTTTTCTGGTCGTTTCAGGAGTTCGTGCCAGACTCACTCCATCCAGATCAGCATTTCGATCCCGTCTCTGCGCAACTGCTCAACCTCTTGATCGTCCTCGCGCTCTCGTTTTTATTCATCATCAGCATCGCCATGCTCGGTTGGATCTCCAAACAGGTCATCGGCGCGCAGATGATCAATCTCATCAGCCGCTGGATTGAACGGATCCCCGTCGTTCGTTCGATCTATGGATCGCTGAACCAGCTCATGAAAACGATGGGCAATGGCGACAAACAACAGTTTAGTCGAGTCGTGTACCTCGAGTATCCGCGCAAAGGTACCTACGCCCTCGCATTCGTCACCGGTCACGCAAAATCCGTGGACGGTATCCGAACCTACTTGAATGTCTATGTTCCAACGACGCCGAACCCAACCTCCGGTTTCCACCTCATCGTGGACGAAGCCGAAGTCAAAGACAGCCACATGAGCGTCGAAGAAGCGTTTAAAACCATCTTGTCGCTCGGGATCGCGCAATCGTGAGCGGAAACAAACCGCCAGCCGAAAAACTCATCGCCTCGAACCCTGCCCGAGGCGACTATTTCGTCGAAGAAACCGTCGAAGCCGGTATCTCGCTGGTCGGCACCGAAGTCAAAAGCCTCCGCGAAACCTCGCCGAACATTCGCGATGCTTTCGTCGATATCCATCCGAAGAGCTCTACTCGACTCGAAGCATGGTTGCTCAACATGCACATCGCGCCATACTCACACGGCAATCTTCAGAACCATGAGCCGCTTCGCAAACGAAAACTCCTGCTCCACCGCCATCAAATCGAGCGCCTGAATGGCTCGCTCATTCGCGATGGAATGACGGTCATCCCGCTGCGTTTTTATTTCAAAGGCGGCAAGATCAAATGCGAACTCGGTGTCTGCAAAGGTAAGAAGCAACAGGACAAGCGGCAAGACATCAAACGCAAATCCGCAGACCGCGAGATCGAGCGCGCCATGAAAGCGTCCCGTAAATCCGGACGAGGTGAACGATAGTGGGAATTTGCCTGAAACCCACGATCACGGAAACGCTGCTCGAACGGTGCAAGACCACGCCGGATCAAGTGGGTTATCGTTTCAAGAGCGTGGGCTCGTGGCACTCGATCACTTACGCGGAGTTTTTCGAGGAGATCGAACTGACCGCGTTCGGCCTGATGGAAATCGGAGTCGAACGTCAGACCAAAATCGGTCTATTCAGCCGGACCCAGTATCACTGGCTAACGACGGATCTCGCAATCTTGAGCTGTAACGGAATTTCAGTTCCCATTCACCACACCTACACGGCACGTGACGCCGCTTACGTCGTCAATCATTCGGAAATCGCTTATCTATTCCTGCAGGGTCGAGATGCATGGGAGAAACTCTCGGGTGAATGGAAACGCATGCCGAATCTTCGCGCCGTCATCCTACTTGATGACGACCGACCTGAGCCGCCCACGGGGATTCCGTTCGATCTATTGACTCTCGCCGATCTCCGCGAAAAAGGCTTAGCCAGAAAAACTCGCTCTCCCGAAGAAATGCGCGATCGCATCCGAGGCACCCGGCTCGATGAACCTTTCTCGATTTGCTACACATCGGCTACGACCGGCGATCCCAAAGGCGCCGTCCTCACCCACCAGAGCTTGATGAGCGTACTTCAGGACTGCGTGGAGCTGTTCAAAAATTCGATCGAACCCGATCACGAAGAGCTGCTCACGTTCCTGCCTTTTTCGCACATCATCGGACGTCTCGAAGGACTCAGTTCGCTCGTGTTCGGTTGGAAACTCAATTTCGCGGAAAACGTCGAGCATCTGAATCTGCACCTTAAAGAAGTCAAACCCACGGTACTTTTCACAGTACCGAGGATTTTCGATCGCGCGTTTCAACAAATTACCGAAGCGTTACCAAAACTTTCGTGGATCGAACGCAAAGTATTCAACGTTGGATTCACCACCTCTAAGGTCCTCCGCTCAAGCCTCAGGCGTTATCCAGGTGCCGATCGACTGGGACGAATGGTGCAACCGTATTATCAAAAAATGATTCTCAACCGCGTTTCCGAAGCATTTGGCGGACGCTTGCGTTTCGCGGTCTGTGGAGGCGCACCACTCTCCAAGGAGACGGCGGATTTCTTCTATGCGCTCGGCATTCTTATTCTCGAAGGTTATGGCCTGACGGAAACTTGCGCTCCAGTCACGATCAATACACCTAAACAGTTTCGTTTCGGCAGTGTGGGGAAACCGCTCCCGGAAGTCGAGATCAAGATCCTCGATGACGGTGAGATCCTGATCCGGACCCGAAAACTATTCACGCATTACTACAACGACGCGGAAGAAACCGAACGCTCACTCATTGATGGTTGGTTTCACACCGGCGACGTCGGATTCCTTGATCCTGACGGATATCTACACATCACGGATCGCAAAAAAGATTTGATCATCCTGTCGGGCGGAAAAAACATCTCCCCTCAGCGCATCGAAAACCGGATGAAAAAATCCATTCCGCTCATCCAGGATTTCGTGGTCATCGGTGATCAGAAAAAACACCTCGCCGCGCTCGTTACTCTCTCGAGCGAGGAAGCGGTCCGAGTCGCTGAGCGCTCTTCCATTCTTTTCGATAGCGAAGCGAACCTGTCTCAACATCCCAAGATCCGACAGAAACTCTCCGAGCAGATCGACGAAGTGAACCGCACACTCTCTCGACCTGAACGAATCAAGCGATTCCTGATTCTACCGGAGCCATTTACTACCGAAGGTGGTGAGCTCACGGTATCGATGAAGGTGCGACGCAATCGAATCTTGAGAAAATTTCACAATGAAATCGAGCACTTATTCAAAGAGGATTGACGAACAGTCTTCTTTTCGGTAGTGGTAAGAGTTCAAATTTAATATCCATCCGCAGCAGAGGTTCCTATGGCACGCGTGACCATCGAAGATTGTCTGGAAAACGTAGATAACATGTATGAGCTGGTCCACTTGGCAACCAAGCGTTCCCGCCAGATCTACAAAGGATCAAACGCTCTCGTGAAGAGCAAGAACCGCACGATCGTCACCTCGCTCCGCGAGATCGCTGCCGGTCGCGTGAAAGCCGAATACGCACAAGCGAGCGACGACGCTGATATGCCGCCAGTCGCGAACTAACGATCCAGCCTTAAAATACAAAAACGCAGCCGAGTCTCACGATTCGGCTGCGTTTTGCTTTTTGGAAGTCTTACCAAATAGACAACAACATCAAATGGACGAACGCGTCGGACGAGTCACGATTCCTTTTTTTCGAGTGTTCGCGGATTTCACGAGTTTCTCTTTCGTCTTCAGAACCGCTTTTTTGGCTCGGCTCTTCGCCTTAACCGACACGGCGCCTTCGGCTGGCTCCAGCGCCCACTCGAATACTTCTTCGACTCGGGAGGCGTAGCGGATCTTCAATTCTCGAAGTGCGTGTTCAGGAACTTCTTTGACGTCTTTCTCGTTCAGTTTCGGCAAGATCACTTCGGTGATGCCCGCACGTCGAGCCGCCAGAAGTTTTTCTTTGATGCCACCGACTGGAAGCACCTTACCGACGAGAGAAAGCTCACCCGTCATTGCAAGCTTGCGTTTCACTCTACGACCGGTGAACAGCGAATACAGACTGGTTGCCATCGTCACGCCCGCGCTTGGACCGTCCTTAGGAATGGCTCCTGCCGGAATGTGTAAGTGCACGTCGTTTTCTTTGAGATAATCTCGATCAAGTTTCTTCTCTTGGCCAAGTTTCTTCTTCACATAGGTCCAGGCGATCGCCGCGCTCTCCGTCATGACGTTGCCCATCTGACCGGTCAACTTGAGTTGACCGCTACCGAGCAAGTCCGTCGACTCGATGAACAAGATATCACCGCCGGCTGCCGTCCAGGCCAGTCCGGTGACTACACCCGGTGCGGTCGTACGTTCGGCAATCTCGTTGTAGTAGCGTTTAGGTCCCAGCCATTCTTCGAGTTCGTTTTCACGGACGACGATCTTGGAACGTAGCTGCGATTTCACACGTGCTTCGGATTCCTGGACAATCGCTGCGGCCGCTTTTCGACAAATCTTCGCAACAATCAATTGCAACTGACGAAGACCCGGCTCGCGCGCGTAGTCTTGCATCATGCGACGGATAGCCGTTTTCTCGAATCGGATCTGTGATGGTTTCAGGCCATGCTTTTCAATTTCGCGCGGTATTACATAGCGGGTAGCGATGTCTTCTTTTTCCTCTAGGATGTAACCGGGGAGTTCGATCACTTCCATGCGGTCCAAGAGAGGAGCGGGAATAGTCGAAAGCGAGTTCGCCGTTGCGATGAACAAGACCTTGGACAGATCGAACGGTACATCGAGATAATGGTCGATGAACTGCGAGTTTTGTTCGGGGTCGAGTACCTCAAGCAATGCCGAAGCGGGATCACCTTGAAAACTCGCTCCCAACTTATCGATCTCATCGAGCATCAGAACCGCGTTCTTGGAACCGGCGCGGCGGACGGCGTTGATCACCTTGCCCGGAAGCGCACCAATGTAAGTCCTTCGGTGGCCTTTGATCTCGGCCTCATCGCGCATCCCACCGAGAGAGAATCGGTAGAAGTTACGACCAATGGCCCGTGCGATTGATTTTCCGATCGAGGTCTTTCCGACGCCCGGAGGACCGACCAAGCAAATGATCGAGCCTTTGGGGTCGTTCTTGAGTTTACGAACGGCGAGGAACTCGATGATGCGGTCTTTGACTTTTTCTAAGCCGTAATGATCGTCGTCGAGAATCCTGCGCGCATCTCCGAGATTCAATTGATCGGAGGTCTCGATATTCCAGGGTAGACTGCACAACGTTTCGAGGTAATTCCTCGTCAGGTTGTACTCAGGCGAGTTATCGGAGATCGACTCGAACTTATCCAGCTCTTCGAGCGCGACTTTCTTGACCTCATCCGGCATTCCTGCCGCTTCGATTCGTTCGCGGAACGTCTGCGCGGCTTTCTCCTTGCCGTCGACTTCCTGGCCGAGTTCTTTTTTAATGCTCTTGAGTTGTTCCTTCAGGAAAAACTCCCGCTGCATTTGCGTGAGCTTTTGATTCACCTCATCCGAAATGCGTTTCTGCACGTCGGCGACGTCTTGTTCGCGACGCAAATGGAGCAGCAAAGTTTCGAAGCGTTTTTTGACCGAAAGGATTTCCAGGAATTCCTGGGCGCTTTCTTTTGGCAGGGCGAGCGCGAACGCGACCAAGTCGGCAATCGTGCCCGGACCGGGAGCGTTGATCATCGCCAAGCGCATTTCTTCGGTAAAAAACGGATTGGACTCCGACAACCGTTTTACGTTTTGAATCACGCTCCGAGTGAGCGCGTCCATCTCAGTCGACTTCTCGACTTGATCCTCGAGATATTCGGTCTCCACGACGATGTACGGATGCTCCGAAAGCGTTTTTTTGCGGCGGAATCGTTTGATGCTGTGGACGAGCAAGTTCACAGAGCCATCCGGCATCTTGAGGCGTTTTAGGATCTTCACGACCACGCCATACTCAAACAACTCATCTGGAGTGACCTTGTCGGATAGCTCGTCATTTTTGGTGACGATCACACCCAAGAATCGGTTGCGATTAATCGCTTCTTCGACCGTAGCGACAAAACGTGGCTCGAACACCATGATCGGCGCCATCAGGGTCGGAAAAATAATCGGGCTGTTCGTCGGTAGAACAAAAAGATTGGGCGGTAGGACTTGATCCGGGAGGATCAATCCTTTACCGGAATCGGAGGTCGATTCACCGGACGGCGCGGGTAGGTCACCTATAGATGAAAAAGCCGGGCCTGGCTCTCGGTTAAGATAGGATTTGCGGTCGTTGTTTTCTTCAGACATTGGGCCACCTTACGTTGTTTTTAAGATGGGTCCGAAACCGCGATTGGCAAGGTCGGATTTCAAAATCCGCCCCGAAGAACTTTGCAGGCTATTGATTATTCAGGAGTTTCCTCGCCCCCAAAAGTGCGCTCAACGGAATCAAGTGATTCTTCGCGGATCTTTTTGACCGAATGAGCCGCTGTCGAACCAGGCATGACGACGTCTTTGATATCGATCACGATTCGATTGGGCGAAGTGAGATAGAAAATCTCGATGGGGTAGCCGTCCTTCATCCGGAGCGTAAAACTCCAGCTCTCTTCATCGATTTTCGGATAGAGATCGATCGAGCGGACGAGCGCGCTTTTCGTAAATGCTTTTTTGATGTTCTCCGGAGAAAACGACGGTTTGGTCTTGCCGTTCAGCGTGAAAACGATTCGTTTCTGATCCGGCTCAAGCGCCGCATGAAACGCGGGAATCGTTGCACCGTCGACATCGAGCACGACGCGCTCATAACCGGGATTCTTGGATCGACGGATATTCGAAACATAACCACCGATCGCTCCACCCTCTCCGCCTTCGATGACACCTTCACGAACGTAGACCTGCGTTTTCTTCGGCTCCGCTCGGTACATGGGAGTCTTGGCAATCGCGGCTTGGGAGGTAGACATCATCAAAAGAAAAAGGAGCATATACCCTATTAAACAGTGATGGAGGAACAGGCTCAAGGACGTTTCTTGGAACGTGCGCGCAGATAGAACAACAATCCGAAGAAAGCGCCTAAGTAGATGAGAAATCGACTCGGTTTCCGCTCAGCTGATTCGCTCTCTCGGTGTTCAGCTCCCACTGTTGCCGTCGGGGTCGGCGAAGACCGGGAAACCGTCATTTTCCCGACTGTACTCGGAGCCGTCTGAGGCTCCAGGAGCGAACGACTCGGTTGCGCTGGTTCAACGGTCTTTTTGGCTGGATTCTCGATACGCTGCTTGAACTCGGCGAGTGTCAGCGATTTCGCGTTTCCCATGGACGGCCCTTGGAGAGCAGGTCCTTTGAGGATGCGTTCACCGTTCGGTCCTTCCTGAACCTCGAGCTTGCCCATCATCATGTTTTGGATCGGGTAGGACGTCTCTCCCCGATCTTGCGCCGGCTCACCTAGAAACACGACGATGTCCTCGTCTCTTTTGAATCGAGCGGTACCGGAGATCTCTAGCGACACGCCGTCTTTCTCGCCGCCGATTTCACGCACGATGATTTTTTCCGGAAGATCGGTGCCTTTTAGAGATTCCGTGAGCGAGAGTTCAGTGTAAGTAAAAAGCTGCGTCGAACCATCCGCGTTCTTACCCCAATCTGAATAAGAGCGAATTACTTTGGCTCGAGCGATCGATGGCGTCGCGGCGATCGCGTCGTTCAGATCGACCGGATAAAACTGACTCGCACTCGCACTGATGGGAGCCAGGAGCGACAGTAGTAATAAGTTCGGATGCGGGTTCACATTTTCATTTTGATCGATAAACTGCAGTCGATCCATAGAAATCGCGGAGAGGATGACAGCTCGATCCGACCGGCATAGAGTAGAAATCCATGAGCGCACCCTCAAGAAACATTCTACTCACCGGTTCATCCAGCGGTTTCGGTAAACTCACCGCAAAGGTCCTTCTAGAACAGCCACAAAATCGCGTGATCAACGTGATTCGAGGCGGACGGTCGCGGGCGGAGAGTATTTTCGGAGCGGAGTCGCTCGCGCGATGGGGGGATCGATTTCAGGTACTGGACCTTGACCTCGCTTCTCGTTGGGAAATCGAAGAAGTAAAAAATAAAATCCGATCCCTCTGTGGAGGACGAATCGACGTCCTCATCAATAACGCCGGATACGGGCAACTCGGGCCGATCAGCGAACAGGATATTGGCAAAGTCCGTGAGCAGTTCGAGGTGAATTTTTTCTCGGTGATTGCACTTACCCAGGCATGCATCCCTTTCTTGCGCGAAACGCGCGGACGGATCTTGAACGTCAGTTCGATCTGCGGGCTCGTGGCATTTCCGTTCTACGCCGCCTATGGCGCGAGCAAATTCGCACTCGAGGCCTATACCGAGTCGCTCCAGTACGAAGTTGATGCCTGGGGAATTCAGACCTGTCTCATTGAACCGGGTTCTTTTAAAACCGGTTTCAGCGCCAGGTCCGCCCAAGCACTCGAGGAGTCAGCCGCACGTCCGGTCGGATCGTTCGCGGAACAAGAGCGCTCACTTGCCCGTTTCCTAGAAGCGAAACGCGGACTCGCCGGATCTCCCGAAAAAGTCGTGCGGCTCCTCGTGCGACTGACTGACGAGGAGTCCATTCCGCAACGAGTGTTGGTCGGATTCGATGCTCGTCTCTTCGCCTTTTTGCACTGGATGCTTCCAAACGTGGTTTGGCGCGTGATCATGAGAATCGCGTATCGCAAAATGACCGGTACGCGATGAGGTCCACACGATAGACCCATGCGCTCAAGCGACGCTTCTAAGTTAGTCGTCTTCAAACACCGCTTAAAAATTTGGATCGCCCGGTTTATTCATCGAAAGAATCGGTGGATAATAATTTGACACGATGCGTTAGTATTGTTATCGAGTGCCCAAATGAGCGGCGTTTATCGGTAAAACGCCGGAAATTCAGAGAGGTTGGGCATTCTCTTGAAACTACTGATCCGTTTAGTTTTAGGATTCGTCATTGCGCAGACTGCGCGAGCAAAAATCGTCGAGGCGTTTCACCTGGATTCGTTGGAAAACGCTGCGTATTCGTCTAGCGAACGCTCACACTGAATTCAACTCGAGGACCGCCCGTCGCTGACGGATGGCGTTCCGACTCTTCGTCGGGTTTGCGTTTGACCACGCTCGTTCCCACGCGCTCTTCTTCGATCAAGCGGTGATCCACTAAATATCTCGCCACGGCGACAGTACGGCTCACTTGGAATTCGTAGCTCCCGGTATCGGTGCCGAAACTTCCACGAATATTCAATTTTCCGAGCTTCTGTTGCTTCGCGAGTCTTCCGATCTTCTCGAAGATACGAGGCGCATCTGCAGTGAACTCATCACTGGATCCCGGCTTAAACAAATCCGCTTCGGCGACGCTGAACTTCATCACTTCGATCTGGAATTTGTCCCCACTCGAAACCACGCGCATCGCGGCCTCGGATGGATCTTCAGCCTGCGTGTTGCCGTCGAGGAGAGGACGACTCGGATCTTTGACCAGCTGCTCGGGAACTTCGCCGTCGGCACCTTTGAGCACCGACTCGCCCGCTCCTGTTTGGTCGCCGAGCGGAACCGCTTCCTGGCTCGAAAGATCTATCCTTAGTGCCGAGGTCGGGTTGTTGAAATAGTTAGCAACCGCTGCTTTGGTTTCCTCATCGGAACCCATGAGCCACATGACCAAGAAGAAGGCCATCATAGCGGTCATGAAGTCGGCGAACGCGACCTTCCACGCACCACCGTGGGCGCCATGCCCATGGCCTTTTTTCCTCTTGATGATGATCGGTTGTAAACCTTTGTCCGCCATTTTTTATCCGATCACGGTTATGCTGCGGCTTTGCCGATATTCGAGGTAGCCTTGTCGACTTCTTCGAAATCCGGACGAACGCTCGGTGGAATACTACGGCGAGCGAACTCGACGCAGACCTTTGGCGAGCAGTCTTTTGCGTAAGCGATGAGAGCTTGTTTGATGACGTTCAAAATCTGACCGCCGTCTGCAATCTGAAGTTCCATTTTTTGCGCCATCGGCTGAATGAATCCGTACGAAATCAAGATCCCGAGGAACGTTCCCACGAGAGCGGCAGCGACGGAGTGACCGATGACTTCTTTACCTTCGGTCAACTTACCCATGGTCTGAACGACCCCGAGAACGGCGGCGACGATCCCGAGACCTGGCATCGCGTCCCCGACTTTGGTCCAAAGTGACGATGCACGAAGTTCCTCGTTATGAAGCGCTTCAATATCTTTGTCCATGAGGTCTTCGAGGTCGTAGGGAGACATCGGAGACGAAATTTGAACTTTGAGCGTATCCGTTAAGAAATGGATCGCATGATGATTATGAAGAACGGCTGGATACTTTTTGAAGATCTCGCTCGCCTCTGGTTTCTCGACGTGAGCCTCGAGAGAGAGCGGGTTACCTTTGGCCGTTTTGATGATTTCAAACAGCAGCATGAGCGCTTGAGTATAGTCAGCTTTGCTCGGGCCGTTACCCTTCAGCAATAGTTGAAACTGATGGCCCAGTTCCTTAAGAACGGCTGGAGGTGCCGCGATGATCATGCCCCCGAAAGCAGCTCCGCAAATAATGATCAATTCGATCGGCTGCCAGAGAACCGCGAGGTTACCACCGTGCGAGGCGTAAGCGCCGAACACGCAAACTATGACTACGACTGAGCCAACAATGAAAAACATAAAGAAAGTCCCAACTTTCCTAGGAGACTCATCGTAGTATTGGCGCGATAAGTTGAGCTATTAAGTTGGTTTTAGCGTATCGGGCTCAGATAGTCATTTTCATCAATAGTATCAATGAAATAGAAAACACTTCGGGAACGGGGCGTTCACCGAAGTGTTAAGAATTTTTACACACTGTTAGAAAACTGACGGAGCAAAAGCCTGAACTACTCGGCCACTACAGCCGTTGCATCAGCCATTCGGTAAATCTCGTTCGTCTTGGTTTTCGCCAATGCGGCGTCGCCGAGAACGTCGTTCATCACCAAATAAAGGATCAGATATCCGCGTTGATCTTCGACCGTGCGCTCGTTCATACCGGCAAGCCCGATGTTGAGTTCACCGTCTTTGAGGCCGGCGCTGGTCTTACCGTTGTCGCCCAGTTTCTCTTGAACGTTCACGGATTTCATCGCTTCGAAGCGAGCCTTGATCTTGCCGTGAAGCTCCGGATCGGTTTCTGCGACCTTCTTTAAGATCGAAGAGAACTCGTAGCGATCTTGAGAAAGAAATTCTTGTGGGGTGATCTTCTCGGCCAGAGTCACGCTTGGGATCGATGCCATCGAAGCGGAAGAAAGAGCCAAAAAGATTGCCGAAGAGATGAAGAGTTTCATTTGATTTCCCCTTACCACTGTACAAAGCATGGCCTATGCCGACCCCAAATCAGGTTTACTGAGGTCTGGTAATTTTTGACCGACCAAAATTTGGACAGCTGTCAGACTGAAACCGGGGATCACCTCCTATTCGAGCATTTTCGTTGCTAGGCCCCTCTACTATCGGTAGTTTTCGCCGCTATGAACGCTCGCACTGTGTCGATTCTTACCTTCGGCCTCGTTTTACTTGCGAGCGCGAACGCGACTCTCCCCAGATCCACTCAGAGAGAACAGATACCGATCGCGAGCGGTGAGATCGTTCTCGAAATCCACGATCCCAAAATCTTGGATGCAATCGAAGCACGTGGCTATACGCTTGGAGATTTTCTCGGCGCCAAAGGCTCGCGTGCAACTGCGGATCTCATCTTGCCAATCTCAGGTGGAAGCTCGGCATACGCGCAGATCGTAGAGTTCGTCAAAAACGATGTTACGGACGTTCGTCGTTCACTCCAAAGAAACGGATTCAAGGAAACGCGTGATCCCAACGACAATGAGTCTCGCGTCCTCGACACTAACTGGCTCACCTCCAAATTCGCTCGCTACGAACTCATCGGCATCGTCAATCGCTATGACCGCAAGGATTTCGGAAACGCTAACTGCGGCGAAGTGCGATTCCTCTATCGCCTGGCGTACACGACCACTGGTCCTAAACCGTCGTCCTCTCGCTTGCCGTTCTCGTTTAACTTGGTGCTCGAATATCCAAAACCTTCATCGGGAAATTGCGTTGAATTCGCGCAAGCCTGGAGGACCCCCTCCACACTCACAACTGCGGCGGCTACTGCAGATTGGCTTAGCCAGTTCCCCCTTCGTGCATCGTCGCTACTCAAGCTGAAGCAACTCGAACTCAACGCACAAGTCGTGCGCAACGTCTCGGGCGGACTCGTCCAACCAGGTGGAGAAAAAACCTTCGGCGGACAAGCGATCTACCTTCAGAGAATATTCTCGATTGACCGTGCAGAACCGACCGGACCGATCACTGTTCGCACCAAAAAACTGGAGAACACGATCGACCCATCCCAGTACGCCGGTCGCCCGGAACGATTGGCGGCGCTTCGGCAACTCATCGTTCAGAACTTGGCTGCGATCGACCAAGGTACTTACGTGTTTCCTGAAGAGTGGCTGACGGATCGAGTATTTTCATTTTCCACGTTTGGAAGCGCCAGGCTGGCCAATCGCCCTTTTGCCCAAGTGATTCGTCCGACAGATCTGGGAACACTCGATTTTTCTAAGACGCGTTTCTTGAATTCGAATGCCGCAGTAATTGAACGGCTCGATAATCAAACTTGCGTGGGTTGTCACCAGTCGGGTTCTACCGCCGGTTTTCATTTCTTGGGTTTCGATCGCGTATCAACCAATCCTTTGAACCAAGTCAAGATCGGTATGTCACCGCACTTCTATGCCGAAACATTTCGCAGACGCGCCTACCTCTCGGAGACAATCGCAGGTCGCACACCTGATCGTTTTCGGCCGATCTCTGGTGCCCCAGCCGCGAACTGGACACCCGGCTCAGCGCTCTCTTTCCGAACTGCCGATATCACGCAAGTTTGTGTGCCTCGAGCTGCGCGTTCAGCATTCAAGATGAATTGGACCTGCGGATCGCTTGCCGATGACGGAACGACCGCTGCCGCGATCGCATGCCGTCCCCTCGCGAACAACGCGCAACTCGATATTCCGACCGGCCAGTGTCAGATGACTGAGGAAAAACGCGTATTCTCCGGGCATCCGTGCAAGGTAGGCGATGTTGTCACGGGTTCATTTGAACTCGGAGACGAGAACGTACCGATGCATCTCAAAGACACGTTTGTAAATTTACAAACGACGCATGCGTTTGCTCCGCGAGCGACTCCGACTGAAACAAATTGCCGACCACCCGCAATCGGCGTACCTGGCGGCCTGAGCTATCGCCAGTGCGGTGCAAGTGATAAGTCTTTTGCCCGGTTTCGTACAAACCTCAGTTCGGCTGAAATTCCGAACGATATCTGTGGCGCCGTGGGAGGTACGAGTTTTGATGCCTGCGTCGCTTCGGGAAATTTCGACAGCTGCATTCGAGCGGCGACACTTCGCGGGATGAGAACCACCTGCGGAGCCGATCGATTTTGCCGCGAAGACTACATCTGCCAAGAATTCCCAAAATACATCGATGGTGTCGAACGACCCGGCGTAAAAGAATTCGGGTTCTGCTCACCGACTTATTTCTTGTTTCAGATGCGCATCGATGGGCATCCGAAACCCTGAGTCGCTCGGTTTAATGAAAAAACATCAGTACAGTCGGTATCCAAAACACCGCAAACACAGTCGATACCAGAACTGCGCTCGAAACACGCTCGACCTCAAGATTTAAGAACGACGCAAAAGCCACCGTGTTCGCCGCTAGTGGGCAGCAAGAGAGCAACAAGAGCAGCGGTCGCACATCGGGGCCGATGACTCCAAAACCTAAACGTTGATCAAGCTGAATCAGCATCCAAGCTGCAAACGGCCAGGCGATGAATTTGCCCACGAATAGTGCCGAGTTCAGTTTCAGGTCCAAGCGAAACCGACGGATCTGACTGAGGCCGAGGCCGATCAACATCATACCAAGAATCGAATAGGCGCCCCTAAAAAACTGACTCCAATCGAGCGCAGTACCGCTGAGCTTGAGACCGGCCATTTTTCCGATCACCGCAAGACCGAGCGCATAGATCGCTGGCAGTTTCACCAGTTTCTTCAAAGCCTCTCGAGGTCCGTATTTGCCTTGGGCGAGCAGGTAGAATCCGACGGTATTTTCAAACAGAATGAAACCCATATTGAGAAGGATCAGGAGTCCGACCGCGTCCTCTCCGTAAAGCGAAAGTGCAATCGGCACTCCGAAATAACCGCAGTTCGCGTTCCCTGAGGCGAACCCGATCAAACCTGCCTCTGCCTTGCCGAAAGGCGCAGTCGTCAGACCTTTGAATACGATGGCTACGACCGAACAAACCAAAAATACCAAGAATGGCCCAAATGAGTATTCGGCGCGCCAGTTTAGGTTGAGAAGCGAAGAGAAAAACACGACCGGTGCGATTAGATAGATGAGGAGGCGTGCAATCGACTCCCGGTCAACCTTGAGATACCGGCCCGCAATAAATCCCAGTCCAATCAACGCCAATAGCGGAATGATCCGCTCCAGCAGAGTGAAGAAAAGTTCCATATTCCTTAAAGATAACGCTCACACGCCCTGCTTCAAAGAAATCCCTCTCCGTTCCCCGCGCATTTCGATAGAATAGGCCGAAACCATGGCTACCTCGTTTGAAGAAACCGCTATCGTACTTCGAGTCGTGCCCTACGAGGATCGGCATCGAATCGTCACGGCCTTAAGCGAAAAACGCGGCAAGATCACGGCGATCGCCAACAATGCAGTGAACTCCCGCAGGTATGGAGCCGCGCTTCAGCCTTTTGCGGCGTCTGGCTGGAGAATGGCCGAACGTGCGGGAGCGAATCTCTACCGTTTGGACGAAGCCATCCTCAAGCGCGGGTATGAGGGCATCCGAAAACACTTCGAGATCCTGACCCTGGCCAGTCTCTTGAACGATATCTTGCTCAGGATTGCGCCCGAAAACGAGGCGTGTCTGGAATTGTTCAAACTCCACTCCAACACTCTTGCGCTCCTGGAAGACTGGGCGAACGAGGCCGAGACCTTGGATCCGATTCGGTACTTCCAAGTCCTGAACGGTTATTTCTCCAAGATCCTTCAGTGGAATGGAACACAGCCGCAACTCATGCGCTGCTTGAGTTGCGAACGCTCACTACTTGATTTCTCGGAGAACGAAGAACTCCGCGCCTCGATTATCACGGCTGGTTGGGTTTGCTCTCATTGCCGTCACTACCGAATCGATACTCCGGACCAAGAAGTACTCGCGATCCATCAGAAGTACATCTCGATCACTCAAGCGGCGCTCGGGGATTTTTACCTGGCGCTCACTCACCCGATTCGCAAATCATTCGAGGTGTTCAGTCCGAACCTATCGGATCAGCACAAACTCTTTCAGTTCCTCTTGTCGCTGCTTCAGTACCATGTACCCGGTTTTGAGAAGGCGCCTTTGCAGACGCTTCGGTTCATTCCAGAGTTCAAGGACTGGATTCAAACCGAACCTGAGCAGTCGCCCAATCGTCCAAATCTTTGAAGACCGGAACGTCCTTGCGATCACCGATCTGAATGAGTTGATCGTTGGAATCATTGCCGCTCAAAAGGAGCGCGACCGTCCCGCAACCGGCGTTCAATCCAGCGTCTACATCGCTGAGTTTGTCTCCCACCATCGCTGAATCGGCGAGCGAGATCCCGTAACGACGGGCCAGGTCGAGGATCAATTTCGGTTCCGGTTTGCGGCACTCGCATTTTTCATCCGGATGATGAAAACAAAGCGCATAAGACTCGATCCGCAGGCCTTCGTCCTGAAGCATCTGATCAAGTCGGCCATGAATCCGGCGAATCTGATCGCGCGTGATTCTGCCGCGACCGATTCCGCTCTGATTAGAAACGACGAAGAACAAATAACCCGCGTTCCGCAATTTCTTGAGGGCATCGATCACACGCGGAAGGAGTACCAGCGCTTCGTGATCGTTCAGATAGCCCGGGTCTTGATTGATGGTTCCATCGCGATCCAAGAACACTGCACGTTTCGGTTGCAGCCGCTGATGCTCCCAGGCGAGAGCGCTTCGGACGATGGTATCGAGTCCTCGCTTGGGCTGAAATCCCAGAAATGCTCGCGCATAGCTCGTATCGGCAACCAGTTTCGGAGGATCTCCGGGACGACGGGGGCAAATCACGGTCTCAATCGAACCGCCGATCGCTTTTTCAATGGCGGTCACAATCTCTCGAACACTGTATCCGGTACCCGATCCCAAGTTCACAGCATCAAAGAACGGTGCCTCTGCACCGAGAAGTTTTTCAAAAGCCAACCAATGTGCTTCGGCAAGATCGGAGACGTGAATGTAATCGCGCACACAAGTACCGTCGCTTGTCGGATAGTCATCACCGAATACGGAAACGGGACGCGCACCCAGCGCGGCTCGAATCACGTTCGGAATCAAATGTGACTCCGGTTCATGCAATTCACCCACGCGGTACTTGGATTCCGCACCCGACGCGTTAAAATATCGAAGCGCGATACTCGAAATCCCGCGAGCTACGAATTTCTCTAGAAGAGCCTCAGCGTCTCGTTTGGTTTCGCCATAAGGGCTCATCGGTTTAAATGGCGTTTTCTCTGTAATGGGCGCATCACCCGGATCACCATAGACCGCGCAGGTAGAAGAAAAAATGAAACGCGAAATACCGGCGCGAGCGCAGGCTTCGAGGAGCCGCTCCATCTTATGGACATTACTCTCTCGGTAGAGTTCGGGGTGGGCCACGCTCTCCGCGACCAAGGACTTGGCTGCGAAATGAAAGACTCCGTCGAATCTTTGAGATTTCAAAAAAGGCTCAACGACGTCGAGATCGCCGCAGTCGGCCTCGAACCATCGTTCGCGATCTTGAACGAACGAAAGGTGGCCGGTCGAAAGATCGTCCAGAATCCAAACCTCGTGTCCATGATCTTCAAAATATCGTGCGGCCGCGGATCCCACGTATCCGGCACCACCGACGACGAGCACCTTTGCCATGAGTTAGTCTTATCACAGGGCTCTATCGGACATCTCTAACAATATTGTATGCTTGGGGGGAGGAGCCGGCATGAACTCGCTTTCACAATTGCTTACACAATCGCACTCCGCATTGTTGGATGAACTTCGCGCGCGATTTCTGGACGAGGCGATCGAACTGGGACTACCCAAACGGGTTACTCACTGGGAATCGAGCGACTTAGCGATCCGTCGGATTTTTGGAGGCAGGCTCGCGCGAGGCGAAATGCTCCTGATCTCGACTTTTAACACCCAAGACATCGAACAATCGACAGAGGTGTTATCAAACGTATTTCGAATCCTCGGATTCTTTGATGACTCGAATCCACCTGGTGCGATCCCGGATCCTCAGGCGATTACGATCCCGAATTGCATCATCTGGATGCCCGTCTTTTTGCCCGAGCGGCAGGAACGGTATGACTTGGGGATTTTGGCTTGAAACAAATAGCAGACGGATTGATGTCGTCGATCTAAAGAATGCAGGCGGGACAAACGGCTCGAAAGTGATCTTTCAGGGCATCAATTTGTTTGTCGATAATTGCGGCCGTGTCTTGAATCTGCTGATTAGTGATCCCGGAAACCGTACTTCTGAGATGGTCTTCGAATTTCTTTCTCGAGAAACTGCCGATTTTTCGCATGAAATCCTTGCCTCGATCTGACATCAGGTATTGTTTCACCAGGGTTTTGTCCATTAACGGTTCGAGAATTTTTCCACGTCCTTTTGCACGATTCAGAGAATTCATTTGGTTTTCAACCGACGTACCAATGATTCGTTGCTGATCATGAGAGAAACTATCACCTCCGCCGAATTCTTTCAGGAATGTGTCGCCCTCTCTTAATGAGAGGGAGTGATCGATACTCATGAGTGAACCGTCCGCACGCACCAAGATGTTACGAGCCCCCCCATCCACGTTATTGATTGCAAAATTGAACATCGTGATCTCAAGTTCATCAATTTTCTGCGCGTCAGTCAGGGAGGAAGTTTTTTTCAAACTCTCAAGGGTACCAATATTGGGCTCGAACGCCTGAAGAGTACCGTGGGTTTCTTTGCCATTGATGACTAAGCTTCGCTTGGTGATCGGATTGGTTTTCTTTAATCCAAAAAAATCGGAAAAAACGAAAGCAGTTTGCTCATTTTTCGCACTGGTAAAACTAGGTCCCTGGAGAACTTCCGGTTTGAAAATTGCGTAGTTTCCATTTTCGAGCTGCACCAAATAAACTTTTGATACGTTGTCGCCGCCTTCGATCAATCTTATCGACTTGGGGTTGCTAGTTCCGAGCGAAGCCATGAGTTCATCCGTATTTTCGCTCCCGTTTGCCGAACTGGTGCGTTTCGAAAGATCCTTCAGTTCCGAAATCGACACTCGATCATCGACTTGGCCCGCTACCGTAGGAACTGAGGGAGGCGCTTCGTTGGGCGGATGCGAGATTCGAGGAGGGTCTATATTCGCTAACTGATCAACGGCTTCGCCCGAAACCGATGCAACACTTCCAGGCCTCAATTTCGACAGGAGTTGAGCGCTATCAAACACCGCTCCCATAGCACCCGCGACTAGACCGGCCCATTCCATCGCTTTTTGAGTGCTCGCTTCGCTGATCTCGTTTCGCGCGGTAGTAGTATTCAACATTCTCGAAAGCGTGCCAGCGAGTGCGCGTATCTCGACTTTTTCGGCCATCTTTACCTGACGCAGCCCTTCGACCGTTTGAGCAGCAGTCATCATCAGACTAAACAAACCGATGCCCGCTCCCGGTACCGCGAAAGCGAGCGGAAGCGTGAGCATGCCGGCTCCCAGAATGAGGGCATTCAGTTCAGCCGAGTCCTTGAGCGAACGCGCGTTCGCTTGGAGACTCTGGCAAACCTCCACCGTAACTCGGCTGGTGCCAAATTCGCGTAGACCGTATTTTTTGTCAGATTCGACCTCATTTGCAACCGCGAGCATTGCCAACGGATAATACTGCGCCCCTTGGCCATTCATGATCCTCAAGGTCCGAACGCGATCCGCCCAATCTCTCGCCGTTGCGGTGGGAGGCAAGGGTTTCAGTTTGCGGATTGCTGCGCGATTTTCCTCAATATCGTCGATCCCTTTTTTAAGATTGTCCTGAGCGTCCGTAAAAATATTCTTGAGATCCGCTTCAGACATGTAAGTCGCGTCGTCCATTTGGCTTGTGGGAGCGTAAATCGATGCCCCCGTATAGGTCGTTACCTTGCGCGGACGAATGCCTTTGCCCTGCTGGATGCATCGATCCATGGCGGAAGGGAAATCGACCAGGTCTGAGGAAATTCTTTTTTGAAACTGAGGACTCACGATCAAGGTGCGAAATAGGTCCGAGTTGAGCATTCCAGAGAGCGCAACCGAGGCCAGCGCTGTTTTCATCTCCGAAGGCACCGAGGGGTCTACTTTTAATTTTTCGCAGAGTGTGTTGAAGCTATGGATCTGAGTCTCGATCCCTTGCGAGGCTTTTTTATAATCTTTGATGGCGCCACGGACTTTTTTGAATCGATCCATTTCGGAACGAATCAAGGCTTCAGCCCGATCCGCGAACGCCTGGTAAAGCCGAGTCTGGATTTTCTCGTTTTCACGGGCTTCGGCAATTTTCTGTGCGTCAGCCTTATTGAATTCCGAACTCACATGGTTTTCGGAACCTACCCAGATGACACTTCCGGAAAATCCGCTCGCGGTTAGGGTAACTTTTTTGGGATCCGTTTTCGCGTGGATCTGCTGCATTTCACGAGAGGGGGTGTGAGGACGAGGGGGCTGCTGGGTGCATTGATTGGATGTCTGACCCGATCCATCACCCGCGCGATCTTGCAATTGTTTCAGGCACTCTTGAAGGAGTGCGTTGCGGGCGGATGCCGGCGTCGCAAGAAAAGCGATCCAACAGACGCCAATCGCTCGAATCTTGTAAGCCAATCCCATCTACAAAGGTTCTCCAGCCTCAATCAACCCAGTCTCCAGTTTAATGAGTGGGATTGGACGAGACGATCGGCAATATTTTCCCAAGCTTCGACGGATGTTTTGGCGTTACCCTAGAACCATGCTCACTTCCTCTGCGATCTACGCGTTGTTGCTTGCGACCTCTGCCTTCGGCACGGCCTCGGCATCGGAAAATTACGAATTCAACGAGGAGGGAAAACTGGGTGTCGGTAGCTCTTTTCAAAACGGTTCCGCCGTCTGCACATTAAACGGTGTGGTCTACCCACTCAAGGACGGCTACATCGTAAAATCATCCAGCCTGACCGGGAAACTCAGCTGCATCATTGAAGGGAAAACCGCATTCGAAGGGGGGTTCGACCGAGGCAGGATCTTATCGATCTTTCTGTACACTTCGGATTTCAAACCGGAACTCCGTTTTGAAGCCAAATCCAGTGGCGGCTATCAACTCACGCAGTACCATGCTTCAGGTAAGACGCCGGCGAGCCGCATTTCTTACGACTCCGAGAAACGCGAAAGCGGCGTCAGCCAGTATTTCTATGAAAACGGCAAAGTCCAAAACCAGTTCACTTTCGCTGCAGGAAAAAAACACGGCCGATCCGATTACTACGACGAAGCTGGTAACTCGCTCAAGATTGATTGGTTTCAAAACGACGAGCTTCTGGTGAGTTACGGGCTATTGCCCAAAAGCCAGCTTAAATCAGCGATCGAATGCAAAACCGCTTCGCAGAAAAAAATCGAATTCCCCGAACCCAAGCAGCTCTGTGGACATGGCAAGATTGCTTCGCACGAAATTTACGATGCGACGACACAGAAGCTCCGCGAACGAAACCGATTTGAGAACGGCGTCGCCGTTTGGCAAGAGGCGTTCGATTCCCACGGCAAACTCAAGGAACGCGTCGAAACTTATTTGAGCCGCGGCTTCCAGATCACGACTCGAATAGACGATTCGGGAAGTCCGAAACAATCCGATGCTTTTCCAGTAGAACTCCGAGAAGGAGAGATTCACGCACGGGGCCGCCGAATCTACCGCGTGAGCTTTGAGGACGGTAAACCTTCTCGCATCACCTGTGACGGTGAGGTCGCTCACCGCATGTCACCGGATTACTGCGGGTTCGATGGTACGTTCAAAACGCCACTCTACGTTCGTGATCCCAACACGAAAAAGATCAAACTCTCAAAGACCGTCGTCATGAAAAACGGCAAAGAAGTGAAATCCGGAAACTAGTTCTCGTGGACGACGGGAGGTATCTCCATCAAAACGTGCTCATGATTTGTCCGGATCTCTTGCAATAACTCGCTTCTTCCTCCCATGAAATCATGCAAGTAGATCGTTCCTTGGTCAGCGGTATGAATACGAAACCATCGATTGGTCTGGGAGTAATCGACTCGGCGAAGTGCTCCCCAAGAAACTTTGCGGTAGCCGCGCCAAGGCGTCCGCACTTCGATACCGGAGTCGTCCCATCGCATCCGCACAATGAACGCCTCGAGTGTCATCGCGGCTGCGGCAACTGCAAATACCGCGGCCACTCCGAAAATCACATTTCGAGTCGATTCCGAAATCGGTGTCTCCGAGGTAAAGACCCCGTAAGCGAAAGCCGCAGGCAATAACCAAGCAAAAACTGCAAAATATCGAAATCCACTCGGATAGCTCGCCATTTGAGGGCCACCTTCGAGACCGGCCCAGTGATCCGCCTGGTTTTTCAGATATGCGAACAATGCCGTCATGCAGGCTATGATGAGAACCTTGGTGATCACATGCCTGCCGATCCCTACGAGAAATTCTTCATTCATTTGTTTATTTTATCCGAATCGCTCGATACGAATAAACTATGAAAATGATCTCGCGGTTGGTCGTTGCACTTGGATTCGTCTCGTTCGCCGCGCCAGCTTCCGCTGACCTAAAATCTGCGCTCTATCAGAAACTCAAAACCGAGCAGTTCAGTGGTCTGCGGGTCTTGGGCCCTACGACGCCAAGAATCTTTCAGCAAACTCTCGATCACGACCATCCGAGCTCAACCAAATTTTCTCAGCGATACTGGATCGATTCCCGCTACGCTTCTGGGTCAAATTCACCCGTGATCTATGAAATCTGCGGCGAAGCTACTTGCCACGGCACCTCGCAGCGAGGCCCCGTATACGATCAAGCTCGCCGACTGCGTGCACATTTGGTAGCGCTCGAACATCGCTATTACGGTTACTCCGTTCCATTCCCGACGTTGGACGCGCCAAACCTCCGATACCTGAGCATTCATCAAGCGATCGAGGACTTGGCGACGTTTCAACATTACGTTCAGCGCACGTTGCATTTACAAGGTAAATGGATCGCAATCGGTGGCTCTTACGCCGGGAGCCTCGCAGCCTATTACCGCCAAAAACACCCCGAACTGGTCGTCGGCGCACTCGCATCTTCGGCGCCGGTTCGCGCCAAGGCGGCATTCTTCGAATACGATCGGCACATCACTCAAGTCGCCGGACCAGCTTGTGTCGCCAAGATGCTCGAAGCCGTGGCCGAAGTCGAAAAACGCGTCGATGCCGGTCCAGTGGCGAGAAATGCGATCCAACTGCTTTTTCACGCAGAGATGATTCGAGATCCGAGAGATTTTCTCTACACGCTCGCCGATATGGCGTCGATCGCGATTCAATACGGTCAGCGCGATCGATTCTGTAACGCAATTGAAGCAACGACGACGATCGAAGAGCTTCTCTCTGTTTATGCCGAAGTCGGAACCGAGATGTTCACCTGGTTTGGAATCACGGCTGAGCAGGACTCGTTTCAAGGCGCAGAGAGTACAAATCCAAACGATTACATCGCTGGAGCTGGTTCACGCGCATGGCTCTACCAATCATGCACGGAGTACGGCTACTGGCAGATCGCGGATACGATTTCAAGTTCGCGATCGAGACGAATTACGCAAGAATACCATGACGAAGTTTGCGCACGACTCTTCGGGATCACAACGCCCGTCGATGATGCTCGAACGAATCGTGTATACGTCGATCCACTCTTCTCATCGAATACGACGAATATCTTTTTCACGAATGGAAGCGATGATCCATGGTCGACGCTTTCTATTCTCGAAGGCTCCTCCAATGCGGCTCGAAATCCTGGTTTAGATCTGATGACGATCCTGGGCGCCGCTCATTGTGATGATCTCGTCTCGGTGATCACCGGGGCTTACGATCGCCTCACTTCGTTGATCGACCGTTGGATGCTCTGACCGAAATTCGTACTCAAATGGTCATTGAACGGCAAAAATCACGCACTGGGCTATGCGTCCCGTATCGACTCGCGTAGCTACCAGGGTCATGAAAACCTTTACCTCTTTTGTCGTCGTTCTATTGTCCCTGAGTTCGCAGGCCGCAGACCTGACCCCAGCCGAAATGGCCGCGGCGCAGGTCAAAGCGAATCAGCATTTTTCGTATAACCAGCTCGTCTCCGGTCATGTTTCCGGCGATGTGATCCTTTCGGACAATTCGAGCGAATGGTGCAAATGCGTCGGTCCAGGCTGCCAGCGCTGGGAAAACTGTGAGTCCTTCGACTATCAACTCCACCAAGATCGCGAGGGTTGGGAAGGCAGAGGACCTCGGTACCTGTCCACCTTCGAAACCTGGGAAACTTATCCAGGACTCACACAAACGATCCAGAATTGTATGCTGACGCAAGCATCGCAATTCGCTCGACTTAATGAACTACGACCGGAATTCAAAGCATTTTTCAAACTGCTTCGCTTTGATTCGATCGAAGTTTACGAGAACGCTCTTTATCGCCCGACGGAGGGGCCATCCGATTTTCAGGAGTTGGGTTACAAAACGATCTATTTCATCAACTTCAAAACCCAACCGGCGACTTACTTTTTCCAAGCCGAGAATGTCCTGGATTTGAAAATGGACCTCGTCATCCATTTGGATCGCTCGCAGCCCTGCGATTTTCTTTCGGCGGAGATGATCCTCGCTCGCATGAACGAATCGAGGACACTGCCGCTCGGATCTGTCTCCATCATTCGCTGATCACCTCTCTTAACGAAATATAAAAAAAGCCCCGGGGCTCTCGCTCCGGGGCTTTCTCGTTTCACAGACGCTTCGAATTACAGAGGGCGTTCCCAAGTTTCGCGCTCTCGCGGAGCCTCACCTTCGAATCGCTCGATGGCTTCCTCGGCCGATTTCGGCGAGAAAAGCGTTACCCAGTCCCACCATCGTTTTATAGGTGGCGGCTCCTCAGGAGGCCCCCCCTGCTCTTCCCAAAACGGATGAGTACCAGGGAGGGTTCGGCTACGGAGAACAACTTCAGTTCCTTCGAATTTCTGATTTCTGAACGGTTTCATTTGGAATTCCTAATGATCCAAGCCCCCTGAATGAATGCGCGCGTTCCAGAATACGGAACACACGAATCGACGTGCCGACTCCCAGGGGAAATCGGACCGATTTTGAGGAATCGGCACGTCGAGACCTGCTTTGAGTTTGGAAACCCAAAGCAAGCAAATCTTTTAAAATTTAGTGAGAAAGGGAGGCGGCTTTAGGAGCGACGCTCAATTCCCGCATACGGGGAAGGAAGTTTCGCCATGCCGGTATCCGCTGCTACACCACTCGATACGAGATTATTAAACTGCATGACAATCCTCCTTTCGTTGGGGATCGGAATTTGCCTCAGAATAAGGCTAAAGTCCTATTATTAAATTAAATGCGGTCCCAAGAAATGACAACAGGATTCCACATGATTCGTTTTGATGAACACCTATCAGAAATCCTGTTTGTGCGTTGATGCCGACCTGGGATTTTGTTACACCTTAAGCACAAAACTTATGAGCGATACCAACGCACCCGTAGAAAAAGTGGCAGGACCGGTTCAGGACCTGAAAGACATGAACGTTCTCGTTTCTCTGTGTAAACAGAGAGGCTTCGTTTTTCCTTCATCCGAAGTATACGGCGGGATCAACGCATGCTGGGACTACGGACCGCTGGGCATCGAGCTCAAGCGCAACATCAAAGAGCTCTGGTGGCGCTCGATGACTGATCGCGAAGACGTCGAGGGAATCGACGCCGCGATCCTCATGCACCCTCGCGTTTGGGAAGCTTCCGGCCACGTTGCAGGATTCTCCGACCCAATGGTTGATTGCAAGAACTGCAAAGCCCGTTTCCGTGCCGACAAGATGGACGCTGACAAACTCGCCGCCAACGAGTGCCCATCCTGCGGTAAAAAAGGCACGCTCACCGAGCCGCGCCAGTTCAACCTAATGTTTAAGACGCACATGGGACCGGTCGAAGACACTGCGAACGTCGTGTACCTCCGCCCGGAAACCGCGCAAGGCATCTACGTGAACTTCCTGAACGTGCAACAGAGCGCGCGCCAGAAGATCCCTTTCGGCATTGCTCAAATCGGCAAAGCGTTCCGTAACGAAATCACGCCCGGCAACTTCATCTTCAGAACTCGTGAGTTCGAACAGATGGAAATGCAATACTTCGTCAAACCCGGCTCCGATATGGAGTGGTTCGAGAAGTGGAAAGCCGAGCGCATTCAATGGCACCTGGATAACGGCATTCGCAAAGAGAAACTCCGTTTCCATCAGCACGGTGACGGCGAGCTCGCGCACTACGCAAAAGCGGCGTTTGATATCGAATACGAATTCCCATTCGGCTGGCAAGAACTCGAAGGTATTCACAACCGCTCGGATTTCGATCTTGGTCGTCACCAAGAGTTCAGCGGCAAGAACCTTCAGTACTTCGACGAGGCCGCAAAAGAGAAATACATCCCTTACATCGTCGAGACTTCGGCGGGTTGCGATCGTACGCTCCTCGTCGCGCTCGCAGATGCTTACCGCTTCGACGGCGACCGGACTTGGATGCAATTCCATCCAAACCTCTCGCCTTACAAAGCGGCTATTTTCCCGCTCATGAAAAAACCAGAGCTCACGGAGTATTCGGACCGCGTGCTCGCTGATCTCAAGAAAACCCTTCGCGTTACCAGCGATGAGGCCGGTTCGATCGGCAAGCGTTATCGCCGACAAGACGAGATCGGAACCCCATTCGGAGTTACCATCGACTATGACACGATCACGAACCACACCGTCACGCTCCGCCACCGCGACACGATGGCCCAAGAACGCGTCCCAGCCGAAAAACTCGGGGAAATCCTCCGCGAAAAAATCGCCCACTGGAAAGTCTAAGCCTCCTATCAAGCCGGTAGCGAAAGCTTCGGCCAAAAAAGGAAGCCAAAAACCTTCTCGCGCGCTCGCGGTGAAAACCGCAAAAGGTCCGCAAGTCAGGTACGTCTACTCCTTCGGAGCAGGACGTGCGGATGGCAATGAGACCCAAAAAGAACTCCTCGGCGGCAAGGGAGCGAACCTGCACGGCATGACCAAGCTCGGCCTGCCGGTGCCTCCAGGATTCACGATCTCGACCGAGGTCTGCACCTATTACTACAAGAATCAGAACAAGGTTCCCGCTTCTCTCCAGGCGGAGATCCGTTCGGCTACGTCCAAGCTCGAGAAACTCACCAAAAAAACGTTCGGTGGTTCCGAAGCGCCTCTCCTCGTTTCCGTACGCTCTGGCGCACGTGCATCGATGCCGGGAATGATGGATACGATCCTGAATCTGGGACTGAACGACGTCACCGTTCAAGCGCTCGCGAGTGAAACCAAAAATCCTCGTTTCGCGTACGATTCCTACCGTCGCTTGATCATGATGTATTCCGACGTCGTACTCGGGATCCATTCGAACCATTTCGAAGTACTCATCGAAGACATGAAACACGAGAAAGGCGTCGAAGAAGACACCGAACTCTCGGCCGATGACCTGAAGACCCTCGTCAGCAAATTCAAGAACATCGTACGCGCGAACGGCAAGCAGTTCCCGATGGATCCATGGGAACAACTCGATGGCGCGATCGGCGCCGTGCTCTCCTCTTGGATGAATCCTCGCGCGATCACTTACCGCAAACTCAACGACATCCCGGTCAGTTGGGGAACGGCCGTGAACGTGCAGTCGATGGTGTTCGGAAACATGGGCGATGATTGCGCAACTGGCGTTGCGTTCACGCGCGATCCGTCGACGGGCGACAAGCGTTTCTATGGCGAATTCCTGATCAACGCTCAAGGTGAGGACGTCGTTGCGGGCATTCGCACCCCGCTTCCGATCAACAAATCGTCGCAAACCTCGCAGCATCTCGCGACTACCTTAGAAGCCACGATGCCCAAGGCCTATGGCGATCTCGTGAAGGTCTATCAGAAACTCGAGAAAACCTACCGAGACATGCAGGATATCGAGTTCACGATCGAACGCGGTACCCTCTACATGCTCCAAACGCGTTCAGGCAAGCGCACGGCGCAGGCAGCGATCAAGATCGCCGTCGACATGGTGAAAGAAAAACTCATCACCGAAAAAGAAGCCGTGATGCGCGTTTCACCGGATCAACTCGACCAACTCCTCCACCCGAGACTCGACCCCAAAGCGAAAAAAGAAATCATCGCCAAAGGTCTCCCCGCTTCGCCTGGTGCCGCATTCGGGCAAGTCGTATTCGATCCAGACACCGCCCAGAAATGGGTCGAGGAACTCGGTCGCAAGGTCATCCTCGTGCGCGTGGAAACCTCGCCTGAAGACATTCATGGAATGTCCGTCGCTGAGGGCATCTTGACCGCTCGTGGAGGCATGACCTCTCACGCGGCCGTCGTTGCACGCGGCATGGGCAAATGCTGCGTCGCTGGTTGTTCTTCGATCAAGGTGAATCTCGACAAAAAAGAATTCTCCATCGGCGACGTCACGATCCGTGAGGGTGAATTCATCACGCTCGAAGGTTCGCAAGGCGAAGTGATCCGTGGCAAGGTGCCGACCATTTCGGCGGCGTTGAACGACGATTTCCGCAAGTTCATGACTTGGGTCGATCAATACCGTCGCCTCGGCGTTCGCACGAACGCTGATACGCCGGCAGACTCGAAAACGGCCCGCGACTTCGGTGCCGAGGGTATCGGCCTCTGCCGTACTGAACACATGTTTTTCGAAACGGATCGCATCGATGCGGTTCGCGAGATGATCTTGTCGGATACCGCTGACGCTCGCCTGCGCGCGCTTGAGAAAATCCTTCCGATGCAAAAATCGGATTTCAAGGCGATCTTCCGCGAGATGAAAGGCCTACCGGTCACGATTCGGCTATTGGACCCGCCTCTTCACGAGTTCATTCCACACAAGGATGAAGACCTTCAGGCTCTGGCCGATAAGATTGGCGTGACGTTCGAACGCCTGAAGCGCAAGTCCGATCTCCTGCATGAGTTCAACCCGATGCTCGGCCACCGTGGTTGCCGCTTGGGCGTGAGTTATCCCGAGATCTACCGTACGCAAGTACGCGCGATCATCGAGGCAGCCGGTGAACTCGTCGCCGAAGAGAAATTCTCAATCGTACCTGAGATCATGATTCCGCTCGTGGGCGACCGCAAAGAGCTCACCTACGTACGCGAATACTGCGAAGAAGAAACCAAGATCGTTCTTGAACAATTGGCAAAAAAATACGGCAAGCCCATCAAGCTCGACTATTTGATCGGCACGATGATCGAGCTTCCTCGTGCGGCACTTACTGCGGATGAAATTGCGCTTGATGCGGATTTCTTCAGCTTCGGAACGAACGACCTGACGCAAACGACCTACGGCCTCTCGCGAGACGACTCGGGACTCTTCTTGAAAGATTATCTCGACGCCAAGATCTACGAAAAAGATCCGTTCGCGACTCTCGATCCCAAGGGTGTTGGCAAACTCATGGAGTGGGCAATCCGCGAAGGTCGCGCCGCAAAGAAGGGCCTCAAGATCGGCATTTGCGGAGAGCACGGTGGTGAACCAAACTCCGTACGTCTCTGCCATCAATATGGCCTCGATTACGTGAGCTGTTCGCCGTATCGCGTACCAATTGCGAAACTCGCGGCAGCACAGGCACAGATCGAGTCTCTAAAAAAATCAAAGTAGTTCCCAAGCGTGGAGCTAGCTCGATCGGCAAAAGAGGTTCAAAACAGCCGGTGAAGTGATACTCTACGCCGATGTTTCGTTCATTCCTGTTAATTGCATTACTTTTTGTCATCGCGGACAACAGTCGAGCGTCGGAATCCTGGGAATCAGGGCCATCGAACTGCCGCGGACTACGCACCTACAATATATCTCGATCGATTTCGATTTTTTCGGATCACGCTTTGAAATCCATGAGCGAGATCAACGACTCGAAACGAGTCCTCGATAATAAGATGAGCTATTTCGAAGATGATGATGGCTCTTGGGGGTTAACCATTTCTAGCTTGGGCGATTCAGCTGCACACGATGAGAGCCTCTACTTGTTTTGCGCCCCTAGCCGAGACGGCAAGTGCAAAAATAAGATCACGACGCGGCTTTGGAATCTTTTTTTTAAGATCGCAGAGATGCGCGTAGTGGGTGAAACCAACTTAGGTTTCTATGAGATCGATATGGAGCTCGTCACTTCGGTTTCAATTTCACGAATCGCTTACGGCATTACCAAGTTCTGGATCCAGAGAGATCCGGTCACGCAATGTCTGAAGAGCTACGCGCGCGACGAAAAGAAACCGAATCGTCCACTAGTCCCATTCAATCTGTCCATATTTGCCGGACGCAAGGGATCTGGGATCAAAAACGTCAGTGTCTGGAGAATTGCTCCTGATGAACTTTATGAACCACTATCGTCGATTCAAACGTCTGAGTACTTAGGCGAGCAATCGTTTAAATAGGTGACGCAGAGTTCCTCAGTGTAGAGTCACTTTAGTATATAAAATAACTATAAACAGCCGGATAGCGTGGTAGTCTGCGCGAATGGCACATTTTTGGTTACTCATTGGGACGATCTCGTCTTTGTTTGTTTTTGGTGCGCATGCGGATTCCATCACGGGAGTTGGCTCCTGCCGCGGTCTGAAATCTTACGACATCTTGCGGGCGTTCGCAGCATACTCACCTTCGATTCCGGAACGCCTGAAAGAGGTCGATAAATACGAAAAATCAACGGACAACCGCATTTCCTATTTCATTGATGACGATGGATCCTGGGGATTCCAGGCCGAAAACCTCCTCGAGAAAAAACCCATTCAAAAACTTTACCTCCACTGCGATCCGAGCCGACCAAAATCAAAATGCACCCGGAACCTTCCCACCAAGCTTTTCGGAATGTTCACGACGGTCGCGGACATGAAGTATGATGGAAAAATTCGCGCGGACTCCTATCCGATTCAAGTCGAAATGGTCACCACTTTTTCATTGGTCGGCTCTACTCGTGCGAGTTCCTGGTTCTGGTTAAAACGAAATCCCGAAACGGAGTGTCTCGTTGCGTATGCCAAGTTGCCAAACGGTCAAATGGTGCCGTTCAACTTGTCGTTGTTCGCAGCCGAGAAAGGTGTCGGCGCCAAACAAGCGAGTATCTGGCGCGTTGAACCGAATGAGCTCTTTGGTTCCTTTTCAAAAGTGGGTTCCGCTCTGAAACTGCATGCGCAATCGCTCGAATAGATTCCCGCCGCCTCGTACTAAATAGAGGAAATCCAAGGAGAGGGCGTCGCCTCAAACCTGTGTCTTTTATTTACATATTAAAGATTTATATATTTTCTCTTGCCAATTTCCTGACTGTTTTGGTATTGTATTTATAAGAGCAACAACGGAGGACGTGAGATGAACGCGAAAAAAACTTTCGCACTCAATGAAAAATGGACCGAACTTCAGGTGGCCGATACCGGCCCTCCAAAGTCGAGTTAGCGCGAGCGAAACCGTCTTGAAAAAGGCTTTGCGGTGCTTGCGGGCTGTTGAATCATCCGTTCGCGACGGGTGACTGTGGCAGCTAAACTAAGGGCAAGTGGTCTCTGATCAGACCATTCCCAATCAAAAAAACTAAATAAGATAAATTCAAGCGGACGATCAAGGTGCCTCATAATTACCGACGGGAGTCGGAGAGTGGTGCTAGTCCGAAGAATCATAGTCGCCACAATTGACGGCGGCTCGGCTCCTGAGTGAGCAACGAAATTGAGGCCTGAGCGGGTGATCACCCAATGCTCGGGCCTTTTTTTTTATCTCGGCCATCCTTGGCTATCCAAAAATGACCTTTTATTCTCCCCCTTTCCTTTACCCTACCGACCGCCTTAGAATCAGTAACTGCTATGAAGATCCTCATCGTCGGTGCTGGTGCAACAGGTAGCGTTTTGGGCCATTTCGCTAAAAACGCGGGTGTCGAGGTCACGTTCTTCGTGAAACCCAAGTATGTGGAGCAAGTTTCGCAAGGGCTTACACTTCATGAATTCAAGGGCTCAAAGAAGACGCCCATCACTCACCTCCTGAAAGATATCGGCATCCGCTCGGACGCTGCTTCGCTGAAAAACGAATCTTACGATTATGTTTTCCTCACCGTGCCTTCGCCCGCAATACGGGAGGGAGATTGGTTGGAACAGCTGTCGAACGCATTGCCGGAAACCATCTTCGTGTCGTTTCAGCCGGGGATCGAAGACCGCACCATCATATTGGAAAAAACCCGAATCCCGGAAGCGCGCCTCGTGGACGGATCCATCCCATTTCTCTCCTATTTGGCGCCACTCCCGGGCCAAAGCGATTTGAAATCTGGATATGGTTTCTGGTTCCCACCGTTTGCCTCGGGATCGTTTGCCGGCGAGTCCAATGGTACGAAAACCCTCGTCGAACTCATGAAAAAAGGCGGCTACCCCGCCAAGTTTCAACTCCAGTTCAAAGAGAAAACCGCCGCCCTCTCACTTCTCCTCACCCTCACCGTGATCGGACTCGAGAAATCGGATTGGTCATTCGACAAGTTCTTCAATACAGAGAAACTCTACATCGTCGCCAAGTCCGCCGAAGAGGTCTACCCTTGGGTGTACGAGAAACAATTCGGCCAAAAACCCAAAGTCGGCTTGTTCACGCGCCTGACCTTCAAACCACTCCTCATCAAGACGATTCTCCGCGCGCTGCAACTCGCTTGCCCATTCGATGCGGAATCGTTTTTCAAAGTTCATTTCAGCAAGGTCGACACCCAGATGCACTCGGGGTTCCAGCAGATCCTTGCCCTTCGCCCCAAAGAGAGCTTGAGCGCAAGCGTGACGCTGCTCGCGGGGAAAGGTTAATCGTAGATCACAGCCATCGCTCGCCTCAACTGCCCAAGCGTGTGAACGACAATGATAGGAACGGTGCTACGGGCAGAAGTTTGTTCTATGAACTTATTTGCCGTGTTTGACGAGATTCTCGGAGCAAAAACGATGATCGGTTTACGCTCGAAATTTACGGCTGGGTTGGTGTATCGATCCGCAATTTGTGTAACCTTATCTCCATTCAGAGCGTCCCGGCTGGTTACCTCAATCAAGGCATAGGTCGTCTCTAGGTCGATCTCTGCTAATGTCCTCTGATAAAAAACGTCTTCTTCGACCACTTCGATCGGAACCGGTCGACTCCAAAACAATAGGTCATTTTTGTACTGTATGATTTCGTATCCAACCATTGCTTCCAAGGCGCGAGTCGTCTCGAAGTATGCCTGCATTTCACTGGATAGTTGCGCACAAAAATCGAGACCCGACTGCACCTTCAGTAGCTTTACGACGCGTTTGCAACGCTCCACGAATGGTAGTTCTCTCCAATTTCGTGGCAATGAGTTTTTCTGCGTATATTGCTTCATGAGACCACGCCACTCACTCGCGGCCATATCGGAAGACTTCCGCAACTCCGACCAATTCGTCCGATTTAGTCGTTCTCGATATTCAAAGTACTTGGATTGGATGTTCTTTTCTAAAGCTGCCGAAGTTCTCGGGAGTGCTACTCGGCGCAGACGTTCAATAGAGCCATCTCGAGCGATCGCCTCTCTAAAACGATTAAGATCTCCTTCAAAGCGGCCCGCACGTATTTGTGCAGCCTTGATTTCTTTGAAATAGGATTCCATCACGCCAATCTGAGATCGAAGCGCGATCACTTCTGCCGACAGATTGACTACTCCGCCGCTGCCACGATTATTCGGCTTAATGTGGGCAAGCTCTTTCATGAGGTCGATGTGACCTAATTCAATAGCCTTTAAAATTTCTAAATCATCCGAATAATCGATGAGTACTTGAACTAGGAAATCATTGTAGTTTTTGAGATCTTTTTCAGTTGGATAGGTCTTGGAGAGATACACCGCAAAATCGAGCAAGAGAGCTTCAATCAAGTCAACGCGGTTGACTTGATTGAGTAGATCGCCGCGATGACCCGTACCTGCCTTAGCGACCACCCAGTTACACTGAGAGTCCTTAAATCCAGGGAAGTCCGCCCAAGCGTTCCCAGTCCACCCCAAAAGAGAGATGGCACAAATTCGGAAAGTATTCGCTAGGGACCAAGAATACAAATTCATCCAATACTCTCTTCGGATGTTCTACCAGTTGCTTGAGATCGTCAGATTACTGTCGAATGCGATAGCTGCATTACACGAGTTCGATTAGCGCGTTCGAGGGGGTGGTGGAAGAGGTCCGCTCATTGACTTGACAATGCGATCAAGATCAACGCTCATTTCCTTATGAAACTCGAGCGGGAATATTACTGTTTTACCAGTCATTTTTTTATATAGAATCTGCGCATAAAGTCGCGCGGTCCTGCCGTTTCCATCGTCATAAGGATGAATGACGATATAGTCTTGAACCGCGACCGCGACTACTTTTTCTGGAGAGGCTCCAGAAGCCACCAAGCCATTTAACTTCGACACAAACTTTTCCAGCATGGGCATCTTGGAAGCTTGATCGTGAACTACAAAATAGCCACCCTCGGGATTTTTCGAATATTTAATCCCGTAAAAATTCATCACGCCCAAAACTTGATTTGGAATTTCATGCGGAATATACACTTTTCCCGATAGAAGCTGAGGGTCTGGTAATACTTTGTAATTAAATTTTCTGGCGCTTACTTCAA
The DNA here is from genome assembly GCA_027485695.1 of Pseudomonadota bacterium. Taxonomy (GTDB): domain Bacteria; phylum Bdellovibrionota; class UBA1018; order UBA1018; family UBA1018; genus JAIXQO01. The sequence continues at coordinate 484,996 of JAIXQO010000004.1, forward strand.
TTTCAGCGACATCCTTCCTCATATTGACGAAGTCCTGTACCTTGGCTTGTCCAGGTACGATAGTCGACATACCTTTTCGGTAAGCTCCAATCAGGTTGAAGTCTCCGTTGATCTCTTCGACATCTACTGAGGTTCCATTGACTCTCTTACGAGATTGAAAGACTCCCGTTTGCCCCGTGACTACCTCATTTTTACTGAAGTTGCGGGTCACTCCTACGACTTCTTCGATTTCTAGTCCAGTCTGTTTCGAGAGTTTCCGTTCGTACTCGTATGTCGGGATATATCCGGACTTCGTGTACGGCACACCCGGCGCGATCAATTTGCTGTTATCACGAAAATAAACAACCCCACCGTCCATTTTCAATCGAGGATTTTCGGGACCAAACGTTCGATGCGCAGCTGCCGGCAAAAGAAGTTGCGGCTTTTCTGTCGTCTGAGCACCCTGCGATTGAGATGGTTTTTGCTCCTGACGAGCCTCAGGTACCGCCTGCTCCTTTTTCAGTGCGACAGAATTCGTAGGGCTCGTTTTTTCGAGCGTTTTATTAACAAATTCAAGAACAGATTTTTCGTCTTTAAGAACGTTTAATTGGGCTTGGGAACGCAGTCCTTGAAATCCCGATATCAATAGCCCACATTTATCGACCACTACTGCGCAGGCGAGTTTCAATAAATTCATTCCCGCTCGGGCTTGCGCGTTCGTAGCTGTCAGTTTTTCAATCGCAATGAATCGTTCGAGGATCGGAGTGGGAAGTCGAGAAACCAGCGCAGATACTTCAGGTGCAAAGATTTTTCCTACCTGAGCTGCCGCCTTCGGCACAGATAGATACAAGATATCGAAAGCAATCTGTTTGAGATTTTCTTTTTGTGCATCGTAGACCTTTTGGAGATCCGCGCTGTTCGCTCCAGCTTGAGCTAATATGGATTGGCGAACTGAGATTTCTTCGGCACGAAGATCCAGAGCACTAAACGCATGCTGTCCGATCGCCCCGGCAAAAGCGCTATTAGATAGAGCACCATTTAGCAGGCGCACTCCTGCCAGCCTCTCAATTGCCTTTTCTGACATTTTTAGCGCGAATAACTCTGGTGTGATTGCTACGGCGCCTACGATCATAGTCGCAAATAGCATCACATCTGATGTCGCTTTTAATCGAGTGTTGATGACATCGGTTTCTTCAATCCTCTTAAGAAAATGACAAAGGTACTTACGATATTCCGGCTTATTCGCGAGAACCTGCCCAACAGCGACTGGGTTAGAAACCAACATTCTTTCTAGCCAAGCCGTCGAGGCCGATTCGACTTTGTTTTTATCCAAGCCAGTTGCCCAACCGACGTCTATATTCAATTGACCCGCAAGATCTCGAGTTCCTCTTTTGAGTTCATCGATCGCATCCCGAATAGATTCATCATTCCCAATCTTCTTTCCACCCAAGTGATCCGCTAACGCGTCCGAGTAGAGTAAAATTCCAGGAGCATCACTCAACTCGACTTCGATTGCTTTTTTGGATTGCGGCGGAATCTCAATTAAACCTGCCCGGAGATCCGGTCCTGTGATGAGTTTTGGCTGAGTCGAAGGCTTAGGCGCTACCGCGGCTCGGAGGCGCTCTGTTCGTGAATTGAGATCATTACGAACATCTTGGATACTAAATGTTTTTTGTCCGGTGGACCGAAACGCATTCACGTAACTCTCACCCAGAGAGATGAGATCTTGCTTGTCTGAGTTTGTTATTTGAGCTGTCAGCATACAGTTGCCTACTTGCCCAAGCCCAGTACCGTCGCGACGACAAAGTTCATCAAAGAGTGCGCCAATATTTGGCTTACCTTCTTTTACAGCGGCTTGAGGATAGCGCATTTCAGCGTCAATCCGCGTGATGAGGAGGTTAGACATTGATCGCAAAAAAATGTCTTTTGCAAATGATCGAATCAATTGCGGAGAAGGTGTTTTAGACAGATCAGACAGTTGCAGCGCTTCTTGCGCGAATCTCCTCATCCGGTCGAGGTCGGATGGAGTAACTGTTTTGGAAACGCTGCATCTGCCGCCAAGTTCCAAGGCTTGACCGGTCGCAATTTTTTCCAACAGACCATTGATCTTGGCGCTCTCGGTCGCACATTGGGCGATTGCACCTCCTACTTGTTCGGGCTCAAAGCCGAACGAAACATCGATCCGACCCGCAGCTAAGACTACTAAAATAAAAAGGAAGTGAGAGAGATGCGACACCATCTCACTATTTATCGGTTTTGAATTCGCCCATTTTGAATTTAAGAATGTCAACGTATTGTCAGGAGTTTGAACGAGTCATAAGCGTTAAATATATTTCCGAACTCTCGCTCCAAACAGAAACGACTGTGAGATGACTAATTGCGCTAATGCATCACATCATTTGCATCCCACCTTGCCTTTTCCCCTCCGCCTGTTAGGTTAGTAGTGGAGTTTTTTTGACGCTAATTCTAAGCAGTTGATCGACGGCCTGCACCCGCTCGAACCGGAGACCCATGAAAATCAAACGCCTTGAGATCCAAGGATTCAAATCCTTTAAAGATAAGACCGTGATTCATTTCGATCATTCGATCACGGGTATCGTCGGCCCAAACGGCTGCGGAAAATCGAACGTCGTCGATGCGTTCTTCTGGGTCATGGGTGAACAGTCCTACAAGCACATGCGGGGATCCGGATCTGAGGACCTGATTTTCAACGGCTCATCCAAATACTCGCCGCTCGGATTCGCCGAAGCGACTCTCGTCATGGAAATGGATACGGGCGGAGTCGACACGAGCAAGGAACCATCGGGTGCTTCGGCCACTGATGCTCCGGTTCATTTCAAGACCAAAGAAATATCCGTCACCCGCCGTGTGTACCGCGGAGGCGAAGGTGAATACTTCATCAACGGGGTGCAAGCCCGCTTGAAAGACATCCATGAGCTGTTCATGGACACCGGCGTCGGCTCCAAAGGTTACTCCATCATCGAACAGGGCCAGATCGGCAAGATCGTTCAATCGAAACCTGAAGATCGCCGCCTCCTCATCGAAGAAGCCGCCGGCATCGCCAAGTACAAGGCCCGCAAAAAAGAATCGCTTCGTAAACTCGAAGCCGCTCAAGCCAACCTCGGACGACTCACGGACGTCATCCAAGAGATCGAACGCAGCCTGAGCTCACTCGAGCGCCAAGCACAAAAAGCCCAGCAGTACAAAAAACTCAAAGACGAACTCCTAGAAAAAGAAATGACCTGGGGCCGTCGCAAGAACCAAGTGCTCACGCGCCGTCTGAAAGAAATGCGCGAAAAACGCGATACTCTCGAGGCTGAATGCGTCGGCCTGCGCGCGGAACTTCAATCGGCCGAGAACACGATCGAAGTCGATCGCGTTCAAGAACTGACCCTCTCCAAAGTGATCGAAGGTTTGAACCACGGGATTCAAGAGCTTGCTCAAGAACTCACTCGTGCGCAGAGCGCGCTTGAGCTCTCTAAACGTCGGCAGAACGATCTCGCGACCCAGCTCGAGATGCTCACTTCCGAGCGCGAAGAACTCGTCACCTCCATCTCGACCGAAAAAGAACGCCTCTCCGGTGCAGAATCTGAGAGTGCAAACGCGGCTGAAATTTTGGCCGACAAGAGTTCCAAAGTCCGCGATCAAGAAAACGCCACTCGTGCCGCAAAACAAGCATTCGAAACGCTTCGCCGTGAACTAGATAGCTCCAAGCAATCGCTCGTCAAAGGCATCCAAGAGAGCTCGCACCTCTCCAACCGCGCCGCTGCCCTCGAATCCAAAATCGAGAGCGCTGCCCTTCAGATCGAGCGCGTGAGCTCCTCGCTCACGGACGCCACGGAAAAACAAAGCATCGCCGAGACGACGCTTGCGGAAACCAAAATCGCCTATGAAACGGCGACCGAGGCACACGCTTCTTCGTCCAACGAACTCAAAGAGCGCAATGCTGCTCAACAAGACCTCGAGCGCGCGGTTTCCGCAAAACGCTCCGAAGTCCAAGACCTCGAACGAACGGCAACCAAGATCCGCTCCAAACTCCAGAGCTTGGAGGAACTCGACGCCGCATTCGAAGGATTCGGCGATGGTCCTAAAGCGCTCCTGGATTGGGCGAAAACGTCCGGCAAAGACTCCTCTCTCCGCGCATTCACCGAGGGCTTGTTCGTCGAACCTGGATTCGAGGCCGCTCTCGAAGGTTTCTTGGAAGGTAAACTCGAGAATCTTGTTTCCGATGAACCTCACCTCGCTCTCGAGGCGCTCCGTGAACTCAGCCAAGGTAAATCCGGTCGCGCTTCCGTTTTTGTCGGCGGTTTCAAGCCGGTTGATTCGAGCGATGTTTCCGCGCTGGTCTCAGCAGCCGGAATCACGGTGATCGGACCTCTCTCTCAATTCGTGAAAATCGACGCAAACTTGCCGGAAGCTGGCCGCAATGCCTCGGCATATCTCCTCTCGCAAGCAATCGTCGTTGAGAGCCTCGACCCGCTCCCCGAATTGCTGAAACAAGCGGATGCCGCGAAACTCGGCGCTTTCTCGCTCGTTACCAAATCGGGTGAAGCGTTTGACTCTGTCGGTATTCTCCGAGGCGGCTCGGTTCAGAGCGATAGCTCTGCTTCCGTTCTCGGTCGGAAACGGGCAATCGAAGAACTCCGCGTCCAATACGCAGAAGCCGAAATCGCGCTGAATACTGCCAAAGAACAAAACGACGAGCTCAAGGCCCGTTTCGACGTCGCCGTTACCGACCTCGAGCAACTTCGTGCAGACGTTCAAGATCGTTCGATCACCAAAGCAAAACTTGAACGCGATTTCGAACAATCCAAGCGCGCCATGATCGAAGCATCATCGAAACTCGAGGACCTCAAAGAAGAATTTGCTCTCTACGAAGAAGAGCGCGCTTCGGCGATCAGTGACCAAGAAACGATTCGCATGCAGATCTCGGAGGCGATCAGCACTCGCTCCGATCTCGAAGAAGTCATCGCCGCTGCTGAAGCCCGTTTCGAAGAGACCGAACTCAAACTCCGCGAAGAAGAGGCCTTACTGGGAGAAGTCAGGGTCGAAGAAGCTTCGTTCCGCGAGCGCGCGAACTCCATCGCACGTGAACTCGAAGCCGGCCTTCATTTGATCCGCGACCGCGAGCGTCGCTTGGCCGACGTGGAACGCCAATTGGATCGCGCCGAGAGCGAAAACTCCGAACACTCTGGTGGCGACTCCGGCTATGCAGAAAAAATTGAGTATCTCACGATCGATCTCGCTCAGCGCCGAGAAAATCTGGCGGAGCACAAGAACGACTACGAAATTGTCTCTGCGAACATTCGCCAGGCGATGAGTCAGGTGAAATCCCTGCACCAATCGACTGATCAGAAAAACCACGAAGTGAACTCGCTCGCGCTCGATATCGAGCGTGTCAGCTCCGAACTGTCGTTCCTGGTTCAGAACTTGGAAGAGAAGTACGGCGTCGGTTGCCTCGAGATCCCAGTCATCGCCCCAATCCAAGAAGAGATGAACGATCCGGTCGTCACGCTCGAAATGAACGCGATCGATGAGCAGGCACTCAGCGAAGAAGTCGAAAAACTCCGTGAACGCATCCGTCGCTTGGGCGAAGTCAACGTCATGGCGATCGAAGAGTTCGAAGAGAAGAAGAAGCGCTACGATCACCTCACGGGCGAGAAACTCGACCTCGTGAAATCGATGGAAGACTTGAACGAAGCCATCGAGCACATCAACAAAACGAGCGAAGAACGCTTCCAGAAAGCATTCGAGGCGATCCGCGATCGTTTCGAGCGCTTGTTCCCGATCATCTTCGGTGGCGGTCAGGCGAAACTCTCGCTCGTCTACCCCGAAGGTTCATCCGACATCCTCGAAGCCGGCGTCGACATCCTGGCTCAACCTCCCGGCAAGAAGGTCGTCAATATCGGCCTGCTCTCCGGCGGTGAGAAAGCGCTGACGGCCGTATCGCTCATTTTCGCGATCTTCATGGTCAAGCCGTCGCCGTTCTGTATTCTCGACGAGGTCGATGCACCTCTCGATGACGCGAACATCGGCAAGTTCAACGCCCTTCTTCGCGAGATGTCGGCGAAATCCCAGTTCATCATCATCACTCACAACAAGAAAACCATGGAGCTCAATGACACGCTCTACGGCGTGACGATGGAAGAACCCGGCGTTTCCAAGATGGTCTCCATTGAAATGAGGGCGTAAAAATCGCTTCGTTTGCCGGGCTCCTGCCCTACTGAAAATTTTGCCTGCGGCAAAACCGCATCACGCTTTTTCAGACGCACGAATCGATTTTTACGCCACAGGAATTGACTGAGGCAACTATGAGCGTATCGATTTCATTGCTAGTTTTCTCGACACTCTTGCAAATAGCGACCGCCGCGATTCCACCCGCACTCGCCAAGGTCGAGAAGAAATACGTCGACAAGAAAAGCTTGGAAGCCAAATTCACCCAAGTTCAGTACCAGAAACTCACCAAGCAGGAAAAAACCCTGACCGGCGTCATCAGCCTCAAGCACCCGAACAAGTTTCGCTGGGAAACGCTGAAGCCCGACCAGAACTTATTCGTCAGCGACGGGCGCAAGTTTTGGTCTTACACACCCCCATTTATCAAGGGTGAACCCGGCCAAGTGATCGAGAAGAAAACCTCCGAGATCCAGAGCCAACTCGCAAGCCAGCTCCTCTCGGGAGCATTCTCCAAGATCAAGGACGCCCAGATCGAGGCGATCTCAGACAAGATTTTCAAGATCACGCCGAAAAAAGGATCCGCCGGTACGGTCTCTCAGGTCGAAGTCGAAGTAGATCCTAAGACCTCACTCATCACTCGCGTGAAACTCGAGCACGAAGGCGGTAACCGTTCCGAAGTGAAACTCGCTGAGATCAAACTCGGTGAGCCGATGAGCGACGATCTGTTTCGATTCGTCATCCCACCGGGAACCGAAGTCATTCGCGAATAGGCTATTTGTTACGGTAACCGATCGTGACGCAGACGCCGGTTTCGAGGATTGCTGGGGCATTGATGAATCGAATCGTACCAGCGGATACCGCTGGAGTTGCCTGAGCCGCAAGCGTGGACGGTTGCGAAACGCTGACTACATCGAAGTTTTTTTCGATTTCTTGAATCGCCTTACTCAAGAAATCGCCTTTTACGGCTTCGCCAGAAACATCCGCACTATTATCACCGCTATCGGTAACAGTTAAGCGTGCCGTCTCGCATTTCACCAGGTAACGTGTTGGGTTTGGACCTGCTGCGAAAGAATTCAAGCTCACGCAGAGAGATGCTGGGAGAGCTAGAAGAGACATGGATTTTAAGAAAGCGGTTTGAATTTTCATGGGATGTCCTATGGTCGTGAGGTTTAATATCACCCCATAAATAGAGAACCCATGATCTATTCGCTAGATTCGTTTTGTGACTTGTGACCAGACATTTTTCGGAACTGTTCGCATTCCATGGTGAGGAAAATTTGAAAACGGCGATACCCAACCGCATTCCATGCGCCTTCGGGTATCACCGTTATACTCACCTGCTTTGAATCCGAATTCCTGCTGACCTACCGATCTTGTCCGGTGGAACCATGCGAATAAGATTCAATGCGATTAAAACTGCTCAATACCATTGACGACGAAACCTAGCTTGGAGCTCGTATCGAAGACAACGATTCCGCGCCCCGCAGTCTCATCCTGTCCGACGAAGTCTGTTCCATAATCAATCGAGTCAACCGGGTGAAAATAGATTTCAAATACGCGGACCGAAGCTGGCAATTGAGCGATGCGATCCGAAACGCTATCCACATACTGCTTTTGTCTACACTGAGCGAGTTCGGTTGCGTTTTGGATCACTTCTCTGATTTTGCGAAAATTTTGGGTAATCTCGGTCATCCGAATAAACTCGTTACCACGAGTACCCGCACCGTAAGCGGCCCACAATCCCAGCGCCCGAGATTCATCTTGAGATCCAGTTTTCGCGTACTGAAAAACTTTAGATTCCCAATATCCCACTGGTTGTTTGCATACAGAACTCGCGTCCAAGCTGGCTGGACGAAGAAGATTTTGGCTGAAGGGCAGATAACTTAAACCTCGAATCTGAACTCCGCTGTCAGCTTGAACAGAACCCACCAATAGAAAACAGGCTATAAAACTCTGTGTGAATGATCGAAACATAAAATTTTTCCTCCCTGGTAGCTAAACTAAATGCCAGCGAGCAACACTACCTGACCTATACAACTTCGATGATGTGGAACTCGGAACTCCGCTTCAATTCGTTTCGCATCGTTTCATTGACCTATTCGAAACTGAAAACTCCTTCTGAGTGATGACGGAAAACTTTTTTTGACGTGGGACTTTTGAGTCCACATTCGGGATTCTCTGATATCGGTGGCACGCACGAATGAGAGTCGTTATAAACAAACATATGAGATTCATAAGCGTTCTGTTGGGGCTCGTGGCGGCAGTAGTTGCCGTACGCGCGATCGACACTGTCACTCCCCAACATCGTGCGCCCGCTTCGGGTTTCGTTCGCGTGAGCGCGGTTCAATACCCCATTGAACCGAATTCATCTTTTGAAAAGCTCAAAAACAAAGTCGAATCCGCAGTACGCGAAGCGGCCCGGCGTCATTCCGACCTCGTGATTTTCCCTGAACTACTCACGATGGACCTCTGGCCGCTGAATACCGGGAAAACTGACCGAGAAATTTCGTTTGATGTCGCCCGCCAGTACACTGAAGCCTATTTTCGTTTCGTCACCGAGTTGAGCCGTCGCCATCAAGTCGCCATTCTTGCCGGATCTTCCCCACGAGTCAGGAATAACGAAATTTACAATACGGCGATGATCACATTCCCGAATGGTCGCCAAATTTTTCATGACAAGGTTTTCCTGACGGAGTGGGAAAAAGCTCAAGGCTGGAAAACCGGCGATGACCTCACCGTATTTGATGCTCCTTGGGGAAAAACCGTCATTCTCACCTGTTTTGATTCCGAATTTCCGCTCACCACCCAAGCCCTCGCCGCGGCGGCTCCGGAGTGGATCTTGATTCCGTCGATGACAGAAACGGAGGCGGGTCTGAAACGCGTTCGCTGGAGCGCGCAAGCTCGCGCCGTCGAACATCACGCGTTCGTAGTCGTTACCGGTACGGTTGGACGATACCCTGGCTGGGAGCAAGTGGGGCAAGCCGCACTCTTGGAGCCTTGGGAGAAGCAGTTCAAAGGCGTCGTTCAAGAAGGGCGCAAGAACGCGAACGATATCGTAACAGGCGACTATAATATCGATGCATTACGCGCGAATCGTGCGGTCACGCACCTTAATCCCGCCAAAGAGCAAATGAACCGTAACATTCGGGTCCACGTCGTTCACTGATCGGTCTACAGAATATTTTCTGATGGGTGCGCAACTCTTGGTCACCTCTGGTAGGTTGGCGATCCGCGAGGGGCGCTATGAGATTTGGCTTCGCACTTTTACTACTCACTTCTGTTTTTGTTTCGACGCAAGTTCGAGCGTCTTTTCCAGAGATCATCATCGTCGGAGAAGACCATTTCGACGCGACTTCGGCTGCGTACAAAAGACGAGCGATCGAAAACGCTGCATCCGGTGAATCCTGGTTATTGCTCGAAGGTTTCTATCAATCTGATCGCTCAAAACTCGAACTCGATCTTCGGAACCAAGAGGTTCAAAACACATCTCAAATCGAGGGGCTTGAATCTCCAGTACCTTACGCGCTAGCCGTCATGTTTAAACTACACGAAGACTTGGCGAGCCTTTTGTCTACGACACTCCGTCCTGATCAGATTTCACCCGTTAGTCACCAGATCTTGGATCATATCCGCGGCGGATTTGTGCGTTTTTTCTACGAGAATGAGGCCGCTTACGCGAGCTGGAAAAAATACCAGGACACACCTGGAGAAAAAATCGGGCACGAACCTGAAATCGAAAACCTCCGAAACGCGATCCTTCAACGCGAGAGTCGCTCCACTGCTCCCATCATCCGCGGTCTCATTTACAAAGACGAAGAGCTCTTAAAACGAGTATTCCAATTTCAGAACTATGTGCGGAAATTCGCCGCATTTTTGGCACAAGATCAAGCCACTCATCAGACAGGTGCCCGACGGGACACCATTCTTCGGTTCGGTAGCTTTTTCACGCAAATGGGCGTCTCGCAATCAGCGACTCAGGACGTATGGCTCGACTGGCGAAACGAAGAATTCGCTCACAAAGCCTTAGCTGCCTATCCAAGCGCCCAAGCCGCTGGAGTTCCGCTCGTTCTGATCGTCGGGCAATTACATGTAAATGGAATTCAAGAGCTCCTGCGCCAGAAACTGCCTCGTGGCGTGAGTGTTCGAACCAAGGATTCCCGGATTCTCGCCGAGGTCAATACGACCCCGGCTATTTCGTATCGAACTAATTGATGATTTCGAAAGGCGGAAAATCATCTCGCTGTAATGAGAACGATTTCGCACGCTGTTCCTGGAGATTTTTGCGACGTTCAAACTCAATAACGTCCGTAAGCCCCTCGGGGAACACTTCGTCTGCCAATCGATTGGAAGCAGTATTCAATAGGATAGCATTTGATTGCTGATTGCGGATCAAGATTGAGGCAACGGAGCTGACGCGAGAGTGAACCCGAAACTTGATTCGCTCAGGCACGGGGGGAGTAGGTCTTCCAAGGACATCAAAGCCACCATCCCGCCCAGGTACACGCTCCAAAAATGAACCGTTGAACACGACTTCCCAACGAATCACGACCGCCATCTGGACTGCTACCGAATCTGGTCCCAATGATGCAATTCCTGGGATGGAAACCGAATAACCTTGATTAAGAATACCGTCTCCTCCCGAAATAGTTCCGTCACCCAGACTGTAGGTTTCAATCTTCCACGCGGGATTCCAAATCGGTCGATTGAGGTATTCGCCAGCTTGACCTTGGATTCGGATTCCTTTTTCAGCTGCGATCAAGAGCGCCCGCTCAACGGCCCCACGAACCAGACCGCAGTATGTCTGCAGTTGCCAAGCACGAGCGCCCTCGGGGCGTAGCACGGTGGCAGGAGCCTCGTACTCCAGGGGAAATAGGTCGCATTCAGCTGCAGATGCAGAATGAATAAACAGTCCAAAAACCGCGCTCAAAACGAATGCCCGAATCACCATAAACTGACTCCTCTAGCCCTAGGGTTGTTCGCAAGATTAATGGATCATGAAATATTTTGTGTTTTTTAAACTCTTTATAGGTAATTAGTGTTCTCAATCGATTGCGGAATAGTGTAATTCGAATACACGGCGGTCAACAGCCCTGGTTCCTCAACATGGATCAACTGTCCAAGATTTAGGCACTATTTGCGCCCATGGCCCCTCACTCCTCGATTGCCATTGCGCTTACGGCGATCGCATACGAGCGGTCCGCGATGTAGATCAGTTTGTCGACGCATGGACTACTTATTCGCCGCCAAAACTTTGTTCCTGAGTGCTGGCTCATGCTTGCCATGTTAAACATGCACAATGGAACTTATTGCGCGTTCGAATCTCTGGATCGCTCTTGGCATGAGTTTGTCTGTGTCGGCAGCGTCGGGCGAATCATTTAAACGTGAGGACCGTCTCGCAGTTGGTGTCATCAACGAATCAGGCGAGGTCTATGCACCATTTTGTATCAAGCGCGCTCCCGTTACCAACAAGTGCCGAGTGGTTCGCCTTGCGCATCTGCGAGAATACGCAGCCGACGATTCCGCGCTCGTTCGTAGTCGGTTCAATTTGGAGTCTTCTACCCATCAATCAGGTGCAAAAAATTCGGGAACTATTCAGGTCGACGGCCTGGTGGGTAGCGAGTTTTCTCCCGCGATGATATTCGCGCAGCTTCAATTTCTTGAAGCAGCCGTTACCAAATTGGGTACTCGAGAAATTGCTCGAAACTTATACCGCTATCGAGCAGTGGAGTGGACCTGGCAAGATGCCATCGATCGCAAAAAAGCTGCTAAATATCCCGAAGATCTCAGGTTATCTGTTCATGCGCTTTTTTCTGCAGAGAATAACAAGCCCACGTTGATTCGCAACGATCTGCTCAGCCAAATCATTGATTTCACTAATTGGCACTCCGCGGACTGCAACCTTTTTCCCGTGATCGAGAAGGCAGTTGGCGGCAGAAAAGGTGCAAACACCGCGAAGATCGCCCAAGACTATCATGAAAAATTCCATACCCCTGAGTCTGAATCTGATTCCAGAACGGTTGGACGAACCGAGCATCTGGCGCTCGGCTCCGGACTTTCGAACGGGAGCGGACAATACCTCAAACCGATTTGCCTCGATTGGACCGAGAACGGTTGCAGGAAAATGCGCTTTGAGTTGATCTCACCTGCCGGATCTAACGGCTCCGCGCAAACGGATCGACTTTTTTCCCGCCTCGATCTCTCACATCTCTCCGCCGTCGACGAAAAATCTCTCGAAGCCGTAGGCAAAGCTCTGAGCATCCATACTTCCGAATGGAGTGCTTGGCGCCAGTTGGATTTCGGCGCAAGCACGGGCCCAGAACTGAGCGGCGTCGAATGGGCTCAAGTGCTCGGGTGCAAGGAGATCGATAGCGTATGGCGTAAAGCGATCCGCGACTCCTTGAACCAAGGCGAGAACTGGACCCTTTGGAGCGAAGCAAAGCCGCTGAGCCGCAAGGATTTTAAAGGGTTTTTGACCTACCTTTCGGGCGACTTCCGCCACCAACTTTATAACTGCGGCGTTCAGCGCTAAACGGGCCAGGTCCCACAGAACTGTCTAATATTTAGACGTTTTTTAGGTCACACCCTCCCTCACTCCTCGATTGCCAGTCCACCGTGTTTCCCTTATAACGGAGGCTCGATCTAAGGACTTATTTTGTCGGGTTTTGACCGAACCTTTAGATCGAAGTATTTAGGGTCGACCACGTATTCCATTTCGGCAGTTAGAGAAACTATTCTCGACTTCTGAAAAAGCGTGACGCGGTTTTCTGAAAGAAAATTTTCAGGAGGGCAGTAGCCCGACAAGAGAATAGATTCTCTACCTGCCGAGGAGATTGAACAGTCTTTATGCCTTCATTTGACGTGAACTCAGAGATGGATTGGCAAGAACTCGATAACGCCGTCAACCAGACGACCAAAGAGCTTCAGAGCCGCTATGATTTCAAGAGCGTGAAAACCGAACTCAAGCTCGACTTGAAAGCCAAGACGCTGACCCTTTGGGTGAGCGACGAGGACAAACTCGACGCATTGAAAGACATCTTTAAATCAAAAGTCATCAAGCGCGGCATGTCTCTCATGTCGTTCGACTACAAAGACGCCGAGAGCGCGTTCGGCGGCAGCATCCGTCAACTCGTGACCATTCAAGCCGGCATCTCCAAAGAAAAAGGCAAAGAGATCATCGCCGCGATCAAAGACTCCAAACTCAAAGTCCAAGCCCAGATCCAGGACGAACAAGTCCGCGTGACCGGAAAAAACCGCGACGATCTCCAATCGGCGATCGCGCTCCTCAAGTCCAAACAAGACGAAATAAAAGTACCGATGCAATTCGGGAATTTCAGAGACTGATTTTTATGTCGAAAACCGAAGTACCTGCCTCCTTGAATTCCGTCCACTTCATCAGCCTGGGCTGCCCGAAGAACTTGGTCGATTCCCAAGTCATGTTAGGGCTCCTGGAAAAAGATCGTTACACGATCGAAGAAGACGCCGCCAAAGCGGACGTCATCATCGTGAATACTTGCTCGTTCATCGACGCTTCCAAAGAAGAGTCGATTGAAACGATCCTTGAGATGGCCGATTACAAACAATCGGGTAACTGCAAAGTGCTCGTCGCTTCGGGCTGCTTGCCTCAGCGCTACTCGGGTAAACTCGAAAAAGAAATGCCCGAGGTCGACCTATTTATCGGTACCGGCCAGTACCACCGCATCACTGAATTGCTGGATGTGCACGGCAAAGCCCTCTTCGAAGGCGCACCTCTCCCGAAACGCTCCTACATTGATCAACCAGCCTTCATTCACACCGAGAACGATCCGCGCGTTCACACGGGTCCTCGCTACACGGCCTATTTGAAACTCAGCGAAGGTTGCAACCGTCGTTGCGCATTCTGCATCATTCCGAAACTCCGCGGTAACGTCCGCTCCCGCACGGTCGCATCGCTCGTCCAGGAGGCCAAAGACATGGCAGCTCGTGGCGTCCGCGAGCTGAACTTAGTCGCGCAGGATCTGACTGAGTACGGCATGGAATGGAAATACAAAGAGCGCCTTGAGACACTCCTTCCGGAGCTTTGCAAAGTCGAAGGCATCGAGTGGATCCGCCTCCACTACGTCTATCCGGATCAATTCTCGGATGAACTCATCGACATCATCGCTCGCGAACCAAAAATCGTGAAATACCTCGATATGCCGATCCAGCATACGAACGATCGCGTGCTCGCCTCGATGAACCGTCGCCTCACCAAAGCGAAATTGTTCCCACTCATCGAAAAACTCCGTGAACGAATTCCTGGAATCGTTTTCCGTACGTCGATCATCGTCGGATTCCCGGGCGAACAAGAAGAAGAGTTCGAAGAACTGCACCGCGACCTCGAGGCGCTTAACCTCGATCACGTCGGAGTATTCCGTTATTCGAAAGAAGAAGGAACCAAAGCGGCCGAAATGGACGGTCAGATTCACCCGAACGTGAAACGCCGCCGCGCCAAGACGCTCACCACGATGCTCCAGCTCCAATCCGAGAAGCGTAACGAAAAACTGATCGGACAAAAGTTCATCGCCATGCTCGAAGGTGTGAGCGAAGAGAGCGAATTGCTTCTTCAAGCTCGACTTCCGCTCCAAGCGCAAGAGATCGATGGACACGTTCTCATCAACGACATCGAGGATCTCGGCGTTGAGTATAAGAAACTTCAGCCAGGCGATCTGATTGAGATCGAAATCACTGACGCGCAGACGCATGACCTGATCGGCAGCGCCATCCGCATCGTAAAAGCGATGCCCAAGCTTGAAACCGTCGAAGCGGGTGCTCAAGGCCTTCGTGTTGCACGCGCGCTCGAACGCCCAGACCAAGCCCTCGGATAAACATGCCTATGAACGTTCAAGAACTGATCATTCAATCCGATGAACTCCGCGGGATCTTAAGCAAGAATCCCGAATCGATCATCCTGCTCGATGTCCGTGAACCAGAGGAACATGCCGAAGCCAAGATCGGCGGAGAGATCCTGATTCCACTCGGCGAGCTCTCAAAACGCGCGAAGACAGAACTCGATCCTTCTCGAGAGATCATCGTTTACTGTGCACATGGCGTTCGCAGTCTCCATGCCGTGATGGGCCTCAAATCCATGGGATTTGATCGCTGCCGTAGCCTAGCGGGCGGTATCGCCGATTACCTCGGGATCGATTGATCATGTCCGCGGATACCGAGGTGACCGATTTCGGAAATCGGATCCTCGACATCTGCAATTCGCAGGAGTTGGAGGCATACGGAATCGTTGATATCGATTCCGCGCTCGATCATCCGCTCTTTCAAACTCATTACCGCTACTATGCGGATTGGATCGCTCGCGGTATGCACGGCGAGATGAAGTACCTTGAGCGCGGCTTAGAACGGCGAGGGAATCCTCGTTTGTTACTCCCATCCGCGCAAAGCGTGCTCACAGTACTCTTCTCTTATCCGAGACAACGCGAGGACGATGGACAGTCCCCTCGCTATGCTCGCTACTTGGTCGGCGACGACTATCATGATCGTCTCAAAGCACGCCTGGAGTCAGTCGCCCGCATGGCTGCTGAAGCTCGACCCGGTCTCGAATGGAAAGTCACTGTCGATACCAGCGCCATTCTAGAACGCACCTGGGCGATGCTCTCTGGCCTTGGGTGGATCGGCAAAAACTCGCTCCTGATCCATCCGAAACTCGGTAGTTACGTATTCATCGCATCGATCTTGTTTTCGGAGAAGTCCAGACGTACGCCTCAAGTGCTTGCCGACTATTGCGGTAACTGTACGCGATGTCTACAAGGTTGTCCGACCGGAGCGCTCATCGAACCGAGCGTACTCGATTCCCGCAAATGCATCGCTTACTGGACGCTTGAGATGCGGGGCGAGTGGAAATTGGATGAACCGCGCAAACCGATGAAACGCTGGATTGCCGGATGCGACGAATGCCAAGAGGTCTGCCCGTTTAACCGTAAACCCGTGCGTGATCTGCCGGATGATCCTGAGCTCAAACAGCTCACCTCCCATTGCGTGACTGACCTCAAATACTTAGAGAACGAAACTGAGACGGAGTACAAGGCGCGAGTCAAAAACACCGCCCTTTCGCGCGTGAAATACGCGGACTCCCGTCGAAACCTCGCGTGGTTTAAGGAAGATTGCAGTTAAGCGCGTATTTTTTGCACAGATAACGCTCCACCTGAACCCGATATTCGTCAGCGAGAGCCGTTCGATAAAAAATGATTTCGGCGATTTCCCCGCCCATGAACTGATAGCTACCGGTTCCGATGAGCCTTGAGCCAATTCGCAATTTCGAATCAGCAAAATTTACCCCGGTGAACTCCGCACCTGAGGAAAAATCGACGTTAGTTTCGCCATTCACATGCATCCGAAATTCACCGGTAGCTATACTATGCACCACCGAATAGAGCTGCCAGGGAGCCGGTCCGGTGGGGTAACAAAAACTAGCCTGTGAGGCTGTCGGAATACGGTTCAATTCGGAGGCATCGTCCACATAAGACAAATTGAGTGCGTTAAATGGCAAAGCTCCGGTCGTTCCACAGACTGATTCGAATTGGTATCCGGCGGTCAGCGAATAAGAGCCATTGATATCGTATCTGCCCGTGGTGTTCCCATTGGTCGTAGAAACTAAACTGAAAATGGGGTGCTTGTTTCCTCCTCCGATCGTTCCTGGCCTCCGAGCGACGATGAAGTAAGAAAACTGAGGTAGAGGCCCAAATGAACTATTGCCCGCTATATTGTAAGACGCGGAACCGCTACCGAACTGAACGGTCGGGATGCCGTTCAAAAGAGTACCCCGAGTGACACTTTGATCGATCGCAAGACTGGCGGAGACCAGATTTCCAGCGTTGTCGGAAATTTTGAATGGCATACTGGTGATCGCGGACGCACCAACGGCATCTTGCCCACGAAAATGAAATCCGATGGGCAAATCCGGAAGACTCGTCAACGATGGCATACCGCAACTCGCAAGACGGTTTTCTTTTTGAGCGTCTGTCAAACCATTGAATTGATTCGCCAACGGAATCGATACGTCACCTTGAATTTTTAACCGAGCATCATCAATGACGTAGTACTCGGAATCGTCCTCCTCTTGCGGTGCCGACATTCTGCCTGCATCACATGGCCGAAAAGTGGTTCCTTGCACGATACCCAGAATTTGTATGACTCGACGATCTCCCGTAGGAACGATGAGATCGATTTGCTTTTCTCCAGCGGTCAAAAAAAATGGGGCGGACATAATTCCACCGTAAGAGCAATAATTTGCATTCGAGAAATAGCGATTGAGATCCGGACGGATGTCACGCTGAGGATTTTCCATATCCAGGATTCCGTCT
Organism: Pseudomonadota bacterium; assembly: GCA_027485695.1. GTDB lineage: Bacteria > Bdellovibrionota > UBA1018 > UBA1018 > UBA1018 > JAIXQO01. Next base: position 502,479 of record JAIXQO010000004.1, read on the forward strand.
CCCATGACGTTCACGATGAGGCAGTCGAATCCTGAGATTTGATAAGGAGGAGTACCGAGCAGGGAAACTGGCTCGGACGCAAGCACGGCCTTATCCTCGGTCGCCGAACGTTCGATCAGAATCGAAATCTTAGAGGTAGAATCCGTATTCGATTTTCCGCAAGAGACCGCGAGTATGCCGGCACATGCAAAACCCACCAGCCTACATTTCATTTTGTATCCGTACATTTTGATCTGACTATTCACTACTGATAGTTGCAGTTGATTGCATATTTGGCACAAAGATACTTCTCGGCTTGCACTCGCTGCCCATCGCTCAGCGCAGAACGATAGAATACGACCTCGGCAATACCACCATTCATCAACGTATGGTTCGTTGACCCACTAGCAGTCAAAGCTCCGATTCTCAGTTTGGAATTCGAGTAATCCAGCACCTTATTCAAAGCCGTACGTGACAACAATGCATTTCCCTGGCCGTTGACGAACATGCGATAACTATTGGTCCCAAGATTGTGAACGACCGATTGAACAATCCAAGGATCTTCTTCCGGATAACAGGTCGCCGTCGGACTACCGTTCGGCAATACGCTTCGATCAGCGGCAACCCCGCTGTTAAAACTCGTTTCAATCGCGCTCAACTGCTGCAAACCCGAGGTACCACAGCTGGTGCTATAGAGAAATCCGCCGACCAGGTACTTTGCCCCCGTAAATTCGGAATACGCGAGCGAATTTGAGCCTGCCGTCGAAGTTAAACTGAAAAACGGGTGCTTGGTCGTTCCAGCACTGACCATTCTACCGACGACGAAATAACTAAAATTTTGAATATTTGAATATGATGAATTCGCGGTTAACAACACTGAAAGGAAACCAGAGACAAACTGAAAAGTCTGATGCCCGTTCAGGTATACACCCTGAGTGGGTCCAGATGCTTCCGAGGTGAGAGGAACATCGGCCAACACCCCATTGCTAGACATCATTTTAATCGGCGCAGAAGTAAGAGATCCACCAGAAAAACGTGCGTCGTCGGCACTCAAATGAAATCCAAGTGGAGCATTCGGAAGACTATTCATTGTTGGAGCGTCGCAACTCGTGAGACGACTTTCTTTTTGAGCATCCGTTAGGCCATTGAACTTATTCGCCAGAGGAATCGACACGTCTCCTTGAAGATTCAATCGAGCATCGTCAATGACGTAATATTCTGAGTCGTCTTCCTCGTTTGGAGCAGCAAGCCGTCCCGAATCACAGGGTCGAAACGTGGTGCCTTGAACGATTCCGACAATCTGGATGACCCGACGATCTCCCGTAGGAACGATGAGATCGATTTGCTTTTCTCCGGCGGACAGAAAAAATGGAGCGGATGTGATCCCCCGATATGAGCAGTAAGTGGCGTTCGAAAAATATCGATCAATGTCGGGTCGAACGTTTCGTTGTGGATTCTCGAAGTCTAGAATCCCGTCTCCCATGACGTTCACGGCTAAACAATCGAACTCAGAAATTTGTGAAGGAGGCGTGCCGAGTGCGGCAACGAGACCGGATGCTTGATCCGATTGAGCTTCGTCCGCCGATCGTTCAATGAGAATGGAAACCTTGGAGTTAGAATTGGCGACCGGTCTTCCACAGGAAAAAACAAAAAACCCCATGAAGGCGAATGCAATTGGTTTCAAATCCATTTGAACCTCTGGCTCGTCTTGAGCCAATTTCAATTTTCCATGAAGGCACTGCCGTAAGCCATCGCTTTAGTTAGAAATATTCTTCATGTTCGACCGCTCATGGGTCCGGTAGCTCAGGTCACGAATCTTCGACAGCGTCAAAATTTCCATACTCAAACCCGTGCAAAGCAATTGGGAATTCTCGGGCATCGGGAAATTTCAGAATCAATTCTCGAGTCCGAGGTGGAATATGATGAAGCGCTGGATAACTCCCGGGTGCCTGAACTGAAACGGCGATCGTTCCATCAGAATCTAGATAGCTTTGATGAGCAATACATTGGTCGGGCAAGTTGCCACTGATACCAGTGATCGCTATCAGCGTCGAAGAACGCGTTTCAGTCATGCTCTCTGCGGCGATGGAAAGTTCACTCGCGAGAATGGGTATGCGCAAAGTAGCTTCGTGATCTTGGGTCCAGATCGTGTGTTGATCGATGTGCCAACGTCCGGTCGTCACCATTCCTTCGATGTCGACGGGTGCACCGTCGATGACTAATTTTTTATACTCGAGGTCGTTTGGGTACAGCGCATTCGACTTCCAGGGTCTGAGCAACGGAAGTCCCGGTGAATTCACTCGGAGCAGTTTTCCGAGCTCTACTTCGATGGAATCGAGCCAACCCTGACCGGATCCAACGGCTGCGATATTTCCTTCGCTGAGTAGGACAATTTTCGGCAATTTCAATTCGCCGAATGCCAGATTGAGTGCGCTATCCGGATCAAATGCTACCATTCCGTTGATGTGTTTTAGATTGAGCCAGTCATCGGTCGAGGTCCGTCCTTTGAGTAGCGAAAATCGATCGCGTAGAACGAGTAACGTACGGACACCGAGGACTGCGTAGCGACGGTTCCACTCAAAATAGGCTTCGATCACTTGGTCGAACGTCCACGAACTCGTGGCACCAAAAAAAATCGTCCAAACACCTTGAGTGAGTTTTTCGTCGAGCGGTTGAGGGTACCGTTCACCGGAGTCTTCGGTACCGGAGAAAAAAAGTGGCTCGGTTCGGTACCAATATGGGAGCGTCTCTTGGCGAGCGATGTGCATCGCTTCTTCGAATGAGTATTCCTTCTCCCGTTTACGACCCATTCTCAGATTTTGCTATATTAGGAGAAGTCGTACCATCGGTTTCGGTCTGAAAATCTTCTTCGCGTTTGAGGAGCGAGGCCCCAATCACTCCGAGCGACAAAATTCCCGCGACCCAAAGCGCAGCGTGGAACGCTTTGACGAAATCGCCGGTCTCCGCGTGTTTCCACGAAAACACCTTGGCGGCCAGCCCGGTTCCGGTCACGAGTCCCAAGTTTCGAATCGTCGCCATGAGCGCCGACGCAACCCCCAGTTTGTCTTGAGGAATCGAACTCATCAGCGCGACATTGTTCGGACTCTGAAATAGGCCCGATGCGAATCCCACCATGCAAAGCCCCAAAAGAACGAACGGGTGAATCGTCGTCTCGGAGAAACCTGAACCGAATAGTCCCGCCATGCTGAGCAATACGACCGAAGAAATCGATCCTCCCACTACACTGAGGCCTCGCGTGCCGAATCGGTCTGCCAAATAGCCGCTCACTGGAGCGACGATGAAAACCGTCAATGGAATCGCGCTCATCAGGACGCCCGCCTGATTGGGCGTCAGGTCGAGCACTTCTTCGAGATAAAATGGCATGAGAACCAGAAGCGACGAGTACGCTACGAAGTTCAGAAAGTTAGCGAGGTTCGCTGCCGCAAATGTTCGGATCTTAAAAAGCGAAAAATCGAGGATCGGTTCCGGAACCTGCCGCTCGACTTCATAGAAAATCCGTCCAAGAACAAAAACCAGCAGTGCAAGAATCCAAACGGAGATTTCAAAAGGACGAGAACCAAACGCATTCAGTGTGGGCGGGTCGACCAGAAAAATAAACGATAGCAACAAGACGAACTGGAGAAATGCGCCACCCCAGTCAAACGGACCCGGATGGGATTTGCCCATTTCCCGGTCCAAGCGCCAATGCGCAAAAACGAAACCGAGAAGACCAATCGGGAGATTCACCCAGAAAATACTTCGCCAACCGAAATTGTGGATCAAGAACCCACCGACGCTCGGACCGGATACCAACCCGAGACTCACCACCATCGAGAGTACACCGAGTGCCTTGCCTCGTTGTTTTCGTTCAAACGCCGCCGTGATGATGGCCGGACCGTTCGCCATGAGCATCGAGGCGCCCATCCCCTGAAAAATTCGAGAAAGTATCAGGTAAGTGAGGTCAGTAGAGGCGCCGCAGAGCGCTGAACCGACAATAAAAATCAAGAACCCCGATTGGAAGATCCTTTGGCGACCATAGAGATCTGAGAGACGTCCAAAAGGCAGGAGCGTACAAGTGATCGTGAGCAAATAGACGATGACGACCCACTTAATAGAGCGCAAGTCCGTCGACAGGGCCTTTGTCAGCGTAGGAAGAGCGATGTTGACGATGCTTGAATCGAGGGTGGCCATGAACGTGCCGCAAGCGACCGTCATCAGCACCCAGCTTTTCCTCGACATGGGTAGGCTCTAGTCTGCTTCCTTCAATATGTCTTTACAATTTTTTATTTTGAGCCGTCCTGACCCAACCACCTAAAAGCCTCGTCAGCGTGAAAATTGGCTCTCCTACCGATTTCCTATCGCGGAACTCAGTCAGCCCGTGCGATGATCCGAATCATGAAATCCGCTAAAGATTTGGCGCTTTTGTCGTGCGAATTCCGTATCTCAATCTTGGAAATGCTTCGTGATGCGAAGTCCGGGCATCCAGGAGGTAGCCTCTCCGCGATCGACCTGATGACCGCCGTCTGGTTCCATTCCATGAAGGGCGTAAACGACCCAAAACACCTCAAAGACGATCGCGACCGTTTTGTCCTCTCCAAAGGTCACGGCGTTCCCGCGCTCTACGCGATCCTGGCAAACCTCGGATTCATCGAGAAGTCAGAACTCCCCACCTTACGTCGCACGGGTTCCCGCCTTCAGGGCCACCCGGACCGCGTTCGCCTCCCCATTGTCGAAGCCTCGACTGGCTCTCTCGGACAAGGGCTCTCAGTCGCCCAAGGCATCGCCATGGGACAACGTCTGAACGGCTACTCGAACGCTCGCACGTTTTGCCTCCTGGGCGACGGCGAAATTCAAGAAGGCCAAGTCTGGGAATCTGCACTCTCTTGCGCGAAATACAAGCTCTCGAATCTCTGCGCGATCCTGGATGCGAACGATGCCCAGATCGACGGCAAGGTTTCCGAGGTCATGCCGCTCGAACCGCTCGCTGATAAATGGCGTTCGTTCGGTTGGAACGTCATCGAACTCGATGGCCATGATTATCCGGCGATTTTGAAGGCACTCGATCAATTCGAAAAAGATCAGAAGTCGGACAAGCCACTCTTCATCGTTGCCCGCACAGTCAAAGGCAAAGGCGTCTCCTTCATGGAGCACAAGATCGAATGGCACGGAGTCGCGCCAAAAGCCGAGGAATGCGAACGCGCCGTCGCCGAAGTGAAAAAATACGCTCTCTCCTTAGGAGGAAATTAAGTCATGTCTAAAGCCACACGCCAAGCATTCGGTGAATCGCTCGCCGCCTGGGGAGAAAAACGCAAGGACATCGTCGTACTCGACGCCGACCTGGCGAAATCGACGAAGTCCGAACTGTTCATGAAAAAATTTCCGGAACGTTTCTTCGAAATGGGCATTTCCGAAGCGAACATGATCGGCGTCGCCTCGGGTCTCGCGTTTCAGGGAAAACTGCCGTTTCTCTGCAGCTTCGGCGCGTTCCTCACGGGACGTTACGACACCATCCGCCTCTCAGTTGCCTACGCTGGTGCGAACGTTCGCTTGATCGGAACCCACGCCGGAGTCGGCATCGGTGACGACGGGCACAGCCAAATGGGATTAGAGGACGTCGCTCTCATGCGTGCACTCCCGACGATGGGCGTGTTTCAACCTGCCGACGAAATCGAAACGGCGCTCATCATGGATCACCTCGTTGAGAAGTGGTCGGGGCCTGCGTACCTTCGTCTCACTCGCCAAAGCCTGCCGATCTATACGGACAAAGCGAATTGGAGAGCTGAGAAAATTCATCACGTTCGTAAACCGAGCAATCCAAACGCTCCGGTTGTCCTTCTGGGATCAGGCGCCGGCACTCAAGAAGCGATGAAAGCGGCAGAGATCCTGGAATCCAAAGGCATCGCCGCTTCCGTCTTCAACGCTCACTGCCTGAAACCTTATGACACCAAAGGCACGATCGATGCGATCGCGAATGCGAAGCTCGTCGTCTCGGTCGAAGACCACTCGGTCATCGGCGGACTCGGCGCTTGCATCGAAGAGACGCTCGCTGCGAACGGCTCCGGCAAGAAACTCATGAAGATCGGTGTTCAAGACCTGTTCGGTGAGAGCGGCGAGCCGGATGAACTCTTTGATAAGTTCGGCATCTCCGGAAAAATCGTCGCCGAATCCGTTGCTCGCGCTTTGAAATAATCACGATGCGAGCCTGGCGAGTCGAATCCCACGGCGGTCGAGAAGCACTCAAGCAAATCGAGATTCCGAAACCGGAACCTCGCGCGGGAGAAGTCCGCGTCCGCGTTGCGGCAACGGGCCTCAATCACCTGGATCTCTGGGTACGCAAAGGCGTTCCCGGGCATCAGTTTCCACTGCCATTGACTCTCGGAACCGATAGCTCGGGCACGATCGAATCGTTTGGTCCGGGAGATACGGAACGTTTAGTCCCGAGTCTCAAGATCGGGTCACGTGTACTGGTGAGTCCTGGCATTTCTTGTGGACACTGCGAAGCTTGCCTCTCAGGATTTGATCCTCTCTGCCCACACTACGGAATCTTGGGTGAGACTTGCGATGGTGGCCTCGCAGAATTCATCGTCGTCCCGTACGCGAATCTCATTCCGATTCCTGATTCGATTTCATTCGAAGAGGCAGCGGCGCTACCCATTCCTTTCCTCACCGCTTGGACCATGGTGTTCCGCAAAATCCAGCTCAAGGCCGGCGAAACGATCCTCATCCATGCAGGTGGGAGTGGTGTCTCGGCAGCTGCGATCCAAATCGCGAAAATGACGGGCGCAACCGTGATTACGACGATCGGAAAACGCGAAAATGATGCTCGAGTTCGTGCGCTCGGTGCGGATCACGTAATTTTCTACCGCGAAGAATCGTTTCGCGAAGGACTCAAGCGCATCCTAAAACCGCTTGGGAAAAAAGGCGTCGAAGCTGTCATCGATCACGTCGGCCAAGACACATTTGCAGATAGCGTGAAATCACTCGCCTGGGGTGGAAGACTTGCCTGTTGTGGCGCAACCTCTGGCTCGTCGGTCGAGATCGATCTCAAGGTACTCTTCTTTAAGAATATCGCGCTCCATGGCGCCACCATGGGAAGTAAGGCAGATCTGATCCGAATCGTTCAATTGGTGGCGGAGAAGAAACTAAATCCCGTAATCGATACAGTACTCTCGTTCGAAGAACTACCCGATGGACTCGAACGCATCGAGAACCGTCAAGTTTTCGGTAAACTCATCATCCAAGGACAAAAATAAGATGTGGCTGTTTGGGCATGTAGGACCCGGAACAGCCGCAATTCAAAAACTCAAACCACAGCTTCCGTTTGGAGTGGTGGTCGTGGGAACGATCCTCCCTGACCTGATCGATAAACCGCTCTACTATGGACTGCGTTTCCTGACCGGAGCCGGACAAGAAGGCGTGAGTTTCGTCACCTGCACACGCACTGTCGGACATACGGGGTTATTTCTTGGGGCGATATCGGTGGCGTACCTATGGAAAAAGAAACCTGCCTTACTTGCGCTTGCGCTCGGAGTCGCCACACATCTGACCTTGGATATGTTCCAAGACCTCGTGTTTCTCACGCAAGTTCCCTGGGATGAAAAATCGGCGGTGATTGCGGCAAGTTTCCCGTTCTTTAGACCGCATTTCGGCGCGATGCCCGTGGCAACCTTGCGCGAGCATTTATCCGCGATTACGGTCAACCCTCACTTGGTTTGGACGGAACTCTTGGGACTCGGACTTTTTACGTACGCGGCTTGGCGTAACCGATCCACTTCGCGAAGATCCAAATCGGACCGATGAGCATGTGCGTGAGGTTATCGGCGAGCGCGGGTTTCTTGCCTTCGTACTTGTAATGACCGACGAGTTGAAACACCCAGCCAATCACCTGAAGCGCGACGAGCGACCAGAAGGGCAAGCTACGTCCCAAGAAGTAGAACCCAAACAATACCAGGGTAAAAGGCAACGCAAGTTTCCAATCCATGTAGAAGTAAAAACCCAGACCGAACAACAGAAGCGCCATTCCCATGTCAGGACGAATGATATTCGCCGTGAACTCTGCGCTACCGAAGGTGATGAAACTCAGGATGCCGAACAGTGAGACCACGATCATCGGGATGCCAATATAATGACAAAGCTGATTGAGCGGATGATTATGGTAGGCCGAGTACTCTGCAAAAATTTCCGCGATTCGTTTCGTCATAATACCCTCGCTTAATGGTCTGATACTCCTGATCTTGCCAGAATGCAGCAACCACTGTCATCATCAAAGCGTATGCAAGTTGACTCACTTCGTTTCAAGTCCGGTGATCAAATCTTTCGCGAGGGTGATTCCGCGCACTGCATGTATCTCATCACCAAAGGAACCGTTTCGATCCGAAAAAACAGCCACAATGCGGTGGTCGAGATCGCACAAATTCAAACGCATCAAATCTTCGGAGAAATTGCGTTTTTCGACAAGAGTCCACGAAGCGCCGATGCCGTGGCCTGCGGACAAGTCGAACTCATCGAGATACCTTATGAAAAGCTCGAGCCGTTTTTTAACGCCGCCCCCGATTACTTGAAAAAGATCATCCTATCGCTCGCTCAGCGCTTACGCGATGCCGATAACATGATCCTCACTCTCAAGGAAGAAGCCGAAAGCCGCAAATAGTCAGAGGTGTTGCCTCACCCCTTCATACACGCAGATTCCCACAGCAGTCGCCAGATTGAGTGAACGCACGCGTGAATCAAAAATCGGGATACGAACCGCGTCGCCCGCATGTTCGTTCATAAACCAATCCGGAAGCCCGGCCGTCTCTTTGCCAAAAAAGAAATACGTGCCCGGCTCGATCTTGGTCTCATAGAGCGTCCGGCCCGCTTTTTTGGTGAGCAGGAGTTTGGGTGCGTTCTTCGGCAATTGCTCCATGAACGCCTCAAGACTGGGATGCTTAACGACGGTCAAGTGCTCCCAATAGTCGAGCCCCGCGCGCCGTACCGCGCTCTCAGAAATATCAAACCCCAGCGGCTCGATCAGGTGGAGCGTGCAACCGGATGCTAAACATAAACGGCCGATAGACCCCGTATTTTGCGGGATCTCGGGCTCGACGAGTACAACATGAAACTGCGTGCGTTCTGACATCAAACACCTTCATCAATAAGCGGCTTCGCAAACCACTGGTCCAATTACTGCGAGTGAAAAAATCTCTTTGCGCGACTGAACAAGCGTGAAGCGTTCCCGCGAAACGGGATGTTCAGTCGGGCAGGAGCCCAACAAGCAAAAGATTTTTTCGCTCGCTCACGGACGGAGCGTATTCATCAAACGAGGATAAGGAATCGTCTCACGCACGTGAGGAACGCCGGTCATCCAAGCGACTGTACGTTCGAGTCCAAGACCGAAACCCGAGTGAGGGACCGAGCCGAAACGGCGCAGATCCAGATACCATTTGTAATCATCTTCGGTGAGATCGTGTTCTTTGATTCGGCGTTGGAGCGTCTCGACGTTCTCTTCGCGCTGACCCCCGCCGATCACTTCGCCGTAGCCGTCTGGCGCGATCAAGTCACAACCGAGCGCGTACTTGCCCGTGCCAGTGACTCCTGGACCGAACACTTCGTCGCTCTGTTTGAAATAGAACGCTTTGATCTGGGACGGCATGTGGTGAACGAACACGGGTTTTCCGAATTCTTCGCCCAATGCGGTCTCATGTGGCGCGCCGAAATCTTCGCCCCAAGGAATCGAGTGCCCGCGCTTCTCGAGGATCTTAAGCGCCTCATCGTAGCTGATGCGAGGGAACGGACCTTTGAGAACCTCGAGTTTCGATAGATCGCGCTCAAGAATCTTGAGTTCGGCGTTGCGGTTATTGAGCACCGATTGAGCAATATGCTCGATCAGGCTCTCACCCACTTGCATATTGTCCTTCAAATCAAAAAACGCCATCTCTGGCTCAATCATCCAAAACTCGGTCAAATGTTTACGGGTCGCGGATTTCTCCGCGCGGAACGTTGGACCGAACGTGTACACACGGCCGAACGCCATCGCGCCGGTTTCACCGTAGAGCTGACCGCTCTGCGTGAGGAATGCTTTTTCATCGAAGTAAGGCGTCGAAAACAAAGTCGACGTTCCTTCGCAAGAGGTGGGGGTCAAGATCGGCGCATCGAAACGAATGAATCCGTTCTTGTCGAAGAATTCTCCGATCGCGCGGATAATCTCGGCGCGCACGCGGAGAGCAGCCCATTGCTTCTGGGAGCGAATCCAGAGGTGGCGATTCTCCATCAGGAACTCGACGCCGTGATCTTTAGGAGAAATTGGATAAGGCTCGGCGATTGAGACGATTTTGAGCTCTTTGACGCCCATTTCAAAACCGTTGTTACGGTTGTCCTTGCGGATCACGCCCGTGATTTCAACGGCGGATTCTTGCGTGAGTTTTTCGAACTCTTCGAACGCTTGGTCCGAGCATTCACCGCGGAAGAAAATACACTGCATGAGTCCCGAACCGTCGCGCGCGACCAAGAACTTGATCTTGCCGGAGGAACGCTTGTTGTAGACCCAGCCTTGGATGGTGACCGTCTGGCCGTCAAATTCTGCTGCGTTGGCAATCCTGAATCTGTTCAAACTCATGCGAAGACTCCTCACTAAAAATGCGTTGAGCTTGAGGAAGCGTTTCCGGTCTGCACAAGCGTGATGCGTTTTTCCCGAAGGGAAAATGGGCAGTAGGGCACGAGCCCGACAAGGAAACGCTTCCTCAAGCGATTAGAATTCCGATAAAAATTGCGCGACCGTACGCACGTGCATGCCGCTTCCGCCTTTGCGCGGATAGTACGGAACGTGGCCCATACCCCAGGCAGTGGCCGCGATATCAAGGTGTGCCCACTTCATGCCTTTTTTGATGAATTGCTTGAGGAAAATACCGCCGCGGATCGTTCCACCGTTGCCGTCGTTGCCGACGTTTTTCATATCGGCACAATCCGTGCGCATATCGTCGATGTACTCATCGAAGAGCGGAAGCTGCCAAATGCGCTCGTGGTTTTCGTTACCGAGGCGAATGAGCTGCTGGATGAGACCGTCGTCCGAACCCATGATTCCGCAGCACTGCTTGCCGAGCGCTACGACCACTGCGCCCGTCAGCGTAGCTGCGTTCACGATGCAATCCGGCTTGAAATCCTGGGCGTAATCGAGCACGTCGGCCAAAATCAAACGGCCCTCGGCATCGGTGTTCACGATCTCGACCGTCAGACCGTTGCGGGCTGCGATCACGTTGCCCGGTTGGGTCGCGCGACCGTCCGGCATGTTTTCGGTAAATGCAAGGATCGTAATCACGCGATTTTTGACTTTGCGCTTAGCCGCCAAAATCGCGGAACCGAAGAGCGTCGCGGCGCCCGTCATGTCGTGCTTCATTTCTTCCATTCGCAGGGACGGCTTGATCGAAATACCACCGCTGTCAAACGTGACGCCTTTGCCAACGAGAGCGATCGTCTTCTTGGCATCGCGAGGATGGTAGTCCAGGACGACGACCTTGGCTTCGCGCTCGGAACCCGCGCTCACAGCGAGAAGCAGGTTCATTTTTTCTTTTTTCATTTCCTTCTCGCCGAGCACGGTCGCTTTGATGCCGTGGGCTTTGGCGATGCGGACGGCTTCTTTGGCGAAGTATTCAGGCGTACCAAAGTTCGAAGGCTCGTTCGACCAGTCGCGGGTGAATTTCACGCACTCTGCGACATTCGCGACGTCGATAGCGATCGCATCAAGCTGCGACTTCAGAGATTTGTCTGAGGAGACGATCGTCACCTTCTCAGGGCCGATCGCTTCTTTGGAAGGTTCACGCTTGTACTTATCGAATCGATACTGGGAGAGCATGAAACCTTGAAGGAATGCTTCGACTGCCTTAACTGGATCTTCAAGTCCGCGCGCGTCGGCGAGCGTATCGACATGAAGAGCGACGGTTTTGATTTTCTCGGCATTCAATTTCGCCAGGGCATGCGCGCCTGCCTGGCGGAATTTTTCGAGCGAAATTTCGGACGGAATCCCGATACCGACGGCAAGCAAGTTCTGAGTTTGGTTCTTGCCGACCAGCGGGAGGAAACTCGTCGTCGCGGTCTTAGCCGTGAAGCGCTCCTGCTTGCGAAGTTTTTCGAGAGTCGCGGAAAACGCGTTTTTTCCCGGGATCAGTTTTTTGCCCGCATCCTGGGCAACGAAGACGAGATCCGCGTCGGCGGAAACGGAATTGGACTTCACTTCAAGCGTCGAGACTTTGATCATGATTTCACCTTTTGTATGGGACCAGTGCTGTTTTCTTATCATAGGGAGGTAGGCCCAGAGAACGGAAAACAGGGTAAGAGCCTATCCCCAAAGTGGTTTCGTGACGAGCCCGAGCGAAATGCTGGAGCCCGAGGACACACAAGTGAGAACGACCAAATCGTAGCTAAAGCTACGATGCGGAAGTTCGAACGCGGAGGACGAAGGGCTACGGCATTGCAGCCGGGCGCAGTAGAAACCATTTGGGGGATAGGCTCTGAGTCCCCAGTGGTTTCCCCCCCTTTTTGCATGTAGTCTGATCCCATGCTCAAGCAGTATCACCACACGGCCGGGACCCTGTTCCGGGTTGCCGATGCGATCGTGATTAGTTTCGCCTGGATCATCTCTTACTGGCTCAGGTTCTATGTGCCTTTGATCGAGGTGACCAAGGGGTTCCCTGATTTCGAGACCTATCTGGCTTTAACCCCTCTGATTGTCATCTTGTGGTGGATCACTTTTTCACAACATCGGCTATACCGCAGCAAACGTATGCTTCGCCGGACCCACGAAGCGTTCCGCGTACTTCGAGCGCACGGGGTCGCTTTGCTCTATTTTGTGACCCTGACTTATCTCTTCAGTGAGTACAAATACTCGCGTGGCGTGCTCCTGTATTTCGGAATCATCGGGGCCATACTTCTCGTTTTTTTCCGACTCACGATCCGTAACTCGCTTCGTTCGCTCCGCAAGCGAGGATTCAATCTTCGTTATGCGATCGCCGTCGGCAGCGGTCCGATGCTCGAAGACGTCGTTTATAAATTACGTCGGTTCCCTGAGCTCGGCATCCAGATTCAGGGGGTCATCACACCGGAACCGACCCAAACCCAGACGATCCAAGGCGCGCCCGTGATCGGCGACTTCGCATCGTTCTCCAAGATCCTTGAAACCAAGCGCCCGGACTTGATCCTACTCGCACTTCCGCGCAAAAACGCGAGCGAACTCGAAACGCTTCTGAGCTCGCTCAAAGACGAAACCATCGACATCCAGCTCATCCCGGATCTCCACGAGTTCACCGCTCTCGGCTGTACGATCGAGGATTTCGACGGCCTCCCGCTCGTGCGCCTGAACGACTCACCTCTGGACGGCTTCGGCGCGACGTTGAAACGCATGACCGATTTCACCGCCGCTTTGATCGGAATGCTCGTCATCTCGCCGATCCTCCTCGTGATCGCAATCCTCGTGAAACTCACCTCCAAAGGGCCGATCTTCTACGGCCAGGAGCGCATGGGACTCGATGGACGAACCTTCAAAATGTATAAGTTCCGCTCGATGAGAACGGACGCCGAAGAAAAAACCGGCGCCGTCTGGGCCGTGAAAAACGACGATCGCCGCACGCCGATCGGCACGTTTCTCCGTTCGACAAGTCTCGATGAACTGCCTCAACTCTGGAACGTCGTCTGCGGGGACATGTCGCTCGTGGGCCCACGCCCGGAGCGTCCTGTTTTTGTCGCCCAATTCAGAAACGAGATTCCTCACTACATGCTTCGACACAAGGTCAAGGCCGGTATCACGGGCTGGGCTCAGGTGAATGGTTGGCGCGGGGACACGAGTTTGGAGCGACGAATCGAGTGCGACCTTTATTACATCCGCAACTGGTCTTACACTTTAGATCTGAAGATCCTTCTATTGACCGTCTGGAAGGGTTTCGTGAACAAGAACGCCTACTGAATGGGGCGCTCGCGGAAGGACCCGCCTTTTGATTTCCAAGCTCCGACCTAAGAAAATTGATTTTTACATCCTTGGCGAGGTTTTGGGCCCATTCGTCGGTGGGGTCTTATTCTTTTCGTTCATCTTCTTGATGTTCCAAGCTCTCCGCTTGGCCGAGAGTTTCATCGTTCATGGCGTTCCCGGCCCGGTATTAGCCAAGATCACGGGACTGATGCTGACCACCTTTTTACCGATCTCACTCCCCGTCGCATTCTTGATCGGCGTCCTCGTGGGATTCGGCCGCTTATCCGCAGACAGCGAACTCGTCGCCATGAAGGCAAACGGCATGAGCCTAAAAAGGCTCACAACTCCGGTGCTGCTCTTAGGGTTTTTGATCGCGATGCTCTCGTTGATCTTGAACTTGGAATGGGTTCCATCGGGCTCGAGAGAACTCAAGAGAACGATGATTCGACTCACCAATACCAAGGCCGTCAGCGCAATCCGCGAAGGCACGTTCACGACGGGATTTTTCGATCTCTTGGTCTACGCCGAGAAAGTCGACTCGAAAACCAACCGCATGGAGCGGGTGTTTATCTTCGACGAGCGGGATCCCAAGAAGCCCCTCACCATCATTGCCAAAAATGGAGAAATCGTTCCGGTCAAAACCGAATCAGACTTGGGTTCAACCGTCGCGCTTCGCCTCTACAACGGAAACATCCACAGCAACGAGATCACCTCAGCAACCTATCAAAAGGTTGACTTCGAGCAGTACCAACTCTTCCTCAAGGTCGAAGCAGGCGAGGATACCGCGACCATCAAGCCGAACTACATCCCCTACCATGACCTCAGGGGCATGGCTCAAGTGGAAGTAGACGCCCGTCGCAAGCGTGAATACCTGGCTGAGATTTGGAGACGCTATGCGGTCGCCTTCGCTCCGTTTCTTTTTGTTTTGATCGGAGTGGGATACGGAACGGTCCGCACCCGATCGGCACGCGCTGGCGCGATGATCATCACGATCTTGGTAGTCTTCCCTTACTGGTTCCTCCAGGCGGCTTGCACCAAGGTGGTGTACAACGGATACCTGCCAGCACCGATCGGGATGATGATTCCGAACCTCATTCTGCTCATCGTAGGCATTCGCGCCTACCGTTCAGCGACCTGGTAAATCCTCGGTAAATCTCAATGATTCTCACTGTAAACGCTGAGCGATCAGCGATTTCAGCTGAAGATTCGGTAGTTTTTTTGACGGTGACGCTTTTCACCGTCAAAAACCCGATAAATTCGCGTGTTCTGGGGATAACTTGTAGTTTTGTTATGTAAAAGTCGCGATATAAGGAAAAATAAGTAATAACTTCAATTACTTAATCCATGTGGATAACTTAGGGAATTACTGTGGATAACTTTAGGGCGCAGGGGCCGGAACGGCTGGCTCTTCGGGTTTCGGCTCTGGTAGCGGGTCGGCCGTTGCCGTGAGTTGAGTACCTTGGTTGAATTTTTCGCCCATTTTACCCTTAGCATCAGCGGGCCAAACGATCGTCGAATTCCCACGGTAATCAAAGATTCGCCCAGTATCTGCTACAGGAATATAACCCTTGGAGCCTTGCACGATGCCCAGAGCTCGCGGATTCGAAATCTGGAGACGAACCATATCCTTGCCGCGGAGAACGAGGATGCGATCTTTGCGCAGCGTAAAGCGCATCAAGTTCTTATCATCACAAAGGTACTGAACCGTGACATCCGTGAACGCCTTGAAGACAGACTTGTATTTCACTTCGCTTGCTTCGTAGTCAGATCCGTTTTGAAGCGGATCCGCGCGAGTCGAAGCGGCCTTAGCGTCTGCCCCTGGCGAAGCGGTTGCCGAAGGCGATGCGGTTGGAACGACCGCAACCGTCGGAGCCACCACGACTGCCGTGACGACCGTTTGAGTAGGCACCGGAGAAGCCCGAGGGTTTGTGGCAATCGGTGCTTCGACCGAAGTGCTCACCGGTTGAGAAGGATGATCGGGAACCAGTGCCGCAAGCGAAGGCGCCGGGCTCGCTGCCGCTACCGTAGTCGTCACTGACGGTGACGGAGTTGGACTTGCCTCAGCACGTAACTGATCGACGTGCCCTTGTTTGCGCGTCTTGAGATTGGGCTTAAAGACAAAAATGACCAGCAAACCGAGCACAAACATTCCGCCGAGCATGCTCCAAAGCACTTTGCGACTCTGCTCGCCTTCGGGCTTTTCAAATGCATAGCCACTTCGCCCGGCATCGCGATTACGACGTTCTTTGAGTTTCCCCTGAAGGTAGGTCTCGTGCTCCGCAATGAGCGCGTCTGGACTAAAGCCGATGAACCGGGCGTAAGTTTTGAGAAACCCCCGAACGAACGGAGCGGCCGGCAGATCTTCGTAGTGATCGGTTTCAAGCGCGATCAGAATTTTGACGCTAATCTTAGTCGCTGAACTCGCCTGATCTAGGCTGAGACGACGCTCTTCGCGTCGCCGACGGAGTTTGGACCCGAGCGTTTCTGGATTGGTTTGTGAGGAGTCAGACGTCATCCGTTCAAGGTATCTTCTTCAAATGGTTCACTGCTTGCTCGGAAACCGGAGCCTCAGGAAAATTCTGGCTCACGTCCAAAAACTTCTTGCGCGCCAAATCAAAACGACGCGTTTTTTCGTGCACAAGACCCAGCGCGAAATGCGCGTCTGCGAATCCTGCACAAAGCTTAGAAGACGCCCGGTCATAGTACTGGGCGGCTTGAGAGAGTTGATTGCGCTTCACGGCGATGTGACCGCGATAATAGTACGCAATACACGAGTTGGCGGGATCCTCGTTCGAGGCTTGCTCGAAACTGCGATCCGCTTCGTCCATGCGGTTCTGCCGATAAAACAAAATCCCTAGGCTCGTGCGCGCTTTGTAGGACTCGCGAAACGTTGGATCGGCTGCAGCAATCTTGAGATACTGCTCCGCCTCGTTCGCGCGTCCAGCGTCGAGTAACATTTTGCCGTAGGTGTTGTTGGAATAAGAGCTTTTTGGATCAAGGTCGACCGCGTGCTTCATATCAGCCAGCGCTTCGGCGTTTTGTTTGCGCATCGAGTAGGCCATTGCCCGAGCGTGATAAATGGGCGCGTAGTTCGGATCGATCTCTTCGGCGGATTTCAGGAATTGCATCGCGCCGACTGGATCTTTTTCGATGATGGCCGCCTGAGCGGCATCGACGTAGAGCGCGACTCGCTCTTTCTCGCTCGGTTCTTTCTTTTTTGGACCGCTCGCGCAGCCTGCGGAAAACGCAAAAACACCTAGCGCCAATATTCCGACAATCTGTTGAGGGTTGAAAGTTTTCATCCTCTATAGAGTAATGCGCCAGATGACCCGGTGTCAAACGCAGCGAGTTGCAATAAATATGGGAGGAGCCACTTTTCACGCGAACACGCGCCCGAAGGATCGAGCCCAAGGATGGCGGAAATAAAAGTGCGTGTTTTTATATTATTTGACTCTAACAAAAACGGCGGCGGATTCGACGTGCGGGGTCTGCGGGAAAAAATCAAAGAGCGCGATCTCTCGTAACTTCCAGCCCGACTTCAAGACGCGCGAAACATCGCGGGCGTAGGAGTCAATATCACAACTGATGAGCACGAAACGATCGACCTGGAGTTGACCCAAGGCTTCGAGGATGCCATTCGAGGTCGTTCTGAGTCCTTCGCGAGGCGGGTCTACGATCGCATAAGCCAACTTCTCGCGGCGGGGAGAATGACCTCGTTTGAAGTCTCGCGCCCGATCCTTGAGCCAGGGTAGAACCTCGGAACGATAAAATTTCATTCGTGGATCCGGTGACACGGACGGAACCGTTAAGTCGACCACGTCCACCGATTCGAATTGACTCAGGAGTGGCTGCGAAAGGTTCCCATTCCCCCCGAACAAATCAAAGAGATGACCTCCACAGCCTTCAAATGCAGATGCCACCCAAGAGCG
Source organism: Pseudomonadota bacterium (assembly GCA_027485695.1). GTDB lineage: Bacteria > Bdellovibrionota > UBA1018 > UBA1018 > UBA1018 > JAIXQO01. The sequence continues at coordinate 520,320 of JAIXQO010000004.1, forward strand.
CATCTGTTCGTTCTGCGCATCGTTCACTTGCCGGAATCCGAATGCGGCATGCGGCTGGTTGATCGCAACTCGCACGCCGACCTCCGGTCGGTAGTCGAGTTCCATTTTTATCTCAGCCCCGGCGGCCGGGACTATGGACTCACCGCTCTCGGGAGCCCTCGATATCTCCGCTAACCGCTCATTCAGGGGCTCGAGGGCGATTTCGCATCGCTCGATCGCAACTAATTCACGACTCCGTTTGCGGAAAAATCCAATCTCATTTCCCCGCTTCCGAAGTTGGATGCGATTGCGGTACGAATACTCATCTGCGGCGGGAAACTCGCGGACCGGCACATCCTCGAAGGAGACTTGCGTGCGCGTGAGGGCGTGTAGGACCCCTTTTTTCTTGAGCTCCCATTGGCGCTCATAGGGCAGGTGCTGGAGCGTGCATCCTCCACATTCACCGAAAACTCGGCAGCGAGGCGAAATCCGCGCCGGGCTCTTTTCTAGGATCTCAATGACCTGGGCTTCGGCGTAACGACCCTCGTCTCGAACCACTTCGACCCGAACTCGGTCACCGGGAACCGTATAGGGAACGAAAATGACTTTTCCGTCCGCGCGTGCGACGCCGGTACCTTCGCGTGAAAGGTCGATGATTTCCAGATTCATGTCGGTCATGGTAGCATGATTTCACAACGGAATCGCGAGGATCCTCATGTCGGAAAAAATGAAAACTCAGGCACCAGCCGCTGAACCTAAAACGCGTCGCCCCGACACCATGATGGAGATCCTCATGAGCGAAGGCGGATTCAGCCTGCTCATCATTTTTCCGCTCGTTTTGTTCTATTTCTTCTCAATGGCGATTGGGTAAAACCAAGGGTTTTCGCGCATATGAGAGTCAATATTTTAACTCAAGCAGGCCCCCCTTCCATCGCGCTACGCTGATAGGGTGTCGAGCTCTATCGTCAAAACCATCGTTTATCTCTGCCTGCTGATAGCCTCTGTTCCAGTCTACGGCGATGAACTTGCTCAACTGGCTTGTCCGGGGTCGATTCGAAAACCTTTTAATATCTCCATCCCACCTGAGTTCGAACGACTCAAGTCCTACTACGAAATCCATCTCACGAGCCTGATGCGGATTTTCGACGGCTGGTCTCTACCGGAATCGATTGACGTTCACTTTGGTGCGATTTCAGCAGAGGGTTTAGCGGACTACAAAACCCACGCGGTCTATTTTCCTGCGCTTTTTCGGAAATATCCCTCCGGCAAAACGACCGATCCGAATTCTACGCTCGCAGGAGTGATTCACGAGATCGGGCATCTCGTGCTCGTGCACGACGTAGTTCAAGTCAGCCCTCGATGGAAATACGCGAGAGATCGCGCCCAAACTATTGAAAAAGATTTGAAAACCATTCGCGATAAATTCGATGATTTAAACCGAAAATACATGTGGTTCACGATCGGACTGGATCCTCTGAAACTAGATACCGAGCAACTAAAAATCTATCCGTTGATCCAAGCTTCGTATGCCCAAGTGATGGCTCTCGAAAACGAGATGGAAACTCTCATTGGCTACTACCATTACGGATTTCAGAGCTATCAAGAGGTTTTCGCCGATTTAGTTGCGGTCCTCTACAGTGGTGATCTTCGGGTGATTGCAGGACTACTGGGGCCCCGAGAAAAAAACATCACGCCCAAAACCGCAGAATTTCGGAGCTTCTCGGCGAGGAACAATCCGAGGCGAATAGAACGGTGGCAGAAAGCAGTCCTCAAAGAAATCCAAAGCGGCGATCTTACCCCGCATATCATTTTCGGGCCGGCACGTGCTGAAATCGGCGCCATCATAAAGTCCCATATCAAAACAGAGTTCGGAAAACGGCGGGCGGCCCGGGCCTTGGCAAGCGCCATCGCTTCGGAGGCCAATCGTGTGGACCCCCACGTATTCGAGGACCCATTTCAGATCCCATTCCAAGAACTCAATGACCGGCTCGTCCAAGCGTTCCAAAAAGCATGGGACCTGACGGATCGCCCGCTCAATCGATAGCCATCCGCGTAGTGAAACGAGTTAAGTTCACCACCCCAGATTAGGTCATCCCTTTTTCCGGACTCCTATGCTAATTGTTGCTGCACATGTCCAAGAATATCCGGAACTTTTGCATCATCGCTCACATCGACCATGGGAAATCGACCCTCGCCGATCGGATCCTAGAAAAAACAGGAACCGTCACCGCGCGTGAGATGGAAGCTCAGTTCCTCGACAACATGGACATCGAGCGCGAACGCGGCATTACGATCAAGGCCCAATCCGTTCGTCTGGACTACAAAGCCAAAGACGGCGTTACCTACACGCTGAACTTGATCGATACCCCCGGCCACGTCGATTTCACGTACGAAGTTTCACGTTCGCTCGCCGCCTGCGAAGGCGCGATCCTTGTCGTCGACGCTTCTCAAGGCGTCGAGGCGCAAACGCTCGCCAACGTTTTCATGGCGCTTGATGGCAACCTCGAAGTTTTCCCCGCGATCAACAAGATCGACCTCCCGTCCGCCGATCCCGAGCGTGTGAAAGCCGAGATCGACGAAGTCATCGGCCTCGTCGACACGTCACGATCGGTTTATTGCTCCGCTAAATCGGGCATCGGCATCGAAGACGTGCTCGAAGCCGTCGTGAAATATTTCCCCGCGCCCAAGGATGCGGATCAAGAGCCCCTGCGCGCGCTGATTTTCGATAGCTGGTACGACCCGTATCAGGGCGTCGTCGCGCTCGCCCGCGTGTTCGAAGGCGAGATCAAAAAAGGCACCAAGATGCGCCTGTTCCACGGCGGCAAAGAACACGAAGTGCAAAAAGTCGGCACCTTCTCGCCGAAATACCGGGACGTGGCTGCCCTCCGTAGCGGCGAAGTGGGCGCGATCATCTGCGGCATCAAAGACGTTCGCGACGTCAAGGTCGGCGACACCATCATGGACGCCAACAACATGGCTACCGAATCACTGGGCGGCTTCAAAGAAGCCAAGCCCATGGTTTTCTGTGGCGTTTACCCGATCGACGCCGATCAGTACGGTGACTTGAAAGAGTCGCTAGAAAAATTGCTTCTCAACGATTCCGCGATCACATTCGAGCCAGAGACGTCGACGGCGCTTGGTTTCGGTTTCCGCTGCGGATTCTTGGGCCTCCTGCACATGGACGTGGTTCAAGAGCGCCTCGAGCGCGAATACAACTTGAACCTGATCACGACTGCGCCCAGCGTGATTTACAAAGTCACCAAAAACGATGGCGAACTCATCATGGTCGACAACCCGGCCAAACTCCCGGATCAAGTCAAGATCGCCAAGATCGAAGAGCCGTTCATCAAGCTCACGATCCACACACCGTCGGAGTATGTGGGCGCGGTCATGCAAATCTTGAACGAACGTCGCGGTAATCAGATCAAGATGGACTACATCACGGCCGATCGCGTGACGTTGCTCTATGATCTCCCGCTGAACGAAATGGTTTTCGACTTCTTTGATAAACTCAAGAGTTCGACCAAAGGTTACGCCTCCATGGACTACGAACTCTCCGAATACCACGAAGCCGATCTCGTCAAACTCGACGTCCTCATCAACGGCGACCCGGTCGATGCGCTCTCGCTCATCATCCACCGCGACAAAGCCGCCACCCGCGGCCGCGAGCTCGCCAAGAAGATGAAAGAACTGATCGATCGCCAGATGTTCGAAATCGCCATCCAGGCAGCCATCGGATCCAAGGTTGTCGCGCGCGAGAACATCTCGGCCCTACGTAAGAACGTCACGGCCAAGTGCTACGGCGGCGATATTTCCCGTAAGCGCAAACTCCTCGAGAAACAAAAAGAGGGTAAGAAGCGCATGAAGCAGATCGGCTCCGTCGAGATTCCGCAGGAAGCATTCCTTGCGGTACTCAAGATCGACTAAGCGATTGACTACTTACCGATTTTTCCCGCGGATTTCGGAGAACCACCTTCTGGACCATCTGTGCTCTGTCCAGGATTCGATTCCCTTGCTTGGACGATTTTCAACTGCGCACAGGCCCTCGTTTCCAGGTCACCTCCCGGCGCTCCGGGGCCTTTGCAGTTTTTCTTCGCAAACGCGGATCCCATCTGATGAAGCCTATCACTTTGCAGGAAATCTGCATGATAGGTGCCGAGCTTCTTCTCTGCGTCGCCGCAGTTTTGGAAGCTTTTGCACTGGTATTCGTGTTCTGTGGTGTAATTCAAGAGCGCGTTTTGTATGCATGGCGCGACTTCACCAAGGTTTTCCATCTCGTCCATTCCAGTAAGACTACCGAGGATCCGTCCGCCCGTGCCGGCCCACTTCAATTTGCTTCGAAGGTCCTTAAAAGTGTTCAGAAAAATAGCTGCGCCATCCTTGCCGTACGTTGCCTCGAGACGTGCCTGCAATTCCTTATCAGACATTTTCTTGTGGTCGACCTTGGTGAGGTATCCAGCCAATACGATACCAGGATATTTTTTTGCCTTCTCATTCAGCACGATTTTGTCTTGAGCGTTGAGATCACTGACGTCATCGCCGACAAGACCAATAGAAGAAAGAAGCTTCACGTCGCCGGCCCTGATCCGGCCCATCAGGTACTGCGTGACCAAAACTGAGTTTTTGTTCCAGTCCGCGGCGATATTCACTGGATCATCCGAAAAATCGATATCGGCAACCGGTTGGCTGGCAACTTTCATACGCTCGACTACCCGCGAGTAATTGCCCATATTTTTTCTCGCCATGTCACAAACTCGCATAGCCCGGTAGAGAAGCGAGGTCATCCGCTCGACCTCGACTGCCTTGTTGGGAGCGAGTCCGTCTTGGATCATCTTACAGGTCAGGAAGCTCGATCCGTAAAGGTGGTAGTATTTATGCGGTAGCGTTGCGAGTGCCTTGGCCTCGGGAATCCCGGGCGCTTGCTCTCGTGCGATCTGAGACCTGAGCGCCGATGATATCTCGAGTCCAGGAATGCCGCCTTGCCGAAAAAGATTCGATCCCTTCTGAGGACAGGAGAAAGTACCGGAGATAGTCTGGGGTTGTTTCTTCAGGCAATCCTTGTCGACGGCAGCATAAATATTTTCGACGTCCTTACCCTCAAAACATACGCTCACATAATTTTCTTTGGGGTTCTCGACGTTGTCGTCATGACCGCAAATTCCGATCAATGAGATACAGAGATCCGGTTGGTTACCGCAGTACTTCGAAGCGGTTTTCCAAATGTCTCCGTTTTGTGAAGAAGAACCCAAGTCACTCGCTCCGGACCGACCGTATACTGCGGGATTCTTGTAGAATCGATAAGCGAGCGACGAGATGCACGAAGGTGTTTTTTGGTGTTCATCTTGCAAATACTGCCTGAGTCCTTTATTGGACAATCCCACCTTGGAGGTGTTTGAATAGGCGGCCGGATTAATTAGCGCGACGTAGTTTTTCACTGCGTTCGATTCGCCCTTTTTATCATCGCATCCCACGCCATTGCATAGGACGTTCGAGATCGTTCCCGCGAGCATTCGCTCTTTCTTAGTTTCCTGTTGCTCGGGTGCCTTCTTAGAGTCGCAAGCACCGACGTAATAAACTCCCGGGGGGCCGACGACCGAGGTCTTGGTCGTATCGCATTGGCCAGGGAAACGAACGCCGGCGGTCACTAACGATATCGGCGCCAGGACCACCAGTCCGATCAAAATCGAAATTTTCATCGTCTATTCCTCGATCTCGCAGAAAATCTTTTCGACCTTACTTGCGCTCGTAGAAGCGACGCTGACCGAGAACCAGCTCATTCCGTTAGTCTGAATCTCCAATCCGCGCTGCTTAGACTCGAACGCGTTCAGGATCGGGCGGACTTGAATACTGTTCCACGGCCATACTTGCGCTATCTCTCGAGAATTTTGATCGATGATCTTGAAACTCGTCGACTCGGAACTTGTGACCGACTGAGAGAAGGGAATCAATTTTCCGGCGCGGGACTGCAGCGGCAAATCACCCGAGCAACTCATCGTCGTCGCGATCGAATCAAATGCGCAGATCGAGAGACCGAAAACGCAGAATCCTAGGACACGCAAAAAAATGTTCATCAGATAAAATGTAACAGTTTATTGCACTGTTCAAATTGGGCAAGACTTGCCGCCTTCGGGCGACTAGATTGACAAAATTTACCACTCAGTTGAGCCTAATAGACAACCGTGGCTAAATCCGAATCCAAACGCCTTATCCGCGACTACGTAATAGCGCTCTTTAGCGCGACCGTTGTCGCACTCCTGATCCGCACCTATTTCATCGAAGCTTACCGGATGCCTTCGCGAACCATGTCCCCGGCGATTGAGTCCGGAGATACGCTATTCGTCAGTAAATGGAACTACCGCGAATCGACAACCGCCGACCTCCACTACGGCGACATCCTCGTATTCAAGTTTCCGAACGACGACCGAATCTACGTCAAACGGATCGTCGGACTGCCAGGCGATATCGTTCACGTTCAGAACGGTGTACTCTCACTCAACCAAGTTCCCCGCACCGCCTACCGAGACTCCAATGAACTCTGTGGGACAGAAACGCTTCCTAACGAAAAAGGCTATCCGATCTGTCGGGAGCCTCCCGTTTTCAGCCTTGCCGACCAAGTCACCCTCAAAAAAGACGAATACTACGCTCTCAGCGACCTCCGCTCCGTTCCGAACGACATGAAACGAACGCAGATGAGCGGCATTGTAAGGCCAGAAAATGTGATCGGCCGCGCGATTCTGATTTGGTTAAGCTTCCAACCACGCACGCAGTCGGTACCCGGCGGTGATTGGTTCCAGCGCATCCGGTTCGACCGAATCTTTAAGAAGATTCAATAGCCGACCGCTCATCTACTCAGTTTGATGGCACATTGACCGGCGCCAACTCTCCGGGCGTAACGGAATACGCATTTCGGATCGCGGGAGCTTTCTTGGGCATTCTAGGTCGTTTTACTTCGGCACGCACAACGAACGTGAGAATCGGCTCTCCGTTTTCGTCACGACTGAGCAACTGATCAAACGCGACCCATCCTTGAGTTTCTGTTTCGGCCACCTGGTTTCGAACCGACGGATGTATTTTGCTGCTCGTTTTGATCTCAAACGGACGATAGATCTTAAAAAACAAACCGCGCGAGTCCCAATTCTCTTGCATACGAAATGCGCTTCTCGAAACTTCGTTCGCCAATCCATGATTCCAGAGCTGGGTCACCATACCCATCCGTGGTTTGTATTGCCACGAATCGAATGCCCATGCGCCTGTCGAAGTCGCGTCGGAGTTCACGAACGCGTTGACCTTGGTTTTCAAGGCATCGAATCGTCCATCCGTCGAACGAAGATAGAGAAACAAATCGATCGGCTCCGAAACAATGAAATTCATCCCGGTCCAAACGAGGATCAAATCACCCAAATCGAATTCAAAGCCGACAGATTTCGCTAGCAAAGAAATCGCAGAAACCCCCAGTGAAATGACATTGTTTGAAAATCGTTTAAACACGATCATACGTCGATCCGGAGTATTGACGAAATTTTGGGCGGTTGCGGAAATCTCATCAATATCTTGATAGAAATCGAGGATTTCTTTTTTTCCCTTGATCTCAAATGCGTCCAGGATTCGTTCCTTGGATAGATCGGCTCCTTCGGGATTTTTCGCAAACAATTCGATACCGTAGAGTTCAGAACGCATTTTACTCAGCTGATTTGCGGAAATATTTTTGGAACTGACAGAAAGGTCCGCGACACCTGCTCCTGGGGTTTCCCATCCCGTGGTATCACCTCGATGCGCGCGCATTCTCCAAAGCGCGGCATCCCTCACCTGAGCTTGCTGAGACTTGATGGAGGTGTATTGTTTGGCCGCTAACAGCGTCGCCGCACAAGTCATATTTTTAGGGGCCGCCTCTCCGATCACCGGAGAAATGAAGAGAGCGACGAGAATCAGGAACCTGAGCTTCATCTCTTTAGATTTCAATAAAAAGGCGAAATAATCTAGCGACGGTAAACAGTCACTCACCGTCAATCACCCGACACAGAAGAAAGTATTTCTTTGATTCGAACCCCTATCCACTCCACAACCGCTCGCGCTATATTTATTACTCAAAACCTATTTAGGAGATAGCCATGTCACCGAACCGCCTTGGTTTAATCACCGTACTTGCTCTGATTCCATTTTTCTCCGGTTGTTCTTCTGCCCCGACAAATACTGAATACAAACCCGACCGCGTCGTCGGACGCATGGACGAACTGGACTCGCGCCCGAACTGGGTGACGGAATCCACGAGCGTCCAAGAAAAAGACGGCAAACTGCAGTTCATCGGCGTTTCCGAGGTTCCAGGCGACAGCCGCGTTCAGGCGGCTTTCAAAATGTCGGACGCGAGCGCTCGCGGCTACGTCGTGAACAAGATCGAGACGAGCGTGCTCAAAGTCGTCGAGTCATCTGACACCGGCCTCAGCATGGAAGACCAGAGCCTCCAGTCCCTGATCCAGGAAGTGAGCAAGAGTTCACTCAAAAACATCGACGTGAAATCCCGCTATTGGGAAAAAGTTGCACGCACCTCAAGCGGCGGATCCGAATCATTGGTGCTCAAGACGTTTAGCTTGATTGAGATCCCGACCCAAGAAATGAAAAACCTTCTGACCTCGGCTATCGAGTCTCCTAAGACCCAAGTGAAATCCGATCTACGAAATCGCCTCAAAACCGCGATCGACAGTGGCTGGGGCGCCGAAGATCTATGATCACTGGACGAGTCTGTCGCGCACTCCTCGCGTTCGTATTAAGCATCACCTCCACTTCGGCTATTGCTACCGATGAAAAACCGTCTTGGTTCAAATCGGACTATAAGTCGGCACTCGAGTGGGGATTCTACTGCGAATCGACCGGGAAAACCGAGACCGAGGCACTTGCTTCGGCTCGCGCACAGTGCTCGTCCAAAATCTGTCTCTTGTTCGGGGTCGAGGTGGACTATAAATCCGTCTCGACCGAGGACCTCAAGAATGCCTCAATTACCACGCAGACCATCGAGCGCTGTCCGAACGTGCGTGTTGTCGGACGCATCGAAAAGAAAAAATCGGTGGAATGCTCCGATGACAGCTGCTCCGGTTACGTTTATCAGCTCTATCCTAAATCCGAATACGACCGCGAATACGAACGACTGAACCGTCCCGCCATCTCTCCCAGCATCGAAAAAACCATCGTGATTCGCGAAGGCAACTCTACTTTTCAAGATCCGAAACGTTGCCTGGAATCGCTCGGCAAGTATGCTTCGGTTCGCGGAGAATCCTCCAAGAATCAAGACGAGCGCCTCTCGGCCCTGAACGACGGGGCCACCCAGTGCAAGGAACTGGATTACCGGGATACCAACCTCGCCGGCCTCTTCCTAAAAGAATTCCTGCGCTCCGTCTCTAGCCGTTCGATGTCAACGCAAATGGCAATGAACGGGATTCTGACCGAATATCCCGCCATTCTGGATCGGATCACTGCGCTTCAGAAATTTGAAACGGAGCTCAAGGCCTCCGCCGTTACCGCACCTCTGCTCATTGCGTTCATCACCGAGCACTATGATGCGCTCTTCGGGAACCGGGGCCCGGTCGACGATTACCTCAAAGAACTGAAAACTTGTGCGCAGACCCGGAAACTGTTCGAGATGTGGCCACGCGGCTACACCCAGAATCTCCAGGTCTGTCGCAAAAGCACGGATAGACCGGGCGAGGTCTGCTCGTCACTCGACTACATCATGATGAAAGCCAAGTTCATTGGCTGCGAATGCAACCGACTGGCTCCGGCGTCCGCTCAAGATTGTTTTCGTTCACTCATGACCTATGTGGATCAACTCTGCTCAGGAGACGCTAAGTCCTGCGCAGCTGGCGTCGAAAAATACCTCAAAGAAAACGGAATGATTCGAAAATGAAAAAATCACTGATACTCGTCCTCGTAGCTACGACTTGGTTTTCCGGCTCTGCTTATGCCTCCTGCGCCGAGAAAATCACGATCTCCGAGGCCAGTCAGACCATCGACGACACCATCGCCGCTACTACTGCCTGCGAAGCGGAAAAAGCCAAAACCGCGCGACCTTGGATTCAGCTGGGCACGCTCTACTTCCAAGACAAGCAAAATGAGAAAGCGATCCAACAGTTCGAGATCGCACTTAAAAAAGAACCCGGTCTCCCGCTCGCTTACATGAATCTTTGCGCCGCACATTCGGAGCTCAAACAACAAGACGAAGCAATTGCGGCGTGCAAAAAAGGTTTGGAATCGATCAAAAAAGGCGCCGCTTCGAAATCCGGCTGGGAAGCGAAACTCGAGTATAATTTAGCGTTCGCGTATTTCAGAAAAGCAGCTTTCGCGAGCGACACCAGTGATCGTAGTGCCGAGCCTCACTTCAAACGCGTTCAAGAACTCGCGCCCCAGATCGCACAAACTTATTTCTTCTTGGGCTACTACCGCGAATACTTAGATCAAAAAATCGACGAAGCACGCGCTCTCTACAAAAAAGGCTGTGACCTAGGAGATCCTCAGGCATGTGGCGCTCTAGAAAAAATTGCCTCCGCTCCGGCCGTGGCCCCAGCGCAGCCAAAAAAAATCGCGAGCGGCTTTATCACGGGCGATGAGAAGAAACTCAAAGAACAACTCATCAACGCCTACGTCAAAAAAGGCCTCGCAAAACCCGACGCCGAAAAAACGATCAATCAGATCTACGAATCACTTTCGGCCCTGGATCGAAACCAACGAATGGAGTCCCTCAAGTCCATGCTCGACGCGATGAAGTAGAGTGGGACAGGACCTTTGTTTTGATCACTTGCATCTAAAGTCATAGCAGCGCGTTGTTTATATAAAATCGCAAAACAGGCCTAGAAATGCGTAATTTACGTCATTTTTGCAGCATGGCGACATTTGGGAAACTTGACACCGATTTGCGGATTCAATAACCACACGCGCACCATGAAATTAAAATCACTCGTTTTAGGTTTTGTTTTCTTTCAGTCCGCGCTCGCTTCGGCCGCGCTTCCGATCCCAGATTCTTCGTTCATTCTCGACATCACTCAAGACCGCTACCAAATCGGCGACGTCTGGGGCAAAGAGCCTGTCACTCCGCAAATGTTCGCACAATTTAACCCAGCGTTTCGCGCCGGCGCCCAAGCAACCGCATTCATGGGCGGACCATTCGGAGGCGGAGCAACCGCATTCTATCTCGGTCAGTTCGGCGGTAAGCACCTCGTCGGTACTAACTACCACGTTGCTAAATCTGTGGGCTGCGCTCGCCTCAAATTCCAATACCTCGCTCCTACAGAACAGATCATTCGCTGCGATCACATCATTGGTCAGTGGTCGGACGTTGATTTCGCGCTCGTTCAAATCAGTCCAACGCCTGCCCAGGAGCAACTGCTCGCTGGCAAAGGACTCCAAATCGACTGGTATGCTGATCTCGCATACGGTTTCGACCTCCTGACTTTTGGCTACGGAACTGCATACAATCCGGGCCAACAGAACCTGATGGTCAACGCCGACAACGATTGCCACGCTTTCTCGGCGGCAAACGATTTTCGTTTCATCCCGGACCCGGACCAACTCAACCCATCTGATTACCTGACCTGGTCGTTTGCATTTGGCTGCGACATTTCTCACGGAGACTCGGGCTCTGCACTCCTCGATCGCCGCACGGGACGTTTCGTGGGAATCGCCTGGACGGGCGTCATCCCGAAAAACCCACGCGTTCGTAACCGCGCGTTTCTTGATTCACTTCGTGGAAACAGTCCGGAAGTGTGGACGGACCTGTCGTACGGCGTTCCAGCCCGCAAGATCGGCGAATTCCTCGACCAGATCACCCGCGGAACGACCCTTCGTCCGGATGACGTGGACGCCGTTCGCCGCTTCTTGAGCAATAATCCGTAGTTTGTAGTTCCTTTTCGTTCGCATCAGGCCCTTGTCCGGAACACCGGGCAGGGGCCTGAAATTTATGACTCTGCTCCCACCTCTTACCCGCAGTCGTTCCTCCCCAAAACAACACACCAGGCCAGCTTCTAATTTCTCCGGGTTTTCCTGAAGGAATCATTGACAGAATCGTCACAAACCTTCAGTAAGAGACAGGCCCCCTTTTATACCAAAAAATGCCGACTCGGAGCTTATGAGACACCTTCTGGAAGCCGCTCATCTTAGCCGCGAAGAAATTCGCTCGATCTTCGACACCGCCCGCGCTTTTGGCCCAAAAATTCGCAATGATGAGTCGATTCCGCTCCTTCAGGGCAAAGCGATCGTCAACCTGTTCTACGAAAACTCGACTCGCACGCGCAGCAGCTTCGAGGTCGCCATTCGGAAACTCGGCGGCGTCGCCATGAATTTCGCCGCTTCGACCTCGAGCGCGGCCAAAGGCGAAACCTTGATTGATACCGCCCGGAATTTAGAAGCCATGCGCCCTCACGCGATCGTCGTGAGACACGCGTCCGCGGGCAGCCCCTATTTTCTCACCAAATATGTTTCAGTCCCCGTCATCAACGCCGGTGACGGATTCCACGAGCATCCGACCCAAGGCCTGCTCGATGCGCTCACCATCGAAGAAAAACTCGGCACCCTCGAGGGCAAGCGGGTCGTGATCTTGGGCGACATCGCACACTCCCGCGTGGCTCGTTCGAACATCCACATCTTGAAAAAACTTGGCGCATCAGTCGCCGTTTGCGCCCCCCCAACGCTCCTTCCGCCAAAACCGGAAACACTCGGAGTCGATTACGCCTACCGCCCCGAAGAACTCCTACCAGATGCGGATGTCGTGATGGCGCTCAGAATCCAGCTCGAACGTCAGAATAGAATGCAGATTCCTTCGATCCGCGAATACTCGGCGTTCTGGGGAATGAATCAAGCACGCGCGGCCCTACTGAAACCCGGTTGCATCATCTTGCACCCTGGGCCGATCAATCGCGGCGTCGAACTCGACACTGAACTCGCCGACGGACCTCGTTCGGTGATCCTCGATCAAGTCGCAAACGGCGTATTGATCCGTATGGCAGTCCTCGCAAAACTCGTGGTGCCCGAAGCGACCGCCGAATGGCTCAAGAAAAACGGAGGCAACCGCGCATGAAAAAGTCGATCTTGATCCATTCCGGAATCGTCATCGATCCAATGTCCCGTCTGCACGCCCCTAAGGACCTCCTCATCGAAGACGGCAAAATCACGGCCATCGACGATCCCGGGAAAATCCCGCACACCAAGGCGCAAACGTTGATCGACGCCCGAGGCGGCTGGATCACACCGGGCCTGATCGACCTCCATGTTCACTTGCGTGAACCAGGGCTCGAGTACAAAGAAACGATCGCCTCAGGCACCAAAGCAGCAGTCGCGGGCGGATTCACGGGCGTTGCCTGCATGGCGAACACGAGCCCAGTCAACGACTCCCCTTATGTCACCGCGTTTATCCGCGAAAAAGCCAAAGCCACTGCCGCTTGCCGCGTGCACATCGTCGGCGCCGTCACCAAGGGCCTCAAAGGCGAAGAGCTCGCGGAAATCGGCAGCATGGTGAACGAAGGTATCGTCGCGATTTCCGACGACGGCATGCCCGTCATGAACTCCTACCTGATGCGCAAGGCGATGGACTACGCACGCGCATTCGGCATTCCGATCATCAGCCACGCCGAAGACGCGAACCTCGTTGGTCAAGGTGTGATGAACGAATCGGCGCTCTCCAACGAACTCGGCCTCCGCGGAATTCCTGCTGCCGCCGAAGAGATCATCGTCGCGCGCGAGATCGCACTCTGCCGCCTCACTCGCACGCCTGTTCACATTCAGCACATCTCGGCCGAAGTCTCAGTCGAACACATCAAACGTGCCAAGGACCAGGGCCTCCCGGTCACCGCTGAGGCAAGCCCTCACCACTTGACTCTGACCGAAGACTGCGTGCGCGAGTACGATACCCATTTCAAGATGTCGCCACCGCTCAGAACCGAGCGCGATGTCGAGGCGCTCCGTCAGGGGCTTAAGGATGGCACGATCGATGCGATCGCGACTGACCACGCACCTCACAACGTGATCGACAAGGCCGTGGAGTTTTCCGAAGCGAGTAACGGCGTGATTGGACTACAAACGGCGGTTCCTGTCACCCTGACTCTCGTACACGAAAAAATCTTGAGCCCGCTCGCGTTCATTCGATCGCTGACCGAGGCGCCTGCGCGTTTATTAAAACTCGAGACAGGCCGCTTGAAAATCGGCGGCGTTGCCGACGTCACAGTCATGCACCCCGATCTTGAATGGGAATTCGTGCAGACAGACAATCTTTCAAAAAGCGTCAATTCGCCTTTCTTCGGAAAGAAATGGAAAGGCAAAATCCTTGCAACCGTCGTTGGCGGCGAAGTGAAGTATCGGAGTGAATCATGAGTGAAAGAAAAAAAGGCGTTCTCGTTCTCGAGGACCCAGCCCATCCAGAGGGACTCGTTTTCGAAGGTGAGCTGATCGGCGCTCCTATCAGCCGCGAGATACTACTGAAATCCAACCGTGACCGCGAAGGCGGTTTCGGAGAAGTCGTGTTCAATACGGCCATGACGGGTTATCAAGAAATCCTCACCGATCCATCTTACTACGGCCAAATGGTCGTCATGACCTACCCACATATCGGGAACACGGGAGTGAATTTCGAAGACCCGGAGAGTGCTCATCCGTGGGCATCCGGTCTCATCGTGCATGAATTCTCGGATCGCCCTTCGAACTGGAGATCCCAAGGCACGCTCGACCACTATCTTAAAGAACACGGTATTCCCGGCCTCACCGGCATTGATACGCGCGCACTCACCCGCTACCTCCGCTCCCGCGGCGTTCTTCGTGGCGTCATCTTGCCAGCCGACGAACTCAAGTACGCGATGCCGCTTCTCAAAGAACTCCCACAGTTCGAAGGACGCGATCTCATCTCCGAAGTCACGACCAAAGAAGCCTATCATTGGCCGGATCCCGCATGCCGAGATGCGACCCCTCCATTCAAGAAACTCTACAAAGTCGTCACGGTGGATTTCGGAGTGAAATGGAATTCTCTGCGCTCTCTCTCGGACCGCGGTTGCGATGTCACCGTCGTTCCGGCGCAAACGACCGCAGCGGAGATCCTAAAAATGAAACCGGATGGCGTATTCCTTTCGAACGGTCCCGGAGATCCAGCCGCCGCCCCTTACGCCGCCGAGATGGCGCGTGGATTGTTAGGCCGAGTCCCACTCTTCGGTATCTGCATGGGTCACCAAATCCTCGGGATCGCTCTGGGTGCCAAAACGTTCAAACTCAAGTTCGGTCACCGTGGCGCGAACCAGCCGGTTTTCAACCAATGGCATAAGCAGGTCGAGATCAGCTCTCAGAACCACGGCTATGCAGTGGATCCGACGACACTCCCTCCAGAAGCAGAAGTCTCGCACATTCATTTGAACGATCAGACCTGCGCAGGAATGGTGGTTCGGACCAAGAGAGCCTTTTCGGTTCAGTACCACCCAGAATCTTGCCCTGGACCTCACGATTCTCAGAATCTCTTCGATGTCTTCATTGAAATGATGAAGGAGTCGAGGGACACTCAGAAAAGTGTCCACTGAAAGCTATTCTTTCTATCTAGATCCGGTCATCGAGGAATACACCACCGGCGACTATTACCGCGAGGTTTTCGCCGCCAAGCAGGAGTTCTTCGACAAAGCCGGAATCGTCTATGAAGATGATCCCGAGTACGAACAACGGATGTCCATCTTCATGGACTGGTATATTTTTGACCGCGATCTGCCGGGTATCGACCTTTCGCCGATCAAACTGCATTTCCGTAAAAACAAAGAAAAGCTCCAGGCCCAAGAACTGGCGATCTATCGAGATTTCTGCTCAACAATCCATTCGTTGTTTCGCCTCAAGGGTAAACCCTTTTTCGGTACCGGCCTGAAGGTCGAGGACCTTTTTTCCAAGAAAACCTACGTGGTCGCCGATAGCGCGTTCGACCAAGCATTCGCGAGAGGCGATCTCTTCGAAGCGCGGCTGATCCCATTCCAGGGCAAATACCATTTCTCCAAAGGATTCTGTTTCCATCCCCTCGAAATGGAGTCCTTCATCCTGGGCGAGATCAAAAAAGTCCGCTATCAGGATAAATCCCGTCAGACCAAGCTCATCCTTCAACTGTCCGCCATGAAGCTCCGTCACCTGCGGTTCAACCACATCGACGTCAAACACATCTACACATTTGATTCACGTCTTGGATGACCCTCCCTCCCGGCTCGTTTGCCGGAGTTTGCAACGGTCCTGGCACTAGAACAGGGAAATCCCTTTAGGTTCATGGGTCAAAATGCTGCCGTAGCGGTTTGCAACGGTGGTGTGAATTGAGACAACCCATGGAAAATATAGGAATTTTCCTGCTTTCCCCCGAAAACACCCTTAAACTAAAATCAATCGCGAGAGGTCCGGGACCTTCCCTAAAGAAACCCAACCAAAGCGCGAGAAACTGATTCCTAATTTGGAGAATACTCAAATGAAAAACCTTTTCATCGCAATGATCGCTCTTGTTTCTGTTTCTGCTTTCGCTAACGACGCAGCTCATACGGCTGCTCCAGCTCCAGAAGCACATGCTGCAGACGCTCATGCTGCTGCTCCTAAGAAAGCTAAAAAAGCTAAAAAAGCTAAAGCTGAAAAAGAAGCAGCTCCAGCTGCTGAAGCTGCAAAAGAAGAGCACGCTGCTCCAGCTGCTCACTAAGATTTCTCGCGACCCTGTCGCGAATCTTGGAACCCCCGATTCCTCACGGAGTCGGGGGTTTTGCTTTTTACGCGCCCCATTTCATGAGAAATTAGCCTCATTACATGGTCGCACCACGCAAAATCCTCGCCGTAAAACTCCGCGCACTCGGAGACACCGTCCTGATGACGGCTCCGCTCCTAGAACTGCGTAAATCCTTTCCAAATGCCGAAATCCACGTGGTCGTCACCCGTGCTTGGGCAACCCTGCTCGAGGGTCACCCAGCGGTAGATAAAATATGGTTCTACGATCGTCACCGCGAAGCAACCGCTCGTGCCCGCGCGATCGCTGGATTAGCCCTGAAACTCCGAAAAGAGAAATTCGACTGGGCTATCAATTTTCACGCAAGCCCCTCAAGCGCTACGCTCTGTTATGCGCTCGGTGCGAAGACCCGTTCGATTCATTTTCACGGGCACAAGGACAAGAACCGTTACTCGACCGTCGTCGTCCCTGGCAAAGGCGTTCTTAAGCCTGTCATCGAACGCGACATGGACACGATCCGTGCGCTCGGCGTGAATGCTCCCGTCGGCGTGCTCCCGCAGATTTTCCTTCGGAACGAGGAAATCGAATCCGCGAAACGTAAGCTTGCGGGACTGGGACTACCGGGGCCGTATCTCTGCTTGGGAATCGGTGCGAGCCGTCCGACCAAGCGTTGGCCGATGGATCGTTACGCCTCGATCGCACTCCGCTGGTGCGACGAAACCCAAGGCAGCGTTCTGGTATTCAATAGCCTCGATGAGACCCGCGAGCGCGACGAATTTTACGCCGAAGTCGGCAAGAAATCTGTCGAGTGGTATATCGACCCTCGCGCGAGACATGCGGTTCGCGACCGAATCCACAACGAAACTCAGATCGAGCTTCGCCAGATGGCGGCGCTATTCCAGCTTTCGACTGCTTATTTCGGAAACGACTCCGGACCAAAACACATCGCAGTTGCAAGCGGACTTAAGACCCTCACTGTCTTCGGTCCCGAAGATCCATTCGAGTGGCACCCGTACCCAACCGATCGTCACCCTTATCTGTTCATCGAAGGTCTCCCGTGCCGACGTGATCACGAGCCCGGCATGCGTCCCTGGTGCGGTCTGCATGAGTGCAAGATCGAAGAACACCGCTGCATGAAGAAGATTCTAGAAGACGACGCGCTTCGCGCACTCAGAAAACTCGCACCCGAGTTTCACGCATGAGCCGACGCCCCGTTACCGCTGCTCTCATTTGCCAGAACGAATCCAAGAAAATCGCGCGAGCTCTCTCGTCGGTTGCCTGGTGCGACGAGATTGTGCTCGTCGACGGCGGGAGCACTGATGACACGTTACAGATCGCGCGCAATCCGGCCGCTCCTTGGGCGGGGAAGATTCGTGTGCTCGAGCGGCCGTTCGACAGTTTCCGGCGACAGCGGAATTTCTCGCTCGAATCGTCCCAGAATGATTGGATCTTCGTGCTCGATTGCGACGAAGCGTGTACGCCGGAGCTTCGCGATCGACTCATCTCGATCTTAAGCGAGGCGAATCCGCATCCCACCTGGAAGGTTCATCGCCAGGAATATTTTCTGGGTCGTCCGATCTACTACGGCATCTGGAATCCGAGTTACCAGGATCGTTTCTTCAATCGACAGGGCGTCGCTTACGTCAACGAGATCCACGAATATCCGAAATACCCGGTCGAACCGAAACGCATTCACGAAGTCATAGAACATGCGCCAGAAT
This sequence comes from Pseudomonadota bacterium, assembly GCA_027485695.1. GTDB lineage: Bacteria > Bdellovibrionota > UBA1018 > UBA1018 > UBA1018 > JAIXQO01. The sequence goes on from JAIXQO010000004.1 coordinate 538,707, forward strand.
TCCATCCGGAACATTTCCTCCAGAAAATGAATAAGTACACCTCGATCGAAGCACGTGATCGAGTGATGGCCGGTCAACGTACGAACTGGTTTCGCATCGTCACGAGCGGGCCAGCGATGTTCTTTAAAAACTATTTTTACTACAAGGCCTACCGAGACGGCATGCATGGGCTCGTGATCTCGGTGCTCGAAGGTGTTTCGCGCTGGGTCCGTCACGTGAAGATTTGGCAGTACCAAAATGAAATCAAAGACCGCGGAGAAAATGCATCATGAGAATCTCGGGTTTCACACTCGTCCGAAACGGAGTGAAGTTCGACTATCCGTTTCTCGAGAGCCTTAGGTCTCTCCTTCCACTCGTCGATGAGCTCGTCATCAACGTCGGGATCGGTGACGACGACACGCTCCAGGTCCTTCAGAAATTCGCCGTTTCCGAAGGGCAAGGCAAAGTCCTGCTCTTCGAATCGAACTGGCACTTGGATGACCCGGAACGCAAGCGCGGCGGCAAGATCTTGTCCGAGCAGACGAATCTCGCGCTCGATCGCTGCACCGGCGACTGGTGCGTTTATCTCCAAGCCGACGAAGTCCTCCATGAGAGCGATCTCCCCGTCATCCGCAAGGCGATGGAGGCCCATCAGAATCAGCCCTGGGTTGAGGCACTGCTGTTTCACTACGTGCATTTCTACGGATCGTTCGACATCATTCGTCGCGGCAGGGGCGCTTATCGCCGCGAAGTGCGCGTGATCAGACGCCAATCAGGCTTGGTCAGCGTCGGCGATGCTCAATCGTTTCGTCGCAAGAACGGCGAGAAACCCAACGCCGTCCTCATTCCGTCGTCGATCTATCACTATGGCTGGGTTCGTCCGCCAGAGGTCATGAAAGAGAAAACTTTTTTCATGGATCAGCTCTATCACGGCAACAAAGAAGCTCGCGCAGACGGCACGCCACACACGGGCGACAACTACCGTTACAAACGCATCCTGGGTCTCTACCGATTCGAAGGCTCACATCCCAAAGTCATGCTCGAACGCGTGCGGACCAAAAACTGGAACTGGGACCTGGCGAACTCGCCGCTCGAATGGGCGATCAAGGACGGTAAAAAAGTCGTGCTCGACGTGCTCGAACGCATCACGGGTCATCGATTTTTTGAGTACCGAAGCTACCGACTCAAAGGACGCTGGGAGCGGCCATGAGTACCACGCCTCGTGCTTCGATCTTGCTTGCGACATATGAAATGCCCAGGCATCTGGAACTCGTTTTCGAAGCGCTTCGGATTCAGTCTTCTCAAGATTTCGAAGTCCTCCTCTGCGATGACGGTAGCGGCGAAGAAACCAAGAAACTGGTCGAACGCTACCAATCAGCCGCCTATTTCCCGATCACGCACCTCTGGCAAGAGAACCGGGGATTTCGAAAATGCCGGATCCTGAACCGCGCCATCCGCGCGAGTCGCGGAAGCGTGATGATTTTTCTCGACGGCGATTGCGTGCCTCATCCTGAGTTTGTACGCGATCACCTGGAGAACCAAGAACAAGGACGTTACCTCTGCGGACGCCGAGTGAACTTGGGCGAGGCGTTCTCTCGAACACTCACGCCGGAAAAATTCCGATCAGGCGCTTTGAAACCTTGGTCCGGCGAATTCGTTCGTAGCGCGATTTTCGGTGAGACGCAAAATTGGAACCGGAGCCTACGCGTGCCGTCTCCGTTCTTGCGAAAACTTTTAAAGATGGATCGCATCGACGATCTTTTGGGCAGTAACTTCTCGGTGAGCCGCGAGGATCTCTACGCGATCAACGGATTTGACGAATCCTACGAAGGATACGGACGCGAGGATACGGATTTAGAGATTCGTCTTCAGAACCTAGGCCTTAAGATCAAGAGCATGAAAGGCGTCGCGATCCAGTACCATGTCTGGCATCCGCGCCGCGGCTTCACGCCCAAGAACGATTCGCTTCTCGAAGATGCTCGCAAGACTAAACGCGTGCGATGCGAGCGGGGTATCGAGCCAGCTTCTAGTTAGTTTAAACTTTTAAACACTCCGCCCGATCGCGAAATACTCGAATCCGTGGGACTTCATCTTAAGCGGATCGTACTGATTGCGTCCGTCGAAAAATGCCGGTGATTTCATCGCTTGCTTGAACCGTGGCCAATCGAGTTGACGGAATTCGTTCCACTCCGTACAGAGCGCAACCGCATCAACTCCAGCCGATACATCATACGCGTTCTTGCCGTAAGTGATTCGGTCACCGAGCGTTTTCTTGGCCTCGTTCATCGATACCGGATCGAACGCGATCACTTGCGCGCCGGCTTCGAGCAACGATTCAATTAGAACGAGTGCTGGCGCCTCACGCATGTCATCCGTATTCGGCTTGAATGCGAGCCCCAGGACACCGATCTTTTTGCCTTTCAATTCATCTTTGAAATGGCGGCTGATCTTCTTGAAAAAGAATCGCGCCTGCTCTTGATTCGCTCGATCAGTCGCCTCGACAATCTCAAGCGCGAGTCCGCGTTTCTTGGCGCTATCGGCGAGTGCACGCACATCTTTTGGGAAACAGCTCCCGCCGTAACCGAGGCCCGCGTATAGAAAATGTTTGCCGATGCGTTGATCGGTCGCCATCCCACGACGGATCGATTCGATGTCCCCTCCGACCGACTCACAGAGCCTTGCGAGTTCGTTCATAAAACTGATGCGAGTTGCGAGGAATGCGTTGCACGCGTACTTGGTCATCTCCGCAGAAACGACGTCCATATGGAGAATCGGATTACCCTGACGGACAAACGGCGCATAGAGCTCGGCCATCTTCTCGAATGCTTCGACTTTGTCGGTGCCGATCACGACGCGATCCGGACGTAGAAAATCGTCGATGGCGCTACCTTCTTTTAAAAACTCCGGATTGCTCACAACTTCGACCGAGTATTTGGATTTCGATTCGATCCACTCTTTGACGACTTGGTAGGAACCGATCGGAACAGTGGATTTGTTCACCACGATCACGGATCGTTTGAGATGGGTACCGATCGATTCCGATGCGGCTTTTAGATACTCCAAGTTGGGTTCACCCGATGGGAGGCCTGGAGTTCCTACCGCTAAGAAAATGATCTCGGCTCGATCCAGCGCCTCGGCGTAAGAGGTCGTGAATTTCAATCGACCCTCGCGCTGACCGCGCGACACGAGGTCTGAGAGCCCCGGTTCATAGATCGGAATCTCCGAGCGCTTGAGACGCTCGACCTTGGAGGCGTCCGTATCCAGGCAAACCACATCGTTACCCGTATCCGCAAAACACGCTCCGGCTACTAGTCCCACATAACCTGTGCCGACGACTGTCACTTGCATATGAACCTCGAATTTCCCGTGAGAATACCTGAAATCATTCGATTAGTGAATCGACCCGTCCACGGATTTGGGCTAAACTCAGACCCATTCCATGTCGACTCTTCCACTGACCGTTACTGTCATCACGCTCAACGAGGAACGCAATTTACCTCGATTACTCCGCTCTCTGGAGGGGTTTGCCCGTGAGGTCGTGATTGTCGACTCCGGTAGTACCGATCAAACCCAGTCTATTGCCCAAGCAGCCGGCGCCCGATGGGCCACCCATGCCTGGTCTGGCTACGGGCAGCAAAAAAACTACGCCCAGTCCTTGGCTCAGAATGACTGGGTTTTCAGCATCGATGCGGACGAAGAACTGACCGAGGCACTCAAGCTTGAGATCCGGAGACGTTTTGAATCCGGAACGATCGGGCAGCACACGGCTTACTCGCTCCCCCGTTTGAGCTGGTACCTCGGGCGCTGGATTCGCCATGGCGGCTGGTATCCGAATCGGCTCACTCGATTGAGCCGTCGGGATCAGAGCCGTTGGACGGAACCTCAGGTACACGAAGAACTGGAGACGACTGGATCGACCGGTGAACTCGAATCGGATCTTTTGCACTACCCATTTGCCGACATCCGCGAACAAGTAGAGACCAATCTCCGCTACTCACGCGAAGGCTCTGAAAAACTTCGCGCTCGAGGTCACTCAGCAAGCCTACTCAAACTGATCGTCAAACCGATTGGTAAATTCCTAGAGACCTATGTCATCAAGCTCGGATGCCTAGATGGGATGGCGGGTTTCATCATCTCGGTGAATGCGGCCCACAGTATTTTCCTGAAGTACGCTTACCTTTTCGAAGAGCGGGAGAACTGAAATGCAAGTACTCGTCATCGATAATAACCGAGACCTAGCGTGGTTCGGAGCGCCCGATCTGACGGCACACGTGGCCGCATCCGGCCCCGTCACTGTGCATGTTCGCCGTGGTCCGAACGAAGACCTCCCCGTATCACCACGTGGATTCGACGCGATCGTGATTTCCGGCTCCAAAACGTCTTGCCTGTCGGATGAGCCTTGGGTCGAGAAGTTTGACCAATTCTTGCGCTCAGCAATGACGCTCAAGATTCCGATGCTCGGAATCTGCTACGGCCACCAATCTATTGCTCGCGTGCTCGGGGGCAAAGCCGTACTCGGTCGCTCCGCCGTACCAGAGGTCGGTTGGACGGAAATCGAGTCGCTGAAATCCGAGCCGCTATTTGCAGGCTTACCTCATCGATTCCACTCGTTCTCAAGCCATTTCGAAGAAGTAAAAACGCTCCCCATCCAAATGAAGAACTTCGCCAAGTCGCAGAACTGCGCTCACCAGGCCGCTTCGATCCCAGAGCTCGGCATTTACACGCTTCAGTTCCATCCGGAGCGCTCTTTGGTCGAGGGCGACAAATCGATTCAAGCCCGCTGGTCCGAAGGAATGCGCGAGGGCCTATTCGGACGCGGCAAAGGCGCGCAGCTCTTTAAGCCCGAGGTGGGTGAAAAAATCTTCGCTAATTTCATCAGCTACGCTCAGGGATTCAAGAAATGAAGCAGTACAAAAGCCAGATCGGGCTCGTTCTCAAAATCGCGTTCGTCGTTTTCGTGTTCTGGTTCCTCTCTAAGAAAAACCTCATCAGCATCGATGCGTTTCGCGAGGGCCTCGGCCATCCCGCGCAGATCGCGCTCGGCGGAATCGCGCTCCTTGTGAGCCTACTCCTCGGCGCCGTTCGATTCATCGTCCTGATCCGCAACCTCAAGTATCCACTCTCGAGCGCGATGCTATTTCAGATCCATCTCATCGGTACGTTTTTCAACGTCGCGCTTCCTGGCGCCGTGAGCGGTGATTTGGTCAAGAGTTACTACCTCAAGAAAAACTCCGCCGCGAGCGGTATGAGCGCACTCGGTGTGCTCGTGATCGATCGATTGATTGGGACCGCCGCGATGATTTTCGTTTCGGCGCTCGCATTGAATTCGCCGTATTTTCATTTCACCTCGCCCAAGATGGAACTGCTAAAAGTCGCGCTGACCGTACTCAGCATCGGGGCGATCTTGTTTTTCTCGTACCTCATCTTGGTACCAAACAACCGAGATCCGATCTTGAAACTCCTGGACCGTGGTTCGACCAAGATTGCACGTCTTCAGATGATCAAGAACTTGGTCCTGGGGATGAAATCGCTTCAAGAAGCGCCGACCGTGATTTTCACGGCGCTCTTCATCTCATTCCTCATCCAGAGCATCGTGGGGTTTGCATGTTTTCAGTTCGCGCAAGCACTGGGGCAAACCGATCTTTCGCAGCTGGCGTTTTACGCCGTCGTTCCGACCGGGCTCTTAGTCACCGCCCTACCAATTCTCCCAGGTGGAGTGGGCACAGGGCACGCAGCGTTCAGTTTCCTTTTTCATGAGCTGGGTTCCGTTCGAGGCGCCGATATTTTTAGTTTCTTTGCGCTATTTCAAATCGGATACGGCGCGCTCTGCGGACTGGTGTACTTAAGATTCAAGTCACTCCACCCGGAAATCGTGGCCCAGATGTCGCAAAGCAATTCCGGCCATGCGAACACTCCGGCCCTTTCAGGAAAAAGTACTTAAGACACTATTTGAAACAGACTCCCCACACGTCCTCGCCATTGCTCCGACGGGCTCTGGCAAAGGCGTGATCGCTGAAGAGGCCATTCTTCGAACGAGAGGCCATTGCGTCGTTCTCGTTCCTCTGATCGCACTAGGGGCGCAGCTCGAGACCCGTTTCCAAGAAGCGGGAATCTCTGCCCAATTCCTCACGTCTGAAAACCGCACCCCCCGCGCAAAAACCGTCATTCTCAGCCCTGAACGCTGGGAAAGTGACCCGCAGTCTCTAGCCGAAACACTCGCGCACGCCACTCTCCTCATTGTCGACGAATGTCACTGTATCGAAGAATGGGGAACCGAGTTTAGACCCGCCTATCGAAAGATTCTCAAGCGCATTCGCGAACAGAATTTCAAACGCACGCTCTGGCTCTCCGCCACCCTGCCCAGGTCGGCCGGAGAATCCATTCAGCGCGAACTCGGTATCTCTTTCGCTCTACTGGGTGAATTCGCGTTCCCGCCCGAGCTTGAATGGGACACGCGCTACACGGCTCCTCAGTTGCGTGTCCAAACCTGGATGAAAAACTGCCTGGATTCGAACGACAACACGCTTCTATTTTTCAATACCAGAAGCGAGACGGAGAAATTCTCAGATCTGCTCGTTCGGTCCGGACGGACGGCAACGTATTTTCACGCAGGGATTTCGCGAGAAGAAAAAACTGCGATTCTCAAACGATTCCGGGACGGTAATATCACTCATCTCTGCGCCACCGGCGCGTTCGGAATGGGAGTGGATCTACCCAATTTAGATCGCACGTTCCTCACGCAGGTTCCCTATTCACCGATCGCATTCGTACAATCGATCGGTCGAGTCGCCCGTTTTCAAAAACGCGGCGTTGCCCGTCTCTATTGGTCGAACGAGGATTTCCGTTGGTTGGCACTCCGATCGGCCGGTCAGCCCGAGTTCTTAAACAAGCTCGCTCAAATGAAAGAGTTTCTCAATCTGCCGACACGCGAGACCAAGCGCGAATGGCTCAGTCGCTACTTTTTGTAGTTCGCGACAGATTCGTGGAATGTAATACGGGGCGGAGTTCTTCTAGAGAAGTCCGCCCCTACTCATCTGTCTTAGGACAATCCTGACTAACGTCGAATGACGTTATTAATCGCGTCTTTCCAACCGGTATCCCGATTGAAGACTAGGTTGCCGTAACGAGAGGAGTATTGCTGATAGGTCCATTCATTGTTCGGAACCCAGATCGATATGCCGTGAGCACGGGCCATATCGGTCGATGTTCCGTTAGCGAAGACCAAACTTTCGACTGAACTCTTGACCGCACGAAGCGCCGAACGCGGCAGTTCCGAGTCGGAGGTCGCTTTTTCAAGTTCACTCATCAGGTCATGCAGATCCTGATAGTCGGCGTTGTCGAAATCTTGTGAGTTCGAAAAAGCGTTGCGGGCTTTTTCGCGGATACCATTCGGAAGCGTACTCATGAGATTCGCGAGGTCACGAACAGAGTCCACGAGTGCGGGATAACGAGTCATATCGAATGCCGAGAGCGTGATCTCGCGACTACGCGGATAGGAGGCTCGATACGCATCCACGAGTTCACGACTCACATTGCGCGCAGAAGGATCGGCGAGCGCATTCCAGCGACGCAGGAGATCTCCATATGGCCAACCGTCAGCCGGCTCCAAGTGCTGAGAGCCCAAAAATACATCGACCGTGTCTTTCATCTCGCCTGCAACTTCGATCATCGACATGAGGCAAGCATCGCTGCCGTAGAGATCGATTTTCTGTCCAAGAACCGTTTTGATCTCGGTCATCGCCACGCCGAGCTGCTCGGTCGTGATCGCGTTACCGCTGATATCGTCAAACGAGATATCGGTCGGACGGATGCCATCGCTCGAATTCGCAGAGAGGAATCTGCGCCAGCCCGAGCCGTGGTTCCACACATCGATGAAATAGTGTTTCGCCGGATAGTTCACCTTAGCCCATTGTACGAAATCAATGAGGTTCCGGTAGTCACCCATATCCACGAGCCCAAGGTTCTGAGTCACTGGAGAGGTCACGTTGAGGGGATCATTGTCTTGAGTCACGTAGAGACGTTTCACATCACGAGAGGCGTAACTCGCCCACTGCACGACGACGTTGACTTGAGAGGTGGAACCCACTGTCTCCATTTCATTCAGGTCGGAAAATCCGAAACGATCAAGGTTGTTGAATCCATTCAGGTAGACGAGGAAGGTCCATTCTTTTTGCGGCGGTGGTTCCGCGGCAGGAGACGGCTGCGTGAAACCGATTAACGCGATCAATGCGCAGAAGAGGGCAAGTAGCCCTTTTTTGACGGTGTGATTCATCAGAAATCTCCTCCTTGAGATTCGCGGACGATTAACACTTTAAATACTATCTTTTGATTATATAAACTGATTACCCAAAGAGGCAAACGAGGCTCTTACATTAACTAAGTATAAAATATATTTCCGCCACCAGAGCGGCTAGACAAAAAAGGCGCGCTGAATCAATCAGGCAAATCAGGCTGACAGTTACATCGAAGAGATCATCGCGAGGATGTTGTAAATATCGAAGCGATCACCCTGTACACTCGTCCAGGCTAGGCCACCGCTGAGCCATCGCTTAGAGAACCACCAAACGTAGTGGGCTTTCTCGGACTTGGTCGTTGGGATTTTTCCGAAACGGAAAAGATAGGTCAGCAGACCTTTGAGCATGAGCTCGTCTTGTGGAGCGCCGTCGACCTTGGAGAGTTCACGTTTGAAAATCGGATAGACGTTATCCAAAATCTCGTCCCGATCCAGGACCTCGTCGCCGTTCGTATCAAATCGAATCACCGCCGACTCCACGTAATGAGCAAGCGCCGAATAAGAATCGATGTCGTAAGTGCCGATTGGACTCTCAGATTCGCCGCTCTTGCGTCCGGCGACTTCGAGGTTGCGGATAAAATTCGATTGTTCATCCGTATTCAATCCACGGTATCCCATCACAAGTCCCGGAAAACGACCCAAGAACTCTTCGATGCGACCGAAATAGATTTCACGGAAACATTTCACGGCGACCGCCGCGTTGCCCATTTCATCCGTTCCGACAATCGGGCAGAGACGGCCCGTATCGGTGATCTTGTCCCAGATCCGTCCGGTCATCGTGCCTGACGAAACCAGAACGGCGATGTAGTAAACGGATTCATCTTCGGAGACGTATTCGTCGCCGTTACTGTTGGGCATGAACAGATTCGCTTCGCGGAATCGTTTCGCCGCAACGGACTCATAGGTGATGTCGGGTGCGAACTTGCCGATGGCTTTTAAGATCTCCCCGAAGTCGGTCGAGAGGCGGGTCAAATCGTCCACGGTAGCGACATGGTCCGGACCGGTCGCATACTGTTTGAAGATATGCCGCATGAGTTTACGGTACCAGTTCATGTTCACAATCTGACGAACCGTACGCGTGCGCGTGGTTTCGCGGGTGAACTTCATGACGGAGTCGTCCTCGGTGTAGAGGCCGATGAAATCCTTGGCGACTTTGATGAGCTCTACAATCGCTTGCTTGTCCTGTGGTGACGAAGATCGCTCGATCTGGCGGAATGCTTCGCGCTGGAATGCTTCGGCAGTCGTCGTAGCCCTTAGGTTCTTGAAGATTCGCTTCGCCCAAATCTGTCCACGAAGACCGGCCTCAACGAGTTCGAACGCCTTGCCGACTGCGGCGCTATCGACTGCTCCGGGAGTCTTACCCGTTAAGGTTCGCTCGATGAGCGGACCAAAACTCTTCTTCACGGCATCGCGAAGTTTCTGATCCAGAGCCCCCTCGGGGAGCGCATCGATGACCTGAAAAATCCGGTTATAAGCGATCGCGTTGCGATTCGAACCGACCAAGCGGTTGACGTATTGATGAGCGCGGATGACGAGCTCGAAATAGTATTCGTCCCTCTGTAAATCATCAGTGAACTTGAGCTCGTCGACACCTTGGTAAGCAAGGTAAAGACCCGCGAACGCACCGGCCTCGCGGAAAATTTTCGGCCAGGCCCAGGCTTCGATGGCATCCTTGCTGCCGTCGGCAAGCAGGACTTTCACGCTACGGACGAGTTCTTCGTACTCATCGACTTTGCGCGAATCATAATCAAACAGATGCATCATCTCTTTGGCGAACGGGATGAAGCTTTCTTTGGCGATCGAATAGGCACCAATTCGAGGCGTGAGGTAGTTTGCAAGGTGGTCGGTGATGACGGCAGTCGCGTCCGCGAGTTCCAAGTAGGTTCGCGAACTCGGCGACAAACGGTGATTCTGCAGCGGCTTGAGCAGCGCGACCGTCTCACCTTTGAGGAAAAGCATGAATTGATTGAATCGGTCCAGGTCTGCTTTTGTGAGAACGTCGGCGTCGCCACCGAAGACTCCGGCCTTGATCTCGAAGATTGATTTCACGAAAGCGTTCGAGACGGGCTTGGCCTTGACCAAGTAAGTGCGGATCAAGAACGCGATATCAGCCTGGGTGTAGCCACGAGCATCCGCACCGGCGACGTATTCTTTGAAAAAATTAACCTGCTCCACGACGCAGTCAAAAATGCCGACCCATTCTTTTTCTTCGATCTTGCCATCGAGGTAACGCCCGAACTTAGGGCTTAAAGAGTCCAAGCAACCGAGGTCTTGGCTTGACTGAGCGGTCTTGCTGGATTCTTTCTTATTACCGAATATGCCGCAACTCGAGCCCGCAACGGTCAGAAGCACGGATGCAAGTCCAAGCTTCCACCAGCGTTTGAGTTTTTTGCGGCACATTCTAAAAGACATAGGCGATGCCTCCACGGATTCGGTCGTTGCCTTTGAGGCGTCCGATCGAACCTTTTCCCGTAGAAGATGCGAAGAAGTCGCAGCCCAGATTAAGGGTCAGCGCACGACTATCTTTTAGCAGTTCGATGAACAGATCTCCGGAGATGAGGTCGCTCTTGTAATCAGCGTCATGCGTCCATTCCCATTCTTGGCGGAAGCGTTGATGGCTGTCGAATTCGACGCGAGTCCTGAATCCCCGGTGATATCGGAAGCGACTCGGGAGATCGATTGTGAACTCCTGAGCCTCCACCGATGGTTTCGGTTCTTCGCTGATATATAGGTAAGATGCTTGAAGTTTCAAGCGATCAAAAAACGTGTATTCCGCTCCAATCGAATAGATGTCAGCTGGCTCGATTCGCGGGGTGACCCAACGATCCGGCATGATCCATTTGTCTGGAATTTCATGGGTATAGGCGCCCCAGATCTGAAAATCTTTGAGACGGTATCCGAGTTCGCCTCCTGCCAAATAGTGGCGAAGAATAGTCGGATAAACCTGAACATCCACGTAGTCCTGCTGAAGAATGTAAGTCGGCAACACCGCAAGGTTCACTTGGTGGATCGGCATGTAGCCGGCCTTTGCCTCGGCCCAGAAACCTTGATCGGGAGTTTCTTGGAACTGAGCGCTCACCATACCGCCTGGATTCAAGACCAAATCACTCATCGGAGGGTAATCGACCTTGTAGCGAATCGGAATCTGACGACGCGATACGATCGCATTCTCGTAGTTCTGCTCAGCAAACGGATCAGAGGTGATCAGCTTGCCGTTTTCCTCTTTGAGCGGGAAACCGCGTTCTGGAATGTTGATCGGAGAAACGTAAGCGAGGAAACGCCACTGGGGCATTTTGTATTCGTAGAAAAACCCGGTAAGCCCCACCCATTTCGGGCGTGTCGGATCCCACGTGAAACGGGGCTGAAATAGGCCCAGTTCCCAGTAGTGATCCATGACGCTCCAGTCTTTGAGACGACGACCGAACGTGAACTGGTGTTGCTCGTTCCACTGCGGACTGGTGGAGACGTAAGCCTCGGGTCCTTCGAACGTGAGACTGGATCGGTCAGAAACTTGAACGATCGCGAATGCATCGAGCTTGGCTTGAAACCAATCGCCTTCGTGAAAAAGTCGCGGTCCAATCTGAAGAGTTTGTGTCGAATTAGCTCGATCGGTGGCTCTGCGAAGAAATCCGGAACTTTCGAGTTGTCCGAAACCGAGAGCGAATGCAGAGGTCACAGGTGCGAAACTAAGTACGCACATCGCCAGTCTGATTCGTGATCGCACAGTACTTTTCAAACGATCGTTGCTCCTCGTGTTTCACTCTGTTTTTATTAACCGAGTAACTCTATCGGATTCGAGCTATGCCGAAGTATTGCCTAGGTTTTTTGGTTTAGCAAGTAAGGACTCCAGGCCCAAAAACCGTCACTCTTACTCGACAGAAACAGCGTTCTCTGTCTAAATCACAGACATGCAAAAGACCTCTGCTCGGAATGTAATTTTTACCGATGGCTCCTCATTGGGGAATCCAGGTCCTGGCGGGTACGGAGCAATCCTGTTGTTATGTGAAGGTATTTGTACAGAGTTCGGCGGGAGCGAGGTGCGTACAACGAGTAACGCTATGGAGCTCCAAGGCGCCGTTGTCGCACTCCAGAACATTCGTCAAAAAGATCAACACACGCTGCTGCTCAGCGATTCCAGCTATTTAATTCAGAACGCACAGACGTCTCTCAAGCGTTGGGCATCCAATGGATGGGTCACGCTTGAAGGAAAACCGATCGCAAATCAGGATAAATGGCAGGCCCTTTTTGAGGTTCTAAAAGGGTTTTCCCGCATCGAATTTCAACACGTTTCGGGTCACGTAGGCGTGCTGGGCAATGAACGCTGCGATTTGATTGCGCGCGGGTACGCTGAGGGCAAGAAACCAAAACTCTACAGTGGTCCGATCGATGGTCACCCAGATGCGAAATCCATCGATGCGTGGTTCGAGACGTTTGCACCCTACTACCTGAGTTATCTCGAAGGCAAACTTCAGAAACACACGACTTGGGCGGACTGCGAAGCGCGAGTCAAAGCCAAAAAAGGCGCCAAATTCAAAAAGGTGAAAACCAAATCCGAAGAGGTAGACACTCTCAAGAACTGGGGAGTGACCTAAAAAACCAAAAGTTCGTTGCCGCTCATTGGGTCTTGCACCCAATGAGGTTTTGCTCCCGGATACAGAGAATCGAGGTCGCCACTTGTTTTCCAATCTTGGAGTGCACCTTGGTATCGAAGTTTGCCACCCGAGAGTGAGACCACGACATCGGCAATCGATAAACCGAAATTCAGATCGTGCGTGACCAGGCAAGCTCCCAAACCTTGGCGCCGTCTCTCAAGCAAGTATTCACGAGCCTGAGCTAAGTGATGAGGATCGAGCTGGGAGACTGCTTCATCCAAGACGAGAAACTCCGGTCGCTGAACCATGGTCCGGGCCAAATTCGCACGTTGCCGTTCACCGGAGCTCAGCGACCCTACTTCTCGCTCCAGATCCAAGTCGCCTAAGAAATGAGCCCGCGCTTCTTGAAAGCGAGGAGCCGCTTGCTCATCGCGGAGAATCAGTCCCAATTTTAGGAAGTCCTGGATCCGAACGGGAAACTCAATCGAGAACGATTCGGTTAAATAACCGAGGGTCTGCAATCGCTCTTCGCGAGAAAAATCGGCTGGCGTTTTTGATTTCCAAACGACTGCGCCCGAGTGCGGACGTTTGACGTCTGCAAGCACCGAGGTCAATGTGGATTTGCCGGCGCCGTTTGGTCCGACGAGGATCGTAATTTTTTTCGGATCAAGCGCCAGCGTGAAATGAGAGAGAATTTCTCGCCGATCATCGCCCAGGCTCGTCACCTCTCGAAGCTCAAACAAGGAATGACTCATGCGGCTCTCCCTCCTCGACGTTTCATCAAGACATAGATGAAAAATGGAGCTCCGATGAACGAAGTCATGACTCCAATCGGGATTTCATACGGCTCAAACAAGTGACGAGAAACTCCGTCCGCAATCACCAGGAGCAAGCCCCCCCAAAGAAACGTGATCGGAACGGACCTACGATGGAGCGACCCCACCATTCCCCTCACCCAGTGAGGGATCATGAGCCCGACGAATCCGATCGTGCCAGCGAGACTCACGGAAATAGAGAGGAGGAGCGCGGTCGCAAACAGAACCTCTCGTCGAAGGCTCTGAACCGGGACGCCGAGTGAGCGCGCCGTTGATTCGCCGAGCAAGAGCGCATCTAAGTCTCGCGAACGCCACCAGAAATACCCAAGCACCAGGAGCCCAAGAAAGAGTAGCGTAATGGTCGGCCCCCACTCGGATCGACTGAGATCACCAAATAGCCAACGAATCGCGGCTTGCGATTGCGAGGGGTCAGATAATGTCATCCAGAGCGTGACGACGCTCGAGCCGACGAAATTTAGCATCACGCCGGTCAGTAGGATCAGGCTTGTGCTCTCTCGGCGAGCCACGCGAACGATGATCGCACCAAAACTGAGCGTACCTAAAAACGCGGAGACCGAGAATCCAGGGATCAAGCCAGGAATTCGGAGTACGGATCCCGCGATGTAACCGAGAGTTCCACCGGCAGGTAGCCCTAGGATGTAGGGCTCACAAAGCGAATTTTGCAGAATGAGTTGAAGGAGTAGTCCGCAGAGCGCGAGAGAACCACCCACGGCGAATGCGAGCACGGCGCGCGGAATTCGAAACTCCGCGAGAATCGACCAATCGTTTCCCCATCCCAAAAACGGTGATACGAGCGCAAGTGCTACGAGTAGTGCCGTGATCAGTATGAGTTTTGTTGATTTCATTTTTGGTCTCTAGTTCCGGATGATTTCCATCAGCTTGCGTGCGCCCACGACCAATCTCGGTCCTGGGCGTAGCAACTCGTCCAGACGAACGACCCGAACTTGGTTCTTTTTGACCGCTCGGACTTTTTTCAATTTTTTCCAACGCGCGACCGTCGCCGCTCCATCCTCACCCATCGAATCGAAAACGAGAATCCAGTCGGGATCTTTTTTTACGAGCGCCTCGTCGGAGATCTGTGGGTAGCGGGACGGGAGGTCTTTGAAACAGTTCTCGCGTCCGAGCCACTGGAGCACTTCGTCCAAATAGGAGTCAGAACCGACGACGATGAGCGGTCGATCACTGAGTTGGATCGCAATGCAACCGGAGTGCGGATTTTTCTTAGCCTCCTCGATGAGTGAATCACGCTTGGTTTGCCAGTCGGCTCGAAGTTTCTTGGCCTGGTCGGTTTTACCAATCAGCGCGCCAATCTTGATGACGTTCTCTAGGAGTTCGGCAAAAGACTCTTCCGAGAACACCTCAACTCGGATGCCTTTTTTGCGAAGGAATTCGACCTGGGACTCTTGATTACCGCTTTTAGATGCCAGCGCGAGGGTTGGTTTCAATCGATAAATCGACTCCAAACTCAAGCGCGGATAAGGTCCGACGCTTGGTTTTGATTTTAGGCTTAAGGGATAATCCGTGTACTCGGTGACCCCGACGATTTCATCTTCGGCTCCCAGCGCGGATACGAGTTCAGCGAGCGACGGCGTGAGTGGCAATAGACGCTCGGCCGCTTTCACACGGCTTGCGCCCAAAATCACCGCGAGCAGGAGGAGAACGCGAGCTGAATTCATCGTTTTTTCGATGCAGCTACTGCAGGCTGGTGGCCCGAGTTCACGCGTTTCAATCGGTAGACCAGGAGAGTCGCCGCCACCGCAAACACGAGGACGGAGATGAATTGGCTCGTGGATAGGATGCCAGGGATCACGAATCCACGGATGATATCGCCGCGGTAGACTTCGATGATGCTTCGGATGATTGGATAGGCCATGAAGTAAACGAGCGCGACTTGGCCATCGAACGATTTTTTTCGGAAAGTAGCGAGCAGTCCAAAAAACAAGATGACGAGCGCCACGCACTCATAGAACTGAGTCGGATGCAGGTAAACGCCCCGAAGCGATTCATCGACCAGATCTGAATTCAATTTGATGCCCCAGTTACCGTTCGTCGGACGACCGTAGCAACAACCGGCCGCCACGCAACCGATGCGTCCGAATGCGTGCGCGATGGTGAGACCCGGAACGAGAACGTCCGAGGTTTTCCAGAGCGGGAGTTGGTTTTTGCGCATGAAATAGAGCGCGAATGGAACGACGGCAAGTGGTCCGCCGTAGAATACCAGGCCACCTTCCCAAACTTTGAATATGGAGACGGGGTCGGCGGCAAATGAATCCCAGCGTGTGAGAATGAAGAGGAAACGCGCACCGATGAACCCGATGATCAAGCTCCAGAAGGAAAGGTCCATGATCTTGTCGACGTTCAGCGCGCTTTTTTCGCTGAGTTTTTTTACGACCGTGATGGCGACCAAGAATCCGATGGCGATCATCAGACCGTAGCTATGGATCGGAATCGGACCGATGTGAAAAAGGGTCGGGAACATGGGCGTTACCTCTCGTGTTCAATCAATCTAAGAGAGGACGCCGGGAATTACCAGCTACTGCCCCAGAGGAGATGCCCGAGGGTGGCCAGAGCGTGGAATTTCGGATCCTTCTTGGCCAAAGCGTCGAACTCTTCGCGGCGATGGGTCTTGAGTGATACGAGTTTCCCGAGTGGGAACTGCTCGACCACTTTGCGAACTTCATCGGGCTGCTCGGTCACGACGTAGAGCTGAATATCGCCGGGTTGAGCTCCGAGGAGGATGCCTTTGGAGCTCAAGCTTTGTAGTTGCTGAGCGAGACCCTCGATCTCACACATCCCCCAAAGACGGCGCGAGACCGCGACCGTGGGGTGCTCATCTTGGATTCGTACGCCACGGCGGTTATCGATGAAACTGACGATGCCGGATTCCTCGAGTTTTTCGAGCGTTTTCTCCAGCCCCTGAATGCCGCCAAGTCCGCGAACCCCTTTGAGTTTTGAGACCAGCACGCGCAATGAATAGGTCGTCTCCTTGGAAGAAACGAGAAATCGAACCACCTTTTGTTCAGGGGTAAAGAAAAACAGTGAATCCCAGGTAGTTGGCGTCTTGGTTGCCCGAGCGCTCATTGGTGTTGCCTCCGCTAGTTGAAACGTCCGGAGATACTACCGAATTCCCGACCGAGATCCAATCCCTTTCTGGGGACCGAGCGTTATCGCAGTTGCCCACCAAATCGACTCATGCTAATCCTTAAAACACACAGCTATTGGGGTGTCGACAAGCGGTAAGTCCCTGGATTTTGATTCCAGTATTCCTAGGTTCGAATCCTAGCACCCCAACCAATACATAAAATGTGAAATTGAGGTTCTTCGCGAGAAATCGCGGAGAACCCTCAAAATTGGCTGAAAATCCCTTCCAGTAATTTCAATCGAGTAGCGAACTTAGTATTTCCCTGTCTGTCGCAAGATTTCGGGAATTTCCTATTTTTGTCCTACTATTTGCCTACGAAGCGAGCCCTTGAATTCGTAGGACAGATTTCGGCGTGAACCTCTAGTTCGCCGGGATCTGTCCCGCGAAAACCCATCATGCAAACCGCATGAGGAACAGGAGGCAACCGCGCAAACTAACCCATCAAAACAAAAAAGCCCGAGGTGAAAACCTCGAGCTTTTGAATCTTCAATCTAATCTGCGGCGTCTGCTTGCCGGCTTCTCCGCAGATCTGAATCGGAACCTAAACGGATTTGAATTTTATTCGCGTCCGACAGGCCCTCTTTTGTCTTTGATTGTTAGTGAATCAAGCAGGGGCTGTCAACGCACTTCCAAGGAGGAAGTTATGAACTGCCCTATCATCGCGATTACGAATCAAAAAGGCGGAGTCGGCAAAACCACGTCCGCTATAAACTTAGCCCAAGCTCTCGTACTCCAAGACTTGAAAGTACTACTCGTAGACCTCGACCCACAAGGTAACGCCACCCAAGGAATCGGTATTCACCTCGAAGTCATTCAAGCGTCAGTTGCCGATCTGATCCGTGACCGAAATTTCCCTATAGATGGAACGATCTACGAAGGAGAGGGACTGGATATCATCCCGGCAACTCCCCTTCTCGCAAGAGTCGAGCGAGAGATGGTTGCCATGACTAACTCTGAGCTACGACTTGCCCACCGGCTTCAGTCGCTTCGCTCAAAATACTCAGTCATCATTATCGACACGCCCCCGACATTCGGACCACTCATGAACTCTGCTCTGAACGCGGCTACACAGCTGATCATCCCAGTAGATTCGAGCTATTTCGCTTTGATGGGAATCAAGGAACTCCAGGCCGAGATGGAAGAAATTCAGCGAGGTACTAACCCGGGCCTAGAAGTGCTCGGCTATCTGCTGACGCTCGTTGATCCCACCAACATCTCTACCCAGACCAAAGACACTCTTGTTCACAATTTTGGTGAGCGCGTATTTGAGACACAAATTCGCAGGTCCGTAAAACTACGTGAGGCACCTGCGCTCGGTAAAACGATATTCCACCATGCTCCGGATAGTGCCGGTGCGAAGGACTATCTCGGCCTCGCTTACGAGGTCACTACGCGCCTGGGGATGGGCGAGGCCATCACACATTCAAAACGAGCACTGTCTCTGGTTTCGGGGGTGAGCCATGAGTAAGTCAGATCTTAAAGTTGCGATGGAATCGCTACAGATTAAAAAGCCGTTTCGATTACCTTCCAAGCAGCCGCAATTCAAAGCACCGACCCCGGTCGCTCCAACAACCGAGGTCATAAATGAAACCGAGGTTGGATCGAATACCTCGATATCCAATGCAGCCTCGGTACAAATATCAACCCAGGTTGCACAAGAGACCCCGGCACTAGAACAACCCCAGGTTCAGAAGCTAACCCAGGATGATTCGATCACCCCGGTACAATCGGAAACCCAGGTCGTCATGGAAACCAAGGACTGTCTAGCATCCATGGTAACTACAGATTCCTGGGTGAATTCAGAAACCAGGGTAGATCCAAGAACCCAGATTGAACCACAGACCCAGGAGCCTGTGAGTACCGCGGTTGCTGAGCCAACCTTAGTAAATCTAGAATCCACGGTCTCAAAACCTACCGAGGATGCCGCGCCATCCAGGGCTACCAGCAAAACCCAGGACTCAAATACAACCGACATCCCACGAGAAATCGTCAACGCCTGTATACAAGACAGTTCCATCAAACTGGAGACTGATGCTGCATCTAAACTCTCGACCGGGTTTACCAGACTTCCTAACTCGATCTTGATGCGGATGCTGGGCGGAGAATTCATCAAGAGTGAAATGCAGATCATTCTCGTCGTTGCAAGGTTCACCATTTCGTTTCAACGAAGATATGCACCTCTATCGAAATCCGTTCTAGAACGTCAGACGGGACTTCGGGGACCAGCGGTTCTCCAGGCAGTTGGTTCACTCTGCGAAAATGGCGTTCTAGAAAAAATTCCTGGAGACCAGTATCGCCCGAATCAATTGGGACTCAAATTTGATGACGAGTTCGATTTTTTCACGAAGAAGGGAACCTTGGTCGGTCGATCAACCTCGGTTACATCTGTTACCGAGGTCGTGAACTCAACCCCTGCCCAGGGTGAATCGGCAACCTACCCCCAGGTCGCTACAGAAGCCCACTTTAAAGATACTTCAACGAACCAAAACGAATTCTCTCTTTCGAAAGGTGAAAGAGATTCGAACTCGATCAGTGACTACCTAAAAAAACTGAAGCCACTCCGAAAACAACAATCTGAAACAAAGGCTTACAAGGAGCTGACTTGTTCATTTACGAACAATGATGTTTCCGCTGCTTTTGATTTCCTCGTCGCCTCGGATCCTGAGCGAACCATATATCACTCCCCGATGGCATATTTAGCCGTCGCGATGGAACAGGTCCTAAGGAGTATCAAAGACCAAAAAGAAATTAGTGAAACAGCCAGGCATAAGCAAATCGAGCGCCAACAGCTCCAACGGAATGAGGATGTCGCAAGAGCCCAAGACGAAGCTCTTTGGAACCGAAAGGTCACTCTTTTTAACGAAAGTTTCCCAACAGTTGAAGGTCAGATGCGAGAAATACAGAAAAGAGTCCCGCCAATCATTCAAGGAGCAGAGCTTCGAAAAAATCTCGCGATATCGAGTTGGGCAACTGATATGAAGCTAGAATAGCAAACAACAGATTGGCCAAAATTCTGGCGCTTCTATATGGAGTCGCCGAGTTATCGGCAAATAGTGAAAATTCTTGATTTAAGTAATATTAACTCAACACCATCGATAGATCTGTCGATTCAGATTTATGCGAAATTTCGTTCTCATTTGCCTAGGACTCACATCTGCCATCGGTGGCTATTCAAAGATTTCGAGCGGGATTATTCGTCACGCTTCCAAAAGTAACGACTTAACAAACTTTTTTGAAAACACCCGCAGAGGCTGCTGTTCACATCACGGAGGTGTCTGTGGGTGCTCAGGAGGTAGAGCCGTTTGCTGCGATGGAAAGCCAAGCCCTACTTGTGGATGTAACTAGTATGGGCAATTTAAATAGATAATAGACTCACTGTCTACGAAGCAGAGGGAGAGCAACCCGTGAATATAATCGAAAACACAGGAAACAAAGGGAATAAGAAGAATTATCTGGGATTCTTTGCAGCATTTGTTTTCGTGAAAATCTTTGGTTTTGCGGCGATAGCTTTAACTGCTTTCTACTTTGGTATTCTACTTAAGTTTCAAAAGCGCCTTCAACTTCGTAAAATTCATATCGGAATGTTATGCACACTTTTCTTGCATGCTTCCTGGCTATCTATTATCGTTATCGCAAGCAAATCGCCCACGCCGCAGTTACATTTTGAAATTATTTGGATGTATATTGCTGCCATTTTACTAACCTTTTTTAGTCGCTCACTCACGCTTCTAATCGTCTCGCTCCTGTTAGAAATAATAGGCATATATAACCAAATTAAAATCGCTGAAAACTCAACCGCAACCGAGACACTAGCAAACAATTTACACATCGGTTTAAAACTACTTTTTATAGCATTAGCGATTAATATTGCATTCGCGGAAGTAAAAAAAAGGCACCTCGAAAAAGGAAGTCTCACTAACATCCTATCTAAATTTAGGTCATTAAATTATTGGCAGAGCTCGTTGATCGGAGTCGGCATCTTATTACTGGGTTTCAACTCTTTTTTAATACTCAAAAAAACGCAAAATCGAGAGCCAGATTCAACCTCAGATTCCAATGCTGTTGCAGCTACACCTAGTCCGCCCCCAACAAATATCAGAGACATTGCAAAACGAACCCTAGCCGGAACTTTATTAGTCACTGTGTATGATAAGAATGAAAAGCCGTTTGCGATCGGAAGCGGTTTCTTTGTTAGCAGTAGGATGGCTGTTACAAATTTCCATGTAGTAAAAGGTGCCAAATACATCACAGTTACACCTGTTGAATCGAGCAGTCTCAATTGGTTGGCAACATCTGTAGCGGAAGATGCAAAGAATGATATAGCTATTCTTTCTGTCACAAAGGATGAGAGCCCTAATCTAGCACTACCAATTGGTGACCCAGGAACGCTTGAGATTGGTGATAAAATATATGCAGCTGGCAACCCTGAGGGCATGCAAGGAACGTTTACTGATGGCTTGATAAGCAAAGTCCACCAACTGCCAAATGGATACCGATTCCAGATGTCTGTTCCCGTTTCTTCTGGGAGCAGCGGAGGTCCTGTGCTCAATGCAGACGGTGAAGTAGTTGCCGTAACGGTCGCGAAGATCAACGGTGGAGAAAATTTGAATATAGCAATACCGTTTCCGTATGTTCTAAAACTTCTGCTCAAACGATTAGATCCCAACGTTCTAGTGGAAAGTTCTGAGCTACAAACAAACGAGAGTTTACTTAAACAGTTCGGAACGGTTTGTGACCTTTACGCGAATATTGATCTACCGAAAGAATACTTTCGAAGATTCACTCAAACGGAAACAAATGCTAAAAATGTTCGCGAAATTATCGACGCCGTTCAGCCAAGCACAAAAGCTATTTATGCACTCAAGGGAACCGACAACGTATTGTTACTTGGGGCACACAAACTAGACTTAAACCTTTCAAAAGGAAAGAATTCTGACGCGATAAAAGAGTTGTTCTACGACTTCGACGCAAAAATAAAACAAATGCATAAAAACAGCAGCATATTGGCGTCGAGTTATCGTCATGAAGTGATTAAAGAAGGAAAACTGCAGGCATACCTCCATAGAGTGCAGTTCAAAAATAGCGAAGGAAAAATAACAGACCAGGTCCGGAAGTATTACTTTATTCCACCATTTTGCAGACTCGATTTCTATTACGAGTTTTACGAGAAAAATGACGAGCTAACTAAAAGGATCATTTTCAGATTCGAGGATGCTCTAAAAAGCTCACTAGGAATCAAATAGCAACAGTAACGCTACCTTCTGTATTCAAAAGGATACGTAGAAGTATGAGATTGATTAATTTTTATCTATTTATGTACTTAGTTAGCTTTGGTTGCACTACCACTCCCACAGAAGAATATAATAGAGCAACAGACATATCTTCAGACCCAAAGCCAACGTCAACAACTAGTACTTCAAGTTCACATCCAAGCGCTCAACTCGATTATAGCTATGGAATTTGCAATCTAATTCCAAATCCGGATTTAGGTAGTTACGAAGATCTCTTTAGAGCTACGACTGAAGCATTAATACACCTACAAAGTGCTGACATGAAGTTGGTGTCAGAGAAGGATGTTACAAGGAGTTTCGGTACTAATCTCGAGGCACGAAAAGACATTGCATGCGCCCATAAAGTTTTAAATGACTTTCGCTATTCTTCGGATCCAGAAATCGTCGTCATTCAAGATACTCTCGGTTTCACAATAGAAAAAATATACGAACTGCGTAGGCGGGAATATATTTTTTGGCACCAGGTGCTTAACAATAAAATTGATCCAAACAGCGGTGATGCTTCTGTTTTTTTTGGTAACCAATACAGTGAAATTACTACTGCATACCAAACCATTTCGACCACAATTCCTTACTTAGCTCACAAAATTAAAGCCGGAGAAAAATCGCTTTTGATTAGCTTGAAAATTAGAAATGAAGTTCTTTCGAATATTAGAGCGGGATTTGGAAAATCTTTAAAAATTAAAAGTCCAAATTATCTCGTTCTATCGGCACAAATGATAAACGCATTTCTGTCACAAAAATGGAAATTTCATGCCAATCCAAAGTAGTCGGCAAAGGTAACAAAGCTTATTTTTGATTGAACTTCAAAGTCATTACTTTCTCGATAGCCGCTTCAATTGATCCAGAAAACTTAAGTTTCTCGGTAGCCCCATGCTCTTCAATCCCAGCAAGCCGTATATACCGCTGCATCGTCTTAACGTCTCTCCATCCAGCGATCTTCATTACTACCGGTCCAGGCACCCCAGACGCTATTAGATGAGTCGCGAAACACGCCCGCAGCGTATGAAACTTCACAGAAGTAATGCCGTTAGCCTGACAGAAACCTCTGAGGATGGTAGCTTGTAGTCCTAACCGCCAGTCGAGTAGGTTTGGCAGAAGCAGGTCATCTGCGCCTAGTGATTCCACTTTGAGTTCGTTAACCAGGAACCAGTAGTACTCGCTCGAAATGGGAACCGTCCGCCAGTATCCCGCCTTGGTCGGACCAAGTTTTTTAAGTCTCGAATTCCAGTTTCTTCTAATACGGATGAGTCCATATCGACGCTGCTCGGGAGGTAGCTCATTTTGAACTTTGGCTTCTTCCCGAGAGATGATGTCGACATCATTCCTGAGCAACGCCTGAAGCTCACCACTTCGGCAGCCCGTATAGACCGCAGATACCCAGACTGGATACCAAGGGTGTTGTTGCTCCTTAGCGAGTCTCAAGAGTTCGCGAATTTCCTGAAGATTGAGGATTTCGGGTAGTTTTTCTTCACGATCGCG
Organism: Pseudomonadota bacterium; assembly: GCA_027485695.1. Classification (GTDB taxonomy): domain Bacteria; phylum Bdellovibrionota; class UBA1018; order UBA1018; family UBA1018; genus JAIXQO01. The sequence continues at coordinate 562,322 of JAIXQO010000004.1, forward strand.
CTCGATCTCTAGGTCATAAACTGGAGATTCGCGGACGCCATTGATCAGCCTCTCTTCGATACCCCAGGTATAGAACAAGCTGATGGTATTCTTGAGATGCTTACAAAAACTGGCGCTCTTTCCCTCATCCCTGATCTGATTGAATAGCGCGCGCGCATCCCCTCGATTGATATCCGAGGCATTCCGATCCAACCACGGATGGGTCCAGTTTCGCAGAAGTGACGTGTAATCCTCGATCGTTGTCTGAGCATAACGTTTACTAGGATAGAGTTCCTGATAGCGCTCCCAGCGATCGATCACGTCGCGCCACTTCAGCCCCTGGAGTTCGAGTTCAGATAGTTTCTGAAGTAGCTCCTTGGTAAGACGCTTTTCTTCGGCGACGGCTAACTTTTCCGTCGCGAGACCGTTGATACGCTTTTGTACTCGAATTCGACGGTCACGCTTACTCTTGATGTCGACGTAAACCTGCCAAAGAGTTTGACCATTTTTTTGATAAGAACTGACAGACACAGGACACCTCCTAAGAGAGAGATCCTTCCAGCAATCGATCGAGTTCTAATCTTCGAAAATACAGACGACGCCGAAACTTTCTGGGTCGAAGGTATCCTCGGTGCACCATGATTCTGAGTGCATTCGAGGACTTGCGAAGATAGTTCGCAGCTTCCTTAGTATCTAACCAGGTCAAACGATCGTATTCCGTCGCTGCCCCGTCTCTGTCTGTCGCATTCACGATTTTAAACGCAATCTGAGAATCTTTCAAATCGTTCATTTCGCGGGCCGCCTAGCTCAGAGCTTCCATATCGGACTTCAGCAAAATTCCGATGAACTCGTCTTTCGAGATTCGCCCGTTTCGTGCGCAAAATTCCGTATAGCGCTTTTCAAGTCGATCTTTGTTGGAAAGTGATTGTTCTCTCAAGGATTCCAAGTGGTCCTTTGTTAAAAGGGAAATCGCCAATGATACATATTGGTCAGGCGTGATGGGTCGTCCGAACTCCTTTTTGTTCAGTTGCGCCAATTCACTGAGAATCTTTTTCTTAGTCTCTCTTTTGATTCTAAGACTCTCGGTAGATGGCTTCGGTTTTAGACGTTTTGATACGGACTTGTTCTCGGTCTGTTCGCTAATCATACGGTTCTCCATTATCGGGTTAGTGAAGCCATGAAACTTCGTTTTGAGTGCTTAGTGTCCTAATCAGTCGGTACTCGCCGTCGATGAGAGGGTCGAGATCGCCAAACTGAACTTGTGCAAATTGCGAGTCGGCTTCCAGGTTAAGGAATACCGAACCGCGAACTGTGCCCACCTGTGCAGATTGGTAAACAGGTCGGTTTTCGTACCTGAGGCACCGACATCCCAGAAGCTGATAGAGCGACCCCGGGCGCCCTCCTGGGTCGCATTCCTGATCTACGCAGCGACGATTGCAGGAGCCGACGGCTTGAATAGTGCTGTAGTCTGATGGTCTTGGACCGGCGTTCATCCATTGGTCGGCTCCCTCGCCTGTCGCATAGATACCCAGTTCAATAGACTCTCCGGGATTCAGCAGAGTAACGGAGTGGCCGGTAGTTGACGGATTTTGGGTCAAATACTGAAGCTCAGAAATGAATCGAGCATCCAGAGGCACCAGATATAAATCATTCGAGAGAGTCTCCGCACCTTCGGTACGCGGCAATGTGAAACTACACTCTGCTTGCGAGACAGAAATCGATTCCGTTCTCTGATTTAGGCGTCCTGTGAGCTTTCGTTGAGCTTGGATACGAATGGGAATTTCTTCAGAGTTGGACAGCTTAACAACCCTCAACAGGTTGAAGACCTCTCGATCGAAAGCAGGCGCCAGGAACTCAGTGCTCGTATCTACTCGCCGTGAGTCCTCCCAAGTTCGAATGGGAATTTCTTCAATATAGACATGACTCGGTGGAGTCCTCACTTCAGCGCCTAAGGTCAGGAGAACATTTGATCGGCTAAATACCTCGATCTTAAGGTCCCCTTGACTAGACTCTTCTCCCCTAAATGCAGCATTCAGACCGGAGATCTGAATTGAGAGTTCTGTTTTGTTTGAGTTTCCCTGATTGCCACTGAGTTCAACCGGAACTCGCACAACCCGATTCCCGATCTGTATGGATCCTCGTAGAAACTCAACTTCCGATGAAAGATCGCTACTCGCCACTGTTGCTTTCAATACAAGAACTGTCGGAATACTCGCCGGCAGAGTAATCGGCCGGTCCGATCGGTACTGAGTCCCTGTTTGAACAAGATTACGAATTGCTTTCAATCTGGGATCTGGCGAGCGCTCATGAGTTAAGACCCAATCCACCCTCAATTCGTAACCTGGCGAATTTTGAATCGGGAGAATCGAGGTCACTGACGGAGGCTCAGTCTTTGAAAATGCACATCCAAATAGAAGCGCAAATACCAATGGCAATGTGTATCGATTTCTCACGGAATGTTCTCCAATACGGTCTCGCGTACTACTGTTTTTTTAGAAGATTGATTTGCCTTAAAGCTTGGCCTCTGTTGCGAATTCAGTGATTCTCGAATCATGGGTAATTTGGGCTGGCTTGGATGTTCTCCGTCAGAATAAGGTACTCTAATCTTTTCAAAGATCCGGTCGGTCTTAATCGAGACAACACACTCACCAATTGGCAGGTCTTTGATAGTATCTGGGGAAATCCTAAATTCGAGGACCTCTCGATTAGAGCTAAGACCCGTACTTGTACCGTCCTGGGTCTGAAATGTGCGCTTGATCGCGTTTCGAGTGCCAAAGAACCGAGACCAAGTCTCGGCGTCATCGGGATCGTCCTGACGGAAGATAAATCGGACGTTCGTATTCCCCATGATTTGACCGGCAAACTCTTTGCTCACTAGACTCAGGTCTGAAAGTGTTTGATGCGCCAAGTGAATCATGAATGCGCTAGACCTCCCTTTGTTTAGGAAGGTTGCAAAACCAGGAGTCGCAAACGCATCAAACTCGTCGATATAGATAGAAAATGGACGCTCGCCTTTCAGGTGGGGGTAGTTCTTCCTCATTCCAGAGAGGAGGGTGAACTCTTGTAAGAGCAATCGACCGATTCGTTGACTCTGGGTTTTCTTTGCTTCTGTGGGTAGATCAACAAAAAGAATCTCGTTTCGTCTCGTAATGTCGAAGAGCGTAATTTCTCTTTTAGATGAGCTTAAACCTCCGCCACAGAATAGATCTCCCCATTCGCTGAGCGCCAAGCTGTTCAAATCGAAAAATAGACCCTTAAGAGTCTCATCTTTCGACTCAGCCGCCATTCCTTGAAGGGTCTGGCACAAGTCGTGTAGGTCGAATCCCTGGGGGCGAGCCCGATTCAGACTTTGAAAAGCCCGGAGTAGTCCAAGCTCGACCGCTTTTGCATAGAAATGGTGGTCGTAGATAGAAGAGTTAAAAAACTTTGATTGAAGCTCCGAAACGTCCCCCAGCCGACAAGGGTTCCAGAGAACACTTTCTTCAGCCCTCGATGCAGACAGTAAATGAAGATCGCTCTCGCGCCCGATTGAACGACAGTAGGACCTAATTCTTTCATAGAACTCACGGTCTCCTTTGGGATCAATCACCAGAGCTCCCAGACCGCGCGCAAGATCGCTGTAGAGCATCTTTTCGATGAGTACCGTCTTGCCAGAACCAGTTGCGCCTACGATATGAGTATGGCGGAGGCGCGCGTCATCCGAGATTCTGATCGAGCCAATGATCAGTTCACTTTTCAGTCTACGAAGTATCCGAAGTTTCCTGGTGAGCGCATTCCATCCGCGCTGAGTGAGCTTGAAAATATATCCGTTCGACAGGAGTAAGATCATCGTTCCCGCTGCCGATACTGCGAGTAATTTTTGTTCATTACTCAGTTGGGCAAAAAGGTTGGAATTCATGCGCCCCCTTTTTTCACTGGGAGGCGACGTAAACCGACAGGTGTCCAGACATCCACTTTTCTCTGTCGAAGTTCATCTATCGTCATCAATGCAAGGTGTGGAGAGTGTGGAAAATCGGTCATGACGGACTCCACAAATCCCGCAATCTTCTCATCCGCGCAGACATAGAGAACGAGAGAGACTTCGCTCTCCTGCCACCGCTCAATCAGACGCTTAAGACGTGTACGATGCTTTCTTGAGAACTCGACTTCGACAGCGATTTCTTTATCTGCGTCGAGCCTGAGTATGCCGTCTGGAACCTCCTGAAACTGGTCTGTTTTCAATGCTCGCTCGGGTTCCCAAGATCCCCCCAGCAGGTTCAGTAGACGAACACTGGATTCGACGACTGCTTCATCATGGCGAAGTGTGAATGGATTCAGGCTGTATCGGTGAGGAAGATCGTAGGAAGACCGCGTTTTGAAATGACTGTAGGCGATTCGTGATAAGCAATACACACCCCTACCAGCCAGCCAGTTGTGATTCTTTCGTTCTAGCGCTCGTTTCGTAATCAAACGATCAAAGAATCTAGAAACACTACGCTTACTGATCCCTTGAAGCACAGTCCGCTCAATTACTTGTCGAGTAACAAAACCATGCATATAGCAGAGATCTAGTACCTCCTCCTCTCTCTCCTTCAGGCCTTGGGCCGCCTGAATAAAATTGGGATTTGAACCAAATAGTCGCCTGATGGCGTCTTTTTCCGACCCCGTCACCACTGTCGTTGTGGGGGCGGGGTCGGAAAAAGCCTGAGCCATCAGCGTTTCCGAAACATCGGAAATCAAAGCACAATTTTCATTACTCTGCGGCCCAAGGGCTGACCCTATATGGACGAGGTGATGGACACCATTTCCTTCACTCATTTTTTCACCGCTTTCTTGTCCGAAGAGTTAGACGATAGAGGTCTCGGGTTAAATTCCGGTTGGCGCTTAATACGATAGGCTTTGTGCGACTCTCTCAATACTCCGTCTTCATCCACCTGATCGGCTTCAACAAACTCTTCAATCACGATGGGTTGAAGTCTCTTTTTCACGTAGTCAGGCAGAGTTTCGTAGGGAGCAACAACGGATGTCCTGGAGTTTAAACCCGTACCTTCTTCAATAAGTGAATCAGGTTTTTCGCTGGGAGCACTCAAAGGTCTATCTGTTGCAATGCCGCTGATTCCGCCAACTAAACTTCCTACTAGTCCGAATACGAGTGCGTTGAGTGCGCGGCTCTCGGGATTTGGAGAGAGAACAGCTCCTCCAACCGCGCCCGTGGCTCCACCGGCTACAGCAAAGGTAAAAGTTCGTTTCGTACCAGTGAGCGTCGAGCACCCAGTCAAAACGACTACCAAAGAAATGATTGCTAACATTGAGAAGCGCATTAGAACTTCACCTCATCTGGGAAAAACACTCTGATTGGGGTATTGGCATCGAGAACGAGGACCGGTTTTTCAGTTGTCGCTTCTTCGATCAGACGTTTAGATTGGTCTGCCGCCGTCTGTGCAATGCCGCCAAGAATTGCATTACGACCTGTCGTTTGATTTTGTGTAAACCCAAACACATTGGTGTTTTGCGTCTGCTTGGCAGCAGCGACACCAGCCACGAAGCTCGTTGCAATACTCCCAGCTACCGCCAATGCTTTGCTGCTAAATACTTGCGCGGCAATACCCTGCGCCCCAGTCATATCGAGTCCAACCGCATTAACAGTCACAACTCTTCCTGAGTGGAGGACTACTCTAGAGATATCGAGATGGACTCTCCCATCAGTCGCCGAAGGGCGTGCGGTAGCTAAAACTTTCAAACCTGACAGATTACCTTGTTGATCCTCGAATTGGATAATAGCTGGAGCGGTCTCACCTCCGATCACTAACTTGTTCAACGTGTGCCCACTCAGCACGGACCCAGTTCGAATACGATTTGCCTTAAGATCACCGTGAATACGGAATAGCGGTGAACGATCAATCTCCCCGTTTAAATTCGTTGAAGACTGGCCACTACGCGTAGAAAACCCTCCCAATCGATTGAGGAGGACTTGTGTTTGATTTTGAGACTCCTTTAAGTTTGCGAGTCTACGCTGATAGTCGATTTCGTCACCCAGCGTTTGGTTGCATTGAAAACTGATCCCAATGGACGCAGCAATGATTGAACTTCTCATGTACGATCGCCTTTCAGCCTGATTTCCAAATCACTTGGTTGAGGCGAGCCAACTCGGATATCCAAGGTTGCTTTGATGGAGCCAGCAGAGGTTTCGAGGATGATATTGGTGCGACCTGAAGTCGTGCTTGGCTTTATGAGAACCGCGCAACCGAGCGTACTAGGAAGCGGCTCGAGTCGAACCATCGATTCGTTTCCAACAGCAGAGAGAACTAACTTTCCGTCACAAGAGATTTTTGAAATATAACCCGGGAACAGCCGAATCGTCGGTTTCGACTCCCTATCTCTCGCCTGACTAGAAAAACTGATCATTGAGACGATCAAGAAGATCAAATGACACTGATTCATCGGAGGAGTCCTCCTTTTGCAGCTGTCAGAACTTTGCGTCCGATCCCTATAACGGAGGCTTGAGTATTGAAGTCTCCTGCAAGTGCACCGCTCATCAGTCGATGAGTTACGGCAGGAACCGCCAGAATCAACACAATCGCTACGATTTCGACGCCTATAATGTAGAGACCGACGCTATCAGTCTTTCCCAAGTAACCAATCGCAACAGCGCCGGTCGTGGCTCGCACGATACAAAGAATGGGAGACCAGAGTGATAACTCGACCAAATATAGGGTCAAATTGGTCATTATTCGCGGCAGGACAGGATAGACACCGCAAGCGAGCGGAAAAAGTACCAGGGAAAGTTTCCAAAGCGCCTCGCGCGCACATTCGATCAACAGATCGACTAGCAAGAAGATAAACTCGACAATGGAGTTCATCACGCCCCAGACTCCAGTTCTCCAAACCTGCTCTACGAAGGACGGTATGTTAAATCCCGTGTCTCCGTTTGCGTAGGGAGTTTGAGATGCTTCGCTCAGTTTGTTGAGAATCAACGCCTTGAGCTGGTCTTGTTCGCTAAAGCTCCTAATCTGCTTTGATAGAGCGACTGAAATACCATTCAATCCATCCGCCCAGGAGAGGTAAAAGGTCAGAAAGACCACTGCTAGGGCAAGACGCTCGAAGCATTCCGTAAGGTCTTTCTCACCGCGCATAGCTTGAATGAGAGCCGCTCCAAATGCTCCTAGAAGCAGGATACGTCCCCATCCATTCAACAGATCGGAAGCCATTTCTAAACTCCTCATGGCCTCCTCCGATTCGTTTGTGGGGGATTGAGCAGGGATTTGAAGTAGGTCTGACGGGCACTCGATTCAGCCGCTTCTCGCTCAATCTTTGTTCTTTGTAATTCAAGGCTTAGCGCCTGAAGCTGGATCAAATGGGAAAGCGTCTGGAGCTGAACACCTTGGGCAAGCATTTGAGATGCGCCTGTAGCTGCCGAGATTTGGCTCGCTCGCCCCGGTGATGCATTCCTGGATTCTTCGGAGAGCTGTGCACCCGTTTGAATCATTTCCTGCCCCATCTTATAGCTCGTATCGCTCTGTAAGGCGCTCTGCTCTACTGCCACCCCAGCAACCCTGGAACGAAAGATCATCAAATCTTCGATTCTTGCCTTGGTGTCTTTGGCCTTTCTCAACAGCTCATTGAGATCGCTGATGGAACGAATACTCGTTGGATCTAGATCCTGCGCACGTCCGATGATTGTCTGGATGGATTCAATCTGAGCGATCGTGCTCTCAATCCCTTCATTCAATTCAGAGAGGAACTTGGCTTGGTCCTTAGCGACACCTACTTGCTCGGCGAGCTGTCGAATCTCCTCAACCTGGCCAACCACCAATTTGGCGAGAGCAATGTTCTCTTCTCCGAAAATCGAGGCTTTTGCGGAGCTGAATACCAGAGCAGGAATTGCTAACAATGCGATATGATGGCGCATTCAGCCTCCCGTACTCGTTGGTCTTTGATATTTTGAACCAACTCCTCTCTCAGATTATCAGTACGCAGCTCTGCGTATTCGAACTCGGTCGGATACAAGCGCCCTATACGGGAAAGGAATGGAGTCTTAATCAGGCACTCATTGTAAACGCCTTTGCGTTGTTGGAGTCCTTTGACCAGGTCTACTTCTCTGGCATTCAGACCGAGAATACCTTTGTAAAGATTAAGGTCCTCGTCTTGCCGAAGGAGAATACGAATAGGAGCATTTTGACAGATGCTTTGCCCAGTCTGCTCGGTTAAAAAACTGAATAGACTCTGAGCGATCGCAATGACCGCCCCGTTGAGTTTTCGGTACTCACGAAACGCGGATTCAACAAGCTCTGGTTCTAGCTTCATCCAGTTGGCGCACTCATCAAGCACGATATAGATGACATGGCTGGATTCACGCTTTCGCATGAATGTGTAGATCTGACTCAGAACCGTTTTTATGGCCTCTTTCTTTTGGCCAAGCGGAATATCAGAGAGTTCAATACCACTCAAACGACCGGGACTATTCAAGTGCTCAAGGCTCGGGACAATACTTCGTTCGATATCAGAGCTGCTAACAGGCTCTAGATACGGTCCATTCTGATTTCGAACGAGGCGTCTAAAGCTGCGGTCATGATCGATAATAAAAACTGAGATCTTTTCACCCGCCTCTAAGAGGCGCTTGAGAACCAGGCCAGAGAATACGCTTTTACCGCTTCCGGTAGCGCCGAATACAATCCAATGAAGCGCCTGTAACCGAGGGTCTAGCGGCGAAAAATAGAGCGGAAGACCGCGTTTTGTTCTCAATATCGGAGAACTGTTCTCAAGTGGGTCTTGAAGGTTCGGAATGAGATCCGACGCCGTACATTCTCTCACCAAAAACGATCGAAAAGGACGCTTTCTGAGCCCTACAATCGATTGCGCCGCCAGGCTCAAGTCCTTCTCAATGCAGAATAGATCTGGATCTATATTGATTACCTGCTCGGTGAAGACGATCAACGACGCTTCATAGATTCTTTCGTCTCCGCGTGAGATCCCCTGGAGCACCTGCGAAGCCTCTTCAAAAGAGACATCGGAATCAATATCGGAGATTGCCTCATTACCTCCCGAGTTCGACCTTCTAGCGTTTTCAATTCGTGATTTCGTTTTCCAGAAATCTAGACCGATAAACCTCACTGCGATTACAAAGTCGCATGAAATTTGGTCCAAGATTCCCGCTAGCCAGAGTGGATCAGTGACGACTGGAAGTTGATGCAGAGAATATGCGAACTTAAATCGAGGAGGAACACATTGGGTACCGGGTTCTCTTACCTCGACGAGGCGAACTCCACCTTGGCTCTTAATACCCAGTAAAGATAGCGATTCACCTGCATGTATCGACCTCAGCCAATCGTATAGGCGTTCTTTGGATTGGACGAGTTGAGTCTCATCTAACGTATCGTGACTGGAAACTTCAATGAATGAGTCGATCACCTCACCTGGAGGAAGTTCCAGTTTGGTAGAGGTAAACATTCTCTCTAGTCGAAAGATGAAGACCTCGTCCCAACCATTCTTCGAAAATCGATTGAGAACCCTTAGGGCAACGTATCCGACTGCTGATGCAATTAGTGCTGAGATATTGGATGCTCGATTGGTACCGCCTATCAGATTGATTCCAAGTACCAAAAAAGACAGAAATATCAGGCCGAACAGTGGAACTCCCAAAACGAGAGGCTTCCTAAGTAGATTTCGAGCCGTGGGCTCTTGAAAACGTCTCATCTATCGAACCTGTTGGGTGATGAATGACCAAACTGAGTTGATACCAATCAACAAAGCGATTGAGACGACGACGCGAACGGTTTCTTGTTTCGCATTCGGGTCACCCTGAATGTGTCCAAAGATGTTCTTACCGAGGTATCCGAGAGCAAGAATCGGGAGAATGCGCGCGACAAAGGCATTGACGAGGTTTGTAAGAGTACCTTCGAGTGAGGCCGCAAATGCTAGACGTGCAAATAGAAAAGAGAATGCCGCAAGAGACCAACGTTTCATGACGTGCTCCAATCAGAATATGGGTTTTTAGAAAGCGATTTTTGGCTTTCACCCGTACGGCTGTTTCTGATAAGAGCTTCGCAACAACTGTCAAAAGTTGCGGCTCATCTAAAACCTCTGTTAGCGCAGAGGGCCTGCGGGTGGGCCTTTTTTGTTTTTGGTAACTTAGAAATAGTTTGGGTTAATTCCCTCCGGCGCCTCGGTTCTGAGTGACTTCAGCGAACTTTCCACCCGCTCCACCAGTCTTAGGACCGCCACCACCACCGCCGCCACTTCCGTTTGGAAATGCCTCTGCGCAAAAGACAATAGTAACCACTAAGGCGCAAGCGAGCGCCCAGAATTGAGATTTCATCTGCTAGGGACCTTTCGGTTAGTGAATGCGAAAAGGACTAACTGTTACTTCGGGCCGCCGCCGCCGCCCGAGTTACCGCTCATCGATTTTTCGCCGTTTCTACGAGTTTCCATTCATTTCTCCAATGGCTTCTGAATTGGATTTATTGTGAATAGCCAAAGTGTGCAAATGCTTGTTACGAAAAAGCACAAATAATCTTATTTGTTGTAAAAGTGTAAAATAGCGTTGTAGAAGAGTCGCATTTAAGTCCGTTTTAACGATTTTTGTGCGAATTTCGACACACTGACCGGCAGGCCAAAATGAACGAGAGCGTCAATTCCGTCTTAAAAGTCATCAAAGACCACCTCAAAGATCGAAACATCACGCTCACCGAAATGGCTAAGAAGCTCGACTCAAACCACGCGAGCTTATCTCGTCTTCTGAATGGACACAGCCGCCTTACCATCGAGGACCTCAGTGGTTTCTCTGAAGCGCTCGGTATTCCGATGTCGGCGCTGCTAAAGGAAGCTGAAACGAGAGACGGAAAAGTCAGAATCTCTGAAGAATCTGAGCGCTACATCTGCTCAGATCCAAGACGCTACATTCTCTTCATGGTTCTCAATGATCCAACGACCGTTGAGGATCTCATTACTCGCTTTAGACTTAAGAAAGACTTCGTTCTTGAGACGATCACGTCGTTTATGGAGGACGGTATAGTCTTTCAACCAGGCGCTGGTCTTTATCAGCTTACAGATTTAGCCAAAGATATCTCGTTCGGTCGAACTCTTGAGTTTTACACCATCAAATCGAAGCTATACGGGATTCAGGCCAAAGACACTTATCAGAACCTCTCGCGTGATCCTGCATACTGGGATGAACGTGACGATCAGTTGAGAATTGCCCGACTAACACCTAGCCAGACTCTTGCGGTCACTAAGCAAATTGAAACTCTCAATTCCCAGATTCGCACTATGGACGAGATGAACGACCGCCCTAAGGCCGACGGTTCCCGAGACAGTAATACAAAGCTCAACATGGTATTCCTTGCGGTGAAGCCGATTGACGACCGCATTTTGAACCTCTTGATCGATTCAAGCGCCCCCACTCAGGAGACCACACATTGAAGAAGCTGTGGCCCCTCATCATCGCGACGTTCATCTCTGATTTTGGGTCATCGCTCACCATTGCTGCTTTACCTGCGTTGTTCATCTTGAATGGACGCACCGATGGAATTGGCATTTTTAACGGCTTTGATGCCGCTGGCGGGCTCATTGGCTCCCTGTGGGCCATGGCGTTTATCGACCGCTTTAGAAAGAACCGTATTGCAGCGATTTCTGACGTCGTTCGCGCTCTACTATTCATTCCGCTCATTTTGATGGAGACGCTCTCCGTTCCAGTGATCGCCGCATTTGCCGTAGTCCAAGCTATATTCGGTGCCACTACTCTCAGTGCCGTTCAATCCTGGATCGGTGAGCATTGCTTTAACGAAGCAGAGATCAAGTCGGCTAATTCTCTACTAGAAGGCACATCACAAATAGCTCGAGCAATAGCCCCTTTAGTGGGCGTTGGAATTCTCGCTGTTTCCTCCGTTAAGACGGTCTTTATTATCGATGGAATTAGCTATGTTCTAGGCGCTGCTCTTGTCTGGAAACTGAGTAGCACTCTACCAAAACGAGAGAGCGCTTATTCATTCACTGAAGAAGTCAGTTTGGGTTTTAGATACGCCATCCGAAATCCAGAGATACTGAAATGGATTCTCATATCGGTCATTCAAGGATTTGGATTTGCGCTGTTCAATACCTTCTACTTGGAAATACTTAGCACCGGTACCCAAGCAAACGAGCAGCAGATCACGTTCTTTCAAACGGCTTTCTTCTTAGGTTCGTTGATTGGTACCACCGCTAGCATGAAAGGATCGGTCAAAGCGCAGCGTCTATTGTTCCTGGGTACTCTCATCTGTTCAGGCGCCCTTCTCGCCTCTATTGGCGTCACGAATTACTGGGTCTATTTCGCGATCGCTACGATCCAAAGCATTGGACGAATGATGACTGTCATTGCTACTCGCACCCTTGTTCAGACTCGATCGGATTCGAAGATGATTGGGAGAGTGATGGCTCTTAGGAGTGCGGTGATCGATGTCGGATCGATTGTCGCATACTCGGTCGCGGTCGGACTGGTGACGAAGGTCAGCATCACTGTAGCACTTACTACTGCTGCAACCACGTTCTTGATATCAATTCTTGCGCTTAGCCGATCTGCTCACGGTACAAACGCTCAGACGTCAGTTTAAGTTCGGTTCTTATGAGTTCTACACCTCAGGCGGCGATAGCGTACTCAAAGTAAGTTGGCATTTTATCGTTAAAAATCTTCTCATACTCTTTTAAGTTTTCGTGATGCGATAGAAGCCACTCATCTAAGTACTCTGGACGCATGATGATTGGCGTACGGTCATGGCCCGCAGCCGCGACCTCAGGGTTAGGTTCGTCTGTGATCAGAGCAAATGACTTAAGCGTAAAAGACTCAGCGCTATTCGTGTCCCAGATACAGGGTACCAACATCTCCGATAGAGCCTCAGGTTCAAATTTGAGAATGAGATTCTCTTCCTTTTCGCCTTTCCTAAGCACCCGATGTTCGAGGTCGTGTCTTTTCACGTTCTCGTAGAAAGCCTTAATCACTAAAGCTCCATGTTGTTTGCCGAATACAGACTTCCACCAGTAAACCTCTTCCAAACGGTCACGGCGCGCATTGTAGGTACCGTTGAACTTGCGATCGAATCCGATATCCTGACCGTATGGCCTAAGTTGATACCTAAACGGCTGGATAGTACTCTCCCCATCTTCCCCCACAATCAACGGTGCGTAGACACCTGGAAAAATTCGAGAATCTGTTTCCGTGAGCTCATCGGACTGGAGCTTAGCTATTTTGGCGCTGATCGCAGCAATCTTGTTCGATGCAATCCGCTGATCGTTTTGAGCCTTCTTGGTCACCTTTCCGAGTAGCGACCGTTCTGCAGCTGCCAGACGTACCGTCTGAATCTGAAGTTCGGCCTCAAGATCTGCAATCTCGGACTCTCGATAGCTTAAAATATTCTGAGCTATCCGCTTTTCAACTACCGTTTTCGGATCGTCTAGGAACGATTGCTCTAGCGCACGAAGTACATGGATTCTAGCGGCTGCCTGTTCCGTACGGTGCTTAAACAGATCGTCAAACATGTCGATCTGGACGCGTGCTTTATAGAAAAAATTGAGCTTCCTAATTCCCGCTTCTACTAGGGCCGAATAGCACATGTTATTAGTCTATTTCGGTCCATACAGACTGTACAGAAATAGACATTAGGGCCAGGAGTGTAGCTTTTTATCGACTTGATTAGGCTTACAAGCGCTCACGCCATACTCAATATGAAGCGCTTCATAAATTCCCACTGACTCTCCAGCTAATGCCTTAAGAAAGTGGCAATATCCCCACCCCATTCGGCGTTTCAATTCGGGTTCTGTCGCAGAATTCTCGAAAACTTTGAATCGAAGCGCATCCGGGTCGCAAAAGTACTCATCTCGATCCTGAATCCAGATGTCCCAATTGAGTTTTGGACGGTGCTTATTTTTGGTTCGTCTAGTCGACATGTATATTTCAATGCAAATTTATCTTTGAATCATGTGAAAAGGCTGGACACGTTGGTTCACAAATCTCATTCGAACAGCAAAAAAACGCAGCTAAAGTAGAACGTAAGCAATCCTCAATCAGGTCAAGAGCATCAGGTGACCTTACAAAAGTAATAGTCATTAATCGGATAAGTTCAAAACGAAGCGACTCATTTTCATTAATAAGCATATCAGTACATTTCGCAAATGACGGGCCAAAGAGCTTACATCGCAAAACTTAGCTTGATAAATGTCGGCCACTCGCCAACATGGCGCGTAGAAAGGTCTGTTTTGGACCGTCTTGGAGGACTAAATTGTTTGTTTTGTTATAGCTTGCGTGAGAATGGTCCATCACTACCTTACGCAAAAAAGGATCATTTGGCTCGAAGTCTAGCATCACATCTTTTGATGAACCTAATTTTACGAATTCAATGTCCCGATGAGCTTCCTGAAAACATAGACACATCATCTGATCTAGATCGAGAACAGATGATGCGGGTTCTATTGTCCAAGCTACGATTCGGGTTCACCAGCAAACAATCGCAATACTTCTAAAATTACTTCAGAAGAAAGTACCTCATGAAAAAGAGGCGGAAAACTTAGGTCTGGAAAGCCTTTTCGAACTAGAGGCCCGAATGTCATCAGGGATAGTTTCTTAACGACATCATCTCTTTGCTCAAATAGCGTATTTCTATTTTCAAGAATGTGCCTGAGCGTCCCGGATAAATAGTCTGCCGCTCGAACACCTGCTTCACTAGAAGAATCAACAAATGTTAGGTCTGCAATCCTATAGGGCCCCGTTGGAAGGCTACCTCCAAATTCACGATTGAACCAATCAGACGCCCCATCTTTGAGCCACCCATGCATTTGCAAAAAGTGCGGTCTTAACTTTACTACTTCATCATGGCACAGGTGCCACGAACTCACGCCAATCCGTCGAAAGAAACCTTCTAAATTGCTCATCAACACGAACAGGGCGGTACCATTGATTGCATTAGTTAGATTGGTCCCACTCGATAGGTAAGCCACAACCTCTGAAACTGGAGCCGCATTTAAAAGAGTATGAAGCTCCAGGAACTGGGAAGCCTTAACTCTTTCAAGGACTTTTTTATAAGCAACTTCAACTTGCGCAGGATTGCGAGCTCTAACTGCAATAGCGAACGAATGAAGCTCGCTTAGGTCGAGAAGATCGTAAAGTTCGTGTGCAAAATTATACTTAGCTTCAGGGTCTCTTGAGCGAATGGATCTCCACTCTTCGTTATAGGTATGATCCAGTGCAGACTCAATTATTTTGGCACAAATTGCGAATCTTTTCTCAATTACGCAATATGTTGGAGATGCGAATTTCGCAAGTGCGGAGAACAGCTCAAGTTTTTTGGATAGACCATCCACACGTCGCAGCACCTTTGAGGATTTGAGCTCACGAGGAGATTTAAACTGTAATTCCCAATTAATAATCTCCGATCGGAATTCATCTAGTTTATTGCATTCGACAAGCCATCCAGCACACACGTAAAATGGCTGACTGACATCGTTGTAGTTTTCACCCGAATGTCCAGATTCATCGACAAATACTGTAAACATTCGATTTAGTCCCCACGTCGGCACGGACAGTTGACCGCCCATTTATACTAGCAAGAATATTTGTGTTTATTGCGTTTGAATACAAGATCTGGAAATGATCCTAATTTCTAAAGAAATAACTTTAGGCAACACAGCGAAGAAAAAGACTAATGCAGTACCTGAAGAAAAATAACGTCGTTTGCAGAGAAGGACCCAGGACGGCTCAGCCAGTTTTCGAAAGGGAGCCGGCGAAGTAAATGAGAGTGAGGAGTCTGCAGGTAGCCTCCGCTAAGAATTCACATTTCTGCATACAAAAACGTAAAGGAACCTTGCATCCCAACTAGTCATGAAAAAATGGATGCTTCACCCCTCAACACTGGTACGGCATCAGTTATTTAACGACGGTGGTAAGCTTTAAATAGTAGCGAACGTCTACGGTGCTACGGCATGAAATTGCCCGAGGACAGTCTTTCATCTCTCAAGCAGGTCTACGAAGTAGTACTCCTGCCAGGTTACAGCACATAAAGTGATGTACTCTTGCCGGATTGCATTATCTACTTGAAAGGTTTATGTGGGTTTGGTATTTTTTAAATAAATAATGGAATTTAAATACAAAACCCAACTTAGTGAAATTTCCGTCCAACCGTGTCCATGTACACATAATTTTCAACCACGTACCAAGGTCGGTTTCAGGTTTGTAAATAGAGAAAGTACTGCCAATGATTTCTTACCTGTTGCTATACGTGACAATTTGGACAAAGACCTAAAGTGTGACCACTTTGCTTTATCGTTCTTCACATCAATTGAAAGTGCACAAAATAGAATAAGGTCTTTATCAAATAAATTTGATGTAATAGAGCGATACGGTGGATACATTGGCCGCATAGAGTTACTTCCCACTGACGGAACTTCCTCTCTAGAAGATAGAAAAGGTCACTTTGGTCTGCACCAATATTCAGATGTAACATTTCATCAAAGAATTACGGATTATATTGCAGCGGATGTTGTGGATAGTCTCGAGTCCAGTTCGGAGAATTCATATGCTACATAGTTTTCCTTCTGAATTGCGAGATGACCTTCCACTTCTTAAAAGAGTCAGAGTGCTTGAATACTTTGAGGGAGAAATTCTCACAGAGTATAGAGGTGATCCAAGCGGCGGATTATATCTTGAAAAATGGTGTGCTAAGCAAGGCTCATTGAACAGATGGTTAGTTGTACGCTCTGACTACAGAACACTTGCGAGATATCTAGCAGGACAGGTGTCCATGCTGGAACTACTTACATGCGCAAGTGATGGTGGCGGTTACATAGTTGATCGTAATGGAAGTATAAATGAATCAGTTTTTGCTGTTCGTTTAAAAAAACTCCCAAAGATGTATTTACCTTTAGCAGAAGCAAAACATGATGAGTCACTTAGACCGCACTGGAAAACTAAACCACAGAGCTTTCTAGTTGGAACTGATTGGAATGCAGAGCTATTTGCTACAATTGAAAAAAAGTATCTAGAAGTCTCAGCATTCGGTTACTTCTCTCAGCCTGGAACGGCTCGAAAAGTTCCCAATTCGATTCTCAGATATGACTACGATGGTGGCTTTCCGGTGGCTAAAGCATTTAAAAAGATGCGCGATAATATCCCTAAGAATCAACGCGTAAGCTCTGCACAGGTACACGCGAGTTCCCCGGGAATATTAAATCTTGAGGCACCCACAGAAATTGCGGATCATGTCGCTAATGTTCTCGCCAAACTAAAAGACAATATAGAAAACTTCAAAGTACTTCACTCCTGGTCCAAATTAAAACCGCTGAATATAAACAGTTTACCTCCAAGTGCTTTCGACGATCTTGCCGACTTATGTAACGGACTTCTAGTGGATATAGATTCAATTTTTCCCGCACCCACTTCAGAGTTGCCAGATCCTAAATCGGACGCTCAAAGTATTTTAACTGCTGGAAAACTGGTTGCTGCGCACTGGACTCGCCTTTGGAAAGTTCTCAAACCTAAATCTGGCGTAGAGTTCATTAGCGTTGAGACTAGAGTTGAAGATTCTGATGTTCCAATTGAAGCCCACCATGAAGAAGACGAATAGCATCAAATTACGCAAACGATGTTACTTTATTATTAGTGTAAGCCCTTTCGACTCAAGATATCTCCTCAAACATTTCTAGTTTTCTTGGAACGAGATTTATTGCTCTGGTACCAATCAGTAAAAGTTTTCTTGGCAGAATCATTCAGTGGCGGGAAAAAGTGTTTCGTATCAATTTTTCGACCGCTTCGAATCAAGTCCTCTAAATGGGTTAGGAACTTCATCATGTTAGAGGGGGTAGGATTTAAATCCTTAAACAACTCACCAAAATTGAAGCCCACCGAATATATAGATTTCCCGCTGTGAACAAGAGAGTAATCATCTATAATTGATCGAATGGCAGGTAAAATTCTTTCAAATCTTCTATTAAGCTCTTTTTTTAATTTCACAATCTTCTTCGGATCAGTTTCATAAAAGCAGTTCTTAATTGGATCAAGAAGCACTCCGACATATTTTTCCATAAATTGCAAAAAGCCATCCAAGAGAGACTGCAAGATCTCAAGATCTTTTATAATTGAATCCATTTTGGCTAAAGAAGCGTAGTGATGCGGACTGGACACAACCTTACCATCGAAGTTTGAATACAACGTTTGCAGCCTTGCGAGATGAACTTTATGAACGCTCAATTTTGCTAGACGTTCAACAAAATCGTCAAAGTCTCCATTCGCTTTAAAACTAAAAGACTCCGGCAGAACAATTCCATAAGCCGCCCGCCGCTCCGGAAAAAAAATGCACGCGAATACATCAGACAACCTTTGAAGCTTCCAAATGTGATCTTTCTGCTTATTTCTAAAGTCGGTTACTTTCTGATGATTTGCCCAATCAATCAATAAGTTGAGATAAGTAAAGGTTTTGCTGAACTCTTCTAATGCAATTACGTACATAGAAAAGCCCTCGCAATGATGTTTAGAGCTATATAAGAGAGAAGCAGCCCGCATACGTTCCTGAGCTGTGTAAAGTGCGAAAAATGCGCCCTGTAACATCTCGCCGGCTGGAGGCTTCGATTTTTTAAAAGCCTTTTGGATCTCAAAACTAAAACGATCTTCGTCAAAAAGCGGCTTCATTCTATAGCTATATCACAAATTGAGTATAGGACTCGCGAGGAACTTAGCATGTTGGAAGCCGCGTTGAATCAGCCGCGAACACCAGTTCGGCTGCGGTACCGCAACTTCAAAGTTTCCACGAAACGTCTAGAAATCTCCAGAAACGCATTTCCCAAAAATCGCGCTCGTAGGACAAAAATCACGTGTGACTTTTACTGAGCTTGTCCTACAATAGGACAAAAGGGCTCGTAAGTGCCTGAAATTTAAGGATGGGTGACAATCCA